>NZ_CP048266.1:0-2314355 GCF_019469225.1 Apibacter sp. ESL0432 | reverse complement strand
ATAATTATTTATTTTTAGTTTTGTTAATATAAAAAAGCGGATCTATGCGTATATTTTTAAAAAATATATTTGTTTTTATTTTTTTATTAATGATTTATACCCCTTGTGAAGCACAAATACGATATAAATCAGCAACTGTCATGTTTTATAACGTAGAAAATCTCTATGACACCATTCCATCTGCTGATCTTATTAACGGCACCCTGGATCCTAATGATCCAAAGTATCAAATAAGCGTATCCGAAGATGAAGCTTTACAATCCGGATATGAAGTGTACCGAGGTGAACTATCCTTCAATAAACTAAAAGGAAAAAAGGTAGTCAGAAAGCATATTTTAACCGACGAATTCCATTACAAAGGTTCGAAACGCTGGAATACAAAAAAATATAAAGAAAAAATCAATAACATCAGCCGAGTTATATCCGAAACCGGAAAGGCCGAAACTCAATCTATGCCGGCAATCATTGGTTTATGTGAAATTGAAAATGAGCATGTATTGAATGATCTATGCAAAGCCATCAATAAAAGAGGAGGAAATTATGAATTTATTCATCTCAATTCTTTCGATGAAAGAGGCATAGACGTTGGCTTATTATATAACAAAACAAGGTTTATCCTCCAAAATAAACAAAAGCTTTTCATAAATTTACCCAGACAAGAAGGTTATAAAAATTACACACGCGATATACTACTGGTAGAAGGTCTGTTAGAGGGTGAAAAAATGTATTTCTTGGTCAACCATTGGCCTTCCCGACGAGGAGGTGAACAAAGAAGCCTACCCAAAAGGATGGCAGCTGCCAAAGTCTTAAAACAAGCAATGGATAGCCTTATAAGCATCAACCCAAAGGCAAAAATAATAGCTATGGGTGATTTTAATGATGATTGTACCAGCCCCAGCATTAAAAAGGGGTTAAATACGGTATCTAAAAAAGAAAACGTAACAACCGGTTCTTATTATAATCCCGCAGAGAACTTATTTAAAAAAGGATTAGGAACTATTGCCTATCAAGATTCATTTAGCTTTTTTGATCAACAAATTATGTCTCCTGCCCTTGTTACAGATCAGGAAGGTTATCACTTTTATAGAATGAACGTGTTTGCGCCTTTTTATTTAATTACACAAGAAGGTCCTTATAAAGGCTATCCCTACCGTACTTTTTCTAATAATAATTATACGGGGGGATATAGTGACCATTTTCCGGTTTATACTATTCTTATTAAAGAAATTAAATGAATGTGATTTAATATAAATTATCCTTATAAAATACCATCTACTATAACAGCCTAAACTTACCAACATACCAATAAAAAAGCGAGATAATTCCCGCCTTTAATGTTTTCACAACGGAATAATCCTTATTGTGAATTGCTTTCAAATTTTATTTGCTTCAAATATAATCAATAAATTAAACTAATTCATCATAAATATACATTTTTTTTATTTCTAATTAGTTTATACTTTTATTGAATAATTACTAAAACCAAATAGATCATTATGTCTTTTAAGAAAATTCTTGGCCTGAACGTAGGAGTATCTTCAATTGGCTGGGCTGTTGTCCGTGAAAATGAAGAAAATCCAAATTTAAATACTATTTCCAAATTAGGGGTGCGGGTAATTCCTATAACCAAAGATGAAAAGAATAATTTTGAGAAAGGATTGTCTGTTACACCCAATGCAGAAAGATCTTCAGTAAGAAGCGCTAGAAGAAACCTTCAACGTTTTAAGCTGAGAAGAAATAACTTAATCGCATTACTACTTCAAAACCAAATTATTTCATCCAACTCTTCCTTGACAGAAAAAGGTAAATTTACCTCTTTCGAAACCTTAAAAAATCGAGCAAAAGCAACAAAAGAAAGAATTGAACTGGAAGAATTAGCCAGGGTTTTACTTCATATAAACAAAAAGAGAGGATATAAAAGCAGTCGAAAAGTAAAAAACAATGAGGATGGGAAAGCAATAGACGGAATGGAGATTGCTAAGCTTTTATATGAAAAAAAGTTAACTCCCGGGCAATATATTTACCAACTTATAAAAAAAGGGAAAAAGCAAATTCCTGACTTTTACCGTTCCGATTTAGAAAAGGAATGGTCCGCATTATGGGATTTTCAAAAAAAATATTATCCCGATATTTTGACCGAAGATTTTAAAAAAGAACTGGAAGGAAAAGGACAAAGAGCAACTGCCGCTTTATTTTTAAAAAAATATGGAATCAGAATCGCCATAAATAAAGGGAAAAGAGATGAAAAAAAGTTACAAGCCTTTAAATGGAGAGACCAAGCAGTCTCGGAAAAAATAACTCTTGAAGAAATAGCCTATGTTTTGGCTGAAATAAATAACCATATTGCTAATTCCAGCGGATATTTAGGCGCAATTAGTGATCGAAGTAAAGAGCTTTATTTCAACCAACAGACAATAGGCGAAAATCTTTTTTCCCAAGTAGAAAAAAATATTCACACCAAATTAAAAAATCAAGTATTTTTGAGACAAGACTATCTTGATGAGTTTGAGCAAATATGGGAAACTCAAGCGCAATTCCACCCTCAACTTACTCCTGGGCTAAAAAAAAAGATTCGAGATTCCGTTATCTTTTACCAACGTAAACTTCGTTCCCAAAAAAGATTAATTAATTTTTGTGAATTTGAAAACCAAGAAATTGAAATAAATAAAAACGGAAAAAAGAAAAAGAAAAAAATCGGTTTAAAGGTTGCCCCCAAGTCCTCCCCTCTTTTCCAACAATTCAAAATATGGCAAAGCCTTGGTAATGTACTCATCAAAAGGGAAGGAAGCGATCGTCCGTTGACGTTAAAAGAAAAAGAATTACTATTTACAGAACTGAATATTAAAGGAAACCTATCCGGACCAAAAGCTTTATCCCTATTAGAATTGCCCTCTAAAGAAACTAAAATCAATTTTACAATCCTGGAAGGAAATCGAACTCAAGAACAGCTTTACCGAATTTATCTTAAAATTTTAGATATAGAAGGATATAATGTTTTTGAACTTTTGGACATACCGGAAGACCAAGAAGAGTTAAAACCGGGAGACAGTAAAATCCCTGCCGCCGAAATCAAAGAAATAGTAAAATCTGTCTTTGAAACATGTTCTATTTCTACTTCTATATTAGATTTTGACCCGTTGCTTCCGAATCCTGAATTTGAAAATCAAAGCGCATATCAGCTCTGGCATTTAGTATATTCTTATGAAGGAGACAATTCTACTTCGGGAAATGATAAATTGTTGGAACTGTTAACTACTAAATTCGGATTTAAAAAGGAATATGCACAACTCTTTGCTTCCATCTCATATGATTCAGAATATGGTAATTTAAGTAGTAAGGCAATGCGAAAAATTTACCCCTATTGTAAAGAAAATACTTTTAGTGAGGCATGCATAATGGCGGGATATAAACATTCTAAACATTCCCTGCCCCGTGAGGATAGTAATAACCGCAAATTAAAAGATCGACTCGAAATTTTACCTAAAAATTCTTTGAGAAGCCCTGTAGTGGAAAAAGTCATAAACCAATTAATTAACCTGGTAAATTCATTAATGGATGAGTATGGTGCATTTGATGAAGTACGCCTTGAATTAGCAAAAGAGCTCAAAAAAAATGCTAAAGAGCGAGAAAAAATTTCAAAAAATAGGGATGCTGCTAAAATTCGATATCAAAAATATTCAGAAATACTAAAAAAAGAATTTAATATTTCGAACCCCTCAAAGAACGATATAACTCGCTATCGATTATATTTAGAATTGGAAGCGAACGGTTTTAACGATTTATATACTGATACTCCTATAAATAAAGATTATCTTTTTACAAACAACTATGACGTTGACCATATCATCCCGCAATCCAAAGTATTTGATGACAGCTTTTCCAATAAAGTACTGGTTCCCAGGCAAGCAAACCTTGAAAAAAGTAATTTAACTGCTTTCGATTACCTATCAAATCAAGGAAAAGAGAAAGAAGAACACTTTCAATATGTAATTTCAGAATTATATAAGAAAGGAGCTATTTCCGAAACCAAATATAAAAACTTACGTAAAAAAGGATCCGAAATAGGTGAAAGTTTTATCAACAGAGAGTTGCAAGATACACCATATATTGCCGGAAAAATTAAGGAACTCCTTTTTGAAATTGCTCCCGATCTGGTTACTACTTGCAGTGATATTACTTCTAAATTACGTAAAGATTGGAACTTAACTGAACTTATGAAAGAGTTGAATATTGAAAAATTCCGTAACGCCGGACTTACAAAGTTGATTGAAAATTCAAGAGGTGAAAAAAAAGAAATGATCATCGATTGGGATAAAGGAAATGACCATCGTCATCAAGCTCTCGATGCTTTACTTGTTGCTTTTACATCCCGAAATCATATTCAATATTTAAATCATATGAATGCTCGGGACGATGAAAAACATAAACGCCATGCAGTTATTCTTGCTATTGAAAAGAAGATCAAATATGATAAAATCAATGAAAATGGAAGCAGCCCCTCTCGATTTACTTTTCCAACTCAAAATTTTAGACAAGAAGTCGAAAAGCAATTAAAAGAAATATTGGTTTCATACAAAACTAAAAATACGGTAACCACTGTAAACTTAAATAAACCTAAGAAAAAAGGGGGATATTCGCCCAAGCTTGAACTTACGCCAAGAGGCCCTTTACATAAAGAAACCATTTATGGGATGTCAAAAATTTCCCGGACTAAAGAAATAATGATTTCTTCAAAATGTAACTATGAGACGGTATCAATGGTTCAAAATCCTATATACAAAAATGCTTTATTAAAACGATTGAATGATCATTTCAATGATCCTAAAAAAGCTTTTTCCGGTAAAAATTCCGTAATTAAAAAACCAATTTTTTTGAATGCTTATTCAACCGATACCATTCCTGAAAAAGTTACCATCCAATGGTTTGAAAAAGTTTATACTATAAGAAAAGCTATTACCCCCGAAAATTTTAAAAATGAAAAAACTATTGAAAAAGTATTGGATCCCACTACCCAAAACATACTAAGAAATCGATTAAAAGAAGCTCATGGAAATGCTAAAGAAGCCTTTTCAGATTTGGAAAAAAAACCCATCTGGCTAAACCAAGAAAAAGGAATCTGCATTAAAACAGCAACTATAATCGGAGTTAGTAATGTGGAATCGCTACATACTAAAAAAGACCATTTCGGAAACGAACTTTTAGATTTAAACGGCAAACCTATTCCGGTAGACTTTGTGAGTACGGGAAATAACCATCATGTAGCTATTTATGAAGATGCAGAAGGAAACCTACAGGAAAAAATAGTCAGTTTTTTTGAAGCGGTCGAAAAAGTAAATCAAGGTCTTCCCGTAATTGATAAATTCTATAATGAAAACCTGGGTTGGAAATTTCTTTTTACCATAAAACAAAACGAGATGTTTTTATTTCCTTCAGAAGATTTCAATCCGAATGATCTAGATATCAACGATGAAAAAAACTTAAATCTAATTTCCCAACATCTATTCAGAGTCCAAAAATTAGCTTCTAAAGACTATTATTTTAGACATCATTTGGAAACCGGCATTGAATTTAATGATGCAAATTTAAAAAGAATAATCTGGAGGAGGGAAAGACCTAGTGGGGTTAGAAATATCGTTAAAGTTCGTTTGAATCATATGGGGAAAATTGTTCATATCGGTGAATAAAAACAACACCCCAACACTGTAAATCCATAAACCACAAACAGATAGCCTGTAGTTATTTTCAAAGAAACCCTGAAACCAACCCATAACTTTGTTCAGACAACCCAACAGCATCTTTGTGATGATCAACAAGTTAAAGTAAAAATAACCGTAAAAGTTATAAATTCTGATAAAAAAATCTTTATCTTAGCCGAATAATTTTCACAAAGCCTAACTTATGAATATAACGTCTCGTTGTTTCGTGTATAGTTTATTTAGTGTAAATAGGAATCTAATTCTTATGGAATTTTTCCGCTTGTAAACCCGTAAAAATAAAAAAGTAAAGAGAATTTTTTTTAATTGCTTTACTCCCACTAACTCAACCTTAAAAAAAACTAACTCCATGCCCGATAAAAAACCCGATCATTTAGCCTTAGTAGTAGAAGGAGCTTGCGTAAGCTGCAACCGAGGAAGTATTCCCGAATGTATTTTAAAAGTAAAGCATAAGGACGATGACAAGTACCTGGCCAACCAAAAGAAAATAGCCACTTGGCTGGAAGATGACCAAGACCACATGAATTTTGGATTGTGTAACCGAAGCAGCCCCCAGCCGGCCTGCACCCCGCAAATTTCATGGAAAGATTATTATCAAAACGCCGAATTCGGCAAACAAAAACCACTGACGGAAGCTTCCTACGGGGAGTGTAAGTATAAGGGGAAAATCACCATAAAAAACCACGGCCAAAAGGTCAAACTCTCGGCTAAAATTTTTAAAAAACACCTCAGGGAATCGTATGATATTTTTATGATAAGTCCTAAGGTTGCGGCTTCATTAGGAAATACCATTCCTTCGGTAAGCAAAATAGATTTGGTTTCTTCAAGCGTTCCCAAGCAAACAATCCCCTCCCATCGAGAAGTGTGCTTTGAAATAGGCGGAGCGGTTAAAACAATCACCCTTCAGGCCACAGTAAGGGAAAAAGACGATGCCAGCCTGGTCAATTGGGCCTACTACAAAGGAGATACTCAAAAAGACCGAATAAAAACCTATCTGGAATACGGAAGCACACACCAAGTAAATCTGGAAGAGTTACCTGAAGGCAAGACCACCATCTTCGGATACGGAAAGGTTCCCATCGGCGATTCTACCAAAATAATCATCCATCGCAAAGCAAACAAACTCGAGGAAATTGTTGTCAACGCAAAGCAGGTTTCCAAAGAGAAAATCGTGGAACTTCCCAAAAATACCCCCGCCTATTTTACCCCTCGCTATACCTTTCCCGATTCGGAAAAAACCAAGTTTTTTATGTTGCAAGGCATGCGATGGCGCATCAAAGATTTGAACGGGACGATCTTATATACCAATGCTCCGGGATTTTCTGCCGATCATAAAAACAGTCCTTTGGGAGCGCAGATTCTCTCGGGAAGTCTGATGGCTTCTTTTCGCAACAGCGGCTCTTATGTTATAGAGTTGGAAGACCATAATTATGTTCCGATGGGAATGTTGCCTAATCGGCGCATGTTGACCGTAAAAATAAAAAACCGATCGGCAGAAAATATAAAAAACCTGGGAAGCGACAAGATACGAAAAGACGGCATTTTTCATCTGAAAGTCTCGAAAATCAAGTATAATTACGAAGGAATGATCGGATTAGGGAATCGGGCTTTTTGGATTGTTCAAAAAGACGGGGGAAAAGTCATGCGGTTAGGACTTAAAGAAGAGTTAAAGATCAGTGTTGCAGCGCTTGTCGAAGAATTCAAAAAACAAGGGCAGCCTGTAACCGACCTTTACGGGATTTATAAATTCCAAGCCTTCGGGGAAGATAAAGACTCGACAGCTGTTTTGGGAAAGGGCCCGGATACGGCATGGATTGAAGTAGGCAAGAACCGTTTGGAAAGCATCAGCGGTCCTGAAAAAATACCCGTGGGAGCAGAAGCTGTCTATAAGATCCAACCCTTGATGTCTCTGCAAGCGGGAGAAACGCCGCAATGGACCTATCCGCATTCTGTCGAGTTGGAATGGAGTCTGTCCTCCGACTGTCAACAAGCGTTTTTACGAATGGACAGGAAAGATAAAGTTACTTTTTCGGCCCAACTGAAGGGAGAGGAAGTAAGTCGCCGTTCGGTAAAAAAAACCGTACAAGCGGAAGAGGTTTTTCTGGAAAGAGCCCTGTGGTGTTACAAAAACGGAACCAGAAGGACCGAGACGGGCTGGGAGGAAGAAAATTATTTCTACCTTAGTTTGAAAGGGTTGGAGAGCGTTGGAATCAAAGTAACGATTTGGGCAGAACATCCCAACTTTGAACCGTTGGAAACCTTCCGCCGACAAGAATGTTTGATAAAAGAACTGGATGCCGTCTTGGATAAAAAAGGAAGTTGTCAACTTTCCTTTATTGTGGACCGGGAAAGTAAAGAAAAGATACAAACCATCAATCCCGACCCTAAAGTACAGACCCAACTTTTTTTTACGGTGGAATTTACCTCAAAAGAACCGTTGGATCTTTCTCGCATATCCTTGATCCACCGGGCAGACGGTCAAGAAGTGGAAACGGTGCATATAGACGGGAAAACGTTATATTTGATATTGGATCGCAGAGAATATTTGAAAGTCCCTGCTCCTGCGCGCATTACTTCTATGTGTTTTTCTAATGAGGCAGCGGATGATGTTCAGATAAAGACTACTGAGTACGGCATAAAACATACGGTTTGGGTACATACCGTGGGTATGGCTAAGGAAAAACTAACGGTGGTTGTGTATAAAAAATTGGGGGCGGATGATTGGGCGGATTCTTATAACGAAAAGCAAAAGTCCTTTATGGTGGCAACACAGGCAAAAAGGTATGAGGCTGAGGTGGTGGGGACCGACGGCTTACTGTCGCTGGATTTTACCCCGGAGAGGGACTCGAACGTTCCGAGCCCTCAGGTGTTCTATATCGCTGTTTTTAAGGAGGAAAAGGATGCAAACGATGCAACGGTTTGGGTGGAATTGGAATCTCAGCTGAAGACGGTAAACAGGGATTCGTATGAAAAGGTTTTTAATGAGGAGTATTCGCAGGTGGGCATTGCCATGCCCACTTTGGAGGAAGGGCAAACTCCTACCGCAGAACAATTAAAAAAGGTGGAATCTGGTTTTTTCCATTTTTTTAATCCGCTCTATGTTTCTGATCTGGGAAATCTTGAAGATTTATCTTCTGTTTCTTTGGTTACCGTGGCCAGGGGGAAGAATTTGATGAAAAAACGTAATTGTTATTGTCATCGAGATTTTACCGAAGAAGAAATGGAACAATTGCTGATCCATATGAACGGGAATACGAAACTGTGGACCGACGGATTGATTAATGACAACAGCGTAAAAAGTTTAACTAGGGAATTAAACCAAATGTTTCGCAGATATGGTATTAATACTTGCATACAAAAGATTACTTTTTTGGCTCAAGTAAATGCAGAGACGGGATTTTTTAAATTATCGCAAGAAAAACCGAGTAAATATAAATCCAGTACTTCCTTTTATAAAGGGAGAGGATTGATACAACTTACCGGTAATTTAAATAAGGATAAAACTGCTTACGATGATCCCGGACCTTATGAAAACTATGGAAAATATTTAGCAGACAATGGGTATCTGAAAAAAGAAGAGAAAAGAATATTTATCGCCGATCCTGATTTGATATCCAAAGATCTACATTATGCCATAGACAGTGCCGGTTGGGAATGGAGTATTGAAAAAAAGGCACTTTCATATATAAGAGATTATGGTGATAAAGAAAAAAATGCGTACGCTAAATGGAAACGAGATACATTCCCAAAAGGAGTGGGAAAATCATTAAATGATATTGCATTAGCCTATGAAGAAACTATAGAGGAAGAAAAATACTTTTGGTTTCAATCTAAAATATTAAATGGGTATCCGCTCACACATAAAGATAAACCCGATCCGCATGGTTGGGAAAAGCGTAAAGAAGGACTTAGAAAGTTAAAAACATGGTTTAAGTACGACAAAGCTGTTTGTAGAGGGGGCAAAGAGTTGGAGCTGGAAGAAGAAGGAGTATTAGCTAAGATGAAAAGACTAGTTGACAATCATTATGAATATAAACAAGAAACAGACCAATACAGAACAGAAGTCAGTGAAGCCGGGTTGAAATTTATGGATTGTTCAGAGTTAGTAAGCAGATATCTGTATGAATTAGAAATAGGCATAAATAAAGCTAAAAATGAACCAATCTATATGACCACATCAGGAATGACCAGTGAAAAAGAATTTAGGAAGCTGTTAGGTAACAATAATATAGACTTAGTAGGCAAAGAAGAAAGTTTTAAGCCACAAAGGGGAGATATATTTGTATGGAGAAGTCCCTCCAAAGGAGGTCATACAGGAATAGTCTATAAATATGATCCACAAAAAGATTTAGTTACAATTTTAGAGGCTATAGGAAAGTTTGGAAGTGCAGATGAATCACAAAATACAGTTGCTAATGGAGGATTTCCCGGAAATAAGCAAACGCGTACATCCGTTTATAAGCGCACCAGTAAAGCCCTGGTAAATCATGAAGGATGGATTGGATATTTCAGACCTAAAAATTATACAAAAAAATTATAAAAACCTAAAAATGATCAAACAAATATTAATATTACAATTTTGTCTATTTACCTTTTTGGCAAGTTGTCAGGAAAAAAAACAAGTAAACCAAGAACAAAAACAAATAATAGACCAAGAAAACAAAGAAGAAAAAGAAGAAAAGCAAATGCAAATAATAGATACAATGCAAAACTTAGATATGACTTCGATGAAAAAGATGCTCAATGAAGCTTATTATTGTATAGACACAGAAACACCAATATATGATAGCCATGTTAATTGGATTAATTCAGAAATTTTAAAGTCTTTACTTAGCAACGGATATAAAATGCCGACCAGAGAAGAATTTCAGGCAAAGATTCAAAAAGTATTCGGAGTAAATATGAAGATAAATCAACCTTGCAGAATGAATAAAATAGGAGATGAATTTATCTTTTTATATGGCAGTCAATATATGAAAGATGAAAAAAGTGGAGAAAATAAAGGTATCTCAAGATCTGAATATTTTCCTTCAGATTATACAGGTAATATTGTTTTAATGTTGAAAAATAGTTATATGAGCTTTCTGATATCACCAGTTAGGGTTGTAGAATTTCCAATAGATAGTGCTTCATATAAAGTAAAAATACCTCAATATGTAATTTCTCGTAACAAATACATCCTTAATGACGATAAAAGTCAGTTTCCATGGCTGGTTATGCATGATGAATTTTTTATGCGCAGTTTGGTAACTGAATTTGGTTATACTGAGGATAAAAAACTATTGAAATGGGTGATTGAAAATACGGATTTACCACTATTTTCAAAGTTTGCCGAAACAAAACATTTGAAAGAATTGGGAAAACTATTATGGACCAAGGATTGTAATGGAGAAATACGAGTACATCAAAATACCTTGGATTTACTGAAAGAATTATCTACCCCACATGACGATTTATATATTATGTATGTAGCAGAGTATTTATCAAATTATTTGGTATCCTCAGCAATTAAAGAAGAAAATTTGACAATAGAACAAAAAGCAAAAATTGCTGCTTATTTATTGTATTGGGGAGAGCAATATAAATACGATAAACATTATGATTATAATCAAATGTTTATGACCCGATTCTATTACTATCATTTTGAAAGAGAGGCTTACGAAAAAGAATTTAAAAAGAATAATTATTATGGTTTACCTAAATTTAAAGAATGGTATGAGGCAGCGAAGAAAGAAAAAGATTATTTTAATGGAGGAGAAGGAATGGAAGATGATCCAAACCCTTATGATTACAGGCGTATAGCAGAACCAATAAAATAATAATCTCTTTTTAAATAAAATTTAAAATAAAGATAAATTTAACATAGACACTTGTGCACGAAAAGCACATTTTTTTGCACAATCTCGCGAAGAATCGGGCTTAGATTTGAAAGGAGCCTTAGAAGGTGAAAGTTTAAATTATGCTGCGCAAGATTTACCCAAACATTTAAAAGCTTTTCGGGCCAATCCGGCCTTGAATGAAAAAAGCCCTCCTAATGAATTAGCCTATCAATATGGAAGAACGGCTCAGCACCCGGCCAATCAAAGAAAAATAGCAGAAATAGCTTACGGCAATCGTAAGGAATTAGGAAATAAAGGAGGAGAAGACGGCTGGAGATTTAAAGGTCGGGGATTGCTTCAGATAACCGGGAGAGAGAATTACGGTAAAATTCAAGAGCAAATAGATCAACAAGCGCCCGACAGTGGTTTTAATGTATTTACCTCGGCAATTAATGAAAAAGGCTATACCCCGTATCAAGCTGCCCTAACCGGAATGGCCGACTGGTATAAAGATAAAATGTATTTGCAGGCAGATGAAACTGGGAATCTTTCCGATGATAAGGTAGTGGATCTGGTAATAAATATATTAAATAATAATACAGACTCACGTCCTAAAAGAAAAGTATGGTACAGAGGAGGAAAAGAAGAGAAATTATCCGTAGCCTTAGAAAACTCAACCAAGGTCCTATTTAAGGTAGCAGAATGTGAAAGGGTAGACAAGCCGTTAGACTATATTGATGGCGATTTAAAGATACAACAGGGAATAGACTGGTTATTAACCAAAGCCATAAGCCAGGAAGAAGCAAAAGCAGGAAAATCGTATAAAGTAAGATATGCCAACGATCAAAACCGAGTAGAAGAATCGGGAGAAAATACGATGGATTGTTCGGAATTAGTGTGCCGATATTTACAAAAAATAGAATGGAGTAAAAAGGTAATGGCAGGAAATACAAGGATACTGCACGACTTTGGTGAAAACTATTCGGAATATTTACTGAAACATGATGATATAAATTACAAACCTCAAAAGGGAGATATATTTATATGGAAAAATAAAAGCGGAGGAATGGGCCATACCGGGGTAATTATCGATTACGAAGAAAAAAAGATAAAAAAGAAAAATCAAGAAGGAAAAGAAGTAGAACAAACTCTGGAAATAGTCACCACCATCGAAGCAATCAGTTCTTCTGAAACTCCTTATGGAATGAGTAATGAATTAAAAATGAAAGGGGTTATTAAACTTAAATGGTTAAGAAAATCAAAACATTTAATCGGTCATCCTCTAAAAAATGGTAAAGGGCATGAGGTCTCACCTTGCCGTTTTTATACTCCTAAAGTTCACTTTAGTAAGGCAGAAAAAAAAATACGGTGGAAAGATCAAGGGTACACCTTTGAAATAAATAAAAAATAATAAAAAACAAAGAATTATGAGAAAGATATTGGTCTCATGTATACAAGTATTGGTTTTATTTTCTTGTCAAGGCCAAGAAAATAAAACGGCAATACAACTTAATAATGAAAATAAAGAAACAACAACAAAACCTATTGAAAAACCGACAGAAAATAAGCCCGTTATGAATAATGAAATAGATTTAAAAAAAATAGCCGAGCATATTGAACTGCAAAAACGGGTTTTTGTAGAAGATCATATTCCGGAAAACGAATATGTTGCCACCCGGGAAGATTTAGACTTGCAACAACCCTTAATTGAAAAAATGCTATTAAACAGCGGATATAAATTTCCGGAGTATGCCGAATTCAAAGAACGTGTAAAATATCTTTTTGGAATCGATCTGGATAAAAGCAAGGAAACAATAGTTGCGCTATATGGTGATGAACCTCTTTACCATAAAGATAAAGGTTTTACAGATAAAGAAATAAAATATATACTTTCCCAAACAACGAATCTAACCTTTGATAAGTATAAATATTCTTTTGCCTGGGATGGATGGAATTTATTTATAGATAAAGAAAGAAAAATAATAACCCCCATGGTTTTTCTGGAGGATTTAATAAAAATAAATAATATCGATAAAAAAGAGTATGCGATTAAACAAAACTTGAAAGTAATAACCTTAAATAAATACTTAATGTATGGAGATAAAGCCGGTTTGACATATTTACTCTCAAGGGAAAATGAATTGGCCCATGACTTATTATTAAATTTCAATTTTGATAAGGAAGATAAAATTAATAAAAGTGTTTTAGATAGCTTGTATAATCGATGTAATCCAAGAAGTTATGAGTTCGGCAGAGAGGTTACTAAATTAATTTTTATTGATAATGATCAAACGGATAATAAATTGTATATCAGAGAAGGAATATTAAAAACGATAGAACATATAACTAATGAAAATGAAGGCACCTATGCGATTGAATTAATCGACAGTACATTAAATTTATTCTGGAGTTTGGATAAAAGTGATTTAACTAAAGCGCAAAAAGAGTATAGATTTAAAAAAATAGGGTATATAGCCAATACCTGTGATCCTCTATTTAGGAAATATCATTTATCAAAAACCGTAAGGTGGGGAAGGGGAAATATCTTAGGTGCATATCACGCCTCATTAGAAGATTTGGAACCTTGGTATGATTTAAAAAACACCTTCATAGAAAACAACTACTATAATTTACCAAATCTAAAAGAAATGGTAGAATATGCGGAACAATTTAGTGATAAGGAAACTCCCGAATAATTTAAGCAAGGTACACGTAAAGACTCAGATATAATATAAATATTGGTATTCAAAAAGATTACATTTTGGGCTCAAGTAAATGCAGAGACGGGATTTTTTAAATTATCGCAAGAAAAACCGAGTAAATATAAATCCAATACTTCCTTTTATAAAGGGAGAGGATTGATTCAACTTACCGGTAATTTAAATAAGGATGGAACCGCTTATAGTGTTCCCGGACCTTATGAAAAGTATGGAAAATATTTAGCAGACAATGGGTATCTGAAAAATGAAGAGGAAGGAATATTTATCAGCGATCCTGATTTGATATCCAAAGATCTACATTATGCCATAGACAGTGCCGGTTGGGAATGGGAGGTTTTTAAAAGGGTTTCAAAATGGGAAGATAAAGACTATGATTCGGCTAAAATAAAAGAAGTTAAGGCATGGAAACGGGAGCGTTTTAGTAAAGGATTAGATCAAAGTTTAAATCGTTTGGCTTTGGTTATGGAAGAAAGCGGAGAGGAGGAAAATTATTTTTGGTTGCAATCTAAAATACTTAACGGATATTCGCCCGATCATAAAGATAAACCCGATCCGCATGGTTGGGAGAAACGTAAAGAAGGGCTTAGAAAGTTAAAAACATGGTTTAAGTACGACAAAGCCGTTTGTAGAGGGGAGAAAGAGTTGAAACTAGATACTGGAAATAGGGCGCCATGGATAAATATTGCATGGGAAGAATATAATAAATATAAAGGACTTATAGAAAAACAAAGTCCATTAAAAGAAAAAATAAGTATATATTTTAATGAAAATATATTTGAAGGTTATGAAAATTATTTAAATGATGAACCACAACCTTTAGATTATGAATCTAAAGCAAGACCGATAAAATAATAATTATTTTTTAAATAAAATTTAAAATAAAGACAACTTTAACATAGACACTTGTGCTCGAAAAGCACATTTTTTTGCACAATCTCGAGAAGAATCGGGCTTAGATTTGAAAGGAGCCTTAGAAGGTGAAAGTTTAAATTATGCTGCGGAAATTTTCATTAAACTTTAAATAGTTCATATTGGGCTTGCAAAGTTTTTAAATGAGTTCCAAAATGAAAAAAATAATTTAATTGATTAGAAACTACTAAAATAAGTTAAACAATAAAAAACACAGGATTGACTACTTTCACATAAATGTAAACCGAATTTGATGGATGGATTAAATGAAAGTTAAATTGACCTATAAGGGTACTATTCAATCAGTTTTGAAAACAATACAAAACAAAAAAATAAAATACCCGTTTAAAAGTCAATACTATATTTCTATATCTAATAAAATTTGAAATCAATTCACAACATTACATATTTTCCAACCCTTACGGGTACTTGCTATTTAATTTATACCATTATGATTTAAATTACCTAAAAGCGATTCACAACATTCTTACATCAAGTTGTTCACTAGTTGTTATTATGAAAACTCGGTATATCTAATAAAATTTGAAGCAATTCACAACACTAAGTATACTTCATTGTAATAATTAAAGTTGTGAATGATCACTAAAACATCATATTAAAAAAGCACTATCAGCATAACATCATCACTCTTTTAGAGACAAAATGATTACAATTTTGCAAATATATAAAAATTACCATTCTTTATCCAAGAATACTCTTTAATTAAATATCAAGCTCTACATTTAAAAAGCAAAATAGTCGAAATTAACAGGTTACCTTAAATGTTAAAAAACATCCTTTTTTAGAATATTTTTTAAATCAGTTTATATATTTGCATTTATGTTTTTTAGTAGTAACATTAAGGATAAAAATTCTAAAGCAAGAGCAGGTATTTTGCAAACCGATCACGGAAAAATAGAAACCCCTATTTTTATGCCGGTTGGAACGGTTGGATCAGTAAAATCAGTACATCAGAGAGAACTAAAAGAAGATATTAAAGCCCAGATCATTTTAGGAAATACTTATCATCTATATCTTAGACCGGGCACCGATATATTATACAAGGCCGGTGGGTTACATAAATTTATCCATTGGGATCGTCCTATCCTTACAGATAGTGGCGGTTATCAAGTATTTTCTCTTTCTCAAACTCGGAAAATCCAAGAAGAAGGAGTAAAATTTAAATCACACATTGACGGTTCGTATCATTTTTTTACACCTGAAAAATCTATGGAAATCCAACGGTATATCGGAGGGGATATCTTTATGGCGTTTGATGAATGTACCCCCTATCCTTGCGATTATTCCTATGCTAAAAATTCATTGGAAATTACACATAAATGGCTTAAACGTTGTGTGAAATGGTGTGATGAAAATCCGGAATTTTATAATTACAAACAACATTTATTCCCTATTGTACAAGGAAGTACCTTCGATGATTTACGCAAATTTTCAGCAGAATTTATTTCCTCTGTCAATGCGGATGGTAATGCTATTGGTGGGTTAAGCGTTGGAGAACCGGAAGAAGAAATGTATCGTATCACCGATTTGGTAACCGATATTTTACCTCTTGAAAAACCGAGATATTTAATGGGTGTGGGTACTCCATGGAATATTTTGGAATCCATTTCTTTAGGTATTGATATGATGGACTGTGTAATGCCTACTCGAAATGCCCGAAACGGTATGCTATTTACCTGGGATGGCGTTATTAATATTAAAAACAAAAAATGGGCGGATGATTTTTCCGAGCTGGATCCTAAAGGTACTGTTTTTGTTGACCATGATTACTCAAAAGCCTATCTAAGGCATTTGTTTTCTGCTAATGAATTTTTAGGAAAACAAATTGCTTCTGTACATAATCTTGCGTTTTATTTAGACTTGGTTAAAACCGCTCGTAAACATATTATAGAAGGTGATTTTACAAGTTGGAAAAAATCGGTCATTCCGCAGCTAAGAAACAGATTATGATTACTATTTTAGACCGGTATATTATTCGAAACTTTCTGGGAACCTTGTTTTTCATGCTGCTTCTTTTAATTGCTGTTTTTGTAATTATTGATATTCAAAGTCATTATCAGGAATTCAGCGAAAACGGATTTTCCGTATTGGATACCCTAAAATTATATTATCCGTTTTATGTTATTTGGGCAGTAAATGTTTTTGCATCCATACTGGTTTTTATTTCAGTAATTTATTTTACCTCTCGAATGGCAAATAATACGGAAATTGTTGCCATTACCAGCTCAGGGACCAGTTTTTTCAGATTTTCACGACCCTATTTTATCGTGGGAATTATGATTGCGTTAGGTTCTTTCATGACCAATCATTTTCTTCTTCCTTGGGCAAACATTAAAAAGAATGAGTTTAATGTAAAAATTCTTACCGGAAACAAAAAAGATGCTTATATGGCCAATCAAAATATATCTGCACAAATTTCTCCTACAGAATATATTTTCGTTAACAGCTATAATCGTCAAATGAAGAGAGGAACGGGATTTTTATATCAGAAATTTAATGAAAAAAGAATATTGCTGCATGAATTACGTTCTGCTGAAATTTATTGGTCAGAAGAAGACAATACCTATGTCTTAGGCAACTATTACGAAAAGGAAATGTCTTCTAATGGAAATATAGTATCTTTAAAAAACGGAAGTACTTTAAAAAAACATTTTAATTTTACTCCTGATGAATTACTGCCTGAAGCCTTTGTAGCAGAAACTATGAATACTCCTGAATTAAGAGAGTTTATAAAAAAAGAAAAGATGAGAGGTGCTAATAATGTAAATATCTATCTTAATGAGCTTCATCAAAGAACCAGCTCATCTGTAGCTGTAGTTATTCTTACATTCCTTGCCTTATCTCTTTCTTCAACCAAAAAAAGAGGCGGATTAGGAATAAATTTAGCGATTGGTATATCCTGTGCTTTTTTATATATATTTTCTTTCCAAGCCTTGCAAGTATTCTCTTCCAAAGGAATTTTACCTTCTTGGTTTGCAGTATGGCTCCCTAATATTATTTTTGGTATAATTACTTTAGTCTTGTATGTAAAACGCGCATACGCATAAAAAAATAAATAATACTACTAATACGATGAAAAAAAAGATTGCAAATTTTATAGCATTTATAATTGGTATTTATTTTATTATCCGTTCGTTTTTCTGGTATAACCGCTCGCAAGGTGATCCCTCACAAAATAATTTTTTTGCGATCGTTTATTTTTGCATTGGAATAGTTGCCATTATCATTCAATTAGTTGTAAATTACCGTAAGAAAAAGAAAAAACAGTAATGGCAATCAACATTCTTCATATAGAAACCTCTTCAAAAAACTGTTCGGTAGCGATTGGAACTGACGGTAAAATAAATTCATATTGTGAAGAAATATCCCAAGATTATAAACATAGCGAAAATCTTCATTTATTTATTCAATGGGCTCTTGAAGGTGCAGAATTAGCACTTTCAGATATCCATGCCGTCTCTGTTGGAAAAGGCCCCGGATCTTATACGGGTTTACGTATAGGATTAGCATCAGCCAAAGGGTTTTGTTTTGGAAATGATATCCCTCTAATCTCCATAAACTCTTTATATATTTTAGCCGTTCCCTATTTAAATTCCGAGTACGATTATATTATCCCTGTTATTGATGCGAGAAGGATGGAAATATACACGTCTGTCTTAAATAAAAAAGGTGAATATTTAATTGAGACTCATGCTCATATTTTAAATGAAAAATCTTTTGAACAAATAAGTTCAAAGAAAGTACTCTTTGTTGGAGATGCTGTTGAAAAAACTGAGAATTTCTTGAAAGAAACTTCATTTCCTTTGGAAAACGCTACCTTTATTAATGCTTATCCTCAAGCAAAAAATATGGTTGATCTCTCATATAAAAAATTCCAACAAACTATATTTGAAGATGTTGCCTATTTCGATCCTTTGTATTTAAAAGATTGGAAATAGTTTTCTCAAATAACTATTCCAAACTAGATCTTTATACTTTTAAAGTAAAGTTGATTGTAATAACTTATCTAATTACATTTACTCTATACTAATGTAGCCCAATAATTTAAAAAATGTTTTTTTAATTTTAAAATTATTTCTACAATAAGATTAAAAATTATTTTTTTATAAAATTATTTTTATAAAATAAAATCTATTATATAATTCTTACACATTTAATTTATATCTATTAACAATAATTCATCTAAATATAAATAATTTTATTATATAATAAGTAATTTTATACGAATATTCAGATAAACACCTTAATAATAATATAGAAATATTTGTATTTTTGCAAAATTGTGTGTGTGTAATTAGTTTTAGTTTATGTTATTTAAATAGTTCTTACTATCAATTTATTATATTTGTTCATATATTTCTATTTAAATATTCTTTATTAATCAGATTACTTCATTCACTTTGATAATTTAATTAATTATTTAATTTTTTTGATCAATAGTTGATTTATGAAACATCTATATTTTGTTCTTATTTTACTGCAAACTATAGGCATTGGGTCCCTTTATTCGCAAGAAAAAAATTCAATACTTACAGAATCTTCTCAAACACTTAAAGAAAGAACCTACCAACATCTAATTATGTATGGACAAAGTTTGTCCACCGGAGCTCAATCGTATCCCGCTATATCTACCGAAAATATTGAGGGAAACTATATGATAGGAGATCAAGTCTGGATCGAGCAGGGAAATACCCATTTCACGGACTTTAATCCGTTGAAAGCTTCCACTGCTATAATGTACCAAAATTATCCTAAAAACAGAGCATCCATCACGTTGGCGGAAACTCCTTTGGTAGGCCTGGTAAACCATTTACAATTAAAGCAACCCAAAGCAGGTATTAAATATCTGGCTTCTTCCGATGGAGAAAATGGAAAAAGCATTGAAGCTTTATCTAAAAATGGGGCTTTACAAAAAAATTATTATAATGATTATTTTTTAAAATCAGTTGAATCTGCTGCAAATATTGCCCGATCTAATGGTTACAAAATGGTCACTCCGGCTATTTTTTGGCTTCAAGGAGAATACAATTATTTTACTCTTCATGATGATAATAAAAGTGGTGCTACTCTTGACAAATACGGTTATAAAAAGCTTCTGGTTGAATTAAAAAATGATATGCAGAAAGATATCATGAATGCTTATGGGCAAACTAAAAAACCGGTTTTTATTACGTATCAAGTAGGATCGTTACGAAATGATGATAATCTCAATATTGGACTCGCTCAATTAGAGTTATCAAATACATATGATGACATTATAAATGCCGGCCCAATTTATCATTTGCCACACAGAGGAATTCATATGGATGCCAACGGATACAGATGGTATGGTGAAATGTTGGCAAAAGTGTATTATAAAACCCAAGTACTAGGCGAAGATTTTAAACCTTTACAACCTAAACAAATCTATCGTATATCTTCGAATTCAGTGGGGATTATATTTCATGTACCTCAACCACCTATGGTATTTGATACCAATCTTGTGCAAGCACTTCCCAATTATGGATTTAAAATAAAGAATAACGGGGTGGAACAAAAAATATCTGAGGTAAAAATTGATTCGAATAATAATACGATAATTATTTCTTGTACAAATGCTATTACCGGAAATGTAGAGGTCATATACGGGCAGCAAAATATATTTCATAATAAA
This sequence comes from Apibacter sp. ESL0432, assembly GCF_019469225.1. NCBI lineage: Bacteria > Pseudomonadati > Bacteroidota > Flavobacteriia > Flavobacteriales > Weeksellaceae > Apibacter > Apibacter sp. ESL0432. The sequence goes on along the minus strand of NZ_CP048266.1, from coordinate 2,293,519 downwards.
AAATTATTGATTAAAGCCGGAAACCTAAGGGATAGTGATAACTATCCTGCTTTTTTTACTTATGTAGATTTGGATGCTAAAAAGGATGGCGAATATATCTATCCCAGAGAAAAATCAGAAACAACCTTAAGACCGGACAATGAACCTAAAGACAAAGACGGGAGTTTTTTACATGGTAAACCTTATCCGTTATATAATTTTAGTGTAGCATTCAGTTATACTCTGGATGCCAATAGAACTTCAGTTTTTATGCCCGGTTTCAGATCCAAACAAGACATTTTATATGTTAAAAAAGGTAGTAATGGAGACGGGAGCTCTTGGGAAAACGCTTTGGGAGAATTAGCTGATGCTTTAAAAATTGCTGAAGAGCAAAATATGGGTAATAAGATACAGGTTAACCAAATATGGGTTGCAAAAGGTTCTTATTCTCCATTATATACTGCAGGTGATGGAGGAAATGCTAATGATCGATCATTTGTATTACCAAAAAATGTAGAAATTTATGGTGGATTTACTGGAACAGAAACATCCGTTAGTCAAAGAGATTGGATAAATAATAGTACTACACTTCAAGGGGATAATGTTTACCATGTTGTTATTTCATCAGGAGATGCCGGAAAAACTGTTCTTGACGGATTCACTATAAAAGGAGGTAATGCAAGCCTAGCTACTAATGCATGTAATAAAAAGCCTTTTAATACCCTTTGTCACATTATGCTAAATAATAGTTGGATTTTTACAGGATATGGAGGAGGAGTTTATCTTTCCAATTCATCGCCCAAACTAAAAAATTTGATTATTGAAGAAAACAAAGCAGTGAATGCCGGAGCCGGTTTAATAATTGATGTATCAAACCCTTTATTAAGCAATGTTACAATAAAAGATAATATATTAAAAGGTAGTGAGGTAATTGGTGGTGGTGGTGTTTATAATTACAAATCATCACCTAACCTAGTTAATGTTACCATTAATAATAATAAAATTGAAGCAACTAATAGTACTGTTGGTGCCGGAATATATAATCATGAATCAATACAACCCAAACTAACTAATGTACTAATTGCTGATAATTCTATTACCATTTATTCCAAAAATAAATATGTAATTGGTAGAGGTGGAGGTATTTTTAATAAAAAATCCGGTTTATTATTAACTAACTCTTTAATTGTTAGAAATAAATCCCACATAGGTGGAGGTATTTATATGGAAGAAACAGATGGATCTAAATTTACAAATGTCACTGTTTCAGACAATGAAGTTTTGGCTAACAGAGGAAGTGGTTTATATTGTAATTCTGCTGACCCAACAATTTACAATAGTATTATTTGGGGCAACAAACCCAATACAACCTCAAATGATGAAGGTAAAAAACCTATTTTTAATTATAGTTTAGTTCAGTACAATTTTTCCACCGATAATTTTAATTTAAGCGGTCAAACAGATCCTTTATTCGAAGACGGATATAAATTAAATCTAAACAGTCCGGTTATAAATAAGGGTAATAATGAGTATATAACTGCAACGAATAAAGACTTAGACAACAACCCTCGAATTGTTAACAAAACCGTAGATATAGGTGCTTATGAATATCAAAATGAAACCTCATGTAACAGCTTTAATGATATTACAATTAATGACACAGAAATAACATATGATGGAACACCTAAAGAAATTGTTTTAAATGATCTTCCGGATCATATAAGTGCAGAAATCAAATATAAAGGTATCGGGAATACTTCTTATAATGAAAGTTCTGATGCTCCTATTGATGCCGGAACTTATTTAGTAATCGTTCAATTAAAAAATAATTCTGAATCAACTGATTGCGAAATAACCCTTACGGCAAATTTGACTATTAAAAAAGCTATAACTGAAATTGTTTCGGATGATTTATATACCTACACTTTCGATGGAAAAGAAAAGAAAGTATTCGCTTCCCATAATCATACTGATTCTTCAATTACCTATGAACCCCAACAAGAATATGTAAATGCCGGAGGGTATACCATAACAGCAAAATCTGCTGAAACAAAAAATTACCTTGCCGCAAAAAAAGATATTATATTAGTTATAGAAAAAGCAAACTTTACTAATATATCATTACCTGAAATGAGTGTTACTTATGATGGTTTAGAAAAATCTATGGAGGTTACCGGAACTGTACCGGCAGAAACCGATATAGTGTATGAATACGAAGGCATTAATGCAACATCCTACCCTAAACAAAAAAATAAACCAGTAAATAGCGGTACTTACCTTGTAACGGCAACAGTAAGTAACCCTAATTATAATACCCTGTTGATACATGGTAAATTACTAATTAATAAGGCAAATTTTAACGGTATTAAACTTAACGAGAAAGTAACTACTTACAATGGTGATAAACATAATAATGTTATCACTGTTTCAGATAAACTTCCCAACAATACCGAAATAAAATATGAATACGAAGGAGTTAATCATACTTCATATCCTAAAAATACAGAAGAACCGATTAATTCCGGTACATACCTGGTGACAGCCACTATAACAAACAATAATTATAATACACTGATTCTAAACAACTACCTTATAATAAACAAAGCTGAAGCAATTATTACAGCTGAAGACGAACAAAGTTTTATTTATGATGGTAATGAGAAAAATATAAGTGCCACTCTTAATCATTCGGAAAGCCAACTTCAATATTTACCTAAAAATAAATACATTAATGCAGGAGACTATGAAATAAACATTGAAGCTCCGGAATCAGATAATTACCAAAAGGCCAGCAAGAAAGTAATATTAAAAATTAAAAGGGCAAAAACTGTAATTACAGCCCAAAGCATACAAATATATACATATGACGGCAAGGAAAAAACTGTTACCGGTTCTATTAATCATAAGGAAACCACCATTGATTCTCATCCCCAAAAAGGATATATTAATGCCGGAGAATATTCAATAACATTAAAAACAAAACAAACCAAAAATTATGAAGCAGCATCATTAGATGTAAAATTAATTATTGAAAAAGCACAATCCATAATTTCTGCCGAGAATATACAAACCTTTTTCTATAATGGTAAACAAAGAAACATTTCTGCAACTTTAAACCATAACGAGGTAGATTTAACCTTTAGCCCTCAAAAAGGCTTTACTGAATCAGGTTCTTATGATATTGTTATAAATGCACCCGCTTCAACAAATTATGAATCCGTTTCAAAGAAAGTTAAACTTATAATTAAAAAAGCGGAGGCTTTAATCACCGCTAACGAAATTCAAACATATACTTTTGATGGAACAGTAAAAAATGTAGTTGCTCAATTAAACCATGACGAAGCCATACTAACTTATTCTCCACAAAGGGGATATACAGATGTCGGTTCCTATAAAATTATTGTTAATGCTCCTTCTACCTCTAATTATGAAGCTGTTACAAAATCCATTACTTTAAATATTAATAAAGCTGTTTCTTATCCATCAACGATTAAATTAGAAAGTAAAACATTTACTTATGATGGTAATCCACATAGTTTATTTGTTGAAGGTTATCCGGAAGGCACACAAATTAATTATGAAAATAATGATAAAATTAAAAGTGGAACATATACAGTAACCGCCACTTTAATACATAAAAATTATAAAGATGCTCAATTATTCGCTCAATTAATTATTAATAAAGCTCCTTCAATTATATCCGCTGAAGATTTACAAAATTTCACTTATGATGGTAAAGAAAAAGTTGTAACGGCTTCGCTAAATCATAATGAGACATCCTTATCTTATTTTCCACAACAAGGATACAGTCAGGCGGGTAAATATACAATCACCGCTAAAGCTGCAGAGTCTAATAATTATAAACATTCTTCAAAACAAATCGTTTTAAACATTGAAAAAGCTAATGCTGAAATTTCGGCCGATGAGGTACAAACATTTACTTATGATGGAAATTTAAAAAAGATATCAGCTACACTTAATCATAATGAAACCGAATTAACCTTTTCACCGGTAAACGGATTTACAAATGCCGGAGAATATACAATTACCATTTCTGCTAAAGCAACTGATAATTATAAATCTGTTTCTAAAACCGTAATTTTAAGAATTGAAAAAGCAGAGGCTTCCATTATTGCTGATGATACGCAAATATTTACATATGATGGTTCTGTTAAAAATGTAAAGGCTATTTTAAATCATAAAGAAGCTCATGTAACATATAGTCCTAAACAAGGATATACTGAGGTAGGATCCTATGCTATTACAGCTAATGCTCCTGAAACATCTAATTATAAAAAAGTTTCTAAGGAAATTACACTGAAAATTAATTATCCTAACAAATTCCCGGCTTCTGTGAAATTGGAAAATAAATCTTTCACATACAACGGAGAACCTCATAACTTAGTAATTTCCGGATTACCGGAATCTACCCAAGTTACATATGTAAATAATGAACATATAAAGGCCGGCTCATACTTGGTTACAGCGATATTAACTCATCCTAATTATGGTAAAGCAGAGTATACCGCTACCTTAACCATTGATAAGGCTAAGGCAATTATTTCCGCTGATGATGTACAATCATTTATCTATGATGGTTTAGTTAAGAATGTTACAGCTACCCTTAATCATACGGAAACTGATTTAATTTATTCACAAGGTTATATTAATGCCGGGGAATATACTATAACAGTGAGTGCGCCTGAATCTGATAATTATAAGGAAGTTTCTAAAATAATTACTTTAAAAATTGAAAAAGCTACTACAATAATTTCAGCCGAAGAGATACAAATTGCCACCTATGATGGAACAGTTAAAAAAGTTAATGCTTACCTAAATCACAACGAAACAGCAATCAATTTTGTCCCTAATGAAGGCGGCTATATCAATGCAGGAACTTATAAAATAACCATTGAAGCTCCAGCCACTCAAAATTATAAGGCAGCATCCAAAACTGTAACATTAAAAATTAATAAGGCTGATGCTGAAATTATGGCTCCGGAATTCCAAACATATGATTATGATGGAACCGTTAAAAAAGTTACTGCCAGACTTAATCATGACGAAGCGGTAATTTCCTATGCACCTCAACAAGGATATACAGATATAGGAATTTATATAATTACGGCCAGTGCTCCTGAAACTACTAATTACAATAAAGTTTCAAAAGATATTAAATTAAAAATTGTTGCAACTAATTCATTTCCGGCTTCTGTCTTATTGGAAAGTAAATCATTTATATATGATGGCAAACCACATAGTTTATTGCTTACAGGTATACCGGAATCAACTCAAGTTTCTTATGAAAACAATGGTCATACAAATGCCGGTTCCTATTTAGTTAAAGCTAAATTAAATCACCCTAATTATGGTACTGCAGAATATACGGCGACTCTCACCATCGATAAAGCTCCGTCCATTATTTCCGGTTCTGATACGCAAACATTAACTTATGATGGTTCTGTAAAAAATGTGACAGCTACCCTGAACCATACAGAATCAAATTTAATTTATAGTCCACAAGAAATTAGAAATGCAGGAGAATATGTTATTACCGTTTTTGCTCCGGGGTCCAAAAATTACAAAGAGGCATCCAAACAAATAACTCTAATAATTAAAAAGGCAGTGGCAAAGATTTCTGCTGATAAAAGTCAAAAATTTACATATGACGGTTCTGCAAAATATGTAACAGCGACCTTGAATCATACGGAAACTAATTTAATTTATACGCCACAGAGCTTTATTAATGCAGGTATACATAAAGTAACCGTAAGTGCTCCTGAAACTCAAAATTATTTGGAAGTATCTAAGCAAATATCTTTAATAATTGAAAAGGCTAAGTCTGTTATTTCTGCTGATGACATACAAACTTTCATTTATGATGGTTCGGTGAAAAATGTTCAAGCCAATTTAAATCATATAGAAACTAATTTAATTTATTCTCCTCAACAAGGATATATTGAAGAAGGTTCTTATGATATTACCATTACCGCTAATGAAAGTTCAAATTATTTATCTTCTTCTAAAAATGTAAAACTAGTTATAAATAAGAATTCACTGGGAGTAGATGATATTACAGTTGAAGATGAAGAAATTAAAATAGCACCGAATCCGGTTTCAACTACTTTAAAAATAGCTTTCTCAAAACCACTGGCTAAAAAAGAAGCAATTAGCATCTATGACCTTATGGGTAGATTAATTATGGAAACCACCATTGTTCCGGGAGAAAAAATTAAAGAAATCGATTTTAACGGTTATTATTCCGGTGTTTATATTTTAAAATATAAAAACAAAGTATTTAAAATCGTTAAAGAGTAAAATAATTTTCAAATAACTACAAAAAAAGGATTCCTAAATTAGGAATCCTTTTTTAATTCTTCAACTATCAGTTTTGCCGTTCGAGAGGAAGCTCCGGAGTCTCCCAGCTTATGCCTGAGCTCTAGATAATTCTTTTTAATGCTTACTGCATTTTCCGGCTCCAATATTTTAGTTAATTCACTCTTTAAATTATTGTAATTTAAATCATCTTGGATAAGCTCGGTTACTACTTTTCGATCCATGATTAAATTAACTAAAGAAATATACTGTATATGCTTTATTAATCTTTTGGCTATTTCATAAGAAATTCTACTGCCTTTATAACAAACCACTTCAGGCACATTCAGTAAAGCAGTTTCCAGGGTAGCTGTTCCGGAGGTAACTAAAGCAGCTTGAGATATCCTCAATAAATTATATGTTTGATTGGAAACGATCTTTACATGTGAATTCAAAAATTGTTGATAAAACTCTATTTCAATAGAGGGCGCACCTGCAATGACAAACTCATAGGATAAAAAATCTTTTTCCACCGATAACATTTGAGATAACATCTTTTTAATCTCTTGTTTTCTACTACCCGGCAGTAATGCTATTATGGGCTTATCCGAGAGACCATGCTCCTTTCTGAATTTATTTTGATCAAGTTCCGGTAATGAATTTAAAGCATCTAATAAAGGATGCCCCACAAAATCCACCGGATAATTATATTTAGCATAAAAATCTTTCTCAAAAGGAAGAATTACAAACATTCGATCAATATATTTTTTAATAATCTTTACCCTTCCGGATTTCCAGGCCCATAATTGAGGAGATATATAATAAAATGTTTTTATCCCTAATTTTTTCACACTTTTACAAATGCGAAGATTGAATCCGGGATAATCAATAAAGATGACACAATCGGGTTTATATGCAGTAATATCTTTTTTACATAAGTTAATATTACCCAGTATAGTACCTAAATTAGCCACTACTTCAAGAAAGCCCATAAAAGATAAATCCTTATAATGTTTAACCATTATTCCCCCTTGAGCTTGCATTAAATCTCCTCCCCAGAAACGAAATTCTGCGTTTTGATCCTCTTTTTTAATTTCTTTCATGAGGTTAGAACCATGTAAATCTCCTGAGGCCTCTCCCGCAATTATGTAGTATTTCATATTATTTAAAATTTAAGGTAGAAAATGTTCGAACCATCCTTCTTACTCTTGTAAAGATACGTTCTTCCTACTTTTCAATAATCAATCTGTCTCCAACGTATTTTAAATTTCTCTTATACTAATTTTTACAATTCTTAGATTAGAATGTACGTGTAAAAAATTTCTTCTTATAACTTAAACGCGGATAAAATCTTTATAAATTAAGATTGAAGAAAAGTGGTTACAGTTTCATAAAAAACTGTAGGATTATCTACTTGAACCCAATGACCTGCATGGGGGATAACAACTGTTTTTTCATTTGGAAATTGTTGACGTATCGAAAATTCATCTTCCTTCAAAATATAATTAGACTTTTCTCCGGCAATAAATAAAGTAGGACCTTCATATTTTCCAAAAGAAATTGTATTATTTATTAACTGATTGTATTTCTCTTTTAAGGTTTTTAAATTAAAACGAAAATCGAAACGGTTATCTTCCGTTCTGTAAACATTTTTCATTAAAAACATTAATATTCCGGCATCACTTATATGCTGAGATAACATGTTTTCAACATCTTTTTTTTCATTTACCTTTGAAAAATCAACGCTTTCCAATGCCTTGAAAATTTGCTGATGATGTGGAGGATAGGCTTTAGGAGCCATATCAACAACTATTAATTTTTCAACAAGATCAGGGTGTTTAACAGCGCATTCCATGACAGCCTTTCCCCCTAAAGAATGCCCTAATAAAATGGCTTTATCTAATGAATAATGTTTCATATAATTAACAATATCATCAGACATGGTTGTGTAGCTCATCTCATCCGAATGAAAACTCCTTCCGTGATTTCGTAAATCGATAAGATGTACTTCATTGGTTTCAGAAAATTTTTTTCCTAAAGTCCCCCAATTGTCCAACATTCCAAATAAACCGTGAAAAATCAATAAGGGCATTTTTCCGGGATTATAAAATATTTTTGAATTTAAGACACGATTTTCCATTGAATTATCTTTTTTACAAAAATATGGATATTCTTAAATATACTTATTTTTTAAATAGAAACACAAATAGGTTTTAATTTATATATGAAACTTCATAAAAAAATGTAATTTTATACTATATTTTATCAACAAAACAATTAATTATTACATAACTAAGAAAAAAATTGAACACATGAATAATTCCAACAATCAGTTAAAAAGGAGTTTAACTAACAGACACATACAGCTCATTGCAATTGGAGGAGCTATCGGAACGGGATTATTTATGGGATCGGGAAAAACCATAAACTTGGCCGGTCCATCAATTTTATTGGTGTATACCATTATAGGTTTTATTTTGTTCTTTGTCATGAGAGCCATGGGCGAATTGCTCCTTTCCAATCTTAACTATAAATCTTTTGTCGATTTTACTACCGATTTATTAGGCCCTATGGCAGGTTTTTTTATGGGATGGACATATTGGTTTTGCTGGATAGTTACCGGAAGTGCTGATTTAATCGCTATTTCCGGATATGTAGAATATCTTTTTCCGAATATGGTTGCGCCCTGGATTCCGGCCTTAGCTTGTATAATATTATTCTTATGTTTAAATCTATTAACTGTTAAGCTTTTTGGAGAAACAGAATTTTGGTTTGCCATAATTAAAATTATTGCCATAATTTCCCTTATTGCAATCGGTATACTATTCATAATTAATCATTTCAAATCTCCATCCGGAGTAACTACCTCGCTTTCCAATATATGGAACGATGGCGGATTTTTCCCTACCGGGTTTACCGGATTTGTTGCGGGATTTCAAATCGCCGCTTTTGCATTTGTTGGAGTAGAATTGGTAGGAACGACAGCTGCTGAGACTAAAGATCCGGAAAAAACTCTTCCCAGAGCCATTAATGCCATTCCTGTTCGAGTTATTCTATTTTATGTACTTTCTTTAGCCGTAATCATGTCGGTAATGCCTTGGAGAACTATAGACCCCGACAAAAGTCCTTTTGTTGTTTTATTTTCTTTTGCCGGAATAACTGCTGCATTCAGTATAACTTATTTTGTAGTACTTACTTCCGCTGCTTCTTCTGCTAACAGCGGAATATTTTCAACCAGTAGAATGTTATACGGTCTTTCGTTAAGTAAAAAAGCACCTGTTTATTTCCGAAAACTTTCCAAAGCTTCAGTTCCTTCCTATGGGTTAACGTTCTCCTGCATCTGTTTGCTCCCTGCCGTACTAATCCTTTGCTATGGAAACGAAAATATAATGTATGCCTTTACATTGGTAACTACGGTAGCTACCGTACTTTTTATTTTTATTTGGTCTATGATCCTCATATCCTATATTTCATTCCGAAAGAGAAAACCCGAACTTCACCGAAAATCAAATTATAAAGTTCCCGGAGGTCTTCTATCCATTTATTTATCCTTATTGTTTTTCTTATTTCTCATTGTGGCTTTTTGGTTTAAAGAAGACACAAGACAGGCTCTCATTTTTACTCCTTTATGGTTTATATTATTGGGAATTTGCTACTCAATAATTCCTAAGCAAATAAAAAACCAGTGGAAAGCACATTTTTAGAATTTTATACCTTTTATCAAGTAAAAAGATTTTCTAAAATCAATTAGTTCAAACAATAAGTGATCTTTACTAATCATTTAAGATTTTAAATTGTTTACAGAGTTAATTTAAAAAGCTTTGTCCGTTATCCCTAAAATTCGATAAAACACAAGAAGGCATACTACTCTTACTTTTATAATAGGTATTAAATACCTAAATTTGAAAATTATCAATGAAAATAAATCTAATACAATATGGCTAGAAATTGGGAAACTATAAAAGAATACTCTGATATTTTATTTGAATACTGGAATGGAATTGCAAAAATAACTATTAATCGACCGGAAGTTTATAATGCTTTCCGTCCGGAAACCAATTTTCAAATGATTGAAGCAATGGAATACTGTCGAGAGCATCCCGAAATTGATGTAATCATTCTAACCGGATCGGGAGATAAAGCCTTTTGCAGCGGAGGTGATCAAAATGTGAAAGGTGTTGGCGGCTACGTAGGAGAAGATGGAGTGCCTAGATTAAATGTATTGGAATTACATAAAAAAATAAGGGAAATTCCTAAACCGGTAATTGCTATGGTAAACGGATATGCTATCGGAGGAGGACATGTGCTTCATGTCGTTTGTGATTTAACAATAGCTTCCGAAAACGCTAAATTTGGACAAACCGGTCCGAAAGTTGGAAGCTTTGACGGTGGTTTTGGTTCATCGTACCTTGCCAGAAGTATTGGTCAAAAAAAGACAAGAGAAATATGGTTCCTATGCCAACAATATACCGCTGAAGAAGCTAGAGAAATGGGAATGGTAAATAAAGTTGTTCCTTTGGAACAACTTGAAGACGCCACCATAGAATGGTGTGAAATCATGCAGCAACGAAGTCCAATGGCATTACGTATGATAAAACGATGTTTAAATGCTGAACTCGACGGGCAGCATGGTCTAATGCAATTAGCCGGAGATGCTACCCTTATGTATTATTTAATGGATGAAGCCCAAGAAGGTAAAAAAGCTTTCTTGGAAAAACGTAAACCCGATTTTAAAAAATTCCCTAAATTTCCTTAATAATATTAAAAAAGTTCCTTGATTAAGGAACTTTTTTTATTTGAATATGAAAATACTTCGTTTTATATCGTTCATACAAAATAATATCATTTTAAAACTACAACAATAATTTTTAACTATTAGCAACCTTATTATAAATGATGAAATAATTTCATTGATTATCAAGTCTGTTAGTTCTACATACTCATATCTTTCATTTTACAATTGGTAAAGATAGTATACAAAAAAATACAGGTCATTAAATCTATTTTATTTTCCATCGTTAAATATCACTATTTCTCCCTTATAAAATTTTACCATTACTTACGTTTTAAAACCGCTTTTTAAGATAAAAACAAAAGTAATAGTAGGCCCTATTAGAAAATTTTTCTAAAAATTTTCATCATAATAATTTGTAAATAAATTTTAATTAATTAAAACTTTTACAATTAATTAAGTAATAATTAATCTAATTCATCAATCATATATTGATAAGAAAAAATTATCTTATCTGTTTTTTAAAAAAATGATTAATATCAGAATAGTAACTCCATATTGTTTCGTTTTCTTTCGTAATTTTGCTACTAAAATAAAACCAAACATTTGTGAAAACAGAATTATCTAATTCTAGTAAAACTAACACTTGGGATGTAATTGTTATCGGAGGAGGTGCGACCGGTGCCGGAACTGCCCGAGATTGTGCAAGGAGAGGATTGCGTACGCTTATGTTAGAGCGTCACGATATAGCTACAGGAGCTACGGGAAGAAATCACGGATTATTACATAGCGGCAGCCGTTATGCGGTTACTGATAGAGAATCCGCTGAAGAATGTATCAAAGAAAATATGATCTTAAAACGTATCGCCAGCCATTGTGTTGAAAAAACAGACGGTCTTTTTTTAACCTTACCGGAAGACGATATTGCTTTTCAATCTAAATTTATAGAGGCTTGCCATACTGCAGGAATTGATGCTAAGGCCATAGACCCTAAAGAGGCATTACATTTAGAGCCTTCTGCGAATTCTTCCATAATCGGTGCAGTAGTTGTACCGGATGGAACTGTAGATCCGTTCCGTTTAACTCTTTCTAATATAGTAGATGCTAAACAACATGGAGCAACCATTGAAACCTACCATGAAGTTTTAGGATTAATTAAAGAGCAGAACAGGGTTATCGGAGTAAAAGTTTATGATCATATAACCAAACAGGAAAAAAATTTATACGCTTCTGTAGTAGTAAATGCCGGAGGAATATGGGGGCAAAAAATTGCGGAGTATGCTGATTTAAAAATAAAAATGTTTCCTGCTAAAGGATCGCTTCTTATTTTTGGACACAGAGTTAACAATATGGTATTAAACCGTTGCCGTAAACCTGCGGATTCTGATATTCTCGTACCCGGAGACACCATTTGTTTAATAGGTACAACTTCCACCCATGTCCCTTACGAAGAAATTGACAACATGTATGTTACTCCTGAAGAAGTAGACATCTTAATCCGTGAAGGTGGAAAACTATCCCCTACCCTGCTTCAAACCCGAATATTACGTGGGTATGCAGGAGTGCGACCATTAGTAGCTTCCGATGATGATCCTACAGGACGTAATGTTAGCCGAGGTATCGTTTTATTAGACCATGCTACAAGAGATGGCCTGGAAGGTTTTATCACCATTACCGGTGGTAAATTAATGACGTACCGATTAATGGCTGAATGGGCTACAGACTTAGTATGTAAAAAATTAAATAATACAACTCCTTGTACAACCGCTGAATCCAATCTTCCGGGATCTCAACAAAGTACTGAAGAAATAAATCAAAAAATGACTTCAGTACCAACTACCATACGTAAATCTGCCATTTACAGATTGGGAGATATGGCAGAGAATTTAAAAGCAAACAAGGTTACGGAAAATAGTTTAGTTTGCGAATGTGAGGAAGTATCTGTCGGAGAAGTCGAATATGCTATTAATGAATTACATGTCAACAATCTAATTGATCTTCGTAGAAGAACTCGTGTTGGCATGGGAACCTGTCAAGGAGAACTTTGTGCCTGTAGAGCAGCCGGATTAATGAACCATTATCAAGTTTTAAGCCCGGATAAATCTAAAGAAGATTTAACCATTTTCCTTAATGAAAGATGGAAAGGTATACGTCCTATTGCCTGGGGAGATACTTTAAGAGAAAGTGAATTTACCAGTTGGGTTTATGAAGGAGTATGCGGATTAGATATGACACAAGAACAAATTAAAAAAGCAAAAGATGAAATTTGATACAGTAATAGTAGGAGGTGGTTTAACCGGATTGGTTGGTGGAATTAGATTAATGCAGAAAGGGCAAAAATGCGCTATTATCTCTTCCGGACAAAGTGCTTTACATTTTTTTTCAGGTTCTTTCGATTTGTTAAACAATCTTCCGGACGGAACGCCTGTTAATAACCCGGAAGCTTGCCTATCAGAACTTTCTAAACAAGCGCCGAATCATCCATATACCAAAATGGGCGAATCTAAATTTAAAGAATTAGCCCAAGAAGCTAAAAATTTTCTAAATGGAATTGGAATAAAAATCCAAGGGTCTTCAACTAAAAATCATTATCGAATTACCCCTATGGGTATGATAAAACCCACTTGGTTAACCATGCCAAATTTTGCTTTTTTTGAAGATGGAAAATTTCCGATTAAAAAAGCGGCAATTATAAATGTTGAGGGATTTTTAGATTTTAATCCTGATTTTATTTCCGAAGCATTTAAAAAAATAGGTGTGGAAACTACCATCAACTATTTCAACTTACCGGAATTAAATACAATCAGAAAAAATCCGAGCGAATTTAGATCTACTAACCTGTCCTTTGTATTTGACAAAGAAGCTAACCAAGATCTTCTGGCTAAAATTCTCACTGAAAAAAGTCAAGGATGCGATGCTATTATTTTCCCTGATTGTATTGGCTTTAGAAATGCGGATGTATTACCTAAACTCATTCAAAAGGTAGGAAAACCTATATATTTAATACCGACCTTCCCTCCTTCCCTAGTGGGTGTTAGTACTCAATTATATCTAAAAGATTATTTCACAAAATTGGGCGGTATTTTTATGCTGGGAGATAGCGTAACCCATGCCAACATTGAAGGAAATCAAGTTACCGAATTATATACACTCAACCACGGAAATATTCCAATTTCTGCCAAAAACGTAATACTTTCTTCCGGAAGCTTTTTTAGTCAAGGATTATTAGCTGATAGTAAACAAGTTTATGAACCTGTATTTGACCTTGATGCGGATTATTTACAAGATCGAGCAGATTGGTATAATAGTAATTTATTTGAAAAGCAAAATTATCAACAGTTTGGTGTTAAAACTGACAAAAATTTTCACGGTATAAAAAACGATATGCCTATCGATAATTTATATGTGGCAGGTGCCATTCTTAGTGGGTTCAATCCATTAAAAGAAGGATGCGGTGCAGGTGTTTCCTTTTTATCCGCATTATATGTAGCTGAACAAATTTTAATCAAAGAAAAGACCTATGAACCTATTGCTCAATAAAAGTGAAAATAATTTCGAACAATGCATTAAATGTACGATCTGTACGGTGTATTGTCCCGTATCCAAAGTAAATCCCGATTATCCGGGGCCAAAACATTCTGGCCCTGATGGAGAAAGATTACGTTTAAAAGACCCTGAATTTTATGACGAATCTTTAAAATATTGTATTAACTGCAAAAGATGTGAAGTTGCTTGTCCATCTAACGTTAAGATTGGAGATATAATCCAGATGGCTCGCATTAAATACAGCAAGAAAAAACCTATTTTAAGAGATGTAATTCTTGCTCACACGGACTTTATGGGTACACTGGCTACTCCATTTGCTCCTATTGTGAATGCAATGACTTCTTTTAAACCGGTTAAAAGCTTAATTGAGCCTATCTTAAAAATAGATAAGAGAAGAAGCCTTCCCAAATATTCATTCGGTACGTTCAGAAGTTGGTACAAAAATGTTGCTGAAGAACAAAAAAAATATCCAACACAAGTATCTTATTTTCACGGTTGTTATGTAAATTATAATAATCCGCAGCTTGGAAAGGATATGATCAAAGTTCTTAACTCATTGAACATAGGGATTCAACTTCTTGAAAAAGAAAGATGTTGTGGTATTGCTTTAATATCAAACGGTTTTATAGATAAAGCTAAGAAAAACGCGACCATCGATGAAGCTGAAATTCGCAAATCCGTAATAGACAAAAAACTTCCGGTAATCACTACTTCTTCTTCCTGTACGTTTACTGTACGTGATGAACATTCTCATCTTTTGGGAGTAGATAATAGTTCCGTTAAAGATCAAGTAGAATTAGCTACTCGATACATTTACCGATTACTGAGTTCTTCTGACACTAAACTTAAGTTTAAAAATAAACCTTTAAAAATTGCGTATCATACCCCTTGTCACATGGCAAAATTAGGATGGACGTATTATTCCGTTGAATTGTTAAAAATTATACCAAATGTAGAAGTAACCGTTTTGGAATCTAATTGTTGCGGAATTGCCGGAACTTTTGGATTTAAAAAAGAAAATCACGAAGTTTCTAAAAAAATTGGTGATCCATTATTTAATCAAATTGAAACGGGAGGTTTCGATCTTGTTGCAACCGATTGCGAAACTTGTAAATGGCAAATTGAAATGTTTACCACTAAAAAATGTGAACATCCCCTTAGTATAATTGCCAATGCATTAGAGGATTGATATTATATTTTCAGTAAAAAACCCTTATGAAAAATCATAAGGGTTTTTTTTATAAACAAATCAAAATTTATTTGGCTACAATTACTTCTATTCCGTTATCTTCTAAAGTGGTAAGATCTTTTTCCGTAATATCATTATCTGTAATTAAAACATCTACTTTATCCAGAGAACAAATCTGACCAAACCCTCTTTTATTTATTTTAGTTGAATCAGCCAATACTATGACTTTCTCCGATTGCTCTATCATTACTTTATTAAGATGGGCTTCTGTTGAATTGGAGGTTGAAAGACCAAAGTCCAGGTCTATGCCATCTATTCCCAAAAACAATTTATTACATGAAAATTTTTTTAATTCAGATTCTGCTAAAGATCCTATTACGGAAATGGAGCTTTTCCTTAGATTTCCCCCCAGCTGAATTACATCAATAAAAGAATCCTTACTCAACTCCATTGATACACTTAACGAAGAGGTAATGATCGTTAATTTTTCATATCCTGAAATGATTTTTGCTAAATAATATACAGTAGTTCCTGAAGCTAGAATAATAAAATCCTGATCGTTAACGAACTTAAGTGCAGCTTTCGCTATTTTTTGTTTTTGCATTACTTGCACAAATTCTTTTTCGTTAATATTTTTTTCGAAAGCATAGAGAGGTTGCTTACTTGCTCCACCATGTGTTCTATATAAAAGACCGGTATTTTCCAAATATTGAAGATCCTTTCTGATAGTAACCGCCGAAACATTTAATTTTTCACAAAGCTCATTTACTTTAGTGAAATTATGCTCATCTAATTCATCGATAATAAGTTGCTGCCTTCTATTAAGCTTAATCATGATCAGGAATTTTTGAAAGTTTAAAGTTAAGAATAAAATCTAAATCTTTATTGCATTTTATCAATATGTCAATTAAATTATCATTAACAACTATACAGTCAATAAATTATTTTATTTTTATTCCATTAATTAATAGCCTGCAGCTTTATTTTATCAAATTTTTAACTAAAATTTATAGGATTTTCAACAGAAAATTGTATATTAAAAAATTTCATACTGTTTCGTATTGTTTTTTTTGTAATTTTACCGACAACAGAAAAGAAGCAAAAAACAATTAAATTAAAACAAAATGAAACGAAGTGATCAATTATCAAAACTAAATACAAATTCTGAATGGGATGTAATTATAATTGGTGGCGGTTCAAGTGGTTTGGGAGCAGCTGTAGATGCAGCAACAAGAGGATATAAAACCGTTTTATTTGAAGCTCATGATTTTGCAAAAGCAACATCAAGTCGTTCTACAAAATTACTTCATGGAGGTGTTCGATATTTAGCACAAGGAGATATTGCCTTAGTAAAAGAGGCACTAAGAGAAAGAGGTCTTTTGGAAAGAAATGCCAGTCACCTTGCAAAAAAACAAGTTTTTGTTATACCTAACTATAAATGGATAGATGGTCCTTTTTACACCATAGGGCTAAAAATATATGATATGCTTTCGAAAAAACTTAGCTTAGGAAAATCAGAGCATATCAGTAAAAGCAAAGCGCTTGAAATGCTACCTACTATGGAACCTAACGGTCTACATGGAGGAGTAATATATTACGATGGACAGTTTGACGATTCTCGTATGGCTGTAAATCTTGCCCAAACTGCTGTAGAAAATGGGGGAGCCATCTTAAACTATATGAAAGTAACCGGTTTAATCAAAGATGATAAAAACCAAATTACAGGTGTAAAAGTAAAAGACGAAATTAACGGTACCGAATACGAAGTAAAAGGAAAGGTAGTATTAAATGCCACCGGTGTATTTACTAATGATATTCTTAATATGAATGATCCTAATCATAAAAAAACAGTTGTTCCAAGTCAAGGGATCCACTTAGTATTAGACAAATCATTCTTACCGGGAGATAATGCTTTGATGATTCCTAAAACCAGTGACGGAAGGGTATTATTTGCCGTTCCATGGCATAACAGACTAGTGGTAGGTACCACAGATGTGTTAGTTGATCACCCAAGTTTAGAGCCTAGAGCTTTGGAACAAGAAATTGAATTTGTACTTAATACAGCATCTCAATATCTTGTTAAAAAACCTACTCGAAAAGACGTATTATCCATTTTTGCGGGACAAAGACCATTAGCGGCTCCTGACAAAGAAGGTGGAAGCACTAAAGAAGTATCTAGAAATCATAAAATTTTAGTGTCAGAAACCGGATTATTAAGTATAATCGGTGGAAAATGGACAACCTTCCGACAAATGGCAGAAGACTTTATAGATAAAGCCATAGAGACCGGAAAAATTGATCGTAAACCTTGTAAAACAGTTAATCTTTCCATTCATGGGAATATGCCGGCAAATCAAGTAGACAGAACCAATCATTTATATGTTTATGGTTCCGATATACCGGCTATCAAAAAACTTCAGCAAGAAAATCCTGAATATGCAGAAAAAATCCATCCAAACCATGACTATACAAAAGCTGAAATTATATGGGCTGTTAGACAAGAGATGGCGCAAAAAGTTGAAGATATATTAGCCCGAAGAGTTCGACTATTATTTGTTGATGCGCGCGCTGCTATAGATGCAGCTGAATCGGTAGCAAAAATTATAGCTAACGAATTAGGATATGATGACAATTGGGTTGCTAAAGAAACTAAAGAGTTCCAAGATTTAGCCAAAGGATATTTATTAGTTAATTACTAAAATAAGTTGTCTATCATTTTTTCATTAAAAAAATAATTAACTCTATTATAAATTTAAAAAAATGTCAAATTTTTTAGCTCCACCTAAGCCTATTGAACGTAAGCCGGAATCGGAAGTTAAATCTTCCTATACGCAATTGAGGCTTCAGGTCTTCATAGGAATATTTATAGGATATGCCGCCTATTATCTTGTTAGAAAAAACTTTTCATTGGCTATGCCTTATTTAGTTGAAATGGGTTTTTCTAAATCAGACCTCGGAATTGCCTTTTCATTCAATGCTACTGCGTATGGTTTATCTAAGTTCATCATGGGTGGTATTTCAGATAGAAGTAATGCAAGAAAATTCCTTCCTTTAGGATTAATTTTAGCTGCGGTTTCAACCATTATAGCAGGAACTTCCATAGGAATGTATAATATTACCGTAATGGCCGTTTTCCAATTTTTAGTGGGTTGGTTCGGGGGTATGGGTTGGCCTCCCTGCGGACGAGTGATGACTCATTGGTTTTCTGTTAAAGAAAGGGGAACAAAAATGGCTATATGGAATTTAGCTCACAATGTTGGTGGTGGATTATTAGGTCAGGTAACCAAATGGGGAATTCTTTTCGCTTCATCTCTTAGTATGAGTGTTCTAAGCTGGAAAGTAGGAATGTTTTGGTTTCCTGCAGGAATTGCCATCTTAATCGCCATAATTTCTTATATTCTTATTCGTGACAATCCTCAAGCATGCGGCTTGCCGAGCATTGAAGAATATAAAAATGATTTCCCTCCTAATTATTCTAAAGATTCCGAAAAAGTATTATCAACTAAAGAAATATTTTTCAAATACGTTTTAAATAACAAAATGCTTTGGTTCGTTGCATTCGCAAACGCCTTTGTTTACTTTATCCGATACGGAGTACAAGACTGGGCTCCTACCTATCTTTCAGAAGTAAAAGGGTATTCCCAAAGTGATATCAGCAATGCCTATACCTATTATGAATTGGCTGCTATACCGGGAACCTTATTATGTGGTTGGGTTAGTGATAAGATATTTAAAGGGAAAAGAGCCATGACTACCATTATATTTATGTTATTGGTAATTGTATCAATAGTTGTGTATTGGCAAAATCCGGACAGTAAATTAGTTGATTTAATAGCATTAACTTCAATAGGATTCTTTATCTATGGTCCGGTGATGTTAATAGGTGTTCAAGCATTAGATTTAGCTCCTAAAAATGCAGCAGGAACTGCTGCAGGTCTTACCGGTTTCTTCGGTTATTTTATCGGTACTTCATTACTTGCTAATATAGTTATGGGAAAAGTAGTTGAATCCCTTGGATGGTCGGCAAGCTTCCAATTGTTAATTGGCAGCGGCATTTTATCCATTATATTTATGGCTTTCACTTACAAAAAAGAACAAGAATTGGATAAAAATAAATAACAATATAAAAATACATTCTTTTTCTGTTTTTAATAAGTTTTGATTGTGATAAAATTTTTTGGAATGAATTACAAATGGATGTATAAATCCATTACTGAATAAAAGCTCTGATTTAATTGAAAATTATTTGAAAAAAATAATGATTGATAAAAGATAAAACATGAGTTATAAAATAAGAGTTAAAAATTCTGTTTTAGATATGATGTAAATAGAGCCACCAATAAAATTTTTCACAATCAAAACCTATTAGCATTGAAAAGAAATACCATCAAGTAGCAAGATATCTCAAAAATTAAATTCAAACTAAATTCACTTTTTTATAATAGTTATATGAGAAATAATAAGCTGGTTACATTAGCATGTTTAAGTATGATAGCTTTATCATGCAGTAGCGATGATAACGCATCCACAAACAGTAAAGAAGAAATTCTTCATTTATCTCCTGAAATGCAAAAAGTAAGGGATTATGTTCCTGAAAATGCCGTAATAGGTCACAGAGGAACCTCTTATTGGGCACCGGAGTCTACAGAGTCCGCATATAGATGGGCGCGAAATATGGGCGCCGATTATTTGGAAGCTGATCTTCAAATTACCAAAGACAGCGTAATTTTAGTAGTGCATGACAATGTACTGACCCGAACGTCCAACATAAAAGATATCTATCCGGACAGAGCAACTCAACCTGCCTCTACCTTTACTTATGAAGAATTATTAAAGTTGGATGCCGGTACTTGGTTTAACCATGATAAAAATACATCACCCGACAGAGCCAGACCTAGCTTCTCCTCTCAAAAACAATATATCAGCACCTTGGAAGACTTACTAATGTTTGCACAAGGAAAACGTTTAAAAAGAGATTCTAACGGAGAAAGAATTTGGAAAAAAATAAACGGAAAATATACTTTTGAATATGAAGATGACCCAGCAGATAATGGAAACAGACCCGGAATTTATATTGAAACTAAAGAGCCCAGCTTAAATCCCGGAATAGAGCATGCTTTAGTTAAGGAATTGAATCGACATGGATGGAACATTATTGAAAAACCGGCTACAGAAACCGCCCATTTCAAAAACGGTAAAGTAAATGTCGGAAATACCAATGGAAAAGTTGTATTACAGACTTTTTCTCATAATAGCTTACTGATTTTAAAAGATTTATTTAAAGGAAAAATTCCAACCGCTTTATTATTTTGGAAAGGTACCGGGCCGGATGATATACATGATGATCAACAAGCCACTTATAAAAAACATATTAATTTCGGAATTGAAAATTTAGCACAGTTTATTGGTCCTTCTATTGCCGGAGGAACTCCACCCGACAATTGGCCGGAATTATTAAATCCTTGGCAAGCAGAATTAATACACCAATCAGGCATGAAAATACATCCTTATTCTTTCGATAATAAGGGACAAATGATTAAATATTTTTCTTTTTATGATGGAATGTTTACCAATCAATCGGATCTAACAATTCGTTTCTATCATGAAAAGCAACTCAGAGAAGGAGGACCGGCTTATCAAGATGCTAAAACTATATTGGCAGATTTAGGCTACTAAACAAAAAAATTATAGGTTATTTTCAATTTTATTACTTCGATATAGTTTAAATGTTGTTTTCTTAAGAAGTTTAACAAAATTGAAAATAACCCTTTCATCAAACAGTAAAAAACTACTTATCAAAATTTCACCTAATTAAAATTTAAAAATTAGATACGCGTCAATCGTTTACTATCACATTTCATTTTTTAATCAGATCCTATTAATAAAAATAATCTTATAAAAAAACACGAAGTAAAAAATCTAGCCATTAGTTGATCAATAAAGAATAAATAAACGAGTCAAAATAAAAAATAAAATAAATATTAACGTTACAAAAAAAAGATCATGAAAAAACTAATACTTGCACTATTAGTAGTTGGATTCACTTCCATGAATGCTCAAAAATTAGCAAAATCAGGGAGTAGCTACAAACTAAAAAAAGTTATTCCTGTTGAAGGAAGACAAGGTATTGCTATAGACAAAGATTACTACTATGTATCAAGCAGCACCGCTTTATTCAAATACGATAAAAATGGGAATCTAATTACAAAAAACGATAAACCATTTACCAAATTTGAAAAACAAGTAAATCATTTCGGAGATATCGATATTTATAATGGAGAAGTTTATACCGGAGTAGAATTTTTTGATTCAGGAGTTGTACGCAACATTCAAATTGCCGTTTACGATGCTGCAACTTTAGATTATAAATATTCTATAGACTTTGGAGAAATTGAACAACCGGAAGTTAGTGGTATTACTATTGACAGAAAGAACAACATTGCTTGGATGTCTGATTGGACTTCCGGATGGTATGTATATAAATATGATTTAAAAACTAGAAAATATATTGGTAAAGTTCATTTACAACCCTCTCCGCAATGGCAACAAGGGGTTTATCATATTGATGGAAAACTTTTAATAACTTCTGATGACGGGGATTCCGATATTCCTGAAGCAGATAATGTTTATATTGCTGACGTAAGCGATCCGAACCAAACTCGTGCGGAAGTTTCATTATTTAGATCAATTCCTGAATTTAAAAGAGCCGGAGAAATTGAAGGTCTTTCAATTGATCCTGTAACCAATGACCTTGTTATCCTTAATAATAGAGGAGCAATCATTAAAATGGGTATGCCGTCCGGATTCTACCCAGGCTATGACAGAGAAATTCACGAATTGTATATTTTTGAAAAAACTAAAAAATAATTCTCTTTCGTTCCACTTATTAACATAAAAAGATAAGGCAAAGCATTAAATACCAAATCTTTGCCTTATTTCAACAACTACATTACGAAACCAATTAATTACTAAACAAAAACAACTAACATGAAATTTAAACGCAGTTTATCTCTTTTCTTTACGGCAGCATTTATTTTAGGCTATGGCCAAAAAGCCTCCCTGGATAAATTCCAACAAGACAGCGATTCTATTAAAAAAAGACCTTCACTTGTGGAACGTATGAACAGCGATAGCTCCCAACTTTCTCAAGGTATTAAGTTAAATTTTATTAAAGAATTAACGGGAGGAGATGAAAATAGCTTTACTCCTACTCTGAAATACGGAATCGGTATGGTTCTGGAAACTATTTACCAACAAGTTCCTAGTGAAAAAGGACCTCATAAAGAAGCAAATTCAAGCTATAATTTTCAACCGGCTGCATTCAAAATAGGATTCTTACATACAGATATGGCTATATCTCCTAAATTGAGCGCTAGCATAACTTGGAACTTACACGCAAGCAAAATTTCTGATGCTTTCATTAAATATAACTTCCATCCGTTGCTTAATTTACAGTTAGGACGTTTTAAAGGAGCCGGAAACAGAGCTGCTAATGAAACATCTGCTTATGACTTAGATTTAGCCGACTTTACTTATACATCTGAAAATCAAAGTGCTGCTCAAGGAGCTCCTGATTTAAGACATTATGGTATTAACGTTTCAGGTAACGTTAAAAATTTTGTACGTTACGCCTTCTTTTTGCATAATAGCGACAGCAATCGAGACAGATATTGGTCTTCATTCAACGATGGTCCATCGGAAGGACAAGGAAACCACGGTTTAGAATTTAAAAGCTGGGATGCATCCCTACGTTTTTTCCCTGTAAAAAATGTTGAATTCGGAGGTCATATGGGTGCTGTTAATCTTCCGGGAATGGGCTTTAAACAAGCTTGGGCTTATTCAGGGTTTTTATACTATATAAATCCTAACAAATACAAATTTAAATTTGATTACGGTACTTACAAAAATGTACGATTTACAAGCGTTGATGAAAATGGAAATACTATATTTGTAACCCCTAACAATATGGATTATACTAAACATGATTTTGTTAAGGTTAATAAGTTAGGTTACTCTTTATTAGCAGGATTTAATGTTACTCCAAAAATTGAACCTGTTGCAAGATTTGAATATTTCAATCAAGGAAATAAAGATATTTCCGGATTTGACTATGAAAAGCTTTACTTATATACTGCCGGGGTAAATTTTTATTTATACCCTAACAGTCCAAGAATGGCAAAAATTACAGCGTTCTATCAGCATAGAGCGGAAAAAGGTGGACCAAGCATTGCTAATGATTGGTTCGGATTGAGTTACCAAATCGTATTATACAATAATACGAAAGGAGTTTTTTAACATAATAAAAAACATATAAAATTTAAAATACATTTAAAAAAAGATCATTAAATTACTAATCATCCTATTTTAAATGTATTTTTTGTTTTATTTTATACGGACAAATTAAATAACTAAAATCAATAAAGATGAAAGAAAAATTCATTTTAGCTTTAGATCAGGGAACTACATCTTCCAGAGCTATTTTATTTAATCATGGAGGAGAAATAGTATCGGTTGCACAAAAAGATTATACCCAATACTTTCCAAAACCGGGATTAGTGGAACATCACCCTGAAGAAATTTGGTCTTCGCAAATGTCTGTTGCTGCCGAAGCAATAGCTAAAAAAGGTATATCCGGATTGGATATAGCTGCGATTGGTATTACCAACCAAAGGGAAACCACAATTGTATGGGACAGAGAAACCAGTGAAACCATTTACAATGCTATCGTTTGGCAAGACAGAAGAACTTCCAAATATTGTGATGAACTTAAAGAACAAGGTTTAACTGATATGATCAGAGAAAAAACCGGTTTAATACTGGATGCTTATTTCTCAGGGACAAAATTAAAATGGATATTGGACAACGTTCCGGGTGCAAGAGAAAAAGCTGAGCAAGGAAAACTTTGTTTTGGTACAGTTGATACTTGGTTGGTTTGGAAACTTACGAGAGGAAAAATGCACGTTACCGACGTTTCTAATGCTTCTCGTACCTTATTGTTTAATATTCATACTTTGGAATGGGATGAAGATTTATTAAAATTATTCAACATTCCTAAATCTATGCTTCCTGAAGTAAAACAAAGCAGTGAAGTGTATGGTGAAACCTCCACTACTCTATTCTCAACAAAAATTCCTATTTCAGGTATTGCCGGAGATCAACAAGCTGCTTTATTCGGCCAATTGTGTACTAATAAAGGAATGGCTAAGAATACATACGGTACAGGGTGTTTCTTATTAATGAATACAGGTGAAAAACCCGTTTTATCTAAAAATAATTTATTAACTACCATTGCGTGGAAAATTAATGGTAAAACTTATTATGCGCTTGAAGGTAGTGTATTCGTTGGTGGAGCGGTAGTTCAGTGGTTAAGAGACGGAGCTAAAATTGTTAAAACCTCTGCTGACACTGAAAATTTAGCTAAAACTGTTCCAGATAATGGAGGGGTATATTTTGTTCCTGCATTAACAGGCTTAGGTGCTCCGTACTGGGATCCCTATGCTCGTGGAGGAATTTTAGGAATTACCAGAGGTACTACCGATGGACACATTGCCAGAGCAACTTTAGAAGGTATTGCATACCAAGTGTATGATTTAATAAAAGCTATGGAAGCTGACTCCGGCGTTCATGAAATTGAACTTCGAGTTGACGGGGGGGCTTGTGCTAACAATTTAATGATGCAATTCCAATCTGATATTTTCGGATTTAATGTAATTAGACCTAAAACATTGGAAACAACCGCTCTAGGTGCTGCTTATTTAGCCGGATTAGCTGTTGGTTATTGGAAAAGCATTGATGAACTTCAAGCTCAACGATCTGTAGACCGTGTATTTACACCTGAAATGGATAAAGATAAAGCCGAACATTATTTAAAAGGTTGGAAAAGAGCGGTTAGCAGAGTACTTAATTGGGTTGATGATGAAGACAAATAAAGTTTTCACGCAAAGACTTACATTTACTATAAAATTATATAAAGCAAATAAAAGAAGTAATTAAATTAAATGCTTCTAAAAGTTCTTAACGTTGGTTTTTGTGATTTTTTGTAAAACTAATTACAATTGGAAACAGTAACTAACAATATAGTTTCTATGGATTGATTAATCATACCCATAAAATATAGATGGTTTTACTGATGCTAATTTTGAATGTAATAAAATTTTTCAGAATTCGGCATCTGTAAATCTATCTAAAAAATATATTATAAAATTTAGACAAGACAATTATCAGCTTTATAATAATCTCTAAAATATTTGTACTAAATATCCTATTTTTTTAATCTAATTGATACAAAAGTTTTAATATATTTCCGAATAATTAGTAATAAATTATATATTCCGGTAGAATATTTATATTTTTACATCCAAATTTCAATGCTGATTTAAAATAAAAACAAACTAAAATCCATTAATATGAAAAAAATTCTTATTTTACTTACAGTTCTTATATCTTCTATTTCATTATATAGTCAAGAAATAGAAAGATTAGATTTCAATCTTAGTTTACGATCTAACCACTTTTGGAGAGGTATAACTGTTACAGACGGTGCTATGGCCGACGTAGACATAAATTATGCTTTAGATCATAAAAAATATCTAAAATTGGGAGTTTGGGGCGGTATAGGTCTCGGGGATACAAACGGACAACACTATCATGAAATTAATTATTATTTACACTATAGTACGGGAAAATGGGGTGTCGGTGTATGGGATGTATTCAATTCTACCGGAAGATTAAAAGATGCTAAAGATAATGACATTTGGAATTATGATCACAAAACAACCGGACATCGATTTGATTTCAGAGGATATTTTGTTTTCTGTGACAGCTTTCCTTTAAAACTGGATTATGGAACTTCTTTTTACGGAGCAGACAGAAATGAAAAAGGAGATCAAAGATGGTCTACCTATACCGGACTAAATTATCCTATTATAAAAGGTAAAGTGGTGGATCTAGATATATTCTGCGGTGCTGCTTTTGGTCTTGCAGGAAAATCTAGCTTTTATGGTAATGAAAAACACGATTTCGACATTGTAAATGCCGGAATTACAGCTTCTAAAGATGTTACGGTTCTTGGATATAAATTACCTGTTTCTGCCACAGCCATGTGGAATCCTTCTCGCAAAGAAGCAAGAGTCCAAATCGCCACTTCTTTATTTTAATAAATATTTTTAATTCAGATATAAAAAAAGCCGGTTTATAATAAATCGGCTTTTTTAGTTATTAAAATACTTTAAACCATTTTTGTATAAAAAATAATTTTATAAATTTACGTTTTCAGTACAAGCTAAAAATTCGGATTTTTTAATCAATTGAAGCAAAAAAGATTATTTCTATAAATGCAAACATCTATAAGAAGAAACTTAGTTCTATTATTTTTTCTCTTTTATTCTCAACATCTTTTCTGTCAAATACACATTAAAATTGTAAATATTGAAACCAATCTACCTGTTGAAAAAGCTTTTATTTACAATGAATCAAATAGCCTGTTAGGATTTACCAATGCAGAAGGAATGATTACTTTAGATAGTAATATAAATAAAATAATCATTCGTGTTGATGGTTACTTGCCTAAAATAGAAATGATCGGCAAACTGGATAAAACTATTTATTTATTTAAAAAAATTAAAAAAAAGAGTGATCCAAAGGCTGTATCTATACTAAAAAAAGTATGGGAAAAGAGCAGTAAAAATAATGCTGATCATCTCAATGCGTATAAGTTTGATTCGTATGTAAAATTTACTTTAGACATGCCTTCTGATTCCGTTACTTATATTAATCATCCCAAAAGAAAACTGGATACTTTAAACAATAAATTAAAAGGATTTTTAGAAAAAAGCATGGTTTTTATTGGTGAAAGAACTATGCTTTATGAATATGATAAAAAATATGGTAAAAAAGCCATTGTAACAGCTTATAAAGCAGGAGGATTTAGTAATCCGCAATTTTTTAATTTTTCCATTGCAAAATCAATGGTTAATGATTATCCTGAAATGCTTAAGCCCAGGGAAACGCAGGGAACAATATCCCGATTGGTAGACAGTGTCTATATTAACAACAGAAAAACATATGTTATCTATACCTATTCTCATGGAAAAAGTGAAGCTCAATTTTACAAAAATCTAACTGTTTTTGTAGATTCTGAATCGTATGCGCTCGTAAAATTAATTGGCAATAATTCGAAAATCTCCAATATATACTACGAAATAACTTATGCTCCCTATGAAGGAATTTGGTATACAGAAGATGAATATATGAAGACGGAAATTTTAAGCAGTAATTTCATCAAAAAAATAAATAAACTACTGCCTAAGGGATTGCATTCTATAACTCGATTAACTACTACGGCAACCATAGATTCTCATGTAACCAATTTCACCAACGATGTTTCTTATACTGCTAATGACTTCAAAGGATATGAATATGTTATCTCAAAAGAAGTTTCCCACAATGCAGATGAAAAAATTTCAGCACTGCGAGACGATTCTTTAACTCATCGCGAAGCTACTACTTATAATGAATTATACCGCATATCAAAAGAATACAAACTGGAACCTAAATTACGATTTTTAAGAAAACTCACCGAGGGATATCTGGAATTGGGATTTTTTAATTTTGATGTATACAGTATATTCAGTCATAACCTGTATGAATCTTTCCGTTATCAACTAGGAGGACATACTAACCATAAATTCAGTAAAAATACTCGTATTGGAGGGTATATAGCTAAAGGAACTCGAGATGAGGAAGTTAAAGGAGGTGCAGATGTAACATTTTTTGTAAATAAGCACCAAGGTGGAGAATTATCTATAAAAGCAGAAACCGATGTGCTGCCGGTGGGAAGAACCAAAATTAAATATTTAACTCCAAAAGATGAGCTTACGGCTAAAACCAATAATATTTATAACGGTGATTATTTTAGCTATAGGAAAGTAGAATTGTCATATCAACAAGACTTTCTAAAAAATATTGATATTACTTTTGCGGTTGATTTCCAAAGACAACGGGTGAATTTTCATTATAAATTTAAAGATTACGATGAAAGTACTTGGTTTAATTATGTTAATACTGCCATACGTTTACGATATGCTCCCAATGTAAAATATATCGAATCAAATAACGGAAAATATACATTACAAGATAAGCCTCCTTATTATTATTTTACTTACGCTAAATCTTGGAAATTATTTGAAAACAGTACAGGTATTCATCGTTTATACCTCTCGGCTTTATATACTTTTTTGTCTAAATTAGGTAAAACTGAAATTATCGGGAATATAGGAGCCACTTTCGGAGATACTCCAATTATAAATTCTTTCGAGGGCAACGGGGTTGCGAAGCACGGAAACAGTATTTGGGGAAGATTTGCTTTTAAAGGCTTTCAAAGTTTTGAAACTATGAGACCTTCCTCCTTTTTTTCAGATAGATTTATTTCTTTTCAATTCACCCACCATTTCCGTCCTTTACGCGTAAGTGAATTTAAATCTCTACATTTTGCCATATTATACAATGGTCTTATAGGATGGATGCCGAATAAAGATGTTCATTCGCTTTTTGAATTCGATGTTCCTAAAGATTATTACCAGGAAGTTGGTTTTGAAGCAAATAAGCTATTATTAGGCCTGGTAGGTGTTGGCGTATATGCTCGTTTAGGTGCTTATAAAGTTGGAAATTTAGATCAAAATATGTCTATCAAGTTAACTATGGAATTATAATTTTCAAATAAACACATATAGATTTTACAAGCTCATACATTACTATAAATCAATATAATATTTTAATTATTTATATACTTCGGGATTAACGATGCAAGGTAATTTTTCTCCTTTTAAACCGGCAATAATATTTTTAGCACACAAAGCCGACATCGCATTTCGTGCTTCTATAGTTGCTGATCCGATATGAGGCGTAACCGCAACATTTTCCATGCATAATAAAGGGTTATCTGCTTTCATGGGTTCGGGATCTGTTACATCTAAACCGGCTCCCCAGATTTGACCTTCTTGGATGGCCTGTATTAAATCTTTTTCATTAATCATAGGACCTCTGGCCGTATTTATTAAAATAGATGTTTTCTTCATTTTTTTAAACGCTGAGGCATTAAAAATACCTTTATTTTCATCTGTTAAAGGCGCATGTAAACTTATTACATCCGATTGTTCCAATAATTCTTCAAAAGAAACATAATGCGCTCCTAATTCTTTTTCGGCTTCTTCTTGTTTATGCCTATTATTATAAAGTATATTCATCTCATATGCATTTTTACATTTTTGAGCCATCTTGATTCCTATACGTCCCATTCCAAATATGCCTAAGGTCTTTCCATTCAATTCTTGCCCTAAATATTCTACTGATAAAAAACCGGGCTTCCAATTTCCTTCGATTATTCTTCGATAATTAAAAAAAGCTTTTCTGGAAACATTCAACAGTAATAAGAAAGCAATGTCTGCCGTTGCATTACTGAGAACATCCGGGGTATTTCCCACTGGTATGCCCAAACGTGTGGCTGATTGGATATCGATATGATTATAACCAACCGAAAATGTGGAAATAACTTTCAAATTTGTAACTTCTTTAAAAAAACTTTCCGGCACAGGAGACATCACATTTATATATGCATCGGATTGTTTACATTTATCTATTAATTCTGCAAGGGTAATAGGTTCCGAATTTGTCCACATTTCGACCTCATAACCTGCCTTTTTCAGCATGTCTACTCCTACTTCCGGTATTTTGCCGGATATAAATACTTTCATCTATTTTTAATGTTAAAATAATAAAGTCCGGTACTATTAGCCGGACTTTATCTATGGGTTTATAATTTTAAGGGTTGGTTGACCATAAAGATGCATTTGCCAACAAGGCTCGTTTATTTAACTTAAGAATATCAACCACTAATTCTGCAAAATCTTCCGGCTGTAAAACTTTTTCCGGATTTCCATCCGTAATTTTTAATAATTTTACAGACATGTCTGATGCAATGGTACTTGGTGTAAGAGTTGTAACTCTTATGTTGTGCTTCCTCATCTCATACATCAATGATTCCGACAAGGATATTAAACCGGCTTTTGAAACACTATAGGCTGAAGTGTTTGCGCCCCCTTTTAATCCTGCCGTGGATGAAACATTAATAATATCTCCCCCTTTTTTTTCAATCATTGCAGGCAAAACTGCTCTTGACATGAAATAAGGTCCGAAAAGATTGGTTTGTACAATATTTTGCCACTGATCAACAGGCATATCCAAAAAACTTTGAAATGCTGAAATTCCCGCATTGTTGATCAAAATATCAAAGGATCCGAAACTGTTTTGTAATTTTTCCATTTCCGTTTCAACTTCTTTTTGATTGGAAACATCAAAAATTGAATATGCAGCTTTTATTCCTTTTCCTTCTAATTCCTTTACAGTTTCCTTAACTGTTTTTTCATCTCTTCCTGTAATAGCTACATCTACCCCTTCAGCAGCCAGAGCTAAAGCCACTGCTTTTCCTAATCCTCTATTTCCACCTGTAACTATTGCTTTTTTTCCTGTCAGTTTTTCCATAATAATTCTTTATATGATTTTATAATTTTGCTAATTCCGAATCGATAAAATCCATTTGTTCTTTGCTGATTTTTACTTCTGCAGCTTTTGCATTTTGTTTTGCTTGTTCAGCATTTCTTGCACCGGCCAAGGCTATGGTAATCCCCGGTTGTTCAGCAGTCCATTTTAATACTAACTGAGCCAGGGTTGCTCCTTGATCATCTGCTATATGTTTAATTTTAGCCAAGAAATCATCAATTCTTTTAATACTATCCGGTTGGTACATCTTCATATCCCTTCGGGCATCACCTTCTTCAAATTTATGATCCGGTTTAATTTTACCGGTTAATAATCCTCTTTCCATTGGACTATAAGCTAAGATAGACTTTTTATTTTTAATACAATAAGGAACTATATCTTTTTCTATTTTACGGTTTAACATACTATAAGGAACCTGATCGGAAAGTATTTTGCATGCTTTATTTGCTGCTTCAATTTGAGATGTAGAGCAATTACATACGGATGCATGACGTACTTTACCTTGCTCGATTAATTTTGCAACTGCTTCAAACGTTTCTTCTATGGGTGTAACGGTTTCCGGCCAGTGCAGTTGATATAGATCTATATAATCGGTTCCTAAACGTTTTAAACTTTGTTCACATTCATAGATAACACTTTCCTTTCCAGCATATTTATATATATCGATATCTTTTCCTGAATTGTCTTTACTGTGCATGGCTAAATCTCCTTTAGCTAAATCCCAACGCATTCCAAATTTAGTTAAAATTTGAACTTTATCTCTAGGAATTCCTTTAATAGCTTCTCCTACTATAGATTCACTGGTTCCCTGTCCGTATATAGGAGCCGTATCGATAGATGTTATTCCTGCATCGTGAGCTGATTTAATTGCTTCAACGGCAACTTTTCTTTCTGTTCCTCCCCACATCCATCCTCCGGCAGCCCAAGCTCCAAAAGTTATTACCGATAAAGATAAATCTGAATCGCCTATTTTTCTATGTTCCATGTTTTTTAGGTTTTTGATTAATTTTAATTATTGTTGTTATTTTTATCTTTTTAATCTTATCTTTTATAAGATTTATTTAAAATTATTAATGAAAATATTATACCAACGCAAGATTTTATAAACAAAAATTTTACAATTATCCAGTTTTTATAATTATTTTAAATATTCTATCTTTTTCAATTTTGTATCTCACATTTTATTTCATATAAAAACCGTATTAAAATATTTTACCTACTATACAGAGAAAAATTTATCCATTCGTAACGTATTACAAGTTAACTATTTATTAATAAGTTATCTATTTTTTTTCTTAATAAATCCCGATAAAAAATAATTGAATATAAAATAATTTATTTTTTATACATTCTGTTTTTATGACATTCTCATATTAGAATACTTATTACTTGTTTATTTTATTTTATTTATTAAAATTGAAGTTTTTTTTTGATAATATGTTAAGAATTCAATGAATGATTTATTAGAAAATTTCGTTAATAATGTATAAAAAATGAGGGTAATTTGATTTATTTTAATATTATATTTATATTTACCCTCTAAAAAAAATACCTTTTATGTCAACATTACGTTTTTATGCTTTAAAAAGGCTTCCTTATTTACAGCCTAAACATATAGAAATTCCAAAAAAATTATCTGAACTATATTGTGAAAATGTCTTTTCAGAATCCACCATGCGTGAATATCTGACTAAAGAGGCTTATCAAAGCATTTTAGATGCGATCAAATATGGAAAGAAAATCACAAGAGAAATTGCAGATCAGGTTGCTGTTTCCATGAAAGAATGGGCTATGTCTAAAGGTGCTACCCATTATACTCACTGGTTTCAACCTTTAACGGGAGAGACTGCTGAAAAGCATGATTCTTTTTTTAACCCTATTGGAGAAGGTCGGGCCATTGAAAGATTCAGCGGATCCTTATTAATTCAGCAAGAACCGGATGCTTCCAGCTTCCCTAATGGTGGAATACGTAATACATTCGAAGCAAGAGGTTATACCGCCTGGGATCCTACTTCACCTGCTTTCATTATTGATACAACCTTATGTATTCCTTCAATTTTTGTTTCTTATACCGGTGAGACTTTAGATTATAAAACTCCACTATTACGAGCATTACAATCGGTAGATGAAGCAGCTACTGAAGTATGTCAAGCCTATTTTGATAAAAATGTAAGCAAAGTTTATTCTACTTTGGGTTGGGAACAAGAATATTTTTTAGTGGATTCTTCACTTTTTCAAACTCGTCCGGATTTAGTTTTAACGGGAAGAACTCTTCTAGGTCATGCCCCTGCTAAAGGACAGCAACTCGAAGACCATTATTTCGGTTCTATTCCAACTCGCGTAAGAAATTTTATGAAAGAGTTGGAAATTGACTGTATGAGATTGGGTATACCTGTAACAACCAGACATAATGAAGTTGCTCCGAATCAATTTGAATTAGCTCCATTATTTGAAGAAGCTAACTTAGCGGTAGATCACAATTCATTATTAATGGATGTCATGAAAAAAGTAAGCCGCAGACACGGTTTAAGTATTTTATTTCATGAAAAACCATTTGATGGTGTTAACGGAAGCGGAAAACATAATAACTGGTCGCTTTCAACAGATACCGGAGAAAACTTATTGAGTCCCGGAAAGAATCCTAAGAAAAATCTCCAGTTCCTTACTTTTTTCATCAATACTATTAAGGCTGTTCATGACTATGGTGACTTATTACGTTCTTCAATTGCATCGGCAGGTAATGATCACAGGTTAGGTGCTAATGAAGCTCCTCCTGCTATTATTTCTATATTTATTGGATCTCAGTTAACCGCTGTTTTAGATGAATTGGAAAAAGTAACTAAAGGAAAACTTTCTCCGGATGAAAAGACTGATTTAAAATTAAATATTGTCGGAAAAATCCCTGAACTATTACTTGACAATACAGACCGTAACAGAACTTCGCCTTTTGCATTTACCGGAAATAAATTCGAATTCAGAGCAGTCGGATCTCAAGCAAATTGTGGTGAGCCTATGACCGTTTTAAACACTATAATGGCTTATCAATTACAAAAATTCAAAAAAGAGGTTGATGAATTGATTGCTAAAGGTCTTAAAAAAGATGAAGCAATATTTAATATTCTTCGTGACTATATTACTGAATCAAGATCTATATTATTTGAAGGAGACGGTTATAGTGAAGATTGGGTAAAAGAAGCGGAAAAAAGAGGATTGGAAAATAAAAAAACTACGCCTGAGGCATTAAAATTTGAATTAAACAAAAAATATATTGAGCCATTTGAAAAGCTAAATATTTTATCTCATAAGGAAATTGAAGCCAGAAATGAAATCAAATTGGAAAAATATTCTAAAATGATCTCTATTGAAGCTAAAGTATTAGGAGATATGGCTCGTAATCACATTGTTCCTGTGGCTGTTGATTATCAAACTAAATTGATTGAAAATGCAAAAGGATTAAAAGATATTTTTGGGGAAAATGAAATGAAGTCCATGTGTAAAGAGCAATTGGATCTTATTAAAAATATCTCTTCTCATATTACAGAAATTAAAAGCGGAGTAGATAAATTGTTTAAAGAAAGAGACAAGGCTATCGCTATTTCAGATCCTGCTAAACAAGCTGAAACTTTTTGTAATAAAGTTAAACCTTTATTTGATAAGATCAGAGAACATTCTGATGCGTTGGAAATGCTAATAGACAACGAAATGTGGCCATTAACAAAATATAGAGAATTACTTTTTACGTTAAGATAGGCTAAATTGATTTAATTTTCAATAGATATTTATTATAGAGAGGGTTGATGAATTATCAACCCTCTTTTTTTAATCTTTTTCTAAATATTTCTTTTATAAAATTGTAAATATAAACCACTATTTAAAAAACTTTTTTCCTTTATTTATAATGATTATAAATTTCGTAATAGTCTTTAAAAGCGGTAAATATCATGTTTTATAAATCTATTAATATATAATTTTAGCGCTGTTAAATTTATAAAACTAGGCTTACTATATGGCAACACCGGATTTTAAGTATCAAGAAACTTTTGAACAAGGAAAAGATCTTACAGAATACTATTTACTAACTAAAGATTATATTTCAACCTCTACATTTGAAGGAAAAGAAATTCTTAAAATTGAACCGGAAGGTTTAACTCTTCTGGCTCAACATGCATTTCATAATGTTGAATTTTTACTTCGTCCGGAACATCAAAAACAAGTAGCAAGTATACTATCAGATCCGAATGCCAGTGAAAACGACAAGTTTGTGGCTCTTACTTTTTTACGAAATTCTGAAATATCAGCTAAAGGAATTCTTCCTTTTTGTCAAGATACCGGAACAGCCATTATAATGGGAAAAAAGGGACAACAGGTATGGACCGGAGGAAATGATGAAGAAGCTTTATCTAAGGGAGTATATAATACTTTTACAACTGATAATCTGCGTTATTCTCAAAATGCTCCTTTAGACTTATATAAAGAAGTGAATACAGGAACCAATCTTCCCGCTCAAATAGATTTATATGCTGTAAACGGACAGGAATATAAATTTTTATTTGTTGCAAAGGGTGGAGGTTCAGCAAATAAAACTTATTTATATCAAGAGACTAAAGCATTATTAAATCCCGATAAATTATTTCCTTTTTTAGTAGAAAAAATGAAATCGTTGGGTACTGCTGCTTGTCCTCCTTATCATATTGCTTTTGTAATTGGAGGAACATCGGCTGAAACTAACTTGAAAACAGTTAAGCTAGCTTCTACTAAATATTATGATAACTTGGCAACATCAGGAAATGAAGGCGGACGTGCTTTTCGGGATCTTGAAATGGAAAAAAAGCTATTGAATGCCGCTCGTGAATTAGGGTTAGGTGCACAATTCGGGGGTAAATTTTTTGCTCATGATATCAGGGTTATACGACTACCAAGACACGGAGCATCTTGTCCGGTTGGAATGGGTGTTTCTTGTTCTGCCGATCGAAATATTAAAGCAAAAATAAATAAAGACGGTATTTGGATTGAAAAATTGGAAGATAATCCTGCCCGATTAATTCCTGAACAATATCAAAAGGCAGGAGAAGCCGGAGGTGTTGCGATTGATTTAAATCGACCGATGAAAGAGATTCTTTCCGAATTGTCTCAATATCCTGTTTCTACTCGATTATCTTTAACCGGAACAATTATTGTAGGACGGGATATCGCTCATGCGAAACTGCAAGAAAAATTGGATAATGGAGAAGAGTTACCGCAATATATAAAAGATCATCCTATTTATTATGCCGGACCGGCTAAAACACCTGCCGGGTATGCTTCGGGATCTATGGGGCCCACTACTGCCGGAAGAATGGATTCTTATGTGGATTCTTTCCAATCCCATGGAGGCAGCTTAATTATGATTGCAAAAGGAAACAGAAGCCAACAAGTTACAGACGCTTGTCATAAATACGGCGGTTTTTATTTAGGAAGTATAGGGGGACCTGCTGCAATTCTTGCACAAACTAATATTAAACATTTAGAATGTTTGGAGTATCCCGAACTGGGAATGGAAGCTATTTGGAAAATAGAGGTTGAGAACTTTCCTGCTTTTATTCTCGTGGATGACAAGGGTAATGATTTCTTTCAACAGATAAAAAACACTTCGTGTAACTGCTAATTAATTTTATCTTTATATTTAAAAAGCAGCTTAATAATATAAGCTGCTTTTTATCTATATATAGATAAGATTAGTGTATGCTAATTGATTGTTTGATCTTCTATAAATGTGTTACTGTTTATCGATTTGTCCTGTTTGAATTTTTGGAATTCTTCTAAATCATATACCGGGCATGCTCCTATGTGATTGGTTATAAATGCTCCTAAAGCAATCGCTTCTTTCATAGCATCTAAATTTGAGAATCCTTGAGCTCGTTTAGCTAAAAATCCGGCCAGAAAAGAATCACCACTACCGACTGTATCTTTAATTTCAACTTGTATAGCTTCTGAATATATATATTGATATTGATCACAATATACTGCTCCCTTACTTCCTTTGGTTACAATTAGTCCATCTAAAGAGAATGTTTTACGAACATATTTAACGGCATCTTCTTCGGATGTATATTCTTTCCCCACCCATTCTAACAAAAGCCTTAATTCTGCCTTATTCATCTTTACTAAATCGGCTTTTTTCATAAAATCGATAATCGATTCTTGAGAAATATATGGGGGTCGTAGATTGATGTCAAAAACTTTATATGGCGCAACTTCTATTAATTTTGACAAAGTGTTTTTGGATAAATTATTTCTGCTTCCTAAACTTCCAAATACAAATCCTTGTGAATTCTTTACTAAATTTTCATATTCATCTTTCCATCCTATAAAGTCCCAAGCTACGGGTTCAACGATGGTATAATGAGCTTCGTTATTTTTATCTATTTCTGCTATTACAGTACCTGTGTTGTATTTATCGCTTATCTGGCATTCTTCTGTCGGAATCTCTGCTTCTTGTACTTTGTTAAGCAATTCTCTGCCTAATTCATCATTTCCAACACAACTAATCATTCTTCCATCAACACCCATTTTATTAAGATGATATGCAACATTAAATGGAGCTCCTCCTATTTTCTTTCCTGATGGGAATATATCCCATAATATTTCTCCAAAACAAATGATGGGCTTCGTATTCATATTATTTTTCATTATGTATCTTATTAAGAAGATTGTTTTATTATTAATTTCGAGTTGTACACTCTCGGTTTGAATTTTAAATTTTTATCTTCAATCATGCCGGTAATTATTTCTACAGCTTCTTTGGATATTTCATACAAAGGTTGTTTTATATGGCTCACCGGTACTTTAAAGATGTCAAAGGCTTCTGATTCATCAAAGGTAATTAGTGCTAATTCATCGGGTATTCTTATGTTTAACGTCATTAGCTTTTTAAGTCCTGCCAACGCTAATTTATTTGTTGCAAAAAATAAGGCATCAATGGCTTCTTCTTTTGATAGTAATTCATCTATAGCATGGGAAACTTCTATATCTATCTCCGCTTCATTAATGTATTTTATATTTTCTGATTTAATAGTTAACCCTCTATCCAACACAGCTCTTTTATAACCATTTACTCTTTCATTTATATGAATTAATTCCGTTTGAAATGACAGTATACCTATATTCTTTTTTCCTTTTTTTATTAAATGTTCTGTGGCTTGATAGGATGCTCCGTAATTATTAGTAGTAATTACGGGTATTTCCATATTATTATTAAAATATCTGTCTATTAAAACTATCGGAGCATTGGTTTTAGCTAAATCCAATATATACTTTTCTGAGCCTTCTACCGGTAGAATTATAAAACCATCTACCTGTCTGGTAAGAAAAATATCTATTAATTGCTGCAATTTTTCTGCGTTTTCATCGGAACTTCCAATTAATATTACATATCCTTTGCTGCTTATCTCATCTTCAATAATCCTTGCTATTTGAGAAGCAAACGGGTTGGCAATATCTGCAACCAACAAGGCAATGGTATGAGTTTTTTTGGCTTTGAGACTTCGCGCTATGCTATTGGGTCGGTAATTCAGTTCTTTAGCTGCATTTTTTATTTTTTCTGCTGTAAGTTTACTTATTCTATCGGTATGACGACCGTTCAAAACATATGAAACCAACGCAGTCGAAACTCCTGCTTTTAAAGCAACATCTTTAATTGAAACTCTTTTCATAGTAATTGTATTTTATAGCTTAGTCAATAAGCCCTAATTCTTTTTCAATTTGTTCTAAAGATTTTCCTTTGGTTTCCGGAATCCAAAATTTAACAAAAATAAAGGCAATTACAGTAAATATTCCAAAAATTCCAAATAATGCACTATCTCCTAAATTTGCTCGTATAATTGGTGCAAAATATACAGTTAAAAATGTACAACCCCAGCTAACAGCAGTTGAAAAAGACATTGCTAATCCTTTAATTCTATTAGGATAAATTTCGGATATAATTACCCACATTACCGGAGCGAAGGATGCAGCAAAAAAGGAGATATATCCTAATAAGGCTATTAAAACTCCCATACTATTTTTTTCAGGTTGTAAGAAAGCATATGTCAAATATCCTAAAGAAACAGCCATTCCAAAAGCGCCCCATAATAAAAGAGTTTTACGACCTTTAGAATCCACTAATTTCAAGGCAACTATAGTCATTAATACATTTACAATTCCCACGATCATGGATTGAAGTAAAGCTGTATCTCCACCTACTCCCGCAGAACGGAAAATATCCGGTGCAAATATTAATACAGCATTTATACCGGTAATCTGCTGGAATGCTGCTATAAGGGTTCCTATTGCAACTATTTTGCCAGTCTTTCCGTTAAATAATTCTTTACTGCTGGCTTTTTCTTTGTTCTTTTCAGCATTTATGGATTTTTCCATTTCAGGAAGTTCGTTTTTAACATAACTATCTCCTCCTATTTTATTAAGAATTTCTACGGCTTCGTCTTTTTTCCCCTTAGCTAAGAGCCAGCGTGGACTTTCCGGAAATGAGAATACTAAATATAGTAAAAAAATGATTCCGAACAGGGCTGGAACTCCCAACATAAACCTCCAACTTTCTTGACCTAAATTAATCAAGAAATAATCAAAAACATAGGCTAAAAAGATACCGATGGTTATTGCAAATTGATTGAATGATACCAACGTTCCTCTTTTATTGGCCGGGGAGATTTCTGAAATATACATGGGGCCCACTACTGAAGTAGCTCCTACAGCGAAACCGGAAAGAACCCTAAAAATAGTTAATCCTATAAAGCTGGTTGCAAAAGCACAACCTAAAGAAGAAATTATATATATAATTGCTGTAATGATCATAACATTTTTACGACCGTATTTTTCAGCAATACTACCGGTAAAAAAAGCTCCAATTAAGCAACCAATCATTAAAAAACTGGCAACCGTACCTAATCCGCTATCGCTTAAACTGAAATCTTGCTTTATGAGATCATTGGCTCCGGCAATTCCTGCCATATTTAAACCAAATAATAGACCTCCGTTTACTGCAACGAAAGTAATCCAATATAGATATTTTGTATTCATATTACATTTATGTTTGTGGTTTCATGCAGTAAAATTATATCATTTAACCGATTAAATGATTTTATTTGAAATGAGTTATATCATATTAAAGAATGATAATATTTTTATAGGTGTGGAGATTGATAGTACATAATTATACATCTTATTTTTTCAAATGATTCAAAAATAATTTTATTAAATGTAAACGAAAATGAATTCTTAAATTTAAATATTGTTAGGTTGAAAAAAATGATTCTTTAACTTTAAAAAGATATTTAGTTTAAAAAATATAAATCTTTTATCTTTCCGAATTTATTGTTTAAACGTTTAAACATTTGCTATAGATTTAAATATGCTTTATAATTCTTATATGTTAAAAACATCATACAAACTTACTTAAGAAAGCTAAATAATCTTAACTTAATAATTCTTTGTACTAATATCCTATATTAATATAGGGTTATATATCATTAAATTTAAACTAATTGTAATAGTTCGTTTTGCTTGGTTTGGATTTTGTAATTTTCTTAGGCGGATATTTCTTAAACAACAAATTAATTGATGAATTATAAAAGGAAGCTTTAGAAGCGGTAGAAGTATTAAAAGGTTTAGAATCGACAACTTTTGATGTCCAAACTAAATTCTTTGTTTTAGCATCATCAAAATCGATTTTAAACGAATAATTAACAATTTTACTATTATTTTTTATGGGTATATCTACATTAGTACCTAATCCAAACCAGCCACTTCCTCCTCCAATTCCTAAATTGACCGAACTGTTGGCAGGGTGTGTAAGTTGGGTATAAACTTCCACGGCTATATAAACATCGGGGTTATCAACATCTTTTATTAAACCTTTGGAAAGCAACACCGCATCCAGGTTTTTCATAAAATTTGTACTATCTATTTTATTATTAAGTTTTACTTTATTATCTGCATAATAATTATAGGTTTTTACTGTAGAAAAATTATATCCTGAATCATAATCTACTGATAGATTATTGGTTTGACATGAAGCCAATGTAATTAATAAAATAAATAACAGCCAATGTGATTTCATATATTTATATAATTTACATTCAACATAAGTAACAAATTTACTAATATTTTAGTCATATTTTACTTGCCTATCTAAATTATGTCTCTTTTATGTGATTGTTATCAGGTTTACGTTATTTTATCTCAAAACTCTACTTCCTTGTTATAATTTTACACCTATTAATTAATACTTCTATATGACTGATACTTCAATCGAAATAAAATTTGTAAGTGAAGTTATTTCAGATATTGCTATAAGCCTTATCATGAATGGTGCTAATACTTCGCGAACACTAAAAAATACGCAAAGAATAGCCGGAGCTCTTGGTTATGAAGCTGATTTATTTTTTTCGTTATCAGGCGTTGTACTTAGTGTGAGAGATAAGAAAACTCATGTTATGCATACTATAGTTCGTGCTATACCTCATATTGGAGTAAATTTTGAAATTGTTTCCGAGATCAGCATATTATCATGGAGAGT
Organism: Apibacter sp. ESL0432; assembly: GCF_019469225.1. Classification (NCBI taxonomy): domain Bacteria; kingdom Pseudomonadati; phylum Bacteroidota; class Flavobacteriia; order Flavobacteriales; family Weeksellaceae; genus Apibacter; species Apibacter sp. ESL0432. The sequence continues at coordinate 2,251,651 of NZ_CP048266.1, read as the reverse complement.
GATTCATGAACAAATGGATGTGAATGCCGTTAATGAACAATTTAATTCTATAAAGACAATTAATCATTACCCAAAACCCGCCATTTGGTTTTTTGTAGGTCTTGCCGGAGCCAGTTTATGCAGAATTCTTAATGGTAGTTGGATTGAGTTTTTTATTACTTTCCTTGCGACTGTTTTGGGAATTCTTTCCAGACAGTTTTTAACTCAAAAAAAATTCAACATTTTTATAATTTTTACTATTGCTTCTTTTACTGCCGTATCTGTGGTGAATATTTTTAGATTAATCACCGGTCTTGATCTTAAAAGTGCTTTTGCTGCCAGTGTTTTATTTTTAATACCGGGTGTGCCTTTAATTAATTCTTTCATAGATATTTTAGAAGGATATGTTACACAAGGTATTGCCAGGGGAATACACGGATCAATGTTAATTTTTGTTATCGCTATGGGCCTATTTTTATCACTATTTTTATTTGGATATGGATTTAATTAATTTTTTTACCGTTTGTGAGAATGTAACTATTTGGGAAAAAATATTTTGGTCTATGTGGGTTTCCATAGGCTTTGCCGTTATATTTAGAACGCCTTACCGTTCGATGTGGGTGGTGGCTTTGTTAGGAGCTATGGGGTTTAGCTGCAGAGCTGTATTATTACATTATTTCGTAAATCAAATTGTATTTTCAAGTTTTGCAGCTGCCAGCTTAGTAGGTATATCCGGCGTATATTTCGCTCATAGAGTACACACCCCTCCTATTGTATTTACGATTCCCGCTGTCATTAATATTATTCCCGGTAAAATGGGTTATGAATTTATGATTTCTTTGATCGAGGTTATGACTTTAAAAGAGGGGGAACCTCTGCAATTTAATTATTTAGTTGAAATGCTTGAAAAAGCTACTCGTACGGGCTTTACTTTATTATCACTTGCATTTGGTGTTGTTTTTCCTTTATTAATTTTTAAAACCAGATCAGTTAAACAAACTAATCTTAATCAATTATTATTTAATAAACTGGTTCATATTAAGAAGAAAAATGAATAAATGATATGTTAAACAAATTGATAGTCTTATGATAAAATAAATTATTTAACTAATTATATTTAATTTATCTCCATATAATTGAGTAATAAAGAATATGAAATTCAACAATTTAATTATTTAATTAATTATTTTTCAATTAGTTTTTGTTAGTTTATACTATTTAGTAAAAAAACAATCATATAGTTTTATATGATTGTTTTTTTACTAACTTTTTATTTTATTTTTTAATTATCTTTTAATTTTATTAAAGATTATCTCAATTAATTTTAAAGGATTCATTATTAATTGAATAATTTTTAGCTTAGTTAAAAACAAACATACTAAAGTAATTGTTATAGCAGCTAAAATATCAACTACAAGTGGTATATGACTGAAATGTTTTGTAACTATCCCCCAATATACAGGATATACTATCATAATATGTAATAAAAGGATGCCCAAACTAGCGGAACCAAATTTATAGAAGGTATCCGGGATAATATTAAAAAATGCTGCAGAACTGAATATGGCAAAAACAAGAAAAATCAACCTTTGAATCAATCCATCGGTAATGGTAGGAAATACACTATAGGAATATCCTCCAAATGTGGTGAATGCATGATAGCTAGTTCCATACAAACATACCCAGATACCAAATATTGTAAAAAATAATACGGAATATATTTTTTTAATATTTTTTATTCTAGACCATATATCTTGTGGGGCATAATATCCAACAAAAAAATGAGGTATAAAAACCAAGATTCTTAATGCAGAAACATAATCAGGATGTAAGATAGGATCTATCTTAATGAATCCAACAGCTAAAGAAATAGCAATTGAAATTAGTAAGCTTGCCCATGCCGGTATATTAAATTTTTTTATTAGTATTATAAAATATCTCCAAAGAATTAATCCCGCAAGATACCAGAGCGGGCCTATGGGTAATAGTATATATCGTACGATATTGAAATGACCGGCAGCCATGGAGGGGATTGAATAAAAAAGCTGAAATAGATAATATACTAAAACAAAGCCTAAGATGAATTTTTTAAACTTATCCCATGTTAAATTTTTTGAGAAGTAACCTGAAATGATTATAAATAAGGGTATAGTAAAGGTTGAAGAAAAAATGTAAATCAAAAGTTTGATTTTAGATGTAAATAAATCATATTCACAGGTATGTGCTAATACTACAAAAAATATTAAAATGAACTTAGCGGAATCTAAAGATTTATTCCTTTCCATAAAAAAATAAAATTACTTAATAATAAACTATTTGTATAATAAATTTAATTTAAAATATAACGATCTGTTTATAAATATATAGAGATCCAACTTTTAATTATAAATTTCAATATTCTTAAAATTTATAAAAATCTTCAACTTCATATAAATAAATAATTACTTTATTTATCAGCATTTCCAAAGGTTGAAAGCTTCTATTTTTTATAAAAATTGGTCAAATATACATATAAAATGTTAATGCAATTCATACAATAATCATGAGTGAAAAGTAATGATAAAAATCACTTAAACAAATAAAAATCAAAAAAATGTTTATTTTATATTAATAAAATATATTTTTTTATATAAAATTTAGAACTAATCATACTATGGGTTATATTTATTTTTATATAAGATCATCACCAATTGTTGTTCAATTCTTTTTTTCTCAAAACTCCTATCTTTTCTCAAAAAATATAGTGGCAACAAAGTAATGGAGGAAACCAAATTAATTATACCGACCTTGAACCTATTGAAGTGGTGGGTAATAATTCCTTTTTACCTGATTATATATCCGGTGCATACAATCATGCAGTAGCAAGTGTTCAATATGGAAGATATAGCCCTTATAAGCCCGATGCATTTAGTTTCAGCTTGGGATTTTCTTTTCAAGGAATCTTTGGAGAAGCAAACTTAAGTATTGGAATTGCAGTAGCCAACGGTGATGCGGATTTAGTTGTGGGAACTGGAGGTGGTATGGGAATAAAACCGAGCATACCGGGGGTAAAAACCGGGGCTCAATTTGCTTTTCATGATAACTATTGGGATAATAAAGATCTTTTAAAAGGTCTTTCCGGAACGGATGTTAGCTGGGAAGGCTCCTTTTTGGTGGAAGGTATGTATTCAACGTCTGCAACAGACTCTTTAACACCTGCTAAATCAGGTGTAAAAACAATGGGAATAAATGCCGGATTGGGGTTTGGAGCAGGTGTTGCTGTTTCTAAATACGAAACTTTTAGATTAAGTAATGGTATTCGTCAGTTAAGTAATTGGTTTAACAATAAATAGATAATGAAAAAGATAATTATTTTATTATTGGGAATTACTATTAAGTTCTTGTTTAAAAATTGATTGTGAAAAAAATGCTGATTTACATAGAGATGAAGAATGCATTATGATCTTAGAGAAAGAACCCTCAACAAGTCAAGCTTATTTAGATTTCAATAATGAATGAAAATAAAGGATAATAGGAATGTCTCTTATATAAAAAACCCTCATAATTCTATATGAGGGTTATAATTTTGTAGCGAGGAGCAGACTTGAACTGCCGACCTTTGGGTTATGAATCCAACGCTCTAACCACCTGAGCTACCTCGCCAATTAATTCGAGGTGCAAATATAACGGGATTTCATTAATTTACAAAATTATTTAATAGTAAAAGCCGATTTTTAACTTTCTGCTTTAGGTAAAAATATTTCTGCTAACATACATCGTACGCCACCGCCGCCGTATTTTTCAATTGTGGGAATATCAAATACCAATATTTGACTGTATTTATTTATGGCATTTATTTGACCTGCATTCAAGGATTGATAGGCTGTATTGGACATTACTAAAAATCTTTCTTTTTTATCGTTTTCCAGTTGTAAGGTATTTCCTAAAAAATGATTCATTTGTTCTTCTGAAATGATAATTACCTCCTTTTTCGTAGTTTGTAAAAAGTCTATTACTAGTTTTCTTTCTTTTACATCTTGGATAGATTCTTTACAAATTATGGCGAAATCTTCTGCCACGCTCATCATTACATTGGTATGATACACCGGGTATCTTTTACCATTTTTTTCTTGTGTAGAATGAAAAACTACAGGTGAGAATTCCAAATCTTCACAAAACTCTATAAAAAGTTCTTCGTTGGTTCTTTCTGAAATGGCAGCATAGGCGATTTCATTAGTACGATCCAATACCATGCTTCCGGTTCCTTCTAAAAAAATATCTTCCTCTTCAGCCCGGCTGTAATCTATTATTTCATTAATTATAAATCCTTCCTTCTCTATACTATCCAATATATCTTCTCTTCTTTCTACTCTTCTATTTTCAGCATACATAGGATACAGCACTACTTTACCGTCTGAATGAAAAGAAATCCAGTTATTTGGAAAAATTGAATCCGGTGTATGCGGTTGATCCGTATCTTTAACAACCAAAACATTTATTCCGAATTTTCTAAGTTTTTCAACCATATTTCTGAATTCTTCCTTTGCTTTTTCTTGAATAGATTCTACGGAAACCGAATCGTTTTGTTGGAAGAAATTATTTTTTGCTGTTTGATAATTATACCCAAAGGAAACGGGTTCTATCATCAATACGGTATTTGTTATCTGCTTATTACTCATTTGTACGTATTAAAGGTAAAGTGGAACATCTTAGAAGGCCTCCCATTTTTGATATTTCATGGTATGGAACTTTTTCTACTTTTATATTCCATTCGTTTTCCATAAAATTATTAAGTCTTTCAAATTTATTTTCCGAAATAACCACTTCCGGTGAAATGGAAAATACATTAGTATTCATGTAATACAATTCTTCGTCCGTTACTTCAAAGACATTATTTGTGCCAAAAAAATCAAGTAAGAAATGATAGTCTTTTTCATTTGCAAAACCTCCTTTGTAAAGAATAGCTTTATCTTTTCCAACAGGCATAAAGGTGCAATCGAGATGTAAAATTCCGTTTCTCGGGTTTTTATCATCTTTTTTTAACGGTAAATTTATAAAGGTTTTATTAGGAAATAAATCTTTTAAGTAATCTATAGCATATTGGTTTGTTCTCGCTGTTTTAATATTCGCAAAGTCTTTTCCTTCATAAGCTCCGCAAAAAACAACATCGTTGTGAGGTATAATATCCCCTCCTTCAACTTTTGCTTTTTTAGGAAGATTATAAATATTCTGAAAATATATGGATTTGAATATTTCTTTATAAGCATAGAGTTCTTCTGCTCTATCTGCAATCATATTAGATATAATGATCTTATCTTCTATAACAAAGGCTACATCTCTTGCAAATACTTGGTTATAATCTTTTAAAATTTCGGGAGATAAAACCGTAACATCATATTTTTGAAGGGCTTTTTTAAATTCCTTCATTTCGTGTATTACGTCTTCTTCTATAGGGTAACTGTTGTTTTTTACATTTTCATAAGACTTTGCATCATAAGTTTCATTTAGTTCCGGTGTTTTTCCCATAGAACAGGGTTGACCCAGAATAACCACTTTCAGCTTTGATGTTTCATTTTTTATGTTGAGCTGCATAATATTTCATCTAGTTAATTGATTAAAAAAAATCAAAGTTAGTTCAAATTTACAGAAAATTTATTTTTAAGGAGTTTTACTTTATGTTAACGGGCTTTATTCGCCTAATTTAGTTTTTATTAGCTTCCAAAATTTTTTCATATTGGTGTATGATCTTATCTTTTGAAAATCTATTTATTATGGAATTTTTTATACGATTTTTATCGTATTTCTTATTTAATGTTATTTTTATCTCCTCTGCAAAATTTTTATGATCTTCAATGGAAATAATTCTTCCATTGACATTTTCTTCAATTATTTCATTGATTCCCCCTTTACAATTATTTGCTAATGAAAATGTTCCGGTTGCTCCTGCTTCTAACAATACATTGGGAAAACCTTCATATCTGGAAGAGAGGATAAATAAATCTGCATTTTTAAAATATGGATAGGGATTAGTTATTTTTCCTAAAAATTTTACATTCTTAATTTGTAAAGAATCTTTTAATTCTATCAATTTTTCTTTATCGTCTCCCTCTCCTATGATATATAAAAATATATTTTCTTTTTTTAGGTATGAAAAAACTTTTAATAGATTGTCAAAGCCTTTACGATAGGAAAGATTGCCGATAGCCACTACATTTTTAAAGCCTTCGAAAAATGGAAAATTCATAAGTTCGAGTGATTTTGCTTCAACTGCATCTACATCCACCGGATTATTGATTTTTATAATCTTTTTCTCACGTATTTTTAAGTTGTTTATAAGATCATATTTCATATCATCACTCTGTGCAATGACGGTATCAAAATTATTATAAAAACGATAAAAAAATCTTATTTCCGGTCGGGTTACATGTTGAGAAACTATATTGGTTTCTCTTGCTATAAAACGTATTTTAGGAAAAAAGGGTATTATGGGGGCTAAATAGGCCGATACTTCACCCCATCCGCCAAAAACAATATCAGGTTTTAATGTTCTAAGTACCTTAATTATGGGAAAAAATGCATTTCTTATTCGAGACGTTTTTATATCTATAATTTCAATATTTTTATCTAAAAGCTCAAGATAATATCCTTCTTTTCTCATTAGAAGGAGCTTTGGAGTAAATTTATTTTTATCCAAATTATTTATAAGCAAAGTAATTATTCTTTCTGCCCCGCCCATATTTAAATCCGGAAGTATAAACAGTATGGTTTTCATTTACACTTTATTGTTAATATATCCTTCGGTTGCTTTTTCATTGGGTTGTATTTGAGCTACATTTCCAATTACAATTGAATTATCGGGAATATCTTCCGTAACATAAGCATTAGGCGCTATCAAAACATTATTTCCTATTTTTATATTGCCCACAAGTACTGCATTAGTACCTATCCATACTTCATCTCCTATAACAGGTACTCCTGCTTTTTTGCCTCTGTTCGTTTTTCCTATAGTAACTCCGGGAGCTATATTGCAGTTTTTGCCAATTTTTACTTTGGGATTTATGATAACTGTTCCCCAATGACCAAGGTAAAAGCCTTCTCCAATTTGTGTTTCCGGATATATCTGAAATCCATATTTAGTTTGGTAATGATATAAAATCAATCGATATAAAGTTCCTAATACCGATTTTTTTGGATATACGGACGCTTTTCTTAAAAAATATATATACCGAAAATTGGGATTTATTAGAGCTTTGCCTAAAAATTTCCCCGGCCATTTTCCGTATATTCTGAAATAATCTTTTTGTATTAAAGAGTTTGACATTTTATAAATTGTCTAAAATAGTTGTTAATCGGGATACAGCATTTTCTAATGTAAAGGGCAATTCCTTGTCGTTCATTTCTTGTATATATTTTTGGGTGATCTCGGGTTGTGTTAAAAATTGTTTCATTCCGGTATAAATCCCTTCTTCAGAATTTTCAACGATTTTTCCTAATTTACCCTCTTGTAATATTTCGCTGACTCCGGAAACATCCGTAGCTATTATCGGCTTTTTCAACGTTAATGCTTCAAATAAAACGGTTGGATATCCTTCATATCGTGAAGATAAAATAAAATAATCAGCATTTTTAAAAAATGGATAGGGATTTTCTTGATAACCTACCATTTTTACTGTATCATCCAAATTCAATGATTTAACCAAAGTATGGATATTTTTAAAATCATACCCGTCTCCTACTATATAAATTTTATGCTTATATCCTTCTTGTAAAAGCCTTTTATGCATTTTTATAAGTCGGTCAAAACCTTTCTGTGGAAAAACTGTACCAACAGCTACAAAAATTTTTTCATTCTTTTCTTTTGTAAAAGTAAAGTTAATATCTTCTTCTGATTTATTTATAATTTCTTGAGAATCAATTGGATTATAAATTCTAATTAGTTTTTCTCTGTCCACTCGGGTTGTAGCTAATTTTTCGAATCCGGATTTAATTTTTTCAGATATTACCCATATTTTATCTGCTTTAAAAAAATTACTTAATTTTTTGGTTGTATATTCTGATATGCTAAACAAATCATTATGAACCCAAACTACTTTTTTTGAAGTTTTTATTGGACTATTTAAAACTTCTTCCAACAGTCTGTGATTGGCAATTAGCTCTATATCATAATGTTGTTTTTTTAAAATAAATTTATAAAGTGCTTTAGGAAATAATTTCAACAGTACTTCATAGGATCTTCTAAAAGCTTTAACGGGTATTTCCCACGGTTTGTTTGTTGTTATCATTTCTCCTTTATGTAGATGATATACTGAGACCCAAGAGGGAACGTCTTTTAAATATTTTCCTGATTTAAGATTTAACAACAGATCTATTTCATACTTATTTTCGGGTAAATTTTTTAAAAATGTTACTAAAACTTTTTCAGCTCCTCCATGACGTAAGGATCCTATTCTAATAAGTATTTTCTTTTTATTCATCTTAACTTTAAAAAATTTTTTAATTCATTTGAAAGTTTTTTTTCAATGAATTGAAAGAGTATATATGAAAATAATATGATGCTTAATATCATTAAAATGTAGAAAAAATAATTAAATAAATCATTATTAAATATTCCCGGAAAAATATTAAAATGATTCATTAATAGATTTGGTATAAACGGATGAAATAAATATAAAGAATATGATATATTTCCTAAGAAATAAAGGGCATTTAGATTTATTTTTATTTGAGAAAAATCAAAATTAATTACGCTATATACGATAAATGTAAAAAAAAGTAATAAACTTCTTTTATTATTTATTTTAATATAATTGAATAAAAATAAAATCAATATAAACATTGATACTGTAAACAATGTTAATGAAATTTGAGAATTATTTATTATAATTTTTTTTCTAAATAATCCTAATAAAACTCCTACTAAAAAGTAATTTAGCTGAAAGCTGGAAATCATATTTAGATAACTATTTTGATATTTAAAATGTTGTAAACTTATAAATATCATAAAAAATATAAGCAATACTATATATTTATAATGCCCAAATAATAAGCTTATTGCAAATATCAAGTAAAAAAACATTTCATAGTTTAAAGACCATCCTAAATATAAAATAGGTAGTTCATTATACGGAATAAACATTATGGATTTTATTATTTTAATAAATACATTCCAGTTAAAAGAATCAATAAATATAATATACCAAATAATTGTTAATATAGTATATAAAGGAACAATTCTAATTATTCTTTTCTTTATAAATGATATTGAATACTTATATTGACTTTGTAAATAATTATCTTTTGTGGTATATATCATTATAAATCCACTAATTATAAAAAATAATTCTACTCCATACACTCCTTTTCCAAATAAAAAATTTCCTAACTCACTATTATCATTTAAATTAATCCAATAACGTGTATGAAATCCACATACAAGTAATGATGCTAAACCTCTTAAACATTGAACATAGTATAATAATTTCTTATTTTCCATTTTGAGATTAGTTAGTTTTTATCTAAAAGAATTTTCCATGTTGAAATAATGCTGTCCTTTTTCCACTTTTTAGATTCTTCATAAGAAGATTTATTTAATTTTTTTAATAACTCTTCATCAGTTATTAATAATTGAAGCTTATTTGTAAAATCTTCTTTATTATGATGCTTTATAAGAAAACCATTTTTATTATTTACTATTGAAGCAGGACCAAATTCACAATCATAAGAAATCAAAATATTGCTACAAAACATAGATTCAACCAGTACCAGACCAAAAGCCTCAGATTCTGATGCTAATACTAATATTTTACTTTTTTTCATATAATTACAGACCTCTTCTTTAGTTTTATTACCCAATATCTCTATATGTGAATTAGGGTGATCTTTTACATAATTTTCTAAATAACTTTTTTCAGGTCCTTCTCCGATTATTTTAAAATTCCAACCTTCTTTTTCTTTTAAGTTAGAATATATTTCCACCAGTTCCCTTATATTTTTTTCAGGATGTAGCCTTCCGACAAATAAAATGGTATTTTCTTTTTCTTCACAACGTATAAATGGCATATTTTCAAAAGGATCACCTATGAGGTTATAAATTAAATAGCTGTTAGGATTTATCTTTTTATAATGTTCTTCGGATTCTTTATTTATATAAATAATTCCTTTTAAATTCTTGTAATATGGTCGCATGAGGGTATACCAAAAAAAACCTCCCATCTTATAGTTTATGTGTTCCCACGCCCATGTTTTCTTATTTATTCCTTTCATGGTGGACAACATGCTTGAAAGGGTATATCTGCAAGAAATTATGGTATCATAATTCTGATGGTTTTTTTTTAACCATTTTTTTAATAGGCAATATACCCCGTATTGATAAATATAATTTTTAATGTTTTGTTTCTTTGGCAACCACGAAAAGTATTTGTTAATTAGAACCATTGCCTTAAATGATTTTGTATTTCCAAAAGAATTTAAAACCACTGACTTAATTTTAGGGTTTAAATCGTATAGAAATTCCTCATTTCCATCCAAACATAAAACCGTTATATCGAACTTAGTACATAGTTCATTCATTAAATTAGTTAAAACGGTTTGTACTCCTCCGGATTTACCTAGTGAATAGGTTATAAACAATAACTTTTTCATTTTTTTATTACAGCTATCTTTTATTTATAAAATAATATATATAGCTAAATGGCAATGTTAAAACACTCATAGTCTTAATTAAAGGATTATTAATGTCTGCGATATTTGACGCTAAAGATTTTTTATTTAAAAAGGAATAAAATTGAAATCCTATTAAATTTCTAAGCAAAGTTTTAGGATATGAAAATAACTGATAGTTATAATTGTTTAGCATGGCTTTATATCCCTCTCTTAATCCGAAAATATTTTTGCCCTTCCAACGAGTATTGGAAACTGATTCTGAATCGTTATCGTCTTTATGATAAGTACGAATTATCTTATTAATAAATTTTGTTTTTAACCCTTTTGCATCGTAAATGGTAAAGAAAACACTTTGAGGAATATAGCCTTTATTTTCATAAATTAAATAATCAAATTTATCCAATTCTCTTTGATAACTCTTTGTTATAAAAATACCATTTTTATCTCCCTTTACTTTGTATTTATACCGCATTTCTAAAATAGAACCTATAAATCCGTTTTCAGGGAAATAACTTCCTACTAAATTTCCTTCCGTATCTGCTGAATGTCCAATTACTCCAATATATTGATCTTGGTTTTCAATGCTGCAAACTTCATCATACAATATTTCAAATGAATTCTCAGGCCAACTATCATCTGAATCAATAATTACAAAATAAGGCGTTTTTACCTTCTTAATTCCTTCAAATACGGTAATAAATTTATGACGATTTTTCCCTTTACAGTATTCAATAGGAATACTATTTTCATCTATATATTTTTGTACCAACTGACTGGTCGAATCCGTAGAACCATCATCCATAATTATCCACATAAATTGTTTAAATGATTGTTTTTTTAGTGATTCATAGACTCTATCGAGCGTATGAGCCCTATTATAAGTGGGTGTTATTACTGTTATTACGGAATTTTTTTCCATTCATTGATATTTTACTTTGTTAACAGCTTTTCTATTTCTTTATATATAGGAACTGGTGAGAAAATTTCTTTACATTTTTTATTATTTTCTATAAAGAATTGCACTTTTTTTGGGTCATACAACAGGGTTTTCATTGATTCATATAGGGCTGGTTCATTCTTACTTGGAATGAATATACCGTTTTCTTGGTCGACCATCATTTCTCTAATTCCTCCAACATCGGTGGTTATAATCGGCTTTTCCAATATAAGGCTTTCCGCAATAACTAAAGGATACGCTTCTGAAAATGAAGGAAGGATAAAATAATCTGCTTCTTTAATCAACGGGTAGGGATTACTATGTTCTCCCAAAAATATAAATGTTTCTTCTATACGATATTCTTTTACTTTTTTTAGTAATTCTTCTTTATATTCTCCCTCTCCAACGAGATATATTTTATGATATAATCCATCATCAATAAGCTTTTTATGGGCTTCAATTAAAAGTTGATAGCCTTTACCCGGTTTTATTCTTCCAACTGATATAAATGATTGTATTGAATCATTTTTGTGTGAACTGATTTTTATAGTTGGTTTCAGCTTGGATTTAGCTATGATATCATCAACCTCTATTGGATTATAAATAATCTTAGCATTTGCAGCAATCTGATCATTAAAACTTTTTGCACTTTGCATCGTTTGTTGTGAAACATAAACCATGGTATTAAATCTCAAAAATTTCGCTACAAATTTCTCTTTATTTCCATTTATGGTAATATTTTTTATATCACCATGCATCCAACCTATTTTTTTTGATTTTAGATTAGGACTGTTTAAAACATCATCGTAATTATAATGGAAAAAAGCTATTTCAACATCTTGATCATAGAGTTTTAGGTTTTTATATAATAATCGAGGAAATTTTGAATACAATTTTAATTTTGCAGCCCTAGTGATTAATTGAAATTTTTTTATAAAAGAATTTAAATTCATAAATTCTCTTCCTTTTCCTATATATTGAACTTTAATGGATTCCGGTATTTCCTTAATTAATTCTCCTTGATATAGATTCAACAATAAAGTAATATCAAAAATATTCTTATCTAAATGATTTAAAATATTTAGCAAGACTTTTTGAACACCTCCGGTTTCCATGGATCGGATTCTAAAAAGAATTTTAGTTTTCTTTACTTTTTCCATTTATATAAGTAAAATATAATTATAGATAAATCTATTTTTAATATTTTTTAATTATTTGTTTTAATCGCTATATCTCAATTAATAATATATAAATTTTAAATTCATTATTTATGAATAGTACCATCTTTCCTTTTAAAATAGATTTTAAAAATAAATGTAATACTAAGTATATTTTTAAGTAAATCTAAAAAAAACTTACCAATTCTTTCTATTTTATTATTACTTATATAAATTACATGTTTTTAATATATTTGCTATTATGAAATTTTGTAAAAAATACTTATTATTTTTTATTTTACTAATAGGAAATTTATTTTACGGTATAAATAGAGATTCAACTTTTATATCAATTCAGGATTCTTTAAATCGTAGACCCAAAGTAGGCTTAGTTCTTAGTGGCGGAGGTGCTAAAGGGTTCGCTCATGTAGAAGTTATAGAAGCTATTGAAAAAGCAGGAATTAAAATTGATTATATAAGCGGTACCAGTATGGGTGCCATAGTGGGTTCGTTATATGCTGCAGGTTATTCTCCTAAAGAAATGAGAAATATCATTAAAAGCATTGATTTTAACGAACTTTTTTTACAGGACAGAAATCGAAATTTTATTCCTTTTTTTGATAAATCTTACAGAGAAAAATATATTTTAACTTTACCCATTTCCAATTTTAAAGTAGTTTTTCCATCAGCTTTAAGTAAGGGACAAGGACCTTTAATGCTTTTAACCAATTTATTGTACAATGTTCATGATATTCATGATTATTCTAAACTACCGATACCTTTCTTATGCATAGCAACTAATTTAGAAACCGGTGACGAAGAACAAATGGAAAAAGGTTTTCTTCCTCTCAGTGTTTTGGCCAGTGGTGCTTATCCTTCTCTTATCGAACCGGTTAAAATTGATGATAAAACCTTAATTGACGGTGGAATTGTTAATAATTTTCCTTCCCGAGCGTTACGAGATAAAGGCATGGATATCATTATCGGAGTTGATTTAGGTAATGGTTTACAAAAAGCGAATGAAATTAAATCTATATTAAATATTATTAGTCAAATTATAAGCTATCGTATCAATATTAAAACGGATTTTGAAAGAAGTTATGTAGATTTACTAATTCGACCCGATGTAAAGAATTATGATGTAACCGATTTTGATAAAAAGGATTCCATTTTGTATAAAGGAAAACTAGCCGGAGAAAAGGCGTTTCCTGAACTATTAAAAATTGCAAAATTACAAGGGTTTGATACTATCAATAGACCGAGAATACAGGAACTACCTTCCGAAAAAAATTTGTTTATTACCAAACTTTCCATTATTGGTAATTCTTCTAAAGATTCTGTTTATATAAAAAGAAAATTAGGTTTGAAATTACCTCAAAATACCTCTATTACCAAATTAGATAAAGGAATTTCTGCTTTATATTCTACGGGAAATTATAATCGGGTTTTTTATGAGCTAACTTCTGAAAACTTTAATGAAAATCAACAAGTTAACTTATATCTAGATAAAAAAGATAATAATTCCATAAAATTTGGAATCCATTATGATGATGTATATAAAACTTCTCTTTTAGCTAATGTTACTTTAAATAAGCTTATATTAAATAATTCCAATTTATCCATTGATGTAATTTTTGGAAATAATTTCAGAACTAATATAAATTATTATATTGATAATGGAATATTACCAAGTATTGGATCTAATACGACGTTTAATTCTTTTAATTTTAATTATTCCGATATAAAAAGAAGTGAATATTCGTTTAATCGTATTCGATACTTTAATCAACAACTTTATCTACAATCTACCTTAAATGAAAAATATGCCGTTGGTACCGGTATAGAATATAGTTATATGCGCATCTCTCCTTTTTCCTATGATCGGATTAACGAAGTAGATCACAAAAATTTTAATAAAGACGAGAGTTTTTTTTATAATCCTTATTTTTATATAAAGGCTGATACGAGAGATAACTCTAACTTTCCTTTTAAAGGTTTTAAACTAGATGCCTCTGCTAAATATATATTTTATTCTAATGCTCCTAATTTTGAAAAGTTTTCCACAATTAAAACTCAATTAAGTTATTCAATCCCTTTCGGACATCGATTAGCTTTAGAAAATCAACATTTTTTAGGAGTATCTTTTAATACGCCTTCTTTACAATACAAATATTTTAACGGTGGTTATTTTGAACAAGATTTCTTAAATTTCAGTAAATTTTTAGGATTACCATTTGCCTATAAATCCGGGGATCAACTATTCTCATTATATTCTTCTTTAAACTATAAAATTTTAAAAAATCATTATGTAAAAATATATGCAGACATGGCTAACGTTGAAGATGAATTTAACGATATAAGATATTTTAAATACAAATATTTTAGTTATGGAGTGGGATATGGATATGACAGTCCTTTTGGACCTATTAACTTATTATACACATTTTCTACCAATCAAAACAAAGGTGTATTTAGTGTTGGTTTAGGATATTGGTTTTAACAAAATAGTTACCTATCATTTTTTTCAATCCTATTTATGTAAAATTACTTTATTTAAAAAATTTTTATTCATTATAAACATTTTCTCTTAATTTATACAGAAATTATACTTGGTATTAATTGTAAAAGTTATTATAAAATTTAATAGTATTAGTAATTAGTATGAAGAATTTTATTATATTAAAATTTCAGAATTTAAATATTAATTTAGCTAAGTAGAAATTAACATAAAATGATAAATTATTTTTCAAATAATGATTTTATTTTAAAAAATAAATTAAAAAGAAAAAAGTGGTTAAAAGAAGTTATAGAACAAGAAGCCTGCCGTGTAGGAGATATAAATTATATTTTTTGCTCTGATGAACAATTATTAGAAATTAATATTCAATATTTAAATCATGATTATTACACGGATATAATTACGTTTGATTATAAAGAAAACCAATTAATTTCGGGTGATATATTCATTTCCACAGACAGAGTTATAGAAAATGCAGTAATTAATAATGAAGACTTTGATCATGAATTAAACCGTGTTTTAGTTCATGGAGTTCTGCATATCATCGGGTACAAAGATAAATTGGAAAAGGATATTGAACTTATGAGAAAAAAGGAAAAAACTTATATAGACTTATATAAAAATTATTAAAAATTAATTATAAAAAAATTTTGTTTCACGTGAAACATCTGTTAAAATGATATTAGAAAAATACGATGTTATTGTTGTAGGTGGTGGACATGCAGGTTCAGAAGCTGCCGCTGCTGCTGCCAATTTAGGTTCAAAAACACTACTAATTACCATGAATCTTCAGACTATTGGACAAATGTCTTGCAATCCGGCTATGGGAGGTATTGCAAAAGGACAAATAGTTAGAGAAATCGATGCTTTGGGCGGATTATCAGGTATCGTTACTGATAAAACTATGATTCAATTTAAAATGCTTAATTTATCTAAAGGACCTGCCATGTGGAGTCCAAGAGCGCAATCTGATCGAATGAGATTTTCGGAAGAATGGCGATTACAATTAGAAAGCATTCCAAATCTTGATTTCTTTCAAGATATGGTTGTTGAGTTATTAACAGAAAATGATCAAATTATTGGTGTTAAAACCTATATGGGAGCTGTTATTTATTCAAAAGCTGTAATATTAACTAATGGAACATTTCTAAATGGTTTAATCCATATTGGAAACAAACAGTTCGGCGGAGGTAGAATGGGTGAAAAAGCAGCATTTGGAATCACTGAAAATCTAGTTAAATTAGGATTTGAGGCCGGTAGAATGAAAACTGGAACTCCTCCCAGGGTAGATGGTAGAAGCATAGATTTTTCAAAAATGGAAGAACAAAAAGGAGATACTAATCCACAAAAATTTTCCTATACTAATACACCTAAACTCGACAAACAAAGAAGTTGTTATATTACCTATACTAATGTAAAAGTTCATGAAGTTTTACGAGAAGGATTTGAAAGATCTCCTTTATTTAATGGAACAATTAAAAGTACAGGTCCAAGATATTGTCCTTCGATCGAAGACAAAATTAACAGATTTGCAGATAGAGAAAGACATCAAATATTTGCTGAACCGGAAGGTTGGCAAACTGTTGAATTTTACATCAACGGATTTAGTACATCTTTACCGGATGATATTCAAATTAAAGCTTTACAACTAATCCCGGGATTTGAAAAAGCTAAATTTTTCAGACCGGGTTACGCTATTGAATATGACTACTTCCCTCCTACTCAATTAAAAAATACATTAGAAACAAAAAATATTAATCATTTATATTTTGCGGGACAAATTAATGGTACAACGGGTTATGAAGAGGCAGCAGCTCAAGGATTGATGGCCGGTATTAATGCTTCACTTAAAATTCAAAATAAAGAGCCGTTGGTTCTTAAGAGAAATGAAGCGTATATTGGAGTATTAATTGATGATCTTATTACCAAAGGAACTGAAGAACCTTATCGAATGTTTACCTCACGTGCAGAATATAGAATGAGTTTAAGACAGGATAATGCCGATGAACGATTAACGCCATTAAGTTATACACTTGGATTAGCATCATCTGAAAGAATGCAAAATTTAGATAAGAAAATCAAGCAAACGAATAATTGTATAGAATTTATAAAATCAACATCCATAACCAAAGAAGAAACTAATCCAATTTTACTACAAAAAAATTCAACACCTATTTCTCAAACTGTAAAAGCTGATAGTATATTGGTTAGACCTAATATATACTTAAAAGACTTGGAAAACATATCCTCTATAAATGATTATATCAAATCAAATCATTTTTCGGATGAGGTACTTGAACAAGTAGAAATTAAAATTAAATATAAGGGATATATTGACAAAGAACTTGAAAATGTTGAAAAATTAAATAGATTAGAAAATATAAAAATTCCTTCAAATTTTGACTATTCAAAATTAAATAGTATTTCTACTGAAGCGAAACAAAAATTAATGAAATTCAAACCTGAGACTATAGGTCAAGCCAGTAGAATAAGTGGCGTATCTCCATCCGATATAAATGTTTTATTAATTTACATGGGTAGATAATATAAAGTTATAAATAAATGTTCCACGTGGAACATTTATTTATAAACCTAAATATTTTACTATATGATATTATATATACAAAATTGAAAATGAAAATTAAAGATCACTTCTTATCTAATGAAATTTTTGAAATTCAAAAATCTGAATATACCGATATTTTAAAAACTACCCAAATACCTGAAGATCTTTCAAAATATTATGAAAGTGAAAAATATTTATCCCATTCGAAAGATCAGTCTTTAAAATCAAAAATATATTTATTAATTCAAAAACTGAATGAAAAATATAAATTAAAGATTATTAATAAATACAAAACGTCCGGAACATTATTAGACTATGGTTGTGGAGATGGAACATTTTTAAAATTCATAAAAGATAAAAATTTTTCAATTCTAGGTTTTGAACCTAATATAAAAGCAGCAGAAACTGCTAAATCTAAAATTGATGAAAATCATATAACTACTTCTTTAGATTCTGTTGAAAATAATTCTTTAGATGTTATTACACTTTGGCATGTTTTAGAACATATCTCTAATCCGGAAGAAATCCTATCAAAATTAAGATTAAAGTTAAAAAATGATGGGTATATAGTAATAGCAGTTCCAAATTACAAATCTTTTGATGCCAAATTTTATAGAGAATTTTGGGCTGCCTGGGATGTACCTCGACATATATTTCATTATTCTAAAAAAGGAGCTATCGATTTTTTTAATAATCATAAGTTTGAAGTAATTCATACCTATCCCCTACCCTTTGATAGTTTCTATATTTCTTTAATCAGTGAAAATTATATGAATAATCCTTTAGGAATTTTTAGATTTCCATTCATTGCTGCTTTATCAAACTTAAAAGGAATGAATGATGGTAATTATTCATCTGTTATTTATATTTTGAAAAAATAAAATTTTTCACAAAATTCTTATTATTAAATTAACAAGTATGCTAAGTTTAAAAGAGGATAATTTGTAATAATAGATATTTAAAAGTTTAAATATTAATTAAATAAATCTATAAAATAGTATTTTTGGTATAAATAACTATATATTATATTTTATATTAATAAAAATATAGATTTATTTATACAAAAATATATTAAAAAAAGATATTATATATTAAAATTTATTAGAGAAATAATAAAATTAAAGTTACTTTGAATAGTTACTAACATATAAAAAAAGAAGCTTGAAATATCAAGCTTCTTAATATGTATTGTATATTGTGCTAGATTTTAATACTAATCGTTTAAAATAGCTGCTACTCCGGGTAATTCTCTACCTTCTAATGATTCAAGCATTGCTCCTCCCCCGGTTGAAACGTAACTAACTTTGTCAGTATAATTATTTTGTTTAACAAATGCTACACTGTCACCTCCTCCAACTAAGGAGAAAGCTCCATTCTTAGTGGCTTCACCAATAGCGTCTCCAATAGCTTTCGTACCAACGGCAAAATTTGGCATTTCAAATACTCCTAAAGGTCCGTTCCATAATATGGTTTTAGAAGCTAAAATAACATCAGAAAATGTTTTAATAGTTTTAGGTCCAACATCCAAACCTTCCCATCCATCAGGAATATCATTAGTATCGACTACTTTTCTATTTGCATCATTTGAAAAGTCATCACCTATAACAGAATCTTCCGGAAGATATACCTTTACACCTTTTTCTTTTGCTTTTTTAAGTATATCTAGTGCTAATTCTTGTTTATCATCTTCACAAATAGAGTTTCCGATCTTACCTCCTTGAGCTTTAATAAAAGTATAGGTCATTCCTCCACCGATTATTAAGTTATCAACCACCGGAAGGATGTTTTCTATAATAGTAATTTTAGAAGAAACTTTAGAACCTCCTAATATAGCTGTTACAGGTTTTTCGCCAGTTTTAAGGACTTTTTGAATAGCATCAAGCTCTTTGGCCATCAAAAGACCAAAACATTTGTTAGAAGGGAAGAATTTAGCAATAATAGCAGTAGATGCATGAGCGCGATGTGCAGTTCCGAATGCATCATTTACATAAATATCACCTAACTTAGCTAATTCTTTAGCAAATCCTTCATCTCCTTTCTCCTCTTCATTGTGAAAACGTAAATTTTCTAACAATAAAACTTCACCGGGTTTTAATTCTGCTGCAGCTTTTTCGGCTTTAGGCCCTACACATTCATCAACGAACTTAACAGGAACACCTAAAACTTTTGATACCTCATCAACAATGTGTTTTAAAGAATATTTATCTGTAACCTGACCTTTAGGTCTGCCTAAATGCGTCATTAATATTACAGAACCTCCATCTTTCAATATTTTATCTATAGTTGGCTTAGCAGAAACAATTCTTGTATTATCAGTTACCTTAAGATTTTCATCTTGAGGAACATTAAAATCAACTCTAATTAATGCTTTTTTTCCATTGAAATTGAAATCATTAACTGTTTTCATAATTTTTACTTATTTTTCTTACAAATATACCTTCATAAAAACGAAAAGAGAAATTTTGAAACCTGAATTTTTTCCACAATTAATTATTATTTATATATCTTTTTTTAATTAATTAAATAAAATTTAAAGTAATAGTAATAATAGACCTGTTAATATGTTAATAACTTTGAAATAGTGAGTTATTAATATTTCTAAATATGATATTAACAAAATTTATTGAAAATAAATAAGTATAAATCAATAAACTAAATCACTTATCAACAATTTTTAGAAGTTATTAATAAAGTGACTGTTTAAAAAGTAACTGTTATTAAACTTATCAAAAGGAAGGTAAAATTCATTTTTAAAAAGTTTTATAAATATTTGGAAAAATCTTAAATCTTTATAAATGGAAATTGTAACTCTTGAAGCAAAATTTTTTGTTTAAAAATGTTAACAATAATTTATTTAAATTGTTAATATTGTTTTAACTTATTGAAAATTTATGAGTTAATAAAAATAATTTTTAATAATAATTATATAATTTTATTGATTTATAGTCAATTATATAATTGAAGGAATTTTTGAAATAAATTAAGTTATTAACATATTTATTAATTAATTCATAATTAAGTATTTATATATGTATTATTTTGTAAAATATTGATAGTTAATATATTATATTATGTTAAAATTTATAAAGTTTAGAAGTTTAAAACATTTCTGTAGTTAAAAAATTATATTTTAAAATTATAAACTATAAACAGCTCTAACATTAATTATATTTATTTATTTAAATAAAATCAAATTAATCATTAAAAATAAATCTTTACATTATTAATGCTTAGTTTTACATACAATCAATAAGAATTTTATGATAATATGATATAACTATTCTAATTTTAATTTATGGTATTTTTTAATTTATGAACAGTTATCTATTGGGATAATTATTAAAAAAGAAAACATAGAAAAAGCCTTTAAATAAGCTTGTAGACAGGCTCAATATTAATAAAGGATTGAAGAATGTGAAATAATCCTAGTATAGAAATAAAAAAAGGTAAATAATAGCTATTTACCTTTTTAAAATAGTAGATTAAATTTTTATAAAAAGTTCAACATTAGTAAGGTGTTGAAAATCTAAGTATAGAGTACTTTAATAAAAGCAATTAGTAATCTTGTTTCAATTGAATAGTTATAAACTTGTTAACAATTGTTTATTTTTCTTCCTTTTGGTTTTTTTTGTCCATAGAATCTAACTCCTCTAACACCGGATTAATAGTACTATCCGGAATATCACTTATTCTAATATACATCAATCCGTCAATGGCATCATTAAACTTAGGATCGACGTTAAAAGCAATAACACGGGCGTTTTGTTTTAAATATTTTTTGATCAATACGGGAAGTCTTAAATCGGGCTCAAGTTCATCTATTAACTTGTCAAATTTATTAAGATCATTATCCGCAGCATCAAAGAATAAATCTTTTTCATTGGATTTCAGATGAACTTTAAATTCATTTTTTGAATGTACATATTGAGCAACATAAGAATCAAAATAATGAGAACGCATAAATTCAACCATTATCGATTTTGAAAAGTTGGAAAATTGATTGCTTATACTTACACCTCCCACCAGGTATTTATAATGCGGATTTCTTAAGCAAACATGTACAATCCCTCTCCATAAAAGTAATAAGGGCATAGGTTTTTTTTGATATTCACTGGAAATAAACGCCCTACCCATTTCAATGATTTTTTTAAAGAAAGGATGTACTTCCGAATCATATTCGAAAAGAGAAGCAGTATAAAAACCTTTAATTCCGTATTTTTCATAAATCTCTTTTCCCATTCCCATTCGATAAGCACCCGCGATAAGTTTATTTTCTTTATCCCATAAAAATAAGTGATGATAAATTTGATCGAATTCATCCAGATCAAAAGGTTCATTGGTTCCCTCTCCCACTTCGCGAAAACAAATTTCTCTTAATCGGCCAATTTCACGTAAGATATTAGGTATTTTTTCAGGTTTAGCTAAATAAACTTCATATTGAGAATTGGAAAATAGTTCACAGTCAATTTCTTTTAAAAGCTCAACTTCTTTTAAGATTAATTCATGAGGTGTCTCTTTAATAATAGGCTTAACTTCATTGGAATTAGCGGACTTAGTCATTGCTGATACTGAAAGGAACTTTATATTTTTAAATGGATTCTTAACCGTAGTATAGAATGATTTAAGCATATATACCTTATTCCTTAAAAAATTACCGTAAGACTTGATATCTGTATATTCATCTTGCTGTTTAACTGAAATAGGTTTACCGATTCGTATTTTAATAGGCGCTTTTCTTTTTCTAACCAATTCTCTAGGCAGCATCGCAGTCTGTAAATCCGGATGAATATTAGACATTTTATAAAACAACTTACTGTTTCTCGCATGAAAATATACAGGAATTACGGGTACTTTAGCTTTTTTCAAAAGTTTTAAGGCACTTTCTACCCATTCTCTGTCTTGATATTCTTTGGTATCCGGGTAATAATGAGAAACTTCACCGGCCGGGAAAATGATAACACAATGATTATCTTTCAAGATACGCAAGGTTTCAATAAAACCTTTTTTACTGTCAAAAGTATCTTTTCTGGTTTCAAAAGGATTAACAGGAATAATAACTTTTTTTAAAGGTTCAATTTTTTGCAATAAAAAATTAGTCATTATTTTAAAATCCGGACGAATTTCTGAAACAATTTTCATTAAAATTATCCCATCTAATCCTCCTAGAGGGTGATTGGAAACGATTATAAAAGGTCCTTTTTCAGGAATTCTTTTTAAATCTTCTTCATGAATTTCGTAGTTAATTTTTAAATGTTTTAAAACTGCAGTAAGAAATTCATTGGTAGGTAAATCTTTATTTTCAGTACAGAATTTATTTATATGACCAAGTTTTGAAACATTCATAAGGGTCCATGCTATACCCTTTCCAATAAAACCAAATTTCTTTAGGTTTAAAGTATTTTGTATATCCTCTAAGGTGACTAAACTCATATTGTTATTCTTTTACAATTGCTTGGTAAGTTTGTTTTACCAATTGTTCTAATAAAACTGTTTTTCCTTTTTTAAAATTATTTCGTATTTTTTGTGAACTATTCGTTATCGTAAATAGACGCACATTTTCTTCTAATGTTACATTAAAAGAATTTGCGAGTATATTCAGTAAAATGTTAATTGAATTAAATTTGTCTTCAATAACCAGTGAAACTGAACAAGCAGAAACCTTGATCATGTTAGTTTTAATATTCAGTTCAGTAAGTTGTTTGAAGAGTATACAAAGAGTATCTTCCAGATTATAAGTAAAATAAATGGAAGAAATAGTAAGCAAATGTACATTTAATTTTCGTATGAAACAAGAGACGCTGGGATCTCCCTTAACTCCTTTCGTAATATAAGTGCCATGATTTTCAAGTTCTAAAAAAGAACGAATGTTCAATGGAATCTCACCTTTATACAAAGGAAAAATGGTTTTCGGATGAAGGATGGATGCTCCAAAAAATGACATATCCATAGCCTCTTCATAGGAAAGAGATTTTAATAATTGAGCATTTTCATAGTAGTCAGGATCTCCGGTCATAATTCCCGGAACATCTTTCCAAATGGTAACACCTTCAGCATGTAAACAATAGGCAATTATGGCAGCAGAATAATCTGAACCTTCCCTTCCCAGAGTTACAGTAAAATTGCCGGAATTCGAAGCTAAAAAACCTTGAGTAACATATGTTTGAGAAGTATCAAAATTTTCAAATTGTTTTTGCGTACGTTCCCAATCTATAGTCCCTTCTCTATAATTATCATCAGTTTTTAAATAATTTCTACTATCAATCCAAGTATTGGTAATTCCTGAATAATTTAAAAAAGAGCTTAAAATTCTAGATGAAATAATTTCACCAAAACTTACCGTTTGATCGTATAAGAAATTAAAATTATCAGATGTATTGTTAATTAGTAAAGATCGCAAATTTTTAAAAATATTCTTAATATCGTTATAAACTTCCGTATAATTAGAAAATAATTTTTTAACTATTTCTAAATGCTCCTCCTCTATTCTGTCAATTAATAGTTTATAAGTATCATTATTTTGAAAGTATGCTTGAATAACATCTTCTAATGCGTTAGTCGTTTTACCCATGGCCGAGACAACAATAATGGTTGATTTGTATCCGGTTTGGTTTAAAACTTTTAAAATAGCACGTACATTTTTTTCATTTTGTACTGAAACACCTCCAAATTTATAAACTTTCATAAATGATAGTTATATATTTTCAATATATAAAAAACACATTTTCCCATAAATAAATCTTGTGAAAAAAGAATTTTTACACATCGGGAATTCACGTATTAATAGACTTAAAATTTATATTATAATGATAAACAGTACAATAAGTATTTTAAATATTAAAAGACCTTCAGCAAATATATGACAAATCTGCATATTACTTATAAAGTACAACCAAAAATCAATATATTTGGAACATTCAAAAAACTAAATATATAAAATATGAAATCGAAGAGCTCACAGACTTTAGGCGAATTTATAATTGATAAACAGGCAGATTTTAAATATTCTTCAGGAGAGTTGTCACGCCTTTTAGGAGCAATAAGATTAGCCAGTAAAGTTGTTAATCAGCAAGTTAATAAAGCTGGGCTCGTTGATATTATTGGAGCAATTGGAAATCAGAATATACAAGGTGAAGAGCAACAAAAATTAGATGTGTTTGCCAATGATGTATTTATTGGTGCCTTAAAAAATAGAGAGGTCGTTTGTGGAATTGCTTCCGAAGAAAATGAAGACTTCATCAGTATAAATTCTAAAGATAATTCACATAACAGTAAATATGTGGTATTAATTGATCCTTTAGACGGATCTTCCAATATCGATGTAAATGTTAATGTAGGAACTATTTTTTCTATTTATAGAAGAATATCGGAAGATGGACCGGTAACATTGGAAGATTTTTTACAACCCGGAAATAAACAGGTAGCAGCAGGATATATAGTATACGGTTCATCAACAATGTTAGTATATACAACAGGTAACGGTGTAAATGGTTTTACTTTAGATCCGGCTTTGGGAGTATTTTATCTTTCACATCCTAATATTAAAATACCTGAAGATGGAAAAATATATTCCGTAAATGAAGGAAATTATCTTAAATTTCCTCAAGGAATTAAGAATTATATAAAATATTGTCAAGAAGAAAAAGAAAATAGACCGTATACTTCTCGTTATATCGGATCTTTAGTTTCCGATTTTCATAGAAATATGTTGAAAGGAGGCATTTACCTGTATCCTTCCTATTCACAAGCCCCTAAAGGCAAATTACGATTGTTATATGAATGTAATCCTATGGCATTCCTTGCGGAACAAGCAGGAGGAAGTGCCAGTGATGGTTTTACACGAATATTGGATTTAAATCCTGTTGAATTGCATGAAAGAACACCATTTGTTTGTGGATCAAAAAAAATGGTTGAAAAAGTAGAAAAATTTATGAAAGATGCCCAAGAGTAGCACTCATCCCTATGATTATGTTTTAAAAAAATTTGATCAACTTACTTTAGACGAATTGTATAACTTATTACGATTAAGAAATGAAGTATTTATAGTCGAGCAAAAATGTTCATACCAGGATTTGGACTATAAAGATTATAAAGCGCATCATTTATTACTGTATAAAGGGGAACAATTAGTTGCTTATTCCAGGATTTTTCCTGAAAAAGTTTCCTTTAATGAAGCTTCCATTGGAAGAATTATAGTTTGTAAGGAATATCGTTCTACCGGTTTAGGAAAAATTTTAATGGAAAAATCCATAGAGTCATTATTTACAATTCATGGTAAACAACCTATAAGAATCGGTGCCCAATATTATGCAGTTCCATTTTATAAAAAATTTGGATTTGAAACTGAAGGAGAAATTTATTTTGAAGATCATATTGAGCATATTGAGATGGTAAAGAAAGAAAACTAATATTCATATAAAAAAAAGTAAAAATTAAAGGCTGATAATATTTAAATTATCAGCCTTTATTGATTTATATAAAATTGAGTATTTATTTTAACGGACCGGAAGGTAACAATTTGTTAGAATTTGAATTAGTATCTTCTTCAATAATTGTATTTTCCTTTTTAATATTACGGTTTTTATCAAAACTGTAAGATAGTTTAATATAGAACAATTGATCGCTGTCTCTACTATAATAATTGGTTCTTAAATTAAAGTTATTAATATCAGAATTAAACTTAGTAGGACCCAATATATTTTGAATACCTAAAGAAGCCTTAATAGTTTTGTTACTAAAGGATCTTGAAAGTTCTATATTAGAATAACGGAAAGGTTTATAGGATTTGTAAATTTCAAAATATCCCTTATCTGTACTAGATAAAAAGAAAGTGGTTAATTTAAAATCTTTTGGAAGGATTAATTGAGCATATATTACATAAAACCACATAGGTTTTACTTTATCTAAATATGGATAATCGTTTACTTTGTAGTAATTATACATCCCGTAAAGGTAAATGAAATTCATTTTATCCATATTCATAGGCTCGTCAAAGAATTTTTTACCCATGGTAACCAATTTAAATGGAATAGGAATACCAACCCATACGTTATAGTTTTTCATGCCGTGAAATGTACGAGTAGTTTGATTTACGGTTAATGAATTGTCTTCAGTCTCGTAATACAGCATATTTATATTTTTAGAATACGTATAGTTGAAAGAGATTTTCAAATATCTCCATGCACTTAAAGAAACTTCATAGTTATCGTAATAATCCGGTTTAAGATGTAAGTTTCCTTCCGAAGTATTGAATTCGTCAAAATAGTTGGTTAAATTCGGATCCATATTAGAATAGGAAGGAGGCATCATACTCTTTCTGTAGGTAGCATTAAAATCCAGCGTAGGATTAAATTTATATAGTAAACTAAAAGATGGGAAAAACTTTTCAAACGTATATTTAATACTTTGATCCGTAGTTTTTACTTTATTTTTAAATTCTAAATTTTCATAACGAACCCCTGCAGTCAAATCCAACTTTTCAAATTTTTTGCTTAATTCACCATATAAAGCATATTGATTTTCATCGTATATAAAATCCCTGAATGAATTATAATCCGGATTTTCCAGTATAGAAGAAGAAGTGTTTAAAAGATTATATTTTCCGTTACTGGTATATTTAGTATGAGAATACTTTCCACCGGTATTCATTTTTATTCCTACCTTATTAAAAGAAAATTCAAAATTAGGATTCACTTGAAAATAATCGGATTTATAATCAATATCGTTTACAGAATATTTATAAACACCCTCATTATTTTGAATACTGTTATTTGTTGAATTTTTGTTAAAGTGTTTATAAGATGCCGTTATATCAAACAAATTTCCTAACGTATCTAATTTAACCTTATACTTTGTAGTTAATTCATGATTGGTGTTATCTTCCGAATATTTTGAATTATTTAAAAGATTAATTGGTTCAATATCGTTAGAGCTTAAAGATTCACCTGTATAATGATTACTGTTATCAGTATAACTTAAGTTATAATTGATCAATAAATTACTGTTTTTGTTAAGGCGAATATTTGAAGAAGGTCTGAAATAATAAAAACGATTATATTTATTTTCAATATTCTTTTGATCAAAAATAATGGAAGGAGTGAAAGAAGTAAATTCCCTTTTATAATAGGTAGTTTTATCGTTTTCCCTATAATTATAACCACTATTTAATTGTAAGGATACACTTTTTAAACGACTATTTAAACTAATAGAAGGAGATACGCGGTTGTTTTTGTTAAATTGGTAATTTAAAGAAGCAGACCCGTTTATTCCTCGCAATGCCCGACCATTAGTAATAATATTTATAATACCACCCCCTGTTTTAGCATCGTAAGAAGCTCCCGGGTTAGATATAATTTCAATTTTTTCAATAGCATTTGATGGTAAACTTTGTAATAAATTTTCTAAGTCTCCACCCGATAGACCTGTCGGGATATCATCAATATAAATAGTCATGGACTTACCATTTACGGTAAGATTTCCACCATATCCCTTGATTACCCCCGGAAGTTTTGTTAAAGTTTCTTGTGCACTTCCGCCGGAAAGTAAATCATTATCCTTTATCGTATAAGTTGTCTTGTTAGCTTCTAATTTAATAAATTTCTTACGTGCCCCGGTCACTGTTACTCCCTCAATTTCTTTTTCAGCAGATTTGGAAGGTTTCTGAATTTCTTCACTAATTTCTGGATACGTACGTGTTAGATAAACCTCACCTAAATATAGGGTATCTTTACTTTGTTTGGTAATAGTGAAATCAAGATATTGTGATTCATATTCAGGTACTGAAATATAAATTCGAAAATTACCAGAAATTTTAGTTATTGCATAACTATTAAAACACTTTGTAGAAACTAAACTTTTTAGGTCTTTATAACCGGAACTATTTTCATATTGGAATGTAAAATTTTTCTTTACGTTAACATCAACACAGGAATTTTTTTCTTTATCTATAACTTTAAAAGCTACTACAACTTTTGATTGAGCAACACCTATTAAAGGGAGCATTATTAAAGATAAACGAATAACAGATCTTATCATAAACTGAATTTGGCAGAATAATTTTTAAACATTAGTATCATTTGATATTAATTATGTTACGTTAAATACTGTAAAATATTTAATCATAATCAAAAAATTTGCCTAAATGTAACAACAAAATTCGTTATTTTAAATCAGTATATAGAGTATCATTAATATATTATGATTTAAATAATAATATTAATATTAGTTAATATTTATAAATTTAATAATTATTTAGGAAAAAAATAAATTAAATTGAAGAAATATCCAGGCGAGTATTATTAGAATTGCTAAAGATTAAATTTTAAAATTTTTTGAATTTTACTGTTTAAAAGAGACGCTAAGTCGATAAATTAGTACTTATAGGAAAACATAAAAACAAATCATCTAGTAAATTCAATAACTTCTAAATTCTGTATAGTTTCCTGATTTACTTCAAATCTTAACATAGTCCTTACTTTATGAAATCCATAGATTCCTATAGCACCCGGATTCATATGAAGTAAATGAAGTTTTTTATCATTCATAACTTTTAAAATATGTGAATGACCGCAAATAAAAAGTTTAGGAGGATTCAATTTTATTTCTTCGCGTATGATTGGTGCATATTTACCCGGATAACCGCCAATATGGGTCATCCATACATCCACTTTTTCACAAAAAAAACGTAAATTAAGAGGGAATTCTTTACGAATTTCTGTTCCATCAATATTTCCATAGACCGCTTTAAATACCGGAACCGTTTTTTTTAAAGTTTCGGAAACCTTTATATCACCAATATCACCTGCATGCCAAACCTCGTCTGCTTGGGAAGCATATTCCAATATACGATCATCAATATAAGAATGGGTATCGGAAAGCAATAATATTTTTCTCACTATTTTTGTAGTAAATTTACAATAAAATTGCGTTATTTCATTCAATTTTCATACGATGGTACTCTGTATTATGGGTATCAGAGACAGCCAAAACATATATCAGTACAAGAAAAATTAGAATCGGCATTAAGTCGATTACTTAGAAAAGAAATAAAAACAATAGGTGCAGGAAGAACCGATACGGGAGTTCATGCGGCTGAAATGTATGCTCATTTTGATTGGGAAGAAGAATTGCCGGATCAAATGGTTAGAAAATTAAATTCTTTATTGCCTTCGGATATTTCCATAAAAGCAATATTCCGAGTTAAAGACTCCGCACATGCACGTTTCGATGCAACGGAAAGAATTTATAAGTATAGAATTTCTACTCTGAAAAATCCTTTTAAACAGCAATTCCATGCTCAATTTCTTTTCTATCAGTTTGATGTAGATAAAATGAACAAAGCTGCAAAAGTATTATTTGAATATAAAGACTTTACCAGTTTTTCAAAACTACATTCGGATAATAAAACGAATGATTGCTATATTTACCAAGCAGAATGGAAACAATATGAAGATGAATTAGTATTTACCATTGCTGCCAATAGATTTTTGAGAAATATGGTTAGAGCAATTGCAGGAACTCTCATGGATGTTGGCAGAGGAAAAATTGATGAAAAGGAATTTAGAAACATAATTGAAAAAAAAGACCGTAAATTTGCTTCCACTTCAGCACCTGCTAAAGGTCTTACTTTAGTGAAAGTTAACTATCCTCAGGATATATTATGAAACATAAAAAAGAAAAAAACGTAAAAGCAGGTCAAGCACTTTCTCGATTAATGGAATTGGGAAGTAAATATCCTGTATGGTTTTATTCTACAATTTTTATAGCATTGGCGTTAGCATATGTTTCCTCTTTCCGTCCGGTTGTAATTAGTCATGCAATAGATGTTAATATTATTAAAAATAAAAATTTTTCAAATTTATATCATTCCCTTTTGCTTATTTTTTTATTAATGTTGACTGAAGTTGTTTTACAATTTTTTTTAGTTTATGCTTCTAACTTTGTTGCCCAAAATGTAATTCGTAGCTTACGTATAAAATTATACAAAAAGCTCATATATTTTAAATCTTCTTTTTTCGATAAAACGCCTTTAGGAGTGTTAGTCACTCGTTCTGTATCCGATATCGAAACTATTTCAACTATTTATACCGATGGAATTTTAATGGTTTTAGGAGATATTCTTCGTATAATTTTTGTGGTAGTAACGATGTATTGGATTAATTGGGAATTAGCAACCATAGCATTGTTCATCTTCCCGATAATGACTATTATAACCCGAATATTTCAAAAAGCCATAAAAAAAGCTTTTTCTGAAGAAAGAAATCAAACAGCTAATCAAAACAGCTTTGTTCAAGAGAGGCTGTCAGGAATGACCATCGTTCAAGTATTTAATCAACAGAAAAAAGAATATAAAAAGTTTTTTCAAATTAATCAAAAATTAGAAAAAGCCTATCTTAAAACAGTTTTCTATTTTTCACTTTTTTTTCCTGCTGTAGATATTATTACCGGTATTGCCATTGGTGTCATGATATGGTATGCAGGTTATAATGCATTAACGGCACACAATATATCACCGGGTGTAGTTATAGCTTTTACTACTTCCTATGTGAACATGCTGGTGAGGCCCATGAGGCAAATAGCAGATCGCTTTAATACCATTCAAAGAGGTATTGTTGGAGCGGAACGAGTTTTTACCGTTTTGGATTCCAATCATGAAATATCAAATAAAGGAACTGTAAAAAAAGATATCATTAAAGGAGATATCATTTTTGACCATGTGTCATTTTCATACGTAAAAGGAGAAAGTGTTCTTAAAGATCTTTCATTTACGGTTTCCGGTGGAGAAAAAGTAGCAATTGTTGGAGCTACCGGAGCAGGAAAATCAACTATTATAAATTTATTAAGCCGTTTTTATGAAATTTCGGGAGGACATATATATATAGACGGAACGGATATAAAATCATATGAATTATACAATTTACGGTCGCACATCGCTGTAGTATTACAAGATGTATTTTTGTTTAATGATACCATTTTAGAAAATATCACTTTTGGAAATAAAGATATAACCTTAGAAGAAGTAAGCAAAGCTGCAAAAGAAATTCAAATAGATGATTTTATAATGAGCCTTCCCAATGGTTACGGCTATGAAGTAAGCGAACGGGGAGCTTCCATCTCTTTAGGTCAACGACAATTGATTTCCTTTTTACGGGCTTATTTATATAACCCTTCTATTCTGGTGTTAGATGAAGCAACTTCTTCTATAGACACTAAATCAGAGGAATTAATACAAAAAGCTACCGATAAGATTACTAAAAATCGAACTTCCATTATTATTGCTCATCGTTTAGCTACCATACAGAATGCGGACAAAATTATCGTATTAGATCATGGAAAAATAGTTGAAATGGGAAACCATAATTCCTTGTTACAACGAAAGGGGTACTATAGAAAACTTTACGAAGCCCAATTTTCCCAAACTTAAAATCAATATCCATTATAAATTTTTAATATTTACCGGCTAATTATATTTATACATTACTGTTTATTTTATTAAAAATGAATAAAAATTTATCTAATAATAAATTTTACTTTTAGTATATTTCTAAAATATGTGTGTATACATGTAAATAAACGTAAAAAACAATTATAAAAATTGTTAAATTTGTTGTATAAACAAAAAATATGAAAGATTTACAACAAACTATTGAAAAAGTTTGGAATGACCGTGCATTATTATCGGATAAAGAATATCAAAAAGCAATTAGAGAAGTAATTGAATTGTTAGATTCAGGAAAACTAAGAGTAGCACAGCCGTTAGAAGATGGAAAATGGCAAGTAAATGAGTGGGTTAAAAAAGCGGTAGTATTATATTTTCCAATACAAAAAATGGAAACCTATGAAGTAGGTATTTTTGAGTATCATGATAAAATTCCTTTAAAAACAGGATATGCAGAAAAAGGAGTTCGTGTAGTACCTCATGCAGTTGCAAGAAAAGGAGCATATATTTCCAGCGGTGCGATCTTAATGCCTTCTTATGTTAATATAGGTGCTTATGTAGATGAAGGTACTATGGTAGATACTTGGGCAACCGTAGGAAGTTGTGCTCAAATTGGTAAAAATGTACATTTAAGCGGAGGTGTTGGTATTGGTGGTGTTTTAGAACCTTTACAAGCGGCACCGGTTATTATTGGAAATAATTGCTTTATTGGTTCACGTTGTATTGTTGTAGAGGGTGTACATGTTGATGATGAAGCGGTTTTAGGAGCAAACGTTACCTTAACTTCTTCTACTAAAATAATTGATGTTTCAGGAAGCGAACCTAAAGAATATAGAGGATATGTGCCTCCACGTTCAGTAGTAATTCCCGGGTCTATAACTAAAAAATTCCCTGCAGGAGAATATAACGTAAATTGTGCCTTAATTATAGGAACTAGAAAAGAAAGTACAGACAAGAAAACATCGTTAAATGATGCTCTTAGAGAGCATAACGTATCTGTTTAGATATTAATCATATAGTGAAAGCGCTATTAATACAATATAACAATGTGGGAGAAGTATTACTCTCCAGTGTAATTCCTAATAATCTAAAGAAAATCTATCCGGATATTAAGATAGATTTTCTTTGTTATAAAAAATATATTGGAGTTATACAGAGAAATCCTAATATTGACCGTATAATAGCTATAGATACGGAGCATATACGTTCCGTACTTTTCGTATATAAATATATCCAGTTAGTAAGAAGTGAAAAATACGACATACTAATTGATATGTCGCAGAATTTTAACAGTATTCTGCTAACCCTATTTTCAAAAGCAAAGAAAAAATACAGTTTTTCCAATCCTTTATTGGATAAATTTTATGATAAAACTGTCTCTAAAGTAGAAGAACCAATTACTCAAACGTGTACCTTATTGGAAGATCGTTTAGTAATCTTACAAGAATTTCTAAAAGATAACCCTATACCTATCGATCCGTTAGCTAAAATATATCTAGCTGAAGATGAAATTGAGGACGCTAAAGAAAAAATGATAAATGCAGGCATACATTTTAAACGACCGGTAATTATGTTGGGTGTTTTGGGTTCAAACATACATAATACTTGGACGATGGGTAATATGGCAAAACTTATAGATTTTATATGGGCAAATTATAGAGCCGATTTATTATTTACCTATTTGCCATCGCAGTATAAACAAGTAAACGAACTGCTATCTTTACTAAATTCCAATACCAAAGTATTTGTTCAGCCGGTAGGAAAAACGATACGTGAGTATGCCGCTTTTATGCAAAATTCCACTTTATTTATTGGAAATAGCAGTAGATTTGTAATTACGGCAAAAGCCCTGCAAAAACCTACTTTCACCATTTATCCTCCTTATATCAGTAGAAAAGATATTGCTTGTTATGAAAATACTAACTTACACCAAAGTGTTCATTTACACGACTTTTCTCCCAGGCTATACGAAGACTTTTATCAAAATGAATTAAAAAATGACTCTTCTAAATTTTACTTGATGTTGTCATATGAATTTGTAATAGTAAAAGTTAGAACGTTCTTAAAAGAGCATTTAATTACTTTTAATAAAATAAAATAATAAACAAGCCCACCCTATGATCATAAATGTTCCACCAATGGGAGTTACAGGGCCTAAAAAACGTAAATTGATATTCCAATAATTAGAAAAAGCTAATAGATAAATACTGAAAGAAAATAGAAATGTACCTATGATCATTCCCCATCCGGCCCATTTTTCCAAACCCGAGCTAAACGATAGAGAAAATCCAATAATTAAAAGAGCCAATGCATGATACATTTGATATTTAACACCCGTTTCAAAGCTTACTAATTTTTCAGCTGAAAGTATTTTTTTAAAAGCATGAGCACCGAATGCTCCTAGAATAATGGAAATCAACCCATAAAAAGCCCCTGCTACAAGAACAATATTTTTCATAATTTTAATTAACTAATTTTCTAATAAATATTTGGTTATAAAATCTTTTTCTAGATTCCAGCCTCTAGCCGGAGAATATTCCCGACCGTAAAAAATAATTTGAATGTGTAAGATATTCCATAATTCTTTAGGAAATAACCGTTTAGCATCTTTTTCTGTTTGTTCAACATTTTTTCCGTTGGTTAATTTCCATAATTTCATAAGTCTGTGAATGTGTGTATCAACAGGAAATGCCGGGTGTCCAAAACCTTGGCTCATGACAACGGAAGCCGTTTTATGACCCACACCGGGTAAGGCCTCTAATTCCTCAAAACTTTCCGGAACTTCACCGTTATATTTTTCTACCAAAATAGTAGAAAGTTTATGGATATTTTTGGATTTAGTATTCGATAAGCCTATTTCTTTTATATATTCTTTGATTTCCCACTCAGGCAATTCAGCCATTTTAAAAGCATTGGGAGCAACTTTGTAGAGAGCAGGTGTAACTTCATTAACCTTCTTATCCGTTGTTTGAGCAGAAAGTAATACGGAAATTAATAAAGTAAATACATCCTGATAGACTAACGGAGCAATAGGGTTTGGATAGAGCTTGTTTAACTCCGTTATTATGTATTCTACTTTTTCCTTTTGTTTCATTAAAGCATATAAATTATAATCTAAAAATACTAAATTTTAAATTAGGTTGATGTTATAGAGAAATAAAATTTCTATTTGTTTTGAAAATGCAAAGAAATATATGTCTTATAAATATTTAATAATTTATTATGTATTTGAATAAAATTAGTTGGAGAAGATTTAAATTATCGTCATATATAAAAATAATGATCCCGATTCGGAAGAAGATATTTATATCCTAATAAAGAGAAAAAAAAATTTAAAATAAATGTATATATCAATTATGAAAAAATTGTTATTTCATCATCCATTGCTTGGGAGTAATTCCATATTTTTTCTTAAAAGCTTCTATAAAATGACTGGGATTTTCATATCCTAAATCATAAGCGATTTCCTGCACCTGTTTAACTTTCAAGTTTAATTTTTCTTTACCGATTTCTAATTTTGTATCCAGTATAAAATGAGAAATTGATTTTCCGTATATTTTTTTAAAACCTTCTTTAATTTTATACTCACTTAAATTAGTAGATTCAGAAAGTTCTTTTAAAGTAGGTGGAGAAGCTATATTCTCCATTAAGACCTCTTTTATTTCATAAATCTTACGAATGAATTTTTCATCTTTTATAGGTAAATGGTATGAAGAAGTAGAGGTATTTGAAGAAAAATAATAAAGTAAGAATTCATGTAATTTCAATGTCAAATAATGGTTTTCAAATTCTTGATCTAAGGTAAAATCTTCAAGTTGTGAAATAATTAACTTTTCTTGAATGCTTAAAGGCTTTTCATGATAAAATTTAGTGTAATTGTTTTGAATGAGTAAAGGAAGTTTATCTTTATGTTTGGAAAAAATATCTTCCAGTTTTTGAATAGCTATTACAAAAATGACCAGTTTTGATTTTTTCGATAAACTGATATTAATAGGAATATCTATTTCAGGATGAAAAAGAAGTAAGGAATTCCCTTCATTCATAACACGTAAAGATTCATTTTTAAAATGAAAAGAGGCTCTTCCTTTAGTACAAAGATAAAATTGCACAAACCGTTTACCAACAGGTTTGGAAATAGTATCAGTCAGAATAGTATAATTATCTATCTGAGCCATATAAATATCCGATCCAATTTTGTTTTCTCTGATTCTACTTTTAAAGGTATTTTTTAAATCCATTATCAAATTCTTTATCTATCAATTTACTACCACAAAATCATGATATTTATCATGTTAATTAACTATTTAGATTAGTTCTAAAATTGTAAAAATTTACTTTTAGAGGTATTTTTTTATAAATATAGGTATTTTCTCCATACATGGACTCATAAATTTGCTTCAACAAAATATATGAAAAAGCTTCAGCCTAATAATATTAAAAACTTTTATGCAATAAGTTTGAGCTTTGTAAAGGCAGATACAGAAATTAGAGGAAAATTTAGTTTTTTTCCTGAATTTGTGGAAGAGTTTTCCAACAAAATTAACTCCCTGTCGGACACTCATATTTTCATACTATCCACATGTAACCGTACAGAATTATATTTTCAAACAGAAAACCCGGATTATGTAATTGATATATTTTGCAAGCAAATAAAAGTAGATTCTGCTGAATTTAGAAAGTATATAACCCTTTATAGAAGAGAAGAAGCCATTAAACATTTTTTAAGAGTTTCAGCCGGTTTAGAAAGTCAAATTATAGGTGATTTTGAAATCATATCTCAAATAAAAACATGGTTTAAAAGATTTAAAAAACATAATTGCACTAATGCTTTTTTGGAAAGATTACTAAATACAGGCATTCAAACCTCAAAAAAAATTAAGTATACAACTTCAATAAGTACAGGAATTACGTCTATGTCTTATGCAGCAGTGCATTATATTTTAACTCATTTCACGCAACTATCAGAGAAAAAAATTACCTTGATTGGTACAGGAAAAATTGGTAAAAATACTTGTGAAAATTTAATAAAACATATCAATAATCCTAACATAACAGTACTTAACAGAACCTTTTCTAAAGCGCAAGAAGTAGCCCAAACATTCAATCTAAAGGTGGCAAACTATGAGCAAATGCAAGAACAGGTTATTAATTCAGATATTGTTATTGTAGCAACCGGGGCATCGAAACCTATAATTACAAAAAAAGATTTACTTTCTAATCAACCCATAACTTTAATTGATTTATCCATCCCTTCCAATGTTTGTTTATCTGTAAAAGAATACAATCATATAACTTTACTAAATGTTGATGATTTGTCCCAAAAAATCAACGAAACACTGGAACTAAGAAATAAAGAAATTCCTATAGCCGAAGTGATTATAGACGAAATGATAAATGAATTTATAATTTGGTCTGAAAATAGAAAATATGCGCCGATCATTCACGCTTTCAAATCAGATTTAGAGAGAATTAAAGAACATCAATTGAAAACACTAAAAAAAGATCAGATGGTAGTTTCAGAAGAAGAAACAGAATTATCAAATCGTTTAGTACAAAAAATTACCAACAGACTAGCTAACTATCTTATTACTAACCCTGAAAAAGCAGATGACACCATAAATTTATTTACGGAAATGTTTCAACTGCAAGAATATAAAGTATAAAATATTTATGAGCCCTATTCGTATTGGAACACGAAACAGCCCATTAGCAATGTGGCAAGCGTTAAAAGTGCAAAAGAAAATTAAGGAATTAGGTTTCCAAGCTGTAATTGTACCCATTACCTCACATGGAGATAAAAATCTCACACAACCTTTGTATCAAATGGATATTATAGGTGTTTTCACAAGAGATTTGGATATTGCACTTTTAAATGATAAGATAGATGTTGCTGTACACAGTCTCAAGGATGTACCCACCTTATTACCGGAAGGAATACATTTATCAGCGGTTCTAGAAAGGGATTATGAAGCAGATGTATTAGTTAGAAATCCGAATAAAATAGACAAACTAAGTTCTTATGAAAATTTATATTTAGGAACAGGCAGTTTAAGAAGGAGAGCCTTTTGGAAAGCAAAATATCCAGAAGTAACATTTGGAAATATACGCGGAAATGTACAAACCAGATTATCAAAATTAGATGCAGAAGGTTTTGATGGGACTATTTTTTCACTTGCAGGAATAAAGAGACTGGGTTTACCTTTGGATTATGAAGTATTGGATTTTATTATTCCGGCTCCGGCACAAGGTGTAGTTGGCATTACCTCTTTGGAAAAAAACAGAGAATTAACAGAATTGGTAAGAAAAATTAATCATAAGGACACTCAAATCTGTATAGATATTGAAAGGGATTTTTTAAATAGCATTGAAGGAGGATGTACCGCGCCCATAGGAGCTTTAGCCAAAATTAAAAATAATCAAGTATATTTTAAGGCTGGAATAGTTTCTTTAGACGGAACTAAAAAAGTACTTCTAGATGAAAGTTTTCCAATTTCAGAATCATTTGAAAAAGGAAGAATACTTGCCTTAAAATCTAAAAAAATGGGCGCTGAAGAGATAATAAACGAAATTAAAGCCTATAGAGAATAAGTAATAAAATTACTTATTCTTTAACTCAGCCATTCGTACTGCAACTACTCCGGCTTCTACCCCTTTATTTCCTAATTTTCCACCACTACGATCTAAAGACTGTTGTACATGATCATCCGTAAGTACGCAAAATACCACCGGTGTGTCCATGTGAGTATTTAAATACGTAACACCATCCGTAACAGTTTTACATACATAATCAAAATGAGCCGTTTCGCCCCTTATAACGCATCCTATTACAATAACTGCATCATAAAGCTTTGTGTTACATAGTTTGGTTGCACCGTATACTAATTCAACAGATCCGGGTACGAATATAGAATCAATATCAGATTCTTTAGCACCTAAATCAAGTAAAGTATCAACAGCTCCTTGGTGTAAGTTATAAGTAACTTCAGAATTCCAATCTGAAATAACAATACCGAAACGATAGGCTCCGGCATTGGGTAAATTTTCTTTATTATAGATAGATAAGTTTGTTGTTGCCATTATTGTTTTCCTGTTGCGTATTTAAGTCTTTCGATATATGCGTCTACTTCTCCTGAAGCATCTACATCCGGAAATTTATCTTTAATATTTTGAAAAAATTCTAAGGCTTTTTCGTTTTGGTTTAAAGACATAGCTAATATACCGGCTTTTTTACTGAATTGATAAACAGTGGCTGCATTTGAACTTTCATTAGCAGCTTTAGTCATATAATTTAGTGCTTCATCTGTGTTATTAAGTTCGGCATAAGTATCAGCAATAGCGCCATATTTAACGGCTTTTAAATCTTTGTCAGAAGTATCAAATTGGTTAAAATGGTCCAATGCATTTTGATAGTTTCCTTTTTTAAATTCGGCTATTCCGGCATATAAATGAGCAAATTTTCCTGCTTTTGTAGATCCATATTCTTCAGCGATGTCAATAAAACCGGAAACTCCGCTGGATTTTCCACCTAATGCCTGATCTGTTTTTCCTTCATCATATAAATTTTGAGCATCTACCAGTAAATCGGAAGCCTCAATATTCTTTGGAGTTACTACATAATTATCATAAATAACATATCCTAAAACTGCGATAATTACAATAGCAAAAAAAATACCTATCGGTTTTGCATACTTTTGTAAGAATTTTTCACCATCTAAGGCAGAAGTATTTAAAGAATCTAAAATTTCTTTAGTTGCGTAATTGTGCTTTCCTTTATGTTTTGACATGTGTCTGAATATGTTTTTAGTGCGCTAAAATAGGCATTTATAAATTGAAATCCAAATTTTTAATGGCCTCGCATTCTAAGTAGGTTTTGAATTTTTCCCGTGAGATTTCAACGGCTCCAAGTTGTTCCAGATAAGAAGAATAAATTTGACAATCAATAATTTTATATTGATGAGAATATTTTTGGGTGAAATAGGTAAATCCGCATTTTGAAGCATTACTGATTTTTGAAAACATACTTTCTCCGCAAAATACGGTATGTAAATCTATACCGTAAAATCCTCCCACCAAATCATGGTTTTTCCAAACCTCAACACTTTTTGCCAATCCCCTTTCATGCAAGTTACAATAAGCATGGAACATTTCTTCGGTAATCCAAGTTCCTGCTTGACCAGTTCTTTTAATGGAAGCACATTGTTTAATTACTTCCGGAAAACATTGGTTTTCCGTAAATTCAAAATACTCTTGATTCAGTAATTTCTTAGTTGATTTAGAAATTTTTAAATTTTTTGGATAGAGTACAAATCTGGGATCAGGAGACCACCATTGTATAATTTCCTTAGGATTATACCAAGGAAAAATCCCAGATTTGTATGCCAGAAGTAATCTTTCCGATGTTAAATCTCCACCTATGGCAAGAAGTCCGCTTTCATCAGCCAAAGAGATATCGGGAAATTCTAATTTTTGTGTTAACCAATACATACGTATAAAAAAAGCACCTTTTTTAGCGGTGCTTGAATAATTTTAAAATATATGAGTATTTTATTTAAAACGGTAAATCATCATCCTCTTCTTCTTGCATACTTGGAGCAGACGATGCAGGAGATATATGTGCGGAAGGAGGAACCATAGGATTATCTTGTCCCATTCCGGAAGAAACAGGCATTAATTTTTCAATTCTCCAGCCGGTTATGCTGTTGAAATATTTAGTTTCACCTTGTGGATTAACCCATTCACGGCCTCTGATATTAATTGATACTCTTACATCATCTCCTACATTAAAAGAATTAATGATATCTACCCGATCTCCTAAAAGCTCAATTAAAATATGCTGAGGATATTGTTCTTCCGTAGTTAACACTACTTCTCTTTTTCTGAATCCGCTATCAAATGTTTGAATATCAGATATTAATTTTATTCTTCCTGCTATTTCCATATCTACTGTTTTTAGTTTAGAATACAAAATTAAAAAATAATTTTCAGCGAAAAAAAAAGATATTACCGGGTTTTTAATAAAAAGAAAAGGATCCCAAAAAGGATCCTCGTATATTGTAAATCAAAGAAAAGTATTTTATTTTACTTTTTGATCCATTAATTGCATAAATTGATCTAGTTTAGGAAGAATTACAATTTCAGTTCTTCTGTTAACTGCTTTATTTTCAGGATTTGTGTTAGGAACTTTTGGTTGATATTCTCCGTGACCTCCGGCAAGTAATCTGGCAGGATCCACTCCGAATTTAGTTTGTAACATTTTAACAACTGAGGTTGCTCTCATGGCGCTCAAATCCCAATTATCTCTTATACAACCTGCAGCAGAATTTTTAAATTGATCATTGTCAGTATATCCCTGAACTTGAACATCATAATCTTTATAATCATTGATAATTTTAGCTACCTTTTCCAAAACATTTTCTGCAGTTGGAAGCACATCATAACTACCGGATTTATAAAGCATTTTATCTGATAATGAGATGAATACTACTCCTTTTTGAACTTGAACGTCTACATCGCTGTCATTTAAATTATCTAAAGAACGTTTTAATTTATTAGATAAAGCAAGATTTAAAGAGTCATTTTTTGCACGAGCTTCAGTCAAACGTTTAATATACGCATTAGATTCATTAATTTGACTAATTAATTTGTCTATATTAACAGTTCCGGCTTTTCCGGTAGCCATACAGTCGGCTAAATTTTGTTGTAATACGTCATTTTGTTTACGTATCAAATTCATTTGTTCTTCCAAAGATTTGTTTCTCTCTTTTAAAGAAGTGATCGAACGATCTTTTTCAACATTTCTTTCTAGACAAGATTCATAATTAGCTTTTGCCTGTTCAAATTCTTTTCTACTTATACAAGACATTGCTAATAAGCCAATAGAAGATAGCAATGCTAATTTAATAATTTTCATATCTTTTATATTATATATATTTTATTAAAAAATCTGTAAAAACAATCAATCAAAAAGTAGATCGTTAAAGGCTACTCAGGATAATTTTAATGGTAAAAATAGTAAATTAAAATTAAAAATGGTATAAATACTGATATAAAAATTGAAAACAAAGGATTCTTAAGTTGCTTTGTAAAAAATTGTACTTTTGTATTTATTAATGCTTATAACAGTATGCTATACTACAGAGATAAAGGAAAAGGTAAAGTTATAGTTTTTTTACACGGTTTCTTAGAAAATTCAAGAATGTGGAGGTTTTTTCAAAATAATTTATCCAAGAAATACAGAGTTATAGCCATTGATTTACCGGGCCATGGAAGATCTTCTAAAAAAACAAATGAAGTCAACAGAATGGAAGATATGGCCAAAAAAGTAAACAATGTTTTGGAGCATTTGAAAATAGATGATGTAATAATTATAGGCCATTCGATGGGAGGATATGTAGCATTGGCCTTTGCAGATTTATATAAGTATAAAGTTTCCGGATTGGGTTTATTTTATTCTACCACATTACCGGATGATGAAATAAAAAAAGAACAAAGATTAAAAGCTGCCGAAGTAGTAGTTAAAAATCCTAAAGAATTTTTCCGTTTATCAATTCCTAATTTATTTGCTCCTGAAAATGTTCCCCTTATGCAATCAGAAATAAAAACAGCAATTTCTTGGGCTAAACATGCTTCTTTAACAGGGATATCAGCTGCTTTAAAAGGCATGAGGTTACGTAAAGACAGGACAGATGTTTTAAGGAATTTAGACAAACCCATCTTACTCATTTTGGGTAAATATGATACTGCAATTAAAAATGCCGAATTAATAAATAAATTAGAAGGTACAGAACATCTTTCTATTTTTGAGATTTCTACCGGACATATGGGAGCATTAGAAGCACCTGAAGAATGCTTAGAAATTATGGAATTCTGGTTAAATCAAAATTTTAATTGATGTCATTATTACAATTACTTATATGTAGTGTAAAATGAGTAAGAATTATTATTTGTAATTTTGTATTAGTGTAAACCTATTTATTTGTTTAATAGTATGATAAAGGTATCGCAAGAAGCAGAAAAAAAAATCATTGAATTAATGAAAGAAAGTGGTTTTGACAGTACTAAAGATTTCGTAAGAGTAGGAGTAGCAAGCGGGGGGTGTTCGGGATTGTCATATAAGCTGAATTTCGATCACAATCAAAACCCTGAAGATAAAGTCTTTGAAGATAAAGGAATTAAGATATTGGTTGATAAAAAATCCTTTCTTTATTTAGTAGGAACTACGTTAGAGTACTCCGGAGGTTTAAATGGAAAAGGTTTTGTTTTTAACAATCCCAATGCTCAAAGAACCTGTGGGTGCGGTGAAAGTTTTGCTGTTTAAAAGAATAAAAAAGTATATAAAAAACCTTCTTTTTAAAAAGAAGGTTTTTTTATAGCTATTAATTACTTACACTTATTTCTTCATTACTTCAGCAGCCATGCTATCTAACTTTCTTACGAAATCATTAAATTTATTTAATTCTTTAGGGTTTGAAGACAATTCTTCACTTATAATTTTTCTAGTAATAATTAATTTTTGATTTTTCTTGGTAAGCTCTGTTAATTTATTAATATCTTTTGCATCGGCAGCATTAATATATTGATCAATATACGATTTATAATCTACCAAAAACTTTTGTATTTTAGCGTCTGAAAATTTAGGAATGTCTTGGTTTAAAATTTCACTTACAGTGTCTGTAGATAAGTCAATAGGTTCTTCCTTTATTATATTTGAATTGGATTCCGTTATTTGTTGATTTTCAGTTGTTTTTTGGTCGTTTTTACAAGATTGAAAAGTAATTGTATTAACAATAAATAAAGATAAAATTATTTTCTTCATATAAAAATTTATTTTCGGCTAATGTATAAAAAAATGATTCAAAAATTATAAAAAGATACTTATTAGTAGTTTTATGAAATATTTATTATAATTTATTATATATTTATTTTAAATAATTTATAATTAGTCTAATACATGCTTAATTTATAATTTTAATTTTGAATATTTATATTTTTATTAAACATTTTTTTTAATTAATATAGCTTAATAAAATACTTGATTTTATTCTATTATTCAAAAACCATCTCTAGTTTAAAATTTAAAATTCCATTATTTAAAAAATCTATCAATGTGTATTTATAATGTTTGA
This sequence comes from Apibacter sp. ESL0432, assembly GCF_019469225.1. Lineage (NCBI taxonomy): Bacteria > Pseudomonadati > Bacteroidota > Flavobacteriia > Flavobacteriales > Weeksellaceae > Apibacter > Apibacter sp. ESL0432. The sequence goes on along the minus strand of NZ_CP048266.1, from coordinate 2,207,294 downwards.
TAAACTCAGTATTTTTGCACATAGAACCAATCCAAGTTTAATAAAGATGGCTGAGCTGTCTTCGAATCAAATCAATTGATAAAATGAGCAGAGCAAAATATACAGAAGAAGAATTACGGTTAGACCTTGAACAAAAAGATTATGAATATGGTTGGACCACGGATTTGGAATATGAAGATTTCCCTACCGGATTAAATGAAGATATAGTTCGTGAAATTTCCAAAAGAAAGAATGAACCGGAATGGATGTTGGAATGGAGATTAGACTCTTTTAAATTATGGAAAGAAATGAAAGCTCCTCATTGGGCTAATGTTACTTTTAAAGAGCCTGATTTCAATAATATAAAATATTATGCGGCACCTAAACAGAAAAAAGAATTAACGAGTTTAGAAGAAGTAGACCAGGAATTATTGAATACTTTTGACAAACTAGGCATTCCGTTAGAAGAACAAAAAAGATTAACAGGTGTAGCAGTAGATGCGGTAATAGATAGTGTTTCAGTTAAAACAACCTTCACAGAAACATTGGCTGAAAAAGGAATTATTTTTTGTTCTATTAGCGAAGCCATTCAAAATCATCCGGATTTAGTTAGAAAATATTTAGGAAAAGTAGTGCCTAAAAGCGATAATTTTTATTCTGCTTTAAATTCGGCAGTTTTTTCAGATGGTTCGTTTTGCTATATACCAAAAGGAGTGAAATGTCCGATGGAACTTTCTACCTATTTTAGAATTAATCAATCCGGAACCGGTCAATTTGAAAGAACACTTCTAATAGCCGATGAAGGAAGCTATGTTTCCTATTTGGAAGGATGTACAGCACCTCAAAGAGACGAAAATCAATTACATGCAGCCGTGGTTGAATTAATCGCTTTAGACGGAGCAGAAATAAAATATTCAACCGTTCAAAATTGGTATCCGGGAGATAAGGATGGTAAAGGAGGTATTTATAACTTCGTAACCAAAAGAGCTCTTTGCGAAAAAAACGCTAAAATTTCTTGGACACAAGTTGAAACGGGTTCTGCTGTAACATGGAAATATCCATCCTGTATTTTAAAAGGAGATAATTCAATTGGAGAATTTTATTCAATAGCAGTAACTAATAATTTTCAACAGGCAGATACAGGAACAAAAATGATCCATATTGGAAAAAATACACGATCAACAATTATATCAAAAGGAATTTCTGCAGGTAAATCACAAAACAGCTATCGAGGATTAGTTAAAGTTTTACCTCAAGCAGATAATGCAAGAAATTTCTCTCAATGTGATTCTTTGCTGATGGGTAATAATTGTGGAGCTCATACCTTTCCCTATATTGAAATAAAAAATAAATCTGCCCAAATGGAACATGAAGCCACAACCTCCAAAATAGGTGAAGATCAGATTTTTTATTGCAACCAGCGAGGTATTGATACGGAAACTGCAATAGCATTAATTGTTAATGGATTTAGTAGAGAAGTACTTGATAAGCTTCCTATGGAATTTGCAGTAGAAGCAAAAAAATTACTGGAAATTTCGTTAGAAGGCAGTGTTGGATAAAAGCGTTGCATAAATATATTGTTCAGTAAAAAAAACTTTCTATGGTATAGAAAGTTTTTTTTATTTGGTTTTTTTTCAACTATTTTTAAAAATTGATTTTATACGTGCCGGTTACCGATCGAGTACCTGCATTACCTTTTACGTATTGTTTAATCCATTTAATGCCTGTATTCAATAAACAAGTATTATTTATCCCTGACTTTCGACTAACAGAAATAACATTTCCATTTTTATCAAGAATATAGGAAAAAATAATAGTTCCGGAACCATTGCAACTATGTTCGGGAACTTTTCCGCCTCTTCCCATAGTACCCGGAATGAAGCTGACTAATTTTCTTCCGTTTCCAATTCCCTCTCCACCGCTTCCGTTTCCTCCTGTTTCTACTCCTTGGTTTTGACCCGGTCTTCCTCCGGTCCCTTCACCGGTGGAAAATGTTCCTGTTCCTTTACCTTTTATTAAATTTCCTAGAGCGGCATTTCCTTTGGGATTACCTCCTGTAGAACTCTTATTTCCTACACCTGCTACTGTTTTGGATTTAGTTTTATTTGGGATAGTTTTTGAGTTAATTTTAGTTACAGGTTTGGTTTTATCCTTTTTCTTAATTACCGTTTTTTTAGCAGGTTCGGGAACAATATCTTTGGTTTCGCTCTGATTGGCTAAAATAGGTTTGTTTTCTTCTTCTTGTTTTGAATCTTGGGAAGATTTATCTTCAAGATTTGTTACTGATTGTACTTCTCCACCTTCACCCGATAAAACATCTTGATCAATAGGCTCTTCATCCCCTAAACCCACTTCATCAGTTCCAAAATTAGCACCCATATCATCCATATCAAAGTTTATATCAATATAAGCAGGGGGAGTCATAGTTAAAAAAACGGTTTTATAAGTTAAAATAAATGATAATATGGCGGCTGAAATTATTAGAGTAATAATACCGCTAATTAACTTCTCCTTTTTATTATCATAATACTTAATTTTATAACTATCACTCATAGCTTATTTTTCCTCTTGAGTATGCGGATTCGTCGCAATTAAAACTTTGTATTTATTTCTATTGGCAATATCCATTAAAAAAACAACATCTTTGTGTAAAGCCTCTTCATCTGCTGCAATAACAAAAGTAGGAGATGGATTGGCGTTAAATATCGTTTTTAAGGTGGGCTCGATTTCGTTTTTAGCTATTAATTTTTTATTTAAAAAATATTTTCCATCCATTGAAACCCCTATATAAACTCTTTCAGCAGGCATTTCCTGACCTTTGGCAGTTGGCAATTTTATATTTAAAGCAGACTGATTTGCAGATGCAGTAAGCATAAAAAATGTAAGTAATAAAAATATTACATCTGTTATGGATGCCATGCTAAATTCCGGAGTTACTCTATTTCTACTTCGTAATTTCATAAATTAATGAGTAACAGGTTTGTTTAATATATCCAGAAAATCAATAGCGGTAAGCTGTAATGCATGTACACTTCTATCAATACGAATAACCAAAATGTTATAGAATAAATACGCCAATAAACCAACAATTAATCCCGCAGCAGTATTTGCCATAGCAGAATAAATACCACCGGCTAACATTTGAGCGCTGGCTTGATCTTGTGCGCTGGTAGCAAAGAAAGCAATGATCATTCCGATTACCGTACCCAAAAAACCTAGCATGGGAGCGGCTCCTGAAATAGTACCTAAAACACCTACATTTTTTTCCAATTCAAAGATTTCCAACTGAGCTGTGTTCTCTATAGCATCACTAATATCCCGAGTAGGTTTACCAATTCTCATTAATCCTTTATAAAGCATTCTACCTTCAGGGGTATGAGTTCTTTTGCATAAATCTAAGGCTGCGTTGATATTACCCTGATGAATAAGATCTTTAATATCATTAAGAATGGAAGAATTTTTATTGGAAAACTTTTTTAAGGTTAGAAAACGTTCAAAGAAAATATAAAGAGAAAGCATGAAAAGCAAGAAAAGGCAGATCATTACAAATATACCTATAGGCCCCCCATGTGTAAACATTTCTAAAAGGGAAAATTGTTTTTCATTAATTTCTCCACTTTGTGCAAGTATTTTTTCTGCGGTCTTTAAAGAATCATTCATATAAATCCTTTTTTGTATAAAAGTTTTTTAAATTATTTGTGCAAAGGTAGGAATTATTGTTAGTCTTTTCTTAAATATAATCATATAAGATTAGAAGTAAAATGGTATCTTCGCGTTGTTAATTCTTAAAATGAATGAGAGATACTAACACTAGTAAAGGAAAAGAATTTATAGCTGTCATTCAGGATAATAAAACAGGTAAGGTTTTAACATCCGGTCAATGCACCTTTGCGTTGCTAAAAAAAACTCAGGCAGAAAAAAAAATTTATTTTGTTGGTGATTTTTTTGATGATTTATACACAGCAGAAGAATTTTTATGGAACAAAGATAAGACTGTGATATTAATCAAAGTTAAAACCAACAAAGATTCAGATAAATATTTACCAACAACGGATTTCTTGGAAGAAAATAGAAATTCCTATTCCTATTTAAGTATTTTAGAAAAAAAAATAGGAAAAAGCATTAAAGGAGAAAAGCAAAATACACATATTACTACTGTTTTAAAGAAAGGCAAATCCAAAATTGCGCAAAAATTTGGAGAAGAAGCAGTAGAGTTGGTAATTGAAGCAGCTAAGGAAAACGATAAATTATTTAAAGATGAAGCCGCAGATGTTTTTTATTATTATCTGATATTGCTGCAGGAAAGAGGATTTTTATTAGACGATATTTTAAAGCAATTAAAGCTACAACGAAGAAAAATTTAAAGTTCTTCCTCCTTAATCTGTTCAATTTCGATTCCTGCCTCCCTTAAAAAATCAATGCCACTCGTATCAGAATACTCATTGATATATACCAAACGCTTAATACCTGCCTGATGAATCAATTTGCTGCATTCGCGACAAGGAGAAAGTGTAACATAAAGAGTAGCTCCTATGCAGGATTGTGTAGATGCAGCCACTTTAAGGATGGCATTAGCTTCAGCATGCAAAACATACCATTTGGTAGTTCCCGTTTCGTCCTCGCATATATTTTCAAAACCTGTAGGAGTACCATTATATCCGTCAGAAATAATCATACGGTTTTTAACAATTAAAGCTCCTACCTTCTTTCTTTCACAATAAGATAATTTACCCCATTCTTGAGCCATGCGTAAATAAGCAATATCATATTTCGTTTTCATAAGCTAAAAATACATTTTTTTACTAAAAGGCTTAACTAATTTATTGATACTTTTTTATTTTTTTAACAGTTATTAAAAAGGGAAATACAGATATATAAAAAAAGTATTTATGAATAATTTAAATTATTTGGAATAATTATTGTCATAAACAAAAGATAAAATATGTTATAATTAAATAATAATACATTTAACACGGAAAAATTTTGTTATGGAAAATCTATTAGATTCATTAAAGAAAATTATTACACCCGAAGCTGTTTCTAATATATCTTCAGAATTGGGAGAAGATACAGGAAAAGTTACATCAGCAATAAAAACAGCCGTTTCCAGTTTATTCGGTGCAGTTCTAGAAAAAGGTAATGATAATAAGTTAGAAAATATATTGAAACAAGCGGGAAATATTCCTTCTATTTCAAATGTAAAAGGATTGTTTTCCGGACAAGCAGATGCTGAAACACAAAAATTAAGTTCAGGCTTTTTAAATAATCTTTTTGGGGATAAATTAGGAAACTTTTCTTCTCTGATATCTTCTTCATCCGGCTTAAAAAGTGAAAGTACCACCAAACTAATGGGAGTTATATCTCCATTAGTAGCAGGATTTTTAGGGCAAAAATTATTAGCAGGAGGAAATTTCAAAGGCTTATTAGGACAGATAAATTCAGAAAAAAATGGATTTTTATCATCAATACCTTCTGGTTTAGCCGGTATTTTAGGGGTTTCTTCAATTTCAGGATTAGGAGATTCTTTTCTAAACAAAGTTTCATCTCAAACTAAAGAAACTGCAGAAAACGTAAAAGAAAAAGTAGAAGATACCTATCATGAATATAAAGATAAAATGGAAAAACATTCCGGTGGCGGTTGGTTAAAATGGCTTATCATATTTTTACTTGCGGGTATTCTAATCATTTGGTTATTTTCTAAAAATGGATGTTCTAAAGGAAAAGGTACTACAGCTCCGGTAAATGATTCCATTCAAAAAGTAGAGCCTAATGCAAATAATAGAGACACAGTTTCAGCTAATAGTACTAATCCAACAGATCATAAAATAAAAGAATTACTTCCGATTACGTTGCCAAGCGGAACAGTTATCAATGCTTTTCCTGGAGGAATTGAAGACAAAATGGTCAATTTTTTGCAATCCGATGAATATAAAAATGCAACTAACGACGATTTAAAAAATAAATGGTTTGATTTTGATGCCATCAATTTTGAATTTGGAAGCGGAACAAAATTAACGCCTGAATCGGAAACACAAGCAAAAAATATTGGAATTATACTTAAAGAATTTCCTGATGCAAAAGTTAAAATTGGAGCTTATACCGATAAAAAAGGAAATGACCAAGATAATTTAAAATTGTCTCAAGAAAGAGCAAATACTGTAAAGGAAATATTTATTAAAAATGGATTTGGAGATAGAGTTGACGGAGCTGAAGGGTATGGTTCCAAATTTGCAACAGTTGATGCAAACGCTTCCGATGAAGAAAGAGCTAAAGACAGAAGAATTTCTTTACGTTTTGAAAAATAAAATTTAGACAATTAATTTAAAAAAACTATTATATAACTGTAGCAATAGGATAAATATGTAAGAATCTAATAAATAAGAGTAAAACCTTAAGAATTCTATTCGTAACCCATTCTTTATTTTATATAAATGAATGGGTTTTTTCTTTTAATTTAAGAATAATATCTAGTATTTGTAAACTCAGCACATAGCTAAATAGTCAATTTATATGCATAGCAAGAACAAAATATATAAAGTAAAGTACACTATTAAATCACGCTCATAATTAAATAATAATCTAAATATAAATTAAAGAAAAACATAAAATCGGCTGAAATATTTTGTATTATAAAAAGATAATTAGTATTTTTGTTAAAATAATTAAGTAAAGTGAAAGCAATATTTTTAAATAATATATCTTGGTGGTGGTGCTCTCAGCTTCAATAGCCGTGGGCAGTAAGGTGTATTATTTTAAATAAAATAGTAAAAGAATAAGAAAAACCTACCGTGTTCACGGTAGGTTTTTTTGTTTTTTGAAATGATTAATTACATAAAATGAAAAAAAAATGAAGCATACATATAGTGTAAACCAAGAAGGTTACTATGGAGAATTTGGAGGAGCTTATATTCCTGAAATCCTTTATGAAAATGTGGAAATTCTAAAAAACAATTATTTAAAAATATTAAATGACCCAAAATTTCAAAAAGATTACCACGATTTACTAAGAGATTATGTAGGAAGGCCTTCACCTTTATATTTGGCAAAAAGACTGTCTCACAAATACGGATGTAAAATCTACTTAAAAAGAGAAGATTTAAATCATACCGGAGCGCACAAAATCAACAATACAATAGGTCAAATATTATTGGCGCAAAGAATGGGTAAGACCCGAATCATAGCTGAAACCGGAGCGGGTCAACATGGAGTTGCCACGGCTACAGTTTGTGCACTAATGAATATGAAATGCGTAATTTACATGGGAAAAGTGGATGTGGAAAGACAAAAGTTGAATGTTGAAAAAATGCAAATGTTAGGAGCAGAAGTACTACCCGTGACGAGTGGAAATATGACCTTAAAAGATGCTACTAATGAAGCAATTCGCGATTGGTGTTCAAATCCGAAAGACACGTATTATATTATAGGTTCAACCGTAGGACCTCATCCTTATCCGGATATGGTTGCTCGTTTACAATCAGTCATCAGTGAAGAAATTCGCAAACAACTGTTAGAAAAAGAACAAAGAGAAACCCCCGACTATTTGATAGCATGTGTAGGAGGAGGAAGCAATGCTGCCGGAACCATCTATCATTTTTTAAATGAACCTTCGATAAAGATTGTCTTAGCTGAAGCAGCCGGAAAAGGATTAAACTCCGGAGAATCTGCTGCGACGATCCATTTAGGAAGATTAGGAATCATTCACGGAAGCAAAACATTACTCATGCAATCAGAAGATGGACAAATAGAAGAACCGTATTCTATATCGGCCGGATTGGATTATCCGGGAGTAGGTCCCCTTCATGCCCATTTGTCTAAAACCAAACGTTCGGAAGTTCTGGCAATCACAGATGAGGAAGCTCTAGATGCAGCCTTTGAATTAACAAGATTAGAAGGTATAATTCCCGCCATTGAGTCGGCACATGCCTTAGGAGTATTGAAGAAAAAGAAATTTAAAAAGGAAGATATTATTGTGATCTGTCTATCGGGAAGAGGAGATAAAGATATGGAAACATACATAAAAGTTCAGGAAAATCGAAACGAATAAAATATGAAAATACAGGTAAAAACTAAGAAATTATTAGCAGACTTACAAACTCCGGTGGGAATATATTTAAAAATAAGGGATGCTTTTCCTGAATCTGCCTTACTCGAAAGTTCTGATTTTCATGGTGGAGAAGACAGCTCGTCTTTTATTGCGATGGATCCTTTAGCTAAATTTAAAGTTAAAGACTATGAAATTACAACGGAAATAAACGGGCAAACAAAAATCAAAAATTTAGAACAACCTTTAGTTAACGAATTGGATGATTTTATTAAAAGCTTTCAATTACAAGGAGAGAATCCTGCTAAAATTAATGGTTTTTTTGGATATACTTCCTATGATAGTATTCAATATTTTGAATCGGTTGATCCTAAAAATAAAAAATATGAAAATGCGGATATTCCTGAATTATTTTACATTTTTTACCGATTTATATTAGTTATTAATCATTTAAAGAATGAATTAACCATAGTTGAAAATATTCCCGAAGGGGAAAAATCAGATATTCATCAACTAGAAGCCTTATTGCAAAATAATAATTTTGCTTCCTATAATTTTAAGATCAAAGGAGATGAAAAAAGTTTTATTTCCGATGAAGAATATATAGAGTCTGTAAAAAAAGGGATTGCACATTGTAAAAGAGGAGATGTCTTTCAGATTGTTCCTTCACGGTGTTATTCACAAGCATTTACCGGCGATGATTTTAAAGTATATCGAGCGTTACGATCCATTAATCCGTCTCCCTATCTTTTTTATTTCGATTTTGGTTCTTTTCGAATATTCGGATCATCCCCCGAAACGCATTGTAAAATAAATAAAGGACGAGCTTATATTGATCCTATAGCCGGAACATATAAAAGAACCGGAGATGATGAAAAAGACAGAAAACTTTCAGAAAAACTCTTACAAGATGAAAAAGAAAATGCAGAACATGTTATGTTGGTAGATTTAGCAAGAAATGATCTGAGCCGAAATTGCCATGAGGTCCAATTAGAGTTTTTTAAACGAGTACAGTATTTTTCACATGTGATACATTTAGTTTCCCGTGTGAGTGGAATTGTGGATGAAAATAAAAACAGTATTTCTGTATTTGCAGATACATTTCCTGCAGGAACCTTATCCGGAGCACCCAAAGTTAGAGCCATGCAATTGCTGCACGATATAGAAAAACATATGCGGGGAATATATGGAGGATGTATCGGTTATATTGGTTTAGACGGAAATTTAAATCAAGCAATTACCATCCGGTCATTTTTAAGCAAAAATAATGTATTGTATTATCAAGCAGGGGCGGGCGTTGTATCCAAGTCAAATCCCGAAGAAGAGTTAAAAGAAGTAAATAACAAGTTAGGAGCGCTTAAAAAAGCAATTGATCTGGCAGAAATTTTAAAAAATTAATTATATATGAAAGCTTTACTTATTATCGATATTCAAAATGACTATTTTGAAGGAGGAAAAAATCCTCTAAATAATTCTATACAAGCTTGTGAACAAGCAAAAAACATATTAGTAAAGTTCAGAAAAGAACAATGGCCGGTAGTCCATATACAACATGTATCGTCAAGGTCGGATGCTACTTTTTTCCTTCCTCATACTCAAGGAGTAGAAATACATTCCCATGTTAAGCCGAAAGACGAAGAAAAAGTCATCATCAAGAATTTTCCAAATAGCTTTATAAATACAGATCTTCAAGATACTTTAAAGAAACTTAAAGTTGATGAACTTGTAATTTGCGGAATGATGACCCATATGTGTGTGGATGCAACTACTAGAGCAGCAAAAGACTTAGGCTATTCTTGTACTTTAATAGGCGATGCTTGTGCAACACGAGATCTTGAAATTAAGGGAGAAAAAATACAAGCTAAAGAAGTTCAAAATTCATTTTTAGCAGCCTTAAGTTATTACTATGCCGATGTACAAACGGCTAACCAATTCTTAAATTCATGTTCTAAGTAAATATACAATGAAACTATTGGTTTTAGATAATTATGATTCATTTACCTATAATTTGGTTCACTTAATCAAAGAATTGAATTATACCGAAGTAAATGTATTTAGGAACGATCAAATCACGGTATCAGAAGTAGCAGACTATGATAAAATAATATTATCACCGGGCCCGGGAATACCTTCCGAATCAGGAATATTGCTCTCATTAATCAAACGATATGCTTCAACTCATTCGATTCTGGGGGTGTGCTTAGGAGAACAAGCTATAGGAGAAGCTTTTGGTGCTAAATTGACCAATTTGGAAGATGTGTATCATGGAGTTGCAACGAAAATAAGAATAATAGATGAAGACTATATATTCAAAGGTATTTCTGAAGAAATGGAAGTTGGGAGATACCATTCGTGGATTGTAGATAACCAAAATTTTCCGGATGAACTTCAAATTACGGCTGTCGATCATGATAATCAAATTATGGCTATAAAACATAAGCATTATGATGTCCACGGAGTTCAGTTTCATCCTGAATCCATACTTACCCCGAAGGGCAAAAACATTATAAAAAATTTTTTAGAAAATTAAGTTGATATGAAACAACTATTAAACAGACTCTTTGAGCATCAATATTTAAACCGAGAAGAAGCGAAAGAAGTATTGACTAAAATGGCCGCGAAAGAATATAATGAATCTCAGATTGCCGCTTTTATAAGCGTTTTTCTTATGAGAAATATTAGCATCGATGAATTTTTCGGTTTTAGGGATGCCCTTATGGATTTATGTACGGATGTTTCATCATTAGCCGCATATGATCCTATAGATATCGTAGGTACGGGAGGGGATAATAAAAATACGTTTAATATTTCTACTCTTTCTTGTTTTGTGGTAGCCGGTGCCGGATATAAAGTTGCAAAGCATGGAAATTATGGCGCAACTTCTGTTAGCGGAGCTTCCAATGTGATGGAACAACACGGAGTTAAATTTACTGCCGATATCGGTAAACTTGAACGATCATTAGATCAATCCAACCTGGCCTTTTTACATGCTCCTTTATTCAATGATGCCATGAAGGTGGTAATACCCATAAGAAAAGCATTAGGAGTTCGTACATTCTTTAATATGCTGGGACCTGTAGTAAATCCAATAAAGCCTAAAAGAAATGTATTAGGAGTCTTTAACCTTAAAATGTCTCGTTTATATTATTATATTTATCAAAATACCGATTGTAATTATACGGTCGTACATAGTTTAGACGGGTATGATGAAATATCCTTAACCGATAATTTTAAAGTAGTTACCCATTTAGGGGAACATATCTATTCTCCCGAAGATATCGGTTTGGTAAGATGTACGCAACCGGAGTTGGACGGAGGAAAAACACCTGAAGAAGCTTCAAAAATTTTTGATAATGTATTAAATAATCAAGCAACCAAAGCCCAAAAAAATGCTGTGATAGCTAATTCGGCATTTGCCATACACAATATAAATCCCAAATTAACTATTGAAGAATGCATAAATCAAGCGAGAGAATCGTTGGAAAGCGGAAAAGCGAAACAAACCTTTCAAAAATTTTTAAGCCTGAATAATTAGGTTTAATAAAAATAAAAAAGATGAAAAAATTAGTACTTATAACATTTATCTTGTGGAATCTGGTATCCTATTCTCAAATAAAAGAAAGAGATCAAAACTTAATTGGATTTTGGCAAGGTACAGAAAAAGGAACTCGAGAAGGAGGAATACGTAACTATTGGATTAAGCAACGGAATATTGACGGAACTTTTCTTTTGTTGAAAATTCAATTGTTGGGAGGAACTGAAGAAAGAGCAATTGTAGATAAAGGGGAATGGTGGACGGAAAAAGGTAATTATTATGAACTTCATTTTACTAGTAAAACAATTGATACCTATTTTTATTATTTTCCTGATCAACAACAAGTTCAGTTTAGAAGAGGACAAATAAATGAAGATTCTGTTGATTTAGATGATGAATTTGTAGAAAAAAAAGTAGTTGATGAGGATAGTAACTCATTCATTGAACCATAAAAGAAAAAAAATGCCTACCATTTTAGATAAAATTATTGATTGTAAAAGGATTGAAATTGAAAAATCAAAAAGGAAAATTTCAATTAAAGATCTGGAAAATAAAATACAAAATGTAAAGAAAAGACAATCGTTTAAAGAATCCTTACAAAGATCTTCAACCGGTATAATTGCAGAATTTAAACGTCGATCTCCCTCGAGGGATTGGATTTTTAAAGATGCAAAAATAGAACAAATTATACCTTGTTATTCTGAAAACGGAGCAAGTGCTATATCCATTCTCACCGATACTGATTTTTTTGGAGGTAATTTGCAGGATTTGGTTAATGCACAAGCCATTACACAAACTCCCCTTCTTCGTAAAGATTTTATGATTGATGAATATCAACTTTTTGAAGCTAAGGCTTACGGGGCAAGTGCAATATTGTTGATAGCCGCTGCTTTAACTGTTGAAAAAACTAAAGAATTGGCAAAACAAGCTAAAAATCTTGGATTGGATGTGTTGTTGGAATTGCATCATGAAAAGGAATTAGATTATATTAATGAATGGGTAGATGTAGTAGGAATTAATAACCGTAATTTAAAAACCTTTGTTACGGATGTACAAGTTTCATTTTATATGGTTAATAAAATACCCCCGGAGTTTTTGAAAATTTCTGAAAGTGGAATATCTTCTTCTCAAACTGTAAAAGACTTAATGCTAGCCGGATATAAAGGATTTTTAATGGGTGAAAATTTTATGAAAACGAATAATCCCGGTAAAGCTTTACAAGATTTTATTGAAGAACTTACATAATCATACCAATTAATAGATGAAAATTAAAGTTTGTGGGATGAAATATCCTGATAATATTGAGCATCTTTCTCTAGTACCTATAGATTATATGGGATTTATATTTTACCCGAAATCCTTACGTTATATGGATAAGATACTCCCCGAAACCATTCTTTCACAAACTAAAGATATTTTGAGGGTAGGGGTCTTTGTTAATGAAAAAATAGAATTGATTTTCCATAGGATTGAAAAATATAAGTTGGATGTTATCCAACTTCATGGATCGGAACATCCAAAATATTGTTCAGATCTCATAAAAAGTTTTCCTAATATAAAAATAATTAAGGCTTTTAATGTATCATCCCCTAATGATTTGCACAGTACAAAAGAATATAACTCAGTTTGTGACTTCTTTCTGTTTGATACTAAAAGCACGCAATATGGAGGTTCAGGGAAAAAGTTCGATTGGTCGTTGATGGATTTTTATGCAGGTGAACTTCCTTTTTTTTTAAGTGGAGGTATTTCAATGGAAGATGTAGGGAAAATTAAAGAAATAAAGCATCCGAAATTATATGGTTTGGACTTAAACAGTAAGTTTGAACTAGAACCGGGAAGAAAAAATATTGAATTAATAAAAGAATTTATAGAAGAAATAAACTATGAATAGAATAAAGCAATTATTTAATAAAAAACAGAAAGGCATTCTTTCCATTTATTTTACGGCCGGATATCCGAATCTTGCCGATACTGGTAAGATCATAAAAGAGCTTGAAAAAAACGGCATAGATTTAATAGAAGTGGGTATACCCTTTTCAGACCCTATGGCAGATGGGCCGACCATTCAGGAAAGCGGCACGTTGGCCTTGAAGAATGGAATGAATTTAAAATTGCTTTTCGAACAAATTAAAGAAGTGAGAAAAGAAGTTGAATTGCCGTTACTATTAATGGGATATCTAAATCCTATTATGCAATACGGAATTGAAAATTTTTGTAAAAAATGTAAAGAAGTCGGTGTAGATGGAGCAATTATACCTGATTTACCTTTTAATGATTATACTACAAAATATAAATCGATTTTTGAAACTTATGATATAAAAGTTATAATGCTTATAACTCCCGAAACATCAGAAGAAAGAATTCGCTTGATTGATGAAAATACGGATGGATTTATATATATGGTTTCATCTGCCTCAACAACGGGAGCGCAAAAAAGTTTTGATGATAAAAAAGTAGAATATTTTCAAAAAATTAATTCAATGAAATTGCGTAATCCTCGTTTAATAGGGTTTGGTATTTCAAATAAAACTACTTTAGAAGTCGCACAATCTTATGCTAACGGCGCTATTATTGGTAGTAAGTTCATTACCTTGTTAAAAGATAATAAAACAATAGAAAAAGCGGTTCAAGAATTAAAAAACACTTTAAAAACTTAATGGGTTTTTTAGTTTTTAAATGTTTGGTTAATACCCTTTATCTTTTCATGGAAAAAATATATGTTCATTTTTCGGTTGCAGTACAATCTTCGCCTGAACTAATTTTAACAAAAAAATTATTTTAAAATAATTTTTTAAATAGTAAGTGTATTTCTGTTTATCCTTATAATAAAGGGATTTACAGAGAAAGCGGGTAGATTAAAAAATACTTTTTCCATGGATCAAAAAAAAATATTTTACAAAGCCTTATTAGAAAGGGATAGTTCATTTGAAGGAACTTTTATTGTTGGTGTTAAAACTACCGGTATATTTTGCCATCCTACCTGTTCAGCACGAAAATCTAAATTTGAGAATGTTGAATTTTTTTCTTCGACTAAAGAAGCTTTAAGTAAAGGATATAGAGCATGTAAAATATGTCATCCTATGGAAAGGAATGGTGAAACGCCGGAATTTATTCATAAATTATTACAACATTTGGAAGACAACCCCAATATTAAATTAAAAGACTTTGATTTAAGGAATTTTGGAATTGAGCCAATAAAAGTTAGAAGGTGGTTTCTTAAAAATCATGGAGTTACTTTTCATATGTATCAAAGAATGTATAGAATAAATGAGGCATTTAAAAAATGTAAAGAAGGTAATAATATTACACATATTGCCTATGACTCAGGATTTGAATCGTTGAGCGGATTTAATGAAACTTTTAAAAAAATAACAGGAATTACACCTAGAATGAGTAAAGAAAAACAATTAATTAATCTTACCCGCTTGGCAACCCCTTTAGGTACTATGATTGCTTGTGCCTCAGAGAAAGGCATATGTTTATTGGAATTTTCGGATCGTAAAATGTTAGAAAGAGAGCTACAATTAATATCAAAGCGTTTTAATACTTCTATTGTGCCAAGTGAAAATAGTTTATTTAAACAATTAAAGCAACAATTAGACTCATACTTTGAAGGTACTTTAAAAGAATTTACAGTTCCATTAGACTGGGTTGGTTCTGATTTTCAAAAAGAGGTATGGAAGGTCCTTCTTAAAATACCTTACGGAAAGACTTCAACTTATGCCATTCAAGCAAAACGTATCGGTAAGCCCTCTTCTGTTCGAGCGGTTGCAAATGCTAACGGTATGAATATGATTTCTATATTGGTTCCTTGTCATAGGGTCATTGGTTCGGATGGATCTTTAACAGGTTATGGAGGAGGACTGTGGAGAAAGAAAAAATTATTAGAGTTAGAAGCAAAAGGTTCGTTACAATTAAAATTGTTTTGATATTAGCAATATAACAGACTATATAGTATAATTGGTTACTAATTTATTTTTATCAATTCTCAATAAGTTCAAAATCTAATTGTTTCTTTTCAAGATTAGCTTTTATAACTTTAATATATACAGAGTCACCCAACTGATATTTATTGCCGGTTCTTTGTCCTATAATAGAATAGGTCTTTTCATCATAGCGATAATCATCATCCCGTATATCTCTTGTTTTAATCATTCCTTCGGTTCCGAATTCTTTAATTTCTACATAAATACCATATTCGGTTACTCCGGTGATTACTCCCTCAAAAGATTCACCTAAGTGCTTTTCCATAAATTTAACCTGCATGTATTTAATACTGTCTCTTTCAGCATCGGCGGCTAATTTTTCCATATTGCTGCAATGTTTTGCCATATTCTCGATGATTTCTTTGTTTGCAGACGGTTTTTTATCTAGAAAATCTTGTAAGAGACGATGGGCAATTACATCAGGATATCGGCGTATGGGAGAGGTAAAATGACTGTAATATTCGAAAGCTAAACCATAGTGACCTACATTTTCGGTTGAATATTTTGCTTTTGACATAGTACGGATGGTTAGCGTTTCAATCATATTTTCTTCGCCTTTCCCTTTTACGTCGGCAAGTAATTTATTGATGGATTGATAGGTTTTATTTTTATTGGTTATATTTATATCATATCCCAAAGTATTTACAAATTGTTTAAGAGAAAGTAATTTTATCGGATCCGGGTCGTCATGAATTCTATAA
Organism: Apibacter sp. ESL0432; assembly: GCF_019469225.1. Taxonomy (NCBI): domain Bacteria; kingdom Pseudomonadati; phylum Bacteroidota; class Flavobacteriia; order Flavobacteriales; family Weeksellaceae; genus Apibacter; species Apibacter sp. ESL0432. Next base: position 2,191,052 of record NZ_CP048266.1, on the reverse strand, counting down.
ATAAAAGTTCGATCGGTTGGATTTCCTTTTTTAATGGTACTAACATATTCGGAAACTTTTTTATTGGCCAGAAGCATAAATTCTTCAATTAAATGATTGCTGTCTTTTCCAATTTTAAAATAAACTCCTACGGGATTTTTATTTTCATCTAAATTAAATTTTACCTCTATTTTGTCAAAAGAGATTGCTCCTTTGTTCATTCGATCTTCTCTTAGTAGCTTTGCTAAATTATTAAGGGTGTGTATTTCTTCTTCAAAATCGCCCTTTTTTCCCTCGATAATCTCTTGAGCTTCTTCATAAGTGAATCTTCTGTCTGAATGGATAACCGTTCGTCCAAACCACTGTTTTTTTACTTGTGCTTTCTCATCCAATTCAAATACGGCGGAAAAAGTATATTTATCTTCTTTAGGACGTAAGGAACAAACATTATTGCTTAAGACTTCAGGAAGCATTGGAACGACTCTATCGACTAAATACACGGAAGTTCCTCTTAAATAGGCTTCTTTATCTAATAGGGTTCCCGGTTTTACATAATGGGAAACATCTGCGATATGAATTCCAATTTCCCAGTTGCCGTTGTCTAACTTTTCGATAGAGAGTGCATCATCAAAATCCTTAGCATCAACAGGGTCAATGGTAAATGTAGTGACAGTACGCATATCTCTTCTTTTAGATATTTCATCCTCTGATATGCGTATATCAAGTTTTTCCGCTTCTTTTTCAACTTCATAAGGAAATGTATAAGGTAACCCATATTCACTTAAAATAGCATGAATTTCGGTTTCATTTTCTCCGGGATCTCCTAATACTTCAACAATAGATCCCGTAGGACTGTCTTCTTTATCTTGCCAATCGAGGAGTTGAACCACTACCAGTTGACCGTTTTTTGCACCGTTGAATTTATCTTTTGGTATAAAAAAATCAGTGTGAACGGAAGGTTTATTAACTACTGCAAATCCAAAGTTTTTGTTCGGAGAATATTCAAATTTTGCAACAAATTTTGTTTTGTAACGTTCCAGGATTTCAATAACTTCTCCTTCCGGTTTTCTGTTTTTAAATTGATGGACTATAGCTTTTACAATGTCATTTTGTAAAGCTTTTCCTGTTTTTCCTTTCGGTATAAAAATATCTTTTTCAAGACCGTCAACAATTAAATAGGCATTACCATTCTGACTGAAATCAATTTTTCCGGTAACGGATTCTTTTATGGAATTGATTTGATATTTTCCGGTTTTTATTTCTGTTAGTTGTTTTTCAGAAACCAAACTTAAAAGTCCTTGTATTACAAATTCCCTTTGTCTGGGATTTTTGTAATCCAGTATTGTGGATATTTGTTTATAATTGTATTGTTTATTCGGGTTTTTTATAAAGATGTTAAGTATATTTCTTTTTAAATTTCGTAGTTTCTCTTTATGTTTAGTAGAAATTATTCTCTTTTTCTTAGTCATAATATATTTTAAAATTTATTTAAATATTCGCCTATTTCATAAAAACTTATCAGATAAATTTATAGTAATAAGTAATTATTTATTGTTACAAAAAGTTAACCACAACGAATATTTATCCAATCGAATTTAATAGTTGGATTAAATACGGAGTTAGTATAGGAGCAAATATAGCAGTTAATACACCATTTAAAGCCATTCCAAGTGCTCCGTAAGCGCCAAATTTTTCGCCATTTTTAACAATTTCCGCCGTACCTATAGCATGAGAAGCAGAACCCACAGCTATTCCGATTGCTTTGTGATCTTTAATTCCTAATTTAGTTAGGAATCCCCATCCGAAAAGGGCACCGACAAATCCGGTAATAAAAACTATCGCAATAGTAAGAGACGGAATACCTCCCAAACCTTTAGATACCTCCATTGCAATAGGCGTTGTTACAGATTTTGGAGATAAAGAATAAGCTATAATGTCTGAAGCACCTAGAATTTTTGCTATAACAACCACGGAAATAATTCCCGCAAGACTTCCCGCTATCATAGCGATAAAAACTCGTATATAACTGCCTTTTAAATGTTTTATATACAAATAAAGCGGTAGACCCAAAGTTACCACGGATGGTCCCAGCCAAAAAGAAATTAAAGAGGTATTATTGTTATAATCTTCATACGAAGTATGTGTCACTTTTAAATAGACAATCAATAAGATTATAGAGGTTATACCCGGATGAAGTATTTTATATTTGAATTTAGTAAACAACAGATTACATAACCAAAAAACCAGTAAGGTTAACGTTATATGAAAAAGAGGAGTATCTAAAAATTCCTTCATTCTTTTTTCTTTCTAATAAGTAAACTTACAGTTAATAACACGATAAAGGTACTAAGTATAATGGATATTATAATTGCTAACCATTCCTTAGAGATTAAGTCCCATTGGGAAGCTAATCCAACCCCTAAAGGTATAAATAAAATCAGCATATTATTTAAAAAGAAAGTAGCCACTTCTTTTATATCTTCCACTTTTATGATATTCAATTGTAAAGATACAAGTAATAACAGCATGCCTATTATGCTTCCCGGTATCTTTATTTGCAGGATGAAAACTATTAATTCACCAATAAAATACAACAGTAATATAATTCCTAATTGTGAAATTAATTTCATATAGCAAAATTACTATATTAAATACAAATCAAATATTATTTTTCCTAAGATATTTAATGAAAAAAATAATTTTTAAGTAAAAATTTAGATTTTGATTTGTATTTTGATAAAATTACAATTAAATATTTTATATATTGGAAATAATTCTTCCATCACTAATTTATAAATAAGCCTATTTGTTTAGGCTAAATAGCTAGACGCTTTATCAATAAAATCAATAGTTTCAATCGAATTTTCAGCATCTAAACAAGATGAGGTTGAATTTTTTAACGAATGTACTATTTCTTTATATAACAATTTATGAAGCGGTTCTTTAGGCAAATCAATACCTTCAAAAAAGCTCTCTTTTACATTATAATGTACTAGTTGATCCAAATATTGGCCACCAATTTTTATTGTTCCTTTTTCTGCAATGATAGTAATTGATGATTCAAAATTTTTATCATAGGTAGAGATCGTGTAACACATGCTTCCCAGGGTTTTTCCCGATTTAAATTGTAAAATTCCACTATCGGGGAATTCAATTACGTTTTGAAGCGTATAATTGGCAGTTAAATTGCTTAGTAATTCAATTTTTCCCAATAAATAATGTATTATGTCTATGAAATGAGAGAATTGAGTAAACAGTATTCCTCCATCTAACTGCTTTGTTCCACGCCATGAATTTTTTTTATAATAGCGGTCATTTCTGTTCCAAAAACATTCAATATTTATAAGAAAAATTTCACCTAAATAATCATTGTCAATTAAATTTTTGACGTGGTTTATTATATGTGAAAAACGTAGTTGCAGAGAGGTAAATAATCGAACATTATTATTCTTTGCGATAGTAATTAATTCTTCAATTTGGAATTTATGAAATGTAATGGGTTTTTCCACCAACACATTTTTAGATAATTCCAGGATTTCTTTCGTTTGTTTATAATGGTAACCGTTGGGTGTTGCAACTATATACAAATCAATATCAGGGAAAATAAAATGGCATTCTGATATACTTTGAAAAATAGGGATATTTTTATTTTCCAAAACGGAATTATCCGTATCAATCAAAGCAACTACATTTAAATTTTCATTTTGTGTGATATTTTCATAGTGTATTTTTCCTATATGGCCGAATCCTATAATAGCTATTTTAAGAGTGTTTTTTTTCAAATTTATTTAAATATTTTACAAATTGGATAAGCAAAATTATAAATATTGAAAATAAAAAACCATATAAAATAAAAGAATACGTACTTCTATTTGTAATTAAAGAATTGTTATCAACTAATTGAGGTTCTGAAATTAGTGTTATTACTTGAGATTTTTGAACTTTTTCTACTTCAGTATCAGCTAATAATTGTGTTATCTTTAATGCTTTATTAAGTAAATCCTGTTCAACATTCGTTTTAGAATCTTTATTAATAGATAGAGAAGATGCGGAAATTTTGGATTTATCCCCTTTAGCTATAGATAGTAAGAGGGTATCAATTATCTTTAATTCATTTTTATATATTTTAGATTTAGTATCTATTGAATTTAAATAAGCTTCTTTAAAACGGGAAAAAAACGGATCATTTTCAAACGGACTTAAAATTTCGTTTTTAATTTCTTCAGAAGAAAGTTTATTTGTTGATGTTATATGTATAGAGTGTTTAAGATAATCAGTGTCTACAAGATATTGTCTAAACTTATTAATTAATTCAAAGTTTTTCGAAAAAATAGAATCATTTTTTACAATATTATCATTATTTTTTATGGTAGTATAAAATATATTAAGCTCTTCAGTTAGTGATTTAATAGGTTGTATTGATATATTTTTTAAACCTTTAAGTTTGCTTTCTTTATTTGCAGCTAATTTATTGTATGAGTCAATGAGTTGATATAGTGTTTTAGAACTATTAAAATTAGGTTCAACAATCATATCATAATTATAATAAATGGGTATAATGCCCTTATTTAAGTAACCTAACACACCGGAAATAATTACGACAATTAAAATAAAAAGAAAGTATTTTTTTAATAAAATAATAAACCATAAGATAGTTTTAAAAATTTTTTCGAAAATGTTAATAATTTTAGTTCCAATTTTTTTAACAATGTTTATAAGATAATTAAAAAAATCTATAATATTTACTTCGTGGTTTTGGTTTTGTTTAGTCATTTATTTTAGATAAATTAATTTTTAATATTTAATATTTGCTCAAGTATCTTTTGAGTGATCAAATACGTAGGTTTTACACCGGTTAAACCCAATCCTCCGGAGGCTAATGTACTTCCGGTTTCTAAAGGGTTATCTGAGGCATAATAAGCATATCTTAATTTTACGTTTTCACCTATATGATGACGTATTTTAGATGCCACTTGAATAGCTTTTTGATAATGTGCTCCCTCCATTTCTAAACCGATGGCTTTCCAAGATGTTTGCATAAAATAAGTCAAAACATTTTTATTTTGTAAGGAAGTACCTAATACGGTAATCATGGCTCCTTTATAAGCGTTAATATTATATCCCTCAAAATCTTTTAAGGAAAGTTGGTTATGAAAAGGGTAGTTATCTGCTGTCCCTTCAAATATATGGGCAGTTGGAATCATAATATCGCCTTTATTTCCAACTAAAATTCCGGCTTTACCTAAGATAGATATTGAGTCAACATTTAGCTTTAATTTTTCTTTCGCATTATTTATTGGCCTTAATAATTCGTCCATTATCTCAAAAGCTTGTTCTCCGAATGCATAATCAAAAACAATTAAAATGTCTTCTTTGTTTATATTTTTAATATTTTTAAAAGGGGTGTTTTTAAAATTAATCTTAGATAGATCGAAGATTTGAACGTCAATATTTGATCCGCTGGTATCTTTACTGTATATCATGCCATTTTTTTGAGCATAACTTTTTACAGAATCAACTAAATCTAAATTTTTACTTAAATCTTCATACATTTTTAATTCTTCATCAGCATGAAAAGTCTTATTTAAAGAATCAAAAGCATACAACATATTTTTCACACTATGCATATTGGAGCTTATAATGTGAATTTTTTTATTTATTAACTTATTTTTAATTAATGTTTTTTTAACATTTTCCGCCCATTTTTCACCAAATAAATGATGACCCACTCTTTCCTTCAAAATGGAGCTGAAAAATATTTCTCTTCTTCGAATTCCTAATTCGTCTTCTTTGCTTACTCTTCCTAAATTGTAAATAATCTTTATAAAACGGTCAGGATCATTTGCTTCTTGAAAGTTTTTATAAGCGGTAATTACTTCATCAAAGCTTCTGCCCAGCATGGTAGCTATATGGGCTAAAATTACCTCTCTTTCTTTTCTTTTTAAAGGTTCAGAGCTTAAGGCTGCATTTTCAACAGATATCCAAATTCTTCCCACTTTTCCGTTAAAATCATGAGTTCTTTTTCTGATTTTGTCTGCTTCATTATATAAAAACGTAAGGTGGGTTAATATATCATAAATTTCAGATCTTCCTAATAATACTTCAATGTTCATTTGGTGCTCATCCACCCGATAACAAGTTCTCCTTCTTTTTTTAGGATAAATAGGGGTAAATGATGATTTGTCTAACCCTTCATTGGAGGTTAAAAATATAAATGAACATTCTTCAATCCCTTGTGGGAGCCTGTCTAATACATAGTTGAGCCCATTAAGTTCCACTTTATCCGGATCTGCTATTGATCCATATATTTCCGGATTTAGTTTTAACAAATAGTTTCTTAATTCAAGTCCTGAAGTACCCGTTGGTTTGAAGCCGCCTCGGTTAAAAAGGTGACGCATGGTTATATACAATCTTTCAATTACGTCTGTCGATTCTCTGGCTTTATATATTGTCATATGGATAATTTTTTAAATAAAGATAATACATTCTTTTATTTAGAATATGAAATTATAGTTGTACATATCCTTTTAAGGAAATGGGCTTGTCTTAATTAGAATATAAATTAGAATAAAGTTTTTAATTAAGATGTGTTTATTGTTATAATTATATAAAAATAATTAATGTGGTAGAAAATAAAATTGAATCATATTACTTTTTTTTGATTTAAAAATTTAACAAAAACAATATATAATTAGTATAAAAGAAAAATTATTTAGAAGTATAAAATATAAATTATATAGAGTGTTAACAAAAATTAAGCCAAAGTTTATCCTAGGTGTTCTTTTTGTATATTTTTGTTTAAATTTAATATTAAATCATCCCATTATAAAAAGCCAACGATACAGTATTATGATTGATTTTTTTGTAATTAAATTTTAAAATAACTAAATAAGAATATAAAAAAAATCTTTTTAAATGAAATAAAAATATTTTATTAGCTGCTAAGAATTTTATTTGATACAATTCAAAGAAACACTAAAAATATATATATATCTACAGAAAATGTTAATATTTAAAGAATTCTTACAGATTTGATTTAATGTAATCAGTCATTTTATGATATAAATGATATCGAGTATTTCCGCCATAAATTCCATGATCTTTATCAGGATAAATAGCTGTATCAAATGGTTTTCCATTTTCAATAAGAGCATTGATCATAGCTGCAGAATTTTGAAAATGTACATTGTCATCTGCCGTTCCATGAATAATTAAAAATTTACCTTGTAAATCTTTTGCAAAGTTTATAGGTGAATTTTCGTCATATCCTGTTGGATTTTCTTGAGGAGTTTGTAAAAATCGTTCGGTATAAATAGTATCATAGAATCTCCAATTGGTTACCGGCGCAACAGCTATTCCCATTTTAAATAATCCATTAGACTTTGTCATACATAGAGAAGTTAAATAACCACCAAAGCTCCAGCCCCATATTCCAATTCTGTTAGAATCGATAAAGGATTGGGTTTGCAACCACTTTGCAGCAGCAATTTGATCTTCAAGTTCAAGTTTTCCTAGCTGTTTATATGTTGATTTTTTAAAGTTTTCCCCTCTTCCTCCGGTTCCTCTTCCATCAACGGAAACAATTATATATCCTTCTTGCGCAAGCATTTGGTGCCACCAATAATTGAATGAATCCCAAGAATTGGTTACCGTTTGAGATCCGGGGCCTCCGTATACATACATTAAAACAGGATATTTTTTATCAGGATTGAAATTTATAGGTTTAATCATGTAGGATTTTAACTTGATACCATTTTTAGTTGGAATTTCAATAAATTCTAATTTTTGAATTTCTTTCTTATTGGCATAAGATACTAAGGACGAATTATCTTCCAGAGTTTTTAATATAGATCCGTTATTGTTCCTCAATGTAAATACAGGAGGTGTATTTGCTGTACTAAATTGATCGATGAAATAAGAAAAATCAGTACTAAATGAAGCATTATGGGTTCCTATTTCATCTGTTAAAATTTTCTGTTTACCGGTTTTGATGTTAACGGAGGCAACTATCCTATTGTTAGATCCTTTTTCATTGGATTGAAAGTATAAGAGGGAATTTTTATTATCTATTCCATAAATTCGAATTACGTCCCAATTCCCTTTAGTAATAGGTTTTATTAATTGTCCTTTAGCATTATAAAGATATAAGTGATTGTAGCCGTTTTTTTCGGAGTTTAAAACAAAACTTCCATCGGCTAATAAACCTATATAAAATTTGTCAGTATCAATCCAAGTAGTGGATGTTTCCGTTACTAATAATTGAGTGTTAAGATTTGCCGGGTTTATTTTTAAAACAGTAATTTTATTTTGAAAACGATTGGAAGTTATCGCGAATAAATCTCCATTGGGTGAGAATTTACTATTTATAATATAATAATTTTCGTAATTAGATAAAGAAACCGTATTAATTTCTTTTTTATCTAAATTATATAACTTTAAGCTAACAATAGAATTGTCTTCTCCAGCTTTTGGATATTTATAAATGAAATGATCGGGATACAAAAAGTTTTCATACAATGGAATATCAACTTCTTTAACATGAGATTCATCAAAATGTATAAAGGCAATATTCTTTCCGTCGGGCGACCATTCAAAATTTCTGACATGAGCAAACTCTTCTTCATAAACCCAATCTGAAATTCCATTTATGATTTTATTCTTTTTTCCATCGTGCGTAACTTGCGTTATTTGTAATGAGGGAAATTCTTGATAATAGATATTATTTTCATAAATAAATGCTATTTTAGTACCATCAGGAGAAAAAATAGGTTCTTGTATGGGCTTTTTATTGAAAACCTCTAAAAATGTTTGGTTTTTTATGTTATATAAAGTATAAATTCCCGATTTTGAGCGTCGATATATTGGAAACGATTCATTTTCTAAAAGCAAATAATTTTCATCGTTATTAAATAAATAATCGGAATAAGTACCCGAAATGATCGTATTTATTTTATCAAAGGTTTCATAGGAATATTTTTCAATACCATTTTTAGTTAGAATAGTATATTCTTTACCATTTTTTAAAGATTTTATTCCTGAAATGGTTTTTGGATAAAATTTACCGCTCCATATTTCTTCTAATGTTATTTTTTGAGCATTAATATTTACTACGAATATGCATAATATTATAGATAATAATATACTTTTATCAAATCTCATAAAGATCATTTTTAAAATTTAGAATAATAAATAATAGCTTTTATTAGCTAACATACGCTTTTAATAACAAACGAAAGTACCTTCAATTAATTATTGAAATTGGGATCAAGGGCTTTTGGAGACCAATCATTTAAAAATTTTTCAACTTTTTTAACGTCATATCCTGAATTGTTATCTTCTAAAAAATCAGATTGCTGCGTATGAATTCTTTCACCTTTTTCATTTAAGATTACGAATGCTGGAAAACCAAAACGTTGAGGATATCCTAACTTGGCTAAAATAGGCTCATTTTTATTTTCTTTTGAATAATTTAAATGATATACAATATAATTTTCCGTTAAAATATTCTTTATAGCCTCGTTATTTTGAGTTAGAGTATTGAATCGAATACACCAGATACACCAATTTCCACCGATTTGAAGCAAAATAAATTTTTTTTCTTTTTTAGCTTCACTAATACAAGAATCAATTTTTTGTTGAGCATGATCATCAGGATTATATATTTTTTTATCTTGTGAAAATACCATTGAGACAAAAAATATACATAGAACTAAAAATTTAATTTTCATTTTTATCAAGGGTTTTCGGGTGATTCTTCTTCTTTTAATTGTTGTTGTTGCTCTTTAGTTAATTTACTTTTAAGATTATCAATAACTTTATCATATATATGCTGTAAAGCATTTACATCTGTATAGTAATATATGTAACTGTTTTGAAAAATTTCTTTAGTGGTATGATGAGCCTTAAATATAGAAACGTATGTATCAAAAGCAGTTTCTTGATTCAATGGAAGATTGGTTGGAGTTTGTTTATATAAATATATGTCACTTAAAATAGCAATCATATCCTTTTTAGAGAGGAGATGATCAGGTTTTTCAAGAGGATGTTGACAAGAAAAAAGCAATAAAGACAGACTAATAAATATATATAAATAAAGCCTCATAATTTTCCTAATAAAGACATAAATTTCATTTTAATTACTCCGAAAACAGCTTCACTGATGATGGCTCCACTCATCTTCGATTTTCCTTTAGTTCGGTCTGTAAATATAATAGGAATTTCTACAATTTTAAATTTTTTGCAATACGCTCTAAATTTCATTTCAATTTGAAAGCCATATCCTACTAATTCCACTTGATCTAGAGGTAATTCCTCTAATACTTTTCGAGTGAAACATACAAAACCGGCAGTAGAATCGTTAATGGGCAATCCGGTAATCAAACGCACATATTTAGAGGCAAAAAAAGAAAGTAGCACACGATTCATCGGCCAATTAACTACATTAACTCCCTGGCAATAACGAGAACCAACAGCTAAATCTGCTCCATTTTTACAAGCCTGGTACAGTTTAATTAAATCATTCGGATTATGTGAAAAATCAGCATCCATTTCAAAAATATAGTCATATCCCTTTTGCAATGACCATTTAAAACCATGGATATAGGCTCTTCCCAATCCATTTTTAGTACTTCGAACTTCTAAAAAAAGACGATTGGAATATGTTGGAATTAAGTCGGCAACCTTCTCTCCAGTGCCATCAGGAGAAGAATCATCTACAATCAATATATCGAAATCCTCTTCCAGGCTAAACACACATGAAATGATATCTTCAATGTTTTCAATTTCATTGTATGTAGGAATTATGACTAGTTTTTTATCGGACACAGTATATTGTTTTTAATAAAGTAAATTTATGTTTCTAGCAACACTATCAACAAAGGTAATCCAAAATTATAAGTTAGTTGGATAAAAAATAAGAAAACACGAGTTCTCTATTAGTTTCTTTTTCAGCTTCTTCAAATAAGGCAATTAATTGTTTAAACTTTTGAATTTTATCTAAATCTAAATTTTGGAAATTAATTTTAACAGGTAATTCAATAATACCGGTAAGCGTATCCCAAAGTCCGTCCAAATTATTGGCCGTATGAGAATCAAGGCCGAATTTTTTTTGAAAAACTCGGTAAAATTTTGGTAAAGAAGAAATAGAGTGGAAATCAAAAGAAACTGTTTTCATCTTTGTTGAAAAGTCTTATAATGGTCATAAGTTACAAAAATTAGTCCATCATTCGAAAAAATAACACGATCGGTACCTCTCATTCCACATTTATAATTCAAATCGGCTTCCGTCCATTTTCTTCCCTTTTTCGATGGAATCTTATTTTCTCTATTTTTAAATATATCCCCTCCAATTATTTTTCCCGGTAGTATTTGACATAAATTACCTTTTTCGGGTTTCCAACCGGCTTTACGCGCATCTAATCTTTTAATATAATAATTTGGTAAGGAATGATGTATTTTTATATAATTTATAACAATATCTTCTGAACTTAGCTGTTCTATATTAAATTGCCCAAGATTTAATTTTTTGGTTGAAAGGTTATAACTAAGGATTAAGGAAATTATTACTAAAACACTAAAGAAAAGACTATAAAAAAAGGATTGTTTTTTAATTTTCATGCTAATAAATCAAATATAAGTAATAAAATTATCTAAATAATGAATAAGTTTTTTTACTTTTGCCAAATTTCTTTTATATCATGTATATAGAAAGTAATAAAAATCCAAAAATAAAGAATTTAGTAAAATTATTAGAAAAAAGTAAAGAAAGGAAAAGTCAAAGAAAATTCATTGTTGAAGGCAAAAATGAAAATTTTTTCGCCTTAAAAAATGGTTTTGTTCCTATTGAATTTTACATACAACCACATATTTTTCAAGATTCTATAACACTGCCTTCTTCCGCTATAAAATATGAAGTATCACAATCTGTTTATGATAAGATCGCTTATAGGAAACTATCTGAAGGCATACTGGGGGTTTATGAATATAAGACCTATGAATTAGATCAAATAAAATTACCGGATCGCCCATTTATCCTGGTTATTGAATCAATTGAAAAACCGGGTAATCTTGGGGCAATATGCAGGTCAGCAGATGCGTTTGGTGTAGATATGGTTGTAGTATGTGAAGAAAAAGCAGATCTGTATAATCCCAATGTACTACGGTCATCGGTAGGAAGTTTTTTTAATATTCCTATTATATCAACAAATAATGCAAATATATATGATTTTCTTATAAAAATGGATGTGCCAATTTATGCTACTTATATGACTGAAACTTCAAAAATTATACAAAATGTTGATTTTACCCAATCAGCTGCAGTCATATTTGGAACAGAGCATTCCGGTATTTCTGATTTTTGGAAAGATAAAATAAAAGAAAATATACTAATTCCTATGAAAGGACAAATAGATTCATTAAATGTAAGCAATGCAGTTGCAATTGTTTGTTATGAAGTGGAAAGACAAAAAATCATGTTAAACAAGCACTTATGAAAATAATATTTGCAAACTTTATGTGTATTATGTCATAAAAATATATTATTCTTGTTCTTTATTAATTAGAACTTATATCTTTGTATGAAATTGTTTAGAAAAAGAGAACATTGTTACTCTATTATTTGTTGAAAAAAACAAGAATATTGTAATATAGTTGGATAAATAACACTAAAAAGCTTAATAAAGTAAGACTAAAATTTGTACAACTATGTTTGAAATTTTTAAAGACAAATCAGGTGCTTTTCGATTTAGACTGAAAGCAAAAAACGGGCAAATTATCCTGGCAAGTGAAGGATATACCCAAAAAACAAATTGTCAAAAAGGTGTTAGTTCTGTAAAAAGAAATTCCAAAAACGAAGATCGTTTTGAATTGAAACAGTCCTCTAACAAAAAATGGTTTTTTAACTTAAAAGCCGGTAACGGACAAATAGTAGGAACCAGCGAGCTTTATGACAATGAAACTAATGCTAAGAATGGTGTAAAATCAGTAATGAACAATGCCCCGACAGCAGAAACGGTTGATTTATCTAAATAGAAAAATTGACCGGAGCCTATATAAATTAGGTTTGAATATTTACTAAAAATAAAAGCTGTGAATTTTCACAGCTTTTATTTTTTATAACTAAGAAATGATTTTTTTACGATAGGGTATTTTTGATTCTTTTTAAAGCTTCAATAAGATCTTCTTCAGAAGCCGCATACGATAATCGTATGCAATTACTGTCTCCAAAACATACACCACCTACTGTAGCTACATGTGCTTTTTCTAATAATAATAAAGCAAAATCATCGGAATTTGTAATCTTACGTCCTTGAATAGTTTTTCCAAAATAAAAAGATACATCAGGAAAGAAATAAAATGCTCCGGCCGGTTTATTAACTTTAAATCCAGGAATTTCATTTAGTAAATTGTATACAAGCTCCCTTCTCTTTTTAAAACCGTCAATCATATAATTAATAACCGAAGGATCAGCTTCAATAGCTGTTATAGATGCCATTTGAGCAATACAATTTGCCCCTGAGGTCATTTGTCCTTGAATTTTATCACAAGCATCAGTAAGCCATTTTGGGCCTCCTAAATATCCAATTCTCCAACCTGTCATGGCATACGATTTGGAAACGCCGTTAATTGTTACAGTCTGATTAAAAACTTCAGGAAATTGAGCTATACTTTCGTGTTTTCCTTCATAATTTATATATTCATATATTTCATCAGAAATAATAATTATGTTAGGGTGCTTTTCCAATACCTTAGCTAAGGCATATAATTCCTCTTTAGTATAAACAGTTCCCGAAGGATTACATGGAGAGCTGAATAAAAACGCTTTGGTTTTTGGAGTTATAGCATTCTCAAGCTGTTCGGGTGTGATTTTAAAATCAGTGTCAATGGTAGTAGTTACCACAATATTTTCCCCCCCGGCAAGTTTAACCATTTCATAATAGCTTACCCAATAAGGAGCAGGAACGATTACTTCATCTCCATCATTAATGATTGAAAGCAATACATTAATAATAGACTGTTTTCCTCCGTTCGAAACAACTATTTGATCAGGTTTATATTCTAAATTATTGTCTCTTTTAAATTTATTAGCAATAGCTTTTCTTAATTCAAGATATCCGGGAACGGGGGTGTAGGATTTAACACCATCATTAATCGCTTTGATGGCAGATTCCCTTACAAATTCAGGAATTTCAAAATCAGGCTCTCCCAAAGTTAAGCTAATAACATTGATTCCTTGAGCTTTTAATTCTCGAGCTTTGTTAGACATAACAAAGGTTTGAGAATAGCTAAGACGATTAACGCGATCGGATAATAAATTCATTTTGGACTAATTAATTTTTATTGTTTTTCAAAACTCAAAAATACAGTATTTTTTTAGATTAAAATAGTTTTATAAGATAAAAATATGAAGAGTATTCAGTTCAAAATCAGTAAATATAAACTCTTTTTATAGAATACATTTTTTGTGTATTTTTGTAATCTTATTTTATATTCTGTAATTTGAGAAGAAAAAAAAATATACAAATCCCCAATTTAGAGCTTACTACTGCCGGAGCTAAAGGGGTTGCGATAGGAAAAACTGAAGAAGGAAAAACAGTATTAGTAGGATATGCCGTACCGGGGGATGTAGTTAATGCCCAGGTAATTAAGTCTAAAAAAAATTATTACGAAGCTAAAGTTTTAGATTTTATTAAATATTCTTCTGATCGATTGGATCCCGAATGTATGCATTTTGGAATATGCGGAGGTTGTAAATGGCAAAATCTTTCTTATGAAAAACAATTAGAATATAAAGAGAAAGAGGTTTACAATAATATAAAAAGAATTGGAAAAATTGATAATTTTCAAGAATTAACCATTGTCCCTTCAACGGATAAGTATTTCTACAGAAATAAAATGGAATTTTCCTTTTCTAATGCTCGATGGTTGACATCTGAGGAAATACAATCCGATATAGATATTGAAGATAAAAATGCGTTGGGTTTTCACATACCTCAACAATGGAATAAAGTATTAGACATTAAAGAATGTTTTTTACAACAAGAACCTTCAAATAAAATCAGAAATTCAATTAAAGAGTTTGCTTTAAAGCATAAGATGGAATTTTATGATTTTAAAGAACAAAGTGGATTTCTTAGAACATTAATGATTCGTTCTAACTCTAAAAATGATCTAATGGTTTTGTTACAGTTTTTTAGAGAGGATGAGCAAAATATTGGCAAAATATTGAACTATATTCGCGAAGAATTTCCTGAAGTAAAAACGATTCTTTATGCAATAAATTCTAAAGGAAATGACAGCTTATATGATTTGGATGTTAAAATATTCCATGGAAATGGTTTTTTAACGGAGGAGATAGAAGGACTAAAATTTAAAATTGGACCCAAATCATTTTTTCAAACTAATTATAAACAAGCCGTAAAATTATACGAAATAGCAAGAGATTTTGCAGATTTAAAAGGCGATGAAGTAGTGTATGATCTTTATACAGGAACAGGAACCATAGCGCAATTTATTTCTCGTAAAGCAAAAACGGTGGTCGGAGTAGAAGCGGTACCCGAGGCAATAAATGCTGCGAAAGAAAATGCTGAATATAATAATATTAAAAATTGTCGTTTTTATTGTGGTGATATGAAAGATATATTCACGGAAGAATTTATTCATGAAAACGGTCATCCGGATATTATTGTTACCGATCCGCCGAGAGAAGGAATGCATAAAAATGTAGTAGAAACTATATTACGCATAGCCCCCCAAAAAATAGTTTATGTAAGTTGTAATTCTGCAACACAAGCTAGGGATCTGGAGTTGATGAAAGAAAAATATGAGGTTGTAAAAGTTCAAGCTGTAGACATGTTTCCACAGACTTATCATGTTGAAAGCGTTGCGCTTCTTAAACTAAAATAAAAATGATTCAAAAAAAAATAAATATACTATTCGTCCTATTCTTTATAGGTTTACTTGTTTTTTCTTGTGTAGATGATGATGTTTGCGACAAAGTTACTACACCGAGATTGACTATAGAATTGGATAGTTTAGGTAGTAAATATAAGAAAACTCGATTATATGTTGACAGGAAAATGCCGGATGGTTCTGTACATTCGGAAGGTGTCTTTCTTGGAAAAGACAGTATTCAATTACCTTTAAATTCTTTATCCGACGAAACTGTTTTTTATTTATACGATACACTGCATACTCCGGATTCAAGTAAAAATATTATTACAATAAAATACCTGACTGATCAACAGTTTGTTTCAAAGGCATGTGGATTCAAGGTAATATTTAATGAGGTAACTTATGATGCAACTGCGCTTACAACTATAAAATCCATAACAGGTCAAACTAATCAAATTTATAATGAATCCTCTACGAATTTACGTATTGCTTATTAGTGTATTTCTGGGTATATATGCTCATTCCCAAACAAAAAGCAACGATTCTATTCCGGTAAAAAATCCAAAGCATCAACTATTTATAGGAGTGGATTTATTAAATCCGGTTGCTGGTTTTTTTGCAGATAAAAAAAATTATAGTAGTTTTATCGCTTATAAAATTAAAAATAGGTGGTTGGCTGTTGCCGAAGTAGGGTATGAAAAAAATATTTATAATAAAAATAACTGGAATATTGATGCAAAAGGAGTTTTTGGAGAAATAGGAATAAATTATATTTTAACTAACAACTATGAAAAATCAGGCGAAGGGTTTTATATAGGAGGAAGATTTGGTTATTCCCCCTTCAAGCAAAATGTAAAAAAATATCCTCTTAAGGGAATGAATCCCGAAGGACAAATACAAATAATTGGAGAAGGTTCTTTACCGGAAGCAAATGTAAGTTCCGGCTGGTTAGAAGCAGTTGCAGGAGCTAAAGTTCAAATTGGAAACTCACCGTTTTATATTGATTTCATGGTTCGTCCTAAATTTCTATTGTTTTCCAGCAAACAGAAAAATGTAGACAATTTAGTTATTCCCGGGTATGGAAAAGATAAGGGATCGGCAAATATATCTCTTTTCTGGGGGATATCTTATAAATTATTTTAATCCTATTGAAAACCTATAGTATTACTAATAGATAAAATAATTAATAAAATATAAATTATATTTTTGTAAAATATTTAAATATATGAATATTACAATTGTTGGTACAGGATATGTAGGACTGGTTTCAGGAACCTGCCTTGCAGATTTGGGACATAGTGTACATTGTGTTGATATAAATGAAGAAAAAGTTACCTTGATGAAAAATGGGCAAGTACCCATTTATGAGCCACAATTAGAAGAAGTATTTCTGAGAAATATAAAAGGAGGTCGTTTGTTTTTCACCACAGATTTGAGTGAAGCAATGCGAGTTTCAAATGTAATATTTTTAGCCTTGCCAACTCCTCCGGGAGAAGATGGCTCAGCGGATCTGTCTTACGTACTGGAAGTTGCCGGTCAAATAGGAAATTTAATGACTGAATATACCTTAATTGTAAATAAAAGTACGGTTCCGGTAGGTACAGCAGAAAAAGTCAAAAACCTGATAAAATCAAAAACACAAGTACCTTTTGATGTTGTTTCAAATCCGGAATTTTTACGAGAAGGATATGCTGTGGAAGATTTTATGAACCCTGAAAGAGTAATTGTGGGAGCCGGTTCACAGAAAGCATTTGAAATAATGGATAAAATTTATTTGTCTTTAACTAATGCCGGTGCTAAAATGATAAAGATGGATGAAAAATCTTCTGAGTTAACAAAATATGCTTCCAATTCTTTCTTAGCCACCAAAATCACCTTTATGAATGAAGTAGCTAATTACTGCGAAAAAGTAGGAGCAGATGTTGATAAAGTAAGATTAGGTATGGGGTCGGATGAAAGAATCGGTAATCGATTTTTATTTCCGGGTGTAGGATATGGAGGAAGTTGTTTTCCCAAAGATGTAAAAGCTTTAATTAAAAGCGGAAAAGAAGTTGGATATACTTTTGAAATTTTGGAATCTGTAGAAGAGGTAAACCAAAAACAAAAAACCATATTAGTACCCGAAGTCGAAAAATATTTAGGAGATTTAAAAAATAAACAAATAGCAATTTGGGGGTTAGCTTTCAAAGAAAATACGGATGATATTCGGGAAGCTTCCTCACTTGAAATAATTGATATGCTTCTGGAAAAAGGAGCAAAAGTTAAAGCATACGATTCGATTGCCGTCAATAATGTAAAAAAAATATTAGGCAATAAAATAGAATATGCCAACAATATGTATGATTGTGTAGAAGGTGCAGATGCATTAATTATTGTAACAGAATGGGGCGAATTTAGAAATCCTCATTTTGATATTTTAGAAAAAAAGATGAATAAAAAAGCTATTTTTGATGGAAGAAACCTTTATAATCTAGATGAATTACAAATTCATGGCTTTTATTATAAAAGTATTGGTAGGAAATTAATAAATGGATAGATAATTTTTAAATAAATGAAAAAATTAATAATTACAGGAGGTGCCGGATTTATCGGATCTCATGTAGTCAGAAGGTTTGTAAATCAGTATCCGGAATATAAAATTTTAAATTTAGATGCATTAACTTATGCCGGTAATTTAGAAAATTTAAAAGATATTGAAAATAAGCCTAATTACCAATTTTTAAAAGCCGATATAACTAACGAAGAACAAATAAAAGAAATATTTTCTGAATTTCAACCGGATGGAGTAATACACTTAGCCGCTGAATCTCATGTAGACAGATCCATAACCACACCTTTAGAATTTGTAAAATCTAATGTTATAGGAACGGTTATTCTTTTAGATGCTGCAAAAAAAGTATGGAATAAAAATTATGAGGGTAAAAGATTTCATCATGTATCCACCGATGAAGTATATGGTACATTAGGTGAAACCGGTTTTTTTACTGAAGAAACAAAATACAATCCTCATTCCCCTTATTCGGCTTCAAAAGCCTCATCTGATCATTTTGTAAGAGCATATACAGATACCTATGATTTACCGGTGGTAATTACCAATTGTTCTAATAATTATGGTCCCAATCATTTTCCTGAAAAGTTTATCCCGTTGTTAATTCATAATATCTTAAATAATAACCCTTTACCTGTATATGGTGATGGAAATTATACCCGTGACTGGTTGTATGTAATTGACCATGCCGTAGCTATTGATCTGGTTTTTCATAAGGGAAAAAACAAAGAAAATTATAATATAGGAGGATTTAATGAATGGAAAAACATTGATTTAGTTCACTTATTATGTAAATTGATGGATAAGAAATTAGGAAGAAAAGAAGGAGAAAGTGCCAAATTAATAACTTTTGTTAAAGATCGTCCCGGACATGATTTACGCTATGCTATTGATGCTACTAAAATAAACAAAGAGCTAGGATGGAAACCTTCCGTAAATTTTGAGGAAGGATTAACTAAGACTATTGATTGGTATATGGATAATCAAGATTGGTTAAGCCACGTAACCAGCGGCTCATACCGAAAATATTATGATGAACAGTATGATTTAACGTAATACCTATCATGAGTAAAATAAGTGTATTTATTTTTTCGTTGTTACTTATAATAACTTCTTGTACACAAAGTAAGGAAAGTAAAAAACAAACAACGAATACCTATCAAAAAGAAGGATTATCTATTAATTTACCTTTACATTGGAAAGTTAAAAACGATTATTTCAAAGAAGGTGTTAGATATCTTGAATTAGACAAATACACAAATTACAAAGTAGAAAGTACCATAGCGATTAGCATTTTTAATAAAAAATTATCTGCCGACTCTATAATAAGTGATCAAATCAATCAACTTCAATTTTTTTATCAAAAAGTAAATTTTAAAGTTACAAGCAAAAATAAATCAATCCATCATGGTAAGTTCAATTGGATAACTACCTATTACGAAGCCGATGATACCAGAGACAAAGTATACGGTGAAGTAGGGGTTATGCACTATGAAGATAAAACAATTACTTTACAAATAGTTGAAGATAAAAATAATAAAGATAGGTCGGATTATAATGTTATGTTTAATACATTTATAATAAAATAATTATATGAAAGGAATTATATTAGCTGGAGGATCCGGAACACGGTTATACCCACTTACCATTGCAGTAAGTAAACAACTTATGCCTGTTTATGATAAGCCTATGATCTATTATCCATTATCGGTTTTAATGGATGCAGAAATTAAAGATATATTAATTATTACCACACCTCATGATCAAGAGGCATTCAAAAAATTGTTAGGAGACGGTTCAGATTTCGGATGTAACCTAACTTACGAAATCCAAGATACGCCGAATGGGTTAGCTCAAGCTTTTGTTATAGGTGAAAAATTTATAGGAGATGATTCGGTGGCATTAATATTAGGAGATAATATTTTTTATGGATCAGGCTTAAGCCAATTATTGAGATCCAAGACCAATCCAAAAGGAGCTATAGTTTTTGCTTACCATGTAAATGATCCTGAAAGATATGGGGTAGTTGAATTTAATGAAGATATGAAAGCTATTTCCATTGAAGAAAAGCCATTAAATCCAAAATCAAACTATGCAGTACCGGGATTATATTTTTACGATAATAAAGTAGTAGAAATAGCAAAACAATTAACGCCGTCAGCTAGAGGAGAGTATGAAATTACAGATGTAAACAAAGTATATTTAGAAAACGAAGAGTTGGAAGTTGGAGTAATGGACAGAGGTACAGCTTGGCTGGATACCGGAACTTTTGATTCTCTTCATGATGCTACAGAATATATACGTGTAATTGAAAAAAGACAAGGTATAAAAATTGGATGTATTGAAGAAACTGCTTATAAGAGAGGATTTATTACTATTGAAAAATTATATGAGATTGCTAATAAATATGGAAAAAGCGGATATGGAGAATATCTTAAAAATATTACCTATTATAAACGTTAGTACTTATTATTAAATGGAAGAAACTCAAAAATGGACTGAAAATATAAGTGCAAAGCATTCTTTATTAGATTTTAAGCTTAAAGAAATTTGGGATTATAGAGACTTATTAGTCCTTATGGTAAGGAGAAATTTTGTTGCTAACTATAAGCAAACCATTCTAGGCCCCCTATGGTTTTTTATAAATCCAATTATAACTTCTTTAATGTTTACTGTTGTTTTTGGAGGGATTGCCGGTATAAAAACAGATGGAATACCTGGAATTTTATTTTATTTATCGGGTTTAACTCTTTGGAATTATTTTCAAGATTGCTTATCGGGAACTTCATCAGTATTTAGAGATAATGCAAGTATATTTGGAAAAGTATATTTTCCTCGCTTAATCATGCCTTTGTCAATAGTTATCGGTAATTTATTGAAATTTTTAATTCAGTTTATTTTATTTCTGATATTTTTGTTTTATTACATACTTAAAGGAGTTCATCTTCAAATAAATATATATGTAATTTTACTTCCTATTTTACTTGTTCTTATGGCAGGTATAGGACTAGGAATAGGTATGATTATTAGTTCCATGACAACTAAATACAGAGATTTATCTTATTTGTTGTCATTTGGAGTGTCATTACTTATGTATGCTACTCCAATCATTTATCCTATATCCATGATTTATAACAAACTTCCCGAAAATTTTCATTGGTTAGCTATGATTAACCCTATTTCACCGATCATAGAAGCCTTTAAATACGGCTTTTTAGGAGAAGGAGTTTTGAGTTGGGGAGGCTTATTATATAGTACTCTATTTGCTTTTTTTAGCATATTTTTTGGTATCATAATTTTTAACAAAGTGGAAAGAAGCTTTATGGATACTGTATGATATGTAAATTATTATATTATCAAAAAATTTATAAAAAATATATTCATTACTTTTCAATATGAATTTAGCAATAAAAATAGAAAATATTTCAAAACTATATAGATTAGGTCAGGTAGGTACCGGAACTTTACAGCAAGATTTAAAAAGATGGTGGTGGAAAACGATGGGAAAGGGAGATCCCTTTGCTAAAATAGGGGAAACGAATGATAGAACGACAAAAGGTTCTTCAGATTATGTATGGGCATTGAAAGAGGTTAGTTTCGATGTTAAACAGGGTGAGGTCTTAGGTATTATAGGGAGAAATGGTGCAGGAAAATCAACCTTGTTAAAAATACTATCTAAAACTACATCTCCTACATCAGGATGTATTAAAATTAATGGTAGAATAGCATCTTTATTGGAAGTGGGAACCGGTTTCCATCCGGAATTAACAGGCAGAGAAAATATTTTTTTAAATGGGGCTATTTTAGGAATGACTAAAAGAGAAATACGATCCAAATTTGATGAAATCGTAAATTTTTCAGGTGTTGAAAGGTATATAGATACTCCCGTGAAAAGGTACTCTTCAGGAATGTATGTTCGTTTAGCATTTGCAGTCGCAGCACATTTAGAACCTGATATTCTTATAGTTGATGAAGTATTAGCTGTAGGAGATGCAGAGTTTCAGAAAAAATGTTTGGGTAAAATGAAAGATGTTAGTATTAATGATGGAAGAACCGTTTTATTTGTAAGTCATAATATGGCTGCCATCAGAACTCTCTGTAATCAAGGGGTTGTAATGCAACATGGGGGTGTGTCTTATATCGGGGGAGCATTAGAATCTGTAGAATACTATCAAAAATTAACTAATATTTCATCCTTTCTAGAACATAAAGGAGATATTGAAACAGCTCCGGGTAATGAAAATATTAAAATACTTAAATTTAATACTCAACCGATAAATGGAAGTTATCTAACAATTTCTTCAGGAGTACAATTTGAATTAGTATTTTATAATAATAAAGTTGGAATAAATTTAGATGCTACATTTGAATTACGTAATTCAGATGAAATAACTATTTTTCATACAGGAGAATTAATAACAAAAAATAAAGATTCAAAAAGAGGTATTTATAAGGTTACAGGTCAAATAGAACCTAATTTTTTAAATGCAGGAGTTTATAAATTTAATTTGATTTTTGGAGAAGATCAGAGATATCCATTATACATACAAAACGAAGTAATTCAATTTGAAATAATAAACGAATCTTTAGGATTTAACAGTAATTTACTTCCAGGTGTATTACGACCGGATCTTAATTTTTCAAATAAATTTTATGGATAGAACGAATAAACCAAAGATTATTGAATTACCAAAAATAGGGTCTTCTATATTAGGATATATTACGGTTGCTGAAGAAAATCGTAATATTCCATTTGATATAAAAAGGGTTTATTGGACTTATTTTACTCCACAGGATGTACATAGAGGAGGTCATGCTCACAAAGATCTTGAACAGGTGATATTTGCGCTTTCCGGGACTATTGAGTTTAACATAGAAGATATATATGGCAATAAATCAACGTTTATCTTAGATTCTCCCGAAAAAGGATTATATATACCCAGTAAAATTTGGAGAGATATAAAATTTTCACATAACGCAGTCTTACTATGTCTAGCTTCTGAATTGTATATTGAACAAGATTACATAAGAGATTATGACGAATTTAAAAAATTAACGAAATGATTAAAATTCATCCAACATCGGATGTACAAACTCACAATATCGGGGATAATACTTTCATTTGGCAGTTTTGTGTAATTTTAAAAAACGCAATCATCGGTAATAATTGTAATATCAACTTTAATGTTTTTATAGAAAACGATGTTACAATTGGAAATAATGTAACCATAAAATCCGGTGTTCAGATTTGGGACGGTGTCACTATAGAAGATGATGTTTTTATTGGTCCCAATGTTACCTTTACTAATGATTTAATACCCCGTTCAAAGCAATATCCTAGTGAATTCCAAAAAACAATTATAAAAAAAGGAGCATCTATAGGAGCAAATTCAACTATAATTGCAGGACATAGTATTGGAGAATATAGCTTAATTGGAGCAGGAAGTGTAATAACGAAAGATATTCCCCCCTATACGGTTTGGTATGGCAATCCCGCAGTTCAACAAGGCACAATATCAAAAGAAGGTAAGATTCAAAAATTATGATAAAATTTTTAGACTTGAAAAAAATCAATCTTCAATTTCAAAAAGAAATCGAAGATGAAATTATAAAAGTATATAGGTCAGGATGGTATCTTTTAGGAGAAAAAGCTAAAGAATTTGAAATTAATTTGGCAAAATATATTGGTGTAAAAGAAGCGATTGGAGTAGCCAATGGATTGGATTCTTTACGATTAATAATTAAAGGATATAAAGAATTAGGAGTAATAAATGAAGGGGATGAAGTAATCGTTCCTGCCAATACATACATAGCTTCGGTTTTAGCTGTTTCAGAAAATGGATTGATCCCAATTTTTGTAGAACCTGATGAACGAACCTTTAACATAGATATATCAAAAATTGAAGAAAAGATAACCTCTAAGACTAAAGCAATCATGATTGTCCACTTATATGGACAAGCCGTGTTTTCCAATGAATTAAAATTATTGGCACAAAATTATAATTTAAAAATTATTGAAGATAATGCTCAAGCAATTGGAGCCGAATGGAAAGGAATTAAAACCGGAAACTTAGGAGATGCTTCGGGTTTTAGTTTTTATCCGGGGAAAAATTTGGGAGCTTTAGGAGATGCGGGAGCAGTATGTACCAATGATACTGAATTAGCGCAAACTGTAAGAACTTTGGCTAATTACGGGTCACAGAAAAAATATGTAAATAAGTATCAAGGATTAAATAGTAGGTTAGATGAAATACAAGCCACAGTTCTTAACCTAAAATTGAAATATAATGATCAAGAAAATCAGAAAAGGAGAGAGGTTGCTAATTATTATTTAAACCATATTAAAAATCCTAAGATTGAATTACCTAAAATTGAAAATTGTCTTCAAAACCATGAGCATGTTTGGCATATATTTGTAATTAAATGCAAACAAAGAGATGAATTACAAGAATATTTATCAAAAAATAATATTCAAACTTTAATTCATTATCCTATACCACCTCATAAACAGGAAGCATATTCAAACTATAATCATTTACAATTACCAATAACAGAAAAATTAAGTAATGAAATTTTAAGCATTCCCATTTCACCTGTTTTAATTCAAGATGAAATAAAAAAAGTAGTTGATCAAATAAATCAATTTTAAATTATAAACTTGTTGTGGATAAAGAATTACCATTAGTTAGTATAGTAGCTATCAATTATAATAATAGCAAGCATCTAGTAGAAACATTAGATAGTATTGATCAGCAAACGTATAAGAACATTGAATTAATAATTGTTGATGATTGTTCCACAGATGATAGTGTAAAAAAAATAGATCAGTGGTTGCTCACTTATAATAAACCATTTCAATTTATAAAGCATACCGAAAATAAGGGAATTTGTAAAACTATAAATGACGGATATAAAGTGGCCAAAGGGAAATATATTTCATCGATAGCAACGGATGATCTCATGTTACCTAAAAAAACTGAAATCCAAGTACAATTATTAGAGAATACAGATGATCGTGTAGGAATGGTATTTTCTGATGCTTTTCTTATAGATGAAAATTCAAGTCCTATAGAGAGCAAATTTATTGAAAAATATAAATCTAATGTATTTCATATAAATTCCGAAAATATTTATGAAGATTTATTAAAAGGGAATTTTATACCGGCTATGTCCATAATGATAAAAAGTAAAATTTTTTCGGAAATTGGATATTTTGATGAAAGCTTGAATTATGAAGACTATGATATGTGGTTGAGAATAGCTGAAATATATAAAGTACATTATTCGGATTACATTTCCGCTAAGTATAGGATACATAACAGTAGTTTTACACAAGTTTTATCAAGAGATAAATGGGTGGTTGATGATATTAAAATATATAATAAACATAAAAATAAGTCGCCAATAGCCCAACGTGCTTTTAATTATTTAATAAAGGATTCTTTTATAAAGGATAATAAAAACCTATATAAATATTTAAAAAGTATGAAAATAAATAAAAGGATCACAATTATGTGCAAAATATGGGGTATAAATGCTTTATCACATAAAAATAAAATAAAACTATATGAAAAATCTCTTAATTTGATTTCCTTTTATTATAAATTACAAGCAATTTTAAGCAATAAAAATGGATAAATTAGCAACTATAATTATTCCAGTTTACAAAAAAGAGTTATCTAATCTTGAAAAAATATCTTTTAAACAAGTTTTAAAAATTTTAGGGAAAAGATATTCTATCTGTCTTATTTGTCCTGAAAATTTGTCATTAAATTCGTATTATACAATAGCACAAAACTACGAGACTATTAACCTACAACATAAAAGATTTCCTTTATTTTTTTTTGAAAATATAAAATCATACAATAAATTAATGCTCAGTGTAGATTTTTATGAAAAATTTTTAAATTATAAATACTTGCTAATATACCAATTAGATTGTTATGTATTTAAAGACAAGTTGGAATATTGGTGTAATCAAAACTATGATTATATTGGAGCACCTTGGTTTACCTATTCAATATATAATTTAACAAAATTTAAAAAATTAAAATTTTTTGCCAAACAGTATTTTAATTCTATTTTAAAGAAGAAGGTTACTGAAAATTCATTATATTATAAAGTTGGAAATGGTGGGCTTTCATTGCGTAAAACAGAAAAGTTTTACCAAATTTTATTGAATTACGATCAAAATATTATAGATCAATATACAAGTAATGACTCAACTTCTCTTTTTAATGAAGATGTATTTTGGAGTTATGAAGTAAATAAAGGATTTATAAAAAAGTTGAAAATACCAAATTATAAAAAAGCAGTACAATTTTCTATAGATCCATGCCCCAATATTGCAATGAAATTTATTTATCCCGGACTGCCTTTTGGCTGTCACGCGTGGCAGAAAAATAGTATATTCTGGAAAAATTATATTAAAGATAAATAGCCTTATTTCATAATTGAATAATGAAAAAAATTCTAATTCTTACCCCTATTATTCCTTATCCGCTATCTGAAGGTGGAATAGTAGCTCAATATGCAATTGCAGATTATTTAAGAAAAAAAATGAAGCTCATTTTTATATTTATCTTAAAAAAGCAAAATCATATAATAGCGGTTGAAGAATTAAAAAAACAATGGCCGGAAGTAGATATCTACACTATTAATTGTATTCCTAAAAAAATTAAAAAACCGTTAATTAAAAATTTTTTTAATAAAATTATAACTTTCTTATATAAATTATCAAACCTTCTTTCAACTAAAGATAATATACTTATTACGAAGAATATTTTTCAAGAAGATTTACAAAATTGTGTAAATTTTATCAGACCCTTAAATAAAGATTATATTGAAAAAATAAGTGAAATTTCTAAAAAAGAAAAATTAGATATCATACAAGTTGAACATTTTGGATTCATGAATTTAATTTTTACGCTGCCAAAAGGCATTCCAACGGTTTTTGTACATCATGAGCTTCAGTTTGCTAGATTAAATACTTCAAGACAAATCATTAATTCAGAAAAACTCAATGATTACAACTACAACAACTACGTTTATAATCTTTTAAAATGTATGGAAAAAGCAATATTGGAGAAGTATTCAGCAGTTATAACATTTAGCGATATTGATAAGAAAAAGTTGGAACAATTATTATCATTGGATAATATATATAATTCTCCATTTCCTATTTTAGAGAGTGCTTTTTGTAAATATGCTAAAGAAGAATTTACTATTGAAAAATTGATTTTTGTTGGTTCAGATGTACATTCTCCTAATTTTGATGGACTAAGGTGGTTTATTAATGAATTATATGAAGAAGTATATCGTGAAACTCATTTAAAATTAGAAGTTATTGGAAATTGGTCAATTGAAAATCAAAAATTATTTGAATCTTATGAAAATATTAAATTTTTGGGTTTTGTAGAGAACTTGCAATCATATTCTCGTAATAGTATTCAAATAGTTCCTATAAGAACAGGTAGCGGTATAAGAACTAAAATACTATATTCAATGGCGCAATTTACTCCTGTTGTCACAACTATAATAGGAATAGAAGGAATTGATGCAAAAGATACGGAAGAGGTTATGATTGCAAAAAATGGAAAAGAATTTATTGAGAAAATTAAATATTTATTTGACCATAAAGAAAAAGCCTATCAAATAGCTGAAAAAGCACAAAATTTTGTTAAAGCTAATTATACACAAGAAGTATTAGGAAATCGTCGTTTGGAAATTTATCAAAATTTAATTGATAAAAAAATATGAAAAATGTTTATGCTATAATCGTTATTTATAATGGAATGAAAAAGAATTGGATACAAAAATGTTTTGATTCCATTTTCAATTCTTCTATAAAAATAAATATAATAGCAATTGATAATGTTTCTACAGATGAAAGTGTTCAGTTTATTAAGAAAAATTATCCATCCGTTGAGCTTATCGAAAATCAATCAAATGATGGTTTTGGGAAAGCTAATAATATAGGAATTAAAAGAGCATTTGAAAAGGGGGCAGACTATTTTTTTTTATTAAATCAAGATGCATGGATACAGGAAAGAACTGTTGAAGTGTTATTAAAAAATAGTATAGATCATCCGGACTATGGAATTTTAAGTCCTATACATATGAATGGGGAAGGAAATTTAATTGATCAAGGGTTCTACAATTGTGTAAATCCTTACAAAAGTAGGTATCTTTATTCTGTATTAAGTACACATAAAGTAAGTGAAGAATTAATTTGTGATTTTGATTTTGTTCCAGCTGCCTGTTGGCTTCTTTCCAAAAAAATTATAGAAAAAATTGGGGGGTTTAATCCAACTTTTTATCATTATGGAGAAGATGATAATTATGTCCACAGAATACATTATTTTTCATTGAAAGTGGGGGTAGTTCCTTCTGTTAAAGTTTATCATGATAGGGAAGAAAGACCTCCTCATGTATATTTTGATGCATTACTAACAAAATATAAAAGAAAAGTTTTATTAGATATTTCAAATCCACTTTTAAAAGGAAATAGAAAATTAGTTGAATACAGATTACTTTTAGCAGACTTATTTAAAGCCCTTCTTTTCTTTGATAAGAAATCAATCAAACTAATATTTGATAAGTTTAAAGTTGTATTAAAAATAAAAAAGAAAGAGATATTAAAAAATAAAAAAGTTTCAGAAAAAGAAGGAATGAATTTTTTGTAGTAATTTTACATTTCTATAGTATAAAGCTAAAAAAAATCGGGTTATTAACCCGATTTTTTTGTCCTAATAATTAATTTTTTATAATTTTTTTAGTTATTACTGTTTGATTTGAAATAACGTTAACAATATAAATACCGGAAGGCTGAGTTTGTATGTCCACATAAATTTCGTTTATTCCATTGAATTTTTTAGAATAAATAATACCTCCGTTTATATTAGAAATTTCAATAGACCCTTCGGATATATTTCCTAAATTAATACTAAATAAGCCATTGTTTGGATTGGGATATACATTAATCTGAGGTTCTGTAGTTAAATAATTATTAAAAGCAAAGTTTGCTTTTTTACCACAAGCAACCAAATCTGCATTCTTAATAAAATCTTTCCACTGATCAGCTTCTGCATAGGCACAAGTATTAGCAATTAATTGAGTAGCTATTGTGTTGACACCTTTAAATACATTTTTTCCTAATGCAGGAGGGGTTGGATTATTGCTAAATATTTTTTCTAAAGTAGAATTTTCTATAAAAGCAGAATTGCCTATATAATTAACAGTTGAAGGAATTACAATCTCTTTCATTTTAGCATAAATAAATGCATTATCTTCTATGATTTCCAATAATGGGGGTAAAGTTACATTACCTCTAAATTGTGAAAACGTCAAGCTGGATATTTTTTTTAGGTGTTGAGGTAAAACAACATTACCTGTAAAAAAAGTAAACGATCCGGTGTTGGAACCTGGATTAGAAGAAAAAGTATTTAATTGACAATTTTTAGAAAAATCTAAAGTTTTATTCTCAGTTAAATTTAAATTTTCAAAAGCTCTATCTTTAATTTCTGTTAATATAATTGATTTACAAAAATCAAGTTTATCTATATTAGCGTATAAGAAAGCTCTATGATCGATAACCCTTAAAGCTACAGGTAAGCAAACACTTCCGTTAAATTTAGAAAACATATAGCTATAAATTCTAGTTAAATTTATAGGTAAAATAACATGTCCTGTATAATTTGAAAATGTGCCTGAGGCAGAATTTACATGCGGTGGGAATGACTTTAATTTAATATTCTTAAGAAAATTTATGGTTTTATCCGTTGTAATTTGTAGACCTTCAAAAGCTCGGTCTTTAATAGTACTTAAATTAGGAGTACTGGAAAAATCAAGTTTATCAATTTTAGCAAATAAGAAAGCCCTTTGCTCAATAGTTTCTAAGGCAGAAGGTAAAATAACGCTACCCGTAAATTGAGAAAACATAAGATTTGAAATTTCTTTAAGATTATTCGGTAAAATTACGTTTCCAACAAACCCTGTAAATGGTCCTGAAGCAGCACTACCATAAGGAAGAAAAGAATTTAATTTTAAATTTTTAGAAAAATCTAAAGTATTGTTGGTTTTAGTTAAAGTAAGTCTTTCGAATGCAGAGTAATTAATAGTATTTAAATTAGGAGTACTGGAAAAATCAAGTTTATCAATTTTAGAGTATATAAAAGCTTTGTGCTCTATAGTTTCCAGAGCTGCAGGTAAAGTAATGCTACCGGAAAATTGAGCAAACATTAGATTTGATATTTTTTTAAGATTATTTGGTAAAATTACGTTTCCTACAAATCCAGTAAAAGGACCTGCAACAGAACTACCATATGGCAAAAAAGAATTTAATTTTAAATTTTTAGAAAAATCTAAAGTATTATTGGTTGTTGTTAAGGTTAGCCCTTCAAATGCAGAATAATCAATCGTATGTAAATTAGGAGTATTAGAAAAATCTAGTTTATCGATTTTAGCAGCTAAAAAAGCCTTATGTTCAATAGTTTCTAATGCAGAAGGTAAAGTAATACTTCCTGAATATGAAATGAAAGTGTTGGAAGGTATTACTTTAAGAGTTGCAGGTAATGATATATGGCCTTTGAAATTAGAAAAAGCCCTTTTTGGTAGATTGTTGTCTGATAATTTTACTTTAGTTAAATCCAAATTATTAAGAGCAGACATTTCCCGTATCGTTTTAATGTCTTCATTACTTATTGAACCTGTTAACTTAAGGTGAGTTATTTTACTTTTATCAGAAGTAACTAATTGGGATAAGGTTCCGGGTGATTTAATATCTAACTCTTTATAAACTTGTGCATGGCAAACTGCTCCTATTAAGAAAATAGAAAGCATAAAAAAAATAAATTTTTTCATAATAATTAATTTTATTAAAATGTATTTGAATACTTTTTTATTTGATTATGATATTATAATCATAAGAGGATATCCATTATTAAATTGTTAATGGGTGTAAAAAGATATTGATTTGTATATAGCATAATATTTCATTTGTGTTAGTTTTAGTTAAATAAATCAGTAAATTATTAATGTGCACATATAATAATTACATTAGTATATGAAACAAAGTTAATAAAAATATTTATACTTTAATCGAAAAAATAAATATAAATTTATATTTAAAACGTAAACAAATTGTTTATAGGTGTACACTTATAATAATTAAAATACTTGTAATCAATAATTTAAAAGTTTGGATAAAAATATTAGCAATGAAAATATTAATTAATAAATATAAAATAAAATGAAGCATAAGAAGCTAATAATAATTAGTTGTATTTAAATTTAGAGTTTTTATTTATTAGCTAAAGAAGATAAAACTTAACTTAAAAAAATTAAAAATGCAATAAATACAATTCATATTTTGAACTAAATGAACTTTGAGAAGAGATAGTTACTAAAACGATTATTTATACTAAGATAATAAAAACAGAAACTTGAATTTTTTCTAATTTTGTATGATTAAATACTAATAATTTTTTATAATCCTTTAAATAATTATAACAAAGAATTTAGAATATTTGTTTCAATATTCATCGAAATAAATTAATTTTAATTACTCATGTGCCAACCTTTAGTATCTATAATAATTCCCACTTACAATGTTGAAAAATATATTGAGCAAGCAATAGATAGTATATTAAATCAAACCTATTCAAATTTGGAAATACTTGTTATTGATGATTGTTCTACAGACAATACAGTACAAATGGTGAAGAGTAAATATTCTAAAAATCAAAAAATTAGATTATATGAAAAGTCACAAAATTTAGGTCCAGCAAATTCTCGAAATATTGGAATTAAACAAGCAAAAGGAAAATATATAGCTTTGTTAGATGGAGATGATTATTACTTGCAAGATAAAATAGAAAAGCAGGTTCGGGTACTGGAAAGAAATCAAGATTTAGCTCTTTGTTCTACTTTTTTGAAATGCATTGGATTAAAAAACAATGTGATAAAATTTAAAATTAATCACTCAGATATAAAAGATCAACAATTGCTAGGCTGTCCCATTGCTCATGCAGCTGTTATGTTCAGGGCAACTTTTTTAAAAGAAAATAATTTATTTTATAATGAAAATTTAAGATTTTCAGAAGATTATGAATTATTTATAAGGATGATTGAAAAGGGAGGCAAATTTTTAACAATTCCTGAAGCCCTCTATGTATATAGAATTACAGGAAACCAAGCATCCTTTATAAAATCAGATAATAAGATTTTAAAAAATGAAAAGCAATGGGAAATATCTAAAAACTTACATTATCAAGTCTTAAGCAAATTAATTGATGAAAGTTCAGAATTGTATGATAAAAAATTTGTAGACGCTTTATTAATCCATCAAGTGATAAGAAATTATGATGATCTGAAGCTATTTATAGATTGGGCAAAAAAATTAATTGAATATAATGAAAGTATAGAATGTCCATTTAGTTCAAAATTTTTAGAAAACACATATAAAAAAAGTGTACTAGGATATTTTCTTGCTCAAAAGAGATTATCCTGGAATATTTTATACCAATATATATCAGTTTATCCGTATTGTGCTAAATTGGATCTAACCTATCAAATTAAATATATTATAAAATGTCTTTTATTTCTAAAACATTAAAAAAAATTATTTTCGTTCAAATCTCCATTTAAATAATTTATATCCAATATTGACCGGTAAGTTTTGAAAAAGATTTTTCTTTTTTTGATTTAATGAATAAAAAGAAGAAAAGTAATCAAAAAAAGATAATGAAGGAGCTTTTTTTAATCTTTTATAATTCAGTTTCCAATAAGCAATATCCTTTTTCATACATTTCCATTGCATGGTAAGGGTAATTTCTTTAAATGAGATAATATGCTTTAGCATATATTTTTTCCTTATTGGACTAGCTTCTTTAAAAGCTCTTGTAAAATATTCAACTATAGTTTGATGATTTTCAAAATTTCTTTTAGTTTTATTAAAAATAATAGATTCATTGTGAAGATAATAAAAATAGGTTGATTTATGTAAAAAACATATACTGTCTAGCTTCAATGCCGTATGAAAAGACCATAACTCGTCCTGAGAAAATAAATCTTTTACAAAATAAATTTTATGTTTTCTAAAAAAGTCAACTTCAATAAGTTTATTACAAGCACTTACTGGCCAAGAACCATTACAAAAATATTCAAAGATACTATCGTTTCCTTTAAGGGCAGTAAGGGAGTGATTAAAAGGAAATATTTTATATTGTGTTTTTTTGAATGTATTAATTGCGGATATTTCACCCACAGCAACAGTAGACTGCGTTTTATTAATCAATGTTACTAATTCTTCAATACACTCGGGAACAATTTCATCATCACCATCCAAAAAAAATAAATATTTACCCCTTGCATGATCTATACCTGTATTTCTAACTATGGAAAGACCTTGATTGGTTTCGTGTTCTATAATTCTTATTTTTTCAGGGTGTTGAGACTGAATCTTTTTAATAACATTTAAACTATTATCTTTTCCTTTATCATCCACCAATAGTATTTCTATATTAGGATAGGTTTGATTCAATACAGAATTAATGCTGCGACCAATATATTTTTCACAATTGTAAACGGGAATAGAGACAGTAACTAATGGATATGGCATATAAATTAATTATAATCGAGCATCAACAATTTTTTTGTCTAGAAAAGATTTGCAATCGTAAATTACAGCATTATCTTTACAATATTTCTTAATATTCATTTCTTTAAATTCTTGATGTGGTACGGCAAGAATTACTGTGTCGAATTTCATGGAATTCGGAATTTCATTAAATATATCTAAACCATATTCATGCTTAACCTCTTTAGTGTTTGCTAAAGGATCGCAAATAGTTATATTTAAATCATATTCATCCAAACATTTAACTATATTAACCACTTTAGTATTTCTAACATCCGGACAATTTTCTTTAAATGTAATGCCTAAAATTAAAATGTCTGAATTGTTTATAATAATATCCTTTTTAATCATTAACTTAATTACTTCGGAAGCGATATAATAAGGCATCGAATCATTTAATCTTCTTCCGGCGAGAATAATCTCGGAATGATATCCTAATTCCATGGCTTTTTGGGCCAAATAATAAGGGTCAACGCCAATGCAATGCCCACCTACCAGGCCGGGTTTAAACGGTAAAAAATTCCATTTAGTTCCGGCAGCCTCTAGAACTTCCGTCGTATCAACACCTAATAAATTAAAAATTTTTGCTAATTCATTAACAAAAGCAATATTAATATCCCGTTGTGAATTTTCAATTACTTTTGCTGATTCGGCAACTTTAATACAGCTTGTCTGATAGGTACCTGCGGTTATAATGGAAGAATATAAATTATTTACGAATTCTGCAACCTGAGGAGTAGACCCGGAGGTCACTTTTTTTATATTTGTGAGGGTATTAATTTTATCACCGGGATTGATTCTTTCAGGAGAATATCCTGCAAAAAAATCACGATTATATGTTAGTCCTGAAATTTTTTCAATAATAGGTACACATTCTTCTTCCGTGCATCCCGGATAAGTCGTAGATTCATAAATAACAACATCACCTTTTTTAATTACTTTCCCTACAGTGGTACTAGCAGAATGTAAAGGGGTTAAATCAGGTCTGTTGGATGAATCTACAGGAGTAGGTACGGTCACGATGTAAATCGTTGAATTTTTTATGTCATCCAAATTCGAAGTAGGATAAAATCCGTTTTGGTTTTCTAAATCTTTTGCGGATTTAACTATAACATTTGAAATTTGTTCAGAAGATACCTCTCGAGTAATATCTTTAGATTCAATTAATTGTTTTATTCTTTCGGTTGAAATGTCAAATCCTGTTACCTTATATTTTTTTGCAAATTCCAAAGCTAAAGGAAGTCCGACATATCCGAGACCTATTATACTTATTTTAATATTTTGAGGGGAAAAAAGCATTGTGTCGATTTTTAATTTAAATTGAATAAAAATTTCTATACCATTCAATGAAATTTTTAATTCCCTCGTTTACGGATACTTGAGGTTTATAATTAAAATTTTCAATTAAATCAGTAACATCAGCATAGGTAGCAGGAACATCTCCGGGCTGAATAGGCAGTAAATTTATTATTGCTTTTTTACCCAATTCTTCTTCTATAGTTTTAACAAAAGACATAAGTTCCACAGGCTTACTATTTCCTATATTATAGATTTTATAAGGAGCAGATGAAGACGAAGGGTCCGGATTAAGAGGGTCCCAGTTAGAGTTGCCTATTGGCGGATTGTCATTAACCTTTATAATTCCTTGCACAATATCTGAAATATAGGTAAAATCACGTTGCATTTTTCCATAATTATAGACATCAATAGGTTTATTTTCTAAAATGGATTTAGTAAAGATAAATAAGGCCATATCGGGTCTACCCCACGGACCGTAAACGGTAAAAAAACGCAATCCGGTGGTTGGGATTTTAAATAAATGACTATAGGTATGTGCCATCAGTTCATTGCATTTTTTACTTGAGGCATATAAACTTACCGGATGATCAACATTATCTTTAGTTGAAAAAGGCTGTTTTTCATTCAGACCATATACGCTGGAACTACTGGCATAAGTTAAATGCTTGATAGAAAAATTCCTGCAACATTCTAATATAGTAAGGAATCCGGTTATATTTGAATCAATATAGGCTTGAGGATTGACTAAAGAATATCTAACCCCGGCTTGAGCAGCAAGATTAATTACTTTATCGAATTTTTCTTCTTTAAATAAATTTTCTAAATTATTTTTATCTTCAAGACCTAGTTTGATGAATGAAAGATTGGAATATTTGGAACTCTTAATCAGTTTATTATATTCAATATTGGATTTATCAAATCCACAATTTTTTAATCTTCCATATTTAATAGAGACGTCATAATAATCATTGATAATATCGAGACCAATTATCTCATCATCTCTGTTTATTAAAGACATTACTAAGTGATAACCGATAAATCCGGCAATTCCTGTAACAAGGATTTTCATTCAGATTTTTTTTATAACAAAATACAAATTTAAAAATTTTTATTTTGATAGTTTGAGTGACTCATTAACTTTGAGTGGATAGTATTGAAAAAATGAATAAGATATACCTTACAACAGATCATGCTCTCAAGTAATTCAGTACTAAAAAAAATTTTTAAACTCATGGAATTCTTAAAATAAAGGGATATACATATTTGGTATATAGTAGTTTAATGCTTAAGATTGTTTGTCACTGATGATAAGTTTATAGTAATGCATATGCAGTTGACGAAATAAATGCAAAAGATTAAAGTTTAAGATCCTTTTTACAACGAAGAAAATTTGATAGAAAAGATGCAAAAAAAGATAGCTTGGAAGTGGAATTAGAAATAAAATTTTACTGAATTCATTGCAGGTTAAATAAAATTTATCTAACTTTCAATTAGTTCGATGAAAAGGTTATGAAAGCAATAAGACATATATTCTTATTAAGTTTTATATTACTAATACTGATACATTGTAAAACAAATAAGGTAAAAGAGGTGTACCAAATACATCTTAATAAAAAAATTACTGATTCAATTAAATCGGATTCACAAATTATCAATTTCATTTATCCATATAAAAAACAATTAGATTCAATAATGAATCAACCCATTAGTTATGCCAATGTAGACTTCACCAAAGCAGGATACTCCAGCAACGAAGGAAATCTATTAGCAGACTTAGTATTGGAATATGCTAAAAAGTATGCTAAAACAAACAATAAACCTGAACCCGATTTTTGTTTGTTAAATAGCGGAGGAATCAGAACTATAATCCCTAAAGGAGTTGTTACTGTTGAAAACATATTTGAAGTATCGCCCTTTGAAAATGAGATGGTCCTTTTACAATTGGATGGATCTCGAATGAAAGAAATGTTTGATTATTTAAGAATTGAAAAAAAAGGGCATCCGTTGGCAGGAATAAAATTAGTATATAAGAAAGATAAATTGATTTCTGCACAAATTGAAGGTAAAAATTTTGATCCAACAAAAAAATATTGGGTTGTTACCATAGATTATCTAATGAATGGCGGAGATAGAATGAATTTTTTCATGAAATCGGATGCCCAAGAAATCACTCATTTAAAATTACGAGATATTCTATTAGAACAGGTAAAAAATTACAAAATATTGCCGGACATTAAAGATCAAAGATTAGTCTTTGAAGATTAAAAAAAATTCAAATGAAAAGAAGAGATTTTATCAAAACAGCTGCTTTAGCAGGAGGAGCTTTAAGTTTTCCCTCCCTATCATTTGCTTCCCGTGTTTTACATTCAGACAAAAAAATAACCATAGTACATACCAATGATCAACATAGTAGAATAGACCCTTTTCCGTCGACTTATACCAAAAATCCCAATCAAGGAGGTTTTGCCAGAAGAGCTACTTTAATAGATGCTATACGAAAACAAGAATCACAGGTATTATTATTAGATTCGGGTGATGTTTTTCAAGGAACTCCTTATTTCAATTTTTTCGGAGGTGAACTGGAGTTTAAATTAATGTCAACCATGGGATATGAAGCTTCAACTATGGGAAATCATGAATTTGATAATGGATTGGAGGGATTTAAAAAACAACTGCCACATGCTAAATTTGACTTTCTTTGTTCCAACTATGATTTTAGCAATACGCTGTTGGAAGGATTAACCAAAGATTATAAAATCATAAAAAAGGGAGGCATTAAAATAGGATTATTTGGGTTAGGCGTTGAATTAGCCGGATTGGTAGAAAAAAAGAATTATTTAGAAACTAAATATCTGGATCCTATAGAAATTGCACAAGATCGAGCAAGAATGTTAAAAAAAGAAAAAAAGTGCGATCTAGTAATTTGCCTTTCCCACATAGGATATAAATATCCTAATTTTCCCGATAAAATTTGCGATGTAAAATTGTGTCAGCAAACGTCGAATATAGACTTAATACTTGGAGGCCATACTCATACCTTTTTTAAAGAACCGGAAAAATATCTAAACAAAGAAGGCAAAGTAGTATTGCTCAATCAAGTGGGATGGGCCGGTTTATTATTAGGCAGAATTGATTTTCTCTTTACCCAAGACAATACGTTAAAAGAAATAGCTTATCAAACAATTCCCGTAAAAAATTACACCGTATAATTTCGTTTTCCAAATAATTTAGATCCAATTCTAACCATATTACTTCCGCACTTTATGGCAATTAGATAATCATCTGACATGCCCATGGATAAAATCGATAGACCATATTCATTTTGATGGGTTATATAAAAATCGTGAAGGGAAGAAAATTCATTTTCAATTTGAGAAGTATTATCAGTAAATGAAGCCATACCCATAAGACCAAGAATAGTAACATGTGGAAACATTCCATCCTTTTTAAGCTTAAGTATTTCAAGAGCCGAATCGAAAGTTAATCCATATTTAGATTCTTCTTGAGCTATTTTTATTTGTAATAAAACAGAAATCGGACGATTATTTTTTACCGCCTCTTTTTCAATAGTATCAAGCAATTCCAAACGATCAACAGAATGTATCAAATAAACAAAAGGAGCAATATATTTTACTTTATTCTTTTGTAAATGCCCAATTTGATGCCAGCGAATATTTTTAGGCAATTGATTATATTTTTCAACTAATTCTTGAACTTTATTCTCACCGAAATCGATCTGTCCACATTGATACATTTCTTCAATTTCCTTTGCAGGATGAGTTTTTGAAACGGCTATTAATTGAACATTAGAAGGTAGAGTTTCTAAAGTTATTTGTAATGAATCTGCTATAGACATGGATTGAAAATATATTTTTACGAAGGTTAAAAGTACTAATAAATTTTTTGATAAAATAATGGGAGAAACATAGTATATAAAAAAGAGCGGAAAATATTTTATTTTCCGCTCTGTTAAATTAATATGACTTTAAAAATGATGGATTATGATTTATCTATTAGATTTTAAATCTTGAAAATTAAGATCATTATTTAACACATTGTTTACTTTTTCAACAATTAACTTATTTGGTAATGAAAAATTAGATACTTGCTTAGTGTTGGTAAGAGATGAGTTAAACTCAATTTTATAGATTCCAGCATCGGCAATCCATGCGGAAGCCAAAGGATTAAAAGAAGCTAAGTCTTTGGGTTGAAGTTCGAAAAATACCACTTGAGTTTCTCCCGGTTTCAATACTCTGGTCTTAACAAATCCCTTTAATTCTTTTGATGGTTTATCTATATTCCCTTTAGGAGTTGAAAGATATAATTGAACAACTTCTTTACCTGCAACACTTCCTGTATTTTTAACTTTAAGAGAGATCAAAAGTTTTTGATTAAATTCAGCGGAACTCAATACAGGTTCAGAATAGTCGAACTTTGTATAAGAAAGGCCGTACCCAAATTCATAAGATGGAATAACATTAAAAGTGTTAAAATATCTGTATCCCACATATATGCCTTCCTTATAAGATACGTCAGTTGGTTTTTCTGCCGGAACTCCGTCAAAATTAGAAGAAGAAGAAACATCTGTATATTTAACAGGTAGGGTTTGAGTTAATTTTCCGGATGGATTCACAGCTCCTGAAAGTACATCGGTTATAGCATAACCACCTTCCTGTCCGGGAAGACTTGCCCAAACTATAGCATCTACTTTATCTTTCCAACTGGAAGTTTCAATAGCGCTTCCTGAATTTATAATCACAACCACTTTTTTATTTTGTTGATGAAATGCTTTTGATACTTCAGAAATTAAATTTTGTTCTTTTTCGGAAAGATCAAAATCATCAGGAATTTTTCTGTCTCCGGATTCACCCGCTTCCCTTCCAATAGTAATGATTGCAATATCATTTTCTTTAGCACTGTTTTGGATCGCTTTTTCCTTAATGGTCGGCTGAGTTAAAGTTGGTAAGATAGCGAGTAATTTTTTCTTTAATTCCTCAGTTTTAGCTAATTCCTCCTTAACAAATTGAGAATAGGTTTGATTTAAATTTTTATCAATCACATAACCGTTATCTTCCAATCCTTTAGGTAAAGAAATTACATAGGCTTTATTTACATTTCCACTTCCTGTTCCTCCTGCTATAATATTATATGAACCACTTCCAAATAAGGCTATTTTACTTCCTTTATTTAAAGGTAAAGCCCCTTGTTCATTTTTTAATAAAACCATACCTTCTGAAGCTGCTTTTCTGCTTAAAAGTGCATGGGATTTCAAATCCGGATTATTAGTTGGTACATAACCGGCTACCCGTGGAGATTTATAGATCATTTCCAATACATTTCTCAAGCAATTATTTACATCTTCTATAGAAAGACGTTTAGTTTCAATGTATTTTTTAAGGGTTTCAAATTGTACTTGTGTACCCGGCATTAATAAATCATTTCCTGCATGTAATTGCTTTGCAAATATATCTTCCTCATAAGAATCTTTACTTATTCCATCATGGCTGGTATCACTTATAGCTGATACATCGGCATATCCGCCAAACCAGTCTGTAATTACTGCTCCTTTGAAGCCCCATTCATGACGTAAAATGGTAGTTAATAAGTCATAACTTGCCGAAGTGTAAGTCCCGTTAATTTTATTGTAAGAAGACATAATGGTTGCCGGATTAGATTCTTTAACAGCAATTTCAAATCCGCGTAGGTAAATTTCTCGTAATGCTCTTTGAGATAGATGAACATCTAAGTCCATTCGATTATTTTCACTATTGTTTGCGGCAAAATGTTTTAAAGAAACACCCACACCGTTTTTTTGAATTCCTTGTGTGATCGCTGAAGCGAATTTACCGGCTATTAAAGGATCTTCTGAGAAATACTCGAAATTACGCCCACACAAAGGGTTGCGAATGATGTTTAATGCCGGAGCCAATTGAATATCCGAGCCATATTTTAAGGCTTCATCTCCAATAGCATTTCCAACTTCTTTTGCTAATTCTGTATCCCAAGTGGTCGAAATAAGGGCCCCTACAGGAAACCCTGTGGCATAATAAGTTCTTGTTTCTCCTTTTCTTTTATAAGAAATGCGGACACCTGCAGGACCATCGGTAAATATTACTGCAGGAACGCCCCATTTGTCAATGGGTGTAGTTGAACCTGCTGATCCGGGAATAAGATAGCTTGGTATTGTGACTC
Organism: Apibacter sp. ESL0432; assembly: GCF_019469225.1. Lineage (NCBI taxonomy): Bacteria > Pseudomonadati > Bacteroidota > Flavobacteriia > Flavobacteriales > Weeksellaceae > Apibacter > Apibacter sp. ESL0432. The sequence continues at coordinate 2,149,506 of NZ_CP048266.1, read as the reverse complement.
CTTTAGGGTCTATAGCTTCAAACCCTTTCAACATTTCAAATCCAACCATTCCTGTACCCAAGAGTAAATGTATTTTATCATCAACAGATAAACGAGAAATTAAATCATTAATTCTTTCATAATCCGACAGTCGAGTATCTTCATAAGGTTGTAGTTTTCCATCTTTGTTCCAATCAGAAAATCTTTGATTATTTACAACGATTTGAGGATAGGTTTGCGCCTTACTGAGGTTAAATGTGCAAAAACCGGCTAATGCATATAATACAAATCTTTTTTTCATCATATTATTTTTTTTTCTCATAAGGTACAAATTATTTATTATATATTAACATAGACATGATATAAATTAGGTGTTAAGTGTCTTGCTATTGCTATATAATATTCAATAATTGATATACAATAAGATATATATTCTGATTTTATATAATAAAAAAAGATGAAATTGAACTAAAGATGTATTCACATACAGTGGTATCTAAATAAAAAGATAATACGAACCATTTATGTAAATGCGAAAATTATCTTGATAATTGATTATTTTTGTACAAGTAAAGGTAAGCAAATGAATAAAAAAAAGGTAGAAAAATATTTTAATTTAGCTTGTTATGCTGAATGCATAAGTTGTTTCTTACTTTTTTTAGTAGCCATGCCCTTAAAATATTTTTTTCATTATACCTTATTTATGATTCCGACGGGTATGATACACGGTTTATTTTTTACCGCATATATTATATTGGCAATTTTAGTTAGAAAGCATTATAAATGGGATGATGAAGATTTTGTATTTGTATTAATGTCAGCCTTTTTCCCGTTCGCAACGCTATGGGTCGAAAAAAAATTAGCTAAGATCAATCGAACATAAATTAACCAATTTTAGATTTTCGGTTGTAGAAATCAACTAATAATTTAAAACTGTTTAAATTATTATCAATGATTTAAAAGGAATACGATAGATATAAAAAAAATAAAAAGCTTCTTATAAGCATAAGAAACTTTCTATTTTTTATATATGTAAAAAATTCTAATTTACAGCGTTTTGCAATTCTTCAGTAATTTCCATATTATGAAATACTTGTTGAACATCATCATCGTCTTCAAATTTTTCAAGCATTTTCAAAATAGTTTGTGCCTGTTCTAACGGAAGAGCTTTTGTATTGTTTGGCAACCTTTGTAATTCCGCACTCTTAGGCTCTATACCCAATTCTTCAAATTTATGATTTATAGAACCAAAATCTTCAAAAGAAGAGGTAATAATCACTTCATTTTCATCTTCTTCAATTTCTTCGGCTCCTGCGTCAATCATTTCCAATTCAAAACTGTCCCAATCCATAGTCAGATTTGACTTATCTAAAGTAAAAATCCCCTTTCGATCAAAAATAAATGTAAGTTCTCCATTTTTGCCCAGATTTCCTTCAAATTTGTTAAATATAGCACGAACATTGGCTACAGTTCGGGTAGGATTATTAGTAGTACATTCTAAAAAAATGGCAATTCCTCCCGGTCCATATCCTTCATAGGTTATTTCATCGTATTGTTCTGCATCTGCCCCTGAAGCCTTTTTAATCGCTCTTTCTACATTGTCTTTAGGCATGTTTACACCTTTCGCATTAAGTAAACAACGACGAAGTGCAGGGTTAGATTCAGGGTTAGGACCACCGGCTTTTACAGCAATTGCAATTTCTTTACCAATACGGCTGAACTGTTTTGCCATTTTGTCCCATCTGGCTAATTTTGAAGCTTTTCTATATTCAAATGCGCGTCCCATAATCAAGTTTAATTTCTAAAACAAAAATAATAATTGAATGAGTTATAGAAAAATAAATTATTAATTTTTAAATCTTTTTTACATGTTTAACTATTTGATGGTTTGTTCTTTTTTTACAACTAATATATAGATGAACTAAGAACAATTAATAATTATAGTAACCGTGAAGTTAAACAGTATTCTTAACAAAGGTTAATCAAGTAATTCTTTAGGAATTTTACAAACCGGAATAGGATTAATTTTATGTTGAGCAAGTCTGTTTAATCGATCATAAATTTCGAAAACTTCACGTTCTCTTCCTGTAAAATCAGAAGCCTTATGATTTTCATGAACATTCATTGCCCATTCAAGTTCCGGATAGGAAGCTCCAATTTGGTCTTCATCAGATCGGTCATCAGTCCAAAGACCATCGGTAGGTTTCGCTTTCTGAATAGATTCGGAAACATGTAATTCTTTGGCTATTTCAAAAACCTGGCTTTTTAAAAGGTTGGCAATAGGGCTGATATCAACTCCTCCATCTCCATATTTAGTAAAAAAGCCGATACCAAAATCCTCTATTTTATTACCTGTTCCACAAACCAAGAAATTGTTGAGTCCTGCATAATAATATAAGGCAGTCATACGAAGACGAGACCGAGTATTAGCTAAAGATAAATTGTTTTTTTCATGAGATTCATCCGCTTCTAAATCAGATTTTAAAGCCTCAAAAGTGTTGGTTAAATTTATAGTTTTTCCGGTAACATTTGTATAGTGTTCAGTAAGATATTTTATATGTTCTCTGGCTCGAGTAACTTGGTCTTCCGGTTGATGAATAGGCATCTCTAAAACTAAAACGGGTTTACCTGTTTCAGCAGCTAATGTAGAAACTACAGCGGAATCTATTCCTCCGGATACTCCTACAACAAATCCTTTTGCTCTACTATTTTTGAGATAATCGTTTAACCAATTAACAATATAGGAAATTACTCTGGTTGTTTTCATAATATTGTATCTTTGCGCGTAATATTATATATTTAAAAATCAAGTGTAAAGATAATGAAGATTATTAAATATCTTACAGTATTGTTATTAGTAATAAGCTGCACTCATAAAAACAATAAAGAAGATTTGAATAAGAGGTGGAAAGTAGAGATTAGCGAGATACAAGAACCTATTGAAATTCATGATTTAGCAAAAGATTTTTACAATTTAGATATTTCAATTCCGGATTTCAGAAAAAAATATCCTTTTTATTTAAGTCAGAATACCCCGGATTCCCGATTTGAAAAAGATCGAAGGGATAGTACAGAACTCAATATTTATTCTGAAATAAAGAAAAAAGTTTCTAACGATAGAATTAAAGCTGAATTAGAGAATCTTTTTCAGCATATCAAGTATTATTATCCGGAATTTAAATCTCCCGCAGTATATTTATATTCATCATTTACCTCAGATTATTTGAATCCGATTACATATATTCCACAAAATAATTATTTACTTATTGCTACAGATTGCTTTTTAGGTTTTGATAATAAATACTATAATATGATGAATATAGATAAATATATCCAGAGAACAATGAGCATGGAATATTTTTCATCAAAAACGGCAAAAGAAATAATTAAAGGAATGGCAATAGTTCCGCGAGAGACGAACAGCCAATCTTTTGTTTCACAAATGATTTATCAAGGCAAAATTTTAGTTTTGGAAGATGCCTTTTTGCCGGAAGTAAAAGATTGTTATAAAATAGGATATACCCAAGACCAGATAAATTGGGCGAAAACTAACGAATATGAAATATGGAATTTCTTTATTGAAAGTAATTATGTGTTTAGTGACGATATTTCTTTATCTGATCGGTTTTTATCGTTAGCGCCTTTTTCTAAATTTTATACGGAGGTAGACTCTCAAAGTCCGGGGAGAATAGGTTGTTGGACCGGATGGCAAATTTGTAGAAAGTACTTACTTGAAAATTCTCAAGTAAGCCTACAAGACTTTATTAAAAATCCTAACCACGAGCAAATATTTGCCAAGTCCAAATATAAGCCCCATCCTGAGGTAGATACACACTAATATTTAAAGATACAAAACAAAGTAATATTTTAATAGGAGCTAATGAAAGAAACTGAAATAAATTTTAATGTACAATTAGATGAAAACCATATACCCGAAAAAATTGTATGGGCAGCCCCGGACGGAGGAGTAATTGGAGCAGAAAGTAAAGCTATTTTATTATCCGTTTGGGATGATAAAGTTAAAGAAGCTTTAAGGATTGATTTATGGACCAAAGAAATGCCTGTTGATGATATGAAGCGGTTTTTTCATCAAGTATTGCATTCTTTAGGAGATTCTTATCAGAGAGCCACAGATGAGGAAGAAATAGCAGAAGAAATAAGAAAATTTGCAGAATATTTTGCAGATAGGAGTGGTATAAAAATGTAATATTATTTTTAAACTGAATAAGATTTTATTTATCTTATTGGTTTTTACCAAATTCTTTTAAATTATACCTTTTAAGGTCAACTATTAACACGAAATAACAAAAAATGATACTATATAATAGAAATAGAAGATTAAGATCAACTCAAGCCGTAAGAGATTTAGTAAGAGAAACGATTTTAACTACCGATGATTTTATCATGCCGATATTTATTGCAGAAGGAGAAAATATAAAAGAAGAAATTTCTTCTATGCCGGGGATATATCGACAATCATTGGATTTAACAATTAAAGAGGTTAAAGAATTATGGTCTTTAGGAGTTAAAGCGGTGAATATTTATGTAAAAATCAATGAAAATTTAAAAGATAATACAGGCAAAGAAGCATGGAATAAAAACGGCTTAATGCAAAAATCAATCAAAGCTATTAAAGATGCTGTACCCGAAATGGTAATTATGCCGGACGTCGCTCTTGATCCTTATTCAATTTACGGACATGACGGAATTGTTGAAAACGGTAAAATTGTAAATGATGCAACCGTGGATGCTTTGGTAAAAATGAGTTTAAGCCATGCAGAAGCAGGAGCAGATTTTATTGCTCCAAGCGATATGATGGATGGAAGAGTTGCAGCAATTAGAGAAGCATTAGAAGAAAATGGATTTGATGAAGTAGGTATTATGAGTTATGCAGCGAAATATGCCAGTTCGTATTACGGTCCTTTTAGAGATGCTCTGGACAGTGCTCCCGGATTTGGAGATAAAAAAACCTACCAAATGGATTACGGTAACAGTAAAGAAGCCATCAATGAAGCATTGAAAGATATTGAAGAAGGCGCAGATATTGTTATGGTAAAGCCGGGTCTTCCTTATTTAGATATAGTCTCTAAATTAAATGAAATAGTAGATGTGCCTATTTCGGTATTTCAGGTTAGTGGTGAATATGCCATGATTAAAGCGGCTGCAAAAAATGGATGGTTAGATAATGATAAAATTATTATTGAAAGCTTAACATGTATAAAAAGAGCAGGTGCCGGTCTTATTTCTACCTATTTTGCTAAAGAAGCTGCTAAACTATTGAATCGATAAATTGTAAGTAATAAATATTTTATAAGAAGCCTCTTTTATTTCGATAAGAGAGGTTTTTTATTTACAATAATAAAATAATTAATTCGAAAATTGTTTGAGGAAGTATCACTAAAAACAAAAAAGCATACTTAGTTATAAGTATGCTTTTTTTAATATTTATTGTCTAAATTATTTTTGTTGTTGATTTAACAAGATACCTCTATAATCGGTAATATCTGACTCTTGAACTAATGATCTTAAAAGTAAAGAAGGCATTTGTTGAGCATATTGACTCATTAAAGAGGTTTTAAGCTGTTTTTTGTCTCCAACTTGTCCTTTAGTAATCGATTTAGTTACAATTACATAAACTCCGCTTTTTCCTTCAATAGCTTTTGAGGTAACTCCTTGTTTTAACCCAAATGCAGCACCCCCCACCTTAGGCTCAAATTCTCCGTTCACTGATGGATTATCAAAACTTATTGAAGCATTGCTTTTTGTAGTTTTAAATTCAGTTGCTAAGTTGTCAAGTGATTTGTTTCCTGAATTTACTTTTTCAGCAATTATCTTACCCAGCTTTTCATTCCTTACCTCAGTTTCAATTTCATCTCTAACTAAAGAAGGATCTGCCAACCCTTTACTAAATAAAGATGAAACTCTGGCTACAATATAACTTTGGTCACCGGTAGTGAATACTTCAGTATCACCAAGTTTTCTTTTAGAATCAAAAGCCCAAGCAATAATATCAGAATCTTTATCTGTGTGTAATCCGTTCAACATAGAACCAAAACGTACTATGCCTCGTTGTTGTTGAGGTTTATAGTTAGATTTTTTAGCGAAATCAATAAATTCTCTAGATGACTTTCCTTGAATGGATTGTATGAAATTGGTTGATTGTTTACGGGCAGTCTCGATAGTTTCCTCAGAAGGTTTAATTTCTTTCGCAAGATCTGCTAATTTATAAACAATTTCATCCGGTTTCCTTTGAGATATCATTAATACCAAATATCCTTGAGGAGTTTCAATAACTTCTGCTTTATTTGTAGGAGAATTTTCTAAAAAACGTTGTAATTTTTTATAAGGAGCAGGAAAATCTTGAGCTGTTGTTAACTTCATTTCACCATTATTTGAGGAAGCCGTCGGATCGTCTGAATATTGAGAAGCTAATTTTGTAAAATCATTAGGATTTGCATTTAATTTTGCAGCTAGTTCATCCGCTTGTTTTTTTGCCTGGTCCTTGTTTCTGGCAGTTTTAGGCTGTATTTGCTGAGCTCCGGTGTAACTTATTAATATATTTTTAGCAGTTACAGAATCCGTATTTTTTTTAGCTATTAATTTAGATAATACATAGTAACCATTATCTTTATAAGCATTAGAAATTTGTCCGATAGAAGCATTTTTTACCCAATTTTGAATATTTTGAGGCAATTGCTTTTCGCTTCTGTATTGAGAGATAAAAGGTTTATCTGCAATTTGCGCGGTATTTAATTCGCTGATATATAGTGAATCATTTTTAACCGAACCAAATGCTTGAATAGTATCCCCTTCAATAATGGATTGAGATAATAAAGCATTTAAAGAATGTAATGTGTGATTTTCATCGGAAGGAGTAGGTTTTGCAGAGAAATATACAAAATCTAGCGTTCTGTTTTCATCAATTTTAAATAAAGATTTATGTTTTTCAATATAAGCTTTTAAATCTTCATCTGTGACCTTAACAGGGTTTGATTTCTGATATGTATTATAATCGATTTTAACGTATTCAATATCTGCAATATTGGATTGATTTTGTGCTAAAAGTTCAATTTCCTTGTTATTGGTTAACATTCCGGAACCGTAAGTCCCTAAATATTGTTTACCCATTGCTTGATAACCAAAATTCTTTTTTAAAGTCATCATAGTTTGGAAATATTCTCTGTATTGCGGAGAGGCATTTTGGCTTTCTTCCATTTTTTGAAATTCATCCTGAATCAATTTGGTATTAATATTTCCGCTTTTATCTTTGAATTGAGGATTGTTAAACAAAGGAGAGGATTTGGCCATATTCCAAATCATTTTATCAGTTAAAATTAATCCTGAGGCATTAAATTTTTGCTCAATTAATTTTTGTTCAATTAACGAATTCCAAACTTGTCCTTCAAGTAAATTTTCCGGATATTGCCCTTGGTACTGAGAAGAAAGAAGACTAAGTTGACTATAATATTCCTGGCGTGAGATCGCTTCTTTGTTTACTTTTCCCAAAACATTGGGATCTTTCTTGCCAATTCTGCTCCAATCAATTCCACCTAATAAAAATAATAATAATGCTACAGCAACAAAACCTATTAATAACCCGTTTCTTTTTCTTATTTGTCCAAGAATAGCCATTTATTCGTAATTTAATTTATTTTAATTTACGAAATTACGGTTTCGACATGAAATATGAAAATAATATTTACCTTAATAGTCATTTTTAAAAATAAAAAAAAACCTTACAAGATTTTTCTTGCAAGGCTTTTAAAAATTAAATTTAAAAGTATAGACTATTTATCTATTGATCCGAGGACACGTTTCATAAATGCATTTAAAGCATTTTTTTCATCCATACCCTCTCTCATTAGCTTATTAACTTCAATAGCTCCGTACATATTAGAGAGCACTTCTCCTAAAACATCTAATTCTTCATCTTTCAAACCCGGAGCTTCCGTTAAGTTCTCTAAGGTTTCAATCGTTTCATTGATATAATCTTCATCATTATTTTCAATGAATTGAGTTAAATGTTTAATTATGGGTAACTTCATTTACTAATTCTTGTAAAGGTTCTATTTTATTTGTTTGTATTTGATTAACCAGCTTTCCGTCTTTAAAAGAAGCAAAAGTCGGCAAGTTGGTCACATTTGCTAATTTTCTAGATTCAGGAAATTTTTCCGCATCAACAATTAAAAAAGGAATGGTGCTGTTTTCTTCGCCAATTTTTTTAAATTTCGGCTTCATAATTTTACAGTTTCCACACCATGAAGCGGCATACTGAACGAGAACGATCGGAGATTCTTTGATAATTTCACTTAAATTATCTTCTTGTAATTCTTGTACCATTTTTTGTATTTTAAATTATAATTAATGAGAAGATAAATAATCCGATACTCCTTTACGATTGGCATTCATCGCATCTTTTCCTTCTTCCCAGTTAGCAGGGCATACTTCACCGAATTTTTGAACATGAGTATAGGCATCTATAAGACGTAAATATTCTTGAACATTTCTTCCTAATGGCATGTCATTAATACTTTCATGGAAAACTTTTCCCTCTTCATCGATTAAAAAGGTTGCTCTGTATACAACATTGGATCCTTTCAATATCACAGTTTCATAATCTTCATCATATTCGGAAGATTCAATATCTAAAATTCCTAAAATATTAGAAAGATTACGTGTTGTATCTGCTAAGATTGGATAAGTAACCCCTTCTATACCGCCATTGTCTTTAGGTGTATTTAACCAGGCAAAATGTACTTCGTTAGTATCACATGAAGCCCCTATAACTATAGTATTTCTTTTTTCAAATTCAGGTAGTGCTTGTTGAAAAGCATGAAGTTCCGTAGGACAAACGAAAGTAAAATCTTTAGGATACCAAAATAATAAAACTTTTTTATTTTTTTTAGTTGCCTCCTCAAAAATATTGATCTTTAAATCATCCCCCATGTGATCCATGGCATCTATTGAAATGTTTGGAAATTTTTTACCTACTATTGACATAATTTTATTGTTTTGTTTATCAAAATATTATTTCATTTTTTACATTTCAAAATTAGTCAATAAAACAAAGTCCCTAAGTTGTGTAAGCATAATTCTTTTTTATTGAAGAATAAAAAAAAACTATATACGTAAAAAAAATTCACGATAACTTCCCGAATTTTTTATTAAGATAGTAAAAAAAAATAATTTATCCTATTAAATGATATAAACACAAAAGGATGAATTAATTAAAAGATATTGAAATCTGATAGTAATCGGTTATAAAGACATGATTCTGCTAATTCTAATAAAGATTAAAGGCATTAAAAACTAAAAAATGTGGTGCAGAAGGGTTTTTTAATGATATAGGATTAGACTTTATCTACAGCTGTTATTAAGGAATGTTTAAATATTTATGAGTTTGTAAAGAAACATGCCATTTAGGGTTTTTCATCACATAATCAATGATTTTTGGAGTAACTTTATTCCTATTACTCCATTCAGGTTGTAAATATAAAATGGCATTATCATTTACTTTAGAAGCCTGTTCTTCAGCAAAAATAAAGTCATGATTATTATAAACAATTACTTTTAATTCATTTGCTTTTGCATACACACTTTCGAGAGGAAGGGCTGTTTTTTTAGGAGACAGACAGATCCAATCAATATGTCCCGATAGAGGATAAGCTCCCGAAGTTTCGATATGTATTCGGCAACCCAAATTTTTTAATCTGGATGTTAAGGGCTCTAAATTCCACATTAAAGGTTCCCCTCCGGTTAAAACAATGGTTTTCGATTGGGAAGCAGCCGTTTCGGCAATTTTATCTACCGAACTAACCGGATGAATAGAAGGATTCCAACTTTCTTTTACATCGCACCAATGACATCCTACATCACAACCGCCTATTCTTATAAAATATGCAGCCGTACCGGTATATCTACCTTCTCCTTGAATGGTGTAAAAATGCTCCATAATAGGTAATGATAGACCGGATTCTAAATCCATAGTTATACTATCTTCCATTTACTTATAATTTTTTAGCAAAAACAACTTGCAAAATTACAAAAAAGTAATTATTTATAAAGATTGCTTCCATCAATATAATTGAAGACTTCCGGAGGAAGCATGGGACGAACATTTTTATGTTCTTTAATCATGGAGCGTATTAAGGTAGAAGAAATTTCAATGATAGGAGCGGAAATTTTATGAATATTAGGATGAACTAAAGTTTGTTCCTTCTGAATACTGTTAATTCGAGGATAAACAAATAATGAATGATATTTTAAAATTTGTTCATAATTTTTCCATTTATGAAATGAATTCAAATTATCTTCTCCCATTAGTAAAACAAAATCATAGGATGGATATTTTTCTTTAAGTACAACCAACGTATCAATGGTATAGGAAGGTTTGGGTAAAGCAAATTCAACTGAAGAAGATCTGAAATGAGGGTATTTTTCAATGGCAAGGTTTACCATTTCCAATCTGTGATGATCTTTTAACAGAGTAGATTTATTTTTGAAAGGGTTTTGCGGAGTTACAACAAACCAGATTTGTGTAAGGTCTGAATTTTCAATGATATAATTTGCAATGATTAAATGTCCTATGTGAATAGGATTAAATGATCCGAAAAATAAACCAACTTTCATTCAACAAAGTTACAAATCCTCATAAAATTTAACATCTTTAATTTGCAGTTGATAAAAAGTTTTGCCTTGCCAATAATTTTCATATAAAGTGAAAACCATATCAAAAGGGTATTTTTCAAATTTAGGCAAAAGATGCCCCATTTTAAAGGCGATAGCTTCAAATGAATTTTTAATGGAATCTTGGAAAACAATAATTTTTAAATGGGAACGATCTTTACCCATAAGCGTATAATCGCCTCCAAAATAAACATTTCTGGCTAAAAATACCGGGCGCAAATTAGACGGGCCAAATGGAGCAAAATAACTGATAAGTTTGAAAAAACGTTTATTTATTACGGATAGAGATATTTCTTCGTCTATTTCAATAGTAGGCGTTCTTTGGCTTTCCTTAATCGTTTCTTTAACAACAGATTCAAATTTTTCTTTAAAGGGTAAAAAATTCTCTTTTTTTATTGAGAGCCCTGCAGCATACATATGACCTCCAAATTGTTCCAAATACTCAGAGGTTTTTTCCAAAGTTTTATAAATATCAAAACCGGTAACACTTCGAGCAGAAGCAACCAGGTCTTTATTTTTTCCTTCTGTAAAGACTAAAGTAGGCCTGTAATATTCTTCAATTAATCGGGAAGCTACAATTCCAATGACCCCTTTGTGCCATTTGCGATTAAAAACAATGGTGGAATAAGTACTGGTTTGACCTGTTTTTATAATTTCTTGAATGGCTTCGGAAGTGATATTGGCATCAAGCTCTCGACGTTCGTTATTAAGCTCATTAATTTGAGTATAGATCTTTCGAGCTTCAATATCATTAGTTGTAATAAGTAGCTTTACAGCATTGCTTGCATGACTGATTCTTCCTGCAGCATTTATTTTAGGAGCTATTCCAAATACAATATTATTAATTGAAAAAGCTTCACGAGTTTCTTTGGGTAAAAAAACCTTTAAACCTACTCTGGGTTTTTCCAACAATTGTTTCAAACCAAATGCAGCTAAAATTCGATTTTCACCGGTTATCGGTACAATATCGGCAGCGATACTGATAGCTACTAAGTCTAAGTAGGGAAATATATCTTCCTGTGGAATTTGTTTTTGGGAGGACAAAGCTTGAATAAGCTTAAAGCCAACCCCACATCCGCTTAAAAATTTATAGGGATACTTGCAATCTGATCTTTGCGGGTCTAAAATAGCAACCGCTTCCGGAAGAACTTCATCCGGCAAATGATGATCGCATACGATAAAATCAATGTTTTTATCTTTTGCATAAGAAATCTTATCTTTTTCTTTAATTCCGCAATCTAATGCAATTATTAAGGAAAAACCATTAGCAGCGGCAAAATCGATGCCCTGGTAAGAGATTCCATACCCTTCCTCATATCTATCCGGTATATAATAATCGATATGCTTATAAAAAGAATTTAGAAAAAGATACATCATTGCCACAGAAGTAGTACCATCCACATCGTAATCTCCATAAATAAGTATTTTTTCATTAGTATTTATGGCTTTTTCGATTCTTTCTACAGCAATGTTCATGTCCTTTAGAAGAAAAGGGTCATGAAGTTGATCAAGCGAAGGTTTAAAAAAAGTTTTAGTTTCATCAAATGTAGAAACACCTCGTTTTAAAAGAAGGCTGGTAATTTCCACAGGGAATCCCAGTTCTTCAGCTAGTTTTTGGGCTTTATTTGGATCAGGTTGAGGTAAAATTAACCAACGATTTCGCATAGTTTACAAATGTATATAATTTTAGTAAATATGAGTACTTTGATTTTATCTTTTATAATTATAGAAGATTGGCTAAAAAAAGATTGAATGTTTTTATATATTTGATTAAAAATAAAATATAATGGAAAAATTAAGAATTTTATTCTTTTATGTATGGCTGTTTAGCTTATACTCTTGTAATCCGGGACCCGGAAAATTTAATGACAATTTAATGGAAAATTTGAATAGAGCAGACAGGGAATATACCACCTTTTATGCTATGGTTGAACAGCACCCTGATACCGGTGACTTTGTTTCCGTCACCAAAAAAGGAAAAGTTGCTTCTGAAGAATTAGAAAAATTGATTAACAAAATTAACGGTTATGAAGTACCCAAAGATGGGGAAGATTTAAAAAACTTATGTGAAGAGTATATCCATAATATGATTACGTCGATAAAAGGATTTACTTCAAAAGAAAAATTAACAAAAGATCAATTTGAAAAAGCTCTGGAAGACATGGATGTAAATGAAGTTAAATTAAATGAAATTGACGGTAAAATTGTAGAAGCCCAAAAATCATTTGCCAACAAAAGGGGGTTTGAGTTAAAAGATTCATCATCAAATAAAAGATAAATATGGATAAATTTTATTATTGTTACCAAAGTGTTAAATAGTTAAGGAATTTAATTTCTCTTAGTTTTTTACAAACACTTAAATTTATTAATTTATTACCTTTGCTTAAATCAAAAGAAAGATGATTAACAAAGAAAAATTTTTACTCAAATCTTATGAACTGGGAATAATAAAATTTGGTGAATTCACTTTAAAAAGTGGGATTCTTTCTCCTTTTTACGTTGATTTACGACCATTAGCCTCCAGTCCGGAATTACTAAGCGAATTGTCACAACTTTTATTGGCTATGCTAAAAGATTGTAGGCACGAACTTATTTGCGGTGTTCCCTATGCAGCTTTACCTATGGCTACGGCGATGTCTTTAGAATCTAAAGTGCCATTAATTATAAAAAGAAAAGAGAGTAAAAATTACGGGACGAAAAAAATGTTGGAAGGGATCTTTAAAGAAGGACAACGTTGCGTACTCGTGGAAGATGTAATAACAAGTGGGAAAAGTTTGCTTGAAACGATAGAAGAGGTAGAAAAAGAAGGACTAAAAGTAAAAGATATTGTTGTAGTGTTAGATAGGCAACAAGGGGGTAAAGAATTATTGGAAAGCAAAGGATATCATGTTCACACTTTATTCAGTATTGAAAATGTAATTGATATTCTGTACAATCATGAATTTTTAAATCAATCACAAGTTGTTAAAATTAAAGACTTTCTTAAAGAAAAACCAACGGTACAATTAAGTGCTCCTCGATTAACCTTTGAGGAAAAATTAAAATTACAGAATCATTCGGTTTCTAAGAAGCTGATCGAAATTGCATTATCAAAAAAAACCAATTTAATAGCTTCCTTAGATACCCATAAATCTGCAGAAATTTTAAAATTAGCCCATCAAATAGGGGATTCCATTGTGGCTGTTAAATTGCATTCAGACATAATTTCAGACTTTACTGAAAATTTTATACACGAATTGAAAGAGATTGCTGCAGCTAAAAACTTTTTATTATTCGAGGATAGAAAATTTGGAGATATAGGTAATACACAACATATGCAGTTTACCGGAGGAATTTATAAAATTTCAGAATGGGCAGATTTAATAACCTCTCATGTTATAGCCGGAGAAGAAAGTTTACAAGTATTTGGTGAAAAAACCGGAGTAGTGACTATTGCAGAAATGTCGTCAAAAGGAACTTTAACAGATGAAAACTATAAGTCGAAAGCTATCGAAATTTCAAGTAAAGTATTTAATGTAATAGGATGTGTTGCCCAATCCAAACTACCTTCTGCTTTATTGTTATTCACTCCGGGGGTGAATTTAACTGAATCAGGAGATTCCAAAGGTCAGCAATTCAATACCCCTGAAAAAGTATTCTCCGACTATCATACAGATTTTATTATTGTCGGCAGAGGCATTTACGGAGCTAAGAATCCGAAAGAAGCTGCCAAGAAATATAAAGAAGAAGGCTGGAAAGCATATTTAAAGAATTGTTAAGATTACATTATTAAAACATTTTGACGGAAAGAATTATAATAGGAATCGATCCCGGAACGAATGTTATGGGATTTGGGATTATTAGTGTAGTGGGTAATAAAATGAAGCTTTTGTGCATTGATGAGCTAATTCTTAAAAAGGTTGAATCCCATGCATTAAAGCTTAAAAAAATATTTGAAAAAACCTTGTCGCTGATTGATACCTATCATCCGGATGAATTGGCAATCGAAGAACCCTTTTACGCTAAAAATGTTCAGTCTATGTTAAAATTAGGCAGAGCGCAAGGTGTGGCTATGGCTGCCGGCTTACTTAGAGAAATTCCTATTACAGAATATTTTCCGAAAAAAGTTAAAATGTCAATAACAGGAAACGGTAATGCATCCAAAGAACAAGTTGCAGGAATGTTAAAAACTTTATTGAATTTAAAAGATTTTCCTACTCAATATTTGGATGCTTCCGATGGACTGGCTCTGGCAGTATGCCACTTTTTAAACAGTAGAGTTCCCTCATCGGCAAATACTTCAAAATCATATTCGGGGTGGGATTCCTTTGTGAAAAATAATCCAAAAAGAGTGGGCAGTTGATAAGGCCATGAAATGAAAAAATCGATTGAAAGATTTTTAATTAAAACTCAATTGTGGGTTTCTTTCATGATTTCATTATTATGTCTATTTTTTGGAAGTTTAAATCACACCGTAAATTACAACAGAATTGCAATAATTTTTTTTTCTGCCTTAGCTGCTTATAATTTTATTTGCTTTCAAAATACTTGGTCGCGAAATATCTTAAAAAAACTTTCTTTTCATATTTCATTCATCAGTTTAATACTTGTGGCTTTTATAGTATGTAAGGAAAAAGATTTACTACAATTTTTTCATATTGCATTTATTGGAAGTATTGTAATCATGTATAATTCGGATTTTATAAAGATTCCATTTAGAAACATTCCTTTATTAAAAATTTTTATTATATCATTTGCATGGGCCTATGCGATTCTATATATAGGAAATACGGGTAATCGTAATACTCTCTCAGAATTTTTAATTCTGTATTTTTTTATCATAGGTATAACCCTGCCTTTTGATATTTGCGACATGAAAAAAGATGTTATTTGTACAATACCCAACTATTTAGGAATACGAAAAAGCAAAGGTATTGCTTGTATATGTTTATTTCTATCTGCACTAGTTTTTGCTTTGACTTTTTATAAGCAAGGCGATTTAATCTATGTGACAGCATGGGAAGTGGTGTGTATAATCAGTATGGGTATGGTAGTATTTATGGGAAAAACACATCAATTTTTTTACACCCGTTTTTGGATGGAAGCTTGTTCTGCTTTACCCATAATTATTATATGGTTGCAAAAAATAAGAGTCGTTTTATTTTATAAAACGACTCTTGCACTCATTAAAAGTTGTTATGAGTTTTAACGGAATCTGTCTACAGATTTTATGAGCTTTTCATCCTTATTGATGTACTTATTTGCCATGGCAAGCAGAATAATCAGCAGGACCGGGACGAGTAGCTCAACACCTTTCTCAGGAAGTATAGTACTTCCTCCAGATGAATTTAGCAAATCATAAACCATAAAACCGATCAACAATACGTTTATAATTATATTTATATAATTAATTTTTTTTTGAACATTTCTGCTTTTAAAGCAGAATAGGGAAATAAAAGCTAACAATCCGATGAGGAACAAAAGGAACATATCTGTTAAATCATTAGGAATGAAATCGGTTATATAACCGACAGCAAATCCTAGTATACCGGCTAATGATAGATAAATACTTTGAATTCTTTGGATCAAAATTTCGCTTTTTTGAACAGCAAATGTATAAAAAATTAGCGTTTTAATAAAATATTTTGTAATATTGCTGAATAATCTACTAAAGATTAGTGCATTATTTTTCATAAAGTTACCACTTTATTCTTTTATAAAATAATCAAAATCAATATTTTACGTAATTTTCGAGTAATTTTAAAATCATACTAAACATAACTTATGTTTGAGGAACAAAAGCTTAAAGCAATGAAAGTGGCTGATTTGCAGTCTATTGCTAATGAATTAAAAATTAAAAGTTCAGGATTAAAAAAATCAGAATTAATTGAATTAATTTTAGCTCATCAAAACAAACAAACACACCACAATGAGTCGGAAAAACTCTCCGATGAAGAGCCTATAATAACGGAAAAAAGACAAAGAAAAAGAATACCTGCTAAACAACAGCAGAGAGATACTTTATTTTCTAAAGAGGAAGTGGTTGACAATAAAAGTTCCCAAGATGATGACTCACTAATAGATGATGACGTTCAAAAAGAAGTTTCGGAAAATGATGAAGATTTTAAAATTGATATCCCGGTTTACAGAAAGCCGCAAGTTATATTAAGAAAAAGTGCAGACAGCACTCATTTTCAAAAAACTACAGTTTCTAAGGATGATAAAAAGCTTTTTGATGAAGAGCCTAAAACCAATTATCAAAGCCCGAAGAAAAACAATGCTAAGGAATATGCTAATAGACCACATACCAATGGTAATAAATATCGTTCCTCCGATTATGAGTTTGAGGGTATTATAAAAACAGAAGGTGTTTTAGAGATCACTCAGGACGGATATGGTTTTTTGCGTTCTTCTGACTTTAATTACCTTTCATCTCCCGATGATGTATATGTTTCTCCTTCCCAAATTAAGCTTTTCGGACTTAAGACCGGAGATACTGTTACCGGAGAAGTTCGTCCACCGAAAGAAGGTGAAAAATTTTTCCCTTTAGTTAAGATTATCGAAATAAACGGAAGAGATCCTTTATTTGTTAGAGATCGAGTATCATTCGAGCATTTAACTCCCTTATTTCCTGAAGAAAAATTTAAATTAGCAGGTAAAGGAGCTACTTTGTCAACTCGTGTGGTAGATTTATTCTCACCTATTGGAAAAGGACAAAGAGGGATGATCGTTGCTCAGCCTAAAACAGGTAAAACAATTTTACTGAAAGATATTGCCAATGTAATTTCCATAAATCATCCGGAAGTTTACATGATTGTATTATTGATTGACGAGCGTCCGGAAGAGGTAACCGACATGCAAAGAAGCGTCAAAGGAGAAGTAATTGCTTCAACTTTTGATGAATCAGCCGAAAAGCATGTAAAAGTTGCCAATATTGTTCTGTCTAAAGCACAAAGAATGGTGGAATGTGGACACGATGTAGTAATATTGTTAGATTCCATTACCCGTTTGGCTCGTGCTTATAATACGGTTTCTCCGGCATCCGGTAAAGTACTTTCCGGAGGGGTAGATGCCAATGCACTTCATAAACCGAAACGTTTCTTTGGAGCAGCTAGAAATATTGAAGGAGGAGGTTCTCTTACCATTATTGCAACGGCATTAATAGATACCGGATCTAAAATGGATGAGGTAATTTTTGAGGAATTTAAAGGTACCGGTAATATGGAGCTTCAACTGGATCGAAAAATTGCCAATAAACGTATTTATCCGGCTATTGATTTGGTTTCGTCTTCTACCCGTCGTGACGATTTATTATTAGATCCGGTTTCTCAACAAAGAATGTGGATATTAAGGAATCATTTGGCAGATATGAATCCATTGGAAGCTATGGAGTTCTTAAAAATGAGATTAGACCGATCTCTTTCCAATGAAGAATTCTTATTAACGATGAATCAATAAAATAGATAATAAAAATATATAGTATAGATAAAAAGGCTGTTAAATTAACAGCCTTTTTTATTGATAAAAATCTAAAACTAGGATATTTATATTTGAAATTTGAAAAAGTTTTTTTAAATGAAATGTGTGATACAAATATAAGCTAAAATTAATTATTTCATGAATTTGGAACGACTTCTCATTTGAGGGTTGATCATATTGCTTCTCGAAACATTTACTCTTTTCATTTGTTCTTTCATCATTTTAATTTGATCTCCCAACATGTTGGAAGTATCTAATTTTTTAGCTTCAGTTAAAAAACGTTCTGCCTCATTTTTATTACCTCTCATCATAGCTCCTGCCGCCAAATTTAGTGTAGCCAATGCGCGATCGTGTTTAAAGCTTAAACCGTAATCCAAAGCAGTTTTCATATACGATTCGGCCTTAGCAGCATTGCCTTGAGCCTCAGTAATCCCCATAAGATAGTTATAATATCCGTATTGTTTTCTTACTAATTGACTTTTCACATTAGTAATTTTGTCCAACCAGGAACGAGCACCTACAAGATCTTGTTTTCTCAATTTCCAAAAAGCCAATAAAATATATTCGTTTCTGAAAAATAATAAAATAGGCACGACAGAAAGAATAACCAATAGAATTCCTAATCCTATTTGACGATTAAACATCAGATAAATGCCCAATCCGATTATGAGGGCTGCAATAACAAGTTTTATATATTTATTCATGGTAAAGTCTTCAAATTTCGACAAAGGTAACAATAAGTGTTGAAAAAATAAGGATTAATAAAAATGTGAAAAGTACTTTTAATGAAAATAGCACAAAAAAATAAGTTAACCTGTCAACCAGTTATTTAATCTTATTTATTTGTATATCCGAAATTTTTTAAATCCCGATCATTAGATCTCCAATCTTTTTTTACTTTGACATAAAGGTTGAGGAAAATCTTTTTATTAAAAAATTTTTCTAAGTCTAGCCGAGCTTCCGTCCCTACTTTTTGAATTTTTTGTCCTTTATGACCGATAAGAATGCCTTTTTGTGTGTTTCTTTCTACATAAATAGTCGATTCAATACGAATAATATGATCTTCTTCTTTAAAGCTTTCGGTAACGACTTCTACAGAATAAGGAATCTCTTTTTGATAATTAAGCAATATTTTTTCCCGAATAGTCTCGTTCACAAAAAAACGTTCCGATAAGGTAGTAAATTGTTCTTTATCATAATAAGGAGGCATTTCCGGCAATAAACTTTTAATTTTTGGAAGAATTAATTCTGTATTGAGAGAATGTAAGGCAGATATAGGAAGAATTTCTGCATTTGGTAATTGGTTATGCCAAAATGCAACGCTTTCTGATATAGTTGAAGCATCTTTAGCTTTATCAACTTTATTTAGTAATACAATAACAGGTATTTTTACCGAATTTAATTTTTTAACTAAAAATTCAGAAGGATTTTTTTCTTCGCCAAATTCTGTGATAAATAAAATCAAATCAGCATCTTCAAAAGACTCTTTTACAAAATCATTCATTTTTTCCTGCAATTCATAAGCAGGATTTTGTATGATTCCGGGGGTATCGGAAAATATAATTTGTGTATTTTCATCATTCCAAATTCCATATACTCGATGACGAGTAGTTTGTACTTTTGGAGTTACGATGGATAGCTTTTCTCCTATTAATTGATTTATCAAAGTGGATTTTCCTACATTGGGTTTACCTACAATGCTGACAAATCCTGAGTGGTGTGACATGAAATTAATTTTTTGATAAAATTATAAAGTTATTTAGTATTGGAACGATATTTTTTATTCAGGGCTTGTAAAATAGCCCAAGTTTCAGCATCTACATTGCCATCAGCCTTTTCAGGTCTGAAATGCCATTGAAATGCACGGATAGTTAGAAATGTATTTTTGTCCCATTCTCCGGTTAAATCTATTTTATAACCGTATTTTTTAAGTGCTTTCTGAAATTCCAATGGAGAACTGTAAGGGTAGGTATCCGGAATATATTGAGTCAAATAATACTCTTTGTCATACTCCTCATACCAAGCTCCAATTCCATACTGAGTATATAACTCTTTCCAAGGAAACATAGGCCCGGGATCTTGTTTTCTTAACGGGGCTATATCACTGTGCCCCACAACATTCACAGGGTCAATCTCGTAACGATTAATAATGTTCTTGGATAAAGTCGCAACTTTCTTAATCTGATATTTTGGAAAATAAGTAAATATTAATGAATCTTTTATTTTAGTGTATCCTTTATTTACTATTTCAATACCTATGGAGGTATCATTTAAATTTTCTGTTCCGTTCCATGAGCTCACTCCCGCATGCCAGGCTCTTTTGTCCTCACTAACTAAGATATCAATGGTATCGTTCGGCTGATCGGTGATTAAATAATGAGCGCTTACTTGCCCTTTTTTAGCCAATATCTTAACAGAGGTTGGATAATCTGAAACAGTATAGTGCAAAACCAAAAATTTAATTCTTTCATTAAATGCTACGGAAGGGAAATTTTTTTGAGAAATAACATATTCCGGAAGGTTGGCTTCGGTTATGATGTGATATTTAGGATTAGCATGGGTTATATATACAGTATCTCTAATAACCTTGCTATCAACGATAATCTTTTTTTGTGATCCACAGCTTACTAAGAAGAAGAGTGTACAACACAAAATGTTGAATTTTATTATTTGTATCATTTATTTTATTATATAATAACAAAGTTAAAAAACAGTAAAATAATTATAAGTCAAAAATTTTAAAAAAATACTTGCATAAGTAAAATCTTACACTTACTTTTGCACTCCAAATTAGTTGGAATTCGGACTAAATTTGGAGAGTTGCCGGAGTGGTTAACGGAGCAGTTTGCTAAACTGTCGACAGGAAACTGTCGCGTGGGTTCGAATCCCACACTCTCCGCATTAACACACAAGGTATATTCGGGGTGTAGCGCAGGTGGTAGCGCATCTGGTTTGGGACCAGAGGGTCGCAGGTTCGAGTCCTGTCACCCCGACATTATTAAAATCCGAAAGGAGGTCGCGTAGCTCAGCTGGATAGAGCATCTGCCTTCTAAGCAGACGGTCAAAGGTTCGAATCCTTTCGCGATCACAATCTTCAAGAGTAGTTTATTACTCTAAAAATATTTTTAAACTTCTATAAATTTTAATTATAGAAGTTTTTTTATTTCTTATAAAATAATAGTTCATTATTTATGTTCTTAAAATGGTTGAAATAGATAATTGTTATAAAAGATTTTATTAAAAATAAATCTAATGAAATCGTTGTAAATAAAGAATTTGAAAAATATTGCTACCTATAATATTCTGAATAATGAAAAGAATTACTTTTTTAGTTTGTATATCGTATTTATTTTTCATATAAATATTATTAAATAATTATGTAGAGCAGGTTAGATAATATAATAGAAAAATGATATAATTAGAAAAATAGATATTTTATAATCTATAAAGCCTGTTTTATTAAACTCATAATATATTCTAAATTATGCGTATCATCAACAATAAGTTCATAATCTCCATTTCCCCAATGTCCAACTTTAGATACATCTCTCGTCAATTTTTTAGGGTCATCCAATTCTCCACTTTTCTTATTTATAAAAATTTTCAACCCTTTTTTTAATAGTACAATATCTGCAATATTTTTATCTTTTTTGA
Organism: Apibacter sp. ESL0432; assembly: GCF_019469225.1. NCBI lineage: Bacteria > Pseudomonadati > Bacteroidota > Flavobacteriia > Flavobacteriales > Weeksellaceae > Apibacter > Apibacter sp. ESL0432. The sequence continues at coordinate 2,127,729 of NZ_CP048266.1, read as the reverse complement.
AAGCAATATATAGTTTTTTAGGCTCTGTTTCAATATTAGCAGGAAGGTTTAAAATCGCATTTTTATACATTTCGTATAATTCTTTAACCTCTTCGGATTTGTGATCCAAATGATCCTCTTCTGTAAATACTTTTATAGCGTTTGTTACTTTTGATATTTTAGAGTTTCTGTCACTTTGTATCTGTTTAATACTAGGAGCTGATTTCGATTTTTTTATCGGATTTATTATAAGACTATTATTTTCATAACGTTTAATTTCCCATAATTCTATTGCTAAATCCTTAAAATTGGAAGACTGTTTCTGAAATTCGGTAAAGAAAGGGGAAACAAAAATTATTCGGCTCTGCGACCAATCCACCTCATTCCTTTTAATGGAATGCTTTTGGGTTTCATTATATTCGACAATAAAATCGGCTTTATACTCAAGCATCAGATTAAGATAAGAAACGCCCTGGTCTATAATACTGTAATTCCTTTCTCTTTTATACTCAATGATAACAAAGGCTTTACTTTCCATGTCAAAAGCAAGGGTATCAATCCGGCTATTTTTAATCGTAAATTCCGATTTAATATACTTTAATCCTGTTAAGATTTCCATATTATTTTCAAATAATAATTGAATTTCCTTTTCCAGTTTAAAAGGCTTTTCTTTTAGTTCAGACAATTGGTTTTTATTTTGAGAAAGTACGAACATAAAAATTAGTTTTAATAGTTAAGGGATAGATAATTACATATGTTTCCGAAATACGATAAGGTATTTTTTGCTTTTTTTATTCCCATATTTATATATTGTTGGAGTACAAAACCTTTTATAGTCGGGCTTGCCTTCTTCCGTTTTAAGACAGCCTATTTATTCCATTGAAATTCATCTTTGATAATTGGTTTGAAGACATTTTCTTTTAAATCGAATAAATATTTTAGAAATAATTTTAAAGAATATTGTTCCTCATCATCAAGCTCTGTCTCGCATCCGTCGTCCTTATGAAATATTACAATATTAAAGAACTTTTCAAACAAGTAATGTAATTTAAATAAATTAAAAATTTTCATATAATTTGTAGTTTAAATGTAATTAATTGATCAAGCAGTGACAAAACTAAGTTTCAACCATAAAATATAGTAATAAATTTGTATAGAGAAAGTTAAAGCAACAATAAGCCATTTTATTTTTGTGTTGTTAACAGCATTACCAACTATTATATAAAGTGGAAATAATGTACAACTGTATCTTGGAATAGAACCAAAAGTCCCGGTTGAAATAGGAAGTAATAGATTCAATAAAATTAGTAGAGTAAAACTTAATTGATTTTTTTTAACATTTAAAAAATAAACAAACAAAAATAAAGATAGTATCGCTAAAGGAATTCTAAAAATAATGAAGTCATGAGGAATTCCGCCAGTTCTTCCCCAAGCCTTCTGTACTGTTGAAAAAGCAAAAAAATCTCCGGTCATATAATATTGATATAAGCAGTAGCATAGAAATACTAATACAGGAGGAATGAAAAATAATGACTTAATAACAAGTTCTTTATTAATTGAAAAATTAAATCTAAAATATCCGGAAATGATTCCTTTATTTTCTAAAAAAAATAAAAAAAGGATAAATACCGATAACATTCCATTAGCTCTAACAAGAACAAGCAAAGAAGATAGAATCGAGAAGATAAAATATTTTTTCTTATAAATACTAATAAATGAAAATATTAATAAAAGTAAAAAAGTACTTTCAGTTAAAAAAGCTGAAAAGTAGTAACTAAATGGGAGAAATAAAAAAAGTATAGTTATAAATAATGATTTTTTAGTATTATTAAAATAAATGTTACAAAACAAGTAAATTCCTAGAAAAGCAGCTAAAGAAGATACAAGAGACCAAAAAAATGCAGCTGTGTTAAAACTTAAAGAAAATACCTTCATTAAAACAGAAATAATTCCGGGATATAGCGGAAAAAAAGCCCAAATATGATCTTTTTCAGCTAAAATCTCCGGTGATGAATGTGGGTATCCATTTATTATTAAAGAATAGTATTTATGGGAGTCCCATCTAAAAAAAATATCACCAATAAAAGTGTTAAAACTAGAATAATCTATAGCGTTTTTTAAAATTAAGACAGCTGTAAAAATATATACTATTTTAATGGTAATTGCAAACAAGAAAATGTATATTATATTTTTATATTTCATTATTAAACTATTGCAAATGGTCAAATATAATATAAAAAAAAATTAATGAATATATTTTAAAAATAAAAAAAAATAATTTAATAGATATAATAAAAAAATAAAATTAATCCACATTATCTTAATTGAAAATTAATTTAAAAAAAAGAAAAAAAAATAAGATAATGATATGGTTAGTTTAATTATAAAACATTTTTTTTAAATGATTAGTATTCGACAAATACAAGTTCTTTTAATTCAAATTTATTTAATATCTTAAAAATAAAATATATGATAAGGTATAAATAATTATTTATTAAAATTTTCCTAAATGAAATATTAATGTAAATTTACCTTCTTAATAAATAAAACTGTGAGTTAATTTTTTTACATTAAATTATTAATATGAATAAAAATTTATATAAATCTCTTGTAAACTTTTTAGGAGCTTTAACAATTGTTTGTACTATAGCAAGTTGTGAATGTGACAGAGATAAAAAAGAAGAACTAATAAAACAACAGGCAGAAAAAGAAAAATTAGAAAAAGAACAATCGGTTGAAGTAGATAAAATTGGTACAGTCATTCAAGGTACTTTAGATCCTGCAACAGGAAATTTTATATATGAAACCGGGGATATATTTACCATAAAACTTCCGAACGGAGAAGAAATTTTCGAAGTAGGAAACAATTCAACCGAGGCCAAATTGTTTAATTTTCTAAAAGATTCAACTCTAAATGTAAGTGAAGATAAAACCAAAGGCTGGATTACATTAGATCGAGTATATTTTGATACAGGTAAAACCACTTTAACTACAGAATCAGGAAAACAAATAAAAAATTTAGCTCAAATTTTAAAAGCATTTCCTAAAGCTAAAGTTAAAATTGGAGGATATACCGATACTACCGGATCAGAAGAAATTAATAAAAAAGTTTCAGAAGATAGAGCAAAAATCGTTCAAGAAGAATTAATCAAATCAGGAGTACAAACAGAAAGAATATCATCTGAAGGATATGGATCTCAGCATCCGGTTTGTGAAGCTAATGATACACCTGAATGTAAAGCACAAAACAGAAGAGTAGATATACGCGTACTTGAAAAATAGAATTCAATTACTCACAGTATTTTTATTTATATCCCCAAGTCGCTTCGTACAAATTTAATTTCGTCGTAAGAAACGTCATCTCCCAATGACTCCTTAATAAGCTTTAATTCTTTAGTATTTAACTCAGCTAATTTTTTTTCAATCAAAACATACTTTTCCTCAGAGATAAAATCATATACAGATACTTTATTTTTAGAAATCAATTTAGCCACATGATTGCTAATAGTAGAAACCGTCAAATTTCTAACTTTGGCTACTTCTGTAAGATTTTTTCCATCTTGCAAAAGCTGTAAAGTTAAATCAACCGTGTCTTCTTTTTTATTGGCTTTTGAAAAAGTTTCGGAATCAGAAGTAAAAACATATTCTTTATATGTAATCCGTTGATCAATAAGATTCGTGGAAAGTATATATTTTATTTTCACTTTACTATCATTTTCAAATTCACAAATGAATTTTAGATATTGAGAAATTCTTGATTTATTTTTATAATCAAGATAATGAGTTTGCAAAGGTTTCCAAACTCTAAGAAAAAGCTCATCAGCAAAATATTCCACAGCATCTTTAGCCCTAATTTCAATAGTTCGCCATATTTCCTCTTTATTGGTAATTGTTGATGAATTAAAACGAGAAAGAATATTTCGTTGAAATTTTTGATTGATTAACAAAAGAGAATGTAAGCACTCATCAATAGAAGTAATTAAATCCAAAACCTGTTGTTTTTCAGGAATAGATTTTTCAATAGTCATTTTGCGCCAATCCTGAATCCTATGAGTTAAAGAAAGAACCGATAAAGATTTAAAAAGAGTTTCAAGTCCAAAATTATATTTCTCTTCATTAAGAGTATTTTCTAACTCACGTACATTCCACATTTGATTTTGAAATTCATTTATCTTAGAATCCTGAATAATATTATGATTTCTTATAATAGATTTTAAAATAATACCTTCCAAAGTTCGGCACCTGCTTAAGGCAACATAAACCTGACCGGAAGCAAAAGATTTTCCTGCATCAACAATAACTTTATCAAAAGTTAGCCCTTGACTTTTATGGATGGTTACAGCCCAAGCAAGTCGAATGGGAAATTGAGAAAACGATCCCAAAACTTCTTCCGTAATCTTGCCCGTTTCAGGATCAATACTATATTTTATATTTTTCCAAACTTCATGTTCCAATAAAAAGGATTCTTTTTGATTTTCAAATCGAACATAAATTTCAAAATCCTCAATTCTTTCAATAATACCGATTTTTCCGTTGAAATACCTTCTGTTGCCGGAGCTGTCATTTCGAATGAACATGATTTGAGTGCCCTCTTTTAATACCAATTCCATATCAGTGGGATATGAGGTTTCAGGAAATACACCATCTACAATAGCCTCAAAAAACTTAATAGGTTTATTGAGTTTTCTTAATTCATTCTCATTAATGGAAGTAGCAATAGAATTATGAGTTGTCAAAGTTATATAACCGGGTTCCTTCGGAATAAAATCAGGATCATATCTTTCATGAAGTAATTCAAAATCAATAGAATCAAAATCCTGGTATCGAATAGCATTCAATAAATTTATAAAAACAGGATCATCTTGCCTGTATACTTTTTTGAATTCAATACATACCGGAGGATTATTTTGCAAAACTAATGCATCAAAGAAAAAAAGGCTTTTATAATAATTCTTTAAAAGATTCAATTGTTCTTCTTTTATTACAGGAGGTAATTGATACATGTCTCCAATCATAAGTATTTGTACACCTCCAAAAGGAGCAGCATTTTTTCTTGTGTATTGCAAAGACCAGTTAATAGCATCAAGAATATCCGAACGCAACATGGAAACTTCATCGATAATTAATAATTCAACCTCCGAAAATAATTTTCTCTTATCTTTATTATACCTAAAATGTTGATGAAGTTCTAATTTAGTGATAGCAATATTCCGATCAATCCATCCGTCATTAACAGGAATAAAACTTGTAAGAGGAAACCCGAATAAAGAATGTATAGTAACCCCTCCCGCATTAATAGCTGCTACTCCCGTGGGAGCAACGATAATAGTGTTTTTTCTAGTAGAATTTTTCAATTCCTTTAAAAAAGTGGTTTTACCCGTACCCGCCTTTCCGGTTATAAAAATGTTTTTGTTAGTATAGTTGGCTAAATCAAAAGCTAATTTCTGTTCAATATTGACTGCAGTGGATGGGTTTTCCATTTACTTTTAGGTTTTAATACAAATATATACTAAAAGTTTAAAAAAATAAATATAAAAAAGTAAACAAAATAGAGGATTTTAATTCTAAAATTAAAAAATAATTTAAAAAGAGTAAAATGTATAAAAAAATATTCAAAAAAATATAATTTGATTACTTATACTATATATAAAAGATTGTTCATCTAAGAATGTTACTAAACTATAGCATTAAAAAAAACAAAATGTCATGAACAATAAATGTAAATAATTACGATATATAATTATATATTTTACTTTTGTTAAAGACTTAATCAAGTAATAAGATGAAAAGTAAAATTATTGAAGGGTTTTCAAAACTAAACAAAGAACAAAAAATTAACTGGCTAAACCAACAATACGGAGGAGGTTCAGGAGATTTAAAAAATATATTAGAACAGTATTGGAATCATAACGCTGATTTGCAAAAACTACATGATGAATTTACAGAAAACACTATAAGCAATTTTTACCTTCCCTATGGTATAGCCCCCAATTTTTTAATAAATGATGAAATATATGCCTTGCCCATGGCTATAGAAGAAAGCTCAGTAGTAGCGGCTGCTTCCAAATCGGCTAAATTTTGGTTAGATAAAGGAGGATTTAAAACGAAACTTTTAGGAAACACTAAATTAGGACATATACACTTCATATATAAAGGAGAAGGGAGTAAATTATTACAATGGTTTAACACCCATTTAAAAGAAGAACTCATTAAACAATCGAAGGATCTCACTAAGAATATGCAGATGAGAGGAGGAGGAATTGTGAATATAGAGTTAATAGATAAATCCAAAGAGATTGAAAACTACTATCAGATAAAAGGTTCTTTTAATACACAAGATAGTATGGGAGCAAACTTTATAAATTCATGCCTTGAACAATTTTCAAAAACATTTAAAACTGAATTTCAAAAATCCAATATATTTAATGAAGAAGAAAAGAACAGCCTGCAGATTATTATGTCTATACTTTCCAATTATACCCCCGATTGTATGGCGAGAGCGGAAGTAAGCTGTAAAATAAAAGACTTAAAGGACGACAGCGGAATGCCTCCGGAGGAATTTGCCTGGAAGTTTAAACAAGCAGTTGAAATAGCAGAAGTAGAACCTTATAGAGCAGCTACTCACAATAAAGGAATTATGAATGGAGTTGATTCTGTAGTAATAGCCACAGGAAATGATTTTAGAGCAGTTGAGGCATGTGCACATACCTTTGCCTCACATAAAGGAAAATACACCAGTTTAACTCATTGTGATATTAAAAACGATCAATTTCGTTTTTGGCTTGATCTGCCTATATCCTTAGGAATAGTTGGAGGCTTAACGAAGCTTCATCCATTAGTGATAGCATCCTTACAAATATTAAATAATCCCTCAGCAGAAAAACTTATGCAAATTGTAGCAGTTGCTGGACTTGCTCAAAATTTTGCTGCAATACGATCATTAATTACAACAGGAATTCAAAAAGGACATATGAAAATGCATCTTACCAATATAATAAATCAATTAGGAGCAACGGAAAAAGAAAAGAAGGAGATACTCAATATATTTAAAGAAAAAACAATATCACATCATTTAGTAGCTGCAGAACTGGAAAGACTCCGTAAAGAACAATAATGTTAAATAAAAGATACATTAAAAAGTATTAATTAATAGTAAAGCGTACTATCTACCTATATATATAAAAAAAGTACTTGAATAAAAACATTAGAGGAAAGGAATTCAAAACTATCAATTAGAGAATACAACCTATAAAGATGATAAACTAGAAAAGAATAAGAACAAGCCAAAAAGCTCCAATACGAATGATATGAAGAAAAGCAGGAGTGAAGAGAAAAAAAGAATTAAAAAAAATTAAAAAATTTTTTGAGGCTTAAATAGTTGATATTCAGTAGATTGATGGTTGCTTAGCAAAAAAGATTAAAAAAAGATTAAAAAAAAACTTGCGGGGAAAGAAAAAGTAGCTATCTTTGCACCCGCAAGTCAGGAACAACGAAAGAGAAAAACAGAAGATGAGGGACCTGAGTAGCGCAAAAGATCGTTGAAATAAAAAGTTTTTTAAACAAAGCTTACGAAAGATAAAAAGTAGCAAAACACAACCTGGAAGAAAAGAGATTCTTTTGAGTTAGGGAAAAAGCCTTGAAATTGATAATAACAAAGAAATTACAATGGAGAGTTTGATCCTGGCTCAGGATGAACGCTAGCGGGAGGCCTAACACATGCAAGCCGAGGGGTATTTTGGAGCTTGCTTCAAGAGAGACCGGCGTACGGGTGCGTAACGCGTATGCAACTTACCTGTATCACTGGGATAGCCCGGGGAAACCCGGATTAATACCGGATAACATATCAGTCAGCATTGGCAGATATTAAAAGATTAATCGGATACAGATAGGCATGCGTAGGATTAGTTAGTTGGTAAGGTAACGGCTTACCAAGACGATGATCCTTAGGGGGCCTGAGAGGGTGAACCCCCACACTGGAACTGAGACACGGACCAGACTCCTACGGGAGGCAGCAGTGAGGAATATTGGACAATGGGTGAGAGCCTGATCCAGCCATCCCGCGTGAAGGACGACAGCCCTATGGGTTTTAAACTTCTTTTGTATGGGAATAAACCACATTACGTGTAATGTTCTGAAGGTACCATACGAATAAGCATCGGCTAACTCCGTGCCAGCAGCCGCGGTAATACGGAGGATGCGAGCGTTATCCGGATTTATTGGGTTTAAAGGGTCCGTAGGCGGGTTGATAAGTCAGCGGTGAAAACCTGCAGCTTAACTGTAGAACTGCCGTTGATACTGTTAATCTTGAATAGTATTGAAGTAGCTGGAATGTGTAGTGTAGCGGTGAAATGCATAGATATTACACAGAACCCCGATTGCGAAGGCAGGTTACTAAATACCGATTGACGCTGATGGACGAAAGCGTGGGGAGCGAACAGGATTAGATACCCTGGTAGTCCACGCCGTAAACGATGGATACTCGTTGTTGGGGGTTAAACCTCAGTGACTAAGCGAAAGTAATAAGTATCCCACCTGGGGAGTACGACCGCAAGGTTGAAACTCAAAGGAATTGACGGGGGCCCGCACAAGCGGTGGAGCATGTGGTTTAATTCGATGATACGCGAGGAACCTTACCAGGGCTTAAATGGGAATTGACGTACTTAGAAATAAGTATTTCTACGGACAATTTTCAAGGTGCTGCATGGTTGTCGTCAGCTCGTGCCGTGAGGTGTCAGGTTAAGTCCTATAACGAGCGCAACCCTTATCATTAGTTGCCAGCGATTAAAGTCGGGAACTCTAATGAGACTGCCGGTGCAAACCGCGAGGAAGGTGGGGATGACGTCAAATCATCACGGCCCTTACGCCCTGGGCCACACACGTGCTACAATGGCCGGTACAGAGGGCAGCTACTGGGCAACCAGATGCGAATCTCAAAAGCCGGTCTCAGTTCGGATTGGAGTCTGCAACTCGACTCTATGAAGCTGGAATCGCTAGTAATCGCAGATCAGCCATGCTGCGGTGAATACGTTCCCGGGCCTTGTACACACCGCCCGTCAAGCCATGGAAGCTGGGGGTACCTGAAGTCGGTGACCGTAAAAGGAGCTGCCTAGGGTAAAACTAGTGACTGGGGCTAAGTCGTAACAAGGTAGCCGTACCGGAAGGTGCGGCTGGAACATCTCTTTTTTAGAGCAAAAAGTCAAAACAAGGAATAAAAACCCCAAAAGAAGCTGACAACTTCCAGGTGTTTCCTACTTAAAAAAAGAAAAGAGGGAAAAATAATGAAGAAAGGTAAGAAAAAAATACAAGTAAGTAAAAAGTTGAAAAAACACAAGATATATAACACCCCTGAAAAGCCCCTGTAAGGAAAAGGTAAGACATAAGAAGAAGAGTAAAAGGAGCAACGAGGAAAATAAAAATCAATCAGTCTCATAGCTCAGCCGGTTAGAGCGCTACACTGATAATGTAGAGGTCGGCAGTTCGAGTCTGCCTGAGACTACAAAGGGAAACAAGGGGAATTAGCTCAGCTGGCTAGAGCGCCTGCCTTGCACGCAGGAGGTCAAGGGTTCGACTCCCTTATTCTCCACAAGGTTCTAAAAACGAAAGAAAGAAGTAGTAAAAAGAACCAGTGTTATATACGGATCATTGACATTATTGGGATTTTATATAAAAAAATAAACCGAGCGGCCAATATAATTGGCTAAGGAAAAGAAATCGTTAAGGGCGTATGGCGGATGCCTAGGCTTCAAGAGGCGAAGAAAGACGTGGTAAGCTGCGAAAAGCTGCGGGGATTGGCACACACGAAGTGATCCGCAGATGTCTGAATGGGGCAACCCACTATACAAGAGTATAGTATTCCCGCAAGGGAAGGCAAACCTTCCGAACTGAAACATCTAAGTAGGAAGAGGAAAAGAAATCAACCGAGATTCCGAGAGTAGTGGCGAGCGAAATCGGAAGAGCCCAAAAGTATGTAATTAGATAGCAGAATGTTTTGGAAAGAACAACCGAAGAAGGTGAAAGTCCTGTAAGTAAAATCTGATTATGTATGAAAAAGAGTAGGGCGGGACACGTGAAATCCTGTCTGAACATGGGGGGACCATCCTCCAAGGCTAAATACTCCTTGAAGACCGATAGCGAACAAGTACCGTGAGGGAAAGGTGAAAAGTATTTCGAAAAGAAAGATGAAAGAGACCCTGAAACCATACGCCTACAAGCGGTCGGAGCATCGTAAGATGTGACGGCGTGCCTTTTGCATAATGAGCCTACGAGTTAATTTCACTAGCGAGGTTAAGTAGTTCAGCTACGGAGCCGCAGCGAAAGCGAGTCTGAATAGGGCGTTTAGTTAGTGGGATTAGACGCGAAACCTTGTGATCTATCCATGGGCAGGTTGAAGCTTTGGTAACACAAAGTGGAGGACCGAACCGGTTGACGTTGAAAAGTCTTCGGATGACCTGTGGATAGGGGTGAAAGGCTAATCAAACTGGGAGATAGCTCGTACTCCCCGAAATGCATTTAGGTGCAGCGTTAAGAAAGAGTATACTAGAGGTAGAGCTACTGATTGGATGCGGGGGTTTCACCGCCTACCAAATCCTGACAAACTCCGAATGCTATTATATGTTTCTTAGCAGTGAGGGCATGGGTGCTAAGGTCCATGTCCGAGAGGGAAAGAACCCAGAGCAACAGCTAAGGTCCCGAAATGTATACTAAGTTGAACAAACGAGGTCAGACTGCCCAGACAGCTAGGATGTTGGCTTGGAAGCAGCCATTCATTTAAAGAGTGCGTAACAGCTCACTAGTCGAGCGGTTTGGCATGGATAATACTCGGGCATAAGTATACTACCGAAGCTATGCGAAATGAAAATTTCGGTAGGGGAGCATTCTATATGCGCAGAATCAGTAAGGTGACTTATTGTGGAGCGTATAGAAAAGAAAATGTAGGCATAAGTAACGATAATGAAGGTGAGAAACCTTCACGCCGTAAATCCAAGGTTTCCTCAGCTATGCTAATCAGCTGAGGGTAAGTCGGGACCTAAGGTGAATCCGAGAGGAGTAATCGATGGGAAATCGGTTAATATTCCGATACCGGCTGTAAATTCGATGGAGTGACAGAGTAATGACACTACCGCGTACTGACGGAATAGTACGTTAAAGCATGTAGGTAAATCAGCAATAGTAAAATGCGTTGCTGATGCCGAAAGTGAAAGTACCAGGAAGCTACGGTGGAATGGATAGTGTAGGTAAGAGCTCTCAAGAAAAACTTCTAAGGCAAGTTTACAGCGCCCGTACCAAAACCGACACAGGTGGATGAGGAGAGTATCCTAAGGCGCTCGAGTGAATCATGGTTAAGGAACTAGGCAAAATAGACCTGTAACTTCGGGAGAAAGGTCGCTCCCCGTAAAAAGGGAGCCGCAGTGAAAAGGCCCAGGCGACTGTTTATCAAAAACACAGGACTCTGCAAAATCGCAAGATGACGTATAGGGTCTGACACCTGCCCGGTGCTGGAAGGTTAAGGAAGGAGGTTAGCGTAAGCGAAGCCTTTGACTGAAGCCCCAGTAAACGGCGGCCGTAACTATAACGGTCCTAAGGTAGCGAAATTCCTTGTCGGGTAAGTTCCGACCTGCACGAATGGTGTAACGATCTGGGCACTGTCTCAACCATGAGCTCGGTGAAATTGTAGTATCGGTGAAGATGCCGATTACCCGCAATGGGACGAAAAGACCCTGTGAACCTTTACTATAGCTTCGTATTGACTTCGGGTAAATGATGTGTAGGATAGGTGGGAAACTGAGAATCGGCTTCGCCAGGAGTCGAGGAGTTGACGTTGAAATACCACCCTTTATTTATCTGGAGCCTAACTTCTGAATTGAAGGACATTGCGTGGTGGGTAGTTTGACTGGGGTGGTCGCCTCCAAAAGAGTAACGGAGGCTTTCAAAGGTACCCTCAGCACGCTTGGCAACCGTGCGCAGAGTGTAATGGCATAAGGGTGCTTGACTGCAAGACCGACAAGTCGAGCAGGTGCGAAAGCAGGACATAGTGATCCGGTGGTTCCGTATGGAAGGGCCATCGCTCATAGGATAAAAGGTACTCCGGGGATAACAGGCTAGTCTCCCCCAAGAGCTCACATCGACGGGGAGGTTCGGCACCTCGATGTCGGCTCGTCACATCCTGGGGCTGGAGAAGGTCCCAAGGGTTGGGCTGTTCGCCCATTAAAGTGGCACGCGAGCTGGGTTCAGAACGTCGTGAGACAGTTCGGTCTCTATCTATTGCGGGCGTAGAATTTTGCGTGGAGTTGACTCTAGTACGAGAGGACCGAGTTGAACAAACCTCTGGTGTATCAGTTGTGCCGCCAGGTTCACCGCTGAGTAGCTAAGTTTGGAAGAGATAAGCACTGAAAGCATATAAGTGCGAAACTCGCCACAAGATAAGAATTCGATATAGGGTCGTGGGAGAATACCACGTTGATAGGCTACAGGTGTAAAGGCAGTGATGTCATAGCCGAGTAGTACTAATTACCCGGAGATTTCGTCCAAAATAAAAAAATAAAAGTTAATACAATTGGCCGTAAGAGTTTAAAAATTTATATAAAATCCCATTAAGATATTTAGGGTGGTTATAGCGGTAGGGCTCACCTGTTCCCATTTCGAACACAGAAGTTAAGCCTACTTGCGCTGATGGTACTGCAAACGCGGGAGAGTAGGTAGCCGCCGGTTTTTTAAAAAAGAAAGCTTTGTATAGGATTATACAAGGCTTTTTTTGTTTTGTTTTGGAGTGGTTTATTTGGTTGGTGGAATTTTAAAGTTATAGACTTTTAATTTAGCTAAACTCATAAGCTAACTCGCATAATTTTATATCAGACCTTTTCTGTCTATAATGATATTTACTATACATATTCATCGACATTATTAAAAACAATCTCAATCCCGATAAGGACTTTCTTATTTAAAAATAGTAAATCTAAATAGTTTTTGAAATCATATAATTTGAAGAAATAGGTTTTATTGATTTTATTTCTTTTATAACTCTTTTTTAATAGGTTTTTTAGCTAAGAGAATTCAAATTTCATAATATAATAACTACTAAAAAGTAATTATATGATGAAATAAAAAAATTAATAATAAATTAAACTAATTAGAAAATTATTTTACATGATAGTTTGTAGTAAATATTTATACCAATTAGTTTAAAAAATCCATAAAAATATATGCCTTTATATTTATTGTTAGTAATAATAGCTTAAAATTATTTCATTATTAAGTAAAAAAAAAATTAGATAATAAAATAAATATGCTTTATTTTTTATTCATAAATTATATTATTTTTGAGATTATTGCTTATACTTCTATTTGATTTTAGGAATTTTTAGTATTTTTGATAGTAAAAAATCAATTAAAAAAATTAAATAATTGATTTTTAAGCATTTATGAATTTAAAACGATTAATACTACTAACAGTGATAATAATATGAATGACAATATCCAAAAAAATAAAGAACTTACTCTAGAAGAAATTCATAATTTTCGCGGAAAATATCCAAAACAGCTAATATATCTATTTTTGATTGAAATGTGGGAACGTTTCTGCTTCTATGGTATGAGAGGAGTTCTTACAATTTTTATGGTGGGTCAATTAGGAGTTACTGATAAAGATTCTAACCTTAAATATGGAGCTATACAAGCATTTATTTACGCTTTTACTTTTATTGGGGGGATTTTGGCAGATAAAATATTAGGATTTAAAAAATCTCTTTTCATTGGAGGTTTAACCATGGTTTTAGGTAATTTAATTATCGCTTATTCTCCACATGATTTTTTTTATTTTGGAATAACATTATCAATAATTGGAACAGGATTTTTTAAGCCTAACATTTCCACTATGGTTGGAGATTTATACAGTGAAAAAGATCCACGAAGAGATGCAGGATTTGGATTGTTTTATTCAGGTATAAATTTAGGAGCCTTATTTGGTGGTGTTTTATGTGTTTATTTGGGAAAATATCATTCCTGGAATTTATGCTTTTTAGCCGCAGCTATAGTAATGCTAATAGGTATTTTAATCTTCCTAGCAACCAAAAAATATTTAGGTCCTATTGGTGACTCACCATTGATAGATATGAAACCTTCAACCAGGAGAACACGTGAGATGTTTGTGTACTTAGGAGTATTGTTATGCGTACCTATTATTTATGCCATGATACATAATACTCGATATACCGATTATTTTATGTATACCATTGGTCCGTTGGCAATAGCTTTGTTTATTATAGAACTTATTAAAATAAAAAGCGCACAAATAAGAAAAAAACTTGTTGCAGCGATGATTTTAATTATTTTTTCAATACTATTTTTTGCATTTTTTGAACAAAGTGGAGGAGCTCTGGCTATTTTTGCCGAAGGAAACCTAAGTCATAAATTACTGTTTTTTAATATTGATCCTAATATTGTAAATAATAGCTCCAATGCTTTATTTGTAATAATCTTAAGTCCTTTATTTGGATTATTATGGCTATGGTTGGCAAAAATAAAATTAGAACCCAATACGGTAATAAAATTTGGATTGGGATTTTTATTTCTTTCCGGCTCTTTTTATATTTTATATAGTACAAGATATTTTGCCGATTCCAACGGAATGACATCTTTAAATATCTTTACAATAGCCTATTTGGTTATGACGTTCGCAGAACTTTGTTTATCTCCGGTAGGCTTATCTATAGTTACCAAATTATCTCCCAAAAATTTGTCAGGAATGATGATGGGAATGTGGTTCTTAGCCAGTTCTTATGCACAATATGTAGCAGGTCTTTTAGGGGCAGAAATGTCTTCTCCGGATGAAAATGCATCTTTAGTAACTAAATTATATTCATATACTACAGGATTCGGACAATTGGCCAATTATGCATTAATTACCGGTATTGCTTTAATTCTATTTTCTCCTTTGATAAGGAAATTAATGCAAGAAGTTAAATAATAATAATAAGTAAAACTAAGTATAAATTATATTATGACAGAAACTCAAGTTAAAAAAGGGCATCCTAAAGGGTTATACCTACTGTTTTTAACAGAAATGTGGGAACGATTTTCGTATTATGGGATGAGAGGAATTTTAATACTATATCTTACAAAATCTTATTTAGAAGGAGGTTTAGGTATAGATGCTCAAACAGCCAGCTTAATATATGGTTTCTTTACGGGGTTTGTTTATTTTACTCCATTAATTGGAGGTTGGTTGGCAGATAAATATTTAGGACAAAGACATTCCATTACAATAGGGGGAATTATAATGATGTGTGGGCAACTGGCATTGTTTTCATTAAATACCCAAAGTGGACTGTATGTAGGGTTATTCCTTCTAATTATAGGAAATGGATTTTTTAAACCCAATATATCAACTTTGGTAGGTGGTTTATATGCAGATGGCGATCCTAAAAGAGACTCAGCATTCTCTATTTTTTATATGGGCATAAATTTAGGAGCATTGATTGCTCCCATTATTGTAGGAATATTGACCGATGATATTTTCTCTACAAGAGATGCCGCAGGAAAAATAATATCATATGGGTACAAATATGGTTTCCTCGCAGCTGCAGTCGGAATGTTTTTTGGGCAAATTACCTATAATACGTTGGCGAAAAAATATTTAGGAGATCTTGGGTTAAAACCTCAAGGAAAAGTCACCAAAAACAATACAAACAATGAGGTTGATCCAAACGTTCCACTAACTAAAAATGAAAAACAAAGAGTTGCTGTAATATTTATTTATTTCTTTTTTGCCATTTTCTTTTTTGCAGGATTTGAGCAAGCCGGTTCATCTTTATCATTGTATACAGATAAATTTATCGACAGAAATGTAAATTTGCCTTTTATTGGAGAATACAATATACCCACTTCTTTATTTCAATCGGTAAATCCATTTTTTATTGTAGTTTTAGCTCCGATCTTTGCGTATTTTTGGAATAGTAAATTAGGACAAAAACTAACAACTCCGTTAAAAATGGGATTAGGAATGATAATTTTAGGGGTTGGATTTTTCTTTATGTTAGGAGCAGTTGCAGAACGAGGGGGCGATATAGCCGATGTTACCATTAAAGCGAGTATATGGTGGTTAATTTTAACGTATCTTGTTCATACCATAGGGGAATTATGTTTGTCGCCTGTCGGACTTTCCGTAGTAACAAAATTGGCACCTCCTAAATTAGCATCTCTATTAATGGGAGTATGGCTAATGGCATCCTTTATTGCAAATATAGTAGGAGGCTTTTTAGCTTCTACAGTCGAAACCTTAGGAGCAGGTAAAATATTTTTATATATTTCATTATTTGTAATCATTTGTGGAGTATTAATGATCGCATTAAATAAAGTACTAGTAAAAATGATGCATGGAGTAAGATAAGATTAAAAATAATTAAAAAGTTATATCACTAAAGCATATTCTTTATTTAAATTAGTATAAATGAATATGCTTTAGTTGTTTATGGAATGTTTATTAAATCATTAGATATATTCATATAAAAATAAATTCATGAAAATAAAATGAATGTACCTATACAAACTTTTCAATTTCCGGGCTTACAAACAGATCAAGTTCTTCATATAAAGAGAGAAGATCTGATTCATCCCGTCATTTCAGGAAATAAATTTTGGAAATTAAAATATAATATTCAAAAAGCTAAAGAATTAGGAAAGAAAATATTGGTAACTTTCGGCGGAGCAATGTCTAACCATATTGTAGCCTGTGCGGCAGCAGCTAATGAGAATGGTTTCCAATCTATAGGTATAATTCGAGGAGAAGAAATTGTTGATAAATGGAAAGATAATTTAACACTAACAGAAGCTTCCGCTTATGGCATGGAATTTATTTTTGTACCCAGGCATGAATATAGATTAAAAGAACAGTCGAGTTATATACAAAATATACTTAATACCATTCCTAATCATTATTTAGTACCTGAGGGCGGAACAAATTCATTGGCTGTAAAAGGAGCAGCAGAAATACTATCAGAAAAAACCTCTTCTTATGACATAATTACTTCTGCAATGGGTACCGGAGGAACTGTTTCGGGATTATCTGTAGGAGCATTTCCTCACCAACAAGTAATCGGATTTCCGGTATTAAAAAACGCTCATTTTTTAGTTAAAGAATTATTAAAACATACTAGCAAAGAAAATTTTATAGTAAATTTGAAGTACCACTTTGGAGGATACGCTAAAATTACGAATGAATTAATCGATTTTATTAACGAATTTTATTATCTCAATCATATTCCCCTTGATCCCATATATACAGGAAAAATGATGTTCGGATTAAGAGACATGATAAAAAAGGGGCAAATCCATAAGGACAAAAAAATTTTAGCAATACACACAGGAGGTTTACAAGGGATTAAAGAAATGAATAAGTACTTAAAAAAGAAAAATAAACCTATAATTGTAACATGAAAAAATTTGGAATATTTCTAATAGCGATAGTTTTAGGAAATTTCATTCTGGCTCAAGAATCTGTAAAAAAAGATGAATTATACATTCAAACCTATGCTAAAATTGCGGTAGAAGAAATGGAAATGTATCAAATTCCTGCAAGTATTACCTTAGCACAAGGAATTTTAGAAACAGGTAACGGGCAGAGTATTTTAGCACAGGTAGGAAATAATCATTTTGGCATTAAATGTAAAAATGATTGGACCGGAGGGAGAATGTATCATGATGATGATGCCAGAGGAGAATGTTTTAGAAAATATACCTCTGCAAAAGAATCTTACAGAGACCATTCTTTATTTTTAGCAGAAAGACCCTATTATAAAAAACTGTTTCAATTAGATAGAAAAGATTATAAAGCATGGGCACATGGTTTAAGAAAAGCAGGGTATGCTACTAATCCTAAGTACGCATATATGTTAATCAATTTAATTGAAAGATATAAATTGTACCAATTTGATTCTTTAACCTCTGATAATGTAGATAAAAAGTTAGCAGAGTTATATCCGGATACATATAAATCCAATAATAGTATTGAAAAGGTAGATGAATCATCAATTTTGTTGGCAGATGCTAATACAAAAACAGTAAAAATTGATATTCCCAAAAAAACAACTCCGGTTAAAATAACGGCTAAAAAAGTAGAAAATGTAAAGAAAATTGCTGCCGTTAAGACCAATAATTTTGAATTCCCTAGCTCTAGAGTTAGAATTCATCCCAATGGGAAAGTAAGATATATTATATTAAGGAAAGGAGATACGTTGGAAGATATTTCAAAAGCCTATCACATTTCTTTAAATCAATTAAAATCTTATAATGATTTACTCTTTCAAGATAGTTTAGTAATTAACCAAAAAATCTTTTTAGATCCAAAAAAGAAAAAAGGTATCAACAAAGAACATATTGTAAAGGAAGGAGAGAAGATGTACGATATAGCCCAAGAAAATGGTATTTCCTTAATTGAATTATACAAAAGAAATTTGATGTTTCCGGGAGATGAGCCTAAACAAGGAGATAGAATTTTACTAAAAGGGAGAAAAAGTTAAAATAGAGTTGTTAGATGTTTTTTAAAAGAAGTAAGGCTTTATTTCAAGAGGCACAACAATACATACCCGGAGGGGTAAATTCGCCCGTTAGAGCATTTAAATCTGTCGGAGGAGTTCCGGTTTTTATGAAATCGGCAAAAGGTGCATATCTTACAGATGAAGACGGAAACACATATATAGATTATATAAACTCTTGGGGTCCCATGATTCTAGGTCATAATCATCCCCAAGTAGTAGAAGCAGTAAAAGAGCAAATGCAAAATGGGTTTTCATTTGGGACTCCTACGGAATTAGAAACAGAAATTGCTAAATTGATTACCTCTTCTGTTCCTTCTATTGATAAAATAAGAATGGTTAATTCAGGTACGGAAGCCTGTATGTCTGCGATTCGATTAGCAAGAGGTTTTACATCAAAAAATAAATTTATTAAGTTTGAAGGGTGCTATCATGGACATTCCGACTCCTTTCTTATAAAAGCCGGAAGTGGTGCTGTTACCTTTGGAAATCCTAATAGTCCGGGGGTAACGGAAGGAACGGCAAAGGATACTTTGTTGGCTAAATATAACGATATCGAATCTGTAAAATCTGTTTTCGAAAAGAATAAGGGCGAAATTGCAGCAGTTATACTAGAACCTATAGCAGGTAATATGGGATGTATACCTCCTAAAGGAGATTTTCTTGTTAAGTTAAAGCAACTATGTGAAGAAAATCAGTCATTACTGATTTTTGACGAAGTCATGACAGGTTTTCGAGCAAAGATGGGTGGAGCTCAAGAGTTTTTTAACATTCAGGCAGATATAGTAACTTATGGTAAAATTATTGGAGGTGGAATGCCCGTCGGAGCATTTGCCGCTCGAAAGGAAATAATGGATTGTTTATCTCCGGTTGGTAAGGTTTACCAAGCGGGTACTTTATCCGGAAATCCAATTGCTATGAGGGCCGGATATACAACCTTATCCATACTGAAAGATGATTTAGATATTTTCCATAGAATTACACAAGCTACAAAAATCCTATCCGATGAATTAAGAACTATTTTTAAAAACGCCGGTATACCCGTGTGTATTAATCAATGTTCATCGATGATGACCGTATTTTTTGGTATATCAGAAGTTTCAAACTTTGATGATGCAACAAAAGCTGATCATGAAATGTTTAACAAATATTTTCATTATCTACTAAACCACGGAATATATTTGCCGCCTTCAGGTTATGAAACATGGTTTATTTCTGATTGTATAAAAGATATTGAAATTGAAAAAACATTAGATTATACAAAAAAATTTATATCCTCTCTTTGATTGGAAAATAATAAATTACTTAGTATAGTATATTTTCTTTTTATATAGAAGAAATGTCAAATTAAAATTCGAAACTTTCAAGTAGCTCTAATTCAGTTTTAAAAGGCAAGACTCGAGTTCCAAACTTATGAAATAATAATTGAGCAAATCGATCGGAATGGTTTTTATAAAAGTCTTCTAAATCTTTTTTGTTAGCGGCATAATATTGGAGGGAATAGGTACATCCTGATTCATCCGGATGAGAAATAACTTTTGAAAATATAACCTTAGTAAATATTTGAATTTCATACATTTCAGGGATTAAGGTATTTTTAACCCAATCGATCCATTCCTTTTCTAAAGGATATTCAACGTGAAAACTTTCTGAATATATAATCATTTCATTAAAATATTAATTAATAGCATAATCCACTGAGTACCCGAACATACCCTTTTCTTTAATCATATCGGCAACTTCATTGGGCATATTAATTTCCCAACCGTTTTTACCGGAAGCAATCTGAGTAAGAATTTGCTTTCCATAAATTCTGAGATAGGATTCATTATAATCTTTAATATCTACAATCCTCTTATTTTTTTTGAAATATTTGTATAAATCTTTAAGGCTTTCATTAACTTTTAAATTTTCAGAATTGAGAAACTCTCCTGTTTCTTGATCAACATATGGATAAAGATAAATTCGCATATGCTGCTTAAACAGCTTTCCAAAAGCTTCCATAATACCACCGCTTAAGTGGTTATAATATCCTTCTTTAAAAATGTCCAATAAATTATTAACGCCCATTGAAATACCGATTCGTTCCGTAGTAAATCTGCTGAAATAATCTACTAAACGATAATATTCGGAAAAATTAGAAATTAAAACAGTATATCCTAATTTTCCTAAAACATCCGCCCGATCTAGAAAATCTTGTTCATTGATCTCTCCGGAAGCAAGCAGGTTGGATAAAGTAATCTCAAATAGTACCTTAGTATTTTCTTTAGTAACCTTTTTTTCATTCATAAACATTTTTAATCCTTGATTACACATATCAATGTTTACATGGGTAACCGGACGGAAACTTCCTCTTAATGCGAAAATATTTTTATTATATAATTCATCCGCGGGAAGAACATTTTTTCCGTTAGGCTCAAAAACAGCTGCATCTGCCATTCCGTTTTTAACTAACTGTAAGCTCATTAAACGATTGTCCACAGCAGCATAATCCGGTCCGCTGAAATTAATCATATCAATTTCTATTTGATCGGTGCTGAGTTCATCATAAAGAGATGAAATTATTTTTTTGGGATTATCGCTGTAAAAAAAAGAACCATAAATTAAATTTACTCCTAAAATACCTAAGGTTTCCTGTTGTAATTTAGTGTCGTTTTCATGGAAACGAACATGTAAAATAATTTCATTATACGGTTCTAATTCGTGTAATTGAAATCGGATTCCAACCCAACCATGTCCTTTAAAAGTTTTATTAAAATTGATGGTAGTAACTGTGTTGGCATATGAAAAAAATTTTCTGCCTGAACAATTGCTTCTATCGATTCGTTTCTCAATTAATTCAATTTCATGGTCAAGCATTTTATGCAATCGTGCTTGAGAAACATATCTATTATCCGGTTCTTTTCCATAAATAGAATCACTTACTTCTTTATCATAGGCAGAAATTGCTTTGGCAATAGTTTTAGAAGCTGCGCCCGCTCTAAAAAAATAGCGTACGGTTTCCTGACCTGCTCCTATTTCAGAAAAAGTCCCATAAATATCTTTATTTAAATTAATCTGAAGAGCTTTTTGCCTAGGGGTTAGTACTTGTTTATGAGAGAGCATATTTTCAACTTTTGTTCGTAAATTTACAAAAATTATGGTACTACAAAAAAGTAATATAACATTCTTAGGGACAGGAACTTCTCAAGGAATTCCGGTTATAGGTTCAAATGATCCGGTATGTAAGTCTCAAGATGAAAAAGATAAAAGATTACGAACTTCTGCATTGGTTCAATATAAAGGTTTGGATTTATTAATTGACTGCGGTCCTGATTTCAGACAGCAAATGTTGCGAGAAAATAAATCCAATGTAGATGCCGTATTAATAACGCATGAACACACAGACCATATTGGAGGATTAGATGATTTGCGTCCCATCAATTTTTTAAAAGGACAAGATATTCCTATTTTTGGAAAGGAAAGGGTATTAGAAGATATAAAAAGAAGATTTTCTTATGCTTTTGCAGAAGTAAAATATCCGGGTGCTCCCGGTTTTGAATTACATTCAGTGAATGGTGATATCTCTTTTCAAAATGTTTCTATTCAACCCATACATATTTTACACGGTAAGTTGCCCATTTTAGGATATAAAATAGGGGGATTATCATATATCACTGATGCTTCCTCTATTTCTGAAGAAGAAATAGAAAAAATTAAATTTTCAGAAGTATTAGTTATCAATGCTTTAAGAAAGGAAGCTCATGCTTCCCATTTTACTTTGTTTGAGGCATTGGAAATCATTGAGAAAGTTAAACCTAAAAAGGCTTATTTAACACACATCAGCTATCAACTAGGGTTTCATGAAGAGGTAGAAAAAACATTGCCTAATCATGTTTTTTTAGCTTATGACGGATTGAAAGTTGAATTTTAATAAGAATGCATATTTTTTTACTAAAAATCATATTTTATAATAAATAAAAAGCATTATTTAGATATATTTTAATTTATAAATTTAATTAAATGTATATTCCTCAATTTTGTACTTTTGCAATACTTACAATTATAATATTAAATGAACAATAGATCAGTATATGTAGCGGCTACATGTCCTTATAGCGGAAAATCTTTGATTAGCTTGGGGATATTGCAAATGGTAATGAGAAGAACACCGAATATTGGTTATTTTCGTCCTATTATTGATGATTTAGATGATGGGATAAAAGATAACCATATTGAAACTATGATTTCTTATTTTAATCTTAATCAGAGTTATGAAGATGCATACGCTTTTACTAAAAGTGAAATTATTGATCTTCAAAATAGTGGCAGATTAAATGAGGCATACGATAGTATTATTCAAAAGTATAAAGCATTAGAAGATAGATTTGACTTTGTACTAATCGATGGTACTGATATATCAGCAGGTAGTACTTCGTTAGAATATGATTTGAATGTTATCATTGCTAAATCTTTAAATATTCCGGTCGTTCTTGTTGTAAAAGATTCATTTAAAAATTCACACGATTTAGCTAAAAATATAAGTCTGGAATTAAACAATTTTTTAAAGAAAGATAATAAAGTTATTGCAGTAATTGTTAATAAATGTGATAAAGATATAGAAGAAGTTATTACTAAAAGTAAGAAACGCATTGGTGATTCCGTTTTATTATCTATAATTCCTAACGATAAACCTTTAAGCTTTCCTACACTAAAAGAAGTTGCAGATGTTTTAGGAGCTAAAGTACTTCATGGAAGTGAAAATTTAAATCGATCTATTACTAAATTTATGATTGGAGGTATGTTACTATCTCAATTCATTAACTATGTTGAAGAAGATTGCGTTGTAATACTTCCCGGTGATCGATCCGATTTAATCGTTGGAACTTTACTTTCCAACTTATCTAATTTTAAAAGAATTTCAGGAATAATACTAACTGCCGGAATAGGTCCTGATGCTTCAATCATGAAAATGATTGACGGATCGAGTGTAAACATGCCTATTATGCTTGTTGATATAGGAACATTTGAAGCAGCAACAGCTATTGACAATATAAAATCAACAATTTATCCTGAAAACACGGCAAAAATTAAACGTAATATTGACCTGTTTGAACAATATGTGGATGTGCCGGAGCTTGATAAGAGAATTTCTTCATTTAAAATTGAAGGAATTACCCCTAGAATGTTCCAGTATAATTTGTTGAAAGAAGCTAAAGCAGCCCACAAACATATAGTTTTACCGGAAGGTGGAGATGAGAGAATTTTACGCGCCGCTTCCATGTTAGCGGATGATGAAATTGTAAAGATCACAATTTTAGGTAAACCGGATGAAATTATACAAAAAGTTAACCAACTGGGACTAAGTTGGAATACGGATTTGATTTCTGTTTTAGATAATACGGAAAATGATAAGCTTAATGATTATGTTGATACCCTATATGAACTTAGAAAAGATAAAGGTATGGAACATGCTCAGGCTAAAGATTTAATGTTGGATGCCTCCTATTTTGGGACAATGATGGTGTATAAAGGAGATGCAGATGGAATGGTTTCGGGAGCTCAAAATACTACAGCTCACACAATACGTCCTGCATTACAATTTGTTAAAACTAAACCGGGAATTAAAACCGTTTCTTCCGTATTTTTCATGCTCTTGCAAGATAGGGTACTAGTTTACGGTGATTGTGCTATTGTTCCTAATCCTACTTACGAACAGTTGGCAGATATAGCAATTTCTGCTGCAGGAACTGCAAAAGAATTTGGAATTGAGCCGAAAATAGCCATGCTTTCTTATTCATCCGGATATTCAGGAGCGGGAGTAGATGTGGATAAAGTTAGAAAAGCAACAGAGCTGGTAAAATCTTTGCGTCCTGACTTATTAATTGAAGGACCGATTCAATATGATGCAGCGGTGGTTCCAAGTGTTGGTAGCAGTAAAATGCCGGGGTCTTTAGTTGCAGGAAAGGCAAATGTATTGATTTTCCCGGATTTAAATACCGGTAATAATACATATAAAGCGGTGCAAAGGGAATCCGGAGGACTAGCGCTGGGGCCTGTACTTCAAGGATTGAGAAAACCAATCAATGACTTAAGTAGAGGCGCAAAAATAGAAGATATTTACAATACTGTTGTAATTACGGCTATCCAAGCAGCCAACGACAATTAAAAAAATAGTATTTAAAGAAGTAAAAAAACTCTATCATTGATTACGATTGATAGAGTTTTTTATTTTCCAAAAATATCCAGAAAGCTAAACGTTTGATCAAGCCTGATTCCTTTTTCTGTTTTTTTAACTGTACACAGTTCATGAACAGCATCATGTTCAAAAAAGAAAAAATAATTTTGAGATTCGGCAAGATTTAAAATTTGTTCCTTTTCGGGTATAGTGAGTAGGGGGCGAGTATCATATCCCGCAATATAAGGAATTGGGATATGTCCGGTAGTAGGTAACAAATCAGCAGCATAAATTATTGTTTTTCCCTCATAAATTATTACGGGTAACATTTGCTTATCTGTATGTCCATTAACAAAATATATATCAAAGCCTAAGGGGGAATCTTTCAAAAAATTATCTTTAGGAATGGATATAAATTGTAATTGACCACTTTCTTTAATGGGAAGAATGTTTTCTTTTAAAAAAGAAGCTTTTTCTCTTAAATTAGGTTGGACGGCCCAATTCCAATGATCTTCATTACTCCAATAAATAGCATTTTTGAATGTTGGTTTATAACCTGATTTGCTTTTATTCCATTTAATAGCTCCCCCGCAATGATCTAAATGTAAATGAGTAAGAAAAACATCAGTAATATCATCACAGGTAAAGCCATATCGAGCTAAGGATTTTTCTAAAGAAAAATCGCCCCATAAATAATAATATCCAAAAAATTTTTTATTTTGTTTGTTTCCAATACCCGTATCAATTAATATTAGTCTTTTGCCATCTTCAATAAGAAGACATCTCATAGCTAAATCGACCAAATTATTAGAATCTGCAGGATGTGTTTTTTGCCAGATAGATTTAGGTACAATGCCGAACATAGCGCCTCCATCGAGTTTAAAATTTCCGGTTTCAATCGGATATAATTTCATAAAGTATTGTATTTGATACTTTAAATATAAAGTTTATTTATCAATTAACGCTAAAATAAGTAAAGGTAAGATGGATAATAAAAATGGTCATCATGATTCCGCATATAATTATATTAACGCCCATACAAAGAAAATAACTCAATAAAGCACCCAAAGAGGCTTTTAAGGCCCCTCTTTTATTCATAAAATCATAAATCAATTCTCCAACAAAGGCTCCTAAAAAAGGTCCGTACAGAAAACCATAGGGTACGATAAAACCTATCAATGTTCCTATAGTAGCTCCGATAGCGCCGTATTTGGAACCACCGAATTTTTTAACGGTAAGAATAGGCATAAAATAGTTAATGACCATTCCTAGTATGGTTAAAATCGCACAAAAAGAAATCCACCACCAACTTAAATTTTCGCCAAGAGGGCATAACTTATAAACTAATAAACCTATAAATGCTATAGGTGTTCCCGGTAATGCAGGTAAAACAGAGCCTATAATTCCAATAAGTATGAGAATAAATATTAAAATTATCCAAATTAAATCAGGCATAAAATATGATACATTAAAAGTAACTATAAAGATACTTAATAAATTATAAACTTTTCTCTTTATCTCTAATAAATTGATATAAACTTAGCGGATTAATGAATGAGGCAAACACATTAAGGCAAAAAAACCAAAATACGATAATCGATCAGTTGGATCGCTATATTTCGAATCATTTTCCCGATGAAGTGGTTTTAATCACTCAAATTGCAAGTAAAGTTTTAATAATACTGGTTATTTTTTTGATTTTAGATTTTTTACAGCGTAAAGTATTATTAAAAATTGTATTGAAAATTGTTCCGAATACAAAAAATATATGGATGAATACCTTTATTGAAAAAAATGTATTTACCAGTTTCTTTCGTCTCTTGCCTTTGGGGATATGCTATTTATTAGTGCCCGTTATTTTTTACCCTCATCCTCAGAGTTTCCATATTTTAGATTTAGCATTCAGTATATTTTTAATAACGTTTATTGCTAAATTTCTAATTAGTGTTATCAATTCTTATGCTCAAGTAAAAAATAGAGACAGAAGCTATGTTACCGTTGGATTAAATACGTTTTTGGAACTTCTTAAAATGTTAATAATAGTATTATCCAGCTTTATAATTATCTCAATTGTATTTGATTTAACAAGTTCTAATATTTTTACCTTTATAGGGGCTACCATGGCTGTTATAATTCTGGTATTCAAAGATCCTATATTAGGATTTGTGGCAGGAATTAATATTTCAAACTCCAAACAATTAAAATCGGGCGACTACATTTCTATCTCCAAATATAATTTAGAAGGAAGCATAGTGGACATTAATTTAATTACCACTAAAATTTTAAATAAAGACAAAACCGTGTCTACCATACCCACTTATGATTTAATATCCACAGAAGTTAGAAACTATGACCCCATGAAAACTTCACATACTCGAAGAATAAAAAGGTCAATTGTTTTCAATAGCCAATCCATTGAGTTTTTAGGAAAAAAAGAGTTTGAAGAGCTGAAAAATAGTAGCCTTCTCAAAGAATATTTTACCACTATTACATTGGATGAAGGCGTAAGTCATACGAATATGGGAATATTTAGAAAGTATGTACAAGTTTATCTTAAAAAAAACTCGCGCATATCTCAAAAAGATACAATTTTGATACGGCTGTTAGATCCGACGATTTATGGAATTCCTTTAGAGGTTTATTGTTTTACCGATACTTCGGATTTGAATGAATATGAAGAAGTTCAAGCAGAGGTCTTTGAGCATATCATTTCCATTTCATCTTTTTTCGGACTTAAAACTGTATCGGTAATTCCTTCTTAATTTTTAGAAATATATTTTTCAAGTTCTTTACAACCTTTTTTGGTAGCAATTGAACGTATTAATAACTCTATAAAATATTTTTTCACAACGTTATCATTTACGTTAACTTCTGAAAGTTTATCATCAATAGCTATAATCTTTTCAATCAGGTAAAAATATTCAACCGTTAATTTTTTATTGATTTTAGATCTGTATAATCTTTCCTCAATACCTAAAATAATATTTGTTTTAATTAACGTTTTTAAAGAATCGTTTTGTAAAGAAATCATTTCGGTATATATATCCGGATAAAAACTCTTTAGTTGAAATAAGGTTTGGTTTTCTTTAAAAAAAATAAAATGGCTGCTGTCTTCAAGAATAATAAATTTTTGTTGAATGATATTAGGGCAATTTTTAATTTTATTTTCAAGTTCTTGAATAGCAGCGGTGATGCATTTACTGAATGTATTTTTTATTAAATCTTCTTTGCTGGAAAAATGTTCATAGATAGTTTTTTTGGACATACATAAATCTTTACTGATCATGTCCATGGTGACCACTTTAACTCCTATTTGAGTAAACAGTTCAATTGATTTATTAATAATTTGATCTTTAATTACATCCATATTGTTAATGCTACTCAAACAAATATAATAAAAATAGAGTAAAATAATTACTATTTTACTCTACTATTTATTGTAATTATCAAGTAATTACAAAAGTATTTTAGAATTTAATCACGTATGAATTTGATCCGAATAATCTAACATAAGATCTTATGAGTATGTAGGATTATTTATCGTTAACTTATCAATTAAAAATTGTAGGTAACACCGAAATTCCAAGTTCTTCCGTTTCCAAAATAGACTTGATTCGCGGTATCAATTCCTTTAAATTTCACGTTTTCTGCTCCTTTATCGCCGGATTTTATATTGGTTTTAGAATAGGTCATAAATACATCATTTAACGCATTGTTGACATTGGCTCTAAAACGTAATGAGGCTTTGTCGAAATATAAAGTATATGAAGCTCCCATATCCAACGTAAAATAATCGGGGAGCTCAATTAAATCGATTTTTGTATTTGGAGCCGCCCGGGTTACATCAAAATCTGAATATAATTTTTCATATCTGTTTAAGTCAGCATCAAAAGTGAAATTTTTAAATGCTTTATACACTAAACCAACTCCATAACTGAATTGGGGAGCGTTTGAAGTTTTTACATCATCCAATAAAATATCCTTTTCACTTAAGATATTGGACAGATTATTGGAATCGTACGTTGTAGAATGCGCATTACCATTATATTTCCAATTGCCTAAAGATAAATGCCCTTTAAAATGTAATTTTCTGATAGGCTTGGCAAGAAATTCCACTTCTATACCCTGATGGAGTTCATCGATGCCTGATCGATTTTCTATTTGATTGATGCTTTCGTTTGAAATAGTTTCAACTCTGTTATTCCAACTGGTTCTGTATAAATTTATACTTAAATCCAAAAAGTTATAGTGAAGTTCATATCCGATTTCAAAACCAATGATTTCTTCATTATCAGCTAGCGGATTCACATCATTTTTCCAATTTAAAAATAAATTATTCTGAAAAGGCTGTCTGGAATAATATCCGGCATTTCCGAAAATATTGTGATTTTCATTAATTTTAAAATTTACTCCTCCTTTGATATTGTAACCGGTATTATTTAGCGTTTTAGATTTTTGATGGTTTGGAGTGTAATTAAATCGATCTTTTCTGGAATTATATTGTTCGGAAATTACTCCTTGTATAAAGGCGCTCATAAATGGATTAACATATTCAAATTGTCCGAATGCTCCAATATATTGAATGGTTTCATCGTAATCAAAACTCAATCTTTGCCCCCTACTTACATTTCTAAATAAGGAACTCCAAGGATTAATATTATAGTTTTTAGTTGCAGTATGGGTACCGTTTACATTGGTTGAAATATTGTCAGTAATTCCGGATAATCCTAAAAAGTTATTGGCTTGTTGAAAATGAGTACCCGTATAAGCTCTCCCATCAATTCCGACATTAAATTCAAAATGTTTTTTAAATTTATGATTAAAGTTGGATACCAGCCCGTACCATTGATGATTGTTTACCGAAGATCGTATGATGAAATTATCACTACCCGTTCCTATTCCATCGGTATTATGTGTAGAATTGTAATCGAAAATTGCATCCCAACTGATGGTTCCATTTTCCTGATTTCTGCTTCCGGGTATGGTGTTGGGATTTTGCGGAGTCGAAATGTTTTGAGTTTCAATGTATTTAGAGCCATATCCTCCGGTTCCTCCACCTCTTCCTAAAGAGCCGTAGAACACGGTAGACAAAGTACTTTTTTCATTGATTTTCCAATCCCAATTTAAATTGGCAACTGATTTATGGTAATAATTGGTTCGTAATAAAAGTTCTTTTCCGTGTAACCACCCTTGATTTACATTATATCGGTAACCATATCTTTTAAAATCAGATATTTTTGTATAATAATTTTGATCATGATTTTGAGGTGCTCCAAAAATTATAAAATTGAAATTATGCTTTTCATTGGGTTGAAAGCCAATTGATAAAAAGTAATTTTGACCATAACCTTTAGTTCCTCTGTTGTACCCGTCGCCTCTCCACGTTGAGGTTGAAAAAGATACTCCCCATTTTCCCTGTAAACCGCTGTTGTATTCATAGGTAGTTCTCCAAAAACCGTCATTGCCCGTTAAAAATCGAGCCGTTGAACCGGCTTTTTTGTCAGTGGCTTTAGTTACAATATTTATGGTGCCGCCAACGGAAGATATAGCAAGTTTAGAAGACCCAAGACCTCTTTGTACTTGGATGGTGTTGGCAATGTCTATTAATCCTGTCCAATTAGTCCAATACACGCTTCCGCTTTCCATACCATTAACAGGCTGACCATTTATCAAAACAGCAGTATTGGATTGATTAAATCCTCTTGTAATCATTTTTGAATCCCCATATCCGGTGGCATCATTAACATAAATGGAAGGTGCATTTTTCATAAGTGCAGGAAATTCCTGATTTCCTCCTTTGTCCCTGATTTCTTGTTTTTTAATAATAGAGACAGCAATAGGGGTTTCTCTTTCTTTTACAACATCAATAACTCCTTTTCCAATGACTACAACATCGTCAATTTCTTTTTCTGAAATTTGAGTTGAATCCGGAGATATGTTTTGTGCAAAACCAATAGCCGTAGGAGCCATAATGCTTAAAAAGCAAAATAGATCTAATGCTTTATACTTTAGATTCATAAATATTAATTTAATTAGTTTGTTTTTGTATTCTTTTACAGTAGTAAATATAATAGTATTAAATAAAATACTAAAATCTATATTGAAAAAAAATGTAATAAATTGTAGAATTTTATATACTTTCAACTTTAAATTTTTTATTTTTAGCTAAATAAACTTCTATGAATTTTTCAAAAAATCCTTATGTATATTATTTTTTGGCTTTGATAATGGGGATTTTTTTATGTGATCTCATTTTCATTCCGATACCTTATGTATTAATTTTATTGGGGTTACTTTTAGTGCTCTTAGGATTTATTGTAAATAAAGCTGATTACAAAAGCATATTTTCAATTTTAACTTTAGTAAGCTGGAGTTTACTTGGAATGGTTGTGGTTGAATTAAATAACAGTTTATTAGATGATCATTATATAAATTATAAGGAAAATGGAAAATCTCAAGTGCTAACAGTTATATTAAAAGAGCAAAACAATTCAACTAAAACTTTTCGAAAATATACTGCAGAGGTTACAAATATTATATATAAAAACAAACAGTTTGCAACCAACGGATCTATTATGCTCTTTGTTGATAAACAAAAATATAATTCTGTTTTAACTCTAGGCAATGAATATATTTTGAAACTTACAATTACTGATCCGACAGGAGCTTTGAATCCCCATCAATTTGATTATTCGAATTATCTAAAAAGAAATTATATTTTGCAGACGGGCAGAGTAGATGAAATTATTTCAGAATCGCCGCATACAACACTAATTTATTCGATTAAAAATTTTAATCAGTATTTAGTTAAAAAAATTGAAAGTTCAACATTAGGAGAAGATTCAAAAGAATTTTTAAAAGCATATTTATTGGGTGATCGGTCGGAAATGAAAAAAGAATCTATTGATGTTTATTCTAAATCCGGAATTATGCATTTAATAGCCATATCAGGAATGCATATTGCTCTGTTATTTGGTATTATTTTCAACCTATTAACCCTAATGATGAAAAGTGGAAACAGAAAAACCATCATTATCATTTCATTACTGTTTGTATGGTTTTTTGGCTGTTTGGTCGGACTTACCTCTTCTGTTTTCCGATCATGTTTAATGATAACGATTTATTATTGTTTTGAATTGTTGAAACGTACCGGTTCTATCTATCACAGTATGGCCTTATCTGCTTTTATTATTCTTTTATGCGATCCGAATGAAATATATTCCGTGGGTTTTCAATTAAGTTATATAGCCGTATTTTTTATTGTCTGGTTGTCCCCCATCTTGATTTATCATATGAAAAGTAAGAATAAAAAAATTAATAAATGGATCGTAAATCCATTAGCGGTTACTTTAGCTGCACAGATAGGAACGCTTCCTTTTGTATTATTTTATTTTCATCAATTTTCATTGTTATCGATTCCTATCAATATTTTGATAATACCTTATACATTTATAATTACTTATTCATCAATAGTAGAGTTATTTTTGGTTTTTTTACCGTGGGAGTATCAGGAATATTTTTCATTTATTTATGATTTTTTAGTTAAGCTTTTGGTAGATTCTACCTATTATGTATCATCGGTTGAACCACTAATGCTAAAAAATATTCCATTGAGTTTATGGGAATTGTTTTTGATCTCATTTTCTCTGATTTTTTTAAAAAATTATCTTTCAGGATTAAAATTGAACCATCTAATTCCGCCTTTATTGTGCATAATTCTCGTTCAGTTGAGTATTTTATATAATAATTATCATTTATCCGGAAAGAAAAATTTTATAGTATTCAATCATAAAAATTCTTTACTGGGATTCAGGGATGGAAAAAAATTGCTAGTCGTAGGAGATTCAACTGAAAATTGGGAACTAGTAAAGCGATATATTATAGATCCTTACAGCATAGGAGAAAGAATCAATGAGATACAAATAATACCTTCTAAGAAAGATAAAATTTATAAATGGGAAGGTAAAAAAATTCAAATATTAAATAAACCTTCAAAAAATTGTAAGGATTCCGTTGATTATCTGATTGTAAATAATCCATTAATTGAATGTGAAATAGTTTCAGACGGTACAATTATAATTACAGGAAACAATAATAAGCATAGGCGTTACAACAATAATTCTTCAAAATGTTGGTATACCTCAAGGCAAGGAGCTTTTATTAGTTGTCTTTGACTAAATTTTGGTCTAATTGAGATTTTACATTTTTTATAGTATTCAAAAACTCTTCGGGCTGCATAAATCCTGAAATTACAGAAACTGTTTCTCCTCTTTCATTTATTAATACCATGGAAGGATATCTTAAATTTCCCCCTAATGCATAATAAGCCCAAGATTGTATTCCGGCTTGTCCGTTGGTAATGTAATCGAACGTATTTCCTTTAAAAGTTATGGATTCTTTAGATTCTGCATTAAATTTCACCGGGATAAAATTCTCATTAATATAAGAGGCTACTTCTTGATTTTGGAATGTATACTTATCTAAAAATTTACAAGGACCGCACCAGTCAGTAAAAATATCTACAAACAACAACCTATTATCTCCATGCACTTGAAGACTGTCACCTTCTGATAAATTTTTCCACTGGATTAATTTTTTATCTTGAGCAGATAAGTTTATAATCGATAAGGCAAAAAATAAAATAAACAGATTTTTCATATTAAATCTTTAATACAAAAATATATATTTAAATAGAATCAGTCAACTAAAATAAACTTTTTATCCGAGGTTTTCACAAAAGCATTTAGTTAGAATTTGAAGCTGATGCCTGTTAAAAAATTAAATCCGGCTTGAGGATAATAAAAAGGAGTATTATCATAATAATATCCGTTGTTTTCATATTTAGTATTGAAAATATTATTTAAGGCAAGTTTCAAATTAAAAGATTTCATTGAAAAAAGTGATGGAGAAAATTCAAATATCATGTCAGAAATAAAATAACTGTCCAATTTTCCATTTTTAGGCTTTTCATTGGTAAGATATTGACTGCTAACGTATTGGTTCATCCATTTGCAATTTAAATTTTTTATTGGCTTCCATTCTGCTATAACATTTCCAATATACGCGGGAGAGAAAGCGATCGTGGTATTTCCTAGTTTTTTTATATCTGAATCAGTTTCCTTTTTAAAATTTATATTTTTATTAATGCTTAAGGTTGAATTAGCAGAAAGTGAAAATTGAGTTGAAAATTGATAGGCTGCCGAAAGTTCAAATCCGGTTCGATAACTTTTACCGCTGTTTTCTCGTATAAAACTTCCTACATCATTTATTTTACCGCTTAATACTAATTGGTTAATATAATACATTCCGTACCAGTTTGCAGAATATGAAAATTCACGGAAATTTTGTTGGATTCCTAGCTCCACATTATGAAGAAGTTCTGCTTTTACATTTTTGTTTTCCAATATGTCGTTTCGGCTGGGTTCTCGTTGAGCTAATCCATAGGTTACATAGATAGAACCTTTATCAATTTTATACGATGTTCCTATTTTGGGATTAATAAAATTATAGTTTTTATCAAATTTTATAGGTCCACCATTCTTATAAACACTTTCTCCACCCGGGAGGTCATGACCTTTATATTGTATGGATCGATATTGAATATCTCCAAATAAGTCCAAGTTGGGTGTAAGAGTTACTATTGCTTTAAAAAAGCCTGAAAACTCGTCTTTATTGGCTTTATTTCTGTAATATTCATGATCTTTCAGACCATTTGAAAAATATTGAGCCCAAATAACATTTCCGTAATGATATCCTTTATATGTATTTGCACCCATTCCAATTTCAAGATTCCAATTATTAATCGTTCCGGTTACACGATTTAATATTCCGTAAAAATTATTATCCAGCCATTGTCTTCGAATCAAATCTGAACGCGAAATGGTTTCATTGCCTATTATAAGATCCTTTAATTTATAATTGGATAATTTGGAATCTTGTTTATACTCTTCATAATATCCTTTACCACGAGTATAAAAAAGCGTGGAATTTAATACCCAAGAATTAGTAAACCTTTGTTTAAAATATAAATGATAATGATCTTGATTATAATTATCGGTTTCATTACTATAATATCGGATAATATTTCCATCTTGATCATAAATGGCTCCGCATGAATTAAAAGTTCTTCTTTTCTTCATCATTTCTTCATTAACACCATTCCAAGCTTGATAGGTTTTTTCTTGTCCGCCAAATGTCATTAACCCGATAGATGTCTTATTTTTTTCGTACAGACCATGGACATAATAAGAGAAAAGATCAGAAAACGCACGGTCTATATATCCATCAGACTTTATAAAAGATACTTTGGCATCTAAAGAAAGCGTTTCGTTAAAAAATTTGCCCGTACCAAGTCCAAAAGTGTGCTTATGAGTTTTAAACGAACCTACAGATTGATCTGATTGGAAATAAGAAGTTTTAGACGGTGTTTGAGTTTTAGCATTAATACTAGCACCGAAAGATCCCGTTCCTTCCGTTGACGTACCTATACCCCTTTGTATGGTAAGGTTAGATAATGAAGAGGCAATATCAGGCATATTTACCCAAAAAGGACCTTGAGATTCTGCATTGTTGATAGGGACTCCATTTAAAGTAACATTTATTCGTGTCTGGTCACTGCCTCTTATTCTTAAACCGGTATAACCCACCCCCGCTCCGGCATCTGAAGTAGAAACTATCGAAAGATTATTTTTTAACAAGTAGGGGATATCTTGACCTAAATTTTTGCCTTCAAGTTGTTTTGAGGTAATACGTTCTTTAGTAATGGGAGCATTGCCTGAAACAATAATTTCTTTCAATTCAATTAAAGAATCTTTCTTAATCTGTCCTTGTAGGCTTAAACTAAAAAGAGCGATAACTAATAAATAAAACCAATCCCTTTTTTTCATAATAAATAAATTTCAGGGATATGTTACAGGACTAAAAAAAATAAGATTTCAATAATTTGAAATCTTTATCTAAGATTTCCCTTGACAACATTACTTGTCCAGGTTCTTAGGGTATAATCTCAGCCGTTATATACAGCACCCCTTCGTAGTGTTAAAATTAATTTTTATACAGAAGCTTTAGCTAGGCTAGTATCATTTTGAGCTTCTTCATGTATTTTTTGAATATCTATATCAGAATCTAAAATTCTTTTACCTGTTCTAAATTTCGCGCTCCAATAAGCAGTATCCAGAGAAGAAATAGTAACCCCTTTGGATGAAGACGCGTGAATAAAAAATATTTCCCCGGTTGGACTTACGCTTTCAACAATACCTACATGAGAAATTCTGCTTTTAGGAGTATGGGCAAAGAAAATAAGATCTCCTTTTTTTAGATTATGTTTAGAAACGAAAGTTCCTCTATGGGATTGTTCAATTGATGTTCGAGGCAAAGAAATGTTTAATGCAGCAAAAACATGCTGAACAAAAGAAGAGCAATCTATACCCCTTCTTGTTGTTCCTCCGTATTTATAAGGAGTTCCTAAATAAGTTCTGGCTTCACTAAGCAAATTATAAGCTCTAGTTGAAAATCTGCTTTCGGCATAAATATTGCTGTTTTCTAGTAAAGCAGCATCTTTTCTTAATGTTGTAGAATAATTTTCATCACTAACCGATGCCGTACTGTAAAGTTTAACAGTTTTAGGATGATAAACCAGCATTTCGTTAGTGGTAGGATATTTATAGGTATCGTTATTACTTGCTACGTAATTAGATACACACGAGGTAGCAGAAGTTGAAATTACTATAATTACAGAGAGTATTTTTATTAAAGACTTCATATATTCAAAGATGATACAACTAATTTATGTTGATCAAAAATAAGAATCATATAGATATTTATACGATCAATTTAACTTTTTTTATATATATTTAACACAATGTTTAGAATATGTTAAATAAAAGTTAATGAAATAGGTACAATAAAAAACAGATATTTTCAAGATAAATATCTGCTTTTTTATATGGTATAAATTTAGATTTTTAAAAAATGCTATCTAAATGTCATCGAATTCAACGTTAGTATAATTTGAAATATTTGCTGAATTTGCATTGTCTTTATTTTCTTCGGATTGAAGATGAAAATCGTCTCTATGTCTTTCGGAAATAACTTTTTCTCCGGTTTCTTTAATAATGAAAGCGGTAGTTTCTTCAAAGATGTCTTTGAAATTTTTAAAATCTTCTTTATATAAATAGATTTTAAATTTCTTGAAACCTAAAGCGCCTTCTTCGGAAATATTCTTTTTGCTCTCAGTAATTGTTAGATAATAATCACCTGCTTTAGTTTCTCTTACATCGAAAAAATAAGTTCTTTTTCCTGCTCTTAATACTTTAGAGAAAATTTCATTTTCTTTCTTCTCTACATTTTCAAAATCATTCATCATATATGTGTTTTGTTTTTTATTGCCTTAAATAATATCTTTTAAGGGATAATAAAATTTAATTTTTTTTGTTTAAACAGAGCAAAAATATAAAAAATACTCTTAATATTACAATTGTTTTTATGATAGTTTTTGCGTAATTTGTTTTTTATATAATTCAGAATAAAAACCTTGATTTAAAATAAGATCTGCATGAGTTCCAATCTCATTTATTTGCCCTTGATCCAGTACAATGATTTTATCTGAATGTTTAGCGGATGAAACGCGGTGAGTAATAATTACTGTTGTTTTAATATCAATGTCATTTTCAATATTAGATAATATTTTTTCTTCTGTTTCAGTATCGACAGCAGATAAACTGTCATCAAATAAAAATATGGTAGGATATTTAATCAATGCTCTTGAAATCGATATACGCTGTTTTTGACCTCCCGATAGGGTTACCCCTCGTTCACCTACTTCCGTTTGATATTTATCTTTAAATTCCATAATATTGGAATGAATTTCTGCTTTTTTAGCATATTTTTCAACTTGTTCCAATGTCGCATTTTCAACCCCGTAAGAAATGTTGTTAAAAATGGTATCCGAAAAAAGAAAACTTTCCTGAGGTACGTACCCGATTTTATCTCGTATAACATTTAAATTATGTTGGGACAAAGGTTCATCATCTATATAAATTGCTCCTGAATCCGGCTCAATAAGACGTTCCAATAACAGAGCAATAGTTGTTTTTCCCGATCCGGTCTTTCCCATAAACACAATCGTTTCTCCGGGTTGTATTTCAAAAGATACACGGTTAAGAGCTTGTATTCCTGTATTCGGATAAGTGTAAGAAACATTTTCAAATCTGATTTTACCTTTTATAGGATATACATTAAAGTTGGTATTTTTAATCTCTTCTTTAACGTTCAAGAAATCATTTATTCTTTCCATGGAGGCTTCAGCTCTTCGAACCATAGATATA
The DNA here is from genome assembly GCF_019469225.1 of Apibacter sp. ESL0432. Taxonomy (NCBI): domain Bacteria; kingdom Pseudomonadati; phylum Bacteroidota; class Flavobacteriia; order Flavobacteriales; family Weeksellaceae; genus Apibacter; species Apibacter sp. ESL0432. The sequence goes on along the minus strand of NZ_CP048266.1, from coordinate 2,089,741 downwards.
ACCCATCCTAAAGCTGTAAATGGCCAAATTAAAACATTAAGGTAAAGAAAAAAATCTGTAATAGTCCCGACGTTTATTTTACCGTCTATATATCTTTGGCCCCCAATATAGAGTATAAATAAGTTGCTTAATCCGATGATTAAAACCATTAAAGGAGAAAAAATGGCCTCTGTGGTTGAAAGCGAAAGAGATTCATTTCTATATTGATTGGATTGGTTTATATACTTTGATAATATGTAATCTTCTTTAGTAAATGATTTGATAACTCTTATCCCGGAAAAAGAGTCTTGAACAAATGAAGAAAGTTCCGATTGTTTGCCTTGTACAATTTTAGTTTTCTTATTAATAATAGTACTTTGGTTGTATATAAAATAAGAAAGGAAGGGTAAGGGAAGGATTGCATAAAAAGTCATCACCGGATCAGAAGCCAGCATATATCCGAGAATCAGTATAAGCATTATAAATAAGTTGGCGCTATACATTATTCCTGGTCCTAAATATTGACGGACATTTACCACATCTTCGCTGATGCGATTCATGAGGTCTCCAATTTTAGATTTTTTATAAAAACTGAAAGAAAGTGTTTGATAATGTTTATATATATTATTTTTAAGTTCAAATTCGATTCTTCTGGAAGCAACGATTATGGTTTGCCTCATATAAAACTTCATGATTCCGGAAGTGATTGGAGCCAGCACGATAATTCCTCCATAAAGAAGAAGCTGCTTCATTAATTGCTTTTTATCTAGCAAATCTGAATGGGTAAGAGATTGAGCAATAATGTTGATGGCCTTTCCAATAAATTTTACAGGGTAAATAGTTAAAAAATTGGAAAGTATTATAAATATAACTCCATACAGAAGGAGTTTTTTGTGTTTTAAAAAATATGGATTTAAAGTTTTTAAGGCACTCATAAAAGCAAAGTTACAAAACTTGTAGTTTTTATTTCGTATAAACTAAAAAAGTGTATCTGATTGGATTCAATCGGATACACTTTGTCATCTATGATATAGATTGCGATTTATCTTTTTTTATGTTTAATCAAATATTCTGCAATTTGAACAGCATTTAAAGCAGCACCTTTACGTATTTGATCACTTACACTCCAGAAAGCAATACCTTTAGGATTGGTAAGGTCTTTTCTGATTCTTCCTACAAAAACTTCATCTCTTCCTGATAAGAATAAAGGCATAGGATATTTTTTTTCTGAAGGATTATCTTCAACAATTATCCCATTAAAATTTTCAAAAGCGTTTCTAACTTGTTCAACGGTTAATTCGTCCTCAGTTTCCACCCATATGCTTTCAGAATGTGCCCGCATAACAGGGACACGAACGCAGGTTGCAGATACCTGTATATCGGAATGCATAATTTTACGAGTTTCATTATACATTTTCATTTCTTCTTTAGTATATCCATTTTCTGTAAACACATCAATATGGGGGATTAAATTAAAAGCCAATTGATGAGCAAATTTTTCAACTAAGACCTCCTCACCGGCAGTTGATTGTTTTGCTTGTTCAATCAATTCTTTCATTGCAGAAGCACCCGCTCCGGATGCTGATTGATAAGAAGAAACATGTACCCTTTTTATATGTGATAATTGTTCAATTGGTTTTAAAGATACCACCATTTGAATGGTTGTACAATTGGGATTTGCAATAATATTTTTTGGAGTATTCAATGCATCTTCCGCATTTACTTCCGGTACTACTAAGGGTACATCATCATCCATTCTAAACGCAGATGAATTATCAATCATGATCGCACCATATTTAGTGATGGTTTCCGCAAAATTCAACGAAGTACCTCCTCCTGCAGAAACTAAAGCAATATCTACCCCTTTAAAATCGTCATTATGTTGAAGTTCCTTGACTGTATATTCCTTGTCCTTGAATTTATAAACTTGTCCTGCACTTCTCTTAGATCCGAAAAGTACTAATTCAGTTAAAGGAAAATTTCTTTGGTCTAAAACTTTGAGAAGCTCTTGCCCAACAGCTCCGCTTACTCCAACAATTGCAATTTTCATAAATATATACTTTAATGATTTTTAATTATTTATCTTTTAGGGTAATAAACTGTTCCAAAATGCTCTAGGAATCATTCCAAGTACTAAAGCAAGTGAGACGACAGACATAAGAAGTGTCCAAACTGAAATTTTAGGTGCTTTTTTAATTTTTGCATTTACAATTGTAATTAAAACTCCAACCAAAACCATAGAGAAAGGATGTTCTATATAATTTCTTCGTATTGCAGCAATTCCCATAATATCTTTCATACTGGCATTTTGAAAGATAGGAGAGCTGAAAAATAATAGTATTCCAAGAAGTATCTGTGTATGTGTGAATATCAAAGTTATAAGAGAGATTCTTTTCACCTGACCACTGACAGGTCTTTCCTGTAAATAATAAATAAACGATACAACAGTAAGTAATAAAACAAAAACGAGGGTAATCATACCTACATAATGGTGTATGTTTTTAAAAAGGATATACATAAATTTGATTCTATTTCATTTTAATATGTAACAAAAATAGTAAACCTATTGAAATATAAGGGTATTTTAATCATTTTTATTGAAATTTTAAATACCGCATAACTAGATAAGAATTATAATCTGTTGGCTCTAATTTCTCCGTAGCCTATAAGTGCATCATAAGTGCCACCAAAAGGAGTATAATATAACAAACCTTGATATAGGTTTTCTGTTTGCCAAAATGAACCGGGAATTTCTGAAATGCTAAAATGGTTGTTTTTTTTGTCAACGGTTGCAATAGTGTAATTATAATACCCTTGTTTTAATAGCATTGTTTTTACGTATAAACCTTGATTTTCATCGTAAATCATCCGATTAGAATCGGAAAGTTCATAATTATTGAATAATCCTACAACATATAAATCTTTATTTTCTAAAGGCTGTTTAAGTTCCAAAGAAAAAGTTACCGGAGTATAATCGCCTTCTGTTCGGGCATCCCTTTCCTGGTTAAGATCAAATCTCCTGAAATAATAAGCACCGTTGACATCAGGATTATATGCATAGTCAAGCGGAAACGGAGCAATGGAATATAAATAGGTAAGATAAAGCGGATTATTTTCTTCCGATTTAAATACTCCGTAACCAGGAATGGAAATATTTTTGGTATCGAAAGTATAAAATTCATTACCGCCTTCAAAAGAATTGGTCAGTTGTCCGAACGTGAAAGAATTACCGTTTACAAACTGTGGTTCAATATTATAGATCGCAGTTAGCCAATTGTTATTTTGAAGTAAACATAAAGAAAGTTGTCGGGTGGAGATTGAATTAATCCCCGAGACGACAGCTTGTGCTTTTACTCGCTGTGTTATGTTCGGGTTTTTAGATGTAGAATACCTCTCATATCCGACATTAATATGAGCAAAATCGTCGTAAAACGCAATTCTCTTACTGAATAAAGGTTTGTGGTTATCAGTAAAAACAGTTAGGAGATAATTTCCGGATACCTTAGGTTGCATGTCTTTATTTGGGAATTCTAAAGTATAATGAGTGTAATTTTGTCTCGTATTAAAGGAAGGTTGATAATCGTATATTTGAGGTAAGGTATATCCGTCGATATATTCTGATTCAAAAAGATGGTCTTCATTCCAATTTCTGTCGTAATGCTTAATGGTATAGTAAATTTTTTCGTAGCCTTTATCTAACAGATCAAAAGTAAGCACAAACATACCTTTGTTCATGGAGATAAAAGGAGTTTCATCATTCGTATCGGGATTGAATAATTGTATACCATTGACGGATGAGCTGTACACTTTTTCTAAAGCCTGCTGAGAAAAACAGAGCTGAGAAAGTAAGCAGAAGAAGAGAATCTTTTTGAGCATTTTTAGTTTTTTTTAAGTTATGTATACTACAGAAAATTTACAGAGCCTTGTAAATTAGACATTTGTCGCATGATCCATAGTTTTCTTTTTTGAATGAACTTTCCATTAATTTTTTTTCCATATTCTCGGGGATTGGGTAAAAGAGCAGCTAAAGTTGCAGCCTCGCTTTTTGTGAGCTGAGAAGCCGATTTGTGAAAATAATGTTGAGAAGCGGCTTCTATACCATAAATTCCATTACCGAATTCTATTACATTTAAATAGACTTCCAATATTCTTTTTTTACCCCAAATCCACTCAATGAGGCAAGTGAAATATACTTCCAGGCCCTTTCTAACATAATTTCTACCCTCCCATAAAAAAACATTTTTCGCGGTTTGTTGTGAAATGGTGCTTCCTCCTCTTTTGGGAGATCCTTGTTTTTCAATTATTTTTTGAATCTCTTTAAAATCAAATCCGCCGTGTTTAAAATAATTTTGATCTTCACTGGAAATTACCGCAAGTTTTATGGAATTATTCATACTTTCTATCGGAATCCATTTTTTTTCAATGGTTGAACCATTCACAAAAAATCTTTTTAACATAAGTTCTGTGTATGGAACAGGCAACCATTTGTATATAAAAACCATTACAATAGAAAGTACCCATAAACCAATAAAAATCCATTTAATCCATCTAAAAATCTTCATTAAAATTTGATTGATTAAAAACGGATGAATTACCAGCCTTTAACAGCTCCTCCCTTAAATTCTCGATCGGTAGTTTCTGCAACTTCATCCGATTGATAAGCTTTAACAAATGTTTTTACATTTTCAGCATCTTTATTATCTTCTCTTGAAACGATTACATTCATATAAGGGGAATCTTTGTCTTCAACAAAAAGACCATCTTTTAATGTAAAACCGTCTTTGGCTGCAAATGTATTATTGATAATGGCAACAGCTACTTTATCATCATTTAGAATTTCAGTTAAAATAGCAGGATCCATATCGACTATCTTTAAATTTTTAGGATTTTCAATTATATCAGAAGCGCTTGAAATAAGGCTTTTAGGATCTTTTAATTTGATTAATCCTTCTTTTTGAAGAAGCAGTAATGCTCTTCCTCTGTTGGTGGCATCATTTGGAATTCCTATGGTACTTCCGGGTTGTAATTGATCAAGAGATTTTATTTTTTTAGAATATCCGGCCAATGGATAAATAAAAGTATTTCCTACTATGGCAAGTTTATATCCTCTTTGTTTGATGATATTATCCAAAAATGGTTTATGTTGAATAATATTAATATCAATATCCCCATCATTAAGTGCCGTATTCGGTAAAATATAATCATTGAATTCTACCAATTCAACATCTAAGCCGTATTTTTCTTTAGCAACCTTTTGAACGGTTTGGGCAACCACAAACTCCGGCCCCGATTCAACTCCAACCTTAATATAATTAGGATTATTTGCCCGGTCATTCTTGCAAGAACTTAGAAAAAAAACAGAAGCAAGTAAGGTAAATACTATTAGTTTTCTCATTATCATATTATTTTAGACTTTTTTTAATTTTTAACGATGATCCACTTTTTTTGAAAGATAATCTCCGACAAATTGGATCGCAAAAACAAGTAAAACTAATAATAATAAAACAAAATTCATAATTTCCATATTCTTATTTACGTATCCTTCTTGATATCCAATTTTTCCCAATCCTCCGGCTCCAACAGTTCCTCCCATTGCCGAATAACCGACTAAAGTAATTAATGAAATGGTAGCGCAATTAATTAATGAAGGCAAAGCTTCGGGTAACAATACTTTTTTAATAATTTGAAAAGGAGTTGCTCCCATAGCTTTAGAAGCTTCAACTAAACCGTTAGGTACTTCCAGCAGGCTGTTTTCAACCATTCTGGCGATAAACGGGGCAATTCCCAAACTTAGAGGAACTAAGGCTGCAGGTACTCCTATGGAAGTTCCTACAATCATCCGCGTAAAAGGAATCATCCAAACAATTAAAATAATAAAAGGAATGGCGCGGAATATATTTACTAGGGTGGAAACCGTTTGATTGAAAACAAGGCTTTCTTTAAATTGGCCTTTGCGGGTAATAAATAGAAGGATTCCGACAGGCAATCCTATCAAATAACCGAAAAAGCCGGAGACAAAAGTCATGACTATGGTTTCCCAAGTTCCTTTTGCTAAGAGATCAATAATTGAATTAGACATATCCTAATAAAGTTACTTTAATGTTTTTACTTTTTAAATACTCAATGGCAGCCATTTCTTTAGAAATCGTACCGATAATTTCCGTTAGCATGACCCCGAATTTAACGCCCCCCGCATAATCCATTTGAGCACTTATAATATTGTTGTTAATATCAAATAATCTGGAAATTTCGGATAATACCGGTTCATCTACCGTATTACCAGATATCTGTAGTTTTAGTAAAGGATGTTTTCCTTCTTCCGGCATATGGGTAATGCGTTTTTGATAATCTACCGGTATCTCTAAATGTAAGGATGAAGATATAAAACGCTGAGCTAATTCCGTTTTAGGATTTGAAAAAATTTCAGAAACACTTCCTTGTTCAATTAGTTTTCCACCGTTCATGACAGCTATATCATCACAAATTTGTTTTACCACATCCATTTCATGGGTAATCAATAAAATAGTGATTCCCAATTCCTTATTTAAATCTTTGAGTAGAGATAAAATGGAGCGAGTAGTGGAGGGGTCTAAAGCACTGGTTGCTTCGTCGGATAATAAAACTTTAGGGTTGTTGGCCAACGTTCTGGCAATAGCAACTCTCTGTTTTTGTCCTCCGGAAAGGTTCGCCGGATAACTGTCTAATTTATCCGTAAGTCCTACCAGTTCAACCAATTCATAAACTCTATTTTTAATTTTAGTCTTGGGAGTATGATTTAATTCCAAAGGAAAAGCAATGTTATCAAATACAGTTCGCGAGGAAAGCAGATTGAAATGCTGAAAAATCATTCCTATATTTCTACGGGCAGAGGTTAATTTGGAAGGAGATAACTCCATCAAATTTTGACCATCAATCCAAACCTCTCCTGAATTAGGCCTTTCCAGTAAATTAACACATCTTATCAGTGTACTTTTTCCTGCACCGGATTCGCCAATAACACCAACTATTTTTCCTTCGGAAACCGACAGAGAAATATTGGAAAGGGCTATGTTTTTTTTGCCTTTATGTTCGAATGTTTTAGTAATATTTTTTAACTCAATCATTTAATTGATTAAATTTTTTAAGTCTTTATACGATTAGGATTTGTGCAAAGGTACAAATAGTATATAGAAACTCATATTAATTTACAACATTTACTGCTTGGAGAACATTTTAAATCATCCGAACCATTATAAGTTTATAATAAATTAGTTTATTTGGAGGTGTAAATTTTATAAAAATGAAATAGTATATAATTAAACCAAGTAAGAACTTTTGAAAATAAATTTATTAATAAAATAAACTAAAAAACTTGCATATTAATTGTGTGCAATTTAATTTTACTCAATCTAAAAACGGTATGGAAAGTTTACAATTAAAAGATCAATTATGTTTTCCCATCTATGCGTTGTCCCGACTGATTACAACGCTTTATAGGCCACATTTAGAAAAATTAGGGGTAACTTATCCTCAGTATTTAGTGATGTTAGTTTTATGGGAAAATGAAGAAATATGCGTGAGAGATATAGGAGAAATGTTGTGGTTAGATAGCGGAACCTTAACTCCTCTGCTTAAAAGAATGGAGGAAAACGGACTTATAAAGAGATGTCGGTCTACTAGAGATGAAAGGCATATGTTGATTCATCTTTCAGATCAAGGAAGGAAAATGAAAGATGAAGCATGGATAATTCCTCATACCCTTAAGGCAGAATTGGAAATGGAGGAAAATGAATTATCAGAACTTCAGAAAGAATTTTATAAGTTATTATCTATTGTTACGACAAAATGTAAGAATAAATGCAAGAATAAATCAGAATCAAAATAATATTATTTAAAATTAATTATATGGAATTAATAGACTCACTTAAATGGAGGTATGCAACAAAAAAATTCGATGCCTCAAAAAAAGTTGAACAATCGTTGGTAGATCAAATCATTGAAGCAGCTTGGCTAGCTCCCACTTCTTCCGGATTACAACCGTTTAAGGTTATTGAAATTACTAATCAGAAATTAAAGCAAAAGATGGTTTCCCTGTCTAAGGACCAAAAACAAGTGGAAGATTGTTCACATATTTTAGTTTTTGCTGCTTGGGATAATTATACAGAAGAAAGAATCGATACCATTTACGGACATATAACAAGAGAACGCAATCAGCCATCTGATGCTTATCAAAGCTATACCGATCGTATTAAAGGAGTATATCTGAATTCAGCCGCTGAAAATAATTTTGAACATGCATCACGTCAAGCGTACATAGCTTTTGGATTATCGATTGCTGCTGCTGCAGAATTAAAAGTTGATACTACTCCGATGGAGGGATTCGATAATCAGGCTATAGATGAACTTTTACAATTACGCGAACTGGGTTTAAGAAGTGTTGTCATGCTTCCTTTGGGTTACCGAGATGAAGAGAATGATTGGTTAGTTAATTATCCAAAAGTTAGACACCCTAAAAAAGATTTTTTAATTAAAATAGTTTAGAGAAGAACCTATTTTACACAAAATTTTAATCATTAAAAACAATAAGAGGCTTTATTATTAAAGTTCTCTTATTTTTTTTGCATGAGTTTGAAAATCAAAAAATTGCAAATAAGCAGTTAAAAAGTAATAAAATAGCCATCGGAAACTAATTAGGGGTAAGAGGGTATGCCCGGAGGATAAGTTATACCTATTGTTTCCGAGGTATACTCTTGCTGTTACTAAGTATTGAATGTATAGGTACTTAACGGATACACAATTTACGATATATGTATATAATCCCAAAAAAATAATCGGAACTTTAAGCAAAACTGTTTATAGATCCAAAAGAGTTTTAAGGTATTTAGAATGTAAAATATATAGTAGACAAAAAAAAAAAGATTAAAAAAATTTATTTCAATCAAGACAGATTTTTAACTTTATTATCTGAAAAAACTAATATATTATGATTTCTGAAATACATATCCCTAAAGGGACCTTGCCTTATATTTTCGGCTCAGATCATGAGGCGTTAACACTAAATTTGGTTAACGAGGCGATGGATATAGATTTAAATTATATTGAAAATAAAAATTCATCCGGTTCAAAAAGAGAGTCTAAGTACATTTCAAATTTTTGGGGAGAAAATATTCAATCGGTATCCGCTATTGTAGGAAATAATGGTGCGGGTAAATCTACTTTGCTAAAAGCCATAAGAGATGGTAACTGCCAATTTATAGGAACTGATGGGGAAGAAATACCCCATAATTCTAAATTAATATTCTATTATAATTCAATTCTTGGATATGATGATACTCCGAATACCAGATCAAAAACCAAAAATGTTCTAACACTTTCAAAGTTTTCGATATTACAAAACGATAGAGAGTATGCTGACTCGGAATTTTCAAGGTTCTTGAAAATTCATAATAATGCAATGTTAGAAAGAATTTTTAGGTTAATTAAAAACAAAAAAATATATGCCAAATTATTGGAACTGGGACTGCCTACGATAAATAATATAAAAATAAAAATAAATCATTCCAATAAAGATTATTATAATATACCGGATACATTTAAGCCTTTTTTTCAATATTTTAAAGACGATAGTGAAAGAAAACAAAAAGATGTAGAAAGAATATTTGAGAGCAAAGATAATTCTATTAATAATGAAAAAGAGTTTTATGAAAAAAGTCTTTATGAAAGAAAGTCAATTGAGAAACATTTATTTAAAGAAAATATTATAGAGGCTGTAATAAAGAGAGTACATTTAATTTTTGAAGAAACGGGTAACATATATATACGAGAAGGTTTTATAAGAGGAGGTAAAACAGTGGAATATTTAAAAACTAAAAATATATGTGGACTTGAAGAAGCTTTTTATTGGTTTTTAGATAATGCCTATATCAAAGTTAATAATATAGAATTTCAATTACCTGTACAAGAAATAAAAAAATTAATTGAAGTTTTGTTATCAAAAATTGAAAAATCAAATGAATTTGATTTTCTTCGAAATTATCCCAATTATCACAATTACGTTTTCAATGCTAATAATTTTAATACATTAGAAATTATAGATGCATATCAGGATTTTACAAAAGAATTTAAAAAACATTTTAAAGTTACTGATGAGCCTTTATTTAATTTTTCTACAGATAGAGAGTTAAGCAGTGGTGAAAAATTGATGTATGAACAATTTTCAATTTTCAATGAACAAGTTTCTCGTATTGAAAAAAAGAGGGACAAATTGAATAATACAGATGAATATTTAATTTTACTGGATGAAGCTGATGTATGCTTTCACCCTTTGTGGAAGAAGAAATACATTAACATGCTTTTAGAGATTCTACCATTAATTTTTGTTAATAAAAAGCTTCAAATCATTTTCACCACCCATGACCCTCTAACTCTTTCAGATATACCTCATCAAAATATTCTTTTTTTGGGAAAAGGTGAAAATTATACAAAAGTATTAACAAACAAAAGAAAAACTTTTGGCGCTAATATTTCAAATTTATTGGCAGATTCCTTTTTTTTAGAAGATGGATTAGTGGGAGATTTTGCTAAAAAGAAAATTGAAGAAGTGATCCATGTTTTGAATAAGATGATTGAAAATAAAAACAATAATCAACACATTGACATTTCACAAGAAGAACAACAAAGGATTAGAAAATTAATCCGTATGGTTGACGAACATATAATCCAAAGTAAGCTCATTAAAATGTATAATGAGGCTTTTGGGCCTTCCATAGATAATGAAATACAAGAATTGGAAGAAAGACTAAATTATCTTAAAAATCTTAAAAACAAAACTCATGATTAGTATACGAGAATGCATTTCAGAATCTGATCTGTTAACTGCCAGAGAACAACACACTGAATTTATTTCTGAAGAAGTTAAAAAAAGAATTAAATTTTATATAAATTTATTTAAAACAATACAATTAATCCATCAAGGAAAAATTGGAGAGGATGATATTGAAAATAATATAAAAAAAGATAAGCTGCATCATTCACAATATGATTCTTTTATTAAAGTAATCTTTAAAGACAATAAAAGTGTTGATAAAAAATATAAAAAATTAAAAAATAAATCTTTATTCCGTGAGGAACTTAAAGATTTCAAAAAGGTTTTAAAGATACTTAATGATTTACATACTAATTGTCGTTGTATTTTAGGTTTGGATTTAAGTTCAGATGAAGAAGACATCGTTCTATATAAAAAATATGAAGAAAAATATAGGAATTATAAAATCTTGCTAAATAAGATTTTTGATTATGAAAACTGGTTTCAGAAAATTACACCGGAAAAAGAATGGGGCCCCTATCAATTGACAAAAAAACTAGGAATACAAGTATGTTGCTATTGCAATCGCCAATATACGTTTACTTTATCTAAAGGGGTAAAAAAAATAACCAGGCCCGAACTTGATCATTTCTTGCCCAAAAGTAAACATCCTTTATTAGCACTAAATTTTTTTAATTTGATTCCTTCATGTAGTGTATGCAATAGAGATTGCAAAGGAACTGTTGATTTTTCTTATGAAAAATATTTGTCACCCTATGAATCCAATCCTAAGCACCAATTAATAAAATATGATTACAAACCGGAAACCTATTTGGGTGCTATTGGCAAAACTGATGAAATAAAGGTTTTCACTAAGATAAATGAGGAAAATGAAGATCAACGTTTACAAGAAAAAGTAAAGGGAAATATCAAAGTTTTTGAATATAATAAAATAGCAAATGAACACAGAGATATTGTACAAGAGATTATAAAGAAAAGATTTTTATTTAATGATAAATATATAGAAACTTTACAGCAAGCATTTCCCGATATTCATCTGACCTTAGAAGAGGCCTATCAATTAGCTTACGGCAACTTTTATGATGAAAAAGAATTTACTAAAAGACCCTTAGCTAAATTAACCAAAGATATCGCTGTTGCAACGGGTGCCATAAAAAATAAAATTAGCTAATTTTTACAAAAATTCGATAAAAATCAATGAGATCGAAAAAATAGTAAAAACCAGGCGTTAAAGCTCGGGTTTGCAAAAATGGTTTAGGCGAAAGTTAAAGATATCAATATAATATATAAAAAATCGCAACTTGTTTATTTATAAACAGTTGCGATTTACATGTACCCAGGGCGGGAATCGAACCCGCACGATATTGCTACCACTGGATTTTGAGTCCAGCGCGTCTACCAATTCCGCCACCTGGGCATTTTTTTCAGGTGTGCAAATATACTTAAATATTCTTTTTCGCCAAAATTTATGTTTTTATTTCATTCATTCTTCCTTATATTCGTAAAAAAAGATTATGAAAATATTAATTATAAACGGTCCTAATTTAAACCTGCTTGGACAAAGAGAAACAGATATTTACGGTCATTATTCTTTTGAAGATTATTTTAAACATTTGCAAAAAAAATTTATTGATGTGGAATTAGAATACTATCAAACCAACCATGAGGGCTCGATTATTGATAAGATTCATGAAAAAGGTTTTAAATGTGAAGGTATTGTAATTAATCCGGGAGCATATACTCATTATTCCTATGCAATACACGATGCTATAAAATCAGTAACCGCACCGGCTATTGAAGTTCATATTTCCGATATTGAAAAAAGAGAAGAATTTAGAAAAATTTCAGTCATTAAAGATGCTTGTGTACATCAGATTAAAGGCAAAGGATTACCCGGTTATGAAGAAGCTATTGAATATTTAATAAAAATGAAACAACCTTAACTAGCGAGTATAAATAATAAGTAATTGATAGTATAAATGAATGAAAAAATAAGTGGAAAAGTAATACATCAGATATTGTTTTTGATTATAATAATATCTCTTTTTATCCTTATTATAAGCCAATTGGCTATATTTCTTCCCAGCTTTTTAGGAGCAATTACATTATATGCCTTATCCAAAGATTTTTTCTTATATCTGACAGAAAAAAAGGGATTGAAAAAATGGATATCAATTAGTATAGTTTTTCTTCTTGCCTTATTGATCATTTCGATTCCGGTTTATTTTATTATTGAATTGACCTATTCTCAGGTACATACGGCTATAACTTATTTTGATAAAATAAATAATTCTCTGGTCAGTATTGTAAATGATTTACAAACAAAATACGGACTAAATATACTTAGCAAAGACAATATCATTCAAGCGACTACCTGGGTAGGCAGGGTCGTGCCTAAAATATTAAATTCAACGGTAAATTCTGTAGTTGTTTTTTTCTTTTCTTTTGTTTTATTCTATTTTATGATTATGAATATCAGGAAAATTGAAAGCACCTTTTTAAAGTGGTCTCCCTTAAAAAAACAAAATACCGAAAGGCTAGGGCAAAGGTTGAAAAAAATGATTCAATCCAATGCCATCGGCATCCCATTAGTTGCTGTTGTTCAAGGAATGGTAGGAGCTGTCGGCTATGCCATTGTAGGATTGGATAATTTATGGTTTTGGTTTGCGGTTACAACATTTACATCCATGTTGCCTATAGTAGGTTCTGCATTGGCCTATGTTCCGGTTGCCATTTTATTGTTCACCTCCGGAGAAACCTGGCAATCTATATTTATTTTATTGTACGGCATTATAATTATTGGAACATCGGACAATATCGTGAGATTTACATTACTTAAAAAACTGGACGATGTTCATCCGTTAATTACCATCTTTGGGGTAATATTAGGAATGAATATTTTTGGATTTATCGGATTAATTTTTGGTCCTATATTATTATCCAGCTTTTTCCTGCTTTTAGATGTTTACAATAACGAATTTAGCGATAATCCATAAGAAAATGTAGTTCTACTATTGGAATGAATTTTGTTTTTTACCATGAATAAATTCAATAAACTTTTTCAGTCGGCAGGTAGTATAGGTTTGGGATTACTCATACTATCTTGCATTTCTAAAGACAGATTAGAAGTAACAAAAAAAGAAACAAAAATGAAGGTAACAAAATCAGAAGAAGAGTGGAAAAAGCAGCTTTCTCCCGAAGAATATTACATTTTGAGAGAAAAAGGAACAGAGGCTCCTTACAGTGGAAAATTCAATATGCATTTTGAAAAAGGAGTGTATACTTGCAAAGCTTGTGGTGCGGTTCTGTTTGATAGTGATTCTAAATTTGATTCGCATTGCGGATGGCCCAGCTTTGATCATGAAATAGCCAAAGGCCGAATTATCGAAAAATTAGATACTTCTCATGGTATGACCCGAATGGAAATCCTTTGTGCTAATTGCGGGAGTCATTTAGGACATGTGTTCAATGATGGCCCTACAAAAACCGGATTGAGATATTGTGTTAACTCTGCTTCACTGGATTTTGTAAAAGAATAATACATTGTTTACCAATTGTAAGAATTAACATTATGGCCAAAATCCTAAGAATTTATCCGGAAAATCCTTCAGAAAAAGCAATTAATGAAATAGTTGAGGTATTAAAAAAGGGAGGAATTATTGTTTATCCTACCGATACGGTTTATGGATTGGGTTGTGATATTTTTAATCACAAAGCCATGGAAAAGCTTTCCAGAATTAAAAATGTTAAATTGGAAAAAACAAACTTTTCCTTTGTTTGTAATGATTTAAGAAATTTATCTCAGTACACTAAGCCCATTGAAACGAATCTATTTAAACTTCTGAAAAGAACTTTGCCGGGGCCTTTTACTTATATTCTTGCGGCTTCCAATACGCTGCCCTCTTATTATAAGAATAAAAAAACAGTAGGTATTAGAATTCCCGATCATAATATTCCTAGAATTATCGTTGAAAAATTAGGCAATCCCATAGCATCCACTTCAACACATGATGATGACGAGATTTTAGAATATATTACAGATCCCGAATTAATAGCCGAGAAATATGATAAATTAGTAGATATAGTTATTGATAGCGGTGCGGGAGGTTATACTCCTTCCACGGTTGTAGATTTAACTTCCGGGAGTCCGGAAATACTCCGCCGGGGAAAAGGAGATTTAGATCTCTATATTTAATCTCTATTTACATTTACTATTTCTGATCGAAAAAATCAGTTACATATAAAATAAAAAAGAACCGAATATAATTATTCGGTTCTTTTCTTATAAAAATTTGAAAATTTTCTTTTTTAATAGGATAGTAATTTAAACAATTCATGTAGAATAAGATGTATTAATAATTAAATAATTCATCAATAGACAATTCATGAACAGTTCCTAATTTTTTAACCGAATTCCAATTAAGATTTTCCTTTTTTCCAATTAAAGATACATTATAGGTTTTTCCCTTGATTTCACGATTAAAAAAATCTTTAAGATCCTTAAGTTGCAATGTTTGTATTTGAGAATACATGTCTTTTCTTAAATCGTAATCAATTCCTCTTTTTTTGGCGGCAAGATAGGACCAATAAATTGCAGATTTAGTGATACGGTCTGAAGCGATTTGTTTCAAAGCACTTTTTTTAGCATTGTCAAATTGTTTAGTAATTTCAGGCATATTGTTCATTAAATCTTTCATTGCGTCAACAGCTTGTGGTAATTTATTGGCTTGAGTTCCAATATAGGAAGAAACATAATCGTATTTATCCTTATCAGAGGCGATGGTATAACTGGCATAAGCAGAATAAGCTAATGATTTACTTTCACGAATTTCTTGAAAAACAATGGAAGACAGACCTCTGCCGAAATACTCACCAAATACTTTTGCATAAGGCATTTTAGCTACATCAAATTTATTTCCTCTTGATTGGAAAAGTATTTCGGCTTGTACCATGTCGTACGGAGCAAAAAACAAGCTGCCGTCAGATGCAAGTTCCTTATAAGTTATAGGGGAATTATACTCTTTTCCGCTTCCGAAATTATGATATTTTTGAACCGCTTTTTTAATAACAGATTCATTCGGTCCATAGTAAAATATTTCATGTTTGTAATCGAATAAACTTTTACATATCTTAACTAAGTCCGCAGGTTTTTTGTTTAATAAATCCGCTTCAGAAATAGTATTTCTTAACCTGTTATTTTCTCCATAACGGGCATACAAAGCTAAAGCATTCAGTATTGCCTGTTTATTTAATTTAGAATTTTTTCTGGCTTTAAGTATAGTTTGTACATATTTTTGATATGTTTCTGAATCAGGATTAGCATTTTGCAAAAAATGTTCAAATAATTCTATACCTTTTGGAATATTTTTTTCTAAACCTTGCAGGTTTAGGAATATTTGTTCATTTTGAACCTGAATAGAATAACTGATTCCTATTTTATAGAACTCTTTTTCAAGATTGGATTTTGTATACTTATCAGTGCCCAGAAGGGAAAGATAATTTAAGGCCAGATCCAATTCTTCATTGTTATCTGATCCAAAGTCAAATATATAATATAGATTTCCTAATTCGTTATTTGAATTTTTAATATAGGAAAGAGGAATATTTTTTACATGATCAAAAGTTATTAATTTTTTATAGTCTATAAATTGAGGTTGAATTTCTTTTTCGGGAAGTTGCGAGAATTTTTTATAAAAATCTGATTGTTCCGTACGATTTAAAGTTATAGGAGTTATTCCCGGATTTTCAACTCGTACCAGTTTATCATTGGTTCCTTTTTCTTTATAAACCACAACATAATTATCCTTATAAAATTCATTGGCAAATTTTACAATACTCTCTTTATTCATTTTATCCAACTCATTAAATTCATCTAAAATTTGTTGCCAAGATAAATTTTGGATAAAAGCATTATACATTTGAGTTGCTACCCCGTTAGCTGTATCCCAGCTGCTGATGCGTTGCGTTTTTAAATCGTTGACAATAGCTTTAATCAACCAATCATCAAAATTTCCTTTTTTTATGATTTCTAACTGATCTAGTAAAAGTTTTTGTACTTGTTCCAAAGATTGTCCTTCTCTTGGAGCTCCATATAAGGAATGAAGACCATAGTCTTTAAAAATAGATATGTAAGATCCTGCCCCTTGAGCTAATTGTTTTTGATTGATATTTATATCGATTAAACCCGCACCGGAATTATTCAAAATCATATTAACCATTTTAACGTAAAGAGCCTCTTTGCTTCCGGCTCCACTACT
Source organism: Apibacter sp. ESL0432 (assembly GCF_019469225.1). NCBI lineage: Bacteria > Pseudomonadati > Bacteroidota > Flavobacteriia > Flavobacteriales > Weeksellaceae > Apibacter > Apibacter sp. ESL0432. The sequence continues at coordinate 2,072,701 of NZ_CP048266.1, read as the reverse complement.
CCTAAAAGCTAATTGGATTCTTTCTGAAGATGGACTTTTTACTACTCTTTTAACAACAGAGGTCAACGGCTGTTCAATGGGTTTTTTCAAAACGGGCAATTCTTTATATTTGAAACTGCCGAAATAGGTATCTACTAATTGTATGGTTTCATCAAAATTTAAGTCGCCCACCAATACAATTGCCATATTATTTGGAACATAATAAGTCTCATAATATTCATGAATTGCTTTCATGGATGGATTTTTCAAATGCTCGGATGTTCCTATAGTGGTTTGTTGTCCATAAGGATGGGTAGGAAATAGAGCATCCATTAATTCATAATTAACTAAACGCATATCGTTATCTTGAGCGCGATTAAATTCTTCATAAACAGCTTCCAATTCTGTGTGAAAGAGACGTAAAACTAATTCGGAAAATCGTTCTTTTTCAACAAATAACCATCTTTCTAATTCGTTGGATGGAATATTATTTTTATAAACCGTTTCATCTAGCCAAGTATGCGCATTGGTTCCGGTTGCGCCCAATTCTGAAATTAATTTGTCGTACTCGTTAGCAATGGCGTATTTAGATGCTTCTTGGGATACTTCATCTATTTTTTTATAAATTTCCTTTTTCTTTTTTGGATTTTTTTCGGCTTTATGTTGTTCGTATAAATCTGAAATACGGTTTAATAATACAGATTCCTTGTCCCAATCAGAAGTTCCGAGTTTACTGGTTCCCTTAAACATCATATGTTCTAGATAATGAGCAAGACCGGTATTCTCGGACGGATCATTAGCAGATCCGGTACGTACCGGAATGTATGTTTGAATTCTTGGTTCATCATTATTTCGGGATAAATATACTTTTAAACCATTTTTCAGCGTATAAATTCTTGAATTGGAGGGATCGTTCGTTACCGTTTCATAAGTATACCCCTTTGAATCTGTTACTGTTTTAGTTTTATAGATTTGTGCGTTCGTGGTCATTATAAAAAATGTTAATACAAGTAATAAAAATATTTTTTTCATATTATTATTAGGTTTAAAGGTGTGAAAATACAAAAGATTTTTGTTAGATTTTATTTTTTCGGAATATAAAATATAAGTATATATATCCAATTAAAGCAGAACATAGGGAGGAAAATAGAATCATAATTTTAGCATGAGTTATATAGTCGGCATGTATAGCCGGATTAAAAGCCAGTAAGGTAATAAAAATAGACATAGTAAATCCAATTCCACCTAAAAAACCGATTCCTATCATTTGCTTCCAATCTGTTTCCGAAGGAAGCCTACAAAATTTCAAAGCACAAGCCAGATAAGTAAATAAAATAATTCCTAAAGGTTTTCCAACGATTAAGCCAAAAAATATTCCGAGAGTGTACGATTGAGAGAAAAGCTCTTGAATATTTAATTGAATAGATAAGGCTGTATTGGCAAGTGCAAAAAGAGGAAGTATTATAAAATTGACAGGTAATTGGAGTATAGATAGTAATTTCATGGATTGGCCATGGGGATTACCACCTTCAAAGGGTATGGTAAATGCCAGTAGTATACCCGCAAGGGTTGCATGTACACCGGAATTAAGTAAGCAATACCAAATTCCTATACCGCCGATTGTATATAAATATAAATGCTTGATCTTTAATTTTTTAAAAAGTAATAGTATCGTCCATATGAATAAGGCAAAAAATAAAAAGATCCAAGAAAGTTTTTTAGTGTAAAAAAAGGCTATAACTAAAATAGCCCCTAAATCGTCAATTACAGCTAAGGCAGTGAGAAAAATACGGAGAGACAAGGGAATTTTTTTTCCTAATAAACTCAATACCCCCAACGCAAATGCTATATCGGTTGCCATAGGAATTCCGGCGCCTGAAATGGTGTCTTTTCCGAAATTTAAATATGCATATATTCCCGCAGGAATAATCATTCCGCCTATAGCTCCCAAAACAGGTAAAAGGGCTTGCGAACGATTGGAAAGTTTTCCAATATGTATTTCACGAATAAGTTCCAATCCCACCATTAAAAAAAATATACTCATTAACCCATCATTTATTAGCTCAGATACAGTTAATGGATTCCCCTGGGTGCTAAAAAGATATTCATTTCCTAATTTGAAAGATACCGATGTTTCCCAAAAATTATGATAAAAAGTGTGAAAAGTTGAATTTGACAATATTATGGAAAGGATCGTACACAAGATAAGAAGTATCCCGACGGACTTTTCATTATTCATAAAATCTTTAATCGTTTTTCGCATTATACTCATTTATTGCTAATTACTGTATTGAATTATTAAGATTTGAATTATCGAGGATAATATATATAGCTAAAATATAATTTTTAAATTTATGTTCACTTATAAATCAAACGGTATACTATTAATTATTTAATTATAAAAATTGAGAAAAAGATAAAACGAACCTTTTCATGCGAATTAACGCTCTATATGTCCAATATATGTCGCAATCTAATGGTATAAGTATTTTAACTACATTTGCATCATATCAGTATAATAAAAAGTAAAATATAAATGCAATCAGTTTTAAGAACATTATTCGGTTATTTAGCCAGACCACAATTATATCCGGAATTAGTAAGAAAAATTTATAAAAATATTTTCGACAGAGGGAGCGCGGTTCAAGGAAAAAAAGAATCCGAAATATGGTGTGCAGAAAGAGCAATCAGTCAGCATGATGCAATTTACCAGATTACAAAAAATGAATACTCTTTATATAAAGATTTTGCAGGACAAATGGAGGAGTCCAAAAAAATTGAGGCGGCTTGTCCGGTTAAAATGGGCGGAGCCGGAGCACTAGATCTTATCTACGCATTATGTGAATATACTCAGGCTAAAAATGTTATAGAAACCGGAGTAGCTTACGGATGGAGTTCTCTGGCGGCTTTATTGTCTTTACAAAAAAGAGGTGGAAATTTGTATAGTTCAGATATGCCTTATTTGGACAGGAATAATGATAAATTTGTTGGATGTGTAGTTCCTGATAATCTTAGAAACTATTGGAAATTATTTAGACAAGCAGATAAAGAATCCCTGCCTAAAATATTCAAAGAACAACAGACTTTTGAGATAGCTCATTATGATAGCGATAAAAGTTATAAAGGTAGAATGTGGGCCTATCCTTTACTATGGGAAAGAATAGAAAAAAATGGCTTTTTTATCAGTGATGATATCGGAGATAATTCTGCTTTTATGGATTGGGTAAATCAAAATCATTTACAAACGGTAATTGTCGAATTTGAAGGAAAATATGTGGGAATTGTAAAAAAAGTATAGAGAAATAATTTCTTTATTAAAAAATGGTTATTTAAAATTTTACGGATTACTTCAAGTGTATTTTAATTTTTAATAATATAAATCGTATTATTTTTAGTCATGCAGACATATGAAGAAATTTTAGAGTGGTTGTATACCCAAGTTTCAAATTATCAAAATGTCGGGAATTCTGCATATAAGCCCGGATTTGAAAATATATTAAAACTGAGTGAGATTTTAGGAAATCCTCACAGAAAATTTAAATCTATACATATTGCGGGAACTAATGGAAAAGGAAGTGTTTCCAATATGACCGCTTCCATTTTAAAAGAAGCCGGGTATAAAGTGGGATTATTTACTTCTCCTCACCTTAAAAATTTCACTGAACGGATAAGGGTTGACGGAAAAGAATGTCCCGCAGAGTTTGTATATAATTTTTTAATTACTATTAGAGATCATTTTACTAAGGATTTTAATCCTTCCTTCTTTGAATTAACGACTGCTATGGCTTTTAGCTATTTTGCTAAAGAAAAAGTTGATATAGCTGTAATAGAGGTTGGAATAGGCGGAAGGTTAGATTCAACAAATATCATTACTCCTGAAGTATGTGCAATAACCAGTATATCGATGGATCATGTGGATTTATTGGGAGATACACTTGAAAAAATAGCCACAGAAAAAGCGGGGATTATTAAACCCGGAATTCCTGTAGTTATTGGAGAAGATAAGGAAGAAGTTAAAAAATTACTAGTACATATTGCTCAAGAGTGTAATGCCGAATATATAGATGCGACAAAAAATAAGGTAAACTATCCATCAGATTTAAAAGGTATATATCAAGAAAAAAATAAAAAAACGGTAGTAAGTATCATCGATGTTTTAAATGATAAAGGATTTACAATATCTGTTGATCAGGTTAAAAAGGGCCTTTTGCATGTAAAAGATTCAATGAACTTTAGAGGAAGATGGGAGATTTTGCAATGGGAAAATCCAGTGATTATCTGCGATACGGCCCATAATGAGGATGGATTTAAACAATTGGCCGAACAATTTAAACGGGTAACCTATAAAAAACTGAGAATTGTAATCGGCTTTGTAAAAGGTAAAGATTTAGATAAAATATTTCCACTATTGCCGATTGATGCCATCTATTATTTTGTAAAACCGGCTATTCTAAGAGGACTACATCCCAATGAATATACCGAAAAAATAGATTTATACTTCAAAAATTATCAAAAATTCGATAGTGTAGCAGAAGGATTTGATGCCGCTAAAACCCAGTCTGACAAAGAAGATTTGATTTTTATAGGAGGAAGTAATTTTGTGGTAGCAGAAATTTTTTAAAAAAATATTTGCAAGTATAAAAAATGAGCGTATATTTGCAATCCAATTACGGAACAAAGTAATAAAGAAAAGCTCTTAAATATCTTTGTTTTAAAGGGGCGATTAGCTCAGCTGGTTCAGAGCACCTGCCTTACAAGCAGGGGGTCGCAGGTTCGAATCCTGCATCGCCCACAACAAGAAAAACCTTGATTTTTTTCAGTTAAGGTTTTTTTGTTGGTACAGACCCATGGTGTAACGGTAGCACACCGGTTTTTGGTACCGTTTGTCGGGGTTCGAATCCCTGTGGGTCTACAACAAATTAAATGAAAAAGTATATTTGTAGGATTGTAAAAAATAATTACATTTGCACCGCAAATAGATAATGAAAAGAAAGAATTAAAATGGCAAATCATAAGTCAGCAATAAAAAGAATAAGACAGAATCACGTAAGAAGATTACGTAATAAGTATTATCATAAATCAGCTCGTACAGCTATTAAAGAATTAAGGGCTGAAACAGATAAAACTGTAGCGGTAGGCAAATTACCGGCTGTTTTTTCTCAGATTGATAAGTTAGCAAAAAGAAACATTATTCATAAGAATAAAGCGTCTAACTTGAAATCTAAATTAAACAAACACGTTAACGCATTAGCGTAAATAAAAATAATAGTAGGCCCGTTCGTCTATCGGTTAGGACTTCAGATTTTCATTCTGGCAAGAGGGGTTCGACTCCCCTACGGGCTACTAATCTAAGGCTTAAGTTACTTTTGGTAATTTAAGCCTTTTTTTATGTAAATTAATTGTCATTTCAGGAAGTAAGAAATAATTATGAATAAATTAATTGTAATATTTTATAATGTTTATTTACTATTCGATTTAATGGCTTCTTATAATTCTCCAATGCTCAAATCTTTTTAATATAGAGACCTTTTGTTATTTAAAAAGTTTAGAATAACATTAAATGATGCAAAATATCATTTTTTAATATTATATAGTTATTGGTAAAATTGTATTATAATAGCACCCCCCTTTCAATAGCTAATTCTAATTCTTTTATACTAAGATCCTTTAATTCTTTTTCATAAATTAATCGTTGATAAAGAAATATATTTACGGTTTTATTAAATATACTTTTTAATATATCTAAAGCAGAATAGCTTTCAGGATAAAACCTTTCGTTAAATTTAAATTCATTGCTAATCGTTACATTAAATTCTTTCGTAAAATATGTAAGAAAATCATTTGCATCATGTCCAATTAATCCAAAATCTTCATATAATTTCATTTCAGGTTTAAATTGTATTTTATTCTCCCATTGGGATAATAAAACTTTCTCTAAAAATAATTGTAATTTATGATCAACCATATTTATTAAATTTATGATACCTCTTATTTTAACTCCATCATTAATAAAATGATTATTTTTATTCAAAGAAACAGAATGTCATTTGAAATTCGTAACTAGTTATTCACGTGTCTAATCCAATCAATACCATAGTCAATTCATATCAATCACTAAGAAAGTACACAGATCAATGCAGTACTTATAAATTTCAACTATGATAAGGAGGTGAATTAAATGGTTATAAGATAGGACTTTCGTTTTTTACTAAGTAATTGTTGGAGATACCTAATTAGACAATATTAGGTTATTCAAAAGTATGTGATCTAATGTAGTATGATAAAGTTTTTATATTTTGTAAATGTATAAAAAGATATAGTAAATTGCAAATATATATTGAATAAAAATACAAGTATATTAATACAATGCATAACAACATAAACATTGGTATATAATATATTTTTTTAATATTCAAAAACTTACCATTTTTTATTAAAAATATGTATATAAAAGCTTTTAATTTGAATAGTTTGTTGATGAAATTTTTATTAAAAATTAAAACTCATAAGGAATAAAAGATTAAAATAAAAGTCCTGATTTCAATTGAAATCAGGACCATATGTTTAGTTAAATATTTGAGAAAAGCTATTCGAAGAGAATAACTTACTATGAAAAGAACTTTTTTTAATATTTTTATTTTAAGCTAGCTTAAAAAATATAATTTTGTTAATTTCATAAGAAGTTAACACATATTAGAGATTTTTAACCTTTAAAACGTGTAAATTGGAATCTAATTCATAGAGTCTGGGTACTCCTGTAGCTAATTCAAATTTTATAATTTCGTCAGGAGTCATTTTTTCTAAATACATAACTAATGCACGTAAACTATTTCCATGTGCAGCTATGATTATATTTTTTCCATCCTTAATTTTTGGAACTATCTCACTTTCAAAATAAGGAATTACTCTTTCAGCAGTATCTTTAAGGCTTTCTCCATTAGGTGGAGCAACATCGTAACTTCTTCGCCAAATATGAACTTGTTCATCTCCGAATTTCTTAGCTGTCTCAGCCTTATTTAGACCTTGCAGATCTCCATACATTCTTTCATTTAACGCCTTATCAAATTTCGTGGGTACATTTTTTATTCCGGCTTCATTCAACGCGATTTGTAAAGTTTCTTGAGCTCTTTTCAAAGCAGATGAATACGCATAATCAAAATGTAAACCTTTAAGCTGATCGCCGGCTTTTTTAGCCTCTTCTTTTCCTTTGTCGGATAATTCTACATCAACCCAACCGGTAAATTTATTTTCCAGATTCCAAACACTCTGACCGTGTCTCAGTAATACTAAAATTGCCATGATTACAAAATATTTATATTAACTATATTATCTTGAAATAATTGTGCCAATATAAAAATAATGACTATTAATTTACCCATAAATCTGATTAAAGTTAAGAAGTAATGAAATAAGTGTTTAAGAAAATGTTAATTTTGAAATTATTTCAAAAAACGGAAAGAGTTAGTAATGAGAAAAAGTAGTTTACTTGTATCAATTCTAATTGGGATTTTTACTATGGCACAAAAACAAAATTTGACTCCTGAATTACTTTGGAGTTTAGGTAGGGTATCTATAGACGCTGTAAATGATACCGGAGACATTATTTATGGAGTTCAATATTATAATGTTGATGAAAACAGCAGTACCAGAGATTTATATCATCTAAATCTAGATGGGCAAATTATCAGACTTACTGAAAGTAAAGACAAGGAAAAAGCGTTGTCTTTTCATTCACAAAATGAATTTATATATTCGGTGGGAGATGATATTTATTCTTATAATCTAAAAACTAAGAAAACAGAAAAAATAAATAAAGAAAACGAAATTCTTTCCGGGTTACTTTATGCGAATAATTCCAACCATTTTGCCATATCAAAATCGGTGAAATTAGAAGAAGTTTTAGGCACAGATATATATCCAACAATGGAAAAATCAGATGTGAAAGTGTATGATCATTTAATGTATAGACATTGGGATACCTGGAAAGACGGAAAATTTAAACATATATTCATTGGTAGTACAAACGGAAGTTTGGTGGATATCAATAAGGATGAAAAATATAATTCCGAAGGTTATTCATTTTCTCCGGATAGTAAATATTTAGTTTACCAATCCAAAAAACTTTTCGGAACTCAAGATGCAATTTCAACCAACACGAATATATACCTTTATGATATATTTTCACAACAAACGCAAAATTTAACTGTTGAAAATAAAGGATATGATACTAACCCTAAGTTTAGTCCACAAGGTGGAGTGTTGGCGTGGTTGTCAATGAAAACAGACGGATATGAGGCAGATAAGAATGATCTGAAAATTTATGATTTGGCTACTCAAAAAACAATAAATTTAACTTCAACTTGGGATAATACGGTAATCGACTATGTTTGGGCTAAAAATGGAAAGAAAATTTATTTTTTGGCCGGTATCAATGCTACTAAACAATTTTTTGAGTTAGATATCAAAACAAAAAAAATTAGACAAATTACTAACGGTCAGCATGATTATGTTAATATACGTATCACCGGAGATTATTTGGTTGGAGAGCGTCAAGACATGAATCATACGTCTGAAATTTATAAAGTAAATATTAAAACCGGAGTAGAAACTAAGTTAACTTCAGTAAATGATGAACTCTATCAAAAGATAAAAAGTTGTATAGTTGAAGAAAGGTGGATTAATACCACCGACGGAAAAAAAATGTTGGTTTGGGTAATATTTCCTCCTGATTTTGATAAAAATAAAAAATACCCTACTTTATTATACTGTCAGGGAGGGCCTCAAAGTACGGTATCTCAATTTTACAGTTTTCGTTGGAACTTTCAGATTATGGCATCCAATGGTTATATTGTTGTAGCCCCCAATCGAAGAGGATTGCCTTCTTTCGGCGTGAAATGGAACGAAGAGATATCAGGTGACTGGGGTGGACAACCTATGAAAGATTATTTATCAGCTATTGATGAAGTTTCTAAAGAGCCCTATGTGGACAAAAATCGTTTAGGTGCTGTAGGAGCCAGTTATGGCGGTTATTCGGTTTATTATTTAGCAGGTATTCATAAGAAAAGATTTAAAACTTTTATTTCACATTGTGGGGTATTTGACTTAGACTCCATGTATGGATCAACCGAAGAAATATTCTTTCCCAATTATGATATTGGAGGATCTTATTGGGAAAATCCTCAACCCAAAGCTTACAAAGAATTTAATCCTATTAAATTAGTTTCTAATTGGGATACTCCTATATTGATTATTCACGGGGGAAGAGATTATCGAGTTCCTTATACTCAAGGTCTTGAAGCTTTTCAAGCGGCGCAGTTGAAGGGCATAAAGAGCCGACTTTTGTATTTTCCGGAAGAAAACCATTGGGTTCAACAACCCCAAAATGGTATAATCTGGCAAAAAGAATTTTTTAAATGGTTAAACGATACACTTTAGTTTTTAATAATTCATTCAATATAATAATATTTTATTACACCTATTACAAAAGTTAAATTATATAAATAATGGTCTAAAAAAAGGTTGGAAGATTTTTTCAACCTTTTTTTATAAGTATAAAAAAACTTTTTATCAAGCATGGTTTAAAAAATAAAAAAAAATCAAAATTATTTTCAATTTATGGTAAAATTTTATTCCATTAAAAATGTGATTGTTACGCGTATTTTTTTAAGATATATAAATTTAAATGTGTCAAATAAATTAATTGACATAACATAATAAATGCATTTATTTATTACATTTGAATATAATTTTTAAACAAATCACTATGAGAATTTTTTTATTTTTATTATTATTTATATTTAATTGTCTGCCGGCATGGTCTAAACAAATAGATCAGGAGGAAGCAAAACAAATTGCTGAAAAATTTATAAATAATCAATTTACCAACCTAAAGAGAAGTCAAGGATTCCAATTACAATTAGTTTATACGGCAGAGAATGAAGTCAATAAATTTAAGAAAAATCATTCCGAAAAGTATTATTATGTATATAATATTGGAGCAAATCAAGGCTTTATAATCATTTCAGCTGACGATATAAATTATCCGATCATAGGATATTCCAATTCCGGATATTACGATGCAGCTAATCTTCCGGAAAATTTCCAATCTTGGATGAAAACCGTAGAATTGGGTATGCAACAAGCTTTTGATAATTCAACCAAACCTACCAAAGATATTCAAAAGGAATGGGAATTGTATAGAAATTCAAAACAAAGTATCCAAACCAGACTTACCGCACTAGAACCGCTTATTAAAACAAAATGGAATCAAGATAAGCCTTATAATAGTCAAATTCCTTATGAAGTGCTTACCGGTTGTGTAGCAACGGCTACAGCACAGATTATGAAATATCATCAATACCCTAAAAAAGGAATTGATGTCATTCCGGCCTATCAGACCAAAGATCCAAGTAACAATGCAATCTATAATATTCCCCAGATAAATTTACAACAATACGTATATGATTGGTCGAATATGTTAGATGAATATAATAATTCACCTACTCCTAATTATACCAATGAACAAGCAAAGGCTGTAGGGCTCTTAATGTATCATATTGGAGCAAGTGTAAAAATGAAGTATGGAGTAAATGAAAGTGGGGCTATTAGCAAAGATGCGCTTGAATCATTGTTTACGTACTTTGATTATGATAAAAGCCTAGATTTAGTCGCAAGAGGAAATTATTATGCTAATCTAAATATAATTATAAGTGATGAAGAATGGGAGGAGATAATAAAAAAAGAATTAAATGAAGGAAGACCCGTTTATTATTCAGGAAGTACGGACAAAAATTCAGGACATGCATTTGTTTGTGATGGGTACGATTCCAACGGACTCTTACATTTTAATTTTGGATGGGGAGGGTATCAAGACGGGTATTACAATTCAAATGCCCCATTAGAATATAAATATGATCAAGGGATAGGTATAAATATAAAACCAAATGAAGGAGGTCAAGGAATAGCTAGATATTTTGTAAAAGAATTATCAATTCCTAAAAATAAAGTATCAAAGAATGAGTTCTTTGAAGTGAAGTATAAAATAGCCAACATTGGATTACATAAATCAAATTTTGATGATATATATATAGCTTTATTTGATTTTAATGAAAATAAAATGAAATCAATTATAGGAAATTATGGTGCAAAATATTTTTCAATTGGAACAGATATTTCTGCCGGAAAATACCGATTGACATTAGTACAAAAAAGAGGAGATGAATATGTTGTTATAAAATCAGATAATAGTATTGGGGATAATAATATAATTGAAGTTAAAGAATTTACAAATTCACATAATATAAATTTATACGATAAGACTCCATTGTCTGCAAATGCCAACATAGTCAGTCCTAAAGATCCTCTGCAAGTTAAATTTTCAATCATTAGTCTATATAAACCTTTTAATGGAATGGTCGCTTTAGCTTTGACTGATGATTTAGACAAATTGCAATATATAATTGGAAAAATGTCTACTAAATTAGATATAGGCAATTATAAATATAATATATCAATTTCAGGTTACATACCGGATGATATTGCTAATGGAGCATATCGAATCAGGATTTTTGCACGTGAAAATGATGGTCAAGAATGGCAATTGTTGGATGGGGCAGCTGTTAATTATCTTCCTCTAACCGTTGTAAATGGAAAGCTGGGAATAGAAGAACTGAAAAATGAAACAAATGAATTTGTGATCTATCCTAATCCGGTTAAAAATATCTTATATATCAAATCTGACTCGGAACAACAAATTAAATCCATTTCAATTTATGATTTTTCAGGTAAAGAAGTATTGCAAAGCAATATAGATCCTTCTAACGGGGTAGATGTGAGTTCATTAAGTTCAGGGGCTTACATAATAAAAATTAAAACGTCTAAAGAAATAAAGAAATGTAAATTTATTAAAATATAAATTTTACTTAAATTATCAGTAAAACATATAAAATTTAAAAAAGGGTGAAGAATTTTCTTCACCCTTTTTTTTATGGTTTAAAAAAATTATATTTTATAAAATAAAATTGATTAAAAATATGACATATTGTTGTCTAATTACTTAGTATGTTAATATAATATATATATTTTTTAAAAATAATAAAATAAATAATTATTTATTTTATTAAATTTGAGGATAACTGAAAAATTTTATTATGAGAAAACTTTTATTATCTATCTTACTATTATTTATATTTAGTAATTTACATTTATGGTCTAAGCAAATAGATCAAGAGGAAGCAAAACATATTGCAGAAAATTTTGTTAATAACCAATTTTCTAACCTAAAAAAAAGTCAAAGATTCCAATTACAATTAGTTTATACGGCAGAGAATGAAATAAATAACTTAAAGAAAAATCATTCTCAAAAATATTACTATGTTTACAACATTGGAGTAAAGCAAGGCTTTATAATCATTTCAGCAGACGATATAAATTATCCGATCATAGGATATTCCAATTCCGGATATTACGATGCAGCCAATCTTCCGGAAAATTTCCAATCTTGGATGAAAACCGTAGAATTGGGTATGCAACAAGCTTTTGATAATTCAATCAAACCTACCAAAGAAATTGAAAAGGAATGGGAATTGTATAGAAATTCAAATAAGGGCATAAATACCAGGATTACCCCGCTCCAGCCTTTACTTAAAACAAAATGGAATCAAGATGAGCCTTATAATAGTCAAATACCTTATAAAGTTTATACCGGTTGTGTAGCAACGGCTACAGCACAGATTATGAAATTTCATCAACATCCCAACAAAGGAACTGGTTTCATTCCGGCCTATCAGACCAAAGATCCAAGTAACAATGCAATCTATAATATTCCCCAGATAGATTTAAATCAATACGAGTATGATTGGGCAAATATGTCAAATGAATATTATAATTCACCTACTCCCAATTATACTAATGAACAAGCAAAGGCTGTAGGGCTCTTAATGTATCATATAGGAGCAAGTGCTCAAATGAAATATGGAGTAAAAGCAAGCGGGACTTCTAGCCGGAAAGCACTAAAAGCGTTGTATACTTATTATGATTATGACAAAAGTGTAGATTATATAATTCGAGGCCAATATTATTTAGGTGATTTTAATGAAATACCTATCAGTGATGAAGAATGGAATTCTATCATAATAAAAGAATTAAATGAAGGTAGACCTATTTATTATTCAGGAAGTACGGAAAATAGATCGGGGCATGCATTTGTTTGTGATGGATACGATTCCAACGGACTCTTACATTTTAATTTTGGATGGGGAGGATATCAAGACGGATATTACAATTCAAACGCCCCATTACAATATAAATATGGTCAAAGTATAGGTATTAATATAAAACCCAATGAAGGAGGCGAAAAAGTCAATAGATATTTTGTAAATAAGCTTACGATTTCTAAAAATAAAATATATAAAGATGAATGTTTTGTAGAAAAACATGATTTATACAACATAAGTATAGAAGATACGATTATATATAAAGATCAATACATGGCTTTATATGATCTTAACAATACAATGGTAGCTCTACTTAATGAAAGTAATCATCCTTCTAATTTTAACAATAATTATTATACGCTAAACAGTACTATTAAAGCGGGGAAGTATCGTTTAAAAGTAGTGGAAAAGAAAGGAGAAACGTATATACCTGTTAAAACGGCTCAAAATGTAGATGATACAAGTATAATTGAATTACTGGATGGTGTTAAATCGCATAATCTTAATTTATTAAATAATAAAGTTCTTACGGCTAACATAAGGCAAGCTAAACCTAAAGATTACCTGCAAGCAGAATTTTCATTTGGAAATAATCGATGTAAACCTTTTAATGGAACGATAGCTTTAGCTTTGACTAATGAGGAGGATAAATTGATCTATATACTTGGAAAAGATTTAATAAATAATTTAAGAGAGGGTTATTTCTATGGATCATATATAATTTCAGGTTACATACCGGATGATATAGCTAATGGAGCGTATCGAATCAGGATTTTTGCACGTGAAAATGATGGGCAAGAATGGCAATACTTGGAAGGAGCAGCCGTTAATTATCTTCCCCTTACTATTGTAAATGGCAAACTGGGAATAGAAGATTTAAAGAATGAAAAAAATGAATTTGTAATCTATCCTAATCCGGTTAAAAATATTTTATATATTAAATCTGATTCAGAACAACAAATTAAATCCATTTCAATTTTTGATTTATCAGGTAAAGAAGTATTGCGTAGCAATATAGATTCTTCTAATGGGGTAAATGTAAGTTCATTAAGTTCAGGATCTTACATTGTAAAAATTCAAACATCAAAAGAAATAATGAAATATAAGTTTATTAAAAAATAATTCATAAAATTTAATATATAATAAGCGTTTCCCAATAACCTAAAGGAAACGCTTTTTGCTATAAAAAACTATATAGATTTGTAATGAAAATGTTTGAAATTTTATTTATATCACTGCATTACTAATTAATAAATATCTCATTTAAAAAATCTGTATATTTGTCCCTATAGCATTTAAAAATTGAAGTAGATTAATATAAATCTAAAGTAATAAGCCATGAATTTACATGAATATCAAGGGAAAGAAATACTTTCATCATTTGGAGTAAGAGTTCAAAGGGGAATAGTTGCTACTACACCGGAGAAAGCCGTTGAAGCAGCTAAAGACATTAATGATCAAACAGGTACTAAATGGTGGGTGGTAAAAGCTCAGATTCATGCAGGAGGAAGAGGAAAAGGAGGAGGAGTTAAATTGGCAAAATCTTTGGATGAAGTTAAAGAAATCTCCTCTGAAATCATAGGAATGAATCTAATCACTCCTCAAACACCTAAAAATGGTAAGAAAGTTCATCAGGTATTTATTGCGGAAGATATGTATTATCCCGGAGAGGGTAAAATTGAAGAATTTTATATGTCTGTTTTATTAGACAGAGTAAAAGGAAAAAATGTAATTATATATTCTACAGAAGGAGGAATGGACATTGAAACGGTAGCAGAAAAAACTCCGTCACTTATATTTAATGAAGAAATTGACCCATCGGTTGGTTTACAAAATTTTCAAGCAAGAAAAATTGCTTTTAATCTCGGATTATCCGGAGAGGCATTTAAAAATATGGTAACATTTGTGACTGCATTATATAAAGCTTATATAAAAAGCGATGCTACCTTATTCGAGATAAATCCCGTTTTAAAAACATCAGATAATCAAATTGCGGCAGTAGACGCAAAAGTTACCATTGATAACAACGCTCTTTTCAGGCATCCCGAATATGTAAAATTAAGAGATATAAGAGAAGAATATCCGACCGAAGTACTAGCAGGAGAGGCAGGATTAAATTTTGTAAAATTAGAAGGCAATGTAGGTTGTATGGTAAACGGTGCAGGATTAGCTATGGCAACGATGGATATTATTAAACTTTCAGGAGGAGACCCGGCAAATTTTTTAGATGTTGGGGGCACTGCTGACGCTGAAAGAGTAGAAAAAGCATTTAGAATAATTTTAGCAGATGATAGAGTACAAGCGATACTCGTAAATATATTTGGAGGTATTGTTCGTTGCGATCGAGTAGCACAAGGCATTTTAGATGCCTATAAAAATATGAGTGATTTTATAAAAGTGCCAATCATAGTACGATTACAGGGAACTAATGCAGAAATAGCTAAAAAAATGATTGATGAAAGTGGATTAAAAGTTATATCTGCTATTACCTTAGAAGATGCGGCAAATGAGGTTACTAAAGCTTTAGCATAATCTTAAAAAATAAATAATAAAAAAGGCTATCAATGGATAGCCTTTCTTTATAATTATTGTAAAGGAGTCAAAAAGGGATAAGTTAACCATTGAAAGCTATTGGAATTTGTTTTTTTGACATAACCAATACCCGGATAAGGAAGATGATAACCCAAAACAAGGGTTTTATCCCTGCTTAAAGTATCAAGAACGGAAATACGTGTTTTAACTGCCAAATCAAAATTCCAGTCAAAAGATGTTCCCCATTCAGGATGTGGGAATAATAATGCTCCATAATGAACTAAATCAGCAATATGCACCAATGATTCATTGTTGGAGCGAATAGTTGAAATAATATGTCCCGGAGTGTGTCCCGGAGCTAATGAAAAAGTAATGCAATTTAAAATAGTTTCCTTATCCTTAATAAATTTAATTTTCGATTTTATCGATTTTAATTTAGTACTGATTACTTTAATACTTTCTTTTAATTCAGCTTCATTTCCTGAACGTTTAGACTTTGAAAAATCTTGTTTTTTGCCTGTCCAGAAATCATATTCTTTTTTAGTTAAATAAATAGTGGCATTCGGAAAAACCGGTTTATTATTGGCAACCAACCCTCCAATATGATCTAAATGAGCATGAGTAATCACAATATCTGTAATTTGATCCGGTTTAATACCGACCACAGATAGGGCATTAAGCAATTTTCCGCCATTACCATTAATCTCTCCCGTTCCGGTATCAAATAAAATTAAATGGTTATCCTTTTTTAATAATAATACATTTAAGGCCAATTCTAATTTATCGGTTGGTAAATAATTGTCTAAAAGTATTTTATTAACCTCTTCGGCTTTTGCTACAGGCGCCATTTCGGGTTGTACAGAAGGATTGTAAAAATAGCCATCGGTAAGTAATACTCCTTGAATATCACCGATTTTCAAATTTTGGAATCCGGAATAATTAAAATTTTGAGCAGACGTTACCCCGGTAATAAAAAGGGTAAATACAATTAATAATTGATTTAAAAAATTTCTCATATTTAAAGGTTTTTATAAATTTCATTAGGATGCGTTTAAAGTTAATATGGCTTTTTGTAAAATTAAATTATTCGGAAAAGTCACCGGTAATCCATCATCAGTACGTAACACAACATAGAAAGCCTTAATATCTTCAACAGTTGCGGTGATAGGATTATCTTTGTCAATAATCTTTATAATGTCTCCTATTCGAAATGGAACTGTGAAATAGATGATAAACCCCGCAGTAACATTGCTTAATAATGACCATTGTGCAAAAAAAGCGACACCTACAATTGCAAAAAAAGAGGCAAATGTAGCAAATATCCATTCCGGTGTAACTCCCCATATGGTTATAAGAAGAACAAAGCCCAAAATATTAATTAATATACTTGAATATTTAATCACTACTCGTGTTCGTAATTCTTTAATATGGGTATGATTACCATATTTTAAAATTATTTTATTTATAATAAGTTTTAAAAAATATATCGCTATAATAACAATTATAGTTGCTATTAATTGAAGGTGATAATCTTTAAAAAATTTACTTAATAATTCCATTTTATATTATATCATTTAATTTGTTCGTAAATCTTCTTAGTAAATTAGTTTTGTTCAATTGGAATGGCATTTTTTCACAAAATAGAAAGATCTCTATTACTTATTTAGAAAAAAAGTGTTTAGCTTACTTCATTTATACACATAAGTTTTAAGGCTCATTAAAAAAAAGAAAAGATATATTCTCCTAATATATACATGGATGAAATGTCTTATTTACAACACATTTTTTTATTAATGTTATGTTCGGCATTATGGTATATAATTATTATGAACTCTGTTAAAACGAAGACAAATTTACAAACAAAATTTATCAATTTTTATTTAATTTAGAACTAATTTATCAGATTATTAAAATTTAATTCCCGGTAAAGTTGAATTATATATTGAATATGATATTTTAATTATAAAATTTTAGATTGTATTTTTGTATTACTTATGATTACTCAAGAAAATCTAAAAGAATTACAGACAAGGATAAACGATTTGTATGAGTACTTGGAAATAGAAAAAAAGCAAGTAGAAATACAAAATGAAGAAGAAAAATCTGCAGATCCCTCATTTTGGGAAGATCCAAAAGAAGCAGAAAAAATATTAAAACAATTAAGAGCAAAAAAAAAATGGGTTGAAGAGTACCAAGAAATCAACGCACAATATGAAGATTTAGTGGTTTTATACGATTTTTTTAAATCAGGCGATGTTTCCGAAGATGAAATAAATTCTCATTATCAGGCAGTTGTTACTTTGCTTGAAAATATAGAATTTAAAAATATGTTATCATCTGAAGGAGATGATTTAAACGCTGTGATACAAATAACGGCAGGAGCAGGTGGAACCGAAAGCTGTGATTGGGCGAGTATGCTCATGCGTATGTATATTATGTGGGCTGAAAAACATAATTTTAAAGTAAAAGAGCTTAATTATCAGGCCGGAGATGTAGCAGGTGTAAAAACAGTAACATTAGAGATTGAAGGAGACTATGCCTTTGGTTATTTAAAGGGAGAAAACGGAGTGCATCGATTGGTTAGAATTTCACCGTTTGATTCCAATGCAAAAAGACATACGTCTTTTGCTTCTGTATATGTATATCCTTTAGTAGATGAATCTATTGAAATCCAGATTAATCAAGCATCGCTTTCATGGGATACGTTTCGTTCCAGTGGAGCCGGAGGACAAAATGTTAATAAAGTGGAAACAGGAGTTAGACTACGCTATAAATATAAAGATGAAGACACAGCAGAAGAAAAAGAAATCATCATTGAAAATACAGAAAGTAGATCCCAACTACAAAATAAGGAAAAAGCATTGCAATTATTAAAATCACGCTTATTTGAAATTGAACTTGAAAAAAGAAATGCGAAACGCGACGAAATAGAGGCGGGTAAAATGAAGATAGAATGGGGAAGTCAGATAAGAAATTATGTAATGCAGCCCTATCGATTGATTAAAGATGTTCGAACAGGTACTGAAACTTCAGATGTTGACTCAGTTATGAATGGTAATATAGATGATTTTTTAAAGTCATATTTAATGTTGATGGGACAGAGACCACAATAAGATACGATAAAATAAAATTATTTATATTTGTTTACAATAAATTAAAAATATTTGATAAATTATGGGTATTATAATGCTATTAGTTCTAATTATATTATTCTTTTTAAGCGCACCTATATTTGTTGTAAAGCAACAAACATCAGTAATTATTGAAAGATTCGGAAAATTTAATTCTTCACGTAATGCAGGGATTAATTTTAAAGTACCCTTCATAGATATGATCGCAGGAAGAGTGAATTTAAAAATTCAGCAATTGGATGTAATGATTGAAACTAAAACAAAAGATAATGTATTTGTTCACCTTAAAGTTTCAGTTCAATATCAAGTAGTTCAAACGGCTGTGTTTGATGCATTTTACAAATTACAAAATCCATCCGAACAAATCACTTCATATGTTTTTGATGTAGTTCGGGCTGAAGTTCCTAAATTACGGTTAGATGATGTATTTGAAAGAAAAGATGACATAGCAATTGCTGTTAAAAGTGAATTGCAAGAAGCGATGCAGAGCTATGGACACAGCATTGTGAAAGCCTTAGTTACAGATATTGATCCCGATGAGCAGGTTAAACAAGCAATGAATCGTATAAATTCAGCAGAAAGAGAAAAGGTTGCCGCAGAATATGAAGCAGAAGCAGAGCGTATTAAAATTGTAGCTAAAGCCAAAGCGGAAGCAGAAAGTAAACAATTACAAGGAAAAGGTATTGCTGATCAAAGGAGAGAAATCGCTCGAGGTTTAGAGGAATCTGTTAAAGTATTAAACGGAGTAAATATAAACTCACAAGAGGCCTCTTCTTTAATTGTGGTTACTCAACATTACGATACATTAAGCTCCATAGGAGCCAGTTCTCGATCTAATTTAATATTGCTGCCTAATAATCCGAGTGCAGCAAGTGATATGTTAACTAATACAATTACTTCTTTTGTAGCTTCACAAAAAGTTAGCGATCAATTAAATGATAAACGATCCTTGTAATAAAATTAATTAAAGAATATAAAAAAAGAGGCATTGATTTCCAATGCCTCTTTTTTTATGAAAATATATTAAATATTTATCCAAAAATTATTTTTTAGTGGCCTCCTTAATATCATTTTTAGAATCCTCAGCAGCATTTTTTACGCCTTCTTTAGCGTTATTAGCTGTTTCTTTGATATTATGGTTTTGATCGTTTGCTTCGTCCTTAACTTTATCTACAGCCTTGTCTAAGCTTTCTTTAGCTTCATGAGCTGTTTCTTTTATATGAGTGGTAGCAGAATCGGTAAAATTTCCAATTTTTTCACCTAAAGTTGCTGTATCTTTTGCAAGAGAATCAGCAGTAGAACTAGACGCATCTACATGATTAACTTGTTTTTTTTCACAAGCAATAAAAGAAATAGAAGTAATAGTAGCAATAGTTAAGATGTTTAAAATTGTTTTTTTCATAACGATAAATTTTTAAATGATTTTTTTGAAATTTAATTTATTTTTTAGTTGCTCTCATCTAATGCTGAGCTGGGAGCAATTTCTTGCTGTGGTTGAGCATTCATGCCCGGGATAGCAGGATTGTTTTTGTTCTTAAGGTTAGCAGAACTGTCTATAGGAGGAGCCGGCGCAATTTCTTGCTGAGGCTGAGCATTTAGACCTTGCACGGAATTTGTTTCATTGGTTTTATTTTTATGATTATTTTCACATGCAATGAAGGAGCTAGTTATACTAAGTAACGTGATGGCAGTAAATTTCAAAAAATTTTTATTCATCACTTAAGGTTTTTGTTAAGTTTTAAAAAAGTAAAATTTACTTTCAGAAAAAAGGCTACAAAAAAGTTGTAACCTTTTGTGAATTTTGTTTAATTTAAACAAATTATTTTGCTTTTTCAGCTTCCTCAGCTTTAGGAGCAGCAGCTTCTTCAGCTTTAGGAGCTTCAGCTTTAACTGTATCTGTTGCAGGAGCTTGAGTTTGAGGAGTTTCTTCAACCGAAGTAGAATCAATAGCTGGAGCAGCAGTTGCTGTAGAATCAGTTGTAGCAGCAGCATCACTACTAGCTTGTTTTTTATCACATGCGATGAAAGAAGTTGTTGCAATAACAGTTACAGCTGCAATGTTTAAAATTAATTTTTTCATTTTTTAGTTTTTTTAATTATATATAATTTAAATTAGAGAAACAAATATAGGAGAGTTAAACTTTGTTGCAAGATTCAAATGCTTGTAATATTTTTGTAAAAACTGTTTTTTGAATTTTACAAAAAATATATACTGATTATCAGTGTGTTAAAATTATTTTACAAATGAAAGGTCAGGAAAAAATACTTTTTGAGCAATTAAAAAAGGAGGTTACCCAAACCTTTTTAGAAGATTTTCCTACCTTAAATCCTGACATCTCAAAATGGAAAGGATTAGACATTATATATTTTCAAGAACATTTAAGACAAAAAGTTAGAGGAAACGTTAGCGAAAAATGGTTCTATACCTATTTTAAATCTTCATTTGAAAAATTACCCAGAATTGATATGCTCAATTTATTAACTCAATATTGTGGATATAAGAGAGGATGGACGGAATTTCAGGAAAAATATCAATCTAAAATATCTCAAGACAATCTAACTTCACATGTGACGAATGAGCCATTGATAAACAAAACCGTTGGCGATGATAAAAAAAATTTTTTAGAAAATGTAGAGGTAAAAAATAATGGTTATGATGATGAAACTATACAAACAGAATCTTTAGGCATAAACGTATCTAAAAATAAAAATCATTCGTTTGGCATTAAAAAATTAATATATATACTGTTAGGATTGATCGCATTATTAGTTGTAGTTTTTTCAGTAGATAAATATTACGAATATAGAAATACCTTCAAGTTTTGTTTTTATGATGCCGATAGAAGCTCTTTAATAAAATCCAAATTAGAAATAATTATCCAAAAAAATGGAGTATCTCCTGAATATTATACTGTTACTAACGGTTGTTTTACCTATCGATCATCAACAGACACTCTCAAAATGACTATTAGCTCACCGATGTATAAAAAGGAATCTTTTGTAGTCGGACTTAAAGAAATAAGAGATAAGGGAGAAGAGAATAATAGAAATTTCAAATTGAGACCTGATGATTATGCTATTATGTTATATTATTATTCAACAGGTGTAAACGATGCAGATGAAAATAAAAAATCGCAATTAATAAAACAAAGAAAAGAAGAATTAAATAAACTAATAGCTGATGATGCACTTATTTATCAAGTATACGATAATGAATTATTTGGTGTTGAAGTGCTGGATAAGAAAAAATACATTGACTTTATGACTACTCCTACTACCTCACTCAAAAATTATATTCTGATTAACAGTCAGATTAATAAGAACAAAAAAATAGATTTAATTAAATTCAAAATACAAAAAAATGAAAAATAAGCATATAATTCAAATTATTATAGTTTTTCTGATAATAGGTTTTGTAGCTTGTAAGAAGGAAAAGTATTACGAAGGAGAAAAAGATCCCATTAAAATAAAAGAATATAACAATAAAAATTATTATGCTTCTGAAAAAATGGATTCATTGGCAGTAATATCACATATAACAGAACAAAAGTTACAAGAAGTTTATGATTTAGCTATTTTAGCAACCGAAAATAAATCAAACAAAGATATTGATACTCTTATAGTTTCACAATTAAAAGGATATTTTCCTAAAAAAGACACGGTGTATGTGAGTAAAATTGTGAATAATTTGGATTCTTTAAAGGTAAAATATGTTACAATTGAACTTGAAAAGAAAAAATCAGATACCACTACTATTCTAAATGATTCAATAGGAGTAGTACATTATAAGGTTCATTATTATAATAATAAGAAAAAATATTTCTCTACTCAGAGATCCCAAGCAAATTATATTTTAAAAAAGAATCCGGAAAAATTTAAATCGGAATTTAAATTTTACTTTACCTCAATTGGAAAAACCGAACAATAATTGGGAGTTATAATATAATCCAAAGGTATATCCGATCTTGAAATATCGTTAATTGAATCCAAGGGTTCAAAAAAAGAAAGTCCAACTTTAGTAGAAGAAAGGTGGTTTTTAAGGAAGTTGTCATAATATCCTTTACCATATCCTACGCGGTTTCCTAAAATATCATAAGCCAATAAAGGGGTAAATATGCAATCTATATTCTTAATTTGTATATTATCTTGATCTATCGGTTCAGGGATTCCCCACAGATTTTTTTCAAGTTTAGTTTCAGGAGTAAGTTCAAAATGTAATAAAGAATTATGATGTACTTTGGAGCAATAAACCTTTTTTTGATTAGCCCACAAATAATTTAGTATGAAAGAAGTATCAACCTCCTTTTTGTCAGAAATGGTTAAGAAAATATGGTAAGAATTGTAGTCGGACAAAATGGATTTTTTCCACTGTAAAAAAATTTGCTCAGATTTAGATAATACCTGCTTTTTCGTAAGCAAAGATCTTAACATTAGAAAATTCTTACGAGCCTCTTTTTTTAACATGAATCATATTTTTTTTACAGAAATAATTTTAACAGGACAGGCTTTAGCCGCTTTATCTGCAGCCTCAAAACAATTGTTATCAGGATTTTTTAAAGTGAAAAAACCCTTTTTTTCAGTAGACCTTAGTAAAACAGATTTTCCATCTTTTTTAGACATGCGGAAATTTTCAGGATCAAACTCTGAACAATAATTGCATCCTATGCATTTATCTCTTTGCAATGTAATGATTACCATATTTTAATTAAAAAATTCGAAAATCTACGCTTTAACAACTTTATATAATTTATCGGACGGACGTATTTTAAAACCAATAGGTAAAGTAAGTATATCTCCCTTTTTAGCTTCCTGAGCGGGTATATCATCGACCATCATCGAAGAAACTTCAGCTTCTTGTGAACCGGTAGTAGGTCCCTGAATTAATATTTTATCACCAACATTTAAACTATAAGCCTCAATCTCAAATTCGCCGATTTTAGTTTTAGGGTAAAAATGTCGACCTTTTCCAATATAAACCTTTTTTTGTGTAGCATTAGATCCCGGATTATCAGACCATTCCCCTAATTTTTGACCAAGATAATAACCGCTCCAAAATCCTCGGTTATAAACAGTTTCTAACTTTTTCATCCATTCGGCTATTGCTTCTTTAGTAAAAGATCCGGAAGCAATGGCATCAATGGCTTCACGATAGCATTTAGTTACAGTAGCTACGTATTCCGGCGCCCTTCCTCTACCTTCTATTTTCAATACTTTTACCCCGGAATCAATAACTTGATCAAGAAAATCAATTGTACATAAATCTTTAGGGGACATCATATATTCATTATCGATTTCAATCTCAAAACCGGATTCTTGATCGATAACGGTGTATTTCTTTCTGCAATTTTGTTTACAAGCCCCCCGATTAGCAGAAGAATTATGAGAATGTAGACTCAAATAACATTTCCCCGATACAGCCATGCATAAAGCGCCATGTCCAAAAATTTCAATTTCAACTAATTTTCCACCCGGGCCTTTAATTTGTTCTTTATTAATTTGAGAAGTGATCTTTTTAACTTGGCTTAAGCTCAATTCTCTGCTTAAAACCATAGTATCGGCAAATAAAGAATAAAATTTTACCGTTTCAATGTTGGTAATGTTTATTTGAGTTGAAATATGAACCTCCATTCCAATTTGTCTTGCATAAGCAATAACCGCTTGATCCATGGCAATAACTGCTGATATAGAAGCAGATTTTGCTCGATCCAAGACAGTTTTTATTATGGATAAATCGTGATCATAAATAATTGTGTTCAAGGTCAAGTACGTTCGTACCCCTTTTTGAGAACATCTTTTGGAAATTTCTTCCAAATCGTCTAAAGTAAAATTAACAGATGAACGCGCACGCATATTTAATTGCTCGACTCCAAAATAAATTGAATCTGCACCATTATCCAAAGCTGCTTGCAATGATTCAAAATTACCTGCCGGACACATCAATTCTATCTTTCCACTTTCTGTCATTACTGAATTAAAATTTTACGCAAAAATAATAAATATAACCTATATAAAAAGAAGCCTTTATTTAGGTTGGTAAACCATAATTGAAACCTTTCAATTTTTCACGGTTAATTTTAGCCTGTTAAATATTTATTAACGCATAATATCATCTTAGAGAAAACCGTATCTTTGTAAAGAAATTGATATAATGATAAGGAAAATAGCAATATTCCCACTAGTTGTATTAATACGCTTTTATCAGATCGCTATATCTCCTTGGATGGGAAATAATTGCAGGTTTACTCCCACCTGTTCCGCATATATGTTGGAAGCATTAAAAATTCATGGACTGTTCTATGGATTTTGGTTGGGAAGTAAACGTATTTTTCGTTGTCATCCTTGGGGAGGAGAGGGGTATGATCCGGTGCCACATAAAAAACATAATTAAAACTAGATGAATCAACTTTTATATATTACTTGGGATCCGAGTTTAGGTATACATATAGGCAGCTTTACCTTAAGATACTACAGCTTGATGTATGTGATTGCTTTTGGCTTAGGTTTTTATCTCATGGAATTTATTTTTAAAAAAGATAAGGAAGATAAAAAATTATTAGATCCCTTGTTCATCTATATGTTTCTGGCCGTAATAATTGGAGCTAGATTGGGGCATGTACTTTTTTATCAAAAACAATTATTTATACAAGATCCATTAGCAGTTTTCTTACCCATACGAACTAAACCTCATTTTGAATTTACAGGCTATTCAGGATTAGCCAGTCATGGAGCTGCTATAGGAATTCTAATTTCTTTATATCTATTTACAAGAAAATATTTAAAACGAACTTTTTATTGGATATTAGATAGAATAGTTATTCCGGTTTCCATAGGAGGAATGTTTATACGTTTTGGAAATTTTTTTAATTCGGAAATTATTGGAAAGCCATCTTCACTTCCATGGGCAGTACTTTTTATTCAACAGGATACCGATGAATATGGAAGTATTGTTCCACGACATCCCTCTCAATTATACGAAGCCTTTGGTTATTTACTTTTGTTTATATCCCTTATGTTTATCTATTTAAAAACCGATAAAAAGAAATATTCGGGTTGGATATTTGGATATTTTTTAATTGTACTTTTCGGTATCAGGTTTATCGTAGAATTTTTTAAGGAACCGCAGGGAGAAGAATATATTAATTGGCTGGGATTAAATACCGGACAATGGTTAAGTGTACCCTTTATTATCGCAGGAATTTGCATACTAGTTACCGCAAAAAATAGGATTTATACATCAAAAGCAATATAAAATGAAAAATCTAATAACAAAACTAATACTATATTTGCTGATTGTTATAAGTATAGTGGGTTGTAAAGATCCTAAGAATATAAGTATTAGTACCAATTTCGATAAATTAGATGATAAACCCTTACACATAGGAGATAAATTACCTTTAGAATTTAATACACAAGATGGAATTATTGATTCGTATAGTATTAAATTGAATGAACAAACATACGATAAAAAAAATATTACTTTAGATGAATCCAATGCTAAGTTGGGTACAAATTATATAGTACTAACAATCAACTATAACGGAAAATATAAAAAAGAAATTGATGCAACTTTTACCGTGTTTCCAAACGAAAAAGAAAAGGATCTACATTATAAATTGATTCAAGAATTTCCACACAATCCTGAATTATTTACACAAGGATTTACCTATAAAGACGGATGGATTACGGAAAGTTCAGGACTCTATGGGAAATCATTATTAGTTAAATATAAATTAGGTTCAACTTCTTACTCTCAAAGCGTTAAAATAGACCCAAAATTTTTCGCAGAAGGTTTTGCCTTGCTAAACGAGAAATTATATTTACTTACTTGGAGAGAGAAAAAAGGATTCATTTTTAATGCATCAGATTTTAAACTTTTAAAAGAATTCAACTATCCGGGGACTTTATATGAAGGTTGGGGAGCAACAACCATAGGAGATGAAATGGTTGTTTCTGACGGGTCTTCAGAATTAAAATTTTATGATAAAGATTTTAATTTAAAAAAGAGTATTTCAGTGATTGGTTATGAAAATATTTATTCTAGAATTAATGAATTGGAGTACGCTAACGGATTTATTTATGCCAATGTTTTTGATGAACCGATCATTTTAAAAATTGATCCTAGTACAGGAATTGTGGTTGCTAAAGCAGATTTTTCGGATTTAGTTAAAATGAATCAATCTAATGAGGAGGCTGTTTTAAATGGGATTGCCTATGTTGATGGAGATACTTTCTTAATTACCGGAAAACTATGGTCTAAAATTTACAAAGTTGAATTCACGAAGTAAGTGAAATGATTTTTTAGTGGATCGTGATTATAGCTGAAATATAATTTTAGAAAAAAAAACATCATTTCATTCTCCACATACACTATCTTAAGGGATCGTTTAATTTACATGTTTTTCAGCATGATAAGATGAGCGAACTAGCGGGCTGCTTTCAATATGTCTGAAATTTCCTAAACTTTTAGCGTAATCTTCATAATCTTTAAACTGTTCCAACGAAATAAATTCTTTTACAGGAAGATGCTTTTTACTAGGTTGTAAATATTGACCGATCGTGATTACATCAACTCGGGCGTCATGTATTTCTCTAATAGATTCATAAACTTCAGAAGGCTTTTCTCCAAGACCTAGCATAATTCCTGTTTTTGTTCTTCGTTGCCCTTGTTCTTTCATATATCGGAGAACTTCCAAACTTCGATCATATTTTGCTTGTATACGTACTTCACGGGTTAATCTCCTAACCGTTTCCATATTATGAGATATGACTTCAGGGGCAGCTTCCAGAATTCTATTTATATGCCTGTGAATTCCCTGGAAATCAGGAATTAAAGTTTCCATGGTTGTGCCGGGACTAATTCTGCGTACCGCTTTTACGGTTTCTGCCCAAATAATAGATCCCATGTCTTTAAGATCATCACGGTCAACGGAAGTTAATACCGCATGTTTAATTTTCATTAATTTAATTGAACGCGCAACTTTTTCGGGTTCCTCCCAATCAATTTCGGAAGGTCGCCCTGTTTTAACACCGCAAAACCCACAACTTCTGGTACAGATATTACCCAAAATCATAAATGTCGCTGTGCCTTCACCCCAACATTCTCCCATGTTTGGACAGCTTCCACTTTGGCAAATCGTATTAAGCTTATATTTATCTACAATTCCCCTAAGTTCTTTATAATTCTTGCCGGAAGGCAGCTTAACCCGAATCCATTTAGGTTTTGTTATTGTTGACGAGTCCATAAAACAAATTTATATCGGACAAAGTTAGTAACTTTATTACGGATAATTATTTAAGCTATAAATATAAAAAAAATATAATTATATAATTATACTGCTATAAATATATAAAATTAGGAGTTTTAATATAAATTTTAACGATTTATTAGCAGCACAATTAGAATAAAATAGTGAACTTTGCAGCTAGCTAATTTTTAGAAAGCATGGAGTATACATCGACTTCCGAAGATATAAAAATTATTATTGAAAAAGTACGGGAAAAAAGCAAAGATTTTAGTTTACTAAGTAAAGAAATAAATCAGGTGATCGTTGGTCAAAAATACATGATTAACCGCCTGTTAATTGGTTTATTAAGTAACGGTCATGTTTTATTGGAAGGTGTTCCCGGATTAGCAAAGACTTTGGCAATAAAAACACTTGCAGAGGCTCTTGATGGAGAGTTTTCTCGAATTCAATTTACGCCTGATTTATTACCTGCGGATGTTTTAGGAACCTTAATTTATAATATGAAAGAAAACGATTTTTCTATTAAAAAGGGGCCTATCTTTGCTAACTTTATTTTGGCAGATGAAATTAATCGTTCTCCGGCTAAGGTTCAATCAGCTCTGTTGGAAGCCATGCAAGAAAAACAGGTGACCATTGGAGATGAAACATTTAAATTGAAAGAACCTTTCTTGGTTTTGGCAACACAAAACCCTATCGATCAAGAAGGTACTTATCCACTCCCTGAAGCTCAAGTCGATAGATTTATGTTAAAATGTGTTGTTTCTTATCCTGATTTTGAACAAGAAAGAACAATCCTTAGACAAAATATTTCAGGAGAAAAACATGAGGTTAAGAAAATTATCACTTTAGAAAAAATATTTGAGGCGAGGGAGTTGGTGAAAGAAATTTACATGGATGAAAAGATTGAAAGTTATATCCTAAATGTGATATTTGCTACCCGTTATCCTGAAAAATATAATATGCCAAATCTTAAACCTTACATACTTTTTGGCTCTTCCCCTAGAGGCAGCATAAGTATGGCATTGGCGGCAAAAGCAAATGCTTTTCTAAACCAAAGAGGATTTGTAGTACCGGAAGATGTTAAATCCGTTGCCAAAGATGTCCTTCGTCATCGCGTCGGAATAACCTATGAGGCAGAAGCAGAAAATATAACTTCCGAGGATATTATTGATCAAATTCTCAATTCAGTAAAAGCTCCGTAGTATTATAAAAAAACAAAAAAATTGACAACAGAAGAACTTCTAAAAAAGGTAAGGCTTATTGAGCTAAAGTCTAAAAGAAGAATTAATTCAATATTCTTAGGAGAATATCACAGTTCTTTTAAGGGCATAGGAATGACATTTTCAGAAGTTCGTCAATACCAATTTGGAGACGATGTCAGAAAAATTGATTGGAATAAAACAGCCCGTTTTAATGAACCTTTTGTAAAAATATTTGAAGAGGAAAGAGAAATGGTATCTATGATTTTAATAGATATTAGCGCCTCGATGAATTTTGGAACCAAAAAACAATTAAAAAAAGAATTGGTTGCTGAAATAGGAGCAACTCTTGCTCTTTCTGCCATTAAAAATAATGATAAGGTAGGGTTGGTTTTATTTTCGGATAAAATTGATTATTTTATTGCTCCCAAAAAAGGAAATGCTCATATTGTAAGTATCATAAAAACGATTTTAGAAGCAGAGCCTAAACATACTAAAACAGATTTATCGGTAGTTTTTGATTTTATTATAAAAACTATAAAAAGAAAATCTACCATTTTTCTCATATCTGATTTTGATGTCACCTATTTTGAAAGAAATTTACGGATATTGACTAAAAAGCACGATTTTACAGGGATTCGAGTTTACGATCGTTGGGAGAAAATATTTCCCGATATGGGCTTAATTTATCTTGAAGATTTAGAGACAGGAAAATTGCAATGGGTAGATACTTCTTCAAAAACTGTTCGAGATAAATATTCAGCATATTATCAGCGATTAACTACTACAACAGAAAATGCATTTATTAAAAATGGTGCCGGTTTTGTAAATATTCCTTCCGAAGGTGATTATATAAAAATATTGTTTAATTATTTTAGAGGACATCATTAATTGTGAAGTTTAAAATTTTCATAGTATATTTTTTTATAGCAGCAATACTTATTCATGCACAAATCCCTGTTTCCAAAATTTCTACAGATTATATAAAATTTGGAGAACCTATTGTTTTAAAAATAACAGTTAAAACCGGTCAAAAGGATACCATAATTTTTCCAACGATTACAGATACACTCAGTGAAAAATTTGAAGTTTTAAGACAAAAAAAAGATACGCTAAGAAAAAACAATTCTATTTTTATAAGTGACAGTATAATTTTTTCAGCTTATGAAGAAGGAACTTTTTCGGTTCCGCCTCAAAGAATTTTAGTCAATTCAAAAGAATATTTTACTCCTTCCTATAAAGTCACAGTAGCTCCTGTTGTTACGGATAGCGTAAAAACTCCTTTATTCGATATTAAAAGTATTGTACAGATTCCTAAAAATGTATGGGATTATATACAGCCTTACCTAGGGTATGTACTAATATTACTTGTAATCCTAGTATGTGTAATCATCTATTTGATAAGAAGAAAGAATAAAAAATCGGAAACCCATAAAAGCGAACCGGATGTGTTAGCCATTAAAAGATTGAAAAAGCTCAAGAAGTCTGATTATATAGCTAAAGATTTATATAAAAAATATTATTCAGAATTAACGTCCATAATAAAAGAATATATGGAAGCTCGTTGGAATTTTCCGGCAACCAAACTTTTATCTGATGATTTATTGGAGTATTTAAAAAAAGAGAAATGGATAGATGAAAATGAAATTGAAAATCTGAGCGTTATATTCAAAATTTCAGACTTGGCAAAGTTTGCGAAATATAAACCAACTCCGGAAGAAACGAAATTGCATATGGAAAAGGCAATTAATTTCATAAATCTTACTAAAACAGATTCACCTAAAATAAAGCTGCAAGATGAATCATAATATACTGTTTGGTTATCCTTGGATGTTGCTTCTTTTACTGGTAATACCCATTTTTATATATTTAAAATTTGGAACGAAAGCTAAGACAAAGGCCGTATCGATACCGAATGTCTCTGCTTTTCAATCTGAAAAAAATTATAAAACATATTTAAGGCCTTTATTATTTTGGATACGTTTGCTTATCCTAGCATTATTAATATTTGCCATGGCAAGACCTAAAGTTATAGGCACCTCGCAAGTTTACCAGAGCGATAAAGGAATAGATATCATGCTGACTGTTGATGTTTCTTTAAGTATGTTAGCAAAGGATTTGAATCCGGATAGATTATCAGCACTTAAAAAAGTAGCGCAGAAATTTGCATTAGAAAGATATGTTGACCGAATCGGGTTAATTGCTTATTCCGGGGAAGCACTTACTATGGTTCCTCTTACGGTAGACAGAAAAATTCTTATTCAACAAATTGAAAATCTAAGGACGCAGACATTGGAAGGAGGAACAGCTATAGGGGTGGGCTTAGCTACAGCTGTCAATCATCTTAAAAAAAGTAAGGCAAAAAGTAAAGTAGTTATTTTAATGACGGACGGAGTAAATAATGACGGATATGTAGAGCCAATTGTTGCAGCAGATATTGCAGCTTCTGAAGGGATTAAAGTCTATACCATAGGTATAGGTACTAATGGCTACGCACTTTTTCCTACTCAAATAGACCGCTTTACCGGAAAAATTTATTTTGAAAAACAAAAAGTGGAAATTGATGAAGATTTATTAAAGAAAATAGCCCAAAAAACAGGCGGAGCCTATTTTAGAGCTACTGACTCGGAAAGTCTTCAAAATATTTACAATAGAATAAATAAATTAGAAAAATCAGATATAAATGATTTAAAATATTATAATTATAAAGAGAAATATAGAATATTTCTATTTCCTGCATTAATACTTTTGTTACTAGAATTATTCTTAAGAGGCTTTGTAATTAGAAGTATAAATTAAAAAGATATTATGAATTGGCAGTTTGAGAAAATATCATATTTTTATTTATTGTTATTCATACCCTTTCTATTATGGAGATTACTATATCTCATAAAATGGAAAAAGTCCAAAATAAATCAATTTGCTGAACCAAGTTTTCAAAAAATGATTTTTGGAAAGGTAAATTATTCAAAATTTATTTTAAGTAATATAGGAATAATTATAGCCTATATCCTGATGATTTTAGGATTAGCTAACTTTTTAGGAGGAACAGAAAAAAAAGAAGTAAAGAGTGAAGGAATTGATTTGGTTTTCGTAATAGATGTTTCCAAATCCATGAATGCAGAAGATATAGCTCCTTCAAGATTGGAAAAAGCCAAAAAAATTGTTTGTGATTTTTTATCTAAACTAGGGGGGGATCGAGTAGGAATAGTCGCATTTGCAGGAAATTCCTATCCCATTATGCCTTTATCTAGTGATTATAGCGTTGCTCAGCTCTACTTAAATGGTATTGATACTAATCTTATTACAACCCAGGGAACAAATATAGCAGATGCCGTTTTAAAAGCTTCTACTCTTTTATCTCAAACCTCTAATACATCCAAAGTAATTTTTATAATATCTGATGGAGAAGCCCATGAAGGAGATGTTAAACGGGCAATAAATACGGCAAAGAAAAATAAAATTTCCATATTTTCCGTAGGGGTAGGTACAACTCAAGGAGCCCCCATTCCTTTATTTTATGAAGGTAAATATTCAGAATACAAAAAAGATGATAATGGAGATATTGTATTAACGAAATTGCAAGAAAGTACATTAAAACAATTGGCAGCAGGAACCGGAGGTAAATATTTCTATGGCGGGCATAATACAAAAGATGTTGTTACTAAGCTATTTAAATCCATGTCTACCTTAGACAAAACTAACCAATCCGTAAGTATTAATTACGACACAAAACAGTATTTTCATTATTTTATAGGAGCCGCATTTTTAGTTATTTTTATTGTTTCTTTAACAAATTATAGGAGAGATTTTATGATTTAATCTTAGTATCTTTGTTAAAATGTATTTAAAAAATAAATATTTAGTTATAATTTTTATTTCACTAATAAATATTTTTCAAGCTCAGACGAAAGCATCAAGAAAGCATTTATTAGAGGGTAATAATAAATATTTGGCTGAATCTTATAAAGATGCAGCAGCTAATTATTTAAATTCGATACAAGACGGAGAAGATTCATATAGATCTAATTACAATTTAGGAAATGCCATGTATAAACTAAAAAAATATGATGACGCATTGATTCAATATGAAAAATCACTCCAATTGGCAGCAAATCAGTCGGAAAAAGCCAATGCTTTATTCAATATGGGAAACAGCTATTTTCAAAAAGGAGAATATGAAAGAGCAGCCGAAGCGTTTAAAAATACTTTGAAATTAAATCCGAAAGATGATAAGGCGAGGTATAATTATACGATGTCAAAACAAAAAGTAAAAGAAGCTCAACAAAAACAAGAAGAGCAAAATTCCAAAGATCAAGATAAGAACCAAGGAGATAAAGAAGATAAAAAGGATAGTTCTCAGCAAAATGGAAAAGATCAGCAGAATTCATCCAATGCTAAAGAAGATAAAACAGATAATTTAACCAATAAAAAAGATAAAGACAATTCTTTAAATAATAAAGAAACACAGCCCAATAAAAATGAAAAAAATTCAATAAACAATCAGAAATCACAAGCAGATACAAATAATGCTAATCTGTCAGATGCCTCTAATCAACATTATGAAAATATTTTAGGAGCAATGGAAGAACAAGAAAAAAGAGCGCATCAAAAGATTATTAATAAAAGAGCTAATTCAAATCAAGGACAAAGTAGCAAAGATTGGTGATGAAGAAATATGTAATACTCTTTTTACTTATCTTTTTAAGCGGAATTTGGGCAAAAGCTCAGGTTTCTTTTCAACTCATACCCCAAAAAAATGAGGTAGGAGTCAACGAACCTGTACGCTTACAATTTTTACTTTCCATAAAAAATGAAGAAATTAAAAATATGGGGCGTTTAAAATTACCTTCTTTTTCAAATACGCAGGTAATTGGCAGGCAGGTAATTCAGAACCAAGGCTTTGATGATGAAGGGAACAGTGTTTTCGAATATGGAATTGAAATTGTATTAAGAGCTGTTAAAAAAGGGAATATCCGTATAGATGCCGCACAAATAACTGTTAATAATAGGAAATATGAGACCAAGCCCACCGTAATAACTGTGTCAGGAAATCCTAGTGGAAGTGAAGATGACACAGCTTTTAATTCAAAATTGGGTGAAGTATTTCTTAAATTTAAAATATCAGAAAAGAATCCGTATCAAAATGAAGGGGTAGTTGCGAATTTAAAATTTTATACTCGAAGGATTGAATTACTCAATAGTATGACCAATCTGGTTTCTCCGGATTGGCAGGGGGTATTTGTACAGCCGGTAAAAGAAAGAAGCAATACCTACGAACAGGAAATAATTAATGGAGAATCCTATTTTTCAAGAGTTATAGGAACTTATGTTATGTTTCCTACTCAATCGGGAACTCTTGTCATAAATCCATTTACCTTAACATTAACAATTCCGGATGGATTTTTTGATGAACACGACTTAAATATTAAATCGGCACCGGTTACATTACAAGTTAAAAGACTTCCTGATAATGCTCCAAAAGATTTTCATGGGCTGGTTGGTCAATTTACTATGAGAGCTTCAGCAAACAAAAAAGATTTACAAGCAGAAGAAGCAGTAACTGTAAATGTAGAAATAAATGGTAAGGGAAATCTTACGCTTCTTAAATCTCCCAGACTTCTAATGTCTGATGATATAGAACAATATACCCCTAAAAGTAAATTTGATTCAGAGGCAACCGTACAAGGCATAAAAGGAAAATTAAATACGTCTACCATATTAGTTCCTCAAAAAGAGGGTACTTATAATATAAATGTAGAATCAGTTAGCTATTTTGATCCCATAGATGAAAAATATAAAAGTTTAATTGTACAGCCAATTCCCATTAAAGTATCAGCTAATACTTTAGCAAAAAATGATGATAAAACCGGTACGGACATCAGAAAGGACACGAGTGATGTCAACCAATATGATCCCAAATCTGCCATTAAAAATAAGGTCACTGAAGTATTGAAAAGAGACCATAACAGCTTAGGAAAAATATTGATAATTATATTATTTACAGGAGTTATATCAATTATAGTTATTCTGGTAATTTGTATATTAATAATAAAAAGAAATAAAAAAAATAAGCTAAAAAAACAAGAAGAAGAACAATCGTTTGATTCATTAAATAAAGAAAAAAAATTTACATCACGTAATTTACCTTATACAAGCTCTAACATTACTAATGATTTTAAAAATGAATTATCACAATTAAATCATTTAGCACAAGAAGGAACAGATAAAAAAGAATTTTACATTCTTTTAGAAAAGACTTTGATAGAAGCAGCAAAACAATATTTAAATTTAGAAAAAGATAGTTTTGTTTTTACTTCAGACTTAGAAGATGAATTAGCTCAGAGATTAGGAGATGAAATTTCAGAAGAATGGAAGAATATGGTTATTCAATCTCAAATTGAACGATATTCAAGCGTAACAGAACAAGAATCCCTGGAATCTGTATATACAAAAGCTAAAGACTTAATTAAGAAATTAAATATAAAAAAATAGAGCGCCTAAAAACTTTTTAGGAAATTTAATTAACAAAATTCTTTAAAAATATAATTTTACTATGCCTTTACATTTTTCTATCCAGGAAATAGCAAGTTGTTTTATGGTTTTATTTGCCATTATAGATATTTTTGGCAGTGTTCCCGTAATAGTAAGCATAAAAAGTAAAGTCGGTTATCTTCAGGCTAAAAAAACAACATTGGTTGCTTGTGCAATCATGATATCCTTTTTGTTCGTTGGTGATAAATTACTAAAACTTATAGGAATTGATGTATATTCATTTGCTGTAGCAGGTGCTTTAGTTTTATTTGTTATTGCATTGGAAATGATTTTGGGCATTGAAATTAATAAAATCGATGAACCGCATTCTGCTTCCATAATTCCTTTGGCATTTCCTTTAATAGCAGGAGCAGGAGCTTTAACCGCCGTGTTGGCTTTAAAAGCAGAATATCATACGGAAAATATTATCATAGCCATACTTCTTAATATGGTAGTCGTATATTTAGTATTAAGATATTCGGGTAAATTAGAACAAATTTTAGGACAAGGAGTAATTTCAATTATGAAAAAAGTTTTCGGTATTATCTTATTAGCTATTTCCATTAAGTTATTTACTGCAAACATAACTTCTTTGTTAGAAAAAGTATCTCCTTAAAAAATAAGATCTCATTTTGTATATTTGTAAAAATATAAAGATGAAATATTTTTTAAATCTTACTCTTTTAGCTTTTGTCCTCTTAATAATTTTTAATGTAACGCAAATTAATTATAGTTATGGGGTAACTACCGATCCAAACGATAAATATTTTTATTCAATTTTATTTGCTATTGTAGGCATTTTAATAGTATTCATAATAAAAGGACTAAAAAAATTATCTCAAACCAAATAAATTAATCTGAAGATTTAATTTTTTCAAGCAATTTCAAATAACAACTCTCCAATTCTTTATAGGCAGGTATTTTTTTGTCTTTACCATTATAGACAATCATTAGTAAATGAGATGTTGTAAAAGTGTTGTTTAGCTCATTTTTATGCAAGCGGAAACATTCACGCAAAAGTCTTTTTACCCGATTTCTATCCACTGCATGTTTAAAAATTTTTTTAGAAACGGACACTCCAACCTTATGGGTTTCCAAAAATTCAGGAGAAGGACAATAAACCATAGCTAAAGGATATTTTTTATTCCACGTCCCTTTTTCAAACAAATATTTAATAAGCTTATATCCTTTTAAATGTTCTTCTTTCGTATACTTTTGGTTCATATAATATGCATTTCATCACAATACCATTCCCAAAGATGATATTATTGAGACTTTTGATTACATAAAATTTCAAGAAATGTTTTGTCAAAGATAGGGCATTTGTAATAATCGTAAACATTAATTAATTTTGTATAACAATAAAAACTAATATAAAATATGTATCCAGAAGAAATGGTTGCGCCAATGAAAGCGCAATTAACAAATAAAGGTTTTGAAGATTTAAACACATCAGAAAAAGTAGAAGAAGCATTAAAAAGACCCGGTACAACCTTATTAATAATTAATTCCGTTTGTGGATGTGCTGCCGGAGGAGCTCGTCCCGGAGTAATATTATCTGTAGAAGGCGAAGGAAAAAAACCGGATCATTTAACAACTTCATTTGCAGGATTTGATGTGGATGCAGTTAAAACCGCTAGAGAACATCTTGCCCCTTTTCCACCTTCATCTCCGTCCATAGCACTTTTTAAAGATGGAGAATTGGTTCATTTTCTAGAAAGACATCATATTGAAGGTCATTCTCCTGAAATAATTGCTGAAAATTTAAAACAAGCATACGCTGAATTTTGCTAACATGTCTTTAAACGAAGAACAAATACAATCCCTGTCCGAAAAAATCGTAGAAAAATTAAAAACGGTTTACGATCCTGAAATTCCCGTGGATGTTTATGAATTAGGATTGATTTATGATATTCAGATTAGTACAGAAGGAGACGTGGAAATATTGATGACCTTGACAACCCCTAATTGTCCCGTGGCAGAAACATTACCCATGGAAGTAGAAGAAAAAATCGGTGCTATAGATGAAGTAAAAGAAGTAAATGTAAAAATTACTTTCGAACCAACTTGGGATAAAGATATGATGAGCGAAGAAGCTAAATTTAATTTAGGACTTTTATAGCATCATTAGACAAAAGCTAAGTAATTAAACTTTAATTAATGATAGTAAAGGACAGATTTAATTGTATTAATCTGTCCTTTTTTCCTAAATTTAAAAAGCAGTGGACTTGAATAAATTTAAGTGATAATAGAAAAGTGAAATTTGAGATTATGTTGAAATTGAAGCAAATGGTTAAAAGATTTATACAACTTAAATTCAATAAATACTATCATCTCAATTCACCGGTAAATAATTACATTTGTTAAATATAAGATTGATTTCATGAGATTATTTATAGGAGAGATATATCCGAATGAAGTACAACTAAGGGAAGAAGAAGAACACCATATAGTAAGAGTGTTGCGAATGAAAGAAGGAGATATGGTCTATGTGACTAATGGAAAAGGAGCATTAATAAAAGGACAATTACAAATAACAGGAAAGAAGGTTAAGGTTAAAATAATTGAAACTTTTCCCCATTCAAATAGAGGGCAAAATGGATTACATATTGCTATTGCTCCAACTAAAAATATAGACAGATTTGAGTTTTTTGTAGAAAAAGCAGTGGAATTAGGAATATCTAAAATTACCCCACTTTTATGTACTAATTCAGAGAGAAAAGTTTTAAATAGGGAAAAAATCAAGAAACAAATTGAAACCGCCTGTAAACAATCTTTGAGAATAAATTTTCCTGAACTCTATCCATTGACACCTTTGAAGGATTTTATACAATCTTCGAATACAAAATTATACCTTACCCATTGTTATAAAGAATATGAGAAGATCACTTTAAACGAAACGTTAAACAGAGAAAAAGAAATAACCTTGATGGTTGGACCGGAAGGAGATTTTTCTAAAAAAGAAGTAGAAGAACTTTATTCTTTAGGCTCTATAGGGGTTAGTTTAGGAGAGAATCGTTTGAGGACAGAAACTGCCGGAATTTTCATTGCTTCCAGTTATTATTTTTTTCACAACCAACCATAAACAGAATCATTAAAATTTATATGATCAATTTTTTATTGACTATAATTTTAAATAAAATGTTATGACCTATAAAATTAAGTTTTAAGTCAATTATTGTAAGTGAACCAAATAATCAACAATAATTTGAACCGAATCAGGTTTACTAAAGACATATTCGCGAGCTCTTTCACCCATTCTATATCTTTTATTTGTATCTGTAAGTAATTCAACGAGTTCTTCATTAAATTCATTTTGATTGTGAATTACTTTTGCTCCTCCACACTGGATTAATTCTACGGCTTCGATAAATTTATCATAAATGGGTCCGAATAAAACTGGAGAAGCAAAAACGGCCGGCTCCAATACGTTGTGTACCCCTTCTTTACCAAATGCACCTCCCACATAAGAAATATCGGCATAGGAATAAACTTTCGTCAATATACCAACCGTATCTAAAATTAGGACTTGATAGTCCGCAGGATGGGTGTGACTTAATTCTGAAAATAATACCGTTTTAGGTAATAACTCCGCTTTTAATTTCTGAAAATATTCATGATTCATATTATGTGGAGCTATAAGTATCTTACAATTCATAAAGAAAGAAGAATTAATAAAGTTTTTTAACAGCGTATCATCTTCTTTCCATGTACTTCCTGCAACAATTAAGGTGTTAGTTCCTTTAAACAAAGACAACCAGCTTAAGTGGTTATTCTGTTTACTTAACATTTTAACTCTGTCAAAACGTGTATCCCCTGAAACCGTTACTTGTTGAATGCCGATGGAATTCAATAATTTTTTTGAATTTTCATCCTGTACAAAAAAATGAGTTACTTTCTTTAAAATCGATACAAACCATTTTCCGTTAGGCTTAAAATATATCTGGTCTTGACGAAAAATACTTGAGATAAATAAAGTAGGTATTTTTTTTGCCGCAAGAGCTTGCAATATATGATACCAAAAATCATATTTTACAAAAATAGCATAGTTTGGATGTAAGAGTTCAATTAACTGATTGGCATTTGATGGAGTATCTAAGGGAATGTAAAATATAAGATCGGCTATGCAATTATTTTTAACCACTTCATATCCGGAAGGAGAAAAAAAACTAATAGCAAATTTATGTTTTGGAAATTTTTTCTTTAAAGCAGTTAACACAGGAAGTCCTTGTTCATATTCACCAAGAGATGATGCATGCATCCAAATCACTTGATCCGTTGGTGAAATTTTATTTTGTATTTCCGAGAAGACATGAGTCCTTCCTTGTACCCAAAGTCTTGCTTTAGGATGAAATAAAGAAGCAATCTTCATTCCTGCTCCCATGAGTTTAATGCCGAAAGAATATAAAAATGAATTCAAAATTTATCTGTTACTGTTATTTAAAAATTTAACTTTTTTCAAAACACTAGTTTAAAAAGAATTGCCTTAATTGAATTAAGGCAATTTTTATTCATATTTGAGTTGAAAAATAAATTAATATTTGAAAATAGTACAAATATCTGTTCGATAAAAAGTACTATAGATTAGTTAGTAAGCTCTTGCAAATAAGACTCTTCTTTTGGAAGGATTCCCTGAATATATACATACTCCCTCTTCCTCTTTAGCATCTAAAGGGATGCAACGAATGGTTGCTTTCGTTTCAGCTTTTATTTTTTCTTCCACTTCTAACGAACCATCCCAATGAGCAGAAATAAATCCGCCTTTTTCGTCCAATACTTTTTTAAATTCTTCGTAAGAATTTACTTCGGTAATTAAAGAATCTCTGTGTGATTTTGCTTTATTGAAAATATTTTGTTGAATTTCTTTCAATAAATCTTGAATATGTTCAGCTAAACCATCTACAGAATGTTGATGCTTTTCTAAAGTATCTCTTCGAGCTATTTCAACTTGTTTATTTTCAAGATCCTTAGGGCCAATGGTAACCCGAACCGGTACGCCTTTTAACTCATATTCATTAAATTTCCAACCCGGTTTATATTCAGTTCTATCATCAAATTTAACACTAATTCCCAACTTTTTAAGTTGAGAGATAAGTATATCTGCTAATTCAGAAATTGCATTTAATTGTTCTTCATTTCTATGAATAGGTACAATAACTACTTGGATTGGAGCTATATTGGGAGGAAGTACTAATCCATGGTCATCGGAATGAGACATGATTAAAGCTCCGATAAGACGGGTAGATACTCCCCAAGAGGTAGCCCAAACATATTCTTGTTTACCCTCTTTTGATTGATATTTCACATCAAATGCTTTGGCAAAATTCTGACCTAAAAAATGAGAAGTTCCGGCTTGTAACGCTTTACCATCTTGCATCATAGCTTCAATACAGTAGGTTTCTTCAGCACCTGCAAATCTTTCCGCAGGAGATTTTACCCCTTTAATTACAGGAATACCCATAAAGTTTTCAACAAAATCGGTATAAACATTTAACATTCTTTCAGCTTCTTCAATAGCCTCTTCTTTGGATACATGGGCGGTGTGTCCTTCTTGCCATAAAAATTCAGCAGTTCTTAAAAACAATCGGGTTCTCATTTCCCAACGAACTACATTAGCCCATTGATTAATTAAAATAGGTAAATCCCTATGAGATTTAATCCAGTTTTTATAAGTATTCCAAATTATGGTTTCAGAAGTTGGCCGAACAATCAATTCTTCCTCCAATTTGGCATCCGGGTCAACAATCACTCCCTTTCCGTCAGGAGAATTTTTTAATCGATAATGAGTAACCACAGCACATTCTTTGGCAAAACCTTCCACATGATCCGATTCTTTAGACAGATAAGATTTGGGAATAAATAAAGGAAAATAGGCATTTTCATGTCCGGTATCTTTAAACATTTGATCTAATTGACGTTGCATTTTTTCCCAAATAGCATATCCATAAGGTTTTATAACCATACATCCTCTAACCCCGGAATTTTCAGCCATATCGGCTTTTATTACCAGTTCGTTATACCATTTACTGTAATCTTCTTCTCTTGATGTAAGTGTTGCCATAATGCTTTTCTACTGTTTTTAAACTTTTCTGTAATTATAACTGTCATAATTCTTAAGATACTTTGTCACATTACTATTGCAGCAAAATAGGTATTTCTTAATTGGTACGACTTTTGCGAATTTAAAATGATTCAAGAACAAAATTATAATAAATATATAAACTACTAAAAAAATATCATGAAGAATATCAGTTGTAATTTAGGACGAGTTTTCATGAAAGTTGGTACTCTCTTATGGGTGTCGGTTTTTTTAACATCATGTTATGTCGGCCAATCTTCATATGCCGGTGAGGATAGTGTATATTATTCAAATAAGACTCGAAAAAATAATAAACAAAAGTCTTATGATTACGTATATGATGAGGGTACAAGCTCATCCAATTCATATTCAGACAGTCAAGTAAGAATAGGTAAAAAATATATTGACCCAACTTCTAATGCCAGTGATTTATTATACGACGATGATTATAACAAAAGTGATGCTTCTTCCAATACTGTCAATCGCTACAGTGATGATATCAATCAATCATATTCCAATAATAATAACAGAGACGGTTGGGGAGATGATGGCGGAACTGTAGTTAATAATTATTATTACGGAGGTTACAGTCCTTATTATTCCTATTATTGGGGCGCCCCCTATTGGGGATGGAGAAGTTATTGGAGTCCCTATTATGGATGGAATTGGGGCGTTTCAGTAGGCTGGGGCTGGGGATGGTCCGGTTGGGGATGGGATTATCCTTCATATTGGGGTCCATCCTGGGGTTGGAATTATCCGGGTTATTGGAGGCCTCATCACCATTATTGGGATAATGGTTGGTGTTGTTCAAGATATTATGCTAATTACGGATCAAGGTCTTCCTATTTGAATAGTTCAAGAGGAAACTCATATATTTCAAGATCTTACGGAACGTCTCGTTCTAGGCAAATACAAGATATTCAAAGACAAAATAGTAGAAATACCATCTTTTCGGGAAGCCGAAGTAATGGGATAAGTAATTCAAGAATCAATAGAGGTTCTACATCTACTATTTCAAGAAACAATGAAAGTGGAAGAAACGGTTCAATTATAGGCGGCTCAAGAGCTAATGCCGCAGTTGTTACTCCCGAAAATTCAAGAAACAATTCCGGGGCTGTAATTGGAGGCTCAAGAAATAATACGATAACTAATTCAGAAGGATCAAGATCCACAGGCGTTATTAGAGGCTCCAGAAATAGTGTAGGCACATTGGAAGGATCAAGAAATCAAGTGGGGATTGGAAATTCCGGAACCGGAAGAGAATCATCTAATTCAGGTACAATAAGAGGATCTAGAAACAGTACAGGAATTATGGGAGGATCCAGAAATTACGAATCAGGTTCTTCTAGAATATCTTCACCAAACTATCAAACCCCAAGTTCAAGCAGTCGCGAAAGTTCTCGCGGATCTATAATTGGAGGAGGTAATCGAGGCTTTGGAGGAGGTTCCATAAGTAGTGGCAGCCGTGGCGGCTTTGGAGGAGGCTCCCTAGGTGGTGGTCGCGGAGGCGTAATAGGTGGTAGAAGATAATATATAATAATATAACTCAAATTATGAACAAGAAATTATTATACGGTTTTATCCTTTCATCCATGGTTTTGATAGGTAAATCACAAACCAATAGATTTTATCCCAATGATGTATCCGATGCTTTTACTATTTTTGGTGATAATTCCAATAATACAACAGGTACTGCCAGATATATAGGTATGGGGGGATCTATGGGAGCTTTAGGAGGTGATCTTAGTGCCGTTGAAACAAACCCTGCCGGTCTAGGTATTTTTAGAAATTCTGTAGCGAATATTTCAATGAGTATCTTATCGAATAAAAATAAAGCTACTATGGGCAACGGAGTAAATTCCAATACCGATACCAATTTTAATGTTCCCGGTGCCGGAGTTGCATTGGCTTTAGGTGATGAAGCAGATGTATTTAAAGTAAACGTTGGAGTAAACTTTTCTTATCAAAGAGTAGATAACGACGTAAATTTTTCCAGAAATACCAAATTAAATTATTTATATCCTAATAAAGATAATGTAGATCAACTTTATGAAATGGTCAATTATGATCAGTATACCAATGGATATAAATCAAAAATGAAATTCAGTTTGGCAACCAATTACATGGATAGATTATATTTCGGTATTGGATTAGATTGGCATTATTTAAATATTGATCGCAATTCTGAATATGGTCATAGAAACACAGTAGATGGGGAATATATGAAATTCAATGAGCAATTAACGCCTTATAGTCAAGAAGCCAACGGTTTCGGATTAAATGTTGGGGTAATCGGTAAAATTACACCTGAGATTCGTTTAGGGGCTGCCTATCATTCTCCTATTTGGTGGTCTGATATGGATGATTACCGATGGATATATGGATACGATGATAAAGGACAATTCGTAGAAGATTATGTTTATTATGATCATTATAAAAATGTATCTCCCGGAAAATTGGTATTAAGTGGCGCTTTTGCTTCCAATATCGTTGATGATGATAATTCCTTGGCCTTCAATTTTGATTTTATTAATTACTTTAATAAAGACATGGAATTTAAAGGAGATGTTGACTATAGGTTAAATAATAATTTTGTTAATGACTACGTAAGAAATTCACAAGAATACCGCGCAGGTATTGAGTACAGGTTTAGAGAACTTAAATTACGCGCCGGTTACGCTTATGCTTCTTCTCCGGTAAAAAGTAATTCTATATCAGGAATATGGGATACAAACAGCGATCCTGTATTTGTAAAAAATTACTTGGCAGGTGAAAAAAATAAATTGTCTTTTGGAGCCGGATATGATATTG
The DNA here is from genome assembly GCF_019469225.1 of Apibacter sp. ESL0432. Taxonomy (NCBI): domain Bacteria; kingdom Pseudomonadati; phylum Bacteroidota; class Flavobacteriia; order Flavobacteriales; family Weeksellaceae; genus Apibacter; species Apibacter sp. ESL0432. The sequence goes on along the minus strand of NZ_CP048266.1, from coordinate 2,027,977 downwards.
GTCAATTTTTTGTGGACCTAGGATATCAATATATTAAAACAGATTATCGCACAACCCTTTCCGGTGACTTTTATACGGTAGGTGGATCTAATCTTGCAATAAGTTTAGATAAACCGTATTTAGGAAAAGTTAATAATATCCAAAATAATTTTGTATTAACTTTGGGTATGAGGTTTTAAAAATATATTCACAATAAAAAATCCTAACTTTTGTTAGGATTTTTTTTATTTATTTTTGAGTAAATCTCTGATTTCAGTTAATAATTCTTCTTGAGAAGGCGGTTTAGGTGTGTTATCTTGTTCTTTTTTCTCTTCGTCTTTCTTATTAAGCCTATTGATCACTTTTATCATCATAAATAAACAAAAAGCAATAATTAAAAATGATAGACAAGTGGATAAAAAGTTACCATATTTAATAGCTGTTCCCGGAATGGTTAATTTAGCCAAATCGGTCAAATCAGCCATCTTTAATGCAGGAGTGAGAACAAGAGGGGTAATGATATCTTCAACTAAAGACGTGATAATCTGGTTAAATGCGCCCCCGATAATTACACCGACAGCCATGTCAACCACATTTCCCCTTAGGGCAAATTCTTTAAATTCTTTTATTAAACTCATAAATAATAATTTTAATTATAATTGCAAAAATAAATTAAATTTCAAATTAACATAATATATGCTGATTTGGTTAGGTTTCAAATACTATTCCGAAATTTTCATCAAATAATAAAATACCGTACCTTTTCTCCTGAGATTCGGGAACTGTAAATCCTTTTATTTTTGTTGTTTTACCTTTACCTATTAGATCGGATATTTGTTTTAAAGTTAATTTTTTGCCGAATATTTCAAAAGGTATAGTAAAACTGCAATTTTTAAAATCGGAACAGCCGTAAGCAGATTTTCCTTTGATCAATTTATAAGTTTTGCATTTTGGACAGAATAAATCTTCTACAGATTGTAGGGGTGTGGTTTGCTTTTTAGATTTTTCGTTTATTTCAGTATTTTTTTTCTCTTGTATGGATATTCGTCTGTATTGACTGTTTTTAACTTCTTGGGTCAGGTCGGTTACCATTTCGATAAGTTCCTTTTTAAAAAGATCGGAAGAATATTCCCCTTTTTCAATGAGTCTTAGTTTTTTTTCCCATAGACCTGTAAGCTCCACGCTTTTTAAAATTTCGCTTTGTATTGTGTCGATCAGATCCATTCCCGTTGAGGTGGCATAAATATTTTTTCTTTTTTTCTCGATATACTTTCTGTGTAGTAAAGTTTCAATAATATTTGCTCGAGTAGAAGGGCGTCCAATACCATTATCCTTCATTACTTCCCTCATCTCCTCATCATCTACTTGTTTACCCGCGGTTTCCATGCTTCTTAATAAAGTAGCCTCGGTGAAATATTTAGGAGGTGTAGTTTTTCCTTGATGAATGAATGGATCGTGAGGACCGCTTTCTCCAACTTCAAAAACGGAAATTAAATTTTCCTCTTTTTCATTTTTTTTATCTTTTTCATAGATGATTCTCCATCCCGGTTCCAAAATTTGTTTACCGCTTGCTTTAAAGGGTACTTCACCAACTTTTGAAGTTACCAAAGTATTGGAAATTTTACATTCAGGATAAAATACGGCAATAAATCTTCGGGCAACAAGATCATAAATCTTTTTTTCATCAGTCGAGATACCTTCGGGTAAAATATCGGTAGGTATAATAGCATGATGATCCGTAACTTTAGTGTCATCGAAAACAGCTTTCGATTTTGGAATCGGTTTTTCTAAAAGAGGAGCAATAAGATTTTCATAATATTTCATGCTTGAAAGAATTCCGTAGATCTTAGGATATAAGTCTTCCGAAAGATAAGTGGTGTCAACCCGAGGATAGGTAACGAATTTCTTTTCATAGAGGCTTTGAATGTATTTAAAAGTATTATCAGCAGAATAACCGTACTTTTTATTTGCCTCTACTTGTAGAGAAGTCAAATCAAATAAACGAGGATTCTTTTCTTTTCCCTCTTTCTTCTCGAAAGAAACTATTTCAAAAGGATATTTCTGTAAATATTCTAATCCTTTTTTAGCTCGGTCTTCGCTTTTCAATCGGTCGATATCAGCAATGAATTCCACATTTTTATACATGGTTTTTAATTCCCAGTATTCCTCAACAACAAAAGAATCAATTTCTTTTTGTCGTTGTACTATCATTGCCAACGTTGGCGTTTGAACTCTACCAATTGATAACAAGGTTTTATTTATGGCAAATTTTTTAGTAAAAAGTCGGGTAGCATTTATTCCCAAAAGCCAATCACCGATTGCGCGGGCACTTCCGGCAGCATATAAATTTTCATATTGGGAAGAATCCTTAAGGTTTTCAAATCCCTCTTTTATAGACTGTTCTGTAAGAGATGATATCCATAATCGTTTTACGGGAACTTTACATTTTGCTTTAAGCAATACCCACCGTTGGATCAATTCACCTTCCTGTCCGGCATCCCCGCAATTGATTACCTCTTCACATTCAGCAACGAGGCTTTCTATTACTTTGAATTGTTTTTCCACCCCTTTGTTGGAAATAAGCTTGATCCCAAAATTAGACGGAATGATAGGAAGGTCTTCCAAATACCAATACTTCCAATTCGGATTATAATCATGAGGCTCTTTTAACGTACACAAATGACCAAAAGTCCAGGTAACTTGATAACCGTTTCCCTGGTAAAATCCGTCTTTTCTCTCTTTTGCCCCTACAATTTGAGCAATATCTTTAGCGACGCTTGGTTTTTCAGCTATACATACAATCATTACTGATGGAAGGATTTTTCCTGCAAAATTGCAATTTTTTAAGTATACTAAGTAATTGATCTTTTAAAAAAGGTCGGATTAGCATTTGAATAATTTATGATTTGAAAACAATATTTGATATTAATTATAAAAATTATATTCAAAATTTTTTCCAAAGAACAGTTAAAACCGCATTAAATTTATAGTAAAATAAATAAAAGTTTAAAAGATGTTTTTAGCATTAATAGTTTAAATTTGTGAAATTATGCTTAATCCAGTATCATTTGTAGCATTGAATCATAATCAGAGAATTTTACAAATAAGTCTATATGTTAGAAGTTAAAAATCTATGTTTTTCATACACTAAAGATAAAAAAATAATTGAATCTCTTTCTTTCTCTTTAAAGCAAGGAAATATGCTGGCACTTGTAGGAGAAAGTGGAAGCGGTAAAAGTACCATTTTAAAGTTAGTTTATGGTTTGTTGGAATGGGAGAGTGGAGAAGTTATTTATAGAGGAAAAAAATTAGCAGGATTTAAAGGAAATTTAGTTCCCGGAGAACCTGAATTTAAATATTTGGAACAAGATTTCGGGCTTATGCCCTATGCAACCGTTGGAGAAAATGTGGGTAAATTCCTTTCTAATATAGATTTGAAAGAAAAGCAAAACAGAATTATGTTTTTGCTCGATTTAGTGGGCATGGCGGATTATGTAGATGAAAAACCTATCTCACTAAGCGGAGGACAGAAACAAAGAGTAGCATTGGCGAAAGCCTTAGCTCAAACTCCTTCAGTATTGTTATTAGACGAACCATTTTCTCAAGTCGATACTTTTAAGAAAAATATACTAAAAAGAGCTGTTTTTGATTTTGCTAAAGAAAATAATATTTCCATTATTTTAGCCACCCATGAAATAGAAGACGCTTTGGCATATGCAGATGAAATGATGATTGTTAAAGAAGGTAAAATTATACGACAAGGCAATCCTCATGATATATATCGAAATCCCGAAAATACCTATGTTGCCAATTTATTTGGTGAAAATACCATTTTAAAAAGATCAGATTTTCCGAACCTGTTTGAAGATTTAGTAGAAGATGAAATTCTAATTTATCCACATCAATTTATAATTTCTCAATCGGGTATTCCTGTAAAAGTAATAAGAAGCTATTTTATGGGCAGTCATTATCTCGTGGAAAGTATTTCAAAATTTAAAAGATTTTGGTTTATTAGTGATGAATCATTACCGATTGGCAAAGGGTGTTTTTTACAATTTTATGAATATCAGAAATTATTGGATAATAAATTTAATTAACTAATAGTTAAAAATCTCATTATAGATTTACCAAATAATCGTTATTGCTTAGCCACTTAGTATAGTAGGTTGAATTTCCTATTAATTATACTTTAAAAATAATGATTCTAAAAGCAATATTGTTTTAAATACTCAGTAATAAGGATAAAAAAATAATAAAATGTATGAATTTTGTTACAAAACTATGATATTTTTAGTTGTTGATTTTTTAAGTGCATTTAATAACAGTATATTTGTATAAATCAATTTAATATGAAAAGAATATTATTTACTTCTTCTTTCTCAATTCCGGATGATTATGAGCAGGAATATGAAATTGATTATATTCCTTTTATATATGTAGAAATCTATCCTTATTATGAATTTATTAAGCAAATTCCTTTAGATGTTGATTCGTTTATTGTAACCAGTAAAAATTCTGCAAAAGCGATCAAGGATATAGAATTGGAAGGTAAATTTTTTGTAGTAGGAAAAAGTACCGCAAAAGAATTATACGGACAGAACAGGGATATTGCATTTATAACCAATTATGCTGAAGATTTGTTGGAAAGAATGCTGGAAACAGATATAAAAAAATATGTTTTTTTTAAAGGAAATTTGTCGCTCACCATTTTACCGGACGCTTTACGTAAAAATGGAGTGGAAGTTGTTGGAATAGAATGTTATAAAACCCTTTTAACTCCTCATAAAATAGATAAGCAATATGATGCTATTGTTTTTACAAGTCCTTCTGCAGTAAGATCCTTTAGTTCCATGAATGAGATTCCGCAGGAAACCATTATATTTACAAGCGGTAAAACCACCGCTGAAACGGTTAGTACACTGGGAGAATACAAAATATATTATCCGGAAGATACAACAAAGGAATCCTTACTTGAACTAATAAAAAAGAAAATAAATGATTAAAAATACTTTATTTCTGGATGCTTTAAAAGGTAAACATGTCGAACGTCCACCGGTATGGATGATGCGTCAAGCTGGTAGATTTTTACCTGAATTTAGAGCTTTACGAGATAAGTATGATTTTTTTACCCGTTGTCAAACTCCTGAATTGGCAGCAGAAATAACTCTAATGCCTGTAAAAAGGTTTCCTATAGATGCGGCTATTTTATTTTCAGACATTTTAGTAGTTCCTCAAGCCATGGGATTGAATTTTGAAATGAAGGAATCCGTAGGCCCCTATTTGGAAAATCCCATCACTTCTGAATCTGATATTGATAGATTGCAAAATCCTCCGATTGAAGAAAGTTTAGGATATGTATTGGAAGCTATAACCCTTACTAAAAAACTTCTAGATAATCAAATTCCCTTAATCGGTTTTTCCGGAAGCCCATGGACGATTTTATGCTATGCGGTTGAAGGTAAAGGTTCTAAAACATTTGATAAAGCTAAATCGTTTTGTTTTAAAAATCCAAAACAGGCTCATGTATTATTGCAAAAAATTACAGATTATACCATCCGGTATTTATTTAAAAAAGTTGAATATGGTGTAGATGCCGTACAAATTTTTGATAGTTGGGGAGGCTTGCTTTCTCCTAAAGATTATGATGAATTTTCATGGAATTATATAAATCAAATTATTGAATCTTTAGCGCCCAAAGTTCCGGTTATAGTGTTTGGAAAAGGCTGTTGGTATGCACTACAAACCATGTCCCGATCTAAGGCTTCTGCTTTAGGAGTAGATTGGACTATTACGCCTCAAAAAGCTAGAGAATTTACGGGGGGCGTAATTACATTACAAGGAAATTTTGATCCGGCTAAATTGCTGTCTTCTCCTGAAAAAATATATTCTGAAGCACAACAAATGATCCGTGATTTTGGTGTTCAACGATATATAGCCAATTTAGGTCATGGAATTTTACCAAATGTCCCTTTAGAAAATGCTGAGGCATTTATTAAGGCTATTGTGGAATTTAAAGAATAGCAATAAATCGATGAAATCTGTATATTACTTAAATAATAATTAGTTTTTACATAACTTCATAGTTATATCTTTTAGAAAAAATATACCATCATCGAATAAAGATCAGCGGGATTGCATATATCCTACAACGAAACGTTTTTTTAATTCAAATTGTATAGTTGGTAAATTGTAAATAATTCATACATAGCACTATATGGGCATGATATTTGTAAATTATTTAAATGCCTCTACATCTAAATTATCTGTCTGAGAAGATTTAAAGTTCTCAATTTTTACCCAAAATAACATTTTTAAATTTAATTTTATGAAGAAAATTTTATCAATTTTCGCATTCATTGTGCATGCAATTATTCTTTTTGGACAAGTAGGTATAGGTACAGAAACTCCGGACAGCTCTTCCATTTTAGACATAAAATCATCTAATAAAGGTTTTTTACCTCCTCGAGTAAATATTACTTCTATAAAAGATACCGTTACAATTAAAAAACCTGCAAACGGTTTAATTATTTATGATCCGGATGGATTTACAGAAACAATTAATAACCAAGTTTATACTAGAGAAGCCGGAGTTTATATGTTTAATGGACATGAATGGCAACGCCTTTATTCCAGTAATAACAACAATAGTATTTCGCCTTCAGATGGTAAAAATTTAGTAGGTGTAAAAATAAGCATTAATCAATCGGGGTATGTTCCACTTTCAGGAACTCAATCGTACGGATTATTACTTCAAAATAATTCAGTCGCAGTAAATCCTCAATTTATAAATGGTACTTGGCCCTCACCATCAAGTTCGCCGATAGATATTCTCAGTCCTAAAAATGGAGATTCAGGAACACTACTTTTTGAAAACAAACTGGCTGATCAAGCCAATTTTTTCCGCATTAATTTTGAATATCAAATTTTAAACAGACAACCGATTTCAAATGGTATATTTTATGTCTCAATTGTATCCAATGCTACCGGAGAAACGGTTTATTCAGATGCAATTATTGTTCCCGCAGGAACTAATGTCGGCAGCAGTGTAAAATTTCAAATAGCTTTTCCTACACTTTCCGATTCAAATTCAATTAGTCAAGGATATAAGATTATGTTTCAAGCCGATACAGCTTTACCTATATTACCAAATAATCTTGGGGTTAAAATTATTGATATTTTAAGAATTAATTAATAATAATAGTAACTGTAAAAAAGGGGATAACTTCTAATTTTATTTATGTAAATATTTTTAAAAATTATAATACAACTATTTTATGTATAATGTGTATATTTTTAGATTTATGATATTAAAAAGTTTATAATAGTTAAAAAGTATCCACTATTATCTATAATTATACATACAAAATGGGTAACTAAAATTTAGAATTTTTATTTTCTAAGGTTTGTTTTAAGTATAGTTCCCGTAAGCCTTTTATGGTATGGAAACGATCATAAATATGAATTTTAGTTGTTAAGGGAGCAAATAGATGGCCGAGTCCTCCGGTAGCTATTACAAAAGTGTCTTCCCCTAATTCTTTATTAATCCGATCAATTAATCCTTCAACCATACTTAAAAAACCAAACACCATTCCACTTTGCATAGATTCTTCCGTGGTTTTACCAAGTACGCTTTTAGGAGTGCGCATTTCAATATCTGAAAGTTGTGCAGTTGCTCCAATTAGAGAATTTAAAGAAGTGATGACACCGGCAGCAATAATTACCCCTTTTATATCTCCGGTTTTATCGACACAAGTTAAAGTTAATGCAGTCCCGAAGTCTACGATAATTTTTGTCCCCTTATATTTTTTATAGGCATAATATGCATTGGCATAAAGATCGGTACCCATTTGCGGAGTACTAGACGTTAGCTCTGTAGGGGTATTTCTGGTTACTTGAACCGTTTTTATATTATGAAGACGGGTTAGCGATTTTCTTACTGGATATGTTAAATGGGGTACAACGGAGCCTACTGCTATTTCGGTAATATCATTGGGATTAATCCCATAGTTTTGATAAGTCATTTTAAATTGAGAAAATAGCTCATCTTCACTCTTATAAGGTTTAGTATTCATTACCCATGAATTAATACACTCTTCTTCTTGAAATATTCCAAAACGTATATTGCTATTTCCAATGTTTACTACTAAAAGCATATGTATATTTTATTTAGGATAAATATTGTTTTCTCTATTGATGTCTGCCATTCGATAGGTCGCGTCAATTTCAATAGATTTAATTTTTTCAGGTGATACATTCAGACTAAATTCATATTCCTTTTGTGTCCATTTCCAATAAGGTAGATTTTTCTGATTGATATCAGATTCTTGTTTCTTATAATTATGCATCATATTTAAAGGAATATTATATATTTGTTTAGAACCATCTGAATATGTTACATTAACATCTATCGGCATCGGAAAATTACCCAGATTTTCAAGTGTTACCTTAGTGGTTTTTCCTTCTTTTTCTACGCTTTTAATAGCATAATCAATAGTCCGTGTGGTATAAGTCATATAGTTCCAATACCATTTTAAATCCATGCCTGATATTTTTTGAGCAATATGTATAAAATCCTTGTCGGTAGGATGTTTAAATTTCCATGTTTCAAAGTAATTTTTCATTATTTTGAAAAAAGTTTGTCTACCAACAATATATTCTAATTGTACTAAAAACAACTCGCCTTTAATATAGGCAGCAACACTATAGCCATTATTAGTTAAAAAATGATCAGAAAAAATACCCATTACTTCTTCCTGTCTAGTTTTTATAAATTCTGTGTAAAATTCAACACTATTATAATGAGGGTTTGGATAATTTTTTACATAGTCAGGAAATATTTTAGCCATCATTAAATGTTCTGCATACGAAGTAAACCCTTCATCCATCCAAGCTCTCATACTTTCATTGGAAGCAAGTATATGCTGAAACCAAGAATGAGAGGCTTCATGAAACATCAAATCGGCAAGTCCTTCCAAAGATTTTGCATTTCCCATGATCATAGTACACATCCCATATTCCATGCCACCGTCTCCTCCTTGAATAAAAGAATAGGTTGGATAGGGATAGGCGCCAAAGTTTTCTTTCATAAGAGAAAAGTATTTCTTGATATAAGGTTTAGATTCTTCCCAATAATTGGTTTGCTCAGACTTCTGATAAATCAAATAAACCAAAGGTCCGTTTTTTATGGAGATTGAATCAACTGTATAATCAGGATCGGCAGCCCAGGCAAAATCATGAATATTTTCTGCTTTAAAATGCCAGAATGTTTTATTTTTTTTAACAACCGGTTGAGCATCTGCAAGATATCCTTTAACGTCTTTGGGGTTTTGGAGAACTCCACCGGCTCCAATAATATAATTTTTATCAATTGCTATCGTTACATCATAATTTCCAAAAACTCCTTGAAATTCTCTTGCGATATAATCAAAGGTATGCCATCCTTCATAATCGTATTCTACTACTTTCGGGTACCATTGGGTCATGGTTAAATCAATGCCTTCGGAATTATTTCTTCCGGCTCTTCGAATAACCGGAGGAATCTGTGAGGTCCATTCCATTTCAAAATGAGTGGTGGTATGGGGTAATATAGGTTTTGCCAATTGAACTTTTAAAATAGTTTCTTCAACAGTAAACGTAACCGGTATACCTTCTTGTTTTAAGGATTTAATTTTTTGATACCCTATTTCATTAGATTTCAACGATGAGATTCGTGATTTCCCTTCACCGGTAATCATTCGTTTGTCAGCAGTTTTATTTAGTTCTTGTAATTTCTGATCCATCATTGAATTTGGTTGAAATGCATTCCAATATAAGTGGAAATAGAAAACAGAAAGTGTGTCTTGGGAATTGTTTGTATAAGTAATTTGTTGATGACCCTTATATTGGTAATTTTTAACATCAACATCAATATTCATTTTATAATCTGCCTGTTGTTGATAGTATTTATTTATTTGTGAATTAGAAAGTAATCCTAAGGTTAGGAAACAAATAAAAAATATTTTTTTCATTAAAATTGATTTAACGCAAGTTAAAGATTAATTTTATTAAATAAGCAATAAATTACATTTCAATAATTTTTTAACTTTTGCAGGAATATCCTATCATTTGTGCGTATATTTAAGTTAATGAAATGATTTATAGTAAGAAAATTATATCCTTAAAAGGAATGTTACTAGTAACGATAAAATAACAAGATATAGTATAAATATTTAAAAATCCCCAAATCATATAATTTGAGGAAAATATAAAGTATTGTTTTAATGCAACTAATTAGAGAGTAATAATTTTTACAAATAAGTGATTAATAGAATAATTAAACTTTCTAATACTTAAAATTCTGTTTTCTTACTTGATATTATTTTTGTAGGACCGCCTGAGTTTTTTCTCTTTTTTTATATGTTTTTTTCTTGTATTTATGATAATTCATACATGTTTATTAAACATTGTCTACTATTTTTATAATATAGTTATAAGATCTTCATTATCTTCCAGTAAATAATATGCTAAAAAAATAAGATTTTCTGAATCAGAAGCATTGTCAAAATGTTTAATAGGTTGATTTTTAGGTTCGTAAAATGCATTTCCGGATTTGATGATTTCTGGTTCATGTCCTTCAATTTGGAATAACAAGGTTCCGGATAATACACATCCGATAACCGGACAGGGATGAAGGTGATAATCTGCTTTTCCTTTTGGAGGGATGATGACTTCCTTCATTTCAATTCTTGAAACGGTTTGGCTCTTTAGTACAACAGTCTTTAGATCTTTTCTTGTAACATTACTTTTTAACATGATTATATATTTAAATAAAAAAACACTAACTAATTATGTGCTTATTAAATTAATTTGATCCAAAGGTAGTTGTATATAATTATTTTTTCATTGACTTATGTTAAGAGATTTTAAACGGCTTAATGATTCGGGTTCAATTCCTATATAAGAAGCAATATGATATTGTGGTACCAATTGTTCCACATTTGGATATGTTTGTAGCAATAATTTATATCTTTCATAAGCAGTATTCATTAAAAGAGAAATATCTTTTTGGCATTTTTTAACGAATAAAGTATCTGAAATGTATTTTGCAACTTTAAACCATGCTTTTGATTCATTGAGAAGCAAATCATAATTAGTTTGAGAAAGACATAAAATAGTTGAATTTTCCAATGCTTGTATACTGCCAATGCTTGGTTGTCTTGTTAAGAAACTTCTGTATGAAGTTACTATTGATTCAGGAAAATAGAAGTCAATATTAAATTCTTTTCCATCTTTATCTAAATAAGATCTTAGAACTCCGGTTTTCACAAAACCAATAAAAGAACAAATTTCTCCTTCTTCTATAAGAAAATCTTTTTTAAACAATGTTTTTACTTCCAGCAATTCCGATAATCTGGTATAATATTGAGTTGCTAATTCTAATTTAGTACAAATTAAATCCTTTAAAAACATATGTTGTATTTTTATGTAAATATACCTAAGTAATAAGTAATTTTAGTACAAAAGGAATTTATTAAGTAACTTTCGAATATCAGTCATTTCATTGTACAGTTTAGATATTAGAATATGTGTTTAAGTAATATTACAACTTTACATCGTTTTATAATGAATTTTTAAGTAGGAAACAGATTTATACTATATAAGTATCGGCGATTTCATAGAGTAATTAAAAGTTCAGAACTTTTTAGTTTATAAATAACCATTACAGAAATAATATAATGAATTATAAAAGTTTATGGGCTATATTAATAGTTTTTATACAGTTATGAAATCACCCATGCGATTTTTGTGATGTAAATACTTAAAAAATAAGGATTACATGTTTATATCGTCAAAATCGGAATTAGTATCAGTATTATTTTGTTGGCGATTCTTTTTATTATTACTCCTTTTATCATTACTATTATTGAATCTATAAGTAAAAGATAGGGTAAATTGTCTTGGACGCCATTGCATTTCCGAGTATCTGTAAAAATCGTCTCCGTATGTTTTAAATTTCCTTTTTTTAGAATCAAAAACATCCTGAATATTGAAAAGGAATGTCCCTTGACCTTTTAATATATCTTTGCTGATTCCTAAATCCATTCCGTACATTTCTTTACTTTTATTTTGTCCATTTTTAAAAGGTGCCATATAATTTCCTTGTAATTGAAAATTAAAATTTTCCGGGAGTTTTACTGTCATACTCATACGAGTTCTCCATGTAAACCCTTTTTTATCTAAATTCTCGGTAACTAAGGTGGTACTTCCGGTTATAGTGTTAATTTTTTCATACGAATAATTCCCATAGCTTTCGTATTGAAATAAATTTACATCTCCAAAAATTTTCCACCATTTATAAGGATTTACAGAATAAGACAATTCTCCACCGTATCTATTTTCATGTCCTAAATTGGTAGGCATGGTATTTAAATTTCCGAGAGGGTCTGATGTAGTTATGAATTGTAAAGGATCTTGTGTTCGTTGATAATACAAAGAAGGAGTAATTCCCCAATTACTTTGTTGAAGGTTGTATCCCAATTCAAAAGAATTGATATAGGACGGGTCTAAGTCCGGATTTCCTTGACGAGTATTCCTGTCATCAGAAATGTTTTTATAGGGGATAAGCATTCTGCTGTCCGGACGAAATATCCTTCGGCTGTAACTGATTTGCAATTGGCTTTTTTCCGTTAGATCATAATTTAGGTGCAGAGTAGGAAATAAGTCCGTATAATTTTTAGTAATGGTTGAATTAGCTTGACGAGAAACAACCTTGATAATTGACGTTTCTTCTCTTAATCCTGCTAAAAATGAAAATCCCCCCCATTTATTTCCATATTGTAAATAAGAAGATAAAATGTTTTCTTGATAAACCGTATTGTCTGTTTGATCAGGATTCACTACCCACGAATTATTTTTAAATTCATTTAAAGAAAAATCTGATTTAATTTTAGAATAATCAGCTCTCATTCCGGCTTCTAATTGAGAACCTTCTTTAAAAGGCAATACATAATCAGATTTCAACATTATTTTGGTTTGCGTATTATCATTGGTATTTAAACCGGGAATTCGGTCAAAAATTTTAGAATCGGAATCTTTTAGATTATAAGAGTAGAATCCGTCAACGGTTAGTATATTTCCTTTTTTAAAAAAATTATGCGTAAAATTTAGGTTTCCGTCGATTCCGTAATTATTTCTGTTTTCTCGTTCTTTTCTTTCTGTAAGGCTTTGTATAAGTGAGGGATATAATGTGGTATTATAGTGGGTGGTACTTAAATAATTGCTGGTATTATAATTATATCCTATAGAGGTTGATAATGAGTTTTGTTCGTCAAAAGTAAAATTAAATCCCGTACTTGCATTTAGAGAAGTTCTTTCTCTATTCCTTTTAGAATCTTGTAGGGAATTTTCATCCATAAGGTGGTTCATATCATAACCAATGTAATTTTTTTTCTCTTTACCTTTATTTTTACCATACCTAAAACCGATATTGGTAAACCAGTTCCATTTTTTTTTGCCATATCCTAAATTAATGGATGTACCGTACGATTGTGGAGATCCTCCGGACATTTGAATACTTCCGGTAACACCTTTTTTTCTATTTTTTTTGGTAATTATATTTATAATACCGGCAGTTCCTGAAGATTCATAACGAGCAGAAGCATTGGTAACTACTTCGATTTTTTCGACCATATCAGCCGGTATGGATTTTAAAGCTTCGGCAGTATCATTAATTCCCAACATGGCAGAAGGTTTACCGTCAACTAAAATTTTAACATTGTCATTACCTCGTAAACTGACCGTTCCATCTACATCTACAGTTACCGATGGAACATTTTGCATAACATCTGAAAGAGTTCCTGACTTGGCAGTTAAATCTTGAGATACGTCATATATTTTTTTATCCAACTCAACTTTATATAATGGCTTTTTTCCTTCTACAACAATTCCCTCCAATTCTTTAGCCGTTTGTTCAATCTTTATATTTCCTAAGGAAGTTGATTGAAGAAGTGACTTTTGATCGACATATGAATCAAATCCCGCCTGATCTATCACCAATTCATATTCTCCCGGAGTTACTTTAACAGAAAATTTACCTTTTTCATCAGCCAATCCTCCAAATACTTTAGAAGTATCTTCTAAATTGGTTAAAGTAATGCTGCTGTAGGGGACAGGACGGTTATTATCTGTAATTATGGTTCCTGTTATAACAATGTTTTGTGAAAATATAAAGGTATATAGTACTAAACAAAATGTTGATAGTATGGATTTACTTGAAGTCATTTATTAATTTTATTTTCAGTATAGACAAAGCTAAAACTGAAAGGTTACATCATAAAATAAATAAGAAGAGTTATTTTTTAGTGTTACTTTTTCTTTCGGAAGTTATTATTTTCGATTAATTCAAAAGGATTTTCTGTTTTAGTTTTTATAAAGCTTTTACCAAAGATAATAATACCAAATACGATAAGGGCAATACCTACAATTTTTTTTATTTTATAGGCAAGTTGATCGGTCAACTGGTGCTTAAACTTAGAAGCTAAAAATATTTTTAACATATCAACAGACACCATAGTAATTAATAAAATGGTTATGTATAAATAAAAATCGGAAGGTTTTGAATATTGTGCGGATATTAATACTACTGTTGTCAGCCAAAATACGATAACACCAATATTAACCAAATTAAGTAAAAAACCATTCATATAGGTTTTAAAATAATTGGTAGTCGCAATATTAGCATCTGTTTTAATATGCAAATTACCTTTTGAAAGAATATTGTATAATCCGTAAATAAAAATTACAAAACCGGCAATCATGTATACCGACGGATGTGTGTCTATAAACTTTAGTAAACCTTTACTACCTGTATGCGAAACATAAATACAAAGTATATCTGCAGAGATTACACCCGCTTCAAGAGCTATGGAAGGCTTTATACCTTTAGTAAGACTGGTTTCAATCAGAAGAAAAAATACGGGACCTATTAAAACAAGACTGAGAATTAGCCCAAGTAAAATTGCAGATGTGATTAGAGAAATCATTAAATTATTATAATAATTTGCAAGGTACGTAATTTTGTGTTAACATAATGTGACAGATATTAGTTAGATGAGATTATTTTATGGATTGTTTATCATGTTTATTTGAGTGCAATCCCTAATTTTTATCTCAAATACGAAAAAAATAAAAAAAATGCTCTTTATAATAATAAAGTTTATCAACTTATTTTTAATGTAAAATAAAGAGTGAATTAACTTTTTTATTATTTATTTATCAAAATTCACCGTATCTTTTTTTCTGGTATCTCGATTTATATTTTCCGTTTTATTAGAACCATGGTTTTCGTTCGATGAATTATTATAATACCCTCCGTTCTCATCTGAAGAATAACTTCCGTCGTAAGCACCGTATGAAGCCAAATCATCACAACTAAAATTGTCATTCATAGTTTCCGGTCTGGCAAATTTATCTTTTTGGGTTATTTCCAATTTAGGATCAGCATATATTTTTTGCATAAAATAGGCCCAAATAGGTAAAGCCATACTTGCTCCTTGACCAATGGAAGTTGATTCAAAATGCGCATATCTGTCTTCCCATCCAACCCATATGCCGGTAGCTAATTTAGGAGCAATTCCTATAAACCATCCATCGGCATTTTTATTGGTCGTTCCTGTTTTACCTGCAATTTCAGCATCAATGCCCATACTCCTGACTCTTCGGCCTGTACCTTGGTCAATTACCCCTTTCATTAATTCAATCATAGTGTAAGCGTATATTTCATTCATAACTTCTCTTACCTGTGGTTGATATTCCTTGATTACTTTATTGTTGCTGTCTTCAATACGCCAAACCATCTCAGGTTTAGTGTAATTTCCAAAATTTGCAAAAGTGCTATAGGCTCCAACCATTTCATAAATGGTTAAGTCTGCAGATCCTAAGGCAATAGTATTGTTTCTGGGGATAGGACTTTCAACTCCTAAATCTCTGGCCATTTTTATAACTGCATCATATCCGGTAGCATCAATTAACCTTGCTGTTACCGCATTTTTGGAATAGGCAAGTGCTGTTTTTAAAGGCATAGAAGCGCCGTTACCGGCAACAGTCCATTTACCTTTGGTATAAGTTGCATTTGAAACTTGTGTACAAGGGGTGTAATTAAGGTTTTTAATGGCTGTGGCATATACAAAAGGTTTGAACGTGGATCCAACCTGTCTACGTGCTTGTTTAACATGGTCGTATTGAAAATGTTTCCAATTGATTCCTCCAACCCATGCTTTTATATTTCCCGAATGAGGCTCCATTGCCATTAGCCCTGCTTGTATAATATGTTTATGATATCTTATAGAATCCCAAGGAGATAGTAAAGTATCTTTATCGCCTTTCCATGTGAAGATTTGTAAGTTGATTGGTTTTTTAAATTCCGCAACAATTTCCTCATCAGATAATCCCTTATTTTTCAGGTTTTTATACCTTCCGGTTCTTTTCATGGCATCTGTCATGAGTTTATTGTATAAAAAATCAATTTTGGGATCTCCCGGATAAGTGTAAAAAGGAGCATATTTCCTTTGTTTTTGCTCTCTGAAAAAAGATTTTTGTAGATTTTTTAAATGCTTTTCAATTGCTTCTTCAGCATATTTTTGCATTCTAGAATCTAGAGTTACATATATTTTTAGTCCGTCTTTATAAAGATTATATTTTTTTCCTGTTTGGTTTTCATAATCATTTAAAACAGCATTAACTTCTTTTTTTAATGCATGTTTAAAATAAGCGGAATATCCTTCGCCAATTTCTTTTACCGGTCTGTAGTTAAGCTCAATAGGAGTTTCTTTAATCGAATTGAATTCTGCTTCAGTAATGTAACCTTGGTCCTTCATCAAGCCTAAAACAACATTTCTTCTTTTTTTAGCATTTTCAGGATTAATTTTAGGATTGTTTACCACCGGATTTTCTAACATAGCTACCAATGTGGCACTTTGTGATAGATCCAAATCTTTAACATTTTTGTTAAAATATACCTTGGATGCGGTTGCAATACCATTAGCATTAAATAAAAAATCGAATTTATTTAAATAAAGAGTTAAGATTTCATCTTTAGTATATAATTTTTCGAGTTGAACCGCGATTATAATTTCCTTTATTTTTTGGAAAGCTCGTTGAAATTTATTTTGCGATACCCCTTTGTAAGAAAAGTTACCCTCGTCATCATCTTTTTGCGTAAAAAGAAGTTTAGCTAACTGTTGGGTTATAGTACTACCACCCCCTCTTTTTCCACCATAAAAAACAGCCCTGAATAAAGCTTTTTTATCAACCCCTGAATGGTAAGGAAAACGTTCGTCTTCTTTAGACATTAAAGCATAAATAAGGTAGGGAGGTAAATCTTGATATTCTACCGGGATTCTTTTTTCTTTTTCAAACTTTTGAATTACAACACCATCTGCAGATATAATTTCAGAGGCAACAAATATATCCGGATTTTCCAAATCTCTAACATTGGGCATTTCTCCAAAAAAGCCATAAATTGTTAATAAAAAAAGTAAAGCAAATGATAAAATTCCGGCAAAAAATAATCCCCAAAACCATATAAAAAATTTTCTTATAAATTTTTTAGTGGAATTAGATTTATTTATTTTATTTATAGTATTGGTCTTATTCTTATTTTTATTTGTTAATGCCATAATATATATTCTATGGTAAGTTTATTCAATAGTTACTCCAAAGTCTACAATGCCTTTTAAAGTGTCTTTCCTCATTCCTTGAACAACGGAAAGAGTATAGTCCCCGTTTTTAGTAAATGAGAAATCTTTTTTATATTGAAAATAAATTTCTTTAATGGATCCCATGCCCGAACCAAGCCATTTTCCTGTTTTATCAGCTAATATATAATTTAACGTATCGGTACTAATAACTTTTTTTCCTTCTTTTAATTTAATAAATAAATAGAGATTACTAAACTGATAATCCTCATTATTCCTTACTATAAAGTTTATATTTTTTTTGTCGGAAGCATTTTTAATGGTAAAATTAAAATTTAAAGTATCTTTTTTACTCCAAGAATTATTGATGCTTTTCATTTGTGAGTATTCATACTTATGATTACAATTTATGAAAAGAAGCATTGAGCAAAGAGATATAAAAAGAAATTTTTTCATTTAAAATTGTTCTAAAAAATTATTTAGGTTTTTTAGGAGTTCTTTTTTTGGGTTGATTAGAATTTGATTGAACGTTAGTATTAGTTTTAGCTTTTGGTTTAGGCTTTTCAGTTGTATTTTTTGAATTGGTTCGCTGTTGATTTTTATTTTTGGATTTCCGTTTAGTATTTGATTTCGATTTTTTTTCAAATCGATTCAAATTATTTTCTTCAATTAAATCAACTTTTAAAT
Organism: Apibacter sp. ESL0432; assembly: GCF_019469225.1. NCBI lineage: Bacteria > Pseudomonadati > Bacteroidota > Flavobacteriia > Flavobacteriales > Weeksellaceae > Apibacter > Apibacter sp. ESL0432. The sequence continues at coordinate 2,009,639 of NZ_CP048266.1, read as the reverse complement.
CTTCTTTTTCCTGAAGTTCATCTAATGGTTTAATAGTTACACCTTTTTTATTAAGTTCAACTAATTTTTTAACCTCATAAATATTTACAGGATACCAAGAAATAGAATTATCAGTATATGTAAACCACATTTGATTTCTAAATACATCCACTTTAATGCAATATGCTTTTCCCTTTTCAGTTTCTAATACAGTTTGGCTGGAAGGAAAATCAGCTAAGGCATCCACATAGGTGTCTAACTCAAAATTAAGACAACATTTCAATTTGCCACATTGTCCGGCTAATTTTTGCGGATTGATGGATAATTGTTGATATCTTGCCGCCGCAGTATTAACTGATCTGAAATCTGTCAGCCAAGTAGAGCAACATAACTCTCGCCCACAGGATCCAATTCCTCCCACTTTGGCACTTTCCTGCCTGTAACCAATTTGCCGCATATCAATTTTTGAGCGAAAGGACATAGCATATTCCTTTATCAACTGTCTAAAATCTACTCTGCCTTCTGCCGTATAATATAAGGTAACTTTTGACCCATCCCCTTGGAATTCTACATCACAAATTTTCATTTGAAGTCCCAAACTCCTGGCAATTTGTCTCGCATCAAGCATAACCGAGTGCTCTTTGTTTTTATAGTTTTGCCAAATTTCAATATCTTTTTGAGATGCTTTCCTATAAACTTTAAACAATTCATCAATTTTAGCCTTTTTTTTCCTCATTTGGATTTTGACTAATTCTCCGGTTAAAGATACAATCCCTACATCATGTCCTGAATTAGCTTCCACAGCAACTATGTCGCCAATTGATAGGGGTAAATGAGAATCATTTAGGTAAAAATCTTTTCTATCGTCTTTAAATCGTACTTCAATATATTGGGGTTGATTTTTTTGAGTAGGGGGGTGTATGTCGGATAACCAATTGAATACAGAAAGTTTACTGTTGCAATTTCCAGTTCCACAAGCTCCATTATTTTTACATCCTTTAGGTAGTTCTCCCGAACTACAAGAACTGCATGTTTCCATATTTTGATATTAATCTAATTCACAAAGATAGATATTTTTAAAGTTATAAGTCTTAAAAATATTTTTTACAATTACCTTTCTTGAGAAAGGTATCTAGTCGTTATATTCCATTATTTAATATAAAAGGCTTACTTTTGAAGAAAATTTACAGAAATATTTAAAAATATAGTGGAAACTTCTAAAAAAGTAGATTATTCAAAATTAAATCCTCATATCCCTAAGGAAGCAATAGCTTTTATTGAAAAATGGCTGGAACCATATTGGTTTCATTTGGTTATAAAAAAACCACGATCAACTAAATTAGGAGATTATAGAGTTCCACAAGAAGGTAATCCTCATATAATAACAGTAAATTCGGGTATGTTAAAATCATTATGTTTTTTAACTTTAACCCATGAAATAGCGCATTTAAGAGCTTTTGATTTGTATTCCAGAAGAATTCAACCTCATGGTAAAGAGTGGAAAAAAACATTTTCTGAAATGATTTCTGAAAGTATTGATGTATATGAAGAAGAATTAAAAGTGATATTGAAAGTTTTTATGCAGAATCCCAAAGCAAGTTTTTATGCAGATAAAAAATTATCTGAATATTTTATAAGAAAGCAAGATCCGAATGCGTTGTTATTGAAAGATTTACATGTAAATGCTTTATTTAAAATTAATAATAAATTTTTTTATAAATTAAAGAAATCAAAAACTCGCTATATTTGCATTGAAAAAAATACAGGTAAAAGATATTTGATTGCGGAGAATGCTCCGGTTACTGAAATAAATGTTTTATGACAAAGAATAAGAATTATTATTGTGTAATTATGGCCGGGGGTATAGGTAGTCGTTTTTGGCCAATAAGTACCACAAAATTCCCAAAGCAGTTTCATGATATTTTAGGTACAGGGAAAACGTTAATTCAGCAAACATTTGAAAGATTAAGTAAGATTATCTTAAAAGAAAATATTTTTGTTATCACCAACCAAGAATACGTTGATCTTACATTGAGTCAATTACCCGATATTTCAAAAAACCAAATTATTGGTGAACCCAAAATGATGAATACAGCTGCCTGTAACATTTATATGGCAGAAAAAATCCATAAATTAAATCCGGATGCAAGTATTATCGTTGCTCCTTCAGACCACTTAATTATCAATGAAAATCAATTTGTTACTAATGTATTAAACGCTTTAAAACATGCTAGTCAAGATAATATATTGGTAACTTTAGGGATTGCTCCTACAAGACCTGACACCGGATATGGATATATTGAGTACGTTAAAGAAGGCAAAGAGGGACTTTACCAAGTGAAATCCTTTAAAGAAAAACCGAATCTTGAAACGGCTAAAGAGTTCTTAAAAAGTAAGAATTTTTTATGGAATTCAGGCATTTTTATCTGGTCAAGCCGAAGTATTCTAAGTTCTTATCAAAAATATCTTCCGGATATGTATCGATCTTTTGAATCTATAATCCCTGAATATAATACAGATAAAGAACCGGAGGCTGTAGAAAAAATTTATTCTAAAATTGAAAAAATTTCAATTGATTATGGCATTTTAGAGAAATCTGATAATGTTTGGGTAATTCCTTCTACTTTTGGTTGGAGTGATTTAGGTACATGGAGTGCATTATATGAGAACTTTAATAAAAACGAAGAAGGGAATGCAGTACACGGTAACAATATTTATACATACGATACCAGTAATACCATTATAAAAACAGACCTATCGAATAAAATATATATTATTGATGGACTAACGGATTTTATAATAGTGGATACTTCAGAAGCACTATTAGTATGTCCCCGAAATAATGACCAAAAAATTAAGGATTATTTAGAAAATATTAAAAAATTGGAAGAAAGTAAGAAATCTTCAAAAGAATAATATTTCTTCGTTTCTTACTTTTTATTATTTTGATGATATAGCATGGCTTCACGAGCCATTTTGAATATTTTTGAAGAGAATACGAAATCTAATAAAGCTTGATTATCAGAAGTTACGATAGAGTTTTTATCTCCTTCCCATTCTTTAACACCGTTTTTTAGGTAAACTATATTTTCACCTATTTCAAGAACAGAATTCATATCATGCGTATTTATAATAGTAGTTGTGTCGTATTCACGGGTTATTTCATGAATAAGTTTATCTATTATTTGAGAAGTCTGAGGGTCTAAACCTGAATTTGGCTCATCGCAAAATAAATATTTTGGATTATTAACAATAGCACGTGCAATAGCTACTCTTTTTTGCATTCCTCCGGAAATTTCAGATGGAAATTTCTTACGCGCATTTGTTAGATTTACACGTTCTAATACTTGATCTACCCGTTCCCTCATATCTTTTTCAGATATATTTGCAAACATTTCAAGAGGAAACTTTACATTTTGTTCAACCGTCATGGAATCAAACAGGGCACTCCCTTGAAAAACGGTTCCTATTTCGCTTCGTAAATTTTGCCTTTCAGATACAGATAATTTGGATGCATCTGTATTTTCGTATAGAATTTGTCCGGAAGTAGGTTCAAATAAGCCAAGAAGACATTTAAGAAAAACAGTTTTTCCGGAACCACTTTGTCCGATAATTAAATTTGTTTTTCCTTTTTTAAAAGTAGTAGTAATCCCTTTAAGGACTTCTACTCCATCAAATGATTTAGTAACGTTTATTGCTGAAATCATTGTTTAATCTAGTAAAAGTTGAGTTAACATTAAATTTGTGATGATGATAAGGACTGTTGTCCATACAACAGCTGAAGTACTATTACGCCCAACTTCCAATGAACCACCTTTTACGGTATAACCATAATAAGAAGGTACTGTTGCTATGATAAAGGCAAATACGATAGTTTTTATAAAACAATAGTAAATAAAGAAATCAGGTGATGCCATTTGTAGTCCTTGTACATAATCTACCGGGGCCCAGCTTCCTGAAAAACTTCCCGCAAAATAACCTCCCAGAATGCCCATCAATAGGCTAATCATGATTAAGATTACATTAAAAAATAAAGAAGCAACCACTTTTGGAAGAATTAGATACGATGGGCTGTTTACCCCCATAATTTCCAAAGCATCAATCTGTTCGGTTACTCTCATAGTACCGATGCTCGATGCAATAAAAGAACCCACTTTTCCGGCTAATACAACACTAATTATTGTAGGGCAAAATTCCAGTATAAGAACCACTTTGGTTGCATATCCCACATAATAATCAGGAATAGGGAAAGAGGATGTCTTGAAATTATTATACATTTGAATGGCAACTACTGCACCCACAAAAAAAGAGGTGAAAGCAACCAAACCTACGGAATTAACTCCTAAATCATTTATTTCTCTAAGTAAATTTTTTCTGAAAATTTTTCTTTTTTGGGGTTTTTTAAAAACCCTTGCCATTAAGAAAGAATATGCTCCAATATTCGAAATCATCCCCATAATGGTGCGAAGTTACTATTTTTTTATTTTTAAAAAAAGAAAGATTATTTTTAAAGGAAACCGTTTTAATGGCAACAACTTTTCGCATGCGATCTTTGTTCCAATTTTAAAGCTTTATCTGAGGGTGACAATAGATGAATACCTAAACCCAACCCTCTTAGTATGAATAAAATGCCTATTAAAACTATAAAGTAGGGAAATATTTTTAGAATCTTGAATCTAACTTTAGCTCCAATAAATTTACCGGTTAATGTTGTTATGAACATGAAAGGAAATGTCCCTAATCCAAAAACGGCCATAAATAGCATACCTTGAATAATTCCACCGGCAGCAATCGAAGAGGTTAAAGCCACATAAACAGCTCCACAAGGAAGAAATCCATTAAGTACTCCGGTAAGAAATCGAGAAGTATTGTCTTTCCTTTGAAGAAATCTACCTAAAAATAGTTTAATTTTAATCATGAACTTATTAATCGGTCTGAAATTATCTCCTATTTCAGTGGTTTTTCCCGGTAATAGTACCATGAGAATTAATAGAATACCGGCAAAGATAGATATGTATTTTTGATATCCGGCTATATTAAAGCTTTTACCCACAATTCCTAAAATGCCTCCTAATAAAGAATAAGTGGTTATTCTTCCCAATTGATATAAAATATTCTGTGTATAGAATTTAAATTTATTAGTTGCATCCAACCCGATGGAAAAAGCGATCGGGCCGCACATTCCTATGCAATGAAATCCCCCCAATAATCCTAAACTAAGTGCTGTATATAAGTAAACGATATCTAATTCCATATTAACGGTATTTCCATCTGATAGTTAGTTTTTTCTTTTTCCCAATATAATTTTAATGTATAATTTCCTTTTACTAAAACTTTAGCCGGTATTAAAATGGTATTAGAAGGAGATAAATCAAGTTCTTTATTGTTAATATCTAAAGCTTGAGAATTGGCTCTGAAAAGTTTAAATTTTCCGGTGGTATTAGTATAATTAAATTCTTTTGGAAAGATTATTTTAATGCCGGATTCAGGTAATATTTCAATTTTAGGTTTTTCTTGTAATAAAGCAGCATGGTTGGTAGCATCAATCTCTTTTTGATAATTTATTTCTTCTTCATAATAATTATCTGTTACTAGGTCAAAAGTATTCTTTGAAAATTCAATGGTGAATATCAATGTACAAATAAATATAATAAAGCAGGCAAGTGCTAAAATAACCCCGTGCCCCCAAGTAAATTTAAATTTCATAATTAAAATCGGATTTTAGACGGACCAATAAAATTAGTTTTATACTCGTCTACTTTTTTACCATTTTCGTCAAAGATACCAATAATTACTTCTTCTTTGGTTTTAATTAAATCAGACTGAGGAATTTTAATAGTGGCTGTACCTTTGAGAGTTTGTTTAGGTTGTATGATAAATTGTGTACCATATCCTACTAAAGTTATACTTGCATGATTGGGTTTAAGTATTTTTACGTTTAGTTTTTTCTTTTCGGTAGTTTTATTAGAAAATATAAATTGATATTCATCAACAACTAATTGTTCTTCTATAGTAAACTGAGTACCTACAATTTTTAAAAATTTGGTTTCCACACTTGATCTAATGAACAATAATGAGATACAAACCGATGTCAAAACCAATAAAGCTATAGTGTAGGCAATTAGTCTCGGAGTAAATTTGAAATCCGTTCTTTTTTCAATCATATTTTCCGAAGCGTACCTAATTAGACCTGTTGGCATTTTCATTCGGGTCATTACCATATCACAAGCATCAATACAAGCAGTACAGTTCACGCACTCCAATTGACTTCCGTTTCTTATATCAATACCCGTTGGACAAACTTCAACACATTGTTTACAATCTATACAATCTCCTTTACCTAAAGCTTTTCTGTCTTCATTTTTTCTCCAACTTGCTCTCCCGGCAGTACCTTCTCCTCTCACGAAATCATAAGCAATATTTATCGTGTCTTTATCAATTAGTACCCCTTGAAGTCTGCCATATGGACAAACAAAAGTACAGGCTTGTTCTCTGAACCAAGCAAATACAAAATAAAATAAAGTGGTAAAAATGATATATACTATACATACGGTGACATTTTTTGAAATACCTTCTTTAAAAATTTTTAGTATTTCATCGGTGCCTAAAACGTAGGAAAATAATACAGCACATATTAGTAAAGAAACAATTAAAAAGATGGACCATTTTAAAATTCTCTTTTTGATTTTTTGACCGTTCCATTCTTGTTTGTCGAGGCGAATTTGCATATTTCTGTCTCCATCGATAAGAAATTCAATTTTCCTGAAAACATGTTCCATAAATATAGTTTGTGGACATATCCAACCGCAAAAAATTCTCCCATATGTCACGGTAAATACAATAATAAAAACCGTGGTTGTCACTAAACCTATACCAAAAAGATAAAAATCTGATGGGGAAAAATAAGCTCCGAATATGTAGAATTGCCTGTTTAATATATCAAATAGGAAAATAGGATTTCCATTGATTTTAACAAATGGAAATATAAACAAAATGATGAGAAGGAATGCACTGACTATATCTCTGTATTTTGTGAATTTGCCATGAGGCTTTCGGACATAAACCCATTTTCTTTCTCCTGATACGTCTGCAGTAGCAAGATTCTCTCTGAATTCTTCCTTTTGTTGTTCAAGGTCAGGAATTTTTTTATCCTCCGTTTCCTGAGACATGATGTTTTGTTTATTTAGTTAATTATTAAGTTTGATATCTATAATTATACTTTATTTCATTAAATTCTACATTTATAAAAAAGAGTAAAATTATATTTAAAAAGCAAAAGTCTGTTAATCTCCAATTGAAACTAAACAGACTTTTATATAATTTTTATTTTACTTCTCTGAGTTTGATGAGTTTTGCGTAGTTGCAGTCGGGGGAGTGGTTTCGGTTGGTGCTGCAGCTGTACCGGATCCCCCTTTATATGCTTTGGACCAAGGGGCTAAATTACCTTGAGGTTCTTTGGCGGTTTTATCTACTGAACGGCCTTCAGAATCTTTAGGAGAATTTTTATTAAGTTGGTACAAGTAACTTGCCACTTTAACAATATCATTTCCTTTTATTTCTCCGGTCGCTCCGAACGCTCTCATGGTAGGATTATTTTTACTACCGTTCCATACTGTATAAAAAATATTTTTAAATTCAGAGTCTTCTTTTGCGTTATTGTATTCTTCTTGAATATTAATCCAATAATCATCCGTTTGGTTAGGACCGGAAAGACCTTTAGCTCCCTCGCCATGACAAGTTTTACAAATTTGTTCATAAATTACTTTTCCATCTGCTACTGCATCCGGATTAAATTGAGCAGTTTCTATAGTAGCTTGAGGAGCTATCTTTTCATATTCGGCAATTTCAGCCATCTGAGTTTTATATTCTTCTTCATATTCAACATCCGGATGCGCAAAACTTGTAAATGCATAGGAAAAAAGATACACAACACCGTAAGTGATAGTTACGGCAAATAAACCTATATACCATCTAGGCAATTGATTATCCAATTCTTTTATATTGTCATACCCATGATCTATTAATTTAATCTCACCGGTTTCTTCTGCTTTACTTTCTTTGAATGCGTCTCTCCAAAGTCGAGTTAAATAAGGGGTTTTTAAAAGTTCTAAATAGTCCTTTTTTTCACTGTCAGAAAGTAACTTAAATTTTTCAGCATCTATTAAAGCATTTAAAGAATTGTTAATAAGTAATAACACAAATGAAATGGCAATAGTGGCTAAAAATATAGGATTTGTGATGAAATCAAAGTTTTGCAAGAACATGTAAAATGCACCGGTAATTAAAAATACCGATAAGATAGCATTTATGACAAAGGGTGTTCTAGGTTTCATATGATCATTTAGTATTTATATTATTAGTTCTTTTTTCATTATCCTCCAAGGGTAGATTGCTCATATCGTTATAGTAATTTTTTGGTTTGTTCATTACCATAAAAGTTACTCCAAGAAAAAATAAGACAAAAAGCAGAAGAGCTAAGCTTTGATAAATTATGGCATTATCTACTCCTGCAATTATTTTATTATAAAATTTGAGCATTTTTCTAATTATTTGCCGTTTCTACCTGTGTTTTTTTGATATCAACACCAAGTCTTTGTAAATAAGCAATTATAGCTACAATTTCCCTTTTTTCCAATGGAACAAAGTTAGCACCCTCAGCCTTTGCAGAGGCATCAAAACCGGCCTTATAGTCGGGTCTGTCTGTAAATATACTGGCTGCAATTTCTTTTGCTTGAGCCTCCATATTTGATTTATAATTGTCAATATCCTTTTGTTCGTAAGGAACATTGAACCAATTTTTCATTAATTCTAACTTTTCTTTAGTTTTGGAGACATTTAATTCGTTATAAATTAACCACGGATATCTAGGCATAATGGATCCGGGAGAAGTTTCTCTAGGGTCGAATAAGTGAGTAAAATGCCATGAATCCGGATTTTTTCCTCCTTCTCTGTGTAAATCAGGTCCGGTTCTTTTAGATCCCCAAAGGAAAGGTCTATCGTATACGTATTCTCCTGCTTTAGAATATTCTCCATATCGAACTACTTCATCTCTAAAAGGACGTATCATTTGGGAATGACAGGCATTACAACCCTCACGGATGTATAAGTCTCGTCCTTCCAATTCTAAAGGGGTATAGGGTTTTACACTTGTTATTTGAGGTATATTGGATTTAACGAATATGGTTGGTAAAATTTCCACGGCTCCACCAACTGCCAAAGCAATTATTGCTAAAACAGAGAAGAATAGAGGCATTCTTTCTAACCAGGAATGCGTTTTTTCATTCGGGCCTTTTGCCGGAGAAACATGTAAAGCAGGAGCTTCTGCCTCTTCGTTAGCTATAAATGTACCTTTTCTAACAGTTGCAATAATGTTTATAACTAATAATATGGCTCCTGAAAGATAAAGTACCCCTCCTATAAATCTAAATATAAAGAAATATCTTAGCGATGTAACGGTTTCAAGGAAATTCTTTGTAACAAGAGTTCCATCCGGATTAAATTGTTTCCACATTAAGCCTTGAGTAAAACCACTCATGTACATAGGGATAACATATAAGATGATTCCCATAGTTCCTAACCAAAAATGCCAGTTGGCTAATTTTACAGAATATAGATTAGTTTTATATATTCTTGGGATGATATAATAAATAACTCCAAAAATGATGAAACCGTTCCATCCTAAAGCTCCTAAATGCACGTGTCCTATAACCCAATCGGTAAAATGTCCGATTTTGTTTAATGTTTTAGTAGCTAATAAAGGACCTTCAAAAGTTGCCATACCATAGCAAGTTACTGCCACAACAAACATTTTAAGAATAGGATCTTCTCGTACTTTGTCCCATGCACCTCGTAAGGTTAATAACCCGTTAAGCATACCTCCCCAAGAAGGCGCTATTAGCATGATGGAAAATGCGGTTCCCAGCATTTGTGCCCATGCAGGTAAAGAGGTATATAATAAGTGGTGAGGACCGGCCCACATGTAGACAAATATTAAGGACCAAAAGTGTATAATAGATAATTTGTAAGAAAAAACCGGTCTATTGGCAGCTTTAGGTAAATAATAATACATTAATCCTAAGATAGGAGTAGTCAAGAAGAATGCTACTGCATTGTGGCCGAACCACCATTGCACCATGGCATCTTGAACTCCTGAATATATAGAGTAACTTTTTGCTCGTAAAATATTTGAATCTAATGGGATTGCCAAGTTATTAAATACCCACAACAAGGTAATTCCACCCCAAGTAGCTATAAAAAACCAAATGGCAACATACATATGACTGATTCTTCTTTTAGCAATGGTAATAAACATGTTCAATCCGAATAATATCCAGATAATGGCTACCATAATATCAATCGGCCATTCATGCTCTGCATATTCTTTGGATGTATTGATTCCCATTAAGAAGGTAATTACTACAGAAACGATAATTAATTGCCATCCCCAAAAATGAATCCAACTTAACAGATCATTGGTTCGAGATTTTAATAATCGCTGGGTAGCATAATAAAACCCTGTAAAAAATCCATTACCTACAAACGCATAAATAACGGCACTGGTGTGAAGCATTCTCAATCTTCCATATCCCAAAAAGCCTTGAGATCTGGCTAAATCGGCTCCTTCAGTACCAAAGAAAAATTCAGGTAATGTCGGTATGAATAATAATGAGGCTACAGTAAGTCCGACTATGAAACCAACAATACCCCAAAGTATAGTGGCATAGGCAAACGCTTTTGTAATTTTATTATCATATGAAAATTTTTGTGTTTCCATTGGTGTTATGTAGTTACTTTATTATTTTTCTTTCTTATCGTTTTTGGATTCTTTTGAATTGCCATCATTGGAATCAAATAAAATTCTTACCGCAGGTGATTCATCATCATCAAATTGTCCTTTCTTGATTCCATAGATAAAAAGGATCAAAAATATAACAGCTAATGAAACACTGCATAATATCATTAAATATAATATTTCCATACTGACTGAACAAAAATACATTTTATTTGATATGAATGATAATGATTTGTAACATATTTTTACATTGCATCTTTAATTTAGAATATTTCTAAATTGAGGTATATTTTAGGTTATTTGATGTGTTTTCTAATAAAGAAATTACCTTATCTTTTTTTAAATGTTTCATATCCAATAACTTTACTTACCACGGTAGTGAATAGTACTACTGAAATGGAACTTACAGGCATAAGTATGGCTGCTACTAAGGGGGAAAGCCTGTTAGAAACTGCAAAACTTAATCCGATTATATTATAGCAAAAACTAATAATGAAACAAATGGAAACTATAACTAAGGCTTTTTTTGATAATTTTAAATATTTAGGTAGATAAGCAAAATTGTTTCCATCTAATATGGCATCAGACGAAGGAGTGAAACTGTTTATATCATCTGAAATGGCAATACCCACATTAGATTGTTTTAAGGCTCCTGCATCATTGAGTCCGTCGCCAAGCATTAAAACTATATGCCCTTGATCTTGTAAATTTTTAATGTAATCGAGCTTATCTTGAGGAGACTGATTAAATTTAATAACCGTGTCTGTGGAAAATATTTTTTCTAAATTATGCTTTTCGGAATTATTATCTCCACTTAATAATGATATTTTATAATGGTTAAGTGATCTGATAATTTCTTTTAAATCTTTTCTGTATTGGTTTTTAATTTTATATAACCCTTTGTATATACCATTGATGGAAATATAAACAGAAGTTTCAGAATTAATATTTTTTTTATTTCCTACAAAGTCGCATGAGCCTATTTTGTATTCTATACCCTTAATGAACCCTTTTATTCCTTTACCTATTATTTCTTCGTAGTCCTTAATAGGTATATGATCAATAGGCATGGAAATAGATTCATAAAGTGATCTGCTTAAAGGGTGATTGGAATTTTGAAGTATAGCTTTTAAGTTTTTTAACTCTTCAACAGTAAGTTTTTCTCCTTCATAACTGATTTTGTTGACTTTATTAATCGTCAAAGTGCCGGTTTTATCAAAAACTATATGGTCTATTTTTGCCAGTTTTTCAACTGTGATAGCATCTTTTACGTAAAATTTTTCTTTACCGAAAATTCTCATGATATTTCCAATGGTAAAAGGTGCGGAAAGAGCTAATGCACAAGGACAGGCAACAATCAATATAGCCGTGATTACTTGATACATTTGCGAAGTGTTTTTTTCAATGAAATACCAGTATAATCCGCTTACAATTGTGATGATTAGTATGACAATCACAAAATATTTACTTATGTTATTGGTTATTGAATCAATAGTTGAAGTATCTTTTTTAAATGCTTCATTATTCCATAGCCGGGTAAGATAGCTTTGATTAACTTCTTTAATGATCTCGAGTTCTATAGTAGTGCCGGATTGTTTTCCTCCGGCAAATATTTTTTCTCCTGTCTTCTTTTCTATTAGTTTGGATTCTCCGGTAATAAAGCTGTTATCAATAAAAGCATCTCCATGAATAAGAATAGAATCGGCAGGAATAATTTCTTGATTGCGTATTAGTATTCTGTCACCAATTTTTAAATTTGAGATCAGAACATTTTCATGAGTTTTATTGGAAGTAATTTTAGTTACGGCTATGGGATAAAAGGATTTGTAATCTCTATCAAAAGCTAAAGTTTTATAAGTTCTTTGCTGAAAATACTTACCTAAAAGCATAAAAAATAAAAGTCCGCTTAGAGAATCGAAATAACCGTTGCTCATTCCCGTATACGCTTCAAAACAACTACGGAAAAATAAGGCAAATATACCGATAACAATGGGCAAATCAATATTTAATATTCCGTGTTTTAGAGCTCCCCATGCAGATTTATAATAATCTGAAGCGCAATAAAAAACTACGGGTAATGAGAAAAGAAACATAAGAATTCTGAAAAAATAACTGTATTGTTGAAGCCAAGGGTCTTTTTCAGTTTCGAGAAATTCCGGAAAGGCAAAAAGCATAATATTTCCGAAAGCAAATCCGGCTATACCTATTTTTACAAGTAGGGTGTGATCTACTTTTTCAGGTTTTTTTTCAGTAGTTTCAAAATTAATGACCGGCTTATAGCCTAAATCTGTTAGAAAATTAGCTAATTCACTTAATTTATAGAATTCATTTTTGTAGGCAATTTGTACCGTTTTAGAAGAAAAATTAACAGTAGAATATGTAATATTAGTATTAATATTTTTTAAACTTTCCAATAACCAAATACAAGCACTGCAATGAATAACGGGTATTTTAAAAGTTATAAGAGTTAATCCCCCTTCCGAATAATCAATAATTTTATCAAAGATTTGAGGGGTGTCTAAAAATTCAAAATAATTTTGCCCCTTTTCAGGTTTTATTCCGGCTTTGGAGTTTAAACTATAGTAATTTTCCAATTTATTTTGATTTAAAATTTCGTATACAGATTTACATCCGTTACAGCAAAATAATTTATTATCAAAATCAATCGGAGTGTCCTCAATGATCTGTCCGCAATGATAACAATGCTCACTCATATATTTGTACTATCACTAAACCTGCAAAGTTATATCCTTTTATTTAAAATTAAAGTATTATTTTTGTCCGTAAATTATTAAAAATATGAGTAATATCATGCCTAAAAATTCAGTAGATTTAATAATATCAGAATTAAAAAATAAAGATGTTTTAAGCCAATTTACAAAAGAAGAACATAGCATATTGGATAAAGAAATGAAGGAGATTCGTTTTGAAAGAGGTCAAGAAATAATACATGAAGGTTATAAACCTACCGGAATATTTGGAGTTATAAGCGGTACGGGTAAAATTAACAGAAAAGGATATAATGGTAAAGATCAAATACTGCGTTTAGTAAAAAAAGGAGAAATTGTAGGATACCGTTCTTTATTAGGGGGAGAAAGTTTTAGTGCTTCTTGTACCGTTCTAGAAGATATTACTGCAGTATATATCCCTGAAATTATTTTTCATCGACTGTTAGAAATAAGTTCCAGAGTTTCTTTTGATGTATTAAAAAAAATATCCCAAGACTTAGGAGAAGCAGGAAAAACCATCACTTGGTTAGCTCAAAATACGGTGAGAGAAAGATTGGCTGCCGTTTTACTTCTTTTAGAGAAAAAACTTGATGTTGATCATGAAGGCTTCATTAAAATTACTCTTACTCGTGAAGAAATGGCAAATTTAATCGGTACAGCAACAGAAAGTGCGATACGATTAATTTCTGAATTTAAAAATGATGAGCTTATAGAAGTGGAGGGACGAAGAATAAAAATTCTTAATCATCAAAAATTATCCCGACTAGGGCATGTTATGTCATAAAAATTATAAATTTTAAATTTAAGCGTTGAGCTCGCTGAGTTCCAGCCATCTAGATTCTTTGTAATCTAAACTTTGAATAAGATTTTCCAGCTTATTGCTAATTTCTTGTATTTCATCAAAACTTAAACTCGAAGAGGATAATTGTTCAGTTAATTTATTTTTTTCTTCTTCTAATTGAGGAATTTCTTTTTCTAGCATTTCTAATTCTCTTTTTTCCTTGAAAGAAAGTTTAGGAGATTTGTTCCCGTTAGTTGGATTACTATTTTTTATTTCCTTTTTAGAAACGTCTTTGATGATTTCATTTTCTTTTTCCTTTGATTTTAAATAATAATCTGTATAATTACCTATAAACCAGGAAATTTTACCGTTGCCCTCGAAAATCATCAATTCATCAACCACTTTGTCCATAAAGTATCGGTCATGGCTTACGATCAAAACACAGCCTTGATATTCATTTAAAAAATTTTCAAGAACAGTTAAGGTTGGTAAATCTAAGTCATTTGTAGGCTCATCAAGTATTAAAAAATTTGGATTGCTAAATAAAATAGATAGCAATTGTAATCTCTTTTTCTCTCCGCCGCTTAATTTAGATATATAAGTATATTGGGATTCCGGTGTAAAAAGAAACATTTCTAAGAATTGACCGGCAGTAATTTGTTTTCCATTGGATAGAGGAAAATAATCTGCTATTTCTTTTACAAAATCAATAACTCGTTGATCTTCTTTGTATGCGAGGCCTTCCTGTTTAAAATGCCCTATTTGTAAAGTTTCGCCCCATTCGATAGTTCCGGAATCAAATTCTTCCTTTCTTTCAAGTATCTTCAAAAAAGTTGTTTTACCTACTCCATTTTTACCGATAATCCCGATTTTTGATCCTCTGGCAAAAGTATGGGAAAAGTTGTCCAAGATTATTTTATTTCCAAAATTTTTGGAAACATGTTCTAATTCAATGATTTTTTTTCCCAAACGAGTCATTTGAATGTCCAATTGAACTTGAGCATCAGAAATACTTTTTTTAGCAAGTTCTTCCGTTTTATAAAAACTTTCAATTCTGCTTTTTGACTTGGATGTTCTGGCCTGAGGTTGTCTGCGCATCCATTCCAGCTCTTTTCGATATAAATTTTTAGCTTTATCGGTTTGAGCTATTTGATTTTCAATTCTTAGAGATTTGTTGGTTACATAAGTCTCATAATCGCCATTATGCGAATATAAGGTTCCGTCTTCCATTTCTAAGATCCGAGTGCAAATAGCATCTAAAAAATATCGATCATGAGTAACTAAAATAAGGGTTTTATTTTCTTTGTTAAGGAAAAATTCCAACCATTCTACCATTTCAATATCTAAATGATTAGTTGGTTCATCCAGAATTAATAATACAGTGCCTTTTTCAAAGCTTATATCGATCAAGAATTTGGCAAGAGAAATTCTTTTTTGTTGTCCACCCGATAAATTTTTTATCTTTTGATCAAGGAAATCAATTTTTAATTTATTGATAATTTCTTGAATTACAGGTTCGACTTTCCATCCGTCCCATTGATCCATTTTTTCTATTAATCCTAATAATTCAGGATTGGAAGGATCATTTTGGACCATGGTATCGTATTGATGAACAATATCCAATACAGGGTTAGAATGGGTAAATATATAATCTTCAGCAGTCAAATCATCATTAAATAGTTCAGATTGTTCAAACATAACTACTTTTATGTCTTTATTGAGCGTAACCGATCCGGAATCGGTAGATTCTAATCCGGACAGGATTTTTAATAAAGTACTTTTTCCACTACCGTTTTTAGCGACTAAAGCAATTTGATCTCCTTCATTTATATGAAAAGAAACATTGGAAAATAAAGTTCTTATGCCAAAAGACTTACTAATGTTTTCAACTGAAAGATAATTCATAGGGTATATATAGAAAAGCAAAAATACGCTTTCTAAATTATTTTATAAAAAGTCAATTTGGGCATTAGTTTGATGATTTATATAATATCATATGACAAACCAGCAAAATAGTCAGAAACACATTGAGTATAACTCCTACAGAAGCATCAATATTTTTAAAATCTTTAATACGGGCATAGATACTAAGCAGGAGACAGAATAATTCAACACCGACCATAGTATAGTTTAGCCAGGAAGGTACAAAACAATATAAATTGCCAAGCAAGAAAGCTATTAGATTTAAAATAACTATTCCTGCTAAAAACACGAAAATACTGACGTTATTCATAATTTATTAATATTAAATTAAAAAAATGCTAATTATATAAGATGTTCTCTTTATTTTCTAAATGATATACTTAAGTAAAAGAGATTAATTATATTAATTAATAGTGTTACATTTTTAATAATCTAATTTTATTCCAAGATTTAAACAATCAAACAAAAAATATTAAATATTCAATGTTTAAGAAATAGAGGTAATAGGTAATTGTGCAAATTAGTGTAAGCTTATTACTAGATAAATAAGAGACAAAAGAGGCTTTTTAAATTAAAATTTTTAACAACAAAAATTTATTGATTTTAAAAAATGCTAACTTGGTATATACAGAGTTTTGTTTGGAATAAAACAGCCCCCATACCACATTAAATAAATTTGCCGGTTGTTTATTGGATAAAAAATGCCTATAAAGCAATAAAAAAAGAAAGGATTATTCATGAACCACTGCATTGACTATATTCAACCATAGTTTCTTGGAGTATATGTTTTGCGGAAGGAAAAAAGAAAATATTCTGATTTTTTACATGGGATTATATAATATTATAAAGGAAAAAATGCTAATGTATTAGGAACTTCAACAGTAAAAAATATTTCATTTTAAGAAATCAAATGATTTTTTTATAGAAATTTCTTAAGGAAAAATATCTCATTAAAAAAACAAAAAATCCACAATCTTTTCTTATTGAATTGATTATGGATTTTTGAAGTGGTACCTCTTGGAATCGAACCAAGGACACAAGGATTTTCAGTCCTTTGCTCTACCAACTGAGCTAAGGTACCCTCGTTTGGGATTGCAAATATAGGGCATATTTTTAAATCACAAAATATTTTTAAAAAAAAATTGAAATTTTTTTTCGGCTCTAAAATTTGACTAAGAATTTTTACTTATAATTATTTTTATAATCGGTACATTATTAACATATTTGTACTTTGTATATAAAACACACTGAATGAAAATTAGATTTTTCTCCATATTATCATCATTTATCATATTTCTGAATGCTGCTTATGCCCAGCAAACTTCTACCTCTCCTTATTCTTCATTTGGCTTAGGAGAAAGTAAAACCAATTCCGATATAGTAATTTCTTCTATGGGAGGATTGGGAACTTCATATATTTCAGATTTTACCAATGAAGCTAATTATGTAAATCCGGCAGCGAATAGAAACTTGCGATATACCAGTTATAACATCGTGATCAATACCGATTATACCAATGCTAAAACTTCAAACGTAAGCAGTGATCGATCCACTACTTATTTAGCTAATTTATCATTAGCCTTTCCAATCGGAACTAAGTCCAGAGTAGGAGTAAATTTACAACCTTACACCAATATAGGATATGATATAAATACAGATAATTCAGATGTTGTAAATCAAAAATCTTTATTTAAGGGAAGGGGAGGACTTAACGCTTTCAGTGGTATGTATTCATATAATATATCCAATGAGTTTTCCTTAGGAGCTAAAATTGGGTATGTTTGGGGCGATTTGAAAAAAGATCAAGAAACATCTTTACAGAATGCTAATTTGATTTCCGGTATATTTAATAAGCAAGAATATGGTTTTTTCGATTATACTTTAGGAGTAGCCTATCGAAAAAAATTAACTAATAATCATTTACTTAATATCGGAGCAACTTATAATATAGGGCATACCATAGATGCTGATATAAATTATTTGTATTCAACCTATTATTATAACAATAATAATGAAAAAGTTTCAATGGATACCTTAAACTATGTTAAGGGAACTCATGATGCAAAATTACCTTCATCATACTCAATAGGAGTAGCCTATGGAAAAGAGCATAAATGGTCATTAGGAGCAGATTTTAAATTTACAGATCAATTTAAACTTAAAATACCGGAAGATAATTTTGATTACAAAAATAAGTACCGCGTAGCCATAGGAGGCTGGTATTTGCCTAATATAAACGGTTTCAGATCTTATTTTGAAAAAATTATTTATCGATATGGGCTGTATTATGAAAATACAGGGCTTAATGTAAACAATAAAACCATTGACCAATACGGGGTAACCGCCGGTCTAGGCCTGCCTTTGGGTAAATCCGGTAAACATGATCCTTCCATGCTTAATTTAGGAATTGAATTAGGACAAAGAGGTTCAAAATCAAACGGTCTAATCAAAGAGAATTTCGTAAATTTTAAAGTTGGATTTAATTTTGATGATCTTTGGTTTAGAAAGAGACAGTACGATTAAAATTTATAACTATCATTTTTTATCCTTGGAAAGATGGTGACTATAAAAAAAATAAAAATCTATTTATATCTTATTTTTTTTGTGATTATTTCCATATCATGTTCCGATGAAAAAGGGGATAATTTAGGAGAAAAAAAAACCAACTTTGCTTCCAGGAGAATCTATAATGCTAATATAACTTTAACAGATTCAGTGTATGCAATTATTAGATTAAGGACTCCACTTATGGAAGAATATGAATTCGTAGAAACACCATATACAGTTTTTCCTAAAGGCTTAGATATGGATTTCTACCAAAAAGGTAAAGAGCCCGGGCATTTGAAAGCAGATTATGCCAAGATAATTGAAAATGCAGGATGGTATGAAGCAAGGAAAAATGTAGTTATTATTAATTCGGATAAAGACACATTAAAAACCAATCAAATTTTTTGGAATAAGAAAGAAAGAAAAATTTTTTCAAACGATACCGTTAAAATCTACAGAGCAGACGGGGTAACTACGAATATTTCTGTTCATGGAATCGAATCTTCAGAAGACTTTAAGAATTTTAAACTGAAAAAAAACACAGGTACTTTGCCCTATGCAAATGATTTAAAAACAGATAGCAAATAAATTTTATTTTGAATAAAAATAATATAAATGTTATTTACAAATAAAATATGAAATTATTAAATAAAGATGTATATTAGTAGCTTCAAAATTTATATTTTTAATAAAAATAGCGAACAATGAAAAAAAAGTATACTGTTTTTCTTTTAATACTTACGCTTTCTGTTTATGCTCAAGAAGGAAAAGTAAAAGAGACTTCTGAAAAAGGAGTTTATTTTGAACAGAATGGGGAAATGATTTTAGTTTATAGGGGATCAAAGGAAGGTAAAGCTAATAGTGGCTATACATTCACTTATGGAAAAGATGGAACATTAGAAGTAAAAGGAAAAGCATCTGCTCCTACATTTAAATCACCCAATGATGTGGTAATAGTTCAAGATGCTGCAGGAAATCGATATTGGAAATTGATTGATGGAACTATTGTAAAAACAGAATTAGCGGGAGAAGTATCAAAATCTGCGGCTGCTAAAGAAGTTTCTGTAATCAGAAAAGAAGAAAATAATGCAGTAGTAAATGAAGTTCCGGTTGAAACAGTAATTAAAGAAGTTCCTATAGAAGTTGTTGAAGAAAAAATAATTGAAACACCGGAAACAGTAAATGCTTTACCGGAAAAAGAAATAGAAATAGAAATTGAAGAGGCAGACATAGCTGAAGAAAAACCTGAAGAGGAAACACTAATACCGGAAGCTCAATTTATAAATGAACAAGATTCAGATGATGTATCTGAGACTGAACAAGCAGAGTCTATCGCTATTCCTACTCCGTCTGCTACAGAAGAGGTGGAAACAGTACCTAGTGCCTCTAGCATAGTTATAGATGAAAATGAATCAAAAAATGTAGAAGAAATTTCAACCCCAACTCCACAAATTGAAGAAGCAGAAACAGTAGAAATCGAATCTATTCCTAGTCAAGAAGCTAATTCAGAAGTTTCTGTACCATCAGAAGAAAAAATTATTTTAGAAGAAGATGCCCCGGAGGAAGATAAAACTATAATTTCTACTATAGGAGATGATGGAATTGAAGAAATTCAAGTAATAGATGGAGAAGTAGGAGATGTGTCTAATATGTTTGAAAAAAATTATGAGGACATGTCTAGAAAAGAAAAGAAATTATATAAAAAGAATGAAAAAAAATTAATGAAGCAATTAGAAAAAGAACTTAAAAATTAATAGATAT
Organism: Apibacter sp. ESL0432; assembly: GCF_019469225.1. Lineage (NCBI taxonomy): Bacteria > Pseudomonadati > Bacteroidota > Flavobacteriia > Flavobacteriales > Weeksellaceae > Apibacter > Apibacter sp. ESL0432. The sequence continues at coordinate 1,989,127 of NZ_CP048266.1, read as the reverse complement.
AAAATTTAATATAAAAAATGAACCTATTCGGTCTACCACTGAATAGGTTCAATTTTTTTTGAGGTTAAATATTCATTAGTAAGACTAAAAGGTCTTGAACCGAAAAAGCCTCTATGTGCGGATAAAGGAGAGGGGTGTACCGATTTAATTATGAAATGTTTTCGAGTATCTATTAAATTAATTTTCTGTTGTGCATAGCTTCCCCATAAAATAAATACAACATGTTCTTTTTCTTCAGATATTTTATGAATTACAGAATCCGTAAACGTTTCCCATCCTTTTTTTTGGTGAGAACCCGCTTGATGTGCTCGTACGGTTAAAGTTGCATTGAGCAAAAAAACACCCTGTTTTGCCCACGGAGTTAAATCCCCCGACTTTAATTCAATACCCGTATCATTTTTTAATTCTATAATAATATTTCTTAAAGAAGGCGGATATACTATTCCATTGGGAACGGAAAAACATAATCCCATAGCTTGTCCTTCTCCATGATATGGATCTTGTCCCAGCAAAACCACTTTTACTTGATCAAAGGGAGTCAATTCAAAGGCCTTAAAAATATTTTTACCTTTTGGATAGCAAGTATGTTCTTTATATTCTTGCTTAACAAAATTTATTAAAGATGAAAAATAAGACTTTTCAAATTCAGGCTTTAATAAATTTTTCCATGATTCTTCAATATTTATATTCATTCAGTAAAGGTAAAAATAAATATAAAAATAGTTGGAAATAAGACAAATATTAAGCAGAATATGTGTTGAAATTTAATGCTTTAATTTTATTTTCTGAAATTAGATCTTGTAAGCATTCATGAATTTTTTCAAAAGAAACATTCCTAAATTCGGCATAAATATCCTCTCTGCTTCTAGGCTGTTCTTTTATATAAGATAAAATATCTTTCAGATAAGATTTTTCTTCAAATTTGGGTTTACAACATACATCACACTTACCGCATGTTTGATTGGTTTTTTCACCAAAATATCCAAGGATTAATTTCATCCTGCAATATTTTGAATTTTTGATAAAAAATTCCAACTCTTTATATTTAACTAATTTATTTTGTTGTATAAGTTGAAATTCATTCCAAAAGCTTCCTAAAAATTTTTGATCGTTTCGTGGTTCTAAAAAGTAAATTTTTTGCTTATTACCATCAACGTAAGAAATATCACCTGATTGGTTATATTTAATAAATTTGGAGTGTAATACGGAAAGAGGAATTAAAAGGCTGTCGGCTAATTTTTTTTCATCAAATTTTATTTGATAAGAAAAAACACCTGTTATTTTTCTGGCAATTTTTTCAAATAAAAAGGAATCATTGCCGTAAAAATTATTGTCAAGTCTTTCTATAGGAAAGTTAATTTTAAGCAGACTATCTGAAGGCTCATATTTCCATTGAAGAACTGAGCTATTATGAAGAAATTCTAAAATAGGTATAATCTTACTTTTATTAATTTTTGTACGTTGTTGAAATAATTTCAAGTCGAAATCAAAAATTGTATCGGGTAACTCATTAGGAACAATACAAAACATTGAATATAAATAACGGATAACTTTTTCATATTCCGATTTTGAAGATATAGTTTGTATGAGTGATGAGTATATATCAGAAAGTTCCGCTTCATTCCACAATAAAAATGTATGTGATAAAAGTCCGTCCCTTCCTGCACGACCAACTTCCTGATAATAATTTTCTAATGAATAAGGAGGAGAAAGATGAATGATCACACGAACGTCTTTCTTATCTATACCCATTCCAAAAGCATTTGTTGAAATTAGAATTTGGTTGGTACTTTCCGTCCAATTTTTTTGTCTTTGCATTTTCTCACTAGGGGATAATCCTGCATGAAAAAATTCAACCTCAAATCCCTTTCTTTTTAAAGTTTCAGACAAAGTTTTAGTTTCATTTCGAGTTCTACAATAAATAATTCCCGAACCCTTATACCTATGTAAAATTCTTTCAATTTCCCCAAATTTGTCTCCGGCATTTAAAACTTGTAAAGAAAGATTTTCTCTATTAAATGATCTTTTAAATACCTGAACATTATGTAAATCGAGTTTTTTTATTATTTCAATTAAGACCTTTTCAGTTGCGGTTGCAGTAAGTGCCATGCAAGGAATTTGAATCCCGATATATTCTCTAAACTTTATAATTTGTTGATACGATGGACGAAAATCATTACCCCATTCAGAAATACAATGGGCTTCATCAACTGCGATAAACGAAATTTCAATATCTTTAATGATCTCTAGAAAAGTTTTATTTAACAATCGTTCCGGAGATACATATAATAATTTCAATTCATTATTTCTCAATTTATTAAATACGGAAAGTTGTTGATCCGCTGTTTGATCCGAAGAAATATACTCGGCCGGAATTAATTTCCTTTTTAATGAATACACTTGATCCTTTATAAGAGCCAATAATGGAGAAATAACAATACAAGTGCCTTGAACCAAAAGAGCGGGGACTTGATAGCAAATAGATTTTCCTGCTCCTGTAGGTAAAAGAGCAATAGTATCTTTACTTTCCAATATAGTAAGTATGATCTCTTTTTGAAGAGGTCTGAATTCTTTATACCCCCAGTAAGATTCAAGAATTTTATTTGGTAATGAAAAGTCCATTTAGACTAGAATTTTTATTGGCAAGTAACAAATATATAAAAGAAAAAATTATCCTAATTTGAATTGACACAATTGTTTGGTGTTGATTTTATGCAAGATAAATTAAAAAAGAATTATATATTTACAGGCAAGATAAACAAGTAATAAAAAAAATACTTAAAAAAAGTGATTTTAACGTAACAAAATTTGTTAAGATAATACAAATTATAGTGAAAAAAGTTGTCATGAATAATAAGGTTCTTAAAATAGTTTTATCTGTTGCTTTTATTGCACTTTTATTGTATTGTATATGGTACGTAATTATAACCAATACACGATCTAATGATAAGTTTGAGACAGAGTCTCCGGTTACTATGACTATTCAGCAAAAAGCTGTGGCAACCGGTAAAATTAATCCCAAAGAAAAGATAGAAATCAAACCTAATATTTCCGGGATTATCAAGGAGATTTATATCAAAGAAGGAGATGAAGTAAAAGTAGGACAATTATTGGCTACGATTAAAGTGGTTCCGGTCGTTTCTACAGTAAATACTGCTATGCAGAATATAAATTCAGCAGAAATTAAGTTAAATAATCAAAAAAGAATTTTTGAACGTCAAAAATTATTATATGAGCAAGGAGTAATTTCTAAGCAGGATTATGAAAGTGCTGAAACGGAATATAAAATAGCAAAACAAAATCTAATTCAAGCACAGAAAGATTATGATATTGCTAAAACAGGTATTACTTCAGGATTAGAAGATTTAGCGAGTATTCAAGTTCGTTCTACTGCAAATGGACAGGCACTGGAAGTACCCGTTGAAGTAGGGGATCAGGTTATTGAAGCCAATACATTTAATGCAGGAACAACTATTGCAAGCATTGCTGATGTCAGCAAAATGATATTTGAGGGTAAAGTGGACGAGTCAGATGCAGGGAAAATGCATGAGGGAATGAAATTAAAAATAATAATCGGAGCACTTCAAGACAAAGATATAAATGGTATTTTAACCTTTATTTCTCCTCAAGGTAAAGAAGAAAACGGGGCTGTTAAATATGAAATTAAAGCAGATATAATTATTCCGGAAGGGGTTTCGATTCGCGCCGGATATAGTGCCAATGCAGAAGTAATATTAAGTGAGAGAAAAAATATTTTAGCAATGAGAGAAGCTTTAATGCAATATGATGGAGAGAGACCTTTCGTTGAAGTACAACAGCCTGATGGAAAATTCAAAAAAGTTTATGTAAAATTAGGATTATCAGACGGTATATTTGTTGAAGTTCAAGGTATTTCACTGAAAGATCAAATTAAAATATGGAATTCTTCAGACGAAGATAAATCATCAAGAAAAAAGTAGTTTTGAAAAAATAGTTTAAACAAGCACCTGATGTAAATCAGGTGTTTTTTATTTTATAAAATCTAAATCGATCTTTATTTGATAGTATAAAAATCATTAAAACATAAGATTTCTAAAGATATTGCGCAGGGTAATGTTTTTATTATACCATTAAAAATTCTATTTTATTCTTGAGTATTGATATATGTATAATTAAATTTGTAAAGAACCATGTGAAGATTTTTTCAAAAATGGAAATTTAAATTAACGTATTTTTGTACTTATGATTTCTAAAGAGACCATAGATAAGATTTTCTCTACGGCAAGAGTGGAAGAAGTAATATCGGATTTTATAAATCTGAAAAAATCAGGGAGTAATTATAAAGGCTTAAGTCCTTTTGTAGATGAAAAAACGCCGTCATTTATGGTTTCCCCATCCAAACAGATTTGGAAAGATTTTTCATCCGGTAAAGGCGGTAATGTGGTTACCTTTATAATGGAACAAGAACATTATACCTATCCGGAGGCCTTACGCTATCTGGCAAAAAAGTATAATATTGAAATTGAAGAAGACAGTAAAGAACTGTCTGACAGTCAAAAAGAATTACAATTAAATAAAGAAAGCCTATATCAATTATCAGAGGTTGCCAATGAATATTTTCAAAACCAACTTTGGAAAACTGAAGAAGGCAATACCATAGGAATATCTTATTTTAGAGAAAGAAGTATACGGGATGACATTATTAAACAATTCCAATTAGGGTATTCACCGAAAGAGTGGGATTCATTTACACATTTTGCATATGAGAAAGGGTATAAAAAAGAAATACTGGAGCAATCCGGTTTAAGCATTTTTAAAGAAGGATCAGATAAAGGATTCGATCGATTTAGAGAGCGAGTACTATTTCCCATTCATAGTTTTTCGGGAAGAGTATTGGGATTTGGAGGTCGGATATTACAAAATAATGCAAAAACGGCTAAATATGTTAATTCCCCTGAGAGTGAAATCTATCATAAAAGTCAAGTTTTATATGGTTTATTTCATGCGAAATCTTTTATCATTAAAGAAGATAATTGTTATTTGGTGGAAGGATATATGGATGTAATATCCCTTTATCAAAATGGTATTAAAAATGTAGTAGCCTCTTCAGGAACTTCATTAACTGTTGAGCAAATTAGACTAATAAAAAGGTTAACCAACAACATTACTGTTTTATATGATGGGGATCAAGCAGGAATTAAAGCTTCATTCAGAAGCATAGATATGATCCTTGAGCAAGAAATGAATGTTAAAGTATTGCTGTTTCCGGATGGAGAAGATCCGGATAGCTTTGCAAGAAAACATTCTGCCGATGAAATAGAAGCATTTTTTAAAGAAAACAGTAAAGATTTTATTCAATTCAAAACAGATGTTTTATTAAAAGAAACGAACGGCGATCCCATAAAAAAGGCCGGATTAATTAGAGATATAGTTGGGAGTATAGCCTTAATAAAAAATCTTATTCAAAAAGAGATTTATGTAAAAGAATGTTCAAGAATATTGGATATCTCGGAGCAAGTTCTATTTAGTGAATTGGCTCAATTAACACAACAAAATATACATTCTAGAGATCGGAATACAAGAAAACAAGTTGCTTTACAACCTGTAACTACATCTCAACAAGAAGAAATTGATTTTACCTATAAAATTGAAGAAGATATTTTAGAATTAATGCTATCCTATGGAGACCATGAAATTTTAATAAACTATGTGGAAGAAGAAGAATCCTATAAAACTACTGTAATAGAAGAAATTGTTCACCGCTTAAAAGAAGATGATTTACAATTTACCGTAGATTTTTACAATAGAATTTATTTGGAAATCATGGAAGGTATTGAAAATAATCAATTGAGAACCGGAGAATATTTTGTTAAATCTAAAGAAGTCGACATCACCGAATTTGCCGTAGGAAAATTATTAAAAAAATACTCAATAAGCAATAATTGGGAACTCAAAGAAATATATGTTCCAACATTGGAGCAAAATCTTGCAAAAAACACAAAAGATGTAATACTTAAATACAAAGCGATAAGAATAGCGGAAATGAATAAAAATTTAGCTAAAGAATTAAGTTCGGGGAATATATCAGAAGAAAGAAGATTAGAAATTTTTAATCAGATTATAACTTTAGATAAACTTCTAAAACAAATACATAAGCTGGAAAATCGGGTAATTTAAAAAAAGATATTTAGGTTAATTTAAAATTCGATATATTTGCTTACATAAAGTAAACTAAAAAGCAAACTATGGGTATTAGTGCATTTTTTAGATTATTTCAACCAAAAGATAAGGTTTTCTATACTTTATTCGAACAAGTTGTTGATAATCTGGCTGCCATGTCCAAGGATATGGTAGAAGGAATGAAATCACAAGAAACTATAACAGAAGCATTTTATAAAAAAATGGAAGATTATGAACATGCTAATGATAAGTTGTCTCACCATATTTTTATAGAATTAGGTAAAAATTTCATTACCCCTTTTGATCGAGAAGATATACATCAGTTAACTTCTGCACTTGATGATATTGCTGATATCTTGTTCGCATCCTGTAAATACATATTACTGTACAAATCTCCGTATATTCCGGCATATTTTACATTTGCAAATCTGATACATGACTGTGTTTTAGAGTTGCAAAAAGCAATCTATAATCTAAGAAACTTTAAGAAACCCAAAGAGGTGTTGGCTTCATGTGTAGAAATCAATAGAATTGAAAATGTTGCCGATGACTTTTTTAGTAAAGAAATTGGAGATTTATTTGAAAGCAAAAGAGATGTATTAGATATTATAAAACTGAAAAATGTATTAGAATATTTAGAAGATGTCACAGACAAATGTGAAGATTCAGCAAATATTATAGAATCTATTTTAGTTAAATATTCATAACCTTTTTTCATGACTCTACTTATAACCATCGTCATATTAGCATTAATATTTGATTATATTAATGGTTTTCACGATTCGGCAAATTCAATAGCCACGATTGTATCGACAAAAGTATTAACGCCATTCCAGGCAGTATTGTGGGCAGCATTTTTTAATTTTGTTGCCTATTTTGTTTCCTTATATATCGTAGGAGAATTTAAAATAGGAAATACGATAGCAAAATCTGTTCATGAGAATTTTATTACTCTCGAAGTTATCTTTTCAGGACTGGTAGCTGCAATCATATGGAATTTATTTACCTGGTGGGCGGGTATTCCCTCCTCTTCATCCCATACATTAATAGGAGGATTTATAGGAGCGGCTGTTGCTCATGTTGGCGGTTTCAGTAAAGCAGGAGAAACAGTAGTCAATTATCCCGTAGTTATCCCAATTATTTTATTTATTTTCATAGCACCGATAATTGGAATGATCGTTTCATCCATCATTACACTCATAATCATGAATATTTGTAGAAATGCCAATCCTTACAAAGCAGATAAATGGTTTAAAAAATTACAATTAGTGTCTTCTGCAGCTTTTAGTATAGGTCATGGAGGTAATGATGCTCAAAAAGTAATGGGAATTATTGGTGCAGCCTTTATCTTCTATGAAGTGAATATTGCCCATTCTGCAGAATATGTTAATCTAACGACAGCCGAAAGATTTCAGCATTTTACAACCGATTATTGGTGGGTGCCCATAAGCAGTTTTATAGCAATTGCTTTAGGAACTATGTCAGGAGGATGGAAAATTATTAAAACAATGGGAACTCGTATTACGAAAGTAACTCCTTTAGAAGGGGTAACAGCAGAAATATCCGGTGCAATTACCTTATTCCTTAGTGAACATTGGGGAATTCCGGTAAGTACAACCCATACTATAACAGGTTCAATAATTGGAGTAGGATTAGTTAAAAGAGTATCTGCCGTACGCTGGGGAATTACCATTAAATTATTGTGGGCATGGGTTCTAACTATTCCGGTAAGTGCAGTATTAGCAATGATCGTTTATTCTATAGTTAAACTCTTTATGTAATACTAATAAGCCTATCTTTTAGACGAAAAAAAATTTTTTAACAATAAAGAACATTCATCTTTTAAAACTCCCGATACGTATTCCGTTTGAGGATGAAGAGATAAGCCTTTAGACTGAAAGCCTCTTTTTTCATCTGATGCCCCTACAACAACTCTGCTTATTTGAGACCAATATAAAGCTCCGGCGCACATAGTACAAGGCTCTAAGGTAACATACAAAGTACAATTAGTAAGATATTTTGCACCCAGTAAATTACTGGCAGCGGTAATAGCTTGCATTTCGGCATGAGCCGTAACATCAACTAATAGTTCAGTTAAATTATATGCTTTAGCTAAAATTTTGTTATTAATGACTATAATGGCACCCACCGGGACTTCATCCTTATACATAGCTTCTTTAGCTTGTTGTAAGGCTATCTTCATATAGTATTCATCGGTAAACATGATCAATTATAAAATTTTTAATCAGCTGTTTAAATCATTATTGTTAGTAGAAGAATTTAAAATATGACCGCAATGTTTACAGTATATAGCATCCGCTTCATTATTTATGGTATTACAAAAATTACACTTTTTACTGTTTAATTGATTTTTTTTATGTCTGGTATATTCAGCAGATAACAAACCTGCCGGAACGGAAATAATAGAATATCCTAAAATCATAATTCCCGATGCAATAATTTTCCCTAAGACCGTTACAGGAGCTACGTCTCCATAACCAACAGTTGTCAAAGTAACTACGGCCCAATACATCGATTGAGGAATACTGGAAAAACTTTCTCGATTTCTTCCTCCTTCAATTACATACATTAAAGATCCTAAGATTAACGTAGTAATTATGATGAAATATAAGAATACAAAAATTTTACGTTTACTTCGTCGCAATGAAATTAAAAGAGAATTACTTTCATCGATATAAGTACCCATTTTAAAAATCCTGAAGATTCGCAAAAGCCTTAGTATACGTATGATGGCTAAATAATGCGATTGTACGAAAAAAATACTTAAATAGGTTGGAATGATCGATAATAAATCAATAATTCCATAAAAGCTGGTCGAATATTTTTTTGCTTTTTTGGCACTGGATATTCTTAAAATATACTCTACGGTAAAAGAAATAGTAACCCACCAATCCAGTATATAAAGCCAAAATCCGATTTTTGAACTAATACCAGGAACACTTTCCAACATAATAATTAGAGTGCTTAAAGTGATGAAAAAGAGAAGAATGATGTCAAATATTTTACCTTTCACCGTATCAGACTCAAAAATAATGTCGTGAAGTTCAGCCTTCCAAATGGCAGTACCTTTTTTACATTCCGGTGTCTTACCTATAAAAAATAATTTTATTTCTTTTACAATTTTTTTCACAACTAAATTATTAATAGTAAAAAAATTATCTTATTATTAATTAATATGATAACAAAGATAAAAATAAAATTAATTATACTTAAAATGAATACCCTGAATTGTTCATTTAGTAGCGAATTTGTTTATATTTTAAAGAATTTATATAAAAACATGTATAGGTTGAAGATTAATTTTATATATTTGTAAAATAAAGATAAATTAAATTAACAAACAATAAAGTTTTTTACCATGAAAGAGAAATTTTATATAGATGAAACTGATAAGAAAATTTTACAATTTTTATCTATTAATACCAGAATGCCTTTTACCGAGATTGCAAAAAAAATGGATGTATCCGCAGGAACAATACACGTAAGAGTTAAAAAGATGGAAGATGTAGGAGTTATAAAAGGAACATGTTTAAATATTGATTATAATATTTTAGGTTATAGTTTTATAGCTTATGTTGGGATTTTATTAACCAAATCAAGCAAAACTCAAAGTGTATTAGAAAAATTAGCAGCAATACCAAACGTAACAACCGCTAATGTAATTTCAGGTAAATACAATATTTATTGTAAAATCAGCGCAAAAGATGCTGAAGATGCAAAAAATGTTATTTATAAAATAGATGATATTGATGACGTATTAAGAACAGAAAGTATGATTTCTTTAGAAGAAAGCATCAATGATCAAAACCGATTAATGGATGCTTTGTTTAAATAAAAATAATGCTTCCTGAAGAAAAAGAAATTTATTTTAAAGTAGCAATTTCTGTATCTTTGGTTTTATTTGGGTTTGATGGGGAAATGCTGCGTATTTTATTAAGTAATGATACAAAAAATGGACCTTTTAAAGGAGCTCCACGACTTCCCTCAGTTTATGTGAAAGCCCATGAGGGCATTGATTCAAATGTAGAAAAATTATTATTCTTACATACACAAAAAGACCACATATTTGTTGAACAACTAAAAGCTTTTGCAAAAGTTTTTAGAAATCCACTAGGAAGGGTAGTAAACATTGCTTACTACGCAACGGTAAAATTAGATGATGAACTATTGCAATACACTAAAGAAAGAGGTGAAGAATGGGTTGAATACTCAAAAATCCCGGACTTAGCATTTGATCATAATGAAATTATTGATTATGCAAAAGAACGGTTGAAACGCAGAGTTAAAAGAAGACCCATAGGTTTTTATCTATTACCGGAACATTTTACCATTTCGCAATTACAAAAGTTGTATGAAACCGCATTAAACCGAGAAATGGATAAAAGGAATTTTAGAAAAAAAATTGTTAATTCTCAATTAATTTTAGAAACAGGTTTAACGGATAATTCCTCTTCAAGAAAATCAGCAAAATTGTATAAATTTGATGAAGAAAAATATCAGAAACTTAGCTTAAAAGGATACGATTTTTTATTTTAAAATTATCAAAAATACTTCATAAATTAGATGAACAGGAGGAATATTATTCCTCCTGTATTTTTTATATACCATCATAAATGTTGTATATTTACTTAAGTTACTAAATAATACTATATGAGTAGTGATGAAGAAATTTTCGGAAAGCGCCCAAAAGAATATTTTGAAGTAAAAGAAAAAAAATCAATACCTTTTATTCTTTCATGTATTTACATGGGCTTTATGGGTTTTATACCTATCTTTCTCGGTATTCTTGGCTTTATGAAAATTTATTTTCCCGGTGCTCCCGCTTGGTTTTTTATTCTAAATATTATTTTAGGAATAGTAATGATTATCGGATCGATCAGTACCTATTATTTTAAAAAATGGGGAGTTTTTCTTTTCGGTTTGACCTTATTTGTAGATATTTTATTTCATTTATCGTTAGGATTTGAAGAGCTTGATGCAATTAACGGCTTATATTTATTTATAGGTTTTGCTTTAGTTCCCATAATACCTCGATGGAAATTTTTTAACTAAATGATACGATCATACAAAATATCGAAAAATTAAAATATCCCATAGGTACTTTTAAAATTCCTGAAAACATATCTAAAGAAGATATAACTTTATGGATTACTCAATTAAAATCTTTTCCGGAAAGATTAAAACAAGCAGTACTTCCACTATAAGACACGCAGTTAGATACGCCTTACAGATCGGGTGGATGGACTATAAGACAGCTAATGAGCAAGTAATCGGTTTATTTACATGGCATGGATATTATCATTTAGCCCATATAACAAATTCAATTAATTTTTAGCTATATAGTTCTAATACTTAGTAATCCTTTAAATTAATTATAATTGTAATATATAATTCTTTTCTATATATACAAAAATTCCAAATTATCTAAAGGTCATAACCGGCTAAATTTAAAATATGTAGATATTCTAATTAATAAAAAGGCCATAAAATACTAAGAATTTTTTCAATAACTAAACTAGAATAATAAAGACTTAGTAACATCGCCGGTTGATATAATTAATCATTAAACGTTACTTTTGTATTTCAATCATTGCCAAATAAAAAATGTATGAGAATAGATATTATAAGTGCGGTGCCAAAACTACTAAAAAGTCCTTTAGAAGAATCAATTATGAAAAGAGCGCAAGACAAAGGATTGGTACAACTATATTTCCACGATTTACGGGAATATGGACAGGGAAATTATAGGCAGATTGATGATACTCAATATGGAGGAGGTGCAGGAATGGTTTTAATGATTGAACCGATTGATAAATGTATTTCTCAACTATTATCCCAAAGATCATACGACGAAATTATCTATATGACTCCTGATGGAGATACTTTAAATCAGAAAACCTGCAATACACTTTCACTAAAAGAAAATATAATTATACTTTGTGGGCATTATAAAGGTGTAGATCAAAGAGTACGTGATTTATATATTACCCGTGAAATATCTATTGGTGATTATGTACTAAGCGGAGGAGAATTAGGAGCTTGTGTACTGGTTGATGCCATAGTTAGGTTGATACCAGGGGTTTTAAATGATGAAACATCTGCCTTATACGATTCATTTCAAGATAATTTACTTGCACCTCCGGTTTATACCCGTCCGGAAGAATACAAAAATTTGAAAGTTCCGGATATACTTTTGAGTGGTAATTTTGCAAAGATAGATGAATGGAGACAGGAAATGTCTTACAAACACACACAAGAGAGAAGACCCGATTTACTAAATGAAAATTAATACCACTATTAATTAAAAATTATGGATGAAATAATTAATAAAGTCGAAAAAAGCGGACTCATTACTCTGGATTTAGAAGATTTTTATCCTAAAGAACCCAGGATGCTATTTGATTTAAAAGACTATTTATATGAAGGTTTAGTTTTAAGAGAAAAAGAGTTTCGTGAAAATCTTTCAAAATTGGATTGGAAAATGTATGAAAATGCTTATGTAGCAGTAACTTGCACATCTGATGCAATTGTGCCTTCTTGGTCATATCTATTAATTGCTAATTATTTAACAGGAGTGGCAAAGTTAATATCATTCGGCACTATAGAGGATCTGGAAAGAGATATATTTACAGAAATTATAGATAAAATGGACGTGGATAATTATAATGATAAAAAAATTATTATTAAAGGCTGCTCACGCAAACCCGTTCCACAAAATGCTTATTTACAACTTATACAAAAACTTAAGCCTATAGCTTCTTCCTTAATGTTTGGAGAGGCTTGTAGTACAGTTCCTATTTTCAAAAAGAAAAAATTATAATTTAAAATTTAAAAATATTACTGACTGGAATAAAAAATTGTTAATACTTTTTAGTTATTTAACTGTTTCATTCACTAGTGTTTGCTGTGAAATTATTAACTTAATAAAAGTTTTTTGAAAAAATAAAATTTAGAAAACTGAAGCTAATAATTCAACGATTATTTTTTCTCTAACTTATTTTTTATTCGGTTAGCTTCTTTAATGAATTCATATAAATGTTCAGATTCTCCATTTTCCAAATAAGATTTAAATTCAGTCAACTTTTCCAAATAAGTAGTAAGAATAGGTAAAATATATTTGGAATTTTGTTCAAAAATAGGAAGCCACATATTAACGGAACTTTTAGCCAGTCGAACAGTAGAAGCAAACCCTCCGGATGCTAAATTGAATATGGCAGCATCATCTTTTTCTTTTTCAAGAACGGAAACGGCCAAAGCATAGGAAATAGCATGAGAAAGATGTGAAACATAACCCACATGTTCATCATGAGATTCCGCATCCATAAGAATAAGTCGCGATCCCAAATGATAATAAACTTGAGAAACCAGATGAACTGCTTTTTGATGTGATTCATTGGAATTACATAGGATGGCAGCCCGATCTTTAAATAACCCATGAAAGGCAGCAGATGGACCGCTATATTCCGTTCCTGCCATGGGATGAGAAGGGACGAATGATTTTCTGTTTGGATGATTTTTAACCTTTTCAATCAAAGAAGATTTAGTACTTCCCACATCCATAAGTACCGAATCGTCAGGGAGAATATCCAATAGATGAGGTAGAAGTTTAATGCTTACATCGACCGGAGTGGATAGAATGGTTAATTCGGAAGAACGTATTGCCTCGTCCATGGGCATAATTTCATCAACAATGGATAATTCCAAGGCTTCTTTTTCATGAAATTTAGACTTATCGGTCCCTATAACTTTTGAAGCAAATCCGCTTTTTTTAAGATCCAGAGCTATAGAACCTCCAATCAAACCTAATCCGATGACACTTATAGTTTTTGACATATAAAGATTCAAAGATAAAAAAAATCGGTTCTTAAAAAAAGAAACCGATTGGGTATTTTAAAAGTATGTTAAGAACGGCTTATACTGTCATGATCTCTTTCTCTTTAACGGAAAGATGTTCTTCTGCCAATTTAACATATTTATCAGTCAACGATTGTATTTGCTCTTCACCATTTTTCTTTTCATCTTCTGAAGCACTCTCTATCTTTTTTATATCGGCATTTGCTTCTTGTCTGGCTTTTCGAATGCCAACCTTAGAATTTTCGCATTCTGCTTTTGCTTGTTTTACTAAGTCTTTTCTTCTTTCTTCTGTTAACGGAGGAATATTAATAATAATATTTTCCCCGTTATTATTTGGAGTAAAGCCTAAATTGGATTGAAAAATAGCTTTTTCAATAGCGCCCAAAGTAGATTTTTCCCAAGGCTGTATGCTTAGAGTCATTCCATCGGGAACGGAAATATTGGCAACTTGAGATAAAGGAGTAGGAGTCCCATAATATTCCACTAAAATGTTTTGAAGCATGAGTGGGTTAGCCCGCCCAGCTCGTATTTTATTAAAAGCTGACTCTAAATGTTTTAGAGAGGATTCCATGCTTTCCTTAGTCGTATTTATAATTAAATTTATTTCTTCCATAATTTTCAGATAAGTTGCCTTGCAAATATAAACTATTAATTAATTAAATAGAAACTAAAGTTCCTACTTCTTTACCTTCAATAATTTTTCTTAAATTCCCTTCTTTGTTCATATCAAATACAATGATAGGAAGCGCATTTTCTTGACTTAACGTAAAAGCAGTCATATCCATAATTTTAAGTCCTTTTTTATAAACTTCATCAAAAGAAATACTGTTGAATTTTACTGCATTTTTATTTTTTTCCGGGTCTGTATCATAAATACCGTCTACTCGAGTCCCTTTTAAGATAACTTCTGCGTTAATTTCAATAGCTTTTAATGTAGCGGCTGTATCAGTAGTAAAATAAGGGTTTCCGGTTCCTGCACCAAAAATTACAACTCTTCCTTTTTCCAAATGCCTATCGGCTCTTCTCTTAATAAAAGGTTCAGCTATTTGATCCATTTTTATGGAAGTTTGCAATCGGGTATGTACTCCCATTGCCTCCAAAGAACTTTGTAAAGCCATTCCGTTAATAACCGTGGCAAGCATTCCCATATAGTCGCCTTGAACCCTGTCAATACCGGTAGCAACTCCCGCAACTCCCCTGAATATGTTTCCGCCTCCTATAACAATTGCTATTTCTACTCCCATTTCAGAAATTTCTTTTATCTGTTTAGAGTAACTTTGAAGAATTTCAGAGCTTATTCCATATTGTTGATTTCCCATTAAAGCTTCTCCACTTAACTTTAAAAGTATTCTTTTATATTTCATGATTAACTAGGGTATATTTATTATTTTTTGACAATGAATTCGAAAAGGATAGTAATGCTATATACTTAAATAGAAGAGTTAAAAAAAAGTAAATAGATACAGAAAGTACTATAAATAGTAATAAAATCATTTATGTTAAATTTCTGTATGCAAATATAATAAGGAATTTTTTAAAAAATGTAACTGCTTTTTATTTTTCCCTTAATGTGCTGTTCTCACTTCCATTTAAGAATTCAACATATTTTACGATTTATGAATTCATTAAAAATGTTTTCAAATCGGAAAAATTATTTTCAAGAGGCGTAGCCAAACTTATTTTATGATCCAACTCTTTTACTTGTTCAGGTATAATAATTTTATTTTTTAAGTTTTCAGGATATACATCCATAAATTTACAAGGATGAGCAGTAGATAAAAATATGGTGAAATCTTGTGGATGATTATACTTCTTTGCAGCTAGATAAGCAACTGCAGTATGAGGACAAGCGATATAGTTGTATTTTTCATATAATTCGTTAATACCGTTCATCGTTTCTGAATCGGTAAATGAATAAGCAGATATAAGATTACGCAAGGAATCTAAGCTTTCATTAAATAAATCGGTAATTCGTACCCAATTACTTGGATTTCCTACATCCATGGCATTAGATAAAGTTTGTATGGATGGTTTAGGCTCATAAGTACCTTTTTGTAAATAAACGGGAACAGTATCATTTACATTAGTTGCAGCAACAAAGTGTTTTACGGGAAGACCTGATTTATAGGCTAGTAACCCGGCACCAATATTACCAAAATTTCCACTGGGAACTACAAAAACTATATCTTTCTTATTCTTTTTGATTGCTTGAGCATAAGCATAAAGGTAATAGAATGTTTGCGGCAATAACCTTGAAATATTGATGGAATTAGCAGAAGTTAATCGTAATTTTGAATTAAGTTCAGCATCATTAAAAGCCATTTTAACTAAAGCCTGACAGTCATCAAAAGTTGCATTTACTTCCAAGGCTCTAATGTTTTGACCGTTTGTAGTCAATTGTTTTCTTTGTATTTCACTGATTTTACCTTTCGGGTATAAAATAGTTACCCGAGTACCTTCAACCCCTAAAAAACCTAAAGCGACAGCACCTCCTGTATCTCCTGAAGTAGCCACCAGAATATCCAACGTTTTATCGTTTTTATCGGATAAATAAGCCATAAGTCGACTCATAAAACGAGCTCCAAAGTCTTTAAATGCTAACGAAGGACCGTGAAATAATTCCAATACAGCCAAATTTTCTTCTAGTAATACCAATGGGGCATCAAAACTAATCGTTTCCTTTATAATTTTTTTCAAGTCTTTTTTAGGGATATCTTCTCCAATAAAAGAATGGGCAATTTCTAAAGCCATTTCAGGAAAAGAATAATCCGTAATATTCTGAATAAAAGTTTCCGATAATTTTGGGATATGCCAAGGCATATACAATCCTTTATCAGAAGGAAAGCTGGTAAATACGGCTTCTTTAAAAGAAACGGAAAGATTTTTATTATTTGTGCTGTATAGTTTCATGATAGAGTAGATTATATGGCTGAATTATGAAAGTACAGTTGCTCCTTTACCATTTATAGGAGAGGAATAACCATTACTTTCTATTTCGTGATTTTTAAGATGTTCTTTAAGTTTTGCAGTAATTGTTTTTGCTGTTTCAATTCCTTTGGTAAAAGCAACTACTGAAGGTCCGGAACCTGAAATACCGAAACCTAAGGCCCCGCATTCCATAGCAATTCTTCTCATGGCTTCAAATTCGGGTATAAGAATGGAACGGGTAGGTTCAATTAATTGGTCTTGTAAACTTCTGGACAGCAAGTTGTAATCCTCTGTAAATAAGCCTGTTATCAATCCGGCAATATTTCCCCATTGAGAAACGGCGTCTTTTAGTTCAACTTTATTCTTTAAAATTTGTCTGGCTGCGCGAGTCTGAACCTCTACATGAGGAAAAATAATGGAACAACAAAGTTCCGTAGGCACGGGAAGGTTAATTACTTCTAACGGTTGATAGCTTCTAATTAATGTTATCCCACCCATTAATGAAGGGGCAACATTATCGGCATGGCCATGCCCGCAGGCCAGTTCTTCACCTTTTAAGGCAAAAGGCAACAGTTCTTTTTTAGATAATGGTTCGCCTAAAAGCTGGTTAATAGCAAACAGACCCGCTATTGTACTTGCTGCACTAGAGCCCAGACCGCTACCGATAGGCATTTTTTTATGAAGTTCAATTTCAATTCCGTAATTTTTTTTACCCAAAAAATCGAGAATCATTTTAACACATGCACTCACCGTATTCTTATCCGGATGGGTAGGTAAAAGCCCTTGATCTCCGGTTATCTTAGTAATTCTTATTCCGGGTTCATCCACGCGTTTTAAAAAAACTTCATCTCCCGGCTCATTCAACGCTAATCCTAAAATATCATATCCACAAATAAAATTAGCTGAAGTCGCCGGAGCAAATACATGCACACTATCTTTTTCTTTCATCGAAATTTGAAAACGTTCAATTTTTAGTGAGACAAATGTAAGCTAATTATATTTGATTTCAAAAGACTAACTTTTTTAAACAATAGGTGTATCAGGTTTATAATTCTACAAGAATTAATACTTTTCTTAAATATTTCGATGCGATTAAGTTGTACTTTTTTTTAAAAAATTTTATATGTCTTATTTTACAATAAGCCTATACCTAAATTAAAAAAATAGTTTTCAACCTAAAATCTAATAGATATCTAGATTTTATAAAACATTAATTAGCTCCAACATTAATAAGATCAGCAAAAACCCCCGCTGCAGTAACTTCAGCACCTGCTCCCGGTCCTTTTATTACCAATGGATTAAATTTATATCGCTCTGTTGTAAATGAGATAATATTATCACTTCCCGTTAAATTGTAAAAAGGATGAGAAGCATCCACGAATTCCAAATTTACGGAAGCCTTTCCATCTTCCAACTTTCCGATATATCTTAAGACTTTATTTTCATTTTCAGCCTTTTCTTTCAGCTCGTTGAAATAAGAATCAGATTTTTTTAATTCTTCATAAAAGTCTTCAATCGAGGGAGCTTTGAAACAGCTTTCAGGAAGGATAGCTCCTAACTCAACATCTTTTTCTTCAATTTGATATCCGGCATCACGTGCGAGAATCATCATTTTACGCATAAAATCTTTTCCGCTCAAATCCTCTCGAGGATTCGGCTCCGTATAGCCTAATTCATGGGCTTTTTTAACAACCTCATAAAAAGAAGTTTTGCCTCTAAAATTGTTGAATATATAAGAAATAGTACCGCTTAAAATAGCTTCAATTTTGATGATCCTGTCCCCGCTGGTCATTAAATCCTTTAAAGTTCGTATGATGGGTAATCCGGCTCCTACATTCGTTTCATAAAAGAAATCGACGCCTCTTCTTCTGGCAGTATCTTTTAAATCTTTATAATCTTTATATGAAGAAGAATTAGCTATTTTATTACAGGTAACCACCGAAACATTAGATTCGAAAAGTTCTTTGTAATACGTTCCGGTTATTGGACTTGCAGTATTATCAACAAAAATACAGTTGGAAAGATTTAACAACTTTATTTTTTGGATGAATTCATCCAAATTAGAGGTATCTCCCTTATTTATTCTTTCCTGCCATTGTGTAAGATCAATGCCTTCTTCGTCAATAATCATTTTTTTGGAATTAGCTATTCCGTTTATCTTTACTTCAATACCATTGTTTTCACGTAAAAAATCACTTTGTGCATCGATTTGTCGCAGCAAGGTTGCCCCGATATTTCCTGTTCCTACACTGAATACATGAAGTGTTTTGGTTAGTTGAGTGAAAAACGCATCATGAACAGCATTTAAAGCTTTCGATATATTTTTACGTTTTATTATTACCGAAATATTGTATTCGGATGATCCTTGTGCAATAGCATGTATGTTGATTCCATTACGTCCTAAAGCCTGGAAAAGCTTGCCCGATATCCCCGGGGTTTGTTTCATATTTTCGCCAACTATGGCTAATACACATAAATTTTCTTCAATGATTGGCGGATTTAATTTATTGGTTTCCAGTTCCAACTCAAATTCACTGTTGAAAAGCTGTTTTGCTTTATGAACATCCTTGGGCTCAATGGCAAATGTAATGCTGTGTTCGGAAGACGATTGGGTAATAAGGATTACATTAATATGTTCGCGTGCTAATAAAGAAAAAAGTTTGCCGCTGAAACCAATCTTGCCAATCATTCCGCTTCCTGTAATATTGATCAGGCTGATTTCATCTATGGAAGAAATACCCCGAATCGGGTATGCATTTTTATGAGTATGTTCTTCAATCCTTGTTCCTTTAAAAGAAGGATTAAAGGTGTTTTTCAATACAATAGGTATTTTTTTTCGAAAAGCCGGAATCATGGCTGGAGGATAGATAACTTTCGCTCCAAAATAAGATAATTCCATTGCTTCCGTATAGGAAAGTTCAGATAATGAAAAAGCTTTTTTTACGACACGAGGATCTGCGGTTAGCATACCGTCTACATCAGACCAAAGCTCAATTTCTTCTGCATCTAAGGCGGCAGCTATTATGGCTGCCGTATAATCACTGCCTCCTCTTCCTAATGTAGTAATTCGATTGTTTTCATTGGAGGCTATAAAACCTGTAAAAAACAGGATTTGATGTGAATGCTCTTTGTAAAATTCTTGCAATAAATGTTCTGTAACGGGAGTATGTACTCGGGCATTTCCAAAATTGCTGTCTGTTTTTATAAGGTTTGAAGTATCTACATAAATACTTTCTGAAAAATATTGTTTGGCTATTTGACTCAATAAAAAAGTGGAGCATTTTTCTCCATAACTTAAAATAAGATCTTTGCTTTGAAGACTGAGTTCCCTCAAGCTATAGACTCCTTGCAAAAGATCTTCGATCTCATTTATAAAAATCTTAATCTGAGTAAATGCAGGATTTTGATTTTTAACCGTAATCATTTCTTTAATAACCGTAAAATGTCTTTGTTCAATTTCAATAAGACCTTTTTTAAAATCCTTTCCTTCAGAGGCAATTTGTGCTAGTTCCGTTAAAATATTGGTAACTCCGCTCATGGCAGATGATACTACTATAAATTTTTCGCCTGAAGCATATTTGTTCTGCAGAATATTAAGTACATTTTGTATACTTTGACCGGAACCGACAGATGATCCTCCAAATTTTACTATTTTCATACGATTACTATCAATTGGTTACAATTTTAGTGAAATTTTATAGGATTAAAAAATATTACTTGAAAATGCATTTAAATATTTTTTATAGAATAAAAGTATATTCAGATAAGTTGTTAAAACTTTGAATTAAATATATGCATAATTTAAGATCAGTTATTTTTATGTAATGTTTGATAAAAAATTAATTATGATTTAACAGAAGTATTACAGCTCAAGATTGTTAATTATATATAAATACATTATATATAAAGATATAAACCATATTAAATAAAAAATAAGTTTTTATTTATTTTTGTGTGGAAAATAAAAGCTTATTAGAGAAAAATATGAATTGGATCTTGTTAATTATCGGCGGTTTGTTTGAAGTCGGATTTACCTTTAGTTTAGGCCAAGCAAAAAATTCTCAAGGAAATGCCGTATACTATTGGTATATCAGTTTTTTAATTTGTATGATTTCGAGCATGTTATTTTTGATTAAGGCTTCTCAAACCCTTCCGTTAGGTACAGCTTATGCAGTATGGACCGGTGTAGGAGCAGTGGGCACAGTATTGTTAGGAATATTTGTTTTTAAAGAACCGGCAACCTTTTGGAGAATATTTTTTATAATTACTCTGGTTAGCTCCATAGTAGGCCTTAAATTTGTATCTAATCACTAAAAGCAATTGATTAATTGTTTATTATAATTTACAAAAGAATTTATTTAAAATTTTTATACATAATTAAAAACGATTTAATCTACTAAATTTTATAAAACAAAAAAAGCAATTAACTTTCAATTAGTTAATTGCTATTTATTTTGATGCATATGAAGGGAGTTGAACCTTATAATTTATTTACATTAGATTATTATTAAATATATTTATATAAAATGTATAAATATAAATAGGTGTAAAATAATCTAATTAAATACAATATAATCGTGCAAATATCATTCATATTCTTGCTTTTGTATAAGCGCAATTATAAATCATAAAACCTTGGCTAATAGTTAATTTCTCTATTGAAGCAAATCTAAATTGGAAATAAGAGCAATAACACTTCGCTTAATTTATAAGAACGAAATAGACCTATTTTATTAATACAGGTTATATTTCACATAGAAAATTTTGGTTTAAAAGTGATGGTAAACAACATGATTTGCCTTATGATAAACTTGCAGGAGTAAAAAAAGAGAAAGATGATTTAGGTAAATTAGAAAACCATATTATTGAAATATTCAATCTAGATAATAATGATGATATTGAAATAAGTAAAGATTTGTTAAAGTAAAAAATAGATATTTTCATTAAGAGAAAACCAGAGAATGAAATTAGCCAATATGACATATCAGAGAAGTATTATAAATTAGGAAAATTAGTATATTTATATGAAAATTAAAACCTGTTATAAATGAAGAAAGTTCTTGCATTTATAAGTATATGTTATCTTATATCAGGTATAATAGGGGTAATTATCTGGAATATTCCTAAGTCACAAAGTACTGTTAATCCTATTCAGTTACTATTCACATTATTATTAATGATTACTCCTGCTTTAGTAGCATTTAAAATAGAAAAAAGGAAATTTTTGGTAACATCAGAAAAATTTCAATTAAATTTTAAAAATATTAATTGGAAACAAACTTATAAATATCTACTGATAACCAATTTGTTACTTCCAGTTTTAGTGATGTTTTATGGGTATTTATTTGGGAATGTATTAGAAATTGAACCCTTTGGAAAACTAATTACAAGTTATCGACAACTAAGTCCAGAAATTTTACAAAAAATACCATCTATATTAAAAATCGACTATTTATTATTCCTATTGGTTCCACTAATGTTCATCGCAAGTTTAATGTCCTCAATATCTATAAATGGTTTCATTGCTTTGGGGGAGGAAATTGGTTGGAGAGGCTTTTTAGAGAAAAATTTAAATTTTTCTTTTTTTAAAAAAAATATAATAATCGGGATCATTTGGGGAGTATGGCACACACCCATAATAATATCTGGACATAATTATCCTAACCACCCTTATTGGGGGATTCTTATGATGGTTATATTATGTATTGCTATGTCATTCTACTTTTCTTTTGCCTTAAAAAGAACACAAAGCCTATTTGTCATTGGCGCTTTACACGGAGGAATTAATGCTATTGAACAAACGTTAGCTTTTATACAGATTGATTATAATGATTTATTTGGGCCTATTGGATTATTAATGTTTTTTTCAGTATTAACAGTATTTTTAATAGATTATACTTTAAGTAAAAAAACAAATGAACCATTACATTTTATTTCATAAATTTATAATAAGAATATCCCTTTTAAATTTTTTTAAAAAAAATAAATGAAAATCCTGTAAATTGTTGAATAAAAAAAATTATGGAAGCTATCTTTTTAGCATCCCTAGAGCTTTATAAGATCATTGTTGAGGAACAGTTTATAAATAAATTTTCTCAAAACAGTATTTATACATTATTAAAATACCTATCAAGAATGATTACAAGTTGTACTCCTTTTGAAATATCTGTCGGAGTTAGTTTAGGTATATTTTCAAATGATAACAAATCATACTAAATAGGTTGAAGCTATTTAAAAATCAAGTTTAATTGAACATGAACGAACAATTTACAATTATTTAGGAAATAAATAAACAGCCTCTAAACAGGTAATTTTTCAAATATGATCTTTTTACATCCATAAGCGAATATTCTTATAAAGAGACGTTAAAATATATTGAATATGTTTACAAAGATGGTATTAGAAATCATTCTTAGTGTTATATAATCGTGCAATAATCTTGCAAATTCTATAAAATAAAAAAGCAACTAACCTTTATTCAGTTAATTGCTTCTTATTTTTGTACGGATGAAGGGAATCGAACCCCCACGCCTCACGGCACTAGATCCTAAGTCTAGCGTGTCTACCAGTTCCACCACATCCGCTTACTGGTTTTGGACTGCAAATATACATTTATTTTATAAAACGGAAAATAATATTTTAATTATTTTTTGAGATTTTAATTAATACATTGATTCAATATAATTTAAAAATCATACTATTTTATTAAGGACTATTCATTTAAACATACTAATAATGTGTGTGAATAATTTTCAATAGAGTAAGATAATGCGTTGTAAAACAAATCTTATAGGAAAAAAGGAGTGTATAAAAAGTAAATTTAACCCGAAATAAGGTAAGCAAAGGTTCTTATAAACAGTTTAATCTCTATAAAACAGTTATTTTGTGTTATTTATAATGATTCCAGATTGTTAAATATAGATTAAAAACAGTTACTTAAACTTTTCAAGTAAAATTCATTATTGTATATTTGCAACCTAACATTAAAATAAAAATGACTAAAAACGGTGTAAGCCCTGATAAAGAGATAGTTTTTAGCAGCGAATCCTTAAATAAAGTACATGAAATAATTGCAAGATATCCGGAAGGTAAGCAAAAATCTGCTTTAATTCCTGTGTTGCATTTGGCTCAAAAAGAATTTGGAGGATGGCTAGATGTCCCTGTTATGGATTATGTGGCTTCTTTATTAAATATTTCACCAATAGAAGTATATGAAGTAGCTACTTTTTATACAATGTTTAATATGCAACCTGTCGGAAAATATGTGTTGGAAGTATGTAGAACCGGTCCATGCATGTTAAATGGAAGCGATCAAATCATAGAACATATTAAAGAAAAATTGCAGATAAAAGAAGGAGAAACAACTGAAGATGGTATGTTTACTCTAAAACCGGCAGAATGCTTAGGCGCTTGCGGGTATGCCCCTATGATGCAAATTGGTAAATTTTATCATGAACATCTGACAAAAGAAAAAGTAGATGAAATCATTGACCTTTGCAGGGCGGGAAATATTGCAATTGATTAAACAATAAGTTAGAAGCATATATTATAATATAATGAGTAAAAAATTATTGCTTAAAAATATTGATGTAGAAGGAATAAAAACTTTTGAAGTTTTTAGAAAGCATGGAGGCTACACTGCAGCGGAAAAAGCCCTTAAAATGACTCCTGATGAAATTTTGGAAGAAGTTAAGACCAGTGGACTTAGAGGTCGTGGAGGTGCCGGGTTTCCTACAGGGTTGAAATGGAGCTTTTTGGCTAAGCCGGAAGGAGTGCCGCGCTATTTAGTGGTTAATGCAGATGAATCAGAGCCGGGAACTTTTAAAGACCGATATTTAATGGAATATATACCTCATCAATTAATAGAAGGTATACTTATTTCATCTTTTTGTTTAGGAGCCAACGTTTCCTATATATATATACGAGGAGAATATTCTTGGATTCCCGAGATCTTAGAACACGCAATACAAGAAGCAAAAGCCAATGGTTTTTTAGGTAAGAATATAAAGAATACAGGATATGATCTGGAAATTTATGTTCAACGCGGTGCAGGAGCTTATGTATGCGGAGAAGAAACCGCATTGTTGGAATCTTTAGAAGGAAAACGAGGTAACCCTAGATTGAAACCGCCTTTTCCGGCTGTTAAGGGGTTATATCAGTGCCCTACCGTAGTTAATAACGTAGAAACCATTGCAACTGTACCGGCTATTATTTCCATAACCGGAGCAGAATATGCTAAAATGGGAGTAGGAAGATCTACGGGAACTAAATTAATCTCCGCTTGTGGAAACCTGAATAAACCGGGAGTATACGAAGTTGATTTCAACTTAAGCATAGAAGAATTTATTTTCAGTGAAGAATATTGCGGAGGAATACCTAAAGGTAAAAAATTGAAAGCTTGTATACCGGGTGGATCATCAGTTCCTATTTTACCCGCTAAATTATTACTAAAGACAGCTAACGGCGAAACCCGTTTGATGAATTACGAAAGTATGGCAGATGGAGGGTTTATTACTGGAACAGCCTTAGGTTCAGGTGGATTTATAGTGTTAGATGAAGACCAGTGTATAGTAAGACATACGATGACTCTGGCGCGTTTTTATAATCATGAAAGTTGTGGACAATGTACACCTTGTCGCGAAGGGACCGGATGGATGTACAGAATACTAAAAAAAATAGAAGAAGGACGGGGAACATACGACGATATCGATTTGCTATGGAATATACAAAGTAAGATAGACGGTAATACGATATGTCCTTTAGGAGATGCAGCGTCCTGGCCGGTTGCAGCAGCTATTAGACATTTTAGAGATGAGTTCCAATGGCATATAAATAATCCAGAATGTTTAACAAAAAATTATGGTATAGCTGAATATGCAACTATTTAACAAAAGTAATTTATTGTTTTTATTAGCAATATTTACAATTGGTGCAGTGGATGCCCAAGAACAAGAAAAGAACAAAAGAAAAGCCCACAGAAAAGGTGAAGTATACGCCTACTGGGGTTGGAACCGAGCCTATTATGGAAGGTCATCCGTCCATTTCACAGGTAATGATTATAATTTTACCCTACATGGAGTAAAAGGTGATGATAAGCCGATTGGCTGGAACTTTCACGATTTTTTAGACCCAACCAGAGTAACGATCCCTCAAGTAAATTATAGAATCGGTTATTTCTTCAAAGATAATTGGGCGGTTTCTTTAGGTATGGATCATATGAAATATGTAGTTAGACCTGGGCAATGGGTTAAATCAACAGGAACAATTAACACTCCCGGATATGAGGATGCAATCGTTGACGGAGAATACATTTATTTAACTGATGATTTTTTACATTTAGAACATACTGACGGTCTAAATTACTTGAATGCAGAAATAGAATATTATCATAATTTCATAAGTTCCGGCTTTTTTAAATTTAATAGTATAGCAGGAGGAGGTTTAGGATTGCTAATCCCAAAAACCAATGCAACTATAATGAATAATGAAAGACATGATAAATTTCATTTAGCAGGATGGGGGTTAGATGCAAAAGTGGGAGCAGAATTGCTGTTCTGGGATCTTTTTTTCCTTAGAACGGAATTAAAAGAAGGAGTTATATCCATGCCGGATATTAGAACAACATCCAGCAGTTCAGATAAAGCTTCTCAAAATATTTTGTATCTCCAATGGAATTACACATTCGGATTCAGTTGGCATTTTTAATGCACCAAGATATATTAAAATCTAATGAACGAAGAACCAAATAAAATAAAAGTAACAATAGATGGAATTACTGTAGAAGTAAATCCAGGGATTCCAATTGTAGAAGCAGCACGACAAATAGGAGGAGCCTCTGTTCCGCCTACTATGTGCTATTATAGTAAATTGGAAGCAAGTGGGGGACGTTGCCGCACTTGTTTGGTGGAAGTGACTAAAGGATCAGAAAAAGATCCACGTCCTATGCCTAAGTTAGTACCGGCTTGTCGTACCAATGTAATGGATGGTATGGAAGTTAAAGTTATTACCTCTGAAAGAGTAATACAAGCCGTACAAGGAGTTACAGAATTTTTATTAATTAACCATCCTTTAGATTGTCCTATATGCGACCAGGCAGGAGAATGTAAACTTCAGGATTTGGCTTATGAGCATGGGTTGGATAAAACCCGTTCTGAATTCCCAAGAAGAACTTTTCAATCCGATGATTTAGGACCGTACATAAAATTAAACATGAACCGATGTATTCTTTGTGCAAGATGTGTATTAGTTGCCAATCAACTTACCGACCAAAGAAATCAAGGGATACTATTCAGAGGAGATCATGCGGAAATAAGTACCTACATAAGCAAAGCTATTGAAAATGATTTTTCAGGAAACATGATCGATGTTTGTCCGGTGGGAGCTTTAACAGATAGAACCGCTCGATTTAAAAGTAGAGTTTGGTTTACTGAACCGGTAAATGCAACTTGTACTTGTGAAAAATGTAGCGGTAAAGCAGTATTATGGATGAAAGGAGATACCATTATACGGGTAACAGCGCGAAAAGATGCATACAATGAAGTAGAAGAATTTATATGCAATGATTGTCGATTTGAAAGAAAAGACCTGAATTATTGGAATATAGAAGGTCCTGCCCATATCAGCGATCATTCTGTAATTTCGGTAAATCATTACGAATTACCATTACCTAAAAATGATCCGCATTATAAAATCGAAAAATTTAAAGCTAAAACATTAGAATAATATATATAATATGTGGTTTACAGTAGTATTGGTAGTTATTTTATTTGCGTTGTGTTTAGGAGCTGCAGCTTATGAAACCTTAATGGAGCGAAAAGTAGCAGCCTTTTTACAAGATAGAATAGGACCCAATAGAGCAGGAATATTTGGTTTAATGCAACCTTTATGCGACGGAGGAAAACTTTTTTTCAAAGAAGATTTTGTTCCAAAAAATGCAGAAAAATGGTTGTTTATCATATCACCGGGAATTTTAATGCTAATAGCATTAAGTACAGGAGCAGTGATTCCTTGGGGAAAATCTTTGTTTATAGCAGGAGAATCTCATTTAGTTCAAGTAGCAAACATTGATGTAGGAGTTCTGTATATAATGGGTATCGTATCCATCGGAGTATACGGAATCATGCTGGGAGGTTGGGCTTCCAATAATAAGTATTCATTGTTAGGGGCAATAAGAGCTTCTTCACAAATGATCTCTTACGAGTTGGCTATGGGATTATCCCTTCTATCCATCATTATGATGACAGGAACATTGGATTTAAGAGCCATGGTAGAGCAACAAGCTTCCAATTTATACGGATTATCATTTTTAAATGGTATGGCTTGGAATGTATTTTATCAACCCTTAGCCTTCGTATTGTTCGTTACCTGTTCGTTTGCAGAACTAAACAGAGCCCCTTTTGATTTGGCAGAGTGTGAATCCGAGCTGATCGGAGGTTATCATACAGAATACGGATCCATGAAATTCGGTACATTCCTTTTTGCAGAATATATAAACATGTTTATTAGTTCAGCTTTAATAAGCACTCTATTTTTTGGAGGTTACAGCTTTCCGTTTATGAATGAATTGGCCAAAAATGGAACACTTGGAGAAAATGCAATAGGAATTATTAGTATAGTAGCATTTTTAATAAAAATAGTCTTTTGTATATTCTGTTTTATGTGGGTAAGGTGGACATTACCTAGATTCAGATACGACCAATTAATGCGTTTAGGTTGGAGAGTCATGATACCTTTGTCCATTCTCAATTTATTAATAACTGCTACTATTGTAGTATTTGGCTAAAATAAAGAAAAAAGTAAAGAAAGAAATTAAATTTATGCAGAGGCTTACCAATAAATCTAAGATAATTTCAAATAAAGAAATGACCTTAAAAGAAAAGATATATCTTCCTGCAGTATTAGGAGGTATGAAAATCACTTTTAGTCATTTTTTCAAAAAACCGGTTACCACTTCATATCCAGAAAAGAAAAGAGAGTTTAGTCCTGTATACAGAGGCAGACATGTACTCAAAAGAGACGATGAAGGAAGAGAGCGTTGTACAGCTTGTGGATTATGTGCATTAGCCTGTCCGGCTGAAGCCATTACAATGGTTGCCGCTGAAAGAAAGCGAGGAGAGGAACACTTATATAGAGAGGAAAAATATGCAGAAAACTATGAAATAAATATGTTACGATGCATATTTTGCGGAATGTGTGAAGAAGCATGTCCTAAAGAAGCCATATTTCTTACTGACCGTTTAGTAATGCCGGAACATTTACGCAAAGAATTTATATACAAGAAAGATAAGCTTGTAGAAAGCATGGACAATAGAATAGACGTTTCACAAAGGCAAATAAAAAAATATACGGTAGAAAAATAAAGAATATGGAAGCAATTTTGTTTTATTTAATATCTGCTAGTGCAATTGTGAGCGCATTATTTGTTGTATTCAGTAAAAACCCTATGTACAGCATCATTTCATTGATCATAACCTTTTTTTCCATATCAGGTTTATATATAATGTTAAATGCTCAATTTTTAAGTGTAGTTCAAATTATAGTTTACTCCGGAGCCATTATGGTTTTATTCCTCTATGTGCTTATGATGTTGAATTTGAAAGAAAAAGATGAGCCTTTAAAAGGAAGTGCTTTTCGAATTTTAGCAACCATATGCGGAGGATTAGTATTCATTGGATTTATTGGAGCATTAAGAGGATATCAACAAATAGATTTTCCTACGAATCCAGACAGTCAAATAGGATTAACTAAAAATTTAGGACACTTATTATTTAGTCAATACGTATTACCCTTCGAATTAGCTGGGATTCTATTTTTAGGTGCATTAGTTGGTGCAGTTATGATAGGAAAAAGAGATTTATAAAAAAATATTTATTTTCTTGAAACAAAAAAGAAATGGTTAACAGTTTATTACAAAGTATACCGGTAGATTATTTTATATACTTATCCGCATTACTATTTTGTATAGGAGTAACAGGAGTATTAGTAAGAAGAAATGCAATCATAATTTTAGGATGTGTGGAGCTGATGTTGAATTCAGTGAATCTATTGTTGGCAGCATTTTCTGCCTACAAAGGAGATGCAGACGGTCAAATATTAGTATTTTTTATTATGGTTGTTGCAGCAGCCGAAGTTGCAGTAGGATTAGCCATCATAACCATGATGTATAGAAATACACGATCTGTAGATGTTAGCTTATTTAATAGATTAAAAGGATAAGAAATGGAGAATATAATATATTTAATACCAATTTTACCACTTATTGGATTTATTATTTGTGGAATTTTTGGAAGTAAAATGCCTAAAACGGCAGTAGGAACAATTGCAAATCTTGCTGTTTGGATACCTTTTTTTCTATCCGTATATTTATTTTGCACGTTTACAGAACCCGTTAAAGCATCCCTGTTTAATTGGTTTGCAGTTGATACTTTAAAAGTTAACTTTTCCTTTCAAATAGATCAGTTATCCTTAGTGATGATGATGATTGTTACAGGAATCGGATCTTTAATTCATCTGTATTCCATTGGATATATGCATGAAGATAAAGGCTTTTATAAATTCTTTTCTTATTTAAATCTCTTTATATTTTCCATGCTGTTGTTAGTAATGGGAAGTAATTTCTTAATACTATTTATAGGATGGGAAGGAGTAGGATTTTGTTCCTATTTACTTATTGGATTCTGGTATACCAATAAAGAATATGGATATGCTGCCAGAAAAGCATTTGTAATGAATAGAATAGGAGACTTAGGGCTCTTAATAGGAATATTCATGTTATTTTATTACTTTGGAAGTGTAGAATACTCCGACATAGCAGCCAAAGCCCATTTATTTAAGTTAAATGATCCTATATTAATTACAGCTACTGTATTTCTATTTATAGGAGCTATGGGTAAATCTGCTCAAATACCACTTTATACATGGTTACCTGATGCGATGGCAGGGCCTACACCGGTTTCTGCATTAATTCACGCCGCTACCATGGTAACAGCAGGTATTTATATGATTATCAGATCCAATGCCATTTATAGTTTAGTGCCGATTACTCTAGACTTTATTATGTATATTGGTTTAGCTACTTCTATACTCGCAGCATTCATCGGATTAAGACAGAACGATATAAAGAAAGTGTTGGCTTATTCAACAGTTTCACAACTTGGACTTATGTTTACCGCTTTAGGAGCAGAAGCTTACACGACTGCTTTATTCCATGTAATCACTCACGCATTCTTTAAAGCATTATTATTTTTAGGAGCGGGTAGTGTTATTCATGCGATGAGTGGAGAACAAGATATGAGATACATGGGAGGATTAAGAAAAAAAATCCCGGTAACTTATTGGACATTCCTAATTGGAACATTAGCTATTTGCGGAATACCTCCTTTAGCAGGGATGTTCTCTAAAGACGAAATTTTAGTAGCACTTTGGACTAAAAACAAAATTATTTGGGGACTTACCTTATTCTCAGCAGCTTTAACCTGTATATATATGTTTCGCTTACTATTCCTTACATTCTTTGGAGATTTCAAAGGTACCGAGGAGCAAAAAAAACATTTGCATGAAAGTCCGGCTATAATGACCATTCCTTTATTGGTTTTAGCTCTATTAACCGTTGTAGGCGGAGGTATAAACTTACCTCATTATTTAGGGGAAGGAATTTCTCAAAAATTGGCGCATTGGTTGCATCCTATTTATGTAGGTTTACCTATACATCAAGAACCTTCTTTAGGTACTGAAATGATGTTACTGGGAATAACTTTAGCTGTAATAGCTATGGTAGCACTTGTTACCTACAACAAATATGTTACCCGAAAAGTACAGGCAACTATTGTAGAAAATATGACCGGATGGGAAAAATTTTCAGCACATGCTGCTTATATCAATGAATTTTATAATGAAGTTATTGTTAATCCGGTTTTAAACTTAGGAAAATTTCTGAAAAATATAGTTGATAAATATATAGTAAACGGAATAGTAGAAGGAACAGCAAAAACAGTTAAGGGATGCGGAAGTGTCCTTAGACTAATACAAAACGGAAATGTAGAATTTTATGTATTTGCAATGTCCTTGGGAATATTCATATTATTATTAGTTGCAGAATTTTTAAGTCATTAATTAAAATACAAAAAGTAAAAAGATATAATGTTAACTTTAGCAGTACTACTTTTACCAATCATAGGATCAGGCTTATTATTTGCCTTAAAAGGGAATATTTCAAAATATATAGCATTTATAATTGCAATATCCGAATTGGTATTAACCGCTATTATATGGTGTAACTTCAAAGCAGATTCAGGAATTCAGTTTGAATTTGGAAAAGAGTTGTATTTTTCACCGATTAAATCTACGTTACATTTCGGTGTTGACGGATTAACTGTCCTAATGCTTCTATTAACCAATGTATTAACGCCAATTATACTCTATTCATCATGGAACGATGAACGCCCTTCCGGCTTTTATGCATTAATTTTATTAATGCAATTTGGATTAGTGGGTATTTTCTCTTCCTTAGATGGTTTAATGTTTTATATATTTTGGGAAGTAACTTTAATTCCTATTTGGTTTATATGTGGAATTTTTGGAACAGGTGAAAACAGATTGAAAATAAACTATAAATTTTTTATTTATACTTTTTTTGGATCTTTATTTATGCTGGTTGCACTAATATATGTTTACTTGCAAGCGGGATCATTTGACTTAAATGCCTTATATGCAGTTAAAATTCCTGCACAAGCTCAAACATTCATTTTTTGGATGTTTTTCTTAGCATTTGCAATCAAATTACCCATATTTCCTTTCCACACTTGGCAAGCAGATACCTATACAATGGCTCCTACCCAAGGCTCCATGTTATTATCCGGTATCATGCTTAAAATGGGAGTATTTGGAATCATAAGATATTTATTACCTCTTTCACCTGAAGCGGTAGGAGGAACTTCCGGTTCCATAGCCTTAATTTTATCAATTATTGGAATTGTATATGCATCTTTAATCGCTATCGTTCAAAAAGATATTAAGAGACTTATTGCTTTCTCTTCAATGGCACACGTGGGACTTATTGCTGCCGGTATATTTGCAAGTGCAATCGTATCCATGCATTGCGGTATTGATAGTACCGGTATTGAAGGAGCCTCAATTCAAATGTTGGCACACGGAGTTAATGTAGTCGGTTTATTTTATGTAGCGGATGTATTAATTAAAAAATTCGGTACCAGAGATTTAAGTAAAATGGGAGGATTAGCATCTAAAGCTCCATTTTTAGCTGTTTTATTTATGATAATCTCTGTTGGAACTATGGCTGTTCCGTTAACCAATGCATTTATAGGTGAATTCCTTTTATTGAAAAGTATTTTTACATTAAGCATTTGGGGAGCAATTATAGCCGGTTTAACCTTAATCTTATGTGCCGTTTATATTACCAAAATGTACGGAATGTCAATGTTTGGTAAAGGAAATCAAGAATTTTTAGAAGGTCAGAAAGATATTAATTTACAAACTAAATTAGGATTGATCGTAATAGCGGCTTTAATTATAGTTTGTGGAATTTATCCTCAACCCCTATTATCATTATCTTCAGAAACGGCTCAACACATAGTATCTCTTTTAGTTAAATAAGTTACTTGATCAATACGTGACAATTTTTCTAATAGTTGTAATTTTCGGGTTAGATTAAAAAATTTAAACATTTTGAAATTTGGCAGATACTGATATGGTATCAACTTATTTCAATTGACAATTTTACTAGGTAAATGAGTGGTAAATGTGAAAATTTGGAAAAAGACTATTCCAAGAAATAAATCATTTATTATTCATATCAATTGTTGTTGAAATTTATCTTCCTTTTATTATTTACAAAATTATTTAGCTGATTAAAGCTTAAAATGTTTTTTTTATTTCCAATTTCTAATCTAAAATTAGAGATTAAGAAACTACCATCTTTAAAAAAAGGAAGAAAACAATTCAAAAATTGTAAATAATAATTTTAAAGTTGTTTACTTTTTATATTTCTCCAGAAGTTTTAAATTTACAAAATGTCAGATTTATTAGATCCGGATAAGAATAAATATTCAAAAGAAGATATTGCTCAAGAAGAGCAGGTGCGTCCTAAAAGTTTTTACGAATTTGTAGGTCAATCTCATATTATGGATAATCTGGAGATTTTTGTAAAGGCTGCCAAATTAAGACGCGAATCTTTGGATCATGTATTACTACACGGTCCTCCGGGGCTAGGTAAAACTACCTTAGCTAACATCATTGCAAATGAATTAAATGTTGGAATAAAAATCACTTCAGGACCTGTATTAGATAAGCCCGGTGATCTGGCAGGTTTATTGACCGGATTGGAAGAAAATGATGTACTGTTCATTGATGAAATCCATAGGCTTTCTCCCATAGTTGAAGAATACTTGTATTCAGCCATGGAAGATTATAAAATAGACATAATGATTGAAAGCGGGCCCAATGCTCGATCAGTTCAAATCAATTTAAATCCTTTTACCTTAATTGGAGCAACGACCCGCTCGGGATTGTTAACAGCTCCGCTTAGGGCACGTTTTGGAATTAACTTTAGATTTGAATACTATCACACAGAATTATTAAGCAGTATTGTAGAAAGAAGTTCGCGCATAATGAATATGCCGATAGATACGCAGGCTGCTATAGAAATAGCATCCCGTAGCAGAGGAACTCCGCGTATTGCCAATGCATTGCTACGAAGAATCAGAGATTTTGCGCAAATTAAAGGTAATGGAAAGATAGATCTTACCATTTCTGAAATTGGTTTAGAAGCGCTAAAAGTAGACAAACACGGTCTAGATGAAATGGATAACAAGATTTTAAGTACCATTATTGATAAATTTAAAGGAGGACCGGTAGGATTAACAACTATAGCAACAGCAGTAGGAGAAAATCCGGGAACTTTAGAAGAAGTATATGAACCTTTTTTAATTCAAGAAGGCTATCTTATGCGTACACCCAGAGGTAGAGAAGCAACGGAAAAAGCCTATAAACATTTAGGCAAAATAAAAATGCTGGGCAATCAATCAGAACTATTTTAATATGAAATCCTATATCTATTTATTCATAGCTATATGCTTAGAGACGGCTGGGACCTCTTTACTTCCGATGACTAAAGAATTTACTAAATGGAAACCAACAGTCCTTTTTTTTGCTCTCTTTTTTGCAGCTTTATATAGCCTGACTAAAGCCATTAGAGTCATACCAATCGGGATAGCCTATGCTATTTGGTCAGGAATAGGAATTGTATTAATAAGTCTTTCAGGCTATTTTTTATACAAACAAAAATTAGATATTCCGGCTATTATTGGAATCGTATTTATCATCATAGGCGTACTTATTATAAACCTATTTTCCAAAACAGCAGGACATTAACTTCAAATAAATAAAAAAACAAATGATACTTATTGAAAACGCTACAATTATAAATGAAGGACAATCGTTTATAGGATCGGTTTTACTGGAAAAAGATATCATTTCCGAAATATACAGAGGCGAAGTTCCTGCGGAAATTAGCGCTCAATCAACCAAAATAAATGCAGAAGGTTTATGGCTGATTCCCGGAGTTATCGATGACCAAGTACATTTCAGAGAACCGGGATTAACCCATAAAGGAGATATTCATAATGAAAGCCGTGCTGCTCTTGCCGGTGGGGTAACTTCTTATATGGAAATGCCTAATACCAATCCACAGACCACAACAATTGAAGCCTTGGAAAATAAGTTTGCCCTTGCATCACAAAAATCGTATGCGAACTATTCTTTTTACCTGGGAGCGACCAATGATAATAGAGAAGAACTAATGAAAGTTAATCCCAAGAAGGTTTGCGGAATAAAAATTTTTATGGGTTCATCCACAGGGAATATGCTGGTTGACAATAAAAAAGCCCTGGAGACTATTTTTTCTGAGGTTGATATGCTGATTGCGGTTCATTGCGAAAAAGAAGAAATTATAAGGAAAAATATCGAAAAATATAAAGCTATTTATGGCGAATATATACCGATTCCTTGTCATCCTTTAATTAGAAGCGTAGAAGCTTGCTATCAATCCTCATTTGAGGCAATTGAATTAGCCCATAAATATGGAACACGTCTTCATGTTTTACATATATCCACAGAAAAAGAATTGAGTTTATTTGAAAATAAACCATTAGAAGAAAAGAAAGTTACCGGAGAAGCTTGTGTACACCATTTGTGGTTTACTGATGAAGATTATGAAAAATTAGGATCCAAAATAAAATGGAATCCAGCAGTAAAAACAAAAAAAGACCGAGATTCTATACTTAAAGCAGTTGTAGAAGATCGGTTAGACGTTGTTGCAACTGATCACGCTCCGCACTTATTGAGTGAAAAAGAAGGCGGATGCTTGCAAGCTGCCTCAGGAGGTCCTTTAGTACAACATTCTTTAGTGATGATGTTAGAATTGGTTAAACAAGGGAAAATTACCAAAGAAAAAGTTATTACTAAAATGTGTCATGCCCCGGCTCAACTGTATCAGATTAAAAAAAGAGGCTATATAC
The DNA here is from genome assembly GCF_019469225.1 of Apibacter sp. ESL0432. NCBI lineage: Bacteria > Pseudomonadati > Bacteroidota > Flavobacteriia > Flavobacteriales > Weeksellaceae > Apibacter > Apibacter sp. ESL0432. Next base: position 1,952,633 of record NZ_CP048266.1, on the reverse strand, counting down.
GTAAAGGATATTATGCAGATTTAGTTTTGATTAATCCTGAAAAGCCATATACAGTATCACAAGAGAACATTCTTTACAAATGTCGATGGTCACCGTTAGAAAATATAACTTTTAGTTCATCCGTTGAAAAAACTTTTTTGAACGGAAAATTGGCTTACAGTGAAGGAGAAGTAAAAGAAGTAAGAGGAATGGCATTAGAATTTGAAAGATAAAATTGTATAAAAAATTAAGTCAAGAATTAAAGTCTGAGAAATATTTGCATGAGTAAGCAGAAAATACAAAAAACGAATGCGGCGAGATTACTAGATTTACATAAAATTACATATGATCTTATTCCCTATGAAGTAGATGAAAATGATTTAAGCGCCATACATGTAGCAGAGACTTTAGGGGAAAATATAAATCAGGTTTTTAAAACCTTGGTATTAGAAGGGGATAAAAATGGTTATTTTGTTTGTGTAATTCCCGGAAATGAAGAAATAAATTTAAAGCAGATAGCATTACTATCCGGCAATAAAAAATGCGACTTAATTCCGATGAAAAATCTAATAGGATTAACGGGCTATATCAGAGGAGCATGCTCACCCATAGGCATGAAAAAATTATTTCCAACCTATATAGAAGAATCCTGCTTGAATTTCGATTCCATTTACATTAGTGCAGGACAAAGAGGATTACAAATTCAATTAAATCCACAAGATTTAATTAAACTCCTTCAAGCAAAAATTTTTAAAAACAGTTGAATAAAATCAATAAATATTTTTTGTGTTCATAAAAAACTAAAAAGATTTTAGTATTAAGATAACAATTTCGTAAAGAGATAATTACAATCCAAGAATAAATAAAAAATTATTTTCGATATATTTAAAAAACGCAATAATTTCATTTATAAAACTTTCGTAAATTTGTATCCTAAAAATTTTAGAAGAATGATAAAAATTACTCTTCCTGATGGAAGTGTGAAAGAATTTGAAAATTCCGTAACACCGTTGGACATTGCCAAATCCATATCTGAAGGTTTGGCTAGAAATACAATTTCTGCAATAGTAAATGGTAAACAAGTTGAAATTACCGATCCTATTACGGAGGATGCAGCGGTACAATTATTAACATGGAATGATGATTTAGGTAAGAAAGCGTTTTGGCATTCTTCTGCCCACTTACTGGCACAGGCAATTATGGAGTATTATCCAAATGCCAAATTAACTATTGGTCCGGCCATTGAAAACGGATTTTATTACGATGTTGATTTTGGAGATGAAGTTTTTTCAGAAAAAGATTTTGAAAAAATTGAAAAGAAAATGTTGGAAAATGCCAAAAAAGACTCAACGTTCTCTATCCGTTCTGTTTCCAAAAATGATGCATTAGAAGCCTATAAAGATAATCCGTTTAAAACTGAATTAATTGAAAATTTAGAAGATGGATCGATCACATTTGTAACACACGATAATTTTACCGATTTGTGTAGAGGTGGACATATTCCTTCTACCGGAATAATTAAAGCCGTAAAAGTATTAAATGCGGCAGGAGCTTATTGGAGAGGCGATGAAAAAAATAAACAATTGGTACGTGTCTATGGAATTTCTTTTCCAAAACAAAAAGAATTAACTGAATACTTAGAAAGAATAGAAGAAGCAAAAAAGCGTGATCATAGAAAATTAGGAAAAGAGCTGCAATTATTTACCTTTTCCGAAAAAGTAGGAGCAGGATTACCTTTATGGTTACCAAAAGGTGCAAAACTAAGACAAAAACTTATTGACTTTTTAGGAGCGGCACAGCGAAAAGCAGGTTATGAAATTGTAGCAACCCCTCATATCGGGCATAAAGATTTGTATGTTACCAGCGGACATTACGAAAAATACGGAGCAGATAGCTTCCAACCTATAAAAACACCTAATGCGGGTGAAGAGTTTTTATTAAAGCCGATGAATTGTCCACACCACTGTGAAATTTATCGATCTTCCCCTTGGTCGTATAAAGATTTACCGAAACGATTCGCAGAATTTGGAACCGTTTATAGATATGAGCAAAGTGGAGAATTGCATGGACTTACTCGAGTTAGAGGATTCACTCAGGATGACGCCCATATCTTTTGTACTCCGGATCAATTGATCGGGGAATTTGAAAATGTAATAGATCTCGTATTATATACATTTAAATCCTTAGGATTTAACGAATTTACAGCCCAAGTTTCATTGCGAGATAAAGAAAATAAAGAAAAATACATTGGAAGTGATGAAAATTGGGAGAAAGCTGAAAATGCGATTAAACAAGCAGCCGAAAAGAAAGGACTACCTACAGTTGTTGAATATGGCGAAGCAGCTTTTTACGGACCAAAGCTCGATTTTATGGTTAAAGATGCCTTAGGTAGAAACTGGCAATTAGGTACTATTCAAGTAGACTATAATTTGCCGGAAAGGTTTGATCTTTATTACATAGGAGCAGATAATGAAAAACATCGTCCTGTAATGATACATAGAGCGCCTTTCGGTTCTTTGGAACGCTTTGTGGCCATTCTGTTAGAACACACTGCCGGAGATTTACCTTTATGGTTAAGTCCTGAACCATTTATTATACTTCCTATTAGTGAAAAGTATGTAGATTATGCAAAAAAAGTTTTGGATTTAATGGAAAATTCGGATATTTGCGGACGAATAGACGATCGTAACGAAAAGACAGGTAAAAAGATACGAGATGCAGAGATCAATAAAATTCCTTACATGTTTGTAGTAGGAGAGAAGGAAGCTTCCTCCGACACTGTGTCGATTCGTAAACGTGGAGAAGGAGATTTAGGTACTTTTTCTTTAGAAGAAGTAGTAACGATGATGAAAAAAGCAACAAATAATCAATAAAATTTAAATACCATAGCACTTAACAGAAATAATTCAAGAGGGAAGTATATCCCAAAGAAGCAAGAGCCAGAACACAAAATTAACGGAAAAATTGATGTTCCGGAAGTTCGTTTAGTAGGAGATAATGTTACTCAAGGAATCTATCCTATAAAAGAAGCATTAGCTATTGCCGAAGATTTAGAGTTGGATTTGGTAATGATCACAGAAAGTGCAAATCCACCTGTTTGTAGAGTTGTTGATTATAAAAAATTCCTGTACGAACAGAAAAAGAAGCAAAAAGAACTTAAATCCAAGCAAACCAAAGTAGTGGTTAAAGAAATTCGATTTGGACCACAAACCGACGAACATGATTTCGAATTTAAAAAGAAACATGCTCAAAAATTTTTGGAAGAAGGTTCTAAATTAAAAGCTTATGTTTTCTTTAAAGGGCGTTCCATTGTTTTTAAAGACCAAGGACAAATTTTATTATTAAGATTAGCGCAAGAATTAGAAGAATGGGGTAAAGTAGAGCAAATGCCAAAGCTCGAAGGGAAAAGAATGATTATGATGATGTCTCCAAAAAAATAAGATAAAAATAAATAGCTATAGGATATAGCTATTTATTCTTTTATAGTAAGTATACATAAAAAGAGCTCTTTATTTTTTATTCTTATCTTGATAGTAACTAAATTTGTATTACTTATCAATTGAGTAAGATAAACCATCAATTTAAATTTTAAATTGATACCTATTATGCCTTTATAATTTTTTACAATTATTAGTTAGTTAACTTGGATGTTATTTTTTCCATGTTCAAAGAATACGTAATTTATTTTCATAATTTTTTTAGATATGGTTATTTTACTCATAAATTACTGTAATTAAAATATTGATAAGGAAATTCATTGATTTTATTAATACATTACATTATATTGTATTTTTTTAATGATATAAATTTATCATCCAGGAATTTTAAAAATAAAATATCAGAATAGAAAAGGAAAGTCTAAACAAAAAATTTTGCTAAAGTCTAAATGATTTGTTTATTTTTTGAAAAATATCTAATTTTGTAAAATTGATAACGAGGTAAATAAATAAGAAAATGCCAAAATTAAAAACAAAATCAGGTGCTAAAAAGCGTTTTTCAATTACCGGATCAGGTAAAATTAAAAGAAAACATGCATTTAAAAGCCACATTTTAACTAAAAAAAGCACAAAACGTAAACGTAATCTGACGTATTCTACTTTAGTAGATATCGCAGACGAAAAAAGCGTTAAAAGACAATTATTAATTAAGTAAGAGAGAATATCTTTTGAAAGATATTCCGGTTTTTTAAAAATCATTTAAAAGTTTAACCCTGGATTGGGTAAAAGAAGAGAAGATAAAAAATACTTCCACCCACTTCAAAAAAACAAAAAAGTATGCCAAGATCAGTCAATTCAGTAGCGTCAAGAGCGCGCAGAAAAAGAGTCCTGAAATTAGCCAAAGGCTATTACGGGAGAAGAAAAAATGTTTGGACAGTAGCGAAAAATGCTGTTGAAAAAGGTTTGCAATATGCCTATGTAGGTAGAAAGCAAAAGAAAAGAAATTTCAGAGCTTTATGGATACAGAGAATTAACGCAGGTGTCAGACAATACGGTCTTTCTTATTCTAAATTTATAGGTTTACTAAAAGAAAATAATATAGATTTAAATAGAAAGGTTCTTGCAGATTTAGCTATGAACCATCCAGAAGCTTTCAAAGCGGTTGTGGATACTGTAAAAAAATAAATTTAATAATATTTTCGTTATCATAATAAAAACACTCACTATATAGTGAGTGTTTTTTATTTTAATTATTCTTGATTTAAATGCTTAATATACGCAGAAGATTCACAAGATGCTGCCAAAGTTTTAAAAAGGCATATCGGAATCTTGATCATCAATAGTATCATCAATTCCAAACGAATCACTAGGATTAATAGATGGAATATTTATGGAACTGTCAAATGAAGTTTCATCATTGATTTTACTTTCAAAAGTGGTAGAACTTATACTTTCCTGTACGGAAAAATAATCTTCATCGATGTCCGAAAATTTAGCCTGAGAACTCGTAAAACGCAATCGAACATCTTCGAGAGCACCGTTTCTATGCTTTGCAATAATAAATTCTGCTTGACCTGTACAAGGTGTTCCGTCTTCCCAAGTATCTAATTTGTAATATTCCGGTCGATATATAAAGGTTACAATATCGGCATCCTGTTCAATAGCTCCCGATTCCCTCAAGTCCGAAAGTAAAGGTTTTTTACTTCCTCCGCGAGTTTCCACAGAACGGGATAACTGCGAAAGTGCTATAACAGGTATTTCAAGCTCTTTAGCAATAGCTTTTAATGAACGAGAAATCGTAGCGATCTCTTGCTCCCTATTTCCTATACCTTTTCCTCCTGCCGACATTAATTGGAGGTAATCGATCATAATCATTTTTACTCCATGCTGAGAAACAAGTCTACGAGCTTTAGCTCTCAAATCGAAAACAGAAATCCCGGGAGAATCATCTATAAATATCGGCGCATTTTCCAATTTATTAACTCGGGAATAAAGTTGTTGCCACTCTAATTCGGATAAATTGGCTTTTCTCAACTTTTCAGATTCAATTCCGGTTTCACTGGATATCATACGCATCATCAATTGTTCTGCGGACATTTCTAATGAAAATACGCCGATCGGAGTTTCTGCCCCTATGGCAATATTTCTGGCCATGGAAAGAATAAAAGCCGTTTTACCCATACCGGGTCTTGCTGCAATAATTATAAGATCCGAAGGTTGCCAACCGGCAGTAATTTTATCCACATGCTTAAATCCTGAAGGAATACCGCTCATCCCTTGTTTAGATTCTAAAGATTTAATCTTTTTTAAAGCATTGGAAACTAAGTTTTTCGCTTCATTGAACGTTCGTTTCAAAGTACCGTTGGTAATTTCGTATAACTGACTTTCAGAATAATCCAATAAATCGAAAACATCTGAAGTTTCATCATACGATTTTTCAATCATATTAGATGATATTTCGATGAGTTTCCTAAGTATATATTTTTCAAGAATAATTCTTGAATGGTATTCAATGTGAGCCGAAGAAGATATTTTGTTGGAAAGTTGAATCAAATAAAAATCACCTCCTGCAGCCTCCAAATTACCTTGAGATCGTAATTTATTGGATATAGTAAGAATATCAATAGGGTCTGTTTGCTTAAAAAGATCTTCAATAGCTTCATATATTAGTTGGTGCTCTTTTTTATAAAATACTTCGGGAGATAAAATATCTATAATTTCATCTAACCCTTTTTTATCGATCATCATGGCACCTAGTACAGCTTCTTCTAAATCAATAGCTTGAGGGGGAAGCTTTCCTTTTTCTAAGTTAATGATTTTGTTGGATTTAGGAATTTTATTGTATTTAGATTCTAGTTGTTCCATATCAGTTTCAAAAATATGCAAAATTATAAGGTAGACCTATCTTTTTTCTAAACAATTTTTTAGAAGTCGGATGTAACTTTTAATAAACTATTGCAATAATTATTCATATATGTAAATTCATCTAAACAACTTATGAACAATTTTGAGATATGCTGTCTTTTATTCATTTTAGTAAATAAAGGAAACGATTTCCGGCTATCGATTGTCAGTCTATATAAAACTAAATTTATTAAGCCTAAGATAAAAAAGTAAACTTATCAAGTGATTCAATTATTATATAAAAGTAAGTGAATTAGAAAAGTTGATCTATCTTTGTTTACATGAAATGGGATGAAATAATAGGTCAGCATAATTTAAAAAAGCAATTGCAAAATTCAATCAAGGAAGATAGAATTAGCCATGCGCAACTGTATATAGGAAAACCGGGTTACGGAGTTTTACCGCTTGCACTTGCCTATGCTTCAGAAGTTATTTGCAAACAATCTGAAAAATGTTTATTACAGATCAATCGATTACAACATCCCGATTTGCATTTATCTTTTCCTACCATTAATAATACAACAGAAAAAAAAGAAGCCATAAGTTCCGACTACATTAAACAGTTTAGAGAGTTTATTATCGAAGATCCTTATAGGGATATAAATCAATGGTATGCATATATTAATGAAGATAAAAAACAAGGGATCATCTCTGTTAGAGAAATTGAAAATATTATTGATAACTTAAACTTAAAAAGTTTTGAAGGAGGATATAAAGTTCAAATAATTTGGATGGTAGAAACTATGAGAGTAGAAGCTGCCAATAAATTACTTAAAATATTGGAAGAACCGCCTGCAAAAACTTTGTTTATACTCATTGCTGAAGATGATAAAAAAATTCTTCCAACCATATTGTCTCGTTGTCAAAAAATAACTGTTAATGCTTTGGAAAACAATGAAATATCCGATCATTTACAAAATAGGTTTTCCTTAGACAAAGAAACGGCCGATATTTTAGCAAAAAGGGCTGAAGGCGATTGGGATGTAGCTTGTAAGCTAATAAAAAACAATACCTTACAAGAAGAATTCGAGAAATATTTTATTCGATGGAACCGTGCAGCGGTCATGGCTCCTAAAAAACCACAATTTTTAAGAGAAATAATAGATTGGTCTTTAGAAATATCTGCTTGGGGTAGAGAAAAACAAAAGAATTTCTTACAATTTTGTGCCGAAACTTTTAGACAAGCCTTACTACAAAATTACGAATCCTCAAGCTTAGTAAATAATCCATTAACATATGAAAACTTTAAATGGGATAATTTTAGTCATTTTGTTCACGGGAAAAATATAGAAGATATTTTAGAAGAAATTAATAACGCATTTTTTCATATTGAAAGAAATGGAAGTGCTAAAATCATTTTTTTAGATATGGGTATTAAATTAACACGATTTTTGGCTAGAAAAAATGAGTAAATTTTGCCGTATAAGATAAAAAAAGCTGTTTTTTCATCTGGTTTTTAGAAAGGTTATTTGCGTGTATTTCAATTTAATAAGCTGTTTAACAGCTAGATAAAAGCGATCGTTATTTAGAATAATTACAAATTAACAAAAACTAAAAGATATGTTAAAAAAAACATTTGGCAATATAGAGCATATTTTTATTTTTGCATAAGTCGCTTTTAATGGGACAATTATATTATAAATAAGTTTCATTCAATTGAAATCAATTATTATGAATAAAATTATAGCAGTCTGTATGCTGACTCTCTTTACAAGTGTTTCTGTTTTAGCGCAGAAAGTAAATGGAGATGTAAAGAATGGAGAGAAATTATTCAAAGACAATTGTACCGCTTGTCACGCGTTAGACCGAAAACTTACAGGACCTGCACTAAAAGGAATTGTAACAAAATTAACTGAAGAAGGCGCTGATGTGGAATGGATCCAAAAATGGATCATGAATAATGAAGCCTTAAGAAAAAGTGGAGATAAGCGTGCGAATAAAATCTTCGAAGAGAACAATCAAATTGCTATGGATGTTTTCGAAGGCAGATTATCAGTACAAAATATCGATGATATTTTAGCTTATCTTGAAAATCCACCGGCTCCACCGGAAGAAGCTGCTCCCGCCGTAGTTGAAAAGAAAACATCAAATGATCTTAACTATATTTTACTTTCCTTTGCCTCAATAGGGGTAATATTGATTTTTACCTTACTGAAAATCAATAAGCTAGTAAAACTAAAAACATCTAGCGCTGAATTATCAGAACTTGAATCTACAAGAATTAGAACTTTTTCACAATTTTATGTACAATACAAAGGGGGCTTGTATGGATTGGTAACTTTACTATTGGCTTTATCTTTTTACGGAGTATGGGCTTGGTTGATGGGAATAGGAGTCGATAAAGGTTATGAACCGGATCAACCTATTTATTTTTCACATAAAATTCATGCAGGAGAAAATAAAATCAATTGTCAATTGTGTCATTCCGGAGCAAAATATGGGAAAGTTTCCGAAATTCCTTCTCTAAGTGTATGTATGAATTGTCATAGAAATATCAGCGAATATACCGGCAAATATATCGAACCGGGCAAATCTAAAGAATTCTATACTGCTGAAATTAAGAAAATTTATGACCATATTGGTTGGGATGAAGAAAACCAAAAATACACAGGTAAACAAAAACCGGTGAAATGGGAAAGAATTCATAATATGCCGGATTTCGTATATTTTAATCACTCACAACACGTAGTGGCAGGAGAAAAAACAATAATAGCCGATTTCAATAAAAAGAACCCGAACCATCAAATTGACGTGGTATGTAAAGCCTGTCATGGTTCCATAGATACCATGAATGTAGTAAGAATGGCGAATGATTTCACAATGGGATGGTGTGTAGATTGCCACCGTACCACAGAAGTCGATATGACCAATGGATATAATGCAGCTTACTTCAATAAACTTCATGAAAAATTGAAGAAAGAATATGGAGAAGATAAATCTAAAATAACGGTAGATGCCATAGGAGGTTTAGAATGCGGTAAATGTCATTATTAATTAATTAAAATCATCAGAAGATCATTATGGCTTCAAAAGATAAAATAAAATTTAGGAGTTTAGAAGAATTACAAGATCCTTCACTACCAGAGAAATTAGCAGCAAATGAATTTGTAGAAGAGCTTCCTATCGATGAATTTTTAGGAGATGATCAAGCAATGTATTCTACAAAAACTTCTCGAAGAGATTTCTTAAAATTCTTAGGTTTTGGAACAGCAGCTGTAACTTTAGCAGCCTGTGAAGCTCCAATTATTAAATCGGTACCTTATGTGGTTAAACCTGAAGGTATCATTCCGGGAGTACCCAGTTATTACGCCTCAACTCTTTACAATGGATTTGACATTGCCAGTGTTTTAGTTAAAACAAGGGAAGGAAGACCCATTAAAATTGAAAGTAATAAAAATGCAGCCTTTTTTGGTGAAAGCACAGCCAGAAGTCAAGCTTCTGTTCTTTCATTATATGACAATAACAGAGCTAAAGCACCTAAACTGAATGGATCTGAAACCGATTGGAAATCATTAGATGAATATGTAAATAAAGAATTACAGGCAGCTAAGGTTTCGGGTAAAAAGATTGTAATTTTAACACCATCTTTACCTTCTCCCTCCACTAAAAAAATCATTGAAGATTTTACAACCATATACCCAAGCACAGAACATGTCGTTTACGATGCGATTTCCTATTCACCGGCGTTAGATGCTGCTGAAGAGGTTTATGGAGTAAGAGCTTTACCATTATATGATCTAACTAAAGTTGAATTATTGGTTTCTTTTGGTGCTGATTTTTTGAATGATTGGAATGGAGGACATTTTGAGGCAGATTATGCGAAAGCCAAAACCCCGGGAAAAACTATGCTTAAGCATATTCAAATTGAATCCAATTTAAGTTTATCAGGGGCTAGTTCCGATGAAAGAATGCCGTTAAAACCTTCGGAAGTTCAAAAATTATTGGGTGAAGTGTATAAAGCATTGGATGGAACTTCTTCCAATCCTACTGCTCAAAAAATAGCTAAAGAACTTACAAAAAAAGGTTCAAAAGCGGTTGTGTTTGCGGAAGGCGATAAATCAGCCTATGTGATAGCCAATCTGATAAATCAAAAATTAAATTCATTAGCAGTTAGAAAGGATAAAGTATTATTGACTAAAGAATCCAATGATGCACGTTTTTCGGAATTACTATCTTGGTTGTCAACCGGACAAGTAGGAGTATTACTTAACTTTAATACCAATCCGATTTACTCTTATTCAGAGGGAGAAAAATTGAAAGATTTATTTAAAAAAGTTAATTGTTCTGTATCTCTTTCAGAATATGAAAATGAAACAGCTTCTATATGTAAAGCTATTGCACCGGTTCCTCATTGGTTAGAATCATGGGGAGATTTAAATCCGGCAACAGGGGTTTACTTATTATCACAACCAACCATCCAAAGAATTTTTGATACTCGTCAATTTCAAGATTCATTATTGGTTTGGAGGAATGCGGGATTACAAACAAATGCGGTTAAAGAAAATACCACAGTTGCTCCCGTTGGTTCGACTCCATCGGTTGATTCTTTAGCTACTCAATCTAAAAAAGATACGGTTCAAAATGCAACCACTCCGTTTAATTCTACCTATACTACGACAGCAACGCCCCAGCAAACCAATGCATATTATAATTATTTAAAACAATATTGGCAAACGCAGTTAGGAACTAAATTAGGTTATAGTTTTAATCAGGCTTTATATAATGGATACAATGAAACATCTGAAATTACAGAATTAAATGTAATCGGAGGAAATGCGGAACAGGCATTATCTAACTTAGCAGTTATTAAAGCGGGAACTTTTGAATTAAACTTATATCTTAAAACAGCTATTGGAGACGGAGTTCAAGCGAATAATCCTTGGTTGCAAGAGTTGCCGGACCCTATCTCTCGTCTAGCATGGGATAACTATATTACAATTTCATTAGAAGATGCTAAACAATTAGGAATTAAGAATGAGACCAATGGCAGAATGCAATTGGATGGTTCCTTAGTAGATTTAACGGTTAATGGAAAAGTAATAAAAAGTGTTCCTGCATTAATTCAACCGGGACAAGCTAAAGGATCAATTGGATTAGCCTTAGGATACGGTCAATCAAAATCAGGAAAAGTAGGTCAAACCGGAATAAATGCCTATCCTTTTTATCTTAACTCTAATTTAATTCAATATAACATAACTATTAAACCGACTCAAGGAATGCATGAATTTGCATCAATGCAAATGCAAGGTACCTTGATGGGTAGGTATGAAATAGCAAGAGAAGTTTCCTTAGATACTTTCTTAAACGAGGATCCTAAAGAATGGAATGAGCCGTTAAAAATGGATTCATACGTAGGAGAAGTTCCTATGAATAAAGTAGATCTATGGAGAGATTATGACAGTACAGACGGTCCACATTTTAACCTTTCGGTTGATTTAAATGCATGTACCGGATGTGGTGCTTGTATTATAGCATGTCAAGCCGAAAATAATGTTCCCGTAGTTGGAAAAGAAGAAATAAGGATGTCAAGAGACATGTATTGGTTACGGATAGACAGATATTATTCTTCTAAAAAGCAAATAGAGCAAAAAGAAGAAATCTTAGAAAATTTGGATCAAGTTCCTATGTATAAGGAATTAATTGAACCGAATCCAACTAATCCGGATGTAATTTTCCAACCGGTGATGTGTCAACATTGTAATCATGCACCTTGTGAAACGGTTTGCCCGGTAGCGGCTACTTCTCATGGAAAACAAGGACAAAATCATATGGCTTATAATCGATGTGTAGGAACCCGTTATTGTGCCAATAACTGTCCGTATAAAGTACGTCGTTTCAATTGGTTCAACTACGCGCTTAACAATAAGTTTGACTATAATATGAATAATGATTTAGGAAGAATGGTATTAAATCCTGATGTCGTTGTTCGTTCCAGAGGAGTCATGGAAAAATGTTCCATGTGTATACAAATGACTCAGGCTACCATTTTAGAGGCTAAAAAACAAGGCAGAAAAGTGGAAGATGGAGAATTTCAGGTAGCATGTTCACTGGCTTGTTCTAGTGGAGCAATTAAATTTGGAGATATTAATGATTCTTCATCAGAAATTGCAAGGCTATCAAAAGATAAAAGGAAATATGTATTGTTAGAAGAAGTAGGGACAAAACCTAATGTATTCTATCAGCACAAAATTAGGAATAGAAAAGAATCATAAAAATTTTAAGAAAGTTACTATGTCAGGACATTACGAAGCACCTATTCGCGAGCCGTTAATTTTAGGGGATAAAACCTATCATGACATTACGGAAGATATAGCCCGTCCTATTGAAACCAAAGCCGGGAAACTTTGGTGGTTTGCTTTTTATATTGCTTTAGTGGCCTTTATCTATGGAGTAGGGTGTATTGCTTATACGATAGGTACCGGAATAGGGGTATGGGGACTAAACAGAACGATAAATTGGGGATGGGATATAACAAATTTCGTTTGGTGGGTAGGGATAGGTCATGCAGGAACATTGATTTCTGCTGTATTATTGCTTTTCCGTCAAAAATGGAGACTTTCCATTAACCGTTCTGCGGAAGCCATGACTATTTTTGCGGTGGTTCAGGCTGCCATGTTCCCATGTATTCATATGGGGCGTATATGGTTAGCTTATTTTGTATTTCCTATAACTAACCAGTTCGGAACTTTATGGCCCAATTTCAACTCCCCCTTATTATGGGACGTATTTGCCATCAGTACCTATTTTTCGGTATCTGTGGTTTTTTGGTATATCGGACTAATTCCTGATTTTGCCATGGTTAGAGATCGAGCGGTTAAACCGGTAACTAAAAAGATTTATACTATATTGAGTTTTGGGTGGGGAGGTAAAGCTAAGCATTGGCAACGATTTGAGGAAGTGTCATTAGTTTTGGCAGGTCTTGCAACTCCTTTAGTTTTTTCTGTTCATACCATTGTTTCCTTTGACTTTGCAACTTCAGTTATTAAAGGATGGCATTCAACAGTATATCCGCCGTATTTTGTTGCGGGTGCTATATTTTCCGGTTTTGCTATGGTTCAAACCTTGCTTAGCGTGGTTAGAAAAGTATGTCATTTAGAGGATTATATCACTCAAAAGCATATCGAATATATGAATATTGTAATAGTTGTGACAGGAGGTATGGTAACTGTAGCTTATATTACGGAATTCTTTATCGGATGGTATTCAGGTAGCAGATATGAAGATTTTACTTATTTCTCAGTTGGAGCTGCCACTGGACCATATTGGTGGGCATTTTGGTTATTAATCCTTTGTAATGTATTAATTCCTGCTTCTCTTTGGATAAAAAAATTAAGAAGAAATTTTCTATGGACCTTCATTGTTTCCATTGTTATAAATATCGGTATGTGGTTTGAAAGATTTGACATTATTGTTATCAATCTGTCACGTGATTATTTACCGAGTGCATGGACAATGTTCCAACCTTCTTTTGTAGACGTAGGAATATTCATTGGAACGATAGGTTTCTTTTCAGTATTATATCTGTTGTATGCTAGAACTTTCCCGGTTATAGCTCAGGCAGAATTGAAGACAATTATAAAAACATCAAGTGAAGGGTTTAAAAAACATCATTTAGAAAATGAGCACCACTAAGACAATTATTTACGGTTTATACGGAGATGATGATCTCCTTATAGATGGGGTTAAGCAACTTCGTGATAGAGGAATTGAAATTAATGAAGTTTATACACCTTTTCCGGTACATGGATTAGATAAGGCAATGGGATTAAAAGAATCGAGAATGTCTGAATTTGCTTTTTTCTATGGAGCTATGGGGTTAGCTGTTGCTTCTGTGCTTACTTGGTATACGATGAATTATGATTGGCAGCAAAATATAGGAGGAAAACCGAGTTTTACTTGGACAGAAAATATGCCGGCTTTTATTCCAATTATGTTTGAGCTGACAGTATTTTTTGCCGCTCACCTCATGTCCATTACATACCTTATTTTAAACAAGCATTATCCGGGACAAAAAGCTCAAAATCCTGATCCAAGGACTACCGATGATAAATTTTTAGTTGAAATTTCTAATCAAAATTACGACCAAGTAAAGGAAATTTTGATAGCTACAGGTGTTGAGGAAATAACTGTAAAAAAAATTGAAGATGAAAAAAATAACTAAATATATTCTTTTTGCTATAACAGGAAGTTTGTTTATAATTTCTTGTAGTAAGAAAAAACCCAGTTTGGTTTATTTTCCAGATATGTACTATCCGGTAGCCTATGATCCTTATCAAGAGGCAGTAATTGCTTATGGAGAACAAGGAACGACGGTTCCTTTATTTTCAAAGCAAGGAGGAGCAACCGCATTAGCGCCTGTACCCGGAACTATAGCTCAAAATCCCGAAGGAATTTTACCTATGGATTTACCAAATACCCCTGAAGGATACGATGCTTCTAAAAAAATAACGGTTTCACCGCTAAACCCTTTAAACAAAGATAAGGACTTAGCCAGAGGAAAAGATTTATATATAAAAACATGTTCGGCTTGTCATGGTACAGCCGGAGACGGACAAGGTGATATTGTTCAATCCGGAGCATTTTCGGGAGTACCTAATTATAAAGATAGGGATATAACAGTCGGATCTGTACATTATGTTATGGAACATGGAAGAAATGCCATGGGATCTTATGCGGGGCAACTTTTACCCGGAGATATGTGGAGAGTTGCAGAATATGTAATAAACGAATTTAAACCTTCTGCAACATCAAACTCTGCAGAACAGACACAAACAACAGAACAATAATACAGCTATGAGATATACATTTTCATCAAGTCTTAAATTAACGTCCATAGTATTAATCGTAGTAGGATTGATAGCCTTTGGTATAGGGTATTATCAGAATTCACGTATAGATGAACATGCTGTTAAGGAAATTTTACATCATAATGAAGAATTAGCGGGAGCTCAACCCATGAATTCAGTTTATAAAGGAGATGTTGCGCACTCTAAAGAACATATTGAACATGCTGAACATCAAATTCATAACAGACCGTGGTCTGCATTTTTTGTGTCTTTGATGTTATTTTTCGGTATTTCAGCTACTGCCTTGTTTTTTGCTGCTGTCCAACATGCAGGTAATGCCGGTTGGTCTATTGTAGTTATCAGAGTAATGGAAGGTATTGCTTCGTTTCTACCTGTAGGCGGCTTATTAATGGTTGTATTTATTTTTCTTTCATCATATGGTGGTGAACACGGAGGACTGAATCATTTATATCATTGGATGGATCCCTCTTTAACCGATCCTAATTCTTCGCATTTCGATTTGCTTATAAAATCTAAAGAACCGTTTTTAAATAGACCGTTTTTTGTTATTAGAACGCTGATTTATGTGGCCGGATGTATTTTCTTTTTATGGAAAATAAAATCTCTAACGAGAAAGTTGGATGAAACTAAAGAAGTTTCCGATTATAAAAAAGTATACAATTGGAGTGTAGGTGCTATTGTTTTCTTTGCTTTGGCTTCCGCTTGTTGGGCATGGGATTGGTTAATGTCCATTGATCCTCATTGGTATTCAACTTTATATATGTGGTATGTATTAATCAGCTGTTTGGTTTCCTCCGTTGGAGTGATGTTGATTATTTCCATATATCTGAAAAAGAAAGGTTTTTTACCGGCATTTAACGATAACCATATGCATGATCTTGCTAAATTTTTGTTTGGGTTTAGCCTTTTATGGTCTTACCTGTGGTTTGCGCAATTCATGTTGTATTGGTATGCTGATATTCCTGAGGAAACAGTATATTTCTTTGGAAGATACAAGTTATATGGACCTACTTACTTTACCATGTTGATCCCGAATTTAGTTTTACCGTTTTTGATATTAGTTAGCAGTAAAGTGAAGAGAAATTATGTCATTGTTCCTATTATGGCTTGTGTAGTACTATTCGGACATTATTTGGATATGTTTAATATTATTATGCCGGGAACAGTCGGTGCTTTCTGGGGTATAGGATTGTTAGAAATCGGGGCTTTTATTTTTATGTTGGGACTATTTATATTTACTGTAATGTATTCTATAAGTAAGCTTAATTTAGAAGCTAAAGGTAATCCATACTATCATGAAAGTGAATTATTTGAATATCCTTTCTAATCATTAAAAGTATTTATTATAAAAAAAGCATCTCTATCATGAGATGCTTTTTATTTATTATGGAATTTATTTTTGTCTGAAATATATTTCAATCGGAACACCTGTCAACTCAAAATTTTGACGTAATTTATTTTCAATAAATCGTTTATAGGGTTCTTTGATATATTGCGGTAAATTTGCAAAAAATGCAAATTGTGGAGTTCTGGTGGGAAGCTGAGTGCAATATTTAATTTTTATATATTTACCTTTTATACTTGGCGGGGGTGTAGATTCAATTATAGGAAGCATGACCTCATTTAATTTACTGGTTTTAATCCTGCGTGAACGATTTTCATAAACTTTCATGGCAGTTTCTACCGTTTTATACACACGCTGTTTAGTAATAGCCGAGGTGAAAATGATGGGTACATCCGTAAATGGAGCAATCTTTTCTTTTATAAAATTTTCAAATTGTTTTAAAGTATTGGTTTCTTTTTCAACTAAATCCCATTTGTTAACGACGATTACAACTCCTTTTCTGTATTTTTGAGCTAAAAATAAGATGTTCATATCTTGTTTTTCCCAACCTAAGGTTGCATCTATCATTAGGATTACAACATCTGAATCCTCAATTGAACGTATGGAACGCATTACGGAATAAAACTCAAGGTTTTCATTTACTTTAGTTTTTTTCCGCATACCGGCGGTATCAATCAATACAAATTTATATCCGAATTTTTCATATAAGGTTTCGATACTGTCTCTGGTAGTACCGGCTATATCTGTTACGATGTTACGCTCGTTTTCCAATAAGGCATTGGTAAATGTTGATTTTCCCACATTAGGCCTTCCTGCAATAGTTATTCTCGGCAAGCCTTCAAAAGGGTCTACGTAATCTTCCTCTTTAAATGTGGCAACTATATCATCCAGCAGATCTCCTGTACCGCTACCTGTCATTCCTGATATAGTATAATATTTCTCCATTCCCAATGAATAAAACTCCATGGCTTCCGTTTCCAACATAGCATTGTCCACTTTGTTAACAACTAAAAAGACCGGTTTGTCAGTCTTTCTTAAAAGATTGGAAACCTCTTTATCCATATCGGTGATGCCTTCTGTTACATCAACTAAAAATATAATCGCAGAAGCTTCATCTACGGCAAGTTCAACTTGTTTTCTTATTTCTTCTTCGAAAATATCTTCAGATCCAACTACATAACCTCCAGTATCAATAACAGTAAAATCGACGCCGTTCCAGTCACTTTTTCCATAATGCCGATCACGAGTAACCCCGGCCACACTATCAACAATTGCCTCCCTCTTTTGTAGTAATCGATTAAAAAGAGTAGATTTTCCTACATTAGGCCTTCCTACAAGCGCTATAATATTTGACATATCATATTTTTTGCAAAGGTAAATAAAAATAAATAGCAGATTTATATATGGAGTATATAAACATTATTGTAGCTATTATATATTATAATTGTTTTTAATGTTTGTATTCAATAAATTATGTTCTAGATATAAAATTATGTGTATTCTTTGTGAGAATTATTAATTTTGTTATATTTTTGATTTTTAAATTTTAATAATTAAAGGCGTTTTTTGATTTTGGAAAAAAGAATTAATGTAACTAAGGTATTTTTACCTCCTTTATCTGAATATAATGAATATTTAGAAAAAGTTTGGAAAAACCAATGGCTGACCAATAGAGGTGAATTAGTTTTAAAACTTGAAGAGAAACTCAAGAAGTATTTAAATGTTACTAATATATTAGTTACTAATAACGGTACCGTCCCTATTCAAATAGCATTGAAAAATATTGCTGAGGGAGGAGAAGTTATTACTACACCTTTTAGCTTTGTGGCTACTACTTCCGCCATTATATGGGAAAGTTGTAAACCGGTGTTTGTGGATATTGATCCGGATCATCTGACTATAGATGAAAATAAGATTGAAGAAGCAATTACAGATAAAACCACGGCAATATTAGCTACCCATGTATTTGGTAATCCTTGCAATGTGAAAATACTTGAAAAAATTGCAAAAAAATATCAGATAAAGGTTATTTACGATGCAGCGCATTGTTTTGGAGTAGAACATAACAGCAAATCTATATTTGAATATGGTGATATAAGTACCTGTAGTTTTCATGCTACCAAATTATTTCATACAGGAGAAGGAGGAGCTTTATTTTGCAAAGATTCCGAATTGATGAAAAGGTTAAATTATAGTCATAATTTTGGATATACTGAAACCAATGATATATGTGGTGTAGGAATTAATGCTAAAATATCTGAACTACAAGCAGCAATGGGCTTGTCCGTATTACATTATATTGATTATATAATTGCTGAAAGGAAGAAAGTAGTAGATTTTTACGATGAATCACTAGATTTTAGTAAATTAAAATCACTCCAAATAAGAGAAAATACTAAGTGGAATTACAGCTACTATCCCGTTATATTTAATTCTGAAAAGATACTATTAAGGGTACAAGAAAAATTAGCAGAACAAAATATTGTACCCAGACGTTATTTTTACCCTTCATTAAATACAATAAATTATGTTAAAGGTAGTAAAATGTCAGTATCAGAGTCCATATCAGAAAAAATTTTATGTCTGCCTTTATATGTAGGTTTAGAAAATAGTGAATTGGAAATAATAACAAAACTTGTAAATAGATATAGTGAATAATAATTTTATATTTTTAAAAAAATAATCATTTATAAATTAAAACGGGATTCTTTAAAAATTTTGTAAGTTATAGATATTTAGTAACTTTCAAATTAAATTGTATTTAATTTTAATTTAATAATATGATCAAATAGTAAATCATTAAATTCACATTATGAAAGTAAAAGAACCTGAGTCTAAATACAGAGTACGATTTGCAGATTGTGACCCTATAGGTCATCTTTCTAATCTTCGTTATTTTGATTATATGCTAAATGCTAGGGAAGATCATTGTTTAGATAATTATCAGTTAGATAATTTTGAACAATCTAAAAAAACCGGATGTTTATGGGTTGCATTGCAAAATCAGATTGCTTATATCAAAGAAGTTAGATATAATAAAGATATTATAATTACCAGTAAGATAGTAAAATATACAGACAGGACCAATACAGTTGAAGTGTTAATGTTAAATAAAGACAAAAGTTTGACACATGCTGTTTTATGGGTTACTTTGATATATTTTAATTTATCTACCCGAAAATCTGAAGTTCAACCGCAAAATTTTTTGGATCTGTTTCAAGAAATATGTGTAAGTATACCTGAAAATTTGTTTGAGGAACGTGTGGAAAGTTTAAGAAAGCAAAATAAAAAAATTAGTTAAAAAATAGATGATAGTAACTGAAACCACACTTAAAGGATGCTATATTTTAAAACCACAAGTTTTTGAAGATTCACGAGGATTTTTTATGGAGACGTTCAATCTTGATACATTTGAAAAAAAGGTAGGATATAAACCCAATTTTGTTCAAGATAATGTCTCTAAGTCTTCTTATGGGGTTATAAGAGGTTTACATCAGCAGTTACCCCCCTATTCTCAAGCTAAATTAGTGTATGTATTACAAGGTAAAGTAATTGATGTCGCCGTTGATGTTCGAAAAAATTCTCCTACGTACGGGCAATATATATCTGTTGAATTATCGGCATCGAATAAAAAACAATTGTTTATCCCGAAAGGTTTTTTACATGGATTTTCAGTAATATCAGAATCAGTTATTTTTGCTTATAAATGTGAAGGATTTTATCATAAGGAAAGTGAACTGGGTGTTAATCCTTTAGATAAAGATTTAAATATTGATTGGGGTATTGATGCCGGGGATAGAATTATTTCTGAAAAAGACTTAAATGCGATTTCTTTTAAAGAATTCAAACCCATTGAATTATCATAGATTATGAAAAAAATATTAGTTACAGGAGGGGATGGGCAATTAGGAAGATCTTTAAAGCAAAGATTAAAAGAAAAACCTCTTGCAAATTATAGTTTTACATTTACAGATGTTCAAGAGTTGGATATATTAGATGAAATATTTGTAAAAACTTATTTTTTTTCAAACAAGTTTGATTACGTAATTAATTGTGCTGCCTATACTGCTGTTGATAAAGCAGAAACAGATATTGAAATGGCAGAAAAACTTAATGCTGATGCTGTAAAGTTCTTAGCAAAAGCAAGCGCCGCTCAAAAAGCTACTTTTATACATATTTCAACAGACTATGTGTTTTCAGGAGAAGAATCTACACCGCGCAAAGAAGATGATCCCGTAGCTCCTTTAGGTATTTACGGAAAAACCAAATTAAATGGTGAAATACTTGCTCAATATTATAATCCAAAAACTTATATAATTAGAACGGCATGGTTATATTCTCCCTTTGGGAATAATTTTGTGAAAACCATGTTAAAATTATTTAATGAAAAAGAAGAAATAAATGTCATTAACGATCAAATTGGATCTCCTACGAATGCATTTGATTTAGCAGATGCTATCTTAACTATTATACAAAATGATATAGGAGCTTATGGAATTTACAATTTTTCCAATGAAGGAGAATGTTCCTGGTATCAATTCAGTGAAGAAATAAGAAAATTAAGTAAATCTAAAATCAAAATTAATCCTATACCAACTTCAGAATTTCCCACTCCTGCAAAACGACCACAATATAGTTTGTTAGATAAAACTAAAATTAAAAATACTTTTGGAATTTCAATCCCTGAATGGAAAGATAGTTTAAAAGAAATGCTTAATAAATGAATATAATGACATGAATTATCTATATTTGTATAAAAAAAATATGATAAAATTTATTTCATTCTTCATGTTAGGACTAACTTTACTGCTTACAAGTTGCGATAAACCGGTTAACGGTCAAGAAGTAGCACCATCAAACAGGTATTCTTTTCAAGTTATTGAGTCTGCTGACGGATTAAGAACCTATGTTTTCGATGGTAAAACTGGAGACGTTTTCGTTAGAACACCTGACGGAAAATGGTGGGATGATTCCGGAATTAAAACTGCGCAAAAAAATAATTAAAAAATAAATATTTCTAAGTAGCTCTTAATTATTACATAAAAAATAATGAAGAGTTTTTAATTGTTTATATTATCAAAGTAAAGCATTAATTTATTAAAAAATATTTTATAAAGTTTTTTTACTATTTATATACGAATCATAATTTTTAATCAATCATATTCTACACTATATAAAAATAAATATGATTGAAGTAAAAAAATTATTTCTGCTTTATAAGTAGGGATATAAGTTCTTATTTTGATAGTAAATTATTTTGTAGGAAATGGCAATTTCATCACGCAAAATTAGTTTAAATATCTTTATTATAAAGGCACTTACTCTTGTTATAAATTTATTAATTGTTAGTGTTTCCGCAAAGTATTTTGGATTATCATTAGATAGGGATATTTGGATTATATCTACCGCATTTATTATCAACTTAAATAATACATTTTTTAATCCTATATCAGATGTTTTTAGGATAAAATATGTTCAAGTGAAAGAGGAAGAATCGGTTCAATCAGCATTAACTAAAACGGGTTCTTTGTTACTTGTCTATGCTATTATGGTTATTTTATTAGTCATTATTTTTTTCTTTTACGGTAAAAATATTATTCATAGTTTATTCACTGTGGATGGTTTATTACTAAATAGATATTGTTTATTTGTTAATATTTTACTTTATAGTATTTTGTTTACGCAATTTACTTCAATAGGGATAGGTATCTTAAATGCCAATAATATATTTTATATACCAGAAATAACATCATTTTTTACATCTTTTTTTAACTTAGGCATAATATATTTTGGTACAGCATATATAGGTATATTTTCTTTATATGTAGGGCAATACTTTAATTTATTTATTTTATCTTTAATAATACTTTATTTTTTAAGAAAAAATAAATTATTACCTATTTTTAAATGGAATAAAACTTTTATATCTCAAGCAAAGGTGTTTATAGTATTTGGTATTCCTTTTTATTTTCCTTATATAGTTGGTCAAATAAATTCATTAATTGAAAAAAGCTTATCCAATAAAATGGGAGTAGGTATAATTTCAATGATTGATTATGCTCAAAAATTCACTTTATTATTTCAGGTTGTTATTACCAGTATTATATTAACAGCTATAATCCCCCAACTTACTAAAAATTTTTATAGAAAGGAATGGGAAGAATATTATATTTCCTTTTATAATTATTTGAAATTTATCATTTTAATAATAAGTTTTTTTGTACCCTTATTATATTTAAATGCCTATGAAATTAATTATATATTTTTTAAAAAAGGAGAAGTTAGCATAAGTAACATAGAACAAATTTCCCTTTTAACAAAATTATATTCCATATCTTTTATAGCTATTTGTTTATATGTTTATATATCACCGGTTATGATTTCTCAATTAAAAAATAAACAACAAGCGGTATTGGGCGTTTTAACTCAAATAGGAATTATAATATTTAATTGTTTTTTTTATAAGCTATTTAATCAATTTACATTTCCTGTTTCTATAGGTCTTTTTCATTTATTAATAGTTTTTATAATGCTTTATATAATATCTATTCATAATAAGAAGAAAATTTTTTTATATCTATTTAAATCTATCTTAATATTAGTATTATTACTAGTAATTGGAGAAATAATAAACCATTTTATCCATTTTGATAATATTTATTTTTCACTTTTAATTAAAACCGGAATAATGTCAATTATTATTTTAGCTTTCACTCCTTTGTTAGGAATAAATATTTTATTTTATTTTAATCGGCTTTTAAATAAATGGAATCTAAAAATTTAACCTTAGTTTTTGCTCATTTTGAAAAAGAACATTTAGGAAAAGATGTTTTTCTTGTCCCTTATTACCTTGGAAAAGAATTATCCTATGAAGTAACCATAGTATATCAAAAAACTAAAACAAACAATTTATTTATAAATAATAACTACAAGGGAGTTAAATTACGTTCGTTAATAAATATATTTAAGCTAAAAAAATTACAAAATATATCATTTTTTTTATCTTCATTGCTTTATGTTATTAAGAATGGTAAAAAGATTGATTTATTAATGACTTTTCATTTCAGATTTACAAGTGCCATTTTATGCATTTTATATAAAATGATTAATCCTAATGGAAGGTTTTATTTAAAAGTGGATGGAGGAGAAGATATTTTAGATGTTAAAAATAATTCTTCATTTATTAAAAACCAAATTTATAATAAGTTATTGAAGAAATGCGATTATATATCAGTTGAAACTCATTTATCATTTAAATTATGGAATGAAAATTTAAATATTTCAGAAAAAATCTTCTTAATTAAAAATGGATTTGATGAAGAGGAATTAATGAAATTATCACTTAATGTTATTCCTTTTTCAGAAAAAGAAAATAAAATTATAACTGTTGGGCGATTAGGTACATTTCAAAAAAATACAGTAATGTTTTTAAAAGCTATTGAAAAAATTTCAAATTTTAAAAATTGGAAATTTTATTTTATAGGTCCAATAGAGGAAAATTTCCAAAAAGAAATTGAATTATTTTATCATAAAAATCCATCATTAAAAAATAAGGTAATATTTACTGGGCCAATTTTGGAAAAGAAAATTTTATGGGAATATTATAATAAAGCAAAAGTTTTTGTATTGACGTCAATATGGGAGGGATATGCTATCGTTTTTTCGGAAGCTTATAGATTTAATAATTATATTATTTCAACGGATGTAGGTGGGGCAAAAGAAACTATAGAAAAAAATGAAAATTTTGGAAAATTAGTGGGACAGAATAATGATGAAGAATTAAAATCTGTTTTGGAACAAATAATTAATGATAATAATTATTTAATTAAATATCCTGATAAGGATCATACAGATAATTCTTGGCAAATATGTTTAAAATCATTAGTTGATAGTATTAAAAATAATAAAATTGGAGTATAAAATTATTATTGTAAACTATAATGGATGTTCAGACACTATAGAATGTTTGGAATCATTATTAAAATCTACCATACAAAACTTTCAGTTGTTTATTGTAGATAATTCATTGAAATTTGATGATTTTGAAATGTTTAAGAAATGGGGTCAAAACATTTCCATGAAAATAGAAACTAAATTCCCGGAATTAGTTTTTCCAATTTCAGAAAAGTCGAGTCAAGATCTGTTGTATTTAAATGAAGAAGAATTATATGAGTTAAAAGATATTGAACAAAAAATTGTTTTTATTAAAGCAAAGGAAAACAAAGGATTTTCAGCTGCAAATAATATTGTTTTAAAATATTTGAAAAAACAGGATAAATTTGATTATATTTGGCTTTTAAATAATGATACAGTAGTACCCGTTGATTTTTTGCATAATATATCTGAAAAATTTAAAACAATGCAGAATACTATTGGTATAATTGGTAATTCTTTATGTTATTATAATCAGCCGGAAATATTGCAATGTGCAGCAAATAAATATAATGATTGGCTTGCTCATACCTTTCCTTTATATGAATGCATGAATTATTCAGATATTCCTAAAAAAGCAATTTATAATTTAATCCCCATAGGAGCTTCAATGTTTATAAAAAAAGAATGTTTTATGGAAGTAGGTTTTCTCGAAGAAGATTATTTCTTGTATTTTGAAGAGTGGGATTATACTAGTAGAGCAAAGAAAAAAGATTGGAAATCTATAATATTCACTGATTTATATATTTTTCATAAACATGGAACAACTATAGATAACGGAAATAATGAAGGTAAATCAAAAACTTTATTTTCAGATTATTATTTGTTAATTAATAAACTGGTTTTTGCAAAGAAAAACTTAAAATGGTATCATTTACCATCAGTTTATTTAAGTTTTGTACCCATCTTAATTAATAGAATAAGACGAGGGCAATGGGATAGGATAATGATGATATTCAAAATAATTTTAGGATTAAAATATAATGTAAAATGAGTCGTAAGATTATGATCTTATCATTAGGTAGGACAGGAAGCTTACCTCTATATTCTGACAATATAGTTTTACATTTTCCTGAAAATAGTTACGATTATTACAAATCTAAATTTGCTATAGAAGGAATTTCAATACCTAATCAAAAATCGTTAATAACCTATAAATCAGCTTTTTCATTTATTTTAAATACACTATTTATACTTCCATTTTATTGTATAGTTCTTTTACCTAAAATAGTGAAAAATTATAGAATACTATATTTACCGTATTTTCATTTATGGAATTTACCCTTTATTTTGCTCTTTAGATTATTAGGTCGCGACGTAATATTGACAGTACATGATGGTGTTTTACATAAAGGAGAAAATAGTTTATTGATCCAGCAATATTCTAATTTAAATATTAGATTGAGCTCTAAATTAATATTTTTGACAAACTATGTTAAAGTTAATGTAGAGAAAACATTAAAATTAATTAAACCGAGTATTATAGTTCCACATGGATTAATTGAAACAACGTCATTAAGTGATTCCCCTGCGAAAATAAATAGGGGAAAAAATATACTTTTTTTAGGCAGGATTAGTCCCTATAAAGGGGTGGAGCTTTTAGCTGAAGTTATTGAAGATATAAGAGATAAAATAGATAGATGTATAATTGCCGGAAAAAGCATTTACGAATTAAAAATCAAAGATACAGAAAAATTAAAGATACAGGATAAATACCTGTCAGATTTGGAAATAGGTAAACTTTTAAATTGGGCTGATATTTTAGTTTTACCATATTTGGAAGCGACACAATCGGGAGTTATTACTCTCGGGATTAGTTCAGAATTACCTATGGTTTGTACAAATGTTGGAGGTTTTTGTGAACAATTAGATCAAGATGAATGTGTTTGGGTTGAGCCCAATAAAGATTCATTAAAAAAAGGTTTAGTACATCTAATTGAAGATCAATTTCAAAGAGACTATTTAATTAAACAAATGCATAAAAAGAAAACATCCCTTAGTTGGGATAGAATTTCATTGCAAATATTTAAATTTTTAAAATACTAATGAATAATCTGACGATTACAAAAAGTAAGTTTATTTTTTTCAGTTTTTCTTTTTTAGGATTAATAGCTGCAATCTGCAGTAGCTATGTATTACCTAAAAAATATTTTTCAGATGCATTAACGATCATTCATAATCCATGGAATTTAAAGGGAGTAGTTGGAGGCTTTCAACTTTCAATTTTTTTTTATTCCATTACAGGTATGAGGTGGATGCCTTTTTCTTTAGTGGCTTTAATACAATATCCGATTCTAATATATATTTTAACTAAAATTGGTATTCCTTCTAATTTTGATAAGGTAAAAGTAAACAATCTTTTGATGTATGCCTCTTTTTTTGTTATTGGTATATTTATATCAATGCAAACTAAAGAGTTTATTACATTTATATTTTGTGCTATTCTTGTTAAATTAATTAAAAATAAAAATAAAGAATATGTTTTTCGAAATAGGATAATTATTTGTTTAATGATTTTATTATATTCCTATATATTTAGGGAATATTATTATTTAGTTCTAATTTTATCTATATTTATTAGTATTTTGAGTTATTGTAATTTAAAGCTTAATTCATTTTTAATTATAATATACGGATTGATAATGATTATTCTTATAAGTTGTGGACATAATATGGTAAAACATGGATATCTTTCAGATAAAACTCGCACGGAGCTAAATGAAAGACGATTAGATGATCCTAAAATAAAAGAAGAATCAAAATCTGCTATAATCCCTCCATTACCGACCAATACTTGGTATGGAGATGCTGTGTCAATAATATACGGATTTATGGTAGTAAATATACCTATCACATCAATTTTTTCTGCATCACCACAAGTTGCATTATTTTCAATTTGGCAATTGACATTATTTTTTTGTTTATCTTTAAAATTTGATCAAATTTTGAAGGTTAAAAAAAATAATAATATTAGATGGGCATATTATATAACATTTTCATTTTTTATTGTTCAAGGCTTGTTTGAACCTGACTTAGGATCTTCCATTAGACATAAAGCGGGTATATTTCCATTGATTTATTTTATTTTATTTTATGATGATAAAGAAAAATAATTTTGAAAAGATAAATTTTATTTTTTTAATATTAATTTTAAGTACTATACTATTCAGATCGATTTGTACGATTTTAATTATTTCCTATATTGTGTTCCAAATTTTTGCTTTTATCAATTTAAAAGTCAAAATAAAATTCAATGGGTTGGTAATTTTATTATCGATGCCTTTTCTTATCGAAGTTTTAATGTTTTGGAATAATGATTATGCTTATTATGGATTTAAGTCTTTAGAAAAAAAAATTATCTATTTATTTTTCCCCTTTTTTATTATTTTATCTCCTTTTAAAATTGACATTTTTAAAATAATTAATTATTGGACAAAAATTATATGCTTGATACTATTTTGCTTTTTAATTAGGTATGTGATTTTTTATCAAGATAATATAAATAATTATTTAAATGGCATAGATGTGTGGGACATGGGGTATAGCTTTTCGAGAAGTATCGACAACAATCATGCACCGGCACTCAATTTAATTGTATCATTTTGTTGCATTAGTTCCTTATATAATTTCTATAATACAACCTCCAAAAGACGTCTCGATAAGATAACTAATTTTATAACCTATACAATGTTGCTGGGTTTTGTTTTCTTAATTAATACTAGAATAGCTGTTTGCAGTTCAATACTAGGGTCAATATTCATAACCTTGTATCAATTTAAATCATCATTTACTTTAAAACAAAGTGTTTTAATTACAGCCATAGTTTTTATATTTATAGTCATTTTTATAACACTTTTCCCTTATACAATAAAGAAATATACAACGGTTTCATTTGGGAACATGGATAAAATCGGAAAGCTGGATGAAGTTGAGAACCCTGAAGGTGAAATTTACAATTCGTTAGTAACAAGGTTAAGTATTTGGAAATCAGCTTTTGACTTGTCTAAAAGGAATATCTGGTTTGGAGTAGGAGCTTCAGACGGAAAAAGAAAACTATTCGAATACTACTATGAAACAGACCAAATGTTTTTGTTTAAATATAAATTTCCGGTTCACAATCAATACTTAGATTATTTAGTTAGATTTGGAATTATAGGATTCGTATTATTAATTATTTTCATGGCATTACCACTTTATATTGGATTTAAATTGCATAACTCTTTAATAATTTATTATTCTCTATCATTTATAGTAGCCAATATAACAGATGATTTTTTAATTCGATTTGATGGAATCGTATTTAGCTGTATTTTAGTTAGTTTTTTTGGGTATTTATATGTAAAGAATCAAGATAAATATTTTTTAAAAGAGTAAAATTTTTATTAAGGTCAAAATATTCTACGCACCTTTTTAATCCTAATTTACCCATTTTTTTACGTGTTGAACGGTCTTTTAAGGCTTCAATAAATTCTTGAATGTCATTTTCATCCGTAAATAAAAATCCGGTTTCTCCATGTTTTACAATGTCTTTATTTCCAATGATATTTGTTGCAAGAACCGGCTTTTGAAACGCCATAGCTTCTAAGGGGGCAATAGGCAGGCCTTCCCATAAAGATGTTTGAATATATATGTCTAATTTAATTAAATAGTCAAATATCTTATCTCTGTCTAACCATCCGGTAATTGTAATGTTAGGAGAAGTAATAACATTTCTTAATTCACCATCGCCAATCCATAAAAAGTCAATATCCAAATTATTTTTTGCAATCTTGTCAAAAAGAGTTGGGTTTCTGGCATAGGTTATTCTTCCTACAATTCCTATGCTTAGGCGATTTTTAATGATCTTATTTTCTACATATTTAGGTAATATAGATTCTAAATTAATTCCATTCCTAATTAATAAGGTCTTACCTAATTTAGTGCCATTTTCAAATTCACTATCTCCACAGGCAATTGTGGTGCCTCCCAAATATTTAGTAGTAAATTTTTCAATGTTATAATATAATTTTTTTTTAACAGGAGAAATATCTTTTCTTATAAAAGAGTATCCATGTGGAGTATAAAACAGCAGAGCTTTTTTATAAAATAATGATGCAAATTTACCCAAGATTCCTGCTTTAGAAGAATGAAGGTGTATTATTTGAGGTTGTAGAGATTTGCATAAATTTATAAGTTCGTAAGTACTTTTAAAATCTTTTAAAGAGATTTCTTTATTCATATCCAGTTCTATTAATCTAACCCCATTTGATAACTCTTTTTTTAAATCTAAATTGGATACCTCCGGGCGTTTAGAACTATATGCAATAGTAGTATCGAATATATTATTATATTTTCCAAAAAAAATAGATAAATCTTTTATATATGTATATACCCCTCCACCTAGAGCTTCAACTATATGTAAAACTTTTATTTTTTTCATCAATATAAAATTATTTAATATTTATTAAGTTCACATTAATTTAGTCTAATATAGTAAAATTATAGATATTTGTTTAATAAAAAATAACTATTTTTATCAATTAATAAATATTTATTTTTTTTTTATAAATTATAGGATGTATGAGATATACTCGATATTTAAAAAATAGTTATTTTTTACAACTATTGTTCGATATAGTTTTCATAATTATTTTATTCTTTTATTTTTTAAAAATTCAGTATTATCATTTAGGGATATATGTTGTTTCATTAAAAGAATTATTAGATGCACATTATAAGGTATTAATATTACTTTTGATGAGCTGGTATTTTATTTCACTAAAAACCCATTTATATGAGATTAAAAGGAATACCGGTATTGGAATAATTTTAAAAAATAACATTTTTCAGATTATTTTATTTGGTGTCATAACCTTCTTTGTCTCCGGATTAAAAAAGGATGATCTATTTTCAAATAAAGTAACTATATATTTTTTAATATCACTTTTTCTGATAACTTTTTTTATTAGAGTTGTTCTTTTTCTATTTTTAAAAATATATAGAAGTTTAGGAGGAAATTATATAAGAGTTATTTTTGTTGATGAGAATAATAATACCTTATCATTTATAAAATTTTTGTCTAAAAGAAAAGATTATGGATATGTTAATTGTGGAAGTTTTTTAGCAAATATTAAAGACGATATAAAAAAAAATAAATACAAATTTGATTTAGAAAAGTTAAAAAGTTTTATACTTGAAGAAGAAATACTAATCATATTTTTTTCATTAAACGGTAAACTATCGCATTCTGTTCATGATGAATTAGTCGTATTAGCACAAAAACTTCATATAGAAATTAGATTTATTCCAAGCACTTTATACAATTCATTTTATAGTCTGGATTTAGAATATTATGATACGTATCCAATATTGTTATTTAAAAAATTTCCTTTAGATGATTTTTGGAATCAATTTATAAAAAGGCTATTTGATATTCTATTTTCATTGTTTGTTATAATTTTTATTTTAAGTTGGCTATACCCTCTTATTGCAATAGCAATTTTACTAGAATCGGGCAAACCTGTAATCTATGCTCAAAAAAGAGTGGGATTAGGAGGGAATATATTTTATTGCTATAAATTCAGAACGATGAAAAACAGTGAAGATAATGACATTAAAGCTACTGTGAAAGATGATTCCAGAGTTACCCAATTAGGTAGAATATTACGAAAATCAAGTTTAGATGAAATGCCTCAGTTTTTTAATGTATTGAAAGGAAATATGTCTGTTGTTGGTCCTAGACCTCATATGGTTGTTCAAGATAATTATTATAATGATCTTTTATTAAGATATAGTCGTAGACATCATGTTAAACCCGGAATTACCGGATTAGCTCAAGTAAAAGGTTTCAGAGGGGAAATAAATTCCAGAGAAGATATGCAAAAAAGAATAATTGCAGACATTTATTATGTTAGAAAATGGACCTTTTATTTAGACATGATTATAATCTTGAGAACCGTATTTAAGACTATTGGAGGAGATAAAAAAGCAATTTAAATTATGTTATAGTGAAATAATATATAAAATATATAATTTATTTTAATAAAATATATATTTTTGTAATGCTTGAAAATAATAAGTAAAATATCCATATTTTTTGCTACGTTTCTAATTGTAGCGCATTCCTTTGTTCCTCATCAACACAAGGTTAAATTTGAAATTGTTCTTCACGAATGTTTTTTATCTGAGGCTAAAAATAATCATTCTGTAAACTTATTCGAGAAACTCGAAGATATAATCAAACATATAAATTTAGGAGAAAAAAATTTAGACGATTTTAAATTATCTATTTCTAATTATGAATTTTCTCAACAACTCATTTATATTATACCGGAATCTTTTTTGGGGCATAATTTTCTATTATTAAATTCTTCGAATAAAGATTCAAATTTCTACTATGCATATACAAAAACCACTTCTGAAAAATTTTTAGGAAGAGGTTTGAGAGCTCCCCCATTAGTAAATCCCTTAAACTCAAACTGATTTAAGTATTCGGAGATAATAAATATATTATTGATTCTTATTCTCCGTAACTAAAGTTTCTATTCAAAAAATTAAGTAACAGTTAATTTTTATATAAAAAATAATATTGATGAATTACAACTTATTATTTAAACTATTGTTTAAATAATGAGAATAATGATCCATTTCAATACATAATTCAAACAATTTAATCATGTTTCAAACCATAATTGATTTATCAATAAAATATAAATTATTGGTTGCATTGGGAGTAGTAGCATTAATGGTATGGGGACTTTATTCTCTTAAAAATATACCCATAGATGCTACCCCTGACATAACCAATAATCAAGTGCAGGTAGTAACTACCTCACCTACCTTAGCCCCACAAGAAGTGGAACAATTATTAACCATACCTCTTGAATCAGAATTAAGAAATATTCCCGGAGCAATAGAAGTACGATCTATTTCAAGATTTGGTTTATCCATAATTACCGTTGTATTTAAAGAAGACATTCCCATAATACAAGCCAGACAGCTGGTTAAAGAACAAATAGATATCGCTAAAAGTGAAATACCCGATGGAATAGGAGAACCGCAATTAATGCCTATTACAACAGGATTAGGAGAAATTTGCCAATATATAATTAAAGTTAATCCCAGATATGAATCAACTTATAATCTTGAAGAATTAAGGACTATTCAAGAGTGGATAATTAAAATGCAACTCAACGGAATCGAAGGAATAATAGAAATCTCAAGTTTTGGAGGAAAAGTAAAAGAATATGAAGTAGCTATAGATCCCATCTTATTACAAAGTTACAATATCACTTTAGAAGAAGTTAATAATGCATTAGAGAAAAATAATCAAAATTCCGGATCCGGTTACATTCAACAAAAGCATAATTTGTTCTACATACGAACAGAAGGGAGACTAAAAAATTTTCAAGATATTGAAAATACGGTTATAACAGTAAAAGATCAAGTACCCATAAAAATTTCAGATATAGCGATAGTAAAATATGCTTCTGCCCAAAGATTTGGAGCTATGACAATGGATGGAAAGGGAGAAGTGGTTGGAGGAATCACGTTGATGTTAAAAGGAGAAAACTCTTATAAAACAGTTAACAAGGTAAAAGAAAGAATCAATCAAATTAAAAAAACATTACCTAAAGGCCTAGATCTTTATATTTATTTAGATAGAGCAAATCTTATAGAAAAGACTATTTCAACCGTTAAAAAAAATTTACTGGAAGGTGGAATAATAGTAATGTTAGTGGTTATTATCTTAATAGGCGATATAAGAGCGGGGCTAATAGTAGCATCCATTATTCCACTTTCATTATTATTTGCTCTGATACTGATGAATTTATTCGGAGTTTCTGCAAATTTACTTTCTTTAGGGGCTATAGATTTTGGAATAGTTGTAGACGGGGCAATTATAATTATAGAATCGGTCATTTCAGTTTTACATGCAAACTATTTAGGAAAAAAGCTTACTCAAAAAGAATTAGATAACGTAGTATCTAAAACAGCAGGGGAAATATATAAATCAGCAGCTTTCGGAATCCTTATTATCATTTTAGTGTTTATTCCCATTATGACTTTACAGGGAATAGAGGGTAAAATGTTTAGGCCCATGGCCTTCACTGTTAGTTTTGCCATAGTTGGAGCTTTTATCTTATCATTAACCTATGTACCCGTATTGTCAACATTTGTCCTTAAAAAAAATATTGAAAACAAAGTAACCTTCTCAGATAAAATCATGAATAAATTAAAATCAATTTATTTGCCTGTTTTAGAAAAAGTGTTGCAAATACCCTATATTCTCATAGGTAGCATTTTTGTAATCTGGCTTTTTTTTCTCTTTGTTTTCTCCAATATGGGAGCCGAATTTGTTCCCACCTTACAAGAAGGAAATATAGCGATGCAAATGAGCATACAGCCCGGAAGTTCATTAGAAGAGAGTATACGCACTACTTCAAAAGTTGAAAAGATAATTAAAGACAATTTTCCGGAGGTAGTACATGTAATTTCAAAAATAGGAACGGCCGAAATACCAACGGATCCAATGGGTATAGAAGATTCAGATATCATGATTGTTTTAAAAGAAAAAAATCAGTGGGTTTCAGCCAAAACACAAGATGAATTAGTAGAAAAAATAAAAGAAAAGCTGTCGATAATATTAGGAGCTTCTTTTGAATTTTCTCAACCAATACAATTAAGATTTAATGAGCTTATGACAGGAGCAAAATCAGATATAGTAATTAAAATTTATGGAGAGGATGCAAGAGAATTAAAAAAGTTGGCAGATCAAACGGCTCAGATTATAAATAAAATAGAAGGAGCAGCCGATGTAAAAGTAGAACAAACCGAAGGGCTAAAACAAATGAAAATAAGTTATGATAGAAATAAATTAGCACAATATGGATTGGATATAACTACCTTAAATAAAGTTATCCGATCTTGGGTAGCAGGAGTAAAATCAGGAGTTATAATGGAAGGAGAACGCCGTTTTGATTTAATAATGCGACTGAATGAAAAATATAGAAAAGGTTTAAATTTAGATCAATTACCAATACGTACGGCTACCCAAAATTTAATTCCCGTTTCCGAAGTGGCAACCGTGAATTATGAATCCGGACCAATTATGATTTCAAGGGAACAAGCACAAAGAAAAATTAATATTGGAGTAAATGTGCGTAATTCCGATATAAATTCCCTGGTACAAAAAATTCAATCAAGAGTAGAAGAAAATATCAAATTACCACCGGGATATTCAATTGAATATGGTGGAGCATTTAAAAATTTACAAGAAGCAACTTCGAGACTGAGCATTGCAATTCCCATAGCTTTAGTAATTATACTTATATTATTGTATACAACCTTTAAAAGCTTTAAAGATGCAATATTAATTTTTACATCCGTACCCCTGGCTTCCATAGGAGGAGTTATAGCTTTATGGATACGTGAATTACCATTCAGCATTTCAGCAGGAATAGGTTTTATCGCCCTTTTTGGAGTTGCTGTCTTAAATGGAATCGTGTTAGTAAGTGAATTAAATAGACTGAAAAATTCAGGCAACTATATTTCACTCAAAGAAATAATTAAAAAAGGAGGACTAAACCGTCTGCGTCCGGTGGTTATAACGGCAATGGTTGCAACCTTAGGCTTTATTCCAATGGCCATGTCAACATCAAACGGAGCAGAGGTACAAAGACCCTTGGCTACTGTAGTTATTGGAGGACTGGTTACCTCAACTTTATTAACCTTACTCGTTATTCCGGCTTTATATTATGTTTTTGAAAATAAAAATTTTCAAAAGAATATAAATGTAAAAAAGATGCTAATCATACTAATTTTTTTAGGCAGTATTGGCTCAGTGAGTGCTCAAAAAAAAGTTTCTCTTTCCTACCTTGTAGAAAGAGCTTATAAAGAAAATAGAGAGCTTAAATCCAGTCAATTGCAAATTCAAAAAGAAAAGATTGAAAAAAAATATGCCTATACAATCAATTCTACTTCAATGACTATCGGTTTTGGACAATTTAACAATAAAGATGCTGATTATCAATGGGAAGTGTCACAAGATTTAGGAAATCTATTTTCACAAACCAAAAAAAAGAGCCTCATTGATAGTCAGTTAGAATGGTTGACGGCTAAATCTAACTTACAAAAACATATAATAACCTATCATTTAGAACAATTATATAATAAATGGATTTACATCTTGGAAAAGAATAATTTATTTATCCGAATAGATTCCATATATAGAGAAGGATTAAAGAAAGCTGAATTAAAATATGTAAAAGGAGAGACGGATTATATGGAAAAACAATTTTTTAAGGCAGAATTAGAACAAGTAATTCAGCAAAAAACTATAAATGAGCAAGAAAATATGGAAGTTGAAAATAAGATATATTCATTATGTGGAATAAGTGCAGATGAAAATATAGTACCTCTTGAATCATTTAAAAAATTAGAAAAAAATCCCTTGACGGATAGTTTGAATAATCTATACTTGGATGAATTAGATAAAGAGCTGCATGTTAATAACAAAACATTGATTCTGGAAAAAGCCAAAAAATTACCTGAATTTTCAATTGGCGGATTAATGCAAAGCATTGAACACAAAACCAGTTATTTTGCGGGTGTGGTTAATATAAGCATTCCCTTATTTAACAATGTTTATAAAAAAATTAAAGAACAGAATCTTCTTGAAAATAACAATGCTGAATTTAAAAAAAGGGAGATAACACGAAATTTAAATTTAAGAATCAGGCAATTAAAAAAGCAGCAAAAATATTTAGATAAGGAATTAAGCATATTTGGAACTTCACATTCAGAAGAACTACAAAAAATGATAAAAATAGCGACGATTAAATACCAATACGGAGAAATAGACTATTTGCAATATTGCAGTATACTAAAATCTTCTATAGATGCTCAAACCACCTATTTAGATTTATTAAACAACTACAATCAAACCTTAATTGAGCTAAACTATTTAACACAATCCAATTAATTTATCCATCATGAAAATAATAACTCATATAATCTTACTTTTTATTTCAATATTGCTTGGTTATTCCTGTTCATCCAAAAATAAAGAAAACTCTATCGAAAAAGAATCCCGTGTACATTCAGGAATTACCTTGAGCGAAGAACAGATTAAAACCAATGATATAAAATTCGGTACTGCAGAATTACGTCCCATTGAATCCAAAATTATGGTTACCGGCGTCATACATGCCTTGCCTCAAAATAAGGCATCTATACATAGTAAAATAGATGGATTTATTGGAAAAATAAACTTCATAACCGGTGATTTCGTTCGTAAGGGGCAAGAATTGGCAACGGTAAATAATCCTTCATTCATCTCTTTACAAAAACAATTTTTAGAGAGTTATTATACAATGAACTTGGCATATAAGGATTATCAGCGAAAAAATGCCCTATTAGAAAGTGATGCAATTAGCAGAAAATCGTATGAACAATCTTTAGCAACGTATCAAGTTTCAACTGCAGAATATGAAAGTCTGAAATCTGAATTACAATTACTGGGATTTTCTCCTGCTACTATAATTAAAACAGGAAAAATTAATCCGGAATTAAAAATTATAAGTCCTTTAAGCGGATTTATTCAAGCAAAGGAAATTTCTCCCGGTAAACAAATAACTACCACAGAAGAATTATTCTTAATAATAAATCAGGAAAAACTACATGTAGAATTAAATGTTCCCGCAAAATATGCTTCAACCCTCTTTGTAGGACAAAAAATTGAATTCACATTGCCTGAAATTTCAGATACCTTACAAGGAACTATTCACATTATAGGAAAAGTAACAAGTACCGAAAACAACACCATACAGGTTCATGCAGATATTCAAACAAAATTGCCTGACACAAATTTCTATGAAAATCGATTTGTAAATGCATATATAATTAATAAAAGTAAGGAAGTGCTAACTGTACCTAAAGAGGCAGTATATGAAGAAGAAGGCAAAAATTATGTATTTATTAGAAAAAATAATCAAATAGAACAAAAAGAAATACTAATTGGAAATTCAAATAATAATTTTGTGGAGGTGACTAATTTAGATACTCATCAAGAACTTGTAATTTCAGGGGTTTATTATCTACAATCCGGAGAAATGGAATCCGGACATAATCACTGATTAAAAAATTACTAAACTTATTGAATAGATAATAAAAATCAATCTTTTGGTTATGGCAAGTTAATAAACACAACTTGGCATAATTAAATGATCAATAACATCCAATTATGAAAATAGTTTTTTTAATGGCTAAATTTAAAAAAACTAAATAAAAAATTTATCTTAAGTGGTTGTTAATTAAATATTTAAGTTTCTTTTATGATTTAATATTTCCTTAAAAATAGCAGTATTTGTAATTTTGTTATATATGAATGAACAAATTATCAATAAACTCGCAACTTTAGCAGAATCAGCTAAATATGATGTTTCTTGTTCCTCAAGTGGAGTTGGAAGAAAGAGTAAAGTCGGAGGTATAGGCTCAACTTCATCTTCAGGAATTTGTCATACATTTACTGAAGATGGACGATGTGTTTCCTTATTAAAAATTATGATGACCAATTATTGCATGTACGATTGTGCCTACTGCATTAGTCGTAAAAGCAATGATATAAAAAGAGCTTCGTTTAGCGTTAAGGAATTGGTGGAATTAACCCTAGAATTTTATAAAAGGAATTACATAGAAGGCTTATTTTTAAGTTCGGGAGTGGTTAAAAGTCCGGATCATACAATGGAAAGAATGGTGCGGGTTATTAAAGAACTCCGAACGGTTCATAAATATAATGGATATATCCATATGAAAAGCATCCCTGGCGCCAGTAAAGAATTAGTTACACAAGCCGGATTGTATGCAGACAGGCTCAGCGTAAATATTGAAATACCCACAGAAAAAAATCTCAAATTTTTAGCTCCCGAAAAAGACCATAAAAGTGTCTTTGCACCTATGAAGTACATTCAAAACGGGGTATTAGAATATAAAGAAGAAAAGAAAAAATATAAATCTACTCCTAAATTCACCCCTGCCGGGCAGAGTACACAAATGATTATTGGAGCAACCAATGAAACCGATCAGGATATATTGAAAGTTTCTTCACTTTTATATATGCAATCAAGCATGAGAAGAGTGTATTATTCGGGATTCATACCGGTCAATCCTCACGACAACAGGCTTCCTGCTTTACAACAAGCGCCTCTTGTAAGAGAAAATCGATTATATCAGGCGGATTGGTTAATG
The DNA here is from genome assembly GCF_019469225.1 of Apibacter sp. ESL0432. Taxonomy (NCBI): domain Bacteria; kingdom Pseudomonadati; phylum Bacteroidota; class Flavobacteriia; order Flavobacteriales; family Weeksellaceae; genus Apibacter; species Apibacter sp. ESL0432. The sequence continues at coordinate 1,914,003 of NZ_CP048266.1, read as the reverse complement.
AGATTTTATCATTTCACGGCTGATGAAATAATTGATGATACAAACCCAAACCTTGATTTGGAAGTAGATCCAAAATTATCCTGGGCTCTTCGTCATCCCGAAATGTTTCCTGTTGATGTAAATACAGCAGAATACAGGCAAATAGTACGAGTGCCCGGCATCGGAATTAAATCGGCTAAATTGATTATAGCTTCCCGTAAATTTGGTAAATTAGATAGGTATCAATTAAAAAAAATAGGTGTTATCATAAAAAGAGCCCAATATTTTATTACTTGTAGAGATTCGTCAGGAACAACAATTAATGAATTAAAGCCTGAATTCGTAAAAAAAATACTTGTAAATAAAAAACATACATTCCAAAACACCAATCAAATATCTTTGATTTTCCCTTAAAAAAAGCTATTAAAATTATGATAGTATTCTCTTACGATAAGTCGTTGGATGGACTTTTATGTGTAATTTATGAAGCATACGAAAGAAAAATTTTTCCTGAACTATTAATTCAATCGGGAGAAATACCCCCGTTGTTCGTTGATCAATTACTTGAAATACAAACACAAGATGAAATTGTTTGTAAAACTTGGGCATATTTAGAGAAAAAGATGTCTAAAGAATCTCTTAATATAATGCAAGCTGTATGGTTGTCAGAACAAGACGATAGAGATTGGCTATTATATAAATTTATTAAAAAAGCCATTGATACAAAATTTACTGGACATACTGATTTTGGGGATGAAGACATTATTAATATTCATAATTTGGCTAAAAAAGTATACAAAGAAGGCTATAATTGGAAACAATTTGTAAGATTTAAAAAGTCGAAAGACGGAATTTATTTTGCTCCCGTATATCCAATTTATAATAGTTTACCATTGGCGATTCCTCATTTTAAAGATCGATTTTCTTCACAGTCTTGGATTATTTATGATTTAAACCGCAATTATGGATTTTATTATGATGGAAAAGTAGTGATTGAAATGACTTTGGAAAGCGATAATGAATATTTTAATTCAGAACAACCCAACGAAAAATTATTAGATTCAAAAGAAATTTTATTTCAAGAATCGTGGAAAAAATACTTTCAAGCTTTATCTATAAAAGAGAGAATTAATTTGAAATTACAAAAACAACATATGCCTAAAAGGTATTGGAAATATCTCACAGAAATGCAATAAATATAAAAAGGTATTTGAACTTTAATTTCTTAGGTCATCTATTTTGAAGAATAACTCATATATTCAATTTTGTTTCAGAAAATGAAAACATGTTTTTAATAGACAGATGAAAAAATAGGCAATACATACAGAATTTTAAATCTGGCAAAAGTTGTATAAGTCATAAGTTAATTTTCAAAAATTATCAATCCCATTTATATCATATTGAATTATCAAGAAATAAAAATTTTTTTAAACAAAAAACTACCTGTTTTACAGGTAGTTTTTATAGTGTAATTAAAAATTATTTTATGAAAAAATTAGAAATTATATGAAAGTTGAAGTTTAAAATTTCTAGGATCAATTTGATTAATATAACCTCCTCTATAATATGAAGTATAACCAATTTTATCGAATATATTATTAAAGAAGAATTTCAAACCAACTTTTTTATACGTGTATCCCAATTGAGCATTAACAGTTGTATAATCCGGCATGTTGAAAGGTTTAATGCCCGGTGTTGAACCGTGTCCATCTGCTCTTAAGTTTGAGCTGTAGTCATTAATTGGACGATCTCCCACATAATAAACACCTACACCCAAAACAAGATTTTTTAATGTTCCTCGATTAAATAAATATTGTACCCATCCGTTAGCGGTAGAATAAGGAGCATTCATAGGTCTGGAACCGTTTACATAGGCAACGCTGTTTTTATATTGAACATCCGAATAAGAATATCCTAAAATTACTTGTAAATTTTCCAAAATATGCCCGTTTGCCTCAATTTCAACACCGTTTCTTCGTAAATCACCTGCTTTAGAGTAAAAGCCTGTTCCCACTCCATTTTCGTATATCTGATATGAAATATCATTATTCTTAATAAAGTAATAGGTTACATTGAAATCTAATTTTTTATTAAACCAATCAGATTTTACTCCAACTTCAAATTGGTTGGTAACTGAAGATCCAATAGTCCCTCCATCTTTAGTAGGATTACTTGCTGAACGCAAATTGGTTGTAGTAGCATAATTACCAAAAAGACTTATATTTTTTACCGGACTAACCATAATTCCTACAAAAGGATCCCATGCTTCATTAGCAGCACCTATATTGGGTTTTTTAGCATCTTGACTATAACGTAATCCAACATTGGCTCTTATATATTCATTGATTTCAACAGCATCTTGAATCATAATACCATAAACTTCAGATTCGCTGGAGCTGGTAGAAGCTATGGCATCAAAAGATGATTTATTGATTCCCTTAGGTAATACGTTAGGTATTTTGTCAAATATATTAATAACATCTACTTCAATGGATCTGTCAATAAGAGGCAAACCGGTTTTTGGATCTAAGATAACTTTTCCGTCTTTATCTTTTCTGTATTTTCCGTGAGTGGTAGAATTCGTATTATTGATCTTATAATCAAATCCTGTCTGAAAAGTATGTTTTACCTTACCGGTATATAAATTTTTTCCAATTAAATCAATCTGAATCACTTTGTTTTTATCTTCACTTTCAGACCAAGTTAGATTTCTTGTACGTCTTAAAAAATCCGAAACTTTTTGACCGGTAGCTTTATCAGTAAAAGTATAAGGACTAGCTAAAGAACCTAATCCATAGGTTTCTTCGTTATTTATAGAGGCCGCATATAAGGCACGTAAACTTAATACTTCATTTAATTTTCGTACAATTTTGGCGCTATAGGTAGTAGTCCTAGTATTTTGATTATCCGTTGTCCAACCATAAAATTTATGGGTAGTATCTAATAAATTATTTTTATCGGCATCAGTTGAATTTACAGTACCTCTGTCTGGAGTTATATTGTTATTGATATAATCCATTTCTAAAGTAACAGTCGTTCTATCATCCGGTCTCCATTCAAAAGAAGGATTTATATAAACTCTATTATTGTCAACTCTTGGTTTATAGCTGTCCGCTCTTTGATATGCACCATTTAAACGAAATGCAGCAGTACCTTTTTTGTCCAAAATGGTTTGATAATCAAAAGTTGGTCGAAATAACCCCCAGCTTCCGGTTTCAATAGCAACATTTCCTCCGGTTAAAAATAATGGAGTCTTGGTAACTACATTAATTACTCCTCCCGGACTTCCTAATCCGTTACCAATACCTTGAGTTATAGCAGCTGATCCACGTAAAACTTGAATGCTTGATACCCCTTGCATATCTGTCAACAAAGACGCAGAACGAAAATCAGAATCAACCTGAACTCCGTTTTTCAACACAGGAGTTCCACGATATCCTCTGATAGACATACTTTCCGAAGAACCTCCATAAGTACCGAATAAGTTAACCCCCGGAACATTTCTAACCGCATCGGTTATAGTAAGTGCACCCTGTTCGTTAATAATTTCACTGGAAATTACGGATATATTTTGTGGTAATTCTCTGGGAGCAACCGGCAAACGAGTAATCATGTCTAAACCATGTATTTGTTTAGTTCCGTATATGGTAACATCATCAATATCTCCTTTACCGTATAATGTTATATTAATTTCTTTTACCTCATCAGGATTGAGAATAACGGATTCGTTATAATCATTGAATTTAGGAGAAGAAATGGTCAATTTATGAAATCCATCACTTAATCCCGATATTTCAAAAAAACCGGTTTGATTGTCGATCTCAGAAATTTTTTCACCGTCAATGTAGAAAGTTGCTTTTTTTATCGGTTTGTCTTCTACATCAAATAAATATCCTTTGATCCCTGATGTGTATTGCGCTAATAGAAGCTGCCCTAAACATAAAAGAACAAAAGCTATGTATGTTTTTTTCATAATAATTTTTATTTTTAGGCAAATATAATTTTAATTTAGACCAATTACAAATAAAAAGGTTGTTTTATATTATCTTTTTTTATAAACAGTTGAAATATAATAAGATATGTGTTTTTTGAACGGTTTTTTTAATATGAATAAAATATGGACTAATTAGATGATGTTTACAGGTTTAAATAGAGATCAACTCTAAAAAATATATTAACTTTGCAATCTAAATTAGAAAGTATAATAAATTAGAAAGGATGAGTTTACCTATAGATTATGTTCCGGTACTTATACAGGTTGCAGTTGCTTTGGGTTTCAGTGTGATAGCACTGGTCGGTTCAGCAATGTTAGGTTCGAGAGTACACGGTAAAGTTAAGGATGATACCTTTGAATGCGGGATTGCTTATGAAGGTGATGCCCGTTCGCCTTTTTCAGTTAAATATTTTTTAACAGCAATATTATTTGTACTATTTGATATTGAGATTATCTTCTTTTATCCTTATGCGTTGAACATCAGAGATTTTGGAGTAGAAGGCTTTTTAGCAGTATTAACCTTTATCTCGGTTTTTCTTTTAGGATTCGTATATGTTGTTAAAAAAGGAGCGTTAGATTGGGAAAAATAGGAATAAAATATCTATTTTAAATATTTTTTAAAAAAGACATGGCAGAAAAAAAAGTTAAGATTGTTGATGCTCCTGAAGGAGTAAGTGGGCCCGGATATTTTGCCGGAAGTTTTGATAAAATTATAGGATTGGCAAGGTCATATTCTTTATGGCCGTTACCGTTTGCTACCTCTTGTTGTGGAATTGAGTTTATGGCTATACAAGCTGCCAATTATGATTTATCGCGTTTTGGAGCAGAAAACATGTGTTTTTCGCCAAGACAGGCAGACCTTTTAATGGTTTGCGGAACGATATCCAAAAAATTAGCTCCGGTTTTAAAACGAGTATACACTCAAATGGCAGAACCAAAATGGGTAATGGCTGTCGGAGCTTGTGCTTCCAGCGGTGGAATTTTTGATACCTATTCTGTATTGCAAGGAATAGATAAAGTCATACCTGTAGATGTATACGTGCCCGGTTGTCCTCCAAGACCCGAACAAATTATAGAAGGTTTTATGCAGATACAAGAAATAGCTAGAAATGAAAGCTTACGAAGAAGAGAATCTGCTGAATATAAAGAGTTGTTAAAATCCTATGAAATATCGTAATCATGGAAGGGAAAATTATAGATAATCAATTGGTATTGCAACTCATATCAGATGAGTTTGGTGATGGTATTATAAGGGCATACGAGCCGGATGGAATTTTAACCATTGAAATAAAAAAAGATATTGTACTTTCCTTACTAACATTTATTAAAAATCATGAGATAAAAATTGATTTTTTAACTGATGTGTGCGGAATACATTATCCCAATAATAAAGGATCGGAATTAGGAGTTATTTACCATCTACATAGTTTCATAAACAACTTTAGAATACGAATTAAAGCATTCTTTTCTATTGAGAATCCTGAAATTGATTCGGTTACCTCAATTTATTCTGCAGCTAACTGGCAGGAAAGAGAGACTTTTGATTTTTACGGAATAGTATTTAAAGGACATCCTAATTTAACAAGGATTTTAAACAGGGATGATATGGACTATCATCCGCTTTTAAAACAATATACGCTGGAAGATACTACCCGTACGGATAAGAATGATGCCATGTTCGGCAGATAATTAGTAAATTAAAAAAGTTAGAATTAAAAAATGTCTAAACAAAAAAATATAAGTGATTTGGTCGATTTATCCAATACGGTGGACAAATACATTGTTAAGGAACAAGTCGATGGAGAATTACAAAAAATAAATTTAGGACCAACACACCCATCTACCCATGGTATTTTTGAAAATAAAATATTAATGGATGGGGAAAGGATTGTTTCAGCAAAATCAACCGTTGGATATATTCACCGTGCATTTGAAAAAATCTCTGAAAGAAGAACATATTCTCAAATAACCACCTTAACCGATAGACTTAATTATTGCTCTTCTCCCATAAATAATATGGGATGGCATATGACCATGGAAAAATTTTTGGGCGTGAAAGTATCCAAAAAGATTGATTATATGCGTATCATTATTATGGAGTTGGCAAGAATTGCTGACCATTTGGTTTGCGATTCAGTAATGGGAGTTGATACAGGTGCTTTAACCGGATTTACTTATGTATTTCAGGATAGAGAAAAGATATATGACCTCTATGAACAGGTTTGCGGAGCTCGAATGACTACCAATATTGGAAGAATTGGAGGGTTTGAGCGTGATTTTAGTCCAAAATTCCATCAATTAATAAAAGAATTTATTGCAGAATTTCCAAAAAGATTGGAAGAATTCGCTAAATTATTGGAAAGAAATCGAATCTTTATGGACCGTACGATCGGGGTAGGAGGTATTTCCGCTGAAAGAGCATTGAATTATGGATTTACCGGTCCTAACTTACGTGCAGCAGGGGTAGACTATGATGTGAGAGTCATGAGCCCTTATTCTTCTTATGATGACTTTGATTTTATTATTCCTATTGGGACTTCAGGAGATGCTTACGATCGATTTATGGTTCGTTTGCAAGAAATGAGGGAAAGTTTCAAATTGGTTAAAAATGCTTATGAAAATTTACCTGAAGGAAATTATCATGTAGAAGTTCCCGAATATTATCTTCCGGATAAGCCGGATGTTTATACCAGTATGGAAGCTCTTATCTATCATTTTAAAATTATCATGGGAGAAACAGATATTCCTACCGGTGAAGTTTTCCATTCAGTTGAAGGAGGTAATGGTGAATTAGGATTTTATATGGTTAGTGACGGAGGAAGAAGTCCTTATAGATTACATTTTAGAAGACCTTGCTTTATTTACTATCAAGCCTATCCGGAATTAATCAAAGACCAAATGCTGTCTGATGCTATTATTACGTTAGGAAGTTTAAACGTAATTGCGGGTGAACTGGATGCATAAAAATTACTCAATACAAAATTGAATTAATATAAATAAAAAAACTCTCATTTTTGAGAGTTTTTTTATTTTGAAATAATTGACATTGTAATTTAATGTTTTATAATTATAATTTTAATAATTGCTCGAAGATACTTTGTTAATAAAAAATAATAACATTATGTATAATAATATTTATTGAATTATAGCTTAATAGATATTAAATGATTGTTTTTATGGGTTAATAGTAATTTAATTTTTATTAATATTTTATTATAATATAAATACTAATTAATTTTTATATATATTTCAATATGGGACAAATTTATTTATTTTTAGTTTAAATTTAATAATTTTGCGGGGTATATAGCGTGTAAGCATAATTTATGAAATCAACCTTTCCCTACAAATTTTTTAATTGGAGTATTATAATATTATTTTTAGCAACTTTATTTCCCTTATTACTTTTAAGTTTTTATTCAGAACCGATCCTTGATGATTATGTATATGCCATTAAACTTTTATCGAGATCTTTTTTTGACGTACAAGTTTATGAATATATGTATTGGGGTAGTAGGTATACAGCGACCGGAATATTAATTACTAATCCAATTTATTTTGGATGGTTTGGGGGATATCATGTACTTTCATTCTTAATGATATTTTTATTTGTCTTGGGATCATATTTTATGTTTTATCAGATTTCAAGAAATAAAAAAATCACAGTGGTTTTAATGGCTGCATTTTGCTTTACCTATTTTTTTATGTTACCGGATATAACCTCGGCTTTTTACTGGTTGGCGGGTTCAGCTACTTATAATTTAGGTAACATTCTTTCTTTATTTTTTATAGGAAGCATAATAAAGGCAAAAAAATGCGATAATTATTTTTATAAGATCATTGTTTTTGTATTAGTATTTTTAATTATTGGATGCAATGAAATATCCATGATCTATATAGATGTATTTATTTTCCTATTGTTCGTCTATTCATATTTTAATAATAAGAAAATCGATGTATTATATTTGTCATTGTTTATTTTTGCGGGGGCATTAACATTGCTCATTTTTGCATCGCCCGGAAACCAACTCAGGTCTTCATCAACAATTGCTCATCATTTGTCTTTGTCTCAATGTATTTTAAAAACTATAAAAAAGTCTATGACGATCATAGTAAGGTATTTCATATTAGTTTTTATAATTCAACTTTTAGTATTATTTAATATAAGGGAATGGCTAAAAAAAAGAAATTTTCCATATTTAAAACATTCAATAGCATTTTTTATATTTCTTTTACTAGCTGTTTTATTTTTAGGTTCTTTTCCAAGTTTATGGTCCGTAGGTTTTTTTCCGCCTTTGCGAACGGTAAATGTGATTTTCTTTGAAATGTTAATCTTCTCCATGATTATAGCACATAAAATAGTTATAATGCCGTATTTCGATACTATTAAAATTTCACCCTATTTTTTAGTAGTAATCTTATTTGTAACTATTTTTAGTTATGTATTTGCTGTTCAAGATAAGAAAGTTTATGATTTAACAAATAATCTATATCATTCTTATAAAGACATAGTAAGCGGTGATATGATAAAATATAAAAAAGAAATGGAGGAAAGGTATGAATTTATACGCAATTCTAAAGAAGATACAATCTATGTTAAGCCTATTAAGATTAAACCAGAAACTATTTTTAGAAGCGATTTAAAGGAAACTAATGACCATTTTTATAACAAAAATATGGCAAATTTCTTTGGTAAAAGTGCAATAATACTTAGAAAATGAAAATTCTTAAAATAGTGGATAATCAAAAATGAATTTTCATGTAATTTATAAACAGCGTTCGATATAATTCATTATTTTCATCAAGAGGTACAAACTTATAAATAATCATATGTTCAGAATCTAATTTATATAAATAAAAGCTATCTTGAATCGGGTTATATTGAGAATTTATACATTTTTTTAAAAATTTATCCGTTTTATTTTTCGGGAAAGTTATTTCGGATGGTTCAGAAACAGATTCAGTAGTTAGAATTCCACTTTTATTATTTAAGTTAAAACATCCTGTATATGTACTTGTAGAAGATACAGGCTTTTTTATAAATAAATGAGTAAAATAGTTAAACTCTAATGTTTCATTAATTTCATATTTTTCCCATTCTTCGAAATTTTTTCCCGAAAAATCCGAAACAGATTTTAAAATCCAGGCTCCGTGTAAATCTTTTATTTTAAATTTTTTCTGAGTTCTTTTTTTTAAATATTGTAAAACATCTTCACGTACCTCATAATTAAATTGATCGGGATTAGCTTCCATTTCAAAGACTGTCCCTGAAGTAAGATCTTTAAAACTTCTTTTAATATATTTTCCGCTGGTATCTTTTTTTATTTCAAACAGTACAGTAACATTTTCTTGATCTATTTCCATTTGGGAATAGCTATAAACGCTCCACAAAAGAAAAAATAGTAAAATAACCTTCATAAATAATAGGATTTTAAATTACAACTGCAGTGCCACAGATCGAAACCATCAACATGCTGCCTTTAGCTCCTAAGGCTTCATAATCAATATGAATACCGATTACAGCGTTAGCTCCTAAAAGAATTGCTTTTTCTTCCAATTCTTTCAATGCGGTTTGTTTAGCTTCAACCAATACTTTTTCATAAGCGTTAGATCGGCCACCGAAAAAATCTGTAAGATTGGCTTTAAAATCCTTAATAAAATTAGCACCAATTATAGTTTCTCCGGTTACAATTCCTTTGTACTCTTTGATTGAAGATCCTTCAATAGAGTTAGTTGTAGTTAAAATCATTGATTGTTAAATTTAAATGATAAAAGTAAATATAAAGATATTCTTATAATTTGAATACATAGTCACATAAATTACCAATTTATACGTATGAAGTTTAGGACAAATTTCTAGCCTAATGAGATAAGTTAATTGTTAAATTATTAACAATTAGTTATGAATACAATAGATCTATTTTAATTAAATACGCTTTTAAATAAAAAGACTAATATAATTGATTTTCTATAGTATTACCCTTATTTTTGATGTTTATATAAATAAAGTATCTATGAAGGCACCGGTAGCAAAAAAAATTCCTAAAAAATTAATTACTCATAACGATATTCGAATTGATAATTATTATTGGCTTAACGATAGAGAAAACCCTGAAGTAATAAAATATTTGGAGGAAGAAAATGCTTATACAAAAGAGCAGATGAAATCTACCGATTTATTGCAAAAAAAATTATTTGAGGAAATGAAGTCCAGGATAAAAGAAGATGATGAGTCTGTTCCCTATAAATTCAATCAATATTGGTATACCACCAAATACATAAAAGGAGGAGAATATCCTCTCTATATAAGAAAAAAGGACTCTTTAGAAGCCAAAGAAGAAATCATGTTTGATGTCAATGAGATGGCCAAAGGACATAAATTTTACCAAATTGGAAGTGTTAGCGTTAGTCCGGATAATACCATGGCTTGTTATTCAGTTGATACAGTGAGTCGAAGAATATATACCATTCAAATAAAAAATTTGGTAACCGGCGAAATACTTTCCGATGAATTAAAAGATACTACAGGAAATGTAGTATGGGCCAATGATAACCGAACCATTTTTTATTCTGTACAAGACCCTAAAACTTTGCGTTCATCTAAAATATATAAACATATTTTGGGAACTTCTCAAAAGGAAGACCTTTTGGTCTTTGAAGAACATGACGAAACATTTAATGTCTATGTAACCAAAACTAAATCCTTACAATATATTGTAATAGCCTCCGGAAGTACGTTAACAGATGAGTATAGATTTATTCCTGCCGATCATCCCGAAGCTGAATGGAAAATATTTCAAGAAAGGATCAGGGGATTGGAATATTCTTTTGATCATTATGAAGGATTTTTTTATATTCTTACGAACAAAGACGGGGCAACTAATTTTAAATTAATGAAGACCCCTATATCGGATACTTCAATTGATAATTGGATTGAAGTAATACCACACAATGAGGAAATTTTATTGGAGGGTTTTGAGCTATTTAAAAATTATTTAGTAACCGAAGAACGAGAAAAAGGGTTGACTCATATAAAAATTAAGAGTTGGGATAATTCAATTAAATATGAGATACCTTTCGAAGAAGAAGTTTATACAGTAGGAACTTCTGTAAACAGAGATTTCGATACGGATACTATCAGATATCGTTATACTTCAATGACCACCCCATGGAGCGATATTGATTTTAATATGCGCACCAAAGAAAAAAAGGTTTTAAAAGAGCAAGAAGTATTGGGTAATTTTAATAAAGATAACTATGTTACTAAAAGAATTTGGGCTCAAGCACGAGACGGAGTACAAATCCCTTTATCTTTAGTAATGAAGAAAGACACTCAGCCATCTAAAAATACCCCTTTGTTATTGTATGCTTATGGATCCTATGGATATTCAATGGATGCAACATTTAGCTCCATACGGTTATCCTTGTTAGATCGAGGCTTTATTTATGTAATTGCCCACGTGAGAGGAGGAGAAGACTTAGGAAGGCCTTGGTATGAAAATGGAAAAATGTTAAAAAAGAAAAATACATTTTTCGATTTTATAGACTGTGCTGAATATTTAATCAAAAAGGAATATACATCGTCTAAACATTTATATGCCAATGGAGGTAGTGCCGGTGGATTATTAATAGGAGCAGTTATTAACTATGCCCCCAAACTATTTCATGGTGTAGTGGCAGATGTACCGTTTGTAGATGTAGTTACAACTATGTTAGATGACAGTATTCCTTTAACGACGGGAGAATACGATGAATGGGGTAATCCGAATCAATTAGAATACTATAATTATATGAAATCGTATTCACCCTATGATAATGTTGAAAATAAAGAATATCCCAATATGTTGGTAACAACCGGCTTACATGATTCTCAGGTACAATACTGGGAACCGGCCAAATGGGTGGCTAAACTCAGGGATATGAAAACAGATTCTAACCTTTTATTACTTCAAACTAATATGGATGCAGGGCATGGAGGATCTAGCGGACGTTTTGAATCCTTAAAAGAAGTAGCCTTGGAATATGCCTTTTATTTATATTTAGAAAATAAATTAAACTAGTAAATGACTTTAGGAAATTTGAAAAATGATTTAATTATTTTTTAAATTTCCTTAGCTTAATACCAATATAATTTTTTATAGATATTTATATTTATATATTGGCGAGTGGTAAATATAAGTTTACTTATAGGTTAAAAATAAATAATAAATAATTTTTTGGATTTTACTAATATGAAAATAATTGCAAATTGTAGAAATAAGTTGAGGTAATTTAGTGTTTTCTTTCAATAACGTATTTAAGCATCAATTCCAACGAATCTCTATTTTCATTTTTTGGAAAATTAACTAAAATATCGAGCGCTTTTTGCTTATACTCATTCATCTTATCAATCGTATAATTAATCCCCCCGTTTTCCTTTACAAATTTGATTATTTCAGCAACTCTTTTTTTATCTTTATTGTGATTTTTAATGGAATTTATCAACCATTTTTTATTCTCTTTACTTGCGTTGTTAAGCACATAAATTAATGGAAGCGTCATTTTTCTTTCTTGAATATCAATACCGACCGGTTTCCCGATTAAATTAGTACTTGTATAATCAAACAAATCATCTTTTATTTGAAATGCAATTCCGGTATATTCTCCAAAAAGGCGAAGTTTTTCGGCATTTTCATCCGAAGCATAGGTAGAACGTGCTCCGGATTCACAACACGCAGATATTAATACAGCTGTTTTTTGACGTATAATTTCGAAATAGACCTCTTCCGTAATATCAAGTTTTCTACTTTTTTCCAATTGCAGCAGCTCTCCCTCAGACATTTCTCGTATAGTTCTGGAAATAATAGATAATAAATCAAAATCTTGATTATCAGTAGCTAATAATACACTTTTAGATAGAAGATAATCGCCTACTAAAACAGCAATTTTATTTTTCCATAAAGCATTTATTGAAAAAAAACCTCGTCTCATGTAGCTTTCATCTACTACATCGTCATGAACAAGTGTGGCAGTATGGATAAGTTCGATCAATGAAGCTGCTCGATATGTTTTATCCGTTACAGTACCGGTAAGCTTAGCAGTTAAAAAAACAAACATAGGGCGCATTTGCTTACCTTTTCTTCTAACTATAAATTGGGTGATTCTATCCAATAAGGGAACTTTACTTTTCATGGATTCATAGAACCTTTTTTCGAAAAGCTTCATTTCATCAGCTATTGGAATTTTAATTTGTTCAGTAACTTTGGACATTAGGTTTCAAAAATAATCAAATTTTACATATTTTAATTTGAAATTTCCATTTTATTTTATAAAGAAGAGGTAAAAAGATAATTAAAATAAAGGTTATATACTAAAAATAAGTTAATAACAAAATAAAGAGTATAAACATAAAAAGAATTATTATCTTTGTTGCTTGAGAAGATACATAATATTGCAGAGGATAATGCAACAAAATGACTTTATTTCACGTTTAAAGCAATTATGCAATTACGTGAAATAATATTAAATTAAAATGAAAAAAGTTTTCTTACTGGTTATTCTGATTAGTACTTGTTGTTTAATGCATATAAAAGCTCAACGTAATGAAGTAGGAATATCTATTGGAAGAGCCAATATAATTGGTGATATAGGTAAAACTGATTATATTGAAATATTTCCTATGGATAGGTATAGAATTCCAATTTCTCTAGGAGTACTTTATAGGTATAATTTAGATAATAGACAAAGTTTACGTTTAAATTTAATTTATAACAGAGTCTATTTTGACGATGAGAAAGCAAGTGAAGATTATAGATTTAAAAGGAAAATATCAGGAAGTAATACCATTTTTGAAACCTCAGTTTTATTTGAATATTATTTCTTTGATATAAATGATATAAAATATTCAGGTTCTTCTCCATATATATTTGCCGGAGTTGGCGGATATGGGTTTTATGACAGGAAATATACAATCAATCATACGAGAGCTAAAAATTATGATGGTTCTTACAGGGATCCTTTAAATTTTCAGGATTTTGTAACAGAAGAAAATTATAAGAAATCTATGAAATTCGATTTTAATATTCCTTTTGGCGTGGGATATAAATTTAAAATTAAATACGATTGGTTATTATCTCTTGAAATAGGAGCAAGATATACATTCCAGGATAATCTTGATTATAGTTCTATAAAAAACAAAAATATAACTATAAACATAGATCCTCAATTAAACAATATAAGTACTGTAGACCCTAAACTTAAGGATGAGATAAATAGAAGAAATGCTAAAATCATAGGAAAACATCAAACAGGTAATACATATAAAAGTAACGATTGGTATTTAATATGGGGGATAAATCTTACTTACACATTTGGAAGACCTCCATGTTATTGTTATTAAATTATAATTATTAATGTCTAAAAAAGATATATTTATAGAAGAAAATAAAATGCCTAAACACGTTGCCATCATTATGGATGGTAATGGAAGATGGGCTAAAAAAAGAGGTATGATTCGTAGTCTTGGCCATCAAAATGCTATTAAAGCAGTTCGAGAGGCGATTGAATTTTGTGATGATGCAAATATTCCCTATCTTACCTTATATGCTTTTTCAACAGAAAATTGGAATAGACCTATTTTAGAAGTGAATTCTTTGATGAGTCTATTGATTAACACTATAAAAAAAGAAACAAAAAAATTAAAAGAAAAAGGTATTAGAGTTAAAGTTATCGGCAATATTGATAAATTTCCAACTAACGTCCGAGAGGAATTAATCCTGCTTACCAAAGATACATGCAATAATCAAAGGGGCACATTGACATTGGCATTAAGTTATGGTGCTAAAAATGAAATTCTCGATGCTGCCAAAAAAATTGCTCTGGATTATTCAAATAACGAAATATCTTTGGAACAATTAAATGAAGATACCTTTAATCAATATTTATATACAAACGATCTACCGGATGTAGATCTTCTCATTAGAACGAGTGGAGAGCAAAGAATAAGTAATTTTTTACTTTGGCAAATAGCATATGCGGAATTATATTTTACAGATACATTATGGCCTGATTTTAATAAAGAAGAATTTTTAAAAGCATTAGATTTTTATCAGAGCAGAGAAAGAAGATTCGGGAAAATAAGTGAACAATTAAAAGTAAAGTAAAAGAAGTAAAAAGTGTACATGAAGAAATTATTAGCGGCCGTTTTATTCTCAGTAAACATATTTATATTTGGTCAGGTTGCAGACAGTGTTCAAATATCACCACAAGAACCAAAGGCTGATGTTCAAAAAGATATAGACCCTATTAAAAAAGACGATTCTGCTTTACGTATTAAAGAAATCAAAATTACCGGAACCGATAAATATTCTAAGAATCAAATCATGAGGTATACGGGGTTGTATGAAGGAGATTTTGTGGAAATACCGGGTATGCAAATTAACACGGCAGTCAAAAAACTTTGGGATTCTAAGCTTTTCGCTAACGTAGAAATTTTTTTAACTAAAGTAATCAACAATGAGGTGTACCTTCGTATAAATTTGGTAGCACTTCCGGATTTAGGTACTGTAAAATTTCATGGAATCAGTAAATCTAAAGGCGAAAAGTTAATAAAAGACAATGGTCTTAAAACAAAGGCTAAAATTACCGATGATCTGCGTTCTAAACTTCAAAACTCCATAAGAAATGAATATACAGATAAAGGATTTCCGGATGCCAAAGCAATAATTAAAGAATCGACCAATCCAACAGATCCTAACTTAGTCAATTGGAATGTAACTATAGATAAAGGTCCTAGAGTTAAAGTTAAAACAATTAAAATAGAAGGAACTAAAGTATTAAAAGCTTCAACCGTCAGATCACGAGCTTTCAAAAATACTAAACAAAAAAGATTTTATCGCTTTTGGAAGAAATCAAAATATGTTCCTGAAAAATACCTGGAAGATTTAAATAGAGTTGTTGAAACTTTTCAATCGTATGGTTTTAGAGATGCAAAAATAACTTCAGATACTGTGCTCAGAGCCAATAAAAAGAATTTTGATATAGATGTTCATGTATCAGAAGGAAAAAGATATTATCTGGGAAATGTAACTTTCTCAGGAAATTCTGCATATTCTAGTGAGACACTTTCAAAAGTTATCGGATATAAAAAAGGAGAACCCTATGATGCGGTAGGTTTCAATAAAAAAGTATCAGGATCAGAAAAAAACGATGATATTTCAACACTATATTATAATAACGGGTATGTTTTTGCCAATGTAGTTCCCATTGAAAAAGCAGTTAGAAATGATACGATAGATATTGAAATTAAAATAAGAGAAGGAGAACAAGCTTATTGGGACAAAGTTACTTTCTCAGGAAATACCAAAACCCATGATCACGTGATCCAACGATCATTAAGCACAAGACCCGGAGATCTTTTCTCAAAAGAAGATATACAAAGGACCATTATGGAATTAGCCCAAATGGGATACTTTGAAGCACAGACTTTGCGCCCTGATATTACACCGAATGTTGAAACTCGTACGGTAGACGTTAATTATAAATTAGAAGAAAAGGGAACAAACAGTCAAATAGAATTACAAGGAGGTTATGGAGGAAATCGTTTTATTGGAACTTTAGGTTTAACTTTTGGAAATTTCTCATTTAATGATTTTTTCAAGAAAAAAGCTTGGAAACCTATTCCTTCCGGTGATGGACAAAGTATATCTTTAAGAGCTCAAGCAGGAAGTAATTATCAGAATTACAGTATTTCATTCACAGAGCCATGGATTACAGGTAAAAGGCCTACTTCCATGACTGTTTCTCTTTACAGCACCATATTGAATTACAATAACTATTATGCAGAAGGAAGAAACAAACTAAATATATATGGAGGTCAAGTGGGATTAACCACTCGTTTAAATTGGCCGGATAATTATTTCAGGCTTTCCTATGGTATCAATTATCAATTATACTCTTTTAGAAATTATCCGTTTAATATAGCTGATGAAAATGCCT
The DNA here is from genome assembly GCF_019469225.1 of Apibacter sp. ESL0432. Lineage (NCBI taxonomy): Bacteria > Pseudomonadati > Bacteroidota > Flavobacteriia > Flavobacteriales > Weeksellaceae > Apibacter > Apibacter sp. ESL0432. Next base: position 1,897,055 of record NZ_CP048266.1, on the reverse strand, counting down.
TAGGATATACAACATGGGATAATGGAGAAAGTAACAATTTCAGTTTTTATGCAAGTTTAGGTAGATATTCAGCAGGATTTGATCCTATATTCCCTACAATGGGTTCTGAATTTGAGCTTTCAGTGAAATTTACTCCCCCATATTCCGCATTTAACAATGAAGATTACAGCAAAAAAACCGATAAGGAAAAATACAAATGGCTGGAATATTATAAAATAAAGATGAAAGCCTATTGGTATCAGGAATTAGTAGGTAAATTTGTTTTAAAAGCAGGTGGAGAATTCGGATTTTTAAGTAATTATAATTCCAAAGTAGGAATTCCTCCTTTTGAAAGATTCTATTTAGGAGGAACCGGGCTATATGGAAATAGATTTGATGGTAGAGAAATTATCCCTTTACGTGGGTATAGAGATGCTACATCCTTCGGAGGAGTTTCCGGTGAAGACATTACTCCATTAGGAGGGGGTACCTCATATTCAAGGTTTATGTTGGAATTGCGTTATCCGGTTTTATTAGGAGGAGCTACAAAAATTTATGCATTAACATTTGCGGAAGGAGGAAATACTTGGAGCAATAATAAATCATTTAATCCGTTTGAGCTAAAAAGATCTGCCGGTTTTGGTATTAGAATTTTTATGCCACAATTCGGAATGTTAGGTTTTGATTTTGCTAAAGGATTTGATTCAACCATTAATTCAAACAGTGCCAACGGATGGGAAACCCATTTCATATTTGGTCAACAATTTTAGATGATTTTTGCTTATATTGAATTATAATAATATATTTATAGCAAAATAAAGTTTATAAAAACTTGGTATGATTTTAGAAAAGCCTTATATATAGTTACCATGAAGAAAACATTGACATATGCTCTGCTCTTGCTTTTTAGTTTTGGCATTGCTCAAAAAATGGCTTACGTAGATACGCAGTATATTTTAAAACAATTGCCGCAATATCAACAATCAGAACAAAGACTTGACCATGAAGTTAAAAAATGGCAGGAAGAGATTGTTAATAGACAATCCATGTTAGAAAAACTTCGTATTGAGTATGAGAATGAAAAGGTTTTATTAACAGAGGATCAGCAAAAGTCAAGGTTGATGTCAATTGATAGCACAGATAAGGCGCTTCATGAATTTATTGAAAAAAAATTCGGATCAAAAGGAGAATCAGTCAATCTAAGAATTAATTTGGTTAAACCTATACAAGATCAAATTTGGAATGCAATAAATGCCATAGCTATAAAAGATAAATATAATTTAATCTTAGACAAATCGTCAGATTTAATTATGGTTTATACAGATTCCAAATATGACATCACAGATAAAGTGTTGAAACAATTAGGAATTGCAACCAAAAAGAAAGAGGATAAAAATGGTAAATCATCTTCTATGATATCCAATTCAGATGAAGTTGATGACAAAGAAGTTAAAATTAAAAATGCTAAGAATTCTGATGAATCTGCAATAGATAAAAAAGATAAAGAGTCTACTAAAAAGCAACAAAAATCAGGATGGGGAAGAAAGTATGTTCCTAAAAACAAACAAACTAAAAAGGAACAAATTAAAAAAGAGGAAGTAAATGAAGTTTCTTCTGAAAAAGTAGATGAAGTTTCAGAGGAAAAAAATATAAATAACTTAAAAAGTATAGATTATCCTAAGGAGGAAGATGTGCATGAAATAATTGCACCGGCTCCTAAGAATAAAGAAAGTAAAACAGTAAATAATAAAGAGTCTAAAACTACCATTAAATCGCAACCAAAATCAGGATATGGTAGTAAATATATACCTAAGAAAAAAACTCAAAATAATAATCAAACTAATGATAAAACAAGTAAATAATAAAATTAGAATAAAAATGAAGAAAATCACATTAGTATTCCTCTTAACTGCATTTGTTGGAGCTTTTCAATTAGTTAAAGCTCAGAATATAGCTCATGTTAATTCAATGGAATTATTAAGCCTGATGCCTGAAAAAAAAGCAGCTGATGATCAATTAAAAACATTAGCAGATCAAAAAAAGGCAGAAATTAAAAAACAAGAAGACAGTTTTTCTGCTAAGTATGAAAAAATTCAAAAAGATTTGCAAGGAAAATCACAAGCTGATCTTGAAAAAATGAAAGATCAACTTCAAAAATACGAAGAAGATTTCCAAAAAGATCAACAAAGTCTAGTAGCTTTACGAGAAGAAGCAGCAAAAGCTTTAGATAAAAAACAAGCAGATTTATATGAGCCTATCATGAAAAAAGCACAAGATGCAATTGATAGTGTTGCTAAATCTAAAGGTTACCTTTATGTTTTTGATACTTCTCAACCTTCTCTTTTATATGCTGAAGGACCAAATATTCTAAATGATGTTAAAGCTAAATTAGGAATAAAATAAGAATTAAGATAGAACAAAATAAAAGAGGCTTAATAGCCTCTTTTTTTATATATAAAAACAAAAAATTAGATTAAAACTTTAACATTTATGGTAAAGAATTTATGATGTAATAAACACCTTATATGATAATAATTTACCCAAGAAATTACACCTAAATAATTTTAAGGTAAAAAATCGATGAGTCTTTCTAAAGCCATGGCGCGAGAACCTTTCAATAAAATATTTTGCGTTGGTAGGGTATGGTTTTTAAGATATTCTCTCATGTCATTAGTTGTATGAAATTTTTGAACTCTGGTAGTCTTCGTGTTGGTAGAATAAAAATTTTCACCAACTAAATAAATAAAATCAAAATTTAACTTTTCTGCAAGATTTACAATCTTTTGATGTTCTAAAACCGATTCGCTGCCCAATTCATACATATCTCCAATAATTATAGATTTAGTTCCTTTGAAATGAGAAAAATTTTCTAAGGAGACTTCCATACTGCTCGGATTAGCGTTATAGGTGTCTAATACTAAAACTACATTTTCCTTTTCTACAACTTGTGAACGTTGATTTTGAGGGGAATAATTTTCTATTCCTTTTTTAATCGTATTTATATCTATACCAAAATAAAGCCCTAAGGAAAAAGCGGCGCAAATATTTGTAAAATTGTATTGACCGGTAAGTTGAGAATTAATTACAAGGTCTTTATATTGAATGCTAACCCGATGGTTATTTTCTAATAAAGAGAATGTATATGAGCCATGAGAACCGAAAGTTATTTTTTCTATTCCTTGACTCAAAGAAACTTGTAAAGGATCGTCGGTATTTATCAGAGCTGTTTTTTTATACTCTCTCAAGAAAGCATAAAGTTCTGATTTTCCTTTAATTACTCCTTCTTTGCCTCCAAAGCCTTCTAAATGAGCTTTACCAAAATTTGTTATATAGCCAATTGTTGGCTGTGAAATACCGCTTAATAATTCAATTTCTTTAAGATGATTGGCCCCCATTTCAATGATAGCAATTTCATGCTCAGTATTTATAGATAAGATGGTAAGCGGCACTCCAATATGGTTATTTAGATTACCCTGTGTGTATAAAACCTTAAATTTTTCATTTAAAACGGAAGCTATTAGTTCTTTAGAAGTAGTTTTACCATTACTTCCGGTTAAACCAATAACAGGAATGTTTATTTGATTTCTGTGATATCTTGCTAAATTTTGTAAAGCAACTAAAGAATTTTCAAAATAGAAAATGCCTTTTTCAGGATTTGATATATCAATATCATCTACAACGGCAGCAAAAGCGCCATTCTTTATTGCTTGTTCAGCAAATCTATTTCCATCAAAATTATTTCCTTTTAAAGCAAAAAATAAATTGCCATTTTCAATTTTTCTGGTGTCCGTTGCAATTCCTGAAGATTGCAAAAAAATGGAATATAATTCAATAATTGTCATATATAATCTTCCTGGTTTACTTTGAAATTTACTATACAAAAATAAATAATTGTTAGCTACATAGATCAATAATCAATCTTTAATAATTCAATCATATAAATATAGTCAGAACAAATAAAAGTCGTTTTTGATATATGTTTTATTTAAAAAAAATCAAAAATTTCAAATAAATAAATTTATGAAGTTAACGAACGGTTAATTAGATTGAAATTATTTCTTCTGATTTGTAGTAGAGAAACTGATTATAATATAGATGTTAAATTTATATGAAAAAAAAACAGCTTACTAATAAGCTGTTTTAAATTTATTTAGTTTTTACAACTTTATAGAACCTTCATTTCGTATAAAACATTATTCATATTCCTTACCGCATCAGCTGAAGCTTTAAATTTAGCTTTTTCAGTGTCATTGAGTTCCAGTTCAACAATTTTTTCAATACCGTTTTTACCTAAAACTACAGGTACTCCAATACAAATATCGGTTTCACCATATTCACCGTCTAGGTAAACGGAACAAGGAATTACTTTTTTCTCGTCTCTAATAATAGATTCAACCACTGCAGCTCCGGCAGCTCCGGGAGCATACCATGCTGAAGTTCCTAATAGTTTAGTTAATGTAGCACCACCAACCATTGTATCGGAAGCAACTTTTTCTAATTTATCTGCAGATAATATTTTTGAAAAAGGTACCCCTTGGCAAGAAGCAAAACGAGTTAAAGGAATCATCGTTGTATCTCCGTGTCCTCCTATAACAGTAGCTTGAATATCGTTTTGAGAAGCTCCACTAGCTAAAGATAAGTAGGTTTTGAATCGAGATGAATCCAATGCCCCTCCCATACCAATAACTCTAGATTTAGGTAATCCTAAAGATTTAAGAGCTAAATAGGTCATAGTATCCATAGGATTCGAAATAATTACCAATATAGCTTCCGGAGAATATTTTAATATGTTAGTTGCAACGTCTTTAACAATTCCTGCATTAGTACCAATAAGATCTTCACGACTCATTCCCGGTTTTCTGGGAATACCTGAAGTAATCACGGCAACGTGAGATCCGGCAGTTTTAGAATAATCGTTAGTACTTCCCGTAATAGTAGTGTCAAATCCTAAAAGTGATGTGGTTTGTGTTAAATCTAAAGCTTTACCTTCGGCAAAACCTTCTTTTATATCAACGATTACTAGTTCGTCAACTATTTCTTTCCTTGCAATGTTATCAGCACAAGTAGCCCCTACGGCTCCGGCGCCTACTACAGTTACTTTCATATTTTTATACTTAATTTATTGTTAATAATCTTCTCAAAGGTATAATAAGTTTAATTATAATAAAATGTCGTTTATCATCTTTTAAAACATAACTCTCCAATTTTAAATTCACTATTTTTTTAATAAATTTGATAATTATTTTACATCCCACATACATGGAATATGAATTAACGGTAATCATACCGGTTTTTAATGAAGAAGATAATCTTGAACGAGTTAAAGAAGAAATGTTAGCATTTCTACATGCTGCTAAGAAAAAGTCAAAAGTACTTTTTGTTAATGACGGTTCTAAAGATTCAAGTCTTTCGGTAATTCAAAAAATTTGCAACGAAAATCAAGAATTCTTTTATATATCATTCGATAAAAATTATGGGTTAAGTGCCGCAATTAAGGCAGGATTTGATTATGCCGATACACAATGGGTTGGATATATTGATGCAGATCTTCAAACATCTCCCATGGATTTCAACATTCTTTTAGATTATGCGGATCAATACCAATTGGTTACAGGAGTTCGATCCAACAGGAAAGACAGTAAAGTTAAGAATCTTTCATCGAAAATTGCGAATGGAATCCGACGTGCTTTTACTCATGACGGGATGGATGATACGGGGTGTCCTTTAAAAATTATTCAAACTGAATATGCGAAAAAAATTCCGATGTTTAAAGGATTGCATCGTTTTCTACCGGCAATGATATTACTTCAAAACGGGAAAATTAAACAACTTCCGGTTCAGCATTTCGAAAGAATAGCCGGTAAATCCAAATTTCATTTATGGAATCGTCTGATTGGGCCTCTAAGTGATTGCTTTGCTTACATTTGGATGAAAAATAAATATATCAATTATAAAGTAGCTGAGAAAAAAATATGAAAAATATCTTAGCTGAGAATCTTTTTTTTAATGATCTATTTGCAAAGTATTTTACCTTAAGTTTAGGTTTTCTTGCACAAATACTTTTTTCAAGTAGGATGATAATTCAATGGATTTCAGCAGAAAAAAATAAAAAGGTTACTTCTGATCTCATCTTTTGGCAGGTAAGTCTAGTTGCTTCATTCTTTTTATTCGTTTACGGATATTTGAGACATGATTTTTCAATCATGTTAGGGCAATTGATAACTTATTACATTTACATAAGGAATATTCAGCTTCATGATGCCTGGATGAAATATCATGTAGTTTTTAGATATATCTTATATTTATTTCCTGTTGTGGCAATTATATTTAGCCTTTGGAACAGTGCTTTTGATTTACATAAACTTTTTAGCAGGGAAAATATACCCTTATGGTTACTTATATGGGGAAGCCTCGGACAAGTTTTATTTACCATGCGATTTATCTATCAATGGATTTATTCGGAAAAAATTAAGAAATCTGAATTGCCTATGGGCTTTTGGATTTTAAGCCTTACCGGATCATTGATGATCTTTATTTATTCAATTATCAGAAAAGACCCTGTATTATTTGCCGGGCATATTATAGGAATTATTGTTTATACTAGAAACATAATTATCTTGAAGAAAAGTGATAGTTAAATAAAAGATAGTTAATAAAATATATTTGACTATTTTTCGATTATATAGTAATGAAAATTTTTTATTTAAAAATATCATTTTAAATAAAATAAAATATGCATGAAAAATAATAACACTAAGCATATAATAGTATTGTTTTGCACTTCTCTGATTATATTAGGGGTAAACTTAGGAGTTATGCCGGTTAATATAATGGAGGCACGAAACTTTATCACTGCAAGAGAAATGGTGCAAGACGGACATTGGTTTTTGACTACATTAAACGGAGAACCTAGGTATGAAAAACCGCCTCTTCCAACTTGGATGACTGCTTTTTTTGGGTATTTATTCGGATTTCATTCTGTGGCTATTTTACGTATATCCGTAGTTCTTGTGACTATGCTCCTCGTATTTTATATCTATAAATTTTCACTGAAATTAGGGCTTACGGGGCAAACCGGTTTTCAAAACGGATTGATTCTATTAACTTCTTTTTACGTTTATTTTGCGGGTAGAGATAATCAATGGGATATTTACTGTCACAGTTTTATGATTGTTTCCATATTTTATCTATGGAATTTATTACGTTTGAAAAACGGTGCAATAAAAAATTCAATACTGGGAGGAATTTTTCTTGCTTTTTCTATGCTTAGTAAAGGTCCTGTTTCATTATATGCATTGCTGCTTCCGTTTTTAATTTCTTACGGTTGTATTTATAAATTTAATTTTAAAAATAAAAAGATTCTAAAACCACTATGCATTTATATACTTATTGGTCTTATAGGAGGCCTTTCTTGGTCGGCTTATGTACATTGGATGGATCCGGAACATTTGAATTCAATGGCAAAAAAAGAAACGGCCCGATGGATTAATGATTATAACTCGAAATCCTTTTTTTATTATTGGAGTTTTTTTACTCAATCCGGAGTATGGACGATATCTTCCTTAGTAGCTCTCTTTTATCCTTATATGAAAAATAAGGTTTCCAACCTTAAAGCCTATCAATTTACCTTACTGTGGACACTATTTTCCTTGCTTTTACTCAGTTTTATTCCGGAAAAAAAAGTACGGTATATTTTGCCCACCTTAATTCCTCTTGCTTTGAATACAGGATTCTATATAGAATTCATTCTTAAGGGAATTAAAAATAAAAAAGATTCTGTATTGATTAAGATAAACTTTGGGTTATTAGGTTTAGTAGGAATTGTTTATCCTTTGGTACTATATTTATTTTTTAAAGAAAAAATTACGCGACAATCCGATTGGGCTTTATACTCATCCCTGGTTTTATTTATAGTAGGAATTAGTATTATGTATTTCCTTATTAAAAAATCTTGGCACCGTGTATTTAATTCAATTATACTATTACAATGTGTGGTTATCATTTTTGTTTTCCCTCTAGCCAAGAGTTTTTTATATAATCCTAATTATAAGTCTGTAAAAGATTTGCATAGATTTACTACGAATAAAATGACCTTGTATGATTATAAATACATGTCACCCGAAATTGTTTGGGATTATGAAGATAAGATTCCACCTATTGACAAGGTAGGAATTAGAGATCAATTGGAATTAAAAAATAAAAATTATGTCGGAGTCCTTTGCTTTCAAAAAGATACGGAAAATTTAATTAAAGAATTAAGCTCAATTTACAACGTTAAAAAAGTTTCGTATGTTGATTTAAATACTGTGGCTCCTTCCGGCAAATCATACAAAGAGAGATTAGCTCGTGACTTCCTAATTATTTATAAAAAATCAAGTTCAAATCAAAAATAAATGATAGCTACTTAAATATTTTTTTTAAAAAACGTTTAAATTTTGCTTTCGATTCAATTTTACGATTAAATTCTTTTTGATAATGAGCAATTTTAGATTTTACTTCATGTAAAGGATATCCGGAAACCTTAGAATATTCTTCAATTAATAGGTCTAAATAGGGTTGCTCTTTAATATTATTTGATAAACTTTTCATCTTAATATCAAAAGATAATTCTTCATGAAATTCCATTCTGTTTAAATCTACCAAATACATTTCGTAATCGTTATTTTTACGGATAATAAGAGTATTTCCGGGTGTATTATCTTTAATATAAACCCCTTTAGTATGAACATAGTAGGAAAACCGAGCAAAGGCTTTCACACATTCAAAACCATCCGGTTGATCATATAATTCACGCAAGGTAAAATCATAGGAAACATATTTTGATATGTAATAACTGGAAGTTAAACCCATGATATCAAAATTTTCAATATAAGCCAAAGGTTCAGGATTTAATATATCTAATTCCAAAAGTTTTGTTCCGTGCTCAAAAGATCTTCTAGCTTTGGATTTTCTAAAATATCGGTATACAAATTTATTTATTAAGTGAGGTTTTTTAAAACTTTTAATTGTAATATAATCTCCCTTAAAAGGAACTTTTTTTATAACATTTCTTTCCGGGTTTCCAAGTATTTCATCATAACTATCAAAATTATTGATAATCTTTAATAATTCATCTTTGCTATCCAGATATTTTTCGTTTAAAATGTATTTGCGCATTTAATATAAAAATTATAATTATTTTTAATAACAAATTTAGCTTATATTTAAGGTTTTATAAGATAAGAGATAATAAGTGAAATAGTAGGCTTTTAAAAACAACAAATTTAATAAATTTTCGTTTTTTTATTAGCTTTGTCAATTATAAGAAATAAATGAAGAAAATTATATATTCAATTCTGATTTTAAGCCTTTTGGGTGGCTGCTCAACCAAAAAAAACGGGATAACTCATCGTACATATCATCGGATTACTACTTGGAACAATACTTTATTCAACGGCCAAGAAGCATTAAATGAAGAATTGAAATCAAGAAACTCAAGATATAGAGATAATTTTTCTGCCATTTTGCCGGTAGAACCAGGTAATCCTTTTGTGGAGGAAAAAGAAAATTCTCTTGATAATTTCTTAGCAAGTTCAGATAATAACACTGCAAATCTATCAGGAGAACTTAAAGATAATCTAAAAAATTTAGATGCCCAAGGAGCCATAAATTCCTTATCTGACGCTTTTGGGAAGATGTTAGGTGCGGGTAATGATTCAAAAGCGCAAGGTTATGACAAAGCTATAGAAAAAGGAAAGAAAGCCATTGAAAAACATTCAATGCTTATAAAAGGAAAAGAATATAATTCCATGATGAGTGAGGCTTATCTTTTATTAGCCAGAGCTTATTATTATAAAAGAGATCCGTTTGAATCTCTTAACTATTTGAATTATATGAATTCAACCTTAGTAAAAAATACTAAAAAAGCTCAAGTTGAAGGTTATATGGCTTTAGCACAAGCACAATCAGGAAATTCTTTTCAAGCGAATGAGATTTATGAAAAACTCATCAATCAAAAATTAAAAAAAAGAGATGCAAAATTTATCTCTAAAATATATTCTCAATTTTTAATTGATGAAAAAAGATATTCTGAAGCTGTAAAAGCTTTAGACGTTGCAAAAAAATATAATAAATGCAATACAAACCAAGCTCGTTTTAGTTTTATTCAAGGTCAATTATCAGAAAAATTGAACGAAAAGGATTTGGCAAGAAACTATTATAATTTAGCTTTTAAGAAAAAATCTACTCCCGAGTTGGAGATCAAATCACAAATTGCTTTATCTAGATTGTATAAAAAAGAGGATAGCTTAGCCTATACGAATAGAATTAAATTTTTAAAAGCGTTAACCAAAAAAGGATTATACCAATCCAGAAAAAATGAAATATACTATGCAATGGGTCTAACTTCCCTAAAAGAAGAAAGAAATAAAGATGCGATGTACTATTTTTTTGCTTCTTTAAAAGAGGAAGAGAGTGATCCTCAAATACGAGCATTAGTTTATCAAGAAATAGGAGATAATTATTTTTCAAAACCTGACTATGTCTATGCAAGTGCCTATTATGATAGCGCAATTTCAAGATTTGTTGATCCGGCAATGAAAAGAAAATTAACAGCTAAAAATAAAGTTTTAGAAGAAGTAACCAAAAAATATTACTTAGTAAAAAAGAATGATAGTATTATAACGGTTGCTAAAATGTTACCTGAGCAAAGAAATAATTATTTTCAAAAATATATAAATCAACTAAAAGAAAAAGAAGAAAAAGAAAGATTACAACAAGAAAAGAATCAAAGAAAAGAAAATAATACCGAGTTTGCTACCGAATCTTTTGAAAATACAACATCTGCATTTACGATGATTACACCCAATACCAAAGGAAAATGGTATTTTTATAATAATAACCTGAAACAAGTAGGTCAATCAGAATTTAGAAAACAATGGGGAGATAGAATGTTGGAGGATAACTGGCGAATAAGCAATAAGATTTCTAATTTAGATGATGTTAAAACGCAATTATCGGGTCAATCGGATTCTAAGAATCCTAGACGATTTGAGGTTGAATATTATACAGAAAATTTACCTAAAAGTCAATCAGAAATAGATGTTTTAAAAAATCAGAGAGATTCTGTGGAATTATCATTAGGAATTTTATATTACGATCAGTTACATGATGTAAAATCAGCTACCTCCACTTTAGAACATTTATTATCAACTCAACCTTACAATGAGGAAATAAAAGTTTTGGCAATGTATAACTTGTATCGATTTAATCAAGGAGAAAATCAAGTGTTAGCAAAAAAATACTCAGATATAATAACTACCCTATATCCTGATACTAAATATGCTTACGCTATTTTGCATCCTCAAGTTAATGAGTTAAAAACTAATTCTTCAGATGCAATCTTGTTTTATGAAAATGCCTATCAAAAATATAAAAACGGTAACTATTCAGAAGTAAAAGACATGGCAAGTCAGGCACTTTCCAAATATCCCAAAGATGAGATAATAGCTAAATTTGCCTTACTTTCCGCTTTTTGTGATGCAAAATTAGGAAATAAAGAAGAGTTTGAACAATCGTTAGAACATATTGCTGTCTTATATAAAGATAAAGAAGAGGGAAAGAAGGCTGCAGATTTATTAAAATTCTTTAAAGATAAAGAAAAGGAAAACAACAATAAATCTGTAATAACCAATGATCCTGAAATCAAAGCTAATTTCCCGGTATTAGAAACAAACTCAATGAATTTGCCTACATTAGAAAATTGGCAAAACAATGACGTGGATATCGATAGTATAGATTAAACGGATTCGCTAAACTTAGTATGTATAACTTTTAAAAAGATGTATTTAGCTAACTAAATGCTATCTATTAGATTATATGATTTAAATCATATAATTATTTAAAATCATTCTAAATAAAAAACATAACTTTGAATTGATAAATGAAAAATTTACTTTATATAAATAAAGTAAAGGAGTAATTTTCACTGTGTGTTCTCACAAAATTGGTTTTATTTTATTTAGTTTATAAAGCAAAATTTTTGGTTACAAAAATTTTGCTTTTTATTTTTACTAGGGATATTATAAGAATTGATTTATTCTTTGGTTATTTTTAAGTTTAATTCCTCTAGTTGTTGCTCATGAATATAGGAAGGAGCATCTATCATAACATCTCTTCCCGAATTATTTTTGGGAAAAGCAATATAATCTCGGATTACTTCTTGTCCTCCTAAAATAGCTACAAAACGATCAAAGCCAAAAGCTATACCGCCATGAGGAGGAGCACCAAATTTAAAAGCATTCATTAAAAAACCAAATTGAGCTTCGGCCTCTTCTTGAGAAAATCCTAATAAAGAAAGCATTTTTCCTTGTAATTCTTTATTATAGATACGAACAGAACCTCCTCCAATTTCATTACCGTTTAAAACGAGGTCATAAGCATTGGCTCTAACTTCTCCGGGGTGGGTATCCAAAAGAGGAATATCTTCAGGTTTTGGAGAGGTAAACGGATGATGCATGGCAACATACCTGTTTTCTTCCTCATCCCATTCAAGTAACGGAAAATCGACAACCCATAAAGGAGCATAAACCTCAGGATCTCGTAAGCCTAAACGTTCAGCCAATTCCATACGTAGCGCGCTTAATTGAGGGCGCACTTTATGAGCTTGCCCCGATAAAATTAAGATCAAATCACCGGGTTGAGCATTTGCTTTTTGTATGACAATTTTTAGTTTTTCTTCAGAATAAAACTTATCTACAGAAGATTTAATACTTCCGTCTTCATTGTAACGTATATAAACCAATCCCGAAGCACCTATTTGAGGCCTTTTTACCCAATCGGTCAATTCGTCCAGCTGTTTTCTAGTATAAACAGCACATTTTTCAACGTTAATACCAACCACTAATTCCGCTTCATCAAATACTTTAAAACCGCTGTTCTGTAATTCTTCATTGAATTCAATAAATTCCATTCCGAATCGAATGTCCGGCTTATCATTACCGTATTTCTTCATTGCTTCCGCATAAGTCATTCTAGGAAATTTATCAAAAGAAAGATTTTTCAGCTCTTTTAAAAGATGTTTAGTCAAACCTTCAAATGTTCTGAGAATATCTTCTTGTTCAACAAAAGACATTTCGCAATCAATTTGAGTGAATTCGGGTTGGCGGTCTGCACGTAAATCTTCATCACGAAAACACTTAACTAATTGAAAATATTTATCTAGACCCCCAACCATAAGTAATTGTTTAAAAGTTTGAGGCGATTGAGGTAAGGCATAAAATTGTCCGGGATTCATACGAGACGGAACCACGAAGTCTCTTGCTCCTTCAGGTGTAGACTTTATTAAGACAGGGGTTTCCACTTCAATAAAACCTTCTTGAGATAAATAATTTCTTACCAGTTGAGCAACCTTACTTCTGAAAATTAATTTTTCTTTAACCGGATTACGTCTTATATCCAAATATCTGTATTTCATACGTAATTCTTCGCCTCCGTCCGTCTCATCTTCAATTGTAAATGGAGGAACCAACGATGGATTAAGTATGGATAATTCTTCAACTAAAATTTCAATAGCACCTGTAGGCAAATTAGGATTTTTGCTGGATCTTTCAATTACTGTTCCTGAGGCTTGAATAACAAATTCACGACCTAATTTTTTTGCTTTATCAATTAAATTCTTATCGGTTCGTTGTTCATCAAAAACAAGTTGAGTGATTCCATATCGATCGCGTAAATCTATCCAGGTAAGGAATCCTTTATCACGAATAGTTTGGATCCATCCGGCAAGAATTACTTTTTGTCCTATATTTGATTCATTAAGTTCTCCGCAGGTGTTGGTTCTATACATGTTGACAATTTTTATACAAAAATAATTATAATCTATTGAATAGGAATTAGAAATTTTACGTTAATGTAAATTTTAAAAGGTACTAGATTTCTCAACAATTATTTTTTGATTCAGTAGTTTTTTCAATTATTTACTAGGAAAAATAATTAGTTTAGATTTAACCTATAGAAAATTAAAAGAATAACTAATCATAGTTATTTGAGTCGTCAGCAATAAAAATCCTCTTGTATTATTTTATCTTATAGATAAAAAAATATTTAAAAACCTTAAATGATTATAAAAAAAGAGTTAAAAGTAAAATATCACGAATTGAAAATTGGTTTGAAATCGTAGTACTTAAGTCAAATTAATTGAAATTTTTTGAAAAAGTTTTAAAGCCATTTTTTTTTCTTCAACCAATAATAAATAATCAGGGTAATAATAAACATAATCAATAATATGATCGGATACCCCAATTTAAATTCCAGTTCAGGCATATAATGAAAATTCATCCCGTAAATACCCGCAATAAATGTCAAGGGCATAAAGAATATTGAGAAAATGGTAAGAGTTTTCATTATCTCATTGGTCTTTTGTGAAGATAGGGAAATATATAAATTGAGTAAATTATTGAGGTCGTCTATAACTTGCTCATAAAGAGTTGTTAACTTTAGATATAAATCTTTAGCATCTTGATGGGCAGCCTTTTCTTGCTTAGAGGGTTTAATAGAGTTAATCACCTCATCCGAAAGAATTAAAAGTTTAGTACAAAGATTGGTTTTTCTTTTTAAAGAATAAATGCTTTGCAAAACTTTGGAAGAGGGATCTTTTAAAAAAAGTTTATTTTCATAAGATTCCAATCTATTAATAATGTGTAATATGGAATCATTATAAGTTTGTAATACGCTTTTTAAAATTTTTATAATAACCATATTTGTTGAGAAAGTCTGTCCCATACTTTGACATTTGTTGGCAATATCATCGATAAAGGGCATTTCAATACGGTGTATAGTAATGAGTAAAGAATCATTAAAAAAAACGGCAATTTTGTTGGAAAGACTTTCAATATTGGTGTCTTTTTTATCGCCTTTATGTACTACTCTTAATATTAGGAAGTTAATGCCATTTTCAGTTTCAAATTTTGGTAAATGATTAGGCTCTAAACTATCTGCAAGATTATAGAAATTAAGATTGCATTTTTCCGCAATTTTTTGCATTTCTTCTTTCGTAGGATTGAGTAGGTCTATCCATTCATAATTGGACTGATTAATTATTTTTACTGCCATTAAATACCTTTTTTGTAAAAGTACTACTTTTAGAAATAAGAATATTCAAAAAATAAATTAAATCATTGCAATTTTAAAAGAATTTTATAAAATAAATTACTAAATAGATAAAACTAAAATACATTATTTACATTTATCTTAATTTTTGATAATTTGAAAAACAGATTTATATGGAATTTATTACGTATTTGTGGACAATAGATTTGTTTTAATAAATCATTGGTCTAGTAAAGTACTTGCGTAGCAAAACGTATATTAAATAATTTCCAATTCATATTTTTGTGCATGCCTAAGGAATGCTTCTTCAGATCTTGCAGAAAAATAAATATCCTCGATTCTTACATTCTCTTTATTGTAAACATACCAAAGTAAACAATCCGGTTTCCAATAAATTTGTAAACCGTTATACCTTACCACATCTTCCCATTCCGTATGGATGAAAATTTCAAAATCTTCTTCTGAAATGTTGGAAATTCCTAAATATTCATATCCACCTTGAGCGCATTGATAATACAACATTACTTTTAAAAATTCAACCAGCGGAATTTGTTCCTCATACCATTCATTTTCATTTAACAGTTGATATACTTTTGGATTAGTATTTTCCGGATCAATTTCAAATCCCCAATAGCATATATTTTGATTTTCTTCTAAAAAAACTATTTTATTATCATCTCTTTGAAGTTGCGTGGGTAAAGCAAAACGATTGAATGATTCCATCAACATTCCATTTTTTCCGGTCATCAAATAAAAATCACGTATAATATCAGGCAGTGCGAAACCCAATTTACTTTCAACTTTATCGAGTTCCGAAGGCTTAACTCCGTCACTTTTAGTTAATTTTCTACCCAATAATCGCTCTGCCAAAGAATTAATAGTATTCATTTAAATAATTTTTTTCAAAATTATATATAAAATTAAATTGATAAAATGATATTTGTAATTGACGGTTTGAAAAAACTAACGAATTGAAATAACCATCTTCTACTTCAAATTTATTTATTCAATTCATAAAATGGAATTTGAGTTAATTTCTAGTTATATTTGACTTTAAAATGTAACAATTTATTACTTGAATTATAACATTAATATAGCTAATAACGTTCTCATAATGATTTATTTTAAGTAATAAATAAAGAAAAATTATTTATTTTAATAATGATTGATAATAGTAAAAAAATGAAGCTTTTATTACTCAGTAATTCCACAAATGTTGGAGAAAAATATCTTGAATTTTCAAAAAAACAAGTACAATCATTCCTGGGTACTGAAAAAATAACTATTATATTTATACCTTTTGCAGCAGTAACTTTCTCGTATGAGGAATACGAAAATAAAGTTAATGAAGCCTGGAAAGAAATAGGTATAGAAGTGAAAAGTATACATCATTTTTCAGATACTAAAGAAGCGATAGAAAGGGCAGATGCAATTGTCGTAGGAGGGGGAAATACCTGGAATTTGGTAAAAAAATTACAACAAGAAAAATTACTTTCGCTTATCCAAGAAAGAGTTAAAGAAGGAATACCTTATATAGGTTGGAGTGCAGGATCCAATATTGCATGTCCCAGCTTAAGAACAACTAATGATATGCCAATAATCGAACCGGAAAATTTCCAAACCTTAAATTTGATCCCTTTTCAAATTAATCCCCATTATATAGATACACATTCTGACGATTTTGGTGGAGAAACCCGTGAACAAAGAATTAGAGAGTTTATAACCTTAAATCATAATTTATATGTAGTAGGATTAAGAGAAGGTACTATGTTGCATTATGAAAATGAAAAGTTAAAGTTGATAGGAGAAAAAACGGCAAGAATTTTTAAATACAATCAACCCATTAAAGAACTGGGCTCTGAAGAAGATTTTGACTTTCTATTTTCGTAAAGGTAAATTAAAAATAAGATAAATACAATTTTAAAATTGTATTTTTGCATATAAATTAACATAAGTATGTCACTATATCCATTGGTATTTCAACCTTCCTACCATTACAGAATATGGGGGGGAAATAAACTAAAACAATTCGGTAAAGAAAGTAAGGAAGAAAAACTGGGAGAAAGCTGGGAAATTTCAACAGTTCCGGGATATGTTAGTATAGTAAATAACGGAAGCCTAAAGGGAAAAAATTTAGACGATTTAATTAAAGAGTATAAAGACCGTTTAGTAGGGAAAAAAGTATATAAGAATTATGGAGATAAATTTCCCTTACTCATTAAATTCTTAGATGCAGCTCAACCCTTATCTGTTCAAGTTCATCCCAATGATGAGTATGCAGCAGCTCACCATCATTCTTTCGGGAAAACGGAAATGTGGTATGTATTGGATTCAGAGCCCAATTCAGAGATTATACTAGGATTTGAAAAAGGTACAAATAAGACTATTTTCACGGAAAATATTGAAAAAAATACTTTAGATACAATCCTCAGAAAAATACACCCTGACAACGGAAGTGTTATATATATACCGTCCGGTAGAGTTCATGCCTTGGGAAAAGGAATTTCAGTAGTTGAAATCCAACAAAATTCAGATGTTACGTATAGAATCTACGATTATGATCGTATTGATAAGGACGGAAAAAAAAGAGAATTACACCTCGATCAAGCGAAAGAGGTAATGGATTATACTTTTGTTGAAGATCCATTTTCACATTATGATAAAGATGCAAGAGAGACAACACTATTAGCATCTCCATATTTTACGGTTTCATCGATGGAAGTTACAGAAAATAAAATTTTAAATAACTTGTCCAATTCATTTCGTATACTGATTTGCTTAGAAGGAGAATGCACCCTATTGAATAAGACCTTACCCGTAACCCTTAAAAAAGGGGATACGGTGTTGCTTCCTGCGGAAGTTGAGAATGTTGAAGTAAAACCCCTTGTACAAACAAAACTCTTAGAAGTTCATATAGATTAAATATGAAATATCTTAGGACTGTAGCTACCATACTTTGGAGAATCTGGTTTTATATTTTAGCTGCCCTTTGCACACTTACCATTGGTGTGGTAATTTATCTGATGACTTATCAGAAAAATAATAAGCTAACCTACTTCTTTATGCGAATGTGGGGATGGGTGCTTTTCTATGGATCAGGATTTACCTATTCATTGCTATCGGAAGTAAATTTAGATCCTAAAGAAAATTACATATTTATTGCCAATCACACTTCCTTAATTGACGTGGTCTTAATGTATGTACTTCACCCTCATCATCCAATTATATTTGTAGGAAAAAAAGAGTTGGAAAAATATCCCGTATTCGGAAGAATTTATAAGAAAGTATCCATCCTGGTAGATAGATCCAGTAGACAAAGCAAACAAGCAGTTTTTTCTGCCGTAAAAAAAGAATTAACCCAACAAAATAAAAATGTGGTTATCTTTCCGGAAGGAGGAGTTCCCAAGAGAAAAATAAAATTGGAAAAATTTAAAGATGGAGCATTTATAGCTTCAATTTATTGTAATAGTCCTATTGTTGTATATGCATTTCATAATTTAAAAAATATGTTTCCATTTGTATTTAATTTAGGATATCCGGGTAAAGTTAAAGTAGAGCGTGTAGAAATATTGTATCCGAATGGAGAAACGAAAGAATCACTTAAAGAAAAAGCCTATCACCTAATTTATGAAAGGATAAAAGATGATAAGATAGATTTTATGAATGTAAAATAAGTAATTTTATATGTTAGACGGATTAGTAGACTATGGATATATAGGATTATTTATTGCTTCTTATCTCGCAGCAACCATTTTACCCTTTAGCTCCGAAGCTGTTCTTACAGGAATACTCATTATGGGCGGGAATCCATGGTTAAGTATTCTGATAGCTACCATTGGAAACTGGTTAGGAGGAATGACCGGTTACTACCTGGGAAGGCTGGGTAAAATTGAATGGATTGAAAAATATTTAAAAATAAATAAAACAAAAATTGATAAAGCCACTCAAAAATTAAATAAAAAAGGAGCATATATTTCCTTTTTTTCTTTTTTACCCATTATTGGAGATATCATACCTGTAGCCTTAGGATATATGAGATCCAATGTCTATATCGTATCCCTGTCTATGTTAGCCGGTAAACTATTTCGTTACCTTTTAATTATGTATGCTTATAAAGGTTTTGCAAATTTCATTAAATAGAAAAATCCCTTTTAGAATCTTTCCACTCCTGAAAATTATTAAGCTTATTTATATAGGAATAAATTTGCTGTGATAAAAGATTAATTTCCCGAAGCTGGTAAGAAATTAATGATTGATCATCTGCTAAAACATTTAATTCTTCCTCTTTTTCTTGACATTCCGTATCACAATCAAAGGAAGACCCTTTGATATTTAATAAACATTTATTTAAAGTATTTTCAATAGATGAGATCAACTGTTTATCTATATCTGATGCTTTACTGTTTTCATTAATATAGGATCTAAGGGATGATATTCTTGTAGAAAGTAGGTTTATAAAAGTTTGAATATTATATATATCGGATTTGTAATTTTTTGAAATTTTAGGTTCTGATACAATTCTTTGAAAAGTACTTGATAAATTGGAAGTTCCCAACAAAACGTCCTTTCTGGACAGTTTTATATCGGTATCAGAAAGCTTATCATCATTCAATAAATTATAAGTTATTTTTGTAAAATAATCTAAATTATATTTCAATAACTTTTCAATCAATACAGGAAGATTTTTATATTCCCAAGTAGGAAGAAAAGAAAAACTTAAAATAAAACTGATCACAACGGCAATCGTTGTTCCTCCCAAACGATGATAAATATTTGTCCAACCATCGCTTCCGCTGTGTTCCAGAAAAATCAGTAGTATAACAAATATGGTAACAAAAGCAACCCCCGTTCTATAACTGATAGGTATAAAACTATAAGCGCCCACAATACAAATAAAAGTTACTATAGAAATCACATAAATGTTATGTGTAACAAGAAGGAGACCCAACGTTAATACTCCTCCGATTAGAGTACCTTGCAACCTTTGAATAGAAGAGTTTTTCGTATTTCCATAAAAAGGTTTTAAAATTAAAATGATGGTTAAATAAACCCAAGCAAAATACTCAATTTTAAGTAAAGTACAAATTATATAAGAAACCGATATGGCGACACTTACTCGTAAAGCATGTTTAAAAATGTTGGATTTAAGATTTAAATTAGCTTTAAATGTAGAAAAGCTATAATTATATTGTCTGGTGAACTTTTCCAAATCCAAATCCTCATATTGTTTTCTCTCCGATCTAAACTCTCCGTTGATAAGTGATTTAATAAAACCGGTTTGTTTATAAAATGATTTAAAAATAAAACGAACATGTTTTAAAGCATTGATATCAATAACGGATTTCTCATTATTTTTTTCCTTTTCTTCAATCGAAAGTATTTTTTCTTTAAAACGATCCAGTGGAGCGGTATCAATAGTTACAGTGACCTTTTTATGAAAGTTTATAGACCAACTTAATTCATAGAGGATTTTTTCCATATTGGATAAATGAAACTCAAAATCCCTTTTTAGCCCACTTTTAACCAGAGATTGAATCAACTTGTCATCTTGACAATTTAATGATAAAAGTTGTTCATACAGATCGATTAATGCGCTGAAAATTAAAGTCATTTTTCTGCCCTTTGCAGAAAAACTTTTAGCATTAATCCGCAGTTTAAAAAGATTTTCTCGGATATCCTCGTGAGTACTGTGTATTTTTGTTTGTTTTTCAAAAAGCTTATTTAAAATCTCTGTTTGTTTTTGACTATTAGCAGGATTTTTAATTTTTAACAAAAAGTACTCATGTATTAGCTCAGTATACTCATTTAAAAGTTTAATATTTTCACTAATTTTTTGTTCAATCACCCTATACGGTTGAATTCTCCATAAAACCAAAGAAATAAATCCATACCATACAATACCCATCATCATTCCCAACGTATTAGTTATGATATGGTTAGCTTCAAAACTACATGCATAGACCACACATAATAAAGAAGAGGTGCTTACACTAACCGCACGGGAACCGTAAATAAAAAACATGGAAAAGAAAAAGCCGCACAAAGTAATCCAAATACCGAAAATAATTTCATGCGATATCAACAACTGACACACAAAAACCACTAAAAAGTAAAATAAAGCGGCAATAGATTGAGTATAAAATTTAACACGAATAGATCCGGGATTATCTCCCAGTCCGGCTACAAGAGCTCCGGAAGAAGCAACTATACCAATATCGGGTCTCTTAAAAAACCATCCGGCGAGTAGGGGGATTACAATAGCAAGAGCAATACGTAAGCCACGACTAAAATAAAAACCAAAAATAAAAAAGGTACTTTCGGAGACTATATGTTTAATTTTTTGCTGCATGAAAATCTGTAAGCAGTGATTAGTAAATTAGAATTTTCGGTTAGTTTTTATCCTTCCAAACCAAAAATCATATTTGATAAGATAATAGCTAAAACAATACAGGTTATAACAATATACATTCGATCTTTTTCAATAGCAAAAGCCACTATTGAAAAAGCAACCCGTAGAATAGGAGTGGCGATCAAAACGGCAACTCCCAGCTGTATGATTGCTAACCCGTCCAATTTTAAAACAGCGGGTAATAAAGTAGATAATTCCCTCAAATAATTTGGGGCCCCTACAAACGTTTTAAAATTGAGTTGTTGATCCGGATGTTGAGATATATAAATTACTCCGCCGGTAATAGTAATAATAGAAGAAAGAATTACTCCGTAGCGCAGCAATTTACCAATATAAAGCTCTACATCACGTTCTTCCCAAAATTTTCTCGAAAATAAATTACTCATAACACACTCAGCTTAAAGTTTAGGAAAATTAATATGTGGAAACCATTTAATCAATGAAGGTTCCAATCCTCTATAGATCATTTGAATTGCAAGAATAGCAATAACCAAACTGAAAATTTTACGTAACAACTGAACGTTTATAGCCATCAATATTTTTGAACCAAGAAAAGCTCCAAACAAAACCCCTACCACTATAGGCATGGCAAGAAAGGGATCAATTTGACCTCTTTGAAAGTAAATAACTGCACTGGCGGCTGCAGTAACCCCAACCATAAAATTAGAAGTAGTAGTTGAAACTTTAAAAGGTATTTTCATAGCCGTGTCCATAGCTAATACTTTAAGCGCTCCCGATCCAATACCTAAGATACCGGAAAGCACACCGGCTATCGTCATTAGAGAAAAACCCGCACCAATATTTCGAACATTATATTTTTTAATTCCGTCAGGAGTAGGATACGTTCCGTTTAATTTCAATGTAGTAGCTAATTTACTCCCCGGAGCAGTATAATCTATAGATGCATTTTTCTTTCTTAAAGTCATGACAGATGAAAAGATAAGAGTGAAACCTAAAATTATATAAATTGCGGAAGTAGGTAAAAAAACAGCAAGTAAGGCACCTAAAACCGCCCCAAGGGTGGTTGCAATTTCAAGAAACATTCCAATACGCACATTAGTCATTCCTTCTTTAATATAAGCAGCTGCAGCCCCCGAAGAAGTAGCTATCGAAGTAACCAATGCGGTTCCAACAGCATATTTAATATCAACACCAAAACCCAGAGTTAATAGAGGAATTATGACTACTCCGCCACCAAGTCCGGTAAGAGAACCCAGAGTACCCGCTGCAATTGCTCCAAAAAATAGAATAATTGTAAAAGTTATTATAGTCAAAATGAATTAAAATTAAGAAATTAAGTAACAAATTTAAAGATTCCTACTTTAATCTGTTACTATTAATTTAAATTTAATTCTATAGTCCAATAATTGAAAAATTAGGGTAAAAAAACAGCCTTTCGAATAGAGTTTTATTATACTGATGATCAAAGGGTTAATGGTAATATGTAATTACTTTCATTTATAATAGGTTACTATCCTTTAAAAGGAAATCATACCATACCTATCCGTTTAATTGAGAAAACATGTTCTCCCATTCATGAGTAATTTGGGCAAGCTTTTCCTTTAATTCAGAATACTCCTTAATATCTTCCTCTTTTGGGTTTTCTTTACTAAATAAATCTTCAAAAGCAGAAATTTTTTGTTCTGTTTTTTCAATGTCATTTTCAAGTTTAGACAATTTATTTTCTAACGATTTTTGTTCTTTCGATTTAAATTGCTTTTCCTGAGAAGCTTTATTAGGTGTATTTTCTGAAGTCACTTTACGGGTAGTTGATTTTTCGATATCAACTTCTCTCATATTTTCTTTTTTACGATACTCTAAATATTCATTGATATTACCTAAAAATTCTTTTACTTCTCCATTTCTGAATTCAAAAATCTTGTCGGCTAAGTCATCTAAGAATTCACGATCATGAGATACTAAAATCAGTGTCCCCGTAAAATTCTTTAAGGCGTTTTTTAATATCGCTTTAGATTGTATATCCAAGTGATTTGTAGGCTCGTCCATTATCAACGTATTGAAAGGTCGAAGAAGTAATTTACATAAAGCCAATCGATTTCGTTCCCCTCCGGAAAGTACAGACACTTTTTTATGAACATCATCTCCTTGAAAAAGAAATGAACCTAACAAGTCTCGAACTTTAGGACGAGATTCTTCTGTAGCCGAATCTTCAGCTTCTTCTAAGATAGTTTTAGAAGCATTTAGCTCTTCAGATTGATTTTGAGCAAAATATCCAATTTGAACGTTGTGGCCTATTTCAAGTTTACCCTGATAAGATAATAAGCCATCCATAATTCTAGCCATAGTAGTTTTCCCCTGACCGTTTTGACCGATGAAAGCTATTTTCTCTCCACGTTCGATGTAAAAATTGGCATTTTCAAAGATAGTATGAGTATCGAAAGATTTACCTAAATTTTCTGCTTTAAAAATTATTTTTCCGGGAGTAATACTCGGTTCGAAACGAATATTAAAACGAGTTATGTCTTCATCTTCCACCTCAATGCGTTCTACCTTATCTAATTTCTTCATAAGAGATTGAGCAAAAGAAGCTTTACTAGCTTTTGCACGGAACTTATTGATTAATTGTTCTGTACGCTTAATCTCTTGTTCTTGATTTTTTTGTTGCTGAAGAAGTTTTTCCTTTCTTTCTTGCCTTAAAATAAGGTATTTGGTATAATTAGCCTTATAGTCTTGAATGGATTTATTGGAAATTTCAATGGTTCGATTGGTAACATTGGTTAAAAATTGTTTATCGTGTGATACCAGCACCACCGCTCCGCTATAAGTAATTAAAAAACTTTCCAACCAAATGATGGATTCAATATCTAAATGGTTGGTAGGCTCGTCAAGAAGCAGCACATCATTTTCTTCCAATAAGAGTTTAGCTAACTCAATTCTCATTCTCCATCCTCCTGAAAAATCATCAGTAAGCCTATTAAAATCGGATTCTTTAAAACCTAACCCTTTTAAAATTTTTTCAATTTCTCCATCAATATTGTAGCCGCCTAAATGAGAAAATCGATCGGTTAGATCGGTTAAATCATGAATAAGCTTGTGATATTCCTCAGATTCATAGTCGGTCCTTGTAGCAAGAGCATGATTGATTGTATCAATTTTTTCATTGATTATATTTAATTCTTTGAAAGCCAGTTTTGCCTCATCCCATACGGTTCTTCCTTTCTCAAAATCTAAATCTTGTTTTAAGAATCCAATGCGAACTTCTCCTTCTTTTTCAACATTTCCTTCAGTTGAAGGTTGCTCACCGGACAAAATTTTTAATAAAGTTGATTTACCTGCACCATTTTTACCCGCTAATCCAATACGATCATTTTTATTAATTCTAAAATTTACATTTTCAAATAGATAAGATCCTGCAAAATGTAAACCTAGATTCTGGACTAATATCATTTTCTTGTTAAATTTTGAACATGCAAAGATACGATTTTAAACTTAATTCCTTCATTTTTGTCTTTGTTATAAGAAAAATATGTAAATTAGTTTTTTAATATAATTTTATGAAAAAAATAGTATCAATAGTAGTACTAACATTATGCTTTACTGTATTTTTAACTAGTTGCAGTGACGATGATGACAAAGGAAGTGTTGTAGTTAACACGGATACAATTTCAAGAGTATTTGAAATTGAAAGTTCTTTTAGATTTGACAGTCAATTGGGTTGGGTGATCAACGGAGAGCTTAGACCGGCCATAATAAACGGAGATCATTTATTAATATATAGGCTTTCTGCTGAAAATGCTTCCGGTAAAGATGTATGGCAACTTATACCTCGAACTTTTTATGTTGATTTGAATAATGATGGGATTACTGAAAGCGAATTTTCTTATGATTATGATTTTAGTATTGAAGATTTTAATATTTATGCCGGTGGAAGTTATGATTTGACTTTAACTCCTGGATTAATTAATAAACAAGTTTTTAGAATTGTTATTATTCCGGGAAGCTCTTCCGGTAATGCATTTAGTAGTAAAATGCCTATTGATTACAAAGATTATAACGCTGTAATTAAATACTATCATATTAATGATGACCAAGTAATTAAATTACAACCGAAACTGAAATAAAAGTATTTCTATAAAAAAGAGGCCTTAAAATAAGCCTCTTTTTTTTATAGAATTTTATTAACCAATTATTTTTCAAAACGTTTCATAACTCTTTCACTAACTCCAACATTGGAGAAGCCTCCATCATGGAAAAGATTTTGAAGAGTTACTTTTCTGGTTAGGTCGGAAAATAACGTAATGCAATAATTTGCACATTCCTCAGCGGTAGCATTACCAAGCGGAGAAATTTCTTCAGCAAATTCAATAAATCCACCAAAACCTTTTACACCGTTTCCTGCAGTAGTAGGAGTAGGCGATTGAGAAATTGTATTAACTCTAACTTTGTTACGGATTCCCCATTCGTAACCGAAACTTCTTGCAATACTTTCCAAATAAGCTTTATTATCAGCCATATCATTATAGCCGGGAAAAGTTCTTTGAGCGGCAATATAAGAAAGAGCTAAAATACTACCCCATTCATTCATAGCGTCTTTATCCCAAGCAGTTTTCATAACTTTATGGAAAGAAACAGCAGAAATATCCCAGCCTTTAGTTAACCATTCATAATTTATATCAGTATAATCTTTATTTTTTCTGACATTAATAGACATTCCTATAGAATGTAAAATAAAATCAAGCTTTCCGAATTTTTCAAGAGCATGATCGAAAAGTTTATTCAAATCTTCCATTGAAGTGGCATCAGCAGGAACCGTATCAGAGCCGGTTTTTTCAGCCAATGCGTTAAGTTCCCCTTTTCTAAGAGCGACTGGGGAATTAGTAAGGATAAATTCAGCTCCTTCTGCATGAGCTTGTTCTGCAACTTTCCATGCAATGGAGTTAGAATCTAGCGCCCCGAAAATAATTCCCTTTTTCCCCTTTAATAATCCGTGAGACATAGTATTTATTTAAAAATGTTAACAGAACAAATTTATGTAAATATTTTTATATGTAACCGAAAAGTTTAGTATCTAACCCGATTAATAAATCATTTCATAAAAACTAAAGAAATTATACGATGTATTTTGCATAATCCCTTATAAATGAAAATTGAGCATGATTTGTGTATTTTGGTATAATTTAATCTAAAATGCATCGATTTTTATTAAAATATAGATAAAAAATACTTAGTATACTAAATAGTATCCATTAGTATTTAACATATCAACCATTGTTTATAAATTTGAATAAATATTCTAAATATGAGTAATACTAAAGACAGAATTGAATTTTTAAGGAAGGAACTAACGGATTTAAATTACAAATACTATGTATTAGATCAATCTGATGTTTCGGATTATGAGTTTGATCAGATGATGAATGAGCTGAAGCAATTAGAAAAAGAAAATCCGGAATTAGACAGTCCCGGTTCACCTACCCATAGAGTAGGAGGGCAAATAACTAAGATTTTTCCTACCGTAAGACATGAAAGACGGATGTATTCGCTCGATAATAGTTACTCATTTGACGATATCAAAGATTGGGCAACAAGAGTAGCCAAATCTATAGATGAAAAAGTAGAATATGTATGTGAATTAAAATACGACGGATTATCCATCAGTATATTATATGAAAACGGACAGCTAGTTCAAGCAGTTACCCGAGGTGACGGTTTTCAAGGGGATGATGTTACCCATAATGTGAGAACTATTCGATCTGTTCCGCTTCATCTCAGAGGTAAATATCCGCAACGTTTTTATATAAGAGGAGAGATAATCATGCCCAAAAAATCTTTGGATAAACTCAATGTAGAAAGAAAAAAAGAAGGATTAGAACCCTATGCCAATCCAAGAAATACGGCTAGTGGAAGTTTAAAGCTTCAGGATAGCGAGGCGGTGGCAAAAAGAGGCCTCGATTGCTATTTGTATTATGTACTTACTGATGAAAGAGGATACAGTACCCAATGGGACTCTTTGCAACATGCTAAAGACATGGGATTTAAAGTAGGGAATTATGCCCGATTGTGTACCAATCTAGAAGAGGTAACGGCTTTTATTGAACATTGGAATACGGAAAGATATCATCTTCCCTTTGAGATTGACGGAGTCGTAATAAAAGTAAATTCCATTTCAGAACAAGAAGAACTAGGTTATACGGCTAAATCTCCTCGATGGGCCATCGCTTATAAATTCAAGGCCGAAAAAGTAGAAACACAATTATTAAGTGTTGACTATCAAGTAGGAAGAACGGGAGCAATAACTCCGGTAGCCAATTTGAAACCGGTGTTAGTTGCAGGAACCACAGTAAAAAGAGCCTCTCTTCACAATCAAGATTTTATCGCTAATATGGATTTACGAATCAATGATATGGTTTTTGTAGAAAAAGGGGGAGAAATTATCCCCAAGATTGTGGATGTGAATTACGATAAAAGAGAACCGGGCACGATTAAGCTGGAATTTATTAAGAATTGTCCGGCTTGTGGTACTCCTTTAGTTCGGGAACCGGGAGAAGCTGCTCATTTTTGCCCCAATGAAAAGTCTTGTCCGCCACAAGTGATGGGAAGAATGGAACATTTTGTTTCCAGAAGGGCCATGAACATAGACAGCGTAGGAGCAGAGACGGTTTCAATGCTTTATGAAAATGGGTTGATCAAAGATATCTCGGATTTCTATACCTTAAAAAAAGAACAATTAATCGGACTGGATAGAATGGCTGATAAATCGGCTCAAAATATAATTGACGGTATCGAAAATTCAAAACAAATCCCTTTTGAAAAAGTTTTATATGCGTTGGGAATTCGTCATATAGGAGAAACCATGGCCAAGAAACTGGCTAAAAGATTTAAATCAATAGAGGGATTACAAAATGCGACGTTAGAAGAACTGGAAAATACGGCTGATGTAGGAAATAAAATAGCCATAAGCATACAAGAATATTTTGCCAAACCCGAACATTTGGCACTCATTGACAGATTAAAAAAAGCAGGTTTACATTTCGAAACAGAAGATTCTCAAGAAGAAATCTCCCATATTTTAGAAGGAAAAACCTTTTTATTTACAGGGAAATTAACCGCTTTCACACGAGACCATGCCGAAGAATTGGTAGAAAAAAATGGAGGAAGAAATATTTCATCCGTAAGTAAAAATTTAGATTATTTGGTAGTAGGAGAAAAAGCCGGATCGAAACTTAAAAAGGCTGAACAATTGGGAACAGTAAATATATTGGATGAATATCAATTTTTAGACTTATTTGAAAAAGAAGGCATAAACCCGAAAGAAAATGAGTCAACGCGTTAAAAACAAATAGAAAAAATTAGAGTATGAACTGCAATTTTTAATTGCAGTTCATATATTTAATGGTTTCGATCAAATAATACTTTTTCAATATCTTCCAATTGAAAACCCTTTGCTTTCAAAAGGATAAGGTAATGGTATAGAAGATCTGCTGCTTCATTCTTAAACAAAACATCATCCGTATCCTTTGCTTCAATAACAACTTCAACAGCCTCTTCACCTACCTTTTGTGCTACTTTGTTAATTCCTTTTTGATAAAGTTGATAAGTATACGACCCATTTACTTTTTCGTCAATTCGTTGACTGATTATATTTTGTAATTTATATACAAATCCTTTTACATTTTGTTCCTCAAAACAAGAATAACTTCCCGTATGACAAGTAGGTCCTTCAGGAGAAACTTTAATTAAAAGAGTATCGTGATCACAATCTATATCAATTTTTTTTACCCATAAATAATTATGGGAGGTTTCTCCTTTCGTCCATAATCGATTTTTGGAGCGGCTGAAAAAAGTCACTTTTCCTTCCCTTTTTGTTTTTTCAAAGGCTTCTTCATTCATATAACCCAGCATGAGTACTTGCAGGGTAAGTTCATCCTGAATAATTACAGGAATCAATCCGTTACTTTTATCAAAATCTAATTTCATCGTATAGGAATATTTTTAGTTTTTAAAAATCTTTTTAATTCGGGAATGGGAATCTCATTAAAATGAAATACACTGGCAGCCAGAGCCGCCGATGCTTTAGTGTTTAAAAATACATCCGAAAAATGCTCTTTAGTACCGGCTCCTCCTGAAGCAATAACGGGAATATTTACGCTAGATGCAACATCATGCGTAATATCAAGAGAAAATCCGTTTTTTGTGCCGTCACTACTCATGGAAGTAAGTAAAATTTCACCAGCTCCCAGTTGTTCCGCCTTTTTTACCCAATCTAATGTTAAAATCGTAGTCGGGGTTCTTCCCCCATGAGTATACACTTTCCAACCTGTATTTTCTTTTTTGGTATCCACAGCAACTACCACGCATTGACTTCCGAAACGGGAAGCAATTTCTGAAATCAATTCCGGTCTTTTTACAGCTGAAGAATTTATGCTTACTTTATCTGCACCGGCTTGAGTTAAAGAAAATACATCTTCCACGGAATTTATTCCTCCTCCTACCGTAAATGGAATGTTAATTTCATTAGCAATTTTTTCTACTAAGTGAAGTAAGGTGGAACGGTTTTCAATAGTTGCGGTTATATCCAGAAAAACTAATTCATCCGCTCCTTGTTGCACATAAGCTTTAGCCAATTCTACCGGATCTCCGGCATCGGTGAGGCTCACAAAATTTACTCCTTTAACAGTTCTGCCGTTTTTTATATCCAAACAAGGAATTATACGTTTTTTTAGCACTTCTTTTTATATTTTTTTTAAAAAATTAAAATTTACATGGAAAGTGTAAAGCGATTGTTTAGTTATTATACAAAGTTTCTATAAAATTGCTTTACCCGTTATTTAAAAATTGTTTAAGTTCCTTCAATTTGATTTTTCCTTCATAAATAGCCTTTCCGATAATAGCGCCTTCACAACCCAGTTCTTTTAATTTAAGTAAATCTTCCAGGGAAGACATCCCCCCACTGGCTATTAAATGTATGGAAGCCGATTGAAGGATTTCTTCATACAATTCATTTGATGGGCCTTCTAAAGTTCCGTCTTTGGAAATATCTGTGCAAATTACATAACGAATGCCTTTTTTCTCATATTCTTTAATAAAATCAACTACATCTAAAGAGGAAGATTCTGTCCAACCTTGGGTGGCTATCATTCGATGATTACAATCTGCCCCTAAAATAATTTTATCATTTCCAAAAGTTGAAAGCCAAGAAAGAAATAATTCAGGATTTTTTACGGCAATACTTCCGCCCGTAATTTGTGAAGCTCCATTTTCAAATGCAATTTTCAAATCATCATCGCTTTTTAAGCCCCCTCCAAAATCAATTTTTAAATTAGTTTGGGAAGCTATTTTATAGAGTGTTTTATAATTGATGATTCGGTTGGATTTTGCGCCGTCTAAATCAACCACATGCAAATATTGAATTCCGATATCCTCAAATTCTTTAGCGGCATCCAAAGGATCTTCTCGATAAATTTTTTCCGTAGAATAATCTCCTTTAGTTAAACGTACACATTTTCCGTTAATAATATCTATGGCGGGTATAATTCTCATTTTTTTATTTCAGCTTTATTATTTTTTATTAAAGTTACGAGGGTTTTCTCGTAACATACCGTTGATTGAATGATAACTTTTTATCTGAATAGGAAATTACAGTTCAATAAAACTTTTTAATATTTGATCTCCCACATCTGCCGATTTTTCGGGATGAAATTGAGTAGTAAAAAAATTGTCTTTTTGTAAAGCGGCACTAAACGGTAAAATATAAGTACAGGTAGCAGAAGTATCTGCACATAAATCTGCATAGTAACTATGCAAAAAGTATACATCATCATGTTCAGTATTTTTTTTAAAAATTTCTCCCTTTAAATCATAGATTGTATTCCAACCCATATGAGGTACAATATCGGTAGAAGGAAATTTTCGAACGTTAACATCGAAAATATTCAGACAATGGGTGTTGCCTTCTTCCGAATGAGAACACATTAACTGCTGTCCTAAACAAATCCCCAAAAAAGGACGTGTAATCGATTTTATTAAAACATCCATACCTCTTTCCTGCAAATATGACATAGCACTTCCGGCTTCGCCTACTCCCGGAAAAATTACTTTATCGGCATGTATTATCGTGTTGGGATCATCGGTCACAACAGATTCAACCCCCAAGCGTGTTAGTGCGTTTTGTACTGATTTAATATTACCTGCATTGTATTTTATAATTGCTATCATTTTTCACAAGCCTTTTTATATTTTTTGAAAGTATGAATTTTTCTTAAATGTTTAAATTACTTAATTATTTAAAACTTTAAAAATAAACGGTAAAAAGTAAAAAATAAGTTTTTGTATTATAAACTGCCTTTTGTGCTTGGAATGGCAAAATTATCATCAGTTTGTTTAACAGCCATTTTGATAGCTTTTGCAAAGGCCTTAAAAATAGCTTCTATTTTATGATGTTCATTATTTCCTTCCGCTTTTATATTTAAGTTAGATTTAGAATTATCGCTAAAAGATTTAAAAAAATGATAAAACATTTCGGTTGGCATTTCTCCGATCTTTTCTCTTTTAAATTCTGCCTCCCAAACGATCCACGGACGTCCCCCAAAATCGATGCCTACTTGAGCCAAACAATCATCCATCGGCAACAGAAATCCATATCTTTCAATTCCTTTTTTACTTCCAAGTGCTTGTAAAATAGCTTCACCTAAAACAATTCCTGTATCTTCTATTGTGTGATGTTCATCTACATTCAAATCTCCGTCTACTTTAATATATAAATCCATAGAACCATGTTTAGCTATTTGTTCCAACATATGATCAAAAAAGCCTAAGCCTGTGGATATGGAGCTTTTTCCCGAACCGTCTAAATTTATTTCCACGGAAATTTTGGTTTCTTTAGTATTACGAATCACTTTAGCTTTTCGGGGTTGCTTTTTTAAATAGTGATAAATTTCGTCCCAGCTTTGCGTTTGTAATTCTGCACCGGAATTTTCTTCCGTTCCCATATATATAGAACGACAGCCTAAATTTTTTGCTAATTGTACATCGGTTAATCGATCACCAATTACATACGAATGGGAGAGATCATACTTTCCTTTTATATAATGAGTTAACATTCCCGTTCCGGGTTTTCGTGTAGGGAGATTTTCATGTTCAAAACTTCTGTCTATCAGAATTTCAGAAAACGTTATTCCTTCATTTTCAAAAGCTTTGATGATTTTATTTTGTGAAGGCCAAAAAGTTTCTTCAGGAAAGGATTCGGTACCCAATCCATCTTGATTGGTTACCATAACCAATTCGTAATCCATTTCACGGGATATTTTGGAAAGGCTTTGGAAAACCAGGGGATAAAATTCCAATTTTTCCAAGCTGTCCAATTGGTAATCTATCGGAGGCTCTTTAATTAAAGTGCCGTCACGGTCTATAAATAATACTTTTTTCATAAGGTATCGTTTAGCCTAGATAATGAATTAATTAATTTTAAATTTTCTTCCGGAGAGCCAACCGTAATACGAAGGCTGTTTTTAATTTTGGAAGATTGATCTCGTACAATGATACCTTCTTGCATTAATTGTTTGAAAACTTGATTGGAATCGGAGAATTCAACGAGCAAGAAGTTCGTATCGGAAGGGTAAATTTTAGTTACTAGCGATAGCTTTTCCAAAGCAGAACGCAATTTTTCTTTTTCTTCAAGAATAATTTTTTTTCTTTTTTCAAATTCACTGCTTTGATTCAGCGCTTCCAAAGCTGCCTTTTGATTCAATTCGCTGATGTTATATGGATGCTTTACTTTGTTAAGTAAATGAATAATTTCAGGTTGAGCATAGGCCATACCAATACGTACGCCCGCAATACCCCAAGCCTTACTGAGCGTTTGGAATAGTACAAGATGTGGGTACTGATCCATTTTTTCCAGATAGGAAGGTTGGTCGGTAAATTCTATATATGCTTCATCTATTGCAACAATTCCGTTAAAATTTTTTAGTATAAAATCAATATCTTTTGGATTAATTGCATTGCCGGTCGGATTGTTGGGAGTACAAATAACAATTACTTTTAGATTTTCATCGTTGAAATATTTTTGAGCTTCTTCGATATTGATTTGAAAATCGGATGTTAGAGGAATATCAACAATCGTAACATCGTTCAACTCTGCTGCTACCTGGTACATTCCGAAAGTTGGACTGAAAAACATAACTTTGTCTTTACCGGGATTGCAAAATACCCGATAAATATGATCTATTATTTCATCACTTCCGTTCCCAATAAAAATTTTTTCCGTGGCAATATTTTTAATTTCACTTAATTTTTGTTTTAAATCTTTTTGGTAGGGATCCGGATAACGGTTATTGTTTCCAAAAGGGTTTTCGTTGGCGTCTAAAAAAATACCTTCTATTCCTCCGGATTCATCTCTTGCGGAAGAATACGGATGCATGGCAAGCACATTGGGACGGGCCAGTTGATTTATATTTTTCATGGTTATTATTTTTATTGAATTAAAAGCGTTCATTCTACCCTATTTGTTTTTAAATAAAATATATAAATTAGTTTAATTGGATCGTAAACGTATGCTCACCGCATTTTTATGAGCTTGCAGCTCTTCAGCTTCAGCCATTAATTCTATAGTATTTCCGATCTTTTGCAATCCCTCTT
This sequence comes from Apibacter sp. ESL0432, assembly GCF_019469225.1. Taxonomy (NCBI): domain Bacteria; kingdom Pseudomonadati; phylum Bacteroidota; class Flavobacteriia; order Flavobacteriales; family Weeksellaceae; genus Apibacter; species Apibacter sp. ESL0432. The sequence continues at coordinate 1,862,983 of NZ_CP048266.1, read as the reverse complement.
TGGTTAGTTCTTGAAAAGTGATTTTTTTGTAAAAACTATCCAGAGAAACCCCGCTGTAATTTCGTGCATAGCCATTAGTAGGCAATGTGTGGTTCGTTCCGCTTGCATAATCTCCGGCACTTTCACAGCTGTAATTGCCTAGAAATACAGATCCTGCATTTTCAATAGAGTGTGTATAGTTTTTAGCATGATCAATAGCCAAGATCAGATGTTCCGGAGCATAAAGATTACTCAATTGAAAACATTCTTCTAAGGAATTCAATAAAACACCTAGACTATTTCGTAAAGCTTTTTTAGCAATTTCTTTTCGAGGAAGACTTTCAAGTTGAGTATTGATCTCGGCTAGGGTCTGATTTAAAATTTCTGAATCCGTGGTTAGGAAAACAACTTGACTGTCAGGGCCATGCTCTGCTTGTGAGAGCAAATCGGAAGCAACATACGCAGGATTAGCGGACGAATCGGCCACTACTAATACCTCACTGGGCCCTGCAGGTAAATCTATGCTGACTTTAAATTCTTGGGCGTATTGTTTAGCCGCGGTTACATATTGGTTTCCCGGACCGAAAATTTTATAGACAGGTGAAATGGATTCTGTACCTACAGTCATCGCTGCGATGGCTTGAACACCTCCTACCTTGTATATATTTTTGATGCCTATTGTTTTTGCTGCATATAAAATAGCCGGATGTATTTTGCCTTCTTTATTGGGAGGGGTGCATAATACAATTTCTTTACATTCTGCAATGGTAGCGGGTACTCCCAACATTAAAACGGTCGAAAAAAGCGGTGCAGACCCTCCGGGAATATATAATCCAACTTTTTCTATAGCTCTGGATTCCCTCCAACATTCGATACCGGGTTGTATTTCAATAATTTTTTTCTTTTCTTTTTGAGAAAAATGAAATTTTTCAATGTTGGATTTAGCTTGTATGATGGCTTGTTTCAATTCATCGGAAACTAATGATTCCGCCTCAAAAAGTTCTTGTTCGGAGACAGTAAAGCTAGTTAAAGACACATCATCAAATTGAAGAGTATATTTTTTTAAGGCTGCGTCGCCTTCATTTTTTACATCGGTAAATACATTTTTTACGGTTTCATATAACGAAACTTTTTCATTTTCAGGTCTTTTGACTATATGGTGCCAATCATTTACCGGAGGATATTTTATAATGTTCATTTTTGAGCTCTATTAATAGATAAAATGGTTGATTGTTAAGTAAACTGAATGGGTTATTCCTTTTATTATAAAAATTTAAAGAATCATTTTTTGTATAGGAATGACTAAAATTCCTTGCGCTCCAAATTCTTTTAATTGTTCAATGATGTCCCAAAACTTATCTTCTTTAATTACAGAATGTATGCTGCTCCATCCTTCTTTTGCCAGGGGTAAAATAGTAGGACTTTTAACTCCGGGTAATAAAGAAATAATATCTTTCAGGTTTTCATTAGGAGCATTTAACAAGATGTATTTATTTTCTCGTGAATATAGTACCGATTGAATTCTGAACAATAATTTATCTAGAATTTCTTGTTTGTCTTGAGAGAGTTTTTTTGATTTTATAAGGGCTGCTTCGCTTTTAGTAACGGTTTCCACTTCTTTTAGTCCGTTCATGAGAAGTGTACTTCCGGTGCTGACAATATCGAAAATGCAATTAGCCAAACCTATTCCCGGAGCTATTTCAACGCTTCCGCCGATTTCTTCAATTTCAACCTTTACATTGTTTTTTTTGCAAAATTTTTTTAAAATTTTAGGATAACTAGTTGCAATTCTTTTATTATTAAAATAAGCAATTCCGGTATATGTTTCTTCTTTAGGTATAGCTAAACACATTCGGCAATTACCGAAACCTAATTTCTTTATGATTTCAACATTTCGGTCTTTTTCCCAAACTTCGTTTTCACCTAAGATTCCAATATCGGCAACATTTTGTTCTACATATTGTGGAATATCATCATCTCTAAGAAATAAGATTTCAATAGGAAAATTGGTTGATACAGTTTTCAATTTTTGATTACCATTTGGAATTTTTATTCCGCATTCACTCAATAATTCCAGTGATTTTTGACTTAGCCGTCCGTTTTTTTGGATAGCAATTTTCAGTTTACTCATTAGCCATAGTTTTTAAATTTCTTTACTATTGAAGTGATCCTAAAAAAAAACCGCCCGAAAACTCAGGCGGCTATTATTTATTTTGACATTTTGCATAACAAAATTACTTACCTCACCTGATTGTAAGTGTGTAAATAATAATGATGATGTATATGTGTTTGAATCATTTTTGTTTATATTGATTGGTACAAATTTATAAAAAATATAATAAAGCACTAATAATAAATTACAATTATATTATCTATATAAATGAAGGGGTTACTATATAAATTAATAACATAATCTTATATGTCTAGTAAATTTGTTTGATGACATCAATATCTAACTCATCATATTTGCCATCAATGAATTTTATAAAATCTTTAAATAGCTTGGTATTATTATGAATATTAATAGCCTCTTGGGATTTCCATACTTCAATTATAGAAAGTTTTAAAGGATCTTTTATGCTTTCGTGTAAATCGTAAGATATATTACCTTCTTCTTTGCGGGAGCCATCTGCTAAGGAATACACTATTTTTTTTACATCATCAAGATAGTCAGGTTTTACTTGTATGGTTGCAATTATTTTTAATTCTGACATGGTATAAATAATTTAATACGTCAAAAGTAATTAATATAATTAAAACCCTATATATGTTGTTTAAATAAATTTTAATAGTATGTAATGAATATGTTTTGATTAATGAAGTATTTTATATAACATTTCCATTAAAATGTCTTTTGAAGTTGCATGAGATGACACATCCACTCCTTTGGATTTCATGTCTGCATCTCGCAAATAAGCAATACATGCAGTAGTTTTTTTTAAAGAATAATTTTTAATGGCGGTTAAATACTCATTAGCAAAGAAAGGGTTAATACGAAGTTCTTTAGCTATATTTTGTGGAGTTTTTATCGGTAAAGTGTGTACGATAAGAATATTGGAAAATAAACTTATTAATGTTCCAAAAGTCAAAACAATAGGATTTGCTTTTGGGTTTTTTTCAAAATAGTCAATTATTTTATAAGCCTGTTTCATATTTTTCTCAACGATGGCCTTTCTTAATTCGAAATTGTTGTACTCTTTACTAATTCCAATATTTCGTTCAATGATTTCAGGAGTTATCTTTTTGGAATTACCTACAATTAATTTAAGTTTTTGAATTTCGTTATCAATACGGGAGAGTTCAGTGCCTAAAAATTCGGCAAGTAAAATCCTGGATTTTTCGTCAATTTCCAAACCGTTAGACTGACATAATGAACCGATCCAAGTGGGTACTTGGTTGTCATATAGCTTTTCGCTTGTAAAAATATATCCTTGTTTACTGAGTAATTTAGTCACCGACTTTCTTTTATCTAAAGATTTGTATTTATAATTGATGACCAATACAGTCGAAGGCTGAGGATTTTTTATATAATTATCAAAGGCTTCGGATTTGTCAAAAGGCAATCCCTTTGCTTCTTTAATTATTATAAGCTGCTTATCGGCTCCCATTGGAAATTGCTTTGCCAAAGATATAATTTGATCCAAATCAGATTCTGTACCGTAAATAATATTTTGGTTAAAAGCCTTTTCTTCTTCCTTTAGGACATTTTCTTCCAGTAATTCGGTAAGTTTATCGATGTAAAAAGGCTCATCACCCTGTAAAAAATATACAGGCAGAAACTTTTTATTTTTAATATCTTTGACTAAATTATTATATTCTTTCATAATTAGAATAATGGAACTTCCGGTTTTAAATTTCCCAAAAAAATATAATTTTCATATAAAGGAGGAAAAATCTCTTTGGTATATTTTTGACGAAGTTAGAAAAAAATGGTTAATTCTAACACCTGAAGAATGGGTAAGGCAACATATTATTTTTTATTTAAAAACCGAAAAAAAAATTCCTCAATCAGCGTTTACAATAGAAAAAAAAATAAACCTCAATCAACAAACTAAACGTATGGATATCTTACTGTATAAAAAATCAGAACCCAGATTATTGGTTGAATGCAAAGCTCCTGAAATACCTATTACTCAAACTACCTTTGAACAGGCCGCTCGATATAATACGCAAATTAAATCCAAATATATTTTATTAACCAATGGATTTAAACACTTGTATTTCAGTTACGACCCTGTTTATAATCAGTATAAAATTGTTGCCGATTTTGATTGGTCCTAATAATTTTAACAACCTTAACACAAAAAACAATTAAATTAAATATTTGGAGCTTATTTATTTCTTTTCTTAGTTTCGGGTAGAAAAGATGCTACCAATCCCAATAAAGGCAAAAAAGAACAAAGATAGTATACGTATTGAATACCCGTCTTATCGGCAATTTTACCTAGAATAGCTGAAGCTATTCCGGCTATTCCAAAAGCCAAACCAAAAAAAAGTCCACTTATAAGTCCCACCTTTCCGGGTACTAATTCTTGAGCATAGATAAGAATGGCCGAAAAGGCTGATGACAAAATCAATCCTATGAAAATACTTAAAATGCATGTCCAAGTAAGATTCGCATAAGGCATTAAGAGAGCAAAAGGAGCAGTTCCGAGAATGGAAATCCAAATTACATATTTTCGACCTATTCGATCGCCAACAGGGCCACCAATAATTGTACCAGCTGCAATAGCAAATAAAAAAGCGAAAAGATAGATTTGAGCTTCATCAATACTAACACCAAATTTATTAATAAGATAAAAAGTATAATAACTGGTAAGACTTGCCATATAAACATATTTTGAAAAAACCAGTAGTAATAAAATACCTATAGCTAAAACTACCTTAGGTCGAGGCAATGAAGTATTATTTATGGAATTTTGATCTCCGATATTTTTTTCGGATTCTTTTTTGGTTTTTAAAAGAACTAAATTTTTTTTGTACCATTTGCTGATTACAAGCATTATTCCAATACCCAATAAAGCGATGATGGCTAGCCATCCCACATTTTTTTGTCCATAAGGAGTTATGATCCATAACGCAATTAAAGGACCTATGGAACTTCCGAAATTTCCGCCCACTTGAAAGATGGATTGAGCCAGACCGTGCTTACCTCCCGAAGCCAGATAGGCAAGACGAGAAGCTTCCGGATGAAATATGGACGATCCTAATCCTGTAAAAAAAACAGCTAATAGCACATGAGTGAAATTAGTGGCAAGGGCCAGGGATATAACGCCCATCATGCTGAAAGTCATTCCAACGGGTAAAGAATAGGGTTGAGGATGCTTATCGGTATAAATTCCGATTATGGGTTGGAATAAGGAGGAGGACATTTGATAAACAAGGGTTATCAAACCTATTTGAGTAAAAGTTAGAGCCAATGAATTTTTTAAAAGCGGATATATGGCAGGTATAACCGATTGCAATGTGTCATTAAACATATGAGATAGTGCTAATAACGACAACAAGGTGAATGCGGTACCGGTTGGTTGAGATGATTTTTCCATAGTTACAGGTATGGTGAAAAAAATAACTGCAAATATATTACTAATTGTACGAATTGGAATAAATTTGGATTATAAAAAGTTGACAAACTAACTTTTACGATGATTATAAGTATCGAACTATGGTAATTCACTTAATGGGACAAAAAAGAAAATGAATACAATTAATTCAGAAAAATACATAAGTTCGATATGGAAAATAAATCATGTTCATGGAAAAAAACAATAATAATCCTATTCTTAATTATCAGCGTTTTAGGGGTTGCAATATTTTATGTGTATTATTATGTGCCATACGGAGACAGCAGCGTAAAGTCCGGGCAATTAAATTATATCATGCATAAAGGGATTATTTTTAAAACTTATGAAGGAAAATTAATTCAAACCGGATTCAAATCAAGAACCACCGGAGGTATGCAATCCAATGAATTTGAATTTTCTGTGGATAATGAAGAATTGGCACATCAATTAATGAAGCTTACCGGAAAGGATGTTATCTTGCACTATAAGGAATATTTCGGAGCATTACCTTGGAGAGGATATACTAAATATATTGTTGACAGTATAATTTCTTCACAAAACCATGCGGAAACCATACCGTAAAAGTTGATTTAAAATCTGTTTTTTCAAATGTTCACATTATTTTTTCGGCTAAATCCTCAAAACGATTAAAGATTTTTTTAATTTAAATCCGGTATTTTTGCAGGCTTAAAAGAAATAATAAAATAATGCGATTTTATTCCTTACATGTACAAAAAGTGATACCGCTTACTTCAGGAAGTGTTCGATTAGACTTGTCAATTCCTGAAGAATTAAAATCTATATTCCGTTGGAAAGCGGGACAGTTTATTCGCTTTCAATTTGAGATCAATGGAGAAATCTTTGAAAGAGAATATTCGATATGCACTGCACCGTATGAAGGATATCTGTCTTTTGCTGTAAAAAAGGCTAAAAATGCGTTTGTATCTGAATTTGTGCAAAACCATGTGAAGGAAGGAGATCTTGTATCTATTTCTGCTCCCATGGGAACTTTCGGAATTCCCTCGCGACCCAATGAAAAAAGAACTTTGGCAGCATTTGCCTCCGGTAGCGGTATAGCTCCGATTATAAGCATTATCAAAGATACCTTATATCATGAGCCTAACGTTCAATTCTATCTTTTTTATGGTAATACGAATGAAAATGAAGCAATTTTTAAAGATGAATTGACTGAATTACAAAAACAAAATCCTACTAATTTTTTTCCTTATTTTTTTTATACCCGCCAAGAAATGCAAGATAAATTTTTTGAGGGAAAATTGGATGCTCACAAAATTAAATTAATCATCAATCAAATTATGGATTGGGATGAATTGGACGAAGCGCTAATTTGCGGTCCAAAAGATATGATTGTTACCCTGGCTAATGCTATTTATGAGCAAGGTATCCCTAAAAAAAATATACATTACGAATTGTATGAGCCGGTTGAAAAAGTTTTTTTTGATGATAAAGTCAAACGTTCTACTGTAAAAGAAGTAAAAGTGACCTATACATTTCGGAAAAACACAAAAACGATGAATTGGATAAATAACGGTTCTTCCTTACTTACTGCTTTACTGGATAGTGGAGTAGAGGCTCCTTATTCTTGTAAAGGAGGAGTTTGTGGAGCATGTATTTGTACTAAAACAGAAGGGGAAGTATATTTAGATGAAAACTTAGTTTTAACAGAAAATGATCTGAACAAAGGTAAAATACTGACCTGTATGGCTCATCCTAAAACAAAAACATTGACCATTAATTTAGACGAAGCATAAAAATTTTTTAAAACATTCTTGTGTGTACTATATTAATTTTCATCTTTCTTTAATGATAGGAATAGTAGCAAAATACCGTATGATAAAGTAAAAATAAGTATATTTACCACAAGTCAACAGTAAAAAATTAAAGATTAAAAATATACTACCATTAAAAAATGAAAGAACTAGTTATTGTTTCTGCTGCGAGAACACCCATAGGAAGTTTTTTAGGCAGTCTATCAAGCCTTTCAGCGGTGCAATTAGGATCAGCAGCCATTGAAGGGGCACTGAATAAAATTAAATTGGAAAAAACTTTGATCAATGAGGTTTTTATGGGTAATGTTTTACAGGCCAATGTAGGACAGGCACCGGCTAAACAAGCTTCATTGGGAGCCGGAATACCGAATAACGTCCCTTGTACTACCATAAACAAAGTATGTGCTTCAGGAATGAAAGCGGTAATTATTGGCGCACAATCCATTCAAGCAGGAGATAATGAAATAGTAGTGGCAGGAGGAATGGAATCCATGTCGCAAGTACCTTATTATCTAACAAAAGGAAGAATTGGAAACAAGTTGGGAGATCAAAAGTTAGTTGATGGTTTACTAAAAGACGGGTTGATAAATGTTTACGATCGCAATCACATGGGAATATGCGCAGATGCTTGTGCAGAAGAGTATAATATTTCCAGAGAAGAGCAAGATGCTTTCGCCATACAATCGTATACACGTTCGGAATTAGCATGGAAATCCGGTAAATTTAAAGATGAAGTTGTGCCTGTGACTGTTCCTCAAAGAAAAAAAGATCCGATAGTCATTTCAGAAGATGAAGAATTTAAAAATGTAAATTTCGATAAGCTGAAACAATTATCCCCTGTTTTCCAGAAAGAAGGAACTGTAACTGCAGCCAATGCATCCACTTTAAATGATGGAGCATCAGCACTAATACTAATGACAGCTGAGAAAGCTAAAGAATTAGGTTTACAACCGTTAGTAAAAATTATTTCCTATGCAGATGCTGCTTGTGAGCCTGAAAAATTTACCATAGCACCTTCCTTAGCTCTTCCCAAAGCCCTAAAAAAAGCAAATTTATCTTTAGATGATATTGATTTTTTTGAGTTCAATGAAGCATTTTCCGTAGTTGGATTAGCGAATGCTAAAATACTAAACATAGATAGTTCAAAAGTAAATGTAAATGGTGGCGCTGTTTCTTTAGGGCATCCTTTAGGTAATAGCGGTTCGAGAATTATAGTTACTTTAATCCATGTGTTGAAACAAAATAATGCAAAGTATGGAGCGGCAGCAATCTGTAATGGAGGAGGAGGAGCTAGTGCAATTATACTTGAAAATATATAAACTTTTATAAAATATAATAAAAAAGGCAGATTTGAAAAATCTGCCTTTTTTATTATCAATTCAATTAATAAGTTTGAAGAGTCTGTAAACTATTTAATATAATATGAATTTAAATTATATTAATATCCTAATAATATTTAATTGATTTATATATATTTGTTAGGTAAACAAAAATTATATTTTGAATTAAATAATATTAGAAATTATGAAGAATACATTAAATATTATCTTGCTTTCGTCAGCTTTTAATGGCTTGACTCAAAGGGTCTGGCTTTCATTGAAAGAAGCAGGATATCAGGTTAGTTTTTTACTTTTTACCACAGAACAAGAGGTTATAGGTTCAATTGAAACTGCCCATCCGGACCTTGTTATTTGTCCTTTTTTGAAAGATAGAGTGCCTGAAGTTCTTTGGAAAAATGAGACAAGACCTATCATAATTATCCATCCGGGTATTAGAGGAGATAGAGGAGCCTCTTCTTTAGACTGGGCAATTTTAAAAAATCTTGACACATGGGGAGTAACTGCATTACAAGCCGTAGAAGAAATGGACGCCGGACCTATTTGGGCAAGTCATGAATTTAAAAAACCTGCTTTAATAAGAAAATCAGAGCTTTATAACAATTTTGTAAGTGATGCCGCTATACAATGTATTTTTGAGGTTATTGATAAATTTATAAATAAAGAAAAACCCATCCCATTAGATTATAATAACGAAAACGTAAAGGGAAGGCTAGAACCTAATATGAAACAATCGGATCGTCATTTTGAATGGACTAGTTCGGCAAAAGATATTTTAAATATAGTAAATTCAGCAGAAGGAATACCCGGTGTATTAGCAGAAATAGAAGGTGAAAAATTTTATATATATGATGCATATTTGGATCATCGTGAAGGTGAAGCGGGAAAACTTTTAGCCCGCCGTGAAGATGCAGTTTTAATTGGAACAGGAGAAAAAAGCCTATGGATTGGTTCGTTAAAAAGAGCAGCTAAAGACCAATTGCCCTTTAAACTACCGGCTGTACAAGTTTTAAAAGAAAAAGCAGAAAGTCTAAAAGATTTAACCCTTTCATTGTACGATACGGTTTTATCTAATGAGGAATACAGTACAATACATTATTCCCAAAAAGGAAAAATAGGAGAGTTAACCTTTAATTTTTATAATGGTGCCATGAGTACCCAACAATGTGAAAGGATGATAAAAGCTATTCAATTTGCTAAAGAACAGGAAACGAATGTGTTGATAATTAAAGGAGGATACAATGCTTTTTCCAATGGTGTACACCTTAATACGATAGAAGCAGCAGAAAATCCGGCAGAAGAGGCCTGGAAAAATATACATGCTATAGACGATGTATGTTTAGAACTTTTAGATACGAAACAATGGGTAATTGCCGGTGTGACAGGTAGTGCCGGAGCGGGAGGAGTAATGTTAGCTTTAACAGCTGATTTTGTAGCTGCCAGAGATGGAATAATACTTAATCCTCATTATGCCACGATGGGATTATACGGTTCAGAATATTGGACATATACTTTACCTAAACGAGTGGGAGAGCAACAAGCTAGAAAATTAACCGAAGAATGTTTACCCGTAAGTGTAACCCGGGCATTGGAGATCGGATTAATTGATTCTATAGGTCCCAGAGAAATAAACAATTTCAATGAATGGTTATGGGTGCAAGCAAAAAAAGCAGAAGAAGTAAATAAAAAAGCCTCGAAAAAACCTTTTAATCCGGAAAAAGCAGCTGAGTGTAGAAAGAAAGAATTAGAAGAGATGAAAGAAGATATGCTTTACGACCGAAATTCTTTTTCTTTAAAAAGAAATTGTTTTGTGCTTAAAAAAAGAGCTTGTAAGACTCCGGATCGATTGATCGCCAAATGGGCGAGAGTTAAACAAAATAAGGAATAATAAAAAAACCATCTCATTTGAGATGGTTTTTATTGAGGCTTCGAGCGGATTCGAACCGCTGTACAAGGTTTTGCAGACCTCTGCCTAGCCACTCGGCCACGAAGCCGTTTTGTTGGATTGCAAATCTACAATTTTTTTTGAATTAAAATTAAAATCTAATAAAATTTCTTTTTAAAAGTTACTTTTACCTGATCTAAATTTACATGTACAGGAGGGTTTACCTTTGCAACAGAGACTTTTACAGCTTTTACCTTTTTACATTGAAATTTTATTTCTCTTATAATTCGATAGGCAACATGTTCTAAAAGATTGGAGCGAATAGCCATTTGATCTTTAACTATTTGTGCAACAATTCCGTAATTAACAGTGTCATTAAGCTCATCAGATCTTCCGGATTTTTCTAAGTTTAACCGTATTGTCACATTAACTATATAAAAAGAACCAATTTTAGCTTCTTCTTCTAAGCATCCATGATAGGCGTAAATTTTTATATTTTTTAATTTTATTTTTTGCATTTAAAAAAGTTGTTTAGCAATTTTTCTTATATTTTCAGATCTTCCCATAGAATAAAAATGAAGTACAGGAACTCCTTGCTTCATTAATTCCTTGCATTGATTAACCGTCCATTCTATTCCCACCTCATACACTGCTTTGTTATCCTTACATTTTTCTACGGCCATAACTAACTCTTGAGGCATATCTATGTGAAAAATGTTTGGAAGAATAGTGAGATGTTTTTTTATAGATACAGGCTTTATGCCGGGTATGATCGGTACAGTAATTCCGATATTCCTACACTTCTTTACAAACTCAAAATATTTAGTATTATCATAAAACAGTTGAGTAACAATGTAATCAGCTCCGGCATCAATTTTTTGCTTTAAATAATTTAAATCCGTATCTAAATTAGGGCTTTCAAAATGTTTTTCAGGATATCCGGCTATGCCAATACAAAAATCAGTAGCTCCATGAGCGTATTCTTCATGAAGATATTTACCTGAATTCATGTTTTGAACTTGAGACACCAGTTCATTAGCATATGAATGTCCTTGAGAGTGTGGTTTAAATATACCCTCACTTTTAATGGGGTCTCCTCGTAAAACTAAAATATTATCAATACCTAGAAAATTAAAATCGATAAGAATATTTTCAGTTTCTTCTTTATTAAACCCACCACATATTAAATGAGGCACTGCATCAACTTTATACTTTTGTTGAATTGCAGCACATATACCCACTGTACCGGGACGTTTTCTTGTAACAATTTTTTGTATCAATCCATTAGGTAACTCTCTATATTCGTATTCTTCTCTATGATAGGTTACATCAATGAAAGGAGGATTAAATTCCATTAAAGGATCAATATTGGAAAATATATTTTGTAAATCTTCTCCTTTTTTAGGCGGTAGTATTTCGAAGGAAAATAAAGTTTTTCCCTTTGCATTGGAAATATGTTCTGTAACTTTCATATTAATTATTTTTGTTCAAAACAGGCCATTTTATTGGGAGATGAAAAATATTTTTAGTTGTTATTATTATCATTTATAGTTTATTCATTATAATTATAAAGCACTTTCATTAAAAGAAAAGGGTAGTAAATCAGCACATTGGTTAAATTTAATTACTTTTCCTTTCAAACCGGTAAAAAGAAATTCAATAGGCATTTTTTGTCTGAATTCATATTCAATAAGTACTTGTCTACAGGCTCCGCAAGGAGAGACAGGAATGGAACTGTTATCATCTTTTCCGGCAACTACAGCCATTTTTATTATTTTAGCAGACGGATAATTTGCTATAGTATAAAAAATAGCGGTCCTTTCTGCACATAAACCACTGGGATAAGCGGCATTCTCTTGATTGTTACCTGTTAAGATTTTACCATTATCTAATAATAAGGCGGCTCCAACTTTAAAATTAGAATAATTGGCATAAGCAGAATTACGGGCTTCTTTAGCCTTATTAATTACTACTAAGTCTTGGTCGGAAAGATCTTCCCATTGGGAGTACTCTTCATATTTTAGATCTAAGACTTTAATCATGTTTAATACTTATTAAGTGCACCTAAGTTACTAATAAATTATAAAAACGGTTAAAATAATTATCCTGTATGATCTATTTGCTAAAACAAAAATTATTTATAAGAAAGAATAGATTTCTCTTTCTGCAAAATGAAAATGAGCTTCAATCGCTGCATTTTCGTCGCTGTCTGATCCATGAATAGCATTTCGTTGTGTGCTTTCAGCATATTTTTTGCGGATAGTACCTTCTTCTGCCTGATCGGGATTGGTAGCACCGATTAACTTTCTAAAATTTTCCACAGCATTTTCCTTTTTTAAAACAGCTGCAATTATAGGTCCGGAGGTCATAAAATTCACTAAGTCCTCAAAAAAAGGTTTGCCCTGATGTACTGAATAGAATCTTTGGGCATCTGCTAAGGTGAGGGAGGTTAGTTTTAAAGCAATGATACTAAAACCGGCTTCAGTAATATCTTTTAAAATAGTTCCCGTTAGCCCTTTAGAAACAGCATCGGGTTTTATCATAGTAAGAGTAAAATTAGACATAGGTTTATATATTAAAAAATTAAGCTAAGTAATAATAAAATAAAGTTAAAAAAAAACACTCAATTCTGTAAAGAATTGAGTGTTTTTTAATTAAATATTTTAATCTCTTAAGCCAATAATGAAACCGGATTCTCAAGATACATTTTAAGAGTTTGTAAAAACTGAGCTCCGGTAGCACCATCTACTACACGGTGATCACATGCCAATGATATTTGCATTGTGTTACCAACCACAATTTGTCCGTTTTTAACTACCGGTTTTTGTATGATAGCTCCTACGGATAAAATACATGAATTCGGTTGATTAATAATAGAATTGAAAGATTCCACTCCAAACATTCCTAAGTTAGAAATAGTGAAAGTAGATCCGTCCATTTCATTAGCTTTTAATTTTTTATCTCTAGCTCTTCCGGCTAAGTCTTTTACTGCTGATGAAATTTGAGTTAAAGATAAATAATCGGTGTTTTTAATTACCGGAACTACTAATCCATCTTCAACTGCTACGGCAACTCCTACATTTATGTTTCCACGGTGGATAATTTTAGTATCGGACCAAGTACTATTAATTTGCGGATGTTTTCTTAAAGCAATTGCAACGGCTTTAATTACAATATCGTTAAAAGATACTTTGGTATCAGGAAGGCTATTGATAGCTTTTCTAGCTTCCATAGCATTATCCATATTGATTTCAAATACCAAATTGTAATGAGGAGCAGTAAATAAACTGTGGCTAAGACTTTTAGCAATAGCATTTCTCATGGAAGAGTTTGGAGTTTCAGTGTCTACACCCGGAGTTATTTGCGGAGCAACCGGTGCAGATTTAGCTGAAGAGGAAGAAGCTGTAGTTGTGGAAGCTGTTGGAACAAAATTTTCAACATCTTTTCTAATAATTCTTCCGTTGTCTCCACTTCCTTTAATTTGATCTAGGCTAATTCCTTTTTCTTTAGCAATTTTCTTTGCTAAAGGAGAAGCGAATATTTTACCGTTGCCGGATGAAACTGTATTAACTTCAGAAGAAGGTTTAAAGTCATTGGATGCGACAGCTGTCGGCTCAGAAGCAGCAGGTTTAGAAGTTGTAGTAGAAGCAGCAGTGCCTCCGGCAATAATTCCGCTAACATCCGTACCTGCAGGTCCTACGATAGCCAATAAAGATTCAATCGGAGCAGAATCTCCTTCTTTTACTCCTTGGTATAATAAAACTCCGCCGTTACCATCGTATTCAAAATCTTGAACCGCTTTATCTGTTTCTATTTCAGCAATAACATCGCCTTCTTTAATGGTATCACCAACCTTAACATTCCATTTAGAAACTTTACCTTCAGTCATGGTATCACTAAGTCTAGGAACTTTGATAATTTCCACATCTTTAGGGATTTCTACAGAAGCAGAAGGGGTAGAAGTTGTATTCGTATTGCTAGAGTCGTTATTAGTTGTTGGTTCAGAAGATGAAGAATTGCTGTTAGCACCTCCAATTAATGCGCTGATGTCTTCCCCTGCTTTTCCGATAATAGCTAACAGAGAATCCACCGGTGCAGCATCACCTTCTTTAACTCCTTGATATAAAAGGATACCATCATCACCATCATAATCAAAATCCTGAACAGCTTTATCTGTTTCAATTTCTGCTAAGATATCGCCTTCTTTTACAGGATCTCCTACTTTTAGGTTCCATTTAGATACTTTTCCCTCAGTCATGGTATCACTCAGACGAGGCATTTTTATAACTTCAGCCATAATTTGGTTTTGATTCGTGTTTTTATTGGTTTTCTAATTTATCTAAAAAAGGATAATTCGGCTCAGAGTATATATATTTATATAATACGTCATCATCAGCGTAAGGAGCATCTTCTGCAAACTTACCAACTTCATTCATTTCATCCTTTATTCTTTTATCTATTGCATCTAATTCTTCGATGCTTGCCCAATTATTAGACAAAATTTTATGTTTTACGAATAGAATCGGGTCTTCTTTTTTGTGTTCTTCCACCTCTTCTTTCGTTCTGTAAGGCTCAGCATCAGACATAGAGTGTCCTCTAAAACGATATGTTCTTGCTTCAAGGAACGTAGGACCATCTCCTCTTCTTGCTCTTTCAATAGCTTCGTAAGCTGCTTCTGCAACTGTCTCAGGATTCATTGCATCCACCGGAGCGCATGGCATTTCATAACCTAGTCCTAATTGGTAAATATCCAAATTATTAGTAGTTCTTTCAACCGATGTACCCATAGCATATTGATTGTTTTCACAAACAAATACTACCGGTAATTTCCAGTTCATAGCCATATTGAAAGTTTCATGTAGAGTACCTTGTCTTACTGCACCGTCACCCATGTAGCAAATAGTAACCGCGTCGCGTTCAAAATATTTATCTGCGAAGGCTATACCGGCACCTAACGGGATATGACCACCTACAATACCATGTCCACCGTATACATTGTGCTCACGGCTGAAAAGGTGCATAGATCCACCCAATCCTTGAGACGAACCGGTGGCTTTACCGCATAATTCAGACATGGCTACTTTAGGATCCAGCCCCATGGCTAATGCATGAGCATGACAACGATAAGAGGTTATAATCTTGTCTTTGGTTATATCCATTGCATGAGTAAAACCTGCTGCAATTGCCTCTTGGCCATTATATAAATGCAAAAAACCTCTGATTTTATCTTTTAAATATAGAGAACGAGCTTTGTCCTCAAATCTTCTCCACATAGTCATATCCTCAAACCACTTGAGGTATACTTCTTTACTAAATTCTTTCATCCTTGTACAATTTGACACGCAAATTTACATCAAATACTATGAACTAACAAAATTTAGATTTTATAAGTTTAAATACTTATAACATGATTATTTATATTAAATTATTTATATAAGTAATTATTTATTTTTATTTAATGCTGATTTAATAATCGAGTATAATAATTTACTCATATTATTGTTTGTTTTATTTTTATTTGGTAGAAATATTATTTGTCTAATTTTTCAATTCATTAAATTTCATTTCGATATATATCTGATCATTTAAAAGAATTATTATAGAAGTTATAGTTATGAAAAAACTATTCATTAAATAAAATTTAATCATTTGATTAAATCAAAAATTTAAATATATTTGCATTAAAATATATTTAGTGGTATAAAAAATGCAATACGATTGCAATGAATAAGTTATAAAATTGGAAATGAAAATCAGGATATGGTCAGAGATGTGTCAACAGAGCAAAAAATTAAGGAGGCTGCAAAGCGCGTTTTTCAAAAAAAAGGTTTTGGTTTAACTCGTACCCGAGATATAGCAAAAGAGGCGGGTATCAATTTGGCTCTGCTAAATTATTATTACAGAAGTAAAGAAAATTTATTTGAAATAGTGATGCAGGAGAGCATAGAAGAAATGTTTTTTTATCTGGAACATATAATGAATAATAAGCAAACAACCTTGACCGAGAAAATAGATGCAGGAGTTTTAAGATACATAGAAGGAATGTCCAAAAATTCAAATTTGCCTCTTTTTTTATTCAGTGAATTACAGGCTAATCCTCAACATCTTTTTGATAGGGTTAAAATTCCTGAAGGTTTTATCCAAAAGACTTATATGTTCAAACAGATCAATGAGCAAATAAATAAAGAAAAGTTGAATTTTACAGCTATACATTTTTTTATAAATCTAGTTTCCATGTCTATTTTTCCGATAATAGGACAACCCTTTATAAAATATGTAACTAAAATGGATGAAAAAAGTTTTACAGATTTCATCGAACAACGAAAAACTTTAGTTCCAATCTGGTTAAAGTCAATGTTAAAGCTAGTATAATAATGAGATTATGAAAACTAAAACGTATATTTTTTTACAATTATGTTTACTTCCTTGTCTGTTGTTTTCACAGTTATCGGTAATAAACCTGGAAGAATGTCAGGAAAAAGCAAGAGAAAATTATCCGTTAATTAAACAATATGATTTAATTTCTCTAGCCGAAGACTATACTTTGGATAATTTGGCAAAAAATTACTTGCCGCAAATTTCTCTCGGTGGACAGGCTTCTTATCAAACTCAAGTAACTAAAATACCCATAAAGATTCCGGGTTACAATATTCCTGAAATGGACAAAGATCAATACAAAATAACTTTAGATGTTACACAATTGCTATGGGATGGAGGAGCAACACGATCTCAAAAAAAAATTACCCAAGCCAATTCAGATTTTGAAAAGCAAAAGCTTGAAGTAAACTTATATACTGTAAGGGAAAAAATTAATCAATTGTATTTTGGAATTCTAACGATTGACAAGCAATTGAATCAATTGGATGTTTTAACTTCCGATTTACAAACCAATTATAACCTGGTTAGTGCCATGCTAAAAAATGGTGTTGCCATGGTATCTGATTTAGATTTGGTTAAAGTGGAATTATTAAATACCGATCAAAAAAGAATTGAGCTTACCACTTTACGAATGGCTTATATAAAAATGCTTTCTTTATTTATACATGAAGAAATAAGTCAAGGAGTTGAATTGAAATTACCGGACAATAGTATCAATTTTGATCAAGAGATTTCTCGTCCGGAATTAAGGATGTATGATAAGCAAAATTTAGTATATGAAGCCAAAGAGAGTACGATAAAAGCTAAAAATATGCCTAAATTTTCACTTTTTGCTCAAGGAGGGTATGGAAAACCCGGTTTAAATATGTTGAACTCAGATTTTAAAACGTATGCTATTGGCGGGGTGCGTTTAAGTTGGAATTTTGGAAACTTATACACAAAGAAAAACGAATATCGATTACTAAAAAATGACAGGAATTCACTTCAATCTCAAAAAGAAACCTTTTTATTTAACACCCATGTTCAGCTAACCCAAATCCAGAATGAAATAAATAAATATGAACAATTGATGGTAAAAGATGATGAAATTATTCGGTTGAGGAATAGTGTTAAAAAGGCTGGAGAGAGTAAGTATAAAAATGGAATTTACAATATGAATGATTTAATCGGAGATATTAATGCAGAAAATCAGGCACGAGTAACACAGTCTATACATGAAATGCAATATTTACAAAGTATCTATAATTATAAATATACACAAGGAAATTAGAACTATGAGACAGTTAATAATATTTACCCTGGGAACGTTTATGTTCCTGTTATCTTGTAATCGAAATAAATTTGAGCATGATGCGTCGGGAACGTTTGAAGCAACTGAAGTAATTGTTTCATCGGAAGCTAACGGTAAATTGGAATCTTTTCAATTAACGGAAGGAGATCAATTGGCCAAAGGACAATACGTTGGATATGTTGACAGCATCCAGCTGTATTTAAAGAAAAGACAATTATTAGCTACCAATAAAGCCATACAGGTAAAAAGACCGGACATATCCGTCCAAGTTTCTTCCATAAAAGAACAGATTGCGAAAGCTGAATTTGAAAAAAGAAGAATTCAAAGATTATTGGCAGATAATGCAGCTACTCAAAAACAACTGGATGATGCGAATTCACAAATTGAAGTTCTTAAAAAATCTTTAAATGCGCAAGTAAATTCACTTTCAACATCGGTTAACAGTCTCAATGAAGAAAGTAACACCAATACAGTTCAAGTATCCCAAATAGAAGATCAATTAAAAAAATGTAAAATTATTAATCCAATTCAGGGTACTGTTTTAAACAAATTTGTAGAAGAAAAAGAAGTTGTTACCCAAGGTAAAGCACTCTATAAAATTGCAGATACTAAAAATTTATTTTTACGAGCATATATAGTTTCAGAACAATTAGAAAAAATTAAAATAGGACAGAAAGTAAAAGTATTTATAAATATTTCAGAAAATAAACAAAAATCCTATCCGGGCACTATTACATGGATATCCGATAAAGCCGAGTTTACTCCAAAAACTATTCAGACCCAAGATGAGCGTCAAAATTTAGTGTATGCGGTAAAAATCGCAGTAACAAATACTGACGGGCTTATTAAAATAGGTATGTATGGTGATGTAGATTTATGATAAGTTCTAGATTCATTTTCTAAAAGGAAACAAGAATAAATTCTAGTGAAGATATAATAAAGATAATGAGTGTTATTTCCATACAAAATATTTCAAAAACCTATACGGGTAAAGTTCCGGTTGAAGCTTTACAAGATATATCTATTGAAATTAATAAAGGAGAATTATTTGGTTTAATAGGTCCCGATGGAGCAGGAAAGACCACTCTATTTAGAATATTAACCACTTTGTTGTTGGCGGATAAAGGAGAGGCATTTGTAGATGGGTTTGATGTAAAGAAAAACTTTTTACAAATACGGGAAAGAGTCGGGTATATGCCCGGTAAATTTTCGCTTTATCAAGATTTAAGTATTGAAGAGAATCTTAATTTTTTTGCTCGGGTATTCAATACAACGGTAGAAAAAAATTATGATTTAATTAAAGATATATATGTTCAAATCGAACCCTTCAAGAAGAGAAGAGCAGGTAAACTTTCGGGAGGAATGAAACAAAAACTAGCCCTATGTTGTGCCTTAATACATAAGCCTTCGGTTTTATTTTTAGATGAGCCGACCACAGGAGTAGATCCCGTATCCAGGAAAGAATTTTGGGATATGTTAACCCGACTTAAACAACAGGGAATTACTATAATGGTTTCTACGCCTTATATGGATGAAGCAAGTTTATGTGATAAGATTGCGCTAATTCAAGAAGGAAAAATACTTTCTGTCAATACTCCTAAGCAGATTACGCAAGAATATCCGTATAAATTATATTCGGTGCGATCTGATAATAATTATAAACTTCTTCAGCAATTACGCAAACAAAAAGAAATAAACAGCTGTTATATATTCGGAGAATATTTACACGTGACATTTAAAAATGAAAAGGTTACGATAGAGGGAGCTGAAGTAAAAGAAATTGAACCGGGAATCGAAGATTGTTTTATTTATTTAATGAATAAAAATGAAAACCATAGTAACGAAAGGGTTAACTAAAAAATTTGGCGATTTTATTGCAGTCAATCATATAAGCTTTGAAGTATCCAAAGGTGAAATTTTTGGTTTTTTGGGAGCAAACGGTGCAGGAAAAACAACAGCCATACGAATGCTTTGTGGATTGTTATCTCCCACCTCAGGGGAAGGAATTGTTGCAGGATACGATATTTACAAAGAGTCGGATAAGATTAAAAAAAATATCGGATATATGAGCCAAAAATTTTCGTTATATGAAGATTTAACCATTAAAGAAAATATGCGATTATTTGGTGGTATTTATGGAATGAACACTAAAGATATTAAAGTAAAAACGGAACAATGTTTAGAGGAACTTTCCTTAGAAACAGAAAGGGATGTTTTGGTTAAATCCTTACCCTTGGGAATTAAGCAAAAAGTTTCTTTTGCAGTGTCAACCTTTCATTCTCCTGAAATTGTTTTTTTGGATGAACCCACCGGAGGAGTAGACCCCATAGCAAGACGTACTTTTTGGGAAATGATTTATCAGGCATCCAATAACGGGATAACAATTTTTGTTACAACTCACTATATGGATGAAGCAGAATATTGTAATCGGGTTTCAATTATGGTGGATGGTAAAATTGAAGCATTGGATACGCCTGCGGGACTTCGTCATAAATATCATGCGGAAACTATGGATGAAGTTTTTCAAATATTGGCAAGAGGAGCAAAAAGAGAATAGATTTTAACTAAATAAAGGAAAAAATAAGAATAGGGCATGAATCAATTTTTTAGTTTTATAAAGAAAGAAATCTTTCACATCACCCGTGATTTTAGAACTATGCTTATGCTTTTAATTATGCCTATAGCGCTTCTTATGATATTTGGGTTTGCTATTACGACAGAAATTAAAAATACCTCTTTCATTGTATTAGATAATTCTAAAACCATCCAATCCATACAACTTATAGAACAAATAAATGCCAGTAAATATTTTGACCTTACAGGCTACCTGGATAAATTAGAACAAGTTGAACAACGTTTTCGCCTAGGAAAAGCTAAATTGGCGGTGGTTATTCCTCAAGGATTTGATAAAGACTTGTATCATCAAGGAACTAGTGAAGTTCAACTTATTGTAGATGCATCAGATCCTAATGAAGCATCTACCATAGTTAGCTACTTGCAACAAATTATAGCGGAATATCAAAAACAACAAATGAATAAAGCGGGTTCAGGATCTTATGTAATTAAAAGTCAGGTTAAAATGCTCTATAATCCACAATTAAAAAGTGCGTATAATTTTGTGCCGGGAATTATGGGATTGGTTCTTATGTTAATTTGTTCAATGATGACATCTATTTCCATTGTAAAAGAAAAAGAACAAGGAACTATGGAAATATTATTAGTTTCTCCGCTAAAACCCATAAGCATTGTATTAGCGAAAGTGGTTCCTTATTTCCTGATCTCCATTATTGACGTTTTTTCTATATTAATTATATCTGTTACCATCTTGGAAGTGCCAATTGAAGGAAATTTACTTTTACTTCTTTTTCTATGTACAATTTTCATTCTATCAACCTTATCGTTAGGTATTTTAATTTCATCCATAACGGAAACCCAACAAGCTGCCATGTTAATTTCGGGTATGGGATTATTGCTTCCCACATTGTTGCTTTCAGGGTTAATATTTCCCGTAGAAAATATGCCCTTGCCGCTTAGAATAATATCAACCATTTTACCCGCTACCTGGTTTATTACTGCCGTTAAAGATGTAATGATTAAAGGGCTTGGTTTTTTTGCTATCTGGCAAGAGTGTCTGATACTTATTGGTATGACTCTTTTCTTATTAGTGGTAAGTATCAAAATGTTTAAAAACAGGTTATGAGAACATTAAAATTTTTATTAGAAAAAGAATTTCTTCAGATATTCAGGAATAAAACTATTTTGAGATTGGTATTTTTTATGCCTGTTTTTCAATTATTAGTATTGCCATGGGCAGCCACTTTTGAACAGAAAAATATCTTATTAAGCATAATAGATAACGATCACAGTTCGGCTTCCAGAGAATTGATACAAAAGGTAATTTCATCCGGATATTTTAAATTGGCCAATTATTCAACGTCTTATTCAGATGCATTGAAGATCGTCGAAAAAAATGAAGCAGACTTGATTTTAGAAATTCCCCATAATTTTGAAAATACCTTTATAAGAGAAAAATCAACCGATGTTATGCTATCGGTAAATGCCATAAACGGACAAAAAGCAGGATTGGGATCTTCGTATTTAGGACAAATCTTAGCAGCTTACAATCGGGAACTGGTTAGTCAGTCTCAAAGTTCGGGACAAATTATTGTTAAGCCCTATTATATGTATAATACAGAAATGAATTATCGAAATTTTATGGTGCCCGGTATTTTGGTTATGCTACTCAGTATTATAGGCGGGGCGCTTTCTTCCTTGAATATTGTTAAAGAAAAAGAAGCAGGAACCATTGAGCAAATCAATGTTACTCCTATTCCAAAATATATTTTTATTATAGGAAAATTGATTCCTTTCTGGGTTATGGGAATGTTTATACTAACTGTTGGTATGCTAATAGCCTGGTTGGTATACGGGTTAGTTCCGGCCGGTCATGCTCTAATAATTTATATATTTTGTTTTTTCTACCTTATTGCATTTACCGGATTTGGGTTAATAATTTCAAATTTTTCATCTACGCAACAACAGGCCATGTTTGTGTTGTTTTTTATTATAATTATATTTTTCTTATTGGGCGGACTTTATACTCCGATTAGCAGTATGCCCAGATGGGCGCAAATCGTTACCATGTTTAATCCGGTACGTTACTTTATTGAAGTGATGAGGCTGGTTTATATGAAAGGAAGTACCTTGGCTGATATCTCTCATCAATTATATATAATTATTATCTTTGCTGTAGTGTTAAATGTAGGTGCAATTGTAAGCTACAAAAAAACAAATTGAGAGTCTGAAAGAGTTATTTAAAGGCATAGAACATGTTCTTTATAAGTTTCTTAAGCATTATTTTTGACATTAATAAATTAATGAAACAACATATACTTTAAACTAAAAGTAATGAAATCTAAAATCATAAATTCTTTTTTTTGGGGAAATTCGGTTGCTCTTTCCTGGTTGTGGGGATTAGGACTGTTTTTTTCCGTGCAAATAACTTATTTATTCGGTTTAACAGGTCTATTGGGTTTTGCTTTGTTAAACTCAATCGGATTATTTTTATTTGGTTACGGTACTCAAAAGATTGCCAATCGGGATAAAGGACAAGAATCTTTAGAACGTTTTTATAAAAAATGGTATAAGCCGTTTCGCCTCAGTTTATATTTATATCAGTTATTGGCAATTACATTAACCGTTTTTGCGACTGTAAAATATTTATTCATTCCTTTGCTTACTTCTTATTGGCCGGGCTGGGATGATGGGGGAAGTATATTACAAATTTTTTCTTTATTACTTGTGGTATCATTGGTTATTTCGGCTTCCTGTTTACTGGGTGAAGAATTTTCGATTAAATCTATTAAATACTGGCATCTACTAATTGGAGCAGTTTTATTAATAATAATTGTTTCCTTATTATCTTATTTACAACCTAAAGAAATATACAATTATGAGGCATGGGTGAAAAGTGAAACTCAAAAACCTATTTTCATAGGCTATATGGTTGCCATTTTCGTAGGTTTTTTTGTAGGGCCTTGGCTGGATTTACAACAATGGCAGCGCGCTATACAAATGAGAAAAGAAGAAACCAATATATGTACCGGATATTTTTTCGGATCCGTTATATTTTTTTTCCTGCTTATTTTTCATGGATTACTGGCAAGTTTTGTATTCAACAGTAATTGGTTTAATCCGAATATGGCATCGGTTGGATTGGGAGGTATAAAATACGGTCATGAGCAAATTGTTAATTATATGATCCACTTTCGATCTACGCTTCCCGAATGGGTTCCGCTTTCCTATTATTTATTTTTAGTATTCGCAGTATTAACAACTTTAGATAGCGGATATGTTTCTACTCGGTGGTTTGTGAAAGAAGTTTCCAAATCCAGTAATAGTCCTGTATTATCCATAATACCTAAAGGAATTGCAGATTCTCCCATCCCTACCTATATTTTGGCGGGTTTAATTACGATATTCTCTGTATTGGCAAATTTTGAATTGGAATATTTTATGGTATTTTATGCCACTTTTTTTGTGGCTTATGCCTCATTAGGTATAGCGCGTTGTTTTGTACCCAATTCACAGCATTCTTTACCTCAAGTGAAACTTTTTTCGATTGGAGCACTTTCATTAGTAGTATTTGCCGGAGGTTATTTTATGCAAATGGCCGTATTGATGATAATAGGCTCAATACTTCCAATACTCTATGTGTTTTGGTTGGTTTTAAATACTGACTTACTACGAGTCGTGAAAGAGAAAGTTGAAGAAGTGATAGATGCTGCGTCCGAAATTCCTGTATTAAAAAATTTATCTAAAGCAACTCATACAGCTATTAACGGGAAAACCTTGGAAGTTAGCACGGGAAGTCATTTTGAAGGTAAATGGTTTGTGCATTCCTTTATGGCAACCTATGCAGACACCAACTCAGTTGGAAATGTTTATTTTGGAGTTTATGCTCTTTGGGTTGGAAAGACGCGCGAATTATTTTTTAATTACGTATTACCCGATTTTAATTTAAAAGATACTACCTATTTAATATTAACACGATCTTTTGAACATAAATACATTACTGAAACTCGAGAATTCGAACGGATAAGCGTAAAAATACGAGCTTCGGAATATAATCGAAAGATTGCCACTTTGGAACATCAAGTTTTCGATTCCGCCGGAAATTTATTGGGTAAAGGAAAACAACAATTAATATTTGTTTCTCCTAAAGATTACCGATTATTGGATATTCCTCCCGAAGTTATAAAAGCTTTTATGCCTTATATGTAATTTAATATTTCCAAGAATTTCTAAACTATTACAAGGTTGTGACTTATTTTAATTCGATCTTCAAAAGAATATAAATTAATTACTTAAAACAGTAGGACCTAAAAATACTGTAATAAAAAATGGTAAGTTAATATTAAAAAAAATTCACTCATCCTTATGCCGAAAATGTCTTTTTCAGTATTTACAAAATTTATCCTACATTCATTGAAAATGGATAATAATATTTAATATATTACAAGTTAATGAGACATTAATCGGTTGATTGTCAAAAACTAAATTTATATATTTAACGTTTTTGATAAATTTAAATGAAAATAATAGGTTATAGCAAAATTGTTTACTTAGGCTTTCTGAACATTTTCTTCTTCCAACAACTTTTTTTCTGCTCCTTCAGGATCAAACTCTCCTTCCCATCGGGCAATTACAGCAGTAGCTAAACAATTTCCAATAACATTTACCGTAGCACGAGCCATATCCATTAACGTATCAATTCCTAATATCATTAAAATGGGCCATTCTTGCAGATTAAAAGTACTTGCCGTACCCATTAAGATAACTAAAGAAGCACGAGGCACTCCGGCTACACCTTTGCTGGTTACGATTAAGGTAAGTATCATAATTAATTGGGTAGTAAAGGATACATGAACTCCCGTTGCTTGTGCTACAAATATAATAGCTAAAGATAAATATAAAGTAGTTCCATCTAAATTAAAGCTATACCCGGTCGGCATTACAAAAGCAATCACTTTTCGAGGAACGCCGAGTCTTTCCATCGCAATCATGGCTTTGGGTAGAGCAGCTTCTGAACTAGCCGTTGAAAAAGCTAAAAATGCCACATCTTTGATTTCTTTAATGAATCGTTTTATAGGCATTTTTATAAGTAAAGCTATCGGAAGGAATACGATGAGAACAAATACGATGAGAGCACCATATAGAGTTAATAACAACTTAATAAGTGGGATTAAGGCATCCAGTCCCATATGTGCAATAGTATAAGCCATAGCGCCCAAGACACCGAAAGGAGCAAAATACATGATGATATTAGTAAATTTAAACATCGTATCGGCAAGACTGTCTGTAAAATTTACTAAATACATTCGCTTTTCTTTGGTTACCATTATAAGGGCTACTCCAAATAAGATACTAAATATGACGATTTGTAATACTTGCCCTTCTGCGACAGACTTTGCTATATTTTCAGGGAAAATATGCAGTACAATATCCTCCCAAGATTGGGATGCTACTTGTGGTAATTGTTCATGGGCTATATTTATTTTTTTCGTTCCTACTCCTGCTTGAGTGAGGTTGATGGCTGCTAGTCCGATAAAAAGCGCAAAGGTAGTAACGATTTCAAAATAAACCAGAGATTTCCAACCCATTCTACCTACTTGTTTAATATCTGAATGACTGGCTATACCATGAACTAGGGTTGCAAAAATCAAAGGAGCAATAATCGTTTTTATCAGCTTAAGAAATACTTTACTTAATATATCGAGTTTTCCGCTAACTCCCGGAAAATCATACCCTAAACAAGCACCAACTAGTAACGCTACAAAAATCCATATGGTTAAATTTTTCTTTTTAAATGCAAAGATGATTATTGAAATCATAAATAACCAACGACAAGCGAAAAAAAGATTTTCCGGAATAACTCCAAAAAAGTAGTTAACCAGATACAGTGCGCCTGTAATAGTAATAAAAATAAAAGGGAGTATATTAAAAAAACGAGATATATTCATGTAAGTTTATGATTTTTTATAAAATTTTACGAAATTATTACCCATTTATAGATAATAATTTAACAAATATATTAAAATAAAATTTTTTATAAAAACTCTTACATGAATATTAGCATTTTATTTATCCTTTTTAACAATAAATTTATTACGTAAAATTTCTAAAATGGCAGGCAAAATAGATACTACAATAATTAAAATCATTAACAGAGGTAAATTATTTTTAACCCATCCAATGTTGCCTACAAAATATCCCAAGAATAAGAAAATAAACACCCATACAACCCCTCCAATAATATTATAAGAAATAAAATATTTATAACTCATACGTCCCATTCCGGCAACAAAAGGAGCAAAGGTTCTAACAATAGGAACAAAACGAGCTAATATAATGGTTTTGCCTCCGTGTTTTTCATAAAATTCATGAGTCTTTTGAAGATAGCTTTGCTTAAATATTTTAGAATTGGGATTACTGAATAGTTTATGTCCAAAATATTTTCCTATCTCAAAATTGACCGTATCTCCAATAATAGCTCCAACCACAAATAATAGGGCTAATAAATAGATGCTAAATTCATCACTGGAAGCAGCAAGAGCTCCAGCGGAAAATAATAAAGAATCACCGGGTAAGAAAGGGGTAATTACTAATCCGGTTTCACAAAAAATTATTAAAAAAAGAATGGCATAAACCCAATTTCCGTAGTTGCGCATTAATTCATCTAAATGAACATTTATATGAAGAATAAAATCAACTAAATAGTGTAAAGTTTCCATGAATAATATTGATACTGGTTATTTTAATAAAAACTAATAAAAAATAGTAAAATTTTTAAATTAAGATTGCAAATATAGTAAAAACGATCAGGGAAGTTAAATGAAATAAAAAATAAAACACTTTATCATAATTCTTTTTGTGTAATGACAAAATGTCGTTAATAAATATTATTTAATTCAAAAATAAGACAAAATGACGTTATTTAAAAATTTGCTTTTTATCTAAAAGGTTTTGTTTTAATAAATTACAATTTTTTTTAAGTATTTGGTCTGTAATTTGAAAATCATAAAACATAAAAATCTTAAAAAAATAAATAAAAGTTATGGCAGATTTAATTAAAAGCAACAACAAAAGTTTTGGAAATTTATTAGATGAATTTTTTACAAATGCTCCTGCATGGAATAGAGCAGAAGTAAAATTTCCACCTGTAAATATTTCTGAAGATAAAGCCAATTTTGAAGTGGATTTATACGCTCCGGGATTGAAAAAAGAAGATTTTAAAGTTAATTTAGAAAAAGGATTACTAACGATTAGTTATGATAAAAAAGCTGAAACGCATAATAAAAAATCTCACAGAACTGAATATTACCAGTCCAGCTTTAAACGTAGTTTTACTTTAGATGACAGTAATATAGATGCAGCCAAAATACATGCTACCTATCATGATGGAGTTTTAAAATTAGTTTTACCTAAGAAAGAACAAACAGAAATTGCACCTAAACAAATTGAAGTAAAATAAAATTTTACTTATATATTTACCTATCAATATTTATAGTTAGTTAAAGGGGTTAAAGTTTTATGCTTTAGCTCCTTTTTTATGGGTTATAGCACGGAAATAAATCTATATAAATAACACTCATAAAAACCCATTATTTGGTAAAAGATATTGTTCGAGGAGTATAGTTTGAAGCCAATTCACTAAAAAGCTTAATATGTTCAGGAGTCGTTCCACAACATCCACCCAAAATATTCACCAGTTGATTTTCCAAATATAATTGAACTTTTTCAGCCATCATTTCCGGCGTTTCATCATATCCGCCTAAAGGATTGGGTAATCCGGCATTAGGATAGGCGCTAAGGTAAAAAGGTGCTTTATCAGCCAATATTTCCAAATATTGAAAAAGTTGTTCAGCACCCAAAGCACAGTTTAATCCAATGGACAATAAAGGTAAATGTGATAAAGAAACTAAAAAGGCTTCCGTCGTTTGTCCGGATAATGTCCTTCCCGCCGCATCAGTAATTGTTCCTGAAGCCATTAGGGGAAGTTTTTTGCCGATTTTATCAAAAGCTTCCTCAATACCATAAAATGCAGCCTTAGCATTTAAAGTATCAAAGATAGTTTCAACTAAAAGAATATCGGCTCCGGCTTGAATAAGAGATACTGCTTGTTCTTTATAAATTTCCGCTAAATAATCAAAATCTACTTCACGGTAAGCAGGGTCATTAACATCAGGAGAAATAGAAGCGGTTTTTGAGGTCGGGCCCATGGAACCGGCAATAAAAAGAGGTTTTGTGCCATTTTTGTTCCAATATTCCTCTCGGGCCTGTTTAGCCACTTGAACAGAAGCAAAATTAAGCTCATGTACCCAATCCTGCATATCATAGTCAGTCATGGAAATTCGGTTCGAATTAAATGTATTCGTTTCGATAATATCAGCTCCCGCCTCAAAATATTCTAAATGAATATTTTTAATAATATTCGGTTGTGTAATGGACAACAAATCATTATTTCCCTTTAAATCTGTGTTCCAATCCCTAAATCTAGTGCCTCTATAATCTTCTTCATTTAATTTAAAACGTTGAATCATGGTTCCCATGGCTCCGTCCAAGATCAGAATCTTATGTTTAATTAGTTCTTCTATATTCATGTTACAAGTTACCTTCATACAAAAGTACATAAAACATTATAAGTTTCTTAAAATTAGAATTCTTATAAACTATTTGTGTGTACACTTGTAATTAAAACAGATAAATACAATTGAACAAATAAAAAGGATCGAAATGAGAAAATCAAGAGTAGTTTATGAGCAAAAAAAACAGACTGAATTTAAATTCAGTCTGTTTTTTACTATTATATTATTTATTGAGCGATAAACTCTAAATTTATTTGCAATTTAACTTCATTGCTCACTACCAAACCTCCGGCTTCAGTCATCTGGCTCCAGTTTAAACCGAAATCTTTACGATTTAATTTTCCGGTAAATTCAAATCCGGCTCGTTGATTATTCCATGGATCTTTGATGATTCCCCCAAAATCTGCATCTAAGGTAATTTCTTTACTAACGTCTCTGATAGTAAGGATGCCCGTGATTTTATTGTCTTTAATACCGGAATTGCTGGTAAAAGTCAGTTTAGGATAGTGAGAAACGTCAAAGAAATCTTCCGATTTTAAATGTGTATCTCGATCAGCAATTTTTGTATTGATAGAATCAACATCGATGGAAAAATCAAATTTTGCATTTGAGAAATCATCACTTTCAGATTCTATGGAACCTTGAAATTTGGTAAATTCTCCGGTTACGGTTGATATTACCATGTGCTTTACTTTAAAGAAGATCTCGGAGTGAGCGGGATCAGTTAACCATTTTGTTTTCATGTTACCTTTTTTTATTAGTAATGAATAATCTTTTAACTATTGATACTTATAGATCAGATATATTTAAAACATATACTGTACCATATATAAATAAATGATAAGGATAATGGTTATTATTTTTTAATCGATTTCTTGAAAAGAAATTAGTAGAAATTTTTTATCATTTTTCCAAAGTAGTTGTTTAGGATGTAATAAATAAATAATTTAAGATTCCGAAAACATTTACAATGATAATAAGTGATTAGACCTTATTTTCTCTTTTGATTTTTTTTTAAATTTTTCGGGGATGGGCACTATTTATTACTGATATTTTTATAAATAAGTAGGAGATCAAAGTAAAGAAAAATATTTTCCGGGTAGGGTTTCAATGATGTTTTTAAGTTCTAATTGTAACAAAATCGGCATGAGTTGAAACGTAGGTAAATTTAATTCTAAAGATAGAGCATCAATTTGCAATTTCCCTTTACGTTTTAACAATTCAATAATTTTTAATTCTTGATCTGTGAGATCTATCCATAATTCTTGTTGTAAATTTTTTATAGGAGCTTCTCCAAATAAGGATACCACATCTTCAGGTCGGGTGAGTATTTGAGCTTCCAAGTTTCTGATAAGCTGGTTGCATCCCTGGCTGCAAGTATCCGTAACTTTTCCGGGCAAAGCAAATACCTCACGATGATACGAATTAGCAAATTTCACAGTGGAAATGGCACCGCCTCCGTATCCTGATTCTACAATGACCGTTACAGAAGACAACCCGGCAATGATACGATTACGCTGTATAAAATTAGCTCTTTCGGGTTTAGTATTAGGTGCAAATTCGCTTAGGATACCCCCGTTTAGTATCATTCTTTCTGCTAATCCTTTGTGTTGTGGTGGGTAAAGAGTAGATAGGCCGTGAGCAAGTACTCCCAGAGTGGGAATGGCAAGTTCATTAGCTTTCTTATGAGCGCATCCATCCACTCCTAAAGCCAATCCGCTGACAATATTGATTTTTTTGTTTTGAAAGCATTCAACTAATTTTTTAGTAAAATTTTCGCCGTAAGAGGTCATTTTACGAGTCCCTACTATGCTTACTGCGGGTAGCTTCCAATTTATAGCACCTTTATAATAGAGCATTACAGGAGCGTCCGAACATTCCTTTAATAAGTTAGGATAGGAATCATCCCATAGATGCACTATCTGAATATTATTAGTAATGCAATAACCAAACTCTTTATAAGCTTGATCTAAAAGCGATTGATTACCTAAATGTTGAATGGTTTTATGACCTATATGATACACAGAAAGCAATTCTTGAGAAGTTGCAGACCAGACATTTTGTGCGCTTCCGAAATGGCTTATTAATTTCTTGATTGTCATATCGCCGATATGAGGACACATTCGTAAGGCAATAAGATGTACAATTTCCTGATTCATTAGTAGATAGCTTTATCAATAGTCTTGATAAAGATAAAGAAAAAATATCGATGAATAAGAATTTATGGAAAATGTGACGGCTATATTTTTATAAATCAGATTAAAAATTCAACCTTATCAACAGATTTTATAAATAGTAAATATTTACACAATCAGGTAAACCATCAATTCAAATAGGAATTTAAATTGCTTGATCAGCAAGGAGGTTGTCAAATATTTGGTTCAATTCTTCTAACGTTAAAGCAGAAAGCAATTGAGTTTTATAGATTTTAAAATTAGGAATTCCCCTAAAATAATTAGAATAATGTTGACGCATTTCTAAAAGGCCGGTGCGTTCGCCTTTCCATTCCACTGACCAAGTAGCATGATTTTTAACAGCTTCAATACGTTGTTGCAAATCGGGCGGTGGAAGCTCTTCTCCGTTTTTCAGATAATGTTTAATTTGGCTGAATATCCAAGGATTTCCAATAGCAGCTCTTCCAATCATGATACCGTCAACTCCATAGGTCTCTTTATATACCTTCGCTTTTTTAGCAGAGTTGATATCACCATTGCCAAAAATAGGAATTTTAATTCTTGGATTATTTTTAACCCGCGCAATATGAGACCAATCGGAGTGCCCTTTATACATTTGAGATCGTGTTCGGGCATGGATGGTCAGTGCTTGTATTCCTTCGTCTTGCAAACGTTCAGCAATTTCATCAATGGTAATGGAAGATTCATCCCATCCTAAACGGGTTTTTACGGTTACCGGAAGATGAGTGCTTCGTACAACAGCTCGAGTTAAACGAACCATCAAATCAATATCTTTCAGTACTCCCGCACCTGCTCCTTTGCAGGCTACTTTTTTAACCGGGCATCCAAAATTAATGTCAACTAAATCAGGTTGTACGGTTTCAACTATTTTGGAAGATAGAGACATAGCCTCTTCATCTCCGCCAAATATTTGTATTCCTATAGGACGTTCGTAATCAAATATATCAAGCTTTTTCTTACTTTTTATGGCATCTCGTATCAGACCCTCTGAGGAAATAAATTCGGAATACATGAGATCTGCTCCATGCATTTTACACAAACGACGGAAGGGTGGGTCACTCACATCTTCCATAGGTGCCAAAATAAAGGGAAAGTCTGGTAATTCTATGTTTCCTATTTTAACCAATTATTTAAAATTTTTGCAAAGATATAATCTACCATTTAAAATACCTAAGTTCTGTAAAAAATACAAGGATATTAAAAGATTATGGGTTGAAAATTAAAAATTTATATCCCAAATGCCTACAGTTCTTTCCAATCTTACTAATGCAGAACAGAAATTATATAAGGTTTGATAATAATTTTCCTGTACATCATTATACGTTCTTTGTGCGTCTAAGACTTCAAGAAGCGACGTATTACCTCTCTTATAGGAGTAGATTTTACCCTCAAGAATAGACTTGGACTCGGAAAGCAAACCATTGGAAAACTGCTGCATTTGTTTTTTGGTATTTACATAATTTTGATACGCCTGAGTAACTTCAGTTTGAATTTGAAGTTCCACTTGCTTATATTCTAAATCTGCTTGTTGAATGGTATAATGTGCTGTTTGCACTTCCCCTTTTCGGTTGTTTAAAAAACGAAGAGGTATGGAAAGTCCGGCTGTTACACCCGTATGATACGGAGAAGGCGCTTCTTCATTGGTAGCTTTTCCGTTAAATTGCATTCCGGCATTAATTCCTAAATCCATTACCCGATTGGCTTTCGCTAACTTCAGCATTTTTTGTGAAACTTCTTTATTTTGTAAAGCAGCTTGTAGATCGGCACGATTATTTTGTGCGGTTGTTATCAAATCAGCTAAATCAAAATCTCTGTTAAAGTCGGTAAAATTGCTGTTAGCCGTATATAAAGTATCTTTTTGAGATTTACCCATTACTAAATTTAAGGCATATAAAGAGTTTTTCCATTCCGACTCGGCTTTAAAGACTTCATTGAGCATGAATTGAGCTTCCAACTTACTTTGTTTAGAATCTGTTAGAGTAATATCTCCTAATTTATATCGAATGCTGTCGGATGCGGCTAAATTGGATAATGTTTTATAAGAATTGAATTGTACATCCAACAGGTTTTTATTTTGAATACATTCCAAAAACTGCAAAGAAGCATCCGCATATAAATTTCGCAAATAATCTTGTAACAAATAGCGATTTAAATCAACTTGACTTTTAGCTAAGTCGATACGGGCTTTTCGTTTTCCTCCCAGCTCGATAGTCCATCCTAAGCCGGTTTCCAAATTGTTACCCATATGTTTTTGGTTGCTGTTTCCTTCTATATTCCATTCAATATCAGGAATAATTTTTGCATTTTCAACCTCGGCTTCAGCGAGATTTACCGTATATTTTTGTGCTGCGTATTCCAAATTGTTATTCTTAACCTGCTGAATAAAATCAATATAGTTCAGTTGTTTTTTAGCAAAGGTGGTATCAACAACTTGAGCCGGTACTATTAACGGTCTAAACAGGAGGCATATGAATATCGATAGGATCTTATACATTGATTTCATAAATTTCAGGTTTTAAATTTCTTCTGTTTGTTCATCTTTTCCCCATTTGTTTTCAATAATATAATATAGAGCCGGTAAGGCAAACAGGGTAATAACAGTTGAAAATAATAGTCCATAAACAATTACGGTAGCCAAAGGTCGTTGTACATCCGAACCAATACCCGTAGCTAAAGAAGCCGGGAGCAAACCTAAAATAGCCACTGTTGCGGTCATTAGTACCGGTCTGAATCGATCTTTTGCACCCAATAGTACCGCCCGGAGAAGTGTTTGTCCTTGTTTTCGTAAAAAGTTTATATGCGAAATCATAATTACGCCATTTTGTATAGCTACTCCCGATAAAGCAATAAATCCAACTGCTGAAGAAACATTTAAAGTCATGCCCCTTACATTTAATGCTAACATTCCGCCAAATAAAGCCAGGGGAACAATGCTCATCAGCAAACCGGCTTGTCTGAAATTTCCGAAGGCGCTGTATAATAAGATAAACATAATTCCCAAAGACAAAGGAATGATAAAAGCCAAACGAGCATAAGCTCTGTTTTGGTTTTCAAATTGTCCTCCCCATTTAATATGGTATTTTTCGTGATTATATTTTACTTCTTTTTCTATTTTATGTTGTGCTTCTACTAAGAATTTACCTAAGTCTCGATCTCGCAAATTAAGTTTTACCGTTAAATGCCTTTTATTCATTTCTCTCGTAATAGTACTTTCTCCGGTACTTAACTTGATATCACAAACTTGTGATAATGGTATTTTGGCTCCTGTTTCAGAGGTAAGCATCAAATTTGAAATTTTATCAGGCGTATTTCTGCTGTTTTCATCGTAACGACAGATAATATCGTAAACTTTATTTCCTATAAAAATTTGAGAAATGGCTTTCCCGCCAATAGCTACTTCAATAAGTTCTGCAACATCTGCTACATTTAAACCATATTGAGCAATTTTGTCCCTGTTTGCAATTATTTGAAGTTGAGGTAAGGGCGGTTCTTGATCGATAGCTAAATCTACTGCTCCTTTAACGGTTTTTAAAGTTTTCATAACATCCTCGGCAATTCTACGGGTTTCCCCGAAATCATCTCCGTAAATTTTTACTACCAGCTCACTATGAGCTCCGGATATTTTATCCATTACCCCATCAATCATAGGTTGAGAAAACCCGACGGTAAAACCGGGAAGTTTTGAATATTCTTTTTCGAGTTCAGCGATAAGGTCGTATTTGGTTTTTCCTTTTTTCCATTCCTTGTAAGGCTTTAATCCAATAGAAACCTCAAAATGAGATGCCGTCCATGGGTCGGTACCGTCGTCATTTCTACCAGCTTGCACCGTGATATAAGTTACTTCATCATATTTCATGGTACGTGCGCGTAGCGTGTCGCTTAATTCTTTAGACTTTTCAACAGAAATACCCGGAGGAAGCTGAACTTGAAGCCATATGGATCCCTCATCCAAAGGAGGCAGAAAATCTTTTCCAACATAAAAAGCCAGTAGAAAAGTAACTCCCAGTAAAATTCCTAAAGGAAGAAATATTTTTTTTGGAGCTTTCATAATCCTTTGTATGTTTATAAAATAGCGATCGGTCAGTTTTTCCAGCCATTTATTATGATAGAGTTTTTGAGGCTTTTTGTATATAAAATAGGCCAATCCGGGAATCAGTAATAAGGCAACGAGCAGGGCACCGAATAAGGCATAGCTGACTGTAAATGCCATCGGAGTAAATAATTTTTTTTCAACTCTTTCGAATGCAAAAAGAGGCAGATAAGCAGTAATAATGATGATGGTGGAAAATAAAATAGGTTTTGCAACTTCGGCCGCCCTTTGTGCAATGGTTTTTTCTTGCAATTCTTCATTAGGTTCTTCTTCTCGTTTCCGCAATATGGTTTCCATCATAACGATGGCACCGTCTACAATGATGCCGAAATCTATAGCTCCCAAAGAAAGCAAATTTGCCGGAATATGTGTGAAGTACATCAAGATAAAAGCAATAAGAAGAGAAAGAGGAATGGTTACGGCAACCAATAAAGCACCTCTCCAACTTCCTAAAAAAACAATTAGTACAACAATAACCAGAGACATCCCTTCAAACAGGGTGTGCGAAACAGTATTCAAGGTGGTGTTCACCAATTCGGTTCTGTCTAAAAACGGATGTATTTTTACGCCTTCCGGTAAGATTTGAGTATTCAAATCGTTTACCGCTTCATGAACTCCTTCTAAAACCTTAGATGGATTTTGTCCTTTTAATAAAAGTACGATTCCTTCAATACTCTCAGAATAGTTTCTTATTTTATCTGTATAACCTAAAATTCCTTTTCGTTCAATGTTTCCGTATTTAAGCTTTCCTATGTCATTTAATAAAATAGGAACTCCATTTTCCGATTTGACTACTATTTTACCGATATCTTCCAGGTTTTTAACTAATCCGATTCCACGAATAACATATCCTAAATCTCCATGAGGCAAAATACTTCCACCTGCATTAACATTGTTATTTTCAATGGTTTTAATGACTTCTCCTAACGATAATTGATACTGATCGAGTTTTTTGGGATCCAGCTCAATTTGAAACTGGGTAGTAATTCCTCCGAAATTTGTTACATCGGCAACTCCTGCTACTTGCTTAATTCGTGGAATAATTACGAAATTTTGCAGATCGGTCAATTCGCGTAAATCGTGCGTTTTACTTTCTATAATGTATCGATAAATTTCTCCTATAGGAGAAGTTAAAG
Organism: Apibacter sp. ESL0432; assembly: GCF_019469225.1. Lineage (NCBI taxonomy): Bacteria > Pseudomonadati > Bacteroidota > Flavobacteriia > Flavobacteriales > Weeksellaceae > Apibacter > Apibacter sp. ESL0432. The sequence continues at coordinate 1,826,191 of NZ_CP048266.1, read as the reverse complement.
GGTCTAATTCGGGAGTTGCCTCATAAGGTAATTCTACATCATTTAATCGTTCCTGTATTCTCATCCTTGCCCAATAATCATCTACACCGTCTTCAAATACGATGGTAATAATGGAAAGTCCGAAGGTGCTTTTACTGCGCATTACATGCATTCCCGGAAGACCGTTTAGGGCCCGTTCCACCGGAATGGTTATTTGTTGTTCAATTTCTTCCGCCGCTAATCCGGGAACTTGGGTAACCACTTGAGACGTTACATCTGCGATATCCGGATAGGCTTCAATGGAAAGGTGTTTCCAGGAATAATATCCGAATAGGGCAAGCATAACAAAAAGGGCAACCAGTACCCAACGTTTGTGTATAGTTGTTTGAATAAGTTTATTCATGTTTTTCTTTTTGTTTTATTGGGCTTCCAGTAAATATATTCCTCCTTCGGTCACTATATTTTCTCCTGCTTTAATTCCCTTTTTTATTTCGGTTTTGTCTTTTGAAATATCTTTGGTTTCAACCTTTTTCTTGATGAATTTATTTTTATCTACTTGTACAAATACAAATTGATCATCGTTTACTTGATAGATTGCCCGGGTAGGTACTGTTAAAGTTTCTTCCGGTTCATTTTTAAAATGAACGTTTACATACATTCCCGGTTTCAGGGATCTGTCCGAATTGTCGCATTCTACCAAAACTTCAACACTTCGGGTGTCTTCATCCACCATTTCATTGACGTGAAATATTTTGCCGGTTATATTTTTATCGGGAAAAGCATCTGCCTGTATGGTAACTTCTTTTAGTTTATTAATGAATCCTAAGTCTTTTTCTTTTATTTGTCCGGCAATCCATACTTTATTTAATTCTGCTATGGTGGCTATAGGTTCAGCTTCTTCTTTGATATATTGACCGATAACTATTTTGCTGGTAATAATTTCCCCTTTGATTGGAGAGGTAACAACTAAGGGTTGCCCTAATTTTAAACTGCCGGGATTTATATTAAAAACTTTTAACGCAGCTTTTGCGTTTTCAAGTGCGGATCTTTTGGTTTCGTAATCGGTTTTAGCTTCTTCTACCACTCGTTGTATTCCTACTCCGTGCTCTAATAAGTCTTTTTGTCTTTTAAGATTTAAATTTGATAAGGAATATTCTTGTTGTGCTTCAAAATAATCTTTTTGTGCATTGAAATATTCGGGAGAGCTGATGGCGAAAAGAGGAGAACCCACGTCTACCTTTTGTCCAAGCTTTACAAAGGATTGGGTAATTCTGCCTGCAAACGGAGGTACTATTTCCGCATAACCGGTTGGTATGGCTCTGACGACTCCTACGGTCGCTAAGTCGGGGCTTAACCATTCACTTTTTACGGGTTCTATTTTTAAGTGATTATTTATGTTAGAATTATCCGGTAAAATAATTGTGTTTCCACTAACAGTAAATTCCGGTCTTTCTTCTTCTGTATTTTGTTTATGGCATGAAAAAGTTATAAAGCATAATCCTAAAATTAGTAAGTTGATGTTTCGGATTTTTATAGTTTTCATATTTTCCGCCTTTTTTAAAAATTCTTAATTTTTTTTGTATACAAAAATAAGGTAACTAATTGTTAATGAATATTAAAAAAGATTTAAAAAAAAATTAGAATTTTATTAGAAAAGAATGCAATACAAAGGTTATAATAGAATGGTAAGGGTAGTACCTTGATGCAATTGACTGGTTATGTTGATAGTTCCGGAATGCAGTTCAATAATTTTTTTAGTAAGAGAAAGGCCGATTCCGTTTCCGTAGCTAAAGCTTTTATTTTTTCCTCTGAAAAAAGGAGTGAAAATTTTGGGAATGTCTTCCGTTGGAATTCCAATTCCACTGTCTGAAAATTTCAGTTGAAGTTTTGAATTACTAGTTGAAATGGATATATGGCACAGGTGATCTTCGGAAAACTTACATCCGTTTTCAATAAGATTGATAAAGGCTACTTTTAACAAATATTCGTTGCCCATTAGTACTGTTTCATTATCGAGAATGAAATCATCTTCAAAAAATAATTTTGTTTGATAGGCAGCATTTGCTTGTTGTATTTGACTGCAGGCATCTATAAGGATTTCATCGATCCTTGTTGGCTTAAATGTTATTTTAGAGGGATCATAACTGGCTTTTGCCAGATCAAGCAAATTATTAGATAATTTGGTAATTTTTTTAGCATCTGATAAGGCGTTTTTCAAAATCCTTTGATATTCTTCCGATGTTTTTTGATGATGTAAAGAAAGTTCCAGTTCAGCAATAATGGCTGCTAACGGGGTTCGTAATTCATGGGAAATATTGGAAACAAAATGTTTTTGCGTTTCAAAAGAATTTTCCAACCGATTCAGCATTTGATTAAATGTAATTGCCAATTCGGAAAGCTCATCCTTATCAGGTTTGGTTTTCAATCTAACCGTTAAATGATTGGCTGATATTTTTTTCATTTCCGTGGTTAGATTTTTAATTGGTTGGAATACTTTTTTAGAAAAATAAAATCCGACAAGGATGATAAAAAGTATGGAAAATATAAAGATAATACATGAATTTCTTAATAAGGACTTGAGTTCATTGTATCCGTATTGGTCATAGGCAGCCGCAGTGATGATGTATTTATTGTTTTTATAGGAATAGATAAGTCCAATTACTTGCCAATCGCCCTGATGAAATTTGATCTCTCCTTTGGAATAAATTTCATGAATCATGTCAGGAGTTTCTTTCACAAAATCAATATCTACCGCATCATGATAGAGAAGATGAAATTCTTTATCGTATACAGCTACTTCAACTTCTTGAATTGTTTGATAATTGTTATGATAAATTTGTTGAAGAGTTTGTGAGGGTACTTTCGCTTTAAAATAAAGATTTGCTTTGGTTATGGCTTCTTTTTTTAATAAAGAATAAAATTCTTTGTCTCTGTTTTGTTTGGCTGAAATATAAATGATAGTGGCAAATATCAGCAATATGGATGCTGTAATCAAAGAAAACAATAGAGTGATCTGAGTACGAATTTTCATGTATCGGATTTTAATATAAATCCCATACCGGAGCGAGTATGAATAAGTTTTTTTTCAAAATCTTTATCTACTTTTTTTCGTAAGTAGTTAATATACACATCTATAAAATTAGTTCCCGTATCAAAATGAGTATTCCAGACTTTTTCGGCAATTTCCGTTCTGGAAATAATTCTGCCTTGATTTTGCAATAAAAATTCCAGGAGTTTAAATTCTTTTAGGGTAAGATTTAATTCTTTATTGCTTCTCTTCACAATTTTCGTCTGCAAATTCATTTCCAGATCACAAAATTTTAAGATAAATCCTAATTTATTTTTGGATGATCTTTTTAACAGAGCTTTTATTCTTGCAGTCAACTCTCTCATTTCAAAAGGCTTGACTAGATAATCGTCTGCTCCGGCATCAAAACCGTCAATTTTATCGTCGGTAGTTCCCAATGCGGTTAACATGATAATGGGAAGTTCCGGTTTTAACATTCTTATTTCTTTACAAAGAGCTATTCCATTAATTTCAGGCAATATAATATCCGTAATTATCAGGTCAAAATCATGGCAGAGAAACAAATTTTTTACCGATAAACCGTCATAAGCTAAGGTTACAGTAAATCCTTGTTCCTGAAGCCCCTTTTTTATCAGTTCCGAAACTCTTAAATCATCTTCAACTAATAGAATATTCATAATTGCAAATGTACCTTTTCTTTTTATATTAGATAAAGAATTATTGGCTTAGTAATGTTCTCTATAAAGAAAAGTAGTCTCTTGTTTAGCTTTTATAAATATTTAATTCATTCCTTTTTAAAACAAGAATAAAAGTGAAATAGTAAGATTCTTAGGCTAAATTAGGTTTAAGCCAATATTGTGCATCTTCAAGTTTTATTTCTTTACGTTTAGCATAATCTTTAACTTGTTCTTGCGTAATTTTCCCTAATCCGAAATAGTTAGATTGTGGATTGGCAAAATAATATCCCGTAATTGAAGAAGCCGGATACATTGCAAGACTCTCAGTTAATTGTACTCCAATACGATCCGTAACATCCAACAATTCCCAAATAGTGAGCTTTTCCAAATGATCCGGACAAGCAGGATAACCGGGAGCGGGACGTATGCCTTGATATTTTTCTTTAAATAGTGATTGTTTGTCCAAGATTTCATCGGGAGCATATCCCCAAATTTCTTTTCTTACCTTATGATGCATGTATTCAGCCAAGGCTTCCACAAATCTATCCGAAACAGCTTTTATCATAATAGCCGAATAATCGTCATGGTTTGTTTCGTAATGTTTGGCTAAGGCTTCTGCTCCAAAAATAGAAACAGCGAAACATCCTATATAGTCGTGTAAATTTTCTTTGTTTTTAGGTAAAATAAAGTCGGATAGGGCTAAATTCGGTTTGCCTTCGGACTTTACAGATTGCTGCCGTAAGGTTCGAAATGTATGAATTAGTTTATTGTCATTCGAGTAAATTTCAATATCGTCTTGTTCATTGGAATTGGCTTTAAATAATCCAATTACGGCTTTGGGTTGCAATAGTTTTTCAGCAATTACTTTTTCAATCATTTGTAACGCATCATGATATAATTTTGTGGCTTCTTCCCCGGTTACTTCATCTGAAAGCAAATCGGGATATTTTCCTGTCAGTTGCCAAGTTCTAAAAAAGGGTTGCCAATCGATATATTCCGTTAGATCTTCCAGGAGTATGGAAGAAAAAACCTGTACACCTAGCTGTTTGGGTTTACAGGGAATGTATTGATTCCAATCAATAGTTAGTTTATTTTTACGAGCTTGTTCTAGCGTAAGATATTCTTTTTCAGTACTTCTATTTAAATAGCCTTCTCTTAAATGGGCATATTCTTCTGATATTTTTTTCTTAAAATCCTCGCTTTGTGAAGAGAGTAAAGAAGATGCAACGGTAACAGATTTAGAGGCATCTAAGACATGAACAACTGTATGACTATATTTAGGGGCAATTTTTAAGGCGGTATGGATTTTTGAAGTAGTAGCTCCTCCAATCATTACCGGAAATGAAAGATTTCTTCTTTCGAGTTCTTCAACCACGTGGATCATTTCATCTAAAGAAGGAGTAATTAAACCGCTAAGTCCAATCAAATCCACCTTCTCACGGATGGCGGTTTCGATAATCGTTTCTTTAGGAACCATAACTCCTAAATCTATAATTTCATAGTTATTACAAGCCAATACGACTCCGACTATATTTTTACCGATATCATGAACATCACCTTTAACGGTAGCCATTAGTATTTTACCGTTAGATTGAGATTCTCCGTTTTTTTCTGCTTCAATGAAAGGTTGCAAGTATGCAACAGCCTTTTTCATTACTCGAGCAGTTTTAACCACTTGAGGAAGAAACATTTTACCTGCTCCAAATAACTCGCCAACCGTATTCATTCCATCCATTAAAGGGCCTTCAATTACATCCAAAGGTTTATTGGCTTGTAAACGGACTTCTTCAACATCTTGTTCAATGTAGTCCGCATTGCCCTTTATCAAAGCAAATTCCAATCTTTTTTCAATCGGCCACGACCTCCATTCTTCTATTTTTTGCTCTTTTGTATCTTTATTTTCAACAATAGTTTCTGCATATTCTATAAGCCTTTCGGTAGCCTCTTCATCTCTATCAAATAAGACGTCTTCAATCTTTTTTAGTAATTGCGGTTCAATCTCTTGATAAATGGCCAGTTGAGTGGGATTGACAATTCCCATATCCAATCCGTATTGGATGGCATGATATAGAAATGCTGCATTAATCGATTCCCGAACTTTATTATTCCCTCTAAACGAAAAGGATACATTACTTACTCCTCCCGAAACGAAACACCCCGGAAGATTTTCTTTCACCCATTGAGTTCCTTCAAAAAAATCAAGCGCATTTCTTCGGTGTTCTTTCATTCCGGTACCTACCGGGAAAATATTTAGGTCGAAGATGATATCAGAGGGGTTAATGTTTAATTGATGAACCAAAATATTATAGGAACGTTGGGATATAATTTTTCGTTTTTCCAAATTATCGGCTTGTCCTTCTTCATCAAATGCCATAACAATCATAGCCGCTCCGTATCGTTTGATAATTTTGGCTTTTTTTATAAATTCTTCTTCACCTTCTTTAAGGCTGATGGAATTAACTATTCCTTTTCCTTGAATGTTTTTTAATCCGGCTTCAATGACTTCCCAATTTGATGAATCGATAACGATAGGAACTCGTGCTATATCGGGTTCAGAAGCAATCAAACGTAAAAAGGTAGTCATAGCTTTCACGCCGTCAATTAAGCCTTCATCCATGCAAATATCAATGATCTGAGCTCCTCCTTCCACTTGATCTCGGGCAATTGAAAGAGCTTCATCGAATTTTTCATTTTTTATCAGATTTAAAAATTTACGCGATCCGGTAACATTGGTCCTTTCACCGATGTTTATAAAATTGCTTCCAGGATAAACAGTAAAAACTTCTAATCCTGATAATTTTAATGTATTCTGCATTGGGTAATTCAAAGAATAAACAAAGTTACGATTTTTGTAACTTATCTTGTTGAATGTTTTATGCTATTCGTTATTACTTATATTATGAAGAAAGTATTGTTTAATTTAATGTATGTTATTCTTGTAAATCTTATTTTTTATTAAAAAATCAATAAAGTTTCTTTAAGTCCACTGAATGTGAGTTTCCATAGAAAATTAAAAAATGATTTGTCTTTAGTTCTTTCTACTTTTTTAATTTTCGACATTTTTAGGGAGTCTTTTGAATTTTTTATTAAGGCAAGATTTGCAAGAGAAGAAAGGAATTTTTTTTCTCTTTCACCATCCTTTTTATATAGGGTAATTTTTAAATTTTTATAATTCATACCGAATGTACCGTTTCCAACTGTATTATCGCCATCAAAATTAAATGAAACTTTTTGGATATTTCCGTTTGCCGATATATGTAAATAAGGTTTTATAAATGGATTCAATTTATCGGCAGGAAGTCCGTATAAATTTCCTTTAACGGTAAAATTATCCGATTTATTTAATGTATTAAATTTCCAACTGGCAGATAGTTTTCCGGATTTCATGAAAGTACTTTTAAAATCTATGACTACATCGGGTAAATGAGAAACATTATATCCACCGGAAATATTTTTGATTTTTGCATTGATGTTGGTAAAGAAAATTTTTCCAATATTGTTAGTAAGGGATTCTTCTTCATACGTTAAGGAAGAATTATAAAAATGGACTTCTTTAATATTTAACTTAAATTTTAATTTTCTAAGTTTTTCGCTGAAAAAAGGTTTGTAAACTGGTTTGTAAACATTGTCAGGAATGTCGTATTGATGGATAGTGGTTTGCATATTTTCAACGATGACTTTAGGAGCAATAAAATCTATTTGATTATCTAATGAACCCCAATTTAATTTGGGTATTGTAATTTTGGAAAGATTCACCGTATAAGCATCAATACCCTTTTTTTTCATAAAATTCAATTGACTTTTTTTGGGCCGTATATTTATTGTGTTTGCATATAGGGAAGTATGGGTGAGTAACAGATGGTTCATTTGTAACGTATGAGATCCCATATCATGGAAAATATTTTTACCTGTTATATTGAATTTTGAAAAAGAAAAAGGGAAACCGAAGGTATGGGTATCGGATGAGTCTTTTACCTTAATGTCGTATAGTGAAAGCTTTAAATCTTTTATTGATGTAGTGAGTGTTGTATTAGCCGCATTATATTGATGGATGGAGGATTTGCCGATTAAAAATGTATCTAAACGAATTTCTGTATCCAGGTCGTACGTGTTGAAATGTATATTTTTTGATTTGACTTTAACTTTTGGATTTTGAAATATTGAAGCTTTCATTTCATTTATAATCAGAGAAGAAGCTTGTAAACTGAATTTATTGTTATTCAAATCCCACTTTATTTTCGGGAGTAGTATATGATCCATATGGATTTTATAGAGGTTTTTGCTTACTTTTTGTGCTGCAAATTTTTGTGGAGATATAGTAGGAATAATGTTTAAATTCTTTGCTTCAAATTTATTGTCAGATAAAATCATTTTATCTATTTTGAAATTATAAAATTTAAATCCTGTATAAAATATATGGTTTGCTTCCAATTGAAAATTTGAGTAGGAGAAAGGAATATATTTTTTTGTATTAGTAAATATCGTATTGATATTAATATCATGAATCGAATAATTAATGTTTCCCATTTCCAATAATGAGTTATTAGCCCGATTGAAATATTGTATATGTGAATTAGCTATGATGAAATTTTTTATTTCAAGAACATCGTCGAATAAATAGGTAAATTTACCTCCATTGTTTTTAGCTGATTTAGTTTCATAAGGTTGTTTTATAATTAAAGAATTATCATATAATTTTAAACGTTCCAGGGTGATTTTATCATTAACTTTGTTGATTATTTTTAGAATTTCGATATTAACATTATTGCTTGTTAAATGATTATTGAAATTTAATTTCGATTTAAGTATTTGGAAAGTATCAATACTCAAATTAAAAGGGATTATACGGTCTATATGCTCCGTAATGTTTTTAGGTTTTGAATTTGAATTTTTTTCAATGATTGAGATATGAGTGGAATCAACTTCAATTTTAGAGGTTTTAAGATAAAAGTAACCGTTTTTATCATATCCCCAATCTAAATTTTTGACCTTTGCGGTCGGGACCTCTATAGAAAGTAAGGTTTTTTGAAAATAATTTCCGGTTTTAAAATACTCTTCGGATATATTCGGATATAAAAGTATTTGATTGGTTTCAAGAAATCCGTTGGTAAACTTAAACTTTTTTAATTGTAAATGATGAATTTCATCGAGCTGATAAAATATATCTGACACATCCAATTTTACTTTATCGTAAGTAAGCGGTATACGTTTTTCATTATCCACCATATCCCATAATACCCCGGAAAGGTGAAGGTTTAGATTTCGTAAAGAAGCTCTTTTAGCTCCGTCTGCCTTGTCGTAAAGAGCTAAATTTCCTTTATTAATTTCAAATTTTCCAATTTGAATTGAATTTCCCAGCTTGTATTTTACTAAATCATTTTTGTGATTTAATGAATCGGCATATTGTTTACAAATGATATCCGGTTGGTCAATTTCGATGAGATCTGCCGCTAAATCTTTAAATAGTAAAAATCGTATAAATTTTACCCCGTGTATTACTATTTTCTTTACTTTGATGGTATAAATGCCCTTTTTGTTGGACTTGGGAGCAATATTGATATCACTTATGTTCATTTCTCCCTGGAGTAGCGAATAAGTAACATCAGAATAATTAAATTTATATGGTGTATCATTTCTTTTAGAAATGAAATCAGGTAAACTGTTTTTAATCCAACTATTAATTCCGAAGTTAAGTACAACTCCTAGAATAAAGAGAAAAATTAATCCTAATGAAATTTTTTTCCATTTCATACAATTGGATTCTTTTTTATCAAATATATATAAAAAATAAATCCAAGAATAATAAAATAAAAATAAAAGTGAATTATTGGGTTGGAAAAGTAAATGATAAGAGAATTTTAATTTTGAAAAAATTTAAATCCTAGATAATATTTTATCCAATATTACTATCTTTAACCCATTAATAATTAAAAAGATGATCTATGAAAAAAATTTTATTAGTTTTATGGGTAAGTGTTCTTACTTTACAAAATTTTAATGCGCAAAATTCAAAAGCAGTTTGGGAGAAAAAATTAGATGAGGGAAATCTTTGTTATCCTGGCATTAATGATATGGCCAAAACCCGATCTAGGGGAGTTGCGCTAATTGGAGATTGTTCATTAAGATTAGGGATATTATCTAAAATATTTTTTCTAAACCCAAACGGTGAATTAATCAAGGAAAATTTCTTAGATACTGATTTAAATGGTGGAATTAGAATAGCTAATAAGATAATTCCCAATTCTGACGGTTATGTTATTTTTGGTATAGATGAAAAGAAATTTTCAGATAAATCAAAAAATAAATTGGATAATTTATGGATGATGCAGACCGATTGCAATGGTGGTGTAATAGAAACAAAAATTATTTGGAGTAAGAAATCTTTTGATAAGAATAATAGTGGATATGGAACGATTGAAATTCTATCTGTTAAAACAATTAGTGACGGCTACTTACTTACAGCAAAAATATACGATGAAAACAATCAATTTGTTAAAGTTGTTTACAAACTTGATAAGAATGGTCAAGTTTTATGGGAAATTAATTTTGATGAAAAGTTAAGTTTTGAAAATCTTGAGGTACTAAAAGAAACTGTTCATAACGAGTACTGTATAATAGGGTATATTAAAGAAAGTTATAGATCATCCAATAAAAATTTTTATGTCAAGTTAGACAAGGAAGGAAAGATTTTGACTCAACATGAAATAGTTGAGTTGGGTGATTTTAAAATGAAACCCATCACAAATAAAAAAAATAAGCTCTTATTTTCAGTTAAAAATGAAGAAAATAAATTTATGGTAGTTGAGCTAAATGAAGATGGAAAAGTGATATCTAAGATTATCTATGATAAGGTTATGGAAAATGATTCCACTTGGATGGAAACTGATGATGATTGCTATCTTATCGGAGGAAATGAATTTGTTAAAATAAATAAAAAAGGAGAAATCTTATGGAAAGAAAAAGTAAATAATAATTACGGTTATAATAATCTATTTAATTTAGGAAATAATGAATATATAGCTTTTAATAATTTTAATATTTTAAAACTTAAGGATCAGCAGCCATTCTTAGGAATAGATGATGTTACTGAAAAAAGAGAGAACGTATTTTTATATCCTAATCCGGTTGACAGCTATTTATATATAAATGTTCCAAAAGGAGAAAAAATCAAAAAAATATTGGTAACCGATATTAGTGGGAAAAAGGTGTTTGAACACAATACATATCAGGATAAATTAGATGTTTCAATGTGTCTGCCTGGTGTATACTTTTTAAAAATTGAAACCGAATATAAAGTATATGTTCAAAAAATACTTAAAAAGTAAAAAATTATTTTTTATTTAATAATTCACCAAAAAATAGAGACAATGAAAAATATAATTATACTACTAAGCATATTATCTTTTACAACTGTATATGCGCAAAACCCTAAGATTAATACCTTAAATACTTTTGAAGGTCCGAGTCAAGTAAAAACTATTATAAAGAATACGAAAGGCAATTATGTGCTATTAGAAAATATATGGTGTTTTGAGCCTGAATTTGGGAATGTTTATTCCATAATAATAAATGAATTAAATGATGAAGGCAAGGTTATATGGTCAAGAAATTTAGAAAAAGTAAATTCAGATGAAAAAGGTATTTTTTTAATAGAGAATGATAAAGGGTATTCAATTTTTACAGAGGATGGTCAATTGATCAAAATTGATAATTCAGGAATTATTTATTTTAGAAAGAAAACAGGTTTTATGATGCCTCGAAATATATTGGCATCAAATAAAGGAGGTTTTTTTATTTCAAACACTTTTAATAAAGAGGATATATGGATATCAAAGCTAAATTCACAAGGTGAAATAGAATGGGAAATAACTAAAGAACAGTATAAGGCAGTATATGTTTCAATCAGACAAAAATCTGTAAACGGAAATTATTTGGCGTTAGTAAAAAAGAAAGATAAATCAGATGTTTCAAATTTCTATATAATGGAATTTACTGATTATGGTGAAATAATATCAGAAAAACAAATACCTAATCATATCATTTATCAATCTAATAAAAATCTAGGTTTTTATCAAGACAGGTCCGGTAATTATTTAGTTTCCAGTACAGAAGATACTTCTGATCATGAAGTCAAATATGATTTTAGTTCAGAAGATATCAGATTAGTGAAATTAGATAAAGATTTTAATGTAATATTTAATAAATTATATGGTTATGCAATAGGTAATGACTTTTATTCAACCTATTTAGGAAAAATTATTGAATCGGAAGAAGGAGGATATCTTTTTAGCTGTAGGGAAACATTTAATACAACAACTTATTTTGAAAGTAGTATATTTAAGATTGATGAGAATGGAAATTTACAATGGTATGAATCTTTTAATCTTAATAAGGCTACTTTTATCGGATCTTTAATTCCAATGGGTAAAAATACCTATATGGTTTCTGTCTACTCAGAGTTTAATCCAATGGATTATTTTTCAGAAACAAATATTTTTAAAATTACAGATAATTTAAATTCTAACTTTAATCCGTTGTTATGTCCGGCAGAAGATTAAAGATTAAAAAAAGTGATTTAAAATTTTATTAATTATAAAGCTAGATTATTTGAAAAATAATCTAGTTTTTTTATGAAATATAAAAATTAATGAAAAATTTATTATACCAAACAACATAGTTTCCATTTGTTCATACTCGGGTAATACTTTTTTAAAATAAATATTAAAATCCCGTAGAGTATTTTATCCAAGATTACTACTTTTATGCACTAAAAAATAAAAGTGATTTATGAAAAAAATTTTACTAGTTCTATGGGCAAGTGTTCTTACCTTGCAAGAAAGCAATGCGCAAAGTGCAGAGGTACTTTGGGAAAATAATTTAAACTATTCTATTGCTGATGTCGCTAAAACATTATCCGGGTATGCTTTAGCTGTTAATGAAGAAATATACTTTTATGGAAGGAATAGAACAAGTTCAAAGTTAATTTTTACTGATATAGATGGAAAAGTTGGTAAAGAAATGCATTTAAGTGAAGATATTTATGGAGTAGACAGAGAAGTATATCGGTTAATGGGAGAAAAAGACGGTTATATTATTTTTGGAATAGACAAATATGATTATTTTGATTTTCCTAAAAAAGGAGAAAATGGTGTATGGATAATGAAAACCGATTGTAACGGATATGAGATTTCAACAAAATTTATAGATTTTAATCAGAGATTGGATAGAAGAAATAAATTAATTTCTTACAGTTTCAAAGATTTGCAAATTATGTCTGTACTACCAGTTAGTGATGGTTATCTTATTACGGTAAAAAAAACAGACCCACACATAGATAAATATGAAGGAATAATAATTAAAGTTAATAAATCCGGAGAAGAACAATGGCGTACTATTTTAGATAAATCATTGGGTGGGTATTGTATAGCTATTAGGGAAGATCTCGATCAAAACTATATTTTTATAACACAATATGAGGAATATATGTCAGGCAAATTCGGTAGTTCCTATTTATTGAAGGTAAATAAAGACGGCATTAACATTGAAAATAAAGAAATCAAGGAAATGTATAATGCTTTATCTGAAATAAATTATGTAAGAAATAAAAGTAAAAAATTATTATTTTCCTATAAAATTGCAAATAATAAGTTGAATATAATTGAAATAAATGAAGAGGGGGAAAAGATTTCTAATTTAACTATTATTGGTGAAAATAACGATAAATCGATTTTAAATTCACTTGAAACAGCAGACGGTTTTTATTTATTGTCGGAAAACACAACTTTAACTAAAATTAATAAGCAAAAGAAAATTATTTGGAAAAAAACTTTTACTAATGATGATAATAATACAATCTCATTCATTAAAGATTTGGGAAGTAATGAATATATATTAGTAAATAAATATAAAATTAGTAAAATAAAAGATAGTAAATTTTTAGGAATAGAAAATCAGACTAATAAAGAAGAGCAAATTATTTTATATCCAAATCCGGTAGATGCTTATCTAAATATAAAAATACCTACTGATCAAAAAGTAAAGAAAATATTTATTACAGATATCACAGGAAAAATTATTTTACAAGAATACAAATATCTGGATAAAATAGATATGTCTATGTTTATACCGGGAATTTATATACTAAAAATAGAGAGTGAGTCAGATGTATATGTTCAAAAAATACTTAAAAACTAAGTAAAAATATTTTTAGTTAATTAATTCATAAATATAATAAATAGATAATGAAAAATATAATTATATTAATAGGAATTTTGATTTATGCAACCCTGTCTGCACAAGATCCAACTGTGGAATTGAAAAAAACTTTAAATACTTATCAAATGTCATCTATGATAAAAACTAAGGATGGAAATTTTATGTTTACAGGCTATTCTAAAGATTTATATCTGAAAGATTCTTTGACTGGGGTTATTTTCATGCCATGTAAAGCAGTTTATATAACGAAATTAGATAAAGAAGGTGATCTTTTATGGACAAAATTTTTATCAGATGGAAAGTCTGAACAATCCGGACAATTCATTGCGGAAGGTGATTCAGGTTTTTTAATTCTGATCAATGGATCCCAATTGATTAAAGTTGACTATTTTGGAAACAAAATTTGGGAAAAAAATGTGGGTGAAGTATCAAAATTAATATCATCAGACGATGGAGGTTATATAGTCAGTGGAAGTTTTGAAGGGGGTAAAGTATGGCTTTATAAATTGTCAGATGCAGGAGAAATCCAATGGAAGATTTCTCAAGATCAATATAAAATAAAAAATATAACTAATCTCATAAGGACAATTGATAATCAATTTATTTTGTTAGATAACAGAAAAGATGATAAGGGAAATAATAAATTTTACCTCGTTAAATTTAAAGATGGAGGTAGTATAACATGGGAAAAAGAACTATCTCCCGAGATTTTTTCAAAGTCAAGATATAATCAGATACTTATTCAGGATAAATTTGGAAATTATATTATAGCAAGTGATGAAACATATGAAACAAGTTCTGATTATAGAATAACTAAATGGGATGAACAAGGGAATTTAGTTTTTAGTAAGATATATGGATTAATGAAAGGAGATTACTATTCTAAATCAATAAAGTTGTATGAAATAGTAAATACACTTATTGAAGCAGAAAATGGAGGATATATTATTGGAGGAAAATTTTTTAAAATCGGAACTAGAGGTTTAAGCTATGGATACTTATTTAGAATTGATGATCAAGGTAGATTTTTATGGAGTACGCAATTAGACATAGATAAATTTACAAGTTTAGATATATTAAAACCTATTGAAAAAAATAAATTTTTAATAGGAATAAATAATAATCATTCAAAAAGTCAAGAGAATATATCAATACTTACGATAACAGATAATTTTGATGCTAAATACGATCCAATGCTTTGTCCATTAGTCGAATAATTAGTTAATCGGCATTTGATGTCTAAAAAAATTAAAACATATGTAAACTAGATTATTTTTTGAATAATCTAGTTTTTTTTGTGAAATATAAGAAATACATTTGCAGCAAATTTTGCACTAAAAATGAGGGCAGCAAGGTATATATTATTACGCTTACCAAGAAAGTCAAAAGCACTGGTTGGAAAATATGGAAAAGGATCCTTTTTTAAAGGATCATTGAGCGCAATTATTTCATCCATGACCTATGGATTAATTCCTTTATTTAGCATTCCTTTAATGAAAAAAGGATTGAATTTTGATACTGTTTTGTTTTATCGATTTTTATTGGCGTGTATTGCTGTCGCAATACTGATGAAAATAAAAAAAGTACATTTTTCAGTTTCCTTGAAAGAATTTAAAGCATTAACAGTTCTAAGTTTACTTTGCAATACTTGTTCACTCTTTTTCTTTCTATCCTATACGTATTTAGGAGGAGGAGTTACCACTACCGTCCATTTTTTATATCCTGTTTTTGTTACCATCATTATGGGAATCTTTTTTCGTGAAAAAATTTCCGTTAAAGGTTTTATATCAATACTATTGGCTGTTGTTGGTGTTGCCCTTTTATCTTTGGGGGAAGGAATAGGTCACATCAATTTCAAAGGAATAGTGTTTGCTCTTTCAGCTGCAATATTTTATGCATTTTTTCTGGTATTATCCGTTAAATCAACCGTAAAAGATATGCCAGTGCTTAGATATACCTTTTATATTCAAGTTATTGGCGTGGTTTATCTTCTTATATTTTGTTTATTGACCGGTTCTTTTCAATGGTTTCCGGTAAAAGATACTTCATGTGTTCTAAATATAACATTATTAGCTTTAATTCCAACCATAGTATCAATTATAACTTTAGTTGAGGCGGTTAGAAGAATAGGATCTACTCTCACCTCAGTTTTAGGCGCATTTGAGCCCATTACCGCTGTTATTATAGGAGTAGTAGTGTTTTCAGAACCCTTTTCTTCAATGATGTTAGTTGGTATTCTCCTCATAATAGTGGGTGTTTTTGGGATTATAGTATCCCAAAAAAAGTAATGATATGATTTAATTTATTCTTACTATATTAAACAATACAAGTAGCAAGCTTCAATTTTATTTAGCATTTGTCTGTTAAATTTAATATAAAAATCTATTTTCTGTAATCATCATATAAAAGAATCCAATCGGAATGTTTAAAATAGTCCCAGCTTACTTCTGCTAAATCAATTTTTGGGTCAATAAATCTCTTATAGGGATGATCATTTACGGATACTTGAGTATCGGCATAAATTTCTACATCTTTATGACGCAATTTGGAATCCTCTTTTATATATTGAGCCGCTTGCCATATAAAGTCAGGGTAACAATTGATTCTAAGTATTTGTTTATCAGTAAATATATCCTGCATACGAAACGGCAGAATTTTTTTAGTTTTTTTATCAATAACAGTAAAATGTGTAGACCCATTACGCTGTCTCAGCATCATTCTCCAACTTAACCGATGCCCCTCTTCAGTCCAAAATACATTTCCTTTAATGAAATAATGACGTATAGGTAAAATCAATTGAATGGTGAAATAAATTACTAAAAGAAAATACACTGTTTTTTTATTAGAGTAATTATATTTATTTTCTTCAAAAGAAATATGTGGACGCTTTTTGAAAAATATTTTACGGATAGTTTCCGGAGGATAGAAAAAAACGGTAAAGCTTAAGGCAAAATAGGGGAAAATTCCTACGTTTAGAATAAACGAATTAGCAAGATGAAATATTAAACAGGCAAGTAAGGCTAACGTTCGAGTTTTTTTCCAAAGCATTAAAGGAACAACCAATCCGTCAAATATAATTCCAAGATAAGCTATAGAAATATAAAACCATTTTTGGGTGAAAAATTGACCGATTAAAGGGATATTAGTTTTATTGGAATATAATAAACGCGTAAAAGTTCCATCTAACCAATCAGGATAAAGTTTAGCAATACATGCAAAAAAATATAAAATGGATATTTGAAATAATAAAACGAATGAGCACCATTGAGGCATGGTCAAAGATCTTATATTTTTATTTCTTTTTGAGTCCAAAGAATAATAAGCATTCGCAGGTAAAAAGAGCATAATAATGCATATTAGAATTAAAAAATAATAATGATTATTATAAGCTGTTTTTTGCATTAAATATTGAGCCGTCCATAATATAGTAAAACATAAAAGACTTAAACGATATCTATAACCCATCATAACCAAAAGTCCCAATATACCTAAACAAATAAAATAAATATACATACCATATCCCGGTAGAGGGTGGAGCCATGTAAAACCAATAAACGGGAAAAAGACTTTAGGAGTAATTAAATTGATGTTTACCCAACCTGTTAAAATTGCCCCCCAAGTTTCCGCCAATAGCAAAAATCCAAATAGTATACGGAATACAATCAATGGTGAATTATCTATTTTGCGAAATAAACTTTGTCTTGATAGTACCATGCTATATTTATTTGTTATACAATAAAGATAATAAATAAAAAATAATTCATAATAAATGATTTCGGGTAAATTGAATAATGATATAAGTTCTATTGCTGAATGGATTTTTAAAATAAGAAAACATATTTAGGATTAATTCCCTTTGAATTTCCAAATATTGATGATCAAGTAAGACTATTAGTACAAAGAAAAAATTTAACTGTTACCATTGATGACCTGGTAAGGAAATTTAATTTTGATTAGATCTTATTATAATACACATAATTTATTACAATTGAGTACAGCATTAAACTTTTTAAAAATTTAAAGCGGCCATACAATGACCGCTTTATTTGTTTTCACAGCATAAATAAGAATATCTATCTGTGAATGCTCAAAATTATAATTATAAGATAAAATAAATATTAATGCAAATATAGTAAATTTATTTTAATATGCTATTATAAATATTTATTTATATATTTAATTATTATAATTAATAGAATAAATAAATATATTTATTTAAATATTCTATGGTTAAAGTACGTTAAACAAGCGGTTAAACAATAAATGTAAATTATATATTTATTTTATAAAATTTTAATTATCAATCATAATGATATAAAATAATAAAATTGAATTTTTTAATTTAAAATTGTTTGTCTTTTAAAAAAGTATCATTAACAATCAAGGTTGTTCTTGGTTATATGTAAGAGATAGTAGGGCTATAGATTGATAAATGTTTAATAACGAAGATATCTATTATGATAGAAAAAAATTGAATGTAGTAAATACTACTGGAAATTAGTTCTTTTTGTGTTTTTTCAGTTGTACGAGTTTTTTTCTAAAAATTTGGACATCCTTATATTCAATTTTTAATGTCAGGTATAAGAAAATAAAAAATAAAATATTACCAACCCCAATTCTCACGGCTATTCGATTGCTGCAATAATAGGCAATAAAGCTTAACAAAGAACTTCCTCCTATATAAAAAATCAGTTTTCGGTAATTGTAGGGTATAGGATATTCTTTTTGTCCCCAAAAATAGGATATAAGCATCATGGTTAAATATGACACAAAAGTTGCAATCGCACACGCCCAATAGCCAAGGTCTGTATATTTCAATCCAATAAAATTTAAAACAACAGTTATGAATGCGCCAATTCCTGATATAATAGCACCATAATGAGTATTGTCAGATAATTTATACCAAATGGATAAATTGAGATATATTCCCAGAAACGTAGAGCCTATTAATAAAACAGGCACAACCTGGAAGCCGCTCCAGTAGTCGGTGTTTCTAATATAAAGACGACCGATCCAATCTAAGTTGGCTACTAAAAATAATAAAATGAAGGCACTAAATATAGCATAATACTTCATTAAAGTAGCATACGTTTTTCCTGAATTTTTGTCGTCAGCGTGAGAAAAAAAGAAAGGCTCAACACCCAACAGGTAAGCAGTCTTAAACAGCGTTATAAAAGTAGCAATTTTGTATACAGCGCTGTAAATACCCATTTGAACTTCGGCAATACCTTCCGGAAGGAGATATTTAATAAATTGTCGATCCATGGTTTCATTAACAATCCCGGCTAGACCGGCAATGGTAATTGGCCACGCATATTTTAACATCTTTTTCCATAAAGAAAATTCAAAAGCATATTTACCATCAAGCATGGTAGGAATTAAAGCAAGGAATGTAATAATACTTGCAAATAAGTTTGCAGCAAAAGCATAACCTATTCCATAATCAAAATTGTAAATCTTACTAAAAAAAACAGCGCCAATTCCACCATTTTCAATTTGTTTAGGAATCCAAAATATTAATATAATTGTGGAAAAGAACATGGTTACTGAATTCAGTATTTTTAAAGAAGCAAAATATAAAGATCTGTTTTGAATCCTGAGTTTTGCAAAAGGAACAGCTGAAATAGCATCAGCAGCAAGAATAAATAGAAACCATACTAAAAAAATTACCTCATCAGGGTGCTTAAATGCTGAGGCTAAGGGGTGTCTGGCAAGTATGCCAAACACTAAGAATAAGAGAGAAACAATGCAAACAGAGGTAAATGAAGTAAAATAAACTGCATTCTGTCTTTTTTCGTGGTCTTTAAATTTTTGAAAAAAACGAAAGAAAGTAGTTTCCATTCCATGGGTAAGTAAAACAGAAAGTATACCCGCGGCTGAATAAAAATCAGCATATATTGAATATTTAGACGGACCGAAAGCTCGCACTAACATTGGAGTAAGGATAAATGGAAATACTCGGACTAAAACATTGCTTAATCCATATATTAATGTCTGACTAAATAACTTCTTATACAATGAGTTCTTTTTAAATTATTTCTGTTTCAGTTACGATAAATGTAATAATATAATTTTTAATTTTATATTATTGACAAATTTAATAATTTTGATTAGGTTTACAGATGTCAATTTTAAAATAGGGTAAAAGCTTAATGAAATTTATAATGAACTAACAGAGAGGTTTATAAGATTATTAAGTTCGCAATTGATATTGCATAGGCCTATATAAATATAATTATCTAAATAGCTACTAGGCAAGCTAAAATTACAAATGAAAAAAATATATTTTCTTCACGGATATCAAACTTCAGGAAAAAAATTCAATTGCTTACAAAATTTTTATCGCAATAGTAAAGAATTTAGCCTTATATATTGGGAATGGGATGAATTTATGGACATTCCCAAATTTTTAGAAGAAAAAGCAAAAATTTTCGAGGAAGATAAAGGGGATAAAATTATTATGGCAGACAGTATGGGGGCAAATCTTGCTTGGAATTTGGTAAATTTCTTCAAAGATATTCATTATGTTATGACTAATCCTGTTTTCTCTTCGGAACAAATTAAAGATCAAAAACGAATTCCTCCCGAAATGAAAGAAAAAATATTTTCGGCTACTTCTGAAAATATTTTAAACAAAAATATACATCTTATTATCTCTAAAAATGATGAGGTTCTTTATCCGGAATATTATAAAAAAGTATTTGGTGAGTCATTAAAGGTGTTGGAGTTGGATGATTTACATGCCATTTCTCATATGGCTGAGTATATGCCTTTAATTCATCAAGTAATTTGTGAAGCATTTGAAAAATTCAAACAGTAAAAATTAATATTTATACTAGCTTCATAGAATTTTATTAAAAATAAATATTTGCATTATCGTCCAATAAAGATCTTGTTTAAAATTTATCAATATTAGTATGCTATTTAATTGAAAATACACATATAAATGTTAACTGTCTTTTATAAAAGTATACATATGATTAGTTAATCTTACTTATGAAGTAGTTAACAAAAGATAATTATTTAAAATCTATAAAATGATCTCTATAAGTTTTGTAAATCTTTTAGCATGATTACTAAAAGTTTCTAAAACGGATTTATAAACTACATTATGTTTAATATAGATATGTGTTTTAAAATTATTTCTTACTAGAATTCATAGAGCTATTTATTAATAAAGAACACCACTTTAAAATTATAAAAAACAATACCTGGCTATACAATAATTAACATTTTGTATAGTTAAAAATTAGCAAAATAAAATTTTAAGAATGTATTATAATACATTCTGAATAAACAAGATATTAAAATTTTATGATTCTTATAGCAATGAAATTTGAAATGGTAAGAACTTAAAATTAATATCAGTTAGTTTTTAATTAAATTTAATTAAGCATGTACCGCAAGAATAGCCGCCTCCAAAAACGGAAAGACATACAAGATCACCTTCTTTAAAAATATCATAATTCTGAGCAAAAACCAAAGGGGCACTTGCACACCCTGTATTGCCTAATTCTTCCACATTTGTAAGCGATTTATTTTCAGCTAACCCTAATTCATGACATACATTATTTAAAATTCTTTTATTTGCTTGATGACCGATAAAATAAGTTAGATCAGATATCGTATAACCATTTTTCTTGATTATAGCATCTGTTAGCTTTGTTAAATATATACACGCTTGAGTAAATACATCTTTACCATAAGGCATATGTAAACCATTTTTAGGCTCCATAGTAACCGCTTTAGGTCCATAGCCTATATTACCAAGACCAAGTGTATTAATATCTAAAACTTCAGCTTCATTTGGACGCATAGGTTCTGAGGAAAAAAATAGAGCAACGGCAGCATCCCCCCATAAATGTCCGGATTGAATGTCTTTGTCATCTGAATAGCTGGAGTTTCTATCAGCGCTTATTAATAATGCTTTTGAAGATATTTTGCTTTTAAAAAAAGAATTAATAATTTCCATACCATTGATGGCAGAAGAACAAGCAGAAGATATATAAAAAGCTTTGGCATTGTTGATGTTAAACTCTTTTTGAATAATATGAGCTGTAGTCCCCACCGTATCATTGGGTGTATAAGAAGCAAATACAATTAAATCTACTTCACTAATGTCGTAAGGTAAATTTTTAACAGCATCTTCAACGGCTTTAATGCTCATGTAGTCTATAGTTTCTTCTTCTGAAGCTCTGGCTCGGGTCAAAATCCCGGTCCTCTTAAAATACCAATCTTCTGATAAATCATTAAGTTTTGCAAAATAACTATTAGTAACTCTCTTAGTAGGTATATAACATCCTTTAGAATTTATAAACATTTTAAAATATTTAATTATTAAAATTTTTGCAAATATAGTCTTCTAATAAGTTATTTTTTAATTTATTTAGCTGAGTTTTATTAAAAGAACGCATATATTAACATATTATTAAGGGTAATTTAACATCAAATTTTATGCCATTGCAAATTATTTGTAAAAAAAATTCAAAAAAAATAATTATAATTTAACTAATTGGTTAAATTTATATTTATAATGTATTTTTTGTTTTTAAGAAAATATTGAATCATATGCGAATATTTTTTTTAATAATAAGATTAAATTATCTTTATTATTGCGAAAAAATATGGGTTTATATCCTATATATATTCGGAAAAATTATTATAATTGTAGCCTAAAATACCTAATAATAGTATAATTATTTGTGAGTCAATACCTAACTACAAATTTTAACATATAAATGAAATATTTAGACTTGTTTAATTATTTAAAGAAAATTGAAAATTATACAACGGATGAAATTGAAATAGACGAGAATTTGGTTATAAGAAATTTTTCATTTAAATCAAATTATCGATTTATACTTCCAGGTGGTTTAGGTAATAATGATGATTATGAGTTCTTAAGTAATCCAATTAACGATCTTGATCCGGATGTCATACAAAAGATGCTTAATAAAAAAGATGCAGATATATCCGAGAATATTGAGTTTCGTTATCATATAATAATGCCTAAAAAAGAAAAAAAGGCAAAAGAAATAATTATTCTATTTCATGGGTTTAATGAAAAGTATTGGAGTAAGTATTTACCCTGGGCAACCTATTTAGCAGAAAAAACCGGAAAAGCTATTGTTTTATTTCCAATGGCATTTCATATGAATAGGGCTCCCTTGTTGTGGAGTAATTCCAGAGAAATGTATCGGGTAAGTGAGGAACGAAAAAAAAGAATTCCCATACTTATATGTTCCAGCCTTTCAAATGTAGCAATAAGTACACGTATAAATAATAAACCTCAACGGTTTATTTGGTCGGGTTTACAATCCTATTACGATGTTATTGATTTTGTTGAAGATATTAAAGAAGATCTACATCCGGCAATTGATAAAGATGCTAAAATTGACTTTTTTGCCTATTCCATTGGTGCTTTTTTAGCTGAAGTTTTAAAAATGAGCAACAGAAATGGTTATTTTTCAGATACCAAATGTGCTATTTTTTGTGGAGGTGCCGTATTTAACCGATTAACACCCGTTTCTAAATTTATTTTGGATAGTGAAGCCGGAGTTGGGTTATATTCCTTTATTGTTGAACATATGGAAAGTCATATGAAAAGAGACGAGATTCTTCGACACTATATGTATACTGAACCGGAGGGGCCTAATTTCAGAAGTATGCTTTGTTATAAAAACCTAATTAAAGAAAGGGAAGAAACATTTAGAAAAATCAGCGATCAATTTTATGTAATCACTTTGGCTAAAGATGAAGTGATTCCTTCCTACGAAATTATGAATACATTGCAAGGAACGGCTAGAGATATTCCTGTAAAAATTGAATTAATGGATTATCCATACACATATATTCACGAAGACCCATTTCCTTGTGGAAAAGAAATCTCAGATGAAGTTGATGAATGTTTTACCTATACATTTGATAAAATTTGTAATTTCTTAATGGAAAAATAAATTATTGTTCTTCCATCTGTTTAAAAATATCCTTTTTACTTGGTATAAAAAATACAAACTATTTTAAATTTAGTAGCAGATTATCCGGGTTTAGCTTGATGTATACTAAATTAGAATTTTGAATTTTTTATATTAAATCATATAATGCTTAAAAAACATAATATATTCTGCAAATTGAAATCAATAGATGATAAGTTTTAAAAATTTTCTGACTAAATCTAATAGTTTATTATATATAGAGTAGATTTAAAAAAATTCATCAATTTTAAATAACCGATAAATAGTCTATTGATTATTAATTACACATTTTTGTTCTTTTTTGTTCTTTATAAATTTTAATTACATAAATTATTTTATGGTTCTTATTTAAATATTTAACGTTTTAGCTATCAAGAAGTAAAGGGTAAAAATTTTTACGAACCTAATTAATAATTTATAATTTTTATATAAGAATTTTAATAAATATTCAAAATTTTATGTATAAAAGGCTAATTAATTGTGAAAAATTTTATAATTTTAAAAAATACAATTAATAATAATACTATAACTACTAAAATTTGATTATGAGCAAGCCTAACTATTTGATTATTTTCTTATTATTTATTTACACACTTAATGCGCAAGTAGGAATTGGAAATGAATTTCCGGATCCACAAACGATGTTAGATATCTCTTCCCCTGAAAATAACAAGGGAATTTTAATACCAAGACTAAGTCAGAAACAAAGAGATTCTATTGAAACCACTGTTAGCAAAAATGGTTTGTTGATATTTAATACAACTGAAAACTGCTTTAATTACTGGAATAAGATCGAAGCGAGATGGATTAGTATTTGCGGTAATAAGTTAAGTGCTGATTTCAGCATAGATTGTTCCACTATTAAAGTATTAGGAAATTATGTTAACGATGAAGCTCTTACCGTGGAAAATAAAATCGCTGTAACGGTGCATGTTACTAAACCGGGGCCCTATACAATTAATGCTGTTTCTTCTCCGGATAACAGGTATTTTTTTTCTAAATCAGGAGAATTTCTTTCAACAGGGACTTACACAATTGAAATTCCGGGATATGGTACTCCTATAGATTTTACCCCTGAAAATAATTCAGGAGATGAATTTACTTTAACAACTCAGGAAATAAATGAAGTTAATTCATGTAAATTTAATGTCATTGTAAAACAGCGGGTAATGAAATCGGCATATAATTTAGATTGTTCTTCTATATCCGTTAAGGGATCTTATACAAGTGGATCTCAATTATCGCCAAATAATTATATTGAAGTAACCATAAGTTTTAATCCGATTAACATTGGAGCTCCATTATCTTTATATACAAATATTGTTGATGGTATTGGTTTTAAGACTGAAAATTTAACATTAGAAGGAGATCAGCAGAACAATAATAATATAATAACTCAAACGGTAAAGCTGCAAGGATATGGAATTCCGGAAGGTTATTCACCCAAAGAGTTAACTATATATTCTAACAGTGAATTATCAACCAGTTGTTCAGCATCGGTACCCATGACTTATTATTATGATTATGTGAAATTATATGCTACCGGTGCGGGAGTATATAATGCTTTGTCAACCGGTCCATATGGTGGTAATTTATCTTTAATGGTAAACAGTTCCGAAAATTTTGGTCCTTCACCAAACAGTATAGTTAAATTTAAAGGATGGATTGATAATAAAAATATATTAGATTCTCCCAAAGAAACAGAGTTAGAAAATTTGTTGCTGGGGGATAATCCACCGGATATACTTATTACCGGGCAAACATCTGAAATCACGCTTAAATCAGCTCCAATTTATGTAGAGTATCTTAAAAGAAAAGGGATTGTGCTTCTTTTTATAGAAGATCAAAATCGTGTAGAACGTTTTTTTAAAGCTTTATATCCTGATTTGCCGATCAAAGGCTCATTGTATACTGATCAAAAAGGAAATGGTATTGTATGGGATTTTACAGATGCGGATAGTTCTGTTTTAAATGGTCCTTTTGGAGACATACGAGGAAAAAAATGGGGAGATGATACTAGTCAAACAGCAGTTTTAGAATCATTGCCTATAGAAGATCTTGAAATATTTTCAGGAACTGAAGATGGAAGAATTTCTGCATTTAAACATAAAAAATATAATTTAATCTTTGTTGGAGATGGAGGATTTAATTCGTCACTTACTAATTATCCTAATAAAATGAATGGAAATGATGCAAGTTCTTATAAATATCCTATGTTAATAGATAAAGTTACAATTAACGATTATACATATCCTTATTATCCAATACCCAAGCCTAATTATGGAAATGTTAATATAGGAGGGCCTATTCATGCTATATATAATTCAATTTTTACCGCAAATGCAATTGCTTGGGCTATTGAAACAGCTCAAACCAACGGAATTAATTCTCAGTCGAGAAAATAAATTGTTTGAAACCATGTAAAACATTATAGTTTTTTAAGTTTCCGTTTGATTAACTAAAATAATATTTTTAGTAAAAGGTTACTGAATTATTGTAATAGCTTTATGTATTCAAACTTAATAAAAAATTAAAATTTAGAAAGAAATTCTGATTTAAAAGAAAATTAATATAATTCTTAAATTAGATAATTACTCTTTAGGGTACTTTTACTTTTGATTCTAAGTTTGCAATTTCAACAATTTTAAGAGTAGTTTTTAATCACATCTGATGTTTCCATAGATGTTCACTAGGAATCGTGCGATAATGTGTGATATTAATAATATTAACATATATTAGATCAATATTTATATTTATTATTTAATAAATTTCACTTGATGATAATAATTAATTATATATTCAGTTAATTAAAAGTAATTATAATTACACATTTTATTTTATTTGTAATTTTGAGTAAGTTTATAGGTTAAGATTAAGCTGTTAGCTTTTTATTTTGTTATCTGAATTCTACCAAATTTAAATATATATGATAATAAGTAGAAACGATGGCAAATATCCAATGGAGGAAAAATACTTGTTCATTTATTTTAGGTTCTTTCAGATTGCAATTAAGAGACTACAAACTCACAGCTTATTTTTATTAAAAAAATTGACTTTTGAGTTTGAAGTCCTTAAATAATTATAATCATGAAAAAATTATTAATTATTACATCTTTTACTTTAACAGCTGTGAGCTTTCTAACTTCATTTACAAATTCAGAAAAGGTATCACAAGAAAGAAATTGCCAGTACGGTCAATGTATTAAAATAAAAAAAAGACGGGTACCAATGCCGAAATTGTGCACAACAAGGAAGCTATTATTGTTGGTCACACCGTTAAGATATTTACATTGGAAAAATAAGAAATCAATAGATTAATAAGAAAATTTTTATTGTGATATTTCCAAATCTAAAATTATAAAAAAGGTACTTGATTTTTAAATCTCAATATTTTTATATTTTAAAATTTGAATTAAATAAGTTTAGATATAAATGTATTGAGATTTTTTTAATTAAATAATTATCAATTCAAAGAAAATAAAATGAATGATAAATATATATTCGATTTATACATTTATTTAAATGGTCCCCAAAAAGGTTATGATTTAAAAAGATTTAGGAAACAAATCTCAACTGATCCGGAGTATAATAAACGTGTTTATAAATATATTGGAGGTAAAAAAGCAGGAATTGATTACGATGCCTTTGCTGCTGCTACCGGGCTAACCGATTATTTGAAAAGAAAAAAAAATAAATTCAAAGAAAGTTATCAACCCGATGATCCTAATGACTCCGCTGATCAAATTTATGAGGCAGATTATGCATATGTCGAAAAAAGTAAACCAATAAAAGAAACTAAAGTTAAACAGGTTAATTCACAACGAGGGGAACATATACAATATGTATTCTCAAATTATGGAATAATTATATCTATATTAGTTATTGTAATAGGTTTTACATGTAAAAGACTACTGTTGAATAAGAAAATAAATAAGAAAAATCAAGAATAAACATATCAATAGTATATATTTTTAATTTCATTTAAAATTAATATAACGATTGTTTTATGATGGAATAATCTTATGCATTAAAATAATTTATTTAAAAATATATTTTATTGTAAAATAAACCCGTAAAATTTAGATAATAATATACTTTTGGTTGAAAATCTTACTAGTATAAAGCTAATATATTTAAGGATTTATGACTGACTTTAATAGTGTTAATAAATGTATAGATATAGTTTTTAGCGCTTTAAAAGGAAAATATAACTCTGTAAATGACATTTTTTTGTAACTAATATGAGTTAAATCTATTTTATATTCAAAAAGTATCAAAAGATTTGATACTTTCTTTAAAAAAGGTATCAAAAAATTGGCAGAATATGGCACAGGTAAAAAAACGTAAAAAAGGGCTATAAACCGCGTAAAAACAAGAAAACCCGCTATTTAAGCGGGTTTATTAGCGGAGAGAGAGGGATTCGAACCCCCGGACCTGTTACAGTCAACGGTTTTCAAGACCGCCGCAATCGACCACTCTGCCATCTCTCCGGCTACCTTATAGGTAGGTTATTTTTAACGGTTGCAAATATACAAACCTTTTTTCTTTTTCCAAATTTTTTAAATAGAAATTTCCTCCGTAGTAGTTAATAAATCGTCTAAATTTTCTCTTCGTCTGATTAAGTGAGGTTTACCGTTTATTAATAAAACCTCAGCAGGTTTCAATCTTGAGTTATAATTGGAGGACATGGAGAAACAATAAGCCCCTGCATTTTGAAAACAAAGCAAATCACCTTCGTGTATTTCGCTTATCTTTCGATTCGTTCCAAAAGTATCGGTTTCACAAATATAGCCTACCACAGTATAAAATCGGTGTCTTCCTTCAGGATTGGAAAGATTAGTTATGGTATGGTGAGCATTATAAAACATAGGGCGTATCAAATGATTAAACCCGCTGTCAACTTCAGCAAAAACAGTTGAAGTAGTTTGCTTGATTACATTTACTGAAACAATAAAAAATCCGGATTGACTAACTAAAAATTTACCCGGCTCAAACATAAGGGTCAATTCATGCGGATATGTTTTTTGAAACTCATTAAAACGCTCTCCCAATTTTTTACCCAAATAATTAATATCGGTTTCATGATCTCCTTCCTTATAAGCAACTTTAAATCCGCTTCCGAAATCAATATAATCTAGATCATGAAATTCCTTAGCAACATTAAAAAGTATTTCAGCTCCTTTAAGAAAAACTTCCACATCAAGTATATCGGAACCTGTGTGCATGTGTACTCCTTCCACTTTGATTCCCGTATTATTTACGATTCGCAAAACATGAGGAAGCTGATGAATAGAAATTCCAAATTTCGAATCAATATGGCCGGTTGAAATTTTAGTGTTGCCACCTGCCATAATGTGAGGATTAATTCGAATGCAAACAGGATAATTTTTTATTTCATGACCAAAAGTTTCTAAAATCGAAAGATTATCAATATTGATACGAACGCCTAACTGAACGGCTTGTTTAATCTCTTGAAAAGAAACCCCGTTGGGAGTGTAAATAATTTCTTTTGGTTCGAATCCGGCTCTTAAACCCAACTGAACTTCTTGTATGGATACAGTGTCCAATCCGGAACCAATACTTTTAATGAATTTTAAAATATTAAGATTGGTATTAGCTTTACACGCATAATTTAACTTGACTTTTTTAACGCTTTTAAATGCTTTAACTAGCCTGTTATATTGATTTTTAATTATATCGGCATCATAAACATAAAGAGGAGTGCCAAATTCTTTGGCTAAATTTTCAAGTTGTTGTATTCTTGCTAATTCCATAGTTTTATAAATATAAACAGTTTGTAAAGTTATAAAAAAGTAGATAGCTAAATAAATTAATAAGAATTTATTTTAAGCGCGTGTATGTATTCCTTTTTTCAACAAAGTATTGAAATATAATGTATTTTTTGTTATAATATTTTTTAATTCCGGCTTTACGTTTTTTTAAAAATTTAGGCAACATTCGATAAACAGCAAAATGAGCCCGAACGATGGCCCAACAATGTTTCCAACCATTTGAAAAAAGAAATCTAATTCCTGCCAATCCATCTAATAACAACCGGAATAAAATAATCCATACTACTTGATCGGACGGTAAATTCTTAATAAGCATCAAAAGATTATTCCTGAAATTAAGATAAGTCTTTTCAGGATTGTAAACATCCAAAGTGCCACCTCCCACATGATATACCGTAGACTCTGAACAATAATAAATAATTTTACCTTTATTTTTTAATCTCCAGCAAAGATCAATCTCTTCCATATGAGCAAAAAAATCGGAATCGAATCCTTCATTTTCCCAAAAATCCACCTTTCTTATAAATAAACAAGCTCCGGTTGCCCAAAATATTTCGCAGTTGTCATTATATTGTCCCGTATCTTTTTCGAGACTGAAAAAAACTCTACCGCGACAAAACAGATAACCTAAATTATCTATAAAACCACCTGCAGCTCCTGCAAATTCAAAATAATCTTTTTCCTTATAACTTCTAATTTTAGGCTGAATAGCTGAAATATTCGAATTGTCTTGAAATAATTTTAAAATGGGTACTGTCCAGTTTTCAGTAACTTGCACATCAGAATTTAATAAACAATAAATATCTTCCGAAATAAATTTTAAACCTTCATTATATCCACCCGCATAACCATAATTTTTATTGTTTTGTATGATTTTTACCGAAGGAAAATTTTTTTGCAAGTAATATATAGAATCATCCGTTGAGGCATTATCAATTACATATATAGATGAGCCCGGACTGTAATCGATTACCTTTTGTAAAAATTTCTCAAACCAGCCAATTCCGTTATAGTTAAGTATAGCAATTGCTAAAGTTGATAATCTATTCCGCTTGTGTATTTCCATCTTTTATGAGACCAAAGCCAAAGACTTGGATTGGATTTTATATTTTGTTCTAATTCAGAGTAAAATTTTTCGACAATTTCGTTTTCCCTGAATTGGTCGCCATCAGGAAGAATACGTTTCAAATGAGCTTCATATTTTCCTCTTTTCACCTTAACCATATCAACATACACAATCGCATAATCTTTTTTTCGAGCAATTTTATCATATCCATTAAAAGCGGGAGTTATTCGATTAAAAAAATTTAATTCATAATGAATTCTACTTTTAAATGGGCTTTGATCCGCAACAAACAAAAATACATGAGAACCGTCATTAGGCAATTTAATCATGGATCTTACCACCTCTTTAACCGAAAGAGGAACAGTTCCAAACCTGGCGCGAGATTCATGTACTTCCTGATCAAAAAAATTATTTGCCACTTTTTTATATACAGCATATGAATGCTTCTGACTTAAATCCATGGAAATTCCTGTTAACCATTCCCAATTGAACATATGTCCGATAAGCATAATGATATCTTTTTTTTCTTTATGGCATTGTTGCGAAACTTCCAAATTTACAAATTTGATTCTCTCATCATAATCTTCTTCCTTCATCGAAAATGTTTTAATCAGTTCAACCATAAAATCCATAAAATTTCTGTAAAACTGTTTTTGAATTTTCAATCTTTCCTCCTTGGTTTTATCAGGAAAAGCAATTAAGAGATTATTTCTGACAATTTTTTTTCTATAACCAATGATATAATATATAATAAAATACAAAAAAGTTGAGATACCATATAGAACGGGAAAAGATACTTTGGATATCTGAAGTAATATATTCTTTATTAACCTTTTCAAAACAATTGAATATTAAAACAAAAGTAATAAAGAATTTTATAATTTAAATTTTCTGTTGGATAAACCATTAACTAAGATTGATATAAATAAGTATTAATTTTTTCTTGTAACCAGTTTATCCAATTCTCATCTTCATTCAGGCATTTTATATAATGAAATTCTTTGCCTCCGCAATCCATAAATAATTTTTTGTCCGTTATCGCAAGTTCTTCCAAAGTTTCAAGACAATCGGATACAAAAGCAGGTGCCACAACCGCTATTTTAGATACCCCTTCAGAAGGAAGAGATTCCAAAGTTTTATCAGTATAAGGTTTTAACCAGGGATCTCTGCCTAATCTGGATTGAAAGGTTTGCCTGATTTTAGATGTATCTAAACCTAATTTTTGGCGAACTTTTTCGGTAACGTAATAGCATTGATGTCGGTAGCAGTAGGGATGAGATGCCAATCCTTTTTCAAAACAACAAGTATCGTCAATTCGACATTGCTTAGTCGGATCGGTTTTGTAAATATGACGTTCAGGTAGACCGTGATAACTGAATAAAATCAAATCGTAGGATTCGGGCAGCTGTTTTTTTATAGAATTGCTTAAAACCTCTAAATATTCTTCATCATTATAAAAAGGAGGTAGAAAGCTTATTGATATATCCGGGTAATACTTTTTTTGAATTTCTTTAGTCTTTTCTACTACAGTTTCAGTTGTGCTCATTGCATATTGAGGGTATAATGGAATAACCAAAACTTCTGAAACTCCTTGATTTTTTAATTCGAGCAGACCATTTTGAATGGAAGGTTCTTGATATCTCATCGCTAATGCAATGGGATATTTTAACTTTTTTTGCAATAGTTGAGTAATTCTTTTTGAAATTACAACTAAAGGAGAGCCTTCCTTCCACCAAATATTTTGATAGGCATGAGCAGATTCTTTAGGTCTTTTAGGTAAGATCATGCATTCCACAATGAATTTACGAATTAACCACGGCGCATCAATTACCCGTTTGTCCATTAGGAACTCACGCAAATAAACTCGAACATCTTGTTCTGATGGAGTTTTTGGTGATCCCAGATTGACCAAAAGTATCCCTTTCATCTTTTTTTAGTATATATAATTACAAAAATAAGAATCTATTGGTAAAAAATTTCTTTTTCTCATAATAAGAACTGATTATATTATAAAATAATTAATTAATTCATAATACACACCTTATAGAAAAATAGAATGATATACTTTTTTAAAAAAAATGTTTAAATTGAATTTAACTGAAGAGGTTGGGTTCTGAAATAATAATTTTTTGTAACTTATTTGAAATGAAAAATTTATTACGTATTTGAAGTAAAATTTCAGCATTTATGGTGGATTGAACCATTATTTTTTTTATCTGTTCTACATTTTTTATTTGTGTGTGCAGGGAATAAAAACCGTATCCTTTAAAATGACCGTTTTCAAAAAACAAAAAAGATTTTTCACCGAATGTTCTTCCCTTATCTGTTAATAAAATATATGGATCTGTTTGAAAATTTATTTCTGAAAGTATATTTACACCATTGTCTATTTTTTTTTGTAAAGAAAGTAATGCATCTTCAGCTTTATCTAAGGTTTCAAAAGCGAATAAAGCATATTTTTTATTTTTAGAATTGATAAAATCAATGCTTAAAGTGGGTGGCGTAAAGAAAATACCGAATATAGTAGTATAATTTTCTTTAGTAGGCTTATAAAGGGGGCGATTAATTTTAATTTCATTTAAAGCCTTTATGTTCGCAATAATTTCATTTCCGGTAAGCTCAAAACTGATTTCTTTGGTTTTAACTTGTAAAATTCTTGACCTTTTACTTTTTGAAGTTAAAATCTGTCTGGCTTTAGTAGAAATATCTAAACCTTTATCGATGTATATAATTTTGTCATTTTCATCATGAAAATAAAAAACTCCGGTTTCAAGGGGAAGCTTTTCTAAAAAAGAAAGTATTTTTTTATTTAAAGATTGGTAGTTGCTATGTTTTATGGATGATCCAATAATATTTTTATGTAAATCTTTAGCTAATAAAAGCTGAAACAATTTAACGGTAGCGCGAGCATCTCCATGAGCTCTATGTCTATCACTTACAGGAATTCCCAGCGAATCACAAAGTTTACCTAAAGAATAGGAGGTCATACCCGGAATTAGATTTCGGCTTAATGTGATAGTATCCAGGGTGGGTCGTTGATAATCATATCCTAAACGAGAGAATTCACTGCGTATTACACGATAATCGAAACTAATATTATGTCCAACAAGAATGGCATCATCCGTGATTTCAACAATTCGCTTTGCCAATTCATAAAATTTGGGTGAAGTTTTTACCATTTTTTGCGTAATGCCCGTGAGCTTTTGAACATAAAAATGTATATCCTTTTCAGGGTTGACTAAAGAGCTAAAAGAATCTGTAATTTTTTCTCCATCGAATCTATATATGGCGATTTCAATTAAACTTTCTTCATTAAATTTACCACCGCTGGTTTCCACATCTAAAATTGCATAGTCCATATAAAAATATCTATACTCGTCAAAAATTAATTTTTTCTTCTTGTATTTTTTTTAACCCCTAAAGCTCCGAAAAACATTTTTGACCCTTCTCGTACAAATGTTCTTCCAATATCTCTAACAAATGGTGAATTCATTATTTTTTCAAATAAAGAGGGTTCGGATTTTTGAGTAGTTGTGTTTCCTTTTTTGTTCGTTTGAGTTTCTGTAGTTGTAGAATTTTTATCATTAGAAACGGCATTCATTCTTTCACTAAGAATTTCATAAGCACTTTCTTTATTAATATCTTCCGCATATTTTTTAACCAAGTCAGAATTATTTACAATCTCATCAATTTCATCGGAAGTAAGTACATCCATACGAGAACTTGGTGAGATCATGAATGTATCTGCCAAAGGAGTAGGGATTCCTTTTTCATCTAATGAAGTTACAAATGCTTCTCCTATACCTAATTGTTGTATCAGATCATTAGCCTTATAATATGTAGAAGTCGGATAATTTTCAACCGCTTTGTTTATCTCTTTTTTGTCCTTTGCGGTAAAGCCTCGCAATGCATGTTGTATCTTTAATCCTAACTGACTTAAAACACCTTCGGGAACATCTCCCGGAACCTGGGTGCAGAAATATAATCCAATACCTTTGGAACGTATAAGCTTAACCATAGTTTCAATCTGATTAAGTAAAGCTTTAGAAGCCTCATTAAATATAAGATGGGCCTCGTCTATAAAAATGGCAAGTTTGGGTTTATCAAGATCACCTACCTCAGGAAAGGTCTGATATATTTCAGACAATAAGCTCAACATAAAAGTTGAAAAAAATTGGGGTTGATTTTGAATATCTGTTAAACGAATAATACTCACAACTCCCAACCCGTTTCTAACTTCCAATAAATCGTCTGTATTAAAGCTGGGTTCTCCAAAAAAACGACCGGCGCCTTGTTGTTCCAAAGAAACAATCTTTCTTAAAATTGAACCTAAAGAGCTGGGAGCAATTGAACCGTAGTTTTGAGCCAATTCCGATTTGCCTTGATCATTGTCGGTTACAAATTGTAAAACATTTCGTAAATCGTCAAGATCAAGTAAGGGAAGTTTCTTATCATCACAATATTTAAAAAGTATTGACATGATACTGGTTTGAACATCATTAAGTTCAAGGATTTTACTTAATAATATAGGTCCAAATTCAGTAATCGTAGCTCTGAGTCTGACTCCCTTTTCTTGTGAAATAGTTAATAATTCCACCGGGAATCCTTGTGTATGGTAAGATAAATCTAATTTTTTATAACGTTCCAGTATTTTGGGGTTATTAGGATCACCGGCTTTTGCAATTCCACTTAAATCACCTTTGATATCCATTAATAAGGTTGGAACACCTTTAAGGGAAAGTTGCTCGGCCAATACCTGAAGAGTTTTGGTTTTTCCGGTACCCGTAGCACCCGCAATTAAACCGTGTCTGTTTATCATTTTTAAAGGAACCGATATTTCAACTTCCGGTACTATTTGGCCATCTAACATAGCTTTTCCAAGCATTATTTTTTCTCCCTTATAGTTATAACGAGAAGTAAGGTCTTTAATAAACATTTCTTTCATTATAAGAAAATTATAATTATTATAAAGTTGTAAAGTTAGTATTTTTAAATAGTATGTAAGAGGATATCTTCGCTAAATGTATATTATTATATTACATTTTTATATGTAAATTTAAAATGGCTATCCTTTAAATAAGTAATTAGATAATTTAAGTTATTTTTTGTAATTTGTGAATTTTATTATTATTTTGTAAAGTAATAAAAATAGGGATAATTATAATGAAAATTAAAGTTATAAATAAATCAAAGCATGAGCTTCCCGAATACAAAACGGCCTTTTCCGCAGGAATGGATCTAAGAGCAAACTTGGAAGCTTCTGTATTATTAAAGCCTTTGGAAAGAAAAATAATACCTACAGGACTATATATTGAAATACCTCCCGGATATGAAGGGCAAATCCGTCCAAGAAGTGGATTAGCCATTAAACACGGAATAGGTTGTCCTAATTCTCCGGGAACTATAGATGCTGATTATAGAGGTGAATTAGGGGTAATTTTAGTAAATCTTTCTAAAGAAGATTTTACTATAAATGATGGAGAGAGGATAGCGCAATTAGTGATAGCAAAACATGAAACAATAGTTTGGGAAGAAGTGGAAGAATTGAGTGAAACGGTGAGAGGTACAGGGGGATATGGAAGTTCAGGTATCAAATAAAATTAGTAATACTAAAAAAACTTTTTAAGAACATTTTAATTAGATAAATTATGAGAATTATTGTTCCAATGGCTGGTAAAGGGTCAAGGTTGAGGCCGCATACATTGACTATTCCAAAACCGTTGATACCTATTGCAGGAAAACCCATCGTTCAAAGATTAGTTGAAGACATCGCTAAAGTAGTGGATGATAAAATAGAAGAAATAGCATTTATAATAGGCGATTTTGGACAAGAAACGGAAAATCAATTAATTGATATTGCTGAAAAACTAGGAGCTAAAGGTACTATCTATCATCAATTATGTCCCTTAGGTACGGCACATGCCATTCATTGTGCTAAAGAAAGTATGAAAGGCCCCATTATAATTGCATTTGCGGATACGTTATTTAAAGCAGATTTTCAATTAGATAAAAATTCAGATGGAGTAATTTGGGTTAAAAAAGTGGAAGATCCGAGTGCTTTTGGAGTGGTGAAATTAGATGAATACGGTATTATAAAAGGAATCGTTGAAAAACCCAAAGAGTTTGTCTCTGATTTAGCAATTATTGGTATTTATTATTTCAAGGATGCAGATAAATTAATGAATGAAATAAATTATCTGATTGATAATGATATTAAAGTAGCTAATGAATATCAGCTGACCAATGCTTTAGATATTCTAAGAGATAAAGGTGCTAAATTTACACTTGGAAAAGTAGATGACTGGATGGATTGTGGAAACAAGGATGTAACGGTAGAAACTAATTCTAAAATTTTAAATTATGAAAAAGATGAATTAGCTTTATATCCTGAAAGTGCTAAAATTGAAAACAGTTTAATTATTCCACCGTGTTTCATCGGTGAAAATGTAGAAATAATTAACTCAAAAATAGGTCCCAATGTTTCTTTAGGCAATGGAACTAAAATTAATAAAAGTAATATAGAAAATTCGTTGATACAAGAAAACACTCAGATAAGTCACGGAAATCTTACCAATTCAATGATTGGTAATTCTGCTAAGTATATTGGGGTCTCTCGATCATTAAGCTTAGGTGACTTTAGTGTATTGGAAACTAAATAAAAGATATGAAAAAATTACTGATTCTATTCTTGGCTTCTGCATTGATATTTTCATGTAAAACCCAAAAAGGAATATCCATCAATGAAAAAGAAATTAAGTATGAAAATGCAAGTGTTGAAAATTTAGTTAAAACTATTGCTCAACCTGTCGATTTTACTACTTTAAAGATAAAAGCCAATGCAGATATAGAATCGGGGAATTCATATCCTTCGGTAGCCTTAACCCTATATATTGATAAAGGAAATCAAATTTGGGCTAACGCATCTTTAATTCTTCCTTTAGCAAGAGCTTCTATTTATCCGGGAGGATTTAAGATGTACGAAAGATTAGGAAAAACATATGTTGATTCAAATTTTGATTATCTAAATAATCTCTTAAAAGTAGATTTTTTAACCTATAAAAATATTGAAGATTTATTGATAGGTAAATTATTTTTTCCTCTAGATATCAACGATTTTAATTTTTCAATTGAGAATAATTACTACATACTTACTTCCAAAAAAACTATGAAAGTAGGCAGTGGTAAAGATGCAAGAAATTTTTCAAGAAGACTTACCTTCGATTCCAATTCTAATTTAAGACAGATACGTATGGATGATCCATCAAAAAATACGTATTTACAGATAGATTATGATGATTATATAAATATTGAGAATAAAATTTTGCCAAGAAATATTAAAATTTTCATAAAAGGAGAAAAAGAGATTAAAATTACATTGAATTATAATAAATTTGAGTTCGTTAATATGGAAACGCCTTTTGAAATTCCAAAGGGATATTCGCAAAGAAAAATTAATTAATGGCTATTAATAAAAAAATATATACATTTTTCTTTCTTTTACTAACTATATTTATCTATAGTCAGTTACCCTATAAGAAAGAAGACCTTCAAAAACAGAGTGCTCAGTTAAAACAAGAGATTGCCGAACTAAACAAGGCTTTGATTTCAAGTAAAAATGAATCGAAAACATCTATTACATATATTGCGAATCTTAATAAAAAAATCAGCGTACGGGCAAAATTGATCAACACCACACGGAAAGAAGCCAGAGTATTAGATGAAGAAATATATTTAAATCAATTAGCAGTTAATAAATTACGAAGAGAATTAAAAAAGCTCAGAGAAGATTATGCAGATGTATTGATACGATCCTATAAAAATAAATCCGTTCAAAATAAGATTTTATTCATATTATCGTCAGAAAACATATCCCAAGCTTTTCGACGTATAAAATATTTACAGAAATATTCGGAATTTCAAGATGAAAAAGTTGCTGAAATTAATGAAAAACAACAGCAAATTTTGCATACCATCGAATTGAGAGAAGCCGCAAAAAAAGAAAAATTAGAGGTTTTGGCTCAACAACAAGCCCAAATCAATCAACTAAACACAGAAAAGAAAGAAAAAGAAATTTTAGTTGAGCGATATATGAAGGAGCAAGGTGATTTAGCTGAAAAAATAAAGCAAAAACAATCACAAAGAAAGGCATTGGAAAGACAGGTTCAAGCGATTATTGCAGAAGAGCTTAGAGTTGTTAAGGCGAAAGAGGCAGAAGAAAGAAGAAAGGCAGAAGAAGCGGAAAGATTACGAAAAAAAACAATAGAAGAAGAACGAGCTAAAAAAGCAATGGAGGCTCATATGGCGGCAGAAAAAATGGCTGCGCAAAAAGCGGCTGCAGCTAAAAAAGCAGCAGAACAAGCCTTAGCCGCTAAATTAGCCGCTGAAAAAGAGGCTAATGATAAAGCAGCAGCAAAAAGGGCGGATGACGCTAGAAAAGCTGCTGAAAAGGCAGCTGCTGAAAAGTCGGCAGCCGAAAAATTAGCATCCCAAAAAGCACAAGATGCAAAAATTGCAGAAGAAAAAGCAGTTGCAAAGAAGAAGTCCTTAGATATTCCTAACATAAATACGAGTGCTTCAGAAACACTTTCTAGAAATTTTGAAGCCAATAAAAACTCACTTCCTTGGCCGGTTGCAGGAACAGTGGTTTCGGGATTTGGTAGAACGCCACATCCGGTAGTACCGAATATTTATGTAGAGCATCAAGGCGTTGAGATAGCTGCTGCACCGGGTAGTTTGGCTAAATCCGTATTTAACGGATCAGTAAGCAGAATTTTGATAGTTCCCGGAGGAGGGAAAGCAGTATTGATTAGTCATGGAAATTATTTTACCTTATATTCTAACCTTTCAACCGTTATTGTTTCCGTAGGAGACAAAGTAAAAACAGGTCAAGCGTTAGGTAAAATTTACACAGACGATACGAATACCACCCTTTTAGGGTTCCAGGTATGGAAAGGTACTGTTCCTCAAAATCCATCCAACTGGTTATCCGGTATGTAAGTTATTTATAGAAAATGTATTATTGAAGTTAAGAATTTTCAAAAATTCATTAACTTTGAAACAAATCAAAAAAATTATGAGATTATTTGAACATCCTATGTCTATAGTAATAATATTGATTGTAGTATTATTATTGTTTGGTGGGAAAAAAATTCCTGAATTGATGAGAGGTTTGGGAACAGGTTTGAAGGAGTTTAAAGATGCTACTAAGTCAGATGATGAAAAGAAAAAAGATTCTCAATCATCATCCAATTCTAAAGACGAAAACTAATCACAAATTAATTATTAGTAAAATAATAAATAACAACATGAAATTTACAGAAAAAGCCTGGGAAATATTTAACCAAAGTATTCAGGATTATCATGTAAAAGATGATGTAAACCAGAGAATTAACAACCCATATCCTCAAGATAGCCTTGAACATTTATTGTATTTAAAAAATTGGATTGATACCGTTCAATGGCATTTGGAAGACCTAATTAGAGATGAAAATATTGATCCGATTGAAGCCTTACGATTAAAAAGGTGGATTGACAAATCTAATCAAGAAAGGACTGATCGGGTAGAAAATTTGGATAGCTGGTTTTTAAATAAATATAAGGACGTTCAAATTCTTCCCGATGCAAAAATAAATACGGAAAGTCCGGCTTGGGCTATAGATCGTTTATCGATTTTATCTTTAAAGATTTATCATATGAAAGCTGAGGTTGAACGTCCGGATGCAGGCCAAGAACACAAAGAAAGCTGTCAGAAAAAATTAGATGTTTTACAACAACAGTATGTGGATCTGTCTACTGCAATAGAAGAACTTTTAGAAGACTACTCAGCCGGGAAAAAGTATATGAAAGTATATAAACAAATGAAGATGTACAATGATGACGAATTAAATCCGGTTCTTTATAAAAGCAAAAAATAAAATTTATCTTTTAGTTAATATAAATTAGTTACATCATATATAGCTGAATAATAACAACAGCTATATATGATATTGCTCTTATAGTTATTTTTATTTTTTTTGCATTCATGTTCATTTTGATTTTACCTCACTATAAAACACTCTCCATTTATATTTCTATGAAGTATTTTGCGACCAATAAATAATTAAAAATTCTCATTTTTTAATAAATAATTAGTAAGGTTATCAACAATACGCATATTTAATTTTGAATTTAGATAATATACGAATATATTCGTATATTATTTATTTCATTAAACAAGAAACTTACATAACACAAGAAAAACAATATCAATTCAATCCTTTAATTGATAAATAAAAGTAAACTAATGCGTAAATTGAATACTTGCTATATTTAACTTTTTTTTAAAACCAATAAATCGATCAAGAATGATGAAGAAAATTTTATTATTTTTATTTGTATCCATCCTTTCACATTTTATTTATGCTCAACAATTAGGTACAGAAAATCCTGTTACAGATACGGTAACCGTTCCCAAGAAAACTAAAAATTGGAAAATTAGTGGAGACCATTCACTTATAGTAAATCAAAGTTCATTTTCACATTGGATAGCCGGAGGAACAAATTCTTTTGGAGGATCAGCAAGAATAAAATATTCCTTAGATTACAAAAAAGGAAAAAATATTTTTAAAAATACAATAACTATCGGTTATGGTCAAGTTAACAACAAAAACGATAAGATGAGAAAAACAGATGATATTTTGTTACTTGAGTCGATGTATGGACGGAGCATATCTAAGAATTGGTATGCAAGTATAG
Organism: Apibacter sp. ESL0432; assembly: GCF_019469225.1. NCBI lineage: Bacteria > Pseudomonadati > Bacteroidota > Flavobacteriia > Flavobacteriales > Weeksellaceae > Apibacter > Apibacter sp. ESL0432. The sequence goes on along the minus strand of NZ_CP048266.1, from coordinate 1,784,726 downwards.
ATATGTCTTTTAAAACACAAATGTTTAACGGATATGATTATTCTGCCCATCCTGATTACACTTCCAAAGACAGAATTTCCTCTTTTATGTCTCCGGGCTATTTAACGTTGGGGGTTGGTTTTGATTATAAGCCGGATGGAAATTTTCAATTATCATTATTACCTATAACCTCTAAAAATACATTTGTTCTGGACAGAAAGTTGCAGAAAAAAGATAATTACGGATTAAAACATGACGGAGACTGTATGTTTATGGAACTTGGGGCAATGGTTACCGCTAAATATAAAGTTGAAATCATGAAAAATGTTGTTTGGGATAATGCTTTGTCTTTATTTACCAATTACTTATCTCATACCGAAAGGGTTGATGTGAATTTTGGAAGTGTTATAGATATGAAAGTCAATAACCACATATCCACGAAACTAACCTTTGACTTAATTTATGATCACGATCAAATAGAAAGAGTTCAAACAAGACAAACATTTGGTATAGGCTTATCCTACGGATTTAAGTCAAAAAATAAATAGCCGTAAGGAGAATAGAATTAGTTGTCGAAAATAAAAATCAACCTGAATGAATTTAAATATATATTTAATAAATATTGAAGTATAGGTATTTAAGTAAAAAATTTTTTATAAAACAGGTTATATTTTTCGGTAAAACTTTTCTTATCTTTTACAATAGGTTTATCTTTGTAGACACACAATTTTAATTAAAATAAATGAAATTACTAGCAGTGGGTACCGTAGCATACGATGCCATAGAAACCCCATTTGGGAAAACTGATAAAATTTTAGGTGGAGCTGCCACTTATATAGGTTTGGCTGCTTCCAAGCTGGGAGCAGAAGTTAACCTTGTTTCTGTAATAGGCGGTGATTTTAAACCTGAATATATAGAGGTATTTCATAAAAATTCCATAGGTATTGAAGGAATAAAAAAAATAGAAGACGGAAAAACTTTTTTTTGGTCAGGAAAATATCATATAGATATGAATAATCGAGATACATTAATCACCGAATTAAATGCGTTGGAAAATTTTGAGCCCAAAATACCCGAATCTCAGAAAAATTCTGAAATTGTAATGTTAGGAAATTTACATCCCGCCATACAATTATCTGTTTTAGAACAAATGACTGATAAACCAAAATTGGTAATCTTAGATACTATGGATTTCTGGATGAATACCGCTTGGGATTCATTGCTTCAAATTATTTCCAAAGTAGATGTATTAACAGTAAACGATGCAGAAGCCCGACAATTATCGGGGGAATTCAGCTTAGTTAAAGCAGCAAAAAAAATTCAAAGCATGGGTCCTAAGGTAGTGATTATAAAAAAAGGTGAACATGGTGCCTTATTGTTTAATGAAAATAAAATATTTTTTGCTCCCGCTCTGCCTTTAGAAGATGTTTTTGATCCAACGGGTGCCGGAGATACTTTTGCCGGGGGATTTGCAGGCTATATAACCCAAACGGCAGATTTATCCTATGAAAACATGAAAAAAGCTATTATCGTGGGAAGTGCATTAGCTTCTTTCACGGTTGAAAAATTCGGTACAGAGAAATTGCAAGAGTTATCTTCCTTGGAGTATGAAAATAGACTTAATGAATTCAAAAATTTGACCGAATATAATTACAGCTTTTAATATTTTTAACATCCATAATTTTATCTAACCTTTAATTTGTTAATTAAAGGTTTTTTTTAATTTTATAATTATTAATTAGTTTTTATGATAAAACCAAAAATAATTACGTTAAGTTTAGTCTCATGCTTAACCGTAAATGCACAACACATGAAATATCCTAGTACAGAAAAACAATCGGTGTTTGACGAATATTTTGGAGAAAAAGTTCCGGCTCCTTATAGATGGTTGGAAGATGATCAATCTCCTAAAACTCAACAATGGATAAAAACTCAAAATGAGTTGACATTTGAGTATTTACAAAACATACCGTTTAGAAATCAACTAAAAGACCAGCTTAAAAAGCTGTGGAATTATGAAAGAATTTCAGCACCTTTTGAGGAAGGAAACTATACCTATTATTATAAGAATAATGGTTTGCAATCTCAATCGGTGCTTTATAGAAAATTAACTTCCGGAGGAAAAGAAGAGGTATTTTTAGATCCCAATACCTTTTCTAAAGACGGTACATCTTCTTTAGGTGATATTTCTTTCAGTAAAGACGGAAGCCTAGCCGCTTATCAAATATCGGAAGGTGGTTCAGATTGGAGGAAAGTAGTAGTAATAGAAACCCAAACTAAAAAACAGATTGGAGATACATTAACTCACGTTAAATTTTCAAACATAGCTTGGAAATCCAATGAAGGATTTTATTATTCGAGTTATCAAAAGCCGAAAGAAGGAAGTCAATTATCGGGGAAAACAGAGCATCATATCTTGTATTTTCATTCCTTAAAGGAATCTCAATCCAAAGACCCGATAATTTTCGGGGGAGAAGAAACACCAAGAAGATATATCAATGCAAAGGTTTCCGAAGATCAACGATATATAATAATCACGGCAGCAAATTCAACATCGGGTAATGAACTATATATTCTGGACACCCAAAATAAAAATAAAATACAACCCATCGTAACCGGTTTTACCAATAATTACGAAGTAATCACTACCGATGGAGATTGGTTATATATTGAAACCAATGAACAGGCACCCAATAAAAAATTGGTAAGATTGAATGTAACACAATTAGGGCAGAAAGAGCCGAAATGGGAAACGATCATACCGGAGTCTGAATCAGTCTTACATGTGACCGGTGCTAATAAATATTTTTTTGCTAACTATATTGTTGATGTACATTCTGAAGTGAAGCAATTCGATTTAAATGGTAACTTAATACGAACCTTACCATTACCCGGATTAGGTCAGGCAACAGGCTTTACAGGAAAATCTCATCAAAAAGAAATATATTATTCCTTTACCAGCTACATATATCCATCAACCGTTTTTAAGTTAGATACGGAAAACGGAAAATCAGAGCTGTACAAAAAACCTGAGATAAACTTTGATCCGAATCAATTTGAGAGTAAACAAATTTTTTATACTTCATCAGACGGAACGAAAATACCGATGACAATTACTTATAAAAAAGGGACACAGTTCAATGGGAAAAATCCAACCCTTTTATATGGATATGGAGGATTCGAAATTAGTCTGCTTCCCGTATTTTCTGTAGCGACTGCCGTGTGGTTACAAAATGGAGGAGTCTATGCAGTTGCTAACCTTCGAGGAGGAGGGGAATACGGTAGAAAGTGGCATGACGCTGGAACTCAATTAAAGAAAAAAAATGTCTTTGAAGATTTTATAGCCGCCGGTGAATATTTAATATCCAACAAATATACATCTTCAGAATACTTAGCCTTATCGGGAGGATCCAATGGGGGATTGTTAGTAGGAGCAGTAATGACCATGCGGCCAAATTTAGCCAAAGTTGCCTTACCGGCTGTGGGTGTTCTTGATATGTTACGATATCATACGTTTACCGCCGGAGCCGGGTGGGCGTATGATTATGGAACAGCAGAAGATAATGAAGAAATGTTTACTTATCTTAAATCCTATTCTCCGGTACATAATGTTAATAAAGGAATTTGCTATCCTGCAACATTAATTACAACCGGAGATCATGATGACCGAGTAGTTCCTTCTCATTCCTATAAATTTGCTGCAGAATTACAAGATAAACAAAATTGCAAAAATCCGGTTTTAATAAGAATTGAAACCAGGGCCGGACATGGAGCCGGAAAACCTATTGATTTACTTATTGAAGAAACTGCAGATAAATTTGCTTTTGCTTTTAAAAATTTCGGAATTAAAGAGTTAAAATAGATAAAAAAAACCAAAAATAACCCCGAGGGATTGCTTTATTTTATAGCAATCCCTTATTTTTTTAAATAAAAATATAATTACATAGTATTGACTTAATTTTATTTTATATCTTTGGGGGATAATAACTATTTTAAATTCATTACTATGAAATATTTTTTCTTATTTTTATTCTGTTTGTTGACAGGAATAATCTCTTTAACTGCCCAGAGTCTTTACTTTGATTATGATATTTCCGGAAATCAAGAGTTAAGAATATTGCAATATGATGATGATTCGCAGTCCATTCCCTTGCCGCTAAATCCTGAGCCAGTCATTATTATTCCCGTTCCTGATGGACCTATAATGTATACTGCCACAAATGGATTAGAGATATATCCTAATCCGGTGGAAACTGAATTAATCATCAAGTGGGATACTCAAATAGCTAACTTACTAGTTAAGATAGAATTGTCTGCTTATAATGCTAAACTGATAGAAGAAGTTAAATTTAGGGCTTCGGATCAAAAAGCAGTTCTTTCAATGAGTCAAAGGCCTTCAGGAGTATATTATGTTAAAATATATTGTTCAGATGGAAGAATAATTAATCACTCCATTATTAAAAAATAAGCCACAACCCTCAAACTAATTACATAAAAATGAAATTTATATATACCCTAGGTATGTCTGTCTTTCTCTCTATGACACTACCGATGACAGCCCAATCGCTTTTATCTGAAAATAATGATTTAGATAAAAACGTAAATGGAATTAAAAATAAAATGGATAAGAAAGATCTAGAGAACCCTGATAACCCTTTGCTTCGTGTAATAGGTGATTTCATCGAAGAAGATCGCAACGAATTGTACCCTCCGGAAAAAGGACCATTATCTCATTTTGCAGATTCTAAAGGAGAATTAAATGTTTCCACTTTCGGGTCAACTAATTATAAAGTTCCCATAGCTTTACCGCCCGGAATAAAAAATGTTGCACCCCAAATAGCATTAACTTACAACAGCTCTTCAGATAATGGAATAGCCGGGTATGGGTGGAATATAGCCGGAATTTCTTCTATTTCATTAGTTTCTACCCGAATAGATATTGATGGATTTGTGGATGGAGTTAATTTTAATGAAAATGATAAGTATTCCTTAGATGGACAACGTTTAGTTATTAGAGAAGGAGACTACGGAAAAGAAAATACAGTATATCAAACTGAAATTTATTCGAATCTTTATATTGTGTCTGTGGGTATGGTATCAATGCCGGGAATAGATGGGAAAAGGCCAAAATATTTTAAAGTACTTTTTCCGGATGGGACCATGGCTTTATACGGTTCATCAGACGATTCCCGAGGTGTAACCGAATGGCTTATAAAAAAATGGGTTGATTTACAAGGTAATTATATTGAGTACTTTTATGACAGGAATCAAAATACAACCTATATTAATAAAATAGTATGGGGAAAAAATGAAAAGAAAGATACCGGATACAGTAACACTATTCAATTTTATTATAAAAAAAGAGAGCGTCCGGAGTTTGCTTATGTACATGGAATAAAAATGGTCAATAACCGTATATTGGATAAAATAGAGGTAACTGCAGGTAATCAATTATTTAGAAAATATCAAATTAATCATAAGGCAATCACAGGCAATTACCAACGAGTGGTTTCAGTACAAGAATTTAATGGAAATGGAGACCCGTCCAATCCAATTAATTTTTCTTATAATACAACCAATAATACATTTGATTCATATATAAAAGATAAATCCGATGCTTTATGGGATTTAAAGTATATAAATATGATCGGAGATTTCAGTGGAAACGGACAAGTAGATGTAATAGCCGGAGGGAAGTTGTATAAAGATTTATTTCAAAATCTTGGAAAAGAAAGTGGTAGTGTAATTCAGATAAATACAGAAAAGCTTTTAAATTATCCAATTTCAACCTTAACTCGGGGTAAAATGAATAATTTTCAATCTATAGTAACTTATAAGAATAACGATTTGAGTTATTTGGCACCTTCAGATTTCAAAAATCATACAGATAATGAATTAATTTTGACTGTATCTAACTTTAATAAGGAACAAAATAAATTTGAACAAAACTATACTAGAAAAATTAAGTATCCGCACGGAGGTTTCCATGCAGATGAATGTGCCGGTGATCCGAGTAAAAAATTTACTTACACCAATAAAGTATATTATGATTTCATCGAAGGCGATTTTAATGGAGACGGAATATCTGAGATCATAGTTTTGGGGAGTGCTGATAAAAGTATAAAAAGATTACGTGATATAGACGGTACAGATTACTGGAGAAATGGAGACTATCTACATTCAAGAAGGCCGAACCTCCATTGTATAACCAGCCCAAGTAAAGAATATATTTTACCGTATTATGTTGATATGAATCCCTTATTGCCTGATAAGGAAAGTTATCGAGTTTTAAATAAAGCTGATTTTTTAATGTATACAAACAATTATGTGATTGATTTTGATGGAGACGGAAAATCAGATATTATCAGTTTTAATAAAAAAGCCGGTTATGGAAAAGTTGGCGATTTTAGTATTTCGACACTAACCAAAGACAAAGAGTTGAAAATTATAGTAAGTGGTAATATACCGGAATATGATGGTATAAAACCCGTTCTTTTTGGCGATTTCAATGGAGACGGAAAAACAGACCTTTTGATTCCTGAAAAGGAAGGATCTTCTAACTGGTATTTATATTTATCCAAAGGAAACGATTTTGAAAAAGTCTTTTATCAAAATTTAGCAGAATATCTTCCCTTATGGAAAGGTAAAAGTCACACCAAAAGAAGAAGATATAAAACCTATAGGGTAGCAGATCTCAATAAAGACGGTAAATCGGATTTTATAATTTCAATATATGAATCATATGGAAACGGATGGGACGGATCGAGAAACGGAAAAGCAAGTTTGCAATACTATGAGAATTTGGGAGGAGAACAAAAACCGATGTTTGCCTCACCCATTGATACCGGCATATGGTCTAAATATGGATATAGTGATCCAATTACCTTGCTTCTTGCGGATTATAGTAATAATCAAAAAACAGGAAATTTAGTTTTTGTACAAGGAAACGAAATTTGGAAAGGCGCTTTTAATAAAGATTTGAGAAAAGATATATTATTGACAGGCATTTCAGAATCTGATGGAAATATTGTTACTCAAATTGAATATGCTCCTTTGGAATCTAATTCAAAAAATAACGGATTAGGAAATATAGAAGGAGTTTATCATTCTTCTTTAACAGAAAAATATCCCTTTAAAGAAATTTCACAAGCATCTAATTTGGATGTTGTCAAAAAACTCTCTATAACAGCCGGAGGAAAAAAACGCGAAAAAGAGTACAAATATTTCGGGTTAGTATCTCATGCTCAAGGATTGGGATTACTAGGTTTTAAAAAAGTTGCAGAATCAAGTTGGAAATCTCAAAATATTTCTTCAATTAACTGGAATGTTACTCAATATTCACCTCAATATCGTGGTCTCCCGCTATCCAACTGGATAACTCGAGGAAATAATCTTAATTTGATTATGAATGAGCAGAAAGAAGACTATTTAATAAGTAAAAAAGATTTTAAATATTCAATCATGAGATCGAGTGATAAAAAGTGGACAAAATTACTTGATGAACAAAATGAAAAAGATTACTTAACAGGTGTTGAAACTAAAACAATATATAGTTATGATGGATTTTATAATATAAAAGAAAAAACCATCGATAACGGAGTAGAAATAAAAACTATAAATTATACGTACGATGATTTTCCGTATGCCTATGATACCAGATATTATGTAGGAAGATTAATTCAAACCAATAGCCAAATATCAGCATATGGAGATGAATATACTTCGGAAGAGAAATATTCCTATTCAGGTAACTTAGTTTCCAAGGTAATGAAAAAAGGGCACCGTACCGATTATATAACCGAGGATATGAAGTATGATGTTTTTGGCAATTTGATTGAAAAAACAGTATCTGCTCCGGGAGTATCTCCTCGAACAACTAAAGAAGAATATGATTCTACCGGAAGATTTGTTGTTAAAAAAACAGATATAAATAATCTAACCGAATATTTCACTTATAATAATTTGGGGCAGGTATTGAGTCATACCAGTCCACAGGGTGTACTTACAGAATCACGATATGATAATTGGGGGAAAGTTGAAGATGTAAGAATAATAGGTTCTACAATTGATCCACTATTTAATATTACCCTATATGAAAGAACAGAAGGGGGAGGGATAAAAATAACCACTTTCAATGAAGATACCCATGAATATTCCCGGATACATAAAGATATATTTGGAAATGAAATAAAATCCACGATCAAAGGAGATCAACCTGAAATGTATATATCCAAACAAACCGTATATGATGAATTAGGAAGAAAAATAAAAGAAAGTGAACCATACATTGAAGGGCAAGGACCCTTAAGATGGAATACCATAGAATACGACGAATTCAGCCGACCTGTAAAACAAAAACTTTTTACAGGTAAAACCATAACGACTACTTATAAAGGATTGTCCGTTACTACTGATGATGAAGTTAAAAAACAAACATTAACTCGAGATGCAAATGGAAATATACGTATGCTTGACGATAATGGTGAGATAATTCACTATACCTACTTTGCCAACGGAAATCAAAAAACAGCTAAATATGGTGACCACACTCTGTCTTATTTATATGACGGATGGGGTAGAAGAATATCTTTTAAGGATCCTTCGGTCAGCACCAAACCTTATACTCAAGAATATAATAATTATGGAGAATTGTTGAAAGGATCCACTCCGGAAGGAACTACTACTTATACTTATTCACCCACCGGAAGACTACTCTCTAAAAAAATGGATGATATAGGTAATTATCTAAATGTTAATTATGAATATTCCAACACAGGTTTATTGAAAAAAGAATACGGATGTTATAACAATCAACGTTTTACGTATAATTATACTTATAACAACAATAACCTATTGGCAGGAACAGAAGAAATTACGCAGGATGTGACATATTTAAATAAATATAAATATGATTTTTATGGAAAAATAGTAAACGAAGAAAAAATAGTTTACTATGGTAATTTATATTCTTCTGTTATAGTTACTTACGGCTATAATGAAAACAACGGAATGTTGGAAAAAATAGATCGTTTAGAAAATGGAAAATATGTACCTGTTTGGCAAATAACAGGAGTCAATGAAAGAATGCAAGCCCTTTCGATTAAGTTGGGTAATGGTATAAATATTCATAATACTATTGATAAGGCTGGATATATAACAAGAATGAGGCATTCATCAAGACGGTCTCATCTCCTTGATATTGAATATGAATTTAATTGGAGAAACGGGAACTTAAATACTCGAATCAATAATTACTCCAATTGGAATGAAGAGTTTGATTATGACCGATTTGAGCGATTAGTTACCTGGTACGATGCCAATGGAATTCATACACTTCGCTATGCAAACGATGGGAGAATTACCGATAATTCGCATGTAGGAGAATATCAATATCAAACATTGGCACATTATAAAAAATCCGATATATATCTTAATTCAAAGGGTAGAAATTATTACGAAACTGCCCCACTTCAACAAATCAGATATAACGCATTTAAAAAACCATCATCAATTAAAGCAGTAGAAAAATTATCTTATGGCTCTAATAAGGAATTTAAGAATATTCATGACTTAAAATTTATCTACAATATACATGGTAACCGCAGTTCGGTTTCCTTTCAATTAAATTCAAAGGAAGTACAAAAAAAATATTATTCAAATGCCCAAGATGTAGAAATTGTTACCGATAAGAATTCAACCACAATTATAACCTATATAGGGGGGAATCCCTACGAATCACCGGCTGCCAATATCACTAATTTCAAAAAAGGGAATTATCAGAAAACGGATGAATCTTTAGTTTATTTTCATAGAGATTATCAAGGTTCCATACTGGCTATAACAAATGAAAAAGGAGGTATTATTGAAAAAAGATTGTATGATCCTTGGGGGAAACTTATTCAAGTAACCGATAGACAAGGAAATATAGAAACTAAAAATCCGAAACTTATATTTATGGACCGCGGATATACCGGTCATGAACATTTTAGCCAAGTAGGGTTGATTCATATGAACGGACGTATGTACGATCCGGTTTTAAAACAATTTTTATCTCCCGATAATAATATCCAAGATCCTTACAATTCACAGAATTACAATCGCTATGGATATGTATTGAATAATCCTTTAAAATATACTGACCCGAGCGGAGAGTTATTTACTCTAGCAGGATCAGCCTGGTTAGGTGCGACAGTATTAGGAGCTGCTATAGGAACCGTAACTTATACCACTTATGCATTATGCACCGACTCTTTTCTATGGGGAGGCTTTTTAAAAGGTTTAGCCTTGGGCAGTGCCGGTGGAGTTGCTGCTTATGGTGTAGGAAGTCTGGCGGGTGTAATACGAACCGGAATATGCACTTCTACGCAAACCTTGACAAATTTACAGGTTGATATTTTAGCCTCAGGCATAGAGGGAGTTATGAATGGATTGACACAAGGAATTATACAGGGAATAAGCGGGGGAGATATACAACAAGGGATAAGCAGCGGAGGCATAAGTAGTCTGGTATCTTCAACAGTAGGAATTGGAGGTATGCTTGCAGGAATGGACGAAAATACAATAGGCGGAACCCTATTTTTTGGAACTTTAAGCGGAGGCTTTGGAGCGGTATTGTCCGACGGAAATTTCTGGCAAGGTGCGGCTACAGGATTAATTGTAAGTGGATTAAATCATGTGGCACATAAAATGCAGGATCCTAAGCGAGGAGAGCTGTATATATTTGAAAATACAAAATCTGTTAATGGATATGGTCATTCAGCAATAGGAGGAAAATTAAAAGATTCCGGAGAAGAATCTTATCGCTTTATATCTAAAGATGGGCGTAATCAATTGGATGGAGATGAAATAATTGGGGGGAAATCAAGGTTCACCAATGAATATTTTTCTTCATATGAATCCATGATGAATTATGAAAAAATAACCAAAGAATATAATAAGATGATGACTATAAAAAAATTAAGTTATAGGGAAGTTGCCCAAGCATTGAATGTAGCGTTTCAGAGTGCCACGTCCAAATATCATTTTATATTATCCAACTGTTTTCATGTAGTTAAAAATGCGTTAAACTCTATAGGAATCTATGGAGGAGGAGTAGGAACCTTTATTCCTAATAATGGATTTTACAATATATATTATCATTATAACCCAAAAAAATGGTATGAATAAAAAGATACAAATAGCTTTTAGTAGTTTTTTCCTAATAATTATAATAGGATGTGGTATAGATGCTGAAGATAAAACAAGAGTAATTCAGATAAGTGAGACGATAGAAGAATCGAAGGCAAGAGGAGTTTTTTTGTCCGAATATAGACCGAACAGAGAACTAATAAAAAAAGCATGGGCAGAAATCCCTTGGGTATATGATACTCTTGGAAATACAGTAAAATATGAAGGACAAATACTATATATAAATGCAAAAGACAGTATAGGTCTCTCACGAACATGGGAAAGATGCATGAATGGTGATACTTCCAATGGTTCTATGCGCAGGAATATGGATTATCTTACCTTTAGAATAACAGAAGAAGAATTATCTAAAGACACTTTAATTTATTATATATACGGAGGAAAAAAAAGAAAATGTATGGGAGAATTGTTGTTGATAAAGAAGAAATAGTTTTTTATACGGATCCGAAGAATAGCATGAATAAAAAAACACGAAATATTTTAGCATATGTATTCCTATTAGGTATGGTAGGGTGCAATATCGATGTTGCCGACAGAACATTATTTACCCAGATAAGTGAGACAATAGAGGAATCGAAGGCCAATGGAGTTTTTTTGGCTGAATATAGATCGAACAGAGAACTAATAAAGAAAGCATGGGTAGAAATCCACTGGGTATATGATACCCTTGGAAATATCAAAAAACAAAAAGGACATGAGTTATACATAGAAGCCAAAGACAGTATAGGTCTTAGCGATAGTTAGTCAGAATGCGAACAAGGAGATACTTCCAATGGAAATATGGTTGATGGGGCGAGATATCTTACTTATAGATTAACAGAAGAAGAATTATCCAAAGACACTTTAATTTATTATATATACGGAGGAAAAAAGAGAAAATGTATGGGAGAATTGTTATTGATAAAGAAGAAATAGTTTTTTTTATACGGATCAGAATAATGGTATGAATAAAAAAATACAAATAGTTTTAACAAGTGTATCTCTATTAAGTATGATAGGGTGCGATTTCGATGTACCCGATAGAACAAAGATTACACAAATAAGTGAGACAATAGAAGAATCGAAGGCTAATGGAGTTTTTTTGGCTGAATATAGGCCAAATAGAAAAATAATAAAAAAAGCATGGGTAGAAATCCCCTGGGTATATGATACTCTTGGAAATATCAAAAAACAAGGAGGAAATGAGTTATACATAGAAGCCATAGATAGTATAGGTCTTAGCGATAGTTGGTCAGAATGCGAACAAGGAGATACTTCCAATGGTAATATGGGTGTTAAGGGGAAATATCTTACCTATGAATTAACAGAAGAAGAATTATCCAAAGACACTTTAATTTATTATATATACGGAGGAAAAAAAAGAAAATGTATGGGAGAATTGTTATTGATCAAGAAGAAATAGTTTTTTTATACGGATCCGAAGAATGGTATGAATAAAAAAATACAAATAGTTTTAACAAGTGTATCCCTACTAAGTATGATAGGATGCAATATCGATGTACCCGATAGAACATTATTTACCCAGATAAGTGAGACAATAGAGGAATCGAAGGCTAATGGAGTTTTTTTGGCCGAATATAGGCCAAATAGAGAAATAATAAAAAAAGCATGGGCAGAAATCCACTGGGTATATGATACCCTTGGAAATATCAAAAAACAAAGAGGACATGAGTTATACATAGAAGCCATAGATAGTATAGGTCTCTCCCGAACATGGGAAAGATGCATGAATGGAGATACTTCCAATGGTAATATGGGTGTTAAGGGGAAATATCTTACCTTTATATTAACAGAAGAAGAATTATCCAAAGACACTTTAATTTATTATATATACGGAGGAAAAAAGAGAAAATGTATGGGAGAATTGCAATTGATAAAGAAGAAATAGTTTTTTTATACGGATCCGAAGAATGGTATGAATAAAAAAACACAAATAGTTTTAATAGGTGTATCTCTACTAAGTATGATAGGATGCGGTTTCGATGTACCCGATAGAACAAAGATTACACAAATAAGTGAGACAATAGAGGAATCGAAGGCCAAAGGAGTTTTTTTGGCCGAATATAAGCCGAATAGAGAAATAATAAAAAAAGCATGGGCAGAAAACCCCTGGGTATATGATACTCTTGGAAATATCAAAAGACAAAGAGGAAACGAGTTATACATAGAAGCCAAAGACAGTATAGGTCTCTCGCGAACATGGGAAAGATGTATGAATGGAGATACTTCCAATAATAATATTAGTATGGGAGCCGAGTATTTATTTTTTGATTTAACAGAAGAAGAATTATCTAAAGACACTTTAATTTATTATATATATGGAGGAAAAAAGAGAAAATGTATGGGAGAGTTGTTATTGATAAAGAAGAGATAGTTTTTTTTATACGGATCAGAATAATCGTATGAATAAAAAAACACGAAATATTTTAGCATGTGTATTCCTATTAGGTATGGTAGGGTGCAATATCGATATTCCCGACAGGACTTTATCTACCCAGATAAGTGAGACAATAGAAGAATCGAAGGCTAATGGAGTTTTTTTGGCTGAATATAGGCCAAATAGAGAAATAATAAAAAAAGCATGGGTAGAAATCCCCTGGGTATATGATACTCTTGGAAATATCAAAAAACAAGGAGGAAACGAGTTATACATAGAAGCCATAGATAGTATAGGTCTCTCCCGAACATGGGAAAGATGCATGAATGGTGATACTTCCAATGGTAATTTTAGTATGGGAGCCGACTATTTAATTTTTGAATTAACAGAAGAAGAATTATCCAAAGACACTTTAATTTATTATATATACGGAGGAAAAAAGAGAAAATGTATGGGAGAATTGCAATTGATTAAGAAGAAATAGTTTTTTTTTATACGGATCAGAATATGGTATGAATAAAAAAATACAAATAGTTTTAATAGGTGTATCCCTACTAAGTATGATAGGATGCAATATCGATATTCCAGATAAGACAAGCTCTGTTCAGGTAAGTGAGACGATAGAAGAATCGAAGGCAAGAGGAGTTTTTTTGGCCGAATATAAGCCGAATAGAGAAATAATAAAAAAAGCATGGGCAGAAAACCCCTGGGTATATGATACACTTGTAAATATAAGAAAATCAAAGGGGTTTAGATTATATATTCTATCAAAAGACAGTATAGGTCTTAGCGATAGTTGGTTAGAATGCGAACAAGGAGATACTTCCAATGGTACTATTAGTATGGGAATTGAGTATTTAATTTTTGAATTAACAGAAGAAGAATTATCCAAAGACACTTTAATTTATTATATATACGGAGGAAAAAAGAGAAAATGTATGGGAGAATTGCAATTGATAAAAAAGAAATAGTTTTTTTTTATACGGATCCGAAGAATGGTATGAATAAAAAAATACAAATAGTTTTAACAAGTGTATTCCTACTAAGTTTGATGGGATGCAATATCGATGTACCTGATAGAACATTATTTACTCAGATAAGTGAGACAATAGAGGAATCGAAGGCTAATGGAGTTTTTTTGGCTGAATATAGGCCAAATAGAAAAATAATAAAAAAAGCATGGGTAGAAATTCCCTGGGTATATGATACTCTTGGAAATATCAAAAAACGAGGAGGAAATGAGTTATACATAGAAGTCGAAGACAGTATAGGTCTCTCCCGAACAAGGGAAAGATGCATGAATGGAGATACTTCCAATGGTACTATGATTGTTGGGGCGAAATATCTTACCTTTAGATTAACAGAAGAAGAATTATCCAAAGACACTTTAATTTATTATATATACGGAGGAAAAAAAAGAAAATGGATGGGAGAGTTGCAATTGATAAAGAAGAAATAGTTTTTTTATAACCACCCTTTAAATGTCTTTATAAAGATTAAAAAAATGGTATGAATAAAAAAATACAAATAGTTTTAACAAGTGTATCTCTATTAAGTATGATAGGGTGCGGTTTCGATGTACCCGATAGAACAAAGATTACACAAATAAGTGAGACAATAGAAGAATCGAAGGCTAATGGAGTTTTTTTGGCCGAATATAGGCCGAATAGAGAAATAATAAAAAAAGCATGGGCAGAAATCCACTGGGTATATGATACCCTTGGAAATATCAAAAAACAAAGAGGACATGAGTTATACATAGAAGCCAAAGACAGTATAGGTCTTAGCGATAGTTGGTCAGAATGCGAACAAGGAGATACTTCCAATGGTAATGTGGGTGTTAAGGGGAAATATCTTACATTTATATTAACAGAAGAAGAATTATCTAAAGACACTTTAATTTATTATATATATGGAGGAAAAAAAAGAAAATGTATGGGAGAGTTGTTATTGATAAAGAAGAGATAGTTTTTTTTATACGGATCAGAATAATCGTATGAATAAAAAAACACGAAATATTTTAGCATGTGTATTCCTATTAGGTATGGTAGGGTGCAATATCGATATTCCCGACAGGACTTTATCTACCCAGATAAGTGAGA
Source organism: Apibacter sp. ESL0432 (assembly GCF_019469225.1). Classification (NCBI taxonomy): domain Bacteria; kingdom Pseudomonadati; phylum Bacteroidota; class Flavobacteriia; order Flavobacteriales; family Weeksellaceae; genus Apibacter; species Apibacter sp. ESL0432. The sequence goes on along the minus strand of NZ_CP048266.1, from coordinate 1,769,081 downwards.
CAATAGAGGAATCGAAGGCTAATGGAGTTTTTTTGGCTGAATATAGGCCGAACAGAGAACTAATAAAAAAAGCATGGGTAGAAATCCCCTGGGTATATGATACTCTTGGAAATATCAAAAAACAAAGAGGAAACGAGTTATACATAGAAGCCATAGATAGTATAGGTCTCTCCCGAACATGGGAAAGATGCATGAATGGTGATACTTCCAATGGTAATATGGGTGTTAAGGGGAAATATCTTATTTTTACATTAACAGAAGAAGAATTATCCAAAGACACTTTAATTTATTATATATACGGAGGAAAAAAAAGAAAATGTATGGGAGAGTTGCAATTGATAAAGAAGAAATAGTTTTTTTATATAAAAAACCGGAAATATAACTTTAGATATGCTAAAGATTATTTGATAAAAAAAACTGAATTATGAAGTGAAGTATAACAAATAGTAAAAAGATAAGAATATAAGTAATTTGTTCTAAATAGATTTACCAAAAATTGGATGGAATAATGATAAATTTTAAATTAAAATTTTAATCAAGTTAAAACCATTGAAATCAAAATAAAAACTAATTATAAAAAATTTTGAATCAGAATGTTAAATTGTGAAAAAAATTTTTTAATTTTGCAGTCCGAAAAAATATATAAATAGAACAAATGTCAGGTATTATTGGAAAAAAAATTGGCATGACCAGCTTGTTTGACGAGGAAGGTAAAAACATTCCTTGTACTGTTATAGAAGCGGGTCCATGTACAGTTTTACAGGTCAGAACCGAAGAAAAGGACGGCTATTATGCGGTTCAACTAGGTTTCGATGACAGAAGTGAAAAAAATGTCGGCAAAGCCCTTTTAGGTCACTTCAAAAAAGCAGGTTCAACACCAAAAAGAAAAATGGTGGAGTTTCGTCATGGATTTGACGGATTGAAAATTGGAGAAGAAGTAAAAGTTGATTTATTTTCAGAAGGAGAATATGTTGACGTTACCGGAACTTCAAAAGGTAAAGGATTCCAAGGGGTGGTTAAAAGACACGGCTTTGGAGGGGTTATGCAAGCAACACATGGTCAGCATAACAGATTAAGAGCTCCGGGTTCTATTGGAGCAGGATCAGATCCATCCAGAGTATTTAAAGGAATGAGAATGGCTGGAAGAATGGGTGGAAATCAAGTGACAGTGCAAAATTTACAGGTTATAAAAGTGGACAATGAAAAAAATCTTTTAATTGTAAAAGGTGCAGTTCCGGGTCCTAAAAATTCATATGTAATTGTAAGAAGATGGAATTAGTAGTACTAGATAGAAGCGGAAAAGAAACCGGAAGAAAGGTTGCTTTAGACGAAACAATATTTGGAGTTGAACCAAATACACATGCTGTTTACTTAGAAGTAAAGCAATATTTGGCATCACAGAGACAAGGAACTCATAAATCTAAAGAAAGATCCGAATTAAGTGGGTCAACTCGTAAACTTCATCGTCAAAAAGGAACAGGAGGTTCTCGAAAAGGGGATATCAACAACCCTTTGTTCAGAGGTGGAGCAAGAGTATTTGGACCTAGACCAAGAGATTACAGGTTCAAATTAAATAAATCATTAAAAAGAATAGCAAAAAAATCAGTTTTTAGCCAAAAATTAAAAGAAAACAACTTAAAAGTAGTTGAAGACTTAAATTTTGAAGCACCAAAAACAAAAGATTTTACTAAAGTTTTACAAGATTTAGGACTAGCTAACAAAAAAGCTTTGTTTATTTTAGGGCAGTCTAATAAAAATGTATACTTGTCATCACGAAATTTACAAGACGCTAAAGTATTAGGATATAACGAGATAAGTAGTTATGATGTCTTAAAAGCGAATGAAGTGGTTTTGTTTGAAAGCTCAGTAGAAAAAATACAAGAAAATTTAAGAAAATAGAATTATGTCTGTACTCATAAAACCTATTATATCAGAAAAAGCTAACGAAATCGCTGAAAAAAGAAATCGTTATACTTTTTTAGTAAATACTAAAGCGAATAAGTCAGAGATTAGATATGCTGTAGAACAAGCTTACGGAGTTAATGTAGTTGCAGTAAGAACATTAATTTCTGCACCTGTTGTTAAATCAAAATATACAAAAACAGGTCTTCAAGTTGGAAAAACTAATAAATTGAAAAAAGCAATGGTTGACATAAAAGAAGGTCAAACCATTGATGTATTTGGAAATATATAATTTATAAAGAATCATGTCGGTAAGAAAATTAAAACCTATCACCCCCGGACAAAGATTCAGAATTGTTAACAATTTTGAAGAAATCACTACTTCAAAACCGGAAAAATCCTTACTAAGAGGAATTTCTAAATCAGGAGGTAGAAATAATTCCGGAAAAATGACCATGCGTTATACCGGAGGTGGACACAAGAAACGATACAGAGAGATCGATTTCAAGAGAAATAAGTTTGGCATTCCGGCTACTGTAAAATCAGTAGAATATGATCCAAACAGAACTGCATTTATCGCATTATTGGTTTATGCAGACGGTGAAAAACGCTACATTGTGTCTCCTCACGGTATTAAGGTAGGACAAAAAGTCGTTTCAGGAGAGAGTGTTGCTCCTGAAATTGGAAACGCAATGAAATTAAAAAGCATACCTTTAGGTACTGTTATTTCATGTATTGAGTTACGTCCCGGACAAGGAGCGAAAATGGCAAGAAGTGCCGGAACCAGCGCACAACTTATAGCCAGAGACGGTAAATATGCCGTTCTTAAAATGCCTTCCGGAGAAACTCGTATGATTTTAGTTGAATGTATGGCAACAATTGGTTCAGTTTCCAATTCAGATCATCAGCTAATCGTATCTGGTAAAGCAGGTAGAAGCAGATGGTTAGGAAGAAGACCAAGAACAAGGCCGGTAGCAATGAACCCTGTAGATCACCCAATGGGAGGTGGTGAAGGTAGATCAACCGGAGGACATCCAAGATCTAGAAAAGGTATGCCTGCAAAAGGATACAAGACTCGTTCAAAGAAGAAAGAATCGAATCGTTATATTTTACAAAAAAGAAAATAATCTAGTATGGCACGTTCGTTAAAAAAAGGACCTTATATTCACTATAAATTAAACAAGAAAGTTCAAGCAAATATAGAGTCAGGAAAAAAAGTCGTGATTAAAACATGGTCTAGAGCATCAATGATATCTCCGGATTTCGTTGGTCAAACGTTTGCAGTACATAACGGAAAACAATTTGTACCGGTATATGTAACTGAAAATATGGTTGGACATAAGCTAGGAGAATTTTCACCTACTCGTGTGTTTAGAGGTCATGCAGGAAATAAAAATAAAGGTAACAGATAATAAGCAATGGGTAACAGAAAACAAAATAGTGCAACAGCACGTAAAGAAGCTAAGAAAAATTTAGCAATTGCTCGCTTGAATAATTGTCCTACCTCGCCTAGAAAGATGAGATTAGTAGCAGATATCATTAGAGGCGTTGATGTTGATAAAGCATTATACATATTAAAATATTCAAAAAAAGAAGCTTCAATCAGATTAGAAAAACTTTTATTAAGTGCCATAGCTAATTGGCAAGTTAAAAATGAAGGTAAAGACATCGAAGAAGCTAAACTTTATGTAAAAGAAATTTTTGTTGACGGTGGATCTATGTTAAAAAGATTACGTCCTGCTCCTCAAGGGAGAGGATATAGGATTAGAAAAAGATCTAATCATGTAACAATTATTCTAGGAAACAAAAACGAAGTAAATTAAGTATGGGACAGAAAACAAATCCAATAGGTAATAGATTAGGAATCATTCGAGGATGGGATTCTAATTGGTATGGTGGAAAAAACTTTGGAGATAAAATAGCAGAAGATTACAAAATCAGAAGATATTTAGAAGCAAGATTATCCAAAGCAGGTGTTTCCAGAATTTACATCGAAAGAACTTTGAAATTAGTTACTATTACCATCACCACAGCAAGACCTGGAATTATCATAGGAAAAGGTGGTCAGGAAGTAGATAAATTAAAAGAAGAGTTAAAAAAGATTACTAAAAAGGAAATTCAAATAAATATTTTTGAAATTAAAAGACCTGAACTGGATGCAAAATTAGTTGCAGAAAGTGTAGCTCGTCAAATTGAAAGCCGTATCTCATATAGAAGAGCTGTTAAAATGGCTATCGCATCTACAATGAGAATGAACGCTGAAGGAATTAAAATTATGATTTCCGGACGTTTAAACGGTGCTGAAATGGCAAGATCAGAGTCTTTTAAAGAAGGAAGAATTCCTTTGTCAACTTTCCGTGCTGATATCGATTATTATATTGCTGAAGCTCATACAACTTATGGTCGCTTAGGGGTAAAAGTATGGATTATGAAAGGCGAAGTGTATGGTAAAAGAGAGTTATCTCCGTTAGTAGGTCTTCAGAAAAAGACTCAGAAAAGAAAAGTTAAAGAAAGAAGATAAAAAAATATCTTAGGTAATTATGTTACAACCAAAAAGAACAAAATTCCGTAAACAGCAAAAAGGACGTATGAAAGGTCTTTCTTACAGAGGAAGTAAATTAGCATACGGTACTTTTGGAATTAAAGCGTTAGATTCAGTATTTATTACTGCAAGACAGATAGAAGCTGCACGTATTGCTGCCACTCGATATATGAAAAGAGAAGGACAATTATGGATTAAAATATTCCCGGATAAGCCTATTACCAAAAAACCTGCTGAGGTTCGTATGGGTAAAGGAAAAGGTGCTGTGGAATATTGGGTAGCAAGAGTATCACCAGGAAGAATTTTATTTGAAATAGGGGGAGTTCCTTATGATGTTGCAAAAGAAGCATTACGACTTGCAGCTCAAAAATTACCGGTGAAAACTAAATTTGTTGTTGCTAACGATTTTGTGCAATCATAAATAATAAAATCGATGAAAGCAGTTGATATAAGAAATTTAAGTCAAGAAGAAGTTAAAGCAAAATTAGCTGAAACAAAAGCTGAGTATGCTAAACTAAGATTATCACATAAAGTGTCTCCAATTGGAAATCCGATTCAATTAAGAGAGATGAGAAAAACAATAGCAAGGTTGTTAACAGCCTTAAAGTAATTTAAAATCCGAAAAAGAATTTAATTTCAATTATGGAAAGAAATTTAAGAAAAGAAAGAATCGGAGTAGTATCTAGCAATAAGATGGATAAAACTATCGTTGTTAGTGAGACAAGCAGAATGAAACATCCCATGTATGGGAAATTCGTTTTAAAAACTAAAAAATATACTGCTCACGATGAGAAAAACGAATGCAATGAAGGAGATACCGTTCGCATTATGGAAACTCGTCCATTGAGTAAGAGTAAAAGATGGAGATTAGTAGAAATATTAGAAAGAGCTAAATAATTTAGAGATGCTACAAACAGAATCAAGATTAAAAGTTGCAGATAATACTGGAGCAAAAGAGGCTTTAGTTATCAGAGTGTTAGGAGGTTCAAAAAGAAGATATGCATCTGTAGGTGATAAAATAGTTGTTACTATTAAAGATGCTACTCCATCAGGAAACGCTAAAAAAGGTCAAGTATCTAAAGCAGTAGTGGTTAGAACTAAAAAACCTGTAAGAAGGAAAGACGGTTCTTATATTAGTTTTGAAGATAATGCATGTGTATTGTTAAATGCAGCAGGAGAAATGAGAGGAACTCGTGTTTTTGGACCGGTAGCCAGAGAATTACGTGATAAAGAGTATATGAAAATTATATCATTAGCTCCTGAGGTATTATAAGGTAAATTAAAAAAAATGGCAAAAGTTAAAATAAAAAAAGGAGATAAAGTTCAAGTTCTTGCCGGATCTTACAGAGGAAAGCAAGGACAAGTTTTAGTAATTTATCCTGAAAAAAACAGAGCGATAGTTGAAGGAGTTAATATAGTTAAAAAACATAGAAAACCTTCAGCAGAAAATCCTCAAGGAAGTATTATTGAAAAAGAAGCTTCTATACATATTTCTAACTTAGCTCTATTGGATCCAAAATCTGGAAAACCAACAAGAGTAAGTTATAAAATGGATGGTGAGAAAAAAGTTAGAGTTGCAACCAAATCAGGAGAAGTGATTTAATTAAATTTGAAAGATTATGCAATACATAGCAAGACCGAAACAATTATATAAAGATAAAATCATCTCTGCTCTAAAAGAGGAATTTGGTTATACATCTGTGATGCAAGTTCCAAAACTAGAAAAGATTGTGATAAGCCAAGGATTAGGGGCAGCAACAGCAGATAAAAAAATTGTTGATTATGCAGTTGAAGAAATTTCTTTAATTGCAGGACAAAAAGCAATACCATGTCTATCTAAAAAAGATGAAGCCGGTTTCAAACTAAGAAAAGGAATGCCAATCGGCGCAATGGTTACCTTACGTGGTGATAGAATGTATGAGTTTTTAGATAGATTAATTACTGCTGCTCTACCTCGTGTTAGAGATTTTAATGGAATAAAATCAGATGGTTTTGACGGTAGAGGTAACTATACATTAGGAATTACTGAACAAATCATATTTCCAGAAATAAATATTGATAAAGTGAAGAAAATTCAAGGTATGGATATTACCTTTGTAACTAATGCAAAAACCGATAAGGAAGCAAAAGCATTATTAACCCACTTTGGATTACCATTTAAAAAGAATTAATTAATAGTATGGCTAAAGAATCAATGAAAGCGCGTGAGCGCAAAAGAGAAGCACTTTCAGCTAAATATGCCGCTAAAAGAAAAGCTTTAAAAGAAGCCGGAGACTACGAAGCACTTCAAAAGCTTCCTAAAAACTCTTCTCCGGTAAGATTACACAATAGATGTAAGCTTACAGGAAGACCAAGAGGATATATGAGAGTTTTTGGAATTTCCAGAGTAACTTTTAGAGAAATGGCTAACGAAGGATTAATACCGGGAGTTAAAAAAGCTAGTTGGTAAAAATTAAAAAATAACAGATTTTAAAAGTAGAATTTAAATTCTATACTCTAAAATTAAATAAATATGGTTACAGACCCAATTGCAGATTACTTAACAAGAGTAAGAAATGCCATGAGAGCAGGACACAAAGTTGTTGAAATTCCTGCATCAAAAATTAAAAAAGAGATTACTAAAATTCTCTTCGATCAAGGATATATCCTTAACTACAAATTTGAAGAAGGTAGTGTACAAGGAGTTATTAAAATTGCTTTAAAATACGATAAAGTAACTAATCTTCCGGCTATCAAAAAAATTCAAAGAGCATCTAAACCGGGCTTAAGAAAATATTCCGGTTGTAAAGAACTTCCAAGAGTTTTAAATGGATTAGGTATCGCTATTATCTCAACTTCAAAAGGAGTAATGACAGATAAGAAAGCTAGACAAGAAAATGTTGGTGGAGAGGTAATTTGTTATGTTTATTAAAAAATTGAAGAAATGTCAAGAATAGGAAAAGCAATAATAAATATTCCAACAGGTACTACCATTGATTATAAAGATAATGTAGTTACAGTTAAAGGAAAAAACGGTGAGTTAAAACAAGAACTTACCGGAGGAATAACTATAAATATTGAAAATTCTGAATTAGCAGTTCAACGTCCATCCGACAGTAAAGAACATAAATCTTTGCATGGATTATACAGAGCCCTTATTAATAACATGATAGTTGGTGTATCTGAAGGATTCACCAAAAAATTGGAATTAGCGGGGGTAGGTTATAGAGCATCTAATCAAGGCCAAAAATTAGAATTGGCTTTAGGATTTTCGCATTTAGTAGTTATAGAGTTACCTCAAGAGGTAAAAGTGGAAACTTTAACTGAAAAAGGTAAAAATCCAATAATTACTTTATCTTCGTATGATAAACATTTATTAGGGATGGTTTGTGCAAAAATAAGATCACTTCGTAAACCTGAACCTTATAAAGGTAAAGGAGTTAAATTTGTAGGAGAACAAATCAGAAGAAAAGCAGGTAAATCTGCATAAAAAATTAAGTTATGGCATTAACTAAAAGAGAAAAAAGAATAAGAGTTAAAAGGAGAGTACGTAAAAATATATTCGGTACAGCTGAAAAACCTCGTTTGTCAGTTTTTAGAAGTAATAAAGAAATTTACGCTCAACTTATAGATGATAATTCTGGCAAAACTTTAGCTTACGCATCTTCGCGTCAAAAAGAAATTGCCGGAGAAAAAGGAACAAAAACTGAAATTTCTGCTTTAGTAGGTAAAAAATTAGCTGAAAATGCTAAAGTAGCCGGTATTGAAACTGTGGTTTTTGATAGAAATGGCTTCATATATCACGGAAGAGTGAAAGCCTTAGCTGATGGTGCTAGAGAAGGAGGTTTAAAATTTTAATACATTAAAAAATTATGTTAGGAATAAATAATATTGAAAGAGTAAAACCAGGTGGGTTAGAACTTGTAGATCGTTTAGTAGGTGTACAAAGAGTAACAAAAGTAACCAAAGGTGGTAGAGCATTCGGATTTTCAGCTATTGTGGTTGTAGGTGATGAAAAAGGAGTTGTAGGATTTGGTTTAGGTAAATCAAAAGAAGTAGCTAGCGCTATTTCAAAAGCTGTAGAAGATGCTAAGAAAAATTTAGTTAGAGTACCGATATTAAACGGTTCACTTCCACATGAACAATCTGCAAAATATGGCGGTGCTGATGTATTTATACGTCCGGCATCTCATGGTACAGGTTTGATTGCTGGGGGAGCAGTTCGTGCCGTATTGGAATCTGCAGGAGTTAAAGATGTACTTTCAAAATCTAAAGGATCTTCAAATCCACATAACGTAGTAAAAGCAACAGTAAAAGCACTATTAAACTTAAGAAGTGCTGAAACTATTGCACAACAAAGAGGAGTTTCACTTTCTAAAGTATTTAAAGGATAAGAACATGGCAACGATAAAAATAACTTTAAAAAGAAGTTCAATTAAAAGACCGAAAAATCAAAAGCTTACTTTAGAAGCATTAGGTTTAACTAAATTGAATAAGACCGTTGAACATGAAGCAACCCCACAAATATTAGGTATGGTTGCAGTAGTAAAACATTTAGTAACTGTTGAAGAATAATAAGATATGAATTTACATACTTTAAAACCTGCACAAGGTTCAACACATAATAGCAAGAGACTAGGTAGAGGTCAAGGAAGTGGTAAAGGAGGTACTTCTACTAAAGGTCACAAAGGAGATAAATCTCGTTCAGGACATAAAGATAAAGTAGGATTTGAAGGAGGTCAAATGCCTTTACAAAGAAGGATTCCTAAATTTGGCTTTAAGAATATCAATAGAAAAGAATATGTGGGTATTAATTTAGACACAATTCAAGGTTTAATTGATAGTAATAAAATTTCTACTGAAATCACCAAAGAAACTTTAATCCAAAATGGATTAATTTCTAAAAATGATTTAGTTAAAATTCTTGGTAGAGGAGAATTAAAATCAACCGTTAATATAACTGTTGATAAATATACTAAATCAGCAAAAGAGGCTATAGAAAAAGCCGGAGGGAAAGCTAACATCTTATAAAATAGCATGAAAGGATTTATACAGACATTAAAGAATATCTGGAGTATAAAAGAGTTAAGAGATAAACTTATTTTCACTTTTGTTCTAGTATTGGTATACAGATTTGGTACGCATGTTTCACTTCCTGCTATCAATATGGTAGAAGTAGATAATATTCTTGAAATCTACAAAAACAATGGTGGAAACCAACAGGCTACCGGTCTGTTAGGGTTATTATCTTCATTTACGGGAGGTGCATTCAGTAAAGCATCAATTTTTGCTTTAGGTATTATGCCGTATATATCTGCTTCTATTGTGGTGCAATTAATGGGATTAGCTATACCTTATATACAAAAACTACAAAAAGAGGGAGAAAGCGGTCGTAAGACGGTTAATCAGATTACTAGGTGGTTGACAATTTTAATATGTTTAATACAAGCTCCTGCCTATTTGACATCTATTACACAAGTCTTTCTACCTATTGAGCAATTTAGAACAGCCTATTTAGTAGATCCCAATAATATTTTCTTATTTTGGGTGCCAAGTATTATAATCTTAATTTCAGGCACAATTTTTGCTATGTGGATGGGGGAAAAGATAACTGACAAAGGAATCGGTAATGGGATATCTATTTTAATTATGGTTGGTATTTTAGCAGGTTTTCCAACAGCATTTGTTCAAGAAGTTGGTGTACAAATGGGAGATACCGGAAAAGGACTTATCATGATGTTTATAGAAGTAATTGCTTGGTTGTTAGTTATCATATTATGTATTATGTTGACTGTAGCCGTAAGAAAAGTTCCTGTACAATACGTGAGTAGAACAAAATCTGGATCATTACGTTCCATAACAAATGCGGCTAGGCAATATATACCATTAAAAGTTAATGCAGCCGGTGTAATGCCTATCATTTTTGCACAAGCACTAATGTTCATACCGGGTTTATTGGTACGTTCTGAAACAACTACTAATACTTTTTGGGCAGGATTTAGTCAAGTATTTAGTTGGCAATATAATTTATTATTTGCCCTGTTAATAATAGTCTTTACCTTTTTCTACACAGCTATTACAATTCCTATAAATCAAATGGCTGATGATTTAAAAAGAAATGGAGGATTAATTCCACGTGTAAAACCAGGTAAAGAAACAGCTGATTATTTAGATGATGTTTTATCTAAAATTACACTACCTGGAGCTATTTATTTAGCTCTTATAGCAGTTCTTCCTGCAATAGTTAAAATTATCGGTCTCACCGCAACCGATAAATTTGCTTTATTTTTTGGTGGAACTTCTTTATTAATTATGGTAGGTGTATTATTAGATACTGTACAACAAATTAATACTTATTTATTAAACCACCATTATGATGGTTTAATGCAGTCAAGATTAAGTAGAAATCCGAATTAATATATGGCAAAACAAAAACATATAGAACAAGACGGAACTATTATTGAAGCATTGTCTAATGCAATGTTCAGAGTAGAATTAGAAAATGGCCACATTTTAACCGCACATATTTCTGGTAAAATGAGGATGCATTATATTAAACTATTACCTGGAGATAAAGTACGGTTGGAAATGTCACCCTATGATTTATCAAAAGGAAGAATAACTTTCAGATATTAAAATAGAAAGAAAAATGAAAATTAGAGCATCACTTAAAAAAAGAAGTTCAGATGATATTGTTGTAAGACGTAAAGGTCGTCTATACATTATAAACAAAAAAAATCCTAAATTTAAACAAAGACAAGGTTAATACTATGGCTAGAATTTCCGGTGTAGATTTACCAAAAAATAAAAGAGGAGTTATAGGCCTTACCTATATTTACGGTGTTGGTAAAAGTACTGCAGCTAAAGTTTTAAAAGATGCAGGAATTAGTGAGGATAAAAAAGTTTCTGAATGGAATGACGATGAAGTTAATGCTATCAGAAAATTCATTTCCGAAAACGTTAAAGTAGAAGGAGAATTACGTTCTGAAATTCAATTAAATATTAAACGTTTAATGGATATTGGATGTCAGAGAGGTATCAGACATCGTCTAGGTTTACCACTTAGAGGTCAAAGAACCAAAAATAATTCTCGTACAAGAAAAGGTAAAAGAAAAACTGTAGCTAATAAGAAAAAAGCCACTAAATAATAAATAGAAACATGGCAAAAACAGCATCAAAAACAGCTAAAAAAAGAAAAGTTAAAATTGAAGCAGTAGGAGAAGCTCATATCCAAGCCTCATTTAATAATATTATTATCTCTTTAACAAATAAAAACGGAGAAGTAATATCATGGGCATCTGCTGGAAAAATGGGTTTTAAAGGCTCTAAAAAAAATACCCCTTATGCAGCACAAATGGCAGCTGAAAATTGTGCGCAAGTTGCGTATGAATTAGGATTAAGAAGGGTAAAAGTTTTTGTGAAAGGTCCGGGAGCTGGAAGAGAATCCGCTATTCGAACTATTCATAATGCTGGTATTGAAGTTAGTGAAATCATTGATGTAACTCCTATACCACATAATGGATGTAGACCACCAAAAAGAAGAAGAGTTTAATACTATTAATATCATTCAAATTTTATAATGGCAAGATATATTGGTCCAAAAACGAAAATAGCTAGAAAATTCGGACAAGCTATTTATGGGGAAGATAAGTATTTTGAAAGAAGAAAATACCCTCCAGGACAACACGGTCCGAACAAGAGAAGAGGTGCTAAAAAATCTGAATATGCAGTTCAGTTGGCTGAAAAACAAAAAGCAAAATATACTTACGGTATATTAGAAAGACAATTTGCAAATTTGTTTGACAAGGCACAAAGAAGTAAAGGGATTACCGGTGAAGTATTATTACAATTATGTGAATCTAGACTAGATAACGTAGTTTATAGATTCGGTTTGTCTAATACTAGAGCAGGATCTCGTCAATTAGTATCACACAAACATATCACAGTTAATGGAGAGATTGTAAATATACCTTCTTATCTATTAAAACCGGGTGATGTGATTGGAGTTAGAGAAAAATCTAAATCATTACAAGTAATTAAAGATGCTTTAGCTAATAATTCTCATAAAACTTATGAATGGTTAGTATGGAATGATGAAAAACTATCAGGAGATTTTAAAGTAGTTCCTGAAAGAATTCAAATTCCAGAAGATATCAAAGAACAATTGATAGTCGAATTATATTCTAAATAAAACAAAAAATTAGCTAAGATTTATATGGCAATTTTAAACTTTATAAAACCTGATAAGGTAATTTTAGTTGAATCAGATGATTTTAAAGGTCAATTTGAATTCAGACCCTTAGAGCCTGGATTTGGATTAACCGTTGGAAATGCTTTAAGAAGAGTTTTATTATCTTCGTTGGAAGGGTATGCTATTACATCAATAAGAATTGAAGGAGTTGAACATGAATTTTCAACTATTCCGGGTGTAATAGAAGATGTGACTGAAATCATATTGAATCTTAAAAAAGTTAGATTTAATAATCAAATCAATAAAGGTGGAAATGAAATTGTAACAGCTCAAATATCCGGAAAATCAGAATTGACAGCCGGAGATTTAGGTAAATTTATTTCTTCTTATCAAGTTTTAAATCCTGATTTAGTGATTTGTCATATGGATAAATCAGTTAAATTTAATATAACTTTTAATATAGATAAAGGAAGAGGGTACGTACCTGCAGAACAAAATAAATCTAATCACGCTCCAATAGGAACTATAGCAATTGACTCTATTTATACTCCAATTAGAAATGTTAGTTATAGTATTGAAGATTATCGTGTAGAACAGAGAACTGATTATGAAAAGCTTATTTTAGATATTCAAACAGATGGTTCAATAACTCCTCAAGAAGCTTTAACAGAAGCAGCTAAAATATTAATTCATCATTTTATGTTATTTTCTGATGAGAGAATAACATTAGAAGCAGATGTTGTTTCATCCGCAGACACTTATGACGAGGAAGCTCTTCATATGAGACAGTTATTAAAAACTAAACTAGTTGATATGGATTTATCTGTTAGAGCTCTTAATTGTCTTAAGGCTGCAGAAGTTGAAACTTTGGGAGAATTAGTTTCCTTTACAAAATCAGATTTAATGAAGTTTAGGAATTTTGGTAAAAAATCTCTGACCGAATTGGAAGATTTAGTTTATTCTAAGAATCTGACTTTTGGTTTGGATGTTTCAAAGTATAAATTAGAAGCAGAATAATAAGAAATCATGAGACACGGAAAAAAGTTTAATCATTTAGGGAGAACTGCATCACATCGTAAAGCTATGCTTTCCAATATGGCTACTTCCCTTATTCTTCATAAAAGAATTAACACAACTGTTGCTAAGGCTAAAGCATTAAGAACGTATATAGAACCATTATTAACTAAATCTAAAGAAGACACTACTCATAATAGAAGAACGGTTTTTAGTTATCTTCAGAGTAAAGAGGCGGTTACTGAATTATTTAGAACAGTAGCAACCAAAATTTCTTCTAGAAATGGTGGGTATTGTAGAATAATTAAAACTGGTTTTAGGCTAGGAGATGGTGCAGATACAGCTCTTATTGAATTAGTGGATTTTAATGAAACCTATAATTCAGGAGAATCTAATAAAAAAGTAACTAGAAGAAGTCGTCGTTCAACTAAAAAGGCGGATTCTGCAGAATCAACATCTGAAGCTGTAGTTAATGAAACTAGTGAAGTTGAATCTGAGAATAAATCAGATGAAACAAAAGAATAAAAAATAAATTCAATTTAAAAAAAAGCAGGTTTTTAAACCTGCTTTTTTATTTTATACTTATCGCTTTTTACTTACATAGATTTACAAATCGATTAATTATAGATCAACATATTAGTATCTATTCATTAAAGACTTATATATAATAGATAAAATAATTAATTGAAACTATATTATTATTTATAAACGTTTAAATATGACAGTATTTCAATAAAATAGATTAAAAGGTCTTTTACATTAATAATAAATTAAATTTTATTAAAATAAAATACTCTATGCAGGTCCAAACTGAATGTTTAATGTAATATTTTTATTTATTTAAATAATTTCACTTATAAATAATAAAATCATGCTTTATATGTGGTTTTTAAAGTTTTAAAAATTGTTTTAAAAATTGTTTTAAAAATTGTTTTAAATACTTAAAAACAACTAATTATTTTATATAAATAGTAAATAAATATAACTTTGAAGTAGTAGGTTTTAAATATTATTAAATAAAAAAAGCCTCTTATATAAGAGGCTTTTTTTATATCATTAGTTTTTTTATTCTGCAGAATCAAGTAATTTGAAAACCACTCTTCTGTTTTCTTTATTTTTCCATTCAGGACATTTAGAAGCAGGTTTACATTCAGGATATTTAGGGTTAGTGAATCCCATACCTTTACCTGTTAATTGATAAGGAGGCACACCTTTAGAAACTAAATATTTAATCACAGAAGTTACTCTTCTTTTTGATAGATTAAGATTGTAAGCATCTGTTCCTCTAGCATCAGTGTGTCCTTCAACTAAAAATCTTGTACCTTGACCGTATTTAATTATAATATCTGCTACTTGATCTAAAATAGGTTGCGATTCTAAGAGAATTTTGTCTGAATCAAGATTAAATTGGATACCTCCCATTGTAGCAATTAATGGATTAATAGCATCCTCAGCAAGTTTTTGCGGTTCAGGACATCCATCGTTTGATGCAGGACCAGGGAAAGTAGGACATTTATCATATAAGTCTATAATGCCATCCATATCTACGTCTAATGCTCTACCGGAACCATCAACACGAGCACCTTTAGGAGTGTCTAATTCTCTATCCCAATCATCACAAACACCGTCATCATCTTTATCACCAAATACGCAAACTTCTAATTGTTGTTGACTTGCTACATCATTGATTTTTGTAAACATTTCACGTAATGGATCAACCCAACCTAAATATTCATTATGTTTTCCTATTTTATAGGTAACACCTAAAGATGTTGTTAAAAAATTATCGGATTTACCACCTTTATGCAATTCGGCATAGTGTCCGTTATTACCGGACCCATCAAATAGTTCATCACCGGTGATTACATACATAGCTCTTAAAGATGCATCCCATCTTTTATTAATTTTATATGTTAATCCGGTACCTACCTGAGCAAATATAGACTTAAGTCCCATATCTTCATCAGCCATAGTTTCATAAACGGTTGAACCTTTTTCAATAAATTTAGTTTTAGCTTTATATTGTATTGTTCCTAAACCGGCATATGTATGTAGTGCCCATCTGTAAGGAGATCTGTTATCAATTCTTCTAAATAAAGAAGAAACGTTTAAATCTCCTAAAACGCTTAATGCGAAATAATTAGTTTTAGCATCTACTTTATTTGAACCATATCCTTGCTTAGTTTCACCAAACTGACCTAATAAACTTAATCCAAAGACATGTGAAATTTGTTTATTTATCGAAGCTTGAAAATCATATCCAACTCTCCATTTGCTAGATGCCCCGTTATCTATAGAGGTAAAGTCAGATGTAATTAACCACGGAACACCTCCATATATAGATACAGACCAGTCATTAAATTGCTTTTGATCATTAGTAAATTTTACATAATCATCAGTGAAATTACTACTATCTACATTTTGAGCTTGTACATTTAAGCATGTACAAATAACTGCAAGTAAAAATAGAATACATTTTTTATTCATAACTATAATTAATTAGTAAGTATATTAAGTCTTCTCCTATACAAAATGATTGAAGGTTGTAAAATTATCAAAATTTTTTAAATAAAAAAATATATTAAACCAGTTCATATAAAATTTTTTTAGAAAAATTTCTTTTTGAAATATGATTAATATGAGGTATATTTAAAGAAGTGGAGTAATATGTTATAGAATTAAAATATATTATATCAATATCTATAGTTCTATCCTCATATTTTCCGCTAAAATAACTGTCATTAATTCTACCTAATGATCTTTCAATTTCTTTAATAGATTTTAAAAGTTTAATAGGGGACAAATCGGTACTAACGATAATTCCAATATTTAGATAAGTATTTGACGAATAATAATCTTCAGGTTCAGATTCAATTAATTTGGTTTTTTTCAAAATTGAACCAATTTTGGAATCTATTAAATTTATAGCTGATGATATATTATTTTTTTTATTTCCTAAATTGCTGCCTAGTAACAAAGTAACCTTATTCATCTACTAATTAATTATTTGTTAATAGAAAGAAATGAAAAAATTTATCATTCAAGTATTGGCAACCGTTGTTGGTATTGTGTTGTTAACCAGTATAGTTGTATTTAGCTTGATTTTAATAAATATTATAGCATTTATTCCATCTAAATTTGTTGTTAAAGATAAATCAATTTTAGAAATAAATCTAAGCAATTCCATTTTGGAATCCTCAAATGATCGAGAAGTACCAATTTCACTATTAAATAATGTTAAGCATGTTTATTTAAAAGATATTTTAGATGTAATAAATCATGCTAAAACAGATGATAAAATAGAAGGAATAAGTCTTAAATTATCCAATATAAATGCCGGATACTCTCAAATAGCAGAAATTCGTCAAGCCTTGCTAAATTTTAAAGAAAGTAAAAAGTTTATATACTCATATAGTAATGAATGTGATCAAAGATCATATTATTTATCTTCTGTGGCCGATTCTCTATACGTTAATCCAAATGCAAGTATAGAATTGGCAGGTTTATCTGCAGAAGTTTTATTTTATAAAAATTTAGGACAAAAGTTTGGAGTAAATTTTGAAGTTATAAGACACGGTAAATATAAATCAGCCGTTGAACCGTATCTTAGAGATAATCTTTCAGAAGAAAATAGATATCAGTTAAAAAATTTGTTACAGAATTTTTGGAATAAAATATCATCTGATATAATCTCTTCAAGAAAAATTACTAACGAGAGTTTAAATAATTCTGTAGATAGTTTATATGGTTTTATTCCGGAATTAGCATATAAAAATAGATTAGTAGATAGGTTGATCTATGAATCCCAATATGATAATTTAATTAAGAAGAGATTAGGTTTGACAGATGAGGATTCCATTAATAAAATATCTTTGGAACAATATAAAGAATTTACCGAAGATGTTTCATTTATTAATGATAAAATAGCCATATTATATGCATCAGGACAAATATATACAGGTAAAGGAGACACAGAGGTTTACTCCAAAACGTTTATCAATCTTATTAATGAAATAAAAAATGATGATGATATTAAAGCAGTAGTTTTACGAGTAAATTCACCTGGTGGAAGCGCTAATGCTTCTGCTGAAATTTTGTATGAATTATATGAGCTAAAAAAGAAAAAAGCTTTAATAGTATCATTTAGTGATATAGCAGCCTCTGGAGGATATTATATTTCTATGGCTGCTGATAAAATTTATGCCCAAGATAACACACTAACAGGATCCATAGGCGTTTTAGGCATGATCCCGGATGTTAAAAAATTAGCCAATACTATTGGCATTACTTCAGACTATGTTTCCACAAATACAAACTCAAAATATTACTCAATTACTCAGGGAACATCTCAAGGATTTAAAGAAATAATGAATAAGGGGATTAATATAACATATAATAAATTTGTTAATGAAGTAATGAAGGGTAGACATATGACCTATGCTCAAGTAGATTCGGTGGGACAAGGTAGAATATGGAGCGGAAGGGATGCATTAGAAAAGGGTTTGGTAGATGAAATTGGCGGATTCAATGAGGCAATTGAATATGCTGCAAAAAAAGCAGGGGTCACATCCTATAATTTAGTTTCCTATCCCGAAGAAAAAACCAATTGGGATCTTATAGTAAATATGTTTACCTCTGATGACAATGATTTGAATCAATCGGGTATAATAGAAAACCTTATTAAATATGAATTAGGTAAGGATCATTATAAATTATATCAAAAAATAAAAAATATAGAAAGTAATCAAGGAATAATGTACTTAATGCCGTATGATGTAGAAATTAAATAACGGATAAAAAGTCTTGAATAAAAATATTCTAACTAATATATCATTTTCAATAAAGATGTTATATCTTTGCAAAACTTAAAAGTTTGAGAAAAGTATTTTTATAATTTTTTCGAGAATTTATTCAACCAAATAGTACAATTATTTAAAAGTTAAATGGGATTATTTGATTTTCTTACACAAGAAATAGCAATTGATTTGGGTACAGCAAATACCCTAATCATTCATAATAATAAAGTAGTAGTAGACAGTCCTTCTATAGTAGCTATAGATAGAAGGACCATGAAGCCTATTGCAGTCGGAGAGATAGCTAAGCAAATGCAGGGGAAAACGCATGATGATATAAAAACTATTAGGCCTCTAAAAGATGGTGTAATAGCTGATTTTGGCGCGTCCGAGCATATGATCAGGGAATTTATAAAACAAATTCCGGGAATAAAAGGAAAAATTTTTAATCCTTCATTGAGGATGGTTATTTGTATTCCTTCAGGTATTACAGAAGTTGAAAAAAGAGCAGTAAAAGATTCTGCAGCTAAAGTAAATGCTAAGGATGTAAAATTAATTTATGAGCCTATGGCTGCAGCCATAGGGGTTGGTATTGATGTTACACAGCCTAAAGGTAATATGATTATAGACATAGGGGGAGGAACTACTGAAATAGCAGTTATAGCTTTGGGAGGAATTGTTTGTGATAACTCTATTAAAATTGCAGGAGACGTATTTAATAATGATATCTTATATTATTTAAGAACTCATCATAATTTGTTTATCGGAGAAAAAACAGCAGAACACATTAAAATGGAGGTAGGTTCAGGACTTGAAGAACTGGATAATCCGCCTGAAGATCTACCAGTTCAAGGTAGAGATTTAATTACCGGTAAACCTAAAGAAATTATGGTTAATTATAAAGAAATGGCCAGAGCTCTAGATAAATCAATTTTAAGAATCGAAGATGCTATCATGGAAACTTTATCAAGAACACCTCCTGAATTGTCTGCAGATATCTATAATACCGGTATATATTTAGCAGGAGGAGGGGCTTTACTTAGAGGTCTCGATCAAAGAATAGGAAGGAAAACAGGATTACCTGTTTTCATAGCTGACGATCCATTGAGAGCAGTTGTGAGAGGTACTGGAATTGCACTAAAAAATATTGAAAAATTTGAGAATTTTTTAATCAAATAATAAATTATTCTTAAGATAAAACTTATTAATGTCTGTATTGATAAATTTTCTATCAAAAAATAGTAGATTTCTGCTATTTCTATTTTTGCAGATATTAGCTCTTTTTTTTACGTTTAACAGAAATGTTTATCATAATTCGATACTAGAAGAAAAAATAATTTCATTCACCGGTTATGTAGATTCTAAAATATCTTATTTAACGTACTATATAAATCTCAAAAAGGAAAATGAACGTCTAATAGAAGAGAATAAAGAATATAGAAATAAATTTCTAGGAAAAACGGGAAAAATTAAGCCTGAGTTTTTTGCTATGTTAGATTCTACAAAATATAAGCAAAAATATTATTATACAACTGCTGATATAATATCAAACTCAATTACAAGGTCAAATAATTATTTAATTATAGATCGAGGGACAGATCAAGGTGTGAGTCCGGAAATGGGCGTTGTTACCTCAACCGGAGTTGTAGGAATGATTATCAATTGTACGAAAAATTATTCCAAAGTTATTTCCATTCTTAATAGGAATACCAGGATAAATGCCAGATTAAAATCAAGTAAATATTACGGTACATTATTATGGCAGGGAGAAGATCCCAGAATCATGCATTTATCAGATATACCTAAATATGTAGGTGTAAAGATAGGAGATACTATTGAAACGGATGGAAAATCTAAAATATATCCGGAAGGTATATTAATTGGAAGAGTGAGCAGTAAATCCATAGATGAGGAGACCGGTAATTGGAATATTTCAGTTGAATTATTTCAAGATATGGGAAATATACAAAAAGTATATGTAGTGGATAAACTGGATAGAGAAGAAATTAAAAGTTTGAAAGATTCTATAAATTAATAATGCTTAACAGATACACATTAATAAATCTCATCTTAATTCCCACCTTACTATTATTGCAA
This sequence comes from Apibacter sp. ESL0432, assembly GCF_019469225.1. Classification (NCBI taxonomy): domain Bacteria; kingdom Pseudomonadati; phylum Bacteroidota; class Flavobacteriia; order Flavobacteriales; family Weeksellaceae; genus Apibacter; species Apibacter sp. ESL0432. The sequence goes on along the minus strand of NZ_CP048266.1, from coordinate 1,748,563 downwards.
GTTTTTGTATTTAATAACATCTATTTTTTCCATAAATATAATCCTATCATATATATTATTTGGATCATTTTTTATCCATATGACAAATCTTTTAATTATCTGTTTCTAATTTTTTCATTCCTTTTGGGATTTGGAATTGATTGTTTTATGGACACCGGAGGCGTTAATGCTTTCTCATCCGTATTAATTTCTTTTATAAGAAATACAGTACTTCGATATATCTCAGATTTAGATCGAGAAATGAAAATATTAAACTTTTCAGATTTAAATTTCCTTCAATTACTATCGTATATAATAATAATTATATTAATTCACCATTTAAGTCTTTTTATTTTAGAAAGTTTTAAAATATCTATGATATTAGATGTAGTAGAAGACGCTCTTATAACATCAGTATTTTCATTTTTATTTATCATTATAATTTACGCTTTCTTTAAAAATAAGATTGGATAGTGAAAAAATTTCAGATTATAATAGGGGTGTTGATTTTCTTAGCGTTACTGTTTATCGCGCGTATATCCTACCTACAATTATTTACAGAAAAATATAAGCTTAACGCAGCAAATACTTCAATAAAAGCAGAATATCAAATTCCATTACGGGGATATATAATGGACAGAAACGGTAAAATATTAGTAGGAAATACTCCTTCCTATGAGTTGACTTTTACCCAATCCCAGATGGAAAAAAATTTTGATACTTTAGGTTTTTGCAAATTAGTTAATATTTCGAAAGCTGATTTTATAAAAAAAATCAAAAGTATTAAATCAAATAAGAAAATTTACAATAACCTGGTTCCTATGACCTTTATGAAAGGTCTGACTAGTGAAGATTTAGCCAGAATACAAGAAAAACTTTTTAAATATAATGCATTTTCAATTGTTCGAACTCCTGAAAGAAATTACTTGGTCCATTCTGCAGGAAACATATTGGGTTATATTAATGAAGTTAATGAAAAGTATATAAAATCTGATTCATCCTATTACATGCCCGGTAATTTAGCTGGTATGACAGGAGTAGAAAAATCGTATGAAAAATATTTACGAGGAATAAAAGGAATTAAATATATACAAAAAGACAGAAGATTAAGAAGTATAGGCTCATATAAGGATGGAGAGTATGACCAGCAAATGCATAGTGGTAAAGATATAACACTCTCAATTGACTATGATTTACAAAATCTGGCAGAAAAATTGTTAGTTAATAAAAGAGGCGGTATAGTAGCTTTGGATCCCAATAATGGAGAAATATTGGTTATGGCCTCAGCTCCTGTTATTGATCCGTCAGTATTTGTAGGAAGAGATAAGAATAAACATATATATGCTCTTCAAATGGATTCAATGAATAAGCCAATGTTTGATCGAGCGGCTCAAGCAGCATATCCTCCAGGATCTACTTTTAAATTGATAAATGGTTTAGCTGCTTTACAAATGGGAGTAATAGATGAAAAAACAACCTTTATATGTAAACATGGTTTTCATTATGGAAACAGGAAGATAGGTTGCCACTGTGGGTATTTTTACACTCCTATTGCTATGGATAAAGCTATTCAAAAATCATGTAATAATTTCTTTGCAGAGGCTTACGTAAGAATACTTAACAAGTATCCGGGTAACATTGAAAAAAGTATTGATGAATGGAGTGATATAGTTAAAAGTTTTGCCGTCGGCGAATTTATGCATAATGATTTAGCAGTGGGAAGTAAAGGAAATATTCCGGATGCTAATTATTATAATAGACGTTACGGAAAGGATAAATGGAATATCTATACTATAATTTCGAATTCAATAGGGCAAGGTGAAGTTTTGGCCACTCCATTACAAATCGCAAATTATACGGCTGTTATTGCCAACAGAGGATTTTTTTACACCCCTCATATTGTAAAAGCTATAGATGGAAAACCGATAACAGACCCTCAATTTACTGTACCCAAACAAGTAAAAGTCGAGAAAAAATATTTCGATATTGTTAATAAGGGAATGAGTATGGTAGTTTTGTCGGGTACGGGTCATAGGATTTTTACCAATACATTTAGTCAGGAAGGAAAAACAGGTACTTCGCAAAATCCTCATGGAAAAGATCATTCCATATTTGTCTTAATAGCTCCCGTAGATAAACCAAAAATAGCAATTGCTGTAGTCGTTGAAAATGGAGGTTTTGGAGCAACTTATGCCGGACCCATGGCCTCTCTACTTGCAGAAAAATATCTTACCGGAACCATTGAAAGAAAATCAATGGAGGAAAGCATCATAAAATCTGATTTCAGTAATGAATATTTGAGACAATGGAACGATTATTTAAAAAGAACAGGAAAATATGTTCCAAATAATTTACCTCAAGCTTTAAAAGATAGTATAAATAAGATTAATTCGAATAAAAAACTATCCTTAAAAGAAAAGCAACGATTAATACAACATATAATTAATCAGGGAGAAGCAGCAAAAAAATTAGATAATTTTATTGGTGATTAAAAATGAATAAAATTTTTAGGGGAGTAGATGGTTTAATGTTATTTTTATATTTGCTTATAGCCTTATTTGGTATCGCAAATATATACAGCGTTGATAGTTCTAGTGGTACTAAACAATTCATCTGGCTGTTAATATCTTTAACAGTAGGAACTTCAACCTTTCTTGTTCGTCCTAAATTTTTTGAGAATTTTGCGGGCTTATTTTACTTATTTGGCTTATGTCTACTTACCGGTGTTTTATTGTTTGGAAGCTATGTTAACGGAGCTAAAGCCTGGTATCGAATTGGAGGTTTCAGTTTACAACCGGTAGAATTAGCTAAAATTTCTACAGCATTAATGTTAGCTAATTACGTAGATTCTCCTAATTTTAATATTAAAAATAATCAATCATTAGGAATTGCATTTCTAATTATATTTATTCCCATAGTATTAATTTTGCTGCAACCCGATGTTGGATCCATTTTAGTGTTTACTGCTTATTTTATCGCATTATATAGAGAAGGAATGACGGGCTGGTTGTTTATCATTGGTTTTTATTTTGCTATTTTATTTCTGACTTCCATCTGGATTCCATCATGGATCGTTATTTTAATATTAACACTTTTACTGTTTCTATTATTATTCTTGCTTAGAAAGAAAATTAAATGGAATCAACACTTTAACATTCTATTTATCATAGTATTTGTTCTAATATCAAGTGTTATAAGCATATCCTCACCGTTTATATTCGAGCATTTACCAAAGCATCAAAAAGAAAGAATATTAGTACTATACGAAGGAGAAAAAAAATACAGAGATACCGCAGGATATAATTTGCTTTATTCTAAAACAGCCATAGGATCGGGAGGTTTCTGGGGTAAAGGATATAAACAAGGTAGTGTTACAGCAGGTAAATTTGTACCGGAGCAACAGACTGACTATATATTTTGTACAGTGGGCGAAGAATGGGGATTTGTAGGATGTACCCTATTGATCGGGCTTTATACTTGTTTAATAGCAAGAATATATTATTTGGCAGAAACACAGAAAAGCGCATTCTCCAGAGTTATGGGATATTCATTAGCGTCCATATTATTTATGCATTTTTTAATTAATATAGGAATGGTAATCGGATTGTTTCCAACCGTAGGAATCCCATTACCTTTCTTTAGTTATGGGGGCAGTTCACTATTAGGATTTTCTTTATTTATTTTTATATTCTTGCGCTTGAATTATTCTGACAAAAATAGTCTTATCTAGATATCCAGTAGTATTAACTAATTTTTGACCATTTAATTTTATTCTTATGATATTTTAAGAAGAATTTTCTTATAGCTTGATTTTTTTCCTTTGTAAGATCAGGATCATCTTGTAATAAATGATCTACACAGGATTTAGATAATGATACTATTACCTTATCATGAATCAAATCTGTTTTTTTAAAATCAATGGTACCGCTTTGCTGAGTTCCTAAAATATTACCGGGCCCTCTTAATTCCAAATCCACTTCAGATATTCTAAATCCGTCGTTTGTTTCACACATTGTTTTAATCCTTTTCTGTGCATCATTCGATAGCTCTGATTTGGTCATCAAAATGCAATATGATTGTTCAGCACCTCTACCCACTCTTCCTCTTAATTGATGCAATTGAGATAATCCGAATTTCTCTGCACTTTCAATAACCATGACACTTGCATTCGGAACATTTACGCCCACCTCAATAACAGTAGTGGCAATCATAATTTGCGTCTGATTATTGACAAATCGTTGCATCTCATATTCTTTATCCGCTGCTTTCATTTTCCCGTGTACGATGCTTATTTGATAATCAGGCATTGGGAAATCTCTGACTATACTTTCATATCCATCCATAAGATCTTTATAATCAAGACTTTCACTTTCTTCTATAAGGGGATATACAATATATACTTGTCTGCCTTTTTTAATTTCATTTTTAAGAAAACCAAAAACGGATAGCCTGTTTGAATCTGTTCTATGATAGGTTTTAATTTCTTTCCTTCCACTTGGTAATTCATCAATTATAGATACATCCAAATCACTATAATAACTCATGGCCAATGTTCTCGGTATAGGAGTAGCTGTCATCACTAATATATGAGGAGGTATCGAATTTTTTCCCCACAATCGAGAGCGTTGTTCAACTCCAAACCGATGTTGTTCATCAATTATAGCTAAACCTAAATTTTTAAATTGTACTTTTTCTTCAAGTAAAGCATGTGTACCCACCAATATATTTATTTTTCCCGACAGTAATTCTTGATGAATTAGTTTTCTTTCCGAGGTTGAAGTTGATCCCGTTAATAGATGGACAGAAATATTCATTTCATCAACCAATTCACAAATGCTTTTATAATGTTGAACGGCTAAAATTTCGGTGGGAGCAATCATACAAGCTTGAAATCCATTATCAATAGCTAAAAGCATGGATAAGAGAGCGACCATCGTCTTTCCACTGCCTACATCACCTTGCAATAACCTATTCATTTGAATATTTCGGCTAAGGTCTTTACGAATTTCTTTAATTACTTTTTTTTGAGCATTTGTTAATTGGAACGGAAGATGAAAATTATAAAATTCATTAAAATGATGTCCGACATTAGAAAAAGGATTTCCTAAATTTATACGTTGTCTATGAATTTTTTGTAATCCAAAACCAAGTTGAAAAAAAAACATTTCTTCAAATTTCAACCTGTATTCGGCCTGTTGTAATTCAACGTAAGAATTTGGAAAATGAATTTGTTGATAAGCTTTTTTACGAGAAATTAATTTATAATTTACTAAAATTTCTTGCGATAAGTTTTCCTCTATTTGATCATCAATAGCGACTAAAATTTCCCTAATTGATTTTTTAAAAAAACGTTGATTGATCCCTCTTTTTTGTAATTTTTCCGAGTTTGAATAAATTGGTTCTAAAACTATAGGAGCTAGTTTTGCATCATTCATTTTTTCAATTTCCGGATGCGCAAGGGTTAATTTTCCATTAAAAGCATTTACTTTACCAAATATTAAAACTTCTTCATGTAAGGGAATGCTTTTTACTAACCAATTCGTTACATTGAACCAAATAAGTTCTAATTTTCCGGTACTATCTTCAAATATACCGGACAATCTGCTTTTCTTATTTAAAGTTGTTTCTTTTAAAGATATTATTTTACCTCTTAATTGAATTTCAGCTGAAGAAGAGCCTAGTTGATTTACTTTATAAATTTTACTTTTATCTACATATCTAAAAGGAAAATAATTAAGTAAATCCTCGCATGAGTGAATATTAAGCTGCTTTTTTAATAAGTTCGCTTTTTCAGTTCCTATACCTTTAACATATTCAATAGAAGATTGAAGATATAATGCACTCATATTACAAAATTAAGAAACTGATCTTACTATAACTAGCAATAGAGATATAAATTAAATGAAATTTACTATTTAAAGAAAACACATAAGAAGGGAATTATTCCCTTCTTACGTGAAAGAATATATTTGAGTATCTTATTTAATTAAATTATTGATATCAGATATTTTAGAAGTAATTTTTAAAATTTTATTTTTTTGATCTACTAAAATTAGAGTAGGGGTACCGGTTATATTTAGTTCTTTTACAAATTTACTATCCCAGTATATTAAATCTGAATCGTTTAACCATGAAGTTTCTTTAATAGCATTTTGCCAATCCTCTTTGTTATAATCAACAGAAAGGGCTATAATTTCTCCACCCGATTTTTTAAAATTTTCGTAAAACTGTTTAACATATGGCATTTCTTGTTGGCAATGACTACACCAAGAAGCCCATACCATAATTAATTTATATTTAGTTTTAATGTCATATAAATACGTATACTTATCGTTTAATTTATGCGTAAATTTTATGTTTGGAATTATTTTTCCTTCCTTTATAGAATTATTGTCTTGAATTGTTTTTTTAAGTTCCGCACTTATTTCGCATGTTAGTGATTCAGCTCTTTTCATATATTTATCAGTAAGATTTACTAAACCATATCCATTTAGAAAATTGATAGTTGCGGATAATATCTCTTGTCCCCTGCTTGTTTCTTCACCAACTTCATCCAATAAAACTTCTATAGCTTTATCAATTTTATTTTCCCAATCTTTTTGAGAAGTGGCTCCCATTGCAGACAGTTTAAAATAATTATATAAAAGAGATTTACCTACACCGGAAGTTTCAAATTGTTGTCCGGCATTTTTAAAATGATCTAAAATTAAATTTTTATTAGAAATAGCATCGCCGTTTCCTATTTCAGTGTTTTTAATTAGATCTGAAGTTTTTAAATAATAGGATAAAAATGGAAATTCTGAAATATCAGGTTCATTCATTTCAGATATTCTTTGAATTTCATTATTTAAGGGTAAATAAAAATCGTCTTTAGAATTATAATAAAAATTTATATTTTGTAATTGAGGAAGAATAGAATTTTTTTTAATGTCATAGTTTAAATAATTTTGATAACGTTCATTAATTTGATTACCCGGTATATTTATAATAAATTCATCATTTGTAGTAATTGATGCGCTAAAATCTATATCGGTATTATCAGAAATGAATATGTAATTCTTCTTGGCATCCAGTAATGAAATTTCAATTATACCGGTATAATTATCTTTAACAGGAATTGAAAAAGATCCATTTGAATTTGTAGTTATGTTTCCTATTAAAATATCATCAAATGCTCTATCTATTTTTACTAATATTCTTTTATTAGAATAATTGGCAATAGTACCTTTAAAAGTAAATTGAGCTTGAGCTATTAAGCTTATTAGAGCTAATAAGAATGTAATTGAAATTTTTTTCATAAAAAAAGCCTTGTTATTTATTTAACAAGGCTAATTTATGAAATTTAAATCTTTATATAGATTTAATTCTTTTCTTTTTAAAGATATAAAACATTATAAAAATAGCACTTATTAATAAAAAAGGCACTATAAAATTAATTGGAGTTGAGTTTGGTTCCATTATACCTATCCCACCACCATAAGCGACTACCTCACCTTCGGCGTTTGGAATCGGAGGTACTTCTTCCGTTTCAACTACAACTTGCAAAATATTGTAAGCAAAAGATTGACTATAAACTAAAGCTATAAATATTATGGAAAACAATTTTTTCATTTCAATTTTACTTTATTATTTAACTATTTTTTTAGTTACTTTCTCACCAGTAATTTGATTAGTCACTACTATAACGTACAAAGATGACGATGTAGTATGAACGGGTAGCAAATAATCATTTTGGGTATCGATATTTGTTTCTGTGGAAATTAACTGACCTAAAACGTTAAATATAGTTACTTCTGCTTTTTTCCAATTTTGATCAAAGTGAATTTTATATTCATTTCCGGTCTTATAAATAGTTGTTAAACCATTTAAAGTAGTAATGTCTTCATTTCCTAAAGTTCCAGGCTCTTTCCAGAAAATTTCAAATCTGTCGTTAGTTGATTCATTAAGAGTTACAGAATAGGAAAAATTGGAATCTATTTCTTTAATAACTTTTAATTGTTTATCATGAAAATAAAATTTTGCATTAGGATTATCAAAGTTAGATTTTCCTTCTTCTTTTATAGGATTCATGTTATACTTAAGTTCTGATTTAAAGGTAAATTCTTTTCCTTTATCCATAGTATTAACAGTTACTCCTACTGGAACAGCAACTTTAGAAGAATTATCCGAGTTAATTACATTAATATATAATTCAGTATCTTCATATCCGGGGTATTTTCCACCATTTATAGATTCCGGTATGGTATAGATATTGGTAGTTACATCATTATCATTTTCTGTATTGGATTTGATTTTGGCTTCAAATTCATTTAATTCTCCGGTGATCAAATTTGGACCGGCTGCAAGATATGTATTACCATAGAAAGTTTTACCGGAAACTAATTCAAGATTTAATTGATATAGATCTTGTGAATTAGATTTTGATCGTGTACCCCATACTTTCCCCTTATTAAATTCATATTTGGATTGTTCAAATGTTTGAGGTTTACTATCTTTATATAAATCAACTTTTACGTAGTCACTTTTCGCTTTGATGAAAAAATTAGTCATTGGAGGGATAATTCTTATATCATCACCAATTAATTTTCCATCATTATCAAATGTAAACATTTGTGTTTTTCCTTCATATCGGGTAGTTCCATCTACAATTTTATTAGTGATTGGTCCATCACTTGCGCCTCCTATTATATTTGGAATTTGATCTTTAAGTAATATAGTTAAGTCAATATTCGAAGTATAAGGATTTACCATACGTAACATCCTATCCCAATATCGGTTTGAATTTAACACTTCATTGGTAGTAGTTTTAGTAAATTTAATAGTGGCAGCAAATGGATCATCCAAATAAGTCCAGTAATATAATCCATAACCATTTTTGGCATTATTCCCAATATTATAGCCTGAAGCAACTCTACTACCTACAGGTATAGATAAGTCTGCTACAGACGCTGTACTTCCGTCAGTAGGTTTAGTGCCCGCAACATAAGGAGTTCCTTGAAATGAAATTATACCATCAAAATTTGATCCGGTATTATACATTTCTTTTCTGAAAGAGTAATATTTTCCGGGAACAAAATTTTCATTTTTTTGAAATGGATCGTATCTAAATCGATCTTCTCTCCATGTAAATAATGGATGACGATTCCATCTAGAGCTATTTCTACAATTATTACCTTCTGAAAATAGAGTACAAATAAGCTCTGGTCTTAGTCTATTGCTAGTTAAATCACCTGAGAAATTATCATAAGTATATTTGATAAAAGGCACACCAAAAAGAACCTCTCCGGAACCATAATCATATAGATGTTTTTGCATAGTAACACCTCCAACAGTACTTTTATTGTTTACGATTATTAATTGACCATAGTTTTTTTCATCGTCATAAGTTATAACAAACTTATTTGGACTTCCATTATTTTTTAGAGTACCTTCTGATATTTTAACATTACCTTTATTAGTAAATACATCAGAACTGTTGTCTATGGTTATATCTCCAGTACTAAATAAAGTCGTACCTGGACTCACAAAGAACTTAGCACCGTTAGTGGTGGTTATTTGTGAATTGCTTGCAATACAACCCAGTACAAAAAGCAAGGGTATAAATTTCATTTTCATTTATTAAGCATTTATTAGTTAAATTTATTTATTAAATATAATATATACTAGTAGTGCAAATATAAATAAAAATATTATTCGCAAGTCTTTTTTTTTTATTTTATTGATTTGTGTTTCGTTAACGCAACAAATTTATCCATATCTATAAGTAAATCTCCGTTATAATTGTCAATATCATAACTAATTTTAGAAAATATGTTTTCTGAGATACTTCGCAACCCTCTTGCCCCTAAACCTAAAATTCTGGTTTCTTTTACAATTTCTTTTAATACTTCATCGGTAATGGAAAGATTGATTCCATCTAATTTAAATAGTGCCTGATATTGTTTGATTATTGCATTTTTAGGCTTAGTAAGAATTTGTAACATAGCCTCATCATCCAATGGCTCTAAATTAGTTATTACAGGGAATCTTCCTAATAGTTCGGGAATAAGTCCGAAAGTTTTTAAATCGGTAACATTTACCTGAGATAAAATGTGTTCTTCTTCAAGTGTCTTTTCATCCGTTTTGCTGAAACCTATCGTGTTTTTATTTAGTCTGTTTGAAATAATTTTATCAATACCTGAAAAAGCTCCTCCTGCAATAAATAAAATATTTTGTGTATTTACTTGAATGTATTTTTGATCGGGGTGTTTTCTGCCGCCTTGAGGAGGAACATTAATAATACTTCCTTCTAAAAGTTTTAATAAAGCTTGTTGCACTCCTTCCCCGGAAACGTCGCGGGTTATACTTGGATTATCGCTTTTTCGACTAATTTTATCTATTTCATCTATAAAGACTATACCTTGTTCAGCCTTTTCAACGTTATAATCAGCAGCTTGTAATAATCGACTTAATATACTTTCAACATCTTCACCCACGTATCCGGCTTCTGTTAAAACAGTTGCATCAACTATAGTAAAAGGAACATCCAAAAGTTTAGCAATTGATTTGGCAATTAGAGTTTTTCCGGTTCCTGTTTCACCAACCATCAATATGTTGGATTTTTCAATTTCAACCTCCCTGTCAACTTCTAAAGAATGTGCTAACCTTTTATAATGATTGTAAACAGCAACAGATAACGTTTTTTTTGCGTTTTCTTGACCTATTACGTATTGATCTAAAAATTCTTTTATTTCTTTAGGTTTTTTTACTTGCAATTCAAAATTGCTGTCGTCTTTAAAATTTTCTTCCTGTACAACAATGTTATGTGCTTGTTCAATACAATCATTGCATATATGTCCGTGAAGTCCGGCAATTAATAGTTGAACTTCAGATTTTTTTCTTCCGCAAAAAGTACATTTTTGTTCCATAAGCTTTAATAAAGCTGATATTAATTTAAAATTCAGGTTTCAAAATTAATTTATTAATTAAAATTGAAACCTGAAAAAATATTTTTTAGTTTATATTATTAAAGAAAATAACTACGATTACTTTTTATATAAAGTATTTTTAACTGCGGTTATTACTTGGTTCACATTCGGATACCATTTAGAAAATAAAGAAGAAGAATAAGGGGCTGAAGTATCAGCAGTTGTAATTCTTTTTATAGGTGCATCCAAATAATCAAAAGCTTTTTGTTGTACCATATAAGCAATTTCACTAGCAACAGATGCAAAAGGCCATTCTTCAATTAATAATACCAAACGATTGGTTTTCTTAACGGAATTAATAACAGTGTCATAATCTAAAGGTCGAACAGTTCTTAAATCAATAACTTCTGCATTTATGCCTTCTTTTTCAAGTTCAGCAGCAGCTTGTAAAGCAACTTTCATTATTTTACCAAAAGAGACAATAGTAACATCGGATCCTGGTTTCTTGATGTCTGCAACACCTATAGGGATAAGATATTCATCTTCAGGAATCTCCATTTTGTCGCCATACATTTGCTCAGATTCCATGAAAATAACAGGGTCATTATCTCTAATAGCGGATTTCAATAATCCTTTGGCATCATAAGGATTAGAAGGTACGATAACCTTTAATCCGGGACAATTCGCAAACCAACTTTCAAATGCCTGAGAGTGAGTAGCTCCTAATTGTCCGGCTGAAGCGGTTGGACCACGAAATACGATTGGTACATTCCATTGACCACCGGTCATTTGATAAATTTTAGCTGCATTATTTATGATTTGGTCGATTGCAACCAAGGAAAAATTAAATGTCATAAATTCTACAATAGGACGGCATCCATTCATGGCTGCGCCAACACTAATTCCGGTAAAACCACTTTCTGCAATAGGGGAATCAATGACTCTTTTGGCACCGAATTCGTCTACCATTCCTTTGGAAGCTTTATAAGCTCCATTATAATTAGCAACTTCTTCGCCAATCAGATAAATGGAAGGATCTCTTCTCATTTCTTCGCTCATAGCTTCACAAATTGCTTGTCTAAATTGAACTTCCTTCATTGTACTTAAAATTATTACGGCAAAAGTACAAATTTTTTGAACAATCAAATTCTTTTATGTTTAAAAAGAAAAGAAAATTTGTATAAAAATTAAGAAATAATTTTATATAAAATAAATTGACTATAGGTTTTGGTAGTATTTTATATTGTTAATATGTTAATTTATCGAACGTTATCAATTTTTGATATACTGTAAGTTTTTAATCTAAGTAATTAGAGATGTTGTGATTATGAAGTAATTTTAGGTATATAGACAGTATAAAAATACTAATTATAAAATAGTTTGACTTTTTATTTTATTTAAGATATAGGAACATTCCAAATTTCTTGTACATGCCCAATCATTTCTATAACAAGGTTTATTTCCAAAAATCGAGCAAGGTCGACAAGGAAGATCATTTATTTGTATCACATCATTTAATTGTTGACCATAACCTAAAAAACCGGCGAAAGGATGAGTAGCTCCCCAAATGGAAATAACTTTGGTTCCCACTAAAGAAGATATGTGCATATTGGCAGAATCCATAGTTATCATTAAAGGCAATTGGCTAATTAAGTTCATTTGTTCCTTTAAGGTAATTTGCCCTGATAAAGAATGAATATTTGGATGCATTTTCTGCCAAGAATCAAGAATTTCAGTTTCTTCCTTTCCGCCTCCAAATAAATATATTTGATAATCATCTTTTGCAAGATGTATGCAAATATCTTTCATTTTATCTAAAGGTAGCATTTTTTCCTTGTAATTTGCAAAAGGTGCTACGCCTATGGAGTTTTTCTTCTTTATAGGGTTTGATGATAATTTATGAGATAATTTTAAATCAAATCCCAATCTTCTGAAAACATCGGCGTAATATTCGGATACAGGGCGAAGTGGATAAAGTTTTTTATTTTTTCTTCGAGTTAATAATTTTTTTTCTTTACGATTTTTATCGAGGGTAGCAATTTTTTTTACATGTTTAGATAAAAATAATTTTAAAATTTTAGTTCTTAAGACATTGTGTAAATCAGCTACCATAGTAGGTTCGTAAACCTTTAATTCATCGGCAAGTTTTTTTAAACCTAAAATTCCATTATAGTTTTCTATATCCACTCCTATAAAGGTTATATTAGGAATTGATTGAAAAAAGGGAGCAAAAAAATGGCGGGTAACTATCAGCAACTCAACATCTTTATTTTGCTCGATAAATTCTCTTATAACGGGTACAGTCATTGCGACATCTCCCATTGCAGAAAAACGAAAGACTAAAATTTTTTCTTTGATCTTACTCACTTTTTTTACTAATTATTTTTTTGCAGAGTAAGCAATTGCGTAATATTTAATTTGTTTAATCATTGCCAATAACCCATTAGCTCGAGTAGGAGTTAAAAATTCTTGAAGACCTATTTCTTCAATAAAATTTTCATCCGATTTTAAAATGTCTTCAATGGGTTGTCCTGAATAGATGCGTACTAACATGGCTGCTATTCCTCTCGGTAAAATGGCATCAGAATCTGCTTCAAAAAATAATTTACCATTTTCCGAACGAGTAGTAAGCCAAACCTGTGACTGACATCCTTTGATTAATTTATCTTGAGTTTTGTCTTTTTCAGGCATTTCGGGCAGAGATTTACCTAATTCAATAACATATTCATACCGTTGTTCCCAAGAATCAAATAAATTAAATTCATTTATAAGTCCTTGTTGTATTTCAGAAATTGTCATGGAAAAAATATTTAATTAATTAAGTCGAAACCGGTATAAGGAACTAATACCTTCGGAATTTTAATTCCTTCTTCTGATTGGTGATTTTCAAGTAGAGCAGCTAAAACTCTAGGTAATGCAAGAGATGAACCATTAAGTGTATGGCAAAGCTGATTTTTTCCTTCTGATTTATATCGTAATTTTAATCGGTTTGCTTGAAAGGTTTCAAAATTTGATACTGAGCTAACTTCCAACCATCTTTCTTGTGCAGCCGACCAAACTTCAAAATCATAAGTAATTGCTGAGGTAAAGCCTAAATCCCCGCCACATAGTCGTAGTATTCGGTAAGTGAGTTGTAGTGACTCCAATAAAGATTTTACATGTTCAACCATTTCATCCAATGCCTCATAAGAATTTTCTGATCTTTCGATTCGAACGATTTCAACTTTTTCAAATTGATGTAATCTGTTAAGCCCTCTAACATCTTTACCATAAGAACCAGCTTCTCTTCTAAAACAAGGAGAATAAGCAGTTAATTTAATTGGTAGTTGATTTTCGTTTAGCAATACATCCCTGTACATATTGGTTACCGGAACTTCTGAGGTAGGAATCAAATATAATTTGTCTTCATTAATATAATACATTTGACCTTCTTTGTCAGGAAGTTGTCCGGTGCCGTATCCGGAAGCTTCATTTACTACAAATGGCGGAACAATTTCCATATAACCGGCTTCAGCATTTTTATCTAAAAAATATTGAACCAAAGAGCGTTGTAATCGAGCTCCTTTTCCTTTATAAACGGGAAAACCGGCACCGGTTATTTTTACTCCTAATTCAAAATCTATTAAATCGTATTTTTTAGTAAGTTCCCAATGAGGTAAAGCATCATTTATGATATTTTCATGTGCAGTATGCTTAAATACCTCTAGATTATCCTCTTCATTTGTTCCTACAGGAACTAAATCGTTTGGAATATTGGGTACTTCATATAAAGTTAATTTTAACTTTTCCTCTGTTTCAGATAAATTTTGTTGCAATTTTTTAGTGGATTCTTTTAAAGAAAGAGTTTGTGATTTAGCTTTTTCGGCTTCATCTTTTTTACCTTCTTTCATTAGAATTCCAATATCTTTTGAAATTTTATTCATTTCCGAAAGCTGGGAGTCCAAATCAAATTGAATCTTTTTTCTGGATTCATCCAGTGAAATAATTTCATCGATAAGCTCTAATTTGCCGAAATTTCTTTTTTTTAATCCGGCTAAGACCTTTTCTTTATTATCTTTAATATATGCAACCTGTAACATATCAATGTAAACTTTAAATGGCAAATTTAGTGTAAAAAAATAAATATCTAATAAGGAATAGAAAAGCTCAGTTAAATATACGTTCAGACATTAAAAAATATCTGATGAATAAAAATCATTTAAAGAATTAATAAGATGGAAAAAGAACGAAAAATCTTTTCAAATAAGAAACGATCGATTTATTTAAAGTCTAAAGTGACTCATCTAGTATGTATTGTTTAGGTGTTTTTCCAAACATTTTTTTGAAGGAGGTTATAAAATGAGAAGTGCTTTTATAACCTGTTGCCAATGCAATTTCGTTTATTGGGTAATGGTTATTCAACATTTGAAGTGCCTTTTTCATGCGTAATTGTATAATATAATAATGAATGGTACAACTATAAGCCTGTTTAAATCCCGTTTTTAATTTTAGTTCATTTAAATGAATAATTTTAGATAGCTGGTTAATGGTAGGCGGTTCTTCGTAATGGGTAGTTAGATAGGCATTAGCTTGTTCAATTTTTTTGAAATCTTCCTCTTTTATAGACTTTATTTCTTTCTTGTTGGTTGATAATTTTATAAAGATTTTTAAAAATAACTCTTTTAACTTAATTTGATAATAACTGTGACCGAATACTCCCGTATCTTTAATTTCAATTAATTCATTTATAACGGTAAGCATATTGAAATCTATCGGTAAAACTATATTGTTGAAATCAGAATAAGTATTCCGTTGAATATCTTTACAAAAAATACTATCCAAAAACCATTTTTCATTTTTTAAGATTGAAAAAATAAAAGGTTTAGATATGAAAATACTAATAGAATAAAATGTCTTTTCATAAGAATCTATCTTAATTTTTATATTATTTTTATTTTGATAAGTCATTTGTAAAATACCGGGCTTAATACCATAAATGGTTTTATTTTTAGAAGATTCAATAGTTGCTTTTCCTTGTAATAATAATGATACTTGAATGTAATCCTTTTCAATATTTAATGTTTGAATACAATTATGCGCTACAGTAAATTTTTGAATAAGAATACATAAGCCACCGGTATATATACTTTTTTGAATACCACTGGCAAAATGTCTTTTAAAATGGTTTTTCTTAGTAATTATAGGTGAATTAATATTTAATCTGTCTTCCAATTCAATAGTCAGTAAAAGATCTTGATTTATTTCCGAATAAATATTCATGATACTGTTTATATTATTTTTTATACCAAATATGATATTATTATATGGTTCTAAAATTATACTTTCGCAAATAATATTTATTTAGTCTAAACAAAAATAAGAAATAAAAAATTGTTGTGGTCTTAAACTTACTGCTCCATGAAAGTAATTATCAATATTCTAATTATATGCTCATTTTCAACCTGTTTATATTCTCAAATGGCAGTAGTAGAAGGAATAGTTACCTCTAATAATCAAGTGTTGGAAAATTGTTCTGTTCATGTAGACAATATAGATTATATAACTAAAACCGATCAAAAAGGATATTATAAGATAATTCTTCCTGAGGGAAGCTATGGGTTAACGTTTTCAAATCCTAAATTTGAAACCCAACGTATTCCTGTTTATTTAAAAAAAGGAGAAAAGAAAAATATATCCATTAAACTTAAACCTATCACTTATACCGATATCGATAATGTTGTAATTATCGGAAAATCAGCCTTACAAAAAACTAAAGAAACTCCGTATAATGTAACAGTTTTAGATGCTAAATCATTTTATAATAGCTCATTAGATTTAGCTCATATGCTTGAGAAAGCACCCGGAGTAAAAATAAGAGAAGCCGGAGGTGTAGGTTCGGATCTGTCAATTTCTTTAAATGGTTTTACGGGAAAACATGTTAAAATATTCATGGATGGTGTTCCTATGCAGGGTTTCGGTTCTGCTTTTCAATTAAATAATATTCCGGTAAATATAGCGGATCGAATCGAGATATATAAAGGAGTGGTGCCTATTGAATTTGGCACTGATGCAATAGGTGGAGTGATCAACATTGTGACGGCTCAAAGTACTAAAACCTATATGGATTTATCGTATTCTTCCGGCTCATTTAATACCTACCGAACCGATTTAAATATGGGCCATACCTCAAAATCAGGATTTACGATTCAACTTAATGCTTTTCAAAATTATTCAGATAATAATTACAAAGTAAAGACTTCTATATTGGATTTGAAAACAAATGTCTTTTCATCCGAAAAATTTTGGGTCAAAAGATTTCATGGAAAATATCACAATGAAACAGGTATTTTAAAATTAGGCTTTATTAAGAAACGATGGGCAGATAAATTTCTAATTGGGATTACATTTGGACAAGAATTTTCCGATATACAAAATGCCAATTTAATGGAAATTGTTTACGGAATGAAAAAAAGAATGGGTACAACTGTTATGCCTTCTTTAGTTTACGGAAAAAATAATTTTTTGATCAATAAATTAAATCTTAAACTTACAGCAAATTATAATAGAAATTATAATAAAAATACGGATACGGCAGCCAGACAATACAATTGGTTAGGAGACTATGTACCCAAAAAAACCAGAGGTGAAGGCATTTATTCTCTTTCAAAATTTTATAATGATAACTATTCATCAACAGCAAATTTAACGTATCGATGGAATGATATGCATTCCTTTGCTATAAATGATGTTCTATCCGGCTACAAAAGAAAGAAATCCGATCGAGTTTCTATAGTGGAAATCGGTTCCGTGCGCGATACTATGAGAAGAACCAATTTGAAAAATATTTTGGGAGGTTCTTATAGTTTTAATTATAAAAATATATTGAATGCGAATGTTTTTGGTAAATATTACTATCAAAAAGTGAGAGGTCCTAAAAATATTTCTACCATAACCAATAGTACAAAATATATTGAGAACACGGAAAAATTTAACACCAACGGGTATGGCTTAGCCGTCACTTATTTTTTGAAAGATTTTCAGTTTAAGGGATCATTAGAAAAGGCATACCGTCTACCCACAGATAATGAACTCTTTGGGGATGAAGTATTAGAATTGGGAAATTCAGTTTTAAAAGCAGAAAATTCCATGAATTACAATTTAGGAATCCTTTTAAATAAACAATTTAAAAATAATAATGTTATCTATTTTGATGTCAATGGTTATATAAGAGATACTAAAGATTATATCCGAAGAATTATTGAACAACATTATGGAACAGCAACATATGTCAACCACGGAAAAGTAAAAAATATTGGAATAGATGCTGAAATAAAATTCTATTACAGAAATAAATTTTCGTTAGGAGGAAATGTAACTTACCAAAATTTAAGGAATAAAGAGCGATATTCTTCCGTAAGTGGAAATAGGAAAGATATCACCTATAATGACAGAATACCCAATGTACCTTATTTTTTCGGAGCAATTGATGCAGCATATTTTATTAACGATCGGGTAAAAAGAAGAAATAATTTAAGTATTGGTTATACATTCAACTTTATTGAGAAATTTTATCTTAATTGGGAAAGTTTGGGAAATAAAAAGTCGAAATACACTTTACCCCAACAACTATCACATGATCTAATTATAAATTACACTCTCAACGAAAGTGCATTGAGTGTTTCATTGGAACTTAAAAATATCACCAATGAATTTCTTTATGACAACTACAGTTTACAAAAGCCCGGTAGGGCTTACTATATCAAGCTAAGATATTCATTTTCAAAATCACATAAAAAGTAAATTAAATCAATAATATGAGAAATAGATCATTTAAAAGAAAATTCCTTTTAATAGCAGCACTATCAGTTTTCATAATCGGATGTGGAAGCGATGACAATAATAACCTATCAGAAAATCCGGGAACAGATTCTGCTACACAAAAATTTGTTATAGCTGCAACTATGGGCAGTTCCAGCTATATGTTAACTTCCGATAATCTGGATATAGGCAGAACCTCGCTATCGGGAAATGGCGTGGAAGTAGGAAGAGTATTTACACATTTTATAAATAACCACTATAAATCATTAGTGGGGCTGGTATACGGACAAGGAGGGGCATACGTTGGATATTGTTTCATTTTGACTCCAAACGGCAAAATTCAAAAATTAAAAGGAGATCAGGATATGGGATTTCAAGTAAACAGTTATAATACCGTTGGAAATTTCGGAAATTATATGATTTCTGCACGAGGATCACAGGCTTTAGCAGACGGAACGACAGGAGCCATCTTCAGTTTTATTGAACAAGAAGGAACAACTATGTCTATAACTCAAAAAACATTACATACCGATAATATAGTTGGAAACGGTTATAATCCAACGATTAGCGGAATTGTTGATACCGAAAATGGAGAATTTCTTACCTCAGCCGTTAGTCCCAATGATCCCGATAAAGTGCATGTGTTAGCTTTAGACGCAAATTTAAATGTTAAACGAATTTATTCGGATGATAGAATCAGTTATTCTGCAGGAAGATGGAGATCTGCCATGTATTCTCAAATAGGAAAAGATGATAACGGAAATACCTATGTATTTTCAGGTTCATACGAAAGCGCTACCACAAAACCAGCGGGTGCGTTATGTATAAAAAAAGGAAGTACTGCCTTCGATAAAGATTACTATTTTAATATTGAACAAGCATCAGGGGGCTACCGATTTCGTAAAGTATTTCATATAACGGAAGACTATTTTCTGTTAGAATTTTATAACGAATTGGACTATAACATTATAAGCCCTGCCTCTCAATATGCAATTCTAAAAATGAGCACCAAAAATTTTAATTGGTTAAGAGATGGTTTCCCATCTAAAGAACAAATTACGGCAACGGGATGGCCATTAAGTTATGACGGTAAAATATATATGCCGGTTACCACTTCTAATGAGCAGCCTACCGTATACGTGATCGATCCTAAAACTACTTCAGCTAAAGCAGGATTAGTGGTTGAAGCAGATGGCATTACGGGATTATCCCTGTTAAAAAAACAATAAAATTCAATAAACTCTTAAATAAAATATAGTATGAAAAAAACAAATTTTATCCAAAAAGTATTAGTAAGCTTTTTGGCCGGATGCATGACTATATCATGTAGTAGCGATGATGATAATACGATAGCCACACAACCCATTCCTACTAAAGCAGATAAGTTTGTAATAGCTGCTGCTCCCGGGAGTGGAAAATTAGGTACAGGAACTTATTTTTTGACTGT
The DNA here is from genome assembly GCF_019469225.1 of Apibacter sp. ESL0432. Lineage (NCBI taxonomy): Bacteria > Pseudomonadati > Bacteroidota > Flavobacteriia > Flavobacteriales > Weeksellaceae > Apibacter > Apibacter sp. ESL0432. The sequence continues at coordinate 1,728,433 of NZ_CP048266.1, read as the reverse complement.
CAATCATTTAGACAGCGGTAGAGATAGTATTTCAGGAAATTCTAATTCAGTGAAAACAACCAGTTCATTTACACAGATCGTAGTAAACAATGCAAGCACATTGGTTGGATTTATTTATCCCAACGGATCAGATTTAGGGCAAGGAAAATCGGGCTGTAGAGCATTTAAATATGACACAGATGATAAAATGAAAGAATTACAAGGAAGTCCGATAATTATTGGTAGATTTTCAGTAACAGGAAATTTTGGAAAATATATTTATGCCATATCCAATAAAGACAACAGCTTCCTGTATGAAAGAAATGGAGATAATATTTCCATGATAGATAAACCTATCGATTTAAGTTCGCATATGATTGATGACAAAAAACCAACCATTACAGGAATTGCAGATAGAGGAAATAATGAAATAGCTGCTGCATTTAAATATACAAATTCAGATAATGTTTATGTAGCCTTGATGGATTATAATATGACTATTAAATCAGTCATTAACGATTCGCGTCTAAGCTTTTCAGGAGGCCAATGGAAAGGTGCTGTATATTCTCAAATTTGGCCGGATGGATCAGGAAACGTATACGTATTTTCAGGAGCTGGATCCGGAAATACCACTGCTAAAAAAGCAGGAGCTTTAAAAATTAATAAAGGTTCTCAAACATTCGATTCAAATTATTATTTTGATATTGAAACTGCTTCAGGAGGATATAAATTCAGAAAAGTTTTTCCGATTACTAAAGATTACTATTTACTTGAATTTTACAATGAAACAACAAGTTCCGGAAACGGTTCCAAAGCAACACGTTTTGCAGTCGTTAAAATGGAATCTAAATCTTTTAAATGGGTAGAAGGAATTCCGGACTATACCCAAGTGTCAAGTAACGGATGGCCGTTAGCACATAAAGGTAAAATATATTTACCTTTAAATCCGGTTAGCGGAAATTCAGCAATATATGCCATAGATCCGGTAACGGCAACAGCCAATAAAGGATTTGAACTTTCCAATGATAAGGAGCATATTAGAGCAGTCACTTTCTTGAAAAATTAATTAATTTTACTCAGATAATTTTTTAATAAAAGCAGTTGATTTATTCAACTGCTTTAAACTATTTTGTTTTTATTTAGTCTATATAAGTATTATTGAAAAAAAATTACTATTATAGTACTCTCATTTAAATTATAAAAAAAATGAAAAGAAGTTTCGTAACTCTCCTTTGCATGGCATCCATTTGGATGAATGCTCAAATAAATAATACCTTGTTAGATAATAACTTTTGGAAAAATAAACCCGATTTACAAGCAGTTGAAACAGAAATTAAAAAAGGTAACAGTCCGAATGAGTTTAATGATAACAAATTTGACGCAGTTACAGTTGCCATACTAAATGAAGCCCCTTTAGAAACCATTAAATACCTGTTAATACAAAAAGGAAATGACATAAATAAATTAACTCATGATAACAGAATTTATTTACATTGGGCAGCTTTAAAAGGAAATACTGAATTAATAAAATATTTAATCGATAAAAAGAGTAATATCAATTTAGAAGATTCCCACGGGCTCACTCCTTTAGTATTTGCAGCAAATGCAGGACAAACCAATGTTGAAATCTATCGCTTGTTTTTTGATGCCGGATTAAATCCTAAGCAAAAATATAAAAACGGGACAACCATTTTGCTTTTAGCTATTCCCTATGATTCTGATCTTCACCTTACCGAATATTTACAATCCAAAGGTCTTTCATTATCGGACACAGACGATAAAGGAAGCACAGCATTTGATTATGCGGCCAGAAAAGGCGATATAGAATTATTAAAAAAATTGAAAACAAGAGGAGTAAAAAGCACCAACAATGCTCTTTTACTGGCAGCTGAAGCTACACGGAGAACAGCCAATACCTTAGATGTTTTTAAATATTTGGTAGAGGATATAAAATTAAATCCTTTAGTTGTCAATGACGATCAACAAACCGTACTTCATATAGTCGCAACAAAACCGGATCAGGCAGAAATTATCAACTATTTTATTTCTAAAAAGGTTGATCCACAAAAAAAAGATAAAGAAGGAAATACAGCATTTATAAAAAGTGCTTCAGGAAAAGATATTAAAAATACACAAGTATTTTTACCTTTAGTTAAAAATATCAATGAAGTTAACAACAAGGGAGAAAGTGTTCTAATGTTAGCAGTAAAATCTAGTACACCGGAAATGATTGCTTTGTTACTTGCTAATGGAGCTAATATAAATCAGAAAGATAACAAAGGAAACAGTTTGGTTTATTATCTTATCCAATCCTATCATCCTAGAAATAAAGATTTTGATGCAAATTTAGAATTACTAAAAGATAAAGGAGTTGATTTTAATACAAAACAAGAAGAAGGCAATACCCTCTATCATTTAGCAGTCGGTAAAAATGATATCAATTTGATTAAAAAAATTTCAGGATTAAAAGTAGACGTTAATACAGCTAATAACGAGGGTATAACTCCTTTACAAAGAGCCGCAATGATTGCTAAAGACGATACTATTTTGAAATATCTGCTATCTTTAGGTGCAAAAAAAGACCTAAAAACAGAGTTTGGAGAAACAGCCTATGATTTAGCAAAAGAAAACAAAATCTTAACTCAAAATAAAGTATCCATTGATTTCTTAAAATAATCTATTATGAAGATGAATATTAAAATAGCAGCTTACAGTTTACTTCTAATGTTATTGCCTTTTATGGGCCATGCACAGACTCATAAATATAAATGTTTACTTCAAATGAATAATTATATAGGAGAAGGTGCCTACATAGTAGTATCATTAATTTCTCCGCAAGGTCAGTATGAAAAGACATTATACATAATGGGAGAAGATAAAAGATGGTATAATACCTTAAAAGAGTGGCATAAATACAATTCAAAAAAGAAAACTATAGATGCTAAAACCGGAGCATCCGTAACTGGCGGAGACCGTAGCATAACCACGTTGGAAATTGAAGATTCTAAAATTGATAAGGGATATAAACTCCGATTTGAAACCGCTGTTGAAGATCAAAATTATTATGTAAAAGATCTGGAAATCCCTTTAAATTCTCAAGCCTTTACGGGTAAAATATCCGGAACGGGATATATAAATTATGTGAGACTAAGTAAGATTCAATAATTCAATGACGCTTTCCATTTGGAGATATGCTCACTTAACTTTAGCATTAGTTTCTTTCATATTTTTGAGTATGGCTTCCATAACGGGATCCATACTTGCTTTTTATGCCATTGAAGAAAATACGTCACCATATTGCATTCATGATTTAAATCGTATTAGTATCGCGCAGACTCTTTCAGCATTACAATCTACTGTTCAGGAAATTTCTGAATTGGAAATTAATGAAAAATCGTTTGTAAAATTACAAGGTACCGATACGAGTGGGGAGGAGGTAGTAGGATATATAAACCCTAAAACGGGAACTATCATAGGAAAACCACAAAAAAACAATTCTTTTATCTTGTGGGTTACCTCATTACATAGATCCCTGTTTATGCATGAAACCGGACGCATACTTGTGGGTATCAATTCATTTTTACTTTTTTTAATAGCAACTTCGGGAAGCATGCTTATAATAAAAAGACAGAAAAAATTCAGCAACTTTTTTTCAAAAATAAAAAAAGCATCTTTTTCTCAATATTATCATACTTTGTTTGGACGTATACTGCTTATACCTATTGGTATAATTTCATTAACCGGAAGTTATCTATGTTTAGAAAGGTTTCATTTTTTTTCCAAAGAAGGTGAGAAAATTATTTTTCATTCCCCTCAAGATCAAACTACAACAAAGAAACTATTATATAAAGATATCCCTCTTTTTTCACGAATTAAACTTTCAGAAGTTCGTAAAATAGAATTTCCGTTTTCCGATGATCCCGACGAATATTTTATTTTAAAATTAAAAGATAAAGAATTAACCGTCAGTCCTTTAACAGGTGAGGTTGTCTCTCAAGTTAATGATCCGATTTCAAAAAAGTTAGCAACTCTAAGTTTAGACCTTCATACCGGCAGAACTCATGTAGTTTGGGCTGTCATACTTTTTATAGCCGGGGTATATATATTGTTTTTTATAGTTTCAGGATTTACCATAACATGGAAAAGAGGAAAACGTAATTTTAAAAATAAATACCTACCTGAAGATAGTCAAATTATACTATTGGTAGGATCAGAAAATGGAAGTACGTTCAACTTGGCTCATTCAATTCATCAACAAATGGTTTCGCAAAATTATCGATCCTATTTAACAGAGCTTAATAAGTACCAAATATATCCAAAAGCGGAATATATACTAGTTTTAACTTCAACCTATGGACTGGGAGAAGCTCCTTCAAATGCGCGTAAATTCGGAACACTTCTAAAAGAAAATCCACAAAACCAAAACGTTAAGTTCAGTGTAGTTGGGTTTGGATCAAAATCCTATGAAGATTACTGTTTGTTTGCTAAAACTGTAGACGAACAAATCAAAAAAGAGGCATGGAGCGAATCGATAGTAGATTTACACACAGTAAACGACCAATCAATAGATGAGTTTACAACATGGATAAAAGAATGGAATAATAAAACGGGTATCAAACTATATGCTGATGCCAAATTTTATACAAGTAAACCCAAAAATCGTATAAAAATGAAGATAGAGGAGGTTTACATACCTAATGATTCTAAAGAAACTTTTATAGTACAAATACATCCCGGTAAACAAAAATTTACTTCAGGAGATATCCTTGCTGTTTATCCCTGTAAAGACAATAAGGAAAGATATTATTCCATAGCTAAAGTCAATCATAACATACAGTTATCAATAAAATATTATCCGAGCGGCTTGGCGTCAGAATATTTAATAAATCGGAAAAAAGGAGATACCATATACGGGAAAATCTTAACTAACACTCCTTTTCATTTTCCCGAAAAAGCAAATAAAGTAGTTATGATTGCCAATGGAACAGGAATAGGTCCCTTTTTAGGAATGATCGATCAAAATTTAAGCAAAGTTAAAACTTATTTGTATTGCGGATTCAGACAGCGAAGTGAAATGGTAGATCAATATATTTGTTTTTTGAAGGAACAAATGAATAAAGGATATTTAGAACAATATAATTTTTCGTATTCATCAGATACAGAAAATAAATATGTGATGGATTTAATTCAAAATGACAGAAATTTTTTTGTTAATTTATTGGAAGAGGGAGGAGTAATCATGATTTGTGGAGCCTTGCAAATGCAACTGGAGGTAGAAAAAGTCTTGGATGAGGTAGTTTTTGTAGATAGCCTAAAAAAATGTAATGATTACAAAAGAAAAGGACTAATTGTAACCGATTGTTATTAATGAATTTCAAGAAAAATAGTAAATATATGAGAGGGAAATATGTACTATTGGCAGCATTATTTGTATTATCTTACATAAACATTAATTCGCAAGTACAACGAAACCGCACAGCAACATTAATGGGTTGTAAATTTGACTTTTCAATACTAGCAGAAGATTCCCTACAAGCAGAAAAATACATAGATAAGGCTATCGATGAAATAGTACGGATTGAAAATTTAATATCGGATTGGAAGCCTGATTCGCAAGTATCAAAGGTTAACCAAAATGCGGGTATACAACCCGTAAAAGTAGATCGAGAAGTATTGGAACTTACCCGAAGAGCAATTAAAATTTCAGAGATTACAGAAGGAGCATTTGATATAAGTTTTGCAGCTATGGATAAAATTTGGAAATTTGACGGTTCTATGAAAAAAGTGCCCTCAGAGGAGCAAATCAAAGAATCCATAAAGAAAATAAGCTATAAAAATATCATTATAGATACTTTAAACTCTACTCTCTTTTTAAAGCTCCCCGGAATGAAAATAGGATTTGGATCCATTGGAAAAGGATATGCAGCTGATAAAGCAAAAGAACTAATGGTAAAAAATAATGTAAAAGCGGGAATAATCAATGCATCAGGAGATATAAGTGTTTGGGGGCATAAAATTAATGGAGAATATTGGAACATTGGAATAATTAATCCCTTTGAGCCTTCGGATATTACAGGTTTTTTTACACTTAAAGATGAATGCGTTACAACATCCGGTTCCTATGAAAAATATGTCGAATTAGAAGGTAAAAAATATTCTCATATTATCGATCCCCGCACGGGATATCCCGTAAAAGGAATTAAAAGTGTCAGTGTGATAGGTCCGAATGCAGAAACGGCCAATGGATTCAGTACCTCAATAATGGTACTCGGAGTAAAAGCCGGACGCAAACTCATTAACCACTATCCGGATTATAGTTGCCTCATTATTACAGATGCGGGGAAAATTCGTAAATCAAAGTATTTTAAAACAAAAGTAGAATTTTATAATAAAAAGATAAAGTCTGCACCCCGACTTTAACTTTCTACTAATCGCTGAAACAAATTCATCCATTTTTGCATGATTATATCCTGTGAATAACGCAGAATATTTTCAGAAGCCGCTTTTCCCATTTGTTTTCTTATAGTTTCATTTTCTATTAAGTAGGAGAGTTTTTGAGCAAAAATTTCTTTATCATTAAAAGGAACTAATAATCCGTCTACTTCATCATGGATAATTTCTTTAGGTCCGCATTTGCAGGTATAGGAAACAGGAGGGACCCCATGAACCATAGATTCAATTAATGTCAATGGAAATCCTTCATATTTTGAAGTCATAGCATAAATGGAACTATTTAGCAAAACTGAACTTATATCTGAAGTCGCCGGATGTAATTCAATGTTGGAATTTAAATTTAATCGATCAATCATTTCTTCTAGCTCTCTTTTTTTCTCACCATTACCATATAGTAACAATTTCCAATCCGGATGTTTTTGAACAATAGTGTTCCATATTTCAATAAGATGATCAAACTGTTTTTGCTGGTTTAATCGGCCTAAGCTAATTACTATTTTATTTTCAAGAGATGCATGAGTTTTAGGTAATATAGTAAGTGGATTTTCAATTACCTCAAGGTTGGGAAGAGTATTTCCCCAGGATTCTCTATCTTCATTCGTTAAAACTATAAATCGGTCAAAATTCTTACCAATATCATAATCTGTTTTACGGTATAAATACGTTATGATTCTTCCTAGAAAATAATTATCCAATTTTGAATAATATTGCGCACGTTTGTATTTAGCGAAATGTCGTTCAATAATTTTTTTACTTCCATCATTTAACTCAAAAATATATTTCGAGTACTTACAAAAAGTGGAAATAGCTATATCGGGCTTAATTTCCTGAAAAAGATTTCCGATTGTTTGAAGAAAAATTTTTTTATTTTTTTTAAAATTAATATGTTTTTTCAATCCCCTATCTTTTTCAAAATCCAAATTCAAATAATGAAATTTAATACGGGAATCAAAGTTGAAAAAAGGCTTTTGAGAAGATGGGTAAATAACGACAATATGAACTTCATAGCCTTTGTCAACTAAATAATTGGCCTTAATTGAAATCACACGTTCTATTCCTCCGGAATTATGAATGTTACCTATACAGTATGCAATTTTCATTTAGGAATTGGTTTTTAATTACGATAACGTCTAAAAAATTTTTACAATATTATGTAAATATTTTTTAGCTGTAACTAGTTGAATTTTAACTTAGGAAAGTTTACTCTTACATTAAGTATATACTTTTTGTCTATAAAGCAAATTCAAAGTTATATGAAATAGTATTTATAAAAAAGAATTAATAAATATTTCAATATGTATAATTAAATTCCAAAAAAATGATATATTTTTTTGAATTTAAATGAATCGTTCTTTAAAAAATGAGTTATATGATAGTTGGATTATTTGATTCCCTTTTTAGCAAAATATTCCAAAAAATGATCGGGATGAGCTCCGGTTCGATCATTGGAATCTAAAGAATCTATTTTTTTTACATCTTCATCACTTAATTGAAAATCGAAAACATCTGCATTAGAAATAATTCTTTCTTTTTTTGTACTTTTTGGAATAGTAACTACCCCTTTTTGCAAATCCCATCGAATAATAATTTGTGCTACATTTTTATTATACTTATGAGCTAATTCTAAAAGTAAAGGATCGTTAAACAAAGCCCCTCTTTTTAAAGGAGACCAAGCTTCGTATTGAATTTGATTTTTTTTGCAAAAATCCAATAAATCCTGTTGCACTAAATTGGGGTGGAATTCCATTTGATTAACCATAGGAACGGTTTGTCCCAAATCTTTAATTTTTTGGATATGATGCTGCAAAGAATTACATAAACCTATTGCACGTATTCTACCCGCCTTATATAATTCTTCCATTGCTTTCCATGCTTCCAAATAGAAATCCGGATGAGGCCAATGGATTAAATATAGATCAAGATAATCAAGACCAAGTTTTTCCATAGATTCATCAAATGCTTTAAAAGTGTCCTCATATCTTTGTCTGCTGAACCATATTTTGGTAGTTACAAAAATTTCTTCACGAGGAATTGAAGCAGATTGGATGGCTTTTCCAACTCCTTCTTCATTATAATAATAAGCAGCCGTATCAATATGACGATATCCTGCATCTAAGGCATCATGTATAGCAGTGATTACTTCTTGTCCTCCGTCAGCTTTATACACGCCTAAACCCAAATAAGGCATTTTTACACCGTTGGAAAGAGTAGTTGTTCCTGAAATATCTGTTATATTCATGATTCCTGTATTATAATTTAATCAAATATACGATAAATATTTTTTTGCCGGAAACTGCGGAATAAGGAATAATTTCCTATAATTTTGTTTAGTAAACAGGCAGTTAAAAAATATGAAAAAATCTACCATAGCGTTAGCTTTAGGTACTTTAGGATTAGGAATGTCTGAATTTGGCATGATGGGCATACTTCCGGATATTGCAAGAGATATGTCTATAAGCATACCAAAAGCAGGGCATTTTATATCGGCATATGCTCTCGGGGTAGCTATCGGAGCCCCCTTACTGGTTTTAATATCCGGTAAACTTCCCTTAAAAAGAATATTGTTGATTCTTATTTTAATCTTCATATTAGGTAATTTATTTTTTTCTTTGACTTCGTATTATGAATTGAATGTATTGTTCAGATTTATTTCAGGTCTTCCACACGGCGCTTATTTTGGTGTCGGTTCCATTGTTGCCAGTAAACTGGCACCTAAGGGAAAAGGAACTTCTGCCGTTTCGGGAATGATTTCAGGAATGACGATTGCTAACCTCTTAGGGGTTCCCTTAGGTACATTCATAAGCCATCATTTTTCGTGGAAAATTACATACTTTCTTATAGCTTTATTAGGAATCATAATTTTCATATCCATTAAAAAATTTGTTCCTGAATTGAAACCGCTTCCCTATACTAGATTTAAAGATCAATTTCATTTTTTGAAGAACTTGAATCCATGGCTGATTGTCGTAACAACCATTGTAGGAAATGGAGGTATATTTTGTTGGTATAGTTATATAAATCCAATTATGACCCATTCGGTTGGCTTTTCAGAAGAATCTATGACAGGAGTAATGATGTTTGCAGGTTTGGGAATGGTAGTTGGAAATCTGTTGAGTGGGAAATTGTCGGATAAATATTCTCCGGAAAAGGTAGCTACAGTTACCCAAGGGTTGGCAATGCTATCTTTATTATTTTTCTTTTTTTTTAGCAAATCTCAAATCCTTTCGTTACTACTTATGTTCCTTTGCACGGGTTGTCTTTTTGCCGTATCAGCTCCTCAACAAATTTTATTGTTGCATAACTCAAGAGGAGGAGAGATGTTAGGTTCTGCAATGGCACAGGTAGCTTTTAACATAGGAAATGCTTTAGGCGCTTATTTAGGAGGTATTCCTATCAGTAAAAATTATCCCTATGAATATAGTGCTTTGCCGGGTGTTGTATTAACATTCATTGGGTTTCTAGTGTTTATATATTACACCCATTTCAGAGCCAAGCTGAGTAACTGAGTAATTGTACTATTATCTAATTGATTCAAAAATCAACTTAAAAACTTCAAATTTTACTTATAGACTGTCGGTTTTAAAATTTCAAAACGAAAAGTAGTAACGTTGAAAAATGTCGTTACGATCTAATATAATTTTTATAAATATTTTAATAAATGATTGATTAATTGTGGATAATGGATCTATTTTTTTTCTAAACGTGATAAAGCTGATTTGATTTTATAGATGATTTCCTCCATTTCTTCTGTGGTAAAACTTCCAAATCCCAATCTCATAGCAGATAAATTGTGCGTTTGATAAAGCAAGGACTTAGGAATGAGCAAATCTTCCTTTAGACAATACTCTCGTAATTTCATCAAATTTACCGATGAATTCCATTGTGTCCAAAAAGCCAATCCACCGGTTGGCAAAGAAAAATTTAAATAATTCTTCAAATGAGTGTTTAATAAAGATGCCAGAAAATTTCTTCTTTCTTTATAAATAGCAGAGGTTCGTCTTAGGTGTCTGTTAAATTCACCTTCTTCAATAAGTTCGCCCAAAGCATATTCCATAAAAATATCTCCTTGCCTGTCAAGCATATTCGATAATTTTTGCATTTCTAAAATTAAATCCTCAGGTGCGATCACAAAGCCTTTACGGAATCCCGGGGCTAAAGATCTTCCAAACGAACCGATATAAACGACCATTCCCGAGGTATCTGCACTGGCAAGAGGCAGAATCCGATTGTTTTCGTAATGAAAATCATAATCATAATCATCCTCTAAAATAATGAATCCGTACTGTTGAGATAATTCCAACAATTCCATGCGACGTTTTACACTTAATGAAACCGTTGTTGGGTAATGATGGTGTGGAGTTATATATAACATACGAATCTTTCTTTTTTGACAAATTTTTTTAACAGCATCCGGAGAAATGCCTTCTTCATCAACCGGGATGGTTATTATATCTGCACCGACTTTTTGCAGAATCATATTGATCAGAAAATAACTAGGTTCTCCGACCAATACAATATCTTTTGGGGTAATAAGTAATTCTGCCGCGATATAACCTCCCATTTCGATGCTTCGCGTGATAAGAAGATTTTTTGGTGAAATATGTAACCCCCGAGATAGATTTAAAAAATTAGATAAGTTTTTTTTTAGATATTCACTTTTTTCAGGAACTTCATTATTTCCTTTGGTAAAATGTCTTTTTCTTTTAAGGTTTGATGAATAGAGGCTCGATAAGGTATTCATTTGTAAAAGTCGAGTATCGGGTCCACCATCGTTTAACATCCATGAGCAAGTTGAAGATTCAAAAGGGTTATCCAATAAATTGGAAGTTCTATATGAAAATCCCGTTTTAGAAGGATAATGAGTCAGAGAATCTTTAGATATGGATTTAATTTTTTTATTAGTCACATTTTCTTTTTGAATGATAAAACTGCCCTTATTGGGATGTACTTCAATCCATCCTTGTGCATGCAATTCATCATATACTTTAACGATCGTGTTGCGATTTACTTGAATAAGATTACTTAAAATACGCGTTCCGGGAAGTTTCGTACCTATACTTAAATAACCTCTTTGAATAGCATTGATGATCTGAGTGGTAATTTGAAGATATACAGAAACTTTAGCGTTTCGGTCGATATGTATCAAGCTATAATAAGGTAGTAAATCCGGACTAGTCATAATAATAAAACTGGTATAGTTTAATCATCCGGAAAGTTACTACTTTTGTATAAACTAACTAGTATAAAAATAAATTTTAACTAATTACTGCGAAAATTTGCTGTGAACAATAGATTATGAAACTATTTTATTCAATTATTGCCTTGTTTATATGTTTAGTACTGGTTGCGCAGGAGAGTAAAGAACTTGAAGGAGTTGTAATTCAAGGGAAAACACTTTCCTTACCTTTTAACAAAACTTCACAAAATGTTCAGATAATTACGAAAGAACAAATCAAAGCTATGCCTGCCTCCAGTATTGAAGAAGTTCTTTCTTATTATTCAGGAATAGATATAAGACAAAAGGGAGCGCATGGAGTACAAGCCGATGTTAGTATAAGAGGAAGTTCTTTTGAACAAGTATTAATTCTTATCAATGGAATACGCATGAATGATAGCCAAACCGGACATAATACCATGAATCTTCCGGTAGATTTAGCTTCCATTGAACGAATTGAAATAGTTAAAGGTCCTGCAGCTCGTCGTTTTGGACAAAATGCATATGCCGGTGCTATTAATATTGTTACTCGTCCGTCTACCAAGAATGATATAACAATTTCAGGATCTTTAGGTGATTTTAATACGACATCTTTAGGTGCTTCATTAAATGTTTCAGGAAAAAAGTTTTCTCACTTTATTCAAGCAGAAACTTCACAATCTGATGGATATCGTTACAATACAGACTATCAAGTTAAAAATGTATGGTATCAGAATCAGTATAAATTAAACGGGGGAGAACTTCGTTTACAAGGAGGATTTATTGATAAAAAATTTGGAGCTAACGGATTTTATTCCTCCCCTTTAGCAAAAGATCAGTATGAAGCAATTCAAACTTCTTTGGTTAGCATTGGTTGGAATCAAAAATCAGGTAAATTCAAATGGGAATCCAATGCATATTGGAGAAGGTCTCAAGACGAATATATTTTCGAAAGACATAATCCCTCAAAATATAGAAACCTTCATATAGGTAATAATGCAGGAATCGAAGCCAATACAAACTATTCATCTTCTTTAGGAATCACCGGCGTTGGATTGGACTTTAGAAAGGAATATTTATCTTCCAATAATTTAGGAAAAAATCATCGGACGGTTTATTTTGCATTTTTGGAACATCGATTTATGTTTTTTAAAAACAGATTGGATATTACTCCGGGAATTAGCTTTTCCGACTATTCGGATTTTGGGAATTTTTGGTATCCGGGAATTGATATTGGATACAGTATAAACCAACAAAATAAATTATTTGCTAATTTAGGAAAAACCTATAGAGTTCCTACGTATACAGATCTTAATTATACAGACCCGGTCACCGAAGGAAATTCCAATTTAAAACCGGAGAATGCTTTGTCTTATGAATTGGGATATCGATTGAATCATAAAAACATAAAAACTACCATCAGCTTTTTTAGAAGGGAATCAAGAAAAAGTATAGATTGGACAAAAGATAGTGAAGAAGGTAAATGGAAACCCGAAAATATTTCAAGAATAAATACGGATGGTGTAGAAGTTGATTTTAATTATTCTTTTACGGCACTCTTCATAAAATCAATCAATTTAGGTTATACCTATTTGGATAAAAATTTAAAATATTCTGACCGATCGTACTCTAGATATTCATTAGATAATTTAAGACATCAGTTGGTTGTAAAAGTAGAGCATAAACTTCTCAAGAATATATCCAATCAAATAATTTATAGATACAATGACAGAGTAAACTTAGATGATTACCATTTATTGGATGATCGTCTTATGTATCAAACCAATCATTTGCAGTTATACATCCAAATGACCAATATTCTAAATACTAAATATACAGAATCAAATTTGGTACCCATGCCGGGTAGATGGATACAAGGAGGAGTAATTTTTAAGAATTTTTTATAAAGTTTGTACATATATGTTAATAGCCATACATTTTTAAAATGTATGGCTATTATATTACTAAAGCTAAATTAAATTTTTAAATAACAGAATATTTTTATTTATTCATAAAATTCAAGCCTGTTTTTAAGTTCGGTCATTTCAAGTTGGAGTTTACGTATTTTAAAAAGTAAATTTTTTACAGCATCAATTCCTGCAAGGTTTATATCCATGTCATAAAACATTCTGGAATAAGATTCCAAATCGGAAAGAGTATCAAAAGGAATGTATTTTATTTCCTCCTTTTGAACGGTATGGATAATACCCAAATTTTCTAAATCCTCAATAAATGATACATCTACATTATAATGTATGGAATATTCTTCTATAGTTATCAAATCATTTTTCATGTATCAGATAATTTTATGATTCTGCTAATTGTTTAAATAAATTTTTTTGCTTTTCAGAAAGGTGAGTAGGTATTTTTACTTGGTAAATCACGAATAAATCTCCATGTTCTCCTTCTTTTTTATACACAGGAAATCCTTTACCTTTCAATCGCACTTTAGTTCCATTTTGAGTACCCGGACTCACTTTGAGTTTAACTTTGCCATCCAGAGTATCAACGGTTATTTCTCCCCCTAAAACAGCTGTATAAAGGTCTACTTCTGCAGTAGTGGTTAAATCATTATGTAATCTTTTAAATTTAGGATCTTCCAAAAGAGTAAAAGTAATATATAAATCTCCGTTAGGCCCTCCGTTTGCACCCGGGCCCCCTTGACCTTTCAATTTTATTTGCTGACCATTAGAGATGCCTGCAGGAATGGTAATACGTATTTGTTTACCGTTGACGTTAAGAGTCTGTTTATGTGTGGTTGCTGCGTCTCGCAAGGAAAGACGTAATTCTGTGGTATAATCTTGCCCTTTAAATTGAGAACTTCTTCGATGAGTTCTACCGGTTCTTCCACCAAAAAGATCACTAAAAAAATCAGAAAAACCTTCCGTACCAAAACCTTGGGAAAAACCTTCAAAAGGGTTACCGGAATTGTCATAATAGTATTGACCGCCACCGCCTCCTTGTTGTTGACGTGCTTGTTCAAATTGTTCTGCATGTTTCCAATTTTCGCCGTATTGATCATACTTCTTACGTTTTTCGGGATCGCCCAAAACTTCATTAGCTTCATTAATCTGCTGAAATTTTACATTAGCTTCTTTATCATTAGGATTTAAATCCGGATGATATTTTCGGGCTAATTTTCGGTATGCCTTTTTGATATCATCCTGAGAAGCATTTTTACTTAATCCTAAAACTTTATAATAATCAATATATGCCATATAGTGTAAGTCAAATTTTTTATATTCGTGGATATTTCGTGTATAATGTATCGGTACAAATTCTAAACCAAAGTACACTTTGTCATATATTTATCTGATATATGCAGTTTAACTTCACTATTGAAAACTTTTACTAAACTTATTATAAATCTAACAGAATAAAAAATATTGTTAACTAAAACGGAGTCCCGCATTTGAAAAGATAAATAAGAAGTAAGAGGAAATGATCGATTAATGATATAAATTTTTAAATGTATGAATTTCCCTTTTTAATAAAGCTTAGCATATTAAAAAAAAATAAAACCATCTATACGAAGATAGATGGTTCCATTTTATAAAATAATTGATATTATAAGATAAAAAACCTCAAATTAGCTTAATCTTGAAGATTTACCACTCTTTATAACAGAGTCAATCAAATTGTCATTTGATTTAGTATCCTTGGTAGCTACAACAGAGTCGATAGATAGGGCATATAAAGCATCAATGGTTGATAGAGTACCTAAAGCTGAATTTTTTCTACCGTTAAAAGGAAGCGTATCAGGTCCACGTTGACATTGAGCATTAATATTGATTCTACCTACTTGACAACATAGGGCATCAACAAGATAAGATACAGTATCTTCATCATTACTGAAGATGGCTGCTTGTTGTCCTTTAGTTGAATTGGTAATATAGCTAATCGGAGATTCAAGATCGTCAAAAGGAACTATCGGAATGATAGGAGCAAATTGCTCATTATTATATAATAGATTCATTTTCTCATTAGCCGGATAAATTACAGTTGGGCTAACTAATGAATTTAAAATTTGTCCTCCTCCATTTTCTTTATTGATAATTTCACCGTTGTTTTCTAAAGCTTCATCAATACATTTTTGAACATATTGAGGTTTGTCCGGTTCAGCTAACGGAGTAATGGTTACATTATCTTCCCATGGCATTCCCACTTTCAATTTAGATATTTCCTCAGTGAATTTTTTATTGAATTCATCAGCAATTGAAGAATGTACAAATAGTATTTTTAAAGCCGTACATCTTTGTCCGTTGAAAGAAAAAGTACCCAAAATAGCTTCTTTAACTGCCAAATCGATATCAGCAGTTTTGTCGATAATAGCCGCATTTTTGGCGTCTAATCCTAATACGGAATGAAGACTGTTTGCATTAGGATGTTCTTTAATCATTCCATTTACTACCTTACTGGATCCGATAAATGCTAATACATTAATTTTACCTGATTGCATTAAAGTAGGAATAACATCTTTACCTCTGCCGTATAAAGTATTGATAACCCCTGCAGGAAAACATTCTTTAAATGCATTTAATAAAGGTTCAAACAATAATGTCCCACGACGCGGTGGTTTGAACAATACGGTGTTACCCATTAATAAAGCAGGTATCAAAGTCGCAAAAGTCTCATTTAAAGGATAATTGTAAGGGCCCATACAAAGGACAACTCCGTAAGGAGATTTTTTAACCTGAGCAACCACCCCTTCATCTGTTTTTGTACGAGATGAATTTATATCTAATTCTTTCAGAGCTTCAATAGAACATTTTATCGCATCAACCGTTCTGTCGAATTCTTTTTCGGAGTCTTTATAGCTTTTACAAATTTCCCAAACTAGTAATTTTACTACTTTTTCTCTTTGCTCAACCATTTTAACGATGAAATTTTCCATCGCAGAGATTCTTTGAGAAACAGACATAGACGGCCATTCTCCTCTTCCTCCGTTAAAAGCTTTTAAAGCAGCCTGTAAGGCTTTTTCAGCTTCTTTAGAAGTACAGATTGGATAGCTCCCTAATTTAGTTTGTACTAACTCATCTGTAGAGTTTGAACGGGTATAAATAGGAGAATAAACTTCTTGAAATGGACCTTCCCATTCAATAAATTCTCCATCGATCAATACTCTTTTCTGAGAGATTTCGTTTTGAAGTCGAAAATGTTCAGGAATTTCATTTTCTTTTGGAAAAAAATTTATTAAGTTCTGATTCATAATACTTAATTATATTTATTGAGCAAGAAAAAATTTACTTTCAAGCTAATTAGCGTTTGCAAAGATAATAAGTTTATTTTTTTTCGTCATGATTATTTTTAGATTCATATGAAAGAAATAAAATAAATATTGAAATTAAAAGAAACTTTATTTTCTAAAGTATTGATGGATAATTATATATAGTTAATTGTAACAAAAATATCTTTTAGCATATTTTAATTGTTTGTATCCAAAATTTATATTGGAAAGACGCAAAATTTTATGAAAGTGAAAATATTTAAGATTAATGTAATTTATTTAATACAAAATTATTTGAAGATAAAATTACTATAGTATAAATAATTTAAAATAATTAATGATTATGAGAAGTTTGAATTAATTTTTCGAGTTTACTGTTTTTCCTTCCATATAAGAAGTAAATTGATAATCCGATCAATAGCCATAATATAAACATTCCCCAATTAGACCATCCTAATTCCGTCATTAAATATAAATTAAACAAAATACCGAGAATAGGTATTAGCGAAAATTTATATTTGAATGCACCTAAAGATAAACCGAACCAGATAATCCAAAAAATAGCTAATAAAGGTTTATCTGCAAGGATTTCCTTATAATTGGTTTGGGTTAAGAACAAAATGATAGCCATACAAAAAGACAAAGGAATTAAATATTGACCGTTGATATAAATTAATTTAAATTTGGCTTGATGAGAAAGACCTTTGTTATCTAAATATAAAACTCCGGAACAAACTAAAATAAAAGCAAAAAAAGTTCCCACACTTGTCAAATCCACAACCAACTGCATATCCAGGAACATAGCAGGTATTCCCACAAAGAAACCGGCAATAATAGTTGCAAATCCGGGGGTATGATATTTTTTATGAATAGTACCAAAAGGCTTCCATAATAAACCGTCTCGACTCATGGTCATCCATATTCTCGGTTGTCCGATCTGGTAAACAAGAATGGCTCCTGTCATGGCGATTACTGCACTCACGGAAATGATTCCGGCTATAAAATTTATTCCTATTTTATTGAAAACATACGCCAACGGGTCATCAACACGTAATTCTTTATAATTAACCATACCGGTCAATATTAATGCAATTGAAGCATATAAAACGGTACAAATTATAATACAATATAGCATGGCGCGAGGCAAATCCCTTTGTGGATTTTTAGCTTCTTCAGCTGTAGTCGATATAGAATCAAACCCGATAAAAGAAAAAAATACGGCAGCCACTCCTCCCATAACTCCTCCTAAACCATTAGGAAAGAAAGGCGACCAATTATCCGGTTTTATATAAAATACACCAATTAAAATAATGCCTATGATTACAGATAATTTAATCCAAACTAAAGCATTACTTACACGGGTAGATTCTTTAATTCCTACGTACGCCAGGGTGGTAACTAATAAGGTAATTAATCCCGCCGGTAAATTAAATATTATTTTTATGTTGGCAATTTCCGGAGCAGATTGATATATTTCCGATAATCTAAGATCATTTTGGGATAGACTTTGAGGATGTGCAAGATATTCAAGATAAGCTCTGTGAGCATTCCAATAATCAATGGAAAGCCAATCAGGCCAATGAATGCCAAAACCTTGCAACATAGAGACAAAATATCCCGACCAAGAGATTGCGATCACCATGTTTGATACAGCATATTCAAGTATTAAAGCCCACCCGATAGTCCAAGCAAATATTTCACCTAAAGAAACATAAGCATAAGTATAAGCGCTGCCGCTCACCGGAATCATAGAAGCAAATTGCGCATAACATAATGCGGTAAAAATACAAGCAACAGCCACTAAGATAAAAAGTAATGAAATGGCGGGTCCTCCTTCATAAGAGGCTCTTCCGATGGTACTGAAAATGCCGGCGCCTATAATCGCAGCAATTCCAAAAAAAGTTAAATCCTTTACAGTTAATACTCTGCTTAATTCAGATTTTTGTGTTGTATCCTGTAAATCAGAAATATTTTTTTTACGAAAAAATGTGTTAAAATTCATTCCGGCTTTTTTGAATTTTTAAATAAGGGAAATGATATCAAGTGCAAAAGTATAAATATCTTTTAATTCTTGTTTAAATATTGAAAAGTTTTTACAAATGTTCATAAAAAAATAATGATTTAGCTAGTTTAAAATTATCTCATTTATTATTAAAATAAATAGTAAATGAAACACATAGTAAATCCTCAGAAGTATATTTTTTTTAAAGAAATTATGAACAAATAATGAGTCGATACTTTGGAAGAAGTCTTACAATTGTTACCGTAAAGCATCAATATTGTACTAAATTTTGTGGCAAAAAGAGTAGCGTTCTTACTTATAGTGAGAGGTTTTCATATCCCTATTGACTTAGATAAACCCTTTTTTATTCATTATGTCACTTTGGCAGATAGGGTAAATATTTAAAAACTTGAAAAGAGTAAAGATTTTTTGGGAAATTTATTTGGGTACTTAATTTCCTACAAAAGTTTTATGGATTAAATTACTAAAAAGTCTCATTAATAAATTTAGAAGAAAAATTTTTTTGCAACAGATTTAAGAGGTTGATCTCATTTAGCAATGAGACGTTAATATCTAGATAATAGATATCATAAAACATAAATTATTAGTAAAAAAAAAGTTTAGATTAGATAAATTAAAACCTCAAAATTTAAATTTTGAGGCTTTAGATGTGTTTATTTTTTTAATAATATGAGTTATTTTTCTTTTTAGGCGGATAATAATTAAATATTTTTTGAATGGCTTTATTTATTTGTTCCTCTTTATTTTTGATATTACCAACATCAAAACCATCAACCATACCCTCCCAAACTAGAATATTTTTTTTAGAATCCACTAAATGAAACGTTAGTTTTCCTTCACGAGTTTCATAAACTGTGCTGGAAGGAGCCCAATAATATCCCCATCCCCACGGGCCGTTCCAATATGGATCATTATCAACATTAATTACTTTTTTTGATGAAGCAAGAACATTTACGATCAAATCTCCGTCGGCACTTTCGGTTAATCCCTTGCTTTTTAATTGATTCTCTAAAGCACGGATGATACGACTTTTGTCAATATCATTCAATTTTAATTTATCGATACCCTGCTGATAAATGGTAAAAGATTTATAATTTGAAAAATCAACCGTTTTGTCAAAATCATAGGAAGTAGTTAATGCACAGCTGGAAAGTAAGATGCAAAAAGCAGTCATAACTAAAAGTTTTAATTTCATAGACCTTTATTTTTTTAATTAATATTTCAGAACTAAAAATTTTCTCATCTAATATTATACCAAAAATTATAAAAATTATAACCGAATTTGATATAAAAGATTTCTTAAATTATTTCAGGCTAATATCCAAGTGGATAACAAAAAATTTATTGATTAAAAACTTGTAAATTTGGAAAATTAATGACAATTTAGAACACTAATTTGAACACTAAACTTAAAAGAGTAAACAGAACTAACTTGTAGTATATTTATATGAATAATAAGATAATAGCTATTGATTTTGATGGGACAATTGTAGAAGATAAATATCCGGAAATTGGTAAACCGATGATTTTTGCTTTTGAAACTATGAAAAGACTTCAGAGCAGAGGTTTTCGTTTAATCCTTTGGACTTATAGACATGGTAAGAGATTAGAAGAAGCCGTAGAATTTTGTTATAAAAACGGAATTGAATTTTATGCAGTGAATTCAAGTTTTGAAGGGGAAATATTTGATAGAGAGACCCAAAGTAGAAAAATAAATGCCGATTATTTCATTGATGACAGGAATTTAGGTGGATTTCCCGGATGGGGAGAAGTTTATGAAATTATAAAAGAAAAGATAGAATTTGGCGTAGAGGGAAGACAAGTGTTGGCTTATTCAAAAAGAAAACATAAAAATAAGAGAGGTTTTTTTTCAAGAATTTTTAAATTATGATACAATTAAAAACAAAAGAAGAAATTGAATTGATGTACGAAAGCGCTCAATTGGTTTCTAAAACTTTGGGAGTACTGGCTAAAGAAGTTAAACCCGGAGTGACTACCTTACATTTAGATAAAATTGCTGAAGAATATATACGAGATCACGGTGCTATTCCCGGTTTTTTAGGATTGTATGACTTTCCTAATACTTTATGTATGTCTCCTAATGAACAAGTGGTTCACGGTATACCTAATAATAAACCGCTCGAAGATGGAGATATAATTTCCATTGATTGTGGAGCATTAAAAAATGGATTTTACGGAGATCAAGCGTATACATTTTCTGTAGGAAGCATTGATCCTGAAGTTGATAAAATGATGCGAATTACTAAACAAAGCTTATATGCAGGAATAAAAAAATGCAAAGCAGGAAATAGAATAGGGGACATAAGTTTTGCGATACAATTAATTTGTGAAAATGCAGGATATGGAGTAGTACGCGAATTAGTAGGTCATGGTTTGGGTAAAGAAATGCATGAAGATCCGCATGTTCCTAATTATGGAAGAAAAGGCAATGGTCCAAAAATAGAAGAAGGATTAGTAATAGCAATTGAACCGATGGTCAATTTAGGTACATATAAAGTTAAATTCCATAACGACGGATGGACTGTAACCACGCGGGATAACAAACCCTCTTGTCATTTTGAACATGATGTTGCAGTAGTAAATGGAGAGCCAAAACTACTTTCTACTTATAAATACATATATGATGCTTTAGGCATTACTTCCAATGAAGAAGATGAATTTTTATACCAACCCGCGCAGGATTAATTTAGTTAATGAAGCAAGTATTTAAGTTTTTTTTGAATTTAATACCCAGACCGATTCTTATTAAATTCAGCTATTTCTTTGCTCCTTTTTTTGCGTGGTTTTACAAAGGAGATCAATTTGTAGACCCAATAGACGGTAAAAAATACCGAAAATTTTTGCCGTATGGTTACGGTAAACCTAGAAATAATGCTTTAGCACCGGGGACATTATCTCTTGAAAGACATAGGTTAATGTGGTTGTATTTGCTAAAAGATACTGATTTTTTTTCAGCTAATTTAAAAGTTTTAAGTATTGCTCCGGAGCAATGCTTCCTAAAAAGGTTTAAAAAATTAAAAAATTTAGAGTATATAACCGCTGATCTTTATTCTCCTATTGTAGATGTTAAAGCGGATATTTTGAACCTGCCTTTTAAAGATAATGAATTTGATGTGATTTTTTGCAATCATGTATTGGAACATATAGAAGATGATCGTAAAGGAATGTCAGAATTATACAGGGTGATGAAACCTGGAGGATGGGGAATTTTTCAAGTACCCATGAGATATGGATCTAACAAAACATACGAAGATTTCTCCATCACAGACAAAGAAGAAAGAAAAAAACATTTCGGACAATATGATCATGTGAGATGGTATGGGTTGGATTATTTTGAACGTTTAGAAAACGCAGGGTTTCAAGTAGAGCAAGTAAAGTATTATGAAACTTTACCCGAAAGTGAAATGGAAAAATACGCATTATCGAAAAATGAAATTTTACCGGTAGTAAGGAAAAGGTAAAAAAATATATGTAACTCCTAAAAATCAATCAACATTACTGAAAATATGCAGCAACAGGAAAAAGTAGAGAAATTAAAATTAGAATCGTTAAACAGAAAATCCCTTGAAGATTATAAAGAAAGTGAGAAAATTCCCGTGATAGTATTGCTGGATCAAGTTCGTTCCATGCATAATGTAGGATCAGTTTTCAGAACCTCAGATGCTTTTGCTATAGAGAAAATTTATTTATGCGGAATTACGCCGTGCCCTCCTCATCGTGAAATCCAAAAAACAGCCTTGGGAGCTACGGAAAGCGTTGAATGGGAGCATCAGGAAAATATAAGTGAATTAATAATTAACTTAAAAAACGAAGGGTATATTATTGTAGGAGTAGAACAAGTGAAAGGAAGCATTTTATTACAAGATTATCCAATAAACAAGGAACAAAAGTATGTCTTAATTTTCGGAAATGAAGTTGAAGGGATCAGTGATTCAATTCTCCATTTAATTGATATTTTTATTGAGATCCCTCAATCTGGAACAAAACACTCTTTAAACGTAAGCGTTTGTGCCGGAATAGTTCTTTGGGAATGGTATCGTAATCTTTTAAGATAGTATTAAAAAAAGTTCGGAACTAAAATTCCGAACTTTTTTATAGTATAAATTAATAATTTTATCTTACTACATTTCTAGAATATAAGCAAAGACTAACGGAGCTACAATAGTTGCATCACTCTCAATAATAAATTTAGGAGTATCAATATCTAACTTTCCCCAGGTTATTTTTTCATTGGGAACAGCCCCCGAATAAGAGCCATAGCTGGTGGTTGAGTCGGATATCTGACAGAAATAGCTCCAGAATGGAACATCTTCCCATTCTAAATCTTGATACATCATAGGAACTACACAAATAGGAAAATCTCCGGATATTCCTCCGGCTATTTGGAAAAATCCTACACCTTTACCTTCCGAATTGTTTCGATACCATTCGGTTAAATATATCATATATTCAATACCGCTTTTCATGGTTGAAGCTTTCAAATTTCCTTTAATCACATTAGCAGCAAAAATATTTCCCATAGTACTGTCTTCCCAACCCGGAACTACAATAGGTAAATTTTTTTCAGCAGCGGCCAACATCCAACTGTCTTTAGGGTCTATTTCGTAATATTGTTCCAATACTCCCGAACGAAGCATTTGATACATATATTCATGAGGGAAATATCTTTCACCTTTATCGTCTGCATCTTTCCATATTTTTTCAATATGTTGTTGGATACGTCGAAAAGCTTCTTCTTCCGGAATACACGTATCTGTAACGCGATTTAAATGATTTTCAAGTAATTCCCATTCTTGTTGAGGAGTCAGGTCGCGATATTCAGGAATTCTCTTGTAGTGGGAATGAGCCACCAAATTCATGATGTCTTCCTCTAAATTAGCTCCCGTACAAGAAATAATGGATACCTTATCTTGGCGAATCATCTCAGCCAAAATTTTTCCTAATTCAGCGGTACTCATGGCACCTCCCATAGTAATCATCATCTTACCCCCATCTTTAAGATGAGCTACATAACCTTTAGCAGCATCTACTAAGGTTGCAGAATTGAAATGTAAAAAATATTTTTCAATAAATTCCGAAATAGGTTTATTCATTGTAAATTCTAATTTTTATTTTAAATTATTAAACATTTTTTTCTTTTTTTTCAGGAAAAGTTAATGAAAGCAATACTGAAATTACAAGTACTCCTGCCACAACTCCTAAAGAAACTATAGATGAAATATGTATAAAAGGAGCTACCAACATTTTAACTCCTATAAAACTTAAGATCACAGCCAATCCATATTTTAATTTACTGAACATATACATAAAATTAGCCAGTAAAAAGTAAAGAGATCGCAAACCTAAAATGGCAAATATATTAGAGGTATATAATATAAACGGGTCATTAGGTGCAATAGCGAAGATAGCAGGTATGGAGTCCACGGCAAAAATTAAATCAGTAAATTCAATGATAACTAGAGCAGTAAATAAAGGGGTTGCCATTTTAATCCCATTTTTGACTGTAAAAAATTTACTTCCGTCTAATTCATCAGATACTTTAAAAAATCGTTTTACAAAACGAGCACCGAAACTCTCATTTAGATTTTTTTTGTCGGAGTTGTCATCATCTTTGGATGTCCAAGAATGGATACCGGCATAAATAAGGAAGAATCCAAAAATAGTTAAAATTATATTAGGCCTGAAAAACAGCATTTGACTATAATCGGCATGTTCCGCACTTTGTTGGTCTAAAATAAAATGAAAATTTCCGATGGAAAAAGGAGGAAGATAGGTTTTATTAATCATTTCTACACCTAAGAAAATAAATACGGCGCGGAAAGCCAAGGCACCAATAATACCCCAAAATAAAATTTTATGTTGATATTCTTTCGGGATTTTAAAAAATCCAAAAACCATTATAAATACAAAAAGATTGTCAACGGATAGTGCTTTTTCTATCCAATAAGCAGATTGAAATTGAGAGAATTTTTCAAGGGCGAATTTTGATCCATCAGCCCCTTTAAAAACAAAATAAATAATCCCACTGAAAATCATGGCTAATGATATCCAAACTACCGACCATATCGCAGCTTCCTTATTAGAAACAGCATGAGATTTTTTATTGAGAATTCCTAAGTCAAGAAGTAGCATAATAATAATCGAAACCGCGAATATGGTAATTAATCCGGGATGATTAAGCATATTGTCCTGCATGTACAGCTATTTAAAATTATTAATCCCAAAGGTACTTATTTTTAAATACAAGGGCAAAAAGTAAAAATAATTTAAATCTTGTAGAAATTGTTAAAAATATAAAAGATAAAATATAAAATTGTATAATATTAATTTAGTATTTGTAATTTTACCGAAAAATGAGAATATCAGATATACATACAGTAGAATTAGACGGTATCGATAAAATCATTTTAAAAGCATTAATGGAGAATTCGAAAATACCGGTTTCAACAATAGCAAAACAGGTAGGAGTTTCATCCACAGCAATTCATCAACGAATTAAGAAACTGGAAGCAGCAAAAATCATAGAAGATCCGGTTACCCCTTTGAATTATAAATTATTAGGATATAAAACTACCGCTTATGTGGGTATTTTTCTTGAAAAATCGGCCCAGTACAAAGAAGCCATTAAAAGCATGTTGCAAATTCCTGAAATTATCGAAGCACATTTTACAACAGGAAATTATGCAATTTTCATCAAAATATTATGTAAAGATAATGATCATCTCATGTCGGTTTTAAGAAATGAGATACAAAATATCAAGGGAATTGAAAGGACTGAAACCATTATTTCTTTAGAACAAAGTATTTCACGACAGATTATACCCTAAAAACACAATTAAAAATTATAAGATAAATGGATATAACAAAGTATTTAGATTCAACTTACCTTAAGCTACCTTCTCAAAGTGGATTAACCGAAGAACAAACTTGGGAAGAAGTTAAAAAACTTACTGAAGAAGCAATTGAAAATCATTTTTATTTAGTAATGATTCGTCCCGAATACATTAAAAAAGTGAAAGAAATGATTCAAAAAGTTGATTCTGAGGTAAAAGTAGGTACCGTCATTGGGTTTCATGAAGGTACCTATTCATTAACTGAAAAAATCGCAGAGGCACAGAAAGCTATTGAAGATGGAGTGGATGAGTTGGATTATGTAATCAACTACGAGGCTTTTAAAAAGGGAGATATCGATTTAATTAAACAAGAATTTATTACCGGAACGTCATTAGGTTTAAAAGCATCCAAAGTAGTTAAATGGATTATTGAGATTGCGGCATTAACTGACGAACAAATCCAATCCATTTGCTCTTATTTTTCCACCTGGGCTCAAGAAAACTTTGAAAAGAATGAATTTGGTAACATTTTTGTGAAATCTTCCACCGGTTTTTACCAAGCAGAAGAGGGAAAACCAAATGGAGCGACGTTCCATGCAATGGAAATTATGCTTAAATATTCTCAACCCTTGCCGGTAAAAGCAGCTGGTGGAGTTAGAACCTACGATGAAGCAGTGAAAATGATTGAAATGGGAGTAAAAAGAATAGGAACTTCTTCGGCAAAAGCCTTATCTCAAAAAGGTAATACAAATGATTCATACTAATGAAAAAACTAATTAATATAGCGCTAAAAGCTGCTATAGAAGCTTCTCAAGAAGTCCATAAAATATATGAGGATGGCTTTTCAGTTTCCTTAAAAAAAGACCAATCACCCGTAACAACGGGTGATCTTAAGTCAAATGAAATTATTACCACTTATTTAAAACAAACATCAATTCCTATTTTAAGTGAAGAAACCGAGCACGAATCGGAAAAGGTAATGGAAAATTGGGAAAAATATTGGTGTGTAGATCCAATTGACGGAACTAAAGAATATGTGAATAAAACCGGAGAATATTGTATTTCAATTGGCTTACTGACTCCCGAAACTTCTTTGCTCGGAGTTTTAGCTGCTCCCTCTATGGGATTGTTTTATTTTGCTGCGGAAGGATTAGGTAGTTATAAATGGAATGGAAAGTATGAAAATTTATATGCGTTACTGAATGAAGATGATCTTACGGACAAACTACTGGAACAATCCGTTACATTACCTTTTAAACCCGATTTAAAAAAATATACCGTTTTAACAAGTCGTTCCCACTATAGTCATGTGGATGAAGAATATATAAAAAACTTAAAATTACAACATTCAGAAATTGTTGTTTTACAGATGGGCAGCGCCATTAAAATCGGCCTGGTAGCAGAAGGAAAAGCAAACGAATATGCACGATTAAGTCCCATTAATTTTTGGGATATTGCCGGTGGACACGCCATTGCTAAATATGCCGGATTGAATATCATAGATTATGAAACCAAAGCACTAATTACTTATAAAAATCTTTCATCATTAAAAATATCGGGGTATATCGTTAAAAATAATTAATGTATTTTTACCTGTGACAAACATACTTTTATGAGAAAAATATTTTTGATAGGGTTAACCTTTATTTTCTTATGTTCTTCTTGTGAAAAAGAATATAAGGTAATTGACGGGACATCAAAGGAAACCTTTACTAAAAGTGTAAAATCTATATCGTCCAAATTGACTATCCTACAACAGGATAAAATTCAAGAAGCGGTTAAACTGATTTATAAGTTTAAAACAGAAGGATCCGATGAAAATAAGAGATGGGAACAACTCTATACATTACTTAATGGTAAAAATGCCGAACAAATTTTCGATATTGCAGAGGATATAGCAAAGAAAAACAAGATTCCTTGGTCCAGCACTTCCATGAACTCAGTAGATCCTTCTGTTTTCGATAATGATTTAAAACCATTAACTGAAGCTGAGCAAAAACTAAAACAAATAGAAAAAGCAACACGGATCAATATTCGTTATTCTGCGATTAGCAAAGATGAAACCATCAATGATGGATTTTATTTATACCCCGAATTAATTGATGATTCAGGATCAGAAATTTTTTATGCTGATTTACCATTGACTTTATCCATATCATTTATAAACAATGGTACCATAGTATATGTAATCCAAAGAGAAATTAATTCTTCGGCAGTGGGAGATCCCTCATTAAATAAAGGTATTAAAATTCCTTTTTTCATGTTTGATAACAAAAAATTGGCGACATCCTCCCTGGATGTTGAAATAAAGATTAATGCCGAAGATAAATATCTATACGGTAAACTGTCGGGTATTCCTATTGATTTATCCAAAACAAGAGATGCATCCACACCTATAGAGGATGAAATAAATAAACAAGTTGCGTTGGACAATGTTAAAAAATTTATACAATTAATTGGTGATAAGCAATATTCTGAAGCTTATAATTTAGCACAGAATCCTAAATGGACTTCTTTAGATCAATTTTCGTCTACTACCAATGGATTTGGAACTATTGCTGCTACTAACTTAATAAACGCACAATTAGAAGAAAAGAATGATGATAAACAAACTGTTAATGTACAATATCAGATCAAAGACATTAATGGAAAAATAAAAACTTTAACTCAAAATTTTATACTAAAAAAAGTTAAAGATAATTGGTTAATAACAAATACAGAAACTAAAGAAATAAAAGAAGATACTTGGAAATAAGATATTTTAAGTAAAATTAAAAATGAATTGAATGAAAGAATTAAGTTTAAGCCAAGAAATAGATTTACATATTGATAGAGTTCAAGATTTTCCAAAAGAAGGCATTCAATATAAAGATATTTCTCCCATATTTTTAAATGCAGATTTGTGTACCAAAATTGTAAAAGCTTTTGCTGATTTAAGTAGAGGTAAAATTGATGCAGTTTGTGGTATTGAGAGTAGGGGGTATTTATTTGGAGTTCAAATTGCCAGGGAGCTTGGTTTGCCGTTTATATTGGTACGTAAAGCAGGAAAATTGCCTCCTCCGATAATTTCCCAAGAATATGATTTAGAATATGGTTCAGCAATTATTGAAGTTAAAAAAGGACACATTAAGCCGGGACAAAGAATTTTAATTCATGATGACGTTCTAGCAACAGGAGGAACAGCTTCTGCATGTGCTAAATTGGTACAAAATTGTGATGCAGTAGTCTCTCAATTCAGCTTTATATTGGGACTTTCCTTTTTAGGAGGTCTAGATGAGTTAAAAAAGTATACACAGGATATTGAATTACTGGTAGAATATTAAATTTAAAAAATCGCTTTATAAATATAACAACGCTCTGTTTATAATTAAACAGAGCGTTATTTATATATGAAATTTTAACTAAGTATCAATTTACATCCCAAACTAATTTTGTTTTCATATCATCAGGTCCTCCCAATCCTTTAACAGCTTCATAATAATTTTTTGAATTCTGTGTAGAAAGATGAGAAGGATAAGGAATACGAGTCGGTAGATCAGTCATATTATTGACTAAAGGCATAAAAGTATACGTAGTTCCTTCGGGAGTTTTATTATACGCCGGAAGAGTATGCGATTGATTAGGTAATAATAAAGTTTTAGGAAACCCTGTTCTTCTATATTCTGCCCATGCCTCATGGGGTTGCATATAAAGTGCAATATATTTCTGTGTTAGTACATTTTCTTCATTTGCCGGCGGTAAAGTGCTTAAAAAGGCTGTTTGTTCTGCAGCAGATACATTCCACTTATCAAACGAAGCTTTTACACCACTTTCATAATGTGCTTGATCCCAATTATTTAATTCGGATAATATAAATTCAATTTCAGCGTATTCCATAAGTACTTCACCTCTGTTAATATGTAAAACGTCATAACTAGGGAAAGAAATAGTGCTGGAGGTGAACACTTCAGATGCCATTTCGCTTTTAACACCATAAGGCATCCCCTCATAATCATCTAAATTAGTGGATGATATATACGTATTATTTTTTACATCGTCTATACTTGCTTTTTTAGGAGAAGAGAATTTATAAAGTCTTGGATCAGCAGAAAAATTACCTGTTTTTCCTTTTAATAATTCAATAAAAGTATTGGTTACTGCAAAATCAGTTCTATTTTTAACAAAATAAGCCATCCACATTGGATTAGCATCTGATGTAGTATTTCCATACGCAAATACTGCATTATCATCATTAGATGTAAATACACCCATTGAAATCGCATCATTAGCTTCGGCTAATGCTTCAGGTAAAACGCTTTTTAAACGATTAGCTAATCTTAGACGTAAAGAATTGGCAAATTTTTTCCATTTTATCGCATTACCTTCATACATGTGATCTCCTGTAGTGACTTTTTCAGAAAGATCAAGTTGGCCGGAAGCTTCTTTTAATTCTTTTAAAATGTCTTTATATATGGTTATTTGTGAAGCAAATTTTGGAGTTTTATATTTTTCAACCTGTAAAGCCTGAAAATCCGGATTGGATTGCCCTCCGTAAGACCAATAAGGAACATTTCCGTAGGTATCTGTAAGTTGCATAAATAAATAACTTAACATTATTCTTGCGACAGCTATTTGATTACTTATAGCACCAAATTGCACATTGCTTATCGGATCGGCTTCTACTAATTCAATGGAGGTTTTAAGATTTTCTGCAGCGCGATAATAATCTTTCCATAAGTTTTGATTAGCTCCGTCTCTATACTGATATCGATCTTCTTCCGTATAATTTACCTGACACCAATACTGTATCCAAGGAAGAACCATTCTTCCGGATCCCCATTCATCTCGAGTGTTATCAATAAAATATCGGCTACCGTATCTAAAAGTAGTATAACCGGGAACCTTCTCCGGATTGTTGGGATTGGTATTGATGTTTTCAAAATCATTGTCGCAAGAAACGGTGGCAGATAGAAAAATTAGAGAAGCTATATAAATGGTTATTTTTTTCATATTGAATATTTTAATTTAGAACTTAACTTGCACATTAACTCCAAATGATCTGGTAGTAGGCATCGATCCCCCTTCAATTCCTGAAGCATTTCCACTACCATAATTAGCAACCTCAGGATCCATGGATTTCCAATCTAATCCCCATACAAATAAATTTCTTGCAAAGGCAGAAAATGTTATGGAATTAATAAAATCTCCTAAATATTGAGAGGGAAGAGAATAAGCTATTGACAATTCGCGCAGTTTGATGTAATCCGCGTCGAATACATTTTGTGCACTAGGTCCACTAAAAAAATGCTTAGAATATTCTGTTGCCGAAACTCTAATATCATTAGGTTTTCCATTTTCTTTAACGCCGTCTACGATAATACCGTTTTCTCTAATTCCATTTGCAGCAGTTTCAGGTAATATTCCGGAGCTCATACCCCACATATGAGTAGTTGAAAAATATTTACCGCCTTTTTGCCAATCAATTTGAAATCCTAAATTCCAATTTTTGTAAGTGAAGGAATTTCTAAAGCTCATGTTAAAATCGGGAAGTATTGATCCTAAGGGTACGTTTTTATCGGTTTTCAGATATAACCCATTACTACCCACTACTTTTTTTCCATCTTTATAAATAAAATCTGTCCCGTATATTTGTCCGTATCTATACCCGGGTAGTGCAACGACAAAAGCATTAAATGGAGCTTTAGCTATGGTTAGTGAACTTAAATCCTCACTCAAAGATTTGATTTCATTATCAGATTTTGAAAAATTATAATTAAAATCCCATCTAAAATTCTCTTGTCTAATTGGAACTATATTCAATGAAACTTCTATTCCTTTATTAACTAATTTTCCGGCATTCATCATTGCATATTTGAAACCAGCAGAACCGTCTAAAGGTACTTTAGTTATTAAGTCTTTGGTGGTAGTTTGATATAATGAAATATCCCCATTTAATCTTCTTTGGAACATTTGAAACTCAACCCCTAATTCAAAAGATTCCAATTTTTCGGGTTTTAATTTATCTGTTTTAGCAACAGTTGTTAACCAAAACCAAGGATCTTTTAAATACAAGCTGCCATAATTCGGATCCTCATCCTCATCTATATTGTAAAATGTATTGATGAGTTGATAAGGATCAGTATCATTTCTAACTTCAGAATATCCCCCTCTAATTTTTAAAAATTCCAACCAATTGCTGGTAAGATATCTAGTAACTACAAAACTGGTTGCTACTGATGGATAGAAAAAAGAATTGTTTTTAGAAGGTAATGAAGAAGACCAGTCATTTCTACCGGTAGTTTCTAAGAATACAAAATTGTCATATCCTAAGCTAAATGAATAAAACAAACTGTTTACTCTTTTCTTCTCTTTTTCATTCATAACTAAAGACGGCTCTAATGAATTATTTAGATTATACCAGTCTCTTATAATTAGCCCTCCTTTAGTTTTTCCATTCATTCTTCTATATGTATATTCCCTTCGGTTAGTTCCGGCAAAAGAGTTAAGTGAAAAGTTCCCTATATTTTTGTCATAATGTAAAGTTGCTTCATAATTTAGATCAGTATATTTTCTCTCTGAAATTTTAAATTGAGAAAGAGCATGTGATCCAACAGCTGTTCTGTTTTCTGTATGAAGAGTATAGGTATCAAGCATTACCTTTCCATTAACATACATATCTTTTGTTATGTTATAAATTAATCCGGCAGTACCATATAAACGATCTCTATTGTCTTTATTGGTATTTTTGTTTATTGTCCAATAGGGATTATCTGAATAAGCGGGTTTTGGATTATCCCAAGATTCTCTATTCCAAGTTCTTTGAGTACCGTCTGCTAACTCATATTTTTGTAGATCATTATAGTCTAATGAGGTTTGACCAAAATGAAACATTTTTTGAATAATGTTGTTATTGTCATATCCCACTTCAGGTCTGTTGAAACCTCTTGTAGAAGTATAAGCTGCAGAAGCATTTATTTTTAAATCATCAGATAATTTAGAATTCAGATTCATGGATAATGAATTTTTGGTTAAGTCTGAATTTGGGGTTATTCCGGATGATTTAGTATTATTATATCCCACTCTGATATTAGTATTTTCAACACTTCTGCTAAAAGAAATACCATTATTGTATGTTACACCGGTTTTGAAAAATTTCTTGTAATCATTTTTAGGATATATCCACGGTTTTGCAACTAAATAATCATTTGGAAATTCTGGATCGAATGCATTCCAATGTAAGACTTTAACATTCGGATCGTATTTTGGCCCCCAAGATTCATCGGTTCTATAGTCAACCACCAGATAATCCACACCATTAATATTTTTTGTTGCAAATGTTTTGCTTCCGCCACCACCATATAATTTTTGCTGATGAGGCATTTTATAAACTTTGTCAAATACAACACCTGAATTAAAGACAATCTCAGTTTTACCTCTTTTTGCTTTTTTTGTGGTAATCATTATAGCTCCATTCATGGCTCTGGATCCGTATAATGCCGCGGCAGTAGCTCCTTTAAGTACGGAAATATTTGCTATATCGTCGGGATTAATGTCACCGAATGAATCACCATAATCAATACCACCGGCTCCTCGTTCAGTGTTTTTATCATTGATATTTTGATCAATTAAAGGAATACCGTCTACAACAATAAGAGGTTTGTTGGATTGAGATAGAGACCTCATTCCTCTTAATCTGATTTGTGTTGAACCTCCCATGGTCCCACTATTATTAACGATTTGCAATCCCGATACTTTTCCCGAAAGTGAATTAATTGGATTACTTTCCCTGGTAACGGAAAGATCGTCGCCATTTACTGATTGAGTCGCATAACCCAACGACTTTTTTTCTCTTGTGATACCTAAAGCAGTTACTACGACTCCTTCAATTACTGTTTCCTTTTTTTCAGCAGGTTCTTTGCTTTCTGTAACTGGAGACTGTAGAACCACATCATAGAAACTTTGATCATTAACAATAAAACTTGCAGTTTCGTCATCAAATGATAAAATTTCGATGGTTTGTCCGGGTTCAGCATCAATTGAAAAATTTCCTGAGTCGTCAGTATACGTTTTTTTGGTAGATCCTTGTATCGTAACAGAAACATCAGCTTGTGGCTGACCGTCACTCCCAAGAACTTTCCCGCTAATCGTTTTCATCTGAGCCCAGGCAAAAGCCGAACCCAAGAAGATAAACGAAAATCCTAAGAAAATTCGGTTTACTCTCATATCTAATACATTAATTTATCGTTTCAAATATATAATATATTTTTTAATTATCGTAAAATAATTGTTAAATAATTACATAATTCACAAATTAATTCCTTTATTTAGTTGTCTATATTATAAAAATATCGGCCTTTTATGATGTAAACTATTAAACCATTAATAAAAAAAGCCGAGGGTTTACCTCGGCTTCATTATTATTATAAATAATTTGTTGACTTTTAGACTATTTAAGCTTGACCTTTAGGACCAAAATTTAAATGGTAGGTATCATCTTTAACTGCACCAAATTGTTGTTCGAATTTTTGAATATTATCAGTTAAAGCTGTTAATAATCGTTTCGCATGTTCAGGAGTTAAAATGATTCTTGATTTAACTTTAGCCTTAGGGACCCCCGGCATTATTTGTATAAAATCTACTACGAACTCAGTCGGAGAATGATTTATTAATGCCAAATTTGAAAATACCCCGGAAGCTACTTCATCCGTCAATTCAATATTTAAGTCTTGTTGATTCTGATTTTGATTTTCCATTTCGAATTAGTTTTTGGTTAAATTTTTTCGGTTATCATTTCCTCAAATTCCTTATTCGAACCTACAACTACGTGTTGATATTCAGTTAAACCGGTACCGGCAGGGATTCTGTGTCCTACGATAACATTTTCTTTCAATCCGTTTAGATAATCAACTTTACCGGCAACAGCAGCTTCATTTAAAACTTTAGTTGTTTCTTGGAAAGATGCTGCAGAGATAAATGATTTGGTTTGTAAAGAGGCTCTTGTAATACCTTGTAGTACAGGACTGGCAGTAGCCGGAAGCGCTTCTCTAGCTTCAACCAATTTCTTATCTTCACGTTTCAATTTAGAATTTTCATCTCGAAGTTCCCTTGAAGTAATAATTTGTCCGGCTTTTAATTCCAAACTGTCTCCGGGATCAGTAATAACTTTCATTCCGAAAATACGATCATTTTCCTCAATAAAGTCAATTTTATGTTCAAGATTACCTTCTAAGAATTTAGTATCACCGCAATCAACAATTTCTACTTTAGTCATCATTTGACGAACAATAATTTCGAAATGTTTATCATCGATTTTTACCCCTTGTAATCGGTATACTTCTTGAATTTCATTTACTAAATATTCCTGAACGGCAGTAGGCCCTTTGATGTTAAGAATATCGTTAGGAGTTATAGCACCGTCAGATAAGGCATCTCCAGCATGAACGAAGTCATTTTCCTGTACAAGAATCTGATTAGATAATTTAACCAAATATCTTTTAATTTCACCGGTTTTAGACTCAATAACTATTTCTCGATTACCTCTCTTAATTTTACCGTAACTAACTACACCGTCAATTTCTGAAACAACAGCCGGGTTGGAAGGATTTCGTGCTTCAAACAGCTCGGTAACACGTGGTAAACCACCTGTAATATCCCCGGCTTTAGCTGATCTTCTTGGTATCTTTACTAAGATTCTTCCTGCCTTAATTTTTTCACCATCATTTACGATAAGGTGTGCACCAACCGGTAAGTTAATTGATTTTAACTCATTCCCTTTAGTATCTAATATTTTTAAGGTAGGAATTAATTTTTTATTTCTAGATTCTGAAATTACTTTTTCTTCAAATCCGGTTTGTTCGTCTATTTCTAGTTGATAAGTGGAACCTTGCTCAATTTGTTCGTATTCGATCTTACCGGCAGTTTCAGAAAGTATAATTGCGTTATACGGATCCCATTTACAAATGATATCTCCTTTCTTAACTTCATCACCTGATTCAACTAATAAAGTAGAACCATACGGGATGTTGGTAAGCATTTGAATGTTACCTTCCGCATTCAATAATTTAAATTCTGTGGAACGAGAAACAACGATTGAAACTTTATTTCCGTTTTCGTCTTCACTTTCAACAGTCCTAATATCATCAAATTCAACTTTTCCGTCTCTTTTAGCAACAATGCTGCTAACTTCTGCAACGTTTCCTGCAGTACCTCCCACGTGGAAGGTTCTTAAGGTAAGCTGTGTACCCGGTTCACCGATAGATTGAGCTGCAATAACTCCAACCGCTTCCCCTTTGTTGATTAATTTATTGGTTGAAAGGTTTACACCATAACATTTAGCACAAATACCTTTTTTAGATTCACAAGTTAAAGGCGAACGAACTTCTACTGATTCAATTCCGGATTGTTGAATTAATTTAGCTATTTCGGAAGTTATCATTTGATCTGCTTCAATTAATAGCTCATCTGTATCAGGATGGTATACATCATGAAGAGATACACGTCCTAAAATTCTTTCAGATAATGGTTCAACAATTTCGTCATTTTTCTTCAACGGAGAAATTTCGATACCTCTTAAAGTTCCACAATCTTGTTCATTAATAATAACATCTTGTGCCACATCCACTAAACGACGAGTCAAATAACCTGCGTCAGCGGTTTT
Source organism: Apibacter sp. ESL0432 (assembly GCF_019469225.1). Lineage (NCBI taxonomy): Bacteria > Pseudomonadati > Bacteroidota > Flavobacteriia > Flavobacteriales > Weeksellaceae > Apibacter > Apibacter sp. ESL0432. Next base: position 1,692,067 of record NZ_CP048266.1, on the reverse strand, counting down.
TAATGCGGTATCTGCAAGACCCTTACGAGCCCCGTGAGTAGAAATAAAGTACTCAAGGATGGAAAGTCCTTCACGGAAATTAGAGATAATAGGGTTTTCAATAATTTCACCTCCGGAAGATCCCGCTTTTTGAGGTTTTGCCATCAATCCACGCATACCTGCTAACTGACGAATCTGTTCTTTAGATCCCCGTGCACCGGAGTCAAGCATCATATATACAGAGTTGAATCCACCTTTGTCGGTTTTCATTCGTTGCATGATTAAATCTGTTAATCGTGCATTGGTATTAGTCCAAACATCAATTACCTGATTATATCTTTCATTATTGGTAATTAATCCCATATTATAGTTAGCTCTGATCCCATCCACTTGTTCATTCGCTTCCTGAATCATAATTTTCTTTTCTTCAGGAGTTTTAATATCACCTAAGCTAAATGATAATCCACCTTTAAATGCAGTTGCATAACCTAAAGTTTTCATATCATCCAAAAACTTAGCTGTGGTAGGGAAATCGGTTCTTTGTAATATGGTACCGATAATGTTACGTAATGATTTTTTAGTCAATACTTCATTGATGAAACCTACTTTTTTAGGTACGATTTTGTTAAATAACACGCGCCCTACAGTAGTTTCAATCATTTTTTCAACTAATTCTTCACCTTCTACAACTGTTGCTTTTACTTTAATGATAGCATTTAAATCTACTGCTTTTTCATTATAAGCAATATCTACCTCTTCAGAAGAATAGAAAATAGATCCGTGTCCTTTAACTTTAATTTCGTCCGTAGGTGTTAATGGTTTAGTCATATAATATAAACCTAAAACCATGTCTTGTGAAGGTACTTGAATAGGAGATCCGTTAGCCGGATTTAAAATGTTTTGAGAAGCCAACATCAATAATTGAGCTTCCAAAATAGCTTCCGGTCCTAAAGGTAAATGCACCGCCATTTGGTCACCGTCAAAGTCTGCATTAAACGCAGTACAAACTAACGGGTGAAGACGAATAGCTTTTCCTTCAATCATTCTAGGTTGAAATGCTTGAATACCTAAACGGTGAAGAGTAGGGGCACGGTTCAACAATACCGGATGTCCTTTCATTACATTTTCCAGGATATCGTAAACTACCGGTTCTTTTCTTTCAATAATTCTCTTGGCGGATTTTACAGTTTTTACAATTCCTCTTTCAATTAATTTACGAATGATAAAAGGCTTATAAAGTTCTGCAGCCATATCTTTAGGAAGTCCGCACTCATGAAGTTGAAGGGAAGGACCTACAACAATTACCGAACGAGCAGAATAATCCACACGTTTACCTAATAAGTTTTGACGGAAACGTCCTTGTTTTCCTTTTAAGGAATCAGACAGAGATTTTAAAGGTCTGTTAGATTCAGATTTAACCGCAGATGATTTTCTTGTATTATCAAATAAAGAATCAACAGCTTCCTGAAGCATACGCTTCTCATTACGTAAAATTACTTCAGGGGCTTTAATTTCAATTAATCGTTTTAAACGATTGTTTCTGATAATAACCCTACGATATAAATCATTTAAGTCAGAAGTAGCAAAACGCCCTCCATCTAAGGGAACTAACGGACGTAAGTCCGGAGGAATTACAGGTATTACTCTCATGATCATCCATTCCGGTCTGTTAATACGACCATTGGAATTAGCATCTCTGAAAGATTCAACTACTTGTAATCGTTTTAACGCTTCTGTTCTTCTTTGTTTGGAAGATTCATTATTGGCTTTATGTCTTAATTCATAAGATAAAGCATCTAAATCTGTTCTCTTTAAAAGTTCTTCCAAACATTCTGCTCCCATTTTGGCAACAAATTTATTCGGATCAGAATCATCTAAATATTGATTTTCAATAGGAAGAGTTTCTAATATATCTAAATATTCTTCTTCCGTTAAAAATTCAAGATGTTCTAATTCTTCACCATTTAATTTTTTAGCTATTCCGGCTTGAATTACTACAAAACGTTCGTTGTAGATAATCATATCCAGTTTTTTGGATGGAATACCTAATAAATATCCAATTTTATTGGGTAAAGAACGGAAATACCAGATATGTGCCACAGGCACTACCAAGTTGATATGTCCGATTCTTTCACGTCTAACTTTTTTTTCCGTTACTTCAACTCCACATCGATCACAAACAATTCCTTTGTAACGTATTCTTTTATATTTCCCACAAGCACATTCGTAGTCCTTTACCGGACCGAATATTCTTTCACAAAACAAACCGTCTCGTTCAGGTTTATGAGTCCGATAATTGATTGTTTCAGGTTTTAAAACCTCTCCTCTAGATTGTTGTAATATACTTTCCGGAGAAGCTAATCCGATTATAATTTTACTAAATTTGCTAGTTCTTTGTTTAACTGCCATTATTTTGTAATCAATTAAATTGAAAAAAATTTAAATTTATTAAGAGTTAAGAAAGAAATATTTATTCTTCCAATCTTACATCCAACCCTAAACCTTGTAATTCATGTAAGAATACATTAAATGATTCAGGTATACCCGGTTCAGGCATTGGTTCACCTTTAACAATTGATTCATAGGCTTTAGCTCTACCTATTACATCATCAGATTTAATTGTTATAATTTCTCTTAGAATGTTTGATGCTCCGAAAGCTTCTAAAGCCCAAACCTCCATTTCTCCGAATCTCTGACCTCCAAATTGAGCTTTACCTCCTAATGGTTGTTGAGTAATTAATGAGTATGGTCCGATTGAACGTGCGTGCATTTTGTCATCAACCATATGTCCTAATTTCAACATATAGATAACTCCCACAGTTGCTTTTTGCTCAAAACGTTCTCCGGTTCCTCCATCATATAAATAAGTAGTTCCCCATTGAGGTACTCCTGCTTCTTTTGTAAGTTCATCGATTTGCTCGGAAGTAGCTCCATCGAAGATAGGAGTTGCGAATTTTTTACCTAATTTTTTACCGCACCATCCTAAAATTGTTTCGTAAATCTGTCCAATGTTCATACGGGAAGGTACCCCTAATGGGTTAAGGACAATATCTACCGGTGTTCCGTCTTCTAGGAATGGCATATCTTCATCACGTACTATTCTAGCAACAATACCTTTGTTACCGTGACGACCTGCCATTTTATCTCCAACATTTAGTTTACGTTTTTTAGCAATATAAACTTTTGCCAATTTAACGATACCGGCCGGTAATTCATCTCCAACAGAAATAGTATGTCTTTCTCTATTTAGAGAACCTAGTAAATCGTTATGTTTTATTTTATAGTTGTGAAGCAATTCTTTAATAGAATTGTTTTTATTATCATCTAAAGTCCAATTTTCTCCGGCTAAATTAAAATAGTCATCAATACTAGATAAAAGCTTTTGAGTGAATTTAACTCCTTTTGGTATTACTTCTTCATTTAAATCATTATAGATTCCTTGAGAAGTTTTACCATTTAGAAGGACATATAATTTCTCTAATAGTTGATTTTTTAAATCATTAAGCTTTACTTTAAATTCAGCTTCTAATTGTTCAATTTTTAATTTTTCGTCTCCTCTTTTACGTTTGTCTTTAATGTTACGTGTAAATAATTTTTTATTAATTACCACACCTTTTAAAGAAGGTTCTGCTTTTAGAGAAGCATCTTTTACATCTCCGGCTTTATCCCCGAATATGGCACGAAGTAATTTTTCTTCTGAAGTTGGGTCAGATTCTCCTTTAGGAGTAATTTTTCCTACTAAAATATCTCCGGGTTTAACTTCTGCTCCAATACGGATCATCCCATTTTCATCAAGGTCTTTAGTAGCTTCTTCACTTACGTTTGGAATATCCGGTGTAAGTTCTTCCATACCTAATTTGGTATCACGAACTTCTAAAGAATATTCGTCTACGTGAATAGAAGTAAACCAGTCTTCGCTAACTGCTCTTTGATTAATAACAATCGCATCCTCAAAGTTATATCCTTTCCAAGGCATAAAAGCTACTAGAAGGTTTCTACCTAAAGCAAGTTCTCCATCTTCGGTAGCATAACCTTCAGTTAAAACTTGACCTTTAGAAACTCTATCACCTGCTTTAACGATTGGTTTAAGCGTTATAGAAGTACTTTGATTGGTTTTTCTGAATTTCGTTAATTTATATGTTTTACTTGCAGAATCAAAGCTAACTAATTCTTCTTCTTCGGTTCTGTCGTATTTAATAGTAATAATGTTAGCATCCACATATTCTACTACTCCTTCACCTTCTGCATTAATTAAGATACGCGAATCTTTAGCTACTTGAAATTCTAAACCGGTTCCGACAATTGGAGCTTGAGGTTTCAATAAGGGTACTGCTTGACGCATCATGTTTGAACCCATCAAAGCACGGTTCGCATCATCGTGCTCAAGGAAAGGAATTAATGAAGCGGAAATACCTGTAATTTGATTAGGTGCAACATCCATCAGATCCACCTTATCAGGCTCAACAACCGGATAATCAGCTTCCTCTCTGGCAACGATTCTCTCATCAAGAATTTTACCGTCGCTGTCCATATTGATGTTCGCTTGAGCAATAATTTTTCCTTCTTCCTCTTCCGCAGTTAAATATTGAGGCTCGGATTCTAAATCTACTTTACCGTCAACAACCTTTCTGTATGGGGTTTCCATAAATCCTAAGTCATTGATTCTAGCGTAACAGCCTAAAGAAGATATCAAACCGATGTTCGGTCCTTCCGGAGTTTCGATAGGACAAATTCTACCGTAGTGAGTGTAGTGAACGTCTCGCACTTCAAATCCGGCTCTTTCTCTTGATAAACCACCGGGACCTAATGCAGACATACGTCTTTTATGGGTAACCTCAGATAGTGGATTGGTTTGATCCATGAATTGAGATAACTGATTAGTTCCAAAGAAAGAGTTGATAACTGAAGTTAAGGTTTTAGCATTGATCAAGTCAATAGGAGTGAACACTTCGTTATCACGGACGTTCATTCTTTCTTTAATGGTTCGAGCCATACGAGCTAAACCTACACCAAATTGACCGGCTAATTGTTCACCAACAGTTTTAACACGACGGTTAGATAAGTGATCGATGTCATCAACTTCAGCTTTTGAGTTGATTAGTTCAATTAAATATTTAACAATTGCGATAATATCGTCTTTTGTTAAAACTTGAATATCTTCTGATATATTTAATCCTAACTTTTTATTAATACGATAACGACCTACTTCACCTAAAGAGTATCGAGCATCAGAGAAGAATAATTTATCGATAATTCCTCTAGCCGTTTCTTCATCAGGTGGTTCAGCATTACGTAATTGACGATAGATATATTCTACAGCTTCTTTTTCAGAATTGGTAGAGTCTTTTTGTAATGTGTTGTGAATTATTGAGAATTCATTACTGTTTTCTTTATGAACTAAAATAGTTTTAATTCCGGAATCTATGATTAAATCAAGATGTTCCTTTTCTAAAACAGTTTCACGGTCAAGGATAATTTCATTTCTTTCAATAGAAACCACCTCACCGGTGTCTTCATCAACAAAGTCCTCGAACCAAGTATTTAAAACCCTTGCAGCTAGAGTCCTTCCTAACATCTTTTTTAGGTTGGATTTATTAACTTTTACTTCTTCTGCAAGATCAAATATTTCTAATATATCTTTATCACTTTGATAACCGATTGCACGAAGCAAGGTTGTCATCGGAAGTTTTTTCTTTCTGTCAATGTAAGCATACATCACGCCATTGATATCGGTAGCAAATTCCATCCAAGATCCTTTAAATGGAATAATTCTGGAAGAATATAATTTAGCACCGTTGGCATGATAAGATTGTCCAAAAAATACACCAGGTGAACGATGTAATTGGGATACCATAACTCTTTCAGCACCGTTTATAATAAACGAACCGCTTGGTGTCATATAAGGAATAGGCCCTAAATATACATCTTGAACTACTGTTTCAAAATCTTCATGTTCGGGGTCGGTACAATATAATTTAAGACGTGCTTTAAGTGGTACACTATAAGTTAATCCTCTTTCAATGCATTCTTCAATAGAGTATTTTGGAGGATCAACAAAATAATCTAAAAATTCTAAAACGAACTGATTCCTAGTATCGGAAATAGGGAAATTTTCAGTAAACGTTTTAAAAAGTCCTTCGTTTTTTCTTTGATCAGGACGAGTTTCTAATTGAAAAAAATCCTGAAATGATTTAACCTGTATATCCAGGAAATCAGGAAATTCAATTTGTCCTTTAGAGTGAGAGAAACTAAATCTCTTAGGGTTTTGAGTTTTTGACGCCAATGATTTACTCATATGATATATTAAAATCTTTAAAACACAAATAGGCTTAGACCTTACCAATGTTAAATTGGAGGCCTAAACCTTTATTTTTAGGTAGAATGAATTATTTCAATTCAACTTCAGCTCCAGCTTCTTCAAGCTGTTTTTTAAGACTTTCTGCTTCGTCTTTAGCTACTCCTTCTTTAATTGGAGTAGGAGCTCCATCTACAGCATCTTTAGCTTCTTTTAGACCTTTACCTGTAAGATCTTTAACTAATTTAACAACAGCTAATTTGTTAGCTCCTGCAGCTTTAAGAATAACATCGAATTCTGTTTTTTCTTCAGCAGCACCGGCATCAGCACCAGCAACAGGTGCAGCCATAGCTACAGCAGCAGCAGCAGGTTCAATACCGTATTCTTCTTTTAATATTTCAGCTAATTCATTAACTTCTTTTACTGTTAAATTTACTAGAGTTTCAGCTAATTGTTTTAAATCTGCCATTTTTAATTTTGTTTTAATTTTTGTTTAACAACTATTTATTATGAGTGTGAAATTATTCTTCTTTTTCAGATAAGGTTTTAACCAAACCGGCAATGGTATTCCCACCGGATTTAAGGGCAGAAACAACATTTTTAATTGGAGATTGAAGTAATCCAATAATTTCTCCAATAAGCTCTTCTCTGGATTTAAGATTTGCCAATGTTTCTAATTGAGCATCTCCTACAAATACTGCAGAATCAATCCAAGCAGCTTTTAATAATGGTTTTTCGGTTTTCTTTCTGAAATTTTGTATTAATTTAGCCGGAGCATTTCCTTTTTCTGAAATGAAAATAGTAGAGTTTCCTTTTAGACTTTCAAAAACACCTGAAAAATCTTTATCTTCTACATTTTCCATTGCTTTTCTAAGAAGGGTGTTTTTAACAACTTTCATTGAAATTTCACCTTTGAAACAAGCTCTTCTTAGTTCTGAAGTTTGTTGTGCATTTAATCCATCAGTATCAGCTATATATAATACATTTGTACTTTCAAGTACTTCCTGTAATTCTTTAATTACCTCTGTTTTTTCTTGTTTTGTCATGTTTTGGTAAAATTAAAATTAGTTAATACCTTTAGGATCAATAGCAATACCCGGACTCATAGTAGAGGATAGGTATATACTTTTCACATAAACTCCTTTTGCTGCCTGAGGTTTTAATTTTATTAAAGTAGAAATAATTTCTTGTGCATTCTCTTGAATGTTTTTTGCATCGAAAGATACTTTACCTATTGCAGCATGTACAATTCCGTATTTATCTACTTTAAAATCTATTTTACCTGCTTTCACTTCTGAAATTGCTTTTCCTATTTCAGTGGTAACTGTTCCGGTTTTAGGATTGGGCATTAATCCACGAGGACCTAAAACTCTTCCTAAAGGACCTAATTTACCCATTACTTGAGGTTGAGTAACAATTACATCAACATCTGTCCATCCATCTTTTATTTTTTGTAGATAATCATCCAAACCTACATAATCAGCACCTGCGTTTTTAGCTTCTTCTTCCTTATCGGGAGTAACTAAAGCTAAAACACGAGTTTCTTTACCTGTACCATGAGGTAAAGATACAACTCCACGCACCATTTGATTAGCCTTACGTGGATCTACTCCTAAACGTACAGCTATATCAACGGATGCATCAAATTTAGTGTAATTAACTTCTTTAACTAAATTGGAAGCTTCCTCTAATGTATAAAGTTTTGATTTATCTACTTTAGCAACTACTGCTTTTTGTTTTTTCGTTAAAACTGCCATGATTCCTACAATTAATTATTAAAGGGATTTTGCCCAGTTACTCTAATACCCATAGATCTTGCTGTACCTGCAACCATGCTAACTGCTGATTCTATAGTAAAGCAATTTAAATCTACCATTTTATCTTCAGCAATTTGTTGTACTTGGCTCCAAGTAACGGATGCTACCTTATCTCTGTTTGGTTCGCCGGAACCTTTTTTAGCTTTAGAAGCTGCTAAAAGTTGAACGGTTACAGGAGGAGTTTTAACTACAAAGTCAAAAGATTTATCCTCATATACAGTAATGATAACCGGTAATACTTGTCCTTGCTTTTCTTGTGTTCGGGCATTAAATTGTTTACAAAACTCCATAATGTTAACCCCGGCAGCACCTAATGCAGGTCCTACTGGTGGTGAAGGATTTGCTTGACCTCCTTTCACCTGGAGTTTTACCATTTTAAAAATTTTTTTTGCCATTTTAATTTTTACTTAAAAATGTTTTATTTATATCTGTGGAAGCAGCCTATATTTTTTCTACTTGAGAGAAACTTAATTCAATGGGGGTTTTTCTTCCGAAAATCAACACCATCACATCTAATTTTCTTTTCTCTTCATTTATTTTTTCGATGGTTCCATTAAAACCATTAAATGGTCCATCAATAACTTTCACGGTTTCACCAAATACAAAAGGAATGTTTACGGTATCTTCAGATTCTGATAATTCATCCATTTTACCGAACATTCTACTCACTTCGCTTCGTCTCATTGGAAGTGGATCTCCTCCTTTAGTAGCACTTAAAAAACTAATTACGCCGGGTATATTCTTTATAGTATGTGGTAATTCGCCAATTAAATTAGCTTCAACCATAACATAGCCGGGATAATAGACTTTTTCTTTACGAATTTTTTTTCCGTTTCTAATTTGTACTACTTTTTCCATAGGTACAACTACTTGGCCAAGATTTTTTTTAAGATGTTCGTATCTTAAAACTTCATTTTCAATATACATTTTCACCTTAGATTCTTGCCCACTGATCGTTTTCAGTACATACCATTTCATTTCATCCATCGCTTCCTAATATTAAGATTTTAATCCTATTAATATAGAATAAATATTCTGAAGCGCTTTAGCAAAAATCCAATCTACACCAAAGCAGAACATAGCCAAAATGATCGATGTAATCGCTACAACAGTTGTTGAGGATTGCAGATCGGACCATTTAGGCCACTCGACGTGATCTTTAAATTCTTCTATTGCGCCCTTTAAATACTTAATGAGTCCGTTCATTTATTATTATTTTGCGCGGGCGGAAAGATTCGAACTCACGACCTTTGGTTTTGGAGACCACTGCTCTACCAGCTGAGCTACACCCGCTTAAAAAAGAAAGAACTTTAAGTTCTTTCTTTTGTTATGATTTTATTTAAATTAATCTAAAATCTCAGTTACCTGACCTGCACCAACAGTTCTACCACCTTCACGGATAGCGAATCTTAAACCGTTGTTAAGTGCGATTGGTTGGTGTAATTCAACTGTAATAGTTAAGTTATCACCAGGCATTACCATTTCAGTTCCTTCCGGTAAAGTAATTGTACCGGTTACGTCAGTAGTTCTAACGTAGAATTGAGGACGGTAGTTATTGTGGAATGGAGTGTGACGTCCACCTTCTTCTTTAGTTAAGATATAAACCTCTGCTTTGAATTTTTTGTGAGGAGTGATTGAACCCGGTTTAGCGATAACCATACCACGACGGATATCAGTTTTTTCAATACCTCTTAATAATAATCCAACATTATCTCCGGCTTCACCTCTATCTAATATTTTTCTAAACATTTCAACTCCGGTTACAGTAGATGTTAATTTTTCATCTCCCATACCAACGATATCTACAGCTTCACCTGAGTTAATAACTCCGGCTTCAATACGTCCTGTAGCTACAGTTCCACGACCTGTAATAGAGAAAACGTCTTCGATTGGCATTAAGAATGGTTTATCTTGATCACGAACCGGTAAATCAATCCAGTTATCAACTGCTGCCATTAATTCATCAACAGTAGCAACCCATTTTGGATCTCCGTTAAGTGCACCTAAAGCAGAACCTTGGATAACAGGAGTGTTATCTCCGTCATAATCGTAAGAAGATAATAATTCTCTTACTTCCATTTCAACTAAGTCTAATAATTCAGGATCGTCAACCATATCCACTTTGTTCATGAATACAACGATTTTAGGTACGTTTACCTGACGACATAACAAGATGTGCTCTCTTGTTTGAGGCATAGGTCCATCTGTTGCAGCAACTACTAGAATAGCTCCGTCCATTTGAGCAGCACCGGTAACCATGTTTTTTACATAGTCAGCATGCCCCGGACAGTCAACGTGTGCATAGTGACGGTTTTCTGTTTGATATTCTACGTGTGCAGTATTGATTGTGATCCCTCTTTCTTTTTCTTCAGGAGCTGCATCAATTTGAGAGAAATCTCTTTTTTCTGCTAACCCTTTTTCTGCTAATACTTTTGTAATAGCAGCTGTTAAAGTCGTTTTTCCGTGGTCTACGTGACCGATTGTACCTATATTAAGATGTGGTTTGGTACGCTGAAAAGTTTCTTTTGCCATGATAAATATGTTTGTTTATATTTCCAAAAATGAGTGCAAATATACTCAATTTTTTTTAAATAACAATAGCTTATAAAAAATAAATACTTTTTTATAAACAACTGTTTTGTAAATATGTCTTTAAGAAAGTTTAGGCTTATTAATAAAATTTGTGATTGTATGTTTGGGTAATTGAGAGCCAATGACGGGAATTGAACCCGTGACCTCGTCCTTACCAAGGAAGCGCTCTACCCCTGAGCTACATCGGCTGTTAAAAAATTGAGCGGAAGACGAGGGTCGAACTCGCGACATTCAGCTTGGAAGGCTGACGCTCTACCAACTGAGCTACTTCCGCTTATTTTTTGATTACCTTTGTAATTCGGTTGCAAAGGTAGAAATTTTTTTTGAATTACAAAAATTTTTTTTAATTTTTTTGTGGGGAGAGGAGGATTCGAACCTCCGAAGGTAAAAACCAACAGATTTACAGTCTGTCCTCGTTGGCCGCTTGAGTATCTCCCCTTCAAAAACGAGCCGGTAGAGGGATTCGAACCCACGACCCCGAGATTACAAATCACGTGCTCTGGCCAACTGAGCTATACCGGCGTTAAATTTTTTATTTCAAAGAAAATATTTCGTTATTTTTCTAAGATCATTATCTTCGTCTAACGGATTGCAAAGGTAGATAAATTTTTAATATTTCCAAATTTTTATGAAAAAAAAATATGATTTTTTACCTACATTTTTTCTTTCCTTTTGAGTATCATCTTTTTAGCGGCTTCACAGGCTAAGTCAATACTTTCTTCAAATGTAGGGGACGTTTTTTTAGCTACTAATTCATCACCGGGAACTTCTAAAACGATTTCCGTAGTTTTATTTTCTTTATTTCCAACGTTTTCCAATTTTAGGAATATATTAGCATTGATTATTTTGTCATAATATTGATCTAATTTTAAAACTTTTTTATTTAAAAATGCCAATAGGGTGTCTTGTGCATTAAAATTTACTGCTTGTACGTTAATTTTCATCTTTTTTATTTTTAAGCCCAAAAGGATGGGACCGGTTGAATACTTTTTTTAAATCTTCTATAGTATTATGAGTATATACTTGTGTAGCTGCTAAACTACTGTGACCCAGTAATTCTTTTATGGAATTGATTTCGGCTCCGTTGTGTAAGAGATGACTTGCAAAGGTATGACGGAGCATATGCGGACTTTTTTTATCCTTAGTAGTTACCATGCTAACATATCTATGAATCAGGTTATATACATACTTTTCACTTAAAATTTTACCGTTTTTATTGGTAAATAGATATTCATAAGGTATACCAAAATTGATTTTATAGGCTAGAAATGCATTTATTTGCTCTGATAATTTTTGAGTTATAGGAATTAATCTTTCTTTATTTCTTTTTCCTGTAATTCTAATCGTGTGATTCTTTAAATCGATTGTTGAAGTTTTAAGTTGCAGAAGCTCCATTCTTCTGATACCTGTTTGATAAAATATCTCAAATATGAGATGGTTTCTAAGAGTATCAAAGGAATCCGAGTTATCTTTTCCTGCCTCACAAGAATTTATATAAGTTTCGATGGAATAAATTTCATCTTCAGTGTAAGGAAGTAAAACTTTTTTCTTTTGTTTAAGATTTTTTAAGTAGATGGTTGGATTTATATCCAAATAATCAATTTTAAGCAAAAATTTAAAAAAGCTTCTTATAGAAGAAATTTTTCTATTGATGGATTTTTCCGATAAATTTTTATTGGATAGATAAATAATAAAATTCCTTAGTTGTTTGGCAGTAGCATGTTCTGCATCAGAAATGCTTTCAGATTCTAAAAGAAAGCTTTGAAGATCCAGCAAATCTCTTTCATAACTTTGTATGGTAAGAGGAGAATAATGTTTCTCTAAGGTAAGGTATTCAAGAAATTTTTGTAACATATAAAAAGCCTACTTTTCAAAATTAAAAATAATTTCGAAAAATAGGCTAATATTTTATAGAAAAAGTTTCTTATGCTTCTTCTTGACTTTGCAATCTTTGTTTGTAAGCTGCTCTAATAACCTGTTGTCTTTTAGTAACAGAAGGCTTAATAAACTGTTGTCTTTTTCTTAATTCTTTAACAACACCGGTTTTATCGTATTTTCTTTTATATTTTTTTAGAGCTTTATCAATAGACTCTCCATCTTTTACTGGAATAATTAACATAATAACATCTCTTTTTTGTTCTTCATTTATTTTCGAAGTGCAAATATATGAAGATAATTTGCAAACGCAAATTTATTTTTAATATCAACGAAAGATTCGGTTGAATTATAAGATATATTTTGTTTTCCCTGATAGAGGTATATAACAGTTATAGGGTAATATCTCATTTTTTATAGTAAATTTGAACGTTGAATATAAATATCTAACCAAGTATATATATGAAATCTCAAGAAGATGTTTTAAAAAAGGTAGTTGCCCATGCCAAGGAATATGGGTTTGTTTTTCCTTCCAGTGAAGTTTATGACGGATTATCAGCCATTTACGATTACGGTCAAAATGGTGTTGAATTAAAAAACAATATTAAACAGTATTGGTGGAAAGCAATGGTGCAGTTGAATGAAAATATTTTGGGATTGGATTCTGCTATATTTATGCATCCTACTATCTGGAAGGCTTCCGGGCATGTTGATGCGTTTAATGATCCGTTAATTGACAATAAAGACAGTAAAAAGAGATTTCGTGCGGATGTTTTAGTGGAAGATTTTGCGGAGAAATTTGAAGATAAAGCTAAAAAAGAAGTTGAAAAAGCAAGAAAACGATTTGGAAAAGCTTTTGATTTGGAACAGTTTGAGACTACTAATCCTAAAGTTTTAGAATATAGAAAGCAAAAAGCAGATATCTTACAAAGATTAGCTAAGTCTTTGGAAACTAATTTAGCAGATACTAAAGCTTTAATCGAAGAACTGGAAATTGGTGATCCCGAAACAGGTTCTAAAAACTGGACAGAAGTTCGTCAGTTTAATTTAATGTTTGGGACAAAATTAGGCTCTACTGCTGATTCTGCTACCGATTTATATTTAAGACCTGAAACGGCACAAGGAATTTTTGTAAATTACTTAAATGTCCAAAAGACAGGAAGAAAAAAATTACCTTTTGGAATTGCACAAATTGGTAAAGCGTTTAGAAATGAAATTGTGGCAAGACAATTCATTTTTAGGATGAGAGAGTTTGAACAGATGGAAATGCAATTTTTTGTTCCTCCGGGCACAGAATTGTCTTATTTTAAAGAATGGAAAGAAAAACGTTTAAATTGGCATTTAGCTTTAGGATTGGGTAAAGATAACTATAGATTTCACGATCATGAAAAGTTAGCCCATTATGCAAACGCTGCCACCGATATTGAATTTAATTTTCCATTCGGATTTAAAGAATTGGAAGGTATCCATTCCAGAACTGATTTTGATTTATCGGCACATGAAAAATATTCCGGTAAAAAACTTCAATATTTCGATCCGGAACAAAATAAAAGTTATGTTCCTTATGTAGTGGAAACATCTATTGGATTAGACCGAATGTTTTTAGCTCTTTTATCTAAATGTTTAAAAGACGAAACATTGGAAGATGGGTCATCAAGAGTTGTTTTAAGTTTGCCTCCTGCTTTAGCGCCTAATAAAGTTGCTATATTTCCATTACTTAAAAAAGATGGATTGCCGGAATATGCAGAAAAGATTTTCAATGATTTGAAATTTGATTATAATGTAATGTATGAAGATAAAGATGCCATTGGTAAACGATATAGAAGACAAGATGCTATCGGTACTCCTTACTGTATTACCGTTGACCATGACACGCTTTCCGATCATACTGTTACTATAAGAAACAGAGATACTATGAAACAGGAAAGAGTTTCAGTAGATTCCTTACGCACTATTTTAGGAGAGAATGTTGAATTAAAATCTCTTTTAAAGAAAATATAACCAAAATATGCTTCCGTTACTAACGGGGCATATACTTATTCCTATCTTTACTAGTTACAATTATAAATTAATTTTATAATATAGGGAGATAGGAATATTTATTTATACATATCTAATTCTTACTTATTAAATCACTAACATAAATTCGACGGATTTCATACATTTACAATTATGAAAGATTATACATATACTTATAAAATTTCAGCAGATGATTATCTTACTCATCAGCTTTTTAGTGCTTCGATGAATGAAATAGTAAAACAACAAAGGAAAAAAGGGCTACTTTTATGGACCTTTGCCTTTTTTGTACTTGCTGTAATTTTTGTTTTTTTAAAAAACTATGCATTAGCTGCTTATTTTGGAGTATTTGGAATTGGTTTTATATTTATTTATCCGATTTATTCCCGTTGGATATATAAAAGATTTTATAAACGTTTTGTTTATCGAAATTTTAATAAAACGCAATTAGAAACCATTGGACTTACTTTTTCAACGGATGATATAATCCTTTCCAACGGTGAAAATGAAGGAAAAATTCCTATTTCCAATATAGAACTAATCTATGAAATTCCCTCGCATTTTTTTATAAAATTAGACAGGGGAAGAAATATTATTATTCCTAAATCTCAAATTGAAGCTATAGACTCACTTACTAAAACTCTTACTGATTTAGCAGAATCAAAATCGATTCCGTATAAAAGAATGTTGGATTGGAAATGGAAATAATTTCGATTAAGACCTTTTACTGTTTAACTATATTTAATACATTATGTAAAGATATAGGCTAAGTAATTTTAAATTTATAAAATTGTTTAGGTGAGATGTATAAATTGAACGTATATTTTTTATCTTTGAATTCCAACCTAGTAGAAAAATAAATCATGAGTAATTTCGATATAGTAATCATTGGATCGGGGCCCGGGGGGTATGTCTCAGCCATTCGTTGTGCACAATTAGGATTTAAAACCGCATTGGTAGAAAAATATTCCCATTTAGGAGGCACCTGTTTACATGTGGGATGTATTCCTTCCAAATCCTTGTTAGATGCTTCCGAGCTTTATGATAAAGCTTTACACCAATTTAAAGACTTCGGAATTGAAATTACTAAGCCAACGATTGATTTTAGCAGAATGATTCAACGGAAAAATGAAGTCGTTGAACAAACAAGTAAGGGAATCGATTATTTAATGGATAAAAATAAGATTACGGTTTTTCATGGTATGGGTACTTTTAAGTCTTCCAATCAATTGGAAGTTAAAGATGAGAAAGGAAATATAAAAAACCTGGAAGCTAGATATTTCATCATAGCCACCGGTTCCAAACCTGCAAACCTTCCGTTTGCTCCCGCAGATAAAGAACGTTTGATCACTTCGACAGAGGCATTAAATCTTAAAGAAATACCTAAGCATTTATTAGTTATCGGGGGAGGAGTTATCGGATTAGAACTAGGATCTGTATATAAAAGGTTAGGAGCAGAAGTGACCGTCATAGAATTTTTAGACCGGTTAATTCCTACTATGGATGGCGGTTTATCTAAGGAATTACTGAAAGTGTTAAAAAAACAAGGAATGAAATTTTCTTTATCCACTAAAGTTACCAAGATAGAACGTAAGGGAGATAAAATATTTGTTCAAGCTGTGGAAAAGAACGGCAAGGAAATCACGTTTGAGGGTGATTATTGTTTAGTTGCTGTCGGAAGAAAACCCTATACTGAAAATCTTGGATTGGAAAAGGCAGGTATTGAATTGGATGATCAAGGAAGAATAAAAGTAAATGAACATTTGCAAACGAATATTCCAAATATATATGCTATAGGAGATGTGGTTCGTGGACCTATGTTGGCACATAAGGCGGAAGAAGAAGGAGTTTTAGTTGCCGAACAGTTAGCAGGACAAAAACCTCATATAGATTATAATCTTATACCCGCTGTGGTATATACCTGGCCGGAAGTTGCGGGAGTTGGAAAAACAGAAGAACAATTATTAGAGGAGGGGCGTAGTTTCAAAATAGGACAATTTCCCATTCGAGCTTTAGGAAGGGCTCGAGCCAGTGGCGATACGGACGGATTTGTAAAAATATTGGCTGATGAGGCAACCGATGAAGTATTGGGAATTCATATGATAGCCGCTCGTGCCGCCGATTTAATTGCGGATGCCGTGACTTTATTAGAATATCGAGCATCTGCTGAAGATATCGCTAGAATGAGCCATGCACATCCTACCTATGCTGAAGCCATAAAAGAGGCTGCTTTAGAAGCTACCGAAAAAAGAGCAATTCACAGTTAAAATAGTTATAACATTAGATTAAAAAAACACTTTCAATATTTGAGAGTGTTTTTTTATTTTTTATCAATTCAGTTAAATAAAACAAATGATTTGAATAAAATCAGTAAAATAAAAAAAGAGATTTTAACACTAAAACCTCTTTAAACTTTTATCTAAATTGAAATCCTTTATTTATTCAATAACTTTTCCAATAATTCATCTTTTTCTTTCAGCATGCGCTCATATAAAGCCTCCTTTTCGTTATAGAGCTCTACAATTTTATCAATAGGATTGAAAGTACAATTTATTGGATTATTTAAAAATGAACTTTCTACTTTATCATTAAAAGTGTTGATATAATTAAAAGTAGCTTCATCATTCATGTTTTTAATAGCATCAATCGGAACATTAAGAGTTTTGGCTACTTTTTTTAGTGTAGAATCATCGATAAATTCTTTTTGCTCAAGTTCAGAAACGGATTGTTGGGTAATATCCAAATCAATAGCGATCGCCTCTTGTTTTATTCCTAACATTTCGCGCAATCGTTTGATATTTCTACCATGATGTGTTTTTTGAGGAGCAATATCTAATTTCATTCTGTGTTACTATTTATTTATGTATACAAAAATACTAAAAATACGGCTAAAAGCGACGAATTTGTGAAATACATCTCAATAATTGTATTATACAAGTAAGTACTTGTAAAATACCATCTCAATAATGAGCTAATTTTGACAATATAATAACAAATGAGAATGACAAATACTAAAGATTTTTGGCTTGATAAAGCGCGTCATTATTTACAATCTTCTCGGGCAACAGAGGATCTTGAATCGGGATTTGTGTTTGAAAATTATGTGCAGTTGGGAGCTTTGCTTTACTCCATTATTCATATTTCACAAAAATCGTTGTTTTTTAAAGAAGAAAAATTAGAAGAAGAGGTGCGTACAGATATATATAATCTATTGGATATAGCTAAAAAATTAATTCCACGTTCCGAATTGGAATTTTTGGATGAAATTAGAAAGGAAATAGCGTAATATCTAGTTATTGTTAGTTTTAAAAAACCGGAATGATTTTTAAAATCATTCCGGTTTGATATATGTAACATTTCAAAATGAAAAATTATTTATTTTTATAAAAGTTATATACTACCTGAGAAATATCGGCAATCATTCGAGCATTGGTTTTGTCGTCTTCTTTGGAATCTTTAATAAATACTGCAATAGAATATTGTTTCCCATTGGGTAAATAAACAAAACCGATGTCGTTATCGGCGGCTTTTAAACCTTCCAAATTTCGGGAAGAACTGCCGGATTTATGTCCAATTAAAACTTTTTTAGGTAAAAGAGCTTTTAACTTATCCGAACCTGTTTCAGATTCTGTCATTGCTTGGAATAAGAAATCTTTATAGTTTTTACAAAAGATATCTTTATTTATAAAAATATCCAATAAACGGGCAGCTTCTAACGGAGTCGTCCAATTTATATATTGGTTATTAAAATCTTTGCTCATTTCCTCTTCAGTTGCTTGAATGGAAAAATTTTTACTTCCTAGTGTACGTAAATACAGATCTGTCATTTTAGTACCGTTCATATAATAATATAAAGCATCAGAGGCGTTGTTGTCACTTTTGGAAACCGTATAATTTAACAAATCGCCAATAGGAATAGTAAAATTACCTTCCGGGTACTCTTTTGCTAAAGGACTGTAAGTATCTTTTTTTATGTCTGATTTTTTCAGATATAAATTAGATTCCAAAGAAAGTAAATTTTTGTTCATGTAGTCCAACAAAGCAAGTGCTTGATGAAATTTAAAAACGCTCATCGCCGGATACTCCATATCGTTATTGACTGTTAAGGTATCTTTTCCGTCGAAAATTACGGCCACTCCCACAGTGGCTTTCTTATTCTTAGTAATGGAATGAATTTTTTTTTCTAAACTTTGCATTTGCGCTTGTAGAACACAAAAAGGCATTGAAAGAAAAAATAGTAATTTAAAATATTTCATAAGATAAAGTTAAATGCAATTTTTTAAATAAAGAAATTATTTTTTATTTCATTAATAAAATTTATTTCTTAATTGCTTTCTTTTCTCTAACTAATGCATTTTTTTTATCTTTATATGTTCTTTCAAGTTCGTTTTTTTGAATTTTTATTTCATTTTTGCTTAATTGACGGTTATTTTCAATTCTTTCTTTATCTCTTTTATATCTTTCTTCTAATTGATCAATTTGAGCGTCTAATTCTTTTTTCTTTTTGTCGGCAAGCTCTGAGTGGTGATCGTATGCATGATCATGAGAGTTCGAGTAATTTAAATTATCTTGTTTTTGTTTAAGTGAAAGTTCACGTTTTTTTTGTGCTTTTTCATATCCGGATAAATTTTGATTTTTGCCTATCTCTTTATATTGTCTGCCGTATTCTTTATTCATTTCTTTTCTTCCGGTTTGAGCAAAGGCAGAAGTAGACAGCATTAATAGAAATGCTAAGGTTAAAAACTTGTTCATTATTATTTTGGTTTTATTAAATTAATTAACAAAGAAAAACCAATCTAAAAATATGCCAATTTTAAAAGCTTTTATGTGATTAATTACTAGTTACATAACTGTAATTTCGTGAATCATTTGAGATAAAATCCATTAAAGTTAAGATAAAAATTCTTCAATTTCATCAATAGATAAATTTTTCTGATCGCCTGTTTTTATATTTTTAAGTGTTACTGTATTCGTATTAATTTCATCTTCTCCATAAAAGGCTACGAAAGATATTTCCTTTTTTTCTGCGTAGGTAAATTGTTTTTGAAGTTTAGATTTTTCAGGATATAAATCACAAGCAATGTTTTTACTTCTAAGTTCTTTAATTAGTTTCAATGCTTGAAGACATTCATTCTCACCGAAATTGAAAAAGAGAATTTGTTTTTGATGTAATGTAGCCTCAGGGAAAAGATTAAGTTCTTCCATAACCAAATATATTCGGTCTAATCCGAAAGAAATACCTACTCCCGGCATGTTTTTAACGCCGAATATTTCGGTGAGGTTGTCATATCGTCCACCTCCGCCAATTGATCCCATGGAGATATTTTTAGCTTTCACCTCATAAATAGTTCCGGTATAATAATCCAAACCTCGCGCAAGGGTGAGGTTGAAGATCAGTTCTGCAGAGGTAAGACCAATTTCTTTTACCCGATTGTAGATAAATTCCATTTCTTGTATACCTTCTTGCCCTATTTCAATATCTGTGAGTATATCTTTAAGTTGAGAAATTTTTTCTTCAAAAGTTCCTGAAAGTTCAATAATCGGAATAAGTTTTTGTAAAGAATCTTGTCCAATACCTTTAGTTGACATTTCTTCTAAAACTTTATCCAAACCAATTTTGTCCAATTTATCCAAAGCAACGGTAAAATCGATTAATTGATTTTCGATAGATGCATATTGAGCAATAGCTGCCAATAACTTTCGGTTGTTTATATGAATTTCAATAGGGATATGTAAATCCGAAAAAGCCGAATCGTATAATAAAGTAAGATTTACTTCATGCCATAAACTGGCTGAACCAACGATATCGGCATCGCACTGATAAAATTCACGATATCGTCCTTTTTGAGGTCGATCTGCTCTCCACACCGGTTGAATTTGATATCGTTTGAAAGGTAGGGGAAGTTGCCCGTGATTCATAGCGACGTAACGCGCAAAAGGTACGGTAAGATCATACCGCAAAGCTTTTTCTGAAATAGAACCGATTATATTTTTGGAACTCCATTGAGACATATCCGGATTCTTTTTTTTCGCTTCAGCTAGAAAATCACCGCTGTTTAATATTTTAAAAATTAAACGATCTCCTTCTTCTCCATATTTACCGGTTAATGTATCTAAATTTTCAAAAGAAGGAGTTTCCAACGGTTGAAAGCAAAATTTTTCAAAATTGGATTGTAACTTAGTAATTATGTATCTTCTCTTTTGTAATTCTTTAGCGGTAAAATCTCTGGTGCCTTTAGGAATTCCGGGTTTCATTTCTTTATGTCTTATTTTGAAAACAAAGGTATAGAAATGTTTTGATTTTTTTTTAGGTAAATAAGGTAAAAAAAGAGCATAAAACATATGCTCCTTTTTACATGTATGTTGAAATATAAAATTTTTATCTGAAAGGAGAAGTAAGAGGGATTTCGGAATCCGGTTGTTTCGTAATTCGGTTTCGTAAATCTCTACGCGTAATTTCAATTATCCAGGTCCAGAACGCATGTCCGAAAAATTCAGAGAAATGTTCTGCAAAAGGCTGATCCCACGGGGCAGGTACCGTTCCCAGTATTGGCATTATAATAATATGGAACATTATGTAAATAAATATTCCATAGGCAGTTCCCTGCCATAATTTAATTTTAGGATAATATTCTGCAACTAAGCAATAGATTATTGCACAGATAATTGAGAAGGAAAAATGAATAATAAAGCTCATGATCGGTCGCGGATTATCATTAAAATAATACATGAGATGAGAGAGGTCATGAGACATTCCCAGTTGTTCCAGGAGGTGTTGTGGTGGATTGGTCATATCTCTTTCAGGAGTACGGGGAGGAAATGGAACTTCCCAACCGAATTTGATAAAACCTGAAATGATTCCTGAAATGATTCCTACCCATACGGCAACATTTTTCTTAGGATGTAAAGCATTTTTCATAAACAGAATTATATAAATGATTGATTAATTGAAATAATAACACAATTTTTTAATACTAATGTATGCTATCTAAATACATATGTTTAAAGTTATTTTCAAAAAAAATGCCTAAAATTTTACATTTATTCAGTATAATGCTAATTTTATTACAATTTTATTTGTAAAATTGATAGGATGGTTAAGCAATATTTACTTATTTTTTTATTACCAAAAGTTATATCAATTATTCAAATATTCAAAGAACTATAATTTTAGCTTAAATATATATGGTGTGTATATATAACCTGTTCACAGGGTTATATATTAAAGTATTGATAATATTAAATTTATTAAATTCGCATTCAAAATTGATTGTATAATGCATATTCCTGATATTCCCAGTTATTTTGCCTTAAAAGCGATTCACATTATTTTTATGGTAAGCTATTTTGCGGGGATTTTTTACTTAATACGTTTATTTGTTTATTTTATAGATACCAATGAAAAACCGGAGCTTGAGCGTGAGATTCTTAGAAAGCAATACATATATATGATTTCTCGTTTATGGGATATCATAACGGTTCCGGCAGGAATTATAATGCTTATTACCGGAACATTAATGATGATTAATACTCGCGGGGATATTACTTTTTACATTTTAAGAGAACCTTGGTTCCATATTAAGCTGGTATTTGTTGGAGCGTTGGCTCTATATCATTACTGGAGTTGGAGGTGTATTAGGAGAATAAAGGCCGGAAAATTCAATACAACTTCTATTAAGCTCCGTATGATGAATGAAGTTGCTACTATTATTTTATTTGCCGTAATATTTATAGTTATTTTCAAACAATATTTTATGGGAATGTGGCTAAGCTTATTGATCAGTTTTATTGTTCTAGTTCTTGTAATTATGTTGGTTGTAAAATTAGTTAACAGAAAAAAGAAAAAGTAAGAATCGTATGTTTTCAATTTTTAAAAAAGAACTTTGGGCATATTTTGGAACATTAGGCGCATATATTGTTTCGGCTGCTTTCTTGTTAATCTGTTCTTTATTTTTATGGTTTTTCGATAATGATTTTAATGTTTTCAATGTAGGATTGGCTACATTAAATAACTTTTTTATACTTGCTCCCTGGGTATTGATGTTCCTATTACCTGCCTTGACAATGAAAAGCATTGCGGAAGAAGAGCAAAACGGTACTTTGGTCTGGTTATTTTCTCAACCATTGTCTGTTTCATCTATTGTTTTAGGTAAATATTGGGCGATTCTAGTTCTAGTCTTATTTTCTTTACTTCCTACTTTTACCTATGTTTATACGATTAATTATTTAAGTTTACCGAAAGGAAATATAGATTCAGGAATCATTGTTAGCGGATATATCGGATTACTCTTTTTGTCCATGACCTTTGCTTCAATTGGTATTTTTTGTTCTTCCTTAGTAAAAAATCAGGTATTAGCGTTTGTAACGGGTGTCTTTTTTTGTTTTATTTGTTTTTATGGATTTGAAAATTTGGCATCGTATAATCTGCTAGGAAATTTAGATTATACCTTGCAAAAAATAGGATTTTTTCAACATTATACCAGTTTTACAAAAGGGATCGTTGATACAAGAGATATAGGTTATTTTATCTTTGTAATAGTTGGATTTCTTTTATTATCGATTCGAATAATCAACAGCAAAAAGTAATGAGATATTTAAAAAAGATAAATATTAGCTTAGTATTACTACTTATTGCAGGGCTTATATTGGCTAGTGGTTTTTTTTATAAAAGGTTTGACTTAACTTCGGATAAACGATATACGTTAACTGAAAGTACTCGTCAAATATTAAAAAAAATTGATGAGCCGATGCAGATTGATGTATATTTAGAAGGAGATTTTCCTGCAGATTTTAAACAACTGCAGTCTGAAACTCTCAGTCTGCTGGATGAATTTAAAAGGTTAAATTCCAATATTAATTTTCAATTAATAGATCCAATAAAGGAAAAATTATCACAAGAGACATTAGAAGCTATGGGTATGGCTCCTTCGGCTTTACGGGTTGAAAAAGATGGAGCATCATCTCAACTAATTTTATTTCCTTATTCAACTATAAAATATAAAGGCAATGGGCAAACAGTACCGTTAATAATTTCACAAGCAGGAATAACAGGAGATGAGCAAATGGCTAAATCTATCGAAAATTTGGAATACGGTTTTATAAGTGCTATTGATAAGTTATCCAATAAACGTTTGAAAAGTGTAGGCATTTTAGTAAATCAAAAAGAACTGAACCGATTGGAAATGTTCAGCCTGGCTAATAGGATTCATCAAAGTTATAACTTCGGACCTATTTTTCCTAAAGATAGTCAGACACTGTCACTTCATGATTTACCAACTCTTAAGAAATTTGACGCCATACTGATTGCTAAACCAAGAAAGGCTTTTACTGATAAGGAAAAATTAACAATTGACCAATATATCATGAGTGGAGGTAAAACACTATGGGCAATTGATCAAGTTAATGCCGAAATGGATACTTTGCTTAAGTCCAGTAAAATATTGGCTTATCCGTATGATCTTAATTTAACTGATTTATTATTTTCTTACGGAGTAAGGATAAATTCCGGAATTGTTAAGGATATAAAAAATCCTACTTATATAAATTTACAGGTTGGAGAAATACAAGGAAATGTACAAAATGCAAGAGTACCTTGGGTATATTTTCCTATGGGATTTTCCTTGAATAATCATCCGATAACCAAAAATATTAATCCGGTATCCTTTCAGTTTCCTACTTCCATTGATACTTTAGATACTCCCGGAGTTAAAAAAACAATTCTCTATCAAAGTTCTTCCTATACCGCGCTTCAAGGAGTACCCTCCTATATATCACTTGAGGAAGCAAAGTTATTTGAAAGAGACAACGTAAATTGGAACGAATATAATAAAGGGCCTAAAATATTGGGAGTTTTGCTTGAAGGGAAATTTACCTCTGCATACAAGGATAGGATAGAGTCTAGTGGAATTAAAAATTTTGTGGACCGGTCAAACAATAATAAGATGATCGTTATATCCGATGGTGACATAGCAAGAAATCAGGTGATAAAAGGTCAACCTTTGCCTTTAGGTTTTGATTATTCAACAGGTATTACTTATGGAAACGAAGAATTTTTAATAAACGCCCTGGACTATTTATTAGATGATCACGGTTTAATGCTTTTAAGAAACAGGACGGTACAAATGAGAATGTTGAATAAGCCTCTAATTGTTCAGGAAAAATCGTATTGGCAATGGTTAAATTTAGGGGTTCCTATCGTTTTAGTCAGTATCGTAGGAGGTTCTTTTATATTTGTAAGAAGAAAAAAGTTTAGTAAAAAATAATTATGGCTGTATTATATTTACTTCCTGCCTATTTAGGTGAAACTTCACCCAAAGATATATTTTCTCCGAGAGAAATCGAATTATTACATACGTTAAAATTTTTTGTTGCTGAAAATCAAAAATCGGCCAGAAAATTTATTAAATTTTTATGTCCGGATATAACTCAAAGCGAATTAAGTATTTCAATATTGGATAAAAGAACCACGGAAGAGGAATTGGAATATCTTTCACAGCCTTTGAAAAACGGGGAGGATGTTGGATTAATTTCAGAAGCGGGATTACCTTGCATAGCAGATCCGGGTAATATTTTAGTTTCTTGGTGTCACAGACACGATATTCGAGTAGTTCCTATTACAGGTCCTTCTTCCATTATATTGGCGTTAATAGCCAGTGGCTTAAATGGTCAAAATTTTGCTTTTAACGGTTATCTTCCCATAGATTCTAATGAAAGGAAAAAGACAATAGTAAATCTTGAAAAGGTGAGCAGAAATCAAGGATCAGCGCAAATATTTATGGAAACTCCGTATCGAAATCAAGCGTTATTTGATGACTTGATTAAATACTTAAATCCAAAAACTTCTTTATGTATTGCCACGAATGTTACTCTTCCCAACGAATCTATTAAAACTTTATATTGCAAAGATTGGAAAGCTAAAAAACCAAATTTTCACAAAGAACCCACCATTTTTATAGTACAAGCTTAAATTTTATTTTACACTTTAGCGTGTTTATCTATCTAAAATTGAGGGGTAATAAAAAACGTACTATTTACACTATAAAATAATTTTATTGATAAAACCCTTTATAGAACCATAATTAGATTATTTTTGCATCAAGAAAGTAAGAGATATCTTTAAAAAGATTTTTAATGATCTTTCAAGACATGATTACTTAAATGTAATCGCTTTCTCATTTTTTTGTGGTTTTAGTTTGAGGTCGCTTATGCGACCTTTTTTTATTTAAAACAAAAACAGATGTTTTGAGTTACCAACTATTCTAAAGAATAACCGATAAATTTTTTTGTCAATAAACGAGTTTGATCTTTTTTAAAAACTTTTTTTCTCAACCGGGTAACGGGCAGTAATCCATTTTCATCACTAAGTATAAAAAATTCATCTGCAGATTGAGCTTCGAAAGGAGATATTGGTGCTTCTTTAAAGATGTAATTTGTTTTTTCTCGTAGAAAAAGGATGTAATTTTTCTTTAAAACAGATTGGATGGCACCTTCCGTAGTGGGAGGGGAAACTATCATATTATCTTGAATTAAAAATATATTACCTAATACAGATCTAGCTATTCTTTTTTCACTATTCAGTAAAATAACGTCCTGTAACTCATTTTCTCTTGCATATTGTTCTGCTATGCTATTAAGAGGCTGATAAATTAATAAATCTGACAATAAATTGGGATATATAAGAATTTCTTTATAAACATCAACTTCATTTTCAGTAGTTACAAAGAAATTTTTATGGGGTAAAATTTGTATTATAAATGAAGGGGGATGATTTTGGATATTTCTATAGATTGTTATTTTTACTCTACCTTCTGTGGTGTTTAATTTCTCAGAGAGTATTTTAATTTGATCTTCAAATAATTCCGGAGTAAAAGCTAGAGGTATATCTATCCTCATTTTTCTCATGGATGCCATCAATTGGAAATATACATATTCCCAATAGAGGAGTTTATTTTGAAATAGCCAACAGAAACCATTTACAAAATCCCCGGAAAAATAATTGTTTTCAGTGTAATTAATTACTAATTGATTTTCTTCAATACATTTTTGATTGAAAATAATTTTCATACTAAATCATTAGTATTTTTTGTGTTAGTGGTTTTTTTTATTGGCCCTAATACGGGGAGTAATTATATTATTTAAGAACCTATAATCTTTTTTAGGTCTTCAATTAAATTTTCCCAATATAATTTTGAGTGTTCTAAGTCGCTTTCTTCGGCAAAATCAGTAATTACAAGAGCAACGTCACTGGTTACATCATCAACATGTATGGCAAGTTCCCAAAAATATTTCGTTCCTTCATCTTCTTCCCATCTGAAACGCACAAAAGATTCTTCTTTATATCGTATTAAGTTGGCTGATTCTTCTTGATCACCCCAAACAAAAGTAAATTTATCTCCTCTTTCAATTACGTCATCTGCTAACCACTCACTCATACCTGAAGAAGTTCCAATATATTCAAACAAAAGAGTAGTGGAACATTTCATAGCAAATTCTAATTGGTATTTTATCTTATTCATATTAATATTTAGATTTCAAGTTGCAATATATAAATTTGTTCTATATTTTAAAAATTATATTGCTTAATGAAAAAGTTTTGATTTTATTTCATGGTATTTAAGTTTTGATAGTAATAGTAGAATTTTGAAGTATAAATAAGAAAAAAATAAATCAATTTTATGTTGCATGAATAAAATATTATAATTTCATTAACATTTTTTAGGTTTTTTTAAAATTTTATATATACATTTGTTCCCTAAGAAGTTGTCTTGTTAGAAAATTGAAATTATTAGATATATAGAATAAAATTTTACTCTATTAACTAACAAATATCATAAGTAATGATAAAAAGAACTGACTGTGAATTAGTTCATTCTTATATTAATGGAAATGAAAATGCTCTTAAAACATTGTTGGATAGGCATAAGTTAAAGATATATAATTATATCAATCGAAAGGTTAATAACCCGGAGTTAGCTGAAGATCTATTTCAAGATGTTTTTATAAAAGTTATATTAACTCTTAAGGAGAAAAAATATAACGAAGAAGGGAAGTTTCTACCATGGGTTTTGAGAATTTCACATAATTTAATTATCGATCATTTTAGGGTTTCGAATAAAACGAAAATAATTAATGAATCCAGTGGGCAGAATGAGGATTATAATATATTTGATTTTGTAAAAGTATCCGAACTATCCATAGAGGATTTAATAATAAATGAGCAAATTAACCTGGATCTTAAAAGACTTATAAATGAGCTGTCTGAAGATCAAAAAGAAGTTTTAGAATTACGCTTTTATAAAGGTTTAAGCTTCAAAGAAATTGCAGAAGAAACAAATGTCGGAATTAATACGGCATTAGGTAGAATGAGATATGCAATTTTAAATCTAAGAAAACTAATTGAGACCAAAAATTTAACATTCATTTATAATAATAAAATTTAATTTAATATCGTTATCTATACTATAATAACTAGTAAAGAACAATATTCAATGTATAAAAAATCTATTAATTTGTCAAATGAAAGGAGAGGTCCTTCCGAATATACTATAAATTTAATTCTAAACTTTTCAAAAAGTATAAAAATTATTGAATTAAGTAAAATTAAACAGTCAATAATTTATTGCAATTAAAAGCAGCTGGTAGATATATATAATTTCAAAAATTATATATATCTATTAGTTT
Source organism: Apibacter sp. ESL0432 (assembly GCF_019469225.1). Lineage (NCBI taxonomy): Bacteria > Pseudomonadati > Bacteroidota > Flavobacteriia > Flavobacteriales > Weeksellaceae > Apibacter > Apibacter sp. ESL0432. Next base: position 1,663,810 of record NZ_CP048266.1, on the reverse strand, counting down.
TTTACATTAATTTTCTGAAATATCATTATTTTTTTGGAAAAATAACTTAACTACAACAGGAGCGGTGGTTACTATTACCATTACTAATACAATAGTTTCAATATGACGTTTCAAATCAAAATTAAATTCCTTAAGGAATATTTGATAAAGGTAATGTCCTGCAAATAATAAGGAAAAAGACCAAGCCGTTGATCCTAAAACATTATAAAATAAGTATTTACCCTTGTTCATTTGAACAATTCCGGCAATTATAGGTGCAAATGTCCTTAAAATAGGTAAAAACCGAGCAAGAATAATTGCTCTTCCCCCATGTTTTTCATAAAATTCTTTTGCTTGGAAAAGATATTTTTTTTTGAATAAAAAGGTATCTTTTTTATTATAAAGATAAGTTCCGCTTTTTTTTCCAAACCAATAACCTATTTCGTTACCAATTATACCGGCAATTGAAATTAAGCACGATAATAAAAAAACACTTAAAAAATCTGATTCAATATAAAAAATTTCTCGTATTAATTCCTTACTGTATATACCTGAGAGGAATAATAAACTATCTCCGGGAAGGAAAAATCCGGCAAAGAGACCTGTTTCAGCAAAAACTATAAATAAAACTAAATAAATACCGCCTAACTTTATATAAAACTCCGGATTAACTAATTGGCCCCAACTAAAATCATTCATAGGAACAAAGAAAAATTAAATATTAACAGGTGCAAAGATATTAATATTTAATTAAGAAAAATATTGTTATAGGAGTTCGATGATGTGTTAAAAAAATTAACATATTTATAGTTAATGGCTACCCAAAAAAATAATAGGTAATAAAAATGGCTGTGATTACGCCTAATAAATCGGTCAGCAAACCTGCAGAAAGAGAATATCTAATTCTTTTAATACCAACACTTCCAAAATAAAGAGCAACTATATAGAAAGTAGTATCTGCACTTCCCTGAAATATACAAGTAAGTCTTCCTACAAAAGAATCAGCACCATAATTTTGCATGGCCTCAATCATTAATGCACGGCTACCACTCCCACTAAGGGGCTTCATTAAAGCAGTAGGCAGTGCAGGTAAAAAATCGGTATTGATATGTAACGAGGATAAGCAATAAGAAATAGAATTAATTAGATAATCCATTATCCCGCTGGTTCTCAATAAACTGATAGCAGCCAACATGGCAACTAAATAAGGAATTATTTTTACAGATACTCCGAAACCTTCTTTAGCACCATCAATAAAACTATCAAAAACATTTATTTTTTTTATAAAAGCGCCTGTAATAAATACAATGGGAATTAGTAATAAAAGTACGTTGCTAATCACTCGAGAGGCTGTACCACGCTCAAAATTTATATATTCTTGGTTAGTTTTACTGATCAACTCAGGAGTTATTTTTTTATCTTTTATGTTAATCTCTTTCTGAAATGAATCAGGATATAATTTAACGAAATCTTCTACAGTTACATTTTTACCAGATACAGTTTGAGGGGTGATATGAGATACATACTCGACAGCATATTTTGTCCGAGAATCTGTGGAATATTTTATGAAATAGGAAAGCCCAAAAATCATTACTAGAGCCCCTAGTAGACCGATCAATATTTGGCGACTAAATAAGTTTAAGCGTTGTTTAATTCCTACTATAATTATACCGAATAAAGTTGTGCAAAAAGTTCCAACAATACACGGTACGAATATATCGGTAGGATCTTGTGCACCATTTAAATAACGGTAGAGCATAATGGAAGTCGGGATTAAAGTTAGTCCAGAAGTATGCAAAACTAAAAACATGATCTGTGCATCCGTTGCAGTATCTTTTTTAGTATTCAGCGTTTGCAAACTGTCCATTGCTTTTAATCCTAAAGGAGTGGCGGCATTATCTAATCCAAGAAGATTTGCACTAAAATTCATCATCATATTTCCTATTGCAGGATGACCTTTGGGAATGGAAGGAAATAATTTGGAAAAAAAAGGAGAAACCAGTTTAGAGAGAAAACGTATAGCACCTGCATTTTCACCAATTTTCATGATTCCTAACCAGAAAGTCATCATTCCTGCCAAAGGCAAAGCTATATCCATTACTGCAACTTTGGTAGTACTAAACAACCCGTCAACCATATGTTTAAAGATTACCGTATCTCCTAAAAACAGGAACTTAAGAATACCTACAAAAAAAGATAAGATAATAAAGGCAATCCAAATATAATTAAGGGTCATTTATTTGAGGAGATTATAAATTTTTAGGTAATGGATTAAAAAAAGAAAAGCTAATAATTATTAGCTTTTTCTTTGTTTTTTATATTTTATTTAACTTCTTTATTCATTAACATGTCAACACAATGTGAAATGGTATTTTTTAAATCTTTTCTGTGTGCGATAATGTCTATAAAGCCTTTTTCTAATAGAAATTCAGAAGATTGGAAACCAGGAGGTAAATCTTTTCCGATTGTTTCTTTAATTACTCTTGGTCCTGCAAATCCGATTAATGCGCCGGGTTCAGCAATTATAATATCACCGGTAGAACCATATGAAGCGGTTATCCCTCCAAAGGTTGGATCTGTTAATACAGATATATAAGGAAGTCCGGCATCACTTAATTGAGCTAATTTAGCTTCAACCTTTGCCAATTGCATCAAAGATAGCCCTGCTTCTTGCATTCTAGCACCTCCGGATTGACTTATAATTACATATGGTAATTTATTTTTAATACAGTAATCGATGGCTCTTCTAATTTTTTCTCCAACCGCAGATCCCACAGACCCTCCGATGAAACTAAAGTCCATACAAGAAATATAAATTTCTTTTCCATTTACTTTACCTACGGCATTTCTTATGGCTTCAGTTAAATTAGTTTTAGATTGTGCTTCCTTTAATCGATCTTTATACGGTTTGGAATCGACGAAATTTAATGAATCTTTGCTGTGAACTTTTACATCAAGTTCTTTAAATTTACCATTATCAAATAAAATCTGGAAATATTGGGAACTACCAATTCTAACATGAAAATCATCTTCCGGACTTACATAGAAATTAGCTGTTAATTGATCAGTTTCAATAATTTTCCCGGATGGAGTTTTATAGTATAATCCCTCAGGAACCTCCCTCTTTTCGCTAATGTCAGTACTGATGTTTTTTTTCTGTCTAGTAAACCATCTCATATATTCTGTTTTACATTTAGATTGTAAATATAGGAAAAAATTGTACAAACGGAATTTTATGTTAAAAAATCCTTAATAGGATTAATCAATCGTGTTTATGACTACCGTGTCTTTGCATTTAGTAAATGTAACTTTTAAGCTTTCATAATGAAGGACATAATGAGGACAAGGCAATGCTTGAGCATTACTCATCTTAAAATTTATTTTACCTTTACTAAGAACTGTATCTTTTATAAAATTGAGAGATATATTTTTTAGTTTAAGACTTTCCAGACTTTGATTTGAAAATTTTAAAGGTTTGGTTTGTATTTCAGCTAAAACCCTGTCATTGGGCAAATATGACCAAGAAAATACCTTATTACCAAATACAAATAATATAAATATAAGACCCATAAAAAAACCCGTAAGATAGAGTCTTAATCTTTTAGAAAATGACATGCTTAAATAATTAGTAAATGAATGTCTTGATACGGCAGGTCATACCAAGAAGCTATCTGTCTATTAGTAATTCTGCCTTTGTACATATAAATGCCCTGACAAATTCCACGGTTTTTTCTAAACATAGCTTCAAATCCACCTTGATTGTTCAGATTAAGAAAATAACTTAAAAAGAAATTACTTAAAGCTTTAGAAGCGGTTCTTGCAAATTTAGAAGTGATGTTGGGAACACAATAATGTAGGACTTCATGTTTAATAAAAGCTTCATTTTTAGCATTTATTTCTGAGGTTTCAAAAACTCCTCCGTTATCAATGCTTATATCAATGACAACAGATCCCGGTTTCATTCTTTTAACAGTATTTTCAGGTACAATAATCGGCGCCCTAAGTTCTCCCTTTAAACAACCAATGGCAACATCGCAGCGAATTAACGCTTTGCTGAGCTCTTTCGGGTCTATCGTAGATGTATACAACCGTCGTCCCAGTAATTCTTGAAATCTTCTAAGTCGAGTAATAGAATTGTCAAACACTTTTACGGTGGCTCCTAAACCTAAAGCCGAACGTGCGGCGCTTTCTCCCACATTTCCTGCTCCTATAATTACTACGTTGGACGGTCTAACACCGGTTATTCCTCCTAGTAAAAGACCATTTCCCCCATGAGTAGAAGACAGTAATTCAGCGGCAATAAGTATGCTGGAAACTCCGGCTATTTCACCAATAAGTCGTACAATGGATAATTCATTATGGCTGTCTCGTATATATTCAAATCCTAAAGCCGTAATCTTTTTTTTAGAAAGTTCTTCGAAATATTCTTTGCATTGAGTATTTATTTGTACAGCAGAAATCAAATAGGAATTTGGCTGCAAGTGCTTTATTTGATCTATGGATAAAGGTTCAACTTTTAAAATGATGGGTTGAGACAGAACCTCTTTAGGGTCGTATGAAATTGTTGCCCCTGCTTCGGAATATAAAGCATCGGAATAATGAGCCCCTAAACCGGCTCCACTTTCCATTATGATATCAATACCATTAGAGCTTAGAACCGATACAGCATCGGGAGTGAGAGCAATCCTGCTTTCAATCAAATGATCTTCTTTAGGAATACCAATACTGCATTTTCCTCCTTTTTTTATCACTTCAATTCGTTCCTCCAGGGGAATCAGCTCTTCTTCGGAAAAAGGTGTATAAATACCCATATTAGTTAAATGTTAAGTGCCTGGTTTGATCCATCAAATTTAATAAAATTTTATGATGTTCAGGTAATTCATTTTCACATATATCCGGCCATTCTATAAAACAATAATTATCGGAATCTATGTATTCATAAAAACCAATATTTATTAATTCTTCCATATATTTAATTCGATATAAATCAAAATGATAAATTCTACCTGCAGGACACAGGTATTCATTTACTAATGAAAAAGTTGGACTGGTTATGGTATCATGGCATTCAAGTGTTTTGCATAAATATTTTACTAAAGTGGTTTTTCCGGCACCTAGATTTCCCTTAAGTGTAAAAATTTTATATTTTGAATTTGAAATTATTTCTTTAGCAACATCTTCTAAGTCTGAAAATGTATTGATAACATAATCCATATAATTTATTTTTTAAAAAGATTATAAGAATAGTAACTGCAAAAATAAGTAAATAAATATTTTTATATTTGTTATTTAGAATTCTTCAAAAAAAGAAGTATGAAGCTAAGTTATAAATCACTTTCCATATTTATTGGAATTGGGTATTTTATAATAGGAATATTAATTATTGTTTATAAAAAGTTTTTTATTGAATTAGAACCTGAATACTCTTGGATTTTAGGGGGATTATTAATAGTTTACGGATTTTTTAGAGCTTATCGAGCGACTAAATATATTAGACAAAATGAACAATAGATTAATAATCAGCCCCATAGTATTTTTAGCTTTTTTAATTATATGTATTTCGTGCCAAGAAGATATAAAAAAGAAACAAGCGTATAGGCAAGGGAATATAACTTTAGCTATTGATCCGTCACTTATGAATTTAGGCTCTGCTTTAGTTGAAGTTTTTCAATCCTCTTATCCCGAAACAAAAATTTTATTCAAGCCGGAAGTTGAAGATTTAGTGATCGCTGATCTTTTGAACGGTAAGGTTTCCTTAGCAATGACTACCAGAGATTTATCTTCAGAAGAAGCCGGAATTTTATACAATCATACCAACGTTACTTATATTTCAACACAAATAGCATGTGATGCAACCATTTTTGTTGTGTCAAAAGAAAGTTCCATTAAAGAAATTGACCAAACTTCTTTAAAATCAAATATTATTTCAAATGATAGTAAATTTGTATTTGATGGAGGAAATTCAAGTAATTTTAATAATTTAAAAAAAAAATTAGGGTTTAAACTTACTAAAAATCAAAAAATTAACTCATTTTCAAATGGAAAAGAGGTAATCCAATTTATTAGTAAAAATAGCTCTCATATAGGAATTATTGGTTTGGATGTATTAAGTGAAGAAAATAGTAATGAAGTTAAGGAGTTCCTTTCAAAAGTGAGAATTTTGCCTATAAGAAGAGCGGATGGTAAATTAATAGATCCAACGGTGCCAAATTTACGTGAAGGAATATATCCTTTCACCAAAAGAGTTTTTCTATTAAATGCTGAAAACAGTTTTAAAATAGGGAGCAGTTTTTCAAGATTCTGTGGATCTCAGAGAGGACAGCTTATTGTTAAAAGGGCAGGACTTCAACCCTATTATTTGTATGAAAGAAGGATTGAGCTTCATGGAAGATAAATTTTAAAAAATAAATAATTTTAATACTATTAGAATACAAATAATAGATAAAAATAAAATAAAAAGAAAAATAAATAAAAATTTAGAATGAATTACGCGAAAAAAGAAATAGGTGCAACATTTGTAATCTCTGCTATGATGTTATCAGGATTTATGAATGCACAAAGTATTCAAGAGGGTATTAAGTATTTAGGAAATGATCAATATAGCAAGGCCAAAAATACTTTTGAAAAATTAGCAGCTCAATCACCATCAGCAGACAATTATTATTATTTAGGGGCATATTATTTATCAATTTCTAAACCTGATCTAGAAATGGCTTCACAATATTTTAATAAAGGTTTGGCTTTAGATCCAAAATCTGATTTAAACAAAATTGGATTGGCGACAATAAAATTATATCAAGGAAAAAAATCGGAAGTAAATGCAGATTTTGAATCCATCGCCAAAGGATCTAAGTACAAAAATGCGGATGTATTATTTCAAATATCAAAAGCCTATCAATTATTTACTAATAAGCCGGAAAGTACAGATTATGATAAAAGTATCGAATATGGCCAAAAGCTATTAGACTTGGTTAAAAATAAAGATAAGTCCGAATACTATATAGTTTTAGGAAATGCCTATTTTGAAAAAAAAGATCCGGGTAAGGCGGTTTCCAATTATACCAAAGCCTTAGGAATTGCCGAAGATAAATCCATACCTTATGCATTAATAGGAAACATATGGGGGCGAACCAATGGGCAAGGGAAATTAGCTGCAGAAAATTTTGACAAGGCCATAGCAGCTAATCCTAATTATCCATTAACATACAAATATTTGTCAGACTTTAATGTGAGAAGTGGTAATTATAATGAAGCTTTTAAAAACTTACAAAAATATATTTCTTTGTCAGGGAACAATGATGCCGAGACTCAATTTGAATTAGCTAAAGTTTTCTATTTTATTAAAGATTATGCAAAGTCTTTAGATTTACTGACTAAAAATTGGAATGATATATCCGATCCGTTAAAATTTAAGCTAAAAGCATTGGATTTAATTGAAAATTCTGATTTTTCCGAAGCCTATAAAAATATAAATCAATATTTACAAACCATTCCAGAATCAAAAAGAGAAGGTTCGGATTATGGAGTTTTAGGAAAAATACAATCCTCATTAATTAAAACTGCGAGCGGTCAAGAAAAAGAGGAATTAACTAAAACCGCGATATTAAATCTAACCAAAGCCATCGGTCAAGGAGATAAAACCTATGATTATCAATCTATTCTTTTATCCTTACAACCGGGAGCTAAAACAGAAGCATCTATAACTAATCCTAAAATTGAGGCTTTGAAAAAATCGGTTGCCGCTGATGCTAACGATACAACTTCTTGGTATAATTTAGCTTTAGAACAATACGAGGCTAAAGATTACTTAGGCTCTGTTGCTTCATGGGATCAATTGATTTCTCTAATTCCTACCTGGGAAGTAGCTTATGCCGGAAAAGGTATGGCATTATACGCGTATGATTCGAGTGATAAAAGCGGTATTACAGCTCAAGCCTTCCAAAAATATATTGATATGGTTGAACCGAAGAAAGAATATTCAGCCAATGAAAAAGCATATTTAGCTATTGCCTATACATTTTTCGCTTATAAAGAATATCATGAAGGAAATAAAGATAAAGCAGAAACTTATTTGAACAAAACATTATCTGTGGATCCTCAAAATGCAGATGCTTTAAATCTACAAAAACTTTTACAATAATTTTTACAATTAATAAGATTAAACAGCTATTTCATTTAAATGGAATAGCTTTTTTTATTGCTAAACTTTATAAGTTGTAAAGTTTAAAAAAATTAGAAAATATAAGATTAGAATTAATATCTGAAAAGTAGAGTTTGAATACTTGGTTAGGGTTTAAAATTGACGAATATGAATTAATATTTAATTAAAAAATTCTAACTCAATCTGAGTTAGAATTTAAATATTTTAAAATTATACTAGATTATACTAGTTATAATTGAGTGATTTTCTCGTAATTATCTTCAGGTAAATTCCATGAACAGGATGTAGCCTTATCATTTAAGATGGCTATTTTTCTATTTTCAATATCAAAAATTCTAACACCTTTTAAAGAAGTTTGAGGAGTGTGATAGATATGTAAGCTAACAGATATTTCCGAAGAATTATTAACTACCGAATGAATACCTCCTAAATCTTCAGGAAAAATAGCACCTTCAGGAGCTACGCCTTCTCCTTCGTATACTATGAAATTTTTATCTTCAATGTAACTAACTTCTGTAAGATTCCCTTTTAAAACTTTTATTAATCCGTCATAGTTTAAGTGGTCATGAATGGCAGTTTTATTATTTATTCCCCAAAGCATTAAAATCGCACAACATTTATTAGCATAAATAGGTAAACGAACATAACTGCCTTCCGGAACATTTACTTTATTAATAGAAAAAGCTGCATCGTAATCATTAAAATTATATTTAAATAATTCTGATGCAACTTGTTCGTAATCAGAATTACTTAATTTTAGATTTTCAATACTGCTAAGTAATTCTTGACTTTTATTTTTAAATATGGTTTCCATAATCATTTATTTATTTTGATTTTAAACAAAGATAATAAATATGAATTTAATATCATCCAATCCCTATAGATTTAGTAGATAATAAAAACATTTTTTTAATTCATTTTTAAATTTAATTTTAATTTAAAAAGGCTATCTAAAAAAGATAGCCTTAAATATTGTATTTTTTAAAAATTTTATTTTAAGAAATTAATTCAACTGTTTTATTTTCATTTGTAACAGTAACAGTAATCAATGAATGTTTAGAAAGCGATTTCATGGCTTTGTCCCATTTTTTTCCACTTAGTCCGGCCAAAGATTTTAATTCACATAATTCCATAGAAGAATTATTATCTTGTAATAATTTGATGATAATCTTTTCTTCCTCAGAATGTTCAATAGAAAATGCTTTTTGCTCGGGTTTCATTTGCGGGAAAAATAATACTTCTTGTATAGACGGATTATTAGTAAGGAACATGATTAATCGATCCATTCCTATACCTAAACCTGCAGTAGGAGGCATACCGAACTCCAATGCACGTAAAAAATCCTGATCAATAAACATCGCTTCATCATCTCCTTTTTCAGACAATTTTAATTGTTCTTCAAAACGTTCTCTTTGATCTATGGGATCATTTAATTCTGAATAAGAATTAGCAATTTCTTTTCCGCAAACCATTAATTCAAAACGTTCGGTTAATTCAGGATTATCTCGGTGCTGTTTAGTTAATGGAGACATTTCTTTGGGATAATCAGTAATAAAGGTTGGTTGTATAAAATTACCTTCACATTTTTCTCCGAATATTTCATCGATGATTTTTCCTTTACCCATAGTTTCATCCACCTCAACACCCATTTCTTTTGCTGCATTTCTCAATTCCTCCTCAGATTTTCCTGTTATATCAAAACCCGTAAATTTTTTAATGGCGTCAGTCATGGAAATTCGGGCATATGGAGCTTTAAAATCAATTTCATGCTCGCCAAATGTTGCTCGGGTTGTTCCATTAACTGCTAGGGCGCAATGTTCCAATAATTGTTCAGTAAACTTCATCATCCAATTATAATCCTTATAAGCAACGTAAATTTCCATTGCAGTAAATTCAGGATTATGCGTTCTGTCCATTCCTTCATTTCTGAAGTTTTTAGAGAATTCGTAAACACCTTCAAAACCGGCAACAATAAGACGTTTTAAATATAACTCATTTGCAATTCGTAAATATAATGGAATATTTAAGGCGTTATGATGGGTTATAAACGGTCGAGCCGCAGCTCCTCCGGGAATGGATTGAAGTATAGGGGTTTCAACCTCAAAATATCCTTTATCATTAAAAAAGGATCTCATAGCATTAAACAGACGAGTCCGTTTAATAAAAATTTCTTTTATATGAGGATTGACTACTAAGTCAACATATCTCATTCTATATCTTAATTCAGGATCATTAAATGCATCATGGACATTTCCTTCTTCATCAACTTTAGGTAGAGGAAGCGGTCGCAATACCTTTGAAAGAAGTTTAAAATCGTTAACCATTACGGTTTTTTCGCCCATTTTAGTAACAAATAATTCTCCTTCAACTCCTATAAAATCACCTAAATCGAGCAATTTTTTATAAAAATCGTTATATTTAAATTTATCATCGTCGGGACAAATTACATCTCTGTTAAAATACAGCTGAATACGCCCGGTGGTGTCTTGCAGCTCAGAAAAACCCGCTTTTCCCTGAATACGATTAGACATAAGTCTTCCGGCAATCACAACCTTCTCTCCTTCTTTAAATTGATTTTTTATTTCTTGGGCAGTATGCGTAACTTTATATTCTGCAGCGGGATATGGATCGATACCCGCATCCTTAAGTTTTTGTAATTTTTCTCTTCGAATTAGTTCCTGTTCTGAAAGTTGCATAATAACAATTTTATCGTGCAAATTTAGTAATAATCTGTAAGTCCTTTAAAATGTTTACCGTATTTATTTACTATTCTTTTTAAAAATTCTTCACGATAACTTATAGTTCTTAAGAAAAATTTAAAAATTGATAAATTTAATGTTATACATTTTGATTTTTTTGAGGAAATATTAGTTCTATAAAAAAAGGTAGACAATGAGCGTCTACCTTTACTAATATATTACTAAGAAAAATTACCTTACAAATGCAATTTCAGTAACCGGGCTTCCGGTCAATGGGTCTAATATTCCATTCGCTATATAACCGTTAGCATCTTTAATAGTTATATTTTTAACATAACTAATTTTAGATATATTGAAGAAATTGATTTTTCTGAAAGGAATACACATGTTAAATTTAAATGAGTTAGAGGTTATATTATATGGTAATACTTTGACTGTTTTATTGGACTCAAGAAGAGTACCATTATCAGCATATACATCATAAGTTATTTCTAAATCACCGGAAATTGTTTTACCTGGTAAGCTGTATTTATAATCTAACAAAACATCATATCCAAAAGAGGTCAAACCGCTACATGGTACAATGGTAGCTTTACCCACTTTAAAATTTGAAAAAGAAACAGAATTAATATATTCTCCTTTTTTCCATATATTTATAGATTTTTTGAAAATATCGGTGGTAAAGGCTGGTAAGCCTAAACTTGAAAAAGTAAATGCCGCAGAAGTATAAACTGTTCCTTGTGAAAAACTTTTAGAGTCATCTGAAGAAGTTCCATTACCTATATTAGAAGTTTTAAGTCCTACAGTTATTTTACCTTTAACATCAATTAATTTAGATTGGAAAACTTGAACTTGAGGTATGATGATAAATTTCATGTCGGTTAAAACTTCTCCGTATAAATTGTTATTAAATCCGTCTATTTTTTGAATTCCATTTTCATAGATATAATCCGGATTATTATCAAGTGTAAATTTAACACCTAATTTTATATTACCTTCGGCTTTAAAGCTCACGCTAGATCCTCTGTAAACGTTTGCTTCAATTTCAGTTGGAAAATTAATTTGGTTTACACTTATTTTAACCGGAACGTCTCCTAAATATTTGCCGGTAGGAATTTTTATTTCTACACTATATTTTTTTAAATAATCGATCAGGATTTGTGGAACATTATCGATAAAATCATGAGAAAATTTACCCTTAAAGTCTTTATCTAAAGTTAAAGTCGGATTATATTCTGTATGGCTGTTATAATACATCTCAATTACGCTAGGTATAACGCGTGATTTATCAAAACCTAATTTTACAGCGATAGAAGGGGTTAATTTACTGTCCGGATTAAAAATTAGCCCTTTTACACGAAATTCTTTATTAAAAATCAAAGGATGAAAAACGTATTCTTTATCGTATGCATTTTTAAGCGCAAGTAAAGAACTATTCTTATTAGTATCATCAATATTTATAGATAAGCTTAAAGTACCGTTTTCAAAAACATCGCCTATATTGGCATCCGTTGTTTCTAAATTATAAATATCATTTTTCTGATTAATTGAGGTAATATTTCTTATATACGTCGAATCTTGGGTAATTAAATAAACCGTATTACCCGGGATTAATTCTTTACCGATTTTTTCAGATATGTTTTGTAAACTAATAAATCCTCTTGATAACTCCTCTTTAGTACTAAGAATAGAACTATTTTCTGTATTCAAGGTTACTAAATTAGGATTTACTTCCACATTATCAAATGAATAGGTAACTCCTTGTATAGAGCCGGACTGATTGATAATTTTCTTATCATTCAAAGAATGAGAGGGGGATGAACCATCATGTAAGTCTTCATTATTACATGAATATAGCGCTAAAATAGTGCTAAGTGTTAAAAGAATTTTTTTCATAAAAATTGTTATTAAAAAATTAGTAATTCATTTAAAATCAGTTGTTTATAACTTCCATTAATATAGTTTTTAATTTCGGATAAATATATATTATTTTTTAATATATAGAAATAAAATACATTAATATTTATCTAAATACTTTTAACGTATAATTATATAGTAGTTTATATGTAATAATTTTTATAGAATTGGTGTTTGCATAAGAAATGTTTAATACTAAGTACATTTTTAAAAGAATTTTGCAAGTCAAGTTTGAAAAGAACTTGTGGGTTTTATTTTTAAAATATTATTGAATGAATCGCAAATATTATAAAAATTTTTTAAAAAAATTATATAAAATAAATTTAATTTGAGTACTTACAGATGTTTATAGATATATTTTTATAGTTTTTCTAAGTTGAATAATTCATAGTGTAACGAATTACTTTCTTTTAAGAAAGTACACAAAGAGTTCTTTAAATAAGAGATAAATATATTAAACGATTTAAATAATCGAATGTTTAGTTTAAATTTTTATCCAATATAATATATAAATTAAATGCAATAAAAATAAATTTTAGTATTAAAAAATAGGGTTTTGTCTTATAATTTATTAATATTTGTAATTTATACCCATTAAAAAACATGGGTATATTTTGTTTTTAATTAAAAAATTATATTTTTGCTGTATAAAATATTGGGTATGCGTAAATATATTTTAATTCTAATTTTAATATTTGTAGGTTTAGTAAGCCTTTTTTCAAATACATTATTTTCAGCAGAGTCTTCAAAAGCAGTTGCAGAAGGCATAAATTTTAATTCTGCTGATGTAGCTTGGATGTTAGTAGCTTCAGTGCTTGTTTTTTTAATGACTCCCGGAGTAGGTTTTTTTTATGGAGGAATGGTTAACAGTAAAAATATAATAAGCACTATATTTCAGAGCTTTATAGCTATGGTGACAATAACCGTTTTATGGTTTATCTTTGAGTTTGGATTGGCATTCGGACCGGATATAGGGGGTATCATAGGAAATCCATTACCTCATATGTTTATGCAAGGAATTGGAACAACTTCTGCCTGGGTAGGAGCTCCTACCATACCCATACTTTTATTTGCCCTCTTTCAATTAAAATTTGCCATTATAACTCCCGCATTAATTTCGGGAGGTGTAGCAGAGCGTATAAAATTCTGGGGTTATTTATTATTTATAGTTATGTTTTCAATTTTTATTTACTCCCCCCTGGCACATGCTACATGGCATCCGGAAGGAATATTGGCAAAGGCAGGAATATTGGATTTTGCCGGAGGCACGGTGGTTCATATGAGTTCCGGTTGGGCTGCTTTAGCAGGAGCTATTTTTTTGAAAAAAAGAAGAGATACAACTCTAGCAGCTGCACAAATACCTTATGTAATTTTAGGCGCCAGTTTGCTTTGGATTGGTTGGTTTGGATTTAATGCGGGATCATCGTTTGCGGCTAATGAGTTAGGTGTACTAGCTTTTGCAAATACAACGGCAGCCTCTGCTTTAAGTGCTCTAACCTGGGGATTTTTAGAAAAAATTAATGGAAAAAAATTATCTTCAGTAGGAGTTTGTGTAGGAGCAGTAGTGGGTTTAGTAGCTATAACCCCGGGCGCAGGATTTGTTTCTTTAGGGCATTCGTTGTTTATCGGATTAATTGCCAGCGTGATTAGTTTTTACATGGTTAAATTTTTCCATACTAACGGTGTAGATGATACCTTAGACGTTTTTCCTTGTCATGGAGTGGGAGGTATGGTAGGAATGCTCTTAACCGGAGTTTTCGCGGATAAGTCTATAAATGAAGATATTCCTTCAAACGGATTGTTTTTTGGAGAGACCACATTGTTTGTTAATCACTTTATAGCAATGATTGCCGTTTCCATATTTGTTTTTTTTGGAACGTTGTTATTATTATTTATTGTAAATAAAATTATTCCATTAAGAGTTGACCCTGATAAAGAAGAATTAGGTTTAGATATATCACAACACGGTGAAAAAGTTTTTTAATAGTTATTAGAATATTTATTCAATGTTTATTTTAAAAGGTGCTTAATAGGAAAAGGATTTCGTAAGGAATCCTTTTTCTTTTATAATTTTGTATAATAAATAGTATGAAGAAAAATAAAATTATAGCAGATTATTTATTAGCATTAATATGCTTTATTATTTTTCTTGTACCCATGATAATTATATTTATTGCGGTTACATTTGACACAGGTATGATTGGAATCTTTACTCAAAATAGAATAGGTAAAAATGGTAAACATTTCAATTTGTTCAAATTTAGAACGATGAAGGGTGTATATACATCAACGGTCACTACAGATAAAATGCAAATCACCCAATTAGGTAAATTTTTAAGAAAATATAAATTGGATGAATTACCCCAAATTTTAAATATTCTTATGGGTGATATGTCTTGGGTGGGTCCCAGGCCCGATGTTCCGGGTTATGCGGACAAATTAGAAGGGGAAGATAAAATTATTCTTTCCGTAAAGCCTGGGATTACAGGTCCGGCTCAACTAAAATACAGAAATGAAGAGGAAATTTTATCTAAAGTTGAAGATCCACAATTATATAATGATACGATCATTTGGAAGGATAAAATTAATATAAATAAAGATTATGTAAAAAATTGGTCATTAACAGGAGACTTTAACTATCTGTTTAAAACTATATTTGTAAAATAAAAAATTAAAATTATGATTAAGTTGGCTATTTTTGATTTAGACGGAACTTTACTTAACACGCTAAATGATTTAGCTGATTCATGTAATTATATTTTAGAAAAAAATCATTTACCGGTACATGCTTTAGATTCATACAAAAATTTTGTTGGTAATGGAATGACTCAATTGATTGAAAGAGCTTTGCCATCCGAATTAAAAAGTGATCTTGAGGTAATTGAAAAAATTAAAGATGAATTCATTGAATACTATACTAAGCATTCAGCTATAAAGACAGCACCCTATGACGGAGTAATTGAAATGTTAAAATCACTGAGTTCCATGAATATAAAAATGGCAGTAGCATCCAATAAATTTATGGTAGGTGCTCAAGAATTAGTAAAAAAATATTTTAGTGAAATAAAATTTTCATCTGTTTTTGGACAAAGAACTAACGTTCCCATGAAGCCGAATCCACAGATTGTTTACGATATTATGAATGAATTAGGTATAACAAATAAAGAAGAAATAATTTATGTTGGAGATACCGGAACAGATATGCAAACAGCTGTAAATGCAGGCATAACAAGTATAGGGGTTCTATGGGGATTTAGATATGAAGAAGAACTTAAAAAATATGGAGCCGAATACATAGTAAAAAGACCTGAAGAAATTTTAAGGTTGGTAAAAAATAATTAAAATCTAACTGCCATAAGTAAATTAAATTATGAAAAATTCAAGAGTGCCTATATTAGATGGACTTAGAGTGTTAGCTATAGGAATGGTTGTTTTAGGACATTATTATAATTTTTCAAAAAATGAAATAGTTAAATTTTTAGCTTATCAAGGATATTTAGGGGTTCAAATCTTTTTCATTATATCCGGTTTTGTTATTTCTATCTCATTGGAAAATTCTAAAAATTATCTACAATTCTTAAAAAAAAGATATATTCGGCTAGCTCCGGGGATGTTTATTTGTTCAACATGTACTTTCTTATTTTTTAGTTATATATACAAAGGCGAAGGATATTACAGTTCTAAAAATATAATTAATTATTACATAGCTAATACATTTATAGATCCAAACTTCGTAGATATATTCGTCGGTTATACCAAATATTACTATATAGATAATGCGTATTGGAGCTTATGGGTTGAGGTGAATTTTTATTTTTTAATAGGATTTTTATATTTTCTATCGCCTAAAAAAATGATAAGAAATTATATATTGACTTGTATAATAGGTATCCCGATTTTTCTTTTATTTTCAAGTGAAATAGGACATGAAATTTTGAAAAATTTTATATCCCCGGAAAAAATTAAATACTATAAATTTGTCAGTAGAGGATTTATTTTTTTTCATGAATGTTTATGGTTTCTTGTGGGGCTTTTTTTATATAAATTATACAACAATAAAAAAGAATATAAGAACTTAAGCATAATGATTATATTGATAGTTATTTTAACAATTTGGGGGAAAGATATAAAGCTATTGTTTATTTACCTTTCCATTTTGTTATTGTTTTTAATTTTCGTTTATTTTCCAAAATATCTTTCTTTTTTAAATAATAAATGGGTTTGTAGATTGGGCGTTGCCTCATATTCTTTATATTTAATTCACTATCATATTGGAGTGGCTGCTATAAATAGTATCTATAATTTTTTAGGAAAGGAAATACTTCTCATACCTTTACTTATTGCTTCATTAGCTTGCATTTTTTCATTACTAAGCTATAAATATTTAGAAACCCCTATAACTAGAGTTTTAAAAAAAGTATTATTAAATAAAAAGAATTGAAAGAATAATAAAAATTCATTGAAAAATTCAAAAAGATTTTAATAGAAAAAAAAATTTTATTAGCTTTGCACGCAAAATAAATGGCCGCGTAGCTCAATTGGATAGAGCGTCAGATTACGGCTCTGAAGGTTGAGGGTTCGACTCCTTCCGCGGTCACTAAAGTAAGTCATTTTAAACGAGTTAAATTGCTTGTTTTTAATGACTTTTTTTATTGAAATTAGAATTTAACAGTGTTATTTAATGTATAAAGCTTAATCAAATTTCATCAAAATAGTAAATAGGGATTTACTAAAAGAAATTAACTACATAGTAAGTAATTTGACCTCAAATGTGAAATACGATTAAATTAGAGTGAAGTTCATTAGTGACTAAAATTTTTTTACCAATACGTATAATAAACCTTTCATTGTTATAAAACTATTTTTACAATAATTAAAATAAAGTACAAGATACTTATATCCTATACGTTCTTTTATATAATTAATTTTAGCAAATAATTCCATCGTTAAAGTATTCTTTATGAAATCTTTTAAATTTCAACACGTTATATTTTTATTCTTCCCACTAATTTTTGTTGCTCAAGAAAGAGCTTTATTTATATTTAAAGATTCGATAGAGAGTAATAAAAATAAGTATATAGAACATTGGGATGTAAAACATTATGACCTAATCATTGAACCGGACTTTAAAGCAAAATTTCTAAAAGGTTCAAACAAAATTAAATTCCAAAATAAAGGATCTGAAATAATTCAAATAGACCTTCAAAATCCAATGAATATTGATAGTATTTTGACTGTAAAAAATAACCGTATACCATATGTAAAAAAAGGAAATTTTTATTATTTAGACATAAGTCGCAATGCAGAAAAAGAAAATGTTGATCAGGAACTCATTATTTATTTTAGCGGAAAACCCAAAATTGCAGAAAATGCTCCCTGGGATGGAGGTTGGATATTTTCTAAAGATAGAAATGGTAAAGATTGGATGACCGTTGCTTGTGAAGGCATTGGAGCTAGTGTGTGGTTTCCATGCAAGGGCTATTTGGGAGATGAGCCGGATGAAGGAATGACCTTAACTATTGTTACCAATAACCATTTAAAAGGTATAGGCAATGGGAAACTTAAAGATAACTGGAATGAATCACAAAAAAATTATTTTAAATGGCAGGTGATTAATCCCATAAATTCATACAATATAATTCCCTATATAGGAGATTATGTAAATTTTAAAGATGAATATAAGGGAGAAAAAGGAAATTTAGAATTAAGTTATTGGGTTATGCCTGAAAATTTAAATAAAGCTAAATTTCAATTTTCACAAGTAAAAAAGATGCTTGAAGCGTTTGAATATTGGTTCGGCCCGTATCCTTTTTATGAGGATGGTTATAAGATCGTTGAAGCGCCTTATTTAGGCATGGAACATCAAAGTGCAATTGCTTATGGCAATAATTATAAAAATGGCTATTTAGGTCAAGACAGAAGTGACACGGGTATAGGGTTGGATTGGGATTTTATTATAGTTCACGAATCTGGACACGAATGGTTTGGCAACAATATTTCTAATGCGGATATTGCGGACATGTGGATACATGAAGCATTCACTACCTATTCGGAAACGTTATTTGTTGAATATTTTTATGGAAAGGAAAAAGCAAATAGGTATATAATAGGACAAAGAAAGAATATTAAAAATGATATTCCCATTATAGGAACGTATTCTAAAAATAAAAAAGGAAGTACAGATATGTATGATAAAGGAGCCAATATGATACATACCATAAGACAAATTATCGGAAATGATGAACTATTCAGAAATATACTCAGAGGTTTAAACCAAGATTTTTATCATCAAACTGTTACTTCGAGTCAAATAGAAAATTATATATCAGAAAAATCAGGAATTAATTTTTCTAAAATTTTTGACCAATATTTAAGAACTGTAGATATACCCGTATTAAATTATTATATAAAAGATAATACCTTATTTTATAAATGGTCAAACGTTGTTAATGGCTTTTCAATGGAAATAAACACGTCTATAGGTAAAATTAAACCTACAGAAAATTGGAAATCCTTCAAATCTAAGAATTTAATCAATAAATTTTATGTTGATGAAAATTTTTATGTTAAAGTCTATAAATCAAATGAATAACTCATTTCTTTTTCAACTTTTTAATGGTAATAATTGAAATACTTATAAATCCAATCATTGTAGCAAAAAGATAGGTTAAGAACATAAAATTTAAATACTTAGCAGGTATGGGATCATACCAATAGATAATAATCATTTCTGCTGCCTGAAAAAATAGTAATATACCGACTATGTATAAAATAATGAAAAACATATACTTCATTATATCGGTAGTTTTTAGTAAAAACCGATAAAGCATAAATGAAATAATAATAAATCCAATAAAGAGCAAACTATAAATAAAGTAAATCATAAAAAATAGTATTAATCAGTAATTTCATCTTCAGCGGAACTCTCCTCGTTTTCTTCCGTAGAATTAAGTTTTTCCATTAATACTTTATCTATTCTATTTGCATCTTTATCTACAATTTCAAATGAAAATCCGTTATAATTGAATTTTTCGGCAACTTCAGGAATATACTCCATATGATAAATAATAAATCCGGCTAACGTAACATATTCATCATCGTCTAATTCAATAATGGTATCATCAAAAAAAGAATTTAAATCTCTAATTCCTATATTACCGTTAACTAAATATGAACCATCTTCACGTTGCACAATTTCTGTCTCCTCTTCATCGCTCTCAGGCATGTCACCCACAATACCTTCAATAAGGTCTTGCAAAGTAATAATACCTTGAAATGTACCATATTCATCAACAACAAAACCCATATGTTGTTTATTTTTACGGAATTCCTGTAAAATATCAACAGAATGCATATTTTCATGAATGAAGATCGGAGTTTTTATAATGGATTTTATATCAAAATTTGGCGTGTTTATATTTTCATAAAATTCTTTTATAGCCAAATAGGCATTAGCTTCATCTAAATTACCGTTACACACGGGAAATTTGGTAAAATTGCTGTCTTTAATTTGCTTTTCAATTTCTTCGAAACTATCTTTTAAATTAATCCATTCAACTCTTTTGCGGTATGTCATTAAACTTTTAGCTTTTTGTTCTGAAAAAGCAAAAACATTCTGATGCAATTCACTTTCCTCTTTTTCTAAAACCCCTTGTAAACTTGCTGTCTTAAGCATATAAATTAGTTCGTCCTCAGAAATTTTTTCACCTTCCACATTTGAAATTTTAAATATCTTGTTAAATATATGGGTTGAAAATGAAAGGATTTTAACAAACGGATACAAAGCCATTGAAAAAACTTTGATAATTGGAGCAACAGTCAAAGCTATTTTTTCAGGATTTCTCATGCCGAAAGTCTTAGGGATTAACTCTCCCAAAACTATGGATACATAAGTAATCAATGCTATAATGACCATATAAGACAGTTCATTAGCATGGGTTGCTGTCAATGAGAAATGCTCAAAAAATGGAGTAACGTATTTTACTAAGGTAGCGCCTCCATAAGCACCCGATACAATACCGATCAAAGTTATACCCACTTGAATAGAAGATAAAAAATCTTCCGGTTTTTCTAAAAGATTGAGTACTATTTGAGCCTTTTTATTTCCTTTTTTAACTTTGTTTTCAATTTTTTGCCTTTTAACCGATACTAAGGCAATCTCAGATATAGCGAAAAAGGCATTTAAAAGAGTCAATAATAAAAGAATTCCTATTTCTAACATTTTAATATAAAAAAATTAAGTTTATTCCCAGGTAGTTGTTTCAATCATTTTAATAATATCTTTTTCAATATATTCAACAGCAGGTTGTAAAGAATCAGGCCGAGGCTGAACTTTAAAATATAAATTTCCTGAAAGGAAATGTTTAATACTGTCTGTTACATAAAATTGAATATTTGAAGCAGATTCGCCTCCCAATCGATAAAGATTCCCAAATACCTTTTTTTCCGGATAAGAAAATGATTTGGTTTTTATAGAATTGGCTTTTATGGTATGTTCATATACAAGTCTCTGAGCTTCTTTTAATAGCGAATTTAAATTTCCGTTTACCTCAGAATAAGTTAAATATAGAGTTGCTTTCATGAATGGATAACTAAAATTGTACCAACAATTTTTGTGTTTATCCTCTACTTTAGTGAGGTCTGAATACTGAAATTCAAAAGGACATTTTTCTTTTTTAAAAAGTATGTAATTGGGTGCAGGGTATTCTAATCTTACCTGGCCGATTGGCTTAGGTAAATATTCCTCTTTCTTACAACTAAGTAATAAAAAAGAAAATAGAATAATAAAATATAAAATATATAATTTTTTTAATGATTTATTCATCTAAATAAATAAATTTAGTATTTAATTAAATAATATATATAACGAATTTTTAGATACAATATGTATATTATCCCATCTATTACCTATAAATAGAAACTTTTTATATAAATATTTTATCTTGTAATAAAAATATTTTTGAGGGGATAAAGTATATGCAAAAGCAGTCAATGCACATACTTGTAGAATTTTACTAAATAACTTAAAGAAAGTTTTTCTCTTAAAACTATAGGAGAAGAGAAAATTATAAAATAAGAGGATATAAATTAATGAAATACTCGTGGGCCCGGGCTCGTCCATATAAATTGAAATTTTATTATAAGTATTTTTGAAGTTTAAAAATCATGCTGAATTATGTCTTCATTTTCAGGTTGTTTACCCAATAAGTTGGATAAAAATAAAATATTATCTGCAATAACTTCGGTAATATGTTTAGTAATACCGTTATCATCAAATTTACGAGTTTTAAGTTTTCCTTCAATGTAAACTTTACTTCCTTTTTTCAAAAATTTTTCACAAAGTTCTGCCAGTTTATTTCTTGCAGTTATATTATGCCAATCAGTTACATCTACTTTTTCTCCGGTTTCTTTATTCATATAACTTTCAGATGTGGCAACCGGAAAGTTAACAACAATATTTCCATCACTAAACCTATAAGATTTTACGTCAGTACCTAAATTCCCAACTAAAATTACTTTATTAATAGATGTACTCATTTTTATATATAAATTGATCGCATTGATGAGCAAAAATAATAAAAAATTTAATTATAAAATAAAAAATTTTCCATGGGTTTTGGAAAAGCGTAGCTTTTTAAGTTGTTTTTATTCAAAATTATAGCATTTATTTTATGGGCGACTTGATAAAAATCATTTTCATCAATTTCAATTTCTGAAATGGTAATAGTTAACAATCTATGACTAAGCTTATGTTTAATCTGATGGTTATGGATAATTTGGTAATTCTTGAAATTTTGGTCAAATAAGGGGAATTCATATAACCCTTTCCAAATCGAATTGTTATTTCTTTTTTTTATTAATGTTAAGTCTTTACAAAAAAGATAGGCATAATGTATACTTTCTTCTTTAATTTTAACCGAGGAAGATTTAATAGGAAGAACGTTTTGTAAATTATTAGTATAGGCCAAACATTCCTCCTGAATAATACATTGATCACATTTTGGATGTAACGGTGTGCAGACCATCGAACCGAAATCCATGATCGCTTGATTGAAATCACCTGGATTTTCCGGCATTAAAGGTTTAATTAAATCAAAAAAGTAGGTAAAAGTGCTACTTTTACTTATATCCTTTTCTGAGCCAAAAACTCTGGAATATACTCGAAATGCATTACCGTCCAGAGCGGGCACTTTTTCATTAAAAGATATTGAAGCTATGGCAGCGGCAGTATATTTTCCAATTCCTTTAAGTTTAATTATTTCATGATAAGAATTAGGGAAAATACCATATAATTCATTTACAATGTATTTTGCGGTAA
Source organism: Apibacter sp. ESL0432 (assembly GCF_019469225.1). Lineage (NCBI taxonomy): Bacteria > Pseudomonadati > Bacteroidota > Flavobacteriia > Flavobacteriales > Weeksellaceae > Apibacter > Apibacter sp. ESL0432. The sequence goes on along the minus strand of NZ_CP048266.1, from coordinate 1,640,736 downwards.
AGTGTAAATTGTGCGCTCTAGAATAATATCCCAATCCCTGCCAGGAATTTAATACTTCATCTTGGGAGGCATTTGCCAGAACTTCAACATTAGGAAACCGTTGAATAAAATTTAAATAATATTCATATCCTTGATTAATACGAGTTTGCTGAAAAATAATTTCCGAAATCCAAATGTTATAAGGAGAAAGAGTTTCCCTCCATGGCAGTAAGCGTTTATTAATTTTATACCATTTCTGTAAAAGACTAATAAAATTCACACTTTTAAATGTTTATAAGTTTTACTTTCCAAAAATAATATTATATTTGCAAACTCAAAATTTAATTAGAAGTATAATAATATAATATTAAAAGTATGACAAAAGCAGATATCGTAAATTCGATTTCAAGTAAACTGGGTCTTGAAAAAGTTGAAACTCAAAAAGTCGTGGAAGTTTTTATGGATGAGATTAAAACTGCTATGGCTAAGGGTGATAATGTTTATTTAAGAGGTTTTGGAACTTTTTTAATTAAAAAAAGAGCAGCTAAAACAGGAAGAAACATTTCTAAAAATACAACTATTAAGATTCCGGCTCACAATGTACCTGCTTTTAAACCAGCTAAGTCTTTTGTTGAAGACGTAAAAACAAATGTTAAAGTCAAAAATTAGTAATAATTAATAAATAAAAGAACACTATGCCAAGCGGAAAAAAAAGAAAACGTCATAAGGTAGCGACCCATAAACGTAAAAAAAGAAGAAGATTAAACCGTCATAAAAAGAAAAATAAATAATTTTCTTCTAACATAAAACTAAGGTTTTTTTACTTAAGATATTTGTACATTCTTTACCAAAGTTTAAACTCAAAAACAATAGGTAAAGAATGTTTTTGTTCAAAAATGAATGTGTATAAGGGTGGATAATTAATGTAAAAGATGAGTAAAGAATTAATAGTATCATACGAACATTCAAAGGTTAGAATTATAATATTAGAAGGAGGAAGGATTCAAGAACTTCATGAAGAAGAAATAGGAAATAATTTTACGGTTGGAGATATTATTATGGGCAAAGTAAAAAAACTTGCCCCAAGTCTTAATGCTTGTTTCGTAAACATCGGATACGAAAAAGATGCTTTTTTACATTATCTTGATTTAGGTCCACAAATTAAATCTTCATTAAAATACTGTAAAGGAGTATCTTCCGGTAAAATAAATTCACCCAAATTAACTTCGTTCCCTTTTGAAGAAGATATAAACAAGGATGGAGTTATACAAGATGTTCTAACTCCTAATCAGGATATACTCGTACAAATTACCAAAGAGCCTATTTCAACCAAAGGTCCTCGATTATCTTCCGAAATTTCTTTAGCCGGAAGGTATCTTGTATTGATTCCTTTTGCATCCAAGACATCAGTTTCAAGAAATGTATCTACTGCTGAAGAAAAAGACAGGTTGAAACAAATCGGAGAACAAATACGCCCTAATGGTTTCGGACTTATTATTAGAACGGTAGCAGAAGGTAAATCCGCTCAAGAATTACAATCGGAATTAACTAATCTTTTAAATAAATGGAACAATGTGTGCTTTCGTAATATAAAAAAAAGCAAAGCACCTGCCAAAATTTTGGGAGAATTAGATAAAGCTTCATCAATTCTTAGGGATAATTTAAATGAAGATTTTGTTAGTATCGTTTGTGATAATGAGGAATTGGCCGGAGAGATGAAAGAATACCTTAATATTATTGCTCCCGAAAAATCTAAGTTAGTTAAATATTACGATTCCCATATTCCCATCTTTGAATATTACAATATAGATAAGCAAATAAAACAATTGTTTGGTAAGCATGTTAATATTTATCAATCGAAAGGCGCGTATTTGATAATTGAACATACTGAAGCCATGCATGTTATAGATGTTAATTCAGGGAACGTTACAGCCAATCAAAAATCCCAAGAAGATGCAGCCTTACATATCAACAAATTAGCTGCAGCAGAAATTGCTCGTCAATTGCGTTTACGGGATATCGGAGGGATCATCGTTATAGATTTTATTGATCTTACTTCATCTCAGCACAAAAAAGATCTTTATGAGTATCTAAAAAAGGTAATGAAAGATGATAAAGCAAAACATAAAATCTTACCTCCAAGTAAATTTGGAATAGTTCAAATCACCAGACAAAGAGTACGTCCTCAAAAACAGTTGAATACAACAGAGGAAAATCCTAATATTAATGGAAAAGTAGAATCTCCTATTGTATTAGTAGATAAAATTCAACAACAAATCTTAAATGCCATAGTTTCAAATAAAGGCAAATTGTATTTGCATACACATCCATTTGTTGCGGCATATTTAACTAAAGGTATTAAAAGCATACGTAATGAATGGTTTCTAAATTACAAACGATGGATTAGGGTAATTCCTAGAGACAGCTTTAAATATCTTGAATTTCAAATACAAAACGAAGAGAAGGAAGTCATTTATAAATTTTCAAATTAAACTCTATACTTATTTTTCATCCCTTACAAGCTCTATCTATCCTTCATTTTGAGGAGAGGAATTTAATTGAATAGTAGATATGAGCTTAAAGATCCGGTTTCTTAACATTTTTAGAAACAATAATCATAGTTCGACTTTTACTCTAAAATTTATTGGTATATCAGATTTTAGAAATAAAATTTCCTATCCAAACACCCAAAATTCCTATCAAGATGCTGATACCTATATATAAAGCTAAAGTGAAGAATTGATGATTTTGATATAATTGCAAATTTTCAGCTGAAAAAGTTGAAAAAGTAGTATATCCACCACAAAAACCGGTTATTAATAGTAATTTTATTTCATTGTTTATAAAATTAAATCGTTCTGATAATCCCAAAAATAATCCGATGACAATACATCCGCTACAATTTATAAGAAAAGTAGCTAAAGGAAATATTCCTCCATAATATTTTTGGATATAAAGAGATAATAGATAACGAATGATTGAACCTATAGATCCACCTAATCCTACTAAAAAAATATTATAAATCATAAAATAAAATTATCTTTATCTAAATCTTTACTATTGACAAAAAGTGTAATCAAGTTAATAAATTTCTTGCATCGAATCCTTAAATGCCGTTGTCATCATCATCTTCTTCATTACTATACCATTTGCTGTATTTAATATAATTGGAAGCCGTCTGGTGTATTTTATTTTTCATTAAATCTTCTGAAACCATACCTATTTTTTTTGCCGGAATTCCTGCCCAAATTTCACCACGTGATATAAACGTACCTTGAGTGACTACAGCTCCGGCAGCAATAATTGCATTACTTTCTACGGTTACCTCATCCATGACTATAGCTCCCATACCAACCAGAACATCATCGTGAATGGAACATCCATGGACAATTGCATTATGACCTATAGATACGTTATTTCCAATAAGGGTAGGATGTTTCATATAGGTACAATGAATGACTGCATTGTCTTGAATATTAACTCTGCTGCCAATTTTTATAAAATTAACATCACCACGGATTACAGCATTAAACCAAACAGAACTTTGGCTTCCTATAGTCACATCTCCGATGATTACGCATGTTTCTGATAAATAACAATCATTTTCAATTGAGGGAAATTTATCTAATACTTTTTTAAGTAGCGCCATATTTTTAAATAATATTATAAGAATCTGTTTATAGATACTAGCAAGTTATGTAATTTTGAAGAATTAAACTAAATGACATGAAATTAAAAATTGAAAAAACTCCCAATAAAAATATAGTTAAATTCGTTGCCCCCTCAACATTAGTAGAAGGCAGTTATGAAATATCGGATATAAAAAAAGCGGGTGATATTCCTATAGCACAAGAATTACTTCAATTGCCATTTGTTACTCATATTTTTATTACAGCAAATTTTATTGCTGTTCAAAAAAATGATATGGTAGAATGGGATATGGTCTTAGATGAAGTAAAAGAACTAATTGAAGACGAATTACTGGCGAATCCTTCAGTTGTTTTACAGCCACGTAATACTCCCATATCTGTGTATGTAGAAATGACGCCTAATGCCTCTGTGATGAAATTTGTTACCAACAAAATTTTAGTTGAAGGAATAATTGAATTAAAAAATGAGAGCGAAGCTAAAGAAGTCCCTTTAGCACAATATTTATTTAGTTTTCCTTATGTAAAAGAAGTGTTTATATCGGATAATTTCGTTTCCATAACTAAAGCCGATGATTATCAATGGGAAGATATCTCTATGGAACTAAGGTATACTATTTCTGAATATTTAAGAGAAGAAAAAGAGATCAGCAACATAAAAAATTTTTCCACCTATAAAACTACAGATCATACGGGAAGAGAATTTTCAGAAATTGAAATTAAAATTAAAAATATTTTGGATGAATATGTGTTACCTGCAATTGCCGGAGACGGAGGTAATATAGAACTTATTTCTTTCGATGAAGAAACGAAGGTAGCTAAAATGCTTTTACAAGGCGCATGCAATGGTTGTCCATCCTCAACATTTACTTTAAAAAATGGAATTGAGGAACTTTTAAAACAAATGTTACCTAATGAAATTGAAGCAGTAGAAGCGATTAATGGGTAAATAACTTATCCATTAATCCTTTGAAAGTTTTTCAGCAATACAAGTACAAGCTTCATTCAATAGGTTGAAAACATTTTCAAAATCTTCTATATCACCGTAATAAGGGTCCGGAACACTTTGTTTAACAGCAGTAGGAGATTCAGACATAATTAGTTTAACCTTTTTCTTATCTGCTTCTTTTTTTGCTTTGAAGATTATATCGCTGTAGTTGGCATGATCCATAACATATATAGCATCAAACTCGTCGAAATCAGAAGTAATAAATTTTCTGCCTCTTAGCTGAGAAATATCAATATTGTTTTTTTTACAAACCTGAATCGCACGTTTATCAGGTTTTTCATTTACGTGATAATCGGTTATCCCGGCACTATCTACAGTAAAACTATCAGGAAGTTTTGAACGTAAAATTCCTTCTGCCATAGGGGAACGACAAACATTACCTAAACAAACCATTAATATTTTCATATATCAGAAGTCAATTTTTTATTTAAATCGTCAACATAAGATTTGAATAACTTATCTGTTTCAAATAAGTTGTCAACCGTTTTACAAGCATGTAATACAGTTGCGTGATCTCTTTTACCAATTTGAATACCAATAGAAGAAAGAGAGGCATTGGTATATTTTTTAGCGAAATACATAGCTAATTGTCTCGCCTGAACAATATCTCTTTTTCTGGTTTTTGATTGTAAAGCATCAATTGATACTTTAAAATAATCGCAAACCAAGTTTTGAATATAATCTATGGTAATATCTTTTTTGGAATTAGTAATAAGATTAGATAGTGTTTTTTCAACAAGATCTAAGGTTATTTCCTTTTTATTGAAAGTTGCCTGAGCAATTATGGAATTTAGAGATCCTTCCAGTTCTCTAATATTGGTTTTAATATTTTTAGCAATATATCCTAAAACTTCATCAGAAAGCGCAATACCATCAAATTCCATTTTTTGTTGGAGAATTGCTAACCTCGTAGTATAATCAGGGGATTGTATTTCAGTTGAAAGCCCCCATTTGAATCGAGAGATTAATCGTTGCTCAACATCTTGAATGTCTACCGGCGATTTATCCGAGGTTAATATAATCTGTTTTCCGTTTTGATGTAAATGATTAAAAATATGGAAAAATACTTCTTGTGTACCTTTTTTACCCGATATGAAATGAATATCATCTACTATCAACACATCAATCATTTGATAAAAATGAATAAAATCATTTCTATTGTTTGATTTTGTAGCTTCCTGGAATTGTTGACAAAATTTTTCCATGGAAACATACAAGACAGTTTTTTCAGATTGAATTCTTTTAACTTCTAAGCCGATAGCATGAGCCAAATGGGTTTTTCCTAAACCTACACTACTATAAATAAATAAAGGATTAAAAGAAGTACCGCCGGGTCTTTTAGCAATTTGTTTTCCCGCAGAACGGGCAAGACGATTAGAATCTCCTTCAATAAAATTATCAAATGTATAATTTGTGTTGAGTTGACTATCAATCTTTAATTTTTGTAATCCGGGAATAATAAATGGATTTTTAACTCCTCTTTCAATAAATAGGGGAGCTTCTACTTCCTGAACCTTTATTTGTGCTTTTTGGGAACTTGGAATGTTAACAGTATAGGAATTTTCAGATTGTTGGTTTTTTTCCATCATAATGGAATAAACCAATTTGGCATCTTTTCCCAAATTTTTGGTTAAGGCACTTTTTATTATCTTTATGTAATTTTCTTCAAGATATTCATAGTAAAACTTACTGGGTACCTGTATGGTTAATATTTTATCTTGAAGCTTTACGGCCTTGATAGGTTGGAACCATGTAAAATAGGATTTCTCAGAGATATTATCTTTGATATATTGTAGACAGGCTTCCCATATTGAAATCGCAGAATTTAACATTTTTTTAAATTTGTATAAAAAATAAAGGATAAAATTTTACCCACCTTTTAGATCACAAAATTGTTAATTTATTTTAGAAAAAAAAAGAGGATTACCTGTTGTATTTTTAGAAATTTATTAGTAAGTAAATATATATTCTATCTTGGATGAAATAAAGCGTAAAAATAAGAATAAGATAGGATAAATTGGATAAAAAACAATTGTTTAAAAATATTAATTATTAATAATAATTTGGATTGTATAAAATCGATCTATATAGGGCCAATAAAGGGATTGCAGAATATGAGCCAATAGTTGTGAAAAACAATTTATTCATCAAATAGGCAAAAATAGAATTGAAATGTTGTTGAACAAATTATTTATTTTAATATCCATCATTTTTCTAAAGAAATAGGTATATTTTTGGTCTGTGAAATCAAAAAAACAAGATGATTTTTTATGGCTTTTAAAGAAGGAAAATTAGTGTTATTTTGGATTAATAAATCGGTAGAAAATTTGTTGCTCAGTACGATAAGTGAGCTATAAAATTTTTTTTATGACAATAAAATTTTGAGCCAAATAAGAATCGAATTTTTCAAAAAATAATTCTTTATTTTTCATGGGAACTTCAACTACAAGATAACATTTATCGGAAAAAGTGCTTGATACTATTTCAATCGATAATTTTTTTAAAAGAGTCATAACAGAAGATTGAAACGCATAATCAAATAAGAGCTCATAGTTCTCACTTAATTCCTTAAAAATGATTTTTGCGCATTCAATAGTATATTGAGCACTTTCTTTATAAGCTTTTATCAATCCCCCAACCCCAAGTTTAGTTCCTCCAAAATATCGTACTACAATTAAAAGTACATTGGTTAGTCCTGAAGAAAGCAATTGATTATAGATTGGTAATCCGGCTGTACCCGAAGGTTCTCCATCATCATTGGCTCTGTATAGCTCTCCCGAAATGCCCATTCGAAAAGCATAACAATAATGCGTTGCATTGGGATATAGTGTTTCACTAAATTTTAGATAATCCTTTACTTCTTGTTCATTATTGACATTAAATATTAGCCCGTAAAATTTACTTCCTTTAATTTTTAAAAGAGCATCCGTTATTTCAGTATCAACAGTTTTATAAATAAATTTATCATCCATGTAAATTTAAGATATTGATTTGTAGATAATTGATTAAAATAACGTTGATGGATTTTTAAGATATGAAATAAGATTGTCTCCCACTAATTCTTGATAACTAATATCTCCGAAAAGAATAGGAGCACTAGTGCCATTTTTTAATATATTTGGAGACGTGATGATCATTGCTTCGTCCCACATTCCTTTATCAATAAAATGTTGTAAGGTTTGTTTACCGCCTTCGATGATTACCGATTGAATATTTTTGTCGTATAAAACATTTATAATTTGGGGAACTAAATCCTTGTCAAAATCTAATTGAAAATAGTTTAAATGGGTAGTTGATTGAGATTTTTTTTCCGTAAAGATAAAAGTCTCAGCTTGGTCATCGAAAATAGAATAACTGAGGGGAATTTCTAAATTTTTATCGATGAGTAATCTTATTGGGTTATTACCATAAACAGATCGGGTAGTTAAACTAGGATTGTCTATTAAAGCAGTATTTTTTCCGACTAATATAGATTGTTCTTCATTTCTTAACACATGTGTTTTTTGTATTGAAAACGGATTGCTGATCCAGAACGGATGGTTTCTATCTCTGCCGTTATCTATTTTCTTATTTAAAGTTTCTGCCCATTTTAAAATAATATACGGTCGTTTTTTCAAATGATAAGTAAAAAATCTTTTATTTAATCTTTTACATTCTTTTTCCATAACACCGGTAACTACTTCTATACCTGAATTGCGAATTATTTCAATTCCTTTACCGTTAACTTTACTCGTTGGATCCTGAGTACCGATCACCACTTTTTTAAACTTTAAATCCTTAATTTTTAAAGCGCAAGGAGGAGTTTTTCCGTAATGAGCGCAAGGCTCTAAGGAAACATAAATGGTACTTTTTTTAAGTAAACTTTGATCTTTAACCGAGGAAATGGCATTAATTTCAGCATGAGCTTCACCTGATTTTCTATGCCAGCCTTCTCCAATTATTGTATTGTTGTAAACTATAACAGAACCTACTAAAGGATTAGGATAAGTGGTTCCCAAACCATTTTGAGCAAGATCTATACAACGCCGCATGTAGACTTCATCGACAGTATTACCCATAAATTCTTTTTATAAGCGGTGAAATAGATTATTCTTCCTCAGTTTCTTCAGAAATACCTTCACCATCTTCATAATTTGAATCGCTTTCAGACAAATTTAAATTAACCAGTTTTGAATAAGTCTGTTTTAATTCATCCAATTTAGTTTTTTTGGATTCAATATTGTTTAATGTATTCTGTAAAAGCGGATTGTCTTGATTGGCATTTGAAAAGTATGATAAATTATTCTCCAATTGAACAATTTCATGTCCCAAATCTTGAATTTGCTTTCTCATTTTTCGTAGATCTTCATCCAGCTTTTTATCATCCTTAGATTGCTTATAATTTTCTACTTTAATATTTAACTGAATTTCATCAATGATGTTTTTATCAATATCGAATTTTTTAATAAGATTTTTAATAGCTGAATTAAATTCTTTATTGATGTTCATATTCTCTCTGGGAACTTTTCCAATAGAATTCCATTGAATGCTGTAATCATTGATTTTAGCAAGGGCATCTTCTTTATCAGTAGCAGAAATGGAGGATATTTCGTCCAAAAGACTTTGCTTTCTTTTTAAATTTTCGATCCATTCTTCATTAACTTTATTATTTCTTAATTTATATCGGTTAAAGAAATAATTGCAATTTTCTCTGAATTCATCCCAAAGTTTATCAGAATATTTTCTTGGAACATGACCAATATTTTTCCATTCATTCTGAATCTTTTTATAAAGATTTAAAGCAACTTCCCAATCTTCGCTGTCTTTATTTGCTTTAGCGATTTCCAATAAGTCGTTTTTCTTTTTAAGATTTTCTTGTTGGATCTTTTTTAAATCTTTATAAAATGTATTTTTCTTATTGTTGATTTCATGAAGCAAACTTTTAAATTTACTCCAAGTGTCACTACTGGTTTCTTTAGGAATTCTTCCTGTAGTAAAGAAAGCTTCTCTTAAATTTTCTATTTTCTTAACATTATTTTGCCAGAAGGAATGATCGGGATTTTCAGCGGATGCTATAGTTTCAAGTTGAGAAATAATGGCTTGTTTTTTCTCCAAATTCGCTTGTTGTTCTTCTTTAATTTTTTCAAATAATTCAGATTTGCGTTCGTGAATTTTTTGGGTTATTGCTTTAAATTCTTGCCACGTACTTTCTCTAAACTCTTCCGCCACAGGTTCTGCTTGTTCTTTCCATAGCTTGTGCAAATATTGCAGTTCATTTAATGCTTTTTGCACACTAGGCTCAGTTGTCAATTCTTCGGCTCTGCTAATAATAGCCCTTCTTTGTTCCAAATTATGAGCATAGTCCAATTCTTCAAGTTCCTTATTTAATTTGATGAATTCATGTGTATTATCTAAATGATGAAAATAGGTTCTGAAAACATCACCGGCTCTTGATTTAGGAATCTTACCTGCATTATGCCATCTTTCTTTTATATCTCTGAATTTTTTAAAAAAAGAACTGATCGATTCCATAGGGGTTGTATACAGCTCTTTTAATTCTTCAATTATCTGAAGTCTTTTATTGAGATTATTTTGCTCGTTTTGTTCTTGTTCTTTATAATATGAGTTTAGTTTTGTTTTATAGTCGTGGTAGGCTGAATTGAATTTGTTTTTTAAGAATTGATCGGGTTGATAACTTAGCTCGTCTCCACCTTCATTAAGGAACTTTTGTTTTCGTTCCGTTTCATGTTCATCAAATTTTTTTAAAAATATATCCCTTATGGAATTAATATTTTCTCCAATTAATTGAACTGGATAATGATTGTGAAGATATTTAAGCTCATCAATGAGTTTTTCTAATGAAAAAGATTCATAATCTTTTTCAGGAATGGTTGTTTCTTCAACGGATTGATCCTCCTTGTTGTTTTCAGAATTTAGCTCATCAATAGAATCTTCCTTAGAAGAATTTTTATTATATGTTGATTCTAAATTTTGAGTTGATTCAACCTTTTTTTCATTTCCTTCTGCATTATGCAGGTTATCCGATTCAGTACCCATATTTTTGATATTTTTCCAAACAAAAATATAAAAAATATTGCAAATGTGCTATATAAGTGATAATAAAATGTAAATGGATTAAATATTCAAAAAAACATGATTTTTATGTTGTTAAATAAATAAATCAAAAAAAAATATTAGAGTTAAATAAATCACAAAAAGTGTTAAATAAAGTAGAAATTAAATTTTTTTAGTTTTTAAATATTTAAAATCTAAAAATTATATTAACAAATTCTTAAAGATATAAAGCACAATGTAAAAATTAATAATAAAAATTTTTATCTTTTTTTACTATATTGAATTTTAAGATGAAGAATTAAATTGGTGAAGAATTTAATTTATGGAAGATGAAATAGTAATTATAATTAAAAATTATAGAATATAAATATTAAATCCATTCAAGATCAAATATTTCGGAAAAGTATTTTTTAATAACTTTTTTCACCTCATCCGGGTTTACGGATATACCTAATTCTTTTTCTAAAGAAGTAACATATTTGTTTTGTATGCCGCAAGGAACGATATAGTCAAAATAGGAAAGGTTGGGGGATAGATTAAGGGCAAAACCGTGCATAGTGACCCATTGGGAGGCCTTTACGCCAATAGCACATATTTTTCTGGCCATAGGTTTATTTACATCAATCCATACGCCTGTTTCCCCGTTAGATCTTTCTCCTTTAATTCCATAAAAATTTATGGTTTTTATAATTACTTCTTCCAACAAGCGCATGTATTTATGGATATCATTAAAAAAATTATCGAGATCAAATATAGGATATCCAACAATTTGTCCGGGACCGTGATACGTAATATCTCCGCCTCGATTGGTTTTAATGAACTGAGCATTAATTTCTTGAAGTTTGATATTGCTGATAAGAAGATGATCTAAATTACCATTTTTACCTAAGGTAAATATATGCGGATGAGAAACAAATAAAAAATAATTGGGAGTAAGATTTATTTCGTTAGTTATTGATTTTTTGTTTTTTAATTTGATTGAAACAATATATTGGAGTAATTTTTCTTGCAACTTCCAAGTTTTAAGATAATCAGCATGAAGTAAATCTTTATATATTACTTTTTTATTTTGGATTTTATTCATTAAACTAAAATAATTGTATAAATATAAAAAAGATAATATTTATATATGTTATAAATGAAATATTAAGATTAATAACTTGTTAAAATATAGCAGGGGATTGGGATAAGGAAAAAAATTTTAACATTAATGTAACATTATTATATGTAAAACCCTTTCAATAGAAACTATGAAAGGGTTCATTAACACTAAAAAACTTTATTAAAGAACAACTAATTATTGATGCAAATATACATCATTTTTCTTAAATACAAAATTATTTAATAGATTTAAGTAAAAATTGTTAATAAAACGTTTAAACTTGTTACTATAATGTTAAGGCTAAAGTTTGAGGTAAAAAAATAATTTGCGCTCATTTTATTTTCAAGAATTAATATATATTAATTTTTTATTCACATAAATCATTAAAAATGCAATTTCTTTACTAGTGCAAAATGAAATTTTTAAATTAATTTTGCTTTAACAATTAGTGAAGATATAGATATAAATAATACAAATATGAGTTTAGAAATTAGTGATCAAACATTCAAAGATGAGGTATTAAGTTCCAAAGAACCGGTTTTGGTTGATTTTTGGGCTGAATGGTGTGGACCATGCAGAAGTTTAAAACCTATAGTTGATGAATTGTCTGAAGAATTTAAAGGAAAAGTAAAAGTTGTTAAAATTGATATTGATGCCAATCAAGAAGTTTCAGTAGAATATGGAATCAGAAATATTCCTACGCTTTTATTCTTTAAAAATGGACAAGTTGTTGACAAAGTAGTAGGGGTTCAGCCAAAAGAAAAGCTAGCAGAAAAAATGAATGCATTATTGGATTAATCCAATTATCTGATGAAAATAAAAATATCCTGAAATATTCAGGATATTTTTATTTATATAAAATGCTATTTAAAAGTATACTAAATTTTACGCATACGTAAGCTCTTAGGAGTTATTTCAAGATATTCGTCATCTTTAATATATTCCATAGCTTCTTCTAATGAAAATTCAACTTTAGGGAAAATTTTAGCTGCTTGGTCAGATCCGGAAGCTCTCACGTTAGTTAACTTTTTACCTTTTATAAGATTAACTTCCAAATCATTATCACGACTATGTTCTCCGACTACTTGACCTTTATATATTTGATCTCCCGGTTCAACAAAAAATTTACCTCTATCCTGAAGTCGGTCGATTGCATAAGCCAAAGCCTGTCCCGTTTCAGATGAAATCATAGATCCGTTTTGTCTTTGCGGAATAATGTCTTTTACAGGTTCAAAATCTTTAAAACGATGATTAATAATGGCTTCTCCGGAAGTTGCTGTTAGAAGAAGGTTACGTAATCCAATAAGACCTCGAGAAGAAATATCAAATTCCAAATGTTGTAAATCACCTTTAGGTTCCATCACTTTTAATTCTCCTTTTCTTTGAGTAACCAATTCTATAGCTTTGCCGGATACAGCATCTGGAACATCAATTACTAAATGTTCATAGGGCTCATGTTTAACACCGTCAATCTCTTTAATAGTTACCTTTGGTCTACCTACTTGCAATTCATATCCTTCACGTCTCATAGTTTCGATAAGGACAGATAAGTGAAGAATACCTCTACCAAAAACATTGAACTTATCTTCGGAATCAGTTTCTTCCACTCGAAGGGCTAAGTTGATTTCAGTTTCCTTCATTAATCGATCTCTAAGGTGTCTTGAAGTAACGTATTTACCTTCTTTACCGAAAAACGGTGAAGTATTGATAGTAAACAACATACTCATCGTAGGCTCATCAACCGCAATACGAGGTAAAGCTTCCGGTTCGTTCAAGTCAGCAATGGTATCTCCAATTTCAAAATCATCGATACCGATTACAGCACATAAATCACCGCTTCTAACAGATTCAACAGGTTTTCTTCCTAAACCTTCAAAGACTTGTAATTCTTTTATGCGTATTTTTTTATTTTTACCGTCTTCCTGGCAAAGAGTATAATCTTTTCCGGAAATTAAATCTCCACGATACACACGACCTATGGCAATTTTTCCCACAAAACTTGAGAAATCAAGAGAGGTAATTTGCATTTGAGGCGTTCCTTCTACATAAGGTGCTTCCGGTATTAATTCAATAATTTTATCTAATAAATATGTAATGTTATCAGTAGGTTGTTTATAATCTCCGGACATCCAACCTTGTTTAGAAGAACCGTATACCGTTTCAAAATCCAATTGTTCTTCAGTAGCATCTAAATTAAACATCAATTCAAATACCTGATCATGTACATGTTCCGGTTGGCAGTTTTCTTTATCAACTTTATTAATAACTACGATGGGCTTTAATCCCAATTCAATTGCTTTACTAAGAACAAAGCGAGTTTGAGGCATTGGTCCCTCAAACGCATCCACAAGCAATAATACACCGTCAGCCATTTTAAGAACACGTTCAACCTCTCCACCAAAATCCGCGTGTCCGGGAGTGTCAATGATATTAATTTTGACACCTTTATAGTTAACCGATACATTCTTGGATAAAATGGTTATTCCTCGTTCACGTTCCAGATCATTATTATCCAGAATCAAATCCCCGTCATTTTTTTCAACAACATTACAAGACTGAATAATTTTATCTACTAATGTTGTTTTTCCATGATCGACATGAGCAATAATTGCTATATTTCTAATTGATTGCATATATGATATTAAAATTCAGGTGCAAATGTAAGATATTATTGCTAAATATATGGTTTTGTGTTAGTAAATAAAAGCATACTATTATTCATAATTTAAGGCTTTATTAATAGAAACTTAAAAACACTATTAAAATGAATAATTTAATTGTACTTTTGATTAGTATTTAAAAATAAGAAAATGAAAATATCTTATATCGTATTTTTTTTAGGTATTGCTTTAAGCATAAGTTCATGTAACAATTCTAAAAAATCAGAGAAGGATCCAAATACTAACCAATCAAAGGATAGTACTCTAGTGGTACAGCCTACGTCATTAGATACGATAAGTTTATCTCCAATTAAAAAAGTACCGAAATTTGAAAATAAAGAGGTGGACAACTTTGTTCAGGAAACTAAATTATATTTTGAGCAAATAGCAGAAGCTACTCAAGCAGGTAATGATAGTAAAATTTTAGAATTGCAACTTAAAGCCAATGATATAGATGAAAATTACAAAAGTGTCTTGAAAAAATTAGATACCGAACAACAAAAAAATCTTAGAAATTGGTATATGCAATTAGTCGATGCTGCATCCAAATAATAACTGCATATTTTTTTATCGTCTTTGAACGTATTAAAAAATAATGAAAGTAGTATTTTAAGTATAAAACAGATATTCATCATCATACATTATCTAAAATAAACTAAAATAGTTTTATATTTATACGGATAAAACTATTTTTTATGCTAATTAAAACGTATGGAAGTTCTGTCTATGGAGTCAATGCTCAATTAATAACCGTTGAAGTAAATGTAGATAAAGGAGTAGGGTATCAGTTGGTAGGTATGCCGGATATGGCAATAAAAGAAAGTGCACATCGAATTTCGGCAGCCTTAAAAAACTGTGGATATAAAATGCCGGGTAAAAAAATCACAGTAAACATGGCACCTGCAGATCTAAGGAAAGAAGGATCAGCTTATGATTTAACAATTGCTATGGGAATATTGGCGGCATCCGAGCAAATAAAAGGAGATCATCTCGATCAATATTTAATTATGGGCGAATTATCTTTAGATGGTTCTTTACAACCCATAAAAGGTGTTTTACCTATTGCAATACAAGCAAGAGAAGATGGTTTTAAAGGCTTTTTTCTTCCTAAACAAAACGCTAAAGAAGCTGCTATAGTCAATGATCTCGAAGTTTATGGAGTTGACAATATAAAAGAAGTCATTGATTTTTTTGATAAAAACATTCAATTAAATCCAACCATAGTAAATACAAGAGAAGAGTTTTTTGAGAATAATAATAAATTTCAATTTGATTTTTCAGAAGTCAAAGGTCAGGAAAATGTAAAAAGAGCTTTGGAAATTGCTGCTGCCGGAGGTCACAATGTACTTTTAATCGGTCCGCCGGGAAGTGGAAAAACCATGTTGGCAAAAAGAATTCCTTCCATCTTACCTCCATTGACCTTATCGGAAGCACTAGAGACAACCAAAATACATTCCGTTGCCGGAAAATTAGGATCAGAATCTTCTTTAATGACAGTAAGACCTTATCGTAATCCTCATCATACCATATCGGGAGTAGCATTAGTTGGAGGAGGAAGCTATCCGCAACCCGGAGAAATTTCTCTTTCTCATAACGGCGTACTTTTTCTGGATGAACTGCCTGAATTTAATCGCCAAGTATTGGAAGTCATGAGACAACCTTTAGAAGACAGAATTGTTACTATTTCAAGAGCAAAATTTACGATCACCTATCCGGCTAGTTTTATGTTGATTGCTTCCATGAATCCTTCTCCTTCCGGATATTTTCCAAATGACCCTAAAAATACGAGCACTATACAAGAAATGCAAAGATATATGAATAAAATATCCGGGCCGTTACTCGATCGAATCGATATTCATGTGGAAGTTTCACCCGTTCCTTTTGATGATTTGTCGGATAAAAGGAAAGGAGAGTCAAGTTCAGAAATAAGGGCAAGAGTGGTAGAAGCAAGGAAAATACAAACTCAAAGATATAAAACAGCGGAAGGAATCCATTATAATGCTCAAATAGGTCCTAAACAATTAGATGAATTTTGTTTGTTGGATGACATCTCTAAAAATTTATTAAAATCTGCCATTGAAAAATTGGGTTTATCTGCCCGAGCTTATG
Source organism: Apibacter sp. ESL0432 (assembly GCF_019469225.1). NCBI lineage: Bacteria > Pseudomonadati > Bacteroidota > Flavobacteriia > Flavobacteriales > Weeksellaceae > Apibacter > Apibacter sp. ESL0432. Next base: position 1,624,176 of record NZ_CP048266.1, on the reverse strand, counting down.
ATCGAATCTTAAGAGTGGGCAGAACGATAGCAGATTTAGATAAATCTGAAGTTATCCAAGCACACCATATTGGAGAAGCTATACAATATCGTAGTCTTGATCGGGAAGGATGGTGTAAATAAATGTATATTTTTGAAAAATTATTATTAATTTAAACAAAGAAAATAATAATAAATTATGATAAGAAATGTTCAACTATCCGATGCATTAAGAATAGCTGAAATTTATAATTATTATATAGAAAATACAGTCATTACCTTTGAAGAAAAAAAAGTTAGTGCCCGGGAAATTGAAAACAGAATTCAAAAAATATCGGCAAAAGGTTATCCTTATATAGTATATGAAAAAGAAGGAATCTTACTAGGATATGCGTATTTGAATACTTGGCGAGAACGTTCGGCTTATGATATAACATTAGAAAACAGTATTTACCTGGATTATAATCAAACCCATCAAGGAATAGGTAATGAATTGCTTACAGCCCTGATTGAAGAATCAAAAAAGATAGATATACATTCCATTATAGGAGTAATATCTTTACCGAATGAGCCCAGTAGAAAATTGCATCGAAAAACAGGATTTAATCTGATAGGAAATTTTAAAGAATCAGGAAAAAAATTTAATCAATTGATAGATGTTGAATTTTGGCAATTACTATTGGATTGAATAAATTAAAATCTATATTAAAAATTCAAAATAATTTAAAAACAATAAAAATGATACATCATATTGTAATGTGGAAGCTTAAAGAAAGCGATAAAAAAAATAACGCTTTAAAAATAAAAAATGATTTAGAAGCCTTAAAAGATCGAATTAAGGAGTTACAATATATCCAAGTAAATACCAATATGGAGATTGCTCCACAGTCAAATTTTGATATACTTTTAGATTCCCGATTTAAAAATTTTGAAGATTTAACTCTATATGCAAATCATCCGGAACATCTTAAAGTGGTGGAGTTTATAAAAACAGTGGTTGATCAAAGAGTAGCTATCGATTACGAAATATAGTTACATAGTAATTGATTATTAAAAAGGATGTTTACTTACACTACACATCCTTTTTTTATTTTTGCTTTATGGATAATATAAACTCATACTACCAATTTAACTTCAACAACTAAATAAAATATCTGATTATTCCTTCCCCTAATACGATCAATTTATGGGTAAAATGATGGATGGTGAAATGCGAATAATGTAATTTTTTAGAATATTTATCTATAAAAATTACAAATTATTTATTAAATGACTCTTTTTTTTAGAATTTAAACAAAGATGATTAAATTTGCATCCACTATTTAACAAATTAATTATTCATGAAATTACCGGCAATAGTTCAATTGCATATTATCGTATTTATTTGGGGATTTACCGGTGTAATTGGTAAGCTTATCTCTCTTAATGCTATACCTTTGGTATGGGGTAGGACCTTGGTTGCAGCTTTTATTTTATTTTGTTATTTATATTTTTCAAAAGGAAAAAATTTTAAAATTTCCGAAAAGCTGATGTTCCAACTTTTGGGGTGTGGAGTAATTGTAGGTACTCATTGGTCATTGTTTTATGGATCCATTAAAATATCCAACATTTCTATTGCCACTTCAACCCTATCAACAGGAACTTTATTTGTGGCTTTTTTAGAGCCCTTTTTTTTCAAACGAAAAATCAAAATTTCTGAAATAATTTTAAGCTTAGTTATTATAATATGTATACTTTTTATCTTTAATACAGAAATGAGTTATTGGAAAGGTATACTACTTGGTATCGGATGTGCATTTTTGTCGGCCTTGTTTTCTGTAGTAAACGGAATAATGCATTCAAAAGAAAGTCCAGAAATAATAACTTTCTATGAAATGGCAGGAGCTTTTGTAACCTTGACGGTTTTTATGTTTTTGTTCAATGATTGGGAAGCCATAGCTACCATAAAAGCTTGGGATATCCTATGGCTTTTAGTGTTGGGCGGACTTTTAACCAGTTTTCCTTTAGTTATGACCATGAAGCTGATGAAACACATTACGCCTTTTACACTCATGCTTTCCATAAACTTAGAGCCTGTATATGCTATTTTAATAGCCTTTTTAATTTGGAAAGATTCGGAAAAAATGAGTCCAGTATTTTATATTTCAACAGCTGTCATGATTGCTGCCATCTGTTTTAACGGTTATTTAAAATCTAAAAATAAAAAGATCCAAAATCAATAAAGTTAGCATTTGCATTATTTTTGAGTTTACATAAGATTAATATTAGACATATGCGTACTGTCCCTAAAATTCTTATGATATTCAGACTCTTACTAGCTCCCCTAAGCATTATTTTATCTTGTCACTATGGAGAAGCATGTGTTCACATGCTTGTTTTAATACTATGCCTGGGGTTGACTTCCGATATATTGGATGGAATTATTGCCAGAAAATATCAGGTAGCAACTGAAAATTTAAGAAGAATGGATAGTTTTATAGATATTATATTTTGGTTATCTCTTGCAACCTCAACAGGAATAGTTCGACCCGGGATCATTGAAGCCAATTTGATATTTATTGTAGGTTTAGTAATATTAGAAGGAATAAGTGCGCTAATTAGTTTCTTGCGATTCAGAAAAGAAGCTAGTACCCATGCGTATTCTTCAAAATTTTGGGGAATAACGTTATTTTTAGCACTTATATCAATACTGGGTTTTAATTACGGTGGATTCTTTTTATATCTGACTATAATTGTGGGATATATTTCCTATGTTGATGTTTTGCTTATACTTATACTATTACCTCATTGGATGCATGATATACCGAGTTTTTTTCATGCTTATTTAATTAGAAAAAAAATTAATTTAAAGAAGAGTACTTTGGGTTCAGTTACTAATTAAATATTTTAGAAAGTTTAAATAAAATAGTTCATACCAATCGGAAACAACTTATTTTAAAAAATTTAAAATTTTAATTTTAAATGTTGAAAGATTACAAAAAAGACCTAATTATAGCGCTATATTCCTTACCGGGTATATTAATAATCTATTGTTTCGGATTTATCTTCAATAATATCATTTTTGCAAGTATTGCTGCAGGAGGTGCTGTGACGGCGGGATATGGAGCAAATAAAAAAATATTAAAATATCCCTTCGCGCCCATGATCATAGCCGTTTTAGGAATGAGTATATGTGCTGCATTGGGATCATTAATAGGACATTTCTATTTTTGGTATATAATCTGTTGTGTATTATTAGCCTGTTTAGCAACTTGTGTAGGAACTATCGATCAAAATGCTTGGTGGATTGTTTTACAATGGTCTATTGCTTTTTTTGTAGGAGGCTATTATGTGGGAGATGTCTATGCCGCTCTGCATAGAGGTGTTTTAATTCTTGCAGGAGGTTTATTTCAATCTATTTGTATTATTTTTCTCATTGAGAAATCATCATTTGAAAGAAATATCAGTAACCCTGAGGAGCTTCTGATCATTTTTAAAAACATATATGAAGATATTGATAAAAAAATACGCTTTCATATGACCATCATCTATACCGCATTAACCATATTAGTTTGCTTTTTCTTCATTACTGTTTTCGATATCAAATATTATTACTGGGCTGTTATGACTGCCTTAGTTATTTTGAAACCTGATTTTATTGATACCCTGAAAAAGGCAAGTATAAGGTTGATGGGAACACTTCTGGGTATTGTCATAGCTACTTTTTTAATATGGTGGTTTCCATCAAGATATATCATGGCATTGGAAATTCTGATTTCTTTATATGTTTGCTATGTATTTGCTAACCACAGATATGCAATTTTGTCAACCTTTTTAACCATTACAACCGTATTAATGTTTGCAATTAATGGGTCATCGGGTAATGAAATAGCTATGGACAGATTAATTGCCACCTCAATTGGAGGAGTATCGGCCATATTAATTATGAGTTTAAGTTTATTGCATATTCGATTTTTAAAAAGTAAAAACTAATAATGATCTTTTAGAATTAGTGGTTTTTATTATTTTTTAAAACTTCTTCAAAATGGTTTTCAGCCCAAGTGATCATCATCTGAATGGAAGGCATTAAACTAATACCTGTTTCCGTAAGACTATATTCAACTCGAGGAGGGATTTCAGCATAGGCTTTTCTTTTAATTAAATTATATTTTTCCAAATTTTTTAGCGTGTTGGTAAGCATCTTTTGAGAAATATCAGGAAGTTCATTTTTTATTTCTCCGTAACGCATCGTTTTGCCGGAATATAAAACAGCTAATAGTAATAAAGACCATTTATCGCTAAATCGGCTTAATATATTTCTTATGGGACAGATGGGATATTTTAAATCGAGTTTATGAGCTTTCATTTTTCTATCAAATATACATATTACTCTCCAATAGAGTACAACTATAAATAATAAAGTAATAATTTATAGTTAAATAAATGTTAAAATTAAACATATAATTAGCTGATAATCAATAATTCTAACTTTAACGGTTCGTTACGATCCTGCTTGTGAACATAAGTTGTTCGGGCTAAATTCGAATCATAAATTTATTTAAAAATATATAAAAATGAAAATATCAATACTAGGAACAGGAAATGTTGCACAAGCGTTAATTAACGGATTAATTAATGAAAAGTATAATGTGGTAGTTGGTTCAAGAAATTTCGAAAAAGGAAGTGAAAATATAGAAAAACTAAAACAAGTTAATAAAACCCTATCCATTGTTTCCTACCAAGATGCTGTAACATTAAGTGAAATTATCCTTCTTTCAATTCCCGGATTTGCGCTTATAGAAACCATAAAGGATATTGGAATTAAAAATTTTGAAGGTAAAATACTTTGGGATATTACAAATGCATTATCATCGGAAGCTCCGGCTAATGGAGTAATTAAATTAATTTCATCTCCGGAAGAATCTCTGTCAGAAAGTGTACAAAAGCTTTTGCCATTATCGCATGTTGTTAAAGGAATGAATACCATAGGTGCGCATCTAATGTATCAACCTTCACTGAAAGAAAACGGTACCGCATTTATTGCCGGAAATAATGAAGAGATTAAAAATACAATTTCTACAATAATTAAATCTTTAGGTTGGAATACCTATGATGCTGGTAAACTAGAATCTTCACGAGCATTAGAGTATATGGGACAATTATATGTAGCTCAAGGTATTTTATATAATAAATGGAATTCAACTTTTAAGTATATAGATTAAATTTTATCATGTAATAAAACATATATAAATCAAGTAAATTGAAAATCGATGAAAATAAATATTATAAAAAATGCATATTTTCTACTTTTTGTTGTGATTATAAACATTTCTGAAATAAAAGCACAAAAAGTTATAGATTTAACGGAGACTCATTTGAAAGCGATAAATACATTTATGACATTTGAAAAAATGGATGGCGATAAAGTAGTAAGAGTCATTAAGGATCCATCAATCAAGAAATTTGATGAACCTACTTATGTACGAATCAATAATGTAAATTTTGCCAATGGGATCATAGAAGTAAAAGTGTTAAGTCGAATTTTGGATGATGCTCCGAATTTTGCCCGAGGATTTATTGGTATAGCCTTTCACATAAATGATTCAAACACTAAGTTTGAAAGTATATATGTTCGCCCTTTAAACGGAAGATCCGAGAATCAGGAACACAGAAACAGGACCATACAATATTTTTCTTATCCGAATTATAAGTATCAACGATTGAGAAATGAATCTCAAAATAAATACGAGTCCTATGCAGATATGGCACTAAACGAATGGATACAATTAAGAATTGAAGTTCAAGGGCAAAAAGCTCAATTGTATATAAATGATAATAAACAACCCTCACTCATCGTAAATGATTTAAAATTAGGAGGAAATGCGACAGGAGCTATCGGACTCTTTGTTGATGTAGGCACTGAAGGATATTTTAAAGATTTGAAGGTTTATCTACAATAATAAAACCTAAAATAAAATTCCGACTCTATTTTAAAGTCGGAATTTTTATTAATTCAACCTGAAATCTAAAAACAGATCGTTTCTTAATACATCTAAAATTTGTTTATTTATATTTACTCTTCGGTTCATTGATTGTGATTCTAAATATACATTGTTCTTTTTATCGATAATTTCAAAGTGTATATCTTTTGAACCTGCATTTTCATCACATACTTTATTTAAAGTAGTAATGGTATTTTCATCTAAATTTTCCAAGTTTATCTTAATGGTTAATTTTTTAGCATGTTTTCCGATTACATCGCTAAGTTCTTCGATATTCAGCACATTTATATATACAAAGCCGTTATCTTTAATCATTCCTACCGTGATTTTTACTAAAACAAATAAATTAGGAATAAGATATTTTTGTAAATCCAGATAATTCTTTTTAAGCTTAAGAGAAATAGTACCTGTTTTATCTTCCAAATCAAAATAGGCGATTCTTGTTCTGCCATCGTTTATTTCCTTGTGCTCAAAACGTGAGATCATACCGGCGATATACACTTCCTTATTAATATAATTTTCTTTATTTTCATTAATTTCGGAAATATCAACAGGTTTAATCAGAGCAATTTCGTATTTGTAATTATCCATTGGATGAGCGGATATATAGATACCTACTACTTCTTTTTCTCTGCCCAATTTATACATGGTACTCCATTCTTCCGTTTCAGGAATTACCGGTTTCATAACATCAAATCCTTCATCCCCCAAGTCTCCAAATAAAGAATTTTGAGCAGAATTCTTATTATCCTGATAGGCAATCCCGTATCTTACCAGCTTTTCAATAGTGCTGGTACCATTTTCTTCTTTAAAAAATTGAGCACGATTATTATTGGCTAGTCCATCAAAAGCTCCTGCCAATACTAAATTTTCCAGAACTTTTTTATTTATATTTTTTAAATCTGTCCTTTCAAAAAATTCAAACAGATTTTTATATTTTCCCTTAGTTTGTCTTTCACTTACTACAGCTTCAACAGCATTTTCACCGATTCCCTTAATAGCTCCCATTCCAAAACGGATAGCACCTTTTTCATTTACAGTGAATTCATAATCACTTTCATTAACATCAGGTCCTAGCACTTCCAATCCCATATTTTTACATTCTTCCATAAAGAAACTCAAAGTGGTAAGATTGTTAAGGTTATTGCTAAGCAATGCGGCCATAAATTCTGCAGGAAAATGAGCTTTTAAATAAGCGGTTTGAAAGGCAATAAATGCATAACAAGTGGAGTGAGATTTGTTAAAAGCGTATTGAGCAAAAGCTTTCCAGTCTTCCCATATTTTTTTTAATTTATCTTCAGGATGACCTCTTTCGATAGCTCCCTCAAGAAAACGAGCTTCCATTTTATTTAAGACTTGAATTTGCTTCTTACCCATAGCTTTTCTAAGCACGTCCGCATCACCTTTACTAAATCCGGCTAATTTTTGAGAAAGAAGCATTACTTGTTCTTGATAAACAGTAATACCGTAAGTATCCGCAAGATACTCTTCCATATCTTCTAAATCGTAAGATATTTCTTCCTTTCCATGTTTACGATTGATAAAGTTCGGAATATATTGTAAAGGTCCGGGACGATACAAGGCATTCATGGCAATCAAGTCCTCAAACTTATCGGGTTGCAATGCTTTGAGGTGCTTTTGCATTCCGGGGGACTCATATTGGAAGATACCTACTGTATTTCCATTTTTGAATATCTCATAGGTTTTATCATCATCCAAAGGAAAATCATCGGGATTTAAAACTTCTCCGGTCCTTTTTCTAATAATTTCAATGGTATCGGCAATAATCGTCAAGGTACGTAAACCTAGAAAATCCATTTTTAACAATCCGGCACTTTCTACCACGGAGTTATCAAATTGGGATACCAACAAAGAGGAATCTTTGGCAACGGCAACAGGTATTAAATTAGTAATATCTTCCGGAGTAATAATTACTCCACACGCATGAACTCCCGTGTTCCGTAAGCTACCTTCCAGTTGGTAAGCATTTTGTATTACCCGCCCTTCCAGGTCATATTCATTAAATTTTTGTTTTAGTTGAAGCACAGGAACAGACTCCTCTTTACCGAAATCTTTAATTAACTCACTTTCTGTTTTATTTTTTAGCTTGGTTAAATTTAAGGTAGAGGGTAGGTTTTTTGATAAGCGGTCTGTATCGCTTAAGGGCAATTCAAGCACTCTTCCTGCATCCCTTATCGCGGAACGTCCGGCTAACGTACCGTAAGTAATTATTTGAGCAACCTGATTTTCTCCGTATTTATCTACCACCCATTGAATGATTTTTTCACGTCCTCTATCGTCAAAATCGATGTCTATGTCGGGTAAGGATACCCGATCCGGATTTAAGAAACGCTCAAAAAGTAAATCATATTTAATAGGATCTATATTAGTAATCCCTATGCAATAAGCAACGGCTGATCCGGCTGCAGAACCTCGACCCGGACCAACAGATACACCCATTTTACGCGCTTGTGAGGTGAAATCCTGTACAATGAGAAAATAGCCGGGATATCCCGTTTTGGCTATGGTTTCCAACTCAAATTGTAAACGATCTTTAGTATCTTCGGATAATTGGTCACCATATCTTTTTTTAGCTCCTTCCCAGGTAAGATATGCTAAGTAGGCATTTTCTCCTCGCTTACCTCCGTCCACTTCATCTTGAGGGTCTTTAAATTCATCAGGTATATCAAATTTAGGAAGTAAAACATCTCGGGTTAATTGATAAGGTTCAAATTTTTTGATAAAATCTTCAAAATTTTCAATTGCTTCCGGTATATCTGCAAACAATTGAGCCATTTCTGTTTGAGATTTAAAATTATATTCATCATTAGGAAGACCGTATCTTCTTCCAAAACCTCTGCCCTTAGGGGTAGATTGTTTTTCTCCGTCTTTTATACATAAAAGGATATCCTGGGTTTCTGCTTCTTTTTTACTAATATAAAATGTATCGTTTTGAGCTAAAACCTTGACTCCGTATTTTTTGGCAAATTTTATTAAAACTTTGTTGAGGTGTTCCTCTTCATCTAAATGGTGTCTTAATAACTCTACATAAAAATCATCACCAAATAATCCATGCCAATAGATAAAGGCCTCTTCTGCCTGCTTTTCTCCCACATTTAAAATTAGACTGGGAATTTCTGAAGATAAACTTCCGGTAGTTGCAATTAAATTTTCTTTATATTGTTCAATAAGTTCTTTTCCAATTCTGGGATAGCCTGCATACAAACCTAGTTTATATCCTAAAGTTGATAATTTAGAAAGATTTTTAAATCCTTCATGATTTTTAGCAAGTAATATCTGAGTATATCTACGATCCGGATTATCTTTTGTAAATTTATTTTGTAAATAAGTTTCAGATATATACAGTTCACAACCGATAATTGGTAAAATCTCATTTTTTAAAGGTTCAGAACCATCGCCTTCTAAAATTTTAGCATTATGATCTTTAATAGATCCATTAGCTTTTTTTATTTCATTGAGAAAAGCAAATGCACCCATCAAGTTGCCCGTATCCGTTACACCTAAAGCGGGCATGTTATATTCTAAGGTTTTTTTTATTAAATCAGAATGTTTACTGGTAGAAGTAAGTATTGAATAAACCGAATGATTGTGAAAGTGGAAAAAAGATGAATAATTTATTTCATCTACAGATTTTTTAGTACTTTCTGATATCCCTTTTAGTTGCTTATTAAAATCTTTGACCTGTTCACGAATAACAATATCAAAAGGTTGAAAAGGTTCAGGATGAGTTTCAACAAAAGCACTTAATTCTTCTTCTGTAAAATTCAGCTTATTTGCACTTATTTGGTTTCGTCTAACCAACTCCCAAAATGCCTGAGCAGTAGCATTAACGTCTGCCGCAGCATTGTGTGCCTCATCAAAACCATGCCCAAATAATTTTTCATATAATTCGGAAAGTTTAGGAAATTTAAATCCACCTCCCATACCTCCGGGCAAAGCACAAAAATTAGTTCCCTCACGGGCTGTATCTATTAACGGAAGATCCGCAATATGGTTTTCTATTGATTTTCGATAAAATTCAGCTCCAACAATCGGGATATCGAATGCTATATTTTGTCCGACTAAAATCGGATTATCTGCCAGTACCGCATTAAATTGATCCAATACGGTTTTAAGATCATGACCTTCCGCTAATGCTTTTTCGGTACTTATACCGTGAATTTTTTGAGCATTGAAAGGGATGTCGTATCCTTCGGGTTTAATTATATAGTCATAGTTTTCAATTAAATCACCATTTTCATCATGTAACTGCCAGGCAATTTGAACCATTCTAGGCCAATTGTCTGAATCGGAAACAGGTGCATTTGCATTGGCAGGAAGACCTGTGGTTTCAGTATCAAAAACTAGGAATTTCATAATACAAAGTTAGGGATTTCTTTATGAATGTAACTTTTAAATCTTAAGTTCCTTCAATATTTCATTTCTTAAAAATAACTTTGAAAGATATTGGAATTGAATAAAATAGAGTGAATTTTTACATTAAAAAAATTACAGGGTAAAGAAAGATTGGTTTCCATTTAAACAGAATGTAAAATATAATTTAACAGCCTGAAATTTTACATGTATTACATATAAAATATTTATAAGCAAATCATTTATTAGGTCTAATTTTTGATTTTTTATTTTACTAAAACAATAAAAAAACATAGTGTATGGAAAATATTATTGAAAAACTTCAAAAAGAAGTAGGTCTCAGTGAAGATCAAGCGGTGAAATCTTTAAATGTAATAAAAGAATATATGGATAAAGAAGATTTACATGTTGATTGGGAAAAATTCTTTAAAGGGAAATACGAACATTTTAAAGATTCAGTATCTAATTTTTTTAGTAAAATATCTAATAAGGCAGAAGATTGGGGTGATAAAATAGGAGATAAGGTAGAGGATTTAACCACAGATGCTAAACGAAAAATTAGAGATGCATCTAAAAAAGAATAGATTAAGTTTTTAACTTATATAAATTTGTGCAAGAAGCTTATCAATTAAGCTTCTTTTTTTATTTAAAAAAATCATTTTTTGATTTAGAAATTAGTATTTCGGCTATAAAAATAAGAAAGATTTTTAATAAATTAATTTAATTAGAACTGAAATTGAAATCTAGTTTAAAAACCTATTATTTGTTTTAAATTCATGATAAAAAATTACTAATGTTTTTAATATAAAAATAGTTGATAAACCATAAAATATGTATTTTTGTATCTCTTCTATAATAGGATAAAAATGTTAGTATTAAAATTTGGAGGCACCAGCGTAGGAAGTGCAGAACGTATAAAAAATTTAGCTGAATTAACTAAAGGTAAAAAACCGAAGATTGTTGTTTTGTCTGCCATGAGTGGAACAACTAATGCCTTAGTAGAAATATCCCAAGCTCTTTATGAAAAAAATACATCTAAGGCAAAAGAATTAATACAATCTTTAGAAGACAAATACAGAAAGGAAATAAAAGACTTATACAATAATGAAACCATTGCCAAGAAAGGGAACGAACTTTTGGATGATTATTTCAATTATATAGCATCATTCTTGGATTTTCCTATATTTACTTCCAAAGAAGAAAAAATAATTTTGGCTCAAGGTGAACTTTTGAGTACTCATATGTTCCATTTTTACATGAGTGAAATCGGAGAAAAAACGATATTGCTTCCGGCGTTAGAATTTATGAGAATAAACAAAGACGGTGAACCGGATTTTCCTTATATAGAAGAACGTATTAAAGAAGAAATTAAAAAGTATCCTGATATAGATTTTTTTATTACTCAAGGATATATTTGTAAAAATGCTCAAGGAGACATAGACAATTTGCAAAGAGGGGGGAGTGATTATACAGCTTGTATAATTGGTGCCGTAATTGATGCTGAAGAAATACAAATATGGACCGATATCGACGGGATGCATAATAACGATCCTAGATTTGTTAATAAAACTCATCCCATAAATGAATTAAGTTTTGATGAAGCTGCAGAATTAGCCTATTTCGGAGCAAAGATTTTACATCCAACCTGTATTCTACCTGCACAGAAAAGAGGAATACCCGTAGCTTTGAAAAATACAATGCAACCTGAAGCTAAAGGTACTTTAATAGGAAATATTAATACTCCGGAAGGAATTCGTGCCGTAGCAGCAAAGGACGGTATTTACGCCATAACCATAAAAAGTGGTAGAATGCTATTGGCGTATGGATTTCTAAAGACAATTTTTGAAATTTTCGATAAATATAAAACCTCTATAGATATGATTACCACTTCAGAGGTTGCTGTATCATTAACCATTGACAATCCTTCTAATTTAGAATATATATTAAAGGAATTAAGAGAAATAGCCAATGTAGAATATGAAAAAGATCAAACCATTATTGCCATCGTAGGAAATATTGCAAAAAATGAATCAGGTTATGCTGTTAAAATTTTGGAAGCTCTTAAAAATATTCCTCTGCATATGATATCTTATGGAGGAAGTGAGCATAATATATCTGTAGTAATTGACAGCAAAAGTAAAAAAGAAGCATTACAAGCTTTGAATACAACTCTTTTTGGATATTAAAAATATAAGATAATTTAGTTAAATTTAAATAATAAATATATCATTACTCAAATTACCTTTAAGTTAATTACTTAAAGGTATTTTTTATATCGTAATTATGCTGTAAATCTAAATTGTAAATGCAATTTTATCGATGTAATGATTCTAATTGATTTTTGAAAATAGATAACATGTAAGATAATTATATTTTTTCAATATTAGAATCTATAACTACTAATTTTTACTTTAAAATACCTACTAAAAATAAGTGCAAGTAATATAAAATTTACCCTAAAAAAACATTAAATAAACTTGAACAGATGAAATAAAATAAAGGAAATGAATTTTACGGTTACGGTACTGTAAGAAAAATACAATGCTATGAGTATTAATTATTTATATCTGGATAAATTTGTTTATTAGAAAATAAAAAATCAAAGTTGAACTATAATATTGATAAAAAATTTCTAATTTCGCAAAAAAATCTTAGCATGAATTTGGTAATTGTTGAATCGCCCGCAAAGGCCAAAACAATAAAAAAATTTTTAGGAAATGACTTTGAAGTTGAATCTAGTTATGGTCATATAACTGATTTGGCAAAAAAAGATATGGGTATAGATATGAAAACTCTAGAGCCCATATATCAAGTCTCCTCAGATAAAAAAGAAGTCGTTAAAAAACTAAAATCATTAGTAAAAAAAGCAGATACTGTATGGTTGGCTTCCGATGAAGACCGTGAAGGGGAAGCCATTGCTTGGCATTTATTTAATGAATTACAACTTAAATCAGAAAATACTAAAAGAATTGTTTTTCATGAAATAACCAAAAATGCCATACAAAAAGCCATTCAAAACCCTAGAAATATAGATATTAATCTGGTTAATGCACAACAGGCCCGAAGAGTGTTGGACCGATTGGTAGGATTTGAAATGTCACCTATTCTTTGGTCTAAAATAAAAGCCGGATTATCTGCAGGAAGAGTACAATCTGTGGCTGTACGTTTGATCTGTGAAAGAGAAAAGGAAATTGAAAAATTTATTCCGGTTCCTACGTATAAAGTTGAAGCAGATTTTTACAATAAATCTCATAATTTATTAAAAAGTAAATTAAATACTGATTTTCAAGACTATTCTAAGGCATTAGATTTTATACAAAGAGCCCAAGGGAAAACATTCACTATATCCAATGTTGAGACTCGTCCAAGTAAAAGAAGTCCATCAGCCCCTTTCACTACATCTACTTTACAACAAGAAGCTGCCAAATTAGGATTTTCAGTTAGTAGAACAATGATGTTAGCTCAACAACTCTACGAATCGGGGTACATTACCTACATGAGAACCGATAGCGTCAATTTATCAGAAGAAGCGTTGAATTCTGCAAAAGATGTAATTATTGGACAATATGGAAAAGAATATTTAAACACACGACAATATACCACAAAAAATAAGTCTGCTCAAGAAGCTCACGAAGCAATTCGTCCAACCAATTTATCAGTACAAGAAGCAGGGGCAGATGATTCACAAAAGAAACTATATCATTTAATTTGGAGAAGAACTTTAGCCTCACAAATGGCCGATGCTAAATTAGAAAGAACAATTGTCGATATATCAAATCCGGAATTAAAAGAGAAGTTCGTAACAAAAGGAGAAGTTATTGTTTTTGACGGATTTTTAAAAGTATACCAAATTCAAAAAGAAGAAGATTCAGCCGATGAAGACAATAATGAAGGACTCTTACCTGTCGTAGAAAAAGGAGAAGAAGTACAATTATCTCAAATTATTGGTGAAGAAAAATTCAGTAGGCCGGCAGCTAGATATAATGAAGCCTCTTTAGTAAGGAAATTAGAAGAATTAGGAATCGGGCGTCCTTCCACATATGCTCCTACTATTTCTACAATTCAAAAAAGACAATATGTGGAAATCAGAGACTTAGATCCCAAACAAAGGGAGGTTAAGAAGATTCTTTTAAAAGATGATACTATAAAAGAAAGTGTTGAAATTGAAAATTATGGAGCGGATCGAAGAAAATTAATGCCGACAGATATAGGATTAGTTGTAAATGAATTTTTAACGGAACATTTTCCAACCATATTAGATTATGGCTTCACAGCAAAGGTTGAAGAAGACTTTGACAATATAGCCGGAGGAAATGAAAACTGGAAAGAAATGTTGACTGGTTTTTATGATGATTTTCACCCCCATGTAGAAGAAGTAAAAGAAACGGCAGAAAGAGCTACAGGAGAAAGATTATTAGGTCAAGATCCTATAAGCGGTAAAAATATTTATGCTCGCATAGGCAGATTCGGTCCAATGATTCAAATGGGTGAAACCGAAGATGAAGAAAAGCCTAAATTCGCCGGTTTAATGAAAGGGCAACACATAAATTCAATAACTTTAGAAGAAGCGCTTAAATTATTTGAATTGCCTAAGTATTTAGGAGATTATGAAGATAAAAAAGTTGAAGTAAATACGGGAAGATTTGGTCCTTATGTAAAACATAACAGCAAGTTTTTTTCTTTGAAACCTAAAGAAGGAGATGAAATTTCAACCATTACTTTAGAAAGAGCTATCGAATTAATAGAAGCGAAAAGGGAGGCAGACAGAAATAAATTTATTAAAGCATTTGAATCAGAAGATCCAATTATTGAAATTTTAAATGGAAGATGGGGACCTTATATTAAACAAGGAAAAGAAAATTATAAAATCCCTAAAGACACGGAAGCCGATAAATTAACTCTCGAAGATGTCAAAAAATTAATCTCGGAATCAGGTAGTAAAACCAAGCCTAAATCCAAAACCAAATCAAAAAAGAAATAAGTGGAAGCATTGCGAGATTTTTTGCATCCGGTAGATGAATCTTTGATATATGCACAACCGGATTCAGTAGGAAGCAAGATACAATTTTACTGGGATAAAAAACTTGAAGAGAATAGTGTTGTAATTATTGGTTGTCCCGATTTAAGAGGTACCGGCCATAAAAAAGAGTTTTCCAATTTAAGGTTGATCCGTGAAGAATTCTATCAATTAGTATGGAATGATTGGAATTTAAAGTTGTATGATTTGGGAGATATAATTCCTGGAAATGAATGGGAGGATACAGATTTTGCTCTCAAAAAAGTATTGGAAGAATTATTGGAAATGAAGGTACAGCCCATTATCTTAGGTGGAAATATGGGACTGAATTATACCGCCTATAAAGCACTTTCTATACTAAAAAAGCCTTTAAATTATACCGCAGTTGATACGAAAATTGAAATTGGAAATACAGAAGGAAAGCTAACGGATAAAAATTATCTTTCCAAGATGATAGTTGAAGATTTTAATTTACTTTTCAATTTTACCAATATAGGATATCAAAGTTACTACGTACCGCAATCAACATTAAAAAAATTTAACACTTTAGATTTTGAAGGCATACGTTTAGGGAATATAACAACGAATATAAAAGATTCAGAGCCTATATTCAGAAGTTCTGATTTTGTAGGGATCAATTTGGACTCTGTAGAGTCTTATGATGGTACTCTCTCAACCGGAAGTACGGTAAACGGATTCACCAATCGTGAAATTTGTGGTTTATCAAGGTATATAGGTTTGTCTAAACAGGTAAAAATAATAGGGATCTATAATTTTTTAGGATATTCATACAATAAAATGAATGAAAAATTAGTTTCTCAAATTTTGTGGTATCTGATAGAAGGTAAAAATCAGCAAGAATATTATGAAAATGATGAATACATTAAATATACTGTCTTACATGAAGATAAAGAGTTGGTCTTTTTAAAAGATAAATATGTCGATAGGTGGTGGTTGGCTATCGATTTTGAGGACAATGAAAATCTTCCTTTCTTAGTACCTTGCTCATTAAATGATTACAAAGAAGCTTTAGAAGGAAATGTTCCCGAGCGATATTGGAAAACTTTCAAAAAGTTTTTATAAACGGCCACAGATAAAATTAACGCTGATTTAAATAGAAGAATAAAAAAATTTTTAAATAAAATAAAAAAATAGTAGTTTTACAATTTTTAAAAGAAACTTTGGTTATAATGAGAAAAGTATTATTACTCTTATTGGCAACGTCAACAATAATTTCTTGTAATTCATCCAAAAAAGGAAGAGCAGGAAAACCGGGATCACAAGGAGAGATTGTAGTTACGCAAAAGAGTCAGCAATGGAATAACAAAAAACCGTATGGTATGGTTCCTATTCCAGGTGGAGCTTTTGTTTTAGGGCAATCTGACATGGATTTCACCGGAACAAACACAAAAGCCCCTTTAACTACTGTTACCGTATCAGCATTTTATATGGATGATACTGAAGTAACCAATGCTGAATATAGAGTATTTGTAAACTATGTTAAAGATTCCATTGTTCGTTCCCTATTAGCAGAAAGAGGAGGTGAAGAAGGAGGAGAAGGAATAGGAAGATATTCTTATTTAAACAAAAAATCAGAAAAAGAACAGACTGCATATCAGCAAATGTTGGAAGAACAGGGAGGTAGAGAAGGATATGACGAATCTAAAAAGTTAGATTGGTCGGTGCCTTTAGAATGGAATACTTCCAGATACCCTGATGTTGCTTATGCAGAAGTATTAGAATCATTATATTACCCGCCGGAAGAAAGATTCAACAATGAAAGAGTTATAGATGCTAGAAAATTAATTTACCAATTTACATGGATTGATCAACTGGAGGCAGTTAAAAATAAAGGTAGAGGTAAAGATTTTCTTAGAAGAGAAGAAATAGCTATTTATCCGGATACGACTGTATGGCTGAGAGATTTTAATTATTCTTTTAATGAGCCCTTATTTGAACAGTATTTTTGGCATAAAGCTTATTCTAAATATCCTGTAGTAGGGGTAACCTGGGATCAAGCAAGAGCTTTTTGTGCTTATAGTACAAAATCCAAAAACGATTATAACCAAAGCCGAAAAAGAAAAATAGATAAAGTATTTCCGTATAGATTACCTTCAGAAGTTGAATGGGAATATGCTGCACGAGGAGGTTTAGAAAATGCTCCTTATCCATGGGGAGGACCTTATCTAATAGATGATAGAGGTTGCTATTTAGCCAATTTTAAACCTAAAAGAGGGGATTACATGGAAAATGAAAATGGTTATTTATACACAGCCCCAGTTAAATCTTTCCGTAAAAACGGATTTGGATTATATGATATGGCCGGTAATGTTTCTGAATGGACTGTTTCCGCATATAATAATAGTTCTTATATAATATCATCCACCTTAAATCCTTATTTAGGAAATAGAATTGAAGACCCTCGAAAAGTTATAAAAGGAGGATCATGGAAAGACATAGGTTACATGCTTATGGTGAGTGAAAGAGATTGGGAACATAAAGATTCAGCAAGAAGTTTTATTGGTTTTAGACGTGTTCAAACCATACCGGAAGGATCTAAGGGTAAATATCCGGCTGTTAAAAAGCATGCTCCGGTAAGATAATTAGTACTGATAATTAAATAATACATAGATAATAATTTAGAAAATTTAGAAAAATGGCAAATCAAACGAAATCAAAGGATAAAGTGTTAAATATGGTGTACTCTTTAGGTGCAGCAGTAGTTATCATTGGTGCTTTATTTAAAATTAATCACTGGGGATTAGGTCCTATAACCGGTAGTACCATATTAGCAATAGGTTTAATTGTTGAAGCTTTTATATTTGTGGTATTTGCGTTTGATCCACCTCCTGCTGAATATGAATGGGAAAAAGCATATCCGGAATTATTAGACGGTTCATCAGCACAGAGAAAATCAAAATCTCAAATACAGGACTCATCCATACAAGAAGCTGAAATATCTTTGTCAACTAAATTAGACCAAATGCTTTCTCAAGCTAAATTAGATGCAGGATTGTTGGAAAGATTACGAGGTGGTATAGAAAACTTTGGACAAGCAGTTGAAGGAATTAACAAAACCGTAGAAGCTAGTTCTGTTACAGAAAAATATAAAAACCAATTAAGTATAGCTTCCTCTCATTTAGAAAATTTAAATGCTTTATACCAATTGCAGTTAGACAATGGTAAAAAATATTCAGAAGCAAATCAAAAATTTGTGGATGATTTATCCAAAGCAGGAGAGTATTCTCATACATTCCAAAAACAATTGGCTGAATTAACAGCAAATCTAAACAACTTAAATAAGGTATATGGTGGTATGCTTAATGCCATGAAAGCTTAATAATTTTAAATTTAAAAATTAAATAAGTAAAAATGGCAGCAGGAAAACAGACACCACGCCAGAAGATGATAAACCTAATGTATTTAGTGTTTATTGCTATGTTGGCAATGAATGTAGACAGAGAGGTTTTACGTTCTTTCGAAGGTATAAATGAATCTTTACAATTATCCACAAAATTAACGGATGAAAACAATAAGACCTTTTATGAACAAATCGATGCTAAAAAAGCCGATGGAAATGAAGGATATGTAGAGATAGCAAAAAAATCAGATGAAGTTAAAAGACAAGCGCAGACAGCTGTAGATGCGATTGAAGAAGTAAAAAATCGTTTAGCGACAGCTGCAGAATATACTCCTCCTTCAGCAGGTGAAGAAACTAATTACAACTCGCTTCAAAATACAGATGTAGTTAATAAAGTGTTCTTTGCAAATGATAACACAGCTACAAAAGATGTGCAAGATATGATTGCAAAGGTTAAAGCATTTACCCAATTTATTTTGCAAGGAGCAAATGAGAATGCAAAGAAAAGAATTGATCAATTATTTGATTTTACAGATAAACAAAATAAACCGTGGATTGTTAATCAATTTTATGATCAACCTATGATTTCAGCTCTAACTAATTTAACAAGATTACAATCAAATATTAGAACTGAAGAAGGGAACAGAGTTAGAGATTTATTAGCTAACAAACTGCAAGATGAAATCGAATTGAAAGCCTTTGTTCCAATTGTTTCTGCACCAAAATTTGTTAGAGCAGGAGAGAAATTTAATGTTACAATTGGTTTCGGTGCATACGATAACACATTAAAAGGATCTATAACTCTGAACGGACGAAATATTCCTTTATCTGAAGGAAAAGCTATAGTTAATATGGTTGCTTCCGGAGTAGGAAAACAACGTTTGTCAGGTAATATCTCATACCAAACAGCAAATGGTATTAAAACAGAATCGTTCGACGAAACATACGAAGTTGTACAAGATGTTGTTAAGGATTTACCAACGGGAGGAACTGTAGTAGCAGATAAGATGAATGTAGTTTATAGAGGTGTAGATAACCCTATGAGCGGATCGGTTACAGGAGTTGATGCATCTACTATCAGTATGAGTACTTCAAACGGTAGTCTTTCAAGATCAGGAAAAGGTTGGATATATAAAGCAGGTTCAGGAACAACTACAAACTTTACCATTTCAGGAAAAACTTCTTCTGGAAAAACTGTTTCTACGACTGTTGCGTTTAGAATTAAGAATGTACCAAAAGCACAAGGTACCATACGAGGTGCGAATGTAGTAAGTATGCCGCCTAGCTCCGTATCTAATCAAACAGTATCAGCAGCTATACCGGATTTTGAATTCCCTGTTACCTTTAATGTTACCGGATTTAAATTGAAGAGACCGGGAGCTGCAGCAAGACCTTATTCCGGAAATTCGCTAAGACCGGCTGCAGATTATTTAAAAGGATTAAAATCAGGTGATCAAGTATTAATATTTGATATTTCTGCTACAGCATCCGGAATATCTCAACAAAGTATTTCACCTATTCTTATAAATGTTCAATAAAAAAGAAATTAATAATACTATTTTTAACATGAAATCTTTATTACTTAGCTTAACAGTCTTAATAAGTTCAGGAGCATTTGCACAAAATATCTTAAATGCAAAGTCCCCTGTTGAATTAAGAGAAATGAGAGAAGAGAGATATGATATTGTAAATGGAACAGATACAATTTCTACAGCTCCGACTGTCTTACCTTATGGGTATATTGAAGATAAAGATATTTTATGGTCTAAAGTAGTATGGGAGATTATAGATTTAAATGAAAAATTAAATCAACCTTATTACTATTCTTATGAAGATGTTTCAGCTACTTATGTCTCCCTATACGATGCTCTTTTTAAGGGTATTGATTCAGGTAATATAACTGAAGTTTATGATGATGATAACTTTACATCAAGAATTTCACCCGAAAATCTTCAAAATAAAATCCAGGCAATAAGAGAATCTGAGTGGCTTCAAGATAAAAGAGCTTCCGGGGAAGAAATTACTGCTCAAGATTTGGTTGAAGGAGTAGATCATTTTAAAACGGATACACGTAGCGTGAAATTAATTAAGATTAAAGGAATGTGGTATATAGATAAACGATTAGGTCAAATGAAATATCGTTTGTTGGGAATTGCACCTATGGGACCGGATCCTCAAGTAATGGGGCTTTCAGAAGCTGCTATGCTTGGATATCAAGGAGATGAAGAGTTGATCGACTTATTTTGGATATTTTATCCTGGAGCCAGAGAGGTTTTATCCAGTTGTACAGTGTATAATCCTAAAAACGGTTCATCATCAATTACCTATGATGATGTACTTAACGCAAGACGATTCAGTTCCATTATTTATAAATCACAATCTGAATATGGTGACGGGTTGATATCAAATTATATACCCGGAGATGCAAAATCTCAGCTTGAAGAAAGTAATAGAATTAAAAATGAAATTCTACAGAAAGAAAACAATATGTGGAATTATTAATTAAATGAATTTTAATAAAATACAGTCCTGAATCACACAAATTGATTCAGGACTTTTTTTTTAACTTTACAAATAAAATACACTACTTCCGATAATATAAAAAAGTATGCTAGATTATCTTATTATAGGTCAAGGATTGGCAGGTTCCTGTTTGGCTCATAAATTATATAAAGAAAACAAATCATTTAAAATAATAGATATAGTTTCCAATTCGGCTTCATTTGTTTCATCGGGAATGTATAATCCCGTGGTATTAAAACGATTTACGCCCGTTTGGAACGCAGAAATTGAAATTGACAAATTACGTAAGGAATTTACAGAATTTGAAGATTTATTACAGGTAAAACTAGTTTATAATTCAAATTTATACAGAATTTTTGCAAATGAGGACGAAGTTAAAACTTGGAAAAAAAAGTCTGTAAAGAATGAAAATTTAAAACCTTTTTTAGATCCTGAAATTTATGATTCGATCAATCCAAATATTATAGCAAATTTTGGAATGGGAAGAGTTGATAAGGCAGGGAAGATATTTGTTAGAGAACTTTTAAGGGAATTTAGAAAATTTTTACTTAATGAAAATAGGATAATTGACGATATATTTGATTTTAATCAATTAACTAATGAGATAAATCATTATGAATATAAAGGAATCAAAGCTAAAAAAGTCGTATTTTGTGATGGTTATGCTTTAAAGTATAACCCTTTTTTTAGCTATCTTCCTATGGAAGGTGTCAAAGGGGAAACCATGGTAATTCATGCCAATGGATTAGGCCTTACTGATATCGTAAAAGCTAAGGTTTTTATTATGCCTATGGAAAAAGACTATTATTATATAGGAGCTACTTATCATTATCGTGAAGTAAATGATGAAATATCTGAAGAAGGACAGAGCGAACTAATTAATAATTTGAATAAGTTTTTAACTATAGATTATAAAATTATTAAAAAATTTGCAGGAATACGACCTACAGTTGTTGATCGTCGGCCCTTATTAGGAGAGCATTCTGAACATAAAAATATGTTTATATTTAATGGTTTGGGCAGTAGGGGAGTTATGTTAGCCCCTATTATGGCAGAAGAGTTATTTGATTATATGGAAAATGGAAAAGAATTAATGTCAGAAGTAAATATTAATAGATTTAGTTTATAAAATGGAAAATTCAAATATTATTGTAATAGGTATTATTATAATTACCAGTGTACTTAGTTTTAAAGGATTTAAAGATCAGAATTTTTTTAACCGTTATAAGTTTAATATCGATGCTATTTTAAAAGGAAAACAATGGGAAAGGATGATTACTTCAGCATTTTTACACGGAGATATTGCTCATTTGTTTTTCAATATGTATACTTTTTATTTTTTTTCAGTCTTTTTACTAAATTATGGAAATCTGTTTTTTCTTATAACATACTTCGGATCCATTATAAGCGGTAATTTATTGGCATTATGGATGCATAAAAATAATCCACAATATAGTGCAATAGGAGCTTCGGGCGGTGTATCCGGGATCTTATTTGCTACAATTATTATAAATTCAGAAATTTCAATAGGAATTTTTCCTTTACCATTTTCTATTCCGGGATGGATATTTGGTGTTGTTTATTTAACCTATTCTTTATATGGGATGAAGACTCAATTGGGTAATATTGGACATGATGCTCATTTAGGAGGAGCACTTTTTGGTATTCTTTGCGGACTCTTGTTTGTTAGTGAGTATCCCTATTATCCTTTTACTAATTTTAGACCCATTTATTTATTATTAATGCTAATTCCTATCGCATATTTAATTTACTTAATTGTTAATAAACGCAAAGAATAAGCACTTTTAATCAACTATAATTTTTAAATGTTTTTTATTTTAAGTAATAGTGATTGTATTATAATTAAAATTTAAGATATAACTTAATTGGTTAAAATAATCATAGATACAATTACTTATTTACTTTAAAATATTATATCCTATTTTACAGCTTAAACATTGTTTTTTTAAACATTTATTTTTATATAAATATAGAAATGCTTGAGAGTCTAAAGCAGAATTAATTTTAATACCTAATTGATTATAACTTTTTATAATCGAATTATTTTCAGCTTTAATTTCAGAAAGTATTTCAAAAATTTCTTCTTCCATAGGTTTTCCGATACTTAAAGAATAAGCATATTTTATGGGAAGAAATGCATTTAGTATTAGCAAATCTTTTTGTGAATTAGATAATTTTTTTTCAAAGGCTGACGATGTTTTTTTATCAAAAACATAATGATCATTCCAATAGCCGGATGCTTTGACATCATCTAATAGCCGATAATACTGATTTACAGATTTGATACCTATGATATAAGAAAATAAATTTTGATAAGTAGAGATAATGTTTGCAAGTTGGGATAATCTAATGGTAGGAAAATTTGAAGGCCTTAATCTCAAATATTTTACATCAGTAATTTTTTCCGGTAGATTAAATTTTGATTGCAAGAATTTAAATTCTTTATATAAATCTTGAGGATACGTATCAACGCTATTTTCCAGTTTATGAGTTGTTCCAAATAATAAAGATTCGGTTTGAAAAAGATTTTTTGAAATTTTTCTGATAATCCCATACTCTAAATATAAAAATATATATTCAAATGCATAAGCATTTATTTTGAGACCTAATGTATACCCTAAAACAGTAGTTAGGGTGGCTTCCCAATCATTCTTTTTTCTTTTCAAAATTTCATAGATACGTTCACATTTATTTTTTAATTTATCCAAGTATAAATTTTCTGAGAAAGAAAAAATATCAGAAATTAATGAGGTGTTAATTAAATTTTCGCAAGGGATAAATTTGAATGTTTGATGATCCAAAAATTCATAATTATTATAAATCTCATTGGAAATATAGGATTTTAATTCGAGAATAGGAAAAGATAAATTTTGGATTTTATCTTTATTATCATCAATTTCGTATACAACGTGAAGAATTATATTTTTGTAATAATTATTGAGATCATGTTTATGCTTAAACCAATCCGATGATTTTACATGAATTTCAACACTACCGTTCCATTCAATATCATCTATTTTTAACTTAGCAAAAATAAAATCCGGGCCTTCATTCGTATTATAAGTTCCCGCTTGAATTATTTCAACTTTTTTGCCATCATTAGTATACAGATCTAAAGTGTTAAATTTTTTAAATTGCCAAATATAATGCAGTAACTTTTCTTTCATAATTTAGTCTTATTCAAGTAATTAATAAGATAAATTTAATGAAAATAAAAAAAAGTTTTAGCTAATTACTAAAACTTTTTCTACAATGAATTGATATTTTATCTTTTATCTATATCGATATAATCTCTTTTAGGACTACCGATATAGATTTGTCTTGGTCTGTTAATAGGCTCATTATTCATTCTCATTTCTTTCCATTGTGCAATCCACCCGGGCAATCTGCCTAAAGCAAACATAATTGTAAACATTTCTGTAGGAATGCCTAGAGCTCTGTAGATAATTCCGGAATAAAAATCGACATTAGGATAAAGCTTTTTCTCAATAAAATAAGGGTCATTTAAAGCTACCTCTTCTAATTTCTTAGCAATTTCAAGGGTTTCATCTTCAACACCTAATCTATTGAATACATCGTCTGCCACCTTTTTTATTACCTTAGCTCTAGGATCAAAATTTCTGTATACCCGATGTCCAAATCCCATAAGACGGAAACTATCATCTTTTGATTTTGCTTTATCGATCCATTTTTGAAGATCACCACCGTCATTTTTAATCATTTCGAGCATTTCGATTACTGCTTGATTAGCTCCTCCGTGTAAAGGTCCCCAAAGGGCTGAAACTCCTGCAGATATTGAAGCAAATAGTCCGGTCTGAGCTGAACCTACCATTCGGACAGTCGACGCAGAGCAATTTTGTTCATGATCAGCATGAAGTATAAGCAATTTGTTGATGGCATCAACAACTACTTCATCAATTTCTAGATCCTCAGTTGGCATTCTGAACATCATTTGATAAAAGTTGTGAGGATAATCCAGTCTGTTGTTAGAATAATTCAAAGGTAAACCCAATTTTAATCGGTATGTCCAAGCGCATAATACAGGAAATTTACCCAATAATAAGGTATATGCGTTATATAGATCTCTTTCAGATTTAACATTAACAGCGTGAGGATTGAAAGCTGTTAAGGAACTGGTAAGGGTAGACAAAACACCCATTGGATGAGCAGAACGAGGAAATGCTTTTAAAATTTGTTTCATTTCTTCACTCACCAAACTATTCTTTTTTATATCTGCCTCAAATCTGTTTAATTGTTCCAGAGTAGGTAGTTCCCCTTCTAACAATAAATACATAACCTCGGTGAAGGTTGATTTTTTAGCAATTTGTTCAATGGGATATCCTCGATAATATAATTGACCTAAATCTCCATCAAGATATGTAATTTTACTTTTAGTTGAACCTGTATTTTTGAAGCCGACATCTAAAGTAATTAGTCCGGTTTCATCTCGTAATTTAGATATATTTATGCCTCTGTCGCCAATAACACTCTCAACAATGGGATATTCATATTCTTTGCCTTCATAGGATAATTTTACTGTGTCTGACATATTATGTTCTTTCTTATTTTATTAGTTGTTTTATGCTTTGAATATATGAAATTAAAATTAGTAGAAAAAAAATTATAAAAGAAATATTGAAAAAAAACATTCAAAAACAGTAAATTAGAAGAAAAAGTTAAAATAAATATCGAGTATTTTTATAATTTTTTGGATGTATGGATAGTACTTATCAAACAGGGGGGGAAATCACAAAAAATTCTTATTCTTTCCATATAAGTTAATAATTTTTAATGGGTATAATGCAGTCGAGAATTTATGCAATAAAAAAACGGAAAGAGTTAACTAATCTTTCCGTTTATCTTTATTTATAAAATAAATTATCTTTTAACTTTAAAAGCTTTGAATTGAGGATAAACAGCAACTTCTCCTAAGTTCTCTTCAATTCTTAGTAATTGATTGTATTTAGCCATACGATCTGATCTAGAAGCAGAACCTGTTTTAATTTGACCACAGTTCAATGCAACGGCAAGATCTGCAATCGTATTATCTTCTGTTTCACCGGAACGGTGAGACATTACTGCAGTATATCCGGCATTTTGAGCCATTTGTACAGCATCAATAGTTTCAGTAAGAGTTCCGATTTGGTTAACTTTAATTAAGATTGAGTTACCCACTCCTTGTTTAATACCGTCTTCAAGTCTTTTAACATTGGTAACAAATAAATCATCACCTACTAATTGAACTCTTTTACCGATTTTATCAGTAAGTATTTTCCAACCTTCCCAATCGTTTTGATCCATACCGTCTTCAATAGAAATAATTGGATATTTTTCAGTTAATTCAGCTAAATAAGAAGCCTGTTCTTCACTGGTTCTTACTTTACCTCCTTGACCTTCAAAAATAGAATAATCATATTTATTGTCTTTGAAGAATTCAGATGAAGCACAATCTAGAGCTAGCATAACATCTTGCCCCGGAGTGTATCCTGCTTTTTTGGTAGCATCTAAAATGGTATCTAAAGCATCTTCAATATTTTTAAAGTTAGGAGCAAAACCACCTTCATCACCTACAGCAGTACTTAAACCTCTGTCATGTAAAACTTTTTTAAGAGAGTGGAAAATTTCAGTTCCCATACGAATAGCAGTAGAATAACAATCTGCAGCAACCGGCATAATCATAAATTCCTGAAACGCAATAGGAGCATCAGAATGTGCACCTGCGTTGATAATATTCATCATTGGAACAGGTAGAACTTTACCGTTTACACCTCCAACGTATCGATATAATGGTAATCCTAATTCTTTAGCAGCAGCTTGAGCAACAGCTAAAGATACGCCTAAAATAGCATTAGCACCTAATTTACCTTTATTAGGTGTACCATCCAGGTCAATCATTGTTTTATCTATTAAAGCTTGTTCAAAGACATCAACTCCAACTAATTCAGGTGCAATAACATCATTTACATTTTCAACAGCTTTTAAAACTCCTTTACCTAAATATTCTTTTCCTCCATCTCTTAATTCAACAGCTTCATATTCACCGGTTGATGCTCCAGATGGAACAGCTGCTCTACCCAAAGTACCGTATTCGGTGATTACATCAACTTCAACTGTTGGATTTCCTCTGGAATCCAAGATTTGTCTTGCATGAATTTGTGCTATTAGACTCATAATATTATAAAATTTGTTTGTTAAAATTTTATACAAAAATACTCATTTATTAATATATAGAGGATATGAAAAGTTTATTTTTTATTGTATTGTTGATGCTATAAAATATAAAATTATTTATGGAGAAATAAATTTTAAACAGACCGGCATATCAATTTTTATATTTTGATTGGTGTCTTGTAAAAATCCTGTATTTTGATCAATGGAAAATATTTGAATGGTATCACTATCTTGATTAGCTACTATCAAAAATTTACCATTAGGAGATATAACGAAATTTCTGGGATTAATGTTAGTTCTTTCATAATCAATGGGAGTTAATTTACCTGTATTCTGATCGATACTGAAAATTGATATTCCATCCTTTTTTAATCTGTTGGAAGAATATAAAAACTTGCCATTAGGATGTATATGAATATCTGCACTTCCCTCGGCCTTGTATTCATCGGAAACTGTCGTCTGAATTTCTTCTAAATTTCCATCTTCGTATTTAAAAACAACTACAGTTCCACCCAATTCATTAATTAGATAAGCAAATTTTTTATTTTGATGAAATACGAGGTGTCGAGGACCTGAACCGGGTGCAACATTTATATAAGCCGGATCAAAAAACGTAAGAAAATTCTTTTCTGTAGAATAATTTACATTGAACTTATAAATTCTATCACTTCCTAAATCCGTAGCAAAAAGATATTTATAATCGGGAGAGAACACCACGCAATGAAGATGCGATTGATTTTGCCGTACATCGTGTACGCTGCTCCCCGAAAAATTAACCTGTTGAATCATGGGACTTAAACTTCCGTCAGGTTCAGTTTTAAAAACAGAAATACTTCCTCCTATATAATTAGCCGTAACTATGTATTTATCTTGATATTCAATAGTAATATAACAAGGTGCAGCGCCATAGGCTGCCTGTGAGTTTTGAAAGGAAATTTTTCCGGAAGCTTTATCAAATAAAAAGGAATTTACTATGGAACTTTCTTTATCATCATTTTCACTAACTGAATATATATGATTTTTTTTATGGTTTATAACCAAATAGGATGGATTGTTAACTGAAACATTATCAATAAATGTAGTACTTCCGGTTTCTGAATCAAAATCATATATATAGATACCGTTGCTTTCTCCATCAGTATAAGTACCTATAACTAAATAAAATTTCATTTTGTTTTTTAGTATTAAAATAATTATTTAAAATTATTAAAAAATATTTATATAAAATTATTTTTATTTTTAAAATTTTGAAATATAAATAAAGTATAAATGCTTTATAATATATATAATATCCTGTTTCATATAATGAATATTTATTTCTGTTTTTTTCAGTTAAGTACAATATTTGATATACCATTAAAAAACATATATTTTATAGCTACTTTTTTGAGTTTTTCGAAATTAAGACTTAAAAATATTGTTTTTATATCTTATAACTTAACTACTCTATAACAATTACTTACTACTACATAATTTTTGGCAAAGAAATCTAAATAAGTGCTATTTAAACTATAAATAAATAGAATTTATTTAAGGAACAAAAAGGGAAAACAAAGAATTTAAAAATTTAATTCTTTACTTAGTTAATATAGTAATGTGATAAATGATTTATATAATAAATAAAAATAAAGTTATCAATTTATAAATAAAATAATTTAAACAATAAGACATGGGAATTTTACAAAATAAAACAGCATTAGTTACAGGTTCAAGTTCAGGTATTGGAAAGTCGATTGCGGAAAAATTTGCGCATGAAGGTGCTAATGTTATTATAACTTACCATTCGGGAAAGGAAAGAGCAGAAAATTTGGTGCAAGAATTATCAGGATTGAACGTAAAAGTTAAAGCATATCAGGTAAATGTTTCAGACTATAATGAAACTCAAAGTTTTTTCAATTTGGTTAATCAAGATTTTACCGATATAGACATTTTAGTTAACAATGCGGGAATAAATGGTAAAAATACATATGTGGAGGATATGAACTTGGAAGATTGGGATAGAACTATAAAAACCAATTTATATGGACCGTTCTATTGTATCAAAGAATTTTTAAAACTAAAGAAAAAAAACAATTCATATAAAGGATCAAGAATTATTAATGTGACTTCTATACATGAATATATTTGCAGACCGGGAGATGCTGATTATAATACAGCTAAAGCCGGAATGAGGAATTTGGCCAGAACTTTGGCTATTGAATTGGCATCAAGAGAATTAACGGTTAACAATATTGCTCCGGGAATGATACTTACTCCTATCAACAAACAATTTACGGATGAAGCGAAGTTATTAAAAGAAAAAGAAGATATTATCCCTATGAAAAGAGGCGGTACACCGGAAGAAGTTGCTAATGTAGCCTTATTTTTAGCTTCCGATGCAAGTTCTTATGTTACGGGTTCAACATATACAGTAGATGGAGCATTGTCAATATTAGGGCAAAATGCCTAATTGATTTTACACTATATCTTTAAAATATGAATATTACAGACTTTTTAATAGCCTGTATTCCTATTTTATCTTGGGGTTTTGTTCCCGTTATTGCTACCCTTATAGGTGGAAAGGTTATAGAACAATCATTTGGTATTGCAATAGGGAGTTTTATATTTGCTTGCATTATATATGCCATTAAACATCCTGCTTTAAATCTTCATATTATAGGAATTGGAATCGTATCGGGATTATTTTGGACAATCGGATCGGTAGGTCAATTTATGGGATTGAAATATTTGGGAGTTTCAAAGTCAATGCCCATATCCAATGGAACTCAGATCATTGGAACTTCTATTTTAGGTGTATTTTTAGGAGATTGGTCTACTCTTAATTCAAAAATATTTGGTTTTACTGCATTAGTGTTAATTATTGTAGGAATTATTTTTACTTCATATAAGGAAGTAATCGAAAATGATGATGCTAAAAAAATAAATTGGAGTAAAGGAATTTCAGTTAATTTATTATCTTCCTTAGGTTTTACATTGTATGTTGGTATTTTAAAATACTATAATATTGATAGTTGGTCGAGTCTTTTGCCTCAATCTGTTGGCCAACTAATTGGTATTAATATTATAGCATTTTTATATTTCAAAGTAAATCCCTATAGTCTTAATTCTTTGAAAAATAGTGTTGTAGGGGTGGTGTGGGCTATAGGTAATTTAGCTATATTGATTTCTCAAATGAAATTAGGATTATCAGTAGCCTATCCGGTTGGTCAAGCATCCATTATTGTTTCGGTAATTGCGGGAGTTTATTTTAATGAAGAAAGAAAAACCAAAAAAGAGTGGATATCATCTATAATTGGTATGACTGTAATCGTGGTAGGATTATTTTTTATTTATTTGTCCGGCGTATTCGATAAATCCTAAGTTAGGAATAGATGTATTAGTCTTTTTTGAGGCTTATAAGAAATAATTTATCAATTCTGTAATATTGTAATCATGAATTTTTAAATATATTAGTTTTTCAAATGTAATATAATATACTACTCGTAACGAATTTATACTATATAAAATATATAATTTAATAATATATGAAATTTAATTAGATAGAAATTTCAATCATATATTTTCATTTAAACCTAAGGACAATTTGCTGAAATTGATTTCATTTTCGTCTCCTGTATTTTTACCTAAAACATCAGATAACTTTACAGCATTTAAATAATCATCAGAAGGTTTTTCTTTTACATGAGTTAATTTAATTACCATATTAAGAGGCTTAACACCCACATCATTAGATAAGTATGTTCCGATGCCATAAGTGTCATGGATTCTATCTTTGACATGTTCTTTTATTTTTTTAACCTCATTTAAATTTAATGAATCACTAAACACTATAGTTTTTGAAGAAGGATCGATTCTATTTTTCTTATAAAAATCGATAGTTTTTTCTGTAAACTCTAGTGGATCTCCACTGTCACAACGCACTCCGTCAAATAATTTTGCCAATTTTAAATTAAAAGATTTAAAAAATGATTGTGTTGTATAGGTATCCGTTAAGGTAATACCCAGACTTCCCTGGAAAACATCCACCCAAGCTTCCAGAGCTTTAATGTTAGCTGAGCGATAACCGAATAAAGCTCCATGGTACATAAACCATTCATGAGGCATAGTGCCGATTGGAGTTGTATTATATTTCATGGCAAGATATACATTGCTGGTCCCTTTAAAATATTTATCGGAATTTTCCTTTAATACTCCTACAACTTTATCTTGAACGTCGAATGAATACCTTCTACGAGTACCAAATTCAGAATAATCGGCTTTTAAATTTTTAAGTCCAATCGCTTTTTCTTTAGCTTTAATTTCAATATCTTTTGGCTTTGTGCCGATCATTTCAAAATACAATTCCGATATCAAAGCCATAAGCGGAACTTCCCATAAGACAGTTCTATACCAATATCCTTCAACATACAAGTTTAATTTACCACCTTCTTGGGAAATATGAACTTCATCAGGATTGTATCTGTACCCTTCTAAAAAATCTACAAAAAACGGATCTAAAAAATAGCATCTTTTTAAAATAAAATTTTTTTCATCATTAGTTAATTTCAAACTAATCATTTTATTTATTTCTTCTTTCAGCCTTTCTGCAAAACCTTTTGGAAAATCATCTTTTCCTCGATTTATAAAGTCATATCTAACATATGCCCAAGGATATAATTTTTGAATGGCATGCATTACTGAAAATTTATATAAATCGTTGTCTGTAAAATGCTTAATTATCATAATTAAAATATGTTTTCTAAAAAGGTATTTGTCAAAGTTACAATTTTTATGATTAAAACTATTATTAATAAGCCTTTTAATTAATAAAACCTTTTGTTTTTATCGAATATAAGATAAAAATAAAAAGATTATATTTATCGGATCAAAAACAATATAGGGTTAAAATGAAAGCATTAATAGTAGTTGATATTCAAAACGATTTTCTTCAAGGAGGAAGCTTAGCCGTACAAGGGGGTAATGAAATAATCCCCATTATTAATTCCATTCAGGAAAAATTTGATTTGGTCGTTGCTACTCAAGATTGGCATCCCAAAGGACATAAAAGTTTTGCTTCGCAACATAGTAATAAAAGCGTATATGACAAAATAGATTTAAATGGTATAGAGCAGGTTCTATGGCCGGATCATTGCGTTCAAGGCACTGTTGGAGCCGAAATATCTTCGGAACTGAATCAAAATAAAATAGAAGCGATCTTTAGAAAAGGAATGAATACTACTATTGACAGTTATAGTGGTTTTTATGATAATGGAAAATTAAAATGTACGGGTTTAGGAGATTTTTTAAAGGGGAGAGGGGTGAAAGAAATTTTTGTCTGTGGAATAGCGGCTGATTATTGTGTATACTTTACAGCCAAAGATGCTCTGGAATTAGGATTTACATCCACTATAATCGAAAATGCTACAAAAGCCATTGATGTATCAAATTTTGAAAATATTAAAAGAAATTTTATACAAAACGGAGGTAATATTATAGAAAAAATATAATAATAATATTTTTAGAGTTATTTTAAATTAAATACTAGTAAAAGTATATATACTATTTATTTTATTGTTTTTATTTAATCATAATAAAAAACCCCGTTATAGAACGGGGTTAAAACTAACTACTATGAAAATTCACTGCCTTATGAACATTTATAATAAGACAAATTCCATGCCATAAAATTTCAACTAGTTAAATTATTATAAATTATATGGGTTTATATAATTTTTAAGATAATTTATAGTGAATACATTATTTTTATTTTTAAAAATAAATATGAATTAACGTTTTTTGATCTAATATGTTATAAAATCTTACATTATAAATTATTTCAAAAAATAAATATTGAAAAAAATAATATGAAGCATATATTGGAAAAATACTAATATTTTGTATTTAATTTATTAATAAAGTTATTATCAATTTAAAAAGAACGGGATTTAAAAAAAACTTATCTTAAATCAAACTTATTATTCAAATGTATTTTTTTAGCTGACTAATTCGATAATGAATTTAGTTAAAAATAATTTTTCTGGTAATAAAAAAGCCCCGTAATACGGGGCTTAAAACTAACTACTATGAAAATTCACTGCCTTATGAACATTTATATTAAGACAAATTTCATGCCATAATATATATGTTTTGTTTATTTAATTGTAATAATTTATTGATAATAAATTTGTAATTGAAATAATATAGTTTAAATAAAGTACTAAATAAAGAAAGTCCCACTAATGATAGTGGGACTTAAAACTAACTACTATGAAAATTCACTGCCTTATGAACATTTATATAAAAACAAAATTCATGCCATAAAAATTATATTTAATATAATTAAATACGATAATATACTTAATGTTGTGTATTATATGAAATAATAATCTTTTAAATTATGTCAAATAAAAAAAGTCTCACTAATTAAAGTGAGACTTAAAACTAACTACTATGAAAATTCACTGCCTTATGAACAATTGTTTACAGGCAAATTCTATGCCATAATAGTTATATTTAATTTATTTATATATTATAAATATGGTAAAATTTTATACGTTATGAAATAATATATCTTATTGATTACTTTAAATAAAAAAGTCTCACTACTTAAAGTGAGACTTAAAACTAACTACTATGAAAATTCACTGCCTTATGAATAATTATTTAAAAACAAATTTCATGCCATAATATAAAATCATATAGTAGTAATATATTATAATTTTACTAATATTATTATATAATTAAAATAATATATTGATAAAATGTATTAAATAAAAAAAAGTCCCGCAAATGAATGCGGGACTTAAAACTAACTACTATGAAAATTCACTGCCTTATGAACAATTATTTTAAAACAAAATTCATGCCATAATTTTATGAAATTATTATTTGTATATAATATTTATTTTAGAGTAATTAAATATTATAAAATTATGGTAATGATATAATTATATAAGATAAAATTTTAATTAAGATAATAAAAAAGCCCTATTAATAATAACAGGGCTTAAAACTAACTACTACGAAAATTCACTGCCTTATGAACATTTATAGTAAAACAATATTTGTGCCATTGAGTTGTGCAAGTAATTTATAAATTTTAAAATTTAATGTTTACTACTATGAAAATAGTAAAAATTATATCATAAGGTGTTTTGTAAAATAAATACTATCAATATTTTAAATGTATAAATAAAAAAACCCCATAATTAATGGGGTTTAAAACTAACTACTACGAAAATTCACTGCCTTATGAACATTTATAATAAAACAATATTTGTGCCATTTAGTTGCGCAAGTGAATTAAATATTTTAAATATAAGGTTTAAAATATCCTTAAAAAATTATAATTGAATGATGAGTATTGTTAAAATATAGAATTAATGTTTTGTATTAAATAAAAAAAAGCCCTATTAAAATTAAAGGGTTTAAAACTAACTACAACAAAAATTCACTGTCTTATGAACATTGGACTTGCGCACTCAATAGTGCCGGTTAAGCCTATTGATTTAAAAATTGAAGCAAAAGCCTGCCAAAAACTTCTCCAAACACTAAAGAAACAGTACCTTAACGCACTGATGTAGGACTTGGGCAACTGAATATTGGCTATTTTGGACAACGAGTTAAATCTACTTGCCAATTACTTGAGCCGTATACCCATTTGGATATTGCTGCCAGTTTATTAAGACATCACTATAAACCCGCTAAAAACTGGTTAATGGTTGTTGGTTGTTATTATTATCGTCCGGCCGGAGGTAAGCAGCATTATATTATCAACAGCAAGTAAAAAAAACATCGGAATTGTCTCTTATATCAAGATATTAATACTATTTCCGAGAAATTATAGACAGGAGAATAGATATTATCTTTATTTTGTTTATATGCAACATGATTTGTTTTGTAAACAATAATAATTGAAAAAGTAACTTATTTCAGCTGTTCACTAAAAGAGGGTTTGAAGCGAATACTAATTAAGTAATGTTACTAACTCTTGTTTTCCATAAGATAAATATGGATATACCTAGTAATGGAATACATATTAAATTAACTAGTTGCCAGCCATATAGGTACATTAAAGCGCCGGCTGAAAATGAAGCAACGATATTCCCTGTATATACAAACAATGAGTTTAATCCTTGAGCTTTTGTTTTCATGGCTGGACTGTATGTTTTGGTCAATAGAAGTGTTCCGCCATTGAACATAAAATTCCATCCTATACCGGATAAGCCGAGTTCAATCATATAAATTTCTAGAGCTTGGTTAGGTAATAAAGTTAATAAGCAACCTAATGCACTACTTAAAACTCCGATGGTAACTAGCCCCTTAAGCCCAATGATTTTCACTAAGCTAGGATTAAAAAAGGACGGCAAATACATCATAATAAAATGTACCTGCAAGACATTAGATGCTGTCGTTAAAGCAAAGCAAGATTTATGCAATGATAATGGTGCGGCATTCATGGTTAGAGTCATTACAGCAAAAGCAATAGTACAAATAATACTAATCTGAATAAAATTCGAGCTTAATAACTTATGATTGTGATCTGATGTTTTATTTACATCTGGAGTACGGCCAACCTTACGTCCTAAATCACTGGAAAGGAATAACTGTGATAAGGCTAAACAAACACAAACAGCTATGATAGCTACAAAAGAACCAGCATAGGGTACCGGTGAAAATAACTCGGAAAAGTGACTACTGAGAAAAGGACCGGCAATACCACCTATCACTCCGGCCCCCATTACAACAGATATCGCAGAAGCATGCTCCTTCGGGTTTTTAGCAGCATCGATTGCAGCGAACCGATAATATTGACCAAAAGCACTAAAAATACCTAATAACAAAGCTCCTAAGACGAGTACATAAAAATGATTCAACAACAAGGCTATACAGCATATTATTCCACCTAAGATTCCTACACCGGCTTTAAACATAAAACCACCTTTACGACCGAGTATTCCCATCAACCATGAAGCAGGATATATCATCAATAAAGTACCAATAACTGTAGCAGTTACTGGAAGTGTACTAAGTGAAGGATTCGGTGATAAATATGAACCGGAAAGGCTTGAAACTGTAGTTAGCATCGAAACAACAGTTGTAGTTAATGCCTGACCCACAGCCAACACAATAATATCTTTCGATGGTAGATGCATAACATTCACTCCTTTTATATGAAATTGATTTAATAAATTGATAATGTTTATTCAATTATTCACATTATTTAAAGGCTTCATTTATTAACTCTTCAGTTGGTATTACTCCAAGCTCAACCGTACATAATGGCTATTTCCTCCCACAACACTTGAATATGGTACAAATTTGATAATGTTTTGGCCGCATAAATCAGACAAAATTTATGCCATTTTACCTTTATAAATACTTAATATAATATAAATTAAAGTGAATTGAAAATGTAAAAGACAACTATTAATTGTCTTTCAATATAAATCAATATAATAAATTTATTATGTTGCTATGATTCAATATAATATTTTTAATTATAATTTTTATTTAAGTTTTTAATTAAATAATTATATTAAGAGTAACAATTAAAATATTAAATAAAAACACTTTAAATATTCTTGTATTATTAGCTATTTCTATGGTGATTGGTAAATTATTTAATAGTTTAAAATTTAGGTTAATAAATTTAATTGTAAGATTATTTTAAAATAAAAATTATTTATTATCCCAATTTTTATAAGGATTTTTCATAAGCATTGAATTGTAATATCTGGGATCATCTGTGACTTCTTTTCCTAACCAATCCGGTTTCTCAATAGTTTCATTTTCATCATCTAATTCAATTTCTGCAAGGATTAGTCCTTCATTCTCCCCGTAAAATTCATCTACTTCAATTATTTTGTTTCCAAAGGGAACAATATATCTTTTTTTATCTATAATACCTACTTCACATAATTGTATGAGTTCATTAGCCTCTTCTTTTGTGATTTCCTTTTCCCACTCAAATCTGCTTATACTATTTTTTTTATTAGAACCTTTAATGGTTAAAAAACCTTGATCGTCTTGGATTCTAACACGTACAGTTCTTTCAGGTATTGAAGATAGATATCCTTGTTTAATTTGTAAACTTTTGATGGCCTTCGATTTAAATTCTCCTGTAATTAAATATTTCCTTTCAATTTCTTGTCCCATAGGATGTAATAAACAATTTTATTGAATATATCATTTGTAAATTTTAAAAAAATACAAATTTTTGAAGTTAATTTTTATTCTTTTTAGCTTTCCAAAGTTGATCTAAATATTTATATCTGTCTGAAACATATTGAGAATACATTTTAGAAATAATATATCCCTCTTTTCCATCTAAAAAACCAAATTGAATAATATAATGATGGAGAAAACGATATATAGGTTTAATATGGTGATGTAGAAAATTTGATTTTTTACCCTTTTCAAATAATTCTTTTGCCTTAAGTCGAGAATATTTATCTAACTTATCTAAATATTTTTTTTCAGAATTAAAAGAATAATGGTCCAATCTGTTTTTTAAATATCCCGGTTCAGTTTTACATTCTATTTCTTCATGAACAAGTTTACTGCTTTTATATAAAGATTTATCTTTTTTAAATAAACGTATTACTTTATCATTCTTCCATCCGCTATGTTTTAGGAGTTTGTCTTTAAAGTAAAAATTTCTTTTTATCCAATAGGCGTCTTTAGGGTTAAGGGAATTTACAGTATTTAAAATTTCATTAATTAAAGGAGTGGGGATATGTTCGTCTAAATCAAAAAAGACGATCCATTCATGTGTTGCGCGTTCAATGGCAAAATTCTTTTGATTAGTGAAATTATCAAATACTCTTTCAATGAAAATTACATTAGGATATTTTTTGAAAAGTTCCTTAGTTTTATCTGTGCTAAATGAATCCACTACAATTATCTCATCGGCAAAAGAAATATCTTTCATAAAACGATCTACATTATCTTCTTCATTATAGGTAATACATAAAGCGGTAATTTTTGGTTTTTTGCATTCAATATCTTGCGGTAAATTAGAATTCGTTTTATCTATACTTAAAATATTTTGTAAATAATGATCAATTTTACTAAGTAACATTTTCGGTTTCATTAGTTTATAAAAAGGTTCAGGCTTACGTAAGATTTCTTTAAGAGGATATTCCGTATAAATTTCAGGATAAATATCCATAAGATGAAAACTTTTATGAATAAGTAAATTTTCATAGCATCCCCAATCTTTTCTGAACTTGTGCGGGGAAAAAATTGAAAATGTGGGCTTTTGTATAGCCTTTGCAATATTAACAGCTCCTCCCTCATTGGCTATCAGTGCATTGCAATTAGATAGTATGGAAGCAAATTCTCGAATATTATTTCCAAGAATGGAAGTAAATATTTTTTCTTTATGTTCAATTTCTTTTAAAAGATCATCCGCTTCTTTTTGTTGCTTAGGAATATAATTGAATAAAATATCTATATCATAATGTTTTAATAAGTAATTGATTAACTCCGCCATATACGATAGAGGCCAAGATTTTTTTAAACTGCTTCCCAATATACCAACCATTAGGACCGGTTTCGTAAAACTGACTCCGGAGCTGATCATTAATTTTTTAGCATTATTAATTTCTTGCTCGGTTAAAAATATTTCGGTTTGAAAATCAATTTTAGTAATATTATTTATAAAAGGAGAAAGTAAAAGGCATCTATTTTCAATGGAAGTACAATGGATAAATTTTGGAAATTTTTCCTCTACAAAAACATCCGTATAAAAATATTTAAAAAAAGGTTTATCAAAACTAATTCTCCTCTTAGCTTTAGAAAACAACGTTATGAAGCGACTTTGTAATTTAGCGTAAGGATCTAAAAGTATATCATATTTCTCATTTTTAATATATTTTGTATACTTCCATAAAACAGAAAGCTTTTTTAACTCAATATCATCAAACTCTATTATTTTGTCTATATAAGGATTGTTTTGAAGGATATATATAGCATTGTTGTAACAAAAAAAATGAACTTCGATATTTGGAAATATTTTTTTTAAATTTTTAGCAAGTACACTGGCTACTAAAACATCCCCGATAAATTTGTTTTGTATAATTAATGCTTTCTTCAAAAATATAATATTTAATAAAATAGTTCGGCAAAATTAGAAAAAAAATCATTCATAATTAAGAACATAGGTCATATAATAATTATTTATTTTCTTATAGTAGGCATAATATTTAACACTCGCTTTTTCATCAATAATCCAACATACAATAGGTTTATCACTTTTCAATTGAAAGGGTTCTACTCTATAGTGATTTAAAAAAGACCATAAGTTTCCATGGTGTATTTTATACAGGGCTTCTTTTAATCCCCATAAAATATGATAATAGTCCTTTTCTTCACCTTTTGGTATGAATTCAAATTCATCCTTTCGAATAAACTTGTATTTTATGGTATTAATTTTTTCATCTCTTTCCAATTCAATATCAACTCCAATATTAAAAGACGAAGCACCAACACAGACTACTCCGTGTGAATGAGATACGGAAATATTGTAAGTTCCTTCAACATAGGGTTTACCTTCTTTAGTGTATTTTACGGTACTATCTAAACCTAAAGCCATTAAACAAGCTCGTAATCCCAAATATTCTCGTTTTCTTTTAGGGGTTAACGAATCATATTTACCTTGTCTTATGTTATCTAATTTTAATATCCGTAACAATTCTTCATTAGTTTCACTGACTTTCCAAGTAACTATTCTCGTAAAATAATCAGGTATAATAAAATCTACAATAGGCATTTAAGATAATTTAAATAGATTAGTAAGTAAATATATAAAATTATAATAATTCTCTTATAACTCTGAATTGTAAAATACTTTGTAGTAAAACATTTTCTTTTCTTCATCATACCCTTGCTCTAGAAAATCTTCGGAAGCTTCGGGTCTGTTAATATCCAATTTAATTTGAATATATGTATCTAATTTGATATCAGTTTTAATTTTTCTTTTTTCCCTTGCTAAAGCATTGGTGGAAACATCAAAAATTTCCGAAAATTGAACCCCTGAATTTTCTGAATAATCTTTTTTATATGATTTGAATTCATCAATCATATCATAATTTTCCAATAATTCCTTCTCTAAAATTTCTTCAGTTATCGTTTCATTTTCATTAAATACTTGAAGACAATTACTGATAAATTCAGTTTGAATTTTCTTTCCTTTTTCCTCAAAAATTACTTGTTGTGAAAAATCAGATAATAAATTAATGTAATTTTTAGTCTGATACGAATCATCTTTAATATAATCTACTTCCAGAAATGACTTTTTCCAATATTCGGATTCTACATGAGCATCATCATGTACCAATATTTTATAACCACTTTCTTTATGTGTATTAAGTATTAAACAACTCTTATCAATGGATGAGTCTAATCTAAAACCTTTCTGTATGGCGCATTCAACAATGTCAGAATGTTTAAATCGAAGAAATTTGTTTTTATTTTCTAATTTAAATATTCCGATGCCGGAAATTTTAGACTCCTGTCCAATATCAATATCATTGAATAAAGCAATAAAAATTTCGCCTTTTTTAATTTGTGGGTGATTGGATCTTTCATAAAGATGATCTAAAACTTTGTCTGAAAAACTTACAAAATCGATGGCATCTTCAAAAACATCTTTACATAAAGAATATAAAATATTAAAATTTATGTCTTGGGTATAATGAGTAAATTCATAGTATTCCAAATTTTTTTTAAAAGGTGAAAGGAAATAGGGTTGCATAGCCTCTTCTTCTTTTTCATTTAAATGAAATAAATCACCGGCATAAATGTTTTTTTCTTCACGTAGTTTATTACCGGAAAATTGTAAAGTTAATTTAGAAATTACAGCATGTTTTAAATTAATCGTCATAAATTTGCCTGATAAGAATTACAAAAGTAATTCATTTAAAAATATCAGTAAATAATATTCATTACTAATTTATTTTGATTAATGAAATAATGTAATTTACACAAAACAAACTCCTTGTTCTAAAATAAATTAGTGAAATCCAAAATCTAAAAATCTTATATTCATTTAAAATGATATCAATATATTTTTAGAATTCAGTTAAAACTAGTTTAAATAAAAATATTTATGAATAAACTTTAATATTCTTCTAAAAAATTTGAATTGGATTTTTATTAATTATTTATCTTATTCATTACAGAAATTCTACAAAAAACTAATCAGTTACATTAAAATTAGAAATTTTAAATAGTTTATATTTGCAAACATTTAATAATATATGGGAACCACTCTAGAAAAAGAAATTAAAAGAAGGAAAACTTTTGGAATTATATCCCATCCGGATGCTGGTAAAACAACCTTAACAGAAAAATTACTTTTATTTGGTGGAGCGATTCAAGAAGCAGGAGCTGTAAAAAGCAATAAAATCAAAAAAGGAGCAACCTCAGATTTTATGGAGATTGAAAGACAAAGAGGTATTTCGGTTGCTACTTCCGTATTAGCCTTTGAATATAAAGGAAAAAAAATAAACATATTAGATACACCCGGGCATAAAGATTTTGCCGAAGATACCTATAGAACACTAACTGCCGTAGATTCAGTAATTGTAGTTATAGATGTAGCCAAAGGAGTTGAAGAACAAACCGAAAAATTGGTTCAAGTTTGTAGAATGAGGAATATTCCTATGTTGGTATTTATCAATAAACTCGATCGCGAGGGTAAAGATGCATTTGATTTATTAGATGAAGTTGAACAAAAGTTACAATTAAGGGTTACACCATTATCTTGGCCCATCGGTATGGGATTAGATTTTCAAGGAATCTTTAATATGTGGGAGAATAATTTTAAATTCTTCACCGAAGAAAAAAAACAAAAAGTAGGAGAGAGTATTGAGATTAAAGATATAAATGATCCAATAGTAAATGAACTTATTGGCGACCAAGCAGCAGAAAATCTAAGGAATGAACAAGAATTAATACACTCGGTTTATCCAAAATTTTCAAAAGAAGAATATTTGAACGGAACCTTACAGCCGGTTTTTTTCGGTTCCGCATTAAATAATTTTGGAGTTCAGGAATTATTAGATGCATTCGTTGAAATTGCACCCAATCCGCTACCTAAAATGAGCGATATACGATTAGTTAAACCGGAAGAAACGAGTTTTACGGGATTTGTATTTAAAATTCATGCCAATATGGATCCTAAACACCGAGATCGTTTAGCTTTTGTGAAAATTGTATCCGGAACTTTTAAACGAAATACCAATTACCTTCATGTTCGGCAAAATAAAACTATGAAATTTAGCAGTCCTGCAGCCTTTTTTGCCGATAAAAAAGAGGTTGTGGAAGAAAGTTTTCCAGGAGATATTGTTGGTTTGCACGATACCGGTAATTTCAGGATCGGGGACACCTTAACAGAAGGAGAAAAATTAAATTTCAAGGGAATTCCATCGTTTTCACCGGAACATTTCCGTTATATAAATAATGAAGACCCTATGAAAACTAAGCAGTTGGCAAAAGGAATTGATCAATTAATGGATGAAGGAGTTGCACAATTATTCACGCTGGAAATGAATAACAGGAAAATCATAGGAACAGTGGGTGCGCTGCAATTTGAAGTAATACAATATCGTTTAGAACATGAATATTCAGCAAAATGCAGTTATGAACCAATTCATATACATAAAGCATGTTGGGTGGAAACAGAGGATGAAAAATCATCGGAATTTTTAGAATTTAAGCGGGTGAAACAAAAATTCTTAGCTAAAGATAAGTTTGGGCAATTAGTCTTCTTAGCTGATTCTGCATTTAGTATAACCATGACTCAAGAAAAATTTCCATCGGTAAAACTTCATTTTACGAATGAATTTTAGGTAAAATATATAAAAAACATTGTAAAAGAGAGCTAAAAAAAATTTAGCTCTCTTTTTTTAACGAACAATAGTATCTGTTACTATTATCTTAAAATATAAAATGCTATGCCTTCATATCTATATATATTAATGGGAATATAACTTTTACCTTTACCTAAAACTAACGAACCATCTTCGGATATCCAGATTTTAAGTTCATTTTTGTTGGTAGTGAGCAAATGATCCGATTTCTTTTTATATGATTTGTAAAAACGATAAACCGGAATTGTATTAGGTTTTTGAGTATTGAATGCATAACCAGATATGCCTTCAAAAATCCATCCTCCTTGTCCACCGTTTTTTAATTCGTTCCAATCAAGTGTAGATAAACGATCACCGTTTAGAAAATTATAATATCTGTATATAGGATAAGATCCTTCCACTTGATTAGCATAAATTTTTCCTAATATCCCCTCAAAATGTTTATTTCCTAATTCATTATAATTTGATGTATAAAAATGCTGTCCGTTTATATTATATCTGTAGAAATTTTTTGTTTCCACATATGTATACCTGCCGGGATACTGTTCAGATATAAATCTTTTATCCATTTCGGAAA
Source organism: Apibacter sp. ESL0432 (assembly GCF_019469225.1). Taxonomy (NCBI): domain Bacteria; kingdom Pseudomonadati; phylum Bacteroidota; class Flavobacteriia; order Flavobacteriales; family Weeksellaceae; genus Apibacter; species Apibacter sp. ESL0432. The sequence goes on along the minus strand of NZ_CP048266.1, from coordinate 1,580,316 downwards.
GTGCGGTATTCCAACCGCTTGACCACCCATTTAAAGTTAAAGATGCAGGAATAGAATAAAGCATGATTGATTGACTGTCAAAGGAAGAATAATTAGTTGTAGTTGAATTATATTTATTTAAAACATTACTATCAACATACGCTTGGTTCCAATAATTAGGTTCTCCGGCATAATATTCATATACTTTCTGTCTATTCCACTGAATATTAGCAGCGGGGCTTTGATGCTCATGTTGTAAACCTAGTGCATGTCCGAATTCGTGAATTATTGTCCTTGAAAACTCGTAATCAGGAGTTGAATCTGTAAACCACCCGAAATTCATGGTAGGAATACGTTGGGTAATAGATCTAGCATCAGTTCCAATATAAGACCAAGACTGACCACTATTATCAAAATTTATTTTTATATCAGCATATTGATAAGCAGGAACATATTCAAAGTTTAAATTAGCATATTTCAACCATTCACCGGCAAATTGTTTTACTTTATTCTGTAAATAAGAGTTTCCGTTTAAAAATTTAATTTTTATAGTTTGTCCTGTATTCCATTTATTAAATTTATTAATTACTCCATTAGCAATAACTTCTTGAGTTGAATCTTGGGATTGAATAATGTCATCAGGTAAATAAGCATCTAAACAAAAATGTTCTTTTTGAGCTGTACTTTTGTCCGGTACAATATCAGAATTTAAAGAATCTTCAGTACAGGAAACCATATATACCAATAGGCTTACGTTTAATAAAAATATGTAGGAAAATTTTTTCATATTCAAGATTTTTTAAGGTTTTATAAATCCAGGATAAATGTTTAAGAATATTACTTTATATAAAATAATTAAAGTTATATAAAGTGATTTTAACATTTATTTACTTTTTGGATATTGCTTAGCAATAAATTTCTTGTCAGTAGAAGATAATTTATAATTGGGTTGACTATGCCAATGATTTAAAGTGAATGAAGCAGGAAATGAAATAAGCATGATAGAATGTTTATCAAAAGCCGAATAATTAGTTAATGCCTTGCTGTATTTATAAAAAATTTCAAAATCCACTTGGTCCTTATTCCAATAATTAGGTGCACCTTCAAAATAAGCATATACTACCGGTTTATTCCATTTTATATTTGAATTAGGGTTTTGATGTTCATGATGTAATCCAAGAACATGACCGAATTCATGAAGAATTGTTTTAGATAATTCATTTTCAGGAGTAAAATCCGTAAACCAACCAAAGTTCAAAGAAGGACTTTGTTGAGAAATGTATTTTGAATCGGTGCCCACATAAGACCATGATTTTCCGCTGTTATCAAAATTGATTTTAATATCGGCATATTGATCCGCAGTAACATATTTGAATGTTAAATTAGCGAATTGAAGCCATTCACTTGCATATGTTCTGACTTTATCTTGCAAATACGATGAACCATTTAAAAATTTGATTTTAATGGTATCTCCGGGATTCCATTTTTTTATAAGGGTGGTTACACCATAACCGGAAACTTCTTTATCCAATTCTGAGGTCTGAAAATTATCTCCGGGTAAAAAGGCATCCACACAAAATTTTTCATTTTCTGAAGATTTGTTTTCAGGATAAATGTCTGAAGTTAATGATTCCTCATTACAAGAAACCAGAAAAGCAGATGAAAATAATAGTAAAAAAAAAGTAAAATTTTTCATAATCATAACATTTATAAATTTATCAAATATAGGAAAAAATATTTAATTTTATATTCTGAATTATAATTTAAAGTGTATATAATATTATGATTATGTGATATAATTGTATTTTTAAATTATTATATGGTAATTATATTTGATTAACCAATTGTCTTTTATAAAATTTTAAATACTGCAAAAAGCAGAAGTTTAATAAAAATTTAATTATTTATATTTTATAAAAAAGATAAAAAAATAAGTTTATTATAATTCAAATAATAAGTAAGTTTGCCTATCAGTTTAATAGGAATTAAACTTTGTTGTTTTTTATATTGAATAAAATAATATTGCTTGTGAATAACCAATTATTTAAAATAGATCTTCGAAATTACACTTTGCTTTCTAAATATGTATACGTGCTAATCTTTCTATTTAGTACAACGATTTATCATTCACAAACTCTAAAAAAAGGCGAATTAGCGGTTGGTATTGACCTAACTTATGCTCCCTATGCTTATTTAGAAGGAATTCCCAGTGGTTTTGACCCTGACTTAATGAGATTAATAGGGGAAAAATTAAATCTTAAAGTAGTCTTTAAAGATACCAGAATAGAAAATATAATTATGGGCTTAAATGCAGGACATTATGATCTTATAGCATCTGCATTGTATATTAATCCGCAACGTGCTCAACAAGTTTCATTTTTACCCTATCTGCAAACCGGAGGTGTATTAGTTGTTAGAAAAGACGAATCCTACCGACCGTTATCTTTACAAGACTTATGCGGAAAGAAAATTTCTTCCATGAAAGGGGCGGCATGGATTCCTAAATTAAATGATGTTACCAAGAATTTCTGTTTTAAGAATAATAAACAAGCAATTGAAGTTAAAGAATACCCCAGTGCTCCCGAGGCTTCACAGGCGCTATTATCCAAAGGCGTGGATGTACAATATGAAGATGCGGCAGTTGCTAAAATGTTAATTGACAGATTAGGAGATAAATTGGTAATTTCTACACACGAAATGATAGATCCCGTATTAATAGGTTTAGCATTTAAAAATGAAAACATAGCCTTAAAAAATAAAATCGCACAAGTTATCCAAGAACTAAGAAAATCGGGAGAATATCAACAGTTATTGGATAAATATAATTTGGCTTATCCAAGTCAAGAATTAGTACATAAATATAAGATAGAAGAAGAATCGATTTCATCTCAAAAAAAGAATACAATTTTCAATTGGAAATATTTAAAAAATCAATTTATTAACACAGATTTTTGGAAAGCTTGTTTAACTGTAATCGAGTTAAGTACATTAACTTGGTGTATAGGAGTAGTTTTAGGCTTTTTAGTAGCATTAATGGGACAGAGTTCTCATTCATTTATAAGAACTATTTCCAAAGGTTATATTTGGTTTTTTAGGAGTTTACCTTTATTGGTATTATTAATATTTATATATAATCTACCTCAAATTTGGCCTCAAAGCTCGATAATACTATCCAATCCCTTCATATCCGGTTTAATAGCCTTAGTTTTAAGTGAAACAGCCTATATAGCGGAAATACATAGAGGAGCATTACAAGCGATACCCAAAGGACAATATGAGGCGGGAAAAGCACTGGGGTTATCCTACTGGGGAATCATGAGATTGATTGTTGCCCCGCAAACATTTAGGATAGCCTTACCGTCACTCGCTAATCAATACGTAACCATAGTTAAGTTAACCTCACTGGTATCGGTGATTTCCTTGACCGAAATATTGATGGTTGGACAGCAATTGTATACACGTAACTTTCTGGTTATGGAAACCCTGTTAGCAGTTGCTATCTATTATATACTAATAGTTACTTTGGTAACATGGAATATTAACAAATTTGAAGCAAAATTTGATGTCCATAAAAAAAGCACAGACATTGATAGTTCAATACAAGTTGATTTTGAAAAATTAAGAGAATATTCGAACATAAAAAATACGAATAAAGGTTCAACCGCTTTAGAATTAAAAAATATAACAAAAACATTTGGAACAACATTGGTATTAAATAATATATGTTTAAGCGTTCCTTGGGGAAAAGTAATCAGTATTATAGGTCCATCAGGATCAGGGAAAAGTACCTTAATAAGATCCATAAATGGTTTAGAAACAATAGATGAAGGAAATATTGAAATGGGAGAAGTTTCTCTTATAGCTAAAAATAAAAGTAAATTTCATAAATCAAAAAAGAAACTTCAGGAAATGAGGATAGGTATGGTTTTTCAATCGTATAATCTTTTTCCACACAAAACGGTATTAGAAAATGTTATGTTGGCTCCTTTATATCATAAAAAAAACAATGATAAACAGCTGCTGCGTATGTATGCATTGGCAATGTTAGATAAAGTAGGTATGTTGGTTCATGCCAATAAATACCCTCACCAATTATCAGGAGGGCAGCAACAGCGGGTAGCCATAGCAAGGGCATTGGCTATACAGCCCGACATTATGTTATTTGATGAACCGACATCCGCTTTAGATCCCGAATTAGTTCAAGAAGTATTGAAAGTTATTAAAGAATTATCTAATGAAGGCATGACTATGATAATTGTTACTCATGAAATGAAATTCGCATTTGAAGTATCAGATAGAATTGTTTTTATGGAATCAGGAAAAATTTTATACAATGAAGAACCTCAACAAATGAAAAAATCCAAGGATGAAAGATTGCTAAAATTCATTGGAAATGTTGCTCCCATCGATTATACTATTTAAAATAAACATAAGTAAATACAAATATGAAGAATCTAAAAGAAGAAATAGGTATTTTACAAAGACGAAAAATTGAAGCAGAAATAATAAAACCTATATACGATATTTTAAAGAGAAAGTATGGACTTGAACAGGCAAAATCGATTATTGAAGAAGCCGTAGCTAATGCAGCCATTCAGGCCGGAAAAGATTTTGCCCAAAAAGAAGATGGGCCAACCTCAGTACAAAGCTTTGTAGCTCTCCAATATTTATGGGAAAAAGATGATGCATTAGAAACAGAAGTGGTTGTTAATAATGAGAACCAATATGATTATAACGTGAAAAGATGTCGATATGCAGAAATGTATCATGAAATGGGATTGGGCGAAATTGGATTTTTACTCTCCTGCAATAGAGATGCTAAATTTATTGAAGGATATGCTCCAAATGTAAAATTAACCCGCCCCCATACTATAATGAACGGAGACGGTTTTTGTGATTTTCATTATAAACTAGAAAAAGGGAAAACAGATATTTCCAATGAATGATAACTTACATATAAATTCAAAGAGACTACAAACGTGGTTAGCCGATTTCGCTACCATAGGAGGTACGCCAAATGGAGGGGTACATCGTTTAACGCTCACAGATTTAGATAAACAAGCTCGTGATTTGTTTGTATCTCTGGCGAAGAAAGCCGGGTGTTCAATAAAAATAGATGCAATGGGGAACATTTTCGCCAGACGATCCGGTGAAGATAACCGTTTGAGTCCTGTACTTATAGGTTCTCACATAGATAGTCAGCCCTTAGGAGGTAAATACGACGGGATCTATGGGGTTTTAGCAGCCCTGGAAGTTGTTTACTCATTGAATGACCATGATATAAAGACTGATCGCCCCATAGATGTTGTAAGCTGGACCAATGAAGAAGGTTCACGTTTCGCTCCTGCCATGATAGGTTCGGCCGTTTTTTCAGGGTTAACTACTTTACAAGATGGTTGGTCGTGTAGAGATAGTGAAGGAAATACCATTAAACAAGAATTAGAAAGAATCGGATATGCTGGAAATGATAATTTTTCAAATTATAAAATCCATGCTTCACTGGAAGTGCATATTGAACAAGGTCCGATATTAGAAAACCATAATGAATTAATAGGAATAGTTACCGGAGCTTTAGGTCAAAAATGGTACGATGTTGAATTCACCGGGATGGCCTCTCATGCCGGAACAACTCCTATGGAAGTACGCCAAGATGCCTTACTAGGTCTCGCCGAGGCAGTGCTTGAAGTCAACACAATAGGAAAAAATGAAAAACCGGAGGGCAGGGCAACTGTTGGAATGGTAAAAATTACACCCAATTCAAGAAATGTAATTTCCGATAAAGCTTGGTTTTCAGTTGAATTTAGACATCCTTCAGAAAAAGGACTACAAAGGATGGATCAACAATTGTCTGAAAAAGTACATCAAATAGCTGAGAAATTAAATCTAACTTATAGCATCCGTCCTATATTATCCTTTCCTCCCTTACCCTTTGATAAAACCTGCATTGAAGTGGTACGCAAAATAGCTCAGAATTTAAATTATCCCCATAGAACAATGGTTTCAGGAGCCGGACATGACTCGTGTAATATTTCTAAAATAGCCCCAACTTCCATGATTTTTATACCTTGTATTAAAGGAATAAGTCATAATGAAAAGGAAGAAATTAAACCGGAATGGATGAGTGCCGGTGCTAATGTTTTATTAAATGCAGTAAAACATTTATCTAAAAGATAAAGAATAAACCAATTTATAGATTAAATAGATTAAGTGGGTAAGGTAGAGCATTAAAGTTCTACCTTTTTAATTATCATTATAGATGAAATTAGATGAAATCCTAAGGTGAAATAAAAATGCTTAGACAATATGTCAGCTTGCAAAAAATTAATTATGACAAATGTTTATATAATGCTTCATGGCATAATCATTGAAATTGCATAAGCAATTATATAAGTAATAGTAGTATTTAGTATAATTAATAACCATAAGTAATTAAAGAAAAAATATAAACATGAGTAAAATTATAGGAATTGATTTAGGAACAACGAATTCTTGTGTAGCCGTAATGGAAGGTAGCGATCCTACCGTTATTACTAATGCTGAAGGAAAAAGAACTACTCCATCCGTAGTTGCTTTTATGGAAGATGGAGAAATAAAAGTGGGGGACCCTGCTAAAAGACAAGCAGTAACCAATCCACACAATACCGTATATTCCATAAAAAGATTTATGGGTACTAGATTTTCATCAGATGCAGGTGAAATTTCAAGAGTTCCTTATAAAGTAGTAAAAGGTGATTCCGATACTCCAAGAGTAGATATTAACGGAAGATTATATACTCCGCAAGAAATTTCAGCTATGATTCTTCAAAAAATGAAGAAAACAGCAGAAGATTTCCTAGGAGAAACTGTAGATCGAGCAGTAATTACAGTTCCTGCTTATTTTAATGACGCGCAAAGACAAGCAACGAAAGAAGCAGGTGAAATTGCTGGTTTAAAAGTAGAAAGAATTATAAATGAGCCTACCGCGGCAGCCTTGGCTTATGGATTAGATAAAGCTCATAAAGACCAAAAAGTAGCAGTATATGACCTAGGAGGAGGTACTTTTGATATTTCTATTCTTGACTTAGGAGACGGAGTATTTGAAGTATTATCAACTAATGGAGATACACACTTAGGAGGAGATGATTTTGATGATGTAATAATTAATTGGTTGGCAGAAGAATTCAAATCTGCAGAAGGTGTTGATTTAAAAGCAGATCCAATTGCATTACAAAGATTGAAAGAAGCCGCTGAAAAAGCGAAAGTAGAATTATCTTCATCTACTCAAACAGAGATTAATTTACCTTATATAACCGCTACAGCTTCCGGTCCAAAACACTTGGTAAAAACGTTAACAAGAGCAAAATTTGAACAATTAGCAGCTGATCTTGTTAAAAGATCTATGGAACCTTGTAAAAAAGCGTTAGAAGATGCAGGATTAAAAACTTCAGATATTGATGAAGTATTATTAGTCGGAGGTTCAACACGTATACCGGTGATCCAAGAAGAAGTTGAAAAATTTTTCGGTAAAAAACCTTCCAAAGGAGTGAATCCTGATGAAGTGGTTGCTATTGGAGCTGCAATTCAAGGAGGTGTATTAACAGGAGATGTAAAAGATGTTTTATTATTAGATGTTACTCCACTTTCCTTAGGAATTGAAACTTACGGAGGTGTATTTACTAAATTAATTGATGCTAATACCACTATTCCAACAAAAAAATCTGAAACATTTTCAACTGCAGCAGATAATCAACCGGCAGTTACTATTAGAGTAGGGCAAGGAGAAAGACCGATGTTCAACGATAATAAAGAAATCGGAAAATTCGATTTAGTGGATATACCACCGGCACCAAGAGGAGTTCCACAAATTGAAGTAACCTTCGATATTGATGCTAACGGTATTTTAAGCGTATCGGCTAAAGATAAAGGAACCGGAAAAGAACAATCCATAAAAATTCAAGCATCTTCCGGATTAAGTGAAGCAGAAATTGAAAAAATGAAGAAAGAAGCAGAAGCTAACGCTGAAGCAGATAAAAAGAGAAAAGAAGAAGTTGAGAAATTAAACTCTGCGGATGCAATGATTTTCCAAACAGAAAAGCAATTAAAAGAATTTGGAGAAAAATTACCGGCAGAGAAAAAACAACCAATTGAAGATGCATTGGCAGACTTGAAAAAAGCACATGAAAGCAAAGACATTCCGGCAATTGAAACAGTAATGGAAAAAATTAATGCTGTATGGGCTTCCGCTTCAGAAGATTTATATAAGTCCGGTCAAACAGCTGAAGGAGCAAATCCGGGAGCTCAAGGCGGAGAAGAAGGATCATCAAGTGGTTCCAATCAAGGAGGAGATAATGTTGAAGATGTAGATTTCGAAGAAGTGAAATAAAAATAATACACAGTATAATTGGAAAACCTCAGAATTAAAATTCTGAGGTTTTTTTATTAGAAAATGTATGTAAAATTTATTCTTATTCCAAATGAAATTTTAATTCAAGAAAATTCATTTAATTAAGCATATATACCAATCTCTATATTACTAATGAAATTATTGATATAAATAATATTTTATATACCGAACATTTTATTGATCACGTAGAAAATGTAATTTTAAAGTTCACTAATACTTTACTATTATAATTATATCCAAGATTAAAACGTACTAAGATCCATATGCCTAGACTCATGGCATGTAGATGCCTTTATTTAGTTAAATGCAAATTATTTTAATCAATAGCCTTATTATTAATGAATCATTAGAAATGTTAGATTAAATTATAGATTTATTTAATAAGCCAAATAAAAATTATTTATAGCATATATAAAAAAACAAAATTTATGAGTCTCAACGTGCTTAACTATTACTTATATTTATGAACGAATAGGTTTAAATTAAACACATAGTTCACATAGCGGTTACGTGAATTGAATGCTAATTTGTGTTATCTACCTAATAATATGGTATGTTATTTTAGCTTATCGTACGTTTAAAAAAATTGAATAGTTATAAGATTGTATATAATTTCGAAAGAATTCTTAAAAATTAATGATTATAAAATAAATTGATAGTAAATAAAAGGTATGAGAAGTTAAGAATATAAATTATCAAAGTAATTAAAACCTGTTTATTATTAAATCAATCAAATAAATAAAAAAAAATGTTAAAATTTGAATTTGATATATAATCAATGAATAAGGTGGTAGTATTTGTTAAAAAAAATTAATTTGAATTTTTATTTATTAATATTTTTAATTAAAAAATTAAGATTTTTTTAAAAGAAATCATAAAATTTGCATGAAAAAAAAAATAAATTAAGTATCAAATTACTTTATAAGTGAGTATTTATTTATATTTGCATGCTAAATTTAGATATCGTTTATAAAAATATAACCGAATAATTATGCAAAGTTAATTTATTTGTATATTGATCCGACATAAATCAATAGAAAAAAAGATGTTATTTTAACATAATATTAACTTTGGCACGGTATTTAGTATAATTTTAACACGAAATTAGATAAATTTAGATTCTACTACGTTTTAAGTGGAAGAATGAAAATTAAATAAATTTTTGAATTAAATTATTTTACAAAAAAGAAAATTATGAAAAAGTTAGTGTTGTTTGCAGCAGTAGTTTTTGGATTATCAACTATGAATGCACAAAAAAACAGTATTTTATTAGGAGGTAATGTAGGTTACAATCATACCGAAAACAAAACTGGAGGAACTTCAGGAAAACAAAAATTGGACACTTACGAATGGGCTCCTTATTTAGGATATCAATTTACTGATAATTTAACTATTGGTGCAAAAGTAGCTTTTACAAAAGCGGATTTAGATAGTGAAACACTTAAAGCATTACAACTACTTGATGGAGATACTAAAACTTCAAGAATCGGAGGTTTTATACGTTACTCACAACCATTAAGTGAAACCTTTGCAGTTTATGCTGATTTAGGTGCAGGTTGGCAAGAGCAAAAAACCAAAGGACACAATGCTATATCAAAATTTGAAGATAAATCAAATGGATTTTACATCGGATTCAACCCGGCATTATTCATTAACTTCAAAAATAATTTTGGATTGAACTTTAGCATTGGTGGAGTTGAGTACAACCACTTAAAACAAAAAGGAACTAAATACAAATCAAACGGGGTTGATATAACTTTTGGAAATGCTTTCAATATTGGTATTTCTAAAAACTTTTCTCTATAATTAAATAATTATAGAAAATTATTTAATGCAAGTTATCTAACTAATTAAAAAGAAAAAGCATGAAAAAAATTATAATAGCAACCCTTACTCTTTTTAGCGTGTTGTCAGCTCAAGCTCAAAAGAATTCTATCCTTTTGGGTACAGATTTTAGCTTTAAAAGAGTAACAGGTTTTGATAACGAAAAAACCAATAATGTAACATTTACTCCCATAATTGCTTATGAAGTAGCTGAAAATTGGTTTGTAGGGGCTAAAACCAGTTTATCTTATGATAAACATACCTACAATGATGGAAATCATATTACAAAAATCCAAGATAAATCATACGAAAGTAGAATTGGTGGATTTGTTCGTTATTATAAACCTTTTAATGAAACTTTTGGTATATATGCAGATTTAGGGGCCGGATATCAACAATATCGTTCTGATAGCAGATTAGCTCCAAAAAATGCAATTTATGATGAGTCTGAAATGATCCTGGCTAATAGAGTTAGAGGTTATGGATATTACATCGATTTTGCCCCTGCTTTATTTATAAACTTTAAAAATAATTTTGGTTTAAATGTTTCTTTTGGAGGAGTTGAATGGAGCGACACAAAAGAAAACGTGAAATTTGATTATAAAAATTATAACAAAAGCAAAGATTTTGACTTAACTTTTGGAAAATCAATTCACGTAGGAGTTACTAAAAAATTCAGTTTTTAATTTTATAAATTAAAAAAAATAATATAAAAACCTCTGATTTATTTCAGAGGTTTTTTTGTTGATTACATGTGATAAATAAGTAAATTTGCTAGTATTTACTAATTAATAAAAGTATTATGGCATTATCTAAGATTAATCCAACAGAAACCCGCGCATGGCAATTATTAAAAGAACATTACGAACAAATAAAAGATAAACACCTTCGTCAATGGTTTAAAGAAAATCCTCAAAGATTTGATAAATTTTCAATACAATTTAATGATATTCTTTTTGATTATTCTAAGAACAGAATAGAAGAAAAAACATTGAAATTATTAATTCAACTAGCTGAGGAAACCCAAGTTAAAGAAGCTATTGAAAAGCAGTTTAGTGGCGATAAAATTAATGAGACAGAAAATAGAGCAGTTTTACACACAGCATTAAGAAATCGAAAAAATACACCGGTTATAGTTGACGGAGAAGATGTAATGCCTAAGATAAACAAAGTTCTTTCGCAAATGCAAAAATTTTCTGAATCAGTAATTTCAGGCGAATGGAAAGGGTATACAGGAAAAGCAATTACTGATGTGGTTAATATTGGTATTGGTGGTTCTGACTTAGGACCTTTAATGGTTGTAGAAGGGCTAAAATATTATAAAACCAGACTCAATTTACATTTTGTATCCAATATTGATGGAACTCACATAGTAGAAACATTGAAACCGTTAAATCCGGAAACAACAATGTTTATTGTAGCATCTAAAACATTTACTACTCAAGAAACTATGACCAATGCTCAAACAGCAAAAGATTGGTTCTTAAAATCAGCAAAATTAGAATCTGAAGTAGCTAAACATTTTGTCGCCCTATCAACCAATCAAGAAGCCGTAACAAAATTTGGAATCAACCAAGACAATATGTTTGAATTTTGGGATTGGGTAGGTGGAAGATATTCTATTTGGTCAGCTATTGGACTGAGCATATGTTTAGCTGTCGGATATGACAATTTTACCGAATTATTAGAAGGAGGAAATGAAATTGATTTACATTTTAGAAATACGGAACTAAATAAAAACATACCGGTAATTTTAGCCCTATTGGGTATTTGGTATAATAACTTTTTTGGCGCGGAAGATGTTGCTTTACTTCCCTATGAACAATATTTACACCGGTTTGCAGCCTATTTTCAACAAGGAGATATGGAATCCAATGGTAAATATATAGACCGAAGCGGTAAAAAAGTTGATTATCAGACCGGACCAATAATTTTCGGAGAACCGGGAACCAATGGACAACATGCATTTTATCAATTGATACATCAAGGAACAAAACTTATTCCTTGTGATTTTTTTGCAGGTGCCCAAACACTAAATAAAGTCTCAGATCATCATGAAAAACTTATATCCAACTTTTTCGCACAAACGGAAGCTTTAGCTTTTGGTAAAACGGAAGAAGTAGTTTATAAAGAATTAAAAGATCAGGGCAAAAATGAAGAGGAAATTAATAAATTAAAACCATATAAAATATTTGAAGGAAATCGTCCAACCAATTCCTTTTTGTATAAAATTCTAACACCTAAATTACTAGGAAAACTAATTGCTATATATGAGCAAAAAATATTTGTACAAGGAGTTATCTGGAATATTTTCAGTTTCGATCAATGGGGCGTGGAATTAGGCAAACAATTGGCCAACAAAGTGCTGCCTGAATTATCAGGAGATCAAGAAATAACCACACATGATTCATCAACTAATGGGCTGATAAATGCCTATAAAAAAATGAGATAATTTTATATCTGTTTAAATAAAAAAAGATCGTCTCATCAGACGATCTTTTTTTTATTCATAAAATTCAAAAGTTTACAGTTTACTATAAAAAAAATTACAGCTTTATCATAGGTTTTTAAAATAATATAGAGTTAAACGCTTTAGGTCTGATATTTGCATTTTATAAGTACAAATCAAATATTAATAAATAGAAGACTAAAAATTTAAAATTATGATCAAAGAACAAAACGTAGTGAAAAGCACTTACAACGACTCTTCAAAAAACAAAAAATTAGGTAAATTTTTTGGTGAAATTTTTTCATATAACAGCAGTTTAAAACTATATCATTGGCAAGTAACCGGCAAAGGAAGTTATGCAACACATATTGCTTTAGATCAGGCTATTGATTCAGTATTAGATGTAATTGACCGCTTGGTTGAAACAGCCTATGCTCAATTTGGAGATATTGAAGTAACTATCAAAGAAACTCCTACGCCTAAAGATATTATTAAACATTGTGAGAATTTTTACCTGTTACTTCAAGACGGTAGAGAATTATTTGTTGATGACTATGCATTATCCATTTTTGATGATTATCAAGAAGCCATTCAACAATTATTGTTTAGATTGAAAAGGTTACAATAATCAATTATTTATTATAGAGTACGAAAAACCTATATAACATAAATTTATTTTGAAAACAAAAACCAAAAAACCTGTGTCTGAAAAAGTAAGGCACATAGAAGCCAACATAGGGCTTAGTGAAGAAAATAAACAATTAGTGTCCGATGCACTAAACAGATTGTTAGCCAATGAATATTTTCTTTATACGAAAACCAGAAAATTTCATTGGAATGTAGAAGGTCCACATTTCAGATCTATACATTTATTATTAGAAGAGCAATATAAAGAAATTGCGGAAATTATTGACGAAGTGGCAGAAAGGATAAGGAAATTAGGTCATTATGCGCTGGGATCATTTAAACAATTCAGTGCAGTAGTAGACTTACTGGAACATGACGGGGAAGAAGTGGATGACGAAAAGACTATATTGGTAGAATTATGTCAGGATCATGAAACGATCATCCGTTTGATCCGAGCAGAATTCATACCAACTGCTGACAAAAATAAAGATGATGGAACCAGTGATTTTTTAACCGGAGTTATGGAACAGCACGAATCTATGGCATGGATGCTACGTGCTTCAGCTAAATAATTATAAATTGAGTACAAAAAACCTCTTTTAAAGAGGTTTTTTTTGTTATAAACCCGAATATTTAGCTATAATTTTTTCAAACCACAATTGTGGAATTATGGTTTTAACCCAAATAGATAATTTTTGGATAGTTGTACCAAAATAATAATGGGGTTTTAATTTATTTTTTTGAGTAAATAATTTTTCAATAAAGGGAGCAATAGTTTCGGGGGCTAGACCATTTGAAACATCCGCATTCATATGATCATATACCTTATCAAAAACTTTAACATAGTCAACCGAAATATCACTTTTAATCCTATGAGCTGCTATATCTGTTCGTATATCACCTAAATTTACTGTACAAACTTCAATACCCGAATTTTTTAATTCATAACGTAACGATTCTGTAATCATGTCTAATGCAGATTTAGAACCGGAGTAAAAACCTCTGAATGGTAAACCCATTTCACTTCCAATCGATGATATATTAAAAATTTTGCCTTTATTACTTTTACGCATAATTGGTAAAACCTTTGAAATCAGATAAGAGGGTGCTACAATATTTAGGGTAAATAAATCTATAATTTCATTTTTTTTAGCGTTTTCAACAGGCCCGACCATACCTTTTCCTGCATTATTGATTAACAGATCAATGGTTGAATTTTTAGCAAGAATTTGATCTAATGCATCATCAACTTCTTTTTCATTAGTTATATCAGTTGGAATAGTAGTAAATTTAGCATTTTTAGGTATTGAACGACTCAAACCGTATACGTTGTAACCCTTCTGAAATAAATAATTTCCCAATGCCAATCCCACGCCGGATGAGGTTCCTGTAATTATAATTGTTTTAGACATTTTTATAGTTTAATACTAAACAAAAATAAAATTAATTTTAAAATCTAGCTACCCAAAAAGAAAAAAGGAATGACATACTCATTCCTTTTAAACCAAATAAAATTCAAATTTTAAGTAAGTCTATGAGTACAGATATAGTCAATCAGACCATCAATAGGTCTTCGTAAAGCTATACCTAATTTCATTCCATTTTCAGATAATTTTTTCTCTAATTCATCTTTTAAATAAAAACCGATAGAACCATTAAAATTGATTGGGACTTGAGTACAATTATCGTATTGTTTTATATATAAATCGATAAAGGTTTGAATTTGTTTATCAATGATTTGCTGAATAAATTCATGATCTTTGTTTTGAATAATAAATTTAGCAAATGTGGCTAGATAAGCATTGGGATTAGGTTTTTTGTATAGATTTTCTTTTATAAAATCTATATCCATATTATATTCTTTCGACAATTTTATTGATAATTCATGAGGAAGAGTTTTGAAATTATAGGCACGAATCAAATCTGCTCCTAATTTATTACCGCTGCAATCATCCATTAAAAGATATCCTAGAGATAAAACTTTTTGATGTAAAAGTTCACCGTCATAATAACTGCAATTGGATCCCGTACCTAAAATACATACTATGGCTTGAGTTCCCGGAGGTGTGGTTGCATAAACGGCTCCATAGGTATCTTCTTCAACCACAATTTCTTCAGCATTAGGAAAAGATTCTGTTAAAGCATTTCTTACAATATCTTTCATATTATCAGTTCCACATCCTGCCCCATAAAAAAATATTTTTTTTACAGCGGGTTTATTTTGGTAAATGTCAAAACGTTCATTTAATCTTTTGATCATTTCCTCTTTATTTATGGCTTCGGGACTTAAACCTTTAGTTTGTGTTGAGAATATACGATTGCCATTATTATCAATGGCTATCCAATCGGCTTTAGTAGCACCTGAATCTGCTAGAAGAATCATATTTTTTGTTTTTAATTTTAGTTATGTTTCAAAAGTACAAAATAAAAATATTTATAATAAAAATAAATATTCAATAAATGTTGGTAAAATTATCTTATTAGTAATGGTTAATGTGCTCAATTTATTACAACTAATAAGTATATATACTAATGTTTGAAATAGTTTAACTATCTCTTTACAGACTAAAATTAATAAAAGATATCATTGAAACAGTAAATATTTATCAATAGTTGATTTAAATCATACGATTAGGTATAAAAAATAAAATAAATTTAATTTATACGTATTAAATTTATGGATACCCTGTTCTGCCAATAGAATATAGAGAAATTAAAATTTTGTTAAAAAATTAACATTTACTTCAAATAAGTCAATGAAATGGTAAGATATCCTAGTATCAAAATCACCATTTTAACCTTAATATTAGATAAAATTAGTCATTTCTAAATATGATATTAATCAATTATAATATTGTTAATTATATGATAATGATATATTTAAATATATAATTATTTAAGGTGAGCTTACGTCTCTTTGATAATTTATACTATAATAGGATATTTAATTTATATTTGTATAAACACGTTAAACTTACATGTTTATAGTAATTTTTATAAAAAATAAATTAAAAACTACATATATGAGAAGAAAGATTTTTACTACTTTAACAATCTTGTCTCTTTTTTTTTCAAAAGCGCAGCAAAAAGAATTTATTTTAATCGATAATGGAAATGGAGTCAATTTAGGATATTCCCCATTATCAGGTGTAAAAATTATAACTGTTGACGGTTTGAAATTCAAAGACCTTAATAGAAACGGAAAACTTGATAAATATGAAGATTGGAGATTATCCGCAGATGAAAGGGCTAAAGATTTAGTTCAAAAAATGTCCTTGGAACAGATCGCAGGATTAATGCTTTATAGTAATCATCAAGCTATACCTTCAAACGATAGTGGATTTGCATCTGGAACCTATAATGGAAAAATCTTTTCTGCCAGTGGAGCACAACCTTGGGAACTATCAGACGCACAGAAAAAATTTCTGCAAAAGGATAATTTAAGACATATATTAATAACTTCGGTTCAAAGCCCTGAAGTTGCAGCACGATGGAATAATCAAATGCAAGCATACGTGGAAGGGTTGGGATTAGGAATTCCGGGAAATACAAGTTCAGATCCCCGACATTCTGACCAAGTTACCGGAAATATAAAATCTGAATTTAATGCAGGAGCAGGAGGCGCCATATCACTTTGGCCGGATGGGTTAGGCTTAGGAGCAACATTTGATCCGTCACTTGTACAAAAATTTGGTAATATAGCAGCACAAGAATATAGAGCTTTAGGAATAACTACAGCTTTATCTCCTCAAATAGATTTAGGTACAGAACCCCGATGGTATAGAATCTACATGACATTTGGAGAAAGCCCGGAACTAACTACAGATATGGCCAGGGCCTATATAGATGGTTTCCAAACTTCTTTTGGTAAAGATGAAATTGCAGACGGATGGGGATATAAAAGTGTTAATACAATGGTTAAACACTGGCCGGGTGGAGGACCGGAAGAGGGCGGAAGAGATGCGCATTGGGCGTTTGGAAAATATGCGGTATATCCCGGAAATAATTTTGATACACACATGAGCCCTTTTGTTAACGGAGCTTTTAATCTCAATGGAAAAACTTCCAAAGCTTCAGCAGTTATGCCTTATTACACCATTTCATATAATCAATCAAAAGACGGAAGTAACTATGCAAATGGCTTCAATAAATATATCATTACCGATTTACTTAGAGATAAATTTGGGTATGATGGGGTATTATGTACAGATTGGCTGATAACAGCCAATGAGGGTAAAACTCCGGATGAATTTAAAGGTAAGCCTTGGGGAGTGGAAAATAAAACGATAGCTCAAAGACATTATATTGCCTTAATGGCCGGAATGGATCAATTTGGAGGCAACAATATTATGCAACCCATATTAGAAGCCTACAAAATGGGAGTAAAGGAATACGGGAATAAATATATGAGAAATCGTTTTGAGCAATCAGGAATTCGATTATTAAAAAATATTTTCAGGCTGGGATTGTTTGAAAATCCGTATTTAAACGTTGAGCAAAGCGTTAAAACAGTTGGAAATCCTGAATTTATGCAAGCGGGTTATGAAGCACAAATAAAATCAGTGGTATTGCTTAAAAATAAAAAACATATACTACCTATAAAAGATAAAAAAACGGTATATATACCAAAAAACTATCAACCTTCCATAAAAGATTGGTGGGGAAAATGGTCTGAACCAAAATTAGATTATTCGGTTAATATCGAGTTAGTTAAGAAATATTATCATGTTACAGAAGATCCTGAAAAAGCAGATTTTTCCATAGTCTTTGTTTCAAGCCCTCAAACTAACAACGATGGAGGGGGATATGATATAGCCGATAGAAATAATGGAGGGAATGGATACGTTCCCATCTCCTTACAATATAACAGCTATACGGCTACAAATGCTCGTGAGCACAGTATAGCAGCAGGAGACCCCGTAATAGACCCTTCAATTAAAGATCGAAGTTATAAAGATAAAACAGTGACCGTTTCCAATTCATCAGATCTATCTACCATATTAACTACTAAAAGTCAAATGGGAAATAAACCGGTCATAGTAGTAGTAAATATCAGTCGTCCTATGATTTTTAATGAATTTGAATCTAGAGTGGATGGGATAATAGCAAGATTTGGAATTGGAGAACAAGCCATAATGGATATTATTTCCGGGAAGTACGAACCCTCCGGATTATTACCCCTTCAAATGCCTGCAAATATGAACACGGTTGAAAAACAGAAAGAAGATATTCCTTTTGACATGGAATGTCATCAAGACAGCGAAGGGAATGTCTATAATTTTGGTTTTGGTTTAGATTGGAAAGGTGTTATCAAAGATTCTAGGACAGCAAAATACGTAATAAAAAAATAAATATAAGTTTTGATTAATGATATGCTATAAATAAAAAAACAAAATTATAATGATATAAAATATAAAGTCATAATTAAACTAAAACCACAAAAAGATTAATTAAGTATGAGAAGAGCAGTTAAGTCTCTTAGTGCTTTTATGATTGTTTCTACTATGAATTTGATACAGGCACAAGAGAATAAATCTGATAGTTTAAAAACTAAAACAGATTTGAAAAAAGATCAGAACACATCCGTGATGTTAAATGCCTCAGCCGATAACGGGCCAAGAAATGTAAACATTGGTTTACCGGCAAGTGTGGGAGGAACTACTATTTTAGAAAATGGGTTACCGGTTGTGATGGACTACGTCGTACAAATGCCCGTGAGGGCCTGGAGGTCAGATTCCAGTTTTGAAAAGATGGACGTATTAGATGTTGCAAAGACCGCTATAAGCGTAGGGGATGTGGGAGTATCAGTAAATACTTATACCAATAAAGGAACAGATAAATTACAAGGTAAAGGTGAATTTGTCACCAATTCTTACGGATTATTAAGAGGAAGCTTTAATGTAAGCGGACCGATGAAAAACGGATTTTATTATTCGGTTAGTGCTTATGCTAACATGGATCCCGGAACATTTACATCAGCCTTTTCTCAATTTTTAGATAAAACTCAAATTTATAAAGTATTTATAAATAAAAAATATAATGACGGAAAAGGTGAAATTGGAGTACAATATAAATTTATCAGCTCACAAGCAATAACAACTAAACAAAATCCTTATTACTATCGTTCCAATGGAAAAGTAGATGCTGTAGAAGGATTCAAATTAGGAAGAGATTCCTATCTGGAAAAATCCGGATTGGTGCATTATATAGATCCGCTTTCAGGAGAATATACTACTCGAGATATAATGAAAGGAAGTGGAGGAGAAAATCATATTTTCGATATCATCGGAAAAAATAGCCTTACAAATGGAATGAAGCTGGATTATATTTTTAGATATCAATATGCTGAATCCGGATATTTTAATCCGTACTATTCATCAATAAGTAACCCGGTTGAAGGTAAGACACGTTTCCGTTATATAGGTTCCGATAACATTTATAATGGAAAAGTACAATCGGTTTTAATGCTTTTCACCCCCCGAGCTCCATTCAATACTTATATGAGCCGCGTGGAATTAAGCAAAAAAACGTCTAAACACAATTGGAATATCGGATTTAATGAATGGTATTACCACATAAACAATTATAATACGGCTTCTTATTCCTATTACCATGAAGTGACTCCAAATCCGTCACTGTTAATTCAAGAAAATTACGATCCACTTACCGGCACTTGGACGCCAAGAAAAGGTTCAGACGAATTCGGAGGATATAATCATAACGGCGCTATGCAATACTATACCGGTGGAGAAAACAAAATGGCTGTGTATGGTACTGAAAAATGGACGCCTTCCGATAAAATACAAGTGGGAGGAGGTGTAAGATTAGAATGGCAAAATATTAACGGAGAATGGTATAAAGGGGAAGACAGAAAATTAGCCGGAACAAATTGGGTATCCGGAAATAAAACAAAAGTTAAAAAAGATTGGATTAATAAAACTTTTACAGTCAATGCACTATGGAAAATCTTCCCTTCATTTGGACTTCAAGGAGAAGCAACCTATGGTGAATTAGGTGGAAAGTTAAGTAGTTATGCAGGTGCAGACGACCCGGGAATTAAAAAGTCAAAAATACCCGGAGCTTCTTTCGGAGTATACTTTAACCATGCTTTGGTAAGAGTAGTATCTAAAGTTACCTACATTCAAAGAAGTAATTTTACGAATAATTCCACTTTTACCAATCCAAAAGATCCAACCGATTACATGAAAAAAACTATTAGCTATGATGTTAAAACCATAGGATGGACAACCGATGCTTTGGTTACACCATTTAAAAATTTTCAATTTCATATGTTACTTACCCTACAAAATCCCGAATACAAAAATTACAAATTTGAAGCGTATGATGTAAAATATGATTACGATGGGAATATAGCAAGAAGCGTATCAAAAACCATAATAGAATTAGATCCAAGCTATAATTGGAAGAAATTTAAATTTTGGGGAAGTGCGCGATATTTCAGTAAAGAATATGCAAATTATACCAATTCATTGTTTTTTGCAGGAAGATGGGAAACATTTGCGGGTATAGATTTTAAATACAACAGTAACCTGAGTTTTGGAGTAAGTGCGGTTAACTTATTAAACCAAAGTGGAGCACAAGGCTCTATATCTGGAACTAATACAGCTATAGATCCTACTCCTTATTATAATAAACCGGTAGCAGGAACTTACATCCGACCTTTTACCCTGGAATTTAAAACTAAGTTTAAATTTTAAAAAATAAAAAATGAGCAAGTATTGGATTCATTTTAAATATAGGTTGGTTTTCTTTTTATTCCTTCTAATTCCTTTAAGCCATATTCATGCACAAGGCATTACCAAAAAGAAAATAATAAAGTTGATTAGCTATAATGTATACTGGGGAATGAAACAGGACTCAACCAAAGATAAATCCAAATTTTCTGAATGGATTCGTAAACAAGATCCGGATATTTTGGCCTTGCAGGAAATGAATGGATTTACTGCAGGAATTTATGAGTTTGCCCCTGAAGGAGCGAATCCAAAAAATTTAAGAAAATTAGCTGAAAGTTATGGTCACCCTTATTGTGTTATTGTCAGAGAACCTTCTACCGATGGCTCTGTAACTTTTCCGGTGGCTATAACTTCAAAATATCCGATTGTAAATGTTCATCGGGTATTAGATAATAATATTCATGGATATATAGAAGCTGAAATTGAAGGATATCATTTTATAGTTACTCATTTTCACCCATTTTCATCTGAGAAAAGAGGTTATGAAGTGGATCAAATTTTAGCTACCATCCAATCCAAACCATCTAATGATAAATGGTTGTTTATGGGGGATTTAAATTCAGTTTCTCCATTGGATAAAAGTGCATATAAAGATAATAAACTCAGAAATTTTATACGGGAAGACAGAAAGAAAAGACCGTATAATTTGAATTTAGGTAAAGACAACGAGTTAGATTATACTATCCAGCAAAAAATACTTGATTTTGGATTTATAGATGCACTTCGTTTATTCCATCCTGAATTTGAAGCGACCGCGCCAACAAAATTATTTTATGATCAATCTAAATCTCCGGTAAGATATGATTATCTCTATGTTAGCGGAAATATGAAAAAAGATCTTATAAAATGTGATGTAATTAAAGATGAATTTACTGATCTCTATTCAGATCATTATCCGGTGGTGTTGTATTTTAATAATTAAATAAATAAAATGTAAATAAATGAAAAACTCTGTACTACTAAACGTTAAGTTGATAGTTTTCATACTATTGACCGTATCAATTAACCCACAAGTTTATGGGCAAAATAAAAAAGCATCGAAACAAGATAAGACGGTAATCTTATATGTTACCCGCCATGGTAAGACTATATTGAATACCATGGATAGAGTGCAAGGTTGGGCAGACACCCCTTTAACACCCGAAGGAGTGGAAGTGGCTAAGTTTCTAGGGGAAGGAATTAAAGATGTAAATTTTAAAGCAGCTTATTCCAGTGACTTAGGACGGGCCAGACAAACAGCTCGTATAGTCTTAGATACTAAAGGTCAAGAAAAATTAGCAATAACAGAAGTACCTCAACTAAGGGAAACCAATTTTGGTAGCTACGAAGGTGATTTAAACTCGAAAATGTGGGGGGATGCGGCTCTCTACTTACACTATAAATCATCAAAAGAACTTTTTGCCGATATGGCAAAAAATCCTGAAATATTAAAGAAAGCCATGAACACATTTAAAACGTTAGAAACCTTAGGAATAGGAGAAAATTATGAAGATGTTAAAGCGAGAGGACAGAAAGCCATTCGTGAAATAGCAGAAAAAGAGGCTTTATCAGGAGGAGGAAACATATTATTAGTCGCTCATGGAATGGCAATTAGCGTTTTTCTTTCAGATTTAGACAGTAGCGGTAAAAAAATAACAGGTACACATATGGGAAATGCAGCAGTTTCCAAGGTAATCTACAAAGACGGAAAGTTTACGATTGAATCTTTTGGAGATATGAGTTATGTGGAAAAAGGAAAAAAGGTATTAGGCAAATAAAAATAAATCAAATAAGAAGTTAAAGATCAATTAAAATTTACTGCATTCTAAATAATTGAATAAGATGTTTTATACGCATACGCATTTACATAATAGTATAAATACTTTAATTTATTTGTAATATATGGTTTTCATGAAAAAACTATCATTAAGTCGGCTTAAAAATTTTTAGTGTTTGATACTGTTATAATTCATCAATTTCAAAGAACATAAAACTCTGTGTATATAAAAAAGAGCAGAGCACGAAACCACTGAAATAAAATTTATAAAAGATGAGAAATAAAAAAAGTATATATTCATTATCAGTACTTTTATTACTGATAAGTACCAATGAAATATATAGTCAAAATCAAACAAAAAATGATACGATAAAAGTAGACATAGAACAGAAAAATGATAGGAATGTCATGTTAAATGCAGCAAATAGTACCGGTCCCAGGGATGTAAATATCGGTCTACCCGCTTCAGTAGGAGGTACTACTATTCTTGAGAATGGTCTGCCGGTAGTATGCCACTATTGGCCGGAACTACCTACTAAAGCATGGAGATCCGATGTTACCCTTAATCGTACGGGTTTATTTGACTTAGGACAAACCTTTATCAATATTGGAGATGTAGGTTTTTCCTTAAATACGTTTGATAATCTAGGCACAGATAAGCTTCAAGGTATAATTAACCTGGAATCCAATCATTTTGGATTAATGAGAGGAAGTGCAAATGTGAGCGGACCTATAAATACTAAGGGACTTAAATATTCAGCCGGTGCTTATCTGAGCTTTGATCCGGGAACTTTTAAACCATCAATTATAGATAAATATTATGCCGATAAAACTCAAATGTATAAAATGGCCTTAACTCAAGACTATAAATACAGAGGAGGAGAAGGATCTGTTTCAGTATTATATAAATATGTTAATGTTAAAAATCTAACGTATAATTACAGCCCTTTTATGTATGGAAAAGATGGGGATGTAAGTGAAATATCGGGATTTAAAATTGGGCGGAAATCGTATCATGAAAGATCCGGAAAAATAACATTAATGGATGCTTTTACCGGAAATTTGGTGGAAAAAGATATATTAGACGATTTCGGAACAGAATCCCATACAGTTGATTTACTGGGTAATAACAAATTTGATAATGGATTTTATTTAAATTACATGGTTCGTTACCATTCATCCAAAGTGGGAATTTACATACCCATTATGGCAGGAGTTTCCGAAGCAAAACCGGGAGAGTATGTATATGCTGATACGGGAGAAGCTTATATGGGAAATAACGCACAAGGGGTATTAATATTAGCAACCAGAAAAACTCCTGTTAAATCTATAACGGGTACTGTTGAATTAGGTAAAAAGATAGGAAACCACGATTTGAAAGTTGGTTTAAACGAATGGCATTATAAAGTGGATAAATATGCTACAGAATCTGCTATGTATTTTCAAGAGGTGGCACCGAATCCAAGAAAATTAATTCAAGTAGGAGGTACGGCAAATGCCAATGGAGATTTTAATTTAAATCAAGGATTAGAATATCATAATGGAAATGAAAATAAATTAGCATTATATATATTAGATAAATGGTTATTGGCCGATAAATTAGAATTAAATTTGGGTGGACGTATTGAGTATCAAGCATTACGGGGAGATTACCAGGACAGAAATTTAGGATTGCAAACATTAACAGGACCTAAAATTGATATTGATAAAGATTGGGTTAATCAATCCTATATGTTAAATGCGGTATATAAAATGACCCCTAAATTTGGTTTACTAGGTGAGGTTAATTACAATGAACAAGCCGGACACTTAGAATACTATAACATTGGAGTTGATCCTAAAATTAAAAAATCTAAAATACCTACTGCAGGGTTTGGAGTATATTTCAATCATCCGTTAGCAAGTATAGTTTCTAAGGCAACCTATATCACCCGTAATGAATATCGTTCAACAGTAAATTTTTCCAATCCCAATAATCCGGGAGAAGTGAAAAGAGAAACTACTAATTATGATATTGAAACCATAGGATGGACTACAGATATCATATCAAAACCCATAAAAAACTTTGAATTACACTTTTTGATCACTTTACAAAGTCCAAAATATAAAAATTTTGTCGGAGAAGTTAAATTTAAAGACGGTGCAGCAGCTAAATATGATTTCACAGACAAATATGTAACGGGTATTTCTAAAGTTTTATTAGAGATTGATCCGAGCTATGTTTGGAAAGATTTAAGGATTTGGGCGAGTGCAAGATATTTCAGTAAACAATATGCGAACAGACCGAATACAATATATTTTGCAAGTCGTTGGGAAACTTTTGCCGGGTTACAATATGCTATTACCAAAAACTTAAGTTTTTCTTCAACTGTGATAAATTTATTCAATCAAAGGGGAGCTAAAGGAGATATGGGAGATTCTGATTTGATTTTAACTTCCGAAGAAGCTAAAAAGAAGGAAGGAACTATTCTTTCAGGAACATACATCCGTCCTTTTACAGTTGAGTTTGGTCTTAAATACTCATTTTAACCTATAATAATAATTAAAAAATAATACTAAATATGACTAATAAAGAAAAAAATTACGCATTACCTATAGCAATGATGTTTGCCCTGTTTTTTATGATTTCATTTGTAACAGGCTTACAAAATCCGATGGGAATAATTGTCAAAAATCAATTTGGGGCATCCAACTTTATGTCTCAACTGGGTAATGCCGCAAACTTTATAGCCTATGCATTTATGGGTATTCCGGCGGGTATGCTGTTACAAAAAATAGGATATAAAAAAACAGCCTTAGTAGCCATTGTGGTTGGATTTTTAGGCGTTGGAATTCAATACTTATCCGGAGGAATGGAAAGTTTTGTTGCCTATTTAATCGGAGCTTTTGTTTCCGGTTTCTCTATGTGTATGTTAAATACCGTTGTAAATCCTATGTTAAATACGTTAGGAGGAGGTGGTAAAAAAGGGAATATTTTGCTACAATTAGGCGGTTCAATAAATTCAATGGGAGCAACTATTGTACCTGTGTTAGTAGGATATTTAATCGGAAATGCATCTCGAGCAACCATAAAAGAAGCAAATCCCGCTCTTTTCTTGGCTATGGGGATTTTTATCCTTGCCTTTATCGTGTTGTTGTTGGTAAATATACCGGAACCTTTTTTAGATAAAAAAGAAAAAATTGAAGGAAAATATAGCGCATTTTCATTTAGACATTTTTGTTTAGGAGTAGTAGCCATATTTATATATGTAGGTATTGAAGTAGGAATTCCCAATACCGCCAATTTATTTATGACTTCTGCACCAGACAAAGGAGGTTTAGGTATTGATACAACTGTGGCTGGAACGGTGGTAGGAACCTATTGGTTTTTAATGCTCATTGGTCGATTAATAGGAGCATCATTAGGAGCTCGAATTTCCAGTAAGGCTATGTTGGCCTTTACTTCACTTCTCGGTTTAATATTCATAATTTTAGCAATTATTAGTCCTATTTCTTCTACGGTAAGTATGCCAGTATTTAAATCGGATATATCTATAGGTTTTGCAGAATTACCTATTACCATCGTATTTTTTGTATTGTGTGGTTTGTGTACTTCCGTAATGTGGGGAGGTATATTTAATTTAGCGGTAGAAGGATTAGGAAAATACACATCAGCAGCATCCGGAATTTTTATGATGATGGTATGTGGAGGAGGAATTTTGCCCCTCATACAAAATTATTTTGCTGATTTATTTGGCTTTTTATCCAGTTATTGGTTAATTATCATAGAATTTGCTTATATCCTTTATTATGCATTAATCGGAAGTAAAAATGTAAATAAAGATATACCCGTCAACTAATCATATTTTTATATAAAGATCTATTCCCCTAACATTTTAGGGGAATTTTTTTATAGGTAAAACCGCATATTTTAAACTACAGAAATTAAAAAACCTACGAACATTCCACTAAATACTAAAAGTAATTTTTGCCAATTTAAAGAATGCTTCTCATTACTTTCAAATATAATCACAGAAGAAATATGTAAAAAAATTCCGGCTACGATACCCAATAATTTAGGATAAATATGAGGATCTAAGAATGAACCAAAGAAAGCCCCAATAGGAGCTGAAACGGCAAACAAAACGAGAATAGAGAAAGAATATATCCTTTTAATAGGTAAAGAAAATAAAAAAGTAGATAAAACAATGGATTCCGAAACTTTATGGATGCTTAGCGCCCATAAAATATTTGATGAATGCATGGAATGATCATGAGCACCATGATTATGTATATGATGAACTTCCAATGGAGTTCCTTCTAAAAATGAATGAATAAACAAACCCAGCATTACACTAATCGGAATAACGCTGTCCGTATGATGTTCCGAGCTGTGTAAGTGACCGTGTTCGATTCCCTTAGATAATCCTTCTAAGATTAATTGTATGGAAACCCCGATAATAATCCATATTCCTGCATTTATTCCTCCATCTATATACAAGGAAGGAAACATGTCTAATACAGTAATTGCTAAAAGCAATCCCGCACTAAACATTAAAAGTTGTTTATTAAATTTTGAATTATTTTGGAAAAAATAAGCTATTCCTGCTCCGATGATTACAGCAGAAATCAATACGATATAATCCATTTATTTTTTAAAAATTAAAATTAGACGGGGAGAATTTTTTTCTTCAAATGGGAGAAGTTGATAATCACCGAATACATTTTTTAAAGTAAATCCTACTTTTTTGGCCAGACTTTCAAAATAATTCAGTTTAAAAGTTCTTACTCTTTCTTGAAAATGAAAATTTTTACCTTTATCTTGAAATGTAATATCTTTTATAATAAATCCATCTTCAATTTTCCTCTGCAGATGAAATAAAATACCGTCTACTTCTTTGTCCTCTTGTTTAACTAGTGTATCCATTGCTAAGGAAACATTCATAAAATCCATCACAAATATTCCTTTACTTAACAATTGTTCAAAAACAGATTGAAAAACTTTTAAATTATCTTCATCATCACTAAAATAGCCAAAACTGGTAAATAAATTGAAAATGGCATTAAAATGGTTCGGGAAATTACTTCTTCTCATATCTGCAACAAAGAATTTAAGATGTTCATTTTCAAAACTCTTTGCATAAGCAATGCTTTCCGGTGCAAGGTCAACGCCGATAACATCGTATCCCAATTTATTTAAAAAAATACTATGTCTACCTTTACCACAAGCCAAATCTAAAATTTTACTTTCCTTACGTAAGGCAAGATATTTTAATAAATTCGTTATAAATTCTTGAGCTTCCTGATCATCACGATTTTTATATAATATATGATAATAAGGAGTATTAAACCATTCTGCAAACCAATCCATACCTCAAATTTAATACAATTTTTTTACCTATTAATAACATTATTCCTAGAATTAGTAAGATTTTTTATTTATAATAGATAAGTCTTATTTTAACTTATTTTAATTTTAAAAACTGAAAGATCACTACTAGTAGTAATTTATATTGTATTATAATTTAATAATTGAACCGGGAATATAAATTTATACGGCTTTGTGTTCATGATACTCGAATTCATAGGGGAACAAAAAATTATTTGGATTTAACATTTGATTTTATTTTAATTGTTAATATTTTTTACTTAGGATTTTTGAAAAGAAAATTAGTTTTTTTGA
This sequence comes from Apibacter sp. ESL0432, assembly GCF_019469225.1. NCBI lineage: Bacteria > Pseudomonadati > Bacteroidota > Flavobacteriia > Flavobacteriales > Weeksellaceae > Apibacter > Apibacter sp. ESL0432. The sequence goes on along the minus strand of NZ_CP048266.1, from coordinate 1,551,882 downwards.
TAGTAGTCAATTGAAATATAGTTGGTTAATAAATTAAATAAAGGTATAATAAACTATTTTTTTAATTATTTATATTTCTATGAGCTAAAAGGTAATAATTTTTAATAAATATTGATTAACTTAAAGTAAATCAGTAAAAAAGAAGATAAAAATTAAGTTTAATTAAAATTTTTTTAGTATATTTGCGCCTCGATTTGGCGAAAGTAAGAAAATCGTAATAACATCAAGTATAACCACTTCCTAAGCATCAATTTCGCCTTTATCTTACATTGAAAAGCAAAGGAATACAATGTTTATAAAAATATGTCCGAAGAGACTAAAAATTTAGTAGAAGAGCAAGAAACTCTTAAAAATGCAAATGTTGCTCCTGAGCAATTTGACTGGGATTCTTTTGAATCCGGATTAAATGCTGAGGATAGAAAAGAAAAGTCTGAGTTAGAAAAAATGTATGATACTTCTTTGAGAGAGCTTGACGAAAATCAAGTTTTCAAAGGTAAAGTTGTTCGTATTACTGACAAAGAAGCAATCGTTGATATAAACTTTAAATCAGAAGGAGTTATCTCTTTGAATGAGTTCCGTTACAATCCTAATCTTAAAGTTGGAGATGAGGTTGAAGTTATGGTTGCTCAAAGAGAAGATAAAACCGGTCAATTACAACTTTCTCATAGAAAAGCAAGAATGCTTAAAGCATGGGATAGAGTTAATGAGCTTCATGAGACCGGCGAAATCGTTGAAGGTTATGTAAAATCAAGAACTAAAGGAGGAATGATTGTAGATGTATTTGGCATAGAAGCTTTCTTACCGGGTTCACAAATTGATGTAAAACCAATCCGCGATTACGATCAATACGTAGGAAAAACTATGGAATTTAAAATCGTTAAAATTAACCACGAATTTAAAAATGTAGTTGTTTCTCATAAAGCATTGATCGAAGCAGATATTGAAGATCAGAAAAAAGAAATTATCGGACAACTTGAAAAAGGTCAGGTATTAGAAGGAGTTGTTAAAAATATAACTTCTTACGGAGTATTTATTGATTTAGGAGGTGTAGACGGATTAATCCACATTACAGACCTATCTTGGAGCAGAATAAATCATCCATCTGAAGTAGTTCAATTAGATCAAAAAGTTAATGTGGTAATTCTTGATTTTGATGATCAAAAATCTAGAATCCAATTAGGAATGAAACAATTAGAACCACACCCTTGGGATGCATTAGATCCAAACTTACAAGTTGGAGATAAAATCAAAGGTAAAGTAGTTGTTTTAGCAGACTATGGAGCTTTTGTAGAAGTTGCACCGGGAGTAGAAGGATTAATACATGTTTCTGAAATGTCTTGGTCTACTCATTTAAGATCAGCTCAAGATTTTGTTAAAATCGGAGATGAAGTAGAATGTGTTATTCTTACCTTAGATAAAGAAGAAAGAAAAATGTCTTTAGGTATGAAACAATTAACTCCGGATCCATGGACTGATATAACAGCAAAATATCCAATTGGTTCTAAACACAAAGGAACAGTAAGAAACTTTACCAATTTTGGAGTATTTGTTGAATTAGAAGCTGGAGTAGACGGGTTAATTTACATTTCAGATCTATCTTGGACTAAGAAAATTAAACATCCCTCCGAATTCTGTTCAGTTGGTGACGTACTAGATGTAGTAGTATTAGAATTAGATACTGATGCTAGAAGATTGAGCTTAGGTCACAAACAATTAACAGAAAACCCTTGGGAAAAATACGAAGTTAAATATGCTGAAGGAACTGTACACACAGGTAAAGTAGTTCAGCTATTCGACAAAGGAGCTACTGTTCAATTTGAAGATGCTGAAGTAGAAGGTTTCTGTCCATCTAGATTATTAGAAAAAGAAGACGGTTCCAAAATTAAAAAAGGAGATGAAACTGAATTCAAAGTAATTGAATTTAATAAAGAATTCAAAAGAATTGTAGTTTCTCATACCGGAACTTTCCGTGAAGAAGAAAATAGAGAAGAAACTGAAAAACAAGTTAAATCACAAAATCAAACTGTTGAAAAATCTACTTTAGGTGATTTAGACGAATTACAAGAATTAAAAAGAAAAATGGAAGAAGGACAATAATCCTTATAATACAACCATTTCCTAAAATAATTCATAAAGAACCGTATTTATTTACGGTTCTTTTTTTATTTAATATAACCAATATGTAAATTTGTTATTTAGATTAACTTATTGAATATAAATTTATTACCTATTATACCGCCTCTTTATATTTTATCTTTAAAAAAATAAACTTTATACCGGAAAAAATTTATATATAATTTTGTACAATATTTGTAATTATATAAAAATTAAGTTTAATGATAAAAGTTTAAATATGAAGGTATCATTTTTTTCAACACAGCCCTATGATATAAAATTCTTTAATGAATGTAACAAAAATTTTAATTTTGATTTAGAATATTTTGAACCCAATTTGGATGAACATACAGTCAATATAATTGAAGAAGGAACCGATGCCATTTGCGTTTTTGTAAATGATAAATTAAACGAAGGGGTAATTAAAAAACTAAAAAAAAGAGGAATTAAATATATAGCATTAAGAAATGCAGGATTCAACAATGTAGATTTAGAAGCTGCAAAAAAATATGAAATAAAAGTATGCAGAGTTCCTGCATATTCTCCTCAAGCAGTAGCAGAGCATACATTGGCGATGCTTTTAACCTTAAACAGAAAAACACATAAGGCATATAATAGAGTTAGAGAACAAAATTTTTCCCTTAATGGATTATTGGGTACCAACATCTATAAAAAAACGGTGGGTGTTATAGGAACAGGTAATATTGGTAAAGTATTTTGTAAAACAATAAAAGCCTTAGGGACAAACGTATTAGCTTACGATGTCTATCCCAATGAAGAACTAAAAAAAGAAGGATTTCAATACGTTACCTTAGAAGAGTTATTAAAACAATCCGATATAATTTCTTTACATTGCCCTTTAACCCCTGAAACACATCACATAATAAACAAACGTACGATAAGCTTAATGAAAAACGGCGTGTATTTAATTAATACCAGTAGAGGAGGTTTAATTAATACACAAGATATTATTGACGGATTAAAATCTAAAAAAATTGGTGCATTAGGGATTGATGTTTATGAACAAGAAGATAAATTATTCTTTAGGGATTTATCTGAAACCATCATTGAAGATGACAAAATACAATTATTACTTTCGTTCCCTAACGTTTTAGTAACGGCGCATCAGGCATTTTTCACAGAAGAAGCATTAACACAAATAGCATTAGTAACATTAGATAACTTAAGACAGTTAAGCAATAACAACAGTATTGAAAATAAAGCGGCAGAATTAGTATAGGTAGCGAAACTTTATTTTCATTTTTGAAAGCTTAAAAGAAAATAAAATCGAATTTCAACTTCCTAAAGAGTAAAAAATAAATTCAATATATATTATATTTCTTTATAAAATAAAATATATTTTAAGTATTTTTTTTAAAATTATAAATAATTTGATAAATGTTTGATATATAAATAAAAAAAACGTGATTTTATCAGGTGATTTTAGATAAATAAAATAAAATGTTATTTTTATTAATCAAATTTTGTTTTAATAACTTATAATTCAAAAAAAGTACTTATTTTTACCGATGTGAAGATAAAATGAGAATCGATACTAAATTTTTTCAAAAAGAAGCATTTTTTGTAGCGCAGGAATTATTAGGGAAAAAAATCGTAAGAGCTTATGATTCCGGAGAAATAGTAAAATATACTATTACGGAAACAGAAGCATACGGAGGAGAAGAAGATTTAGCCTGTCATGCAAGTAAAGGTAGAACCAAAAGAACAGAGATTATGTACCATGAAGGAGGAAAAGTATATGTTTATCTGATATATGGAATATATTGGATGCTAAACTTTGTTACGGGTAAAAAGAACGAACCTCAAGCAGTATTAATAAGAGGCGTTGAGGAATGTTCCGGTCCGGGACGAGTTGGCAAATTATTACAGTTAAATAAAGATTTTTATGGAGAAGATTTAGCTTCTTCTAAAAAAATTTGGGTTGAAGATTCTCAAATTAAACCAAATTTTATTACCACCGTACGAGTAGGAATAGACTATGCAGGAGAAATTTGGAAGAATAAACTTTGGAGATTTATAATAACTTGAAACTAACAATACTTATGAAGATATTAACATCAACGCAAATAAAAGAATGTGCAAGTCAATTCATTGAAAGTGAAATGACAACATCCTTAGATTTAATGGAAAAATCAGCTTTAGCTTGTTTTGAATGGCTAAAAAGCAGATACTCGAACGAATATACCTATTACATTTTTTGTGGAAAAGGAAATAATGGAGGAGATGGTTTAGCTTTAGCTAGATTGTTGAATAATGAAAATTATAATGTCGAAGCTTTTATTATACAATCCTCTTCTGACTTTACAGAAGATACTCAGATCAATTTTGATAAATTTCCAAAATCAGTAGATTTTATTGAAGGAGACGATTTTGAAGTTAATGAAGAAAAAGCGATTATTATTGATGCTTTATTTGGTATAGGATTAAATAACAAATTGAAAGGAGAAGCAGAAAAAATAGTTTCAAAATTAAATGAAATCAATGCTATAAAAATTTCAATTGATATACCTTCAGGATTATTTACAGATTCACTTCCTGAAGAAAACCAAACGGTGTTTAGGGCAGATGAAACCTTGACTTTTGAATTTTATAAAAGATCTTTTTTACATCCTGAAGCAGCACAATACGCCGGGAAAATACATGTACTGGATATAGGTTTGGATAAAAAATTCATTGAAAATGAACAAACCGATAATTACCTTATAGAAAATGATTTTTTTGAAAAAAATTATAAAAGAAGAAGTCCGTTCAGTAATAAAGGAACTTTCGGAAAAGCCATAATAATAGGGGGAAGCTATGGAAGAATGGGATCTATAACCTTCTCCACCTTGTCTGCTTTACGCGTGGGTACCGGATTAGTATTTACCGGAGCTCCTGAATACGGCAGTTTAGTACTTCAAACCGTTGCTCCCGAAGCTATGTTTTTCTCATGCGGAGATAAATACATAGAAGATATACAAATTCCATTTAAAAATTATACCATTGGTATAGGCCCGGGGCTAGGCACAGAGGTTTTAACAAAAATGGCATTTGAAAAAATGCTGCAAAATGAAAAAAATCCGATGGTTCTGGATGCTGACGCACTCAATATAATTTCAGAAAGCAAAGATTTATTAAATTTAGTTCCTAAAAATTCTATAATCACTCCACACCCTAAAGAATTTGAGCGATTGTTTGGTAAAACTAACTCTACTTTAGAGCAATGCGAACTTGCCAGGAAAAAAGCAAAAGAGCATGAAATTGTTATAGTCATTAAAGGACATAACACAGCAATTTTATTACCGGATGGTCTTTGTTATTATAATGCCACAGGTAATGCCGGAATGGCAAAAGGGGGAAGTGGAGACGTATTAACAGGTATTATCACCGGATTATTGGCACAAGGTTATGACTCGAAATTGGCAGCTATTTTAGGGGTTTACATTCACGGCAAAGCAGGAGATTATGCCTCAGAGAAATTTTCTCAAGAAGCTATGACAGCTCAAAGTATAATACAGTGTCTTTCCGATGTTTTCTTGGAATTAAATAAGTAAACACAAATAAAAATAATTTTTTAGTAAACATTACCGGCATTACACTTAATACTTAGCGACATAAGAAATCTATTATTCCAATAGTTTTTAATTCCGGTAATGTATTATTAAATAAATAACTTAATCTTCTGAAAAATCTACGATTAATTTTCGGTATTTATCCAATAATTTAGATTTAGAAAGCATTCCGATAAATTGATCATTTTCAACAACCGGTAGATACAAAGATTTTGACTTATCGAAAACTCTAAAAATAGTTTCATTATCATCAAGTAAAGAAATACACTCAGACGGTTGGGTTATAAGATCAACAATATGTAAACTTTCATAACGTTCCTTATGGAGCAAAATATTAATAAGATCATCCAAAATGATATATCCTTTAAATTTCTGATCCGAATCTTCAACGATAAAAAACTTTTTACTTGAAGAAGGAATTACCTCATTTATAAACTCAGAAAAGGATAAAGATAAAGAAATTTTAACGAAATTCTTTTCTATAAGATTTTTAATATTCATTCTACGAATAGCCTCTTTGTCTTTATTATGAGTAATCATCTCATTATTTCTTTTTAAATTATAGGTATACACAGAATGTTTATCAAAATGATATTTCACAAGATAAGCAATGGTAGAAGTAATAATTAAAGGAAATAATAAACTATATCCGCCTGTAATTTCAGCAATAAGGAAAATTGAGGTCATGGGAGCATGCATGATACCTGCCATTACACCCGCCATTCCCACTAAAGTAAAGTTATGTTCAGAAAGCTTGGTGAAGCTAGTAAGATTAATAATTTTTGTAAATACAAAACCTAAAATTCCACCGGTAAAAAGAGCAGGAGCGAATACCCCTCCAATACCCCCGGACGAAGTAGTAAAGCTACTGGCAACCACTTTTATAAACAAAATGCCTACTAAAAAAAGAATAAGAAAATAATCATTTTCTCTCAATATATAAAAGAAAGAATTTTTTGCTATACTTTCCGGGTGAGAACTCATTAAATGTTGCAGCCCGATATACCCTTCACCAAAAAGCGGAGGAAAAATAAAGATAAGGATACCTACTGCTAAACCGCCCAAAATAGCTTTTAAATAGATGCTTTTACTGGTAGAAAACTTCTTCTCAATTAAACGACCGATTTTTATAAAATACAATGAAAAAAAACCACAAATAACACCTAAAATTATATAGTAAGGAATTTTTGATTTATCGAATGGCTCAAAAATTGCAAAATAAAACGATATATTATCACCTAATAAAAAATAAGAAATTAAAGCCCCTGTGGTTGAAGAAATTAAAATAGGTATTAATGACCACATACTTAAATCGATCATAATAACTTCAAGCGAAAAAATAATGGCAGCTATCGGAGCCTTAAAAATACCAGCAATGGCTGCGGAACATCCACAAGCAATGAATAAAGTTCTTAATTTTAAGTTAAGCTTAAATTCCTGGGCTATATTAGATCCAATGGCTGCTCCTGTATATACAATGGGAGCTTCGGTACCTACAGATCCTCCAAAACCGATGGTTAAACAACTGGCTATAATCGAACTGTATGTATTTTTTTTATCTATTATACTACGTTTCTTGGAAATAGCAAATAAGACTTTTTCAACTCCATGACTTATATCCATCTTAACCCAATATTTAATAAAAATAACGGTCAAAATAATACCGATGGTAGGGAAAAAAATAGTCCAATAATTGAAATTAAAATTTTTATTATGATAAATCAGTTCTTCAGTTAAACTAACTAAATTTTTTAAAATTACCGCACTTATTCCTCCAATTATTCCAATTAATGTACTTGCTAAGTAAATAAATGCTTGAGGATTTTGATTCCTGAATTTTCGTATTACGATGTTATATTTTACTCGTAATTTTTTAATTGAATCCCAATAGGACTCAAAATGTTTTTTTATAATAGATTGATTAATTTTCATTTATTTCATCATCAACATCTATTGAGCCAACAGTGTTTTTATACAAAGAATAAACTATGGCTTGAGAAAAAGAATATGTGAAAATAATACCTACAACACACAAAAAGATTCCTAAAACTTTACTAATCAAACAAGATATTACTAATAATAAAAATACTTTTCCAAATTTCTTATTTACGATTCTAAAACTATAAGTAATAGCTTGAATTAAGGGGACATCATCAATAATTATAAAAGCTCCGGCTAAAATAAAAGCAGGCGTAAAATAAAGAGAAGGAATAAACAAAAAGAAAGTACTAATGAAATGCAAAATTAGTACAATGAAAGCTAATCCAATAAGTTTAAAAAACTTAGTACCTTGATAGCCACTTATAAACTCTTTAAAACTTGCTTTTCCGTTTCTATCTGTTTGATAAGCACAATAAACAACGCCTGCAGTTAAGGGATATAAAAGAATGCCAATAACTGAAGATAATAAATTTTTTACAATTATTAAAGGATTAGATATATAGTTTTGAACTAATGGGATAATTTTGTTGAACGCTTGAGGATTATTTAATTTATTAATCGCTTTAATAAATTCCAGATCAATTATATTAGTTCCTAGATAGCGACCCAATAAATTATTAATTAAGTTAGTAAAAATATAGGTAAACAAAATACTAAATACTCCATAAAAAATAATATTTTTCCAAGCGGTAAACCCATCCATAATTACTTGATTAACAGATAAATTATAACCATTCTCCTTTAATTTATCTAATTTACTTTGTAGAGTACTATTCATAAATAATTTATTAGCTTACAAAATTAAACAAATATTACCTATAATATATATATTTAGGCGCATTTCGTAAGGGTAAGCCCGTTAAAAATAAACACCTGAAAAATAAAATATAAAAACCATTGGAAAAGCTAAGTAACTATATTATTACGATATAATTAATAGGATTATATATTTTAAAAAAATATAAATTTATGGATCTGTAACATTTAATTTAAAAATATACTAATTAAGTGATTGTCTATAAGTTAATAAATTAGTAACCCTATATATTTTTATCATATAAACTATAGGTGAAAAATAGTATCTATGTTATAAAATAAAAATATTTACTTTTGTATGTCAAAATATTATTAAAACAATGTCACGAGAAAAAAATTTAAGAGAAGCTGCTTTAGAATATCATAGTTCCAAACCAGAAGGTAAAATAGAAGTTATACCTACCAAACCACATTCAACTCAAACAGATTTATCATTAGCCTATTCTCCGGGAGTGGCGGAACCCTGTTTAGAAATACAAAAAAATAGTGCAGATAGTTACAAATACACCTCAAAAGGAAATTTGGTAGCAGTAATTTCCAACGGAACCGCCGTGTTAGGGTTGGGAGATATTGGTGCAGATGCCTCTAAACCGGTTATGGAAGGTAAAGGTTTATTATTTAAAATTTTTGCCGGAATCAATGTTTTTGATATTGAAGTAAATGAAAAAGATCCGGACAAATTTATTGAAATAGTTAAATCGTTAGCTCCAACCTTTGGAGGTATTAATTTAGAAGATATAAAAGCTCCTGAAGCTTTTGAAATCGAAAAACGATTAAAAGCGGAATTAAATATTCCGGTAATGCATGATGACCAGCATGGAACAGCAATTATATCAGCCGCTGCCTTATTAAATGCATTGGAAATTTCCAAAAAAAATATAGCAGAGGTAAAAATTGTAGTCAGTGGCGCGGGTGCAGCGGCCATTTCTTGTACCCGATTATATAAAGCTTTAGGAGCCAGCCCACAAAATATATTAATGTGCGACAGTAAAGGGGTGATATATAAAGGACGAACCGGATTGAATGAAGAAAAGCTTGAGTTTGCTGTAGATACTCCGGATAGAACTTTGGAAGATGCTATGAAAAACAGCGATGTATTTATTGGATTATCTAAAGGAAACTTGGTTTCTCCTAAAATGCTTTTGTCTATGAATGAAAATCCGATTGTTTTCGCCATGGCTAATCCAACTCCCGAAATTGATTATAATTTGGCGGTTGAAACTAGAAAAGATGTTATTATGGCTACCGGTAGAAGTGATTATCCTAATCAGGTAAACAATGTTTTAGGTTTCCCATATATTTTCAGAGGAGCATTAGATGTTAGAGCAACTGACATAAATCAAGAAATGCAATTAGCTGCAGTAAAAGCCTTAGCTGATTTGGCTAAACAAAACGTCCCTGAGCAGGTGATACAAGCCTACAATGTTAAAAATATGAAGTTTGGAAGAGATTATATCATCCCTAAGCCATTTGATAAGCGATTAATAACTAAAGTTTCGATGGCAGTGGCTAAAGCTGCAATTGATAGTGGGGTAGCACAACACATTATTACTGATTGGAATGCGTATGAGGAAGAATTATTAGATCGGATGGGAAGTAACGATGAAAAAATTATAAGACAATTTAAGGCAAAGGCCAAAAGTAATCCAAAAAGAATAATTTTCGACAATGCTGAAGAATACAATGTATTAAAAGCTGCGCAAATCATTGCTGAGGAAAAGATCGCTCAACCAATTTTGTTAGGTAAAAAAGATCTTATTGAAAAAACAAAGCAATACTATAATTTAGAAATTGAGGCAGAAATATTGGATATAGATACGGTTTCGTCTACTCATAAATTTGACAAATATGTAGAGTATCTTTATGATATAAAACAAAAAAATGGAAAAGGAATAACCTCTCAACAACAAGCCGCTCAATTATTAAATAACAGTGAATATTTAGGAGCCATTGCTGTTGAAATGGGTGAAGCAGATTCATTTTTAACCGGATTTACTAAAGATTATACAGAAGCTTTAAATCAAATTATAAAAGTTGTAGATTATTCTGAATCATCAAATATAAAAGTAGCATCTGCCATGGTTCTTCTTTCTAAAAATGGACCGATATTTATTTCGGACACTTCATTAAGCAGAAATCCTTGCAGTAATGACTTAGATTTAACAGTTCAAATTACAGCCGATTTTGTAAAGAAAATGGGTATTGAACCTAGAATAGCTATGGTATCTAATGAAAATTTTGCTGGAAATTCAGTAGCATCTAAAAGTGCTGATGCAGTGGTTAAGAAACTTAACCAAACAAATCCTGATTTGCTGATTGACGGAGAAATTCAGCCCGAATATGCATTAAATGATCAATTAATCAGTGAATTTCCTTTTAGCAAGTTAGGAGGTAAATCGGCAAATGTTTTAATATTTCCTGACATAACTTCGGCTAATTTAAGTGCAAGTTTAGCAAAAGGTATTGGGTCTATAAAATCTATTGGTCCGGTTCTATTAGGATTAGATAAATCTATTCAAATAATTACAGAAAATTCTAAGGTAGAAGATATAGTAAATCTGGCAACCCTTGCTGCCCTTGCTGCTCAAGAAAGAAAATAATTACTATTTCCGTAAAATAAACAAAAATGATAACCCATTTGTCAGGAATTATTTTTGAAATATCCCCTTCCAGTGTAGTTATAGACTGCAATGGAGTGGGGTATTTTGCCACTATAAGTTTACAAACCTATAAAGACATTCAAAACGAAAAAAAAGCCCTAGTATATATTCAAGAAATTATACGGGAAGATTCCCATTCGTTATATGGATTTTCAACTAAAACCGAGCGATCCTTGTTTAATCTTTTAATAAGTGTTAATGGAGTAGGTCCGGCTTCCTCCATTATGATGTTGTCCTCAATGTCTGTATCGGAAATAACCTCGGCTATTTCCGGCGGCAACAACCTGGCACTTCAAAAAATTAAAGGAATAGGAGCTAAAACCGCTCAAAGAATAATAGTTGATTTGCGGGATAAAATTTCTATATTTGAAACGTCTGAAATATTAGATTATAATTTAGGCAATAAAAACAAATCTGAAGCGTTAAGTGCATTGGAGGTGTTAGGTATTTCTAAAAAAATTACCGAAAAAATAATTGATAAAATTTTAAAGGATAATCCGGATATCGAAGTAGAAGAGCTTATCAAGGATACTTTAAAAAAACTATAAACGTTGAAAGTGTTAAGGTATATTCGTGACTATTTGCTATTGGCAACCATATTTTGTTTAAGTGGTAGTGTTTTATTTGCTCAGGAAAATGATGATGAACAAGTTTTGCAATTGGATGACCCTGTAAAATATGAGGCGTATTATGATTATAAAAGTGGAAATTACATATTATATCCCAAGCTGGGAGGTGTAGTTGTCGGTACTCCGATAACTATGACAGCCGAGGACTATACTAAATATGTAATGCAACAAAAGTTTGATGAATATTACAAAGAACGTTCACGTTTACAAGATGAAATAGGAAGAGCGAAAAAAGAAGGAAGAGAAGTAGAAAAAAAAGGTTTTATTCCGGGAATTACGGTTAAATCCAAATTATTTGAGCAAATATTCGGAGGTAATAAAATTGAACTAAAACCTTCAGGATTTGCATCCTTTGATTTAGGAATATTGCATCAAAAAATAGACAATCCGCAAATTTTACCACAAAACAGAAAGAACTTTACCATCGATTTAAGGCAAAGAATACAAATGAGTCTTATAGGAAATGTTGGTAATAATGTACATTTAGGGGTAAACTATGATACTCAGGCAGGTTTCAACTTCGAAAATAAATTAAATTTAGCATGGATTCCGGGCTCGGGAAGTGGGGCGAATTTACCCAATGGGACAAGCGGTGGAGAGGATAATATAATTAAGAAAATCGAATTTGGTAATGTAAATATGCCCCTTAGCACCAGTTTAATTACAGGTGCTGAATCACTTTTTGGAATCAAAGGGGAATTTCAATTCGGGAGAACATTTTTGACTACCGTATTTTCAGAACAACAATCCGAAGCACGAAATATAACAGTTCAAGGAGGAGGAGTAATCAATACATTTAAAATTAAAGCAATTGATTACGATGAAAATCAACATTATTTCTTAACGCACTATTTCAGAAATAATTACGATAAAGCTCTGGAGAATTATCCGGTAATAGGTTCAACCATTAATATCACTAAGATGGAAGTGTGGAGGATCGATTTAGGAAACTCAAACCTTCAAGAGCAGCATCCCGTTATAGCATTAAGAGACTTAGGAGAAAGTACCACGGGACAACTTCCCGATAATTCAAATTTAAATTTATATAGTACCATTTCAAATCTATCGGGAATCAGGGACGCTTCCACAGCATACAATAGCGTGAATGGTGTTTCTTTACCGGTTGTACCCACCTCAAGTTCTTCAGCAACTATGAAGAATTATGAAAGTGGAAAAGAATTTGTTGTTCATAAAAGAGTAAAAAAACTTTCTGAATCAGAATATACTTATAATCCACAATTAGGATATATATCATTAAATCAAAAACTAAATAATGATCAACTTTTAGCGGTAGCATTTCAATATACAGATTCTAAAAATCCGGGCAAAATATATAAAGTTGGGGAATTTTCCAATGAAGTGACCGGAGTATTGATCTTAAAATTACTAAAACCTAATCAAATCGTTTCTCCCGAATCACCTATGTGGGATTTGATGATGAAAAACATCTATTCAATGGATGCATCTCAAATTTCTCCTGATGGTTTTATGGTTAATGTTATGTACCAAGACGCCTCTCAAGGAAAAATCAATTATTTACCGGATCCCAATGTAAGAAATTTACAGTTATTGCAATTATTAAATTGGGACAGGTTAAATCAAAATAACGATGCTACCAGTAGTGGTAAAGGAGATGGTATATTTGACTTTGTAGAAGGAATTACCATAAACTCAGAGAAAGGTAAATTGATATTTACTAAAGTAGAACCATTCGGGGAATTCTTAAAAAGTAAATCAGTAGACGAAAAATTTATATTTGAAAATTTATACAAAAATCTAAAAGGAGGTAATATAGTCACATCAGATCCTCTAGCCAATCGATACACCATTGAAGGTAGATTCAAAGGAAGTATAGGTAACGGCATATCCCTGGGAGCATTTAACGTTCCGAGAGGGTCAGTTAAAGTTACGGCAAATGGTCAAACATTAAATGAAGGAATTGATTATGTAGTAGACTATCAAATGGGAATGGTAACCATTATTAATGAAACCTACAAAAATTCAGGAGTTCCAATCAATATAAGCCTGGAGAATCAATTTGCATTCAATATGCAGAAAAAAAGGTTCATGGGATTAAATGTGGAACATAAATTCAGTGATGAATTTATAGTGGGAGCGACCTTTCTTAATTATAAAGAAAGACCGTTAACGCAAAAAGTACAATTTGGTTCTGAACCGGTTAATAATTCAATGATCGGATTTAATATGATGCTGAATAAAGAATTTCCTTTTTTAACAAAGCTTACCAACTGGATTCCGGGAATTAAAACGGAAGCAGAATCCAATGTAAGTTTTAAAGTAGAAGGAGCAGCTTTATTACCGGGTGAGAATAAAACAATCAATGATAACTCTTACATTGATGATTTTGAAACAACTGCATCAAAAATAAGTCTTAAAGAACCCGGCTATTGGGGAATCGCAAGTAAACCCGAAAAAGGTGGATTTGGTAATACTTATATGAATGATATAAGAAATGGCGATGGAAGGGCATTGATTAGTTGGTATAATATTGACCCTAGATTTTTTGGAATTGGTGGAGGTCAACCATCGGGTATAGATAATAATGCATTATCCTTACACTTACAACGAAGAGTTAAATATCAAGAAATTTTTACGGATAGAGATTACATTGCCGGTGAACAATTATACATGAATACGTTTGATGTTTCTTTTTATCCCAAAGAAAGAGGACCGTATAATTTTAATACACGTAATGAAGATCCTGAATCAGAACGATGGGGAGGTTTAATGAGACCCATATCGGTAACAAATTTTGCTGAAGCGAATATAGAATATCTTGAATTTTGGATGATGGACCCGTATGCTGACAGTAAAACACCAGGATCTAATCCGTTAGGAAATAAGCCTGAACTAATTCTTCAGTTAGGAAATGTGTCTGAAGATGTGTTAAAGGACGGCTTTATGCAATATGAAAATGGTATCACTGAAGACATAAGTCAAATGACAACCACTAATCTTGGGAAACAACCTAAAAATTATCCGTTAGTATATGCTTTTGATACAGAAGGAGAAGCCAGGAGAAAACAAGACGTTGGATATGACGGATTAACAAGTTTTGAAGAAGCAGATTACTATAAAAATAAAGGATACGATATAGGTAGTAACGCCAATTATGTAAATCCTATAACGGGTGAAGTTGACCCGTCTGCAGACGATTACGTATTTTATTTACATGGCGCATGGGATTCTTCCAATGAAAAAAATTCAATCATAGGAAGATATAAATATTACAGGAATTTAGAAGGCAACTCACCTTCAAACTCTATGGATGCTTCTTCAGCGTCTCCGGATACAGAAGACTTGAATAAAGATTTTAACTTAGATGAAACAGAAAATTATACACAATATCGTCTTTCTTTACTAGATTCCGATTTAAGAAATAATCAAAATCCATTGGTTGTTGATAAAAAAGAGGTTGAAGTATCACTACCCAACGGAAAAAAAGGAAATACAACTTGGTATTTGGTTCGAATTCCGGTAAATGCATATGAATTTGGTTCCGCTGAAATTTTAAATAACGTACGATATATACGTATGTTAATGAAAGGATTTTCCAATACTGCAACGTTACGTTTTGCAACTCTAGATTTAGTTAGAAGTGATTGGAGAAAATACGAAAAAAATATTTCCTCAGTTAGTGGAGAAAGCAAACAAGATACAGACGAAGGAAATGCAACCCTATTACCGGTATCAAATGTCATCATCAGCGCTGTAAACTTAGAAGAAAATTCTACATCGCGTCCACCGTATGTATTGCCTCCGGGAATAAGCAGAGAGATTTTAGGTAATACTACCGGAACTCAAATGCAAAATGAATCCTCTTTAAAGTTAGAAATAAAAGATTTAAAAAATTCAGAACCTAGAGGTATTTATAAAAATATTGCATTAGACATGAGACGTTACAAAACATTAAAAATGTTTGTACACGCTGAAAATATGCAAGATGCCTCAAGTAATATTGTAGATAAAGAAGCTAAGTTTTTCATCCGTATCGGTAGTGATTTGTCAGATAATTACTACGAATACGAATTCCCATTAAAATACACACCGAATACTGCTACGTCTGCTGTTGATATATGGCCGATTGAAAATACGATTGAATTAAAATTAAAAGATTTAGTAGCTGCAAAAAATGAAAAAGATAAGAATAACTTATATAATAGTACTGTTCGATATCGCAGTTATGTAACCGGTAGTGATGATAAAATCATCTACGTTAAAGGTAGACCTTCCATAGGAAATGTTAACTCAATAATGATGGGGGTAAGAAATACTTCCAGCATAGACAAGCATGTAGTTTTATGGCTGGATGAACTTCGTTTATCTGATATTGATAACGAAGGAGGATATGCAGCCAATGCAAGTATTAATTTTAATTTGGCTGATTTTGCTCAAGTATCCGCATCCGGAACGTATCAATCGGTTGGTTTTGGAGCAATCGATAGTAAACCGAGTGAAAGAAGCCAAGACGAAACCAAACAATATATGGTAAGTGCTGCCGTAAATGTAGATAGAGTTCTTCCGGATAAATGGGGAATGAAAATACCGGTTAGCATTAGTATGTCTGAAACTTTTATAGATCCAAAATATAATCCGTTGGATAATGATGTGAAGTTAAAAAATGATCCAAGAAAAAATGAACTTAAAAAAGTGGTGAGAAGCTATTCCTCACAAAAAAATATTTCTATTTCGAATTTAAGAAAAGACAGAACCACCGGTAAAACGCCTAGATTTTATGATGTAGAAAACTTATCGGCTTCTTTTTCTTATTCCACTGACTATTTTAGAGATATATATACAACTTATAACATATACCAAAATTTACAAGCCTATATTGATTATAACTTCTCGCCTAAAGGTGTTTATTATCAACCATTTAAAAAAATGAGAGCGGTGCAAGATACCAGCCGATTTGCTAAATATTTAAAATGGTTAAAAGAAGTTAACTTTAATCCGGTTCCTTCTCGTTTATCTTTTAAAGCTGATATTGCGAGAACCTATAATGAATTCCAATACAGAGATATCAATGCTTATCTCAATAATAATCCTAACAGTTATACTCCTATTTTTGCCAATAATTTCTTGTTCGGTTGGCAATACAATATAGGATTTAATCTAACACGTTCGCTTAAATTAGATTTCTCTTCAGGAACAAGAACCATATTAGATGATATAGGAAACGGAGTACCGGATGACGGAATGATCTGGAATGGATTGTTTACTGCAGGAAGACCTATCAATTTTAATCAAAGATTCCAATTAAATTATAGAGTACCTATACATTTACTTCCTTATTTAGATTTCACTTCTATGGAAGTAGGATATACAGGTCAATACGATTGGCAAGCGGGTTCTAATTTCCAAACTTCATACGATCCTACAAATGCCGATCCAAGAAAAAGAAGTTTGGGAAATACCGCACAAAATGCTCAAACTATAACAGTCATAGGAAATGTTGATTTCAGTAAATTCTATAATTATTTCTCAAACTATAAAAAATTTGAAGAAAAAAAACGTAAGAGACAAAGAGAAATAGATTCTTTAAATAGGGCTTACGAAACAAATTTTGCCTTAAAAAAAACTAAATCCTTTAAAAAGTATACTATTAAAAATAAGTATAAGGCTACAGATTATTTATGGATGATTGCAAGTAGTTTTAAAAGAGGTCAAATTCAGGTAAACGAGAATAAAGGAACAATTTTGCCGGGATTCTTGCCTGAACCAAGTTTTTTTGGAGTAGGTAGATATGCCGGATCAACAAGTGGTCCTACATTCGGGTTTTTATTTGGTTCTCAATTCGATTTAAGGAATAAAGCAGTAACAGAAGGCTGGGTTTCGTTAAATGAATATATGACCAGTCCATATGTGAAAACAAATAATTCGCAATTGTCTGCTACCCTGCAATTAGAACCGATTAACCATTTACAAATTGATTTAAATATCATGCGTAATCATCAAAAGACATTATCTCATTCAGGGTTTAATTCTATAGATCCATTAACAGGACAAATTGCTAATACATTCGTCAATCGATCTGCAATGTTCAGTTCTTCAGTTATATCTTTTGCGACTGCATTCAAATCAGGAGATTATGTATATAATAAAATGATTAGCAATTCAATGATTTTATCACAAAGAGTGGCTGCAAAACAAGGGCAACCTTTAGTCGATACTAATAATGACGGATATGTTGATGGTTATGGGTTAACCAATTCAGAAGTTTTATTACCTTCATTTGTATCTGCATTTTCAGGAAGAAGTGCAGGAAGTCAAAAGTTAGGTTATAAACGCAGTATGCCGGTTCCAAATTGGAAAATTACCTATGGAGGATTAAAAAATATTCCATTTATTAATTATTGGTTCAAAGAATTTAGAATTAATCATAGTTATATTTCAAACTATACCGTTAATGGGGTACAAACCAATCCCGATTATTATTTGGCACAAAACGATTCAACAGCACCTGAACGAGATTTAAACGGGAACAGATACAACTATTACACCTACGGAACAGTAGTCATGTCTGAAGGGTTCAGTCCACTTGCGGGAGTAGATGTCACTATGAGAAATAATATCCAAATTAGGATAGCTTACAATAAAGATAGAATCTATTCTTTAGGATTAACAAATTACACCTTACAAGAGGATTATGGTAATGAAGTAGTTTTCGGTCTGGGATATATTGTAAAAGATGTTAAGTTAAAATTGCGTTATCGAGGAGCTACAAAACCGATAACGGGCGATTTAAATATTAGAGGAGATGTTTCTATTAGAGATAACAAAACTACCATTAGACGATTGGTAGAGTTGGATTCTCAAGTAACGGGTGGACAAAACTTAGTTTCATTGAAATTTTCAACAGATTATAACTTTACTAAGAATTTTAATCTTAAATTTTTCTATGAGCAAATGATTACTAAATATAAGGTTTCAACTGCATATCCACTTTCAACGATAAGAGCGGGATTAAGTGCTACATTTACCTTTGGAAATTAATTATATATGTAAAGATAAAACATTCATATGAAGACTCCATCGGATTTACTTTATAGTTCTAAACATGTTTGGATAAAAATTGAAGGTAACACAGCACTTATCGGTATAACTGATTACGCACAACAACAATTGGGAGATGTTATTTATATAGATGTAAATAGTCTCGGTAATCAACTAAAGTTGGATGAAATTTTTGGAACTGTGGAAGCTATAAAGACCGTATCAGACCTTTTTATGCCTGTTGATGGAAAAGTGCTTGAAATGAATCTTGAGCTTGAAAATTTGCCGACTTTAGTAAACACCGATCCTTATGGAAAAGGTTGGATTATAAAAGTTCAAATACAAAATAATACTTTACTAGATCAACTATTGAATGCTGAAGACTATAAAAAACTGCTTACTTAAACAGTATAAAAAAGTACGTATTATACTTTTCTTATATTTTGGGATATTGACATGGTTATTATTACGAGCCCCCCAAGGAAATAAAAATTTATTAAACTATTTTCCTCATTTCAGTGATAAGTTAATCCATACCCTAACATTTTTAGGATTAGCTTTTTTAGCTAAAATTTCATTTCCTAAAAAAAATCAATTGCTAATAATAGGAATAGGTACTCTCTATGGAATTTTGATTGAATTTTTACAAGAATATATGAAATTGGGAAGAACCTTTGAATATTCTGATATGGTGGCGGATTTTATAGGTTGTATAATTGGTTATTATATGGCAAAAAAAATGATTGAAATATTATAAATAATTCTTTTATTTGAAATCAATGATTATTCGAAAATATAATTTCAATCAAAGTTAAAATTTCATAAATCAAAAGAAATTTTAGAAATTTAAAAATACACCCGTTCGCAACATATCGCAGATTTACTTCTAAATTAGATAAAATAAAAATATTTTGCATTTAAATTTTATAATAAAATACTCTTAAAATTTAAGATAAGTGTAAAAACTAAGTATGAAAAGCATTTTTTTATTCTTATAAAAAATAAAAAATAAAATTAGAGTTTATTGATAAAATTGTGTAAATTAGCACGTTGAGATTGTTATTATACTTCCTTCTACTTTTTAATTTGAATAGCTAGTTTTTAGTCTGATTTCTTCTCAATTAATTTTTTACCAATTTTTTAAAATTTTTATATGAACATTTTTATTTCAAACCTGAATTACAGGTTGACCAACGAAGATTTACATGACTTATTTTCAGAGTACGGAGAAGTTGAATCAGCAAAAATAATACAAGATCGTGAAACCGGAAGATCCAGAGGTTTTGGATTTGTTGAAATGGCAGATGCAGAAGCTAAAACGGCTATTCAGGAATTAAATCAAAAAGAATTTGACGGTAAAGTTATTAATGTCTCAGAAGCTAGACCAAGAGATGAAAAACCAAGAAATAACTTTAGAAGAAGTTATTAATTATGGGTTTACTAATTAATAAGTAAAATAAAAAACGACTGAATAGAATTCAGTCGTTTTTTGTTTACAGGTCAATGTAAATAATTTTTATAATTTAAAATCAAATCCCAAATAAAACATTGAAGATACAATAGGGGCATAAATTAAAGAAGTATCGAAATAAGAACTAAAAGGGTTTTCCGGATTTATAATAGGATTTTTTTGTTTATAGCCTCCCAAATTTTCCACTCCTAGATAAGATCTAAACTTATCTGTAAAATATCTGGATAATTGAGCATTCATTAAAGTATAATTAGGCGAAAACGATTTTCGCTGATATTCTATCGGATTTTTAGAGGTGTCCGGAAGTCTTTGTTTTCCTATATATTGCAATGTAAAGTCCAATGCCCATTTACTTTTGTTTTCAGTTTCTAGAGTAGAATATGATATAGAAAATAAGCCTCTGTTTTTAGAAGTAAAGGGAACTTGTCGCCTGCCATCCACATAATCGGCTTTAATATCATACCATTTATAAGCAAAATGCAATTCCAGATTGGAAATAGGAATAATATCCCATACTGCCTGAAAAGTATTTGAAAAAGATTTTCCATCTAAATTATAAAACCAAAGCGCTTGAGACGATCGATCCAAGTCTATGAGAACTTGTTTTTTAAAATCCGTTCGGTAAAAATCGATCGTAAACGTATTCTTGATAGCTCCAATTTTAAAATCCTGAATTAAACTACCTCCATAGTTCCATGCAATTTCAGGTTTTAAACCATAAATATCGCCATGGTTTGATTGAATATGTACCTTACGAGAAGAGGCAAAATACTGCATATTTTCAGAAAATATATTGGCTGTTCTCATGCCTTTTCCCGCAGCTAATCGAAGGGTTGTTTTAGGCAAGAAAGAATATTTAATATTAATTCTTGGTAACACTTGGTTTCCCGCCAAATTGTGAAAATCAGTTCTGGCGCCCAATACTAAAGTTACATTTTTAATTGCAGTAGTAGTATATTCGGCAAAAATCCCGGGTACATTTTCAGTTCTTTTATAATTGGAATTTTCAAAATCCTCATTGAAAGCATCATGAAGATAACTTGCACCTAAGGTATATTTGTGATTTGTGTTACCAATGATATTTTCAAATAATAAATTGGTGAAAAATGAATTTTCATTACCATTATATACTCTTTGACCGAAATAACTATCAATAGTATGATGGATAAATTTAGTTTGTAAACCTATGCTTTGATAAGGTTTAGTAAGAAAGACAAATCCGGTTTTATTCCAAATTTCAAAATGTGTATTTTCAATACCTAGTCCATAATGATTTTGAGTCAAACGGTCAGTAGATTCTCTAAATTTTTTTTGACCTCCGATTTGTTTATCATAAAGCGCCTGAATACCTATTTGAGAACCCCATCCGTTTTTTTTAATACCGTCATAATGGATGATATCCATAACATTTAGTTGTTTGGAAAGAGGACTATCAAGATATCCGTCATGATTCATAACTTCTTTAGCAAACCTTCCGCTCAAATGAGTTAATGTGGTATTACTCCAATTATTGGAAATAGAAGATGCATTGACAACATTAAATTCCAAACGAGCATTATGATTTGCAAAAAAATTGATAGTGGTAAAATTTTTATCTTTATACTTCATCAATTCAGTATTTATTTGACCGGTTATAGCCTCGTAGCCATTAGTAACAGTGCTGCCTCCTTTGGTAAGTTGAATACTGTTTATCCATGTGCCGGGTATAAAATTTATACCATTGGCTGTGGACAATCCTCTAACCTCCAGCATATTATCAACGGTTAAGGAAGTATATTTTTGATCTAGTCCTAACATTTTAATTTGTTTAGATCCCGTTACTGCATTGGTTGTAGAAATATCCACAGTAGGATTTGTTTCAAAACTTTCAGCCAAATTACAACAGGCGGCTTTCAACAATTCCGTTTTATTAATTGTATAGGTAAGAGAAGCAGAATTTGCTTTTATACTTACCGCCTTGGCTTTTTGTCGGACAACAACCTCATCCAATACTTTCTCTGAAGAAGAAGGTTTGGGTTCTAAAAAAATATCTAGGGGATGATCGACATCATCAATTTTAATTTCTTGAGAAATAAAGCCGTCCTTTGCAGCTTCAATAGTATAGAGACCGTCGTGGTACATCAGCTCAAAATTGCCTAAGCTGTCGGTAACAGTTTTCATAATCGCGTGTTCTTTCCAATTTACATCAGCTCCCTGAACTGGTATATTTTCTCCGTTTTCCAAAGTAGTTAGTATACGACCTTTTAATGTTTTATGCTGGGCTACAGCCAATAGACCGTAAACGAGCAAAAACATACTTATATATTTTTTCATTTTTTGTTATTTAGTTATAAAAAATTGATTTTTAAACCGGCATTACTGAACATGGATTACATACAATAATGCATCTTATCCTATCTTATATAAAATAGAATAAACTGAACTATGAAAAAATATACATTATCCGTAGTAGGTATAACGACAATAAAATTTATATAATTGATAAACAGGGGGAGGAGGGTTACAATAAAGTTGTGCTATACCCTCTTGTTGAGAAGATGCCCAATTAAATAGATTCCAATTTACATTGGGAATAATTCCTAAAACTGTAAAAATTAAATGTTGAAAATTGGAATCAAATGAAAAAAAGCTGTTTTCGTTCGATTTTATTAGAACGTCCTTACAGCAAAAATCTCTTTCAAAAGAAGGATAATCCTTTTTCTCAGAATGTTTTAATTCGTTGGAAAATTTTTTGAAATTAATGGTATAGCCAATATTTTCTCCGTGACACCAATTTTGGTATATGAAGAGATTAAGATTTGCAAATAAAACTAAGCAAATCAAAAGTATAGACTGAATTAATTTCATCAAGTAAAGATAAAAAAATTATTTGGATTGGCCGGTTGAAATTAATTGCATGATATAAAAATCAATGATACTAATGCTTAAAATGACGTATTCCCGTAAATATCATAGGAATATTGTATTCATTACAAGCCTCAATGCTTTCTTTATCACGTATGGAACCTCCGGGCTGAATAATAGCAGTTATACCATTCTTTGCTGCGGTATCTACTACATCTCGAAAGGGAAAGAATGCATCAGAAGCCAAAACCAAATGATCGGTTCTTTTTTCTTTGGCGCGTTCAATTGCTTCTTGAGCCGCCCATATTCTATTAGTTTGTCCCGAACCAATACCCAGGGCTTGGAAATCAGAAGCAACCACAATAGCATTGGATTTGGCATGTTTTACTATTTTTTGAGCAAAAATCAAATCTTCCAATTGTTTTTTGTCAGGAGCTGAATTTGTTACTTGTGTAAAATCAGTAGCTGAAGCATGATCCACGTCCTGAACTAATAAACCGCCATCGACCTTAACGAATTCAACTGAATCCGATACAGGGTTGTTTACTTTTATAACGCGCAAACTTTTTTTAGAAGATAATACTTGTAAAGCTTCACCCGTAAATGATGGAGCAATAACTATTTCTATAAAAACGGTTACCAATAAACGAGCTGTTTCCTCATCAACAGTTCGATTAAAAGCGATGATCCCTCCAAAAATTGAAATTGGATCACATTCAAATGCTTTTTGATAAGCTTCAACTATAGTATTTCCCAGAGCTACTCCACAGGGAGTAGAATGTTTTACCGCACAACAGGAAATTTCTGAAAATTCATTAACAACTTTATACGCCATATCCATATCTCGGAAATTATTAAATGAAAGTTCTTTACCTTGTAATTGTTCAAAGTCCTTCATAGCTCCGTTTTTGGATTTATCTATATAAAAGGCTGCTTTTTGATGCGGATTTTCTCCATACCTTAAATTTTCGACTTTTTCAAAAGAAGTGTTCAAATACTGAGGATAATCATCCTGCAAAAGATATCCGGATATGGCTGCATCATAAGAAGATGTCAGGTTAAACACTTTACCGGCCAATTTCTTTCGTGTAGCTAAAGAAGTATCTCCATCTTTTTTTAACTCTTCTATTACTAAACTATAATCTTCAATTTGAGATATAACCGTTACAGAGTGAAAATTTTTTGCAGCTGATCGTAGCATAGTAGGTCCGCCTATATCAATAAATTCTATCATTTCCTGCTCTGATAATCCTTTATTTAGTTTATCGAAAAACGGATATAGGTTCACAATAACCAGATCTATAGTTTTTATTTTAAGATCATGAATGGATTGTAAATGTTCTTCTTTTGTCCTGGAAGCCAGTATACCCCCATGAATAGAAGGATGTAACGTTTTAACTCTTCCATCCAATATTTCAGGAAAACCGGTATATTCACTAACTTCGGTGACATTAAGGCCATTGGTTTTAAGATGCTTATAAGTTCCACCGGTTGAAATAATTTCATACCCTTGAGATTGTAAAAAAATTGAAAAATCAATTATATTGGTTTTGTCTGAAACACTTATTAAAGCTCTTTTCATTACTATGATTTTACATTTATTCGGTAATTAAATAAAAGGCTTTTCCTTTTACATCATCATCTACAGATTGAGGGATATCCTGATATTCTTCCCAGTAACTATTTTTAAGTTTAACTCCATTTTCTTTAGCATATTTATCTAAAGTGTAACGGGTTTTAAAAAGGTTATGAACGTTTTCATTTATAGGAGTAGTGATTGCTTTTCCGGCAGGTAGAGTTATCAAGCTCATAACAGAATTAGGAGGGTTTATATTAGATTCCACGGGATAACCTGTATAAAAAATGGTACTTTTAGCCAATGTGTCAAAAGTACTGTAATAAATAATAGGATTTTCAATATCTTTATAAGAATATTTTAAACTATCTGTTAAATAATTTGATATTTCATGTAAAGACTTATACATAGCTTTATAAACTTCCTCAGCATTTGTGGAAGTTTCATTTTTAATGGCTATCATTTGAATTCCTTTAAAATCAATATATTCAGCATCACCTTCGTGGAGTTGTTTATTGGATCGCCCATTCTGTAATAGTATAGAAAGTTTATCAAGACTTTTAATTAAGCTTTCTTCCAATTTATGAGAATATAAATAAGCAAAAATGCGAGTAAAATAAGTAAAATTTTCTGTTGTGAGGTGGATGGTTACATCGGTCACTCCTCCATTTGATTGAAAATCTATATCCTCGATACAAACTACACCGTTTTCAACAAAAATTATTTGAGATTTTATGGTGTTGTTTACTTTGCTTTTTAAAATTTTATATTCTCCTTTACCTATGGAATGGTCCTTAGCATTATTCCAAGTTAAACTGCTTCCTGTACCTTTATAAGGGGCAAAGTAATTTATCCGAGTATTAACAGAATCTTCATTAATTAATAATCCCCAAGAAGCGTAATTTTCAAGATCATTAAATTCCGCAAAGACTTCACTGATTGGATTGTTAAACTCTTTAGTAGCTATAATTTCTATTTTTTTGGGAAGAAAAGATGGCATTATGCATCCGGCAACAATTATCAAAAAAACTAAAAAAAGAAAAATATTAACAATCTTTTTCATGTAAATAAGAAGTTATTAGACGTAAATAATGAATTTAGTGTGAAAACACAAAGCTACAAAAAACATATATACAGACGTATAAAAAGACTATTAATTTTAAAAAGAAAGGACACTGAACTATGCAATGTCCTTACTTTAAGTATTATAAATTATTACAATTATTTATCGGTGCCAGGATTGGTTTCAGGAGCTAAAACAACACCTTCTATTCTTACCGGTAAATTTGGTTTTTTCTCATCATTAGAAGATATAGTAATGGTTCTGCTGAATCTTCCTACATTAGAAGTATTGTAGGTAACCGTAATTTCACCTTTTTTTCCCGGTGCGATAGGTTCTGTAGTCCATTGAGGTACCGTACATCCGCAAGAAGTGTTTATATTGGAAATAATTAACGGTTTATCTCCCACATTTTGAATTTTTATAATTCTTTTGCCATTAGATCCTTTGTTTACATTCCCATAATCTACCGTATTATTTTCATAATTGGTAATTTTAATTTCCTGAGCATTGCTGAAAATGAATGCTCCCAATAGGAATGCCGAACTTAAAACGAACTTTTTCATGTTTGATATATATTTAACTATTTTTTTAACTATTGAACTTCCCCTTTAATTTTTAAAAGCTTTCTTGAAATTTTTGGATCATTACTGAATACCTCAATTGATTTGGAAAATTTACCAAGATTCTTTGTATTATACTTAACGTTTATCTCACCTGATTTACCCGGTAAAATAGGAGTTCTGGTCCATGAAGGTACAGAACAATCACATGATGATTTAACATTGGAAATAATCAAAGGTTTGTCACCTGTATTGGTAAATTTGAAAATTTGATTACCATCAGAATTTTTTTTAATTATTCCATAATCTATTTGATCTTGACTGAATGTTATAGATTGAGCGGAAATGAAACTTCCTAAAAATAGGAGAAAAACTAATATAGCAGTTTTTTTCATACTTGTAAAGATATAAAATTTTAAATTCACTTTAGCTTAATTTTATTTTCAAAAATAATACCATCTAATAATATAATTGGTAATAAAAATGAATTTTTTGAAATCATAAACAGAAGGTCTTATCTAAATTTAGCTCTTTCATAGGGTAGGGGCCATAAGGTGTCTTTTTCTAAAATATGGGCGGCTTCTAAAGCAAAGTATGGATTACGTAACAGCTCTCTACCCAGGAAAATTAAATCAGCTTCGTTATTTTCGAGTATTTCTTCTGCTTGAACAGCTTGGGTTATCAATCCAACCGTTCCGGTTATTATGGCAGAATTATTTTTTATTTTATTGGCAAAAGGCACTTGGTAATTAGGTTTATTGGGTATTTTAGCATGGGGAGTTAAACCACCGGATGAGACATCTAAAACCTCTACACCTAAATTTTTTACTATTTCGGCCAATTCTACAGATTCATCTACACTCCAACCGCCTTCTATCCAATCGGTGGCAGAAATTCTAACCCATAGAGAAATTCTTTTAGGAAGTATTTGTTTAATTGCTTCTATAATTCTAACCAGCAATCGAATTCTATTTTGAAAATTACCTCCGTAATCATCTTTTCTTACATTACTTAGAGGAGATAAAAATTCATGAATAAGATATCCATGAGCAGCGTGTATTTCAATAATATCATAACCTGCTTTCACAGCTCTTTCTGCTCCTTCTTTAAAATCATTGATAATGATATTTATTTCATCAATAGATAGTTCTCTTGGTTTTTGGGAATTACCGTCGAAAGGAACAGGAGAAGGCGCTACTATAGCCCATTTCTTATATCCTTCATCCAGTTTTTCATTAGGAAGCCAAGGAATAGGAGTACTGGCCTTTCGTCCTGCATGAGCTAATTGGATACCCGCTAAACAGTTATTATCGTGAATTGATTGTACAATTTCACTTAATTTAAGAATATGTTCGTCTTTCCAGATACCCAAATCTTTATAGGTAATTCTACCTTGAGGGGAAACGGCAGTGGCCTCTTGAATAATTGCCGCAACTCCTCCCACCGCACGGGTTCCATAGTGTATTAAGTGCCAATTATTGGCAAAACCATCATGAGCAGAATATTGACACATGGGAGACATTATGATCCTGTTTTTTAGCGTGTTACCTTCTAAAGGTAAAGGTTTAAATAATTTTGACATACTATTTTTAGGTTTTTATTGTTTTTTTAGATAATATATAATAACTATGATGTTGTTTTTAAAATATATACAAATCAAAGTTAATAACTTTACAATGGATACCCCAATTAAAAATAAATTATATTAAAAAATATTATATTTTTGTAATTATAATATTTATAAAAGTATGATAGGATATATCAGAAATTCCTTGACATTAGTGTTAGCTTTTAGCATATCTTTAAGACTCTGTTCTCAATCACTATCATTTTCAGAATCTCAGATTATTATGTATAAAGAAAATAATCTGATTAAAGCAGCCGAGAAGCAAGAAGAAGCCTATCAATTTGACTTAAAATCTTACAAAGGATTACGTTTTCCTCAATTAGACATTTTTGGAGCCGGTATATACCGAGATAAAAAAATTGGAACCAATTTAAATGGTGCCAGATCAGAAGTTGCGGATGCTTTAAATATTTCTGATCCTGAGGAATTAGGAAATTGGGATGTAAATCTCCTCAAAAGAGATATAGCCTTAGGAGGAGTTAAATTTACTTGGCCATTGTTCACAGGAGGAAAAATTAATGCCGCAATTGAAGCTTCAAAATTAAAGGCAGAAATAGGAAATAAAGAGTTAGTAAGTACTAAAAATAAGCTGATTTCGGAATTAGCCGAAAGATATTTTCAAGTTAAATTAGCTGAAGATGCACTTTTAGTAAGAAAACAAGTGTTGGACGGAATGAATCAACATTTGTATAATGCAACTAAAATGGAACAACAAGGGTTGATAGCACCTGTTGAAAAACTTCAAGCAGATGTTGCCGTATCAGAAGCTAATCGACAATATCTTGCCGCTCAAAAAGATGCTGAATTGGCAAGGGTAGCATTGGCAAATACCTTAGGAATAGATCAAGTTAATGAAGAATTAACAACTCCATTTTTTATTGTTCCTTATTTACATCCGTTAGATTATTATCAGGATTTCGCCGTTGAAAATTATCCGGAATTACAAAAGCTTCAACTTCAAGTTGAATTAACCGAACAATCAATTAAATCCAAAAAATCAACCTATTATCCAACCATATCAGCCTTAGGAAATTCAATTTTAATTCATAATAACCCGATAGGGGGTATGAAAAAAAATAGAAAACCCTGGTCTTTGGGAGTGGGAATGACCTATACTATTTTTAACGGTCTGCAATACAAAAATGAAATAAAATCAGCAAAAGCAACCAAAGAAAGTGTATTATATTCTCAAGATAAAGCTAAAAAAGACATTCGGACTCTGATTGAAAAAATATTTCAAGACATACAAAAACAAGAAGAACAAATACAAAACTTAGATGTTCAAATAGTTCAAGCAGAAGAATTACTTCGAGTGAGAGTAAAAGGATTTTCAGAAGGGGTTCAAACCTCAACAGATGTGGTCGATGCTGAAGTTAATTTATCGGGTATAAAGTTGCAAAAAATACAAGCCAGTTATAATTATGTGGTCGATTTAGCATCTTTATTAGAATATAGCGGATTAAGTCAAGATTTTATAAAATATACGAATCAATAATCATTTTATATGAAAAGTAAACTTATAAGTTCCATCATAAGTATCATAATAATTATAGCCATAATAGGCCTTTCTATATGGTTTATGAATAAGCCGACTCAAGTAACCATTCAAGGTCAAGTAGATGCTACTCAAATTAATGTATCACCTAAAATTGCAGGAAGACTCGAACAGGTACTAATCAAGGAAGGAGACATGGTAAAAGAAGGTGATTTGTTGGCTGTCTTAAGTACGCCGGAATTAGATGCTAAATTAATACAAGCAGAATCTGCAAAAGCTGCAGCAGAAGCTCAAGATAAAAAAGCCAAAAAAGGAACTCGAACAGAACAAATACAAGGAGCTTACAATCAATGGCAACAAGCAAAAGCATCAGCAGAGCTGGCAGATAAGACTTATGAAAGAATGCAGAATTTATATAACGATAAAGTAATATCTGCGCAAAAAAGAGATGAAGCGTACACTCAAAGTAAGGCTTCCAGAGAATTAGAGAAAGCAGCCTATGCAAATTATAAAATGGCAATAAATGGGTCAAGAAGTGAGGATAAAGAAGCAGCATCTGCACAAGTTAATCAGGCGCAAGGAGCAATAGAAGAGGTATTAGCTTATAAAAAAGAAGCTAAAGTACTTTCACCTTCAAATGCCGAAGTATTAAAAATAATTCCGAATAGAGGAGAGGTTGTAAGTGCGGGATATCCAATTGTAAATCTGGTTGATTTAAATGATGTTTGGGTGGTGTTTAACATCAAAGAGAATTTAATGTCAAGTTTTAAAAAAGGTTCCACTTTCGAAGCACAAATTCCCGCGTTAAACAATAAAAAAATTAAATTACAAGTTCGATATATTGCAGCACAAGGAGACTTTGCTACATGGAGTGCTACCAAAACTCAAGGCGATTTTGATATGAAAACCTTTGAGATTAAAGCATATCCCATGGAAAAAGTGGAAGGCTTAAGACCCGGTATGAGTGCATTAGTTGATGAAAAATCATTGAAAAAAGATTAATGCAAAAAGGCTTTTTTTCCATATTTTTAAATGAGGTTCAAAGGCTTTTGACCAGTCCAAGATTAATGTTTTTGGCTGTAATTTTGCCTTGTGGATTGTTTTTATATTATGCTAGTCTTTTGCAGGAAGGAGTACCACGAAAATTTCCCGTTGTTTTATTAGATCAAGACAAATCGAATACATCCAGAGAATTGGGAAGGATGCTGAATGCAACATCTTCTATGGATATCGTAGCTGAAGTGGAGAATCAACAAGATGGGGAGAAAATGATACGAACGGATAAGGCTTTTGCCTTAATAATTATTCCGGCAAATTTTGAAAATGATATTTATAGAAATATCGATACTCAGGTAGCTTGTTATTACAATAATAACTATCTCTTAGCCGGAGGATTGATTAATAAAGCCTTTCAATCAACGGTAGGATCTTTTGCTGCCGGAGCTCACATCAGTGGCTTAACACAAAAAGGACTTACTCAAAAACAAGCTTTAGCAGCTACATCTCCCATAAATTCAAAACAACATATACTGTTTAATCCTTACACAAACTATTCCTATTATCTTACTATTGCTTTAATGCCTATGGCCTTGCAAATAATAGTGATGGTAGTATCAATCTATGTGTTAGGATCAGTTCTGAAAGACCGAAAAGGCAGAGAACTTTATGTAAAAAGTAGAGGAAATGTCTGGGTTTCATTTTGGGCCAAAACTTTACCCTATACCCTTTTGTTTTCTTTAATCGGTTTTTTTATGAATAGTTTATTGTACTATAAAATAGGAATTCCTTTAAGAGGTAATTTTCTTATTGTGAATATTTATTTTATAGTATTTGTAATCGTTTGTCAGTTATTTGGATTATTTTACGTCAGCTTTAATAAAGATTTGCGTTCGGCCTTGACTTTAGGCGGTTCCTATTCAGCCATAGCATTTTCATTTACCGGATATACTTTTCCTAAGGAAGGCTTACCGGATGTGATACAATATTTAAGTTATACGTTTCCATTTACTTCTTATTTGCGGTTTATTATTGATTATGCCGTTAGAGGAATTGCGATAGGTAGTCTTAACTTCGGTTATTTAATAGCTTTTATGATATTTTGTCTGATAGGATTTGCTTCCATGCCCGGCTATAATCGATTATTAAAAAAAGGAGGATATTATGTTTAAAGATCTAGTAGAATATATATCGGTAATAGGCAAAACATTTGTAAAAGAAATTCGTCTTATATTTTCAGATGCAGCCGTAAAATCATCCTATCTTATTAGTCCCATAATAGTTGGCTTTTTATATTCATATATTTATTCTAATGAAATAGTTACTAAAATACCTATAGCTGTTGTAGACCAGGACCAGTCACAGATGACTCATACCATTACACGAATGTTAAATTCATCTCAACAGGTAAAAATAGATCATTCTGCTACCAGCTTATTAGAAGCTGAAAATCTTTTTAATTTAGGAAAGGTTAAAGGTATTATTCTTTTACCTAAAGATTTTACCAGAAAAATACAAAGAGGGGAAGTACCTTCTATTTCTGTATATTGTGATGCATCATACATGCTTTATTACAAACAGTTTTTAACTTCTGTAACCGCTTCTATAGGAACTTATAGTGCTCAAATTGAAGTTAATAAATTGATGGCGGGTGGAACGCCTCAAAAACAAGCAGTTGCCTCAAGAAGACCTATTGATACGGTATCTGTTCCGTTATTTAACATAGATTCGGGATACGCAACTTTTGTTATGCCGGTTGTATTTTTAATTGCCATACAAACGCTGCAAATTTCTGCTATGGGAGTTTTGGGAGGAACACAAAGAGAACGAAAATCATATACAAAATTATACCCTTTTATTAAAAAGCCATTGGGAACTATTCCGGTATTGTTGGGTAGATCAGGTGCTTATTTGTTAATATCAATGATTTTGATGGTAATTCAAGTAGGATTGGTTATGGGACTTTTTAAGTTTCCACAACGGGGTAATCCATTTGAGGTATTTGTATTTTTAATTCCCTTTATCTTCTCCGTTACATTTTTAGGAATATTTTTGATGAACTTTTTTAAAAAACGAGAAGATGCCATTATGATCGTCACTATATTTTCTATCCCCTCATTATTTCTATGCGGGGTATCTTGGCCAACATTGGCATTTCCTGAATGGATAAAAGTAATATCCTATATATTTCCGACAACGTTAGCCGTAAAAGGCTTTTTGGAAATAACCCAATCGGGAGCTTCACTTATAGAAATAAAAGAACTGTGGTTGCAAATGTGGATCATGTGTCTGATTTATTTCGTAATTGCTGCGTTAACATTAAAAAGATTAGCTTATGTGAATTTAAGCAAATAAGATAAAAATAAGCCACTTTAGAACATAATACTCAAATTAAGAAGGGATCTGTTATTTTAATATTCTGATAATTTGCCATAAATTTTAATTTTTTAATAATTACATTTTTTCGACTAGTGAGTTATATCATATATAAGAGAAAAAAATATGTAGATTTATATTGTTAGATTTGTATATACAAAAAAAAGAAATTAATTTATTTTAAATTATGGAAAACTTAATAAAATCACTAGAGAAACATGGGATCTCAGGTATTAAAGAAATTGTTCACAATCCAACCTATGAACAACTATATCAAGCGGAAATGGATCCTAAAAATGATGGGTATGAAAAAGGAGAATTAACTACTTCAGGAGCCGTAGCCGTAAAAACAGGAGTTTTCACCGGACGTTCGCCAAAGGACCGATATATTGTAAAAGATTCAGTAACAGAAAATACTATATGGTGGGATGGTAAAATTAATGTACCAACAACCCCACAAACTTTCGATAATCTAAAAGGTTTAGTAGCTAAACAACTATCTAACAAAAAATTGTACGTGGTTGATACTTTTTGTGGAACCAATAAAGATACAAGAATGAAAGTCAGATTTGTTATGGAAGTAGCATGGCAGGCACATTTTGTTACCAATATGTTTATACGTCCATCTCAATACGAACTTGAACACTATGGAGAGCCTGATTTCTTTATTATGAACGGATCTAAGGTTACCAATCCAAACTGGAAAGAACAAGGGTTGAATTCAGAAAACTTTGTTATGTTTAACCTTACCCAAAAAGTACAAATTATTGGAGGAACTTGGTATGGAGGAGAGATGAAAAAAGGTATGTTCTCCATGATGAATTACTATTTACCATTAAAAGGAATGGCCTCTATGCACTGTTCAGCAAACGTTGGAGAAGCCGGAGATGTAGCCATTTACTTTGGTTTATCAGGTACAGGAAAAACCACTCTATCTGCTGATCCGAAACGTTATCTAATCGGTGATGATGAACACGGATGGGATGATAACGGAGTATTTAACTATGAAGGAGGTTGCTACGCAAAAGTAATTGACCTTTCCGAGGAAAAAGAACCGGATATTTGGAGAGCTATCAGACGAGATGCTTTATTAGAAAATGTTGTTGTAAAATCAAATGGAGAAGTAGATTTCAAAGATAAATCTATTACAGAAAATACTCGTGTATCTTATCCTATATACTATATAAATAAAATTGTTCTTCCATCTAAAGCCGGACATGCTAAAAAAATAATTTATTTATCAGCAGATGCTTTTGGAGTATTGCCTCCGGTTTCCATTTTAGATGAAGAACAAGCACAATATCACTTCCTATGTGGGTATACTTCCAAATTAGCAGGAACTGAAAGAGGAATTACAGAACCTCTACCATCTTTCTCACCGGCTTTTGGTGAAGCATTCCTTTCGTTACACCCAACCATGTATTCAAAAACATTGGTTTCTAAAATGAAAAAACATGGAGCTAAAGCATATTTAGTAAATACCGGATGGAACGGAACTGGAAAACGTATATCTTTAAAAGATACTCGTGCTATTGTAGATGCTATAATTGATGGATCTATTGAGAAAGCTGCTACTAATACAATCCCATATTTAAATCTGACTTTCCCTACTAAATTACCAAACGTATCCGACATATTAGACCCAAGAACTACCTATTCTAATGTATCAGAGTGGGAAACAAAAGCTAAAGACTTAGCAGCTAAATATATTGCGAACTTTAAGCAATATACGGATACTGAAGAAGGTAAAAAATTAGTAGCAGCAGGACCGAAATTATAAATAACAAACATAATCACATTATTAAATTCTCTGATTAGTTAAAATCAGAGAATTTTTTTTGAATTAAAATTGTTAACACTATAAATTGAAAAACTTTGAAATTTGATTTACCATCAAAATCACTATATAGAAATTTAATGAATAATTCCTAACTTTGACTTCGTATGAAAGATTTATTTGCAGATTTAAACGAAGTTCAAAAACAGGCAGTTAGTACAACAGAAGGCCCCTTAATGATAATAGCAGGTGCAGGTTCAGGAAAGACCAGGGTTTTAACTTACAGGATTGCCCATTTAATAGATAAAGGAGTAGATTCCTTTAATATTCTTGCGCTTACATTTACGAATAAAGCAGCACGAGAAATGAAAGAAAGAATAGCTGCATTAATTGGAGGAACTGAAGCTAAAAATTTATGGATGGGAACATTTCATTCCGTTTTTGCGAGAATTTTACGTGCAGAAGCAAATAAATTAGGGTTTCCTTCTAATTTTACTATTTATGATCAACAGGATTGTCTTAATGTTATAAAAAAAATAATAAATGAACTACAGCTTGATACTGATATTTATAAACCTAAACAGGTTTTAGGACGCATATCAAGTTACAAAAATAATTTAATCACGGTTCGGGCATATTTTAATAACCCGGAATTAATTGAAGCAGATACTGCCGCTATGCGACCAAAAATTGGTCACATATATCAAGCCTATGTAGATCGTTGTTTCAAATCGGGAGCAATGGATTTTGATGACCTTTTGCTTAGAACCAATGAATTGCTTACCCGTTTTCCTGAATCCTTGGCCAAATACCAAGACCGTTTTCGCTATATTATGGTGGATGAGTATCAAGATACGAATCATTCACAATATTTAATTGTAAAAGCACTTGCATCCAGATTTGAAAATATATGTGTAGTTGGAGATGATGCACAATCTATATATGCATTTAGGGGAGCAAATATTAGAAATATCCTAAATTTCAAAAAAGATTATCCGGATGCCAAAATAATTCCTCTGGAACAAAATTATCGATCCACACAAATTATTGTGGAAGCAGCGAATGAGGTGATTGCTAAAAATAGGGATCAACTTGAAAAAAATGTATGGACGCAAAACCCTTCAGGAGATAAAATTCCTGTTTATAGAGCTCTTTCGGATGCAGATGAAGCAAATTATGTAGCATCAGAGATATTTTCATTGAAAATGTCTCAACAGAAAAAAAATAAAAATTTTGCCGTACTTTATCGCACCAATGCCCAATCAAGAGCTATAGAAGAAGCCTTACGAAAGAAAAATATATCGTATAAAGTATTTGGAGGGCTTTCCTTCTATCAAAGAAAAGAAATTAAGGATCTCTTAGCCTATTTAAGAATATTAGTGAATCCAAAAGATCAGGAGGCCCTATTAAGAATTATAAATTATCCTGCCAGAGGTATAGGAGATACAACTGTCAATAAGCTAATTGTAGGAGCAGATCAGCAGCAAAAGTCTTTGGATGAAATTCTGGAACAGATTGAGTTTTTAGGAAATTCTTTAGGTTTAAACAAACCAACCATTGATAAATTAGTCAACTTTTGGACTATGATTAAAAGTTTTCAGGTTTTACTGAAGACGGAAGACGTATATGAAGTTGCCATGAAAGTTGCCGTTACCTCAGGAATTCTAAAAACATTAAAAGAAGACGACACACCTGAAGGAATTTCAAGAGTAGAAAATATACAAGAATTATTAAACAGTTTACAAGGATTTGTAGATGAACAAAGACAGCTGGATGAAGGAGATCCTAGTTTAAATTTTTTCCTGGAAAATATAGCTTTAGCTTCAGATTTAGATTCAGGTGAAGAAGACGATGATAAAGTTTCATTAATGACGATCCATTTAGCCAAAGGGTTGGAATTTCCGGTGGTTTTTATAGTTGGTTTAGA
The DNA here is from genome assembly GCF_019469225.1 of Apibacter sp. ESL0432. NCBI lineage: Bacteria > Pseudomonadati > Bacteroidota > Flavobacteriia > Flavobacteriales > Weeksellaceae > Apibacter > Apibacter sp. ESL0432. The sequence goes on along the minus strand of NZ_CP048266.1, from coordinate 1,515,420 downwards.
AGAAAATTTATTTCCTTCTCAAATGTCATTAAACACCCGTCAGGAATTAGAAGAAGAAAGAAGATTATTTTATGTAGCATTAACCAGAGCTGAAGAAAAAGCCTATTTCACGTACGCTACCACACGTTTCAGATGGGGTAAAATAGTGGATGGAGAGCCGAGTAGATTTTTGGAAGAAATCAGTGAAAAGCATTTGGAAGTTTTAAATATCAGTTTTACGAATTCGATAAGAAATAATTCGGGATTGAACTCGGATATCTTTGCCGATGATTTCGCACCTAGATATCCTAAAGGACCCAATCCTATTTATCAGAAGTCGAAAGATCCGATTAAATCACCACAAAACTTAAAGCCCATATCTAATGCAAAATTAGCAAATCCGGTAGGAGGTTCGGTTGCCAATTTAAAGATAGGAGATCATGTCTTGCATGACCGTTTCGGAAAAGGTACTGTAGTATCAATTGAAGGAGATCCCGAAAATGCTAAAGCACTTATAAATTTTGAAAATGAGGGAGATAAAAAATTATTGTTAAAATTTGCTAAACTCAAGGTTTTAGAATAAATAACTATTTTCAAAAATATATTTAATCTTTTTGCAAAAAAAATTCACACCATAAAGAAAGAAAAATTAATAATAATATGTAGTTAAAGAAAACGGTTGATAAAACCGTTTTTTTTTGTTTAATCGTTTTGAATTATTTTCACTCTATTTAAAGTTGCGGATTTCAATAAAATATCTATGAATGTTGACTTACCTAATTTTAAAATTTAATATCTAAATAATTCAAATTACCTATTCTTATGCCTTTATAAAATATTAAAAATGAAATATCTAATATAAAAATGGGTAAGATTGTAAAAATTATTTTTTTAATTTTTAAAGAAAATTGAAAAATTGATTTATTTAAACGTTAAAATTTTATATTACTAACAAAAATCATATAATTTTTACTAATTACTATAATATCATGTTTTATTATTATAATCAATATAATATTTGTTATATGTGTTTTAATATGTTAATTATACTGTTAATATTTTTTTATATACACAATGTTAAAATTTAAAAGTGAAAATAATATTGGATAATAATTTGTAATTTGGCATAGTAATAGCTATATTGCATATAAATATTATAATATGAGGAATATTTATACTATATTAAAATCAATCAATTGATTTGATGTAAAGGTTTATTAAACACTCAAAAAAAACTTTATTAACACTTAAAGAGCAATTCAAATGAGCAACGAGAAGTTGACTACTACTGCTGGAAATCCGATAGCTAATAATCAAAAATCATTGACGGCAGGCTTAAGAGGTCCGGTTCTAATACAAGATTATCAACTAATTGAAAAATTAGCCAATCAAAATAGAGAACGTATACCGGAGCGAGTAGTTCACGCTAAAGGTTGGGGGGCTTTCGGGACCTTTACGGTGACTCATGACATTACCCGCTACACACGCGCAAAAATCTTTTCAGAAATCGGGAAAAAGACCAGGATGTTGGCACGTTTTTCTGTAGTTGCAGGTGAATCTGGAGCATCAGACTTAGATAGGGATGTTAGAGGTTTCGCATTGAAATTTTATACAGAAGAAGGAAATTGGGATATGGTTGGAAATAACACACCGGTATTCTTTATTAGAGACGGTTATAAATTTCCTGATTTTATACACACACAAAAAAGACACCCTAAAACAAATTTAAGATCAAGTGAAGCCATGTGGGACTTCTGGTCATTGACTCCGGAAAGCTTACATCAAGTTACCATATTGATGTCAGACCGAGGTATACCAAAAAGCCCGATGCATATGCATGGATTCAGTTCACATACTTTTTCGTTTTGGAATAATAATGGAGAACGTTTTTGGTTTAAACTTCATTTCAAAACACAACAAGAGATACAAAACTTAACCAATCAAGAAGCACAAGATATTACCGGTAAAACCAGAGAATATTATCAAGAACAATTATTCGGGGCAATCGAAAAAGGAGACTTTCCCAGATGGACCGTTTATGCTCAAATCATGCCGGAAGAAGACGCCTTAAAAACTCCTTATAATCCTTTTGATTTAACAAAAGTATGGCCTCATTCAGACTATCCGTTAATCGAAATTGGAGTTATGGAATTAAATGAAAATCCGAGCAATTATTTTCAATACATTGAAAATGCAGCATTTTCACCATCTAATATAGTTCCCGGAATATCCTTTTCACCGGACAAAGTTTTACAAGCCAGAATATTCTCTTATGCTGATGCGCACCGTTATAGATTAGGAACTCATTATGAGTTTTTACCGGCAAATCATCCTTTATCAGAGAACAATCCCTATTATAAAGACGGACAAATGCGTTTTTTTGAAAATTTAAACGAAAATCCGGATGCCTATTATGAGCCAAATTCCAAAAATGGGCCGGTTGAAGATCGCTCGTTTCAAGAACCGCCTTATAAAATCCATGGTGATATAAATCGTTTCGAGGAAAATGATACTTATGGTGATTTTAAGCAACCCGGAGACTTATTTAGATTATTTACGGAAGAAGAAAAACAGAGGCTTTTTAATAATATCAAAGATGCTATGCAAGGAGTATCCAGAGAAATAATCGAAAGACAATTAAAATTATTTGATCAAGCAGATCCTGAATACGGAAATGGTGTTAGAAAAGCACTTGGAATTTAAAAAAATACACTAAAAATTAATATTCACTAATAAACTTTTACTCTGCCGAAATACTATTCGGCAGATTTTTTTTAATATTTTTTATATGGGAAATCCAGAAGTATTATTTCAAGCAATAAGAGATAACAATTTAGATCTTGTAACTGAAATTTTGAAAAATGATTTATCTCTATTAACTTATAAAGACAGACGCGGTTATAATCCTTTACTTTTAGCTACTTATTATGGTCATGAGGAAATCGTTGATTATTTATTGGAATTTGATTCTAGGGTAGATGAAAAAGATGCTTCGGGTAATACCGCATTAATGGGAGTATGTTTTAAGGGGTTTGATACCATTGCAGATAAATTAATAAATGCTGGCGCAAACGTTAATGAAACTAATTACAGCGGAGCTACTGCATTAATATATGCTGCATCGTTTAATCGGCCTTCTATAGTTAAATTATTATTAGAAAGTGGGGCTGATCCATCGATCGCAGATTTAAGAGGAAATACTCCGGCCATTCATGCAAAAATTCAAGGTTTAAAAGAAATATCCGCTTTATTGGAAAAGATATATTAACTTTATAGATTCAATATATTTATTTTTACTTGTATATCGTTATAATTAATTTATGACGATATGCACTTGTTCATAGAGTATACAGATAAAAATACAATATATAAAATGAGATATTAAAGTTAGTCGGAAGATAAAGATGGAAGAAAAATTAATTAAGATTTTAAATAATAGAGAAGAGCGTAATTTTTTACTGAGTTTATTAAAATACGGTAGAAAAAATTTTGATAATTCTATTGATTTTATAGACTATATTACCAACTTATTACATACTAATGATTCCATAAAAGAAAAATTTATCGGGCGTCTTATTCCTTTATTCAGGAATATATACATGCAGAAATTTTTAACGGATTTTGGAATATTTACTAATGATAAACTGATATCATTATTTTTCAGACAAATAGGTAATAAAATTTTACCTCAAATTTCTGATGACCAAACGCTGCTCTCATTAGCTAATGAAGTTCTTTATTCTAATGTAAACCATAATTTCATGAAATTGATTCCGCTGGACCGATGGGAAAAATTTTATGAAGTTTTATTTAACGATGATGTAATTATTTGTAATAGGGGATATGTAATTAAACAAATCAGAGAAGGAGCACTCATATTAATTGACAGGGTTATAGGAGGAGCTGCGGATACTGAAGTTTTTAAAATGAGTTACATAAGGAATATTGAAGAAAACCCATTTCAAAAATTAACCAGCAGTCTTATAAAGATATTACAAGATCATGAAATTATAAATCGAGAAAAAATAGATACTTTATCCGATCAAATCAAATTATGTAAAATTTATTTAGATAATATCATTGATCAAAAAGAAAGTAAAGGTATATCTTTACCGATTACGATTAAAGTAACTTGTTTAAGACAACAATTGGATCGTATACTTATACTTTTAAATGCTCTCTATCTACTGGATAATAAATCTTTATCCCTTGCAATGGCTAACATTACTAAAAAATTATTGGGTATATACTCAACAAAAAGTAGTGTTACGAACTCATTTCAAAGTACACTTTATGTAGTCGCTTCTTTAGTTACATGGCACAATAGACAAGCGGGTAAAAAATACATAACCAATACATCAAAAGAATACATCCAAATGCTTTATTCTGCAATGGGAGGAGGTTTTTTGGTGGCTATCTTGTGTTTTATAAAAGCTCAAATAGGTATGCGTACTTATACGCCTTTTATCCAAGCCTTATTTTACAGTCTAAATTATTCCTGGGGATTTGTTTCTATATATTTAATTCATTGGACCTTAGCAACCAAACAACCCGCCATGACAGCGGCTACATTGGCTCATGCTCTAAATCAAGATGAAAAATCTGCCAATGATTATACAGAGTTCGGATTGTTATTTTCAAGAATATTCAGAAGCCAGTTTATCGCTTTTATAGGTAATGTTTTTGCAGCTTTTATTGTTGGCGTAGGATTATATTACTTTTTGTCGTATTTTACAGGAATTCAGCTATTAAACTTGCATAAAGCAACCGATTTTAGAGATGAAGTGGTTCACCTTGATTTTAAAATTTTTTGGTTTGCTTCCATTGCCGGTCTATTTTTGTTTATATCCGGTTTAATATCAGGAATCACAGAAAATTATACCCGTTATCACAATATACCGGAAAGGCTTTATAATCATCCTTTACTAAAACGTTTTGTCAAAGAAAAAAGAAGAAGGAGCTGGGCCAATTGGTATAATAAAAAAATAGGAGGTATTTCGGGAAATGTTTTTTTAGGTTTTTGTTTGGGCAGCGCATTTCTGATCGGTAACTTTTTAGGCGTACCTTTCGATATTCGCCATATTACATTTTCAGGAGGTAATTATGCAATGGCATTATCATTTTTTAACTTTGATATTTCATGTGGAGACTTTATTTTAGGATTTGTAGGAATTTTCGGGATAGGATTATTTAATTTTCTGGTAAGCTTTTCGTTATCATTATGGGTCGCTATGAAATCCGTTAATGTGCCGACTAAAGAAATGGGGAAAATACTTTATTCTGCTTTAAAATTATTTATAAAAAATCCGGCTCGTTTTTTCTTACCAATAGAATAAAAAAACAACTTTCAGTGATCTTCTGAAAGTTGTTTTTAAATTCATTATCTCTTAAGATTTATTTTATAATACTTATTTTCTTAGAAATTTTTTTACCGTCATCTAATTGAAAATGTATAAAATATATTCCCGGTTGTGAAATATAAAAGCTATCACTAGTCAATCCGTTAATAGTTTTAGATTGAATAATCTGTCCCAAATTAGTAAAAATGGTAATTTGTGTAGTATTTGAAGGAAAATCACAAGTAAATTTATATTTAGCCGGATTGGGATATATTTTTACACTTTTATTATTTAAATCATTATTTTCATCAATAATTTTTTCTGAAAGAGCACGATAAGCATTGATTCTTCCATATCCGTAATACTTATCCCAACCGGGGGTATCCTCTAAAGGATTACCCATTTGATCGTCAGCTGTTTTTTCAATAATAGCTTTAATATCGGCGGGAGTTCTGCGTGAATCTTGAGCCAAAAGTAGAGAAGCTAATCCCACAACATGAGGAGTAGCCTGAGAAGTGCCACTCAAGCAATTATTTAGATTAAATATTGAATTATCATATATACTGCAAATAACATCTCCGGGAGCTACTACAGAAATATGATTTCCATAATTACTTCCGGTATTCGATGTGCGAAAAAATGGATTAGAACGATTAGATTCAGCATTTATAGATCCAACCGCAATAACACCGGGATAGGCTGCGGGATAATTCTCCTGAATGCTATTTTCATTTCCCATAGCTGCTACTACGACCACATTATTTTTTATGGCTTTTTCAATTGCCGTACTCATTAATTGGGAATAATTTCTACTTCCCAATGACAAATTAATTACTCTTGCGCCATTATCAACGGCGTAATGTATTGCATTGGCAATAGCAGTTGTATACCCGGAACCGTCGTTATCCAAAGTTTTTAGAATCATTAGCTTACAATACCAATCAATTCCGGCAAACCCCATACCATCATTAGCATTTGCTGCGATAATACCTGCTATATTGGTTGCATGGTCATTGGTGGAAGATAAGTCGTTTGGGTTTTGATTCTCGATAAAATTTTTACCTATATTAGACCAGAATCGGTTTTTAAGTTCCGGATGATTTACATTTAATCCTGTATCAATTATTGCCACAATTATAGAATCGCTCCCTTTTTCAATTTCCCATGCTTTTTCCATATTTATATCCGCTCCTATTTTGGAAGGATAATTATTTATAGCGGTTGAAATCGATCCGTCATTATGTAATCCCCATTGATATTTATAATACGGATCATTTGGGTGAACAGTTGCAGATTGAACTTGAGTAGTATAAATATAGTCCGGTTCGGCGTATTCAATTTCTCCGGTTTTATAATATTCTTCAATAATTTTTTTTAAATCAGAATGTTCCGGAAATTCTACGGTGTAAATGGTATTATGGTCTTTTTCGCTCAGTACGATTTTCTCTGCTTTACTCGACGAAAATAATCTATTTATGCCGGATACTTTATTCGCGCGATTCAATTCTCCATGAGAACTATCTTTCAGCTTAACAATAATTTTGTTACCTGTTTGAGCATTTATAAAAAGTAGAGAAAAAAGGTAAAAAAGAACAGCATATTTTTTTTTCATACGGAGTGAATTTTAATTTTTACTTTATATTTTGAGAAATCTCTATTATTACTTGAGTTGCTTTAATCATAGATTCTAATGGTACAAATTCATAAGGTCCGTGAAAATTAAGACCTCCGGCAAATATATTCGGACAAGGCAATCCCATATAGGAAAGTTTCGAACCATCTGTGCCTCCTCTGATTGCTTTAATGTTAGGGGTAACTCCAACCTTTTCCATTGCGGTTTTTGCAATGTCAATGATGTACATTTTATCTTCAATTTTTTCCTTCATATTGAAATATTGATCTTCTATTTCAATTTTAAAAGTTCCCTCGCCGTATTTGGAATTAAGTTTCGTGCTAACATCCTTCATAAAGGCTTTTCTTAATTCATATTTTTTGAAATCATGATCTCGAATGATATATTGCAATTGAGCTTTTTCCACGTTACCGGTAATTTTTGTCAAATGATAAAATCCTTCATAGCCATCGGTATTTGCCGGTGTTTCATCTGAAGGCATGGCACTTGCAAATTCAACAGCCAGTAAGCCCGCGTTAATCATTTTTCCTTTAGCAGATCCGGGATGAACACTTTTACCGATAATTGATATGACAGCTCCTCCGGCATTAAAATTTTCAAATTCCAGCTCGCCAACTTCACCGCCATCTACAGTATATGCCCATTTAGCACCAAATTTTTTTACATCGAATAAATCGGCACCCTTTCCTACTTCTTCATCGGGAGTAAATCCAATGGCTATTCTTCCATGTTTAATTTCGGGATGCTGTAATAAATATTCCGCAGCGGTTACTATTTCTGCAATTCCGGCTTTATCGTCAGCTCCTAGTAAGGTGGTTCCATCGGTAGTAATCAAAGTTTCTCCCATGTGATCTTTAAGCTCAGGAAATTCAGTAACTTTTAATGTAAAACCGGTGGCTTCATTTAAAAGTAAATTATTACCATCATAATTCTTCCAAATTTTAGGTTTTACGTTTTCTCCTGAAAAATCAGGTGAAGTATCATAATGAGATATAAATCCCACGGTTGGTAATTCTTGAGAACTGTTTGAAGGAATAAAACCCATAACATAACCGTTTTCATCAATGGAAACATTTTCCAATCCTATGGATTTTAATTCATTGAAAATGTAGTTGGCTATATTCCATTGTCTTTCAGTACTGGGTATTTTTTCTATACCTGCTTCGCTGGTAGAATGAAAGCTAACATATTTTAAAAAACGATTAAGAAGTTTATCTTCCCAATGTGAGGTTAAATTTGTTGACATTATTTAATAGATAGTGATAATTTCATCAAATTTATAAAAAAATATATTTGTTATTAAAAGATTTAATAAATGATATAGATGAACTCTAAACTTTTTATTGGGTCTAATGGAATTAAATAATTTAATTAGTTACATTTTTAATTAAAATCTTTGGATTTTAATTTGAATGAAAACCCATATTCCCTAAAATTTAGTATAAAATATAAAAAATAATATAAATACTCACGTTGAAAATAATTTTCCTTTAATGGAGTAAATATATTTTTTTAAGAAATATTATTCAGAAAATGACCGAAGAAATCCTTTTTAGTTTTTAAATATTCTAAATTTTCTTTTTCCGGATTAATTTCAAGAGGGATTCTATGGATTAATTTAATCGAACTATCTTTTATAAACGATATCTTTTCCGGATTATTAGTTAATAAATTTACAGATTGGATACCCAAGTCCTCCAAAATTTCCACGGCAATTTTAAAATCTCTTGCATCGGCAGGAAATCCTAATTCAATATTAGCTTCAGCAGTATTGAGACCTTTGTCTTGAAGATTGTATGCTTTAAGTTTGTTAATAATTCCGATATTTCTACCTTCCTGTCTTAAATAAAGGAGAACCCCACCATTTTCATGGATATATTTCATGGCTGCATCTAATTGCTTTCCACAATCACATCGTTTCGAATGAAATAAGTCCCCTGTAATGCATTCAGAATGTATACGAATATTTACGGTTTTTTTTAAATCTGTATTTTTACTGATCATTGCCAGATGAGGCATCCAATCGTTTTCATTTTCCGAATATGCTATTATTTCGAATTCTCCCCATTCGGTGGGTAAATTAGCTTCCGCTTGTCTTTTCATCTTCATTATTTACAAATAGCAAAATTAATACAATTATTGATATGTGAAATTGGCAGTATTCATTAACTTTATTTAGGATAAATCTAAATGAGTAACTATATAGCAATCAATTTTTAACCTAAAAGCAGTATCTTTGTATGTACAAATAAATTAATTTATGACAAAAATTTTAATTGTTGAAGATGAGGAAACTATACGAAGAGTTTTAAAAAACATACTGCTTGATGAAAATAAAAAATTTGAGATTGATGAAGCTAAAGAAGGATTGGAAGCTAAGCAATTAATTGACAAGAATGAATATGACCTCGTAATTTGTGATATCAAAATGCCAAAGATGGACGGTGAGGAATTATTATGTCAGGTCATGAAAGAAAAACCTTTATTGCCCTTTATTATGATTTCGGGACACGGTACTATTGAAATTGCAGTTGATTGTATTAAAAAAGGGGCTTTTGATTATATTCCTAAACCCCCGGATTTAGGCAGGTTATTAAGTGCAGTAAGAAACGCATTGGATAAGAAAAATTTGATCACTGAAAACCAAAAGCTATTTTCTCAGAATAAAATACTAAAGAAGAAAGTAAGCAAGAAGTATGAAATGATCGGAAATTCTAAAAAGCTAAACGAAATTAAAGAAATAATTGATAAAATAGCTGCAAAAGATGCCAAGGTATTAATTACCGGTCCCAATGGTACAGGTAAAGAATTGGTAGCTCATTCCATACATGAAAAAAGTGATCGAGCCGCAATGACTATCGTCGAAGTAAATTGCGCTGCTATCCCTTCTGAATTAATCGAAAGCGAACTTTTCGGTCATATGAAAGGATCTTTTACGGGAGCAGTAAAAGATAAGCAAGGTAAATTTGAATTAGCTGACAAAGGAACCCTGTTTTTGGATGAAATAGGTGATATGAGTTTATCAGCTCAGGCAAAAGTTTTAAGAGCTTTACAAGAGGGAAAAGTTAGCAGAGTCGGTAGTGATAATGAAATTTCTGTAGATGTTCGTGTAATTGCTGCAACGAACAAAAATTTAAAAGAAGAAATTAAACAAGGCAGATTCAGAGAAGATTTATATCATAGATTGTCTGTTATTGAACTAAAAGTTCCTGCATTGAAAGACAGAATTGAAGACATCCCTCTGTTAATTGAACATTTTTCAGGAATTATTGCAGAAGAACAGGGTTCTAAAGTTAAAAAGTTTGATAAAGAAGCTATTGAATTATTAAAAACTTTTGAATGGACCGGAAATATCCGAGAATTAAGGAATGTTGTGGAGAGATTAATTATTTTGGGCGGAGATACAATCACTAAACAAGATGTTATAAATTTTTGTTAATACTAATCAAGCTAAAAAGACTTTTATTTTATAAAATCTATAATTTTATTTTCTTTTACTAATTTTAAATTGTATAATATAAATTAAAATTTATTCATATAAATATATTTAATAGGGCTAATTAATCAATTATTTATGTTATTTTAAATAATTATTTGGTTTTAATTAATTGTAGTCAATAGTGCTATAAATTAATTGCATTTTACCATAATTTAACATATATTTATTATATGGGGTAAATATGTTATAAAGCCGTAAATGCTGAATGTAGAGATCTATTATAAATTTTTTAAATTTGCAAAATTTTAAAAATAAAACTCTGTTTAATTTAAAATTCAGCCGAAACTCATTTTGAAATATTTAAACCAATGATTCAAAAATATATACATTAATTTCAGTTTAGTAAAAACTGATTTTAAGTACACATACATATCATAAGGTTTTTAATTTAAATAAAGTTCATCGGTGGCATTAAAAATATATTTATACGATACTTAATGAAAAATGGAATTATCATTTTGGATTTCGGTTCCCAATATAATCAATTGATTGGACGTCGAATCCGCGAATTTGGTGTATACTCTGAAATTTTACCCTACTATACTCCATTAGAAGAAATATTATCACACCGGCCTAAAGGAATTATACTTTCCGGAGGACCTTCGTCCGTTAATTCAAAGGATGCTCATCTGGTTGAAAAGGAATTATACGAGCAAAATATACCCGTTTTGGGAATTTGCTACGGTATGCAGGTTACGGCTAAAATTTTAGGAGGCGAAGTATCGGAAGGAATAAAAGGAGAGTATGGGAAGTCTGATTTTAAAATTGTTAAGAATACTCCGTTACTGACTAATTTACCTGAAAACTCTACAGTATGGATGAGTCATTTTGATGAAGTAACTAAATTACCTGAAGGTTTTGAACTTATTGGAACATCCACTAATTCTATAGCATGTATTGCTCATGAAAATAAAAAAATATATGCTGTTCAATTTCATCCTGAGGTTTCCCACAGTGACTATGGAGAGCATATATTAAGAAATTTTGTTTTTGATATTTGTCAATGCAGTAAAAACTGGGAGATTTCTGATTTTATAGAAACAGAAGTCAGAAAGATCAGAGAGAAAGTTGGCAGCAAAAAAGTAATGCTCGGACTTTCCGGAGGGGTAGATTCTTCCGTTGCAGCTGTTTTAATACATAAAGCCATAGGAAATCAGCTTACCTGTATTTTTGTAGATACGGGCTTATTGCGTAAAAATGAAGGAGACAAGGTGATGAAAGTTTACGGAGAGCATTTTCATATGAATATAAAAAGAGTAAATGCAGAAGAAAGGTTTTTCTTTAAACTTAAAGGTGTAGATGAGCCGGAAAGAAAAAGAAAAATTATAGGTAATGAATTTATACGAGTTTTCGAAGAAGAAGCATTTAAAATGGAAAATATAGATTTCCTTGCTCAAGGAACTATATATCCCGATGTAATAGAATCTAAATCTATAAAAGGACCTTCAGCAGTAATTAAATCACATCATAATGTAGGCGGTCTACCCGATGAACTTAATCTCCAATTATTAGAACCTTTGCGAGAATTATTTAAAGATGAAGTTAGAAAAGTGGGTATTGAATTAGGCATTCCAAAAGAATTGGTATACCGTCATCCATTCCCCGGACCCGGTTTGGGAATACGCGTGATAGGTGAAGTTGATGAAGAAAAAGTAAAAATTTTACAGGAAGCAGATGATATATTTATTGAGGAATTAAATAAACACGATTTATATGATAAAGTAAGTCAGGCATTTGTAGTTCTTTTGCCCGTGAAATCGGTTGGAGTTATGGGGGATGAAAGGACTTATGAATATACAGCAGTGATACGCTCAGCCAATACTGTAGACTTTATGACGGCTACTTGGTCAAAATTCCCTTACGAATTTTTAGAATTAGTTTCTAATCGTATTATCAATGAAGTTAAAGGTATAAATCGCGTGGCCTATGATATTTCTTCTAAACCACCGGCTACTATTGAATGGGAATAATAAAATAGTATATATAAAAAAACGTCCTGAATTAATTCAATTCAGGACGTTTTTTTATTTTAACATTTCATGCATAAATGGACAAGATAACTAAATGTTCATATTTTTATAATTAAATATAATGTTTATTGATATATTTGTATATAGTAAATAAAATGGCATGTTACATAAAGAATCTATAAATTTCTTATCAGAATTAACTAAAAATAATAATAGAGAATGGTTCACTGAAAATAAAGACCGGTATGAAAATTCACGAAAAGATTTTGAGCAATTAGTGACTGAGCTGCTTCAATCAATTTCTCAATTTGATATCCAAACTAGATATTTAAATCCTAAAAAATGTATATTCAGGATTTATAGAGATATACGATTTTCAAAAGACAAAACTCCTTATAAAACTCATTTTGGAGCGGTATTCAATGAAAAAAAAGGATCAGGATTTTATATACACATACAACCGAATAATAATTTTCTAAGCTGTGGATTTTATGACTTAACTCCGAAACAAGTAAAGAACGTTCGAAAAGGTATTGAAGAAAATTTTGAAGAATTTAAATCGATTCTATCTGAAAGCAAATTCAAAAAAGAAATCGGCGATTTATCCAGAGATTCCGATGTTTTAAAAAGAGTACCTGTAGGATTTGATATAGAAAGCCCGGCAGTTGAATATTTGAAATTAAAACGATTTTATGTAACCAAACCCTTCGCCCAAGAAAAATTATTTTCTAATAGCTTTATAGAATATACTACGAATCTATATAAAATTATGCATCCGATTTATGAATTTTTAGAAGAATTCGCTCACGAATAAATCTAATTAAGGTATAATGATTGATGATTACTTCATTATGATGGAAAAAAAATCTTATACCTCAGAAAAACATTATGTTCATAAGATCGGTTGGTTGCGTGCAGCAGTTTTAGGAGCAAATGACGGAATACTTTCTACAACCAGTTTAGTAATAGGAGTTGCAGCAGCTAGTACCAATAGAGAATTTATTATTTTATCTGCTGTATCGGGGATAATTGCCGGAGCCATGTCTATGGCTTCAGGAGAATATGTTTCGGTAAGTTCTCAGGAGGATATTGAAAAATCAGATTTAATCAGAGAGCAAAGAGAATTAGATGCGACACCTGAGGTAGAATTACAAGAACTAGCTAAAATTTATCAAAAACGGGGATTAGATAAGGAATTATCAATTAAAGTAGCTGAACAACTTACGAATCATAATGCGTTAGCAGCCCACGCGAGGGATGAGCTGGGAATTAATGAAATATCTAAAGCTCGTCCTTTGCAAGCAGCTTTAGCATCCTTATTTTCTTTTTTATCGGGTGGAATTTTACCATTACTTCTTTCGATTTTTGCACCTCTCAATCATATGGTATTAATGCAATATTTGTTTTCAATTATCTTTCTTATTATACTTGGAGCCATATCTGCAAAGACCGGAGGGTATAGCATGCTAAAAGGTATGTTCAAAATTGCTTTTTGGGGTACTCTTTCGATGGGATTAGCAGCCTTCGTTGGGCATCTTTTTGGCGTTCAAGTCGGATAGTATAAATTTTATAAGAATTAATCTGTTAAATTGTTTTTATCTAATGGAATGTTTCTAAAATTAAGTGTATTATCTATATTTTAGTTAAGCTACGATTAAACCTTTAAATCATTAATGATTACAAAAAATACTACTAAAAATACTATGGAACGATTCAATTTATAGAAAATATCTATACACATAAATTTAAAATCCTCGATTATATAACGAAATAGGCTAAAAAAGATTAAAATAGTAAACAATTATTTATATTTGAAAAAAATTTCCGAGTTGAATTTTACCTGGTTTATATCCAAAAAAATAGCTTTATCAAAAAGTAATAAAAATAATCTTTCGCAAACCATCATTCGTATCGGTCAAACGGCTATTGCAATAGGTATCGTAGTGTCTGTTTTAACTATGGCTATAGGGCTTGGATCTAAAAAAGCCATTAAACAAAAAATGGCCGATTTCAACGGTCATATCACCATTAGAAGTTACGACAGTAACAATTCATTCAACAGTTCCAAACTAAATAGAAAAAATGTACAGCTTGAAAAAATAAAAAATAATCCTGAGGTTTCCAATATTCAAGAATATGCTACCCGAAGCGGCGTAATTAGAACAAATATAAGTTTTGCCGGAGTTATTTTAAAAGGAGTTTCGGAAGATTTTGACCGCAAACGATTTAAAGAGTTCATGATTAAAGGGGAAATTCCCTATTATTCTAAAAATTCGATAAGTAATGAGGTGATTTTGTCCGAAAAAATTGCCAAAGAAATGAAGCTGGATATTGATTCAACCTTTGTCATGTTTTTTGTAAGAGAAAATCAAACACCTATTTACAGACGATTTACATTGAAGGGAATTTTCAGGACAGATATAAAACAAATTGATGATGTCTTTTTGATAGGAGATATTCAGCATATCCAAAAATTAAATCATTGGAACGAAGATGATATAGGAGGATATGATATTTTTATAAAAGATATTGAAGATTTAGACACGGTTTTCCCTAGAATTGAAGAATGTGCCGGATTTAATAATTATGCAGAAAAGGCAACAACAACATTTTCACAAATCAATGATTGGATACGTATTTTTGATACCAATATTTTCATAATCATGTCGATTATGATGGTTGTAGTTGTCATCAATATTATTATGGTTCTTCTTATTTTGATAATTGAGCGAACCAATTCAATAGGAATGTTAAAAACGTTGGGAGCATCAAATAAACAAATAAGAAAAATTTTTATAAATTATACTCTTTTCATAATGATTCCGGGATTGTTGGTGGGAAATTGTATTGCTATTGCATTGTTATATATTCAAAAGTATTTTGAGGTTATAAAATTGAATCCTGATAATTACTATGTAAGTTCAGTACCGGTTTACATAAATTTCTTTTATATTTTTATTATATCTTTGGTTTCTTTAGTTATTAGCGGAATAGTATTACTTTTACCTTCTTATTTAATAACTAAAATATCTCCTATAAAAGCTATAAAATTTCAATAAATATGTTAAATAAGAAGAAAATAAAAGTAAGTATAAGCGGTTTATTATCTTCACTTTTGTTGCAATTTTTCATATTTCAAGTTATAAAATTGAGTTTAAATCCGACGGATAGTTGGTACTATCGATTTATAATAAAAGTAAAGTTTTTTTTAAATTCAGTATTCGGAAATATTTCAATTTCAATAGGAGATATATTTTATATAATTTTAGCCGTATTTATCTTAGCATGTTTGATACAAGCATTCGTTTTTTTTATTAAAAAGAAGAAAGAAAAAATAGCAACATGTTTTATAAAGATCTTACTTCTTTTAAACATTTTATACGGATGGTTTATGTTGTCGTTTGGGCTTTTATACAACTATAGAAATTTCTCCCAATATGAAAATTCTCAAGAAAAATTATTTCTAATTGATTATAAAATTGTTGCGGGTCATTTGTTGAATGAATGTGTTAAATTAAAGGAGGAAGTTTCCAACAATAAAAAAGGAGAATTTACGGTCAACCGTGAAAAAATGATTCAAATAATTAATCAAGAACAAAGTGCTTTTTATGGTATTCCGAGGCAAAATGAAAACGTTAAAAAATCAATCTTTAATCCCATTTTAATTAAGTTGGGAATACTAGGATATTATAATCCATTTACAGGAGAAGCTCAAGTAGCTAAAGGAATTCCCGATACATCGATCCCCTTTACCATAGCACATGAAATGGGACATCAGGTAGGAGTGGCTAGAGAAGATGAAGCAAACTTTTATTCCTTTTATATGGGAGAATCTTCACCTAATAAAGATTTTCAATATAGTGTTAAATATAAAGCTTTAAATTATCTATTGCGAGAAATCTATGTAAATGATTCTGCATTTGTGCATTTACTTTTACGAAATTATTCGGAAGGAATGAAATTAGATCGAGAAAAAGAAAAAAAATATTATCTGGGAATGTCAGGGTTAGGATCAGATGTATTTTCTTATATGAATAATATATACCTTAAATCAAATTCGCAAAAAGAGGGAATTATTGCTTATAATCTTGTATCTCAAATGATTGTCAGCTATTACAAAAAACAATATCCTTCCTTGTTTTTAAAAGAAAACCCTTTAATTCAATAAAATAAAAATTAAGAGAAGCAATAGTTTATAGTTATATAAATTTATATCTTCACTAAACTCATAAACTTTGTATATAATCAACCGGTTATAGTTGAATCATATCCGGTTCATCCCTTTACTTTATTGACCGGTCATACATCAGATTATCCTGATTTATTGAATCAATAAAATCAGGTATTTTCAAGTATAAAACAAAAATTTACATCGATGAAGATAAATTAAGAATTAAATACTTGACAATGGGACACAATAAGTATATTTGTAAACACTATACTAAACTTTGTATATGTATAAAATAATTAAAATTCTTGTAGTAAGCAGCCTAATAATTTCATGTGCACGTGTTGGGAGTCCAAGCGGAGGTCCTAAAGATATTACACCTCCTAAATTTTTAGGCTCTAAACCGGATACATTAGCTACAAATGTTAATCCTAATACTAAAGAAATTGTATTAAATTTTGATGAATATGTGATTTTGAAAGATATAGCACAGCAGGTCATCATTTCACCACCTCCCGCAATTACCCCAACCATTTCTCCGGTTGGTACAGCAAGGAAATACGTAACCGTTCGTTTTTATGAACCGTTACTTCCGAATACTACCTATACTATCAATTTTGGATCGAGTATTCAAGATAATAACGAAGGAAATAAATTAAACAATTTTTCCTATACATTTTCTACGGGAAATACAATTGATAGTCTACAAGTTAATGGTACGGTTAGGCAAAGTTTAAAAAAAGAATTGGCAAACCCGACGATCGTATCCTTGTATAAGATTGAAAAAGATAAATCAGGTAAAGATTCCGTAAATTTAAAAAATAAACCCTATTACATTTCAAGAGTAGATTCTGCAGGAAATTTCAAATTAAAACATTTACATGAAGGAAAATATAGATTATTGGCATTTAATGATCTAAATTCAAATTTAATTCCTGACACGGATAAAGAAATGGTAGGATTTGCAGCAAAAGATATAAATCCCTTGTATCCGGAAACTTATTCATTAGTATTGTCTCCTGTAAAGCAATCGTACAAATTTTTAAAAGCAGAACAAGAGGGTCAAGGCATAATAAAAGTAAAATTTAAAGGACACCCCGATAAATTAAGTATAACTCCTGTTGATCGTGATTTTCCTTCTTATAAAATAGAACATCAGCCCTTTGCTGACAGTTTATATGTATATTTTAACAATGCAGAATTCAAAAAAACAGAGAAGAAATTTAGAATAAAATTACTTTTAAAATACCTTCAAAAAGTTGATACGCTTAATTTATTATATGATAATACCTTAAAATCTGAGTTGTCAATTACACCCATTGAAAAAGAAGTTTCACCCACTGCCTGTTTTATGTTAAAAGCATCCAATTACATTAATCGGATTGACAAAAACAGAATTGAAGTAAGTAAAAATAATGAACCCATAAATTTTAATGCGGAAATAGATTCTTTAAATGCTAAAAATATTGCTATTATATTTCCTGTAGCTTATGATACGGAATACAAGGTAACCATCAAAGATCAATCATTTAAAGATTTTTTAAATCAAACTAATAAAGATACGTTGTCATATGTTATTAAAACCAAAAAGCAGAATGAATTTGGAAATTTAAGTATCAGATTACAAAATAAGCCTGATTCAAAATTTTTCTTTCAACTGGTAAATGAAAAATACGAAGTATTGGAAAATATTTATGGATCACAAGATACTTTTGTATTTCAAAACATGAAACCGGGAAAATATTTGATTCGTATATTGGTAGATCAGAATAATAGCGGAATTTGGGATCCGGCAGATCTGGAAAATTTCAAACCGGCAGAACCAACCTATTTATATCCCAATGTTATCGATGTCAGGCCCTTATGGGATATTAATGAAGTTTGGATTTTATAAATTCAGTATCCATATTTAAACTATAAACGATAATTCATTACTGATGAAAAAAATATTGCTTTATGGAATTATCATTTTTTTATCTTTCCAATTAATTCAAATAGATAAAGAAAATCCATCGGTTAACAAAAAAATAGACTATAACCGGGTAACACATGCAACTCCGGAAATACAAAAAATTTTAAAAAAAGCCTGCTACGATTGTCATTCTAATGAAGTAAATTATCCATGGTATTCTTCCATTGCTCCTATATCTTGGTTTATTAAAGAACATGTAAATCAAGGAAAAGAATATGTTAATTTTTCAGAATATGGAAAATATAATCGTTATCAGAAAGAACATATTAATTCATCCCTATACCGAGTAATTGAAAATAAAACCATGCCCCTCAACAGTTATCTTTGGATGCACAAAGAGGCAAATTTATCGGAAAAAGATTATATCCTTTTACTCAATTGGTTTCAGACACAATGTAGCATAAAAAATTAAAAATGCATACATTTTGTAGATACCTGTTAGATGGAAAATGTAAAAGGAAAATTAAATCAATCAACAGAACAGGATAGTAATGAGTTTATATCATAATTTTATGAAACCTATTAAAAAAGGAGATACTATTTTAATTGTAGCACCGGCAGGAGCAGTTAAAAAAGAGGACATTCAACCGGCGATAGATATAATTACAAAACAAGGCTGGAAGTATGAAATAGGTAAAAATACATTCAATCATTATTATTTCGGATATAATTATTCGGGAACAGTAAAAGAAAGGTTGGAAGATTTGCAATGGGCATTAGATCATCCCCGTGCTAAGGCTATATGGTTTGCCCGAGGCGGCTATGGAGGTGTACAACTAGTGGATTTTTTAAAATTGAATAAATTTAAAGAAAATCCTAAATGGTTAATCGGATATTCGGATAATACGGTTTTTCATCAGCATTTTAATAGAAGAGGAATTCCTACTTTACATGCAACCGTTTGTAAATCATTACCGCAAGGACAGTCAAATGAAACCTATACAACCCTTGTGGATGCCTTAGAGAATAGAAAACTTGAATATGAAATAGAAAGCACTTCTTTTAATAAACCAGGAAAAGTTGAAGGAATTTTGACAGGAGGCAACCTATCGATTTTATACAGTCTGTTAGGAAGTAGATCCTTAGATCATTGGGAAGATAAAATTATATTTATGGAGGATTGGTATGAAAATTATTATCATATTGATCGAATGCTGATCGGATTGAAAAGAGCGGGAGTACTTAATAAAATTAAAGGATTACTGGTAGGAGCTTTTACCAAAATGGATTCAAAAGATGAAAATAAATTCTATGATGAACCGTTTGATCAAGAAGCCTATAAAATTATTGCTTTACGATTTCAAAAATACAATATTCCCATGGCATTTGGTTTTCCCGGGGGACATATTTTCGATACACGCGCCTTAATGATGGGAGGAAACATAATTCTAGATATACAAAAAGATAAGGTTTTTCTTAGAAATACAATTTAATCAATAGATATAGTTAATAGAAAATAAATATATCAGATCGAAATACGATCTTTTTTCAATATATATAGGCAGTATTAAAACTAACCTCAAAGCATGAAAATCCTAAATACAGTAAATATTATACTGTATTTAGATTATAAGATTATAAATTTTTATTAATTAGAAAATACTATTTTCTTTTTTGCGATATAATTGATTATAGATACTGCGAAAATAGCGGCAGCTTTACAAAATACTATGTCTCCTATAGTATAAAAGTAAAAATTAATGGGTTTGTTAACGAAAAAATGAAAAAACGCAAATGCTCCCCAGCTCATAAACATAGTAATTATAGAAAGGCTAAAAAATAATACAAATTCCTTTCTTCTGGAATGTTTACCTCGTTCAAAAACATAGCGAATGCTAAAAAAATAATTGCTCAAAATACCCGCTCCGGTAGATAAAAGATTGGATAATGGGTAAGCGTTGGACTTGTTTTCAAAAGAAAAAAAATGAGGCAGCATATTAGGCAAGCTTAGTAATTTCATACAAAAAATTTCAATTACGGCACTTAAGGCTCCTGCTAGAAAAAACAAAACTAATTGTTTTTTGTGCTTATTTATGGAAGTGATCACTTAATAGAAATTATTAAAAATTTTTACAAAAATAGATTAATTTTTTTTATTTCTGTAATTTTGGATTAAATAAATAATAATTTAAAACATAGACTGAATATGTCAAGCAAAGATTATATGAAATATACTCCGCAAGAATTTTTAAATAAAACTCCTAAAGAATTGGGATTCTTTTTTCCGGCTGAATTTTATCCTCATAAATCTACTTGGTTATCTTGGCCGCATAAAGAATTATCATGGCCGGGTAAAATAGAAAAAATCTATGCCCCGTATGCGCAATTTATAGCAGAAGTATCTAAAGGGGAAGAAGTTAATATAAATGTGGTTAGTGTTGAGATGAAAGACTTTGCCATGAGTTATATAGAAAAAACAAATGCTAATTTGGATATGATCAATTTTTATATTCATCCTACTAATGATGCTTGGTGTCGCGACCATGGTCCCGCGTTTGTAATTAATCCCCATTCATTAGAACATAAAAAAGCCATTGTAAATTGGAATTATAATGCCTGGGGTGATAAATATCCTCCTTATGATTTGGATAATGAAATACCTCTTCATATAGCCAAAGAAGAAAGATTACCTGTTTTTAATCCGGGCATAGTGATGGAAGGTGGTTCCGTTGAATTTAACGGTAAAGGAACGGTCCTAACATCTAAGTCATGTCTACTTAATAAAAACAGAAATCCTCATTTAAATCAAAGTCAAATCGAAGAATATCTGAAAAATTATTATGGAGTAAATCAAGTCCTTTGGATCGATGAGGGAATTGTTGGAGATGATACAGATGGTCATATAGATGATACCGTACGTTTTATAAATGAAAATACCGTACTTGCTGTGGTAGAAAATAATAAAAATGATGAAAACTATCACATATTACAACAAAATCTAAAACAATTAAAAGCTATGAAACTTTCCGATGGTTCTCCTTTACAAGTTATAGAATTACCTATGCCGGAACCGGTATATTACGATGGATGTCGTTTACCTGCTTCTTATGCAAATTTTTACATAGCTAATAAATCAGTGATTGTACCAATTTTTAATGGTGAAAATGATAAACGAGCGTTGGATATCATAAAAAAATGTTTTCCGAATAGGAATGTAATAGGAATAGATTCCACTGATATAATTTGGGGATTAGGAAGTTTTCATTGTTTGAGTCAACAGGAACCGGCGATTTAATAGCTATATTTAATAAGTGGAATGGATGTGTTTAACGATTTAATTATAACCCAAATTATCTGAAACAAAGAACACTTTGTAATTTACAAATGAAGAGATAAAAAATACTAGTTTCTAGCAAATTTAAGTAAATAAAAAAGTCGCAAGCAATTATATTGCGACTTTTTTATTTGTATGATATATTATTATACGTATTTTTTTTAAATGATATTGTTGATCTAATCTTATAATGCTCAACATTGAAAACTGTTTATTTCTTAATTAGCTAAAGCTAAACAAGAAAACACAGGTTCAGGATATATTCCCAAAAGGATTATTAAAATTACCAATATAACAGCAATAACATTGTAAATAATTGGAGCTTTTTTAGCTTCATTTAATTCTTTATAACCCGGTTTAAAATACATGGCAATGATAAGCTTAAGATAGTATCCAATACTGATTGCAGATCCTATAATAGCTATAATGACTAATATCGGTTGAGTATATAATGCTTGTGAAAACAACGTAAATTTAGCAATAAATCCGGAAGTTAACGGAATACCTGCCATTGATAATAGAGAGATTGTAGTTACCAAAGCTAAGATGGGTTGTTTCTTGGCCAGCCCGTTGAAAGCATTTATATCGGTAATACCATTTGAAATTCTTTCGATGTAAATAAGGCTGATAAAAGCACCTATAGTTGAAAGTGAATAAGCTAATAAATAGAACGCTAACGTATAGATAGAATTAGCATCTGTATTAAAATAAATTAGCAATAAATAACCGGCATGCGAAATACTGGAATATGCCAACATTCTTTTAGCATTTTTTTGCAATACACCTACAATATTGGCAGATAGTAATGTTAAAATTGCTGCATAGAAAATTATATATTGCCATTGGTTTAGTTGACCGATAAAAGCTGTTTCAACTAATTTATATAAAGCAACAAAACCTGATATTTTTACCACGGAAGCCATAAAAGCCGTGATTAGGGAAGGAGAGCCTTCGTATACGTCCGGAGCCCAAAAATGAAAAGGAACTATGGATATTTTAAACAGTAACCCGACTAACAATAAAATTATTCCGGTTATGTACATAGTAGGGTAGTGAGTCGCTTGTATGCTGTATAAACGAATAGTTTGTAAATCAAAAGATCCGGTTATACCGTATATTAATGCAATTCCGAAAAGTAAAAATCCGGTTGCAAATGCTCCTAATAGGAAATATTTGATGGAAGCTTCATTGGAACGTAAGTCATTCTTATTGCTTCCTGCTAATACATATAAAGGAATAGATAAAATTTCTATACCTAGAAATAAAGTAATTAAATTTTGGTAGGAGAAAAGGACTATACCGCCACAAAGTGCAAAAAGCATTAAGCTATATACCTCTGCCTGATGATGATCTATGAGACGAAATGCATATTTTCCTAAGAATACGATTAGCAAAGTGGTCAAAATAGATATTTGAGTAAATATTTTGGCTGTTTGATCAAAAGCAAACATGGAGGCATATCGTGTGAAAAAAGGACTATCTCCATAAAAAGAGACGATCAAAGCGATAAGTAATCCTAAAATTGCAAATGGTTGAGAGTATTTTCCTTGCCCGAAAACACCTGAATATAAACTCAGAATGGCTGCTGCGAAAATAATGATGATGATGCTCATTATATTTTTAGTATTTTTTGTAAAGTTTTGCTGCCAAAGTTACAATTTTTGATTAAACTGTGAAATTAAAAAATGAAAATAGTATCGTATTATAATAATGCCGATATATTTGATAAATTTATGAAATATAATAAGTTGTTTTAAATTTCAGATGCCTTGCCAATTTATAGATTTTATCTTAACACTTAGTAATAGTATTATTTATTAATCCATTTTTCATCAATTTTCCGACAATATTTTTATGCTATATAATAGGTAGGATATTAAGATATAGTACCAAAAAGTAAAAAGATTGTTGAAAAACAATCTTTTTACTTTTTTTAAAGCTATAGTAGTTTAAAAAATTTATTTACTTACTAAGGCAAAATGTCCGGGAGATACGCCGGTTGATTTCCACCATTGTAAGTCGCCATTTTTTGAGAAATAATATATTTTTCCATTGGAAACAAAATCCATAGCATCTCCAATATAAAAGCTGCCATCTTCAGGATCGGTAATTATCCCATATGGAGACATAATTTCAGACTTTGAACCCTCTTTGATTAATTGGGAACTTATCACTTTTTGCGTATCTATATTTATAATACCATAATTATTTATAGTTTTTCCTGAAGAATATTCCGATCCATAAAAATAAAGTTTTTCTTTATAAAAACTGAAGTCTGAAACCGCTAAATCCAGTTTATTAATGACATGATCAGTCGATGGATCAATAACAGCAACGAAAGGCTTTAAATTAGCATAATCGCCTCTTGAAGTAACCCATATATGATTATTCTTATCTTTTCGTATTCTATGTAAGTTCTTACCGACTTCGATATCGTTAATTTTTGTAAAACTGTTCATGTCAATTACAGAAACCGTTGTGTCATAATCCGGAGAATAATATCCTCCTGAATTAGCAACATAAAGCTTATTATTTACAATAGTCATTTCTTCCGGATTACGTCCGACAGTAACTTCATTTACAATGGTGCCGTTAGTAAGATCAACTTTGGCAACATATCCTTGTCCGTTGGGAGTAGAACCGGCATATGAAGATACATATGCATAGTCATCGTTAAATGTGATGTATCTGCAATTTGGAATAGTTATTTTTCCTATATGCTTGGCTGTTTTAGCGTCCATAATTTCAACATAATTGGAACCGTTAATTACGGCATACATTTTATCCTTATAAATTTTTAAATCATTACCGGTATCGCCCAATCCACCTTGATCAGGGTTGATTTTAGTAAAATAGTTATTAAAAAAATCGGCTGTATCATAATCAAAATAGGATAGAGAAGAGTTGTTTTGTTGATAATTACCTTCATTCAAAATATATAACCCTTTTTTGGCATCCGGTTGGGATATAATGTTTGAATCATCTTCAGACCATGAATCGTCATTACTACAAGAAACAATGAACCCTGTAATAATTACTAAAATTGGTACTAAAAATTTCCTTGCTACCATAGTTTCTAGTTTTTTCATATGTTTAATTTAATGATGATCGTATAGTTTCTACCCGGCATGGGGTAATTGGCTACTATGTCGTAATATTTATTAAAAATATTATTAATTTGTAAAGATGCTTCGCATTTGATATGAGTGAAAAATAATTCTCTTGAAAGTTGTATATCATGAGTATACCAAGCTTTTACATGATTTTCAGAAGTATTAGAAGGAGAATTGTACCGTTCTCCCGTATACATAAAGCTGTAATTTAGATTCCAATCTCTGTAAGCAGCTTCTAGAGTAAGTGTCCCACTGTGCCAAGGTATATAAGGAAGTTGATTTTTATAATTTAAAATAGGAGAAGATAAATTTTGCGCATCTTCATAAGTATAGGTTATCAGGGTTGAAACTAAAACGTTTTTTATTACTATTGAAGTCTTAGAAGATAAGTCTAACCCTTTTATGCGTGCTTTACCAAAATTTAACATGGTCCAACGAAATTGTTGTCCTTTAGGATAAGCTATAATTTTATCTTTGACCGTATTATAATAGGCATCAATAGTTAAATCAAAATGAGTAAAACTACCGGAAGTAAAGTTTTTATTTATACGAATACCCGCATCGAACTGATTAGTATATTCCGGTTTTAAGTTTGAATTTCCAAAATCCGTATAGTATAAATCATTAAATGTTGGCATTCTAAAAATTCTCTTGTAAAAACCATGAATGCTAATATCTTTAGAATGTGAAGGTTGGTAATTTAAGAAAACAGCAGGAGTAAATTCATTTCTGTCTGAAGCTGTACCCATACTGTTCGTATGTTTCGTTTTTTCTTGCACAAATGTACCTAAAACACTTGTTTGAATTTTAAGTTTATCCCAATGAAAAGCAGTAGCTAAAGCGATCATTTCTGTATTTCTCGAAGGAGAAGAGAAATTTTTTAAATCGGCATTCATTCCGTTATGTTGGTAATCTGCAGATAAAGAAATATCCCAAAAAGAAAATAAAGTAACCAGTTGTGAGGATGAAATATATAGTTCATCTTGCTTATAAGTATTATTAATGCGATTGGAATATTTATTTCCCCAAATAGGGTCATTAAAAACTTCTAAATTTTTATAATGGGTAAAATCATGAGCATATTTAGCATTTAATGCTATTTTGTATTTTGTGCTGATTATTTTTTCAAAAGATCCCTGCAAAAAGAAATTACGATCCCATTGTTGAGCAAACTGATACCTTTTATACGAATTTTTTAAAACGGCACCGGGTATTCCTCTGCTTGAATCATAATAATATCCTTTCAGATTCCATTTACCATGAGGTAGGGTACCAAATAAATTTCCTTCTGTTCTAAAAGCACTTATGTTACCATTTTGTCTTACAGCGATGGTATCCCAATTACCTTTCTTTTGTTGAAATTTATATTTTCCATCTGAATTAATATATTCCATAGTAAGAGAAGATGAAATTAATGTGGATAATTTCTGTTCCCATAGGAGGGAGGGGTTAATTAAATGAAACGATCCGGAACGATAAGTGGCACCTATATTAGTTTTTTTTTCACCCGTAAAAACAGGGCGTTTGGTAGTTAAATAGATACTTCCGGCAGAGCCGAAATCTTTAGCGGGTTGGAATATTTGACTTTTTTGTCCGTTGTATACTGATATAGATTCTAAATTATCCATGGAAAATTTTCCTAAATCAACCATTCCATTTTGAGCATTTCCAACTGCTATTCCATCATAAAATACACCCACATGTTCGCTTCCCATTCCTCGAATGTTAACTGTTTTCATTCCTCCTACACCTCCATAATCTTTAAGTTGAATTCCTGAAAATAATCGTACGGCATCAGCTACCGAAGAGCTGTTTCGATTTTCTAATTCTTTTCCTTTCAATTCTTGGAAAGGAATTATTCCCTTATCATTTCTTTTTCCCGTTGCCAGTATTTCCTGTAATTCTGTTACAGTAATGCTGTCTTTTTTTTCTTGGGAATAAGATAATGGACTCATCAGGCTTAATAAAAAAGCAAATACACTATATTTATGATTGATGTTCATCATCATGGAGTCGAATATCTTAAATTACAGATATAGTAAACTAGTTTCCGGAAAAGTAAACAGGAAAAGTGAATATGAAATGCTTTTAATGTTTCAGCCTTGTTCCACGAAAGCTTGTAAAACTATAGTTAAATTTGGCAGGTATTCTGACTTACTTCATTTTAAGAACCTTCCCAAGAAAACAACTCCTCAGTGGTATATCTCTTAAAACGTACTAGAAGATTACAGCAGCGGGCCTGTTTCGGATTTTCACCGAATTCCCTTTTAAGATTGCATATTTACCGGTAAATAGCAATCACCAAATTTAGGCAAATATAAATAAATATTTTTAGGGCATCTGTATTGATTATTTGGGTAGTACTAATAATTCTAAAAAAAGATTAATTTTTTAAACGAACAATAGTAAGTTGAATTAAAAAATCATTAGATTTGAATAATGAACGTACAACTTCCTGAAAAATTATATTATTCTATAGGCGAAGTAGCACAAGCTTTTAATGTTAATACTTCACTTATAAGGTTTTGGGAAAAAGAATTTGATAGTATTTCACCCAAAAAGAATAAAAAAGGAGACCGTTTTTTTACCCCAAAAGATATTGAAAATTTTAAAATAATTTTTCATTTAGTAAAAGAAAAAGGATATACCTTAGAAGGAGCAAAAGTTGTTTTACAATCACAAAAAAATTTATCCAAAAAAGTTGAAATCATTGCTCGTTTAGAGTTAGTGAAGGCAGAATTAATTAAGTTAAAAGAATTATTAGACGAATAAAAATTTAAATAAAGACAATATGAAATTACCTAAGTTTTTAATGGCAGACAATTCGGATTTTCCTGAAGATTTATTTGTTGTGCATACAGAGTATCCTAGATTTATACTAAATGTAGAAGAAGAGGAGGTTGAATGGTTCGACGATTTGGAAGGAGAAGAAGAAGAGGTAGCTAATGAAGTAAATTCATTGATTCAACAAGCATTCGATTTTTGCGATGCTGAAATCGAAAAATACGAAGATGATGAAGAGGAGTAATGACTTCTTAGATTAAATTATGATATTAAAAAAGTAAGCAGTAAATCACTGCTTATTTTTTTTGCTCTTTGATTCGATTGGATTAATTTAATAAATAATATATTTTTTTTAATCATCAACAGCACACCCCTGAATCCTATATTGATTTTTAAATTTTTCTGACCATTTTTTCCATTCTTCCGGTTTTATTTTTTGATTATTTTCATTTTTCAAAAATGATAAAATGTAATCTTCTGAGAAATCCTTAGGAAAATTTTGCATGGAATCAAATGCATCATTATACCATTTTTCATTAATTAAATAATTAAGTTGATTTACATCAAAATCGAATCCATAATTATGATAGGAATTGGTAGCAGAAGAATTAAACGTAGTTTTCATAACTTCATGATTTAATTGAGCGATCATGTTTTTGTGTTTATGTTTTCTAAAATACAGGGTAGCATTGTATAATTGTTTTTTTTCATCAACTTTTCCATTAATATTTTCCCAAGTTTTAAGCCAAAATTCTTTTTTATGAACACCCATAAGTATTGAAATTAAAATCCAATATTTAGTTTTAGTAGTGTTAGATACTAAACCCAATTTATATAAAATACTAAAAAACTTATATTTATTATAAAAAAAACATTTCAGAATGAAAGGAGGGGCAGTAAAAAGATCCGGATATACGGAAATTATATCGGAATTGATTTTATCATGTTTAAACTGATCAACAAAATTATTATTTCCCGACCAACCTAATTTGAGTAAGGATATATTTTCTTTTTCCATTACTTCATTGATTTCATTCACATTAATTTTTCTCGTAAACCAAACATCATCTTCCGTTATAATGAAATAATCTGAAGCTTCTTTTACTGAATTGACCCAAAGTTGAGTAGGAATTTTAAAGCCATTAATATCTTTTCCTGACTTAAAATTTTCTTTAATTGCTTCTTCCTTTTCTATATAATTTTCAGATTTTATAATTTTAATGGACGGGTATTTTAATTTAATTTTATTTAGATATTTTTCAGGAGTTCCATCATCTAAAACTTTAATTGAATAAGTACCCACTACATATTTTTGGATACTTGCTAAGCATCTGTCCAAATAAAAGGGGCGGTTAAAAGATTTAATTAAAATATCCATAGTTTAAAGTTTAGAATAAATTTTACAAATGAGATTAAAAGTATTTTTATTTTTTGAAAATAGAGAATAAAGTAAATAATCTAATGATATAGGATAATAGTTACGATATTTTTTTACTAAAAATTTTAATTGATTTGCATCTTTTCTGTAAAAACAAATTTTCATGGCATATAACAAATCATTTTTATTAATTGGGTAATGAATATCTTCTATATTAATAAATGATTGTGGATTAAACGTATCATAACTGTCTTTACCATTACCGAGCCTTTCTTTATAAAATTCACGGGCTTTATTGATAAACAACCATTGCACTAGTCTGTTTTTGGTTTTAGAAAGTGAATGATTGGTTTGTCTATATGAAATTAAATTATCAGGTAGATTTACAATTTTTTTACCTTCTGAAAATAACCGTAAAATGAGATCATAGTCTTCCGAATAAATCATTTTTTCTCGATAAAAAACTTTATCATTTCTTAATAGTATAGAAGAATGATAGAATAAATTGTTTTTGAGAATATTTCTTTTTAATTCATGATAATCGGTTAAAGCTATAAAATTATTACAAATAGTATTGTTTTCATCAATTATATGAGCACTGCTGCCTATTAAAAATACATCCGGATTATTCTCCAGAAATTCAACTTGTTTTTCCAATCGATTGGGTAATGCAAGATCATCAGCATCTAATATGGCCAAATATTTACCTTTAGCATTTTCAATTCCGATATTACGGGATTTTATAACAAACAAGTTTTTATCGTTGTTAATAAGCTTGATTCGGGAATCTCTTTTACTAAATTCTTCTATAATTGATTGAGTTCTATCGGATGAGCCATCATTAATAACCAGCAATTCAAAATTAGCATACGTTTGTTTGATTACCGATTCAATTGATGCAGATATATGTTTTTCTGCATTGTAAGCAGCCATAATAACCGATACCAAGGGAGTCATAAGTAAGATATATAAATACAAAAGTAAAATATTTTTAATTAAACTGTGTAAATCGGCTTTTTTAAGATAAAAAATTTTAGGAAGTGAGTTTTACGTCAACTTATAGGTATCCGCAACGAAAAAATGTATGGAAATAATTAAAAATATAAATAAAATTCCATTAAGATATTTATAATTAATTTGAGTTAAATTCAAAGAAAATTTTTAATTTAGCAAAAAATTTAGGGCGTTCATATATATAGTAGAGATTCTGATAATTAAAGCTCAGGTTTTTATAACAGTATGTAGAGCACCTGAATATAACTTTTTTTAGTTTAGTGTTTTAATTAATTCAGAAAAAAAATAAATAGATCATGGTACAAATTCTCTTTAAGATGGTGTTAGTTATTATGGATTACATAATGTCAATGTTAAGTTAATTAGAAAATTATATACATGTGAAAAGTTCAGTTAATGTAAATTAACTGAACTTTTTAATTATTTTTAATAAGTAATCAAATTATGAAAAAATTACTAGGAAGGTTAATGCTGTTCGTTATGGGATGGAGATTTAAAAATGAAGTGCCTGTTAATGAATTAAGAAAATGCGTATTAATTTGTGCTCCTCATACCTCTAATTGGGATTTATATTATTGTTTAGCCAGTTTTTGGTGTTTAAAAATTCCTTATAAAGTAATGATAAAAGATGCTTATACCAAACCATGGTATGGATTCTTTTTCAAAGCACTCGGATGTTTAGGAGTCGATCGAAGTCAATGGAATAATTTGGTTCAATATTCATCGGAACTAATTAAAAATTCCGATTCGATGGCTTTAATAAATACTCCGGAAGCCACTCGCTCCCGTGCCTTACGATGGAAAAAAGGTTTTTACTATATAGCTAAGCAAGCGAACGTTCCTATTGCTCTAGCCTATGCCGATTATAAAAATAAAGTAACCGGTGTTTCCAAATTAATTTATATTGGCGATCAAACGATTGAAGAGATATTTGATCAAATAGAAGACTTTTATAAACCGGAAATGGCTAAATTTCCTGAAAACTATAATCCTAAGATTTATTAAATTAGATTATCTAAATTCTTAGGTATAAAAATATTTTTTGATTTCTTATATTGCCGAAACAAGTCGGCAACTTTAAGATTTTATTTGTAAAAATCAGATTTCAGGCAAGAATATTCTGTTTATAACTATTGCCTACAATTTTGATGGATATTTAACATATATCAATGTTATGGATGATCGTAATAAGACTCATGATCTGGATAATTACACTGCATTAAAAGTTATTAATTTCAATGTCTTTCCGCATTATATAGAAGATCCTTTTACTGATTTTATCCAGCAAATCTATTTGATGTTTAGAGATAACTTAAATTTAATCCCCGTCAATGATCAACAGAGCTTAATTGTTGATAACAATAATTATACGATTGTCTGAACGATACATTCAAACAATATATAAATTTAATTACATGTTTGATCTTGAGGACAGACTTTATACAATTCAAAATTTAAAATGAACGTAGCATCTTTACTGTTTATATAATTGGATTCTCTACCGTATGCCAATCGAGAAGGCACGATAATTAAACCTTGTAATACATGGTAAAGGTCATTTTTAGATTTATTAGTTGGCTTAAAATCCTTTAAACCGTCAACAATACCTTTAATCACATAATAGTTTTCACTTTGAATTGTATCGTTTTTGGGCTTTTTGTAAAAGAAAGGGTCTTCTTGTGCAACCCCTGAATTATCAATTGTGCTTGATGAAGTATTCAAGGTTGAATATCCATTACCTCCTTCAGTAGCAACAAAATATTTTAATGAATAATGAATAAGTATATTGTTTTTACCGTCAGCTATATTGGAGGTGTTTATACCCTGATCTGCCTTCGGATTTTTAACTACCCAGTATCCTAAAGGAGATTTTATTGCATTTTTGCTCAAAGGCTCTTTATCATTTGGAGTAACCGTATCAGAAAATTTGGTTACTTTCCCAAGATCATCAAAATAATAGTTATTTAAAAAATTAACAATAGCCATATCATCAGCTGTATTTTGCTCGTCAACGGATAAGGTTGAGGCGTTATTATCATCGCTCCCACACGAAACAAAAAATAAAAGTGAAAAGATACAGGCGGCTAAAAGGGATTTTTTAATCATGTAAATAAAATATGTTAATTTAGTTGCTAATTTACGATTAAATTTAATTTTAAAGACCAATTTTTTCAACCAATGAGAATAGATAAATTTTTATGGTGTGTGCGTTTCTATAAAACGCGGGCAATTGCCACCGAAGAATGTAAGAAAAATCGAGTATTTTTAGATGATGCTCCCTTGAAGCCTTCAAAAGAAATATTAGTTGGTGAAACGTATAAAATTAGAAAAAATCAGATTGACTATACGATTCAAGTTATACAAATTCCTCCCAATCGGGTAGGAGCAAAATTGGTTCCTTTATATATAAAAGACCTGACAGATCCTGAGCAGATTGAAATGATGAAATCAAGAACACAAACGCAAAACTATTACAGGCAAAAAGGATTAGGCAGGCCTACCAAAAAGGATAGGAGAGAATTAGACGATTATACTCTTGAATGGGAAGATGAATAAATACACTAAAAGTTTATTTTGTATTTTTTAGAACTTCAATAATTTCATTGCTTATTTCTTCCGGAGTTTTTTGGTTAACCGCTATCTTATAAGCAGCCGACTCATAAAATGTTGAACGTTCAAATAAATGCTTGGCAATAAATTCCGGTAAAGATTCGTCTTCTAAATGTGCAATAAGAGGGCGGTGTTCTTTTTCTTTACTTAACCTTTTTGCCAATTCTGAGACATTCATTTTTAAATAGAAGGAGTAGCTTTTTTCTTTAATTTTATCCATGTTGCGATGATAAATAGGAGTACCTCCTCCTAAACTCAACACTATATTGTCACCGTTCAATAATTCATTCAGATAAAAATTTTCTTTTTTACGAAAATAAATTTCTCCAAGGATTGAAAAAATTTCTTGAATAGACTTATTTTCTTGAGCTGAAATATACTCATCTAAATCAATAAAAGTTATGTTGAGAGATTTCGCAAGATATTTGCCAACAGTAGATTTTCCACTTCCCATATAACCCAATAAAGAAATAATCATACGATCAGATTTTTTACAAATATCATATTTTTTTATCAAATATATTTGCATACCCAAAAAAAGTCATTATATTTGCACTCGCTAAACGAAAATGCTTAGCAAACACTAAATAAAGACCTGGTAGCTCAGTTGGTAGAGCACAACACTTTTAATGTTGGGGTCCTGGGTTCGAGCCCCAGCCAGGTCACAATCTATTCAAAGAATAGATTATATATACATTTAGGGAGACCTGGTAGCTCAGTTGGTAGAGCACAACACTTTTAATGTTGGGGTCCTGGGTTCGAGCCCCAGCCAGGTCACATTTTGAAAATTCGCGCTTGAGATTCTCAAGCTTTTCTTGTTTATGACTCCGTAGCTCAGTTGGTAGAGCAATTGACTCTTAATCAATGGGTCGAGAGTTCGAGCCTCTCCGGGGTCACCTAAAAATCAATGAGTTACAAATTTTTTGTAGCTCTTTTTATTTCACGTACGTAAACAAACTAGAAACAACAACAGAAAAAAAAGTTCGACTTCAGTTCTAGTATTTATTTTATTCATTTATACTATTTCAATATTTTTTTAAATTAACGGCTAATAGTTATTAAAAATATTGTTGGAAGTTTTTGTGCAAAAATTTTTGTCTTACTATTATCTAAAAATTTAACTTTATATTGTAAAAATTTATTGTTTGAATTATCTTCTGGTTTCTTGATCTAATAATTTAAGGAGGGTGGGAATTCTATAATTACCATGCATATTTTGAATACATTGAGAAGCTCCATTAAGTGAAATTCCGACAGAACTAATATATAAGGGCTTTTTACTTTCGCCTCTTGTTATTTCCTGAACAATAGACTTGCCGGTAGAAAAAGGATTTTTAGCTACCCCTATAATTGGAATTTTCTCTTCCAATGCATCAAATAAGTATTTACCCAAGCCCGGCCGATGGGTGTCATCTAAATATACGAAGCCATCAACTATAATCTGACTCATATCTTTTAAATTTATTTGCTTCAATAACTCTAAAATACAAGGAAGCTCTCTTTTATAAAACATTCCCGATTCATATTCAGATACTTCATAAATATAAGTAGTAATTAAGTCATTAGGAATGGGTTGATTCCA
Source organism: Apibacter sp. ESL0432 (assembly GCF_019469225.1). Lineage (NCBI taxonomy): Bacteria > Pseudomonadati > Bacteroidota > Flavobacteriia > Flavobacteriales > Weeksellaceae > Apibacter > Apibacter sp. ESL0432. Next base: position 1,481,105 of record NZ_CP048266.1, on the reverse strand, counting down.
GTTTTTAAATAGTAAACCCACAACTTTTGCTCGGTTCGGATAGTAATAAACATCAATAGCAAGTTTCATTTTTATTTAATTTTAATTTATTCCAAAAGTGATAAATTTTTTTAATTGAAAATAGAGGGTAAAATAATTCATAAAATAAATATTTATTTTTAAATAAGGTTAAAATAAAAATAAATATACTAAATTAGCATAATTAATATAAAATAATTAAAAATGTTATGAAAAAAAATCTACTTTTTATTTTATTTTGGTGTATCATAACTACACCACTGTTGGCAACCGTTGATATTTCAAAACAAGAAAATTACTTGAGAGGACATTTTGTAATATCCACAACCACCAATTACGACGCGATGGATGTATATGGAATATTGAATTTTTTTATGCAATATTCGGAAAGTGAAAAAAAATGGAATTATGAACTGGCGGGGTTAACCTGGGAAGAAATGGCTAAGGCTATTAATGGAAATCCGGAGGTTATTTTTACAAAATTATCCGGAAAATTTGGTTGGAAAAATATCAATAGTTTAAAAGTTTTAACTCAATTAAATTTAAACTACAAAAATTATAATGGAGTTTTCAATGGCAATTATTTTAAGAACTTAGAAACATTATATTGTACTGGCAATCGATTAACAACAATAGATGTAACTAAAAATGTTAATTTGAAGGGTTTATATTGTAATTCGAATCAATTAAAAATCTTAGATCTATCCAAAAATCTTAATTTAATTTATTTGAATTGTTCATCCAATCAGCTAATAACCTTGGATATATCTAAAAACGTTAATTTGAAAGAATTATATGGTTATTCCAATAAGCTAAAGACCTTGGATGTGTCTAAAAATGTTAATTTAATGCTTTTAAATATTTATTCCAATCAACTAACCACCTTGGATGTATCTAAAAATGTTAATTTATTTGTTTTAAAGTGTTTTTCGAATCAATTAACCACCTTGGATGTCTCTAAAAATGTTAATTTGTATAGTTTAAATTGTAATTCCAATCAATTAACAACTTTAGATGTATCTAAAAATAGTAAACTAACATTTTTAGATTGTTATTCCAATAAGCTAAAAGCCTTAGATGTTTCTAAAAATGTTAATTTGACAGAATTATATTGTAATTCCAATCAATTAACCACCTTGGATGTCTCTAAAAATGTTAATTTAAAAATTTTAAATTGTAATTTGAATCAATTAACAACCTTAGATGTATCTAAAAATGTTAATTTAACAACATTAAATTGTTATTCGAATCAATTTACAAATTTAGATGTCTCTAAAAATGTTAATTTAATATACTTATATTTTAGTGATAATAAGATAGCTCAATTGCTGGTTCCAAAAGTTCATAAGATAAGTGAATTAAGTGGAATTAATAACAATTTAAAGTTATCCACCTTAAAAGGAAATTTTCTTACAATTAAATCTTTAACATTAAACCCACAAGCAACGCTTCAAGGAGGAGTTAAAGGTATTTTTGAAGTGTTGGATTTATCATCAGAATATACTATCGATGGAAAATATACTACTTATACCTGGTATGATAAAACAACTCAACAAGAAGTCGGCGCCTATGCACTAAAAGGTAAATTTTATGCCGGTCCGGAAAATGCAGGCAAAACTTTGATCTGTAAGATGAAAAATGAATTATTTCCAAACTTTGTTTTAGAATATGAAGTAAAGATAAAAAATACCGTATCATTTGCATCAAGAAATATAAAAGAAAACATACCGGAAGAATTTGTATGGGTAGGTCCTCAAGAAAATGAAACAGAATCAATACAACTATTTCCAAATCCGGTAATAGATGAATTAAAAATAGAAACTACAGCAAAAGTAACATCAGTGAGTGTTTACAATTATGCAGGAAAAGAAGTTAAAAGATATCCAAGGATAATAAATAATGAATTGGATTTACAAGATTTATCTGCGGGAATTTATATCGTAAATATAGATACCGAAATAGGAACATTATCCAAAAAAATTATAAAAAAATAATTTAAACAAAAATAAAGTAAAAAAACCTGCTTTTTTAGCAGGTTTTTTTTTGTACGAATTAAAATATCATTTATATAAAAAAAACTATATTCAAATTTGCTCCAATCAGTTGAAAGTTTTTTTTATGAATCTAATATTAACAGTTATGCTATGCGTTATTCATATTTTGATTCAATGAATAATTATGGGATAAATTGATTTTTAACGTTTAAATAATTGTAATAGTTTATTGTAAAAAAATAATATTTTATTTTTTAATAAATTGTAAATTCATTTAAATATATTATATTAGCATAAAATATAAAAATTAACAATATTATGAAAAAAAATCTATTATTTATTTTGGCGTTCATGTTTGTAAGTGCCACTATACCGGCTAAAGAATTATTTTTGGATAAAAAAGATTATATTGTAAATAACAATATGGTTTCTTCAGTTACAAAATATAATCCAATAGATGTCTATGGAATATTAAATTTCTTAATGCAATATTCTCAAGAAACAAAAAAATGGAATTATGAGAAACTAGGGTTGAACTGGAAAGATATTTATAACACTTTAATGGGTAGACCTGAAATTTTGATTAATAAATTATCATCAAAATTCATATGGGAAGAGCGCAATGGTCATAAAGTTGTAACTAGAATTCATTTAGATAATAATGTTGATGAAGAAAAGAAATTAACAGGAGATTTTAACGGAAAATATTTTAAGTATCTAGAGTATTTTTTTATTGGGGGTAATAAATTAACCTCCTTAGATGTATCAAAAAATTCATTTCTTATAGTTTTAGATTGTGGATATAATCAAATTAATACGTTAAAAGTATGTAATAATGGTAAACTAAGTTATATTGATTGTAATAATAATAAACTTACATTTTTAGATGTATCTAATAATAAAAATTTATCAACATTACACTGCTATAATAATAAACTTACCAATTTAAATTTATCAAACACAAAAGGATTAGAATATTTATATTGTCACGAAAATAATTTAAAAGCTTTAGATGTGTCCGATTGTTTAAATTTAGGTGTACTTAATTGTAATGAAAATCAATTAACTTCAATAGATGTATCTAAAAATTTTTATTTATCTAGATTATATTGTTCCAACAATAGTATATCAACTTTGGATTTATCTAATAATTCAAATTTATATGAATTAAGCTGTGATAACAATCAATTGCCTAAACTAGATTTATTCAATAATTATCGTTTAAGAGATTTAAATTGCTCTTATAATAAATTAACTAGTTTAGATGTAACAATGGATAATATAGAAAGAGTATCTTGTTCTCATAATCTATTGAAGTATTCAACATTTGATATTAATACTAAAGGCTTAATATATCTTAATATAACACCTCAGGAAACAACCCAAGGAGGAAGTAAAAGTTTTTATGAGATTATAGATTTATCTTCGGACTTCAAGTCTAAAAATGGGGGACAAACCTATTATTCCTGGTATGATAAAGCAACCGGTTTGCCGGTAACTATGTATGCCTATAATGGGCGATTTATAGCGGGTTCGAAAAATGCGGGAAAAACATTGATATGTAAGATGATAGGAGGTCCCAGATTCGGGACTTTTGAATTAGAATATGAAGTAACGATACAAAAAATTTCACCTTTTTCAGCCAAAAGTTCATTAAGTACCCTACCGGAAAATTTTAAACTCATAGGAGGGCAAGAAAATGAAACAGAATCAATACAACTAACACCAAATCCGGTAATAGATATATTAAAAATAAATACAGCAGCAAAAGTAACATCAGTGAGTGTTTACAATTATGCAGGAAAAGAAGTTAAAAGATATCCAAGGGTAATAAATAATGAATTGGATTTACAAGATTTGCCTTCAGGAATTTATATCGTAAATATAGATACCGAAATAGGAACATTATCCAAAAAAATTATAAAAAAATAATTTAAACAAAAATAAAGTAAAAAAAACCTGCTAAAAAAGCAGGTTTTTTTTATGTGAAAAATAGTGGGTTTGATATTGAAAGCGATAAATTTATTATTAAAAATAGGATTTAGTAAAATAATATATAGAATAAATAATTAACTATTTATTTTTAAATAAGGTTAAAATAAAAATAAATATATTAAATTAGCATATATAAATAATAAAAAAATTAAAAAATGTTATGAAAAAAAAATTACTTTCTATTTTATTGTGGTGTTTTATTGCAACACCACTGTTGGCAACCGTTGATATTTCTAAACAAGAAAATTACTTGAGAGAACATTTTGTAGCATCCACCACCACCAATTATGATGCGATGGATGTATACGGAATATTGAATTTTTTTATGCAATATTCGGAAAGTAATAAAAAATGGAATTATGAACTGGCGGGGTTAACCTGGGAAGAAATGGCTAAAGCTATTAATGGAAATCCGGAGGTTATTTTTACAAAATTATCCGGAGTATTTACATGGAAAGCTAGCAATAATATTAAAGTTTTAACTCAATTAAATTTAAACTATAAAAATTATAGTGGAGTTTTTGATGGAAGATATTTTAAGAACTTAGAATATTTAAATTGTTATTACAATCGATTGAAAGCTATAGATTTATCTAAAAATGTTAATTTAACAAATTTAAGTTGTGATAACAATCAATTAGCAACTTTGGATGTGTCTAAAAATGTTAATTTGAATAAATTATATTGTTATTCCAATCAGTTAACAACCTTGGATATCTCTAAAAATGTTAATTTGAAGGGTTTATGGTGTTATTCGAATAAATTAACTGCCTTGGATGTCTCTAAAAATGTTAATTTAACAAATTTAAGTTGTGATAACAATCAATTAAGAACCTTAGATGTCTCTAAAAATGTTAATTTGAATAATTTATATTGTAGTTCCAATCAGTTAACAACCTTGGATATCTCTAAAAATCTTGATTTAATATATTTAAATTGTTATTCCAATCAATTAACAACCTTGGATATCTCTAAAAATGTTAATTTAACATATTTAAATTGTTATTCCAATCAATTAACAACTTTGGATGTATCTAAAAATGTTTATTTAGTATATTTATATTTTTATAACAATAAAATAGCTCAATTGCTAGTTCCGAAAGTTCATAAGATAAGTGAATTAAATGGAATTAATAATAATTTAAAATTATCCACTTTAAAAGGAAATTTTCTTACAATTAAATCTTTAAAATTAAACCCACAAGCAACACTTAAAGGAGGGGTTAAAGGTATTTTTGAAGTGTTGGATTTATCATCAGAATATAGTATTGATGGAAAATATACCACCTATACCTGGTATGATAAAACAACTCAACAAGAAGTCGGCACGTATGCATTAAAAGGTAAATTTTATGCCGGTCCGGAAAATGCAGGCAAAACTTTGATCTGTAAGATGAAAAATGAATTAATTCCCAACTTTGTTTTAGAATATGAAGTAACGATAAAAAATACCGTATCATTTGCTTCAAGAGATATAAATGAAAACATACCGGAAGGATTTGTACGGATAGGTCCTCAAAAAAATGAAACAGAATCGATACAACTATTTCCTAATCCGGTAATAGATATATTAAAAATAAATACTACAGCAAAAGTAACATCAGCAAGTGTTTACAATTATGCGGGAAAAGAAGTTAAAAGATATCCAAGGGTAATAAATAATGAATTGGATTTACAAGATTTACCTGCAGGAATTTATATCGTGAATCTTGCAACCGATCAGGGAATACTTTCTAAGAAAATTATTAAAAAGTAAATTATAATAATTAAAAAACCTGCTAAAGAGCAGGTTTTTTTTATTTATGAGTTGATAAAATTACAAACGTTTAATAAAAAAAACACTTCATTAAAGACCGATTTAAAATAAAGTTTATAGTTCAATTGCTTATATAATTCCCTGCTTATTACGTATGTTTTTTTGCTAAAAATTAGCTGTGCCATATTCTATATATAAATGTGGAATTAATTGATTCTTAAAATTAAACAGAATCCATGTTAGAATCTACAAAAAAAAAAATATTTTATTTTTAATAGCTAATTATTTAAATTATTATTGATATATTAGTATATTAAAATTTATAAAATAATAATATTATGAAAAAAAATTTATTTTTTATGTTGTTATGCGTCTTATTAAGCGTAACAATGATGGCTAAAGATCCTGTTTTGGAAAAAAGACAATATTTAGTAAGTAATTTTGATGTTTCAAAAATCTCTGTTTATGATCCAAGGGATGTTTTAGGAATTTTGAATTTTTTAATGCAATATTCTGAAGAGGATAACGAATGGAATTATGAGCAGTTAGGATTGACCTGGAAAGATATGGTTGATGCCATAAATGGTAAGACTAGCAGTGTCATTTTAAAATTATTTCGCAGATTTGAGTGGGAAGATAAAAATGGAGTTAAAGTTTTAACTTTTTTAGATTTGAGTAATTACGATAGTTTAAGTAAAAATAAATTTTATGGAGAATTTGATGGAAAATATTTTAAAAATTTAAAAGAATTGTATATAAATTCAACACAATTAACTTCAATTGATTTATCTAAGAATTTAAATTTAACAAAATTTGTTTCTAGAAAAAATAATTTAACTTCATTAGATGTATCAAAGAATATTAATTTAAAATTTTTAGATTGTAGCCAGAATTCACTAAATAAATTGGACTTATCACAAAATGTGAATTTAGTAAGTTTGAATTGTTCATATAATCAATTTACCACTTTAGATGTATCTAAGTATATTAATTTAAAATTTTTAGATTGTAGCCAGAATTCACTAAATAAATTGGACTTATCACAAAATGTGAATTTAGTAAGTTTGAATTGTTCATATAATCAATTTACCACTTTAGATGTATCAAAAAATGTGGAATTAGTAAATTTGTGTGGTTCTAATAATCAACTTATCACTTTAGATTTATCACAAAATGTGGAATTAGAAGAATTATACTGTGATAATAATCAATTAACATCATTGGATTTATCAAATAATTTTAAATTAAAAGAATTAAATTGTTCTAAAAATAAATTAAATACTTTAGATGTATCGAATAATAAACTTGAATATTTATTCTGTTATAAAAATGAACTAATAACTTTAAATGTTTCCAATGCTATTAATTTAAAAAATTTAAATTGTTCTGAAAATAAACTAACTAATTTAGATGTATCAAATAGTACAGAGCTAAAAGAATTAGATTGCAGTTTAAATAAGCTTACTTCTTTAAATACATCTAAAAATAGTAAATTAAGTATACTCACTTGTAACTATAATCAATTAGGCTCATTAGACTTAACGGCTAATAAATTATTTGTATTAATTGCAAATAATAATCAATTTAAAATTTCAACTCTTAAAGGTGATTTCGCTAAAATAGAATTTATCGGATTTACTCCTCAATCAACTCTACAAGGAGGTACAAAGGGTTACTTAGACATATTGGATCTTTCTTCTGAATATAATTTCCGAGGAAAGAAAACAACCTATGTTTGGTATGATAAAGCCACCCAAAAAGAGGTAAAAGTGAATGGAAGTAGAGGTAAGTTTTACGCAAGTCGAAAAAATGCAGGAAAAACATTAATTTGTGAAATGAAAAATGATTTAATTACCAATTTAACTTTAAAGTACGAAGTAACCATAGCCAATTCAGCAAGATTTGTTGAAAATAATACGAATGCGTTTGCTATTGAAGAAATTAAATCAGAAAATCCTTCTGTGAATTGGGTAGAGTCAATTAAACTATATCCTAATCCGGTTACTGATATTGTAAATATCACTTCACCTTTTAAAACTTTATCGGTTGATGTATATAATTATTCCGGAAAATTAGTAAAAACTTTTCCATCTCTTAAAAACAACGAAATAAATGTGCAAGACCTGGCTCCGGGAATATACATAGTAACACTTACAACCGATCAAGGTATAGTAACTAAGAAAATCATAAAAAAATAATTTAAAAAATGTAAAAAAACCTGCATCAAGTGCAGGTTTTTTTATTTTGAAATATTATTTAAAACTATATAATAGATAACTTATACTACTGTTTAAAATCCTTTTTACTCAATGAATAAATTTAGAATTTACCGTTTTTATTTTTATGTTCAGCATTTGCAGGTATGGTTTCCACAATATCCCAATGTTCAGCAATTTTGCCATTTTCAATTCTGAATAAATCATAGAATGAAGTGGGTTTATTGGCCATAACGCCTTCAGAAACTACTAATACAAAATTTCCTTCTCCTAGAATTTTATGAATTTGAGTATATTTGAAAGTAAGTCCCATTTTATTCAATTTCTCTAAGCCGGCTTTTAATCCGTCTAACCCGTCACCAATGAGTGGGTGGTGTTGAATGTAATTATTTCCGTTAAAATAATTTTCCAAGTTGGAAGGATTTTTACCCATCAAGACATCCGTAACAAAACCTTCGGCTACCGCTTTGTTTGCTTTCAATCCGGCCTCATCAGTTTCTTTGATTGTAGTATCCCCATCTATTAACGTATGTCCGCTTGGATTCTTCGGTTGTTCAGCTTGTAAATTGTCCCAATGTTCTACAATTAATCCGTTTTCAAAACGGAAAATATCAAATCCAACGGTTGGAGTTTTATACCCATATTCCGTTTGGGCAACAACATAATCCCCGTCACTCAACATACGTACAATGTTAACACTCGGTTTAGAAGCTGATAAACTTTTCACAAGGGTCTTAAAACCTTCAACGCCGTCAGCTGCTCCCAAATTGTGTTGAATATACTTATTTGGATTAATGTATTTCAACGGTGCTTCATTTCCTGTGTTAAATGAAGAAAGTAACTCCCTAACTTTTTCTTTATTAGAGGGTTCTTCGTTTTCCGCGGTAGAATCTTCCACCTTTTCAGTGTTCGTTTGATCCGTAGCTTCAACAGGTTCTTTTTTAGTTTGGTTGCAAGAAACTGCTAACAAAGCTATTCCGACAACCGCTGCTAGATAACTTATTTTTTTCATATTATTAAAAATTTATTATTTATTATTCATCAATTCACTTATAGGCATTTTTAATTTTTTATGTTTATAAAAACAGGCGTATTCAGTGTTTTTCAACTGTTGTAAGAATTTTATTCGTGTAAAGGTAAGTGTGGATTTTATGAGTGTAATGATAAAAAGTATGCCAAAGCTGATAAATTTAGGACAGGTGTTGCTTTTTAAAATCGATAGGGCTAATACCTACCCACTTTCTAAAAAATTTGCTGAAATTGGTGGGTTCGTCAAATCCCAGTTCAAATGAAATTTCCTTTATATTGAGTTCACTGTAAACCAAAAGTCTTTTTGCTTCTAATAAAATTCGTTCATCAATATATTCTTTGGGACTTTTACCGACAGTGTTTTTAAGAGCTTTTGATAAAACTTTGGGCGATATACCCAAACTGGAGACATAATCATTTACTTTTCTCAGGATCTTGTAATTTTTTTCTACAGCGAGTGAAAACTCTAAAGTAACAGAATAACACGAAGAAGAAAGAATATTTAACGAATGACTAGTAATTTTTTTTGAATAAATAAGAAAACTACTCAGTAAATGATGTAAAATATCGGGAATATAAGGATCTTGTTCAGGAGAATAGATTTTTTTCATCAATTCCCAAATGGAAACTAAATATTCATGCGTTTCAATAGGAATATTTTTGGTAAAAGGGTTGAAAAGCTCTGATTGCTTAATTAAACGCCTTTCGTATTCATTACGAATATAAAAATCATCGGTAAACAAAATAATTTCACCCGTATAGGCAGATTCCACATCAAAAGATAAAACTTGATCTTTGCCGATAAATAAAATTTGTCCTTCCCTGACTTCAATCGGACTAAAATCTACTTTTTGAATTGTTTTACCGCTTGTAATCCGTATAATTTGATAAAAATTTGTTCTATGCGGCTTACTGGTTATAGAACATGCCCTTTGATTCATCTGAGTCAAATTTTTTATTTCAAAACCAAAAGGTAAAAGTTCATTAAAGGTATAAGATATCAAAAGAAAATTTTATACAAAGATAAAAAAATCAAAGTCATATAAACAAAGCATTATTTTATACACATTTTTATGATACTGTTTATGCTTTTGCATAAAAAATATCTATGTTTCGAAATACTAATTGATTATTTTTTATAATTTAAAAATCGTTTACGTAGCCATTCTCGAATCGGCATATCATAAAATTTCATGGACAAATAAGCAACAATGATGGAAATTAAAACGACCAGCAATCCATATTGCCATGATTGCTCCAAGGAAAGTTGATGATTGGCAATATAAGCCATATAAATATTAATAAATGGAAAATGGGTAATATAAATAGGGTAGGAGATGTCTCCCAGAAATTTACATACTGTCATTGCTTTCGGATTTTTTATTTTTCCTCCTGCGCCCAACCATATAATCAAAGGAAAGAAAATCATTAAACATATGCATTCATACCAGCGATTCCATAAGTTATTTTCACCTCCTAAATGAGGTACGGATAGAAGTATGATCAACAAAAGAGAAGTTATCAAAAAAGCATGATTAATAAAACGAAGTTTTCCAATCCTGGCTAACAATAATCCGGCTAAAAAAGGAAAAGCCAAACGAGTAAAACCGATTCTTAACTGAATAGGGTCATCGATAGACCATCCCCCGATGATGTCACCTATCGGATTTGTAAACGCATATTGAATCGTAACTCCGGCAGCAACAAGTACCAAAATAGAGAGCATTAATTTGCTGATTCTTCGTAAAATAAGGGCATAAATGATATTGGCTATATATTCAAGAAATAGAGACCAGGCAGGGCCATTCAGAGGATACATTTCATTCCAACCGCGAATGTCTAAGCCTTTTCCGACAGGAATTAAAAACATGCCGATAATCATCAATAGAAGTAATTTCAAAAGAGAAACATCAGAAGTTGCCTTCCATCCCAATGCAGGAGCATCCTGGAAATAATATAATAAAGCCCCTAAAAGCATTCCGGCAATAATCATAGGATGAAGTCGAATGATACGGCGTTTAAAAAAATCTTTTAAAGTCATACTTCCCCAGCGATCATCGTATGCATATCCCAAGACAAATCCGGATAACATAAAGAAAAAATCTACAGCCAAGTATCCATGATTTATAATTTGTAAGCTATGATCACCGCCCGTATAAATTTCAAGAACATGGAATAAAACCACCATAATAGCAGCAACTCCTCGTAAACCGTCAAGAATTACATAATGTGGCTTGGAAGCTTTTAAATCCGTTATATTTTTCATCATTGGAAGATATTGATTTCTTATTTGAATAACAAAAGTAAACTAATGATTAGTTGAACTATTGAAATATATTCTATTATTATTGTCTTATATTTGTATACAAATAATGCGTAATATTAGTAAGTGTATAAAAACATCAAATACATTCACTTGCCAACATTTGAAAATCAATCTTTTCGATTTGATCATGTAAAAATATATTGGAATGAACAGGTAACTTTCCATGAACAAAAAACATGGGAATTATCCTACATAATAACCGGCAGTGGAACCAGAAAAATGGGGGATCGGCTCGAACCCTTTCAATGCAACGAAATCGTTCTTATCCCCCCTCATATCCCTCATTGTTGGCTTTTTGAAGAATCCGATTATAATGCAGAAGGTAAGATAGAGAACATTACCCTTACATTTTCTGATCGATTTCTTGATAATTGTAAATTAACTTTTAACGAATTGCACCCATACATCCAAAAAATACAAAATTATAAACAAGCAATATCATTTATAGGAGCTCATCTGGCGAAACTTCAAAACATTTTGAAACAGATGATTGATCAATCGGAGATTGAAAGGATTTCATCTTTCATTCAAATATTAACATTACTAGGTAATTCCGATCATAGAATATTAGCAGGTAACCGAATAGAGGAAGATAAACAAATCCTTCGGTTACAAAAAATACAGCTTTATATAATGAACAATTATCAAAATACCATCACTTTAGAAGAAATGTCACAATTAGTAAATATGAACAAATCGTCATTTTGTATTTTCTTTAAAAAGATGATGGGTAAATCTTTAATGACTTACTTAAATGAATTTAGAGTGGAATCTTCCTGTCAAATGATTCAAAAAACCAATATGACCATTGCAGAAGTATGTTATTACTCAGGTTTCAAGGATGTGCCTTATTACAATAGAATTTTTAAGAAAATTAAAAATTGCACACCCAATGAATATCGAAAAAGATTTTTTCAAACGGGAAGATAAGTAACTATCGAAAGATTACACTATAAAAAAAATGCTTATCTAAGTGTGGAAAAATTTAAAATTATCTTAGAGGTGAAATACTAATATTAGTATATTTGCAAAGCTAAAAATAAACAACTTTTAAACTCACGTGGTGGAATTGGTAGACACGCCATCTTGAGGGGGTGGTGTCCATAGGATGTGCCGGTTCGAATCCGGTCGTGAGTACTTATTTTGAAATCTTTTATTTACTGTTATAATTTGATTATTCATATTATTTATTATGAATATATTTAAGGTATTAGATAAAAAGTTGATTAAAGTAAAAACGAATTTTTAAATTTTAATTTCTTTAATTAAATTAAAAAGTAATTTTATACAAATTTTTTATTTCTAGAATTTAGATAAATTTTTTGGTTGGTTGTAATCAAGGGAAGATGTGTAAATATATTATTACTAAGTTTATCTCTATACTTGTAAAAATACTATTGAATATTTTTTATACTTTATAACTAACTTGAACTTTTATTTAAACCTTTACCATAATTTCGCTTATAACAATAAAAAATTTACATTCAAATCCTAAAATCAGAAATCTATATAAAACTTATTATTTTAATAATGCAATATATTTTCCATTCATAATAATTTATTATTTTTCAAGTATTTTATTTATAGCATCTCTTTTCTCTATATTAGTTAAATATTCCTGCATCAATTTATACAAATCATATTTTCCTAAAGATCCTCCATTTAAATTTAAAACTTCAGTAAATATTAAAACAGCATTATTAATATCATTGATATCTAAAAACTCAAAATCTCTAGAAAATTTTTGGTCTTTGAATTTTTTAAATCCTTTATTATAGATTTTATTTAATATATCAATTAATTGACAATGGTTATTAAAATTATTCATAATTTACTATATTTTTTTGTTATTTATTTATTTTTATTTTTTCAATATGTTGTAGAATATTATTCTTTTTCAATTACATTTATTAATATAACTTTATATTGAATTATTTTATTATTTATACTGATTTTTAAACAATTTATAGACGAATATTTTATTTTAAAATATTAAAATTATATAATTAAATACAAAGACGAGTAAATCATTTATTAATAATGTTCTATTAAAAAATTATTGGAATTATTAAGAAATAGTACGTATTAGCTTATATTTATTAATAGAATTCATATTTCCAAAAAAGAGTTATTTATTATATTTAAAGGAATTGTTTATACTTAATCTAAGAATTGATTAAAAAAGAATTATTAAACAATAACACTTTTGCTATTGAATTTTTAATTAATTTAAAGAATATATTAAATATATAAATACATTTTATTATAAATTTACGTGAATAAAAATTTGACTTGAAAATGAACGAGGCTCAACTTTGGAGTAAAATTGAACAATTTTTCAAAGAGAAGTTTGCACATGAGGATATTCCCGATTTAAATACGATGATATTTTTAATTGGTTTGCAAGAATTAGGACTAGGATATAAAAAGTATAAAAAAGACGAAAAAATGAACCTGATACATATAGCCGTATGCAGGTTGTTGGAACCTTTCGGATATTATAAACTCGATGGATATGATAAAGACAACTGGCCGCATTATAAATTAATTGAAAAGCTGCCCGATTTAAAGCCCAATGAGCAAACTTTGCTTATGAAAAAAGCGATCATCCAATATTTTATGGATGAAAAATTACTGGATATTTAAAATAAAAAAAGACAAACTTTCGTCTGTCTTTCTATTCAAAATTATATAAAGTATAAAATATATTAATTAGTTGGATTCAGCTTTTGCATCACGAATCATTTTTTCGTTGGCAGTAATAGAAAATTCAACTCTTCTATTTAAAGCTCTACCGGCTTCAGTGCTGTTATCTCCAATTGGATCCGCTTTACCAAAACCTTTAATAGTAAATCGGCTGGAGCTGATACCGTTACTGGATAAATAATTAGCAACACTTTTTGCTCTGTTTTCAGATAAATTTAAATTATATTGATCTGCACCTTTTGCGTCAGTATATCCGAAAATACCAATATTAGTATCCGGGTATTGTTTAAAAACAGATACAATTTTATCTAAATTTTGTTGAGCAGTTGGAGTTAAAGTAGCTTTATCAAAATCAAAACGAATAGCATTTTCATTAAGTACAACTTTAATTCCTTCCCCTACACGTTCAACAGAAGCACCCGGTACACTTTCTTGTATTTGACGTGCTTGTTGATCCATTTTGTGTCCAATTAAACCTCCGGTGGTTCCACCCACGGCAGCACCAATAACGGCTCCTAAAGCAGCATTGTTTTTATTACCTACATTATTTCCAATTACAGCACCTAAAACACCTCCTGCAACAGCTCCTAATCCGGCACCTTTTTGGGTATCGTTGGTGTTACAAGACATTAGAATGCTAACAGATAATAAGATTAAAGTTAATCTTGTAAATATTGATTTCATAATTATAATTATATAGTGTATTTCAAGTTATTTATTTTAATTTACCGGATGATAATTTACTGAAATGATAAGTAATAGTAACCCCGCTGATAACCTGACTTAATTTAAATTCATTTTCAGAAAGAATTTCATATAAATACGTAGTTCCTGTAGTTACTTTTCTTGCTTTATCACCTTCATTAAGCAATTTTAAAACAAGCATATTTTGTTTGTCGATATACCAAGTAAAGTTTTGAGTTAAAGCCGGACAAGTATTGCCTCCCTGCAAAGTAAAATTGCCTCTGTTATTATTAGCGATAAAATACCACACACTGTTTTTTAAACACTGAGCATCATATTCATCAAAAGCTTTTACTTTTACCATGTTTTCAGAATATGAAACGCGGTCAAGATTCCATGTACCTCTTACATCTCTTTGAGAAGATCTGTCAAGAGCAACAGAATTTGAAGAAGAGCAAGAATAAAAAATAAACATGCTCAAAATTCCTAAAATCATTAATTTTTTCATAAAAGAAATTTATTTTAATTTATAATTATCATTTAAAAAACGTAGTTAAATCAAACGATTAAAACGTTAGCTTTCCGCTTTCAGAACCTTTTTTACACACTAAAGATTTCTTTTGTCCATTGACGATAAAATTTATAAAATTCTGCTGATCAGGAAATTTATCCAATAACAAAGAATTCTTTATAGTGATTGATGAAACCGAATTGATACCCGATACTTCATAATAAATCCAAACTACATTTCCATCCGGATTTTTAGAAGAAAAAGTAAAATTTACGGGAGTATCATCTATACTTATTTTAACGTTATTTTGAAGATATTTATTAAGTGTAATATCAAAATCGTTGGAATTTACTTTTTTACCAATGGTTTGTTCAATATGTTCAAGGTTAACTTTTGAAGAAACTTTTAATGTTTTGCTGCTGGAAACATATTCCACTTTAGTTATCGAAGTAAAAAAATCCGAAGAATAAAAATTATAGAAACCTAAACATATAAAAGATAAAACAAAAAAAAGAATAAACTTTTTCATTATAGGTTGAATTATATTATCACTCATTCTGCAACTGCAAACAAATTTAATGCCAAATAGTTTTAAAAATTTTGTTTAATACTGTATTTATTATAAAAAGCATGGATGTGTCCTACAGCTTCATCAGCAGTATCAACAAGTCGGAACAAACTAAAATCAATTTCCTTAATATAATTATCTTCAAGCATAGACTTTCGCATCCATTCCAATAATCCGGTCCAATAGTCCGTACCCACCAATACAATCGGGAATTTACTAGTTTTTTTTGTTTGAATTAAAGTTAACGCTTCAAACAGCTCATCCATGGTACCCAAACCGCCTGGCATAACAATAAAACCTTGCGAATATTTGAGAAACATAACTTTCCTGACAAAAAAATAATTGAAATTCATACTTAATTTATGATCAACATACGGATTACTTCCTGTTTCAAAAGGTAATTCAATATTTAAACCAATTGATTTTCCTCCCGCAGCCTGTGCTCCTTTATTTCCCGCTTCCATAATTCCGGGTCCTCCTCCCGTAATAATACCAAAACCTATTTTAGTAAGCTTATAAGAAATTTCTTCCGTTAATTGGTAATATTTATTTTCAGGATTAGTTCGAGCAGAACCGAATATGGATACACAAGGGCCTATTTTAGTCATTGTTTCAAAACCGTTGGTAAACTCAGCCATAAGTTTAAAAAGCATCCAACTGTCCCGCGTTTTTATTTCATTCCAATTTTTTTGATTAAAATTCTGAGCTATAAACTCTTTATTTTCTGAATTATGCATTTTTTAATATTTAAATTACATGTACAGCAAAATTACTGTTTATTACGATTTCTACATCATAAAATTGTTAATCATTTTATTAAAATTTTACTATTTTCACGAGGAAGTATCAATTTTTTTAGCAAAATATTTTAGATTTTTTAAAATAAGAAAATAATATATCAATTTCTTGATGAAAAAGGGTAGAAAATAAAAAAGGAAACTTAGGGAATGTAACCATATATTATACTATTTTTGTATTTATAATTAAGATAAAATTTGAGTATGGAAAACAACAGATACGAATTAAATAAAAATTTAGCGCAAATGTTGAAAGGAGGAGTCATTATGGATGTTTCCACTCCGCAACAAGCAGAGATAGCTGAAGCAGCAGGAGCTGTTGCAGTAATGGCCTTGGAGAGGATTCCAGCTGATATACGCGCTGTAGGAGGTGTTTCGCGGATGAGTGATCCCAAAATGATTAAAGGAATACAATCGGCAGTAAGTATACCGGTTATGGCTAAAATCAGAATCGGACATTTTGTGGAAGCACAAATACTGGAAGCCTTAGAAATCGATTATATTGATGAAAGCGAAGTTTTAACACCCGCCGATGATACCTATCATGTAAATAAAACCAAATTTAAAGTTCCTTTTGTATGCGGGGCTAAGAATTTAGGTGAAGCCCTGCGAAGAATCCAAGAAGGGGCATCCATGATTCGCTCCAAAGGTGAACCGGGAACCGGTGATGTAGTTCAAGCCGTAAGACATTTACGCGCAATGAATGAAGCCATACGTAAGATACAAGGTATGCAGGAAGATGAACTTTTCAATGAGGCAAAGGATCTTCGAGTGCCTTATGAATTAGTAAAATACGTACACGAAAACGGAAAATTACCGGTAGTTAATTTTGCGGCCGGAGGTGTGGCAACTCCTGCCGATGCGGCATTAATGATGCAATTGGGAGCAGAAGGAGTTTTTGTTGGATCAGGTATTTTCAAATCCGGTGATCCGATAAAGAGAGCTCAGGCCATTGTTAAAGCAGTTACTAATTTTAACGATCCTACTATTTTATTGGAAGTATCTGAAGACTTAGGAGAAGCGATGGTTGGAATAAATGAAGCAGAAATTGAATTACTAATGGCAGAAAGAGGAAAATAATTTTTTTATAAAACAAATGAATATAAGGTCATTTGAAAAGTGTAAACTTTCCAAATGACTTTTTTAATTCTAAATATAATAGTATGAAAATAGGGGTATTAGCAGTACAAGGAGCATTTATAGAGCATATTCGAAAACTACAAGAATTGAAGGTAGAAACCTTTGAAATAAGACAAAAAAAAGACATGGATCAATCTATGGATGGATTAATCATTCCGGGAGGGGAGAGTACTGCCATAGGTAAACTTTTGAGAGATTTAGACTTACTCGAGATAATCAGAAACAAAATACAAACAGGATTACCGGTATTCGGTACGTGTGCCGGATTAATTTTACTGGCTAAACGGGTAGAAGAAAGTACGGTACATCTGGGAGTTATGGATATTACCGCAAAAAGAAATGCATATGGTCGGCAGTTAGGCAGCTTTTCAATTGAAGAAAATTTTGAAGGAATCGGTTCTATTCCCATGACATTTATACGAGCGCCCTATATAACCGAAGTAGGAAAAAATGTTAAAATTTTATCCCGTGTGAACGGTCACATAGTTGCAGCTCAAGAAAAAAACATGCTAGTTACTTCTTTTCATCCGGAATTAACGGAGTCTGCTAAAGTTCATCACTATTTTATAGAAGAATTATGTAACAAGAAATGATAAATTAATCTTATGGCTAAAGATTGATCAATAATCCTAAGAATTAAATTAAGATAACTAATAACTAATACATAAGAAAATTCTTATCTTGTTTGTCTTAAAATGAATATCCAACTATGGACACTTCGAAAACTATAAATTATTCAGGAATTTTTCTAACCTATTATGCCAATAACAATACTAGTTGTGTACATTCCGCTCAAGACCACTGTTTGATCTATATATATTCAGGGAAATTAATCATTGAAGAAAAAGGAAAAAAAGAAAAAGTATTAAAAGCAGGAACTTGTGCATTTGTACGGAGAAATCATAATATAAAAATGACTAAATTTTATTCCGGCGATCAGCAATATAAAGGAATAACCATGACATTGAAACGTTCGTTTTTAAGAGATTTTTATTATAAAAAGGTAAGTAAAGAGAAACCCGAAGAGGTTAGTCTTCCCAAAGAAAATGTTTTTACTTTACCTTTACGTCCTGAAATTATAAGTCTTTTTCAATCTTTAAATCCCTATTTCGACACAACGCTTCAACCTTCTGATGAAATCATTAAATTAAAAGAACAAGAAGCCGTACTAGCATTGTTAAACATCAATAAGAATTTTTATTCGATACTATTTGATTTTACAGAACCTTGGAAAATCGATATTCTAGATTTTCTCAATGAAAATTATATGTATGACCTTTCCATGAATGAAATAGCTGCTTATACCGGAAGAAGTTTAGCAACTTTCAAACGAGACTTTGCAAAAATCAGCGATATACCTCCCCAAAAATGGTTAATACGTAAACGACTCGAAGTTGCCTTTGAAATGCTCAAAGACAGAAAAAAGTGGAAAGTAAAAGATGTTTGTTGGGAAGTAGGTTTTAAAAACATATCTCATTTTTATACAGCTTTTAAAAAATTATACGGATTTTCTCCTTCGGAAGAACTATGACCGTTCCTCAGAACAAAAAAAATTGATCTTCCCGACAAAAGCCCAATATTGAACTGGCATTAACTTTGTTTATAAATGACTATAAACTTAAAAAATCTTAATTTAAAAAGTTATGAAAGAAAAAGTAATAGTTGTGATGGGGGCTTCCAGTGGAATTGGTGAAGCTACCGTAAGGAAAATTGCCGAAAGGGGAGCTAAATTGGTTATTTCTGCCAGAAGAGAAGAAAAATTAAAAGCAATAAAAGATTCTCTTCCAAATGCTCAAATTGAGTATAAAGTAGCCGATGTTGCCAAATTCGAAGAAGTGAAAGCGGTAGTAGATTTAGCTATAAGCAAGTTTGGAAAAATAGATGTTATCTACAATAATGCCGGAACTATGCCTTCATCCTATCTTATAGATTGTAAACTTCAAGATTGGCATGATATGCTTCATGTAAATGTATTGGGCGTTTTACATGGAATAGCCGCGGTTCTTCCTCATTTTGTAAAACAAAAATCCGGTCATATCATCACTACCGATTCCGTTGCAGGACATTATGTATATCCGGGGTCTGTAGTATATTGTGCTACTAAATCAGCCATCCGTGCTGTAATGGAAGGGCTACGTCAAGAGCAGAGAGAAAATAACATAAAATCTTCCATGGTTTCTCCGGGTGCTGTTCGTACAGATCTGTACAAAACAATGAAAGATGAAAAATTATTAGAAGATCAACGTAAAATGCAGGATACAGAGGGTTATGGCTTGAATCCGGAAGATATAGCAGAAGCAGTAGTTTATGCGATAAACACTCCACAACATGTATCTGTAAGTGAAGTTATAGTTCGTCCTACTAAGCAATCTCTCTAATTTATTGTAATAAAAAATTTCAGAAAAAATATAAAAATTTAATTTTTTAAACTATTTATCCGACAAAAGATTTTATTTTATTGCAAATTTTCTAAAATTTAAATAAAAATTATTTTTTAGTTAATCATTTGTCGGATAATTAGTTCTATATAAAAGAATTATAGTAGTTCATTATCCAAATTAAAACCTACTAATTTCTACACGCTAAATGAAATACAAGCATGATTGATTTCACCGAACAAGCTAATAAGTCATTATTTAAACAAAATAACTAGTTAACAAATGAATAATTCAGAAATACCTAAAATCAGTGAATTTCCAATTGGAAATGAAAATAAAGAATATCAACAATATTTTTCCGGAAAATCATGGCTGCAACCTCTTACCAACCATAAGGAATTAAATATTCCCTTATTCAACGTTACATTTGAACCCGGTTGTAGAAACAATTGGCATACGCACTCCGGGGGTCAAATACTAATTGCTGTAGGTGGTGTTGGATTATATCAGGAAGAAGGCAAAAAAGCCATACGTATGAAACCGGGAGATGTTATTGAAATAGACTCTAATGTTAAGCATTGGCACGGTGCAGCTCCTGATGAATGGTTTTCTCATTTAGCTATTACCTGTAATCCTCAAACCAATGAAAATACTTGGTTGAAACCGGTATCAGACGAAGAATATCATACGGCCGCTGAACAAGCAATTAATCTGAAATAAATAACAACTTTATATATAAATAAAAAATCATATTCAAATGGATTATATTAAATTAAACAACGGAAATGAAATGCCAATCTTAGGGTTTGGAGTTTATCAAATACCCCCTCAAGATTGCGAACGAGTGGTGTCAGAAGCCATAGAGGTGGGGTATCGCTCCATAGATACAGCACAAGCCTATTATAACGAGGAAGAAGTGGGTAAGGCGGTAAAATCCAGTAATATAGATCGCTCTAAATTTTTTATAACCACAAAAATTTGGGTTTCAAATGCAGGATATGAAAGAGCAAAAAAATCTTTTGAAGAATCATTAAAAAAATTGCAAACCGAATATGTGGACCTTTTGTTAATACATCAACCTTTTGGAGATTATTACGGTACGTATCGAGCCCTGGAAGAAATGTACAAATCGGGAAAAGCAAAAGCTATCGGGGTAAGTAATTTTTATCCGGATAGATTGGTAGACCTTTGCGAACATGTAGAAATAAAACCGGCAGTAAATCAGGTTGAAACCCATATTTTCAATCAACAGAAAATAGCTAAAGAAGTAATGAAAGAATACGGCACTCAAATTGAATCCTGGGGTCCGTTCGCAGAAGGAAAAAATAATTTCTTTACGAATGAAACTTTAGTTTCCATCAGTAAAAAATATAATAAAACACCCGCCCAAATTGCACTCAGATTTTTAATACAACAACAGGTAATTGTAATTCCAAAATCTACACATAAAGAACGCATGATTGAAAATTTTAATATTTTTGATTTTAAACTTTCAGAGGAGGATATCCATTCGTTAGAATCTTTAGATCAAGAAAAATCCTTGTTCTTTTCACATAACGACCATGAAACCGTACGATTTATTTTAGATTTTAAAAAGAAACATCATCTATCCTAAGATGTTAAGGCAATTGATAAGTAAAAATCAATCATATGAATAGAACAGAGATTTGTAAAGATAACTTTAAAAAGCTGTTTAAAGGAAAAGCCTTAAATGGAGAAGGTAATGATCCCGAAATGATGGAAATTCTTCAAAAATTCATTTTTGGTCAAGTTTTTACGGTTGGAAAATTAACTATAAAAACCCGAGAATTGATAACTTGTGTAGTTCTTGCCTCGTTGCAGCAATTGCCTCAATTAAAATCTCATGTACATGCCGCATTGAACGTTCAGGTAACTCCGATAGAGTTAAGAGAAGCTATTTATCAATGTGCTCCGATTATTGGTTTTCCAAAAACTCTAAATGCTATTGCTAGTATGAATGAAGCTTTTACCGAAAATAATATCTCTCTCCCTTTAGAAAAACAAAGTACCGTAGAAGAGGAAACCAGATTTGAAGAAGGACAAAAAATTCAGATTCCTCTATATGGAAATCATATAAAAGAGTTAATGTCTGCTTTGCCGGATGGTATGGGTGAAGAGGTTGCCAAATTTCTTACTGAAGTTTATTTTGGAGATTTTTATACAAGAAAAGGACTTGACCTTGCCATACGTGAGTTATTAAGTTATTGCGTGTTAGTTTCACTGGGAGCGGAAGATCAACTTACTTCTCATTACTTTGCAAATCTTAAACAGGGCAATAATAAAGAACTGATTGTAGCAGCTATCATTCAGACATTGCCTTATATTGGATTTCCACTTGCAATTAATGCATTGAAAATCATCAGAGATTTACCTGAGAAATGGCAATAATACCTTTTTTTAAAAATCTTTAAAAGCTTATTAAAAACGATTAAATAAAATTGATTTTCCGGCATTTTTGCTTACATCTTAGTAAGGTTATAGTCAATCAATAGAAATTAATAGTTAAAATGCCGAATAACGTTTGATAAAGATAAATAAAGTTGCATGAGGAATTTATTAATTTAATCCTCTGCTTTCTCACCTGTTTTTTCATAAAAAATTATTTCCGATTTTTTTTAGATAATTAGTCTTTGATTTACAAATAATAGTCGATTCTATCATTAAAATACACTACATTTGTTAGGTAAATATGATAAAGAATACAAGTACAGCTAAGTTTTCTTAACTAAAAACTTTAAAATAATTGTAGTTGTTCCATCATTTAATTTTCCAATAGCAAACTATAAAAAATAGATTGTTGAAATTAAACAACAACGATGTATCATTTTTACTATTGTAAATTAATATAACGGATTCTTACCTATCATCTGATGAATTGATTTAATAAGTTATCCGTAAATAATGTTGGAAAAAAGAAATAGATAATTTAATACTAAGATATTATGCTAAAAGCAGGTTTAGTCGGAGCCGGACATTTAGGAAAAATACATTTAAAATTATTACAACAATCTGAAAAATATAATCTAATTGGTTTTTACGATAATGATGAAGAAAACGGGAAAAAATTAGAGAAAGAATTTGGATATAAATTTTTCACAAATTTTGATGAATTATTACATCAGATTGATTTATTGGATATAGTAACGCCCACTTTTGCACATTTTGAATATGCTAAAAAAGCCATACAAGCAGGTAAGCATTTTTTTATTGAAAAGCCTATCGCGGGTACATTACAAGAAGCAGATGAAATAATTCGGTTAGCCCAAGAACATAACGTGCAGGGGCAAGTTGGACACGTGGAACGTTTTAATCCTGCTTTCACAGCGGCTAAACCCTATATAGTAAATCCCATGTTTTTGGAGATACATCGCTTGGCTGAGTTTAATCCGAGGGGTACAGATGTTCCGGTAGTATTAGACTTAATGATCCATGACTTAGATATTGTTTTATCCATAGTTGAATCAAAAGTAAAGGAGATTCATGCCAGCGGAGTAGCTGTGGTCAGTAATACACCGGATATTGCCAATGCTCGGATTGAATTTGAAAATGGATGTGTAGCCAATGTTACAACCAGCAGAATTTCCATGAAAAATATGAGGAAAAGTAGGTTTTTCCAGAAAGATGCCTACATTTCAATAGATTTTTTAGAGAAAAAATCCGAAATCATAAGAATCAAGGAAGTACCGGAAAAAATACAACCTTTTGATATGATTATTGAAAATGCAGAAGGCGAAAAAAAACAAATTATATTTCAATATCCTGAAATTGAAAGTAATAATTCTATTTTGGATGAATTAGAATCTTTAGCCGATTCCATTGAAAATAAACAACCGATCAAGGTAACTTTAATGCAAGGTAGAGAGGCTTTACGTGTAGCTTTGGAAGTGATGAGACAAATAGAAGGTAAAAAATAGAATTAGAATTAATTTGAATGAAAAAATTTTGGGCATGGAAAAAGCAGAATTAAATTTTTTTTACATGATTATTCTATATGCCAAAATTAATAGGTTATGAGTAATGAAACCATAGACCAAGAAGAGGAAGAAGTTTTTAAAGAGGATGCTCCGGATAACTATCTGGCATTTGCTATTATTTGTACTGTAGCTTGTTTTGCCCCGGTGGGTATATTTGCCTTATTTTATTCTTTACGGGTTAATCAATATTGGGAACAAAAAATGTATGATAAAGCAAGACGATCATCCATCATTACTCGCATTCTTTGTATTTGGACAATTATTGCAGGAATAGTCTTTTGGCTCGGTATTTTATCGGGGGCTATTTATAACATCTTTGGACAAAAATTCCAACATTGACATAAGCTAACAGTGAAATGCATGATTTTTGATTGATTATTCATTTTATTGTTAAAATCAGTATGAATACCACGTATATTAATTTAAAAAATTTATTATGGAAAGCTGCTTTCCTTTTTATAATAAGTTTGAGTTTTACAGCTTGTGGAGATAAAGCAAGCTTATCAGAAGATGTCGCTTTAAATTCAATTGAAGCCTATTTAAAATCCAATCCCATTTATGAAACAGTGGAGATTAACATAGGTGAAGTAAAATTTAGTCTTAAAAAAGATAAAAACGACCTTAAGGCCTATAAAGAATTAGAAGAGAAAGGATATGTAAACCTAAATTTGGTTAAACAAAAAAAGAAATTTCTCAGTAAAGACAGTGTCTTTACCTATGAAGTGAAGCTTACCGAAAAAGCTCGTCCTTTTGTGCTAAAACAAAAAAAAGAAACAGTTGAAGTAAAGTCTTTGGAATATCAATTAGGTGACAAAGAACAAGCTCGAATCGAATTGACCGGTAAAAAAACAGCTAAAGCTGTACTTACCCTTAAAAAGGTAGCAAATGACTTTTCCATATTGGGATATGATAAAAATCCTCATACCGATTTTATAGTAAAAACGTTTAACTTAAATTATAAAAAAGATAAAGGTTGGATAGTTACTAAAAGTAAATAACTTATATTTTCCTTTGGTAAGTTACAAAGCGGAAATCATACAGGTGTTTATCATCTTTTGGATGAAATTCATCAAATGTTTTATTCCATTCTGAAAAGTCAATTTCAGGAAAATAAGTATCGGCCTTATCCATTTGTGTATGTACTAACGTAAGTTCTAACGTATCGGCATATTTTAAAGCTTGTGAATAGATCGTTCCACCTCCAATAATATACGGATTGGAATCTTTACTACGTGCAGCTTCGATGGCTTCAGGTAAAGAAGAAAACAAATATACGTTATCCGGAACCGGGTAATCTGCTTTAGAAGATATTACCATATTTTGACGATTGGGAAGAGGCCGTCTTAACGATTCAAAAGTCTTCCTACCCATAAGGATCACATGATTTTGTGTGAGTGATTTAAATCTTTTTAAATCCAAAGGAAGATGCCAAAGTAATTGATTGTTATTTCCTATCGCGTTATTTTCATCTAGAGCTGCAATAATTGTCATGTAAATGGATGTTAAATGAAATTTAAATATATAAAAAAAAGAGTAAAGGTGAAATCTTTACTCTTTTTTAATGCAACTTTAAAATGGTTGTTTATTTCATTTTATTCAATCCGTTGGTAATATAGTTTACTTGATCTTTAAGACTTTTATTAAGAGGTGATGCATTCGAAGCCTGTTGTTTCATTTGTAAAGAACCTTGCATAATTTGAAGCATCACTTCACCAAAGCTGTATTTTTTAGCTTGCGGGTAAATTTTTAAAATCGAATCAACAACAGTTTGTGTTTCATTAGGATAATCTCCCGTCATAATAGTTTGCAGACCTTCAAAATAAGTGTCTGCTTCCTCCTGCGATTCAGCCGAAAGTAAAAGATTCAGGAAATTTTTTGAAATAACGGATAATTTAGAATTATCTTTTGTTACAATTGCTGTTTTGGCAATAGCTAGGGATAAATCACTTCCCGGGTTTTTGTCATCTATTTTGGAAACCAACTCAGATGCCGCGTTTTTATCCACTTTTAAAACTCCAAGTATAGAGGCCGCTTTCACACTATAAGAGGGACTATTAAAAGATTTTATAAATAAGTCCTTATATTTTGAAGCATCAATTGATGCTAACTGTTTAATAGCTTTAGCCTGAACTAATGTCTTTGCGTCTGAAGTTGCAATTTTTTCCAGTACTGATGCCGACTTTTGCTTAACCGTTGGATTAGTTTCATCCAATTTTGAAATGGCAAATGTTCGCAATCCTTCAAATTTATCAGAAGAAGCCGCTTTCAATAACGTTTCCAACGCTTCAGCATTTGAAGTTTGAGCATCCGCTAATTTACTTACAGCTTCTTTTCTTGAACTGTATTCAGGAGCATATTTATATTGAATTATATATTGTTCAGTAGTTTTATCGTCATTCAATTCGCAAAGTAGAATTTTATCAGGATTTATATTTATCAATTGAGGTTTAGATTTATAAGGAAGCTCAAAAGAATTAGTTTCGGCAGCTTTAGCCCAAACATGATGCCTCGTAGGTTTTCCGTTTTCATAAACATCAATATCCAAAGGAAACTGAAATTTCGGTTCTTGACTTTGAGTTAAAGTTACAGTTACAGTTTTTTTAGCTTCATTGTACGCATAGGCTGCTTTTAATTTAGGATGTCCATTGCCAAAAAACCATTGGTTGAAAAACCAGTTAAGATCTTTTCCGCTAACTTCTTCCCATGCCAAACGGAGTTGATGGGCTTCGGTTGCCTTGTATTCATTGGTTTTAAGATATAAGCTCATACCGGCAAAAAATGCATCATCGCCCAAATAATTTCTCAACATATGTAAAATTAATCCCCCTTTATTATAACTTACGGCATCCATCATATCTTCTCGATCTTTATATTTAAAGCGAATTAAATCCTTGTCAAAATTTTCACCACCGTACATATACCCGTCTCTTTCATTATCCCTGTGTTCTTCCGCATAATCTTTTCCGTATTTATGTTCCAGCCATAAATATTCCGAATAATTCGCAAAGGATTCATTTACCGGAAGGTTAGACCAACTTTCCGTAGTAGCCAAATCTCCAAACCAATGATGAAATAATTCGTGGGCAATAACCGGTTCCCAGATGTTTTTATCCACAAGCTGTCCGGGTTTTTGTAAGGCACTTTCCTCATGAAGTGTACAAGTGGTATTTTCCATGGCACCGCTTATATAATCTCTTGCCACCATTTGACTGTATTTTTCCCACGGATACGGATATTGTAACAGGGTTGAAAAATATTCAATCATCGAAGGAGTATCTCCAAAAATCTGCTTTGCATAGGGCTCATATTCCTTATCTACATAATAGTCTACCGATATATTTTTCCATTTGTCTTTAACAATTGAAAATTCACCAATACCCATAAAAAATAAATAAGGGGCATGTTTTTTATCAAATTTCCAATAATCGGTACGAGTACCGTCATTATTTTTGGTTTGATTTTTTAAAGTTCCATTGGATAAAGTCACGTATTTATCAGGAACCGTAATATATATTTCTTCTGAAGTTTTCTGATTGGGTTTATCTATAGTCGGAAACCAACAACTGTTGGATTCAGTTTCACCTTGTGTCCAAATTTGTGTGGGCTTGTCTTTGTTTTCTCCTCGCGGATTAATAAAATACAGACCTCTGGCATCTTGAATTGCTTCACTTCCTTTTTGTTTAATAGAACCGGGAATGGCTACGTATTTAATGTAAACCGTGTAATTTTCGTTTTTAGTGTAACTTTTGTCTAATTTTATTTTTAACTGATCGTTAGTATACGTATACTTTAATGCTTTAGTTCCATTCAAAGTTAGCGAGGAAATTTCCATACCTTTTGCATCTAAAGTCAAAGAGTCGGTAGGGTAGAAGTGAGGTTTTAAAGTTATCCAGGCTTCACCGAATAGCTTTTCGTTGGGAATGTCAAAACCCACTTTAAGCTTCGTATGAACTAAATCATTAACCATAGTAGCAGAAGGATGATACGTTGAATAATCCTGAGCTCTAGTATAACCAATGGTTAATATGGAAATCAGAATAATAATACCTTTTTTCATTAAAATTTATTTAAATTAATTATGTATTAAGAAAACATACAGTAAGAAAAATCTAAATTTTTATTCGAACCTTATGTTTCTATCCCATTAAAGGAGTTTTATAAGTATGATAAAAAATACTATCGGCTAATTTAACTAATTATCTTAATAAGTTAAGTTAAGAAAGTATTAATACTTGTCAATTAAGTACGTTGGTGAAATTTTATATTTTCTTAAAAAAAGTGAAAGTTGGAACTTTTAAGATTTTCTACACTAACTTACTAACCACTTGTTAATTTTTAAATAAAGATCCCTATAAATCTTACTTCTATAAAAATAAAAAGTTTGTATAGATGCTTGTTATAGTTAAAAAGTAAGATAAAAAGACTAGATAAATTTAATTTTAGTAAAAAAAGTTTGTGAACAATCTTTAGTTAATTCAGCAAGAATTTTGTTTTGACTGTAATTTAACTCATGTCGTAAAGCAGACGAGTCCAATTGTATGTATAAAGTTTCATTGTCTATAAAAATTCGTTGAGTATGCTTAGCGATAGGGTTACCCATCATCGTTCTCCATTTTTCTTCCATTTCAAGAATAAGAAGTTTTTCTTCCATTCCTAATTTTTTTATGAGGATTTTAATGGCAGAATTGCTCGTTTGCTCTTTTCTTCTCAGACTCATATATATAGCATTGTTGGTTAGAAAAAATTACAGTTCAAAAATCAGATAATCCGAGCTGATTTGTCGGACTATTTTTTCCGTTCGGTCTTTATGCGTATCGGAAAGAAATATTTGTCCAAATTGTTCTTCATGAGCCAATTTTACCAATTGCGCCACTCGATGATCATCCAATTTATCGAATATGTCATCCATTAATAAAACCGGACTTTTAGACGAATATTCTTTGATAGTTTGTAACTGTGCTAATTTTAATGCAACTAAAAAAGATTTTTGTTGCCCTTGAGATCCAAATTTTTTTATAGGGTATTGAAATAATTTAAAAATGAGGTCATCTTTGTGTATCCCTCGAGTAGTATAAGCAGCAGCTCGATCTTTGTCTAAATTTTCTTTTAAGAGACTGCTTAATTCTTTTTGTTCTAAATCCGATGTATAGTCAATGGTTACTTCCTCTTCACCTTGGGAAAGTGCAGAGTAAAAACTACAAAATTTAGGCACATAAGACGAGATAAATTCTTTTCTGATTTGATATATTTTTGTTCCGTGTTCAATCAATTCGGAATCATACATTTCTAAGCTGATGGCATCAAAATAATTGTTTGCTGAAAACAATTTCAATAAAGCATTTCTTTGGGCTAGAGTTTTTTGATACCTAAGAATCAGATGGAGATAATCAGGGTTAATTTGACTGATCATTCCATCCATAAATTTTCGTCTAAACTCACTGCCTTCACTAATTAAGTTTCGATCATAGGGGGAAATCATCACACAAGGATATTTACCAATATGATCGGAAAGCTTTTCGTACGTCTTAGAATTCCTTTTAATAACTTTTTTTTGTCCCGCTTGAACTACAATCCTGATCGAATCTTCTGTTTTTTCATCCGAAAAATTGCCTTCCACCGAAAAAAAGTTTTCATGAAAACGTATATTGTTTTGATCTGAATAATTTAAGTAACTTTTAGTCAATGAAAGATAGTGAATAGCGTCTAATACATTTGTTTTTCCAACTCCGTTATTTCCTACAAAACAATTTATTTTTTCGGAAAAAGTGAAATTTTTTTCAGAAAAGTTTTTAAAATTAAATAATCTAAGATTTTTAAGATACATGTACGGTTTAACTTATTTTCGGGTATTCGGTGGGATTTACTTCATGCATAACCTCATATATTTTTTCAACCACATCATCCACAGAAGGTTTTGAAAAATAATCTCCGTCAGAACCGTAAGCCGGTCGATGATCCTTAGCCGTGATAGTTTTAGGAGCTGAGTCTAAATATTGAAAACCGTTTTGTTCTTCAATTATTTTTTGCAAAATATACGAACTTGCCCCTCCGGAAACGTCTTCATCAGCAATAACCAAACGGTTAGTTTTTTTAAGACTTTCCACAATTTCATGGCTTAGGTCAAACGGTATTAAAGATTGAATATCAATAATTTCAATATCTATGCCTAATGTCTGTAATTCTTTTGCAGCTTCCGAAACAATTTTCCAAGTTGCTCCATAGGTCACCACAGTGATGTCTTTACCTTCTCGGGTAATTTCAATCTTTCCAACCGGAGTTGTAAATTCACCTAAATTAATCGGCAAGTTTTCTTTCAGTCGATAACCGTTTAAACATTCAATAATCAGGCACGGTTCATCAGCTTGTAGCATGGTGTTGTAAAATCCGGCTGCCTGCACAAAATTTCTGGGAACCAAAACATAAATTCCCCGTATATAATTAATGATTCCGCCCATAGGAGATCCCGAATGCCAAATGCCTTCCAATCTGTGTCCTCGAGTACGGATAATTAACGGAGCTTTTTGCCTTCCTTTCGTACGATAACTTAAAGAAGCCAGATCATCGCTTAAAGTTTGAATACCATACAACACATAATCCAGATATTGAATTTCAGCAATGGGACGCAGTCCTCTCATAGCCATTCCTAATCCTTGCCCTATAATAGTACTCTCTCGAATTCCGGTATCGGATATTCGATAGGATCCGTATTTATCTTGCAATCCTTCAAATCCTTGATTCACATCGCCAATCTTTCCTACATCTTCACCAAAGGCTATTATTTCAGGATATTTTTCAAAAAGTTTATCGAAATTGTCTCTAATTACTATTCTTCCATCCACTGATTCCGGATTTTCACCATAAACAGGGGCAATATACGGAACATGAAGTGCTGAATATCGGGTATCTGTATATAATTTGGAATTGTAATTAAGGCTTTCATTATCAGAAATTTGACTATACCAAGTAAGCAAATTCGTTTTGGCCTGTGTATTTTCTTCTCTGACTATTCGAAGAACTTTACGTATAAAATGGAAAATATCTTTTTTATAAGGCAAAGACAGCTGTTGAAAGTTTTCTTTTTCCAAATTTATAAAAGCCTTTTTAACACTTTCATCAGCTAGGGCGGAGATTAAAGAAACCGTTTGATTACTTAGAGCATCCATATCTGTACGGAATTTATTCCATTCATTTTTTTGATGTTCCTTAACCAATTGTTTAATTTCTTTTTCTAAACTCAATAATTCTTCTTCGGTTGCAACTTGTATCTTTTGATTGTTCGTTTGGTCGTACGCTTCATAATCAATGATCCATTCTCTGAATTTCTTAATACAATCGTGTTCTTTTTCCCATTCCAAACGTTCGGCAGATTTATATCTTTCATGAGACCCCGAACTGGAATGTCCTTGAGGTTGAGTAAGTTCACTTACGTGTATAATAACGGGGATATGTTTTTCACGAGCTATTTTTTCTGCACGCGCATAGGCTTCAATTAATTCGGCATAATCCCATCCGCGCGCCGTAATGATTTCACATCCTCTGGAATTTTTTTCCTTGGTTCTTTTAAATCCTTCCAAAAGCTCAGAAAAATCGTCTTTGGCTCTTTGTTTAGACGATTCAACGGAGATGCCATAACCGTCATCCCAGATGGATAGAACCATAGGGATTTGCAAAGCACAAGCAGCATTTAATGCTTCCCAAAAATGTCCTTCCGATGTACTCGCATCCCCGATAGTACCAAAAGCTATTTCATTGCCTTGATGGGAAAATTGTATTTTATCTTCAAGTCCGGGACAATTTCTGTAAATTTTAGAAGCGTAAGCTAATCCGAATAAACGTGGAATTTGTCCGGCTGTGGGAGATAAATCTGCAGCATTATTTTTTTGTTCCGTAAGAACTTTCCAATTACCTTCTTCATCAATTAAATGAGTAGCATAGTGACAATTCATCATTCTGCCCCCTGATTCCGGTTCTCTTTGGTCATCGGTATCAGCATATAACTGTGCAAAATAATTTTCAATAGTAATTTCACCTACTGCAAATGCTAGGGTTTGATCGCGATAATACCCCGAACGAAAATCTCCATTCTTAAAAACTTTAGACATGGCTATTTGCGGAAGTTCTTTTCCGTCTCCTAAAATGGCAAATTTTGCTTTTCCCGAAAGAACTTCCTTTCTTGCCAATAAACTGGAATAACGGCTGATTAAGCACAATCTATAATCATTTAATACTTCTTTTTTAAATTCTTGGAAGCTTAAATTAGCATCTGAGATAGTAGAATTTATATCTTTAATCACTCCTATAAATATTTTTAGCAGAAACAAAGTTACAGATTTTATTCGAACCTAAACCTATTGAAAAAAGCAATGTATTTAAAAGTTTAAGTTATAAAATTACTCGCCTTTTAACAGATATAATTTCAAGTATTTGTAAAATTAAATGGAATGAAATGGTTTTATTTTAAGATCATGGAGAGATTTCATTACATACATATTTTCGAAAAATAGCTATCTATCAAAGCATTTTAAATAAAAAAATAGCTATCAAATAAAATAAAACACTTAAGCAATGTAAAGTTAAATTTTTGTAGCCTAAGTATATAATTTTCAATCGAAATAGATAGCGGATTAAAATATTTAATATAATTGTTAAATATTAGGAAGAATAGTTAGTCATTTATAAATATAATTATTCGTTGACTTGAACTGATTTTTGATAAGGAGTTACAAGAAAGTATAAATTAGAAGCAATCCAACCGATCCAAAATAAATAACCACCTAAATGAAAACGTTCTTTCATGATTTTATGTTCATAAACCGTTGAAAAATCATGATATGTATAGGCAAGTCCTAAACAACCGAGTAATAAAAATAAAAAAAAGAAAAGCCGAGAGACCGTCAAATTGCATATACGCTTGATGAGGTATTGAACAAGCATTAGTATGAATAAAATACTAAAAACAAGAAGAGCGGTTTTCCACCATATTTTTAATATTTTATATTCACCTCGAAATAAATTAATTCCCATTCGACCAATCCAAGACATTTTAGACATTAATATGCCAATGGAAACGGATACTATCGCTTCGAAAAGTACTAATAAAGATAATCTTTTCATTACATAAAATTTTATAAAGAGGAAATA
Organism: Apibacter sp. ESL0432; assembly: GCF_019469225.1. NCBI lineage: Bacteria > Pseudomonadati > Bacteroidota > Flavobacteriia > Flavobacteriales > Weeksellaceae > Apibacter > Apibacter sp. ESL0432. The sequence continues at coordinate 1,447,851 of NZ_CP048266.1, read as the reverse complement.
TAATTTAAATCCAACAAAGTAAAAATACTAAGAAATCATGAAATAATAAAGCAGATATTTGAAGGAATCTAAAAATTAAAAGAGGTTTTAAAATGATTGAATTTTAATATAACAGAAATATAAATATCTAACTTTGAGAAAGCAACCTAAAATTTACTATTTAATAAATTTATTAAATTTAATATAACAATGTTTTCTAAAAACTTAACTTAGAATTGTAGATTGAAATAGTATTTAAGGCTACATTTTTTTATTTTATATACGATTGAATACTATTTTATATAAGTATAAAGTGTTTAAATTTAATTAGATAATTTATTAAAAAAAAATTTTAAAATTTTTTATGGAAAAATAGTAAGAAAAACATCTATAAGAATAAATCAAAAATTGAAAGATAATATAATGAAAACAATTAGAAAAATTTTAACAGGAATTATTTTAGGCAGTATTTTAGTATCTTTTACTCAATTAAGTGGAGAATCAATGCATCAAAAAGAAGTAGAAAATGATCCCGGAAAAGAATTAGTAAATTTTCCAGAGGCAAAATCCGGCATGATGCGTCATGTGATTATTTTAGATAAGAAAAATAATGAAGAATTTTATAAAGTAGAACTTATTCCCGGAAAAATAATGAAAGTAGATTGCAATAAACATACTTTACTGGGAAAAATAGAAGAAAAAGAGTTGGAAGGCTGGGGATATAACTTTTACGAGTTTTCTTCAGAAGGAAAGACTATTTCTACCCGAATGGCTTGTCCACAGATAGTAAATAAAGAAAAATTTATTTCTTCTGAATCAATCATTATTACATATAACAGTAAACTTCCTATAGTAATTTATACCCCAAAGGGATATATTGTGAAATACAAAATTTGGGAAGCCGGAAAAGAAAAAACTGCTTCAGTGAAATAATTAATAGGGTTAAAAAAAAGGAATTCTTTTCAATTTGAAAAGAATTCCCTACTATATAAAAGTTTAACTTTTAAATATCTTTAGTAAAAAATTATTAGTAATTCAACATATACGATTTAATATAATCTTTGAATTGAAATATAAAACCTTCTTAGGTTATCTGAAACAGTACTGGTATCCATATTATCTATATATCCAAAAAAATAAATTTTATACCATTTATCATCCAGAGAAACATCTGCGGTTAATATCTCAGTCTGATTATAGTTAGGATTAATACTCAAACTTCCTCCACTAGCCATGACCATATTTTCACCCAAGTTAGCCCAAATACCGTCATCTAAACTCACATACCCTCCCCTGGGAGCTAAAATTATGTTGGCATTACTTTTAAACGTTGCACTAGCTGTCGCTCCAAACCATAATTTAACAGGGGAAGAGGTGATGTTTACTAATCTGGGATTATAGGAAACAGTAGCTAATGTATTAGCCCCATTCAATAAATAAGCATCTAATCTCAGTTTGCCACCTAAAATAGGTAGATCATTAACGTATTTGCTTAACCAATATTCGGGAACATTATTATATGGATTAGTTATTATATCACCAAAACCGGCATTAACATACGGAGATTGATAGTAAACACGTTCCCCGGGTGCAAGCCCTAAACCCGCACCAATGGTAGCTTCACAGTTTTGCATAGCTACGCTAAGCGGAAATGTTGTTGTCTGAGGACTTGAAACCGTTGGAATTCCATCTACCACATAACGTAAAGCACCGTTTCCAACATTAAATTGTCCGGCTTCAAGTGTTGCTGTAAGACCGTTTACAGGTCCAATTGATTGAGCAGGATAGGTACCACCGTCACCACCGGTATAAGGAACCGTCATAACTCCATGATACCTTTCGTTGGCAGTATAAAAACTTGGAATTGCCATAGCGGCATTACAGGTCAAATTTTGGATGATCCCCGGAATAATGGGACGACCATCTAATGTCTTCCATTGTTTTCCATTCCAAAAAACATATCCATTAAAAACAAAGTTTGGATTATCTCCCAGATTATAAACTAATAATCCTACAGCGGGATTCGGAATTGTGAGAGTGTCTATATTTGATGTTAAAGATACACGTGGTCCTAAAAAACCTTTTTTACTGCCGGAACTAAGTCCTTCTACATTTAATTCCAAGATGGAAGAAGCATCTGGATACGCGGTACCAACACCTACATTACCATCTGAAGTAACAATAAAATCGTTCGCTCCTTGAAACGGGGTAGGTGCACCAATTTCCGCATTATCCTTCATGCCGTCAACATGAAAGGTACCTTGTGGGTTATTTGTATTTACGCCAATTTGGCTAAATGATAATATGGGAACTAATAACATCCCTAAAAAAATAAACTTAGTTTTCATAAATTAAGTTGTTTTTAATGATTAGTATATTAATAAATATGTATTTAGAAGAGATCTTACTTGTTATAAGGTTATTTTAAATAATGTTAAACATTTATTTTAGAATTTATTTTAAAATATATTTCTAAAAGTGTTTACATAAGTTTTTTAGTGAAAGTAGTATTTATTATGTTATAATAATATTGAATACAAATGTAAATATTTATTTTAAATTTAGCATTATAATTTTAATAATTATATAATTTTTTAAAATAGTTGATAGTTGGCATAAATTATTTTTATGCTAAAACTAATATTCACATCCTAGTATAGTAATAGGTTTGCTGTACGTATTGCTAAGTAAACATCTAATCTGAATTTAAAATTTACTATTTAAAAATTCAATAGTTTTTTCTAATATAATTCTAATGTCCCTTTAATATAAAAATAACGCAGGTCAAATTTCAATCTAATATTTGGTAAATAAATTTGTCTTAAGACAAAAAATAATGCTTATATAATGCGTAAATACGTTTTTTTACTGGTTTGTACCTTCCTTACAAGTCTGGTTTTTGCACAAAAAGCAGAAGTAATTCAATTAACAAAAGAACAAGCAGAAGGTTTGTTTCTCAAACAAAATTTACAGCTGTTGGCAGAAAAAATGAATATAGATGCTGCCGAAGCTGCTGTTGTACAAGCAAAACTATGGGACAATCCTAACTTTTCGTTAGGTGATGTTAATTTATGGAGTACGAAATCTCAGCGAGAACAAGAGCAAATTCCGGCACTCTTTGGAAAGTTTGCTAAAAATACGGAGTTTACGATGGAACTTAGCCAAATGGTTAAAACAGCCAGAAAAAGAGGTAAACTAATAAATAGAGAAAAGGTATCGAAAGAAATCGCTGTTCAGGAATTTGAGGAGACATTACGGGGCTTAAAACTAGAAGTACGAAAATCGCTGCAAGAGCTCATCTATTTACAATCCTATCAAAAAATATTAAATCACCAGCAAGAAGCGCTTTCAAAGCTGATTACGGCCTACAAAAATCAGGTTGCCGAAGGAAATATAGCAAAAAAAGATTTAATTCGTTTGCAATCCTCACAACTAGAGCTTAGTGGAGAAATTTATGAGGTTAAAAATAATTATAACGAACAACAGAAAATTATAAAATCTTTATTGAATATTCCTCCTCTGAATACGGTTGAAATACTCGAGGGAGACAATGAAGTAAAAAATCCGGATGATATCTTATTACCAAAAATTTTAGAAGAAGCATCTGAAAGCAGACCTGATATCAAAATTGCTAACCTTCAAATTGATTATTTTGATAAAGATTTATTATATGAAAAAGCACAAAAAGTTCCTGATTTAACCTTTGCTGTCAATTATGATCGTATAAGTGCCCCATGGAAAGATTTTATAGGGTTCGGCGTAAGCTTTGATTTGCCCTTTTTCAATAGAAATCAAGGAAATATAAAGTTAGCCCAAGTTAACAAAGAGCAAAGCAAATATCAAGCAAAACAAGCAGTAACTACCGCACAGCATGAAATTACCGAAGCTTATACTAACTATTCCGACACCTACCACCTGTTTAAAGATATACAAAAAGAAAATATTTCCGAAGATTTGGACTATATGTTAGATGCTTATACCAGAAACCTGATGAAAAGAAACATTAGCATGTTGGAATTTATAGATTTCATGGATGCCTATAAAACCAATAAAGAGACCCTATTAAATACCCAAAAAAATCTTTATACACAATTTGAAGAGTTACAATATACTGTTGGAAAAGAAATAAGATAAATCCCATGAAAAAAAATATATACATACTTTCCGTTCTGGCACTTGCCCTATCCTGCACCCATATAAAAGATAACCAATCAAAAACTCAGGAAGAAACTGCAATAAACCGGTCGTTTTTTAAACATGTAAAAACCATAAAAGCGGAATTAAAGCCACAAGAAGAGGAGTTAACACTTACAGGTAAAGTAGAATATGATCCGGATAAGATCGTTAATTATGTTCCGTTAATTAATGGGGTGGTAACAAAAACCTATTTTTCATTAGGAGACCAAGTAAAACAAGGTCAAGTATTGGCAAATGTTCGAAGTTTAGAAGTAAATTCTTTACATTCCGAAAAATTCGGGTTACAATCTGAATTGGAAGTCGCTAGAAGAGAACTAAAAAGTGCGGAATCCATGTATAAAGACAACATGCTATCCGAAAGCGAATTGGTTGAAGCAAGAGCTAAAGTAAAACAAGCTCAGGCTTCTTTAGCAAGGGTACATACGGATATGTCTGTGGTAGGATCCAACGGAAGCGGCAGTTCTTCCATCGTTTCTCCTATGACCGGGTATATTATAAACAAAAATATAACATCAGGCAGTACCATATCTCCGGATGCTGAGCCTATATTTACGGTTGCAGACCTAAGTAAAGTATGGGTGATAGCCAATGTATACGCGAGTAATTTACAATTTGTAAAAGTAGGAATGCCCGTAGAAATGAGTTCTTTATCCTATCCGGGTGAAATATTTAACGGAACCATACAATCCATCTCTCAAGTTTTTGATTCTGAAGAAAGAGTTTTGAAAGCAAGAATAGTTATGGAAAATGCAGATTTGAAATTTAAGCCCGAAATGTCCATGACCATCAAACTAAAAAACAATACAGAAAATACCCATGTGTCAATTCCGGTAAACGCACTCATTTTCGATGACGATAAATACTATGTAATCGTTGAAGAATCCAAAGAAAATTTCAAAGTAAAAGAAGTTCAACTTCAAGGTCACAACGAAGAAACCGCATATATCCTTTCCGGTCTTTCCGAAGGAGAAAATGTTGTGGTTAACAATCAATTACTAATTTATTCAGCTTTAAAAAACAAATAACAAAACATGCATAAGTTTGTTGAAAAATGTATTGCCTTTTCATTAAGGAATCACATACTAATACTATTTCTTAGCGTACTCTTATTTATCGGCGGAATTGTATGTTATCTAAACACACCTATTGAGGCCTATCCCGACGTAACTAACACAAGAGTACGAATTATAACCCAATGGCCGGGAAGAAGTGCGGAAGAAATTGAAAAATTTGTTACACTTCCTATAATGAAGGAAATGAATACCATTCCCAGAAAAACGGAAGTACGTTCTACTTCTCTTTTTGGTCTTTCGGTGGTAACCGTAATTTTTGAAGATGGAGTAGATGATTTCTTTGCTCAGCAATATGCTTCAAATCGTATGCAGGATATGGATCTTCCGGAAGGAGCCGATCCATCTATAGAACCGCCTTCCGGTGCTACCGGTGAAATATACCGTTATACTATTAAAAGTGACCTTCCTGTTCGCGAAATATCTGCTCTTAACGAATGGGTAGTAGAGCGTGAGCTATTATCGGTTCCCGGAGTAGCCAGTATTGTAAGTTTCGGTGGAGAAGAAAAATGCTATGAAATAAAAGTAAATCCTACAGAATTAGCTAATTACGGACTTTCGCCTTTGGAGGTTTATGAAGCTATTTCAAAAAGTAATATAAATGTAGGCGGAGATGTCATACAAAAAGGAAGTCAAGCCTATGTAGTACGCGGAGTTGGCTTACTGGACAATATCAAAGACATTGAAAATATACTTATTGAAGTAAAAGGTAGCACTCCTATACGAGTAAAACAAGTTGCCAACGTTTCTGTTTCTTCAAAACCACGTTTGGGACAAGTAGGGTTGGATGATAGAGATGATGTCGTTCAGGGTATTGTGGTAATGTTGAGAGGACAAAATCCGGGAGATGTGATTAAAAATTTAAAGGTTAAAATAGCTGATTTAAATGATCGTATATTACCTGAAAACGTAAAAATCGTACCTTTTTTAGATCGAACAACCTTAGTAGATGCTACTGTCCATACCGTAATGAAAAACCTTATCGAGGGTATTGTGTTGGTTTCCATTGTAGTATTTATTTTCCTGTTTAACTGGAGAACCACCTTGATTGTGGCTACGGTTATTCCGCTTTCTTTCTTATTTGCCATTATTATGCTTCGAATACAAGGACTTCCGGCGAACCTTATTTCAATGGGAGCACTAGACTTTGGATTGTTGCTCGAGGGAACATTGGTTATTGTTGAAATCATATTTGTCTCGATGGTAAAGAGAACGGAAGAGTTGGGAGGAGAACGATTTATAAAATCGTCCAAAGGGGGATTAATTAAAAAAAGTGCCGGAGGAGTTGCTTCTCACATATTTTTTGCTCAGATAATTTTGGTCGTTGCCTTATTTCCTATCTTTTCATTTCAAAAAGTGGAAGGTAAAATGTTTTCGCCGTTGGCATTTACTTTAGGATATGCATTAATGGGATCATTAATTTTATCTCTTACCTATGTGCCGGTTATGTGTAAAATTTTGCTAACCAAACCGGTTAAAGAAAAATCAAATGCAATCAGCAGATTCTTTTCCTCCCATTTATATAAAATTTTTCTATTTGCATCCCGACATCGTAAAGGAAGTATTATAACCTTCTGTATACTTTTAGTGCTTTGCATCGTAAGATTTAGTTTTTGGGGTACGGAATTTATACCCAGTATGAACGAAGGAGCAATTTATATACGTGCTACCTTACCCAACAGTATTAATTTGGACGAATCAGTAAAAATCACTCAACAAATGAAAAAGAAGTTGAGGAGTTTTGATGAAGTACAATTTGTATTGTCACAGACCGGACGTCCGAATGACGGAACAGATCCAACCGGGTTTTTTAACATAGAATTCCATGCCCAGTTGAAGCCGGAAAATCAATGGAAGAAAAAAGTTAAAAAAGAAGAGCTTATCCGAGAAATGAAAGATTCTTTAGACATTTATCCCGGAACAGTTTTCGGCTTTAGCCAACCCATACAAGATAATGTAGAAGAATATGTAGCAGGAGTAAAAAGTTCCTTAGTAATTAAAATATACGGAGATGACTTACAAAAGTTGGAACAAATGGCAGATCATGCAGCTTCTATCATACAAAAAGTGAAAGGAGTAGAAGATGTGAATGTGTTCCGAAGCATCGGTTTACCTGAATTACAAATCCGTTTATCCGAAGATCGTATGGCCCGTTATGCGGTGTCCATGGCAGATGCTCAGGCAGTAGTGGAAATGGCAATAGGAGGTAAAGCTGCTACCCAGTTTTATGAAGGCGAAAAAATATTTGATGTCAGAGTACGATTTCAAAAAGAATTCAGAGATAATGAAGATAAGATCGGGGAAATTCTAATACCTACCATGGATGGAAAACATGTTCCGTTAAAAGAAATTGCCGATATCAAATTTGTAACCGGCCCGACATTTATCTATCGAGATGGAAGCAGCAGGTACATCGGAGTTGGGTTTAGTGTTCGCGACCGTGATTTAGGTTCTACTATCAAAGAAGCCCAAGAAAAAGTAAATAAAGAGGTCAAACTAGGTCGAGGAAACCGCATGGTTTGGGCAGGAGAATTTGAAAGCCAACAAAGAGCAACACAACGATTGATGATTATTGTACCTTGTGCCTTATTATTGATCTTATTTTTACTCTATATGAATTTTAGGACCATCAAAGACACTTTAATTGCAGCAAGTGCCATGCCTTATGCTTTTATCGGTGGTTTTATTTCCCTGTGGATAACCGGTACCACTTTTGGAATTTCTGCAGGAATAGGATTTATTATACTCTTTGGAATTACCGCTATTGACAGCATTTTGTTGATTGCTTTGATGAAGAAAAAGATGAATTCAACCGGAAATTTAAGATTAGCCATAGATAGTGCAGTTAAAAGCAGGATACGTCCGGTGCTGATGATAGCCCTTATGGGATCGATGGGATTATTACCGGCCGCTATGTCCAATGGAATGGGTTCTGAAGTTCAAAAGCCTTTGGCAATTATGATTGTTGGGGGTATAATCACTTGTATGCTTTTATCATTTACTATTTTACCGCAGGTTTTTTATTTTGCTTACCGCAAGAAAAGAAAAATTAAATCATAAAATAGTAACTTTATAAAGCAAAAAGTAAAATATGGAGTTGTTATTGGTAGAAGATAATAAAAAAATCAGTGAGTTCATGATCAAAGGATTAGAAGAAAGCGGTTTTTCAGTCACTTTGGTTGAGAACGGTGTGGATGCAAGAAGTCGTTTAAATGATACCAATTGGAATATGATCTTATTGGATATTATGCTGCCTGATATTGATGGAATGGAGTTGTTGCAGTATATCCGCTATAAAAAAATAACCACTCCTGTTTTAGTAATCAGTGCTTTAGGAGATCCCGATGATAAAGTAAAAGCCCTAAGTTACGGTGCAGATGATTATCTGACCAAGCCTTTTCATTTTAAAGAACTCGTAGCACGAATTCATGCATTGGACAGAAGAAGGAAAATGAATTATGATTCTTCTTCCAATGTATTGGTATGCGGAGATTTAAAAATGTATTTGGATGAGCATAAAATTCTAAGAGGAGATACAGAAATAGTTCTAACCCATCTTGAATTTAAATTATTAAAATTCTTAATGGAAAATAAAAATAAAGTTGTTTCAAGAACCCAAATTCTAACCAGTGTTTGGGGAATTAACCATGATATAAACACCAATATAGTAGAAGTATATATTTCTTATTTAAGAAATAAAATTGATGGCGAGTTTGAAACAAAAATCATAGAAACCATAAAAGGAAGGGGATATCGTATTAAATCTTTATTAGCTGAATAATGAAAATACAGACAAGATTAAGTTTACTAAGCTCCGGTTTTTGGGGAATTGTCTTTATAGCCGTAGCGCTTCTGATATTCAGCTTCTACAAAAGGAGCATTGAAAACTCCGTTTACAGGAATTTACAAAAGACTGCTCAAATTATCGGCTATTACTTTTTTGAAGAAGATGAAATAAGCGCAAAAGAATTTCAAAAAATAAAAAAGCAATACGAAAAAATAAACAATCCCTACTTTGAAATTTACGACGATCTGAATCAATTAAAATATGGAAATATACAAGATGTTCCCGAATCGGTAATTAATGAAATACGCTATCAAAAGAAATTGTCCTTTACCACCGATAACTTTTTATGTTATGGAATGTATTATAATGACAACGAAGGCAATTTCGTAATCATTGCTAAGGAAAATAAACACGATGTGTATCAATACATCAATCCCCTTATAGGAATATTAGTATCCGCCTTTATTGTCGGGTTATTGGCTACCATATTGCTAAACCGTTGGATAGCCAATATAGCCTATCGTCCCATAAGAGAAGCCATTAACCAAGTAAAACAAATGACTCCGGGCGATTCCATGGAATTGAAGACGAGCCGAAATACAGTTAAAGACGAATTGTACGATCTAACTGAAACCTTTAATGAATTGCTTAAAAAAATTTCCGATTCAATTAAAATACAACAAAATTTTGTGAGCTATGTTTCACACGAATTCAAAACACCTTTGGCGGCAATTCAAGGAAATTTGGAGGTATTTTCCATGAAAAACCGTTCACCCGAAGAATATCAAGCCTTATCCCAAACATTGATGGAGGAAATAGACCGGCTTCAAGAAATATTAGATATTTTACTCATTGTTTCCGATTTGCGAAAAAATACAGACATTTCAGAACAAATACGTATTGACGAACTCATATTTGAAATTATTAAACGGGTTTCAGATAAATATTCCGATTGCAGTGAGATCATAGATTATACTTTAGATGTTACTTCGGAAAATATAGAGTTGCTTTACATTAATATAGATAAAACACAATTATTTATAGCCTTATTCAATCTGATTGAAAATGCGGTTAAATTCTCACAAAGAAAATTAGTACGTATTCAACTGTATGAACGTGAAGGAAAATTACATCTTTTGATACAAGATCATGGGATTGGAATTCCCAAAATGCAATTAAGCGAAATAAGTCGTCCGTTTTATCGAGCCCCAAATGCTGAAAAAGTATCTGGATCGGGGATAGGGCTTTCCATTGCCCTTCGTATTTTAGAAAAAAACCATATAGAATATACCATAGAATCCGAAGAAAATAAAGGAACTAAAATTACCTTAACTTTTTTCGGCATGAATCAGGAGTAAATTTACACTCATATTTGTTTTAGCTGTTTATTGTTAAGTAAAATTAGTATCATTTAAATACTAATTCACTTAGCTGGAAAAGGTGAATTTTAAGTAATTCACCTTTTCATTTTTTAACAATAGAATCTTTCCAAAAAAAGATATTTTTAATAATTACAAAAAGCAAAGTGAGTTAGTAAACTTTCATAATTTAAAATTTTTAAAGGAGCATCTTAATTAAATCCTTATTTTTGAGCTGATTTAATCCATATAACCAAGAAGATAAAATGAATACGTATCAAAATCCGTTGGAAAGCCGCTATTGCAGTGATGAAATGTTGTACAATTTTTCTCCTGAAAAAAAATTTACTACTTGGAGAAAATTATGGTTAGCCCTGGCAGAAATACAAAAAGAGCTTGGTTTAGATATTTCGGATGAGCAAATAAAAGAGCTTAGAGAGCAAGTATCGAAAATAGATTTTAAGAAAGCAGACGAATACGAAAAAAAATTTCGTCATGATGTTATGGCCCATGTACATGCATATGGAGATGCAGCACCGGCTGCACGTCCCATTATTCATTTAGGGGCAACTTCTGCCTTTGTAGGGGATAATACGGATCTTATCCAAATACGTGACGGTTTCGAACTGGTGAAGAAAAAATTGATTAATGTTATTAAAGGATTGCATTCGTTTGCACTCAAGTATAAAGACCATCCTACCTTAGGGTTTACTCATTTTCAACCGGCACAATTAACAACGATTGGTAAACGAGCTACTCTTTGGCTGCAATCGGTTTTATTAGATTTGGAAGATTTAGAATATCGTTTGGAAACGTTGCGCTTCAGAGGAGTTAAAGGTACTACCGGAACGGCTGCCAGTTTTAAAGAATTGTTTGACGGGGACTTTTCAAAAGTCAAGGAATTGGACCGGAAATTATCAGAACGTTTCGGCTTTAAAAAAGTTTTTAAAGTAAGTGGTCAAACTTATGACCGAAAGATAGATGCTCAGGCACTAGAAGTACTTTCCAATATTGCACAATCTGCACATAAGTTTACGAATGATTTGCGCTTGTTGCAAAGCTTAAAAGAAATAGAAGAACCGTTTGAAAAGAATCAGATAGGTTCCAGCGCCATGGCTTATAAGCGTAATCCGATGCGATCTGAAAGAATTGCTTCATTAGCTAAATTTATAATCTCTTTAGCAACATCTCCTGCAATGGTTGCATCCACTCAATGGTTTGAAAGAACATTAGACGATTCCGCAAATAAAAGGTTGAGCATACCTCAGGCATTTTTAGCCGTAGATGCTATCTTATTAATCTGGAATAATATTTTGGACGGATTGGTCGTATATCCTAAAATGATTGAAAAGCATATTAATGAAGAACTGCCCTTTATGGCAACCGAATACATCATTATGGAAGGAGTTAAAAACGGAGGAGACCGGCAGGAACTTCATGAAATCATTCGTCAACATTCTATGGAAGCAGCCAAAAAAGTAAAAATGGAAGGAAAGCCTAATGATTTAATCGAGCGAATTATCATGGATGAAAAAATAAATATTGACAAAGAAAAATTGATGAAATTGATTAATCCATCCAATTTCATTGGCTTTGCTCCGGAACAAACAGAAGAGTTTTTAGATCAGGAAGTAAATCCTATTTTACTAAAATATGAACATCTACTAGGAATAAATTCCGATCTTAGAGTCTAAAAATATATATACTGAATTAACCACTGTGGCAGTCCTGATTGTTTAAACTAATTTAAACTAAACATAAACTAAATATTAATTCGATTTGCCGATTATATGGCAAAGTAACGATCTTCGTGCCCGGTGGTTTTTCAGTAGTATTTATTAATTCGGTTTCGTTATCTAGGATATCCGATTTCTTTATAAAATTCTTCCAAAAATTTCAGCATAAATAAATGCCTTTCTTCAGCCATTTCTTTAGCAATATCGGTATTCATCAAGTCTTTCAGCTTCAATAGCTTTTCATAAAAATGATTGATCGTACATGAGGTACTTTTTTGATAAGAAGCACTTTCCGTATATTCGGTCGGTTTTTCGTTCGGATCAAACAATTCTCGACCTTTGGTGCCACCATAAGCAGATGCTCGGGCTATTCCTACAGCACCTATTGCATCCAATCGATCGGCATCTTGAACAATTTTTGCTTCAAGTGAAGTAGGAGGAGGATTATGTCCACCCTTATACGAAACTTCGTTAATAATTTTAATGATATCTTCAATGAAACTTTTCGGATATGATAAAGAAGACAGTAATGGAAATACGAGTTCTTCAGTACGGTCCGTTCCATTATGGAGTTTATAATCTCCGACATCGTGAAGCCAGGCTGCCAATAAAACTTTAGAACGATCAGCCTTTTCGTGAAGGAGAATATTTTGGGCGTTGGTTACTACTCGCTCAATATGCCAATAATCATGTCCACTTTTATCCGAAGAATGTTTATTTTTTATATAATCCCGAATGATTGATATTGCTTGGTCTAATTCCATGCTTAAATATAGAATTTTAATAAGAATTATAGGTAAATATAAGTTCAATAATTTAAAAACCCTTTTATTATATTAAAGGGGTATAAAGATATTGAATAGGACTTTTCAACTTCAATTGAAAGTATTGAAATGAAAAATAAAAAAGAAAAAGCCCCTTTATAAAAAACAGGGGCTTATATTATATTTAATATGGTAAATGTAAGTAGATAACTATTCGCTATATACACCCATATTTATAAATTTATTTTGTCTGTGTTCCACCAACTCATCAGGAGACATTTTAGAAAGCTCATTATAGGCCTCTAAAACTTGATTTTTTAAAGACATAAAGGCTCCTTCCGGGTTGTAATGAGCGCCGCCAAGCGGCTCCTTAATTATTCCGTCAATAATGCCTAATTCCAAAGAATTTTTAGGAGTTAAACGAAGATTTTCGGCAGCAACTTCTTTGTATTCCCAGCTTCTGAATAAGATTGAGGAACAACTTTCCGGAGAAATTACGGAATACCAAGTATTTTCCATCATGTAAACCTTATTTCCTACACCTATTCCCAACGCACCGCCACTGGCACCTTCACCAATAACTACGCAAATAATCGGAACTTTAATTTGGCACATCTGAGCGATATTATACGCGATGGCTTCTCCTTGTCCTCTTTCTTCGGCATCAAGTCCCGGATAGGCTCCCGGAGTGTCTATTAAGGTTAGAATAGGGATGTTAAATTTTTCAGCAACCCTCATCAAACGTAACGCTTTTCGGTAACCGTCTGGATTGGGCATACCAAAACGACGGTATTGTCTTTCTTTGGTATTTTTACCTTTTTGTTGACCGATAATCATAAAAGTTTTACCGTCAATTCTTCCCAATCCTCCAATCATGGCTTTGTCATCGCCATAGTTGCGGTCTCCGTGTAATTCAATAAACGTATTATCAGTGATGGCACTGCAATAGTCTAACGAATAAGGACGAGAGGGATGTCTGGATAATTGAACGGTTTGCCAAGGGGTAAGGTTATCGTATATTTGATGTTTGGTTTGTTCGATTTTCTTTTCGATTTCTTTGCAAGTAGAATTTATATCTACTCCGCTTTCTTTACCAAGCTCGATCCATTTTTTAAGCTGGTCTTCTAATTCTTTTATAGGCAATTCAAAATCTAAATATTCCATTTTATGAGTATTAGTGACTAAATATACTAACTTTTAAATAAATCAAATTAAATTCTCATTTTTGAAACTACTTAGAAATGGTATTTTCAAAAATAAATTTCCAATGAATTATAAATCCAAAATTCCTTCAGGTAAAGTCATTGAAATGTAATGATCATTTCTGTTTACTTCAATAATCCAATCATTAATAATAGGAATGTAAATAAATTTATCATTTTTAGATAGTTTTATAATAAAAAGAGCTTGTGCGCTGTTATCGTTTATTTCAGTAATTTCTCCAATCTTTTGTAGGTTTTCGTCTACTAAAGAAAAGTGTATAACTTCATGATAATAAAATTGTTTTCCTTTTAATTTAGGTAATGTATTTAAAGGAAGGTACAGCTGCGTCCCTATTAAGTCTTGTGAATTGATAGAAGTATCTTCAAATTTTACACGTAATGAATCTTTATTATAGAGTTGACATTCATTTAGAAAAAAAGGAACCGGCATTTCATTGATATTAATAAATACCGATTCCAAATTATTGTAAACCTCCGGTTCATCTGTGTCTAGTTTAACAATCAGATGACCTTTCAGACCATGAGTTTTAGTGATTGTGCCTAGGTAGTAACAATCTTCCAATTGCATGAATCTAATTAGGCTTTAGGTTCTTCATTAGTTTCAGCCTGAGCATCAGTAGCTGCTTCATCTTCTGCGATGATTGCTTCTACTACTTCCTCTGCATCGTTAGCTTTTGCATCTTCTGCTTTTTGTTGAGCAGCGATACGGCTTTCATTTACTTTTCTTTCAGCTTCAAGCTTTTCTTTTTTCGCTTGTTGCTTAGAAGAAGCCAATTTGTCTTTTTTCGCTTGAATAGCTTTTTCTTTGTCTTCCAACCAAGCTTGGAATTTTTTCTCTGCTTCTTCAGCCGAAAAAGCTCCTTTTTTAACCCCTCCGTTCAAATGCTTTTTTAATAAAGCACCTTTGTAAGAAAGGATAGATTTTGCTGTATCTGATGGTTGAGCTCCTTTTTCTAACCAGCTCACTGCTCTGTCAACATTTAATTCAATGGTTGCAGGGTTGGTCGTAGGAACGTAAATTCCTAATTTTTCGATGTTTTTACCATCTCTTTTAGCTCTAGAATCTGCTACAACAATGTGAAAAACCGGTTTTCCTTTTTTACCGTGTCTTTGTAATCTAATTTTTACTGCCATAATTTTTTATTTTGGGATCCCGTCCCGTTATTAGTTAAGTTTGCAAATATACTACTTGTTTTACTATTGCTGCAAATTTTTGCGTACAAATTATCGTTTTATACTCTTAGTTTTTCTTGGAAAAATGAGCATCCCAGCCTTGAGCATTCAACGGAATGCGCTGTGTATTTCCTTTAGTTATCAAAACATTTTCAACCGTTTCGGTAGCATGACCGATAATGGTGAAGTTAGGATTATGTTTGATCTTATCATGATCTTCAATAGGGATGGTAAATAAAATTTCATAATCTTCTCCCCCGTTTAGTACCCCTGTTACGGGATTAATACCGAATTCTTCCGCTGTAGTAATTACCTGGCTGTCCATCGGGATTTTTTCTTCATAAATGGAGAAGCCAACGTTACTTTGTTGGGAAAGATGAATGATTTCAGATGCCAACCCGTCGGAAATATCAATCATAGAAGTAGGATGTACGTCCATTTCTTTAAGTAAGGCTTTAATTTCCGTACGTGCTTCAGGTTTTAATTGCCTTTCCAAAATATAAGTATACCCCGATAAATCCGGTTGAAGGTTTGGGTTAACTTTAAAAACAGAATTTTCACGTTCCAATACTTGTAATCCGAAGTAAGCACCGCCCAAATCACCGCTGACAACCAAAAGGTCATTGGGTTTTGCTCCTTTTCGGTAGACAATCTCGTCTTTATGAGCATATCCCACGGTAGAAATATTTATTACCAATCCCAGGTTGGATGAAGTGGTATCTCCTCCGACTAAATCTATAGAATAGTGCTTACACGCCAGGTGGATGCCGGTATATATTTCTTCTAATGCTTCTACCGGAAAACGATTGGATACGGCTATGGAAATCAGTATTTGTTCCGGAACGGCGTTCATGGCAACCAAATCGCTGAGTCCGATAACTACTGACTTATAACCTAGATGTTTTAAAGGGGTATAAGCCAAATTGAAATGAATATTTTCCAATAGCATATCGGTAGAAACTAACACCTTTTTATCTTTTGGATCCAACACGGCGGCATCGTCTCCAACTCCTTGTAGAGTAGAGGGATGTTTGGGTTTGAAATTTTGAGTAAGATGTTCGATCAGTCCAAATTCACCATATTCTGAAATTGAAGTTTTATATGGATTCTTATTATCAAGCATACTGCGGATATCTATTAATTTATTTTGAATTCGATTTTCGAATTTACGGCTTTTTCGGGTATATGCCTTATTATTTGTATTGCGATCCGTAATTTTTTCGATTTTTTACTAAATAGTAGGAGTGTAATTAAAATATTTTACAAGGATTGAATAATATAAAGTTTTTTTAGAAAAAAAATCCATACAGATTCAAAGATTAATTTTTAAGGCGGTTACCCATAACAATAACAACACTCCAATCCCCGTAATTCAATAAACTACAAACAGATATCCCATACTTATTTTCAAAATAAGAACCGAACCAATCCATAACTTTGTTCAGACAACCCAACAGCATCTTTTTGATGATCAACAAGTTAAACTAAAAATAACCGTAAAAGTTATAAATTCTGATAAAAAAATCTTTATCTTAGCCGAATAATTTTCACAAAGCCTAACTTATGAATATAACGTTTTGTTGTTTCGTGTATAGTTTATTTAGTGTAAATCGGAATCTAATTCTTATGGAATTTTTCCGCTTGTAAAGCTTAAAAAATAAAAAAGTAAAGGGAATTTTTAATTGCTTTACTCCCACTAACTCAACCTTAAAAAAAACTAACTCCATGCCCGATAAAAAACCCGATCATTTAGCCTTAGTAGTAGAAGGAGCTTGCGTAAGCTGCAACCGAGGAAGCATTCCCGAATGTATTTTAAAAGTAAAGCATAAGGACGATGACAAGTACCTGGCCAACCAAAAGAAAATAGCCACTTGGCTGGAAGATGACCAAGACCACATGAATTTTGGATTGTGTAACCGAAGCAGCCCCCAGCCGGCCTGCACTCCGCAAATTTCATGGAAAGATTATTATCAAAACGCCGAATTCGGCAAACAAAAACCACTGACGGAAGCTTCCTACGGGGAGTGTAAGTATAAGGGGAAAATCACCATAAAAAACCACGGCCAAAAGGTCAAACTCTCGGCTAAAATTTTTAAAAAACACCTCAGGGAATCGTATGATATTTTTATGATAAGTCCTAAGGTTGCGGCTTCATTAGGAAATACCATTCCTTCGGTAAGCAAAATAGATTTGGTTTCTTCAAGCGTTCCCAAGCAAACAATCCCCTCCCATCGAGAAGTGTGCTTTGAAATAGGCGGAGCGGTTAAAACAATCACCCTTCAGGCCACAGTAAGGGAAAAAGACGATGCCAGCCTGGTCAATTGGGCCTACTACAAAGGAGATACTCAAAAAGACCGAATAAAAACCTATCTGGAATACGGAAGCACACACCAAGTAAATCTGGAAGAGTTACCTGAAGGCAAGACCACCATCTTCGGATACGGAAAGGTTCCCATCGGCGATTCTACCAAAATAATCATCCATCGCAAAGCAAACAAACTCGAGGAAATTGTTGTCAACGCAAAGCAGGTTTCCAAAGAGAAAATCGTGGAACTTCCCAAAAATACCCCCGCCTATTTTACCCCTCGCTATACCTTTCCCGATTCGGAAAAAACCAAGTTTTTTATGTTGCAAGGCATGCGATGGCGCATCAAAGATTTGAACGGGACGATCTTATATACCAATGCTCCGGGATTTTCTGCCGATCATAAAAACAGTCCTTTGGGAGCGCAGATTCTCTCGGGAAGTCTGATGGCTTCTTTTCGCAACAGCGGCTCTTATGTTATAGAGTTGGAAGACCATAATTATGTTCCGATGGGAATGTTGCCTAATCGGCGCATGTTGACCGTAAAAATAAAAAACCGATCGGCAGAAAATATAAAAAACCTGGGAAGCGACAAGATACGAAAAGACGGCATTTTTCATCTGAAAGTCTCGAAAATCAAGTATAATTACGAAGGAATGATCGGATTAGGGAATCGGGCTTTTTGGATTGTTCAAAAAGACGGGGGAAAAGTCATGCGGTTAGGACTTAAAGAAGAGTTAAAGATCAGTGTTGCAGCGCTTGTCGAAGAATTCAAAAAACAAGGGCAGCCTGTAACCGACCTTTACGGGATTTATAAATTCCAAGCCTTCGGGGAAGATAAAGACTCGACAGCTGTTTTGGGAAAGGGCCCGGATACGGCATGGATTGAAGTAGGCAAGAACCGTTTGGAAAGCATCAGCGGTCCTGAAAAAATACCCGTGGGAGCAGAAGCTGTCTATAAGATCCAACCCTTGATGTCTCTGCAAGCGGGAGAAACGCCGCAATGGACCTATCCGCATTCTGTCGAGTTGGAATGGAGTCTGTCCTCCGACTGTCAACAAGCGTTTTTACGAATGGACAGGAAAGATAAAGTTACTTTTTCGGCCCAACTGAAGGGAGAGGAAGTAAGTCGCCGTTCGGTAAAAAAAACCGTACAAGCGGAAGAGGTTTTTCTGGAAAGAGCCCTGTGGTGTTACAAAAACGGAACCAGAAGGACCGAGACGGGCTGGGAGGAAGAAAATTATTTCT
Source organism: Apibacter sp. ESL0432 (assembly GCF_019469225.1). NCBI lineage: Bacteria > Pseudomonadati > Bacteroidota > Flavobacteriia > Flavobacteriales > Weeksellaceae > Apibacter > Apibacter sp. ESL0432. The sequence continues at coordinate 1,429,011 of NZ_CP048266.1, read as the reverse complement.
ACCTTAGTTTGAAAGGGTTGGAGAGCGTTGGAATCAAAGTAACGATTTGGGCAGAACATCCCAACTTTGAACCGTTGGAAACCTTCCGCCGACAAGAATGTTTGATAAAAGAACTGGATGCCGTCTTGGATAAAAAAGGAAGTTGTCAACTTTCCTTTATTGTGGACCGGGAAAGTAAAGAAAAGATACAAACCATCAATCCCGACCCTAAAGTACAGACCCAACTTTTTTTTACGGTGGAATTTACCTCAAAAGAACCGTTGGATCTTTCTCGCATATCCTTGATCCACCGGGCAGACGGTCAAGAAGTGGAAACGGTGCATATAGACGGGAAAACGTTATATTTGATATTGGATCGCAGAGAATATTTGAAAGTCCCTGCTCCTGCGCGCATTACTTCTATGTGTTTTTCTAATGAGGCAGCGGATGATGTTCAGATAAAGACTACTGAGTACGGCATAAAACATACGGTTTGGGTACATACCGTGGGTATGGCTAAGGAAAAACTAACGGTGGTTGTGTATAAAAAATTGGGGGCGGATGATTGGGCGGATTCTTATAACGAAAAGCAAAAGTCCTTTATGGTGGCAACACAGGCAAAAAGGTATGAGGCTGAGGTGGTGGGGACCGACGGCTTACTGTCGCTGGATTTTACCCCGGAGAGGGACTCGAACGTTCCGAGCCCTCAGGTGTTCTATATCGCTGTTTTTAAGGAGGAAAAGGATGCAAACGATGCAACGGTTTGGGTGGAATTGGAATCTCAGCTGAAGACGGTAAACAGGGATTCGTATGAAAAGGTTTTTAATGAGGAGTATTCGCAGGTGGGCATTGCCATGCCCACTTTGGAGGAAGGGCAAACTCCTACCGCGGAACAATTAAAAAAGGTGGAATCTGTTTTTTTCCGTTTTTTTAATCCGCTCTATGTTTCTGATCTGGGAAATCTTGAAGATTTATCTTCGGTTTCTTTGGTTACCGTGGCCAGGGGGAAGAATTTGATGAAAAAACGTAATTGTTATTGTCATCGAGATTTTACCGAAGAAGAAATGGAACAATTGCTGATCCATATGAACGGGAATACGAAACTGTGGACCGACGGATTGATTAATGACAACAGCGTAAAAAGTTTAACTAGGGAATTAAATCAAATGTTTCGCAGATATGGTATTAATTCTTGCATACAAAAAATTACTTTTTTGGCTCAAGTAAATGCGGAAACGGGATTTTTTAAATTATCGCAAGAAAAACCGAGTAAATATAAATCCAGTACTTCCTTTTATAAAGGGAGAGGATTGATTCAACTTACAGGCAATTTAAATAAGGATAAAACTGTTTACGATGATCCCGGTCCTTATGAAAAGTATGGAAAATATTTAGCAGACAATGGTTATCTGAAAAAAGAAGAGGAAGGAATATTTATCACCAATCCTGATTTGATATCCAAAGATCTACATTATGCCATAGACAGTGCCGGTTGGGAATGGGAGGTTTTTAAAAGGGTTTCAAAATGGGGAGATAAAGACTATGATTCGGCTAAAATAAGAGAAGTTAAGGCATGGAAACGGGAGCGTTTTAGTAAAGGATTAGATCAAAGTTTAAACCGATTGGCTTTGGTTATGGAAGAAAGCGGAGAGGAAGAAAATTATTTTTGGCTGCAGTCTAAAATACTTAACGGTTACTCGCCCGATCATAAAGATAAACCCGATCCGCATGGTTGGGAAAAGCGCAAAGAAGGACTTAGAAAGTTAAAAACATGGTTTAAGTACGACAAGGCTGTTTGTAGAGGGGAGAAAGAGTTGGAGTTTATAAACACCAAAGGGAGAGCGCCGTGGATGGAACTTGCAGAAAGTATAGCTAAAGAAATGAAAGGTTGTAAAGAAGGTAAAGAGCCCATGTACTCAAATGCTAAAAAGTATTTACAATATTGTGGACTTAAGACTAAACCCACAGATGGGGAAAATGGTCCTTGGTGTGCCGCTTTTATGAATTGGGTAATAGGACAGACTATAAATCCTAAGACAAATATGCCATATAACCATGCAAAATCAGCATCATCATTAGCCCCAACACATAATTTAACAAAAGATAAATATAAACAAATATCAGAACCCATTTATGGTTGTTTAGTAGTTTACAAACATATAAAAGAATGGAAAGGGCATACTGGTTTTCTTTATGGTAAGACAAAAAGTGGAAGATATATTTTATTAGGAGGGAATCAAGATGATACAATACGATTCGATTCCTATGGAGAGATGATAGGAAATGTTAAAAAAATTCATGGATTTTATGTTCCAAAAGACTATGAAATTAAAGATCAAGACAAATTAACGGATAATGACATATATGAAAGTGCAAAAATATTAAATATAAAATTTGGAATTATAGCAGAACCATCAACAGGAAAAACAAATTAATTATAACTTATGAAAAAACAGATAATAAATATATTATTTCTACTGGGAAATATTTTAACTATTTCTTGTCAGGAAACCCCAAAAAACGAAACCGTACAAAAAAACAAAAAAGAAATTCAATCTATTGATACCCTTACTTTAAAAAAATCGGATACTATGTTGAATATAGAAGAAATTAAAAAGCATATAGAATTACAAAAAAGAATAGAATCGGATGAATTAGAGTTTGATGATCCGTATGAATATACCGAAAAAGACTTAGAATTAGCCTTAAAAGTTATACATATAGGATTACTGAACAATGGTTTTAAAGATATAACTGATCATGATTTCAAATTAAAGATGCAAAAAATATTTAATTATGAAAGGAAATATAGTGATAAATGTGCTTATAACTGGTATTATTTAAACGATAATAATTATAATTATATATTATATGGATTCTCAACAGTGTTAGATGGAGAAGTAATAAAAGCTGACAATATAAAATTTAGCCCTTTTATTGATGTGGGAAACTATTTTTTTAGTAAAGATTATCATTTTGTGACAATTATACCGTATCTAAAAGATTTAATCCAAATTAATCCCGATAATTCGTATAAAATAAAATTACCACAAGAAATAATATCACGAAACAAATACTTATTTACTGACGATAAAAGCCAGTTCCCATGGCTGATTACGCAAGATGAATTTTTTATGCGCAGTTTAGTAACAGACTTTGGTTATACGGAAGATAAAAAACTATTGAAATGGGTGATTGAAAACACCCATCTTCCATTTTTTTATACTTATGCTAAAGACGATGATTTGGAGGAGTTGGGAAAATTATTATGGACTAAAGATTGTAATGGAGAAATACGAGTTCATCAAAATACCTTAGATCTTCTAAAAGAAATGTCAACACCGGATAAAAATTTATATATCATGTATGTAGCAGAGTATTTATCAAATTATTTGGTATCCTCTGCAATTAAAGAAGAAAAATTGACAATAGAACAAAAAGCAAAAATAGCTGCTCATTTGTTGTATTGGGGAGAGCAATATAAATACGATAAACATTACGATTATAATCAAATGTTTATGGGGCATTTCTGGCATATTATTGATAATGGCAATTATGAAAAGGAATTTAAAAAGAATAATTATTATGGTTTACCTAAATTTAAAGAGTGGTATGAAGCAGCAAAAAAAGAAGAAAATATATTTGAAGGTTATGAAGATTATTTAAATGATGAACCACAACCATTAGATTATGAATTTAAAGCAAGACCAATAAAATAATAATCCCTTTTTAAATAAACTTTAAAATAAAGACAACTTTAACTTAGACACTTGTGCTCGAAAAGCACATTTTTTTGCACAATCTCGAGAAGAATCAGGCTTAGATTTGAAAGCAGCCCTAGAAGGAGAAAGTTTAAATTATGCTGCGGAAGATTTACCCAAACATTTTAAAGCTTTTCGGGCCAATCCGGCCTTGAAAGAAAAAAGCCCTCCTAATGAATTAGCCTATCAATATGGAAGGACGGCTCATCACCCGGCCAATCAAAGAAAAATAGCAGAAATAGCATACGGCAATCGTAAGGTATTAGGAAATAAAGGAGGAGAAGACGGTTGGAGATTTAAAGGAAGGGGATTGCTTCAGATAACCGGAAGAGAAAATTACGGTAAAATTCAAGAGCAAATAGATCAACTTGCTCCCGACAGTGGTTTTAATGTATTTACCTCCGCAATTAATGAAAAAGGCTATACCCCGTATCAAGCAGCCCTAACCGGAATGGCCGACTGGTATAAAGATAAAATGTATTTGGAAGCAGATAAGACCGGTCAATACTCCGATGATAGGGTTGTGGAAATGATTGTTGATATACTAAATAAAAACACGAAGTCACGTCCTAAAAGAAAAGTATGGTACAGAGGAGGAAAAGAAGAGAAATTATCCGTAGCCGTTGAAAACTCAACCAAGGTCCTATTTAAGGTAGCAGAATGTGAAAAGGTAGACAAGCCGTTAGACTATATTGATAGCGATTTAAAGATACAACAAGGAATAGACTGGTTATTAACCAAAGCCATAAGCCAGGAAGAAGCAAAAGCAGGAAAATCGTATAAAGTAAGATATGCCAACGATCAAAACCGAGTAGAAGAATCGGGAGAAAATACGATGGATTGTTCGGAATTAGTGTGCCGATATTTACAAAAAATAGAATGGAGTAAAAAGGTAATGGCAGGAAATACAAGGATACTGCATGACTTTGGTGAAACCTATTCGGAATATTTACTGAAACATGATGATATAAATTACAAACCTCAAAAGGGAGATATATTTATATGGAAAAATAAAAGCGGAGGAATGGGCCATACCGGGGTAATTATCGATTATGAAGAAAAAAAGATAAAAAGGAAAAATGAAGAAGGAAAAGAAGTTGAAGAAACCCTGGAAATAGTCACCACCATTGAAGCAATCAGTTCTTCTGAAACTCCTTATGGAATGAGTTCGAAATTAATTATGGGAGGAGTTATTAAACTCAAATGGTTAAGAAAATCAAAACATTTGCTCAATCACGCTCTAACTAAAAATAGGCAAAGCTTTACACCCTGCCGTTTTTATACCCCCAAAGTTCACTTTAGTAAGACAGATAAAAAAATACGGTGGAAAGATCAAGGGTACACCTTTGAAATAAATAAAAAATAATAAAAAAATAAAGAATTATGAGAAAGATATTGGTCTCATGTATACAAGTATTGGTTTTATTTTCTTGTCAAGGCCAAGAAAATAAATCGGCAATACAACTTAATAATGAAAATAAAGAAACAACAACAAAACCTATTGAAAAACCGACAGAAAATAAGCCCGTTATGAATAATGATATAGATTTAAAAAAAATAGCCGAGCATATTGAATTACAAAAACGGGTTTTTGTAGCAGATCATACTCCGGAAAACGAATATGTTGCCACCCGGGAAGATTTAGACTTGCAACAACCCTTAATTGAAAAAACGCTGTTTAACAGCGGATATAAATTTCCGGAATATGCCGAATTCAGAGAACGTGTAAAATATCTTTTTGGAGTAGACTTGGATAAAAGTAAAGAAACGATAGTTACCTTATATCCACTTCGTTTTGCCAATCTAAGGGGAATAGCTTATACGGATGAGGAAATCAAAGGTAATGTCAGTAAAACCATGACTTTTGATAAATATAAATATACTTTTGCCTGGGATGGATGGAATTTATTTATAGATAAAGAAAGAAAAATAATAACCCCGATGGTTTTTTTGGAGGATTTAATAAAAATAAATAATATCGATAAAAAGGAGTATTCGGTTAAACAAAATTTATCGATAGTAAGTTTAAATAAATATTTAATGTATGGAGATAAAGCCGGTTTGATATATTTACTTTCAAGGGAAAAAGAAATGGCTCATGACTTATTATTAAATTTCAATTATGATAAGGAAGATAAAATTAATAAAAGTGTTTTAGATAGTTTGTATAATCGATGTAATCCAAGAAGTTATGAGTTTGGGCAAGAGGTTAGAAGTTTAATTTTTGTAGATAATTTTAAAACGGATGATAAATTATATATCAGAGAAGGAATATTAAAAACGATAGAACATATAACTAATGAAAATGAAGGCACCTATGCGATAGAATTAATTGACAGCACATTATATCTATTAAGAGAATTAGATAAAAGTGATTTAACAAAAGCGCAAAAAGGATATAGTTATAAAAAAATAGGGTATTTAGCCAATACCTGTGATCCTCTATTTAGGAAATATCATTTATCAAGAACTGTAAGGTGGGGAAGGGGAAATATCTTAGGTGCATATCATGCCTCATTAGAAGATTTGGAGCCTTGGTATGATTTAAAAAACACCTTTATAGAAAACAACTACTATAATTTACCCCATTTAGAAGAAATGGTAGATTATGCGGAACAATTTAGTGATAAGGAGACTCCTGAATAATTCAAGTAAGGTACACGTAAAGGCTCAGATATAATATAAATATTGGTATTCAAAAAGATAACTTTTTGGGCTCAAGTAAATGCAGAGACGGGATTTTTTAAATTATCGCAAGAAAAACCGAGTAAATATAAATCCGGTACTTCCTTTTATAAAGGGAGAGGATTGATTCAACTTACCGGTAATTTAAATAAGGATAAAACTGCTTACGATGATCCCGGGCCTTATGAAGACTATGGAAAATATTTAGCAGACAATGGATATCTGGAAAAAGGAAAGGAAGGAATATTTATCACCAATCCTGATTTGATATCCAAAGATCTACATTATGCCATAGACAGTGCCGGTTGGGAATGGAGTATTGAAAAAAAGGCACTTTCATATATAAGAGATTATGGTGATAAAGAAAAAAATGCGTACGCTAAATGGAAACGAGATACATTTCCAAAAGGAGTGGGAAAATCATTAAATGATATTGCATTAGCCTATGAAGAAACTATAGAGGAAGAAAAATACTTTTGGTTTCAATCTAAAATATTAAATGGGTATCCGCTCACACATAAAGATAAACCCGATCCGCATGGTTGGGATAAGCGCAAAGAAGGGCTTAGAAAGTTAAAAGCATGGTTTAAATACGACAAGGCTGTTTGTAGAGGAGAGAAAGAGTTGAAACTAGATACAGGAAATAGGGCGCCATGGATAAATATTGCATGGGAAGAATATAATAAATATAAAGGACTTATAGAAAAACAAAGTCCATTAAAAGAAAAAATTAGTATATATTTTAAAGAATCTAATTCAAAGTTGAATTATAATGATCCTTGGTGCGCAGCATTTGTTACATGGTGCTTTAAACAAACAGAGTACTTGAATATAATTCCAGAAGGATGTACATATGCTTTTGCTTATACGGAATTAAATAGTCCAAAGGCTAAGTTAAGAGGAGTTAAAGGATGGTTACAAGGAGAAATATCTGAACCATTCATTGGTGCAGTAATAGTTTTTAATTATTCTCATGTTGCGTTTATAGTAGGAGAAAATAATGATGGATCTAAATATGTATATTTAGGAGGGAATCAAGGAGATAAGAGACAAAATCATCAAAAAATATGTTTAGGTTCTGTGAGTAAAAAAGATTCTAGTATTTATGCAATCATGAAACCTAAAAAATATATAATCTCAGATGATGAGAAAAAATTGCCTAAATATGATGTAAATATAGAAAATTCTGGAAATAGTTCAAGATAAAAATAAAATGAAAAAAATTAAATTTATAACTCTGTTATTACCTTTATTTTTTGGATGTCAAGAAAAGGAAAAACAAAATATCATGTCGAAAATACCTAATAATATGAATAATATTATAGAAATTGTTTTAAAAAAACAATTAGAAAATGGAGCAAATCAATATATAATAAGTGCGGGAGTAGAACTTCCTAAAGAAGAATTTTCAAATGAGGAATTAGATGTAAGTGTACATTTTGGAAAAAAAATATTAGATTCAAATGGATACAAAATTATTTCAAATAAAGATTTTAATAATAAAATTAAAACTATATTTAGAAGAAAATTAGATAGCACCACACAAAATAGATATATATACATAAATCAAAATAATATTTGTGATAAAACTTTTATAAAATATCCAAATTGGGAATTTCAAGGTTTTTACATTATAAAAGAGTGTAACTTTATTTCTAAGTTTTATTTTGTTCCAGAAATTGTAAACTATCAAAATGAATATTCTAAAATAGCTGAAATAGAAAATACAATATCATTAACAAAAAAAATTAATGATGAAAAGGTTTCTATCGAACGATGGAAACTTGGAAAATTTATCAAAAAAAAGATATATTAATCAACAATTATTAATTTCCCGAAACAAATACTTATTTAATGACGATAAAAGTCAGTTTCCATGGCTGGTTATGTATGATGAATTTTTTATGCGCAGTTTGGTAACTGAATTTGGTTATACTGAGGATAAAAAACTATTGAAATGGGTGATTGAAAATACGGATTTACCACTATTTTCAAAGTTTGCCGAAACAAAACATTTGAAAGAATTGGGAAAACTATTATGGACCAAGGATTGTAATGGAGAAATACGAGTACATCAAAATACCTTGGATTTACTGAAAGAATTATCTACCCCACATGACGATTTATATATTATGTATGTAGCAGAGTATTTATCAAATTATATGGCATCCTCAGCAATTAAAGAAGAAAATTTGACAATAGAACAAAAAGCAAAAATTGCTGCTTATTTATTGTATTGGGGAGAGCAATATAAATACGATAAACATTACGATTTTAATCAAATGTTTATGACCCGATTCTATTACTATCATTTTGAAAGAGAGGCTTACGAAAAAGAATTTAAAAAGAATAATTATTACGGTTTACCTAAATTTAAAGAATGGTATGAGGCAGCGAAGAAAGAAAAAGATTATTTTAATGGAGGAGAAGGAATGGAAGATGATCCAAACCCTTATGATTACAGGCGTATTGCAGAACCAATAAAATAAAAAATATATTTAAATATAACAGGTTTAATTCAACAAACAATGTATAAAAGAAGATGATCATATAAAATAAAAACACATTACAGTTTAAATTGAACTATATATATTAAAATAAAATTCTATGTCTATACGACATTTATGCTGTTATAACCAATTTTTTAAATATAGAGTTTATTATAAAATTCAAAAATAATCTCTAATAATATCTTTAAAAATATTAATTCAGAGGAAGAAAAATACTTTTGGCTGCAGTCTAAAATACTTAACGGATATTCGCCAGGTCATAAAGATAAACCCGATCCGCATGGTTGGGAAAAACGTAAAGAAGGACTTAGAAAGTTAAAAACATGGTTTAAATACGACAAAGCTGTTTGCAAAGGAGAGAAAGAGTTGGAGTTTATAAACACCAAAGGCAGGGCGCCGTGGATGGAACTTGCAGAAAGTATAGCTAAAGAAATGAAAGGTTGTAAAGAAGATAAAGAGCCCATGTACTCAAATGCTAAAAAGTATTTACAATACTGTGGACTTGAAACTAAACCTACAGATGGGAAAAAGGGCCCTTGGTGTGCCGCTTTTATGAATTGGGTAATAGGACAGACTATAAATCCTAAGACAAATAAGCCATATAACCATGCAAAATCAGCAGCCTCTTTAGCTCCTACAAAAGATGCAACAAAAAATAATTATAAGCAAATATCTGAACCTATTTATGGTTGTTTGGTTGTATACAAACATTCCAATGGCTCTAATGGGCATACGGGATTTTTAATGGGCAAAACGAAAGATGGAAGATATATTTTATTGGGTGGAAATCAAGATGACACAATACGTTTTGATGCTTATGGAGAGCATACAAGCAAAAGTAAAATAAAAAAATTATATGGATTTTATGTTCCTAAAGACTATGAGATAAAAGATCAAGATAAATTAACGGATAATGATATATATGAAAGTGCAAACGCATTAAATATAAAATTTGGAATTATAGCAGAACCATCAACAGGAAAAACAAATTAATTATAACTTATGAAAAAACAGATAATAAATATACTATTTCTACTGGGAAATATTTTAACTATTTCTTGTCAGGAAACCCCGAAAAACGAAACCGTACAAAAAAACAAAAAAGAAATTCAATCTATTGATGATACCGTAACTTTAAAAAAATCGGATACTATGTTGAATATAGAAGAAATTAAAAAGCATATAGAATTACAAAAAAGACTAGAAACAGCTGAATTGGAGTTTGATGATCCGTATGAATATACTGAAAAAGACTTAGAATTAGCCTTAAAAGTTATACATATAGGATTACTTAATAATGGTTTTAAAGATATAACTGATCATGATTTCAAATTAAAGATGCAAAAAATATTTAATTATGAAAGGAAATATAGTGATAAATGTGCTTATAACTGGTATTATTTAAATGATAATAATTATAATTATATATTATATGGATTATCATATAAATTGGATAATGAAATACTAACAGCTGAACGACTTAAATTTGGATCTTTTATAGAAATAGGAAACTATTTTTTTAGTAAAGACTATCATTTTGTGACAATTATACCGTATCTAAAAAATTTAATCCAAATTAATCCCGATAATTCGTATAAAATAAAATTACCGCAAGAACTAATCTCCCGAAACAAATACTTATTTACTGACGATAAAAGTCAGTTTCCATGGCTGGTTACACAAGATGAATTTTTTATGCGCAGTCTGGTAACTGAATTTGGTTATACGGAAGATAAAAGACTATTGAAGTGGGCACTTGAAAACACCCATCTTCCATTTTTTCATACCTATGCTAAAGACGATGATTTGGAGGAGTTGGGAAAATTATTATGGACTAAAGATTGTAATGGAGAAATACGAGTTCATCAAAATACCTTAGATCTTCTAAAAGAAATGTCCACCCCAAATGAAAATTTATATATTATGTATGTAGCTGAATATCTTACAAATTTAGAACACCTAAATGCTAACAAAGAATTAAGTGATGCGCAAAAAGCCAAAATAGCAGCTCATTTGATGTATTGGGGAGAGCAATATAAATACGATAAACTTTATGATTATAATCAAATGTTTATGGGGCATTTTTGGCATTATAAGGATGATGGCACTTATGATAAAGAATTTAAAAAGAACAACTATTATGGCTTACCCAAATTTAAAGAGTGGTATGAAGCTGTCAAAAAAGAAGAAAATCTATTTTTAGATGATCAGACTATACCTGATTCACCACAACCTTTAGATTATAAGCATAAAGCAAGACCGATAAGAAAATAATTATTTTTTAAATAAAATTTAAGATAAAGACAACTTTAACATAGACACTTGTGCTCGAAAAGCACATTTTTTTGCACAATCTCGCGAAGAATCGGGCTTAGATTTGAAAGGAGCCTTAGAAGGTGAAAGTTTATATATCGTGCAGATATAATTCCAGTAAATCTAAGTATAAAGGAAGAGGTTTCCATCAGTTAACAGGAAAACAAGATGATACCGGATAATATAATAAACCCGGACCTTATGAAAAATATGCGGAATTTGTAGAAAATAAAAAAATAGTAGAACAACCGGATTTAATTTGTACTCAAATTCACTATGCTATAGATAGTGCCGGGTGGTTTTGGACTAATAAAGAAAGCGGAAAAACTGTACCTAATTGGTCTTCATCGTCCCAAAAAGAATATATAAAATTCCGTGCAGAGCATTTTTCAAAAGCATTAGGTAAACCTTTAAATGAAGTATCTCGTTTAGTGGAAGAAGATGAAAAATATTACTGGCTTCAAGCTAAGTTACTTAATGGATATCCAAAAGGACAAAAACTTGAAACAAATCCTATAGGATGGAACATTCGGGAAAAAGCATTTAAAATACTCAAAAATGAGGTTTTTGAGTTTGATAAACTTTGCAAAGGAGATAAAGAACTAGAATTTAGTATAAAAGAAAGAGCCCCGTGGATAAATATTGCAATTTTAGAATATAACAAATATAAAAATTATTTCAATCCAGATTCAATAATACAATCAAGAATTAAAGAATATTGTAGCCCAAATAAACCTTACTATACTTTATGGTGCGCTGCTTTTGTACACTGGTGTTTTCAAGAAGCAGGATATTCCAAAATACATAGTGGAAATTGGCTAGGTGCATATCAATTCAAATCAGAAAATTGGAAAGAAGGTGAATCATGTGAAGCTTTTGTCGGAGCAGTAATAGTTTTTAATTTTTCACATGTGGCTTTTATAATAGGACAAACAAAGGATAAGAATAAGTACGTATATTTAGGTGGAAATCAGGGAGGAAGTGCAGGTAAAAGAAGCATTTCAGTAAATGCAATCAGTAAAACTAGCAATACATTTTGGATTACTAAACCAAAATCTTATATTATTTCAAAAGAAGAAAAGGAATTACCATTGTTAGAGGCCTCAGGAAAAGATCTAACATATGATGATACTCATTAAAATTAAAATTTGTATGAAATATTTAGTAATAATTTTATTATTAATTTTTGTTTCTTGTCAAGGACAAATAAACAATGACAATCATATAACAAAAATTAATGATAATTTAAATAACGAAAATGTTTTGAACGAAAAAATAGAAAAATTATTAAAAAAACAATTAGAATATGGTGCCTCAGCAAAAAATGAGGTTACCGATATTTCTACTGGTTATATATTTGAAGAAGAAGATATTAATGTAGAATCTATATTGATTAAAAAAATATTAGATAATAATAACTATAAAACCAATCAGGATAAATTTAATGAAAAAATTATAAATATTTTTGGCATTAAACAAAAAAAACATTTTCATATTAATCTCCTTAAGAGTAAATGTAAAACTGAGTTAAATCATGATATTTTTGATTTTCCATTCGAACAAATATATGTTATACCTGATAAGCAAATTATTTTTCCAATATTTTTACTTCCAGAGTTAATTGATTATCAAAAAGATTATCCTAATATGAAATTATTGGAAGATAAAGTAATTAAAGATTTTGTTAGAGATGGCTATAAAGTTAATATTAAGTTATGGAAAGAAGTAAAAGATTTATCACAAAGAAGAAATTTTAATAAGCAACTATTAATTTCTAGAAACAAATACTTATTTAATGACGATAAAAGCCATTTTCCATGGCTGGTTACCCATGATGAATATTTTATGGAATCTTTAGTAACCGTTTTCGGCTATACAGAGGATAAAAGATTACTAGAATGGGCTTTTAAAAAACAAGGCTTTAAATATGTGAAATATCCATCAGATAAAATCTTGGAAAATTTCGGGAAATTTTTATGGACAAAACAATGTAATGGTGAAATTAAAATTCATGATACAACATTAAACCTAATAAAAGAATTATTAGTACCTTCTTCCCAATCAGGAAATGAAGTTAATATATTGTATTTAGCAGAATATATAAATTATTTGTCTAATGAAGATAAAGATATTCCTCTTGATTTTTCGCAAAAAGCAAAACTAATAGCCACATTATTAGCCTTTGGAGAACAATATAAGTATAACAAAGAATATGGTTATAATCAAATGTTTTTAGGTAAGTTCATACATTATCAAGATATCGAAAAAAAATATAAAAAAGAATTTGAGAAAAACAATTACTACAACATACCTAATCTAAAAAAATGGTTTTTAGAAGCAGAGCAGGAAAAAGATATGTTTGAAAATGATCAAACCTTATCAGATGATCCTCAACCTATGGATTATCTATACAAAGCTACATATAAGAAAGGGCCTTTTTCAAAATAGTTTAAAAAATTTAATATTCTCCAGTATAAATTAAAGGGTGAATATTAAATTTAAAGAAAAAAGGTTGTTATTGTCATCGAGATTTTACCGAAGAAGAAATGGAACAATTGCTGATTCATATGAACGGAAATACGAAACTGTGGACCGACGGATTGATTAATGACAACAGCGTAAAAAGTTTAACTAGGGAGTTAAACCAAATGTTTCGCAGATATGGTATTAATACTTGCATACAAAAGATTACTTTTTTGGCTCAAGTAAATGCAGAGACGGGATTTTTTAAATTATCGCAAGAAAAACCGAGTAAATATTAATCCAGTACTTCCTTTTATAAAGGGAGAGGATTGATTCAACTTACAGGTAATTTAAACGAGAAAGAAGAAACCTCTAATTGGTTTAGAAAAGCTTAATTGAAAAAAAATTCATAACTAAATGAAAAATTAGTAACATTAAATTCTTACTATGAAATAATTTATAATCAATAAAATTTGAAAACAATTCACAACAAGCTTCTGATTACTATCATAAAATAAAATTTATATTAATTAACATAGTATCAGAATATAAGAATCATTATCTCAAATTTATTTAAAATTTTATACCACATTATTAGTATAATTGAAAAAAAGGCGTGAATAAGTAGTTAAATAAATTTGAAAACAATTCACAGCTGCTCAGGCAATGCATTAATTTTTGTATACTATACAAGTATATTATTATAACTGATAAGTATTAAAAATATTATATAAAATTAATACGATATTATAACCGTATTTCCAATCAATTGTGCAGGATAAATTTTAGGTGCTCGGTCAGCTATCTCTAACGGTTGACCGGAGGTTAGAGACCATTTTGCTCCATCTTCAGGACAATAGATATAAAAATCGTCCTTAACTTCCAATTGGGTATTTGGTCCCGGGCAAATATGCGGTGCATTTCTGTCGTAGGCTAAAAACTTATTAGCCTCTATTCTAACCAATATTAAGCCTTTAGTACCGGTTAAAGGACCCGCCTCAATATAAGCATAACCATTAATACCGGATAATTTTTGGAACTGAGGTAAATTGAGATCGGCTGAATAACTTATAGAAGAATTAGGAAAACAACTAATTGTTTTATTTCCATTTTCGCATTGGATGAAGATGAATAACTGTGAAATTAATAATATATAAAGAATTAATTTTTTAATCATAATAAATTTGCTAAATTTGCATACGGATAATCCGACCGTGAAGAGTCGGGTTATTTTTTTTATGTTTATAAATTACAACGCAAAATTACAAAAAATAGTATCATGAATTATGTAACGAAAGAAGGTCTAGATAAATTACGTAAGGAACTTGATCAATTGGAACAAGTTGAAAGACCTAAAATCACACAGCAAATTGCTGAAGCTAGGGATAAGGGTGATTTATCTGAAAATGCGGAATACGATGCGGCTAAAGAAGCACAAGGTCTGCTTGAAATGCGTATAGCTAAGCTTAAAGATATAATTTCTAATTCTAAAATAATAGATCAATCGCAAGTTGATACTTCTAAAGTAGCTATATTATGTTCTGTTAAAATAAAGAATACTGCCAATGGACAGGAGATGAAGTATACCTTGGTTCCGGATACGGAAACCGATTTAAAAACCGGAAAAATATCTGTTAATACACCCATTGCTAAAGGACTTTTAGGAAAGGAAGTAGGAGAAACTGCCGAAATAAATTTACCGAACGGTAATCGAATTAATTTTGAGATTTTAGAAATTTCATTAGATTAATAAGCTAAATTTACAACCTATGGCAAGTATATTTTCAAAAATCGTAGCAGGAGAAATTCCCTGTTATAAAGTTGCAGAAAGCGAAAAACACCTTGCTTTTTTAGATGCATTTCCGGTAGTTATAGGACATGTCTTAGTAATTCCTAAAAAAGAAACCGATAAACTGTTTGATTTGCCCAAAGAAGAGTATGATGAATTAATGGATTTTACTTATAGGGTGGCTCAGGCAGTAGGGAAAGCTATTCCATGTTTACGAGTAGGAATGTCTGTACAAGGATTGGAAGTTCCCCATGTTCATGTTCATTTAATCCCATTAAACGCTATCGGAGACATGAATTTTGGTAACAAATTGACACTGAGTTCGGAAGAATTTACTGAAATTGCTGACAAAATAAAGTCTTATCTATAGGGACTCTTGTTTGGTATAGTTTTAGTGAGAAAATTAAGTAAAAAATTTTAGAAAAAGATTAATAAAAATGGATTTAGGAAAAGAGTTCCATAAATATGCAGTAAAACACCAGGGAATTAATAGTCTGGCGGTAGATCAGTACGTAAATTCAATGACTCCATATATTACTGAAGAACGAAAATTAAATGTAGCACAAATGGATGTGTTCTCTCGGTTGATGATGGATAGAATTATATTCCTGGGAACAGGTATAGACGATCAAATAGCCAATATTGTAACCGCTCAATTATTGTTCTTGGAAAGTACAGATGCCAATAAAGACATTCAAATATATATTAATTCTCCCGGAGGAGGAGTGTATGCCGGACTAGGGATATACGATACCATGCAAATTATTAAGCCCGATGTGGCTACTATTTGTACCGGTATGGCTGCTTCTATGGGAGCCGTATTATTGACAGCCGGTGCTGCAGGAAAAAGATCAGCATTGAAACATTCTCGAATTATGATTCATCAACCATTGGGAGGAGCTCAAGGGCAAGCCTCCGATATGGAAATTACATTAAAGGAGATCTTAAAGCTGAAAAAAGAATTATATGAAATTTTGGCAGAGCATTCCGGTCAACCTTTTGAAAAAATTGAGAAGGATTCAGATAGGGACTATTGGATGATTGCTTCGGAAGCTAAAGAATATGGACTTATTGATGAAGTTCTTGAAAAACGGTAAAGCTTTGTTTTGTTGAGAACCACATACATATAATATAATATTTATACTAAGACTTTCGTTTGTTCGATATCTACAAACGAAAGTTTTTTGTTTTTTTAAATAACGTTCAATGAGTAATAAATTACTTTTTTTGTTTGCATTTTTATTTAGTTTATCTTATAATGCACAAATCAAAATTACGGGGGTAATTATAAATCAGGATACCCAGCGTCCTATTGAAGGAGCAAAAATATCTTTTCCTGAAGCTCCCGAGATTTCAACCCTTTCAAATAATATTGGATATTTTTCACTCGAATCTAAAAATAACTTTGATTCTATCGTTGTTCAGATTGTAAATTATAAGAAAAAGTCATTTCCTGTCAATAAAAAACAAAACTTAAATTTAATTATTAAATTCTCTGAAAAAGATAAGATTGGTACATCCTCAATTCCTCCATCAATTATCAATCAAACTAAAATTGATACCGATACAATATCACAATCTTCAAACCAGCAAGTTAATTACGTTAGAGTTTCCGGTCAATTGCTAGATGAAGATACAGAAAAGCCAATTACGGATGCTGATATTTTTCTTAAAAATACTCAGGTTTACGCCACTACCGACAGTGATGGAAATTTTGAATTACAATCCAATAAATTCATTGACACGTTACAAATTATTACAGATAAATACCCGACAAAATATATACCTTTACAAAGGGGAGATAATTTAGGCTTAATTGTAAATCTCAAATTAAAAAACAAAAATAGTAGCCAATCAACCGATAAAGGAACCGTAAGCAAAGAAAAGGAAATAGACGAGGTAGTAGTTACCGGCTTTCCGAAAAAGCGTTTACCTAAAAAAGAAAATCCGGCATACCGCATACTGCGTGAATTATGGAAGAGAAGAAGAACCAACGGTTTGACTAATTTTAAGAATTATCAATATAAAGAATATGAGAAAATCGAATTTGATTTAAATAATGTTGATAGTGCTTTTATAAGTAAAAAAATCTTTAAAAAATTAAACATTTCAGCCAAAGACATAGATACATTAGATATCTCAGGAAAAACGTACATTCCCGTTTTTCTTAACGAATCCCTTTCCGATATAGTTGGACAAAATACACCTTCTAAACGGGAAAAATCCTTTTTGAGAGGAAATAAAGCTTCCGGAATTCCTAATAATGATATTGTAGCCAATACGGTTAAAAATTTGTATAAAGATGTTAACATATACGATAATGTGTTAAACTTTTTTAATAAAGGATTCACCAGTCCGGTAGCTACTATTGGATTTTCCGTATACGATTATTTATTAGCTGATACGGTTTCCGTAGATGGAATTGATTGTTATTATATTAAATACAGACCTCGAAGAGAAAATGAGCTTACTTTTAAAGGAGATTTATATATTACTAAAGATACTTATGCAGTAAAGCAAGTAACCTTACAATCCACTTCAGGTATTAATGTAAACTTCGTTAAAGACATATATATGGAATTGAATTATGACAATGTCAATGATTCAATCTTTATTCCATTACGAAATTACACGGTTTTAGATATGTCTCTTATAACTAAAAAAGAAGGAGGAAAAGGTATGTTTGCAAAACGTACCATAACTTATAATGATTATAAATTCGATGAACCGCAAGATACTGTTGAAAAAATCTTAGATCAACAATGGGAACCTATTTCTGAAGGAGCTTATAACAGGAAAGATGATTTTTGGGCCGACAATCGTCCGGATCGTCTTAATGAAGATGATAAAAAGGCATATGAAATGGTAGACAAGGTATCTAAAACCCGATTATTTAGAAATATTGTAGATGCCGTACAAATTCTTTCCTCAGGCTATGTCAATGTGGGTAATGCCATTGATATTGGAAATCTGTATCAAACACTAGGATATAACGATGTTGAAGGAACCAGAATTCGTTTAGGAGCCAGGACGTTTTTCTCTCCCAATGATATGTGGAGAGTGGAAGGATATACGGCATACGGATTTAAAGATGATCAATTTAAATATGGTTTTGAAGGGCGCTTGATGTTAAATAAATACAATCGTTTTACGATAGGTGCGGGAACAAAAAGGGATATAACTCAGTTAGGGACTTCGCTTACAGAAAATGAGGGAATTATGACCCGTTCTTTTGCATCATCTTCCATCATATCCCGAGGAAGTAATGAATATTTGAGTTCTGTCAATCAAACCAATGCATTTTTATCTATTGAACCGTGGAAAAATGTACAATTGCGATTAGATGGAACTTATCAATACATAAAATCGGCGAACCCTTTTAAATTTAATATCGGGTATTACAACAAAAAAGGTGATAATAAAAACGATTTGTATGATTCTCATTTAACATTTAGTATTCAAGCGAGACCGGGAGCTAAATATTCTCGTTTTGGATTAGACAGGTATGAGCATACGACTTTATCTCCAACCTTAATTTTAAAATATATAAAAGGATTCAATGGAGTATTGGATGGTGATTTTAACTATGATAAAATACAATTTTTATACAATCATCCGATCCTTTGGGGACCGATTGGTAAATCGAATGTTACTTTTGAATTCGGAAAATCGTTTAATAAATTGCCCTTATCCTTGTTAGGAATTATACCGGGTAACCAGTCTTACGGTATCGTAAATAATACCTTTGCATTGCTGGATTACTATGATTTCGTAACAGATATATATACGGCATTGCATGTTGAACATCACTTCAACGGAAGGATATTTTCCTATATTCCTTTATTGAAAAAATTACAATTAAGAGAAGTAGCGATTTTCAGAGGTGTTTGGGGAGATATATCCGAAGGCTCCAAGAATATGAATGCTTCTAATATCAGATATGTAGCTCCCAATAAAGATATCTATTATGAATATGGATTTGGTATCGAAAATATAGGGTTTGGAAATTTAAGAATCTTTAGAGTAGATTTTAACTGGAGAGGGAATTACTTACATATGCCGGATGTTAATAAATTCGGAGTTAAATTTGGAATGCAATTTACATTCTAAAAATCATACGATTTAAAAAGAAAAAAAAGGAGTAATTATAGTACTCCTTTTTTTATTGAATTTTATATTAATTATTTTTTAATTCGAGAATTAGTTAAAACATAAGTGCCGACTAATTCCCTGATATTTACATAGGTTTTCTTCATAAGTTTAGGGATATCCTTTTTTCTAATCCATTGGGCTTTATCAATTCCTTCATTTTTTTGAGGTTTAGGTTTTTCATTTCCATCATACTTCATTTCAAACCATTGAACTATTTTTAAAAAGTATTTTTTTTCAGATTGATACACATGATAAGTTGTCGTTAGGTATTTTTTTAATTTTAGATCAGAAATAGAACATTCTTCTTCTACTTCCCGTTTGGCAGCTTTTTTAAAAGTTTCATTTTCTTCCACATGACCTTTCGGTAAATCCCAATAACCGTTTCTTTTAATAAATAAATAATTGTCTTTACTATTATTAACTAATCCTCCCGCTGCATACACGGGGGTAGCTATTTTTAGTAATTTTTTCCAAACTTTTTTGGTTTCAGATGAGTAAACATGAATGGAATTTACTTTCGTATGGTACAAAATATCCAGAGCGTATACTAAAGTTTTCGAATTTTCGTATGGAAGGTTAATGGCACCTTTTCTCTTATTTTTACCAAGGGTAAGAAATCTTTCGTTTACAGAAATTTTGTACATTTGTGTTTGTTTTTACCAAAATTACAAAAATGAATATTAAAGGAGAAAAAATACTGGTTAATAAATCGGCAGAAGATATTTACACGTTAGCATCTCAGCCTTCTGAATTTAAAAAGTTCATGCCTGAAACCATTGATAAGTTTGAGGCAGATGAAGATGGATTTGTTTTTGCATTAAAAGGAATGCCTGAAATTGCCTTGAAAATGAAAGAAAGAATTCCTTATTCAAAAATTGTATTAAGTTCGGCTAAAGAAACTTTGAATTTTGACTTAAGTTTATTAATAGATCAGGTTACAGATAGTTCAAGTGAAGTTCAATTTACTTTCGATGGTAAATTTAATATGTTTATATCTGCCATGGTTGAAAAGCCTTTAAAAAATTTAATTAAAGCTTTAACGGAAGGAGTTACTAAAATTTCATAACGTTAAATTTGAAACATAAAAAAAAGCTATTTTATTTAAAATAGCTTTTTTTATATAAAGAGTATTCAACTTATTTTTTTCCTTTTTTACTTCCTTTTTCAGGGTTGAAATTATCATACGCATATTTCACGGCTCTAAAAACATCTACAACACCTCCGGTTGCTGAAAGTTGATCAAAAGTTGTTTTAATCATAGGACTGTTTTCACTCTCGCCACCTGCTGTTACTTCTATAGTAGATTTATTTGCTGTTATAAATAATATATTTTTCACTTGTTCAGCAGTTAACTGAGGAAAATAAGACCATAAAAGGGCAGCACATCCCGCAACAACCGGAGAAGCCATACTGGTACCTTGTAAAAATTTATATTTTCCTTTAGTAACGGTAGAGTAAATTTCTAATCCGGGTGCAAAAATATCAACTTTTTCTTTTCCGTAGTTAGAAAAAGACGCCTTCAATGCATTATTATATCGAGTACTGGCTCCTACGGTAATCCAATTATTTACAAAAGATTTATGCTCATTATCCTTAAAATTGGTTGGATAATTATATTCAGTATCTACATTTTTATTATCATTACCGGCAGCATGAACCATTAATACACCCTTTTTTTCCGCGTATTTCATAGCTTCCCATACTCTCTCTTTATTAGGAGAAAAAGGCTTACCAAAACTCATATTAATGACTTTAGCGCCATTATCAACGGCATAATATATGGCATTGGCAATATCTTTATCTCTTTCATCACCATCCGGAACGGCTCGAACTACTAAGATTTTTGCAACATCCCCGGCAATACCGTCCATACCTATATTATTATTTCTAACTGCTGCAATTATACCGGAAACATGAGTTCCATGTAATGCATCCGGGCCTTCCACTTCATTGTTACCGTAATGTTTTTCCTTAATATCAGTATAATCATCACCTACAATGTAGCGAGGATCATAACTTTTATTAAGCATGTAATCTACTTTTCCGGAATAATAAGCAACTGCTTCACCCATTTCACTATCCGCCAACATATTGATTTGAGTTGCATTTTTTCCTTCCAAATCGTTATTATTTGCAATCATCTGAAGGAAAGCTTGTTTATATTGAGGAACAGTAAAAGTTGCCTCATTTACATTTTCAAGAGTCAAAGGTTTGTCACCCAGAGCATTTTGTAATTCAGTGGTCATTTGTCTTATCAAAGCTTTTTGCTCTTCAATATTAGATAGGGCATCTTTAGCTTCACCTAAATCTTTATCATATGTAAATTTAGCTCTTTGATATTCTTTGAATTCGTTCGGATACTTTTCCCGATTTTTTTCATTCGTTTTCAGGTCACCGGTTTCGAATAGTTTTTCATATAAAGAAACAATACGGGTTGATTCCATAGTATCGTGGTCTACATCTTTTCCATCTTTTCCACCGATAAAATCCCATCCATGAACATCGTCAGCATATCCATTACCGTCGTCATCTTTACCGTTATTAGCGATTTCTTTTGGATTATTCCAAATATTATTTTTCAAATCCGGATGATCAATTTGTACACCACTATCAATTACACCGACGATAATAGGAGAGGGCTTGAGTCCTTTAGAATTTAGAAATTCAATAGCATCAGTAGTCCCTACACCATAAATACCGGTTTTTTCATAACTTTGATGATACCAATTTTTTAAAGCAAGGGAATCAACTGCCGGAACGTTATTTTGAGCAAATGCATTGGCAGTAAAGAATGCAAAAGCGAAGCTTAGGCTTAATAGTTTTATCTTCATTTAAAATTATTTATTTATTCGACATTAGTAAGGTAATTAGCAGATTTCGGGCCAAGATTGTATATAAGATCTAGTATGGAAAGATCATTCATAAACTCGAAACGGTCTGAAAATACCTGAATATATTTTTTATTTTTATAGGGACTTTCTTTTTTTGCATTGAATGCTTCTCGCGCATCGGTAAACGGAGGATTTTTTACATATTCATCCGTTAGTTCGTACGAACATTCCAACTTTAGGATAGAACATGCCCATTCTATTGTGTTTAGATTTAAATCTAATAAAAAGGTTTCTTTTTTTTCCAATAATTGGATTAGCTTATCTTCGTAATATTCAAAGTAAGGAGAACTTTGATATGCTGATTGCAATGATTTACTATGTAATTTTTGCCATGAAGACGCATAGGAAATCTTAATATCTTTTATAATTCTGGCTCCTGAATGTTCAATAGGAACAATAAGAGGCAATTTTCCATTAGCTCCTTGAACAATGCAACGATTACGATAAGTTTGTTTAGGAAAATTTTCCCACTGTTCCAAATAGATCTTTTCCGAATGGATCCATTTTTCAAAATAAGAAACAGGAGGAAAATAAAAACAAGGTAAGACGATCATAGTTATTTTTTATGAAAGTGCTAATTTACCATAAAAATAAATATGATCTTCTTATTTTAACAAAATATGTATGCGATCTATTTTATATGAAATTTACTTTTTTTCTGTCTTTAAAATTAATTAGAAAAAATTATATCGTATACCCATAAATCCTCTTAATTTTTGCAAGGACGCATAATTATAAGAAGTATCAAAAGTGTACCCGTTAGGATTGGTAATCGGATTATCTACCTCTTTATTGAATGGGTCAAAAGGACGCATGATCGGGTTTTTGGGCGTAAAATTAAATAGGTTTTTAATTCCTCCGTAAATTTCCATTCCATTATGGAATTTCTTGGTTACCTGTATATTTGCAATGCAATACCACGGGGAATATTCACTTCTAAAATCATTAGGCTCGATAGGCAACCTCATTTTTCCGTTCCATTGTCCTGAAAAGTCCAATATATAATTTTTAGGAAATGTGTAAGTCATAACAAATGTTCCGGACCATTTAGGTGCATAAAGCTGATCTGTTCTAAAATAAGAACCCTTGTCATCTTTTTCTTTGGTGTAAACATCCATATAAGTAACACCCGCCATAATTTTAAAAGGAATTAAAAAAGACCATTCCGTATTTAAAGATATACCTTGCGAAACAGCATGTCCGTCTAAGTTATCATAAATGATTTTAGTAGGATCGGAATCGAAATCACCAATAATTTTATTAGTAAAATAAGAATAAAAACCGGTGATATCCAGATTTATATTCAGATCATCGAACATCATTTTTTTAACATAGTTCAAATTTCCGTTATATGAACGTTCAGGCTTTAAAGAATTCAAGATAACTACATCTCTGGCTCCCGTAAGAGCAGAATGATCTTCCGTAAAGATATTTACAACTCTAAAACCGGTTCCAAAACTGGCTCGGAAGGTATTCGTATAATTGGGTGAAAACTTATAGGCAATTCTGGGAGAATGTACATTTCCATGATGTTTATCGTTATCGTATCTATACCCAAGTAAAAGTTTATTTTTAGTATTTATAGACCATTCATCTTGTAAAAATAATCCCGGTAACGGTGTTTCTGAAGGTCTGTTTTTCGAGCCGTCAGGAGAAGCGGTCGCAGGTGTATTGTCATCGTAGTAAGTATATCTAAAAGAAGCACCTGCTAAAAAGTTATGATTTTTTATGGTTTTATCCCAATAACTTTGGATAAAGGCTACTTGTTGAGTTGCCATATACGGAGTATTCCCATACCATGAGTTTTGATCATGCCAATTATATGAAAATTGGGTGTATATTTTTTCATGTAGAGGTAATTGGTAAAGTCCGATAACTTCGGCACGTTTCGTATATATACTTTCTCCGTAAACCTCGTCACTTCCTCGATATTTTTTACTCCAGTTCATTTCTCCACCCCAGCGATCTTCATTGACCCATCGCAGCCCTAAACTGGCAACTCTGTTTTCTTTTCGTTTAAAACTCCATTTATTAAAAACCGATATCCTGTTTTGTAAAGTTAAATCGGTAAATCCGTCGTGATTGGCATCGATAGGATTATCATAATAAAAATGATTGATACCCAGTAAACTGGTTACTTTTTTACCGGCATTAAATTTAAAGGATAAATCCGTACTTAATTCTCCCCAGCTTGTACTGAAAATATCCGCTGCAAATTTGGGTGCTTTTTGCGGGTTTTTAGTGATTACGTTTATAATTCCCCCCATAGCTTCTGAGCCGTATAAAGAAGAGGCGGGACCTTTAACTACCTCAATTCTTTCTACCAAACTATTGGGAATCCCACTTAAACCATAAACAGTAGCTAATCCGCTAACGATAGGCATCCCGTCAATTAATATCATAGTATAAGGACCTTCCATACCGTTTATGTGAATATCTCCCGTATTACAAACGCTGCAATTTATTTGAGGTTTAACTCCGTTAATCATTCCTACGGCATCGAAAAGACTGGGAGTAGGATTTTTTTTGAATAGTTTTGGTGTAATAATTTCAACAGGCACCGGGCTGTCAGATTTTCTAACTTCCTTCAAGGTTCCTGTCACGACAATATCGTCAATCGATTTTTCTTTAGAGTTTTTAATTGAATCTTTAACTTCTTGGGAATATAGTGTGCAAAGGGATAATGCAAAAAGTACAGTCAATCCTCTTTTCATAATTATTAATTTTAGACTCGCAAATATAAAAAATTAGATTAGTCTAACAAATTTATTTTACGATTGTATTTTGGAAAAATAAATTATTTGGTCTTGAAAAATTAATATTTTAAATATATTTGTAAATGTTCTCATCTATAGAAGAAAATTATCTAAAAGCCTTATATAATCTGTCTGACGAAAAGGGAGAAGTATCTACTTTGGCGTTAAGCCAATCCTTAGATATCAAAATGCCTACTGTGAACAGCATGATGAAAAAATTCTTGAAAAAAGGATTGGTATACTATCAGAGCTATAAACCGTTAAAACTGACAGAAAAAGGTAAAAAAGAAGCCGCTTTAATTCTTAGGAAACACCGTCTAACAGAAATGTATTTGGTTGAAAAAATGGGATTTAGTTGGGAAGATGTTCATGAAGTAGCCGAACAAATCGAACATATACATTCAGAAAAATTTTTCAATAAAATGGACGAATTGTTAGATTATCCTAAGTTCGATCCTCACGGTTCACCTATACCGGATAAACAAGGAAATATTGAAGGGGGACGCTTTAAAAGGTTAAACGAATACCAAATTGGAGAAATCGTGGAATTATCCGCTATCATTCACAGTTCTAAAGAATTTTTAAAATATTTAAATTCTAAAAATTTCAATTTAGGAATTAAATTTCAGATTGAATCAGTCGAAGAGTTTGACGGAAGTGTAACCGTTCAAATTGTAGGTCAAAATAGAACAGAAGTTTTAAGTAATATGATTGCTGAAAAACTTTTAGTCAAAAATTGTTTAAATTAAAGTTACCGCGCAATTACTATCATTTAATTATAAGGTAAAAGTGCAGTAAATGAGTTAATTAATTTAATTTTTACTATATTTACTATATGAAGAAGGGATATGCAGATTTACCTTTACACTATGGAACAGTTCCCGCCTGGTTAGCTAAAAGAATGGCTTTATTAGGTGGAGCGATTGTAGAGGCTATAGTTCAAGAATACGGAAGAAAAACTTTATTACAAAAATTAAGCGACCCGTTTTGGTTTCAATCTTTAGGATGTGTTTTAGGAATGGATTGGCATTCTTCAGGAATAACCACTTCCGTTATGAATGCTTTGAAAAAAGCAATAAATCAAAGATCCTCGGAACTTGGTATTTATGTATGCGGGGGCAGGGGAAAATCTTCACGAAATACTCCAACGGAATTACTTCATATTGCCGATAAAACCGGTTTAGATGGAAATGAACTCATTACTAAGAGCAGATTGGTAGCAAAGGTTGATAATTGTGCGGTTCAAGATGGTTTCCAAATATATTTACATTCTTTTGTAGTTACTAAAGATGGGGATTGGACAGTTGTACAGCAAGGAATGAATATCAACGATAAATTGGCAAGAAGGTATCATTGGCTGTCCTCCTCAGTTCAATCCTTTACGGAAACTCCCCATACTTTTATTTATGGTAAAAACAAAGGAGAAATCCTTAATCTGACCGATAAAGATGCTTCTACTACCAAACAGGGAATTTTGGAACTAACTAAGGAAAATCCGGATCGTTTAATGAAAGAAATATCCCTTATATTGCCTACTCATCATGAGGTACGCGAAAAAGACGTCAATTTGAAGAGATTGGGTGCTGCTTTGGTACTTGCTCATGAAACAGATGTTCAAGATGTGGAATCTCTGTTGCTTTTGAATGGAGTAGGACCCAGAACGCTTCAATCGTTGACCTTAGTTAGTGAGGTAATACATGGCACTCCTTCCAGATTTTCAGATCCCGCCCGATTTTCTTTTGCACACGGAGGAAAAGACGGACATCCTTTTCCTGTACCCACTCGAGTGTATGATGAAACCATTGAAGTTTTTGATAAAGCATTGCAACGATCTAAATTAGGAGATACCGATAAATTGGAAGCATTGAAAAATCTTTCCAAAGTATCTATGGAAATTGAAAAGAATTTTAAACCCAGTGACAATTTTCATGAATGGATTGAAAATGAACGGAAAAATTCCTGGAAATACGGTGGTAAAACCATATATGGAGACGCCGTTGAAAACAGCAGTCTTATAAAAAAAACCGGCAAGAAAACTAATAAATCTGTAACTAAAAAAATTGATAAAAACCAACTCAGTCTGTTTGATTAAGCATAAGAAGGTATTTAAAGACTTTCACCAATAAATTTAGCCTTTAATTCTGTTTCCGTCCATTCTTTTTGCGGATTACTTTGCGCTGTAATACCACCACCTACATAAAGTAACGCTCCATTAGCATATAGTTTAGCACATCGTAAATTAACGAAATACTTTTTAAATTTCTGAGTTTCCAATCCTATATATCCTGCATAAAAATCACGATTATATCCTTCATTCTCCAAAATATAACTTCTACTTTTATTTAACGGAATTCCACAAACGGCAGGTGTAGGATGCAAATCTGCTATCAATTGAGGTAGTTGATCAGAAGTATTTAATTTTGCAGAAAGATAGGTTACTAAATGTTTAACATGTCCTAAATGAAGTGTTTCAGGACCTTTTACCGTTAAATTCGAAGTATAGGCTTTAATTTTTTCACAAATATAATCTGTGACATATTTTTGCTCTTCTATTTCTTTGCTTTCCCACTGAACAGAATCAATATCCGGTAATGTTCCGGCAAGTGCCATCGTTGTAAATAAAGAATTTTCAAAAGAACCTAAGAGTTCAGGAGTAGCCCCCATCCAAATTTCATTTTGATTCCAATAGCTTACTTGGCAAAAGGAGGATGGATATTTTTCACATAAAAACAAAAACGATTTGAAAGGGTTGATCTTATCCTTATCGATCCATTTTTCGCGAGAAATTACAATTTTATCTGTTTGTTTTTGTTGAATATAATGAATGGTCCGTTGAAGTAGATTTAAATATTCTTGTTCTGAAATAACCTTTGTATTTTCATTGTTAGGTAGAGGAAATATATGATCATTCGATGGTAATAAATCTTTTACCTCAGTAAAAGTTGAAAAATGGAAAGTATATTTCTTTGAATTATCAAAAGATTGAAAAGAATATTCATATAAGCCGCCCTCTTCCTTTTTAATTAAAAATATTTTTTTGTCTTTAGGAAGTCGAATAAAAGCAAAAGGAATATTTTTTTTAATGCAATCTTTAACTATTTCAGAAAGTACCATTATTCAAAATTATTTTTAGGAACAATGCGATTAGTCATGGTAACATAACAATTTTTAAAAGTATTTCCCTCATCATCCGTACAAAAAATATTAATTTCAACCACATGGGATGTATTTCCTTTGTTAATAAATTGGGCTGTAGCTGAAATTTTTCCGTTTTTAACAGATTTTAAATGATACCCGTTTACTTGCGTTCCGAAAACATAATAATTTGAAGGATCAACCGTGGTAATAGATAAAACCGAACCTACAGTTTCAGCAAGAGCTAATGAGACTCCACCATGTAAAAATCCTATCGGTTGGTGTACCCGGGAATTTACTTCCATTTCTGCAGTTAGTGTATCTCCTGTAAAATCAGTGTATACGATCCCTAAGGTATCCATTAGTGTATTTGGTGAAGATTCATTTAGCTTGGCCAAAAGTTCTGCCTTATCCATTTTTTATTATTTACGTTTCATGCAAATTTATAAAAAATTAAACTCAAGGATTGGGCGAGAGGAAAGAATACCGATTCTAATTTTTTTACTATTTCTTTCTTTGCAATCTAATTGCAACATAGGGGAATTATTTTTGTTATATAATTAAAAAATACAGATAGTTATGTCTTCTTATAAACCCGGTTGCGCCTGTAATGACAACGATAGAAAAAATATTACTAATCAAGGAGATCATGAATCTTCTCATGGACATACCCATGATCACGAACTAGATTTCAACATAAATATTTTTCAATTATTTTTACCGGCCATCATAAGTTCTATCCTTTTAGCTCTCGCTCTCATTTTAGATTATTCTAAAACTTCATTTTTCAATTCTTGGATTAGATTGGGAGTATATATTCTAGCTTATTTGCCTGTAGGGTTTCCTGTATTTAAAGAAATGTTGGAAGAATTTAAGCATAAGGATTTTTTCAATGAGCTATCGTTAATGTTTTTAGCTTCGGTAGGTGCTTTTTATATAGGAGAATATCCGGAAGCGGTTGCAGTTATGTTATTTTATTCCATTGGAGAGAACTTCCAATCGTTGGCAGTAGCTAAAGCTAAAAGAAATATTAATGCTTTATTGGATCAAAGACCCGATGAAGCAACAATTATTGAAAATCAAACTACTAAAGTCGTAAAAGCTAAAGAGGTTCAAGTAGGCGAAATTATACAATTGAAACCGGGAGATAAAGTAGCATTGGATGGAGAATTGATTTCTTCAACGGCTACGTTCAATACCTCTGCGTTAACCGGGGAAAGTACTCCGCAAAGTAAAGAAAAAGGGGAGACCATTTTAGCAGGAATGATAAATCTTAACACTTCATCACTTGTAAAAGTTACTACTCCTTACTCAGACAGTAAACTATCTAAAATATTGGATTTAGTTCAAAACGCTACCGGTCAAAAAGCGAAAACAGAATTGTTTATCAGAAAATTTGCGAAGATTTATACTCCGGCGGTTTTCTTTATTGCTTTGCTGGTGTTTATATTACCTTATTTTTTTATTGCAAACTATGAATATGAAACCTGGTTGTATCGATCCTTAATATTTTTAGTTATATCCTGTCCTTGTGCTTTGGTAATCTCAATACCTCTAGGATATTTCGGTGGCATAGGTTTAGCTTCAAGAAACGGTATTTTGGTTAAAGGTTCCAACTTTTTGGATATCTTGGCTGAAGTCAAACAAATTGTATTTGATAAAACAGGAACTTTAACCTTAGGAAATTTTTCTGTTCAAAATGTACATGTTGAGCAAGGTTTTGATCGGACTCAATTATTACAATGGGTTAATATAGCTGAATCTCATAGTAATCATCCGATTGCTATCGCAATTCAAGCTTATGTTAATCATAAACCTGAGGTAACAAAAATTACTTCCATGGAAGATATTCCGGGAAAAGGGATTAAAGTGGAAATAGAAGATAATGAATTATTAGTAGGTAATTTTAAATTAATGGATGCCTATTCTATTTCTTATCCGGAAACTTGTAAAGAAATCATAAATACTGTAGTTTTAATTGCAGTAAATAATAAGTTCGCCGGATATTTGGAAATTGCAGATCAAATTAAATCAGGAGCTCAACAAGATATTAAAAAAATACATGATTTAGGTATCGGGTCAACTATTCTTAGCGGAGATAAAAATACAATCGTACAAAAAGTTGCCCGAGAATTAGGTATAGATCATGCCTATGGTGAACTTTTACCGGAAGATAAGGTAAGTAAAATGAAGGAAATAAAATCAACAGTGATTGGTAAAGTAGCTTTTGTAGGTGATGGATTTAATGATGCACCGGTGATCGCTTTAAGTGATGTTGGAATTGCCATGGGAGGTTTAGGCAGTGATGCGACGATTGAAGTAGCCGATGTCATAATTCAAGACGATCAGACCTCTAAAATTCCTTTAGCCGTTAAAATAGGAAAAGCCACCAAACATGTTGTATGGCAAAATGTGATATTAGCTTTTGGTATTAAAATTATTGTAATGATTTTAGGAATTTTTGGTGATATCCATCTATTGGAAGCTGTATTTGCCGATGTGGGTGTAGCCCTTTTAGCAATATTAAATGCCGTTCGTCTACAAAAAGCCAACCTAAATAAATAGAATTTTCTCTACCATTTGTACGAATAAATTTTAATACATTCTTCATTAAAACAGGTAAGTAAACTAGGTACTTATCTGTTTAAAATTCGATACATGTTGATTTCCGATTAATTTTTGATTTTAAAGTTTAAACAGATATTAATACAATAAATTATTTTTCAATTTATCAATATTTAAATGCATTCTTTTAATCAAAAAATTTTGAATGGAACCATATTCATTTTCTATTTCGTTTAATGCGCTTTCTAAGTATTCCGGTATGACCGTATATAAATATTTGTTGGATGGATTTTGTTCAATTAACGGATGGTATTTATCCGCCAGATAATCGTTGGATGCTAAATAATCCTTTAAAATAATATCTTTTGGAATATCTAGAGCATATAGCAACAATGCGGTAGCCAATCCGGTACGATCTTTCCCTGCTGAACAATGAAAAAGGAGCGGTAATTTTTCTTGATCTTGTATATAGGTAAAAAATTCTTCGTATGCGTTCAAATATTTATCTTCTGTAACTAAAAGTTTGTATAAATGCTTCATAGCATTTATTACATCATTTTTGCTTGTATGAATACTTTTAGCATATGCTTTTAAACGACCGGGTTCAATACACAAATAGTAATGATTTTTAACTTCTGCAGGAATTTTGTCGGGTAAGGCCTTATATTCTTCTTCGCATCTGAAATCAACTAAAGTAATTATAGGAATACTGGATAAATATAGTAAATCATTATGAGTTAGATTATATAAATCGTCTGTTCTAAATAATTTCCCCCATTTAATTCGTTTTCCGTCTTTAGACTCTAAACCTCCTAAATCCCTAAAATTATATCCTCCTTCCATCGGAAGGTGTGTTTCCGCAAGTATAGCCGATCCTTCCGAAGTCTCTAATTTAAAATAACTTCTTTTGGATGGTAATATATATAAAGGATAAGTACCGTAATCTTTACCTTGCGCGATCGGTTTTTTAGTATCAATAGTTTGAACTGAATCGCCTGAATATAATTTCCATTCTCCCGAAATATTTATATTTAAATAAGCTGATTTTGTATGCTTTTCTCGTATAATTTTACATCTTTTTAGAATGTCAATAGGGTTATCTGAATTTTCTTTTTCTTTAGTCATACCTGCTATCATACTAATTTTTGGATTATATTACTTATTAAAAACTTAAATCACATCAAATTTATTGCCATAAAAATTATTGAAATAATCTATATTTTAATTATTTGTAAAAGAATACTAATTAAAGTAGGTCTTTTTAATATCTTTGCAGGTAAAATAATAATTTACTATACGAAATCAGGAATACTACGTTTTAATTAATCGGATTGATTTTAAAATTTATTTTAAAATCATGACTTTCTAAGAAAATAAAATATCTACATATAATGTATGTTTAAGTACTAATAAATAAATATAGGTGTTACTATGGTTTCAATACACGAATGGTGGACAATTTTAAAACAACAATTTTATCAAATTTCTTTTTTAGAAGCCATAGGAGTTGCTTTTGGTATAGCGGAAGCTTTATTCGCAAAATATAATAAGGTTTGGTTGTATCCTTGCGGAATACTTAATATACTCATAACCATGTATATTTATTGGGATTTTCGTTTATACGCGGAAATTTTATTGCAAGTATATTATTTTGTAATGAGTATATACGGATGGTTTTTATGGACAAGTAAAACTAAGAATAGTAGTACGGTAAGTTTATGTACTGTCAACGATAGATTAATTGCATGTTGCATTGTGATATTTTCATGGTTTCTTTTATATTTTTTCTTAACGAATTATACTAATTCAGATGTTCCTGTATGGGACTCATTGGTGAGCGCATTTGCTTGGGCCGGTATGTGGCTATTAGCAAAAAGAAAACTGGATAATTGGATTTTTTTAAATATTAGTAATTTTATAGCCGTTCCATTATTACTTCATAAAGGACTTTTATTATATTCTCTTTTAACTATATTTTTATTTATCATCGCAATTTTTGGATATTTAGATTGGAAAAAAATTATTAATTCACAAAAGTTAAAAAATTAGAACATAAAATAATGTGGACATTACTTATAGGGATTTCATCCGGTTTTTTAGCAGGGACTTTAATTAAAGGTCGAGGTTTTGGATGTTTTGGAAATTTAATGATTGGTATTTTAGGTAGTTTTTTAGGAAATTGGCTATTTAAACATCTTCAAATACCGGTTAATGAAAATGATAAAACTCTCCTGTTGGCTATGTCCACTCTTGGCGCTATTTTCCTTTTAGCATTGGTGTCAATCTTCACTAAAAGATAAAAAGCCATCTAATTTAGACGGCTTTTTATTAAATCTTTATACTTGATTTATTTACTTGATTCAAATAATTCAGAAACTTTATCCCAGTTTACCACGTTAAAGAAAGCACTGATGTAGTCTGCTCTCCTGTTTTGATAGTTAAGATAGTAAGCATGTTCCCAAACATCTAACCCTAGAATAGGAGTTCCTGATGCACCTACTCCCGGCATTAAAGGATTGTCTTGATTTGCCGTTGAGCCAATGCTTAATTTTCCATTATTGGATAACAACCAAGCCCATCCGGATCCGAATCTGCCGGCTGCTGCTTTTGAAAATTCCTCTTTGAAAGCATCAAAAGATCCAAAAGATTCGTTGATTGCTGCAGCTAAATTTCCTTCCGGTTTACCTTTACCATTAGGGGTTAACCATTCCCAAAATAAACAATGGTTCAAATAACCACCGCCATTATTTCTTATAGGGGTTTTATCAAAACCTTTAATTATAATTTGTTCTATAGGTAAATTTTCAAGTTCTGTACCGGCGATTGCATTATTTAAATTTGTAGTATAAGTACCATGATGTTTCGTATAATGGATTTCCATGGTTTTTGCATCGATATAAGGCTCTAGCGCATTGTATGCATACGGTAATTTTGGTAATTCAAATGCCATATTCTTTTTTTTAATTAAAAATTAAACTTAACTTAAATTTATTAAACAAATCTAGTGAATTTAAGAGTAAGTATGCGGTAAAGGCATTAAATTATTTAATAATGATATTTGAAATTAATATGTAAACAAATATTTATTGTTTTTTTGAAATAAAAAATATTCAGATTATTAGAAAAGATTTATCTGTTCACCATCTGTACCGGAGTTTCCATCTTGAGAATCTTTAGGTTCAGTTGGGGCGTCTTCAGTTTCAGCATTGGCATTTGCTTCATTTTCCTGTTCGGAAGGTTCTTCTGTAATGGTTATCTTTTTTATTTTTTCTTTAGAAATTTGATTTCCTTGTGCCTTAATTCCTTTAATAGCTATAAAGTCTTCTAAATTAATAGTTTCCGGACTCTTATCTTTTCCAAAGTTGATTTCAGCAATTAATTTCCATCCGGTTCCAACCCATTCTATAAAAGATCTTGGATTTTCTGAGATAAAAAATACTTGCGGATTCAAGGTATCATCTAATAAGAAGCGTTTAATATAATAAATGGATTTATCTCCGTCGTAATATATACAACATACCGGTTTTTCCGGATTCCATTTTTCAAGCACTAAAAATTCATTATCAAAATGATTCAAAAGATCAAAAGTATGAAGTTTAGCAATACCGGTAGAAGAGAGGGTAACAATTTTATCGGCTCCTTTAAAAGCGCCTAAATATTTACCGCGGCCTTCAACGTTTAAGCGTTGTACTGATTCATCAAACCATATTTTTCTAGGGGCTAAAGTAGAAATACCTGATTCTTTTAATTCAATTTTCTTTATATAATTTTTTGATACTAAATTTCCTTTAGAGCTTCTTCCCTTAATGGCTAATTCTGAAAAATCAATGTCAAACTTTAATTTTTTTAACCTTTGGCTGGGTTTAAGGAAAATGGTAACTGATTCCGCTTCACCATTAGGATTCGCAGTAAAATATTGGACTTCTGAACCTTTAGCGGTAGAGGCTAAATTGTATTCTTTATCTCTAGTTATGGAGGTAACCGGAAATCTTTTCATATACCAAGGACCTAGTTTACCTTCACGATAGATCATGTTGTAAATAGTACGGGTATCATTTTTCTTCCAAATTCCAACATGGATGATGTTTTTTCCTACAAAAGTTTTAGCATCTGCTTTAGTAACCAGCATTACCCCGTCTTTTCTAAACACAATTATATCATCTATATCCGAACAGTCAAAAAGGTATTCATCCTTTTTAAGGGAATATCCAATAAATCCTTCTTCACGATTGACATAGAATTTAATATTTGCAACTGCAACTTTTGCTGCGTCGATTGTATCAAAAGTTCGAATTTCGGTTTTTCGTTCTTTATTTTTTCCGTATTTTTTCTTTATATTGGTAAAGTATTCAATTGCATATTGGATTAAATGATCCAAATGGTGTTTTACTTCTTTTATTTTTCCATCTAATGCTGCAATATTTTCCTCTGCTTTATCCAGGTCGAATCGGGTAATTCTTTTAATGCGTATTTCAGTTAACTTATTAATATCGTCTTCGGAAACTTCTCTAATCAAATGGCCGGTAAAAGGTTTTAATCCAGCATCAATAGTAGAGATCACATCTTCCCACTTAACAAGTTCTTCGATTTGATGGTAGATTCTGTTTTCGATAAATATTTTTTCTAACGAAGCAAAATGCCATTGTTCCTGCAATTCGCCGAGTTCAATCTCTAATTCTTGTTTAAGAAGATTTACAGTATGGTTGGTATTTCTTCTTAATATTTCAGAAACACTTAAAAATTCAGGTTTGTCTACATTGATGACACATGCATTCGGAGAAATTGAAATTTCGCAATCTGTGAATGCATATAAAGCATCAATCATCTTGTCCGGAGAGACATCGTTAGGTAAGTGTATTAAAATTTCAACTTCTGAAGCGGTATTATCTTCAACTTTTTTTATTTTAATTTTTCCCTTCTCATTGGCTTTAAGGATACTGTCTATAAGAGATCCTGTATTAGTTCCATACGGAATTTCATTTATTAAAAGAAGTCCTTTTTCCGGATTTGAAATTCTGGCTCGAGCTCTTATTTTTCCTCCGCGTTCTCCGTCATTATAATTCGCAACGTCAATTAAACCTCCTGTTTGGAAATCAGGATATAAGGTAAATGGTTTTCCTTTTAAAATCGCAATAGAAGCATCGATTAATTCTAAAAAATTATGTGGTAAAATCTTAGTTGATAATCCCACGGCAATACCTTCCACTCCTTGAGATAAAAGTAAGGGAAATTTTATAGGAAGGTTTTCAGGCTCTTTATTCCGTCCATCATAAGATGGTTTCCAAACCGTAGTTTTAGGATTAAAGACAACTTCTAAAGCAAAAGGAGTTAATCTGGATTCAATATAACGGGCAGCAGCTGCTCCGTCTCCTGTATATATATTACCCCAGTTTCCTTGGGTATCAATTAATAGTTCTTTTTGTCCTATTTGAACGATAGCATCAGTAATAGCAGCGTCTCCATGTGGATGATATTTCATGGTATTACCCACCACATTGGCAACCTTGTTATACCGGCCATCTTCCAATTCCCTCATTGAGTGAAGGATTCTTTTTTGAACCGGTTTTAAACCGTCGAAGATGGATGGAATAGCCCTTTCAAGAATGACATAAGAAGCATAATCTAAAAACCAATTCTGGTACATACCAGATATTTTTTGAATAGTTTCAGTGTTTTGATTATTTTTATTTACGTTTTCTTGATTGTCTTCGTTCATTATTAGTTTAAAAGTGTTTTTTTATGCTTGTGTAAAATTTTATTGATATATTTCCTTTTTATTTTCGCTAATTACTTTATTAAGAGAAATTCGTATATCTCTAATCTGTCGGGAATCTAGATAAGATATATCAAAATTCACTTTAGATTGTCCCGAACTTACTCGTTTGCTTGATATGTAAATTTCTAAAACTTTTTTGAATAAAGGTTTATTTTTAATTACAAATTTAATAAGTTTTCTTTTAGGAAAGTCAGATAATGATTCTTTAACCATAAAAGCAATCGGAAGAGATTTTTCATTTTGAAATATTAATGTTTCTCCGTCACTGTCATACCTAAAGAAAGGACAACCTAAATAGGCCAAATAAACAAGTACTAACAGACTCATTAATAAAACAAATTCATCTCCTCTGCCAAATGCAGGTACATTTAAGTAGATAAATACAAAGCTGGTAAAAAAAATGATCAATATTACAATGTTAATAATTGCAATTTTACTTTTAGTTTTTGGATTTTGAAATTTCATAAAATAGTAGCTTTTAAGTCATTATTCATATTTAATTTTGTTTATATCACTAAAAGGTATCTATTACTAAATTATTAATTATAAATTCTTGCCTGGTTTGTGTATTTTTTCCCATGTAAAAGTCCAATAGTTCTTCAATAGAAGTATTTTTACTTAACATTACGGGTTCTAATTTTATATCTTTACCGATAAAATTTTTAAATTCGTCAGGAGATATTTCTCCCAACCCTTTAAAACGAGTTATTTCGGGATTTTTTCCTAATTCTTGAATTGCTTTAATTCGCTCTTCATCAGTATAACAATACCGTGTTTCTTTTTTATTTCTAACCCTGAATAAAGGAGTTTGGAGAATATATAAATGTCCGTTCTTTATTAAATCAGGGAAAAATTGTAAGAAAAAAGTTATCATAAGCAAACGGATGTGCATTCCGTCAACGTCGGCATCAGTTGCGATAACTACATTATTATAACGTAAATCTTCTAAGCTTATTTCAATATTTAAAGCAGATTGAAGTAAATTAAATTCTTCGTTCTCATAAACTATTTTTTTGGTTAATCCATAGCTGTTCAATGGTTTTCCACGAAGGCTGAATACCGCTTGGGTTTCCACGTCTCTACTTTTAGTTATGGATCCGGAGGCTGAATCACCTTCCGTAATAAATATAGTAGATTCTAATTTTCTTTGAGACTTCTGATCATTGTAATGTTGACGACAATCTCTTAATTTTTTATTGTGTAAACTTACTTTTTTTGCTCTTTCTCTTGCCAGTTTTTGAATGCCGGAAAGTTCTTTCCTTTCTTTTTCAGATATTATAATTTTTCTTTGAAGAGCATCCGCCACCTCCGGATTTTTATGTAAAAAATTATCTAAATGTTTTTTTAGAAAATCATTCATAAAAGTTCGAATCGTGGGTAATTCGGGTCCCATTTCACTACTTCCCAATTTAGTTTTAGTTTGCGATTCAAAAACCGGTTCAATAATTTTAATTGAAACAGCAGCTATTATTGATTTTCTAATATCAGATGCATCGTAGTTTTTATTATAAAATTCGCGTATGGTTTTTACGAAGGCTTCTTTAAAAGCATTGAGATGTGTTCCTCCTTGTGTGGTATGTTGACCGTTTACAAAGGAAAAATAAGCTTCTGATTGAGAACGTTCGCTGTGAGTGAAAGCTACTTCAATATCTTCATCTTTTAAATGGATGATAGGATAAATAGTTTCTCCTTCAATATTATCTTGAAGTAAGTCTTGCAAACCATTTTCAGAATAGTATTCTTCTCCATTAAAGAAAATTTTCAGTCCGGGATTAAGATAGACATAGTTTTTAAGCATTTTGTCTATATATTCTTTCCTAAACTTGAAGTTACCGAATATGGATGAATCAGGTTCAAAAGAAATTTCGGTACCTTTTCTTTCTTTGGATTCTGTTTCAGGGCTTTCGTATGTCAGTACACCTTTTGAAAATTCAGCATATCGTGAAACTCCATCACGTACGGATTTAACCTTAAAGTAGGAGGATAATGCATTTACGGCTTTTGTACCCACTCCATTCAATCCTACGGATTTTTTAAAGGCTCTGGAATCATATTTTCCTCCCGTATTCATTTTAGAAACGGCATCAACCATTTTTCCTAAAGGAATACCTCTTCCGTAATCTCGTATTTTTATTATGGTATTATCAAGGGAAAGATCAATTTTTTTTCCTGCTCCCATAACATATTCATCGATGGAATTATCGATTATTTCTTTTAAGAGAATATAGATACCATCATCCGGGGAAGATCCGTCACCTAATTTTCCAATATACATTCCCGGACGGATACGAATATGCTCCTGCCATTCGAGAGTTTTTATATTATCCTCGGTATATTGAGTACTTTGATTCATCTTCTTCCAACTAAATATGTGCAAAAATACGATTTTTCATTTATAAAAAAAATCATACACAAATTGTATATTGTATATGATTTTGTAATAGGGTAGACCACTGGTCGACCTCTTGTATTTTTAAAATAAATTATAGATTGTCTTTTTCCAATTTTTTAATTTCGTTTAAATTTTTCTTTAATTTTTTTAGTAATATTCCATAAATTAATAAATAGTAGGCGATAATTATTAAAAATAAAATTATGCAAATGATAATAAAAACAAATATATTTTCAGGATAAGAGAAATTAAGTCTTATTTGATCAATATTTAAAATATCTGTAGAATTGAATCCTCGTCCCAATCTTTTTCCATACATAAATTCATAAAAGCCGGTTAAAATAAGTATTAATACACCCAGCAAAATATTAATACAAATGAACCAATTAACGCTTTTTCTAAATCTTAATATATTATTGATTAAATCTTTGGTTGAATACAGGAGATTGATTTTTTTATAGCATCTGTAAAAATAAAATATAAATCCAATGGAAGTTATAAGATTAAAATAGATGAGCAATCTGCTAATATGGTAGTTACGAATGTAAACTTTTAGAGCTTCCCCTCCCAAATTGGGCATAATAAGGTTCATATCCGCTGCTGTAAACAGAAGAGAGGTCATTAAAATTATAAATTCAATAACACTTATGATTACAATGTATTTTACATTATTACGTGATTTTTTATTAAGCATCAATATTAATTCTGCCTGAGAATATTGATTGGTCTCACTTTGCTTTTGCCAAGATTTTTTTAGACTGTCTATATCCAATTCATTCTTCATTTTTGTTCATTATTTCTTTTAATTTGGTTTTCACACGATTCATCTTTACCCGAGCATTAACTTCTGTAATACCCAAAGTCTCGGAAATTTCTCTGTAAGATAAATCTTCTAAATATAGCAACACTAAAGCTCGTTCTATTTCAGAAAGTTTTTTGATAGCCTCATAAAGCTTGTTGATTTGTTCTTGCTTTTCACTAAAATCATCATTTTCAGATATTTTATATAAGGTGTTATCAATTTCTTGGGTATTGATGGTTTTAGTTGATTTTCTAAAAAGAGTGATAGCCGTGTTTAGTGCAACTCTATACATCCAAGTAGTGAATTTAGAATTTCCTTGAAAACTTTTATAGGATTTCCAAAGTTGTAATAGAATTTCTTGAAATAAATCTTGAGAATCTTCTTCATTGTTTGTATAAATTCGGCAAACTTTATGAATGATTCCCTGATTTTTTTCAATTAATTTCGAAAATTCTAATTCGATTTTTTTCACAGGTTTAGTTATTAAATTATAAGTAATTACATTAAAAATTTTGTTACATAAATAGAATTTGGATTATTTTAATCGGGGATTAATTTTCCAGGATTCATAATATTTTTAGGGTCAAGGGCTTTTTTTATGTTTTTTTGGATTTGCAAATTAGCCTTTGAAAAAACTATAGGCAAGAATGTTTTTTGAAGCAATCCTATGCCATGTTCTCCTGAAATTGTTCCACCAAGAGAATGGATATACTCAAATAATTCAAAAAGCATAGCGTGGATAACCGGATTATTATACGAATTTTTATATTTCGGATGATTGAATCGAATGTGTAGATTTCCATCTCCTGCGTGACCGTAACAAACTACTTTACATTCATTTTTTTCAGCTAATTGATGAGCAAATTTTATCAAATTAGGTAATTCAGCTCTTGGTACAACCGTATCTTCTTCAATAGTATACCCGTTTGATTTTACAATTTCAGCAACTTTTCTTCTTAATTCCCATAAACGGTTTTTATCTGTTTCATTGTCAGCAAAGTAAATTTCTTCTGTCGGAAACGATTCAACAACCGATATGGTTTGTTCAAGTAATGGTAATAGCTCTTCTTGAGAATTTCCGTCAAAATTTATTAATAGATGAGCTTGTACATTTTCCTGTAAAATAATAGAGTTTTCATCTAAATGCAATAAGGTTTGTTCCAAAGCATTTCTTTCCATAAGTTCAAGTGAACAGGGTAGTAAACCGCTTTTAAAAATTTCCGTTACAGCCTTTGCCGAATCCTCTAAATTGTGGAAAGGAATAAGCAAAGTTATATCAGTTTTGGGTTTTGTAAGAACTTTTAAAACGGCTTTGGTAACTATACCTAATGTACCTTCACTACCAATAAACAATTGGGTTAAATTATACCCTGTTGAATTTTTAAGCGTATTAGCACCTGTCCATATAATTTCTCCATTGGGGAGTACTACTTCTAAATTCAATACAGAAGCAGAAGTGACTCCGTATTTCACCGCTCGTAATCCTCCTGCATTGGTAGCAATATTTCCTCCTATATAGGAACTGCCCCAACTCGAAGGATCGGGACCATAAAATAAACCGTGCGGTTCTAAGGCTTGTTGAAGTTGGTAATTGATAACACCAGCTTCTACAACAGCCTGATAGTTCTGAATATCGATTTTAATAATTTTATTAAGTCTTTCCATGGATAAAACAATTCCTCCATGTATAGGTAAAGCTCCTCCCATTAGTCCGGTACCCCCGGATCTAGTTGTGATAGGTATCGTCTTTTCATTGCAGAATTTAACTATTTGAGAAATTTCTTCCGAATTTTCAGGCTTAACAACCAACATAGGTTTAAAACTTAAATTTTCGGTATGATCATAAGAATAAAATTCAAGACTTTGTTCATCGTAGAAACAATGTTCAGGTCCTAATAATTCAACAAAAAAATCAATATATTCAGGCATAAAGTTAAAATTCAATGCAAAAATACTAATTTGATAACAGAATTTACTAGATTATTCACTACAAATGGTCGAGTAGTTTTTATATTTGTATTTATGTTTTCAAAAAGATTTATACTTCTTATAATTTTACTTTTACTAAGTTGTATATTCTTATTTCTTATTAATTTATTGACCGGATTTGAAAATATTTCTTTATACGATCTTTTTTTTACTCAAGAAGAAACTAAAAAATTAATTATATCGTATCGATTTAACAGGACGGTAGCTTTAGTATTAGCAGGGATATCATTACCCGTTAGTGGATTTTTACTTCAAGAACTTTTTAAAAATCCTTTAGCAGAACCTTCCGTTTTAGGAATTACATCTGCTTCAGCTTTAGCTGTAGCATTGCTTATTTTTTTAGGTGGAGGACTTTTCTTTCTTCAATATCAATGGCTAGAAGGTTGGTTACTTATCATAAGTGCTTTTACGGGTGCCTTGCTTACTTCACTCCTGTTATTGTTTATATCCAAAGAAATTAAGAATATTTCCACATTTATTATTATTGGTTTTCTTTTATCCTCTTTTTGTGGGTCATTAATCAGTACTTTACAATTTTACTCACAGTCTGAATCTCTCAAACAATACGTATATTGGTCTTTTGGTTCATTTGAAGGATTATCCGGAAATCAAATTTCAGTTTATACAATTTGCACGATACTGGGACTACTTCCGGCTTTTATGTCGGTAAAAAAATTAATAGGTTATCTCATGGGAGAAGAGTATGCAAAGGTTTTAGGAGTGAATATGGCGAAGCTTAAAATTAATATTCTGATAGCCGTCTGCTTACTCACGGGAAGTACAACCGCTATGCTTGGACCGATTGTATTTGTAGGTATTATTATTCCGCATTTTTGCAGACAAATTTGGAATCCTGCCGCACTTTGGGCTCAAGTTAATTTAAATATTTTAATAGGCAGCGGATTTATGTTATTGGTAAGCCTTATTATGAGCTATACGCAATTGCCTGTAAATATACTTTCCTCTTTGATTGGTGTACCAACAATATTATTTATAATTTTAAAAGACAGATTTAAAAATTAATCCTTTGGAAACAAACAGTAATTCTATACTTGAATTTCATAATCTATCCATAGGTTATCAATCGCCAATTCTCTCAGGGATAAATGCTACCGTGAAAAAAGGAGAAATTATACTTTTGACTGGAAAAAACGGAAGTGGAAAGACAACATTATTAAAAACCATTTATGGAGAACTCCCTTTGCTTGAGGGATCAATAAAAATTGTGGGTAAAAATATTTCTGAAATCTCACCCCTAGAAACAGGAAAATATCTTGCGGTAGTTCTTTCTCAAAACCCTGTTAGCTCCTCTCTACGGGTTTTTGATTTAGTGGCTTTAGGTAGATATCCTTATAAAAAATGGTATCAGAGTCTTACAAAAAAAGAGATTGAAGCTATTGACGATATACTGCACCTGTTGAATCTTAGCCAATATAGAGAATATAATATAACTAAACTTTCGGATGGTAATCTTCAAAAGGTGATGATTGCCAGAGCTTTAGTTCAAAATTGTCCAATATTAATTTTAGATGAACC
Source organism: Apibacter sp. ESL0432 (assembly GCF_019469225.1). Classification (NCBI taxonomy): domain Bacteria; kingdom Pseudomonadati; phylum Bacteroidota; class Flavobacteriia; order Flavobacteriales; family Weeksellaceae; genus Apibacter; species Apibacter sp. ESL0432. Next base: position 1,385,517 of record NZ_CP048266.1, on the reverse strand, counting down.
TACCTCACATTTAGATATAGCTAATAAATTAGAAATCATGAATGTAATTAAAATGTATGCCCACGATCAGGGTAAATCTATTTTATTCACTTCTCATGATTTATCCTTAGGCCTTGCTATAGCAGACCGATTATGGTTTATAAAAGATGATTTGTTACATACAGGTTTTACAGAAGATGTTGCTAACAGATACAACTTATATGATTATTTTGTAAACGATACCATAAGTTTTGATTATCAAGCTAATGAATATAATTTTTTCAAATCTGATAATTCTAAAACGGTACGAGTAGATTCCAATTCACAATCTGCATACTGGTTAAAAAAAGCTTTGGTAAAAAATAATTTTGTTATTTCTGATCAAGCATCCATCCAAATTTTAGAAAAAGATTCCGTATTTTATCTTCTTTATAAGAATCAAAATGAATACAGTTTTATATCCATTGAAACACTTATCAATTTCTTGAGATTAAAAAATAGTTAATCAGTTAATTTAATTAACTACGTAATAGGATAAAAATAGAGCAATGGCTGTAGCTGAAATTACACCGATTAAACCCGGTATCATAAAACTGTGATTGAGAATATATTTTCCGATATGGGTTGTTCCTGTTCTATCAAAATTTATGGTCGCTAAATCTGATGGATAAAAAGCAAAAAAGAAGTAAGCATACGATGCAGGAATACACCCAATTAAAATGGATACAGGTATATGTAGCATAAATCCAATGGGCATCATAACCAATATTGTGGCTGCTTGACTTTTTAAAAACATAGACACACAGAACATGGCTATGGCAAATGTCCAGGGACGTTCTTTCACCATATCACTTATTAAAGACAATAAGTAGGATTCATTATTTTTTATTACGGTTTCACTCATCCAAGCTATACCAAAAATCATAATTACAGCAATCATTCCCGCATTAAAAACCTTAGTATCCGATATAGATTTAGCTTTAACTCCGGTTATTAAGACTATAATAGCACCAACTCCTAACATGATAAATTGCAATACGCTGGTCATTGGAATAGTTTTGCCGTTATTTTTTGGTAAAATTGAATCCGGGAATAAAGCAATTAAGATAATAAATAGGATACCAATAAAGAATAAGCTTAATGATATTTTAGCATCTTTTGAAGGTTTAGTACTTTCAGATCTTTCTAAATCGCCTACTATATAGGCTTTCATATCAGGATCTTCCATTTTCTTTAAAAATGCAGGATCTTTATCGAGATCTTTTCCTCTGTTTAAACTCCAAGTTGCAGCTAACATCACTCCTAAAAAACAAGAAGGTGCGGTAACTAATAAAATGTCAATTAAATTTATGGTAACTCCGGCTTTATAGGCTACACCGATCATAGCAGCTGTTGCTGCTGCTATAGGACTGGCTGTAATTCCCATTTGACTGGCTATGGAAGCTACCGCCATAGGTCGTTCGGGTCTAATTTTTTGTTTAAAAGATACATCGTAAATAACCGGTAATAATGGATATACAGCATGACCGGTTCCTACAAGCATGGTTAAAAAGAAAGTGGATAAAGGAGCTAAATAGACAATATATTTTGGATTTTTACGTAAAATTCTTTCCGCAAAACTCACCAACATACCGAGTGCACCGGTGGCCTCTAAGGTTGAAGAAGCAGTAACTACGGCAAGTATTATAAGCATTACATCAATGGGAGGTAATCCGGGAGAATCCCTGAATAATAAAACTAATATGGCCACTCCAAATCCCCCTAATAAACCTAAGGAAACTCCTCCTTTTTTTATACCAAAATAAATAACGATTAATAATAACCCTAATTGTGTTATAAATTTTAAAGGGGCGTTATTTTCATTCGTTGCATTCGAATTAGAAATGGTTTCTTTTTTAGTTTCCTCTGATTTTATTTCATTAGAATTCGCAGAAGTTTTTTGATTTACCTGAGCTGTTGAGGCAATTGCAAGTAAACTTACATTCTGGGATTTAATAAATATTGGCGTGAATAAGATGAAAGTTAACAATATAATATAAATGTTTTTCATATAACTCCTTTTTCAAAGATAAAACTAGATAATTTATCATTTTTTATTTATATGATTTTTAACATGTATATGTATAATAGGATCTAACATGCTGATAATGTGATCGAAAAGTAAAAAGTTAACTACTAATTTATTTTAATTATAAATAAGTTAATGATTAGTTAAAATAATAAACCTAATTATAATTGACTGACAGCATCTGATAATTGTTTTAAAGCAACATCAAGTACAGATCGAGGACATCCGACGTTCATCCTCATAAATCCTGTACCTTCCTTACCAAACATAGCTCCATCATTTAATGCTAAACGAGCTTTCTCTATAAAAAACGAATTCAATTCTTTTTGAGATAATTTTAATTCTCTGCAATCCAGCCATATCAAAAATGATGCTTCCGGTATGATTACTTTGATTTTTGAACAGTTTGATTTTAGGAATTGGTCAACATATTTAGTATTTTCTTCGATATACTTTTTTAATTGATTCATCCATTCTTCTCCTTTTTCATACGCAATTTGTATGGCCAGATAGGCAAATATACTTCCTTGATTCAATTCATTGCTAACCAAATATTTATGATAACGCTCTCTTAAATTTTTGTTTTTAATAATGGAGTAGGAGGTAACCAAACCGGCTATATTGAACGTTTTGGAAGGTGCACTAAGGGTAATGCTGTTTAGTTCTGCTTCTTCTGAAACTGTTGCAAAAGGAACATGTTTATTTCCAAATAATACCAGGTCAGAGTGTATTTCATCCGAGATAACCAAAACCTTATTTTTATAGCAAATTTCAGCAAGTTTTTTCAACTCATCTCGACTCCAAACTCTGCCTCCGGGATTGTGGGGATTCGAGAGTAATAAAATTTTACATTTAGTAGTCATTAATTTTTCCAATCCCTCAAAATCCATTCTGTATTGATCTCCTATTAAAAGTAAAGGGTTGGTTACCACTTCTCTGTCATGTAATTGGGTTATAGTGCGAAAAGGATGATAAACGGGCGGTTGAATTATAATTTGGTCTCCTTTTTCTGAAAAGACATCTATAGCAAAAGCAATTCCTTTGACTACTCCGGGTAAATAACTAATCTCTTCTTTGCTTACTTTCCATTGATGTTGTTTCCATTGCCAATTACAGATTGATTGATAGTATTCATTGGAAACATAAGGATATCCAAAAATTCCGTTCTTTGACCTTTCAACCATAGCATCAACAAGTTCCTTTGGAGATTGAAAATCCATATCTGCAACCCAAAGAGGGATAAGATCATCTCTTCCAAATCTTTCTTTAAGTACTCCAAATTTAAGTGAATCTGTATTTTTTCTATCTATGATTTGATCAAAATTATAATTGCCCATTTCCGAATAATATTTACACAAAAATATGAGTTTTATTTAAATGAAGAAGGTGATTTTTTATATAAAATTTTATATTACTGTTTTGTTATTCAGAACAATAAAATAGTTTTATATAATTTTTAGCTTACCTTTACAACTGCTAATTTGAAGAATTATGAAATTAAGGTATTTATTTATTTTTGTTATTATACTACTGAATGGTAGTCTTTTTATTACTAATCCGGACAAAGAAATGCACCAAGCATTTATAAAAGATAAATTAACGTCCATTATGAATCAGAAAATGGGGGATGAACTAAATGAAAACAAAGATCCTCATCTTAAATTTTTAGCTGAATTTAGTAAGAATATTATTCCCGTCATCAGTGATAAGATCGTTACTTACATGATGGATACTCATATACGAAGAGAAAATTATTATCTGTTTTCTACCATTCAAATCTTATATCATGATCAATGGAAAACTATCGGATTAGGTATATTCGATAAAATATTCTTATTTCCTAAAGTAGAGGAAGAAATTCAAAAAGTTGATTTTAAGAAAGAATTTAATAAACTATTGCAAAATAATCCTTAATATCAATATGATTTTAAATTGTTTTGAAGAGAAAAGCTTAATATAGAATCTATTTTTTATTATTCAATATAGCAAAAAGAATTATCCCCAAAATTGCAAAAATACATATACCAATAACAACCAACATTTGAAATATTTCTTTTTTAAAATTTATTTAAAATCAAATTATTTTATTTCAAAATTCCATTGTTTAATTTTTTCCATAAAATGGTAAGCAGTTAAATCAAATTGAACGGGAACTATACTTATAAAATTATTCTCTAACGCCCATTCGTCCGTGTCATCTCCCTTATCTGAGTTACACCAGTTACCCGTCATCCAATAATAAGTTTTGCCTTTAGGATCAATTCGACGGTCAAATTCTTCATCCCAATGAGCATTTGCCTGTCTGCAAATTTTAATTCCTTGAATATCTTTTTCTTCGGCTTTAGGAATATTTACGTTGAGAACGACCCCTTCCGGTAATCCATACTTTAAAATATTTTCACATATTGATTTTATATGTTTTCTGGCTGATTTGAAATTTGCATTATATGAAAAATCGCAAAGAGAGAAACCAACGGAAGGAATTCCTTCAATACCTCCTTCAATGGCAGCAGACATCGTTCCGGAGTAAATTACATTAATTGAGGAATTGGAACCGTGATTAATTCCGGAGACACAAATATCCGGTTTTCGGGGTAATAATTGATCAATGGCTAATTTCACACAATCCACAGGAGTACCGCTACAAGCCCATTCTCTGCGGGAATCATTTTCAATATACATTTTTTCTGCACGAATAGTGGAATGAATGGTTACTGCATGTCCCATTCCACTTTGAGGCTTATCCGGAGCAACAACATATACTTCACCGATTTCATTCATAATATCAATCAACTCACGTATTCCCGGAGCATTGATTCCGTCGTCATTGGTAACTAAGATTAAAGGCTTTTCCATAGGATTTCAATGAAATTTAAAATTTATAACAAAACTAAGATTTTTCCTTGTAAAAATATAGTATCTTTGAATTTATTTTTTAAAATTACAAATAATATACGTAAACCGATGCTTAATTTAAAAAAGACCTGGATATTTTTATCGCTATGTTCCATGAGCCTGTTAGTGTTTTGTTTTAATGCTTCTTCTCATGCCGACAATGAAAGAGAGATAATTAAAAGAGTTAGAGAAACACTACTTTTTACAAGCTATGCGCCTAAAAATTTAGATGTGTCTTATTCAAGGGATGTTTTTAAAAAATATATGGAAGACTTAGATCCGTTTAAAAGATATTTTCTGGATTCTGATATGGATGAGTTTTCTGAATACAGAGATAAAATGAGTGATATGTTTATTAATAATGATGTTTCATTTTATCATTTAACTATCGATAGGTTGTATAAAAGAATTGATGAAACGGAACAATATGTTAATGATATTTTCAGTCAGCCAATTACCTTCTCTAATGATGATTATTTTTATTCTGATGATAAAAAAAGAAAATTCCCAAAAAATAAAGATCAGGCAAAACAGTATTGGAAATCTTACATTAAATATAGAATACTACAGGAAATATTTAATACTCAAAACGTAAAAGATAGCATTAATACTAGTGACTCCATAAAAACGGATTCGATCAGTAAAAAAGTTACCAAAAAAATTGAAAAGCCTAAAACAAAAGAAGAAATAGAAGCAGATGCCGTAAAAAAAGTTAAAGAAAACTTGTCAGAATACTTTAGACAAATAAAATTAAGAAAAAAATCTGATCTATTTTCCATATTTGTCAATGCATACACGGAAGTTTTTGACATTCACACTACCTACTTTTCACCTAAAGATAAAGAAAATTTTAACAGCTCTATAAGTGGTAAAATTATAGGAATTGGTGCAACATTACAAGATATTAAAGGATATCCTACGATCAGGGAACTAGTAATTGGTGGTCCGGCTTGGAAATCTAAAGAAATTGAGGCAGGAGATAAAATAATTAAAGTACAACAAGGTAAAAATGGTAATCCGGTAAGTGTAGTAGGAATGTTATTAGATGATGCCATTCGATTAATAAGAGGTGAAGAAAAAACTACGGTAGTATTAACTTTAGAGAAAAAGGACGGAAGTACCAAAACGGTAACTTTAGTAAGAGAGGAAATTGAAATTCAAGAAACCTTTGTTAGAAGTGCGATTATAACGGATGAAAAAGGTAATAAATTCGGTATATTGTATTTGCCAGAATTTTATGTGAATCTAGAGAGTAACAGTAAAGGTAGAGATTGTTCCGATGATATCAAAAGAGAAATTAATGAATTAAAAAAGCAAGGAATTACCGGTTTGATTATGGACGTAAGAAACAACGGGGGAGGATCATTGTCTGAGGTGGTTGATATAACCGGATTATTTGTAGGAAAGGGGCCCGTAGTTCAAGTGAAAGATTCCGGTGGAAAAATAAAAGTATTAGACAGCAAAGAAAAAGATATTGTTTGGGATGGGCCTTTAATTCTTATGACCAATGAACTTTCAGCGTCTGCGTCAGAAATACTGGCCGGAGCTATGCAAGATTATCATAGGGCTGTGGTTGTCGGACCTTCTCAAACATATGGTAAAGGAACGGTACAAACTATCTTTCCTTTGGATCGATTTGGTATGAAAGACGATAAGTTCGGGGCCTTAAAGGTAACTATTCAAAAATTTTATAGGATAAACGGAAGTTCAACTCAGTTGAAAGGGGTAAATTCCGATATAGTTATTCCCGGTATTTTTTCCTATTCTGATATCTTTGAAAAGTCTCAAGAATATGCTTTACCGTGGGATCAGATATATCCAACAAATTATTCTACCTGGAATGGTACTCCTAAAATAGATTATGAATATCTTAAAGCAAGAAGTGCAGAAAGATTAAAAGGCAGTACCTATGTTTCGTCTATAGAGAAAGCAGGTAAATGGACAAAAGAATTGGAAAAGATTACTAAAATTCCGCTAAAGTATGATAAGTTTATGCAGGAAATGAATAAAAGAAGGGATCAAAGTAAAGTATATGAAAAGGAAACTAATTTTGATGCAAAAATAAAAGTAGAGGCTCCGGCTTACGAGTTAGTCAAGTTTAAAGAAGATACTGTCCTTAAAGCAAAACGTGAAGATTGGTACAAAGGAATGAAAAAAGATTTTAACCTTAGAGAATCTGTCAATGTTTTAAATGATATTATTAATAAAAAGTAATTGAACAATAGTAAAAACAATCCATAAATTTTATGGATTGTTTTTTTTTAACCCATTTGAAAATAGAATAAATTTTTTTAGATTTAATTATAATAAATTTTAGTCATGGATAGATCTAATTTTCGATATATCAATAGGGAAATAAGTTGGCTTAAATTCAACTCTCGAGTACTTCAAGAGGCAATGGATAAAAAAAATCCTTTATTGGAAAGACTTCGTTTTTTAGGAATATATTCTAACAATTTAGATGAATTTTATAAAGTAAGGTATGCTTATATAGCTCGAATGGTTCAATTCAACAGAAAATATAATAATATTGTTGAGAGTCAAGAAGATGTAAATTTATTGGAAGAGATTAATATGACGGTTGCTCATCAGCAAGAAAAATATGATAAATTGTATGAACAAATTATTAAGGAGCTGGCTAAAGAAAAAACCTTATTAGTTGATGATAAGACCTTACCCGAGAGTTTGAAACCTTTCGTTCAAGATTTTTTTGAAAATAAATTAAGTCATAATTTAACTATATTATATTGGAAAGAGGGAGATAAAACAATCAACCTTAGAGATAATGTTTTTTATTTAATAGTAACCATGACTAAAAAAAATGGAAATCAACAATATGCACTTATTGAAGTTCCTTCGGACAGATTTTCGCGTTTTTTAGTCTTACCTGATATTAATGATAAACATTATGTAATATTTCTTGAGGATATTATTAGATATCATTTAAAAGATATCTTTCAATTTTTTAAATTCGAGACCATCGAGGGTAAATCCATAAAATTAACGAAAGATGCGGATCTGTCCATTGATAACGATGTGCAAGTCAGTTATGTAGATAGCATAGCCGTTGCCTTAAAAGAAAGATTAAAAGGATTACCGGTCCGCTTAGTATACGATAAAACTATTGATCCTAAAACGCTCAGGTTCTTAAAGAAAATGTTTGATCTTGATGAATACGATAGTTTAGCACCCGGAGGAAAATATCATAATAAAAAAGATTTTATGAAATTTCCTACCTTAGGGCGACAAGATCTGGAATATAAAAAAATAGAACCTGTTATTCCTAAAATTTTAAAAGGAGAAAAAAACTATTTTAAGGCTTTTGCCAAAGAAGATACTTTACTTTATGCTCCGTATTATGATTATTCTGTTTTTTTAAAATTTTTAAGAGGAGCGGCTATCGATCCAAAAGTAAAAAAAATAAAAATAACCATATACAGGGTTGCCAGTGACTCCCAAGTTCTAAGTGCCATACTCAATGCTGCAAGGAATGGAAAAGAAGTAACGGCAGTTTTAGAATTAAGGGCAAGATTTGATGAAGCTCATAATATAAAATGGTCGAAGCAATTACAAGATGAAGGAGTCAAGGTAATTTTTGGAGTTCCCGGATTAAAAGTCCATTCAAAAATTGGAATTGTAGAAAGAGAACCTCAACGAGGTGCAGCTACTAAATATGCATTTATTTCAACAGGAAATTTTCATGAGGGTACCGCACGATTGTACACGGATTTTACTCTTTTTACAGCTAATGAAGCTATAGTAAAACAAGTGGACCAAGTTTTTGATTTTTTTAATGCCAATTATTTAGTTAAACATTATAAAGACATAGCAGTAAGCCCTTGGGGAATACGTCGAAAAATTATACAAGGTATTGAACGGGAAATAAACAATAAAAAAAACGGATTACCCGCGCAAATTAATATTAAAGTTAATAGTATATGTGATAAAGAAATCATTGATTATTTATATGAAGCCAGTAAAATGGGAGTGGAAGTTCGAATGGTCGTACGGGGCATTTGTTCTATTATCCCTCAAGTTCCCGGTTTAAGTGATCATATTAAAATAATTAGTGTTGTAGATAAATTTTTAGAGCATCCGCGAGTGTATTGGTTTAAAAATGGAGGTGATGACCTCATTTATATTTCATCGGCGGATATTATGGCAAGAAATCTTGATCATAGAGTAGAAGTAGCATGTCCTATTATCAGCGCAAAAAATAAACAGGAGATTATGAAAATTTTCGAACTAGGTTTTAACGATAATGTCAAAGGACGTTTGATACAAGAAGGATTTGAGGAACCCTACCAGAAAAACAGAAAAAAGAAAAACCGTTCTCAAGAAACAATATACCAATATATTAAAGAGTTAAATAAATGATGAATATATTAACCTATGCTGCTATAGATATTGGTTCTAATGCAGTACGACTACTAATAAATACCATTTATGAAACTAAAGAAACTGTAACATTTAATAAGACCAGCTTAGTTCGTGTACCTATAAGATTGGGACAAGATGTTTTTACAGATAAGAAAATATCTAAAAAAACTATGGTGCGGTTAAATGATGCAATGACAGCTTATAGCTTATTGATGAAAGTTTATAATGTGGATGAGTATAGAGCATTTGCAACCTCTGCTATGCGAGAAGCTTCAAATTCCAAAGATGTTATCAATTATATAAAAGACAAAAGTGGAATTAAAATAGATATCATCTCCGGAGAAGAAGAAGCAAAGATCATTTTTAGTTCAGAACTTAAAAATTTTTTGTATTCCGATAATTATTATTTATTCGTAGATGTTGGAGGGGGCAGTACGGAAATATCCCTTTTAAATAAAGGTAAAGTTCATCATAGTCAATCTTTTCCTATAGGAACCGTTAGATTATTAGATAAAAAGGTAGATGAAAATTATCTAACAAATGTCATTAAACCCTGGGTGACTAAAATAACAAAAGGTAAATCCGTGGATTTAATAGGATCAGGAGGAAATATAAATTTTGTATTTAAAAATTCAGGAAAAAAAGAAGGTAAATTTCTTTCGGCTTCTTATATACATCATCAGTACGAACTATATAAAGGCATTTCTTATGAGGAAAGAATTGAAAAATTTAATATGAAACCGGATAGGGCAGATGTAATTGTTCCGGCATTATTAATATATAATTCGGTCATGAAATTTGCACATTCCACACGAATTCATGTTCCAAAAATTGGTGCTGCTGATGGCATGATTAATTTAATGTATAAGAAAATAAATAATAAATTAAGGTAGATTAATAGTTGTTCTTATTTTTATTGATATAAATTATTTATTAATTATATTTATAATTATAAATTTTACCATTAAAAAGTATATAATTTTTGGATAATTTATTATATAAACATTTTACAATCTGTTTTTTTGTTAATTAATGATAAAATTTAGCTCTTAAATATTAACAATTCCTCAAAGTTATTTATTGATTAATTATATAGTTTTTAGCTAATTTAAAGATAAAAGTAAACCTAAATTTTAAATTAAATTTATATTTTGAAATTAAAAGTAAAATAGTTTATTTTTGTGAATTAAAATAAAAATTAAGAGAAAAATTTTATACAACCTAAAAGACGATCTTTTTATATTTCTAAATTAAGATTTATTATTAATATATAAAGGTTGTTTTTAGTTAAATTATAAGATTATATAGTATAGTATTATTATAATTTAAAAGATTTTAAATAAATTTTTAAGTATAAAACTAATGAATAAACTAATGAAAAAAACTAGTTCTTATATTGTTTCAATAATAGTAGTATTATTCCTTATTTGCCTTTCATCTTGCGCTTCAAAAAAAAAACTATATTATTTTCAAGGTAATGAAACTATATTAAAAGAAGTGTATAAATATGTGCCAACACTAAAACCGGATGATTTATTAATTATAACTATTTCTGCCTTAGATTTGGAATCAACACTTCCATTTAATCAACAGAGTCCTTATAATGCTAATGCAGCAGGCTCTGAAAGCATCACGTCTACCAACCCAAGATTGAAAACCTATTTGATAGATGAAAATGGTGAAATAGATTTTCCTGTTTTAGGGAAATTAAAATTAGGTGGATTAACTCGATCTCAGGCGATGGATTTTATGAGAGAAAAACTAAGAGTTTATATCAAAGACCCTTCTGTCAATATTCATATATCTAATTTTAGAATTACAGTATTAGGAGAAGTATCTAAACCGGGAACCTATACACTATCCAATGAAAAAATTACGATTTTAGAAGCCTTAGGTTTAGCAGGTGATTTAACAATTTATGGAAAAAGGAAAGATATAATAGTGATTCGTGATAAGGATGGAAATAAAACTTTTACACATGTTGATTTAACATCAAATGAAATTTTTAGATCTCCGGTATACTATTTATCTCAAAATGATGTGATTTATGTTCATCCGAATGGAGCAAAAACCAACTCATCGGCCTATAGTGCTACAAATTCTGTCTTTATATCTTTGGCAGGTATTATATTATCTGTGATTTCAATTATTACCCGTTAAATAATTATATATAATGAAAAATTATAATAAAAATTTTTATTCCAAAGAAGAAGATGATCTAGATATAAAAGATTTGGCTTATCGTTATTTATTATATTGGAAATGGATTATCTTTTCTATAATAATCACAATTTCTTTAGGGTTTTTATATTTGTATGTTACTCCTAAAAAATATTTATCAGAATCAAAAATTCTTATCAATACGGGTAATCACGATAATTTGGCTTTATCCGGAATGATGGAAATAACTGAATTTACGGATTTAACTAGGAATAATATAGATGATTGGATAGAAATGTTAAAATCACGTCGATTATTATCTAAAGTAATTGATAAATTAGATTTAAACGTTCAATATAGTGAGAAAAACGGGTTTATAACCAAACAAATTTATAAAAAAGATGCCGGTGTTTCGATAAAATTTATTGATGAAAAATCTAAATATTTAATTGATAAACCCATTAATTTAGAAGTTATTATTGATGATAATGAAAAATTTACATGTAAAGATTTAAAAAAAGACAGTGTATTTAATGGGAAATTTAATGAACCGGTGAAATTTCCTTTTGGAGATATACTTTTCGTTCGTAATCCAAAATCAGAATCTGGAGATCAATTATTTATATCCCTTAATCCCATAATCGATGTAACATTAGAATATATTAATTCTCTTGAAATTGAAAATGTTTCTAAAAATGGAAATATTATTAACTTAGGTTTACAAAGCATTTTACCAGAAAATGCAAATAAAGTTATAGATCTTTTAGTTTTACAACTTCAAGAGGATATTATTGATGATAAATACAAAATAGGCCAAAATACAATATCATTTATAAATGATAGATTATCATTGATATCTAAAGATTTAAGCAATGCAGATGATCATATGGAGAAGTTTAAATCGAGTAAAAAAATCATTGATGTTGAAACGGAAGGAAGAAAGCAAGTACAAGAATCTTCAAGAATAGAAGAACAGCTTAAACAATATTCTATACAGTTGAGCTTAATCGATTATATGGAAAACTTTATTGGTTCTAATAATAATTCTTTATTACCTTCAAATATTGGACTTAATGATGCGTCTATAGTATCTACTACACAAGAATTTAATAAATTAATACTTGAAAGAGATAATTTACTAAAAAGTTCAACCCCGGAAAATCCTATTGTTAAAAATTTAGATATTCAAATTCGTGATTATAATAATAATTTAAGAAAAAGTTTAAAAAATTATAAAAATTCAACTAGCATTGCTATTGGTAATTTGCAAAAGCAAATGGGGCAAGTTTCAAATAAAATATCAGATCTTCCGGCAAAAGAAAGAGGATTTAAAGATATTTTTAGAAAACAGCAGACTATAGAATCTTTATTTTTATTATTACTTCAAAAAAGAGAAGAAACAGAAATTGCTACCTCTTCAACCCCTAACGTAGTTAAAGTGGTGGATACAGCATATTATTCCAATCAACCGGTTTATCCTAAGCCCTATATTATTTTATTTATATCAGCCATAATGGGATTAATAATTCCAATGGGGATTTTATATGTAAATTTCTTTTTTGATGATAAAGTAAAATCTAAAAAAGAGATAGAAAATGTTATATCAAATTTTCCATTTTTAGGTTACATTCCAAAAGCAGAAAATGATATGGTTGATATCCAAAGTACTAATTCCTCTTCAGCTGAGGCATTTAGAATTTTACGAACTAATGTAAATTTTTTATTGTCTGAATCGGTATATAAAAATAAATGTATTTATGTTACCTCAACAATAAGTGGAGAAGGAAAAACTTATACATCCCTAAATTTAGCTTATACTTTAGCATTGGCTAATAAAAGAGTATTGTTGGTTGAGGCAGATATTCGCAAACCTAAAGTTAGAGAAAATTTAGGTATAAATAATAATTTAGAGGGTATTACAGAATATTTATCCGGGAATGTTTCGGATTTATCTAAAATAATATTTTCAAATTCTTATTCTAATAATAAAAAATCCGAACATTCTTTAAATATAGATATACTTCCTTCGGGTAGAATAGCTCCCAATCCTTCAGAATTATTAATGAATGGAAAATTTAAGGAAATAATTAAATATGGTAAGGATTATTATGATTATGTTATCATAGATACAGCTCCGGTAGGGGTAGTTACAGATACACTTTTGATAAATGAGTATGCTGATTTGGTTATATATCTAATAAGAGTCAACTACTTACAAAAGAATATGTTAGATATTTTGGTTCAGTTACAAGAAGAAGGAAAATTTGATAAACATAAAACAGCCATATTGATTAACAATGTGGATTTAAAAGGTGGTTACGGATATGAACGTTATAATCCATATGGATATAATCAAGAAAAAAAAGCATGGTATAAATATTTCACAATAAATCGAAGTAAAATTTTTCACCGTTGAAAATAAAATACTAATTAAAGGTAACTAACTAACTACAAATTGAAAATTTATTGCTAATCATGGAAGAAAAAAAACGCTTATTGGTAAATTTAGCAGCACAATTAAGTTCATTTATAGTTGGTTTTGTAATTAGTTTTTTTTTAACACCTTTTGTAATTAAAAAATTGGGTGCAGATGTATACGGTTATATAGGATTAGCAAATAATTTTGTATCGTATACATCGCTAATTTCGGTAGCTTTAAATTCAATGGCAACTCGTTTTATTACCGTAAGTTATCATAAAGGAAATTTAATTTTAGCAAAAAAATATTATTCTTCAGTTTATTATTCAAATATTTTTTTAGCTATAATAATACTATGTGTAGCGTTTTTAGTTGTTTTTTACTTAGATAACTTAATTAAAATAGATATACAGCAGCAATGGGAAGTGAAATTATTATTTGGACTTACCTTTTTAAATTCTGCCATTTCATTAATGTTTAATATTTATTTTGTTCCTCTTTTTATAAAAAATAGAACAGATATATCATCTGTACTTAATATTATTTCAAATATATTAAGGATTATATTTGTAGTAGTTCCTTTTTCATTATTTAAGCCACATTTATGGTATTATTCAATATCTGCCTTAATTAGTACTTTATTTATAGGTTTGTGTAATAAAAAAATAGCTGTAAAAATATTTCCGGATTTTAAAAATAACAAAAATTTATATGAATTTAAGTTAGTAAAAAAGATACTATTATCCGGTTGGTGGAATTTATTGAATAAATTGAGCGATATACTTTCAACAGGAATGGATTTATTATTAGCCAATGTTTTTATTAGCACCTTAGCTATGGGAACATTATCTATAAGTAAAACTATACCTACAATTATTTTATCATTGTGTGCTTCTGTAGCTATTATTTTTGCTCCAAAATTAACCGAATATTATGCTAAAGATAAAATTCTTGATTTACAAAACGAGATTCACAAAAATATTAGAATAATGGGTATTATTTCAATTTTACCTATACTAGTATTTATTATTCTTGGTGAAGATTTTTTTCAATTATGGTTACCCAATCAAGATCATCAAAAATTATATCAGCTTTCTTGTATTTCCCTTTTTTCATTAATGATTGCAATGCCACAAGAAAGCCTTTGGAATATATTTACTATAACGGATAAGATAAAAATTTCATCTTTAAGTCTTTTGTTTTTTAGTATTCTCATTTTTATTACAATTTTTATAAGTGTTAATTTTTTAAAAGATGATTATGATAAACTATTAGCAATTGTAATTTCAAGACTGGTATGGGGAGGTCTACGTTCTTTGACTTTTTTACCAATTTATGGAGCAAAATGTTTAAAATTAAAATGGAATACATTTTATCCGATAATATGTAAAAATTTAGCAATTTCTCTATGCTTATTAATACTATTTTTAATCATTAAATATTATTTTATTAAGATTGATGGATGGGGCACTTTAACTTTTTATTCAATCATTATATCCATTATAGTATTATTAATTATGAGTTTAGTTATGTTAACTAATAATCAAAAAAAGCAATTTAAAAGTATTATAAGGAATTTGATCATTAAATTTAAATAAAATTATTAATTTTTTAATTTTCAAGTATTAAAAGGCAGTTTCAGGATTTTAATAAAATAAAATATAAATAATATAAAACATTTAAATATAAAATAAATTAATTTATAAGATTTAAAATGAATATAATTATTAATGAATTAATGGTAAAATATTATAATTTATATATTTTAAATATATTTAAATTTATATCATTATGATAATTTAATTAGTTGTTTATAATTATTTTGATTTTAATAATAGCTTTATAATTAAAATTAAATAATAATTTGAAATAACTTTAGTTAAATATAGTAATTAAAATTATTTCTACTATGATACCAAAAATTATACATTACTGTTGGTTAGGTAAAAAACCATTGCCGGAGAATTTAGAAATATATATTAATTCCTGGAAAAAATATTTGCCGGAATATGAAATTATCTTATGGGATTTAGAAAAATTTGATATTGAAAAATCATTATGGGTAAAACAAGCATGTGATTCAAAAATGTATGCTTTTGCGACAGATTACATGCGATTATATGCATTATATAATTATGGAGGAATATATCTAGATACAGATGTTGAGGTTTTAAAAACATTTAATGATTTACTTCATTTGCCTTATTTTATTGGAAAAGAAAACACAAAATATGGAATTGAATCAGCAATATTAGGTGTAGAAAAAGGATGTGTGTGGATAAAAAAATGTTTGGATTATTATGATCATAGAAATTTTATTAAAGAGTCAGGAGTTTATGATATTGAACCATTACCTTCCATAATGAATAAGGTAATACGAGCTAATTTTAATTTAATTTCAATTCCAAGTATTGACAAAATAGATAATAATCAGGAAAACGTTTATATTTTACCGTTAGAATATTTTAGTCCCAAGAAATGGGATGATCCATCTGTTTTGAATTTAACGTGTAATACTTATACAATTCATCATTTTTACGGATCTTGGAAAAAAGATAAATCTAAATTTAACATTTCAAATAAAAATTTATTACGGAACAAGATAAAAAAGTTAATCAAAAAAATTTTTTATGTCAAGAATTAATCAGAATCTTATATCTGTAATAATTCCTGTTTATAATGTTGAGAATTATCTTGATAGGTGTATTACCAGTGTGATAAATCAAACATATAAAAATTTAGAAATACTATTGGTAAATGATGGATCAACAGATACGAGTGGTGAAATCTGTGATAATTATGCTCAGCAGGATGAAAGAATCAAAGTAATTCATAAAAAAAATGGTGGGTTATCCAGCGCAAGAAATGCAGGTTTAGATATTTCGAAAGGTGATTTTATAGGTTTTTTGGATAGTGATGATTTTATAGCATTAGAATATTATGAAATATTGTTCAAAATATTAGCAGAATCAAATAGTGATTTATCATTTTGTAGCTTTCAACGCTTTTATAATTATGATGAATTAAAAAAAATTGATTTAAATAATTATACTATAGATATTTTTCAAAATAATAAAATTTTTGATGATTTTTATAACAAATCAAATTTCGTTGAAAATGTAATAGTATGGAATAAACTTTACAAAAAAGAAATATGGAATTCTTTAAGATTTCCGATAGGAAGATTTCATGAAGATGAATTTATATGTCATGAAATATTTTTTTTATCACAAAAAATAGCTAAAGTTGATTTAAAAATGTACTATTACCTTCAAAGGGAAGGGAGTATAATGAGCAATAATAATTATTTAGAAAAATTTATTGATATTCTAGACTCAAATAATTTAAGATTACAATTTAGCAAAAAAAATAATCTGCAAAAGCTATATAATGATACGTTAAAACTTCGATATAGAAGATTAAACAATATTTATCAACTAATACCCTATGAAAAACTTACTCCATCCATACAATCGGAGATAAAAAAATCATGGATTCATTTTAGTTTAAAAGATAAAATAAAGGTTGCTATTTTCTACTGTACTAATTTATTAAAATTAAAAAAATGAATTCATTAGTATCAATTATTATTCCGGTTTATAATGTAGAAGAGTATTTGGATGAATGTTTGAATTCAGTAATTAAACAAACGTATTCTAACGTTGAAATTATAATTATTAATGATGGATCTACCGATCGAAGTGTAGACATAATAGACAAATATAAAAAGAAAGATAATAGGATAAAGGTTTTTTCAATTAGTAACAGTGGACAAGGTAAAGCAAGAAATATCGGTATCAATAATTCTTTAGGAGAATATATCTATTTTTTAGATTCAGATGACTTTATTGAAGCTCAAACTATTGAAATTTTAGTAAATTCAATTTCTAAGAATAACATTTGTATTTTTAATGCTGTTTCTTTTATACACGAATCAGGTAAAATTGTATCCTCTAAATATTTCGAAATAAATGAAGAAGATCTAAAGAAGGAAATAAAGATAGGGAATCAAATTAAATATTTAGCTCCTTGGATTTCTCCCTGGTCAAAATTATATTCTAAAAAATTTATTCAAAACAATAATATTTATTTTCCTGAAGGTATCTATGGTGAGGATGTTGAATTCTGGTTAAGATGTATCATATCTACTAACAAAATAACTTATGTAGACTACTATGGATATCACAGAAGATATAGAAGTAATTCAACTATGACCGGAGGCAGCATCAAAAATTTAAAAGATAGAATATATTCAATGGATCGATTGATAAATTTAGATCCTTTCTCAAAACAGCTTAGGTTATTTGTTTTACAATATCTATTAGATATTTGGCGTCAATCATACCAAAAGAATGATCAAGAATTAATTGAATATGCTAAGTTGAAATTTTCGGAATATAATGCCAAAAGCTTATGTGAAAATGTAAATATTTTATATAAGGTAAGATATATTTTATTTTATAAACCAATAGTAAATAATCGTATGTTACTGGTAAACATAGATAAATTGTTATTTAAATTAATAAAATTCTGCAACTTATTTAGTTTTAACGATAAATGATTAACTATACTATAATAATTCCACATAAAAACTCCATTAAATATCTACAAAGATGTTTAGATTCTATTCCGGATAAAAATGATATACAAATTATTATTGTTGACGATAATAGCGATGCTGTTGAAATAAATAATTTTCCGGGATTAAATAAAAAAAATACAGAAGTATATTTTACTAAAGAAGGAAAAGGAGCCGGATATGCAAGAAATATCGGATTATCTCATGCAAAAGGTAAATGGCTGTTATTTGCTGATGCAGATGATTATTTTAATGATGGATTTTACAATGTCATTGAAAAATATGTGAACTCAGATTATGAAATAATTTACTTTTCAGCAACAAGTATAGATAATAATTCAGGTGCAAAGGCAAATAGAAATAAAAACATAGTTAAAGTAATAAATAATTTTAATAAAGAAAAGTATAAAACCTTTGAAGATTTAATTTTTAAGAATTGGACACCTTGGAGTAAGATGTTTAAACATAAATATATAAAACAAAAGAATTTATTATTTGAAGAAGTAAAAGTCGGTAATGATGCTTTATTTGTTTTAGAATCGGGAATAAACGCCAAAAAAATTGCTGTAGATAAATATCCTATTTATTGTGTTACCTATAGCCCAAATAGTCTGACCTATACAATTACCAGTGAAAAAAGATTTGATGAAAGATTCAATGCAAAAATTAGAATTAATAATTATTTACATAATATACAACAAAACAAATATAAAATACCATTAGGAGAAGACATAGTTATTTCAATGAATTACGGATTTAATAAATTTTTCAATGCAATAACTCAAGCAAAAAAAAATAATAATAAAATTATTTTTAGTATTGGCAAATCATTAATAAAAAGATTTTTAAAAAAATTTAATTTTAAAAACTACCTATGAAACAAGCAATATTAATATTAGGTTATCAAGATATTAATAATATAATTAGAATAATACATTATTTTGATGATTGCTTTGAATTTTATATACATATAGATAAAAAAAGTAAAGCCGATTTATCACGACTTTATACCATCAAAAATAAATCACTAAATATTTACAGAAAATATGTAGTGAATTGGGGAGGGATTTCCATTATGAAAGTTGCCTTATTTTTAGTTAAAAAAGCATTAGAGAATGATAGTAATAAATATTTTCATTTGATCAGTGAACAAGATTTTCCAATTAAACCATTAAGTTATTTTTATGATTTAGCTAAAGAAAATAAAAACTATTTAGTGTTCGAAAAATTGCCTAAAAAAGTTTGGGATGGAAATGGGGGACTTGATCGTATACATTATTATCATTTTAATGATTTCTTCAATGCACGGAAATTTGGACGCGGAAAATTATTAAAACTGTTAATTCACCTTCAAAAAACATTGAAAATAAAGAGATCTTATGAAGAACATTTACCTCAATTATATGGAGGTAGTATGTGGTGGAGTTTAACAAGAGAAGTTTTACTTTATGTTATTCATGAGAGCGAAAATAATACTTTTCTAATAAATAGATTAAACTATACCCTTATACCGGATGAAATATATTTTCAAACAATTTTAGTCAATTCACCCTATTTAAAAAATATTATTAATGATAATTTAAGATATATAGATTGGACCTATAGGGGAGGTAGCAGACCTGCTTTTTTAGATATGAGCGATTATAATAAATTGATTACTTCGAATAAAATATTTGCTAGAAAGTTTAATGAGAATTCGCAAGTTTTAATTAATAAACTAAATGAAATAATAAAATATGAAAAAAATTTTATTAATTAATACTTTATATTACCCATATATTGGTGGTGGTGCAGAAATAATTTTTCAACAACAGGTTGAAGGTTTAAAAAAAAGAGGATATGATGTAGCTGTATTGACAACCGGAAAAAATGAAAATTTAATTAAAGAATATATAAATGGAATTAAAATATATAGAGCCGGTATAAAAAATTTTTATTGGCATTATGGAAATAACAAATCCAATAATAAATTGATTAAACTTCTTTGGCATTTGAGAGATTCGTATAATATAGAAATGAAAAAATATATAAATGTCATTATAGATATGGAAAATCCGGATCTTATTATATGCCATAATCTAGCCGGGTTTTCAATATCGATTTGGGACGAAATAAAAAAAAGAAATGTAAAAGTAATTCAAGTATTACATGATTTGTATTTATTATGTGCAAATAGTACTATGTTTAGAAAAGAGCATACTTGTAAAAAGCAATGCACTATTTGTAGGACATTAAGAAGAATTCATAAGTATAAATCAGAAAA
Source organism: Apibacter sp. ESL0432 (assembly GCF_019469225.1). Lineage (NCBI taxonomy): Bacteria > Pseudomonadati > Bacteroidota > Flavobacteriia > Flavobacteriales > Weeksellaceae > Apibacter > Apibacter sp. ESL0432. The sequence goes on along the minus strand of NZ_CP048266.1, from coordinate 1,364,774 downwards.
GGTTGATGTTTTAGTTGGGGTCAGTAAATTCGTAATTCAAAAAATGTCCAATTATAATTATTTTACTACGGTTAGAAAACACATAATTTATAATGCCCAAAATATTAACTATGTAGATAAAGTAAAAATATGGGATGGAAAGGATATTTTTAAAATAGGATATATAGGATCTTTAACTCAATCAAAAGGTCTAGAATGGTTAATTACTCAATTTAACAAATTAAATATTAATGCAAAATTATTAATTGCAGGAAAAGGAGAATTGAATTACGAAAAATATCTTAAGCAACTTTCCAATGATAAAATTGAATTCTTAGGATATACTGACTCATCAGAATTTTACAAAAATGTACATATAATTTGTCTGCCTTCAATATGTGAAGACAACCTACCGGGAGTAGCTTATGAAGCCTCTGCAAATAACATACCCGTAATAGCTTCAATGCGTGGAGGTATACCGGAAATAATAATAGATATGGTAAATGGTTTATTAATAGATCCAGAACAGGAAGACTCTTTGGGGAAAGCAATTTTAAAATTATATAATGATAAAAAATTATTTAAAAAATTATCACAACAAGGTAGAAATAGTGTTGAAACTTTTTTAAATGTAGATAAAATGTTAGATAAATATGAATCTATTATTGAAAATTTATGAAGTTGTATAAATATATAGTATCGATACTTATAGTTGCAGCAATGCAATTAACAGATTATAAAATTTTAGATATAAAATTTGGTGATGTATTGTCTTTATATTGTGTTTTTGTGTTTATTATTTTAATTACCCACACTAAATTACCAAAATTTTATTTTCAATTAATATTAGTTTTTTTTCTTTTATTTCTTTTTTCTTTAATAACTGCGTTATACATTAAATTTTATTTGCCTCCAAATATAAATTTTTTAAAAAAGCCGGTAATTTTGAGTATATCCAGATATATGCAATATACGGGTTGTGTATGCTTTTCATTTTATGTTTTTAAATTTTTTAGTTCGAGCATAAAAAATTCAGATATAAAAATATTTACATATATTGATAAATTAATGATAGTAATATCATTCTTTTTTGCATTAATATTTTTATTAAGTTGGGTAGGGATAGAATCACCATTTATATATTCCGGACATAGATTGAGAGGAGGTTATGTTGAAGGGGGGCCTTTTGGATTATTTATTGGTTATTATCTAATTTTACGATACTTAGTTTTTGAAAAGTTCGATAGATATACAATTTTATTTCTTATTTTAATTATTTTCTCAGAGTCAAAAGCTGCCATAATATTTATGTTATTTTTTTATGTTATTTATTTACTAATTGAAGGTAAATTAAAAATCTATAACATATTTATTTTATTAATGATGGGAAGCCTATTTTACTTATTTATAAACTATTATTATAATTTTAATCAAAGAATTTTATCTTATTGGACAGAATATAATAATATAAAATATTATATTTCTTTACGTGGAGATGATGATCCCTCGTTAGTAATGGGAAGGATTGCAGCTATGCACATTGCACCCAATATTATTAAAGATAATCCAATATTAGGAGTAGGTATGGGAAATTATTCTTTAGTAAGAAATAATCTTGACTATTTACAAGGCCTGCCGCGGGTTGTAGGATGGGATTTATCGGGGCTTGGTGGGGTCTTTAATACGGTTATTGAGTCTGGTTTTGTAGGATTATTAATTTTATTAATACCCTTTATCTATTTATGGAGGAAATACAATAGTAAAATTATTAGACACGGGATTGTACTTTTTTTTCTTGCTCAAATTTTTGGAGTTCAGTTGTACTTTCAATATATATGGTTTGGTTTAGGTTTGTGTTTTTATTTAGGTATTAAAAATCAATCAGAATTAAAGAATGAAAAAAATAGTCATTGATTGCCGAATGATTTCAATGTCAGGAATAGGTAGATATATTTCTACGTTAATACCCTATATAATTGATGAACTAAGAGATAATGTTGTGCTATTAGGTAGAAAAAAAGAGCTTAAACAATATGATGCTGAAACCATCCCATTTGATGCTCCAATTTATTCCATACAAGAACAATTGAGTTATAGAAGAATTATTCCTCGATCAAAGATATTTTGGTCTCCACATTTTAATATCCCCATATTGCCCATAAATTCCGAAAAAAGAATTACAACCGTTCATGATGCCTATCATTTAGCTTATTATGATAAGCTGACACTAGTACAAAAAATATATGCTAAAGCAATAATTAATAAAGCATTAAAAATATCAGATAAAATCATCACAGTATCTAATTTTTCTAAGAAAGAGCTATTGCAGTATACTCATTCAATATATAAAGATAAAATTGAAGTAATATATAATGGTATTTCAGATAAGAAATCAGATGAATATAATAAGAATGTGAGTATAAATCCTAATCCTTATATTTTATATGTAGGAAATATAAAGCCTCATAAAAATTTGGAAAATGCCCTTGAGGCATATGCTCTTTTTTTAAAAAAACATTCTGAAATTACTAATAAGCCATTATTTAAAATAGTCGGAAAACGAGACGGATTTATAAACGGAAGTCAAGATCGATTAAAAAAAATACTAGATAATAATCCTGTTTTAAATGAATTTGTTGTTTTTACAGGCTTTGTTTCGGATATAGAATTAAATAAATTATATTCTGAAGCTTTAGCTTTTATTTTTCCATCTAAATATGAAGGATTTGGTTTACCTCTCTTAGAAGCAATGAGAGCGAATTGTCCGGTATTAGCATCCAATATTCCACCTGTCAAAGAAATTTGCGGAGATAGTGTTTTATATTTTGATCCGGAATCTATAAACGATATTTCAGAAAAAATCAGTTTAATATATTCTTCTAAAGATTTAAGAAAAGAACTTATTACCAAAGGAAGTCAAAGAGTTAAAAATTATTCATGGGAAATATCAGCTAAAAAACATTTAAATATTTTTATGCAATTATTATAATTTTTTTATAAATTGCGAACACTAACAACTAGATACTCATTGTTTTTATATGAACAAAGCATTGATCCACGATTGGTATTGTACTATAGGTGGAGGCGAAATAGTAGTAAAGGCTCTCAATGAAATATGGAGCGATTTTGATCTTTTTTCTTTAATAGATACTTTCGATGAAACCAAAAGGAAAGAAATATTAAATGGCAAAAAGGTTACCACTAGTTTTATACAAAAGTTACCTACAGCCAAAAGAAATCATAGAAAATTCTTGCAATTTTATCCAAAAGCCATTGAACAGCTAGATGTAAGTAAATATGATCTGATTATTAGTTCTTCATCTTCCTCAGCAAAAGGTGTGCTTACATCCAGCAACCAATTGCATATATGTTATTGCCATTCGCCGGCAAGATATGCTTGGGATTTATATCAACAATATTTATTTGAATCAGGACTTACTCATGGTCTGAAAGGATTATATGCAAAATATATACTACATAAATTCAGAATATGGGATGTAATTTCATCAAACAGAGTAGACCATTTTATAGCCAATTCAAATTATATAGCGAAAAGGATTAAAAAAATCTATAACAGAGATTCTGAGGTTATCTATCCGCCAATTGATACGGAATACTTTAGCTATTACGATAAAAAAGAAGATTTTTATTTAGCTGCTTCTAGAATGGTTCCTTACAAAAAGATGGATTTAATTGTGGAAACATTCAACAATATGCCGGATAAAAAATTAGTTGTTATAGGAGACGGTCCGGATTTTAAGAAAATAGAAAAACTTGCTAAATCCAATATTGAACTAAAAGGATTTGTTTCGAACGAAAAATTAAGATTTTATCTACAAAGAGCTAAAGGATTTGTATTTGCAGCCGATGAAGACTTTGGTATGCTGCCTGTTGAGGCACAATCGTGTGGAACTCCTGTCATAGCCCTGGCAAGAGGTGGAACGCTTGAAACAGTCATACCCGGAGTAACGGGAGTATTTTTTAATAATCATAGTACAGAAAGTTTAAAGGCTGCTTTAGATAAATTTTCTACAATAGAATTTAATTATAAAATTATAAGAGATCATTCATTAAATTTTTCAAAAGAGAAATTTAAAAATAAAATAAAAGAATTTGTATTAGAAAAATATAAAGAATTTCAAAATTCTTAATTATCTGAATTTAATATTAATAGGATAACAACAAAAAAAATCTTAAAATGAATCCCTATAAATCATTTATACCAGTGATTCAATTTCTAATTGATATTCTAATAATTATTTTTTTGTTCTTTCGTTTTCTAATAATACAATATGAAACACTAGGCAATAAATGGGATATTGTATTATTATTTGAAAACCATTATAAAGCCTTGTTGCTATTTATTATAAGTTGGTATTTTATTTCAGAAAAAACCGGATTATATAAATTAAAAAAGAGCAATTTTTTAGAATCAATAAGAAAAGTCTTAATACAAGCAATTATATTTACACTTATAGTATTTACAGTCTCAGAATTAAAAAGTAAATATTTATTTAATAACGATATAACATTACTGTATAACATTTCAATATTTATATGCATAGCCATACATCATATAATCGCAGATCAATTTCAAAATAAGAAATTTTCAAGAGTTGTATTTATAGATTCTAATAATAATACAAACAATGTTATAAAGCAATTCTTCCATGGTGAAAAGATGTATAATTATGGAAAATTTGTTAAAGTTCCCCAAGAAAAAAATCAATATAAATATGATTTCGATAAATTGGAGACATTTATAAGAGATCATAACATACACATTTTGTTTTTTTCATTGAATGGAGAATTAAGTAAAGAAGTTGAGGATGCCATTATCAAATTTTCAGAAAGTAAATATTTAATTTATATTATTCCGGATATATCCTATGAGTTCTATAATAATTCAATCATAAGCTATTACGGGACTTTTCCTATATATATTTATAGAAGAAAATCAAATATATTTAATAAAATTTTTAAAAGATTATTTGACGTAGCGTTTTCACTATTTTTTATCACATTTGTATTAAGTTGGTTATTGCCCATATTAGCCTTAATTATTAAATTTACATCTAAAGGGCCCATTATTTACAAACAAGAAAGAATAGGATTAAATGGTAGACCATTTAAAATAATGAAGTTTAGATCAATGTATGTTGATGCGGAGTATAGTGGACCAAAATTGGCTACAGATTCAGACCCGAGAATAACATCTGTTGGTAAAATCATGAGAAAATACCGCATTGATGAATTTCCGCAATTTATTAATGTATTAAAGGGAGAAATGTCCATAGTAGGTCCTCGTCCGGAAAGAAAATTTTTTATAGATAAAATTATAAAATTAAATCCCAATTATAAAAAATTACATAAAGTAAAGCCCGGTATAACGTCCATAGGGCAAGTATATTTCGGCTATGCCGAAACAGTTGAAGAAATGTCACAACGTTTAAAATATGATTTATTGTACCTACAAAATGAAAATTTCTTTTTTGATTTAAAAATCATATACTTAACTATAGTTGTTATGATTCAAGGTAAAGGCAAATAGTTGATAGAAATAAGAAAAGCTAATCATTAATTACTAATGATTAGCTAAAATAAATTAAAATTAAAATCTAATTAGAATCAACTAGCGTTATTATAACTACACGGTTCCATTGATTTTTAGGATATGGTTGAACGGTATCACCTTTGCCTAAAGTAATGATGCGATTAGGTGATATACCATAATCTTTAATCAGCTTATTTTCAACCGCTTTTGCTCTCTTAATAGATAAAATTTCATTGAATTTAGGTGAACCGGTATTTTTGTCGGCTAATCCCACAATTTCAACTTTTAAGTCTTTATTCTTTTTTAATAAATCAGCGATATCATATATAACAGCTTCTTGTCTAGATTTTATTAAACTACTATTAATATCGAAAGGTATTGAATAAGGATTGTTTTTAATTATAAATTCTTTAGAATAAATAGTATCAGGTTTCTTATTTCTGGCAATTTCCAATTCTTTAATCAAATTTTTATTCTCCTTGGCTAATGAATCTATTTGTTTAGATAACTTGCTTAATAATATTTCATCAATATTGTTTTCAGGTTTATTAATAATTACTGTATCGCAATTTATTTTATCAAATTTTTGTTTACGACTTAAACCTATGATTAATCCGACATTTATTGAGCCAATACAATCCCAGTCCTGTTTTTTATATGATTTTACCCACTTTCTTTGATATTGAGCATCATTAAATTTTGATTGGACCACTTGACCGGATATGTCGAAGCTTATAGCTAATTTTTCATTAATCCTAATAGTATTAAGCAAACCAAGAACAATGACCGGTGAATTATTGTCTATGGCATTTCTATCCGTACCAATACCTGCTCCGGCATACGTAATTAAATTATATAATCTATCGTATTTATACCCGTAAAATAAATTTGAAAAATTAAACAAAGCATCAGCATGTACAGTGATATAGTATCCGCGTGTCATGTGATGAAATTTACCGGGATCAAGAGTATTTAAATCAATAGGTTCACCGTTAATATCGAACACGGGTTTACCATTAACATTAAAAGTATGTTTTTTTCCTCCCTGAAATGTCAATCTTGCTCCTATTACAGGAGAAAACCATTTTCCGGTATTTAATGTAGCTGCCCAGTTAAGCCTATCAATAAATTTAGCTTCTTTATGTTGTTTACCTCCAAAATATACACCGGTTCCGCCACCAAAATTTAAAAACCAGTTATCCCAAAAATCGTTAAAAACAATTTTTTGATTAGTCAGAGATTCCTGTGATAATAAATAAACTGAATGTAAGGATAAAAAAAGAATTAAAAATATCTTTTTCATGTAAAAAAACATAAATATTTTGTAAATATAATATTAAAGAATTTTTATAAATAGAATTAATAAAAAAATAAATTAATTTCATAATAAAGATTAATAAAAAATAAAATTTATTATTTTTTAAATTAATAGGTATAAAATAAATTTTTTTGTTTTATTTGTATGATATCTCTGTTTTTTTTAATTACTTACTTGGATTTATAAGTTACGATTTAATAAATAGAAATATGAGTATGAAAAAATCGAAAAATAATTTTATCCATTTTTATAGTATTATATAATGTCCAACAAATAAAATCGAATTAAAAATATTTATTGATTATAAATTTTTATAATTCTTAATTGAATTGAGAAGATAAGATTAATTTTTAATTAAAGTAGGATATTAGCAGCTATAGAGTATGACTAAATATAAATAATTCTGAAGATTATTAATAAAAAAAGGTTGCATTTAAAAGTATGCAACCTTTATATAAGTAAAGTTTAATTAAATTTATTTTACGAATTGGATTTGTTTTAATAATGAGAACATGAAATATTAATCTTGGCAGTAAATTAAAACAATTATTTGTTTATAACACTTTGTATAATATTCCATATATCGTTTCCAAATACCAAAATCATTAATCCAAGAAGGATAAATATACCCACCATCTGAACCTTTTCCATTGTCTTATCACTTAATTTACGACCGGTAATCATTTCAGCAATGGTAAATAAAGCATGACCTCCGTCTAAACCGGGAATCGGTAATAGATTTAAAAACGCAAGCCATATAGAAAACATAGCGGTAAAACTCCAAAATTGTCCCCAATCCCATTCAGGTGAAAATGCTTTATATAATCGTAAAGGACCGCTTACTTGTTTATAAGCTTCTGTTTTTGGATTAATAATAAGTTTAAATTGTTTTATTTGAACCAATAACATTTCCCAAGACAATACCGGCGCCCTTTTAAAGGCATCTATAAAATTATATTTTTTATATGCAGTTGCATTTTTTAAATTCGAAGCACTAGGAACAAAACCTAAAATGGCGCTATCAGGAACAAAAAGTTTTTCATTTATATTTTGTCCGTCTCGATATATTCCTAAAGTTACACTGTCATTTTTATGTTTAGAAAGTTCTAATCTAAATTCATCAATATATTTAATAGGTTGCTTGTTGAAACTAGTTATAACATCCCCTTTTTTAAGATATTTTGAAGCAAGTGAATTAGGTAAAATCGAATCAACATCGGCAATTATTCTCGGAGAAATAAAGCCTCTGCCTTCCTGTTTTAAAACATCCCTTTTTTCTTCAGGGAGGAGGTTAAATTTAATGATTTTTCCATCGCGCTTAACCGTTACATGATCTCCGAATAAAAGAGAAACAGGTAAATAATTAAAAGTAGGAATCTCTTTATTATCAACTTCTAATATAATATCACCATCTTTAAATCCTAATTTTTTACCTACATCAGAAAATGCATATCCGTCTTTTAATTGATCCGTATTAATAGTTTGTTCACCCGTAGTCATTAAAATTCCGGCATATATAATGATAGCCAATAAGATATTAACAAAAATTCCGGCAAGCATAATAATTAAACGTTGCCAAGCCGGTTTAGAACGAAATTCCCAAGGCTGAGGTGGACTTTTCATTTGCTCAGTATCCATGCTTTCATCAATCATGCCTGCTATTTTAACATATCCCCCTAACGGCAACCAACCAATACCATATTCAGTATCACCTATTTTCTTTTTGAATAAAGAAAACCATGGATCAAAGAATAAATAAAATTTTTCAACCTTTGTCTTAAAATATTTTGCCGCTAAAAAGTGTCCTGCTTCATGAAAGACAACTAAAATAGATAAACACAATAATAACTGGGCAATTTGGATAAATATATGCATATTCAAAATAAAACTTAGTTTGCAAAAGTAAGAAAATTTATTCTATTGAAATTTTATGATAAAAATAAAAATATTCATTAACTTTAAGCTGTATAATAAAATATTAGGTTATGAAAACAATGATAGTCCCTGTAGATTTTTCAGCAACTACAAAATATATTTTGAAAGAAGCTGTGATCTATGCCAAAGCTACCGGAAGTAAAATGTGCCTTTTACATGTTGCCAGTTTAGATTTAGGTTTTATTATAGGGGATATCGGTTTTCAATATCTTCCGGAATTGGAGGAAGCAGGTATGAAGGAAGAAACCAGACAATTGGTAGAATATGAAAAATCAATTAAAGAACAAGGCATTGAAGTTGAAATTGTTATAAAACAAGGAACTCCTGCAGATATAATTTTGAAAGAAGCAGAATCCAGAAAAGCTAATCTCATCATTATGGGTTCTCATGGAAGAGGTTTACTTATGGAAGCAATCCTTGGCAGTGTTTCAAAAAACGTTATTAATAAATCTAAAGTACCCATTCTTATAGTTCCTCCCAATCAACATCAACATCATCATGAAAAATAATCTTTTATGATGGTTCAGTTATCTAACATTAAAAATTATATACTTCAAACTTTGATATTTAGTCAATATCATTATATTTGCGGCATAGTAAAGATAGTTATATATGGAAGAAATTAAGATTCTGGATAAAACTTTTACCCCTTTTATATCTTCGGAAGAAATAGACCATTCCATACAAAGGATGACCAATACTTTGTATGAAGAATACAAAGACACCGTCCCCGTTTTTATAGGGGTACTTAACGGAGTTATTATGTTTTTCAGTGATTTTTTAAAAAATTATAAAGGCAACTGTGAAATAGGTTTCCTTCAGTTGTCTTCATACAAAAGTGGAATGCAAAGTTCAGGAACCGTTGATTTAATTACAGATATGACTGTAGACATCACAAACCGAGATATAGTAATACTTGAAGATATTATTGATACCGGTAACACCTTGGAATACCTTTATAAATTACTTGAAGTAAAACCGGTGAGAAGCATTAAAATTGCAACTTTGTTTTTTAAACCGGATGTTTATAAAAAGGATCTAAATATAGATTTAATAGGAATGAATATACCAAATAAATTTGTTATAGGGTATGGGTTGGATTATAATGGTTTAGGAAGGAATTTTAAAGACTTATACCAATTAAAAGGAGAATAAACAGAATTTCAAATATGAATATAATTGTTTTATTTGGCCCTCCCGGGAGTGGAAAAGGGACTCAAGCAAAAATTTTAGCAGAAAAGTTTCACTTAGAACACATTTCCACCGGAGACTTATTCAGATATAATATAAAGAATAATACCAAATTAGGTCAAGAGGCTCAAACCTATATAAATCATGGAAAATTAGTGCCGGATGAACTTACAACAGAAATGTTGATAGATGAACTTAAAAGAAATTCAAACAAAAAAGGGTTTATCTTAGATGGATATCCAAGAACTAAAAGCCAAGCAGAAGCCCTTGATGAATTATTGGATTCTATATTTCAAACCCAAGTTGATGTAACGTTAGCCCTTTATGTAGAAGATGAAATTCTAGTCAAAAGAATTTTAAAAAGAAGTGAAGAAAGCGGTCGTTCAGATGATGCAGATGAAAGTATAATTCGTAACAGAATTAAAGAATATTATGAAAAAACAGCCGTTGTTTCCAACTATTATAAAGAACAACATAAACTGGTTGAATTAGATGGAGAGGGAAGTATTGAAGATATAACCGCAGAACTGTCTAAAGAAATAGAAAAGTTTGTATAAAAAATACATGTAACACATACAAATAAAAGGATTATTATGAAAAATGATAATCCTTTTTTTATAAAAAAATAAAAGATATATGCAGTCGAATTTTGTTGATTATGTTAAAATTTTTTGTAAAAGCGGACACGGAGGCGCCGGTTCTGCACACCTTCACAGAGCAAAATATATCCCTAAAGGTGGCCCTGATGGAGGAGATGGAGGAAGAGGGGGACATATAATTATACGTGGTAATGCTCAACTATGGACCCTTTTGGCTTTAAAATATTCCAAACACAATAAAGCTGAAAACGGTAAACCCGGAGGAAAACAAGAATTAACCGGAGCTAATGGAGCGGATTTATATATCGAGGTTCCCGTTGGAACTATTGCTAAAGATGAAAGCGGAACTATTGTTGGAGAAATAACTAAAGATAAAGAAGAGATAATTTTACTTGAAGGAGGAAAAGGAGGGTTAGGAAATTCACACTTTAAATCATCAACCAATCAAACTCCGCGATATGCTCAACCCGGATTGCCCGGTAAGGAAGGTAATTTTATTTTGGAATTAAAATTATTAGGTGATGTGGGATTGGTAGGTTTTCCAAATGCAGGAAAATCAACATTATTGTCTGCTTTAACATCTGCAAAACCGAAAATAGCCGATTATGCTTTTACCACCTTAGTACCGAATTTAGGAATCGTTAAATACAGGGATTTTCAATCATTTGTTATTGCCGATATTCCGGGTATTATTGAAGGAGCATCCGAAGGAAAAGGACTAGGGTATAAATTTCTAAGACATATAGAAAGAAATTCAATTTTATTGTTTTTGATTCCGGCTGATGCAAAAGATTATTACCAAGAATATAAAATTCTGTTAAATGAGCTGAATAAATATAATCCTGAATTAAATGATAAAGATCGAGTAATTGCTATTTCAAAATCAGATTTACTGGATAAAGAATTGGAGGAAGAAATAAGGAAGACTTTTCCTGAAAATTTCAAATTATTATTTATTTCTGCCGTAACCGGAGAAAATTTAATTCAATTAAAAGACGAACTTTGGAAATTATTACATCAGTAATAATTTATGTATCATAAAAACATTATATAAAAAGAATTGCAACTTTTTAATAAATTTAAAAAGTTGCAATTCAAACTACTAATTAATTATATATCAATAACTACATTTCTTATTCCATTTTAAATCCTCTACGATAGATTCTACCATAAGGATCTACATATCTTACAGAAACTGTTCCTTTATAATTTTTTAATATTTTTTCAATGTCTTTTTCACTATTAACAGGCTTATCGTTTACTTCCATTAAGATATATCCTTCACCAATGCCTGCTAATTTCAATTTTCCGTTAGAATCGATTCTGGTTACAACAATACCGGATTCTAAACCGTAATTAACCTTTTGGTCATCAGTCAATTCTTGAAATTCAGCACCCAACTTTTCGGCGACACTTAAATCGTTCTTCGTTTTAACCGAAGTCCCTCCTTTAGCATCTTTAATTCTAACATTAAAAGATTTATACGAATCATCTCGTATAACGGTAACCTTCACTTGGTCACCCGGTCTTTTCTCTCCAATAACTCCCGAAAGAGTAGGGAAGTTTTTAATATTCGTTCCGTCAATTTGCTTGATAATATCTCCTTTTTTCAAGCCGGCATCTTTTGCTCCTCCGTCATTTTGAATATCAGTGATAAGTACACCTTCTTGTGATTTATAGTTGGTTTTATTTTGAGAATTATATTGTTTAACTGCAGAATCATCACTTAAGTCAAGAGCACCAATACCCAAATAACCCCGTTGAACCAAACCGTATTTGCGAATATCTTCCACAACTTTTTTAGCTATGTTGGAAGGAACAGCAAAACTGTACCCTTCAAATGTTCCGGTTCCGGAATGAGAAGCAATTGCTGTATTAATACCAATTAAATCACCATTGGCGTTTACTAAAGCACCTCCGCTATTCCCGGGATTTACTGCCGCATCGGTTTGAATAAAAGATTCAATAGGACTTCTGGAATTGGAACGCAAAAGATCTAAACTACGACCTTTGGCTGAAATGATACCCGCTGTAACTGTTGAAGTTAATCCAAATGGATTTCCTACAGCTAATACCCATTCTCCAATTCTCACATTATCGGAATTATAGAAATTTAAAAAGCTTAACCCTTTTTCATCAATTTTTAACAGAGCAATATCGGAGTTGATATCCGTTCCTACTAAAGTGGCTGTATATGTTTTTTGATTATTAAGTGTAATTTCTATTTTATCAGCTCCATCAATCACGTGGTTATTGGTAACAATATAACCATCACTAGAAATAATTACTCCCGAACCTAAACCGTTTGGAGAATCTTTTGGAGTTTGTTGCTGTCTTTGTTGCCCTTGAGAATTAAAAGGATCTCCAAAAAAGAAATCAAAAGGATCTAAGGATCTGCGTTGTTGTTGCTGCACATAGGAAGAATAACATTTTACACTCACTACTGCATTCACGGTTTTTTCTGCTGCGATGGTTAAATCGGGAGGATTTAATCCAACTACGCTATTAGTAGAAGCTGAAGTAAAATAAGCTTTTTCGTTATGAGTAGGATTTTTAAATATTTCAAAATCATTTAAATTCGTATTTTTTGATATGGAGGTAACTGCACCTGCAGAAATTAATCCCCCTATCGCACCTACTAAAATATAAGAACCTATTTTTTTAATTTCAAACTTATTTTTTTTCATAGTACAATTTAATTTAAATAAATACTGGATTTTTTTATTTCAAAAGTAATACCAAATTTCAATTATTTTGTTGCTTTAACGGTTTTTAACAAGAAATTAATCTTCTTTTATATGGTTTATTAATTATTTCACTTTTCATATTGAGAAATGAACATACTGAACAATTCTTAATAAATAACTACTAATTGCCAATAAAGTTTATAAATTTGTAACTAATAATTGTAAAACTAATGAAAAATATTTTATCCATCCAATCTCATGTAGTGTATGGCCACGCAGGAAACAGTGCAGCTGAATTTCCCATGCAGCGTTGCGGCGTTAGAGTATGGTCATTAAATACGGTACAATTTTCCAATCATACACAATATGGACAATGGACGGGTGAAGTAATGACAGCCAAACATTTATTGGATATTGTTCAAGGAATCGATAATATCCATCAGTTGAAAAAGTGCGATGCAGTTTTAAACGGATACATTGGTTCTCCCGAACAAGGAAAATCAATTTTGGAAATAGTTAAAAAGGTTAAAAATGAAAATCCAAATGCCGTTTATTTTTGTGACCCCGTTATGGGACATCCGGAAAAAGGCTGTATTGTAGCTCCCGGAGTGTCGGAATTTTTTAAAAATGAAGCGATGGGAGTAAGTGACATTATGGCACCTAACTTATTAGAGTTGGAAATTTTAACCGATCGAACTATAACTTCGGTTGCGGAAGTAGTTTCTGCAATTGATGTAATTCACAGTAAAGGGGTAAAAACAGTATTAGTTAAACATTTAAGCAGGGCAGGCTATCGTTCAGATAAATTTGAGATGTTATTGTCTACTTCTGAAGGAAAATGGCATATATCAAGACCTTTAGTAGATTTTGGAGTTCGTCAACCGGTTGGCGTAGGGGATCTTACTTCCGGTTTATTATTGACCCATATGTTACTGGGGAAAAATTATAAAGAAGTTTTAGAACATACAACTGCTGCTGTTTATGCGGTTATGCTGGAAACTCATAGACAAGGAGAGTATGAATTGCAATTGGTAGCAGCACAAGATGAAATTGTAAATCCGACTCAAATGTTTGAGGCTGTAAAATTATAATTGATATTTTAAGGTAAGCTATTACTTAAAACGCATATCTTTTTTACCGCAAATTTTAAATTTTAAAACGCATAGTGGTGAAGAATAAACCTTTTATATAAAAAAGTTTATAAAGCATTTCTATATATTAGATTCATTAATATTTTTCTGGATAATCTTAAGAATAGTAAATAAATCATTAAGTTGTTTTTCAGTTAGTCCTTTGGCTACTTCTTTCGCATATTGCTTTGCTATGTCTTTGGCATTATGTAAAAGTGTAATTCCTTGCTCAGTGATTAATATAATTTTTTTCCGACGATCTTTTTCTGCATTGACTCTGCTTACCAAATTTTTTTTTTCTAAAATATCAATGGATCGGGTGATGGCAGAATTATCTCTGTGTATTTTTTCTGATATTTTCTGCATGGATATTCCTGTAGAATGTTCCGTTAATAAATCTAAAATAATAAATTGTTCGGGAGTAATGTCTAACTTATTGGTAGAAAATTTTTTATTTAATAGATTCCTGTGCAGATTTTCTGTATAACTTAATTGGTAACCGATCGAATTTTCTTTTTCAGAGTTAGTCATTGCTATCCGAATTATATTTTATTTATATATAAATTTTTAAAATGCAAAGGTAATTAATATTATTATAGGATTAAAGAACAAAAAGAAGATAACAATAAAAAGAACCCTTAAAAAAATAAAGGTTCTTTTAGCAATTTTATTGAAAAATTAAATTTTTTCAATGGTAAATCCGGCTTTTTTTACTGCATTGACAACCTCTTCTTCCGTAGCACCCGCTAAGTCTACAGTCAAGATTTTATCCGGATTGGCTGTATCAACTTCCCATTTTGAAATACCTTCTACTTTAGACAAAAAGGGGGTTACTGCTTTTACACAACCTCCACAATCTATATTAGTTTTAAATTTTAATTCATTTTTCATATTTATTGTTCAAATTTATTTGATATCTCAAATGTACTCTATAATTAATGAAAGTAAATTATATAATTATGGAAACTTTTTATATAAAATATATTTGATACTAATCAATAATACAAATTTTACTGTCAATAAATTATATAATTCCATTATAAAAAAGGTAATCATTAGGTTTTCAAACTAGTTTTTAAGTTCAGTATCAGAAATTTAAAAAATATATTTCTATTATATCACTCACAATAAATTTTATCTTTGTTATATGTTAAAAGAATATTCAATAGCAAATATCTTAGGGGTACCGAATCATTTCATTTCGTATTTTGTAGGAACATTTGAAGGAACAGAAGATCCGGATATTGAATGGCCTCATCGACATTCCTTCTATTCTCTGGTTTGGTTTACTCATGGAAGCGGATTTTATGTTGTCGATTTTCAAGAGTATCCCATAAAACCCAACCGTATTTTTCTTGTAAATACTAAACAGATACATAATTGGGAATATTCTTCTGACAGTAAAGGATATATTTTGATGGTGGATGCTTGCCTAGGCTTGGAATTGGGTATTAATAATCATAGGGCATTTGTAGATATTCCAACTTCATATATACAAATTATGGAAAGCTGTTTTATGAACCTTATTCATGAATTTGGATTGAAAGATGAAGTAGCCGAAACAACTATAAAATTAGGAATTCCCTATCTCTATTCCATACTTAACAGATTGTCATTTAAAAAAGAAACAAACTTTCATCATACTCTTTTAGACGATTTAAAAATGGTAATTTTTGAAGAAAATTTTAAAACATCATCCATTGAAGATTACGCTGAAAAATTGAAAGTTACAACTCAAGAATTAAATGAAATTTGTAAACAATACAAAGGCATTTCTTCCAAACAATATATTATAGATCTTAAAATTACGGAGGCCAAACGATTATTACTATTTAGCGAGTATAATGTTAACGAGATAGCTTATAAATTAGGGTTTGAAGATCCCTCTTATTTTTCACGTATTTTCAAAAAGAAAACAGATTTCTCTCCTTCAACCTTTTTGGAAAAGTACCGAAAACAGAAATAAAAGTCCTACCTGTAGAGTGTTGATCTCCGGTACCTTTGCTTAAAAACAAAATGAAAAAATTACTTACCGTATTAATGGTATTTATATTAACATTAAATAGTTATGCGCAAATGGAAAAATCAGAACGTTACCAAAAAGGTTGGGAAAAATTAAAAGAAATTGATGGAGAAGCCGGAATCAGAACCGTTGAAAGTTTAAAAGATATTTCACCGGAATTAAGTAGATTTATTATTGAATATTCATTTGGAGAAGTGTATAGTTTAAAAGCACTGGATAATAAATCAAAAGAAATAGCGGCCATCTCATCTCTCATGGCACAGGGAGCCATACCTCAATTAAAAGTCCATTTACATGGAGCCTTACAAGTAGGTTGTTCCATAAATGAAATAAAAGAGGTTATTTTGCAAATGTCGGTATATTGTGGATTTCCAAAATGTATTAATGGAATGAATGCATTTAGAGAGGTCCTTAAAGAAAGAAAAGAAAAAGGAATCAAAGATGAAGAAGGTAAAAAGGCTTCTAAAAATGAGACAGACCGATATAAGTTAGGAGCTGATTATTTAGCCATGTTGAAGAAAGAACAAGAAGATATTCTAAAAAAGGCGTATCGAGACATTTCACCGGAGTTGGTTAATTTTGTTATCGAATATGGATATGGAGATATTTTTTCAAGAGATAATTTAGATAAAAAATATAGACAAATTGCCACCATAGCAGCTTTAGCAACATTGGGAAATGCACAATCTCAATTAAATTTTCATATAAAAGGAGCATTGAATATAGGTTTAACTCCTGATCAAATCAAAGAGGTAATGCTACTTATGACAGTCTATGCAGGATTTCCTGCTTCTATAAACGGAATAAATATTCTTAAAGAAGTTGTTTATAATAAATAAGAATACACTTTAACTGCTATATTTTATTAATTACACACACCAAGTCTTAAAAATTTAAATGATAATAGTTTAAATTTTAATCTTAACAACCGCTAAGCCTTCTGATTGTTTAATTCATTCAGAATGGCTTACTTTTAAATTACCAATTCAAAAATTTTTATAATGCCCTCGACTCTAAACTTTGTATTCCTTACTCTTTTCAAAAAATTTTATAAGTATTTACGAAGTTAAAACATAAAAAAATACAGACATATAATCGCTGCTCAAAAAATTGAATACGTATATGCCTGTACGTGTTTTAAAGATAAAAATTTATATGAGAACTATTTATTCATTAATCAACGTGATTATTATGGTTTCTTACAACGATCCATCCGGTAAATTGTCTTCCGTCAGCAATATCAATAACATACCAATAGGAAGTAGTAGGTAATGGTCTGCCCAAATAATATCCATTCCATACAAAGCATGAATTAGAACTTTGTGAAAATACAACTTTACCATATCTGTCAAAAATTTTGATATGAGAAGGAAGTGAGTCGAAATTTTCCAGGCCGCATAATCGCCATGCATCATTAAGATTGTCTCCATTGGGAGTTATCACATTATTTATCTTAAATAAAACTCCTTTCTTTTCAGGAGAATAACAACCGTTTGCCAATGATCTTACATAGAAAGTATATATCCCCGGTTTTAGATTATAAAATGTATTATGGGATTGCCAATTTTTATTATCCATAGAATATTCCAAAGGAGCATCCCCTTCGGCAATTACCGTTATATAATCATTACCTTCCTTTAAATCTGTAATTCTCGTTTTAGCATATTCGGTTACATGAGTAGTATAAGTATACTTACAACCGTTTTTACCGGTAATGGTAACCGTATAAATACCTGCTTTATATATGGTTATTGTATGTTTATCATATCCTTTTACTCCGGTATTCCATTCGTAAAAATCCTCAGGATTTTTTGTATCCGCTACTAGTTCAAGAGTTCCATTCGGACATATTTTTAGGTTCTTTTGTAATGTACTTACAGGAACCGGTAAAACCTTAAGATTTATTACACTTAGAGCCGGACAGTAATCGGGAGATGAAACTCGGACGTATACTTGGTCCTTAAAAGATACAATATTTTTATAATTATATGGATCTACAATAGGATTGGTTTGGTTTTTAGCATCGTTTAAAGTGCTGAAATATTCAAAAGTAGCCTTTGGATCTTTGGTTATGGATGAGTTCATGGTAGTGATATTAAAAAAAGTTAATCCATCAAAGTCATCATCACAACTTTCAATTTCCATGGATTGAGTTGATACCTTAATTTTATCTTTTGTGTATAAGGTAACAGTTCTGATTGAGCTGCACCCGTATTTATTGGTTGCTTTTAGTACTATTTTTTCATTAAAGCTTTTTACTGTGTATTGATGTATATTTTTGATCTTATTGATGTCTTTAAAAGCATCTTCCTGAGAATGATAATAGGAAAATGTATACCCGTCGGGATTAAAAATTACGGTATAGCGAAGATCATCTAAATCTACTTTATATATATCGTCAAAATCTGAATCACAAACTAAATATTTAGCATTAATAAGTTTAGGAAGAGGTTCTAAATTAACTTCTAAATATCTAACCGTATAACAACCGGTAGAAGGATTATCCATCCGTACCCATACATAATCTTTTGCTAAGGTAACAGAATAACGTTCAGGATTTTTTATAAGCGTATGGCTGTCTCTATTATTAGCTCCTTCCTCGGTTTTGTAATAATTTATAGTTAAATTTTGGCCCGAGGTAATTAAAACATCAGATATATAGTTGGTTAAATTAACATATTCTTGCATATCTGATCCCACATCGCAAATATGTATTTTTTTATTTTGAGCTAACACTTTTTCTGCACTTTTGAATGTGAGCTTTGCAATGGAAAAACATCCTGAAGAATTCGTAATTCTTACATAAATGGTAGTAGGAAATGGTTGAATGACATATTCTTTTGTATTGGAAATACTAAATTTATCAGCATACGCATTTTCATATGAAGTGTAATATGAGTATTGATAATTTGATCGGGAAGTTGTAACTAAATCTTCTTCATATAAGGTTAAATCGACGATTTCCGTATCATCGGCATTGTTGTCACATATTTCAACAATTTTATCTTTAACTAAAGGTGAAGATTGTAACGTAAAACCTAATTTTTGAATGATCTGGCATTCCTTACCTGAAGAGATTTTAACATATAGTTGCGTTGAATTTTTTATGGTATGTTTTATAATAGTATTAATGTTGTTTAAAGCATCTTGTTCATTTAAATAATAGGAGAAAGTAAAACTTTGCGGATTGATAACTATATGAGAGTTTAATTCACTTAAAATTACTTCTTCCTCATTATCATTACTAAAGTCACAGATATCCAAGTTATATTTTAAGACAATAGGAAAAGGATTTAACTTTATTTTTAAAGGCTTTATTTCACAACATTTTGATTTTTTGTTGGTAAAACGAACATATAGTGTAGTAGTGTTGTATAAGACGAAAGCAGCAGGATCTAAAATTTTTTCATTATTGTTTTGATTTTGAGCTCCTTCTGCCGTTAAATAAAAATCTACCGAAACTCGTTTCGTATCAACTCCGCTTTCTGCAATCACCGGAATTAAATTTACGATTTTGTTATGGCTATTGTCTGTAT
The DNA here is from genome assembly GCF_019469225.1 of Apibacter sp. ESL0432. Classification (NCBI taxonomy): domain Bacteria; kingdom Pseudomonadati; phylum Bacteroidota; class Flavobacteriia; order Flavobacteriales; family Weeksellaceae; genus Apibacter; species Apibacter sp. ESL0432. The sequence goes on along the minus strand of NZ_CP048266.1, from coordinate 1,344,822 downwards.
CACAAACCTCAATAGTTTTCAAATCAGGAACTGTTACCGATTCCAATAAACGTATTTCTACAGGTATAATACTTGGACAACTGTTTTCATAATTAGTTCTAACATATACTTTATTATTACTTATACTTATAGGATAGGGTTCTATAGCAGAAATCGGATGTATTTCTTTGAAAGCATCGTGTTCAGACGTGTAGAATTGAACAGAACTGTAATCGGTTAGGCCTAAAAAATTTATTAAATCGTTCAAATAATAAATTTCATTTCCATCATTTCCCCTATCGCATAGATATACGTTTTGCCATTCGGATAATTCTAAAGGTTTTAAAATCAAATCAATTTTATGAAAATATCTACACACATCGTTTACTTTTACTTTTACGTAAATAGTTTTTTTACCTCTTACAATCGTTTCTTTTATGGGATTAACTTCATTAGTATAGTCATCCAATGTTTCATAAAATGAAATTGAGGATGGAGGATAACCGGCAAGAAAAATAGGTCTTAATGTATTTAGGTTAAATTTACTTTCTCCTGAATTATTTACATCGCATATGTTATAACTCGGCCTTTTTTCAATTTGATCGATAACTTCTAATTTTATTTCACGTATATGTACACATTGAGTTTTATTGTCAAAAAATCGTACATAAACTATGGAAAAAGGATAATTAACCGGGTAATTTTCCAAGTCTGAAATAAGTTGAGAACTATCTTTAGAAACAGCCCCATCCCAAGAATTGTAAATTCCTTCCAGCACAATGTCATGCCCTTTCTTCATGTCATTATAATATTCCCAAAGATTTTCATGTAATCCCGATGTTTTTTTATCGCATACATATTTATGCATGTTATTTACCAAGGTATTTTTGAAAGTAAAAGAGAGGGTAGTTATAGAAGGGCAATACCCGGGACCGGATATACTTACATAAATAATTTCTTCATTAGTAACCGAATACGATTCGGGATTTTGTATAGGATTTATATTTTGTAAAGCATCAGATTCGGAAGTAAAATAACTAAAAGAAAGATTATCATATCCCGTAATCGAGGCTTCATAGGATCTCAAATTATAAATTTCTCGTCCTTTTAAATCTTCGTTACAAAGTATAATTTCTTGAGGTTTGGAAACAATCGTTTTTTGAAATTTGAAAGTTACAGGAATGATAGAAAAGCAATCTTCAAAGTCTTTATTACTTGCTTTTGCATAGACGGTTACCGCAGAAGAAAGCGAAAGAGTACTAATGGGATGATTTCCGTGTAGAGCATTAGTATAGGAATCGTAAAAATCGAGGTTCATCCATTCTTCATATCCATTTATTTGATTCGTATAATTGTTTAAATATATTATTTCAGAATCCCGGTCACCATTACTGCAAATTATAATAGGTTCCATTTCTTTTAGGCCGGGTTTTCTTTTCATGTGAATGGTAATCACCGAAGTCGAATAACAATCTTTACCCTTTGAAGCTCGTAAATAAAAGGAATTTGAATTAGAAGTAATCGGATAGGAATTTAAACCCGTCAAAGGATATTGTCCTGAATGGGCATCGTCTAAATTCTGATGTAAAGTAGTAATGACATCGGGAGCAGATTCAGAAGCTTCTTTCATCAATTCTTCTAAATTGATAACTTCATTTGGGGTTATACCTTCAAAACATTTATTTACCTCTAAGTCTTTCACTTTTGGAAAGTCAGAGGCGAAAATAATTCGGAATTCATCATTGAGGGTAACCGGAGTACAACCGGCATAGGATACGTTCACATAATAAGTTGTTGAATTTTTCGGATTAACTTCCGATGAAGGAATAACGGTTTGATCAGCATCTTTCCATTCAACTTTAGGAACATTAGGAGTACCTTGCGGAGCAAATCTCCATGCTTCATGATAGGCTTCCCAGATTCCTGTATTTCTTTGATCGGGTGAAATTCCTTCAGATCCATCGGAATTAGTGATTCCGATAAGTGCTCTTTTTTCATTTCCTATTTCACAAGTTAACGGTTTTTCTTTTACATAGACTTCGATAACATTAGTAGTTTCATAAAGTATTATTTGCACGGTCGATTTTGAGTTTTCGCAACCAAAATGATTCATATTATAATAATTTATGATTGTTTTTCGGAAAGGAATCATCCCTGTCGTATACATGGTAATTTTACCGCAATCACGAGTACAACCAAACACATCACTATCATTGGTCATATCATGATATGCCCCGAATATGGTATTATGCATTAAATTAGGGTCGGGGATAGATCCTGCAATGGCATAAGGACATTCTGTTCCCGCATATTGGGTATCAAAACAGATGACTCCGTTATCACCTAAAATAATAGAGTTAAAAGTATTACCGTAAAAACAGAAATTAAAAGGGAGTTCTTGCGCGTTGCTCCATTTATCATCACTGTCAATGATAACTTCTTGACCTTCAGAGAATGTTCCCACCGGATTAAAAGGAATAGAGGTTACAGCATAGGAAGACGTGTTTTTTAGTTCCGGATATTCAGCCTTCAGTAAAATTTTATGGTTTTCGTTGAATTTATAATTACAATCAATGGTAACAGGACTTTTCAGGCCATTATGATCTTTTATCGTCACCGAAGGGCTTGTCATAATTTGGGCAGGAATTGAATTAAAAATTCCTAAGAATAATAAAATGAAAAAACGGTATGGAGCCTGTGTGCTCATGTAATTTTTTAATGTTAATGTTAGTTTAACAAAGTTAACAATTATTAACATTTAATTTTATATAATTTTAAATATTTTTTCAAATAAAATAAATTATTATGAATAAAAATTAATAATGTTTAAATATTTAATAAATTTTATGCAATAAAATTAGATATATTATAATTTTATAAAATGAGTTAATATAATAGTTGGTATTTTTTATTTCTAATAGGGAAAATATAAAAGCTTGATTACTGTTTTTTACCTTTATAAACGGGAGTTCAGCTCCAAAATTTGTAAATAATCTATAGTGAAATAGTTCAGGTATTAACTTTTTTTTATTTGTTTTTATAAAGATTCTTTTCAGTCAATTTGTTACCTTTGTTTAACATTTTTAACAAAAAAAAATAATATAAAAATAGTTTTATTATGCCAGGATATGAGCTTTGGGGTGAAGAAGAAAAAAAACACCTGAACGATGTTATTGAAAGTGGTATTCTTATGCGTTATAACTTTGAATCCGCAAGGAATAATCATTGGAAGGCAAAAGAGTTTGAACAGGCCATTCAAAAAAGAATGCATGTAAGTCATGCACAACTTACCAGTAGTGGTACAAGTGCTTTATTAACGGCTTTGAATGCTGCAGGAGTTGGGGCGGGAGATGAAGTGATACTTCCAACCTTTACCTTTGTGGCCAGTTTCGAGGCGGTATTAAGCGTGGGAGCCATTCCTGTTTTGGTTGACATTGACGACACGTTAACCTTAGATCCCAAAGCTGTAGAAAAAGCCATATCTTCCCGAACCAAAGTAATTATGCCCGTACACATGTGTGGAGCTATGGCAGATATTTCCGCATTGAAAGAATTGGCAAAAAAATATAAATTATTATTAATTGAAGATGCATGTCAAGCATTTGGCGGTACTTATAGAGGTAAATATTTGGGAACTATAGGAGATTTAGGATGCTTTTCATTTGACTTTGTTAAAACCGTAACTTGTGGAGAAGGAGGAGCCGTAGTAACCAATAAAGATGAGTACTATGTACATGCCGATCAATATACGGATCACGGACATGATCATATCGGCAATAATAGAGGCGCCGAAAATCATCCGTATTTAGGATTAAATTACAGAATTTCTGAGTTACACGCCGCTGTAGGTCTTGCTCAATTTGAAAAATTAGATCAAATACTTTCCATACAACGTAAAAATAAAAAAGTATTGAAAGATGCGTTGAAGGAAGTAGAGGGTGTTAATTTCAGACGAATACCGGATGAAGCGGGAGATAATGCTTCTTTTTTAAGTATATTTTTACCTAGCCAAGAATTAGCAAAAAAAGTATCGCTTGAATTAAGCAGTAAAGGTATTGGCAATGCTTATTGGTATGATAACAATTGGCATTATATCAGAAAATGGGATCATTTGAAATTACTGAAATCGTTAGCCCCTCTTTATAAAGAGCACAAAGAATTGTTACCAAATTATGCTAATGCAGATTATTCACAATCAGATGATATTATCAGCAAAACGGTAACCATTCCTATTTCTTTATTGTGGAATGATGAAGAATTAGCTAAAAAAGCAGAAATTATAAAATCTGCCGTTTCAAGCATTTTAACTAAAAAATAAAATTAGAATATATTTTATAAATAGAAAAGCTGCTTTCTAATCAGGAAGCAGCTTTTTATTTTAGTGTAATTTTTATTGTTAGATCTATTTAGAAAATTCATTCGTTAAAGCTTTGCTTCTATAAAAGCCCAAAATAATAAATATAACGCCAAAGAAAACTATTTTAAATAAGGAGAAAGAATAATTTTTCCACATTAAGTTGATCCAATTTGAAAAAGGAATTTCCCCTGAGAATAAGAATTTAGAAGTATAATGATTATCTACAAAACAATGAAGTATAAAATCTACTAACACCATTACGAGAGAAAATACTAAAGTAAAGATAATGATATATCCAATTTTTCCTAAAGACTTAAAAATAGTTTCTTCAATACGTAAATAATTTTTTTTCTTACTCATATTTTATTTATCTAATTTATGGCGTTTGTCAATCTCAATAATTTCTTTTGTCCACAAAACCTCCTTATCAAAAAGATATTTACGATAAGGGCAATTGGTTTTTGTACAAATTTTGCATGAAATAGATTCACAGCAATCATCAACGTGAACAAACATTTCAAAACTGTTGCCAAAGTTATCAATAATTATCTTTTTAAGCGCATCTAATTCTTTATGAGCTTCCCTCACATTAAAATACCAGGGCAAGGTTAAATGACAGTCCAGATGTAAGCTGCTTCCGTATTTTATAAACCGTACATTATGAATGTCAATCCAATTTGGATTTCTGTTCTTATTTAAAGTTTCAACTAATTGAACGATCAATTCTTCGTCGGCTTCATCCATAATTCCCGCATAGGATTTACGAATAATTTTAACCCCGGTAAAAATAATAATCAAAGCAAAAATCAGGGCTATCACGCTATCCATCCAATATATTTTAAAAAAATACATGACAAAAAGACCCAGTACAAGTCCTAAGGTGGAATACGTATCTGATTTTAAATGCTCTCCTCCCGAAATTAAAGCCAAAGATTTATTTTTCTTACCTTTTTTAATGGCGGCAACTCCCATAATATAGTTAACCAGTCCGGTCACGGCAATTAAAAGAATTCCAAAGTCCAGTTTGCGTATTTCATGAACGTTGAAAATATTAAGTACCGATTCATAAATAATCAGTACACCGGCTACGGTAATAAGACTTCCTTCAATCCCGGCCGAAATAAATTCAATTTTACCGTGTCCGTAGGGATGGTCTCTGTCTTTGGGTTTGGAAGATAGGTAAAGGCTGTATAATGAAAATAATCCGGCAGCAACATTAATAATACTTTCCAACGTATCGGTTAAAATCGCTATGGAATGGGTAAGCTGCCATGCAATAACTTTAATAATAAATAAAGCCGTTCCGACAATAACCACAATTTTCTGAAAAAAATAATTTTCTTTTGCAGGGGTATTCATGTATTAGTGTATTACATTTATAATGGCGAATGCCTGGCAGTGCAAAGGTACATCTTTTGTTTGATTAATACTGATATTATTCTTGAAAATTTAAAAGTTGACTTCTATATAATACAAAATGCCATTGATACAATAGATTTTATTCTATAAAATGAAAATATTTTGGATTTTTAGTATAAAGATTCAGAAAGTCCGGTAATTGAATTTCTGTTAATTCACTATCTTTGCAGGCTCTAATAAAATCAAATGGATTTAAAAGGACATTTTAAAGCAAATATTAAATTAGCATTACCTGTTGTAATTACTCAATTGGGACAAGTTTCCGTGAATTTTATTGATATTATTATTATAGCAAACTTAGGAGAAAGAGCCGTAGCCTCATCCTCATTGGCAACCAGTTTGTTTTTCATTTTCTTGGTTTTCCTGTTAGGGTTTTCCTATTCCATGTCGCCTCTTATATCTTCATCTGTTGCCAATGGAAACACAGACCGAGTGAAAAAAATATTTACTCACGGAATGGTTTTGAATGTATCTTTGGCCTTAGGGGTCATTCTTTTACTTGAGTTGTGCTCACCTTTAATGTACAAAGCCGGACAAGATGTATCCGTAATTCCCGATGCAATTACTTTTCTTAATATAAGCGCATGGAGTTTATTGCCTCTAATGATTTTTCAATCTTACAGACAATTTTCTGAAGGTATTTCCATGACTATTTTAGTTACCATCGCAACCATTATATCTAATATTGTAAATGTAATTTTGAATTTCGGATTGATTTACGGATATTGGGGATTGCCGGAAATGGGATTGCAAGGTTCTGCAACGGCAACTTTAATAGCGCGTATTTTAATGATGTGTATTATTATAGTGGTTTTATATACTAACAAAAAATCATTATTTTATTTAAAAGGGGTAAAATGGAAAAATTTTCAAGCGGCCTATTTTCGTAAGCTTATATCCATAGGGTTGCCTTCTTCATTACAGTCTTTATTTGAAATAAGTTCGTTTGCCCTTGCTGCATTTATTGCAGGAATGCACAGCTATTTAGATACTTCTGCCCATTCGGTAACATCCAATTTGGCTTCTATAACCTTTCAAGTATGTACCGGTTTCGGTGTGGCAGCAACCGTTAGAGTAGCCGGATATTATGGAGTAAAAAATATGGCGGATCTAAAAAAAGCAGGGATGGCAAATATTTATTTGGTTGTCGGTTTTATGACGATATGCGGTATACTTTTTATCATTTTTAAAGATCAACTTCCGTTAATATTTTTTGATAAAAGTAAAACCGAAGTTATTGCTATTGCTTCACGATTAGTGATTTTAACGGCCTTATTCCAGATTTTTGACGGAATACAGGTGGTGAGCTTAGGTTGTTTACGAGCCATGAGAGATGTGAAAATTCCGACCCTTATTTGTTTTATAGCGTATATTATCTTAGCTATTCCCATAGGATACTATTTATGCATCCAACAAAAATTGGGAGCTGTGGGAACCTGGATCGGTTTGTGTATTGGGTTAGGATTTGCTGCCGTTATGTTGTTATGGCGTTTTCATATTCTTACGAAAGATAAAAAGAAATTTAACCATTGATTTTACTTTATTTAGAAAATAGTTCTAAATTACTTTCTATTAAAAGGGAAGAGGCTTTACCTGCATTAAAATCGCAAGTACTCGAAATTTTTTCTAAAATAAATTCGATTGAAAATGCCGTTTTAGGTTTGTTTGTAGATGCTTCAATGGAGATTAGAATTCAATCGTACAACAAATATATTTGGAAAGTTGAGGTCATGGATTTGCTTAATTATAAAATGTTTTTGTATTATTATTCAACCCAAAGGGTGCAACAACTAATCCAAGATATTTTTAAAGTATAATTGCGTATTCCAATTTCGTTAGTCTTCGACTAATACCTTATCTAAAAATTCAAATTCGAGATGTGGAAGAAGTTTTTTTATTAATTCCAAAAGGTTATAAATATCAATCCGTATTTCTTCTTCTTCCTTTGAACCTTGATTTTCCAAAGAAAACAAATGCGTTTGACAACTATTTAGCATTGAAAGAATAGTAAACCCTAAATGTTTATAACTTCCGATACCTGCATATTCACTGTGTTTAGCGTGATCTTTTTTTAATTCATTGATTAAATCTTGTATGTGTTTATAAGGCTTGTGATTCATATTTTAATTATATTTATACAAGCAAAGTAACGACACCTAGATAAGATAAATAATTATAAAATGTTAATTCGCACAACAACCGAAGAATATCTTATTTAATTCGTATAATTTTATATTTTTGTAAACAGATAAAACGAAACAGATCATGAATGCTGATATTAGCTCTAAAAAAGTACATCTCGGAAGAAATATAAAGAGATTGCGCGAAATGTTAGGCGTTAAACAAGATGCTTTAGCCGTTGAATTGCATATAACACAAGCAGGAGTATCTAAATTGGAAGCCAAAGAAGAAATTGAAAAAGAAACTCTTGAAAAAATCGCTCAAATTCTTAAAATTCCCGTAGAGGCGATTGAAAATTTCAATGATGAAGGCGCTTTGAATTTTATTGCAAATACATTTCACAGTCAAGATTTAAGTGATAATTCTATAGGTCATCAATTCACATTTAACTTTAATCCGATTGATAAAATCGTAGAACTTTATACCGAGAAAGAAGATCTTTATAAAGAAAAACAAGAGCTCTATGAACGCATGATTCAAGAAAAAAATGAGTTGATTGAGAGATTATTGAATAAATAGTTTGTTTTAGGCAGCTAAAATAATCAAGATATTGGTTTATTATTAATCCAGTCATTAATAAAAAAAACATATAATATATATTGACTGGATAAGCAATATTTGTTTCTTATAATAAGTTAATGACTTATTTTAATTATTAATTTTTACAAAATTTATTCTGAAAGTATATTGTTAAACAGAATATTATATATTTATTAAATTGTTAACTTTTATTTCTAAAATAATTTAAATAATTGAATTTCCATTCTATTTTTTTTTCATTTAACATAGTTAAATATTTTGTTTATTCTCTTTATAAAACCTTCTTTGCTTTTATCTTTTAAAGTTATACTAATGGATAATTTTCCAAATTTTTGCTCATTGATATAATATTTTAGTTTAAAAATAAGATAAACAACTAACTCTAAACAAAAAATTAGAAATATTTTAAATACAAATATTTGCAATAATTTATTCCATATACATTAAATAAGAAATAAAAATCGATTAAAAAATAAAAATTAATATAATAAATTTGTTAATTTATATTGTATACTAAAGTCTATATTTTTTATCTTTGCTCTAGATAAAAAAATTAGATAAATGCCTACACTCCACTGGATAGGAAAAGAGAAAGTAACCAATCATCATCAGGAAGTACCCTTTAGGATATTAGAAAAGCTATATACCTATACAAACGGTACACAAACAGAAGAGAAAGAGAAAATCAGCGAAAATAAAATTATACACGGCGATAATCTGGAAGCCTTAAAAAGTTTACTTCCAGAGTACGAAGGCAAAATAAAGTGTATTTATATAGATCCTCCCTACAATACCGGAAACGAAGGCTGGGTATATAATGACAATGTAAACGACCCTAAAATAAAAAAATGGTTGGGGCAGGTAGTAGGTAAGGAAAGCGAAGACTTAAGCCGTCACGATAAGTGGCTTTGTATGATGTATCCCCGGTTAAAACTATTACATAAATTATTAGCTGACGATGGGGCTATTTTTATTTCCATTGACGATAACGAACAGGCAAACCTAAAATTAATCTGTGATGAAATTTTTGGAAAGAATAATTATTTAGGATTAATTACACGTAAGCAAAGTAGTGGTTCAAAAAATGATACAGGAAATAATAAAATTATAACAACTACAGATTATATTTTACCGTATAAAAAAAATAATTTTACATTTAGATCTTATCAAATTAAAAATAGTAAAAAATTTAAATTAAAAGATAGTATTGGATTTTACAGTATTCGTGCTCTAGAAATGCAAGGGGGAGATGATACATTAGTAAAAAGAAGTAAGATGGGGTATTCTATTTATTATAATGAAGAATATAATAAAATAGACTTAAAATTTGACTATAATTTGGAAAGAAGTACTGTTTATGAGAATGAAGATTTAGAATTAATAGCAAAAGGATATAAATGTTATAGACCTAGAAAAAGAGGTAATGAATATGGGATATGGAGATGGGGTTATGATACTTTTATTGAAAGATTTAGGAGTAATTTAGTTCATTTTGAAAAAAAAAGAGTGTATATGAAAGAACGAGAGATAGATTTTGTAAACAAATACCCAGAGGCACTACTCGAAGAATTTTTAAATACTCAAGGTACTAATGAATTAAAAGATATTTTTAAACAGAAATTATTTGATTTTCCTAAGCCATCAGAATTAATAAAATTTATACTTACTGTATCAACAGATAAAAACTCCATTATTTTAGACTCCTTTGCAGGCTCAGGAACCACGGCTCATGCCGTTTTAAATCTTAATAAACAAGACGGAGGCAACCGCAAGTTTATTTTGGTAGAAATGGAAGACTATGCAGAAAGTATTACCGCCGAAAGGGTAAAACGGGTAATTTCCGGCTATGGAGAAGAAAACAAAGCGGTAGAAGGCACCGGAGGAGATTTTTCTTATTACGAACTAGGTAAACCGCTGTTCTTAGAAGAAAATATATTAAATGAAGAAGTAGGAGAAGATAAAATCAGGGAATATATTTGGTATTCCGAGGTGAAAACTCCTTACCAAAAACAGGAAGAAAACTATCTGTTAGGAAAACAATACCAAACGGCGTATTATTTTTATTACGATAAAGAAAAGCTTACCACATTGGATGAGAACTTTTTGCGCATCCTGAAAACGAAGGCAGAACAATATATTATTTATGCAGATAACTGCTTACTCGATGCAGATTTTATGAACAAACATTCCCTTATATTTAAAAAAATACCCCGGGATATTACCCGGTTTTAAGAACAATTAGTATGGAATTAAAACCCTACCAACAAAAGGTAATAACCGATTTAGAAAACTATTTAAGTTATCTGGAAGAATGTAGCTCTCCGGCACAGGCATTTAATGAGTATTGGAAAGACAAACTGGGAGAATATACCGTAAAATTAGACGGTTCTACCACCGGAATGCGACCGTATAAAGATACCATTCCCGGAGCGGCTCATATAGCGATAAAAGTACCTACTTCCGGCGGAAAAACCTTTATTGCCTGTAATGCCTTAAAAAGTATTAACACTTATTTTAACAAAGGAAATCCAAAGGCCGTGGTTTGGCTGGTACCCTGGTCTAACCTGTTGCAACAAACGGTGGGTAATTTATCCAACCCTTCTCATCCGTACCGCGAAAAACTCAATACTCTCTTTAACGGAAGAGTAGAGGTATACGGAAAAGAGCAACTATTGCAGGGAGCCAATTTTAATCCTTCCTCAGTACTGGAACAATTAAATATTTATGTTTTCAATTTTAGCAGTTTACGAATAAATAAAGCCAACAAGGAAGATCGCAAAATATATCAGGAAAACGGAGCCTTAGAATCCTTTGTAGATACCATCATTGATGAAGAGGTAGTATTGGAAGGAACGGACAGAACGGCTCTGATTAATGTAATAAGAAGCCTTAATCCCGTGGTAATAGTAGATGAAAGTCATAATGCAGAGAGCGATTTAAGCGTGGAAATGCTGAATAATTTAAACCCTTCTTTGGTTTTGGATTTAACAGCGACCCCCAAATCGAACAGTAATATTATCAGTTTTGTAAATGCAGTAGAGCTGAAAAAAGAGCACATGGTAAAACTACCGGTAATTGTGTACAATCATTACCGGAAAGAAGAGGTGATTAACAGTGCCTTACATTTACAACGACAATTAGAATTACAGGCACTGGAAGAAGAAAAACGGAAGGGCAAATACATACGCCCGATTATTTTATTTCAGGCCCAATCCAATATTAAAGGAAAAGATAATACTACTTTTCAGAATATAAAAGAAAAACTAATTCGCTTAGGTATACCAGAAGAACAAATCAAAATAAAAGTAAGCGGAATAGATGAGCTAAAAGGAATAGACCTAACTTCCAAAGATTGTCCGGTGCGGTATATTATTACCATTAATGCATTAAAAGAAGGTTGGGATTGTCCCAATGCTTACATTTTAGCCTCATTGGCAGATAAATCTTCCGCAGTAGATGTAGAACAGATTTTAGGGCGTATTTTACGTCAACCCTATGTAACCCAACACTCGCAAACTCTCCTAAACCTTTCCTTTGTTCTTACGGCTTCTGCTAAATTTAAAGAAACACTGGATAAAATTGTGAAAGGATTGCAAGATTCCGGCTTTAGTAAAGATGATTATTATGCAACTGATACCCAACAAGAAGAAGAGCTTACAGACAATGATATTTTAAAGCAGGAATTGCTTTCTGTTGATACACCGGAAAACACCTCTTCAGATGATGATTTTGCAATTGAAAAAATAGAGTATATCCCGTTAAATGATAACGGAATTGTTTCGAAAGTAACAGATAATAGTATTGTTCAGCAAATAACCGAAAAAGCGATAATTGAAGGAAAAGAGTTTGAACAAAAACTTGCAATTACCGATGAAGACGATGACACCTATCTTATACAAGCAATGGGAGGAACAGTGAAAACCTATAAAATAAATGAAGAATATATTGCCGGTAATATGAAATTACCTCAGTTTTTTAAAAAATCTCCAGTAGAAGATTTGAATGCAATTCTTTTTAAAGAATTGAAAGAAAATGAAATTTTTCTTAGTAAAAACAGTCTTTTAGAAGGATTTGTCTTAGCCACTCAGGATACACAGATTGACTTTAAAATCTCTGCCGATATTTATAAAACAGATATAGATGAACGAACAGGAACCGTTAAAACGGAAAAAATAGTAACCCGGGGAAAAGAATTGTTACTCAACGCCATACTCAACACTCCGAAAGAAGGACAAATAAGACAGATAAGTAGCTTAATAGTTAGAAAACTGGGAGATCAGAGCCCTATCTCTCAGCAGGATTTAACCAAATATGTAAACAAAATTTTTGAAAATCTTACCAATACGGAACAAATTAGAGATATAGTTACTAACGTATATATATACATAGCAAAAATAAAAGAAAAAATAAATAAATTAACCGATGTCTATTCCCGGGAAAGTTTTAACCGATTACTAGATACCAACCATATTATCACTAAAGAAAGTTGGAGTTTTCCTAAGCAGGTAAACCTGGTAGAACCTAGCAGTCCAATCATTAAATCCTTATATGAACAGGAAGAGAAAATGAATCAGTCAGAACATAAACTCATTATGGAAGTAGCCGCTTTAGAAAATGTAAAGTTCTGGCATCGGAATTTAGAGCGAAAGAAAGGTTTTTTTCTGAACGGATATAACAAAAACCATTACCCGGATTTTATCATTTGTACCGAAAAGAATAATCTGATTTTATTAGAAGTAAAAGGAGATCATTTAAATAATGAAGATAGTAAAAATAAAAATTTATTAGGTAAAAAATGGGCTGAAAAAGCAGGAGAAAAATATAAGTATTTTATGGCTTTCGAATCAGTTCAAGTACCAGATACTTATACTTTCAGAACAATTACTGAAGTAATAAAAAGTTTATAATAAAAAGTAAACGTAAAACCTGAAAACTAAAATCTATGAAAGAATCAGCATCTATACTCAAATCACGTAATCAATTTGTTATTCCAATATACCAACGTATTTATAACTAAATATTGGAACATTGTCAAGAATTATTTAAAAATATTTTAAGTATTGGATGAAAATATACCGGTTGACACTTTATGGAGTTTGTGATCTATTTTCAGGAAAGCATTCTTGCCATTTCGAATATATCCCAATTGCAAATAATAGATGGTCAACAGCGATTTACTAATGTTTCAATACTTTTTGCAGCTCTGCCAATTTATCAAAGAGAATAAGACTTATATAGAAAATACTTCTTATAAAACACCTACAAAACTATTATGTGTTTTATTAAGATGAAGAAAATGATTAACGATTTAAATTATTACTTATAAAAAAGGATAAGTAAACTTATTTAAACAATATAAAAGGAATAGATCTTTTCGAAAATTATTCACTTTGTTTACTGGAAAATTTATAATTTTTAAAAAAGAGATTAATTTTATAAATGTAGTACAAAATTATAATGGCTTTTTATTCTTACTTATCGTGAATATAGCCTTAGAATAAAACTAAGACAATCGCCAGCTTATTTTTGAAAGCCTGATTTTATAAGAAATTATATATTTATTGAGCGTGAAATAGTTAAACAAAACCATTTATGCAATAAATATTGGTTTCCCATAGAGCAAAGTTACGGGATTAAGTAAATATCATTAACCTTTATACAGTAAAAGAAGATCTTTACAAAGAAAAAAAGAGCTCTATAAACACATGATTCAAGAAAAAAATGAGTTGATTGAGAGATTATTGAGTAAATAGTTTGTTTTATTCAGTTCATAGTTTAAACAATCCAGAATAAGCCTAGAAAAGGTGAAAAATATATTTTCATAAGTTACCACTCAACCAAAAAATAATAAGTTTATTTGATTATTATTAAATAGATTGCAGATACTAAATACATTAAATTATAAGCTTGTTACATTTTTCTCTGTTAAATTCAATCACTTTTATAATTTTTTTAAGAAGTAAGAATAATTAGAAATGGAAAATGATTTTATCAAAAGTAGAAGGAATAAATTTCATTTTATTCCTAACTTAATAATTGTCTATCAGCTAAAATTATCTCATTTCAATGCTATCAGAAATTTCTCATACTCATGTAACTTGAATCTTCTCATTTTCTTTCTTTGAAGGTGATAATTTTTATCATTGATTTATGTTATTCAGTTAGTAAAGTCACCGGTAAATAAAAATACAGCGGAAAAAGACCAAGATTCTTATTGAATTTTTATTATCTCAAAATATTTAAGTTTTCTATATTATATATTAGTGATGGAAGGTCTTCATTTAATATTAGTGAGAGTATATTTTTATCTAGGTTACACATGTAAAATCTATCTAAAAAAAATTCCATTAGGATTTTATCTTATTATTATGTAGTTTTGCATATTATGAAATTTTTAACTTACTTAAGTAACAAATTATTGGAAGTTTATTAATGAAGAAAATAAAGAATGATATTTTAAATAAAATTTTCAATAAAGATGCAAGAAATATTTTAGATTTTCTTGATAAGTCTATTTCAATTAATTCGACTATTACCTCTCCTCCCTATTTTGATATGAAAGATTATGGTTCAGATAATCAGATTGGTTATGGTCAATCATATCAAGAGTATCTTAATGATTTAAAAGACATATTTGAGAAGATATTTCAGATAACAGAAAAAGATGGTAGTTTATGGATAATTATTGATACTTTTAAAAGAGAAAATCAAGTTGTTACTCTTCCTTTTGATCTTTCTAATAAGCTAAAAGAAATAGGATGGTTACTACAAGACATTATTATTTGGAAAAAAGATAAAACTGTTCCTTGGTCAAATAATGGCTTTGTCCAAAGAAAGTTTGAATATATTTTATTTTTTGCAAAGTCAGAAAAATTTAAATATAATAAGGATAAAGTCAGAAATTTTGATGTAAATCAATTAAAAAAATGGTGGGTTAAATATCCTGAGCGTTATAACCCTAGAGGTAAAGCTTTGGATGAAATATGGGAATTTCCAATTCCTGTTCAAGGATCTTGGGGTGATAAATATATTCGTCATTTTTGCCCCCTACCGAAAGAAATGGTGGCTACTATAATCGAAATTAGTTCAAATGAAGAAGATATCATTTTAGACCCTTTTGCTGGAAGTGGATCTGTTCCATTCCAATCTGCATCAATGAATAGAAAATATATTGGATTTGAATTAAATACCACTTATATCGAAATGTTTGATGATTATCTAAAAAAGAATTTAGAGCAATCAAAAAAGGATTATCTTTTATTACAGAAAATAACTGATCAAGAGGAATTTAGAAAAAGAATACTTAATTTAAGATCTTTAAAATATGGTCGTATATTAATTAATGAAATTGAAAAGAAATTTGAACTTGATTTAAAAATTTTTGTTAAGATAAAAGAGTATATTAATGATAGCAAAACCCATATAAACGTTGAATATCAAATTATAGGAGATATTTCAAATAAAAAAAAGTTTTTAATAAATGAAATAAATGATTTAACAAATAAACCTCCTCTTTCTAAATTTGGTATAAATCCAGTTTTCAAATTTTTAAAAAATAAAGAATTTAATTCTAAAAAATATTATAACTACACAAATACTAACACATATTCATATTCTGATTTACCTTCAACATCTCCCAAAATTAAAGTCATTAGTGAAATATGTGTAGATTTTAATGAAAATGATTATAATTAATAATTATGGCCAAAAGAATAAAGATATCTTCAAAAAAAAAAGTTCAAAAATTGACGCCTGAGCAAAAAAATCAAAATAAATTAAAAAGAACTCAGGAAAATGAAATAAGAACAATTTTTAAAAATTTAGGATTTATACGATTGCCTAATATTGATGGAAAACAGATTCACTATAAAGATAGAACATCTGAAATGGACGATATATTTATCTGTGAGAATGTAATTTTAATTACTGAATATACCATATCAGAAAACCCTGGAAATCATATAAAAAACAAATCTTTTTTTTACAATAAAGTACTTAAAAACGAGAAAGAATTTATAGAATTCTTACTCAATGAACCTAAATTAAATAGTTTTAAAAAATATTATAATGAAAATGTAGAAACAAGTTATACTCTTAATCAGCTAAGATTACGAATCTTATACTGTTCAAGATATAACGTTGCTGAAGAACATAAAAACATAGCTAAAGGAGTATATTTTTTTGATTATGATCTTGTTCAATATTTTAAATTATTGTGTAAAGTTATAAAAAAGACAGGTAAATATGAATTTTGCGATTATATCCAATTACCATTTGATGAATTTGGTGAAAATATTTTAAAAAGTGATAATTCTCAAAAAAATAAATATTTAGGACATATACTTCCAGAAGAAAAAAGTTCTTTTAAAGAAGGATATAAAATTGTATCTTTTTATATTGATGCCGAATCTCTAATGAGAAGAGCTTATGTTTTACGTCAAGAAGGATGGAGAAAAAAAGAAAATATTGGTTATTATCAACGTATGATTGAAGGAAGTAAAATTTCAAGTATGCGTAAATATTTATCTGAAAAAAAGCGAGTCTTTATTAATAATATTATTTCTACAATTTCAGAATCTAAGATAAAGCTATATGATGAAGATGGAAATCAATTGCAAATAGATGAAAATGGACAATTTGTTAATTCTTCTAAAACAAGAGTTACTCCAGCCCAAATTGAGATTAATGACGAATGTAATATTATTGGGATAATTGATGGACAGCATAGAACTTATGCGTATCATGAAGGAGATGATTTTTATGAAGAAAAAATTAAATCCTTGAGAAAAATACAAAACCTTTTAGTTACAGGAATTATTTTTCCTAAAAATGAAAATCAATCAACAAGATTAAAATTTGAGGCTAACTTATTCTTGGAAATTAATTCTAACCAAACGAATGTAAAATCTAAATTAAAACAAGAAATAGAATTAATGATAAGACCTTTTTCTAATATAGCTATTGGAAAAAGAATTTTGATAAAACTTAATGAGAGTGGTCCATTTGAAAATTTAATAGAACAATATAGCTTTGAAAAAGGAAAATTAAAAACAGCATCTATTGTTAGTTTTGGATTAAGGCCACTAATTAAACTTGATAATGAAAAAACTCATGATAGTTTATTTTATATATGGGATAGAAATGATAAAGAAAAATTAAAAGATAAAAATATAGAAAATTTTGATTTATTAGATGAATATATAAATTATAGTGTCCAAAGAATTAGAGATTTATTTATTGCTGTTAAAAACAATTTAGATAAGGATCAATGGTCATTATATAGCCATAAAACTCAAAAAGGAATATTAAATGTAACTTTTTTTAATGGTTTTCTAAATGTGCTTAGATTACTTATAGAAAACAAAAAATTAAATCAATATTCAGAATATTCCAAAAAATTAGAAGGATTAAATAAATTTCCGTTTAAAAATTATAAGTCAAGTCAATATAGAAAAATGGGAGAAGATATTTACAAAAAATATTTTTTATGATTTATAATAGTGAATCCTATATTAGGATTCTTTTTGTTTTTAATGTTTTTTTATTTTCATAAATATGTCCTCAAATTGTTGGGTTTTATTTAGAACGAAATAATAAAATTTAAATATTTTTTAGGAGTTAAAATTATATAGAGTTCCTTAACAATAAACAAAAAAAGAGAATCAATATGCTTGATTCTCTTTTAAACTTGGTAGCGGGAACAGGACTCGAACCTGTGGCCTTCGGGTTATGAGCCCGACGAGCTACCTACTGCTCCATCCCGCGGTGTTTGTGAGTGCAAATATACAACAAATTTGTTACAATGCAAGTTTTATTTGAAAATTTTCAGGTAAAAAATGAATTTTTTACAATTAAAATAGAATTTATCTTGATAAAAAAGATAGTTCGCATCAAAAATAGCTGAATTATAAGTATCTCTCTCAACCCTTTATACACATAAGAATTGAAAACGTTACATAACTTATTTAAAAAAAGATTTAGTAGAAAAGATTGATAAATTTATAATTACGTTTAGGTATTTACGAATAATGAACGATGGAGGCATTTAATTTTTAAGACTTTGCAATTAAAATCAAAACGTTTGTAAATAAATTAAACAAGAATATAAATTTAAAATCACTCGATTTTATATTTTATACATTAATAAAAGAAACAGTATTTGTTCTATAAGGACTTTTGTAAAGCCTCAAACTCATCCCATCGATCTGTTGCTGCCAGTTCAGCCAGTTGCGGCCAATGGCTTGGATTGTGTATACGATAGGAAGCTCCTTCATAAAGCTCAAGAATATTTTTCAATGAATCTACAGATTGTTGAGAAAGTTGTTCCCAAGTATAAATGCCGCTTTCATTTAAAAAGAATTCAATACGTTCACCAATACCTTCAATAATTTTTAAATCGTCTTTTTTAATGGGCTTATTTTCTTTATTTTCTTCATCAACAATACCGTTTTCAGAAGCAGAGAGGGGAGAGGTGTTTTCAAGCGTCTTTATGGGTCTTCTTCTGATTTTTCCACCGGTATATAAAACCTTCATGGTTTCAATTTTATCAATATGCGTGGCAATTTCGTTTTTTAATTGCTCATTTTCTTTTTCAATATCCGTAAAATATTTTTCCTCTTTTTTACCAAACAATAAACCTATAAAATAAAAAAGAAAAGCTGTGATCAATAAAGGTACAAATACCACAGATACAGCTTTAAAAAAAGCCTTAGTATTCGGGTCATTGCTGCTTAAATTTAATTTGCTTAAATCCAGATTTTCAATCCATATATACCAATAACTTGCCCCTAAAATCCATATTATTCCTGTAATAAGAAAAACCCAAAATAATATCTTTTTATTCATGTAAAGGTAATTTAATGTTAAAATTTTGTGATAAAGATAAGGAAATCCATTCAAATATAGATAAATATCTATTTCAAAGATGAGTACCTCTCTTTATCCTGCGAATTTCGTTAGTAATTTTTTAAACTCTTCAGGTCTGTCTAATTTAATATTAATAGGAAGATAAAAAAGAATATCTTGCAGTTGTTGAAAATGTTTTAACCGCATAAAGTCTTTTTCAGTAGTTAAAATGACTGCTTTACCATCTAATTTTTGATAAGCTTTTTCAATTTCCACAATATCCGCTTCCGAAAAATTATGATGATCTTTAAATTGTAAATGAGTAACCGATGAAAATTTACTTTCCGCAAATTCCAATATATCCTGATATTTAGCTATTCCTGTTACTAATAGGATCTGATAAGAAAGCAGATCATCAATAGGTAAAGTTAAAGTAGAAGAGATCACCTGTTTTTCGTATATAATGGTTGAAAAAAACAATGATTGATAGGGTTGTAATTTTAATTTTCTTTCAATGGTCTTTTTATTTTCATCATCTAAATTTTCGGGACATTTGGTAACAACAACTATTTGTGCCCTTCTAGCACCATATCTGCCTTCACGTAAACGTCCAACAGGTAAAATATGATCTTCATAATAGGGATGACTGTAATCTGTTAAAAGAATATTCAATCCCGCCTTTACATACCGATGTTGAAAAGCATCATCTAAAATAAAAAGATCAGGATTAAAATCCTTGATTAAATTGTCGATTCCATGGGCTCTTTTTTCGTCTACTCCTACAATTATTTTGTTTTTAAAACGTAAAAAAAATTGCATGGGTTCATCACCAATATCTTCATAACTGGTAGTATAATTTGCAAAATGGAAACCTTTGGATTTCCTGCCATAGCCGCGGCTCAAAACGCCTATAAGATGAGTATCTTTCAACAATCCGATTAAATATATAACGAAAGGTGATTTACCCGTTCCTCCAACGCTTAAATTTCCTACCGTAATAATCGGTTTTTTATAACTTTTTGAATGTAAAAGTCCCCAATCAAAAAATTTATTTCTAATATAAGTAACCAGCCAATACAGACCGGCAAAGGGATAAAGGAATATCTTCATATTTTAATAAGGAAGCAAAAATATAAATTTATAAGATGATATTTACTTCTCGTTCTAATTGAATATTAAAAATTTTATTAACATCTTCAATTATAGAGTTTGATAGTGATAAAATTTCTTCTCCGTCGGCATTATGCAGATTAACTAATACCAACGGTTGTTTTTCGTGCACACCCACGTTTCCGATTTTTTGGCCTTTCCAACCGGCTTTTTCAATTAACCAAGCAGCAGGAATCTTAACCCAAGTATCGGAAATGGTATAAAAAGGTATATTTGGGTAATTTTCTTGAATTTTAGTTAATTGATCGATCGTTATAATCGGATTTTTAAAAAAGCTTCCTGCATTTCCCAAAAGTGCGGGATCAGGAAGTTTACGTTTACGGGTAGCTATAATTTGATTTCTTATGTCTAGCAAAGAGGGTTCAGAAATATTATTTTTTATAAGTTCTTCTTTTATATCTCCATATGAGAGTTTAAGTTTATGTTTTTTAGTGGTTAATCGAAAAGTAACTTCAATAATGGCATATTTATTTTTTCCTTCATTCTTAAAAAAAGATTCTCTATATCCGAATTTACAATCTTCAGAAGAAAAAATCTCTATTTCACGGGATTTTAGATTAAGAGCTTTCAGTTGATAAAAAGAATCTTTCATTTCAACTCCATAAGCTCCAATATTCTGTATAGGAGAGGTTCCAACATATCCGGGAATAAAAGATAAATTTTCCAATCCTCCGTAATTTTTAGCTACACAATAGCTCACAAAAGAATCCCAGTTTTCTCCGGCCATAGCAGATACGAATACATGATTCTCATCATTACCCGGCCTTTCTTGAATTCCCTTTAAATTAACTTGTATAACTAATCCATGAAATGCTCTTGTAAATAAAATATTGCTTCCTCCTCCTATAAATAATACAGGTAAATTTTGATTTTCAGAAAAATTTAAAGCCTCGTTGAGCTCTTCGAGTGTAGATATTTCCGTAAAAAAATTACAAAGCGCAGGTACTTGAAAAGTCGTAAATTTTTTTATATCCTTATTCTCCTGAACTATCATTGAAGTGAATTATATTTTTCTAAACCTTTTTTGATAATTTTTATGGATTGGGCAATGTCATCTTTATTGATTACATAAGCAAGTCTAACCTGTTTTTTGCCATGTTCATGGTTGGAGTAAAAACCTTGTGCAGGGGTAAGCATAACCGTACCGTTTTCATACTCAAAGTCTTTTAACATCCATAAACAAAAATCCTCAGCATTATCAACCGGCAATTCTACAGTGCAATAAAAAGATCCTTTGGGATTGGGACAAATTACCCCCGGGATTTCATTAAGTAATTTTACCAATAAGTCCCGTCTTTCCGAATATTCTTTTCTTACGTTTTCAATGTACGAAAGAGGTTGTTTATGTGCGGCATTGGCAATAATCTGTCCAATTAAAGAAGGGCTCAAACGAGCTTGGGCGAATTTTAAAGCTATTTCCAAAAATTTTGTATTTCTGGTAACTAAAAAACCGCAACGGATTCCACAAAGGCTGTAACGTTTGGATTCGGAATCTACAACAATCACATTGTCTTTAAGTTCAGGAAAATCTAATACGGAATGGAACGTTAATCCATCGTATACGTATTCTCTGTATACTTCATCGGATATAAGAAATATATCGTGTTTTATTGCTATATCTGCCAATTTTTGCAATTCTTCTCTTGAATAAAGGTAACCTGTGGGATTACTTGGATTGGTAATGAGAATTGCACGGGTTTTGGGTGTAATTACTTCTTCGAATTTTTCAATATCGGGTAATGAAAATCCGGTGTCAATAGTTGAAACAATGGGAACTATAGTAACACCAATAGATTCTGCAAAACTATAATAATTTGCATAAAACGGCTCAGGAACGATAATTTCATCTCCATGATCGCATAAGCAACTTAAAGAAAATGAAAGAGCTTCAGACCCCCCGTTGGTAATAATAAAATTGTCTCTGGTTAAGTCATTGAATCCTAACGAGTGATAATAATCTTTTAGTGTTTCTCTATAATCAAATTTTCCTTCAGAAGGAGTATACGCATAAATATCAATATCAATATTTTTTAAAACATCGATGGAAGTTTGCGGGGATTTGATATCCGGCTGTCCGATATTCAAATGGTATACATGCAACCCTTTTTCCTTTGCTTTAACTGCATAAGGAGCTAGTTTCCTTATAGGAGACTCAGGCATATTTAAACCTCGTGAAGAGAACTTTGGCATAATTTTTTATGTTGTTTTGGAAATTACAAATTTATTGAGTAAATTTGTTTAAGGCAACAAAATTAAAAATAAGTTTTAAATTTTTAATTATTATAGTTTAAGCATATTATATAAATAGTAAATTTATTTAAATGTTTAGTTAAATAATTGACAATCTTAGTTGTTTTTTCTTGTCTTAAGTAAAGTGCGAAAATTCTAAAAATAACATTATAATAATATTTAATAGTAATTAGTATGGGAAATAAAAATGCTCAAAATGTTTTAACCGGTATGGTATTAGGAGCTGTTGCCGGATTTCTTGCCGGTGTGTTAATTGCTCCTGATAAAGGTAAAAACACCCGTAAAAAAATAAAAAGAAAAGCAGAAGATTTAGGGGAAAGTCTAAAGGATTCTTATCATAAATATAAAGATGAATTGAAGGAGGGGTATGATAAGTACAAAAAAGAGTTTAACAGAAAAAAAGATGAGACAATTGATCATCTCGCGGAGGAATACGATGAGTTGACCAAAAAATAATTACTGAAAATTTAAAAGAGTCTGTTTTAATGACTCTTTTTTAATTTTATCACTATATTTTAATAACTTATGTTAGGTTTTGTAAAAAAATATATCAATAATAGAATTGAACTTCTTAAATTGGAATTGACTGAAACTATTTCCGGTTTGTTGAGCATAGTAATTTTCATTATTATTGTTTTCAGCTTAGGAATGATGTTCTTATTTTTAGCCAGTATTGCTTTGGGAGTAATGCTTGGAACTCATTTTAATAATATGGGATTAGGCATTTTAATTATTTCTTGTATCTATCTCATCATTTTTATGATTCTTCTGTCCAATTATTCGAAAATCAAAAAATTTATTGAGAGGAAAATTATTGAATTACATTTAAATGTAAAAGAAAATGAACTTAATGACAAAAACTAACGGAAGATATACGTATGAAGATTTTTTATTACGTAAACGTGTATTAAAAGATGAGATTTCTGATATGGAGAATAAACTCTCCCTAAGTCATTTACCTGAAACCTTAGGTTTAGTTAATGATAATGTAGGAAACAAAGCATTAAACTTTGCTTCTAATTCAAATCTCTTAAAGATGCTAATTAATTTTGGAATAGGTTTCGGAACTGAAAAAGTAATTTCAAGGTTTGTAAATAAGAAATCTTTATCAGGAAAATTGATCATGTTGGCTTCTTCTTATGTTGTTCCTATGGTCATTTCTAGAGGTAGGAATATTTTATCATCTATACGTAACAGAAATGAAGTTAAAGCTCTGAGGAATTTTAATGAAGATGACGAAATTTAGAAAGTAGTATTTTTTAAATACATATCAAATCCATTACAAAATAAATAAAAAGGCTGTTATCATAACAGCCTTTAATTTTTTTAAACTTAATTAATTTAGTTTATCTAGTTAACTGCAGAGGATAATTCTGCACCTGCTTTAAATTTAGCAACTTTCTTAGCAGGAATTTTAATTTTAGCTTTTGTCTGAGGATTAATTCCTTCTCTTGCACTTCTTTTAGAAACAGAAAAAGTTCCAAAACCTACAAGAGTAACTTTGTCTCCTTTTTTTAATGCTTTGGTTACATTATTCAAAAATGAATCTAAAGCTTTTTTTGCTGCTGCTTTAGTAATATCAGCATCAGCTGCAATTGCATCAATTAATTCTGATTTGTTCATGATGATTTAATTTTAATAAGGTTATTTATCTTAATTTAACAAAGGTAATATTTTGTTTGATATAAACAAGCAAATTCCCTCTTTTTTTCGTTCTAACAAAGAAGACTTTACATTTTTTTGTTAAGAATTAAATTGTTTTTTTATACCTTATGTTTAAAATAAAACCCTATCTAATATTAAATTTCCATTTTCAGTATATTTAATAAGATCATTTTTTATAAAACTGGTAATCAGACCTTTTTCTCTTTCAGGATGAAGCAAATGTATATTAGCTCCGGCATCCAAAGTAAAATATAATTGAGCGTTAGAATCGTGTCTGAATTTCCAAATTTTATCAATGATCGCCAAAGTGTTAGGCTTAATCAAAATATAGGGCGGGGTAGAAGTCATCATCATGGCATGAAGTGTCAATGCTTCATGTTCAACTATTTTACCAAATTGTTCCCAATCTCCGGATTGAATCAAATCGCAAACTTCAGATAAATTTTTATTTGCTTCTTGGAAACGTGTGGATGCATAGGGATGTCCTTTCATTAAACTATGGCCAACGGAGCTGCTCACTTGTTTAGATCCTTCATGGACCAATAAAATGGTATCTTGAATTTCTTTAAATATAGGCGCTATTTCATAGGGAAAAGGAATAGCATATAAATCGGAACTGGAAGGTATATCTGGGCTTTTACCCCATACAGCCAATCCCTTGTAAATTGATCTGCATGCACTTCCGGAACCTAATCTAGCCAAAAAAGAAGCTTTTCTTAACCTAAATTCTTCGGAATTTTTCTCTCCCAATAATTCGCTCATATTCATAAGACATAAGGCCAAAGCACCAAATCCGGATGCAGATGAAGCAATTCCACTACTGTGAGGAAAAGAGTTTTTGGTATGTATGGAATAGGAGTATTGGTCAATAAATGGTAAATACTTTTTTATAGATAAAAAATAGGTATGAATTTTTGCTGCGAAACTTTCTTGAATTTGGTCTTCAAGATATACTTTTACCGAAAAGGTATCGGATTTTTGAAATTGGATTGAAGTCTCCGTAAAACTTTCGGTAAGTGTGTAACTTATAGATGGATTGGCTGGTAATTGTGTGTCATATTTACCCCAATATTTAACTAATGCTATGTTTGAACTGCATTTAGCGTTCACTTCTCCATTTTCTATATTTTTATACGTTTCAGATGGAATAAAATTTTCCTCAGTCATTATTTAATTTTTTATATTGTAGATAATTTTTAGCGTGAGATTTTAACGAATCTTGAATAGGTATGAATGCATACGACAATAATTTTTTTATCTTGTCGTTGGAATAGGTGTTTTGAGAAGTCAATGCTAAGTAAACAGGCTTACTTATCGTTTTCTTACCGGGTAAAAATCGAGACAATACGGATATCCTTTTTAACAATGAATTAGATATTTTAATAGGAGGTTTCCTGTTCAATTCTTTTCTTAACAGGCACATGAGGTTTTTATACGATATGTTGTCTGCAGTTAAAATAAATTTTTCATTACTTATTGAAGGATCATCCATAAGTCGTATACAAACATCGGCGACATCCGAAGCATCAATACATCCGGTGATCCCCGAAGTATAAAAGGCTCGATCTGCATATGCCTGATCGTAGAGTAATCCATTGCCTCGTTTCCAATTTCCGGAACCTAATACGATACCCGGATATACAACTAATACATTTAATCCTTCTTGAGAACCTCTCCACACTTCCATTTCAGCTCCGTATTTTGAGCAAGCATAGGAAGAATGATTGAATTTAAAATTCCACTCAGCATTTTCATTAATTGAAGAATCTTCAAAGTTGGAGTCTAAGGTGGCGATTGAACTTATATAACAAAATTTATCTATTTTATGATTAATAGATAAATTAACCATATTTTGAGTTCCTTCAATATTTATCTTGCGTAATTCTTTTTTATCTTTTTCATTAAAACTAACCTTTCCGGCAACATGATATACTTTTGTTACACCTATAAAAGCTTCTTCCAGGGAAATAATATCAAGAATATCCCCTTTAATCCATTGTAAAGAATCATATAATTCGTTAAATCTTTCCGGTTCGTATAATTTAAACAAGTTGAAAACTTCTTGTTTAGAATCTTCCGATCTATATAAAGCTTTAACTTGCTCACCTTTTTCGGCTAATTTTAATAAAAGATAGCTTCCTACTAAGCCCGTACCTCCTGTAACTAATATCATAATGGATTGCTAAATTACAGCTTTTTAATTTTATTTATTAGTGAAATTAGCTTAAGTTTTGAAAATATACAGTAGGTAGTTTGAATAAAAAAAATAAGCTTATTATTTATCAAATTAAATAATATACAAGTAAATTGCTTATTAAAAAATTATCTCTAAAAAATTTATATAAAATATGAGTATTTTAAAAAAGGGTGTATAACAAAAAAATGCCTGTATTAAACAGGCAATTTTTTTATTTTTTTTGAAAAAACATAATTGGACTCATCCAATATTGGACCGGTTTTATTTCCGATAAGTATAAACTTATAAAGCTTATAACCAATGCTAGTGGAAAATCAAAAAGAATCGGGTAGGTAATATCTAAAGGAGGAAGTAAATACATCCTGATACCGGATATTATAAAAATAACACAAGGATGCACCAAAAATATTCCCAACGAATATTTACCTAATTTATAAAATCGATCAGTTGCTAAATTTATTACGCAAGTAATGCTAATCATACTAATTAAATAGAAAGATGCTCTATATAAAAATCCCTGTAAAAGAGTCGGATAAGTACTTTTATAAGATCCTTCTCCAAAAGTAGCCATCACGAAATAAAAAAGGTTTTTAGCAAAGTATAAGCCGGTGAATATGGTTAATAAAATAGCAACGGGTATAATAGGATTAACTTTTCTGATCTTATTGAACATTTGTTCATTGCAATAATAACCTAATACAAAGTACGGAAAGAAGGTAATTACTCTGAAGGCATTTAATTGGATATCTATAAAGCCAAACAGTAAAGGTATAATTAGTGAAAGACTAAACACTAATGGGAATTTTAAATTTAACTTAGCAATATAGTAAACCAGTAATCTCCAAACTAATAGACCAACCACATACCAAAGCCCTCCATAAGGAAGAATGAAAATAGAAATAATTTTTTGAACAATATTAAATTGATCCGCAGGAAGGGTTACTGCTTGTACAGTTATGAAAGGTATGGAATAAGTTAGCTGTGCTGCTAAGTAGGTGAGTCCTAAAGATTTAAATGATTTGATATATTTATCCCACGTAATGTTTTTTGAAAAATAGCCGGATATAAATATAAAAAGAGGCATGGTAAAAGTAGAGAGAAAGCTAACTAAAACTGCTGTTCCTCTATCTTTGTAAAGGTTTTCGGTAGTATGAGCATATACTACAAAACAAACTAATATAAATTTCAAAGAGTCAAAGGTCTTATTCCTGTTCATTGTTAAAAAGCAATTAAATTAACGACGACAAAACTATAAATATAATAGTAAAAGTCCAAATTAATAAGTATATTATAAAAAATTTTATTTCAAGCCTAAAATTTTATATGAAATTGAATAAAAATAGATAAATATCATAAATTTAATATCTTATAAACATAAACTTTAGTAAATCATTTTATATTTATATGCTAAAATAATATAATATTTAAATAAATAAATTAATATATAATAATAAATGAGAAATATTATATTATTTTATCTATACTTTTTCTTGTTTTTATTTTTTGAGCTTTAAATTGAGAGGGTGTTAGTCCGGTTACCTTTTTAAATTGCGCAGAAAGGTGAGCTACACTGCTGTATCCCAGTTTATAAGAGATTTCCGATAAATTCAATTCATCATAAGACAATAATTCTTTTACGGTTTCAATTTTTTGAAGAATGATATAATGTTCAATGGTAATGCCTTCAGAAGAAGAAAAAAGTTTGCTTAAATAAGAATAGTCTTTGTTTAATTTGTGGGATAAAAATTCAGAATATGTTATCGATGGTGCTGTATGTTCTCGAATCTGTGAAATTAACAGAGATTTAATCTTTTCAATTAATTTTTGATTAGAATCACTTATAAGCTCGAAACCCAGCTTTTCTAATTTATCACTAAAAATATGCTCCTTTTCTTTGCTCAATTCCTCATTTAAAATAACCATCCCAAGCCTGACAGTAACCGGCTTAATATGAATTTCTTTTAAAATTTCCTCAACCGCAAAAATACAGCGATCACAAACCATATTTTTAATATATAAATTCATAAATGAAATTTTATACAAATGTAATGCCTAAATTC
The DNA here is from genome assembly GCF_019469225.1 of Apibacter sp. ESL0432. Taxonomy (NCBI): domain Bacteria; kingdom Pseudomonadati; phylum Bacteroidota; class Flavobacteriia; order Flavobacteriales; family Weeksellaceae; genus Apibacter; species Apibacter sp. ESL0432. The sequence continues at coordinate 1,316,159 of NZ_CP048266.1, read as the reverse complement.
TTACTGTAAAGTGATGGATAGTAAGTCGCACTCATTTTTTCGGCTAAATTTCAATATCGATTAGTAAATAGTTTTTTATAAATTTGTATAAAAAAAATGGCACTACTAGCACCTTCCATCCTTTCGGCAAACTTTGGAAATTTAGATAAGGATATAGAAATGATCAATTCGAGCGAAGCCGATTGGTTTCATATAGATATCATGGATGGAGTATTTGTCCCTAATATTTCTTTCGGATTTCCGGTTTTAGAAGCTGTTAATAAAAAAGCTAAAAAAATCAAAGATGCTCATTTAATGATTGTAAATCCGAGTCAATATTTTCAAACTTTTAAAAATTTAGGTATAGATTATATTACGGTTCATTATGAAGCCTGTATCCATTTACACCGGACTATTCAGGAAATTAAAAATTTAGGTATGAAAGCCGGAGTGGCCTTAAATCCGCATACCAATATAAATTTATTGGATGATACTATCCAAGATTTGGATTTAGTGTTAGTAATGACTGTAAATCCCGGGTTTGGAGGACAAAAATTTATTGAAAACTCATATAAAAAAATAGCCTCTTGTAAGGATTTAATTATACAAAAAAATTCCCAAGCATTAATACAAGTTGACGGAGGAGTCAGTCTGGAAAATGCTAAAAAGCTAACTGATGTCGGAGCCGATGTATTGGTTGCCGGAAGTAGCATTTTCAATGCGAAAGATCCCATACAAATGATCAAAGATTTAAAAAATAGTACCAACTAAGTTCATAACCCATTAAAATGAAAGACAAAAAAATTCATTTTATAGTTAATCCTATTTCAGGTAAAGGAATAGGTAAGAAAGTAAAAAATAGGATTGAAGAACTTTTTGCAGACTATGATAAAGAAATCAAAGTAACAAGAAAAAAAGATGATGGATATAAATTTGCATTGCAATCCATTAAAGAAGGAGCCGACATTATTGTAAGTTGTGGAGGTGACGGAACACTTAATGAAGTAGCTACTGCCTTACTTAATAAAGAAATCCCCTTAGCAATCGTTCCTATAGGTTCCGGAAATGGATTGGCCAGACATTTACATATTCCTCTTACTTATGAAGAAGCATTACAATCGTTGAAAACTTCCCAACATACTAGTAAAAAAATTGATTGTGGAAAGATTAATAATATATATTTCTTCAGTAATGCAGGTATAGGATTTGATGCACATACTGTGAAAGAATATGCTCATCAAAAGAAAAGACAATTAGCAGGATATGTTAAAAGTGCTATCGTAAGTGTTTTTAAATATAAGCCCATTCAGATTGATATGCATTCAGAAACGAAAAACTTCAAGGGAAAAGCCATGATGCTGAATATCTCTAACAGTAATTGCTTAGGATACGGGTTTTCCATTTCGCCAAAAGCTTCTTTGCAGGACGGTAAATTTGATGTTAATTTGATAACTGAATGTTCCTGGGGAGCATTTGGTTTAATCGGTATGGGATATTTATTAAATACTAATTTTGGAAGTAAGAAGAAAATATTTTTTAAATCCAATCAATTAGAAATTGAATTTGATGGAAAATATTTACAAATTGATGGAGAATTTATACCCACCAATGCTAAAAAACTAACAGTTTCCTTATTACCTCAATCACTTAAAGTTTTAGTAGCTTAAATATATAACCTATAAATTAATATTCTTTAAGTTGCTTAATGTCATTTTTAAAATATAGATAAATTCTAGAAATGTTAAAATTATCGAATAACTAAAATTTGGATGAATAGGGTAGTTAATGAGGAATTTATATAGAATTTTAATGTATCAACATACATACAAACTAAAAATAAGAATCTTATTTTCAAAAAATAATTGTTCACTTACTGCCAATAAATTTATAATATATAAAATATTTACTTTGAAGATATTATCAAAATCAGTAGATTTGAACCTATACAGTAAATAAAATATACCCGTTAAAGCAAAAAATAAAATGGACCAATTTTCATTTTTAAATGCAATCAATTCAGAATACATAGATGAGTTGTATCAAAAATATTTGAAATTTCCTGATAGCATAGAACCCAGCTGGAGAAGCTTTTTTCAAGGATTTGATTTTGCCAGAAAATCCTACAATGAAACATCAGAATATAATCAATATAGTGAAAAGGACTTTTCAAATGCAAAAGGAATTTCTGAAGATATCATAAGAGAATTTAAGATAATAAATTTAATAAACGGGTATCGAACAAGAGGTCATTTATTTACTAAAACCAATCCGGTCAGACAAAGAAGAACTTATACTCCCGATTTAAGCATTGAAAATTTCGGACTTAGCAAGTCAGATTTATCCGTACCCGTCAACGGTAAAATTATAGGAATTGAAGGAGAATATACTTTAAAAGAAATAATAGACATACTTAATAAAGAATATTGCAGTTCCATTGGAATTGAATACATATATATTAGAAAACCCGAAGAAATCCGTTGGATTCAAAATTGGATAAAGCAAAATTTTAATCAGCCCGTATTAGATGTAGAAGAAAAGAAAAGAATATTAAAAAAGCTTTCACATGCCGTTGCCTTTGAAAATTTCTTACATACGAAATTTGTCGGTCAAAAAAGATTTTCATTAGAAGGAGGAGAAACTTTAATTCCCGCTTTAGATGAAATAATTAACCATTCCTCAGAACTGGGAGTGGAAGAAATCGTTATCGGAATGGCTCACAGAGGAAGATTAAATGTTTTAGCCAATATATTTAATAAATCGTATTCGCAAATATTTAATGAGTTTGAGGGTAAAGATTATTCAGAAACCATTTTTTCAGGAGATGTAAAATATCATTTAGGATCTTGTAATAATTATAAAACTAAAAAAGGTAAAACCGTAAAAATAAGTTTAGCTCCCAACCCGTCGCATTTGGAAACCGTTGATGCCATAGTGGAAGGAATTGCGAGAGCAAAAACAGATCACGAATATCAAGAAGATTACGGTAAAGTCATGCCTATACTAATCCATGGAGATGCAGCCATTGCCGCTCAAGGAATTGTATATGAAGTAATTCAAATGATGAACTTGGACGGCTATAAAACCGGTGGAACCATTCATATTGTAATTAATAATCAGGTAGGATTTACTACCAACTATTTAGACGCACGTTCCAGCACCTACTGTACAGACATAGCTAAAACGGTTTTATGTCCGGTATTGCATGTAAATGCAGATGATGCAGAAGCAGTTATCCATGCAGTACGATTTGCTTCGGATTACAGGAATACCTTTAATAAAGATGTATTTATTGACCTTTTAGGGTATAGAAAATATGGACATAATGAGGGCGATGAACCTCGTTTTACACAGCCTCAATTATATAAAATAATTGAAAATCATCCGAATCCCAGAGAAATATATCGAACAAAACTTGAGAAAGATGATATCATCACGCAAAAAATGGTGGCTGACGATGATGAAGAATACAGAAAGTTACTGGATAAAAATTTGGAAGATTCTAAAGAAATGGAACAAGCGACCGTTGAATTATTCATGCAGCAAGAATGGAAAGATTTTGAAAGAGTAGGAGCTGCCGAGCTTTTAACACCCATAGATACAACCTTTCCATTGGAAAACTTGCGTACCATAGCGCATCAAATTACGGAAATACCGGAAGGAAAAAACCTCTTTAATAAAACCAAACGTTTATTGAAACAAAGGCGGGATATGATTGATGTTACCCAGACCATAGATTGGGGGATGGCAGAATTGTTAGCTTACGGTTCGCTGTTAACGGAAGGACATCATGTCCGATTATCCGGAGAGGATGTTGAACGAGGAACTTTTTCACACCGTCATGCAGTGATTAAAACGGAAGACACAGAAGAAGAAATCATTTTATTAAACAGCTTGAATACCAAAGCTAAATTCTATGTTTATAATTCCCTGCTGTCAGAATATGGAGTTTTAGGATTTGAATATGGATATGCCATGACTTCTCCTTTTTCGCTTACAATTTGGGAGGCCCAATTTGGAGATTTTGCTAACGGAGCACAAATTGTAATTGATCAATATATTTCTGCCGCTGAAGATAAATGGAAAATGCAAAACGGATTGGTTATGTTACTTCCGCATGGTTTTGAAGGACAAGGAGCAGAACATTCTTCGGCGAGGATCGAACGATTCCTATCTCTTTGTGCCAATGGAAATATGTATGTAGTAAATGCAACTACTCCGTCGAATTTATTTCATTCTTTAAGGCGACAATTGAAAACTGATTATAGGAAACCGTTGATTGTTTTTTCTCCTAAAAGTTTACTAAGACATCCTCAAGTAGTGTCTACCCTGGAAGAACTAGCAGATGGTGCCTTTGAAGAGGTAATCGATGATTCAAAAGCAACTAAGATAGAAAAAATAACTCGTGTCGTTTTTTGTTCAGGAAAATTATTCTATGAATTGGATAAGAAAAGAGAAGAACAAAAAGAGGATCGAGTGGCATTGGTACGTATAGAACAACTCTATCCTTTACATTGGGATAAAATCCAACAAATATTACAAAAATATTCTTTTCAAAAAGAGTTAATTTGGGCACAAGAAGAACCCGAAAATATGGGCGCATGGTGGTACATACTCAAAGAATTTAGAAAATTCAATATTGAAGGTATTTATACATCCGAAAGCGGTTCTCCTTCACCGGGCTCACACAAACGTTACGATAAAATACAAAAAAAATTAATCAATTCTGTGTTTGAAAATATAAAATAAACCATTAAAAAATAAAATATTTGAACTTATGATACTTGAAATGAAAGTTCCCTCTCCCGGGGAATCAATAACAGAAGTAGAAATTTCAACCTGGTTGGTTAAAGAGGGAGATTATGTTGTAAAAGATCAGGCTATTGCAGAAATAGACAGCGATAAAGCCACTTTAGACCTTCCGGCAGAAGCTTCCGGCAAAATATCTTTGAAAGCTCAAGAGGGAGATACAGTTCAGGTAGGACATATTATATGTTTAATTGACACGGATGCTGTAAATCCAATTCATGATAAAAAAGAAATAGTAACCAACGAAGCAGAAACAACTGTTCCTATTCAAACTACGGAAAATTCTAAAGAAAGACCCGCCGATTCATATGTAAAAGGAACTTGTTCACCGGCAGCCAGAAAAATAGTTAAAGAAAAAAATATTTCTCCCGAAGATATTCAAGGAACCGGTAAAAATGGAAGAATAACAAAAAATGATGCCTTACAAGCAGTTCCATCTCTTGGTAATTCTACAGGAAATGGAGTCAGAACGTACCAATCAGTTAAATTATCGGCACTTAGAAGAAAAGTAGCCGAAAGATTGGTAACCGTAAAAAATCAAACCGCCATGTTAACTACTTTTAATGAAGTGGACATGAGTGAAATTTATTGTATAAGGAATGAATATAAAGAGGCATTTAAAAATAAACACAATGTGAATTTAGGATTTATGTCTTTTTTTACCCTTGCTGTTGTAAGAGCATTGCAACTGTTTCCTGATGTTAACTCTATGATTGACGGTGAGAATAAAATAACCTATGATTTTCAAGACATAAGCATAGCTGTGTCCGGACCTAAAGGATTAATGGTTCCTGTGCTTAGAAATGCGGAAACCATGACATTTAGAGGAGTAGAGCACAATATAAAGATCCTTGCGGAAAAAGTGAGAGACGGAAGAATTACCGTGGATGAAATGACCGGAGGAACATTTACCATTACCAACGGTGGGGTTTTTGGTTCTATGTTATCTACCCCGATCATCAATCCACCACAAAGTGCAATTCTTGGAATGCACAACATAATTGAGCGACCCATCGCAAAAAATAAACAAATTGTTATTGCTCCCATGATGTATGTTGCCCTTTCTTATGATCATAGAATTATCGATGGTAAAGAATCGGTTAGCTTTTTAGTGGCTGTGAAAGAAGCACTTGAAAATCCATTGGAATTATTAATGAATAATAACATAAATAAAGCATTTGAATTATAAAAAACTATACAACCGCTTATAGCGGTTTTTTTTATGAACCAAAAACGTTTTTATACTAAGATTAAATCCATAAAATAAAGCATATATAATATTTTAATATGAAAAGAATACTCTTTGTCTTTACTCTATTATTTTCGTTTCATATTTTATCAGCTCAAGAGTCAGACAGAAAAAAACTGGAAGAATTTCTTTCGAAACAGCAAGATATAACTTATGAAAGGATTGAAACTTATAAAGGAGGACCTTTACAATATAAGTTACAAATTAAACAACCTTTAGATTGGTCGAATACCCATGCCGGTTATTTTAATCAACAAGTCATTTTGACTCATACAGGCTTTGATCGGCCTATGCTCATGGAAACGCAAGGGTATGGGATGTATGATGTTAAAAATGAATTGCAGCAAATCTTAAATTCTAACGATTTAAATATTGAACATCGATATTTTGGTACTTCAATACCCGACTCTTCAATATTTAACTGGAAATATTTGACTCTTTATAATGCAGCTCATGATTTACACCATATAAATACTATTTTTAAAAAAATATACGGTAAAAAATGGATCAGTACAGGTATAAGCAAAGGAGGACAAACAACTATATATTATCGATATTTTTTTCCTGAAGATGTAGATGTCTCCGTTCCGTATGTGGCCCCGATAAATTATTCTTTGGAAGATTCGCGAATATATAGTTTTTTAAACTCGGTGGGATCGGAAACTTGCAGAAAGAAAATTAAAGATTTTCAATTGTTTATGCTAAAAAATGAAAAGGAAGCCTTAAAATATGTACAAGCCTATTCTGATATAAAAGGTCTTACCTTTAATTATTTGGGATCCATAGGCAAAGCATTTGAATATACGGTATTGGAATATCCTTTTTCATTTTGGCAATGGGGATATTCTTGTGATTCCATTCCTCAATCAAACGAGGTTGCGAAGGGAGTGGATTATCTTATAAAAGCCGTTGATATAAGTTTTTTTAGTGATCAGGAAATTAAGCAATATGCGCCACATTATTATCAAGCAGCCTTAGAAATGGGATATTACGGATATGATATTTCACCATTTAAAAATTATTTAAACTATTTTACTGAAAATCCTTTAGCAACATTTCCTCCTAAAGAAGCAGGAAAAATCACGTATAGTCCGAAACTCACTAAAAAATTAGAAAAATGGTTAGATACTCAGGGTACTAATTTTATATATATTTATGGGGAATTGGACACATGGAGCGCTACCAAAGTTATCCCTTCTTTAAAAACTAATTCCATTAAATTGGAACTCCCCGGAGCAAACCATGCTTCAGCAAGAATCGCAAACATGGATCAAGTGATGAGAAATCAGTTGAGCGATACCTTATATCAGTGGATAGGGATTAGGCCTAATTATAATTTATTGAATTAATTATTTTATATTTTTAAAAAGAAGTAACTAATAAATTTATTAAAATATAAATAGGAAACTAAATTTAAATTTTTATTTTATCTTGGAATAGAATTTGTATTTAAATGATTTAATTGTAGGATATTTCTTTTTTTTAATTAAAATAGAGATAAATACAGGGTTAATTAAAAATACTTTCGTTTTAATTAATATTTAATTAACAAGAATTCTGTATATAAATTATAATTTTGTGTAATCATTAATGTACTAATAATACGGATTGAATTAATTATAAATTTAAAAGTAATAAATTTACAATTTTAAAACCTGGGTGTAAAAATGGAAAAAGGAAAGAAGAAGAATAGAATATTTAGAGATGCGTTTGGCCATTGGTTTATCTTAAAAAGATTTCTTATATTCACCTTTGGGGTTATATCATATAATAGATTCAACGGATTTAATAAATTAAAGCTTAAAGGAACTGAAAACTTGTTAAAGCTTCCCGATACCAATGTATTGTTCGTATCCAATCATCAAACCTATTTTGCGGATGTATTTGCCATGTATCATGTATTTTGTGCCGTAAAGCACGGATATATTGACACCATTAAAAATCCTGTTTATCTTTTAGATCCGAAAGTAGATTTATATTATGTGGCGGCAAAAGAAACCATGAATAAGGGATTATTAGCCAAATTATTTTCTTTAGCAGGAGCAATTACTGTTAAAAGAACTTGGAGAGATGCAGGAAAAGATGTCAATCGAAAAGTTGATATGAATGAAATAGATAATATTTTGCAAGCCTTGGATAGCGGATGGGTAGTTACCTTTCCACAAGGTACGGTAACTCCTTGGTCACCCGGTCGAAGAGGAGCGGCAAAAATTATCAAAAAAAATAAACCCATTGTAATACCTGTTGTAATCGATGGATTCAGAAGAGCTTTTGATCGTAAAGGCTTACTCGTTAAAAAAAGGGGAGTTGAACCCAAAATGACATTTAAAGCTCCTTTAGACATCGATTATGAGAACGAAGATTCAAATGAAATTTTAGCTAAAATCATGATAGCTATAGAACAAGATCCAAGTTTTTTAAAAGTCAAATCGGTTGAGGAACTGGAAGCAGAAAGGGAAGAAGAAAAGACCCGATCATTTTTTGAACTATAATTTATTACAGAGATAAAAAAAGGCAGTAGTATTTAGCTGTCTTTTTTAGTTTAAAAAAGTATCTTTGTTCTGAAAAATATCGGTAAATGAAAATACATTTTATAGCGATAGGTGGAAGTGCCATGCATAATTTGGCTTTGGCCTTGGCTCAAAAAGGCTACACTGTTACAGGTTCTGATGATGCAATTTTTGAACCCTCCCTCTCAAGATTAAAAAAACAAGGTATAGCACCCAATTCATTGGGGTGGTTTCCCGACAAGATTACTCCGGATATAGATGCAGTAATTTTAGGAATGCATGCTCATTCAGATAATCCCGAACTTCAAAAAGCAAAAGAATTAAATTTAAAAATTTATTCATATCCTGAATTTTTATACGAACAATCTAAAAATAAAACCCGAGTAGTCATCGCAGGTTCTCACGGTAAAACCACGATAACCTCTATGGTTCTTCATGTACTTAAGTATCATCAGGTAGATGTTGATTATATGGTTGGTGCTCAGTTGGAAGGATTTGATACCATGGTGAAGCTCACAGATACTAATGAATTTATGATTTTAGAAGGGGATGAATATTTATCTTCACCGATCGATTTACGTTCAAAATTTCTTTTGTACCAACCTAATATAGCTTTACTCAGTGGGATCGCCTGGGATCATATCAATGTTTTTCCAACTTTTGAGTCTTATAAGCAATCCTTCCTAAATTTTGTAAATACGATAAGTCAAGGAGGTGCTTTAATTTATAATGAAGAAGATAAAGAAGTTGTTGAGGTAGCAGAACAATCGAGTAACTATCTGAAAAAGTTTCCCTATCATACACCCAATTATGTAATTAAAGATGAAAAAGTATATCTTCAAACTTCTGAAGGAGAATTACAATTGTCGTTATTTGGTAGACATAACCTTTTGAATTTAGAGGGAGCGCGATTGGTTTGTAATCAAATAGGTATACAAAATGAAGCGTTTTATGAAGCAATACTATCATTTAAAGGTGCTTCACGAAGATTGGAAAAAATATACGAAACAAATGAATATATAGTATATAAAGATTTTGCACATGCACCTTCTAAAGTAATGGCAACGGTCAAAGCGGTTAAAGAAAATTTTTCCAATAAACGACTGGTAGCTTGTTTAGAACTCCATACATATAGTTCACTAAACCCTGAATTTTTAAAACAATACAAAAACACATTAGACAAAGCTGATGAGGCACTTGTTTTTTATAGTGAAGATGCTTTAAAAATCAAAAGAATGGAACCAATTTCAAAAGAACTGATTATAAATTCTTTCGAAAAAAATAATTTACAAGTCTTTACAGATCCTGTTATATTAGAGAACTATTTAAAAGAAATCGATAAAAATAAAAGTATTTTTTTAATGATGAGCTCAGGAAATTACGGCGGAATAAATTTGGACTCAATTTTTAAATAAAAACAAAATATACTAAATCATAAAAATCTTTCTTTTCGGAAAGATTTTTTTATGCGATGAATTTTATAAGCCTTTTATAAAGGATATATATTCGTCTATGCTTTTATCCAAAGTACCATTATCAGCTGCATAATAAGAATTATATAACATATAATATCCCCTAAAATTCGAACTAACGTAGGCTGCCGTAAGTTTAATAGGCAAAATTAAATCTTCCAAATTCAGATTTTTATTATCTTTAAGATCGTCTTCACTTATACCGGCAGACAATGCTAATGCTATTTTTTTATCTTTTAATTTATCCCCTTTAGATCCATAGGCCCAGCCATAAGTAAATACCTCATCAATCCATCGTTTTATTAAACCGGGTACATTAAACCAATATATTGGATATTGTAAAATTAAGTTTTCATGGTTTTCAATTAACTTTTGTTCTTTTTGAACATCAATTTTATAATCCGGATATTCATAGCAAAGATTATGAACTGTAAAATCTTTCGGATATTTTTTTAATTCTTCGGACCATCTTTTATGAATTATCGATTGATTTAAATTGGGGTGACCATTAATAATTAATGTTTTCATCTTTTTTAATTTGATTATAGTTTTTATAAATTATATATTGTAATCATTGTAAATATATTAATTTAAAATCAAATTTAATATAATTATGAATCAATATTTGCTAAAAAATAAATAGATGAATAATTTTGATTTCAATAATTATTAGTACTTAACCAATATAAATAAATGTAATATGAAAAATAAAGAAGTATAAATGATTATACTTAAAATAGTGTATATTTTAAACTTTTGAATAAAAAAGGAAATCAGACTATATTTTTAGTAAGTAAGGATTAATTCAAAATGTGACTAAAAAACTTGAAATTATTTCAATAATTCAATAGCTTGTTTTCTTGCGTTTTCTGTAATATCAGAACCGCTTATTAACTGAGCAATTTCCTCAATCCTTTCCTCATGATTCAGTAAACGTATTTGAGTTTGTGTTTCCCCCGATTTTTCCGTTTTTTCGACCTTAAATTGACTGTTTCCTTTTGCTGCGACTTGAGGCAAATGAGTAATGGCAATTAATTGCATGGTTGAAGCCATTTGTTGCATTAATTTTCCCATTTCGTTAGCAATACGTCCTGAAACCCCCGTATCAATTTCATCAAGAATTAAAGTAGGCAATGCTTCTTTTTCAGACATAATTTTTTTTATTGCCAACATAACGCGAGATCGTTCACCTCCCGATATGGCTTTAGCTATAGGCTGTAAGGACATGCCGGCATTAGCGGAAAATAAAATATTGAAGATATCTGTACCGTTTGCAGTAAATTGATCTGTTTTTTGTATGGAAATTTCAATTTTAGATTTTTCCATTCCTAAATGTGAAAGAATAGTGAGTATTTTGTTTTCTAATTCAGGTACATGTGTCTTTCTTTTAGTATGAAGATCCTGAGCCCATTTAGTAAGTTCTGAAGAAAGTGTTTTTATAGTATCTAGACAGGCATGGATTTGATTTTCCAAATTCATCAAATCAGAGGTATCTTTAGATAAAGAATCTCTAATTTGTTTTAATTCCTCTATAGTGGTTACTTTATGCTTCGCATATAAAGAATGAATTAAATCAACTTTTTTAGTAAGATCTTCATAACGCAGCGGATTGAAGTCTAATCTTTCAAGGAAAAACTCGGATTCTGTTGAAATATCTTGTAATTCCAACTTAACGCTGCTGATTCTTTCAGATAATTTCATTAAATCCCCTGAATATTGCGAGCCTTTATCCATGCGCGAAGATACTTCACGTAATTGATTTAAAATCCCTATCTCATCATTATCTAAGATTTGTTTAACTTCAGTTAAGATTTGAGCTAAATATTCTGAATTTTTCAATAAATTCAGTTCATTTTCCATTTCAACAAAATTGATGGAATCTAATTGAGCCGTATTTAACTCTTCTAATAAATAGTTTTTATAATCAACTTCTTCATTACCTAAAAGTAATTTATCCTTTAACGAGGTAAGCCTCGAATTTTCAAATACGTATTTTTGATAAACATTTTGATACTCTTTCAAATCTAAAGTTGCACCGGAATAAGTATCCAATATATGTAATTGATATTTTTCATTCATCAGATCCGAAGTATCAAATTGAGAATGAATATCAATAAGTTTTTCAGTTAGCGAATGTAATACAGATAGGGTAACCGGAGTATCATTAATGAAAGCTCTAGATTTACCTGAAGGTAAAATTTCTCTTCTAATAATAGTAATAGGATCGAAATCCAATTCATTTTGAATAAAAAAGTCAGAAAATAGTTCGCGATCAAGAGTGAATTCCGCTTCAACAAAGCATTTTTCATCAGCATTTTTCAAAGATTTGTAATCTGCCCGCTCGCCTAAAACTAATTTTAATGCTCCCAGAATTATGGATTTACCGGCACCGGTTTCGCCTGTAACAGTTATCATACCGGAAGGAAAGTCAATATCCAGGATATCTATCAACGCATAATTACGAATTGATAAATGAGATAGCATAAATTTCTAATTTTTAATTTTATTCCAGTATTCGTTACTGTTGATTGGATTGATTTTTTGTAACAGAGTTTTCAATTCTGAAATGTTCATTGAAGTAACCGGAGTTCCGCCAGAAAATATATTGGCTATTTCTTCACGTTTTGCAGTTAAGAAAAGATCTAAAGGATAAAACTGATAATTGGAAGAATATTCATTTAATTTCATTAAATAAGTAGCAATGTGAGTTTTAGCTTGTAATTCATTCGAAGACATTACATCTAATCCTAAACGATGATAGTTATAAGAAATATTTCTTAACATTTTTGCTTTATCATTTATTAGATAGGAAATAAGAGATCCTCGGGTTCTAGGACCGTCAAAAGTATTCCACCCGTTGTATCCTTGATTAATGGAATTATCTGCAATTTTTTGAGCTTTATCAAAGTATTCATTTCCTCCGTATCGTGAAAATGTGTCTGCGTCATATCCTAAGATCATATAAATATAATAGGCAATAACATCAGTTAAATTTTTTCCGCTGAATCGGGTTTCATTAAATACTAAATTTTCGGATTCTAGATAATTAAAGGTAAAATCGGTATCTTGATAATTTAATACGGGTGTGATATAAGACGAATTATAAACCGGTCTGCTGGATTGAATTAATAAGGTAGCTTTAAATTTATCTGTTGAAATTCGTTCCTCAATAATAATTCCGAACGAACATTTAATTCGTTCCTGCACAGATAATTTTTTACCCTGAACCCAATCCGTATTGTTGATAAATTCTTTTAAATCTTTTTTCAAGGTAGTAAAAACTTGATTGTTTGATCCTTGAACTTTACTGAAATCGATATTAACATCAGCCAATAATTGTTGGCAAGCAGCAAACAAAGGTAAAAATAGCAATAGAGTAATTAAAGATATATGTTTCATAAATCAGGTTTTAATTCTTTCATGAATAGATTTTAAAATATTTTCAGCAACTTTTTCTTTGGTTTGAAGATCAAAATACTCTATACCTCCCTTGTTATCTAAAATAGTTATTTTATTGGTATCGTAAGAAAACCCTGCGCCTTTATCCTGTAAAGAATTTAAAACAATCATATTCAAATTCTTTTTGTTCAATTTAGTAAGAGCATTTTCTTCTTCATTATTCGTTTCAAGAGCAAATCCCACTAAAAATTGGTTACTTTTGGTTTTACCTAACTCTAAAAGTATATCTTTATTTTTTAATAAGGGTAAAGAAAATGATTCTTCATTTTTCTTAATTTTAGTTTTAGATACAGTTTCTGGTCTATAATCGGCTACAGCTGCGGCCATAATAACAATATCTGTACTCTGATAATGTTCTGTTACTTTTTGATACATTTCTTCAGAAGACATAACATCTATTCTTTTAATAGAAGAATAATGAGAGAGTTTTTGACAGGTAGGACCGGATACTAAGGTAACTTCAGCCCCTAATTTTTCGGCTGCTTTAGCTATTTCAAAACCCATTTTACCTGAAGAATGATTGCCTATAAAACGTACCGGATCAATAGGTTCATAGGTAGGACCGGCAGTGATCAATAGTTTCTTTTTATAAAAAATTAACTCTTTTCGTATATAATTTTCAATAAAGTCTAAAATTTCTTCCGGCTCTGCCATTCTTCCTTCACCTTCCAATCCACTGGCAAGTTCGCCCTTATTTGGAGGTATTAAAATATCTCCTTTTTGTTGAAGTTTCTTAATGTTTTCCTGATTGTATGGATTTTTATACATATCCAAATCCATTGCAGGAGCAAAAAAAACTGTGTTTTTTGCTGACAAATATGTTGCTAAAGCTAGATTATCAGCTTCGGCACTGGCCATTTTAGACAATGTATTGGAGGTAGCAGGTGCTACCACTAAATAATCGGCATGTAATGCTAAATCTACATGGTTGTTCCATTCTCCGGTGTTACCTTCAAAAAATTGAGTATATACCGGTTTTTTGGAAAGAGTCGATAAAGTTAAGGGAGTAATAAAATTATGGGCCTTATGGGTCATAATTACCTGCACTTCACAACCTCTTTTCATGAAAAGCCTTACAAGGGAAGCAGTTTTATAAGCAGCTATGCCACCTGTAATAATTAAAACGATCTTTTTCCCTTCTAAAACCGACATTTGAAAAAATGGATATTAGGCGTCTGTTTTTCTAAAATATACTTCGTTATCTAACCATTCTTGAATGGCAATTAACGTTGGTTTAGGCAATCTTTCGTAATATTTAGAAACTTCGATTTGTTCTCTGTTTTCGAATACTTCATCTAAAGAATCGCTATTAGAAGCAAATTCATCCAATTTTTGGTTTAAATCATTTTTAATGAAGGTATTGATTTGTTCAGCTCTTTTACCTATGATTACTATGGCTTCATAAATGTTACCTACTTTACTTTCAATTTGTTGTCTGTTGAAAGTAATGGTTGTGTTGGGTGCATTTAATTCTTTTAAATTCATATTTTGATGGTGTATAATTAGTTAACTTATTTTATTTTTTCGCTCTTTTTCTGCTGATTTTAGTTTATCTTCTGATTGATCTTTTGCGTCATTAATGCTTTTTTCTTTGTTCTGATATACAATTCTGGCATTTTCCAATCGATTATTCAATCTTTTAGCTTCGTCCAAATATTCAGATTTTGGAAATAATTTGCAAAAGTTGTTATATGAATTAACCGCATCATTGATCCGTTCATTTTGCAATCTATGAATGGAATTAACTGCTAATTCAGTTTTTGCTCTTAAAGAATAAATTAAGATATCCTCACGTAATTTAGTATCCGGAAAATCGCTTAATACATTGTCAAAAGAAATAATAGCGGCTTTATATTCTGTTACTTTATATAAAGTTTTAGCATTTTCAAAGGCTTTCTTTTCCAACTTTCTTGTCAAATCGTCCATCATTCGGTTGCATTCTGCAATCTTATCCGAGTTTGGATATGTGTCGATATAAAGTTGTAGTTCTTTTAACGCATCACGAGTATTTGTTTGATCCAAATTATAATCAGGAGAGTCTGCATAATAACAATAGGCAGCCATAAATGCAGCTTCATCCGCTCTTGAATCTTTAGGATACGACATTACAAAATTTTTAAACTGATGAGCCGCAAGTCTGTAGTTTTTATCCAGGTAATTCAAATAAGCTGTTCGATAAGAAACTTCAGGAGCTTCATCTGTTCCTACTATAAATTTGTTTGCATACTCGTATAAGCTAATGGCTTGAGAATATTTTTTTCTTTGTTCATATTCTTCAGCAACCTTTAATATCAAGTCTTTATCAGTACTTTTCAAAGCTTGATTTAATCTTCTCTCACAACTAATTAAAAGGAGAAATGACAAACCTAGTAGAGGTATTTTTTTCATCTAACTACAAAATTACATCTTTTTATAATTTAAAACAAATAAATAACATTTATTGATATAAATGATACCTAAAAGTAAACAGCTAATAAATAGGTCGATAAACCCTTATTGCAATAAAATTTAAGCTAAGATGGATAGGTTTTCTAATTCTTTTTCTATTTTTTCAATGAGATTAGAAGACGCAGGAGTCAATGGTAAACGTGTATAGGGTTTACAAATTCCTTTAAGAGATAATAATGCTTTTATACCGGAAGGGTTACCTTCAGCAAAGATAAGTTCAAACAGTTTTTTAATTTTATAATGAATTTTATACGCATCATCGACTTTCCTTTCTAATGCCAGTTGCATCATTTGAGAAACTTCATGGGGAAGAGCTTGACCTAAAACAGATATAACTCCCAAACCTCCTGCTAAAACCATAGGTAAAGCCAATTCATCATCTCCGGAAATCACCATAAAATCCGATGGTTTATCTTTAATAATCTGTGTGGATTGTAAAAAGTTTGGGCTTGCTTCTTTAATTCCCAAAATATTTGAGCAGTCTTGAGCTAATCGTAGGGTTGTTGCAGCTTCAATGTTAGAGCCGGTTCTCCCGGGAACATTATATAGTAATATAGGTTTGTTGCTGTTTTCTGCTATGCTTTTATAGTGAAGGTAAATTCCTTCTTGGGAAGGTTTATTGTAATAAGGAGAAACGGAAAGTATTGCCGTAAAATCTTCCAGATCGGTTGTACGAACTTGATGTAATATATCTGCCGTATTATTTCCCCCTATACCCAAAACCAAAGGTAATCTCTTGTTGTTACTCTTTTTTACGCAATCAATTACCTGTTTTTTTTCTTCTGAGTTTAAAGTAGCATTTTCGGCAGTAGTACCCAAAATTACTAGGTAATTGGTACCGCCTTCAATATTGTAATTTACTAATTTTTCTAAGGATGGAAAATCAACCGTCCCATCTTCGCAAAAAGGTGTAATCAAGGCCACACCTAATCCTTGTAATGATTTCATAAGAGTAACAATTTTGTCTTTATACTATAAAAAGTAAAAATACTATTAATTATTGAAATATGTAAAAAAATGAATGATAGATATAACTATTTTATGGCCTTAAAAATAAGCATCTTACAAATTCGATAAGAAGTCTAAAGTATCAACGCCATCTGCATAATCATCTATTTTAGGATTTTGGGCCTGTCCGGGAGCTACAGTTTTAAATTGTTGATAAGGTTGAGCACTCACTACGCATTGTAGAGAATCGGCATGCTGAGAGATAAATTTTTCAAGTTCTGAGTCATCCGAATATGTACTGTAATATAGAGTGCCTATAGGACTAAATAAATTTCGTGATTCTTTCAATAGTATAAAGTTATTGTCCCAAAACAGTTCTTGATTCATTAGATAAATCGCTTTATTATAATCGTAATTATTCGAATATTTGGTATGATTAATACAATCTTGATAGGAAATAAAAACTTCGAAGAGTTTATTAATATCATAATTCTCTGGAATGAAAAGTTGAGTAACACTTCTGCATCCTAAACCAAAATAAGAAAATACATCATCAGCCAGGCCGTGCAAATCTTCTTTCGATTCATTCCCATTAAGTATAGCGATTGAAGTTCTATTTTTACGTATTATATGCGGTATATCTTTAAAATAATATTCAAAATACCTGGCAGTATTGGTAGTTCCGGTAGTAATAACCGCATCACAAGGAGGAAGTTTATCTACCCATTCAAATTCCAATTCTTCACAAAATTCTTTCCATAAGTTAAGTATAAAAGGGATAAGAACAGAGTCTTTAGATGATAATTTTATTTTTGCCTGATGCCCTGCCAGCAAAGTACTGATACAGTCGTGAAATCCAACCATAGGTATATTACCCGCTAATACCAATCCAATTTTTTTAGATTCTTCGGATTTTATTGTATAGTTAGATAACCATTGGGTTAGTATTTCTTCAGTAAGAACATTATTCCAATAATTTAAAACCGAAAGAATGCTGTTTTCAGTAAACCAAGGGTTTTTTATCTCAGCAAGAGAGATACTATTTTTAAATTCGGAATATGTTGGGGATTCCGCCCGGTTTTTAGTAAGAAATTGATCTAAAATATTTCTTACGGCAGCTAACGACTTTATTCTTTGATTTAAACTCATTTTTACTTATGATAAATGTGAAAAAAATTGTATAATTTTGCACAAAAGTAAATTAAAATTAAATAATGGCTATAAAAATTACGGATGAATGTATAAATTGTGGAGCTTGTGAGCCGGAATGTCCTAATAATGCAATATATGAAGGAGCTGTTGACTGGAAACTGTCTGAAGGAACAGGTTTAACCGGTATGGTAGTTACGAAAAGTGGTCTTTCAATTGATGCGGATGCTCCTCAAAAACCTATATCTGACGATATTTATTATATAGTTGCTGACAAATGTACAGAATGCGTAGGGTTTCATGAAGAACCCCAGTGTGCTGCTGTATGTCCTGTCGATTGTTGTGTTCCGGATGATGCTCATGTTGAAAGTAATGAAGAACTACACGCTAAAAAAGATTTTTTACATCCTTCTTAAAAGAAGTTGTACGCATTTACTTTATTTCTCAATAAGATAAAAACATTATATTTATTAAATAATGAAAAAATATAACTTTAGTGCAGGACCTTCTACTTTACCGGAAGAAGTTATTCAACAAGCCTCTCAGGCTATATTGGATTTTAATAATAACGGGATCTCTTTAATTGAAATATCTCATAGAAGTAAAGATTTTATAGCTATCATGGAAGAAGCTAGATCGCTAGCTAAGAAATTAATGAAGTTGGATGATAATCATGAAGTTTTATATTTACAAGGAGGAGCCAGTTTGCAATTTTCTATGGTTCCCTATAATCTGCTTAAATCGAAAGCGGCTTATATTGACAGTGGAAATTTTGCATCTATGGCAATTAAAGAAGCAGAAAAAATCGGTAATATAGAAGTTGTTGCCTCATCTAAACAAGATAAATATACCTATATTCCTAAAGATTATGTGGTACCCTCTGATGCTGATTATTTACATATAACCACTAATAATACGGTTTACGGAACAGAAATAAAAACATTTCCTGATACTGATATACCTTTAGTATGTGATATGTCATCGGATATTTTAAGCAGGAATATCGATTATAATAAATTTGCTGTATTGTATGCAGGTGCTCAAAAAAATCTTGGTCCGGCAGGAGTTACGCTGGTTGTTGTGGATAAAAGATTTTTGGGAAAAACAGGAAGAAATTTACCTTCTTATTTAGATTATGAAGTTCATATTGCCAAAGAAAGCATGGCTAATACTCCACCCGTTTTTGCAGTGTACACCACCTTATTAAATTTACGCTGGTTGGAGAAACAAGGAGGAACAGAAGGCATTGAGAAAAAAAATAAAGAAAAGGCGGAAGTGTTATATAATGAAATCGATCGAAATCCGTTATTTAGAGGTGTTTGTGTGAAAGAAGACAGATCGCCTATGAATGTATGTTTCTTTTTGAACGATGAAGAAAAACATAAAGCCCGATTTGATCAAATGTGGAAAGATGCAAATATTGTAGGTGTGGGAGGATACAGAACAGTAGGAGGATACAGAGCCAGCATTTACAATGCCATGCCTTTAGAGGGGGTACAAGTGTTAGTTAATGTTATGAAAGAACTTGAAAAAACCGCTTAAAAATTAATTTAAAAGTATTACAATGAAAATATTACCTAACGATGGCATTTCTTTATCTGCGATCGAATTTTTAGAAAAAGAAGGACATGAAGTTTTAAACCATAAAGTTGCTCAAGAACAATTAGCTAACTTTATAAATGAGAACAACATTGATGTATTATTAGTTAGAAGTGCTACTCAGGTTCGAAAAGAACTGATAGATCAGTGTCCGTCAATAAAAATTATTGGTAGAGGAGGAGTAGGCATGGACAATATAGATGTACAATATGCCAAAGAAAAAGGAATTCATGTAATTAATACTCCGGCTGCATCTTCCAGATCTGTCGCAGAATTGGTGTTTGCACATATGTTTAGCCTATACAGATATTTGCAAGATTCTAATCGTAACATGCCTTTAGAAGGAGACACGAATTTTGCAGCATTAAAAAAGTCTTATTCAGGAGCTATGGAGCTTGGAGGTAAAACTTTAGGAGTTATCGGTTTCGGACGAATCGGGGTGGAAGTTATCAAAATAGGATTGAGTTTAGGAATGAAAATATTGGTTTCTGATGTAAATGACATCACTAAAACTATTACATTGGATTTCTTTGACGGTCAACAAGTTCATTTTGAAATATCCACAGTTCCAATGGAAGAAGTCATTAAAAATTCTGATGTTATTTCTGTCCATATTCCTAAACAAAATAAATATATAATTGGCGAAGCAGAACTTAATAAAATGAAGCCTAATGCAATTATTGTGAATGCTTCAAGAGGGGGGATTATCGATGAAGTTGCCTTAATTAATGCCTTAAATGAAGATAAAATATTCGGAGCAGCATTAGATGTTTTTGAAAAAGAACCTAAACCGGAAATTACTTTATTAATGAACCCTAAACTATCTTTATCTCCACATATAGGAGGAAATACCAAAGAAGCTCAAGAAAGGGTAGGTATGGAATTAGCTGATCAAATTATTGAATTAGCAAAAAAATAGTATTGTTAACAATATACATTAAAAATTTTATTTAGTTCTTACATTGTTCTTAAATGGTCTTATATGTTAAGTTTTAAACCTTTTAAAGGAATACATGCTAAAGAGGAAGATATCAAAGATTTTCCCATGTATTCACCGGATATATATTCTGATGAGCAAATAAGAATGAAACTAAGAGGCAAAACTCCTTCTTATATCGATCTTATTAAACCGATTTTTTTCAAAGGAGAAAGTCCTTTGGAAAATCGTTTAAAAAAGATAAGAAAAAGGTATGAGGATTATGTGAAAGACAATTTGCTTGATCATGATCCTGCCTCATTTTATATTTATGAGCAGAAAAAAAAATCCGGAGAAACCTTTAGAGGAGTTATAGGATTAATCTCTGTGGATGATTTTGAAGGAAAAAATATAAAAGTACCTTCGCCTACTAATGAAACAAAAGTCAATGGATTTACCCAATTTTTAGATACCACCTATTTGCAAACTAATCCAATATTACTTTGTTATGAATCCAATTCCAAAATAGAGATATTAATGGATTTAGAAATGAAAAGTAAACCATTTATCCATTTTGAGGATGAAATGGAGGTTTCACATAGGTTATGGAGAATAGATAACCGATTAAAGTTATCACAATTTAAAGACGTTGTTTCCAATTTGCCTTCTTTATATTTAGCCGATGGATATTACCGGTTGATGGGAGCTATAAATCACTCAGACAAGATTAAAGATAAAAAGTAAAACTAAAAATTTCTTATTTGACCAAAACCATCAAGTATTATCTTTATTAGTTTCTGGTCAAAACTTAAAAATTATAGAATATAATAGATTAATAAAATCACTAAACGGGTTAACAAAAAAAGATATTTTCTCAAAACTGGAAGAACATTTTACTATTAATTATAAAGGCAAAGAACCCTATTTTCCCTCACATAAACATCATATAAGCATGTACATGGACGGAGAGTTTTTTGGTTTATACATTAAACACGAATTTAGGGGAATGAAGGAAGGATTAGGTACTATTGATACGTATTTATTTAATACCTTTATCTTAGAAAGGATTTTTAATATAAAGGATTCCACACAAGAAATGAATTTAGTATCTTATATAAAAGGTTCCAACGGTATTGAAGGGATAAAAAAAATAAAAGAAGAAGTAGATAAGGGTGATTTTACTATAGGATTTGGTTTTTATCCTCCTTCATTTTCCGACTTACAAAAAGTATTGGAATTAGGAGAAAAATTACCCGATAAAATTACCTATATTGAACCTAAATTTCCTACGGGTTTGATCATGGTAAACATGAAATAAATAATAATAAATTATTATAATCAAAATTCATATCCATGAGTCGATGGATAAAATTTTGTAATTATCCAAACTCAATTAATCTTTCATTGATTGTATTTGACCGGCATAAGGGGTGTCATCAATAATTTTCCAATTATTAAGTTTTACCATGTTATACAATTCTTTCAGATTGGAAATTAATTGTTTTTTAGCTAAAGATTGTATATTAGATTTTTGAACTTCTTTAGTTATATCTTTTTTCCCTTCTTCCATTACTTCATTAAGTTCAGATTTTGAAAAATCATTTAAAAAACCGGTTTCCATATTATAAATTTCAACATCTGGATATACATGTAATTCGGGATCGGGTATTGACAAAATATGTACTGTTTTATGAGCTGAATCTACCTCAATTTTCATCTTTTTCATATCATACGTTACTTGAGCCATGGCAGTAATGTACAATACAATATTTTTATTTAGAAAATCAAAATATTTAGGATTAAAATTATTATACTTTTTAGTCTTAAATGAAGAATAATTTTGTTCAATAACAATCATTTTATTCAAACGCTGAATTTCATGATTTATAATTCTGGTTTCAGATTTTACATTTTCTTTACCCGATTGTCTTAAAATAAATATAAATAGTAATAAACCTAAGATTAAAAATACTATGGATATAAAATATTTTTTTAAAAATTTAAGGATTATCATTATATATTTTTTAGTGTTAATAATAGTGCATAAATCATGCAAAAAGATAATAAAATAAAAAGAGTTTAAGGCGTGAATGGAATAATTTTTATGTAGGATTTTTATTTGATTTAAACAATAGTATATTAATATACTATTGTTTAAATTCTTTTCCGGTAAGAATTTTGTATAAATCTAATTCCAGGGATTCTTTTGGAGATTCAACTATTCTGCCAATTTCTATATCGCTACGTTTCGGGTTATGATTGGCTTTATAGAGTATAAAAGTCGGTATACTAACTATATTCTTTTGATTTTGTTCGCCATACAAACTCTCTTTTTTACGATTTAAAGCATAAAGTTTTAATTTTCTTTGAGGATAATTGGTTACATCCAGGATTTTTAAAAATCGAGGAAGTTGCTCATGAGTGTCGCTGCACCAAGTTCCAAAATATATTTCAATTTTATATATTTTTATTTTATTTTTTATTTTATTTATAACATTACGATCAGGAACATAGGAATTATATTCGTCTGTATACCATGAATTAAAATCAGATTGTTTCAAGGCATCTCTAGTTATTTGACCAAATAAAATGGTTTCTCCTTCCGGATCGGTTAGCTTTTTATTAACAATCATTTTATCGGATGTTCTACAACTTATAAGTATAGTTAAAATAAATATAAAAATAAGGGATTGTTTTAACTTCATATAAATATAATTTTGGTAAATATACAAATCTCCGCCTATTATCTTAAAAAGAATAGTTCAAACATTTAATATAACATAATTTCACAAAATTTAATTTACGAACACCAATAATATAAAATACAATATTTAAATATTTAATTATGTAGAATCAAACATTAAAATAAATAATAAAAGATAATGCTTACAAGTTTATCATAAATAATTAAATATATTGTTCGTATGTTAAATGTTGTTAGTTCAAGCAACAGCGTTTAGATGAGATATTATAATTGTTTACTCCAAAACAGCTATGGGAATAATCATTTCCTCAAGTGAAATCCCACCATGCTGGTAAGTATCTTTATAGTAATTAACATAATGATTATAATTTTTTGGATAAGCGAAAAACTTGTTTTCTTTAGCAAAAATATATTTTGAGTTTAAGTTAACTTTTGGTAAAAAATAATCCTCCGGATCACTCACCGCAAAAACATCTTTTTCATCGTATTGTAGGTTTTTTCCTAATTTATATCTAAGATTGGTGGATGATTCTTTATCGCCGATTACTTTACTAGGTTTTTTCACATAAATGGTCCCATGATCGGTTGTAATGATCAATTTAAATCCTTCCTCAGCGGCGGATTGAATAATTTTTAATAAACTTGAATTTTCAAACCAGGTATAAGTTAAAGATCGGAACGTTTTGTCATCCCTGATTAATTCATTGACAATATTATTGTTGGTTTTCGCGTGAGAAAGAATATCTATAAAGTTATAAACGATAGTAATAAAATCTGCATTACTGCTGTGATGTTTAAATTCATCAGAAATTTTTTTCTCAAATTCAGCATTTAAAATTTTAAAATATTTATTTCTGATATTTTTTAGACCTAAACGCTGAAGCTGAGCAGTTAATAATTCACTCTCATATTGATTTTTATGTTCTTCATCATTCTCGCCTATCCAATATTGAGGAAATTTTTTTTCAATCTCTAAAGGTAATAAACCGGCAAAAAAAGAATTTCTTGCATATTGAGTAGCTGAAGGAAGAATGCTGAAATAGGATTTCTCAGTTACAGAATTAAAATATTTAGAAAATAAAGGTTCAATAATTTTCCATTGATCATAACGCAAATTATCGATCATTAAAAGCAAAACCTTTTTATGTTTGTTAATAACCGGTCTAACGACATCATTAAATGCAGTATGAGACATGATCGGTTTTTGTTCAGAATGCAACCAATCATGATAATTATTTTCTATAAACTTTGCAAACAAACTATTTGCTTCATCCTTTTGATTACTTAAAATAGCACTCATTTCAACATCGGAAAGTTTATCAAAACTAATATCCCATTGAATAAGTTTTAAATAAAGTTGTATCCAATCTTCATACGATTGAGCATACATTAAGTCCATTGAAATCTTTCGAAATTCCTGTTGATAATTTTGAACCGTTTTTTTCTCGATTATCTCATCGCTTTTAAGTATTTTCTTTAAACTTATCAATACTTGATTGGGATTAACAGGCTTAAGGATATAATCTGTGATTTTTTCGCCAATGGCTTCTTCCATAATATCTTCAGCTTCATTTTTCGTTACCATAATTACAGGTAAATTCGATTTTATTTCCTTAATCTTTTGTAGAGCTTCTAAACCGCCAATACCGGGCATATTTTCATCAAGCAGAACTGCGTCAAAATTGTTTATGGGAATCAGTTCTAAGGCCTCAGCTGCATTGTTGACATAAATAACCTCATATCCTTTGTTTTTTAAAAAAATTATATGAGGTTCCAATAGTTCTATTTCGTCATCAATCCATAATATTTTTTTACCCATGCCTATATAGTTATTTATTTACATTAATTTTGCATTAATGTACAAAAAATATGCCTATTGGAAAAAATAAATAAGAGGAAAATTTTTAATGATCCGGTATTAGGATTTGTTTCCATATCCGATGATTTATTATTTGATATCATTGAACATCCCTATTTTCAGAGGTTACGACGGATATCTCAAACAGGCTTAAGCTATTATGTTTATCCCGGTTCTACACATTCGAGATTCCTACATGCCTTAGGGTGTATCAATTTAATGCAAATTACCCATAAAGTTCTTAAAGATAAAGGCGTTAAAATTTCTAAAGAAGAAGAAAGAGCCTCTTTAATAGCTATATTATTACATGATATAGGACATGGACCCTTTTCTCATGCACTAGAATCAACATTGTTGGAAGGAATACATCACGAAAAACTTTCAATCACTTTTATGAAATTATTAAATGAGGAATTTAATAATGAATTATCATTAGCAATTGATATTTTTTTAAATAAATATTCTCGTAAATTTTTCCATCAATTAATTTCAAGTCAAATAGATTTAGATCGATTGGATTATCTAAAAAGAGATAGTTTCTTCACCGGAGTTTCTGAAGGGAATGTAAATTCAGAAAGGATAATAACTATGATGAATGTAGTTAATGATGAGTTGGTAATTGATGGTAAAGGAATCTATTCAATAGAGAAATACTTGACATCAAGAATGTTTATGTATTGGCAGGTATATTTTCATAAAACATCGGTAACTGCCGAAATATATTTAATTGAAGCTTTAAAAAGAGCCAAACAATTGGTAAAAAAAGGTAAAAATGTTCCTTCTTCCGATGTTTTGCAATATTTTTTGGAAAAATCTGACTTTATTGAAATTAACAAAATGGATTTGGAGAAATTTGCACAGCTTGATGATTCAGATGTAATTTCAGCTTTGAAATTATGGCAGTCTCACGAAGACAAAACATTGAGTTTATTAAGTCAATTCATTATTCAAAGAAAATTACCCTCATCACTTATAATTTCAGAACCTATTTCAAATGAAAAAGTAGAACAAATAAAAAATGAAGTTAAAAAATTATATTCCATAGAAGATGCAGGGTATTTTGTACACCAAAAAGAATTAAGTGTATTAGCTTACAACGATACCAAAGACCCGATCAAATTACTTTTAAAAAATGGGGAAATTTTGGAATTACAAAAAGCAGATAATCAAGTCTTAGTTAAAGATTTAAGAAAGAAAATAACTCGTTATCATTTATGTATACCCAGAGAAATTAGTGGTGTTAAATAAAGATTTTTATAATCATAATAAAATGTTTACATTTGCCAATCATGGAATTTAGCGCTGAACAAGTAGCAAATTTAGTAAATGGGGTTATAAAAGGTAACCCCCAGGAAAAAGTATCTTATATATCTAAAATAGAAGATGGTAAGCCTGGCACCATAACCTTTTTAGGAGGAGAAAAATATCAGGAATATTTAAAAGATACCAAAGCTTCTATTGTTATTATATCAAAAGAACTATTACCGAAGGACATTTCCAATTTACCAACTATTATTGTTGTGGAAAATGCATATTCAGCTTTCAATAAATTATTGACTATTTATAATGAGATGAAAATAAAAAAACAGGGTATTGAAAGTCCTGTATTTTTATCTCAATCTGCAACTTTATTGGAAGATGTTTATGTAGGGGCATTTGCTTATATATCAAATCATGTAAAAATAGGTAACAATACTAAAATTTACCCTCATGTATTCATAGGTGAAAATGTTAGTATCGGAGATAATTGTTACTTAGGTCCTGGAGTTAAAATTTATGATGATTGCGTTATAGGAAATAATTGTTCTATTCATGCAGGAACTATAATAGGAGGAGACGGTTTTGGATTTCAGCCAACAAGCGAAGGATACGAAAAAGTACCCCAATTAGGTAATGTTATTATTGAAGATAATGTAGAAGTAGGATCGAATTGTTCTATTGACCGAGCCACCATAGGATCAACAATAATCAAAAAAGGAGTTAAATTAGATAATTTAATACAAGTGGCACATAATGTAGTAATTGGAGAACATACAGTTATAGCAGCTCAAGCAGGTATAGCAGGTTCTTCAAAATTAGGAAAATGGAGTATGATCGGTGGACAGGTGGGAATTTCCGGACATCTAAATGTAGGAAATAGAGTTATAGTTCAAGCACAAAGCGGGATAACTAATGATGTAGAAGATGACCAAAGACTATTCGGTTCTCCTGCAATACAATATTTAAAATATCAAAAAAGTTTTATATACTTTAAAAAACTTCCTGAAATAGTCAATAGATTAGAGAAGTTAGAAAAAGGTAAAAAGTAAATCTTTAACTAGTAATTTATATAAAATGTCAGATAAGCAAAAGACACTTAAACAGGAGTTTACATTAAAAGGAAAAGGTTTGCATACAGGTAAAGAAGTTGTCATGACAATTAAACCTGCACCTGTAAACACAGGATTTATTTTTGTTAGGGTGGATTTGGAAGGGCAACCTACTATTGAAGCTGATGCAACCTATGTGACTTCTACTGAAAGAGGTACCGTTTTAGAAAAAAAAGGAGTAAAAATACATACTTGTGAACATGTATTAGCTGCATTAACCGGAATGGATTTGGACAATGCATATATTGAGATGGATAGTTCAGAACCTCCTATTATGGATGGCTCATCTAAATTTTTTGTAGAAGCTATTGAAGAAGCGGGTGTAGTTGAACAAGAAGCAAACAGAGAATACTTCACAATAAAAGAAATAATTTCTTACACAGATCCGGAAACAGGTTCAGAGATTACTGCAATACCTTCCGATCACTTTGAAGTAGCAACTATGGTAGATTTTGGTACGAAAGTATTGGGAACACAAAATGCTACCATGAAAAGTATTCAAGATTTTAAATCAGATTTTGCCAATGCCAGGACCTTCAGTTTTCTTCATGAACTGGAAACCTTATTAGACTCCGGATTAATAAAAGGCGGAGATATTAATAATGCCATTGTTTATGTAGATAAAGAACTTTCCCCGGATACGCTGGATAAACTAAAAGTTGTATTTAATCAACCGGAAGTTAGTGTAAGACCTAACGGAATATTAGATAATGTGACCTTATACTATCCAAACGAAGCAGCCAGACATAAATTATTAGATGTCATTGGTGATTTAACCTTAGTAGGGGTTCGATTAAAAGCTAAAATTATAGCTACCAAGCCCGGACACCATTGCAATACACAGTTCGCAAAAAAATTAAATAAATTATATAAATTATTTAAAAGAAAAAATATACCGGAAATTGATTTGCAAAAAGAACCGGTATACGATATAAAAGATATCATGAGAATGCTTCCCCATCGTCCTCCATTTTTATTGGTGGATAAAATAATGGAAGTTGATGATAAACATATAATCGGAGTTAAAAACGTAACTATCAATGAACCTTTTTTTGTAGGTCACTTTCCTAATGAACCTGTTATGCCGGGAGTATTACAAATTGAAGCTATGGCTCAAACAGGAGGTATTTTTGTGCTCGAAAATGTAGATGATCCTCAAAATTACTCTACCTACTTGATTAAATTAGATAATGTGAAGCACAAAAGAAAGGTGATACCCGGAGATACCTTAATTTTTAAAATTGACTTATTAGAACCTATACGAAGAGGAATTGTACATATGCAAGGATATGGATACTGTAATGGACATATGGTTGTTGAAGCAGAAATGATGGCTCAAGTAGCGAAAACAAAAGAAGAGAAGGAGTAGAAAAATGATTCAACCATTAGCTTTTGTACATTCCGATGCAAAAATTGCAAAGAATGTTGTTATTGAACCATTTTCATCTATTTATAAAGATGTTGAAATTGGAGAAGGAACATGGATAGGCTCTAATGTCATTATTATGGAGGGAGCTAGAATTGGAAAAAATTGTAAAATATTTCCCGGAGCAGTAATTTCAGCAGAACCTCAAGATTTAAAATATAAAGGTGAAAAATCTTTAACGATTATAGGAGATAACACTGTACTGAGAGAATGCGTTACTGTAAGTAGAGGTACTTCAGATAAAATGAAAACAGTTATAGGTGAAAATTGTTTGATAATGGCTTATTCCCATATCGCCCATGATTGCGAAGTTGGGAATAACTGTATATTCTCTAATAATACCACCTTAGCAGGACACATAACTGTAGGAGATTACGTTGTTATGGCAGGAATGACAGCCGTACATCAATTTTGTTCCATCGGTAATCATGCATTTGTAACCGGAGGATCACTTGTAAGGAAAGATATTCCCCCTTTTGTAAAAGTAGCAAGGGATCCATTGTCCTATGTTGGTATTAAT
Source organism: Apibacter sp. ESL0432 (assembly GCF_019469225.1). Taxonomy (NCBI): domain Bacteria; kingdom Pseudomonadati; phylum Bacteroidota; class Flavobacteriia; order Flavobacteriales; family Weeksellaceae; genus Apibacter; species Apibacter sp. ESL0432. The sequence continues at coordinate 1,286,747 of NZ_CP048266.1, read as the reverse complement.
TCTGTAGGACTAAGAAGGAGAGGTTTCAGTTCCGATAAAATTGCGGAAATACAAAACATTTATCGAGTTATTTTTCAAAACAAATTGAATATCACACAGGCCTTATCAGTAGTAGAAGCTGAATTTGAGGCCACCCCTGAAAGAGATGAAATCATCCAATTTATACAATCAAGTATGAGGGGGGTAATGAGAGGATTTAACGCTCAAGGATTATAAAAATAGTAGTAAAAAAATTTAAATTATATACATATGGCTGGAATGGGAGATATAAAAAAGGGACTTTGTATCAATTTTAATGATGACATCTATAAAGTAATTGAGTTTTTACATGTTAAACCGGGTAAAGGCCCTGCTTTTGTAAGAACTAAATTAAAATCTTTAACATCAGGAAAAGTTGTTGATAATACCTTTTCAGCAGGTAGTAAAATAGAAGATGTAAAAGTTATTACTCGCAAATATCAATATTTATATGATGACGATCATGGTTTTCATTTCATGAACAACGACGATTTTTCTCAAATTTATATAGATAAAAATTTGATTGAAAACGCTCAATTTATGAAAGCAGGAGAGGAGGTTATGATTATCCTGAAAGAAGAAGATGAAACACCATTGTCAGCAGAATTGCCGGCAAGTGTTATCATGGAAGTAATAGAAGCAGAACCCGGCGTTAAAGGAAATACAGCTACCAATGCGCTTAAAAATGCAATCATTGAAACCGGAGCTAAGGTTTTAGTGCCCCTATTTATTGAGGCCGGTGAAAAAATAAAAATTAATACAGATGACGGCTCTTATATCGAAAGAGTAAAAGATTAGAAAAGATTAAATATATTCGTATATTTACCTATCATTTTTATTTAATATCATGAAATTTCCAAAATCATTTACACTAAAAAACATTGCATCAATTATAGGATGTGAATATATTGGAAAAGATGACTTTCCAATTTATGGAACTAACGAAATTCACCGCGTAAAAGAAGGAGAAATAGTTTTTGTAGACCATCCCAAATATTATGACAAAGCATTACGCAGCGAAGCAAGTGTAATTTTGATTAATAAAAAGGTTGAATGTCCGAAAAATAAAGCACTCCTTTTATCTGATGATCCTTTCAGAGATTTTAATAAAATCAATGATTATTTTGTAAAATTTACGCCTCAAAATAAGTTAATTTCCGATGACGTTCAAATTGGTACAAACACCGTCATACAACCGGGAGTATACATTGGTAAACATGTAAAAATTGGCAATGATTGTGTAATTTTTCCAAATGTTACCATACATGATTATACTGAAATAGGTAATAATGTCGTTATACAATCAGGAACGGTACTTGGAGGTGATGGCTTTTATTATAAAAACCGCGGAAGTTATTATGATCGATTGAAATCTGTAGGTAATGTTATAATAGAAGATAATGTTGAAATTGGTTCTAATTGTACCATCGACCGAGGGGTTACAGCTTCTACCATTATCGGTGAAGGTTCAAAATTGGATAATCTCATACAAGTGGGACATGATACCGTTATTGGAAGAAAATGTCTAATAGCATCTCAAGTAGGTATTGCCGGTTGTTGTAATATTCAAGATGAAGTGAGCATATGGGGACAAGCAGGATTTGCCTCTTCACTTACCGTGGGAGAAAAAGCTGTGATATTGGCACAATCGGGAGTTTCTAAAAATTTGGAAGCAGGAAAAACTTATTTTGGTTACCCTGCCGAAGAAGCTAAAAAGAAATTAAAAGAAATGGCTACACTCAAAAGATTAGCCAAATAAAAATTGAATTAATTATTCATCTTTAAATTATAGATATGTCTGTTTTGGTTGATAAAAATTCCAAAGTAATTGTTCAAGGATTTACAGGTAAAGAAGGTTCTTTTCATGCTGAACAAATGATTGAATACGGAACCCAAGTGGTTGGAGGAGTAACTCCGGGAAAAGGAGGAACTACCCATTTGGATAGACCTGTTTTCAATACAGTTAAGGAAGCCATCGACCAAACAGGGGCTAATACCTCCATCATATTTGTTCCCCCTGCGTTTGCTTCAGATTCGATAATGGAAGCAGCACAAGCCGGAATAAAAGTTATTATATGCATTACAGAAGGTATTCCCGTTGAAGACATGGTTCAAGTTAAAAATTATCTTAAATCGTACGATTGCACATTAATAGGCCCTAATTGTCCGGGAATTATATCTGCCGAAGAGGCAAAAGTTGGAATCATGCCCGGTTTTATTTTTAAAAAAGGAAAAGTCGGTATAGTTTCTAAATCAGGTACGCTAACCTATGAAGCTGCTGACCAAGTGGTTAAAGCCGGGTATGGCATTTCAACCGCAATTGGAATTGGTGGAGATCCTATCGTAGGAACATCTATTAAAGATGCCTTGCAACTACTTATCGAAGATAAAGATACAGAATGTATAGTTATGATAGGGGAAATTGGAGGTCAACTGGAAGTAGATGCGGCATTATGGTATAAATCTAATAATATAACCAAGCCTATTGTCGGATTTATTGCAGGAATTACTGCACCTAAAGGAAGAACTATGGGTCATGCCGGGGCTATTGTTGGAGGAGAAAATGATACAGCACAATCAAAAATGAAAATTTTGGCTGAATGCGGTATCCACGTTGTCAACTCTCCTGCAGATATAGGAAAAACGGTTGGCAAAATATTCGTTTAGGTATTTTTTGCACAGCAACAAACCAAAAAATTATATATTTATGAAAAAAAGCGTTCTTTTATTATTATTAATTCCGATTTTGTCTTATTCGCAAGTAAGATTTGGTGTAAGAGGAACACTTCAAAATACAAGTGTTTCCAATATACATAAAGAATCCAGCAGTAGAAATGCAGCATCTATAGGTGTTTTAGCCCAAATTCAATTAGACTCTTATAATCGGTTTTTCATACAGCCTGAGATATCATATTCCATGCAAGGCGAAAAAGATAAGGTTAAGATGTCAGGAAATCAAACGAAAGCTAAATTTTTTCAAAATTATATAAACATACCGATTTATTTTAGGGCGTATTTATCAGAATCCGAAAGCGAATTTTTTGCAGAAGTTGGACCTCAATTAGGAATATTAATATCCCAAAAAGATAAAGACTTAGAAAAAAAGCGATACGGATCCAACCCTAAGAATCTTGATACATCCATATCAGTAGGGTTAGGATATAGCATTGTAAGAAAATCAGAAATTTTCGTTCGTTATAATTACGGTTTTATGGATATTTATGATAAATTTTACCAAAAACAAAATACATCAGTAATTGCTTTAGGTTTTGCCTATATTTTTGATTAACGAAATATAAATAAAATATATTCATGGGATTAATTTTGTTTAATCCCATTTTTTTATGCTTATAACTCTCTGTGTTTTTTAAATATTTGATCTAAAATACCGACAGCTTTAAGCTTTATCTATGAAAAATTGTCAGTTATAATATATGACATTTGTGACAGAAAATTTTCAGCTATTATTTTTTTTAAAATTGCAACATTTATTTTTAAAATATGTATTATTTAAACTAAAGGACACTTTTTATAAAAATAATATTAATATTTTTATTTATAACAGTACAATAATTTATATTTTAAATACAATAATTATCACTTTTATATATTGTCTGACCTATATAATAGTCAACTTGATAAAAATTATTGACGATAATAATCCAATAAACTAAGTGAACAAATTATCTCAAATACTATAATAATTAGATTATAAATTGAAACTATTTGTATTAAATAGAAATAAAAAATGGGATTAAAAAATTTGGCTTGAAGTTTGATGTGTGGAAGGAAAAATTAATCATAATATAAATTTTACCTTATGTATTGGACCTTAGAATTAGCGTCTTATTTAAGTGATGCGCCGTGGCCCGCCACAAAAGATGAATTAATTGATTATGCCATCAGAACCGGCGCCCCTTTGGAAGTAGTTGAAAATCTACAGGCAATTGAAGATGAGGGCGAGATTTACGATAGCATTGAAGAAATATGGGCGGATTATCCGACTGATGATGATTTCCTCTGGAACGAAGATGAATATTAATTTATAAGCCCTAGCTCGTTTAGGGCTTTACTTTTCATAGTTCATACTAAAAAAGCTTTTTTTTAGTACATTTGTACGTACAAATTAATTACATATAATGAATATATTAAATTCAGTCCTCAAATTATTTATTGGGGATAAACATAAAAAAGATCTTGCACAATTAAATAAATATCTGGACAAAATTAAAAAGGAAGAAGAAAGTATTTCTTCTTTATCTTTTGATGATCTAAGATTTAAAACCATTGAGTTTAAAGAAAAAATATCTCAAGCAACTTTTGATCTTAAAAATAAAATTGCAGAATTAAAAGAACAAACTCAAAATGTTGATAATATAGACGAAAAAGAGCGATTATACAGCGAGATTGAAAAATTTGAGAAGGAATCCTACGAAGTAGAAGAAAGAATATTGGAAGAAATACTTCCTCAAGCGTATGCTTTAATTAAAGAAACAGCCCGACGATTTGCTGAAAACAATACTATTACCGTTACAGCCACCGAGTTTGATAAAACATTGGCATTAACTAAAGAGTATGTTACCATTGAAGGAGATAAAGCCGTATGGAGAAATTATTGGAATGCGGCGGGTAAAGAAGTAAAATGGGACATGATTCATTATGATGTTCAGTATATAGGAGGAACGGTATTACATCAAGGAAAAATTGCTGAAATGGCAACCGGTGAGGGAAAAACGTTAGTAGGAACACTTCCTATGTATTTGAATGCTCTACCGGGACGTGGAGTTCATGTAGTAACAGTTAATGATTATTTAGCAAAACGGGACTCCGCATGGATGGCTCCTTTGTTTGAATTTCATGGATTAAAAGTAGATTGTATTGATAACCATCAACCTAATTCTGAATCTCGAAGACAAGCTTATCTTGCTGATATTACTTACGGAACTAATAATGAATTTGGATTCGATTATTTACGTGACAATATGGCAAATTCTCCAAATGACTTAGTTCAAAGAGAACTTAATTATGCCATTGTCGATGAGGTAGATTCCGTTCTAGTAGATGATGCACGTACGCCATTAATTATATCCGGTCCGGTACCTCAAGGAGATAAACAAGAATATCAGGAATTAAAACCGGTTGTTGAAACCATTTTTACGGCTCAAAAAAATGAAATTTCAAAATTATTTCAGGAAGCAAAACAATTAATAGCTTCTGGAGATAAAAAAGAAGGAGGTTATAAATTATATCAAGTATATAGAGGATTACCTAAACATAAGCCTTTAATTAAATACCTTTCAGAAGAAGGGAACAAAGCTATTTTGTTAAAAGCAGAAGCTTATTTTATATCGGATAATAACCGAATGATGCCTGAGGCTGATAAAGATTTATATTTTTCAATTGATGAAAAAAATAATCAGGTGGAACTTACCGATAAAGGAATTGAATTTTTGTCAAAAGGAAATTCCGATCCTAACTTTTTTGTATTAGAAGATTTAGGAACTGTATTTGCCGATATTGAAAATAAAAACTTATCCAAAGAAGAAGAACATAAAGAAAAAGAAGAATTCTTACGATACTTTGCTATCAAATCCGAACGTATTCATTCTTTAAGTCAATTGCTCAAGGCATATACTTTGTTTGAGAAAGATGTAGAATATGTTGTAATTGACGGACAAGTTAAAATTGTTGACGAACAGACCGGACGTATTATGGAAGGGCGTCGTTATTCTGATGGATTGCATCAAGCTTTAGAAGCTAAAGAAAATGTAAAAGTCGAAGCAGCAACACAAACATTTGCTACAATTACTTTACAGAATTACTTTAGAATGTATAATAAATTGGCAGGTATGACCGGTACTGCCGAAACGGAAGCCGGAGAATTTTGGGAAATATATAAATTAGATGTAGTGGTTATTCCTACCAACAAACCTGTAATTAGAAATGACCAACAAGATTTAGTTTATAAAACCAACAGAGAAAAATTCAATGCCGTTTTAAATGAGGTGATACGTTTATCTCAAGAAGATAAAAGACCGGTATTGGTGGGAACTACTTCTGTAGAAATTTCCGAATTATTAAGCAAAGCTTTAAAATTAAGAAAAATACCGCATAATGTATTAAATGCAAAATTACATAAAAAAGAAGCAGACATTGTTGCAGAAGCGGGAAATCCGGGAGTAGTAACTATTGCTACCAATATGGCAGGAAGGGGTACCGACATTAAGTTAACGGATGAAGTTAAAGCCGCAGGAGGGTTAGCTATTATTGGTACGGAAAGACATGATTCTAGACGGGTAGACAGACAGTTAAGAGGTCGTGCCGGTCGTCAGGGAGATCCGGGATCTTCTCAATTCTATGTTTCTTTAGAGGATAACTTAATGCGTTTATTCGGTTCTGATCGAATAGCTAAAATGATGGATCGATTAGGGCATAAGGAAGGAGATGTAATTCAACATTCTATGATCACTAACTCTATTGAAAGAGCTCAGAAAAAAGTTGAAGAAAATAACTTTGGAATTCGTAAAAGATTGTTGGAATATGACGATGTAATGAATAAACAAAGGGAAGTAATTTACAGCAGACGTAAAAATGCTCTTTTTGGTGAGAAATTAAGTATCGATATCGCTAATATGATTTATGACACTGCTGCTTTGTTAGTTAGAGACAATAAACAAGATAAAAACTATAAAAATTTTGAGTTTGAGTTGGCAACAGTGTTTGCTATGGATACTCCTGTAGATGAAGCAGAGTTTAACAGATTATCTGAAAAAGAACTTGTTGATAAAGTTTTTGAACAAGCAGAAGCTTATTACAAAGAAAAATTAGAAAATACGGCACAACAGTTGTATCCTATCATATCTAACGTCTTTTTAGCAAGAGGAAATACATTTAAAAATATTTCGGTTCCTTTTACTGACGGCACAAAAGTATTAAATGTAACCACCAATTTAGAAGATGCTTACAATTCTGAAGGAAAAGCTTTATTAAAAGACTTTGAAAAAGGAATTACTTTAGCATTAATAGACGAAAATTGGAAAGAACATTTAAGAGAGATGGATGAATTAAGAAAGTCTGTACAATCAGCCGTTTACGAACAAAAAGACCCGTTGGTTATTTATAAACAAGAATCCTTTGCTTTATTTAGGGATATGCTAGATAAAACCAATAAAGAAATTATCTCTTTCTTGTTCAAAGGAGGTTTACCATCTGAACCTGAAGAATCAAAAATAGAACAAGCTCGTGAAGTAAAACAAAAAGTGGTTGAGAGCAGAGAATTTGTTGAAAACGATGAAAAACAGACTCAAGAAAAGTCGGTTTCCGAACCATTACGTGTAAACAAGATCGGAAGAAATGAAATGGTACATGTGCGTAATTTGAGAACCGGAGAAGTTAAATCTTTGAAATTTAAACAAGCGCAAAGTCTTATAGAGGAGGGAAGTTGGATATTGGTTGATCAAGAAGATGAATAACTTCTAAAAAATATTAGAAATTTGAGCCGGAATAATAATATTTTATTATTCCGGTTTTTTATAAAAAAATTAAAACCTTAATGCATTTAGCATGAAATCATTAGCAGAAATTAGGAACGAGTTTATTAAAAATCTTTCTTTGCAATATACTCTTAAAGAAATAGATATTATTTTTTATGCGTTGGCAGAAACATATTTGCATAAAGATAAAATTACTTTAAAATTAGGATTGGATGAAATGCAAGAAGATTCTCAAATAAAGCCTACACTTTTTCAAACAGCCTTATTTCATTTAATTAGCGGTATGCCTTACCAATATGTGGTAGGATATACGGAATTTTACGGCTGTAAAATTTCTGTAAATCCCCATGTTTTGATTCCCAGACCGGAAACAGAAGAATTGGTATCTTGGATTTGTAATGACTTTGAAAATAAAAATGAGGAATTGAATATCATCGATTTATGTTCCGGAAGTGGATGTATTGCTATTGCATTAGCTAAAAACTTAAAAGCAAAAGTATCTGCTCTTGAAATTGATGAAAAGGCGATAAATTTAGCCAAAAAAAATGCAGAAAGTAATCAAGTTCAGGTAGATTTTATACAGGCTGATTTACTTAATACGGGGCATCTAATAAAGAATACTGAAAAGTATGATATTATTGTATCCAATCCTCCTTATATCAGAGAATATGAAAAAGAAGGTATGGAGAGTAGGGTAGTCAATTATGAACCATCCAAGGCCTTGTTTGTACCGGACAATGATCCATTTGTTTTTTACAGGAGTATAATAGATTTTTCTCTAAAAAATATGAAGCCACAAGGAAGAGTATATGTTGAAATTAATCAAGATTTAGGAGAAAAAACCAGACAATTGTTTTTGGAATACTTTAATTACGTAGAATTAAAACAAGATATATCCGGAAATTTTAGGATGATTAAGGCTAAAGAAATAGCTTCCTAAACAAGTAAATTTTTTATGTAATGTATTATTGCTTTAGAAATAAAAAAATTAAATCTTAAGATAAAAAATAAGCTTTATTTTATAAAATAATACTTCCTAAACGAGAAAATTTCAATTTTTTATCGGTAACATACGTTCCTTCTAATTTAATTCCGCTACAGTTACGGGCGCATATACTGGATTCATTTCCATTTAAAGACCTGCGATAGGTATATATAAAATCATGTGAATTAGGTATATTAATTGAAAATCTTTTATCTTTATAAACGTTTGGTATAAAGGTAATTTTTCCACTTTCAAATGCTTTAGTTAATTCAAATAAATTTAAAAGAGTATGGCTGGTTTCGGAATTATTGCTGTAATGATCATCAAAATAATTTTTATCCTTAGTTGCATCTTTAAATAAGTGATTACTTCTAAAATTAAAGTCAAAAGTACAAGTATATTCTTCTTTACCAATTTTAATTTTTCTCTCCAATGTATAATCAGAATCTTCCATAATTTTTATATTTTTATAAATATAAGCATATTAATTGAAATATAAGTATATATATTTAAAAATTTATATTTATTATTTTTTATAAATATGTATTAATGCTTAATTAATAATATATTTTTAATAATGTGTGAATTTATTCAAATTAAAAAATGGATTAAAATTAATTGGATTCTATCTATTATTATAATGTTTCTTTAAATTTAAAATAATTGTGATCATTTGATCATGTTTATTTGGAATTATACTTAATTCTTTGTTTAATATTATATAAATAATTTTACTAAAATCATTGAAAATATCAAGGTAAATCTATTCTATTAATACAAATTGAGTTTATACAGAGATTTTAACCAATAAATCTTTTATTCCTCAAAGTTTAATTATAAAATTGCTTAATAAACTAAATAATTTAAATATAAGAATATATATAATAATATTTTAAAATTTATTCATTTATAAATATATTTATATTTTTCATACAATTCTTTAATATTCAACATATGTAATTTACTTTTAACTATAAATTAAAGCAGTAGTAAATTTTAAAAGAGATTTATATTTAACCTTTATATTTTTATATTTTAATCTGTTAAAACAGGGTGATAATAGGCATATTCTTTATCTTCTAAAATTCATATAGCAATTACAATCTATTTATTTTCAAAAGGTTACTCCTACATATGATTTAATTAACAAATCTAATTTTATTTTACCCGAAATAATTTCGTCCGGATTACAAAAACTAAACGTAATCTTGTTTTTCCATAACATCTAAAGACTTAATACTATTTCAATTTATCTATAATATTTTAGAAAATTTATACGTATAAGAATATATTTTGAAATATGTATAAAATATAATTTGATAAGAATATCGACTATTAAAAAGTATTAATTACTTATTATATCCGTTAAGTGTTTTTTTATTCATAGTGAATTTTACCATTCCATCAACTACAATAATTCTATTATTTCTATATATTTCCGTAATAATTTTTTTGCACTCATCTATATTTGCCCTTTTAAGAAAGTTCACAAATGTTGGAGCAATAGATATATTCACCAAAAACAGATTTTCGTTTTCACAATATAACTTCAAAACACTATTATTATCGTCTTTGATTCCAAAAAGGCTCCCATTTTCTTTTGACAGCTCATCAAATTCTTTTAAACACTCATGTTCTGAGAAATTTAAATTTTCTAAATATTGATGTTTAATTATATCATTAAAAAATATTTCCATACATATTTGATTATTTATATTTTTCTAATATTGTTAATAAGTCTTTATCATTCAAAATTTTTGCCAAATCATAGCATGTTTTATTAGAATGATTTATTATATCAATTTTTGCGTGAAATTCTAAATATAAAATAACTAAGTCATACTGCCTCCTAGAATTAAATATTGCTGTCCATAATGGGGTATTTCCCCATGAATCTTGTTTATTAACATCTCCTCCATTTTCTAAAATTAATTTAGCTATTTCTAAATTTTTATATAAAGGGATATAATGCAATGCTGTTTGACCATTTGAATCTTCGCTATTAACATTTATATTTTTTGATATTAAAATTTTTGCTATATCAAAATGTTTTGAAACTATAGCTTGCTGCAATAATGATTGCTTTTCTACATTCCTAGCATTTATTATGCTTTTATTTAAAATATTTTTTAATACATTAATCTTATTTTCTCTAACTAATCTAAATATATCTTCCATTTTATATTATTTTTTTTCAAATTTTCTACTTCTATTACTTGATGGAGATTCTGGAAGGTAATTTTCTGGATTTCTATATTCATCTAAAAACTCTTGATATGTAATTTGTTCATTTTCATATTTATCACATAATCTTCTATATTCATTTCCTGGAGTATGTCCCATGTCCCACGTACGAGTTTCATCCTTTAATCTATTCCAAGTTATTGGTTCTGAAGTGTTTGGATCTAAAGCTATCTCAGAATAATCATCTTTTGTTAAAAGTTTATTACCTTTAGAATCTGTAAGTGCCCTTTTTTCCCAAACCTCTTCAACTTGACCTGGAGCATATTTAGGCCTATTAGTTCTTAATTTAGGACGTTTTTGATTTGGAAATTCAGCAAATCTCTTTCTATTATATCTTTTTCGTTTAGAAATTCTTGTAGGATCAGATTTTTTGGTAGCAACACCAGAATTCTTTTTTTTGGTAGTAACATCAGAATTCTTTTTTTTGGTAGTAACATCAGAATTCTTTTTATTGTTAGCGACATCAGAATTCTTTTTATTGTTAGCGACATCAGAATTCTTTTTATTGTTAGCGACATCAGATTTCTTTTTATTGTTAGCGACATCAGAATCCTTATATCCATTATGCACCAATATTCCTTCTTCGGTAACATAATAATTTTCATTATCTTTTACGGTTAAATTATAAACTTTTTCATAATGTGGCAAAATTTCTTTATTAAGGACTGAAATATAGTCGCCGTGTTTATTTTGTAGAAGGTCGCCTACTTGCAGCGCTCGGGCTTCTATCCATTCTTCGTTGTTATAGAACCGGTGCTCGGGTGTTACCCGCAGCATTTCGTTCCCAGAAATCTCAAGTCCACACATTTGCATGGTATACCGCTGGTGTGTGACTAAAATAGGTTTGTATTCCTGTTCTTGAGTTTGCTCATTAAAAGTTAATACTTTATCCTCAACTTTTAAGTCTTCGATATGGGCAAGGCCGTTATCGGTATGTACCAATGTTCCTTCAGGAAAACAAACGGTAGTAAGTCCTTTAGCAGCAAAGATACTCATTATTAAGCTCAATGTGCAATCTTGAATTTTTTCCATTAAGCTTTGATCGCTACTCCAAATTTTATACTGTTGATAGTAGGCGCCTCCAATTCCTAAACCTCTGACTATTTTACAAAAGATTCCGCCATTGCCGAATCCCTTAAAAGTAAATTGTTCAAACAAATCTTTCTTGGCAGTTTGTAAAAAGTCTTTTCCAAATTCTTTTCCAAAAGTAGTTACTCCCTGTTTCGTAAGTAAAGCTCCGGATTCCCTTGCAGCCGATGTAGCACCCATAGCCATACTTCCTATACCTCTTCCGGCTAAAAATCCAAAAGCAAATTGACTTAGATGACCTAAATTGGTTAATGTTGCTGAACCCCATGCACTCCAAGCAGTTTCCTTAGGGGTTATTGTTCCTCCCTCTTGGGGACATATCATGACTGAATTTAGCGTTAGAGCCTTGCCTTTAACTATTTCAACCTCAAGTGTTTGAGTCCAAACTCTGCTAGAGGCTGCTCTTGTACATATAGCATTTCCGCTAAGCATAACGGCTGCTATGGCTACAGCTATAATTCCTGCTACTACCCACCCGGGTCCGGGAATACAAGCGCAGGCTGCCGCAATGGCTCCCGCTCCCAAAGAAGCAACACCTGCAACAGCACCCGCTAAAAAAGCATACTTACCTACACAAGTGAAGTTGTTACTTTTTAATGTATCTTTAGAAGTAGCTGCTAAATAACCTCCAATTTTTACTGTATTATGGCTAGTAACTTTTATCTTTTTAGGCTTTAATCCTTTATTACAAACTAAGTAATGTTTTTCTGTGAGATACTGATCATTTTCATCCATGGTTTTTAAATTATTTCAATTAGTTTCATTTCTAGATAGGAATGGGTAGAATAATTCTTTCCTAATTCTTCCTTTAAACTGAATCCTGAATAATCAAGTTCTCTCTTATCGTTGTAATAATATTTTCCATTTAAGAAAAAAGTGGGCTGCATACTTTTGTCATTAACAGATTCTTTAAGCCTTTTTATAGTTTCCGGAGATAATTCCATTTCTGAATGAAAAACTTTTTCATAGTTATTATTTTCCGTATTTTTTCCAATAGACGTTATTTTTAAAGGAATAATTACACCTGAACCGAATTGATCCATCTCATTTTTTTTAAAAATTGTGTGTAAATTAGGCTCCAATGCGCGACCTAAAAGGAAAAAATATTGGTGGATAAAATGAATATATTGTATATTTTTAAACATAAATTTTTCTTCTTTTAATTCGAACTCAATACCTCTTATAATTTTATAAGACTCCAAGGGATGGGTGTTTATAAGCCATTCCTTAACTTTTTCCCATTCTTTATTTATATGATATATATTATTAATTTTTTCAATATTTCCAAAACGATTGACTGTAATATCTAACTCTTTATATATACTACATATCTTATTAGTCATTTCAGTAATTGCGGTGAGTATTGCATCTTCATATTGAATAAGTTCATACTCCAACTCTTTAATAAAATATCTTCTATCTCCATTATTTTTTTGTTCTAATAAGGTAATTTCTGTCTTAATCTTTATTTTAAATTTACTTTCAACTTCAACAGCCTTAGTTGTTCCTTCAATATTTTGTTGATACACATATTTTTTATTTAATACCATATTACATTAATTATGTGTTTATTTTAACTTCTTGTCCGTGAATATTAGTTGAAGACATGCCAGTAATATTGATATTTTTACTATTAATAACTAAATGTTCTGCTGCACCTAAATTGGTTTGTTCAGTTGCGTTTAATGTTATTAATTTTCCATTAACTGAAATAGTACCGTCTGCCTTGATTGAAACAGTACTAACACCAACTGTTATTTTAAATTCTTTTGTAGCATTTAAAGAAACTTCACCGGTTTTACTCATTTGTATAACAGAATTTTTATCTCCTACATTGATTTCATGTTTTGATTTAGATTCCTGTTTGGTATTTCCACTATTATCCATGGTAATAGCCGTTTGTCCATTTCCTACATCTATAATATTGGTTTTGCCAACTTTTGTTATATTATCAATATCTACTTTTGTAGTAGCATTCCCTTTTCCATCAAAGTTCATCATCGCAGGTCCTTGGTCAGCCAAAGTCATGGAGCCTTCTTTATCATTGAAAGTAAGGTTAGATCCTGCTGCTGTTTGCAAACCTTTCATATAATTACCTGCTCCCCCGTGTCCGGATTTACCTCCTCCATTAAACATAGCCCCTAAGCTTACCGGCTTTTCTGCATTTCCGTTTTCAAAACTTACGATTACTTCCTCACCAATTTCAGGCACTACATGCATTCCTTTGCCTTTTCCTGCATACGGGGTAATTGAACGAATCCAGGGTGTCATACCGTTAAAAGGCTTTTGCCAAGGAAACTGTACCCGAATTCGGGACATTCCCTCCGGGTCGTTATTATCCGTAACCGTAGCCGATTGCTCTTCACACAAAGGAATTGCATCTTCATCCATATATTCAGGAACCATATTGTCCATAGGCACACCTATCAATTCATTATAATATCCTTCGGTAATATCTTGAGAATGCGTAATTTCTATAATTTTATATCGTTCCAAAGGAACTTCCCCGTCTTTAAAAAGTCCGCTTTTAGGCATCCAGCCTTTAAGCTTTACAATATCTCCCAATCTTAAATTAGGATTATTGGTCTTAGCTTCTAAAAACAGTACATGTTGACGTCTGAGCTTTTGCCTTTCCACGGCTTGGGTTACCTCAATAGAACCTTTTTCCAATAAAGATTGATTGTATAAGGATAAAGGCACCTTAGCGTATATTTTTTCCGAAGCAGTGATAGCATGTTGTTGAAAAGGATTAACAATACTCCATTTAGGAGGAATACTGTCAGAGTCTACCGTATGGTTTTGAGCCCTTTTCGCATCATAACCAACATAGCTGAATTTTTGAGGAACTAATCTCATTTTCAGCTCATAACTGTAGACATCTTTTTCTTCCACCAATTCCACGGTTTTACCTCCCGCTCCTCCAAAAACAATTTGTTGCCCGTTATAATAGAGCCATTCCCCATACCTTGTAGCCAAACGTTTAATAAACTCCCAATCCGATTCACGGTATTGTACCGTATAAAGTAGAGGGTCTTTTAACATAGGACGTAAGTCCCAGCTGAGCAAATCCGATTGATATTCCGAAGTGGCCTGTTGAATAATAGCGTCCAAACTTTGATTTTCAAAACTTTGGCAATCCAGCCCGTTTTCCAATAAAATAGTAGGAGCATGGCCCTTGATAAAAAGCTTATTATAGCCATCCACCTTTTTATTGGAAAGTTCGGTAACAATACCCGAAAAAATATAAGCGGTTTGTCCGTATTGTTTGAGTTGAATAGAAATTTTCTTACCTAAAAGCTCACGAGAATTGGTCATCGGATAAGAATCCCTGTCACCGAATGCTTCCGCATAACAAGAAATTTCAAAATGGTCATGGTCCGCCATTTTTTGATTTAGCGTAAGAGTAAAATGACTGTCTCGTAATACTTCGTTACCATCAATAGAAATAGCTGCATAAACAATATGAGAATTTTTAAGTTGAGAAGCTAAATCCCCTCCATATTTAGCAAAAAATTGAGAAGCCATATCTTTAATTTTCTTTTCCAGAGCATCCGGAGGAGTTACACTAAAACAATCGGGAGGTTTAATGGCATCTTCAAGTTTAATGGATATATCACTACCGGCAACTATATTTTTTTTAAGCATATTAAGCTTATCCGAATGATCGGAAACAGGAGCTGTAAACGAATTAATTTTTTGATTTACCTTATCGGTAATTCCGGAAGAATCAACTATATTTTTAGTCAAATCTTTAGTGTTAAGATTCACCGAATTCTTTTTATCCAAAGGATTCATGGGATTTTAATTTAATTAAGTTAAAAAATAAAAACTAATATTTATAAAAAATATGGAGTAAATATAGTTATTTTATTTATTTATTAATAATTAAATATTAAAAAATATCTTAAATAAATACATAAAATAATAAATATATATCTATAAAAGCTAATAAAATTAAATAATAGAGAAGATTTATGAGTTTTGAATTTTTTATTAATATCTACACTATAAATATTACATAGATGAAATAATAACTTATAATGTAATATATTGGAGATGAGGTTTTTAATAGTAAATACGATTCTTTAATTTAAAATCAAAGTAAAGTATAAGATCTAATTCTACTAATTAATCTGTATTTCATTAAATATTTTAAATTAATAATTAATATACATTACTATTATTATTATAACTATTTGGCACAATTATTTTATTTACAGTACATAAGGTTAAAAACTAAATCTTTGTCATTACTATTTAAATACAAAAGTGTAGTTTTTATCTGAAAAAATTTATTGTAAATTTGAATTGTGAAAAATCAGATTAACATTGCCGATATTCCCGGAATTTCTCAATTAATTAAAGATTATGTAACTAAGGAGGAAAAAACAGCATCTCTTTATGGAAGAAATTTATCGCCTGAATCTTTACTTCTACAAGCTAGAGAAAAAATTACCAATTATAAACACAGGGAAAAGTTAGTTGATGAATTACAAAGACAGTTAAAAAATTTACAATTGTCTGAAAAGCAAACACTCAATCTAAAAAATCTTAGTTTAGCGAATTCAATAACTGTCACAACCGGGCATCAACTAAATTTAATGACCGGTCCGTTATATTTCATCTATAAAATTTTACAGGTAATAAAATTATGTGATACGATGAATGAAAGACAAGAGGAATTTAAATTTATTCCAATTTTCTGGATGGCTACGGAAGATCATGATTTTGAGGAAATAAATCATTTTAATTTTAATAGGGAATTTATAAGTTGGAATGAGAAACATCATGACTATGTAGGTGAAATTTCAACCGGTGGATTAAAAACTGTCCTATCCGATTTTTATGAAGAATTGAAATATTATCCTTTTGGAAAGGAATTAAGAAAGATTATTGAAAAATCCTATTATACCGCGGATAATCTTTCAGATGCCACTCGAATTTTAGTTCATGAATTGTTTAAAGAACATGGTCTATTGTTTATAGATGGTAATACAGAGTCTTTAAAAAAATTGTTTATACCTTTTATTAAAGATGATATCAAGGAAAAAAAATCTTTCCGAATCATTTCAAAAACAATCGAAAAATTAAAATCAAATCATTATAAAATACAAGTAAATCCAAGAAAAATTAATTTTTTTTATCATAAAAATAAAGAAAGAAACCGTATAGATGAAACCAATGGTAAATATTATATTTTAGGAAGCTGTAAAAATTTTAGTGAAGTTGAAATACTGGAAGAAATAGATAAACATCCCGAAAATTTCAGTCCCAATGCATTAATGAGACCGGTGTATCAGGAAGTCATATTGCCTAACGTTGCCTATATTGGTGGAAATGCAGAAATTGCATATTGGATGGAACTTAAAGATTATTTTTCTGCACAAAATATTCCTTTTCCTATATTGGTACCAAGAAATTCCTTTTTATTGATTAATGACAATCAAGAAAAAAGAATGAAAAAACTTTCTTTAAATATCAATCATTTATTTCTTCCTAAAGAACAAACAATTAATACCCTAGTAACTCAAAATTCATCCTATATATTTGATTTTGCAAAGTACGAAAGTCGTTTAAAAGTTATTTTCGATGATTTATTGAAAGAATCTGCCAATACAGATCCTAGTTGGAAAAATATGATTTTGGCTCAAAAGAAAAAGCAGCTCAATGGGTTGGAAAAAATAAACAAACGTTTTTATAAAGCAAATAGATTAAAACATAAAGAAATTGTGTACAATTTTGAAAAATTATATGAAGAATTATTTCCTGAAGGTAGTTGGCAGGAAAGGGTCTACAATTTTTCATTTTATTATGCCACAATGGGAACTGAATTTTTAGCTCGAATATATAATGAAATCAATGAATTTCAAAATATTGTAACAGTATTTAATTTAGAAAAAGGGAAATAAATAATTTAATTACATTTGCAACAAAGTTATTTAGAAATGAAAAAGCAATTTAATACGCTGCTATTATTATTTATAAGTTCCTTGATGCTTTCGCAACAGCAAAAACATACTGTTATGGCGAAAGAAACGCTTTATGGGTTAAGTAAAAAATACAATGTTTCTATTGATGATTTAAAAAAAGTAAATCCTCAATTAAACAGCCGTACACTTCAGATAGGGGAAATACTTAATATTCCGGATAAAAAAGCTTCTTCTAAAGCGAATGAGTATTTAACTTCCAACACTGCTAATAACACACAAAATATAGAAAATTCAAAAAATTTAGATTATTTTTATATTACCGTTGAGCCTAAACAAACGTTGTACGGATTAAGTAAAAAGTATCATACTTCGATTAAAAGCATAATAGCTCTTAATCCGTCTATGGATAAGAACGGTCCCAAAATTGGTGAAATTCTAAAAATTCCTGCCAATTCCTCATTGGAAAATTCAAATGCTTATAATCATGTTTATAGTGATGATAAAAAGGATCAGGAAGAATTAAAAATAAATAATTCAGATTCAAAAGAAGAAATCAACATAAAAGATAAAAAAGAGTTAACTTCGGCAAAAGATGATCCAATAGAAACTAATAAAAAAGAAAATATTGAAAATCAGAATGATAAGGAATCAGATATCTTAAGTAAAAATAAATTACCTGAAAATGGTTTACAGAATGATGCTAAAGATCAATCATTAAGTCAAGCCGATAGTGAATTTAGAAAAGACGGAGTAAATGTGGTTTTATTTTTACCTTTCCATACCGGAGAATCGTCCGTTAATGCGGAAAGACGTATAGCTACTCAATTTTATTCAGGAGTTAAACTTGCACTGGATTCTTTGTCCAATAGAGGAAAAAGAGTTCATGTAAAGATATTTGACACAAGTAATGATAATAAATTCAGAGAAATTGTAAATACCTATGATTTTTCGAATACCAATCTTATAATAGGACCTTTATTTAAATCGAACTTATTGACCCTAGCAGATAAAATTAAAAAAATTCCGATAATTTCTCCATTTTCTTCCAGCGATGACCTAGATAAACACGAAAATTTAATTTTATATAATACAAAAGATCAAATATTAGCTGAGAAAGTAACTGAAGAAATGTTAAAAAAATATTCCAACGAGAAAATATATATAGTATATGATGAGGAACATTTTAAAACGGCTCAATTTATTCAATCATTAATTAAAGATAGAAAAAATAATGCGGAAGTAATTTTAACTAAAAATGCAGAAGATATTAAACCGGATCAGAATTTAGTTACTGAAGAATATAATAAAATTTATGCCCTATTAATTTCAAATCAAGATCCGGTAATAAATAAATATTTGGATACGATAACTAGTTTTGAAAACAATCAAATACAACCTATTTCTTTATTTTACTCTTCTTTGTTTGATAATAAAAAATATGAAGAAAAACTTATAAATTTCGGATTGTTATATTTAGACACAAATTATGTAAATGAATTTGGATTTAATGAACAAAAAATGATGAATTTATATAAGAAAAAATATTGTCATATGCCGGATAAATATGCTATTACCGGTTTTGATGTAACCTATGATATTTTAAGTCGTGTTGATGAAAAAGGGAATTTATCAAACGCAATTATGAAAGCGGAAAGCAAACAAGTCAGCAATAAATATTCTTTTAGAAGAATAAATAAAAATGGAGCTTGGGTTAATCAAGAAGCTAGAATTATTCAATTATTAAAATAACTTAGAACAAACAAAATTACATATAACAATAAAATACTTAATATTAAAAAAAATTAATGAATTCATTAGTATTTCCCGGACAGGGTTCTCAGTTCCCAGGCATGGGAAAAGAAATATATGAGAGCAGAGCTGATATTAAAGAAATGATGAACTCTGCTAATGATATATTAGGGTTTAATATCATTGATATCATGTTTAAGGGAACCGAAGAACAACTAAAACAAACAAAAGTAACACAACCTGCAATTTTTATCTATTCCATAGCTTCTGCTAAAGTTAATGAAAATGCCCGAATTGAAATGGTAGCAGGGCATTCCTTAGGAGAATTTTCTGCATTAGTTGGAAATGGAGTCCTGTCTTTTGATAACGGTTTAAAATTAGTTTACGAAAGAGCCTTGGCGATGCAAGAAGCTTGTGAAGAAAATCCTTCTTCGATGGCAGCGGTTATAGGTTTAGATGATGAAACTGTCGAAAAGGTATGTCAGGAGATTTCCTCTGAAAATAATATTGTAGTTCCGGCAAATTATAATTGTCCGGGGCAATTGGTTATATCAGGAAATACAGAGGCAGTTAAACAAGCTTGTGAAACTTTAAAAGAAAAAGGGGCTAAAAGAGCAATTTTGCTGCCTGTTAGCGGGGCTTTCCATTCACCACTTATGAAGAGTGCCGAAAAAAGATTAGAAGAAGTTATTCTTAAAACTAAATTTAATACACCTAGTGTCCCAATATATCAGAATTATACCAGTAAAGCAGTTACCAATATTGAGGAAATAAAAGAAAATCTTATTAAACAATTGACCTCTCCGGTAAACTGGACAAAAATAATTCGTAATATGATACAGGATAATTGTTCGGTATTTACAGAAACCGGTCCGGGAAAGGTTTTACAAGGATTAATTAAAAAAATTGACAGTTCCGTTGAAGTTTCCTCACTTTCCAACTAAAAAAATTTGATAGAATACAAAAAAGAGATCTTATTATAAGATCTCTTTTTTTATGACGAATATTTTTTAATGATAAATCTCTAACTTTTTTTAAACAAAAAGATTTTAAATCTGTATAAAATATCACCATTTAGAATTTATGTTTATAAAAATTTTTAAAACAGATTAAACAAAAATTCATTAAAGGTTTATACGGATATAATTAATTTGCTTTAGTAAAAGCTATAATTAATCATTAAATTTAATTTATCGATCATTTTTAGTTTATATAGAATGTTAAACATATATTAAATAAACTGTTTCGATTTTGCGGTAATCTGTAACATTTAGTAGTTAAATTATACAAATTAGTAACTACAATTGCAAACGACATGATTTCATTGAAAAACATACATAAGTATTATGACATAGGTCATAATAAATTACATGTATTAAAAGGAATTAATCTGGAAATAGGAGAAGGAGAAATGGTTGCTATTATGGGATCTTCCGGATCAGGTAAATCTACCTTATTAAATATTCTTGGAATATTGGATTACGCTGACGAAGGAGAATATCTATTGGATGGGGTTAAAATTGAAAAAGATTTAAGCGAATCAAAAGCAGCAGATTATAGAAATAAATTTTTAGGCTTTGTTTTCCAGTCCTTTAACTTGATAAGCTTTAAAAATGCTATGGAAAATGTCGCACTTCCTTTATATTATCAAAAAGTAAAACGTTCTCAAAGAAATTCCAGGGCCATGGAATATCTAAAAAGGGTAGGATTAGATGATAGAGCAGATCATATGCCCAATGAACTGTCAGGTGGACAAAAACAAAGGGTGGCAATTGCTCGCGCTTTGGTAACACATCCTAAAGTTATTTTAGCCGATGAACCTACAGGAGCACTTGACAGTCAAACCACTTATGATGTAATAAAATTTTTACAAAAAATTAATAACGAAGGAAAAACTATTTTAATAGTTACACATGAACCCGATGTGGCGAAACAATGCAAAAGGGTAGTTCATTTAAAAGATGGTATAATTGAAAGGGATGAATTTATTAATCAAGAAGTTTTAGTATAATTTATTAACTATGTTTAATATAGATCGCTGGCAGGAAATATTTTATTCCATCAAGCAAAATAAATTAAGAACTTTTCTTTCGGGTTTTACAATATCATTAGGATTATTTATCTTCATTATACTTTTCGGTTTTGGAAATGGTTTAAAAAATGGCTTTTCACAAGCCTTCATATTGGATTCCTCCAGTACAATTAATATTATTCCGGGAAAAGCAATCGAAGCATATTTAGGTTTACAACAAAACAGGGATGTTACTCTTAAAAATGAAGATCTTGAACTTGTTAAGAAAGAATTTGATGAAAATTTAGAGTTTAAAACAGCTACCATCACACAGCCTGAAAATGTTACTTACAGAACATCCTCAGGAATCTATACAGTTCAGGCAACTTACCCGGATAAGCAATATATTGAGAAAGCAATTATTACATCAGGACGTTTTTTAAATCAATCAGATATAATAAACAAAACTAAATTTGCCGTTATAGGTCGATTGGTAGAAAAAGATCTTTTTAAAAATGAAAAAGCCTTAGGTAAATATATAAATATAGGCGGAATCAATTATAAAGTGGTTGGTATATTCTACGATGAAGGAGGGGATAATGATGAAAGAATAATTTACATCCCTATATCCACTTTACAAAGTCTCAAAAAAAATACGGATCATGTAAGCCAGATAGATGTTGCTTATTTATCGGATATGAAACCAAGTGTAGCTGTGAAATTAGGAGATGAGATTGAGAGAACTTTACGTTCTAAACTTAAAATTTCTCCTACGGATAAAACCGGTTTGGTTATTCGAAACAGAGCCCAAAATATGGAAGATACCTACTCGTTTTTCACGGTGATTTCTTCTTTGGTTATGTTTATAGGATTTGGTACCATAATGGCCGGAATTATCGGTATTAGTAATATTATGGTTTATATAGTAAAAGAAAGGACAAAAGAAATAGGAATTAGAAAAGCCTTAGGAGCAAAACCGTTCAGTATTGTTTGGCTTATCTTGCAAGAATCTATTTTCATTACAGTTATTTCCGGTATTTCAGGGGTTATTTTAGGTAGTCTGGCACTTTATTTTATAGGTAATAATCTTTCCACCTATCTTATAGTAGATCCTTCGGTAAGTAAAGAATTATTAATTTTTGCGACGGTATCCTTAATAACTTTTGGTACGGTAGCAGGATTTATTCCGGCAAGAAAAGCTGCAAAAATAAAACCTATAGAAGCCTTAAGTTCAGATTAAACTATTTATTGAAATTTAATATCTTATACAAATGCAAATTTTAGATAGAGAAACATGGGTTGAAATTTACCATACTCTCAGCAAAAATAAGTTGCGCACCATTTTAACAATGATCGGTGTGGCATGGGGAATGTTTTTGTATGTATTTCTTTTAGGAGCTGCTAAAGGTGCTGAAAATGGTTTTTATAAAATATTTGACGGATATGCAACCAACAGTATATTTCTTTGGGGTGGATCTACAGGTGAACCCTATAAAGGATACCCGAGAGGAAGGGAGTTAGCCATTCATTTGGATGATGTAGAATATTTGAAAAAACAAGTTCCTGAAATTGATTTTGTAGTACCTAGAAATGCTGCTTCCTCAGAACAAAGTGTTATAAACAGAAAAAATAAAAGTAAAAATTTCACCGTATTTGGTGATTTTGCTTCGGTATCCAAAGTACAAAAGAAACAATTGATTACAGGAAGATTACTAAATGAAGAAGATGATGTTCAGAAAAAAAAGGTTGCGATAATCGGTAAAGAGGTTTATGAACAATTATTCAATAATAAAGAAAATGCTATAGGTGAATATATCAAAATTAACGGAATTTATTTTCAAGTAGTTGGAGTTTACAGAAATCCAAATTCAGGATTTTTACCGGAAGATGTGGTTTATATTCCTTTCAATACCTATCAGAAAATCTACAATCAAGGAGATAAAGTAAATTGGATGGTAATTTCCATTAAACCACAATACAATGTTAATGTGGTCGAAGAAAAGATTAAAACAGCTTTAAGAAAAAAATACGATGTAGCTCCTACAGATGAAAAGGCTTTCGGTGCTTGGAATTTTGCTGAGAACTTTAGAAAATTAACCAATTTCTTAAAAGGATTGCAAATACTTACTTGGTTTGTGGGAGGTTTAACCATTCTTGCCGGAGTAGTTGCTATTTCCAATATTTTATTAATAACGGTGAAAGAAAGAACCCTGGAAATAGGTATCCGAAGAGCATTAGGAGCCAAACCGGGTGAGATAAGATCACAAATACTTATGGAAAGTGTGTTTTTAACTGTCTTTTCCGGTCTACTCGGTTTCATATTAGGAGTATTACTTTTAATAGGAATGAGTTCATTTATGGGCGATGCCAATCCTAAATTTCCGTTCTATAATCCAACCGTAAATATTTGGAACGTATTAGCAGCCTTGTTTTTAATGGTAAGTTTAGGTTTGTTTATTGGACTTATACCGGCCCAAAGAGCAGTTCAAATAAAACCGATTGAGGCTTTGCGAACAGAATAATAGTCATATAAATTAGTTTAATTTTGGAAATTATGACTTTATCTAAAAAATCAGATAAGTGATAAGACACAAAAGCAAATGCAATGGGATTTTCAAATTTTGAAAATCCTATTTTTATATCTAGTAATATAATTTTTTTAAAAAATTTTAATAAAATACTACCTTTGTAGTCATTCTCAAAAAATAAGAATACATGTCAGAAATTACAGCAAAATATTCTCCTAAAAACGTTGAAGATAAATGGTATAAATTTTGGATGGATAACCACTTTTTTCATTCAGAACCGAATGAGAAAAAACCGTATACTATTGTAATTCCTCCCCCTAATGTAACCGGTGTATTACACATGGGACATATGCTTAATAATACAATTCAGGATGTATTAATAAGACGTGCCCGAATGTTGGGATATAATGCATGCTGGGTTCCCGGAACAGATCACGCTTCCATAGCCACTGAGGCCAAAGTAGTTAATAAGCTAAAAGAACAGGGAATTAGTAAATTTGACATAGGAAGAGAAAAGTTTTTAGAACATGCATGGGAATGGACTCACACACATGGTGGTATCATATTAGAACAATTAAAAAAATTAGGTTGTTCTTGTGATTGGGATCGTACTAAATTTACCCTTGACGGTGATCTATATAATTCAGTAATTAAATGTTTCGTGGATCTTTATAATAGAGGATATATTTATAAAGGGAACAAGATGATTAATTGGGATCCGGAAGCGAAAACCAATATATCCGATGAAGAAGTAATTTATAAAGAACATAACGGAAAACTATATTTTTTGAGATATAAAGTAGCTCATGAAGACCATTATGTAATCGTAGCTACTACAAGGCCGGAAACTATATTCGGTGACACCGCTCTTTGTATAAATCCTAGTGATGAGCGTTATCAATTTTTAAAAGGAAAGAAAGTTATAGTACCGATCTGTAACCGAGAAATACCGGTCATTGAGGATGAATATGTAGATATGGAGTTTGGAACGGGAGTTTTAAAAATAACGCCTGCTCATGATGTGAATGATTATAATTTGGGTAAGAAGCACCAATTAGCTACCATTGATATTTTTAATGATAATGCAACTCTAAATGATAATGGATTGCATTATAAAGGAAAAGACAGATTCATAGTTCGTAAGGAAATAACTAAAGAGCTTAAAGAAAAAAATCTTCTTGAAAAAGAAGAAAATTATGTAAACAAAGTGGGAACTTCTGAACGAACCGGAGCAGTTATTGAGCCTAAAATATCGGTACAGTGGTTTATGAAAATGAAGGATTTTGCTAAACCGGCTCTTGATGCAGTATTAAATGAAGAGCTTAAACTGTATCCGGATAAGTTCGTTACTACTTACAAAAATTGGTTAGAAGACATTCATGATTGGAATATCTCTCGTCAGCTTTGGTGGGGACATAGAATACCTGCTTATTATTATGGAGAAGGCGAAAATGATTTTGTAATTGCAGAAACAAAAGAAGAGGCTCTAAAGTTAGCTCAAGAAAAAAACTCATCCATCACACCCGAAACCTTACGACAAGAAGAAGACGTATTAGATACCTGGTTTTCTTCCTGGTTATGGCCTATTTCAGTTTTCAATGGAATCAATGAACCGGACAATAAGGAAATTAATTATTATTATCCTACCCAAGATTTAGTTACCGGACCGGATATTATATTTTTCTGGGTTGCCAGAATGGTAATGGCAGGATATGCTTTCAGAAATGAAAAACCATTTTCTAACGTTTATTTCACCGGAATTGTACGAGATAAATTAAGAAGGAAAATGTCTAAGCAGCTCGGAAATTCTCCGGATCCTTTAAAATTGATTGAAGAATACGGAGCAGATGGTGTACGAGTAGGGGTATTATTAAGTTCATCTGCAGGAAATGATCTTATGTTTGATGAAGATTTATGTTTACAAGGGAGAAACTTTTCAAATAAAATTTGGAATTCTTTCCGTTTAGTACAATCTTGGAATGTAGATTCATCAAAACCTCAAACCATTGAAAGTAAAGAAGCTATATCTTGGCTAAAAAATAAAATAGCTAAAACAGTTACTTTAATAAATGGAGATTTTGAAAAATATCGAATTTCCGACGCTTTAATGAATATTTATAAACTCATTTGGGATGATTATTGCTCTTGGTATTTAGAAGCTGTTAAACCCCCATTTGGTGAAGATATTGATGAAAAAACTTATATAGAAACAATAGCGATTTTAGAAGACCTGTTAAAATTGCTTCATCCCTTCATGCCATTTATCTCTGAAGAGATTTGGCAAACAATTAAAAAAAGAGAAATACAAGAAAGCCTTATTATCACTTCCACAGTCTCTGAAAACGCATATAATGAATCCATTATATCCAATTTTGAAGTAACCAAAGAAATTATTTCAAGTATTAGAAATTTCCGTTCTGAAAAAGGCCTTTCACCCAAAGAATCGTTAACGCTTATAGTTAAATCATCCGATAAATTGGAAAATATTGCTACCATAAAAAAATTAGCTAATATTTCACAAATAAAGGATCAACTGAATGAAAATGAGCCATCATATACATTTTTAGTTGGTAAATTGGAATTTGCCATACCTTTTACACAAACAATCGATACAGAAGCAGAAAAAGCAAAAATATTGGAAGATATAGCTTATTTAGAAGGATTTTTAAAAAGCGTAAATGCAAAACTGTCTAATGAAAAATTTGTGAATGGAGCTCCTCAAAAAGTAGTCGAAATGGAAAGAAAGAAGCAATCTGATACACTGGAAAAATTAACTATTTTAAAAGAGAGCTTAAAAAAGTTATAAGACTAGCTATTTTTATCAAATTTTAGTTTACAGAAAGAAATAAAACTATTGAAACATTTCTAAATGATTTGATTTATTTGAATTAATAAGTAAATAGGATTAGTCCTATCAATTAAATACTGAGAACGTATGATGAAACTACTTAGCCTCATTTTTTGTCTAGTTTCAATAGTTTTATATAGTCAGGTAGAAAAAAATATATTAGACTTATCCGAATATCCCGAAAAAAATATATTGTCGTCTCAAATCAAGGAAACTTCTGCACTTGAGTTTTATAATGATTTCTTATATACCTGTAATGACAGCGGAGGAGAAGCCGAAATATATAAATTAAGCACCCTGGATGGAAAAATAGTAGAAACGATAAAAATCAAAGGAGTTAAAAATGTTGATTGGGAAGAATTGGCACGTAAAGGAGATACTCTTTTTATTGGTGATTTTGGAAATAATTTAGGAATTCGCAAAGATTTAACTATATATCAAGTAGTTTTGCCTACTAATGCAACAAATTTTAAAGAAATAACTATAGTCGATCAGTTTCAATTTACGTTCGAAGATCAAAGAGATTATGAAAACAAAGGAAACTTTAAGACAAACTTTGATTGCGAAGCGTTTATTTATTATAAAA
This sequence comes from Apibacter sp. ESL0432, assembly GCF_019469225.1. Taxonomy (NCBI): domain Bacteria; kingdom Pseudomonadati; phylum Bacteroidota; class Flavobacteriia; order Flavobacteriales; family Weeksellaceae; genus Apibacter; species Apibacter sp. ESL0432. The sequence continues at coordinate 1,259,266 of NZ_CP048266.1, read as the reverse complement.
ATAAGCTTCATTTATTTACTAAAAGATGGGGAGATTTTCATACCGCTCATTACGAAATAGATTTAACTTCTGTATCAAAATCTAAAATTGCAAAAAAGATAGAAACTTTTAATACGGAATGTTTAATAACCGGAGCAGACATACTCAATGATATATTATATTTGATAGGATATACCAAAGAAGCAGCCTATGTATGGAAATTTTATGATTTCAAAGATCATAATTTTTTTAATGGTAAATCCAAACAAACCTTGATCGGTTTAACTGCTGCTATCGGTCAAACAGAAGGTATTGCCGTAACAGATTCCAAAATATATATAACCGCTGAAGAAATGAATTATTCGCTCTTTCATGTTAAACCCACGCTATATATTCTCAATAAAGATGAACTCTAGTTTAAATAATATTTTTTGATTTAAATTTATAACTGAAGATGGTTTTATTTAATATCATTTTATAATCCATAATTTTATATCTTTTAATTTAAATAGAAGGTTGCTAATGCTCAAATTAATAATCCTCAAAGTTATACCTTCATAAAAAAATAGATGTTTCTATCTGTATTTATCCTTGTAATCAGTTTTTTCATTTTATATTAAAAATAAAATCAAATACTATATTTAGTGAAAATAAATTTATTTATTTTAAAAGTAATAGAAGATAAAAAAATGAAAATATATACTTTATTTTTAAAAATTATTTTATCTTTGCCTATAAATCACAAAAATTAATACTATGGCTAAAGAAAAAAAAATAGTAAGGTACAGAGATGCCGAAACTGGACACTACACCACTAAAAAATATGCTGAAGAAAATCCTAAGACTACAGTAAGGGAGACTGATCGGGTTAGACCCAGAACTAAGAAAAAATAATAGTTAATTTTGCCTTTATCTTTTTTGTCATCTAATTAATAAATTATGCAAATGTTGCATTTATTAAATGAAAATTTATTCATTTTTCCTTAGTAACGTGGAAAAATCAAACCTTTATATATTGAAACTATCTGATTATAACAAAATTTCATTAATAGTTTAGTTTGCATAAATAATAATGGCAAAAGTAATAGATAAAATAATAATTAGTAGTATTCCGATACTATAATCTTATAATTTTCGAAACTAGTTATAGTACAGTTAAAGCTCACATCAATTAATGTGAGCTATTTTTTTGCATACTTTATTTGCTAATTTATAGTATAGAACAAATTATAATTCAATCAATTAATCTATACAGTATAATGTTGGACTTATATATGAGCCCTTTAAAAATAAATTTTACGCAATTTAACTATATATTGAATGCGATATATATTTACTTAAAATTCGTAGATAGTAAAATAAATCAAATCAAACGATTTTCAAGATTAAACCGTCATAGAAAATAATTTGGTTTGAGGTGCATTTTTCATCATTCTCAGATCAAAAGCCATACAAATATTACGAATAAATGAACGACCATTTTCTTTTATAACTAAAGAATTTTCCAATAATTCAATAAGACCGTCTGCTTCAAACTCTCGTAATCTTTGAATGATTTCAGGATAATTTTTTTGAATAATTCCATCTTCCCAACGGGTTTCCAACAAACACATTAAATTCAGTATGTGTCTTCTAATAAATAAATCTTCCTTGCTTAAGATATGCCCTCTAAAAACAGGAAGTTCTTGATTATTAACTTTTTGGTAGTATTCTTCTATAGTTTTTACATTTTGAGCAAATGCATACCAATTATCTGAAATCGAAGAAACTCCTAATCCGATCATTACTTGAGTGGAAGAGGAAGTATATCCCATAAAATTTCTATGTATTTTTCTATTTAGCATGGATTGGTACAAAGAATCTGATTTTAAGGAAAAATGATCCATTCCGATTTCAAAATATCCCATATTTTCCAATAACTCTTTACCTTTTTCATATAATTCTCTTTTTTCCTCACCGCTTGGCAAATCTCCATCTTTGAAACCTCTTTGTCCTACACCTTTAATCCACGGAACATGAGCATAAGAATAGAATGCAATTCTGTCTGGATGCATTACTTCGGTCATCTTGATGGTATGCTTCACTTTATTTAAATCTTGAAAAGGCAGACCAAAGACTAAATCATGGCTTATACTTTCATATCCTATTTCTCGAGCTATATCGGTTACTTTTTTAACGTTTTCAAGAGGTTGAATACGGTGTATCGCTTGTTGTACTTTAGGATCGTAATCTTGAACTCCAAAACTTACTCTTCTAAATCCGAGATTGTATAAGGATTGAAGATGTTCACGGGTGGTATTATTCGGATGCCCTTCAAAACTAAATTCTTTTTCCGAATGAATTTCTGCTTTTGAGAAAATATTTTCTAATAAATACGTTAGATTTTCAGGAGAAAAAAACGAGGGAGTTCCACCTCCTAAATGTAATTCTTTAATAATGGGTTTTTCAGGCAGTAAAGCTAAATACAATTGCCATTCTTTTAAAAGAGTTTCTATATATACTAACTCAACATTATGCTGTTTAGTAATACGCTTATTGCACGCACAAAAAGTACATAAACTTTCACAAAAAGGAAGGTGAATATACAAACTAATGCCTTCTCTTTTATTACTTTCTAAAAAAGATTTTTGTAGCGTTTGAATCCATTTTTCAGAAGAAAAATTTTTTTCATCCCAATAGGGTACCGTAGGATAACTGGTATATCTGGGACCGGGTACATTGTATTTTTGTATAAGAGTATTATTTTGCATATTTCGTTTCGTTACTGCAAATTTATTGATAACAAAATATATGACTTACATAATTCAATTACTTTGAATTATGTATTTATAAATCAAACCAATAAAGTTATTTTAAATTTTATTAAGATGGTAAACCCAGGATAAAAAATTAATTAAAAAACAATGTCAAAATCAATAATAATCAATAAAAGATATGAAATGATTGATTTATATTGTATTAAATTAAAATCATTTTTTACCCAAATACTAACTGATAGCTTTTCGTATTTTTACCAATTTTTCCAACAAGTTTTCCAGTAAATCCAGTTTTAACATATTTGCACCATCGGAAAGGGCAATTTCAGGTTTCGGATGAGTTTCAATGAAAATTCCATCAGCACCAACGGCAATACCTGCTTTAGCAATAGTTTCAATCATATCGGGTCTTCCTCCCGTTACACCGGTTGTTTGATTGGGTTGTTGTAATGAATGCGTAACATCTAATATTACAGGTGCGTAGTTCCTCATAGTAGGTATTCCTCTGTAATCTACAATTAAATCATGATATCCAAAAGAAGTTCCTCGATCAATAATTGCATAGTTGGAATTTCCTGAATCTTTTATTTTTTGAGCGGCAAATTGCATGGCTTCTGGAGACAAAAATTGACCTTTTTTTAAGGTAATATACTTTCCGGTTTTTGCAGCCGCAACTAACAAATCGGTTTGTCTAACCAAAAAAGCAGGAATTTGTAATACATCCACATATTTTGCAGCCCATTGAGCATGTTCGTTTTCATGAATATCGGTAGTGGTGGGTATTGAAAACGTATCACCAACTTTTTTTAATATTTCTAAAGATTTTTGCTCTCCAATCGTGGTGAAGCTGTCAACTCTTGATCGATTTGCCTTTTTGAAAGAACCTTTAAAGATATAAGGAATACCTAATTTATCAGTAATTTCAACAATTTTTCCGGCAATATCCATAGCCATTTGCTCACCTTCAATAATACAAGGTCCTGCAATTAAAGTGAAATTATTAGTAGTTGTATTTTTTATTTTAGGAATTGAATATAAGCTGTTTTTCATGAGGAATCTTTTTTACAAATTTAGTATATATTTATGATCCATAGAAATTACCGATAGATCACTTTTATAAAAGGCTGAAAAGAAATTACTTTCCAATAAAAAATGATTATTTATATAAAATATATACTAATTAAAAGATGTAAAATTGTATAAAAACACTTATAATTTTTATGAAAATGATTTAAAAATACCAATTTAACAATTTACTAAAATTTATTGCGGTGTATTGAAATGAATATAAGATCTCCATTTTTCTATCACCTGTTTCATATCATCAGGTAATTCAGTTTCAAAAAACATTTCTTTTTTTGTTCTTGGATGAATGAAACCTAAGGTACGAGCATGCAAAGCCTGTCGCGGAAGAACTTGAAAGCAATTTTCAACAAATTGTTTATATTTTGTGAAAGTAGTTCCTTTTAGAACAATGTTTCCTCCGTATCTTTCATCATTAAAAAGAATATGCCCTAAGTATTTCATATGGGCCCTAATTTGGTGAGTTCTTCCGGTCTCAAGTTGACATTCAACCAATGTAACATAACGGAATCTTTCTAAAACCTTGTAATGGGTTACCGCATGTTTACCATGAGAACCATCAGGGAAAACAGCCATTTGCATACGGTCTTTCAAATCGCGTCCTATATGACCGTTTATAGTTCCTTCATCTTCCTCAAAATTACCCCAAACTAATGCATTATACACCCTTTTAGTAGTCTTATTAAAAAATTGCTTAGCTAAATGATTCATCGCAAATTCATTTTTAGCAATTACCAATAATCCCGAAGTATCTTTATCAATCCTGTGAACTAGTCCGGGACGCTTGTCTAAGTCTGTTTGAAAATAGGGGAGAGTACTAAAATGGTAAGCCAAAGCATTAACTAGGGTGCCTTCAAAATTTCCAAATCCGGGATGAACCACCATGCCGGCTTTCTTATTAACCACCAACAAATCTTCATCTTCATAGATAATATCTATAGGAATATTTTGGGGAACAATACTCGTATCACGAGGAGGATGTGCTAAAACAATGGAAACGATATCATTAGGCTTAACCTTATAGTTAGATTTTACAGGTATATTATTAACTAAAACATTACCGGCAAGAGCAGCCTTTTGAATTTTATTTCTTGTTGAATTTTCAATTAAATTTACAAGATATTTATCAATACGTACGGAACCTTGACCTTTATCTACAGTGATTTTAAAATGTTCATATAATTCATCCGCATCATTATTCTGATCAGTATCTAATATATCTTGCTTTTCCATAATATTTATAAATCTATCCTAACTATTCCAATATTACTCTCTTAGGTTTTTTCGGAGCATCATCTTTTGGAAGATGAGCAGGTTGAGCCGAATTTTCTTGAATATTAGAACTATTATTAGTAGTGTTAGTAGTTTCGTTAGAAGAAGGAATATTTTGATGATGGTTAGAAGAATTACTAATATCATGAGAATAATTAACAGAGTTCAAAGAATCGGAATATTTATGAATGTTAAATGTTTGATCCAATTCTCTGATCTTTTCTCGTAAACTACTCAAAGGTTTATCACTAAGATATAAATCTATGGGTTGACCTTGATCATAAATAAATGAAGGAGCAGGCACTTGATAATAAACACGATTGTTTTCTGTTTTGGCAGGATCATCATAGGTTATATTACCAATTGAAAACAGGTTTTCTGTAATCAGTTTCTTGGCTGTTTCTTCATTTAAACCAATAAAATTAGGTACGGAAACATTTTTGGCAAGGCTTTTTGCCAATACAATAGTTAAAGGAGAAAAACGGGGTAACGTTAAACCCGGTTGTACTTCTTTACCTTTATATAATAGTTTTAGAACCGTATTTGTTGCCAAACTTGGTTCATAAATCGTATCGGTAACTTTTAATCCAACTAAATCTAATTGGCTGAAAGCTAAGTATTTGTATTTTCCGATAACATTGGGTACCGTTACAGGTTTCCATGTTTTGGCATTGGCTCGAATAAATATTCTTCTGCCTTTTTTAACATGCGAACCTATTAGAGGATATATATCTAGAATTTGATATGATTTATATTTAGGATCATACTTAGAAGTATCAATCTCATATTCCAAGTCATTATCTTCAAGCTTAACTACTGCTTGATCCAGAGTTAAATTATTTAAATTAGGAACTTCCACTTGAACACCGTGATTTGTGTAAGCATTCAACCATAGAAAGGTTCCTTGTAAAAGTCCAAAAAATATTACTATAGCTAGAATAATGCTGACCCAAAATTGCCAAGATCCTAACAGTTTTAAGAATTTCATACTTACATTTTACAAAGCAAATATATAAATAATAAAAATATTATGGTTTATTAGTTAAAAATATGTTTAATTTTGTACGTTCTAACTCTAAATAACAATAAATAATTAATTACTATTATAATAATTGAAATTTTATGATGACAGTCGGAATTGTAATGGGAGGCTATTCTGAAGAAAGTAACGTTTCTTTAAAAAGCGGTGATTATTTTTATTCTCAAATAAATAAATCAAAAAATACTGTCTTTAAAATAACCATTTTAAAAGACGGATGGAATGTCATTATAAATGATCAATCATATCCTATAAATAAAGGAGATTTTAGTTTTCAGTTAAATGAAAAAAAAATCCATTTTGATGTATTATTAAATACAATACATGGAAATCCGGGTGAAAACGGATTGATGCAAGCTTATTGGGAATTGTTGAATATTCCCTATTCAGGATGCTCTTTTTATAATTCTGCATTAACATTTAACAAAAGAGATACTTTATCAGTGCTTAAGAAATTTAATGTTTCGGTAGCCAACTCAGTTTATTTAAATCAAGGAGATCATATAGATGTTGATTCTATTATTGAAGAAGTAGGTTTGCCTTGTTTTGTAAAACCCAATCAGTCGGGATCGAGTTTAGGAGTATCAAAAGTGAAAAAAAAGGAAGATTTTTTAACAGCCTTAAATTTTGCATTTAAAGAAGATAAAGCCGTATTGATAGAAAGTTATTTAGAAGGTAGAGAAGTTCAAGTAGGAGTATTTAAAAATCAAGGAGAAGTGGTTGTAGTAAATACAACCGAAATAATTTCAAAAAATGAATTTTTTGATTACGAAGCCAAATATTTGGGAGCATCAGAAGAAATAACTCCCGCTCCTATTTCAGAAGAAGAAGATAAACGAATAAGAGAGGCTGCGGCCCATATTTACAGATCTTTAGATATGACCGGGTTTTCAAGATTAGATTTCATAATAGTTAATGGAAATCCCTATTTCTTAGAAATTAATACAACTCCCGGATGCTCACCGGCCAGTATATTTCCACAACAAGTTAAACAAGCAGGGTTGGATTTTTCGGAATTATTAGACAACGAAATTTCAATTGCATTACAAAGATTTGAAAATAAATAAACATGGAAAGAGTAGCAGTATTTCCTGGTTCTTTTGATCCAATTACCTTAGGACATTCAAATATAATTGAAAGAGCTGTCCCATTATTTGATAAAATTATTGTTGCCATAGGAAATAATTCCAATAAACAATATATGTTTCCCTTAGAAAAAAGAATGGAATGGATACGTGAGACAGTTAAAATATTTCCTAATGTAGAAGTTGACTCTTTTGATGGGCTTACGATTGATTATTGTGCAAAAAGAAAAGCTCCTTATATTATTAGAGGTCTTAGAAATCCAGCAGATTTTGAGTTTGAAAAAGCAATAGCACATACCAATCGAACATTGGCAAAAAAATCTGTAGAAACCGTATTCTTTTTAACATCATCCGGAAAATCTTTCATAAGTTCAAGCATTGTAAGAGAAATAATGAGATATAACGGAGATTATGAAATATTAGTGCCAAAAGCAGTTAGAATATGAATTTATTATTAAAATAATATATAACTAAGAACGGCTGCTAAGATTTTTTGTGAAATCAATATTCTTAAAATAAATATAGTTCGATTAATGAAGGAGGAATGTTAATAATATCTAGTAAAACTTAGATAAAAATTATTGCTTAGTTAATTTTTTTGTATTTATTTTACGTGATATTTTTACGAATAGTTAAAAAATTAATTTATATATCAGATGGAAAAACAACAATTAACCCAAACAAATTCAAAGACTAGAGTAGGAGGATTAAATCCTTTTATTACGATCATTATTTTAATAGCTATAGGAGAATGCATTTATCACTTTGTACTAGGTGCACCTTCAAATTTTAAAGGTGATACTACCGATAGCGACCCTAAAACATTTATGGGTATTATCCATAAAGGGGGTGTGATTGTTCCTTTTTTGATTTCCTTTTTACTTATGGTTATCGTATTTTCAATTGAAAGATTTTTTATCATTGGAAAAGCGGAAGGAACAGACAGCTTAACAAAATTTGTAAATGATATCCGTGTATTATTAGATAAAAACGATATCAATAATGCCATTTCATTATGTGATAAACAAAAAGGTTCTATAGGAAATGTAGTAAAAGAAGGGTTAATTTCATATAGAGCATTAGCTAATGATACAACTTTAGATAAAGAACAAAAATTAGTTTCATTAAACAAAACATTAGAAGAAGCTACCTCATTGGAAATGCCAATGCTTGAGAAAAATATGACTATTTTAGCAACAATAGCATCAATCGGTACATTAGTTGCCTTAATGGGAACCGTAATCGGTATGATCAAAGCATTCTTTGCATTAGGTGAAGGAGGTGGGTCTCCGGATGCCGCTGCTTTATCAGTAGGTATATCTGAAGCCTTAGTAAACACGGCATTAGGTATTGGTACTTCAGCACTTGCTATAATTGCTTATAACTATTTTACATCAAGAATAGATACTTTAACTTTCAAAATTGATGAAATAGGTTTAAGTATTCAACAGTCTTTTTCTGCTCACCATTAATTAAGTTTCTAATTTTCTTTAAAGAGTAAAGAAAATTAAAAAGATAAGATTAAAAATTATTTTAAAAACTTAAAAAATAATATGGCAAGAGTTAAACCAAAAAGACACGGGATACACATAGATATGACGCCAATGAGTGATTTGGCGTGGTTGCTGTTAACGTTCTTTATCTTGACAACACAATTTAAGCCTAAAGAAACGGTAACCATTGATCCGCCTTCATCTATATCTCAAATTAAAGTCAGAGATCATGGAATGATGAAGATATCTATAACTTCAGATGGAAAATACTATTTCTCAATGGATGAGGAAAAATACAAAGTTCAATTGCTCGATGCAATGGGAAAGAAGTATGGCATCAATTTTACGGATAGAGAAAAAAGCGAATTTAAAAAATTAACGGATTTCGGGGTATCAATAACCGGTCTTAAGCAATATTTAAATATTCCGGAAGGACAAAGAGAATCTGTAAAAGTTCAGGGAATACCGGCAGACAGTGCAAAACCTGAAATTACCGATTGGGTTTTTGAAGCTAGAGAAATAGCTAAGAAAAATGGCGATTCATTAGACTTAGGGATCAAAGGTGATGTTAATACGCAATATCCTGTATTTAAAAATCTTTTATCTAGATTACAGGAGAAGAATATGAATAAATTTCAATTAATTACTTCAGCCGAAAGTAAACCGGAATAATGTAATTAAATTAACCCATTAACGAAAAAGAAAAATATGTCAGCAGGCGTAGATACAAGTAATAGTGGAAAAGGGGATGGAAAGGTAAGGGCTAAAAAAATGAACCTTAATGTGGATATGGCACCGATGTGTGATTTAGGTTTCCTTTTAATTACATTTTTCATGTTTACAACCACATTCAGTAAACCGAATATCATGCATTTAAACATGCCACCCAAGGTTGAAATCCCCCCTTCTAATATTCCTGAAATTAAAACAAAGAATTCGTTAACTATAATTTTAGGAAAAGACGATAAAATATATTGGCATCAACAGGAACAACAGGATTTAAATGCTTCCACTCTGATGGAATCCGATTATTCAAAAGAAGGAATACGTAAAGAAATATTACGAGCTCAGAAACAAGCAGATCAAAATAAATTCACTGTAATTATAAAACCTACCGATGATTCAAGTTATAAGAACTTGGTGGATATATTAGATGAAATGGAAATTACTAATTCTGATCGATACGGAATTAAAGAGCTTTCTTCAAAAGAAAAAGCAGTATATAAAGAAAAAGTTAATAACTAACGAAAAATTAAAAGAATGGCAGAAAATAATATGAAGTCCTTAGACGACATAGTTTTTGAACATAAAAATAAAGACTATGGAGCCTATTGGATAAGAAATACAGAAAGAAAATATCTGACAAGAGCATTTATTATAGGAACGGCTATCTTTATTGCATTCGTTTTGTTATTATATTTTTATAACAGATGGCAAGCTAACAGCGGAGAAGTACAAAAGGCGGTAAATATTGAATTAACGGATATACAAACTCCTGAAGAGGAAAAAGAAGAAATCTTTGAACCTAAAGATGAACCGCCACCGCCACCACCCGTACAGCAAGATGAAGTGGCTCAAGTAAAAATGGTTATCCCTGAACCTAAAAAGGTTGTGGTTAAAGAAGAAACCGTTCCTAAAGTTCAAGATACCAAAGACAAGGCAATTGGATTAGAAGATAAAGAGGGAAAAAATACAACAGATGCAGCCATATCTCATGGACCTAAAAATGATGTACCTCCGGCACCACCACCGCCAATCCCTCCAGCAGATCCTAACAAAGTATTTACTCAAGTAGATCAAGAAGCCGAATTTAAAGGAGGAGGATTGAAAGAAGTAAGTAAATTTATTGCCCGTTATATGGAATATACAGATCGAGCAATAGATAATGGAACTGAAGGTAAAATAACCGTACGTTTCGTGGTAGAAAAAGACGGTAGCGTAACCGATGTTCAGGTTGCCGGTAAAAAATTGGGTGACGGGTTAGATGAAGTAGCTATTGCAGCTATTAAGAAAACCAGTAAAATGTGGACTCCGGCCAAAGTAAATAATCAACCGGTAAGATCTTATTTTAGAGTACCCGTAGCATTCAGATTGCCACAATAATTTTATAATTATTTACAATAATAGTAAAACTATCTCTTTCTAAAAGAGATAGTTTTTTTGTTTTTATATACAATTATATACGGATGAAATAAATTATTTAGATGCATTCTAAAAGAACGAAAGGTGATATAAGTCATAACACACAGGGTTAGACGTTTTTTAAATTTGTATTCCAAAATTAAACATTAAAGTATTATGACAAGATTTTACTCTTCCTCCATAGGAAGAAAGTTTATGATGGCTTTAACAGGCTTTTTTCTCATGATTTTTTTACTGGTGCATTTAGGAATAAATTTAACTCTATTTGCAGGTAATACAGATAATGAAGGAAAATTATTGCCTAAAGAAGAAGTGATTTTTAATCAGGCGTCACATTTTATGGCAACTAATCCCTTAATCCAGATCATGCAATATGTACTGGCTTTTGGCTTTATCTATCACATCTTCTTAGGAATTATATTAACCTCCAGAAATCAAAAAGCAAGAGGAAAAGAACGTTATGCCGTAAATCAGTTTTCAGCAAACACTCCTTTTAATTCAAGAACTATGATTTATACAGGGTTGTTAATTTTAATATTTTTATTATTACACCTTTATAATTATTTTGTTCCCATTAAATTCGGTACGGTAGGAGATGATTATTTATTAGTGACAGAATTATTTAAAAGTCCGGTATATACCTTAATATACGTCTTGGCTTTTATATTTTTAGGATTGCATTTAAGTCACGGATTTGCATCTTCTTTCCAGTCAGTAGGATTTAATCATAAAATTTATACTCCTGTTATTAAAATACTGGGAAAAGCATATTTTATATTTATCGCAGTTGGATTTGCCGCAATTGCAATTTATTTTTACTTCAAAGGCAATGGTTTAATTTAAATTATTTTAAGAAAATACTATTATGGGTATAAAATTAGAATCAAAAATACCGGAAGGAGATATCCATGAAAAATGGAAAAATCATAAAGATCATATGCGTTTGGTTGCGCCCAATAACCGAGGAAAAATAGATATAATTGTAATAGGTACAGGATTAGCGGGAGGTGCAGCAGCAGCATCGTTAGCAGAGATGGGGTATAATGTAAAAGCTTTCTGTTATCAAGATTCCCCGCGACGTGCGCACTCCATTGCAGCTCAAGGAGGGATCAATGCAGCTAAAAATTATCAAAATGATGGCGACAGCGTTTACAGATTATTTTATGATACAATTAAAGGAGGAGATTACAGAGCGAGAGAAGCAAACGTATACAGACTAGCTGAAGTTTCCAATTCAATCATAGACCAGTGTGTGGCACAAGGAGTACCTTTTGCACGAGAATACGGAGGACTATTAGATAACCGATCATTCGGGGGTACACAGGTACAAAGAACCTTTTATGCAGCAGGACAAACCGGACAGCAACTATTATTAGGCGCTTATTCCGCAATGAACAGACAAATAGGTAAAGGGCGTTTACAAATGTTTAATAGACATGAAATGCTCGATCTGGTTGTGGTTGATGGAAAAGCTCGTGGAATAATAGCCAGAGATCTGGTTACCGGAGAAATACAAAGACACTCTGCTCACGCGGTTGTTATTGGATCGGGAGGATACGGAAATGTATTTTTCTTATCAACCAACGCCATGGGATCCAATGGAACAGCAGTTTGGAAAATACATAAAAAAGGGGCAGCCTTTGGTAATCCTTGTTTTACACAAATTCACCCGACTTGTATTCCGGTACATGGTGATCAACAATCTAAATTAACCCTAATGTCAGAATCTTTAAGAAATGACGGAAGAATTTGGGTACCTAAAAAAATTGAAGATTCACAAGCTATACGTGCAGGAAAATTGAAACCAACAGAGATAGCTGAAGAAGACAGGGATTACTATTTGGAAAGAAGATATCCGGCATTTGGAAATTTAGTTCCAAGAGATGTGGCTTCACGTGCGGCAAAAGAACGATGTGATGCAGGATACGGAATCGAAAATAATGCTACCGGAGAAGGAGTTTATTTGGATTTTTCTTCATCTTTTGTAAAATACGGTAAAGAAAAAGCAAATGAGCTGGATATTCACAATCCATCACAAGAAGAAATTATTAAATTAGGAAAAAAAGTAGTTGAAGAAAAATATGGAAACTTATTTACCATGTATGAAAAAATTACGGGTGATAATCCATACGAAACTCCAATGAAAATATATCCTGCAGTGCACTATACTATGGGAGGAATTTGGGTTGATTATAACCTAATGAGTACCATTCCGGGTTGTTTTGTAACGGGTGAAGCTAATTTCTCTGATCATGGAGCTAACCGCTTAGGAGCGTCAGCCTTAATGCAAGGGTTAGCCGATGGGTATTTTGTTTTGCCGTACACTATTGCTGACTATTTAGCCGATGATATACGTACCGGACCGATATCAACAGACTTACCTGAATTCGTAGAAGCTGAAAAACAAGTCAAAGATCGAATTCAACATTTTCTAACCAATAAAGGAACTAAAACCGTTGATTATTTTCATAAAAAATTAGGTCGTGTCATGTGGAACAAAGTAGGTATGGCTCGGGATGAAAAAGGATTGAAAGAAGCAATCTCTGAAATAGAAGAAATCAGAAAAGAATTTTGGAGAGATGTTAAAGTACCGGGTTCCGATAATACAATTAATATGGAACTTGAAAAAGCGGGTAGAGTGGCAGATTTCCTAGAATTAGGTCAATTGATGGCCATGGATGCATTAAATAGAAATGAATCATGCGGAGGACATTTCCGAATTGAATACCAAACAGAAGACGGTGAAACGCTGCGTAATGATGAAGAATATTCTTATGTAGCCGTTTGGGAGTATAATGGTGAAGATTTAAATAAAGAAATTCTGCATAAGGAAGATCTAAATTACAAATACATTAAAATAGCAGCAAGAAATTATAAATAACCTGTAAATAAAAATAAAAAAATGGCAGGAAAATTATTAAACCTAACACTAAAAGTTTGGAAACAAGCAGGTAGGGGACAAAAAGGAAAATTTGAAGAATATAAATTAGAAGGAGTATCTACTGAAAGTTCATTTTTAGAAATGTTAGATATGCTAAATGAGCAATTAGTAGAACAAGATAAAGAACCCGTTGCATTCGATCATGATTGTCGTGAAGGAATATGCGGAATGTGTTCACTATATATAAATGGAAGGGCTCATGGTCCGGATCGAGGAATAACCACTTGTCAATTACACATGAGAATGTTTAATGATGGAGAAACTATTGTTATTGAACCTTGGAGATCAGCAGCTTTTCCTGTAATTAAGGATCTAATTGTTGATAGAACTGCATTTGACAGAATTCAACATGCCGGAGGATTTGTTTCTGTGAATACTTCAGGAAATACAATTGATGCCAATGCGATACCAATTGAAAAAGAAAAAGCAGATAAAGCATTTGCTGCAGCCGCTTGCATTGGTTGTGGAGCTTGTGTGGCTACTTGTAAAAATGGATCAGCCATGTTGTTTGTTTCTGCTAAAGTTTCTCAATATGCATTATTACCTCAAGGTAAAATAGAAGCTACCCGCAGGGTATTAAATATGGTTAGAAAAATGGATGAAGAAGGATTTGGTAACTGTACCAATACAGGTGCTTGTGAGGTTGAGTGTCCTAAAGGAATTTCTCTTGAAAATATAGCCAGAATGAACAGAGAATTTCTACATGCCAGTATTGTAAATGATATTAAGGCAGAATAATTGTCAAATATTTTTAAGTATAATTTACAGTTCGAAGCGTACGTTTCGAACTGTTTTTTTATTTTATAATCTCATCTACTATATTAATATTTTGTATCAGAATATATTCCGAAAACTATTTATCCCAAAAAAAATAAAGATATATTACGAGCTTAATTGATCCGTAAACGTTAATAATCTTTCATAATTATTATAATTCAGAATTACCTTTGGTAAAATTTCAAATTAAGACAAAAATATTATATTTCCTTATAGTATGTTTTCCTTCTTTTATGATTGATAGGATTATAATCCTTCCATAATAATTGAATACTTTTATTATCTGCTAATTCAGGATTAGTTTCCAAATATTTAACACCTTTATTGTTAAACAAATCAAAGAATTCTTTCAAAACAATGGCAGTAATTCCTTTCTTTTGATAATCGGGATGGATGCCTATCAAATAAAAATTAGCCCATTCATTATTTTTGGAAGCTCTTAGTAAATGATACCATCCGAATGGAAATAATTTTCCTTTCGCTTTTTGTAAGGCTACGGAATAGGAAGGCATGGTTATGGCAAAACCCACTAAATTATTACTTTCATCTGCAATACAGATGACATAATCCTTATTTATAAATGGAATGTATTTTTCCTTATAATATTGTATTTGCTTATCTGAAAAGGGAACATAAGTGGGTAAAACCTTGTAGGTATCTTCTAACAATTTAAAAATTTCATCCGCTCGCTCAATTAATTCATCTTTCGTTTTAAACTGTAAAGATTTTAATTTATATTTTTGCTTTAATAAGTCGGAGAACCGAATAACTTTATCCGGTAATTCTTTAACAACTTCAATGTAAAATTCAACCCATTCATTAGCTTCAGTAAAACCTAATTTTTTAAAATGATCATGATAATAAGGAAAATTATAAATACCAATCATAGTTGCTAATTTATCATATCCTTTACTTAAAAATCCCGCCTTATCAAGATTAGTAAAACCAACCGGTCCTTCAACTCGTTGAATACCCTTTTCCTCAGCCATTTCATAAGCTTTATCTAAAAGTCTTTTGGTAACTTCAAGATCATCTATAACATCAAACCAACCGAATCGTAGTTTCTTTATACCGGAAAATTTTTCCTCATTTTTATTGATAATCAAAGCAATTCTTCCAACGATTTCATTATCCCTGTAGGCAAGAAATTTTTTACATGTTGAAAATTCAAAAACAGGATTTTTAGTTTCGTCGAAAATTGCCATTTCTTCAGAAATTAGCGCCGGTACATAATAAGGATTATTCTTATAGAGTTTAGTTGGAAATGTTACAAAATTTTTTAAATCTGATTTCGTGATAACCTCGTTAATACTAATTTTGTTCATGTACTGTTAGATTTACAAGTCTTTTTGGTTTTACAACTAAAAAGTTATAATTTTAGCAAATATACTTAGTATAAATTAATTTTAAAATTTACAAGAATAATAAGTCTATAAAGAATTTAAACAATTATGGTAAACGATCCCATTTATTTATTAATAACAGCAATTATTTTCATAGTAAGTACGATTGTTCAAGGACAATTAAAATCAAAATTTGAAAAATACTCCAAAACAAGGTTATCCAATGGGTTGAGCGGAAAAGAAATTGCAGAAAAGATGTTACGAGATAATGGAATAACCGATGTTAAAGTTACATCAACTCCCGGAATGTTAACAGATCATTACAATCCGGTAAATAAAACCGTCAATTTATCTGAAGGTGTTTATAACCAGCGGTCTACAGCCTCAGCAGCGGTGGCTGCTCATGAATGCGGACATGCCGTACAGCATGCCGTTGGATATTCCATGTTACAATTACGTTCCCAACTAGTTCCCATAGTAAGTATTAGTTCTAAATTTCTACAATGGGTATTATTAGCAGGGTTAGCTATTATGGTGTTTTCCGGAAATACGATTGTATTAGGAGTTGGAATAGGTTTATTTGCCATAACTACCCTTTTTGCATTTATCACCTTACCGGTAGAATATGATGCCAGTAACAGAGCATTAAAGTGGTTAGAAAATAATCATGTCGTTCAACCCGGTGAATATGATGAATGTAAAGATGCTTTGAAATGGGCAGCAAGAACTTATTTAGTATCAGCTGCCGGGTCTTTAGCTCAATTAATTTATTTTGTCATGATATTTTTAGGAAATAATCGAAGAAATGACTAACTAATAAGCCAATCATAACGAGTTATGAATTTTATAAATCCTATATATTACGGAGTTGAAGGAATCAAAGAAATCAATAAGTATATTCAAAGCTATCAACCTTCCAAAATAGTTTTTTTGGTGGATGAAAATACGCATGAGCTATGCTACCCGAAAATTATTACTGAAATTGAAAGTTCTGCTGAAATTGAAATTTTGGAAATTGATTCAGGAGAACATAATAAAAATTTATATATATGTATAAATTTATGGGAGGCTTTAACAGAACTCAAAATAGATAGAAAAGCCTTACTGATAAATGTTGGAGGGGGAGTACTTACGGATATGGGAGGATTTGTAGCAAACTGTTACAAGAGAGGAATTCCTTTCATAAATATTCCAACCACACTTTTAGCAATGGTGGATGCCTCCATTGGAGGAAAAACGGGCGTTGATTTAGGCAGTCATAAAAATCAAATTGGTAACTTTGTTTTACCTCAATTAGTCCACGTAGATGTTGGTTTCCTTACTACGCTTCCTACCGAGCAAATTTTAAGCGGTTTTGCAGAAATTATTAAGCACGGACTAATTGCAGATAAAAAATACTGGGAAGAAATAATTCGCTTAGATGATCGTAATCCGGATTATTTAGAACCATTGATAAAATCCAGTATTGAAATAAAAAAGAAAGTAGTTTCAAATGATTTTACCGAATCAGGATTAAGGAAAATATTAAATTTTGGTCATACCGTAGGTCATGCAGTAGAAAGTTTCTTTTTAGAAAATAACACCCCTATTTTGCATGGAGAAGGGGTAGCCATGGGAATGATTGTAGAAAGTTATATTTCCATGAAAAAAGGCTTTCTTTCTTATCCCGAATATGAAGAGATTAAGCTATATATTTCCTCCTTGTATCCTAAATTAAATCTGAAGAAAGACTATTTTGATGATATTTTTTCATTCATGCAAAACGATAAAAAAAATGTGAATCGGGAAATTAAATTTGTTTTGTTGGAAAAAATAGGACAAGCAGTTTATGATATTTCTGTGGAAAAAGAACTTATTAAAGAGGCAATTTATTTATATATAGAGTAAGAAGGTTGAATATGGTTTAATTAACCATTTGAGAAAATATAATTAGCTAACTCTAATAGGTATCATTTTTTTCAATCAATCTATATATGTATATGTAGATTTCATTTTGCAAAACCAATAAAAATCTATATATTTGCACTTCGAAAAAAATAATTAAAAAATTTTGATCTATGAATCATTACGAAACTGTTTTCATTTTAACTCCCGTTCTGTCTGATTCTCAGGTAGAGGAAGCAGTTAAATCATTTGAGGCTTTACTCAAAGAAAACAATGCAACTATTGTAAACCAGGAAAATTGGGGATTAAAAAAATTAGCATATCCAATTCAACTTAAAAGAAATGGATTTTACAATCTGATTGAGTTTCAAGCTCCCGGAGAAATTGTTAATACATTAGAATTAGCATTCAAGAGAGATGAAAGAGTACTAAGATTCTTAACTGTGAAATTAGACAAGCACGGGGTAGAATGGGCTAGAAAAAGAGAAGAAAAAGTTAAATCATTAAAAAAATAAGACATGGCAATTGATGAATTAGCAAAACAGGCAGCAGGAGGAAATGTCAGTGAAGTAAAATTCTTAAGTCAATTAGATATTGAGACTAAGACAGAAAAAAAATATTGCCGTTTTAAAAAATACGGTATAAAATACGTTGATTATAAAGATCCTGATTTCTTATTGAAATTTGTAAATGAGCAAGGTAAAATCCTTCCAAGAAGACTTACCGGAACATCTTTAAAATTTCAAAGAAAAGTATCTCAAGCAATTAAAAGAGCAAGACATTTAGCATTATTGCCATATGTTGGAGATCAATTAAAACCTTAATTTAAAGAAAAAAAGAGATCATGGAAGTAATTCTTAAACAAGACGTTGAAAATTTAGGACTAGAGTTTGACGTGGTTAGCGTAAAACCGGGTTATGCTCGTAACTTTTTAATACCTAAAGGATTTGCCTTATTAGCAACTCCTAAAAATAAAGCAGCATTAGAAGCTACTTTAAAAGAAAGAGAAGCAGAAGAAGCAGCTCAAGTTAAAGCAGCTAACGATATCGTTGCAAAATTAAAAGAAGTAGTAGTTTCTATTCCTGCAAAAGTAGGTGCCGGAGATAAATTGTTCGGTTCTATTAATAATTCAGACTTAGCAGAAGCATTAGCAAAAGCCGGAGTTAATGTAGATAAAAAATACATTAAAATTCCTGGAAATACTATTAAAAGACTAGGAAAATATACAGCAAAAATTCGTTTACACAGAACCGTTGAATATGACTATTCCTTTGATGTAGTTTCCGATGGAGTTGCTGCAGAAGAATAATATAATTTGTAAAAAGTAAATACAATACAAAAAACTGTCAGTTAAACTGACAGTTTTTTTATTGCTTAAATTCTTGGCTTATTTTATTTCTTATCTTATCTTTGATAAGAAAAATTATTTAAAATATGAAAGTAGCAGATGTTGCAGAACTTTTAAAACAACTGGCGCCTGAGTCCAATGCAGAAAACTTTGATAATGTTGGTTTATTAGTTGGAGACCTTCAAGCTGAAATATCAAGCATTTTAATAACCCTGGATTGTTTAGATGAAGTAGTAGACGAAGCAATTCAAAAAAATTGCAATATGATTGTTACCTTTCATCCCATAATTTTTTCGGGTATGAAATCAATTACCGGTAAAAATTACGTTGAAAAAGCAGTTATTAAAGCCATCAAAAATGATATAGCAATCTATGCCATTCATACGAATTTAGATATAGCTAAAGAAGGTGTTAATTATGAAATATGTAAGCGTTTGCATATTAAAAACAGTAAACCGTTAATTCCTAAAATTAGAAGCATTAAAAAGCTGCAAACATTTGTTCCTTTGACGCATTTTACCCAAGTACAACATGCATTATTTAAAGCCGGGGCAGGAGAAGTAGGGAATTATAAAAATTGCAGTTTTAGAGTTGAAGGAACCGGCACATTTTTACCAACAGAAAATTCTAATCCTTTTATTGGCAAAAAAAACGTAATTGAAGAAGTACAAGAGGTATTGATTAGTGTAATATTTGAGGATTTTAAACAAGCAACCGTTTTAGAAGCATTACGAAGATCTCATCCTTACGAAGAAATTGCTTATGAAATTTTCACTTTAGATAATGTAAATCAAGAATTAGGTATGGGTAGGATAGGAGAATTGGAAACCTCATTATCTCAAGAACAATTCTTATCATTTCTTAAAGAAAATTTGCCTACCTCATGTATTCGCCATACCAATTTAAAAAATAAACAAGTCAAAAAGGTAGCAGTTCTAGGGGGAGCAGGTAGCTTTGCAATAAAAAACGCGTTAAATGCCGGAGCAGATGTTTTTGTGACGGCAGATATAAAATATCATGAGTTTTTCCAAGCAGAAGGAAAAATTCTTCTGGCAGATATCGGACATTATGAAAGCGAGCAGTTCACTAAAAATTTATTGCATAATTATTTACGTGAAAAACTAAATAATATCGATATTTCACTCTCTGAAATAAATACAAATCCGATAAACTATTACTTTAAATAATAGTTGAGTTTTAAAACTCCTTTTTTATAAAATTGTGACAATTAATTTAGATCAATCATAAAATATGGTATTACAGGATTAATCAACTATACTGTAAATAATAGAAGTTAAAAGATTATTATTTTTCCTTAAGCATATTTTTAATATAAAGTAACTATATTAAATAATAAATTAATAATTTAACTAAACGATGAATGTTCGTTAAGCAAATACCTCATGCTATTGAAACATATTATAAAATTTAGTAACTTTGTAAACTTTAATAAGATATAAACATAAATTCCAAAAAATAATTATAATCAACCCTATGATAAAGAAAAAAGCAGATAATACTACTGTTGAAGAAAAGTTGAGAGCATTATATGATTTACAAATCATAGATTCCCGCCTGGATGAATTGAGAAACTTAAGAGGAGAATTACCTATTGAAGTGGAAGATTTAGAAAACGATATAGCCGGATTGGAGAAACGAATAGGGAAAATGGAAGATGAAGTAGTTCATCTGAATAATGAGATTAAAGTAAAAAATGAATTAAACAAAAATTCAGAAGCTCAAATAAAAAAATATAAAGTACAGCAAGATAATGTACGTAACAATCGTGAATTTGAAGCATTAACAAAAGAAATTGAGTATCAAGAATTGGAAATTCAATTACAAAATAAAAAAATAAAAGAAATTAATGCTAAAATTGAGTTTAAAAAAACTCAGATAGAAGAACAACGTACCAAATTATCTAATTTCCAAGAACATCTTAAATTTAAAAATTCCGAATTGTCCAATTTGATAAAAGAAACTGAAAAAGAAGAAAATTTCTTATTGGAAAAATCGGAAGAATTTGCTTCTAAAATTGACGAAAGATTATTAAATAGCTATCGTCGTATTAGAAAAAGTTCTAAAAATGGTTTAGCTATAACCAGCATTGATCGTGGTGCTGTGGTAGGATCATTCTTTACCGTTCCTCCTCAAAAACAAGTTGAAATTGCTTCCAGAAAAAAAATTATTTTGGATGAACACAGCGGAAAGATTCTTGTTGATGAATATTTAGCAGGAGAAGAACAACAAAAAATGAAAGACTTATTAAAATAAGATACCAATATCTTTTAAATAAAAAGGCCTATTTCAATTGAAAAAGGCCTTTTTTATTTTAGATAAAGTTTTAATTGAAAGATATTAAAATGTAAAGAAAATAATATTTAAACATAAAATAATAAATATTTATACATTAAATCTTATTTTATATTTTATTTATAAAATATATTGGTCTACTATTTGACAATAATTAAATATTATAAAAAAAATAAAATAGGTTTTAAAATATTTTTATAGATTTGTTTATCGCAATAATAGGATAGCAAAGATTTATTTAAGGTTCTCTTTCATAAATCAACTATAATCCAAAAATAGTCATGAAAAAAAAAATAAATGAACTTATTGATCGATTAGAACTTCATCCAATCTGTTTGCCTATAAATAAAAAAGAATTAGAACAGGTAGTAAAAATACTATTTTCCAAAATGTTTCCGGTATGTGAGAGAAAAAATCGACGTAAAATAGAGCAAGAACTTACATCCGTTTATAATATCTTATTGGAAAATATTTCTAAAATTATCAATACTAAGGCTGCAGAATCAATAGTAAATACTTTTTTTGATAAAATTCCTTCGATTCAGGAAGCACTATATAAGGATGCAAATGCCTTTTATAAGAATGATCCGGCAGCAGATTCATTGGAAGAAGTAGTATTGGCATATCCCGGTTTTTTTGCGTTGGCAGCTTATCGTATTGCCCATGAATTTCATAGGTTGGAGGTTCCTATAATACCTCGTATTTTTTCTGAATATGCACATGCCAAAGTAGGTATAGACATACATCCCGGAGCACAAATAGGAGAAAGTTTTTTTTTAGATCACGGTACGGGAACAGTCATTGGAGAAACAACCATTATCGGAAACAACGTTAAAATATATCAGGGAGTAACTTTAGGAGCTTTGTATGTAACCAAGAATCTGTCTAAAGTTAAAAGACATCCTACCGTTGAAGATAATGTAGTGATTTATGCAGGAGCTACCATTTTAGGGGGAGATACAGTTATAGGTCATGATTCAATTATTGGAGGTAATGTATGGATAACAAAATCCATACTTCCTTACACATTGGTGTATTATTCTTCAGAAATGAAAATTAAAACCGTGAAGGATTTCAAAGAACCTATTAATTACGTAATTTAAAACTTATAATAACCATAAAATTTAAAAGCAAATCGTCATGAAAATAAATAGTATTTTAGAAGCCATAGGAAATACTCCCCATGTGAGATTACCCAAAATATTTCCCGATCATGAAGTATACATTAAACTAGAAAAACAAAACCCCGGAGGAAGTATCAAGGACAGAATTGCTTTAGCAATGATAGAAGATGCTGAAAAAAGAGGAATTCTTAAACCCGGTGGAACCATTATAGAACCGACTTCGGGAAATACAGGAGTGGGATTAGCATGGGTGGGAACGGTTAAAAGGTATAAGGTTATATTAGTTATGCCGGAATCCATGTCAATTGAACGCAGAAGACTTGCAGCCGCTTATGGAGCTGAATTGGTATTGACTCCCAGAGAAAAAGGAATGAAAGGAGCTATTGAAAAAGCGGAAGAGTTACAAAAAAATACACCAAATTCATTTGTTCCTCAGCAATTTAAAAATCAAGCCAATCCTAAAATACATGCACAAACAACCGCTAAAGAAATTGTTCAGGATTTTCCGGATGGAATAGATGTTCTAATTACCGGAGTGGGAACCGGAGGACATATTACCGGAGTAGGCGAAGTATTAAAACAAAAATTTCCTTCTGTAAAAATCTTTGCAGTAGAACCTACTGAATCTCCTGTTATTGCAGGAGGAAATCCCGGACCTCATGCAATTCAAGGAATTGGTGCAGGATTTATACCGGAAACTTTAGATACAAAAATTCTTGACGGTTCCATACAAATTACAAAAGATGAAGCATTTAATTATGCAAAGCTTTTAGCTAAAAAAGAAGGAATTTTAGGTGGTATATCCACCGGAGCTTCTTTGGCTGCTGTTTCTAAAAAAATACAAGAATTGAATCTTCCTTCAAATGCTAAAATTTTAACATTCAATTACGATACCGGAGAAAGATATTTTTCTGTAGAAGGTTTATTTTAAAACGTTTTAATCAAAAATATAAATGCAAAAAAAATTCCGATAAATACTTATCGGAATTTTTATTTAGATTTTTTATTTTTCTAAAAATTCTTTAATTTTTTGAATTTTATTTTGAGCATGGCTCAATTTGCTTTCAAATTCATCTTTAGAAGATAACGTATCTTGCACGGAGAAATAGAATTTAATTTTCGGTTCAGTTCCTGAAGGTCTACAAGCTAATTTAGTTCCTTTATCTGTGTAGAATATTAATACATTTGATTTGGGAATATCAATTGGTGTTTTTTCACCCGTAATCAAATTTAAAGAAGTGGAAGATTGGTAATCATCTAGTTTAACAATTTTCTCACCTACTAATTCTTTAGGAGGATTACTTCTAAATTCTTCCATCATTTTCGCGATTTGTTCTGCTCCATCTTTACCTTTTTTAACGATTGAAACCAATTCTTCATAATAGTATCCTACTTTGGTGTATATTTCAATCAATTTATCAAATAAAGTTTTACCTTCATTTTTAGCTTCCTGAGCCGCTTCACAAGCAACTAAAATTGATGAAATGGAATCTTTATCGCGAACATAGTCACTTGGCATAAAACCGAAACTTTCCTCACCGCCGCAAATAAATTTTTCTTTACCTTCAGCTTTTCTAATCAAATCGGCAATCCATTTAAAACCGGTTAAACCAACTTTACATTCTACCCCATAATATTTAGCTAAAGGAAAAAATATGTCAGAAGTAACAATAGTTGAACCGATAAATTGTTTACCGTCTATTTTACCGTTTTTTTTCCATTTTCCTAAAATATAGTCAGTAATAACCGTGTTGGTTTGATTCCCGTTTAAAAGTACTAATTTACCGTCTAAACCGCGTACGGCTACTCCTAAACGGTCTGCATCGGGGTCGGTACCGAATACGATATCAGCATTTTGTTCTTCGGCATATTTTAAAGCTAACGATAAAGCTTCCGGTTCTTCCGGATTTGGGGATTTTACAGTAGGAAAATCTCCATCGGGATTTTTTTGTTCCGGTACAATAAATACATTTTCAAAACCTGCTTCGGCCAAAGCATCAGGCAATATTTTTATGGAAGTTCCGTGTAAGGAAGTATAAACAATTTTTAAGTCTTTTTTACCTTTTAAATAGGAAGTATTTTCAACCGCGGCATGGATAAATTTTTTATCTTCTTCTTCCCCTAAATAGGTAATTTTGGAATCATCACCGTCAAATTTAATATCGGCAAAATCAACCGAACGAACTTCTTTTATAATAGCAGAATCATGAGGAGGAACAATTTGAGCTCCATCATTCCAATATACTTTATAACCGTTATATTCCGGTGGATTATGAGAAGCTGTCAATACAATCCCTGCATCGCATTTTAAATTACGTACGGTGAAGGACAGTTCCGGTGTGGGACGAAATTCTTTATATAAGTAAACATATATACCATTGGCAGTAAGAACATCAGCTACCAATTTAGCAAACGTGTCGCTGTTATGTCTCACGTCAAAAGCTATGGCTACTGTAATTTTTTTATCAGGAAATTGCTGATGCAGGTAGTTAGCCAAACCTTGGGTTGCTTGACCATAGGTATATTTATTCAACCGATTTGTACCTATACCCATAATTCCACGCATTCCTCCCGTTCCAAATTCGAGGTTTTTATAAAAAGCATCATCCAATTCTTTTGGATTAGAATTAATTAAGTTTTGTACAGCCTTTTGAGTTTCTTCATCAAAAGGAGGTTGTAACCATGTTTTTGCAATTTCTAATGAATTCATATAATAATAATGTTAAATTTATAATTATTTAAAATTGATAACCGCGAGATCTTTTTGTTGAATGTTCTTAGCGGGATTACCAATTACTGTTATTTTCGTATTGTCAGATATTCTTCCAACCAATTTGCTTTTTACATTTATTTCTGCAGTGGCAACATCGGAAAGCTCAACATTTGCTTCAGATACTTCTAAAAACGGCGCAGTAAAGTCACTTGTATCACTGGCAGTTAAATGTAATGTATTACTAGTCCCTTTTAAATTTATCTTGGAAACATCCCTCACATTTACATTTAATTCATCGGTAATCACTGTGTTGGCTATAAGTTTAGAAACATCATTTAAATTAATGGATAATTTTGAAACTCGTAATTGAGAGTTTATGTCAACATTAACAAGATCATGAATGTCAAATGTTTCGATCTGAGGATTGTAAATATATACATTATAGAGGTCAGGATCTTTAACGTTATCGATTTCAGAGATAGTTAGTTTTCCGTTGGAATCATCAATTTTTAAATTATCGATCAAGTTCTTATAAGATTCTATTACAATTCTCGGATTATTGCTGTCATATAAATAGATCAATCTATAGGAGCCATTGGCTAAAATTTCTTTTACGGGACTAATTTTAAGTTCCTTGGTGGTTACTTCTCCTTCTCCTTTAATAGAACGAGAACAAGAAAGTAAAACGATAGATAGTATACATAAAATGCTATAATGTACTAATTTTTTCATGTTAATTAATATTTAGATATTGTGAAACCGTATAATCATCTTTTTTTCCTCGTTTTAATTGTACGATTAATTCTCCTAAAAATCCGGCAATAAATAACAAAGTACCTAAAATCATCATAGTTAAAGCTATGTAAAACAAAGGATCATTAGTAACCAGTTGAGCAGGAATTTTTTTCCATACTTTTATTAATTTATTGATGCCTATCCAAGCGGAGGATATAAAACCGATAATAAACATTAAAGTACCAATAAAACCAAAAAAATGCATAGGTCTTGTTCCAAAGGTGGACATAAACCAAACGGTAATTAAATCTAAAAATCCGCGTACGAATCGATTGGCACCAAATTTTGATTTTCCATACAATCGCGCTTGATGAGGTACTTCCTTTTCAGTTATTTTAGTAAATCCCTCATTTTTCGCCAATACAGGTATGTAACGATGCATATCGCCGTGTACGTCGATGGCTTTAGCTACTTCATTTCTATAAGCTTTTAACCCATTATTAAAATCATGCAATTTGACCCCTGAAGTTATTTGAGCGGCTTTATTAAATAATTTAGAAGGAAGGTTTTTTGTTAGAACATTGTCGTATCTTTTCTTCTTCCAACCGGAAACCAGGTCAAAACCATCTTCAACAATCATTTTCCTAAGTGCAGGAATTTCTTCTGGAAAATCTTGTA
Source organism: Apibacter sp. ESL0432 (assembly GCF_019469225.1). Lineage (NCBI taxonomy): Bacteria > Pseudomonadati > Bacteroidota > Flavobacteriia > Flavobacteriales > Weeksellaceae > Apibacter > Apibacter sp. ESL0432. The sequence goes on along the minus strand of NZ_CP048266.1, from coordinate 1,232,561 downwards.
AATCTGCATCCATAGTTATGATTACTTCTCCTTTCACTACTTTAAAAGCAGCATTTAAAGCTTGAGATTTTCCGTAATTTTTAGCAAATTTAATACCTTTTACTTCCGCATATTGTTGGCTGAATTCTGAAATGATTTTCCAGGATAAGTCGGTGCTACCATCATCTACGAAAATGATTTCATAAGTATAGTTTTCTTTTTCACATACGGCTTGTATGCGATTCAATAATTCTTGCAATGATTCTGCTTCATTGAGCAGGGGAATGACTATAGATAGTTGCATTAGGTTTTCTGGTTCTAAAAAATATTGACAAAAGTACGGATATTATAAAGTAAAAAAAGTATAGCACACTTAAAATAATGCAGGAATTTTTAAACGTGAAAAAAGATTCCTTTTCAATTATTCTTGTTTGAATATTGTTTACGTATTCCTTATATTTTAACGTAATTTCTTCTGTTGGGTGCTCAATGGATGCATATTCGGAAGTAAGATTTTCCAACATTTTATTTAATCCTTGATTTTGCAAAAGTTGTTGCGCATCTTGATCTATATAATTGAAAAATAAAGCTATAAAAAGGAAGGAAAGAGTACCTCCTATAAACATCGTCGTAAATGAATATTGTAAACACGTTAGAAAAGAAAGTTTTTCATAATTAGTCAGTTTATATAGCAAAAGTATCGATGCTAACGTATAAAGAGCAGGAAGAACAAAAAAATTAACCTGAATACTAATTATATAATAATTAAATCCTATAAAGTAAAAATATACAGCAAAAAATAAAATAAGAGTAGTTGCTGCCAATAATAATCCGTAATGCGTAGGTTTATTTTTCATATCGATATGAAAGCAAATTTAACGTTTTTTGCCATAATCGAAAAAATATCCTTTATTTATGCTTATAAATCGATTAGATTCCAAAGAATAAAAAATATACACCTGCAGAAACTTTTTCAATGAAATTTTTTAAAATTTAAACAGGTGTAATAAAAAATAATCAGCCGGATTGAAAAAAAGTGATTTTTATCGTGTTAACGGATAATATTTATCATGGATGTATTTATCAATCCAAGAGTAAAAATTAATTAATTCTTTAGTATTAATTTTACCCTCATTTCTCCATTCATTAAGAAGCACGCCCGATTGTTCCAATATTTCATTTTCAATCGATATAAGTTTAGGATAAACCGATACTAAAGTAGGAACATGAATATAATCAGATCCTTCTCCTTTTTGTATGGGAAATAATTTCTTTTTTATTGTTGTGGCCCATTCATCCATTGGTGTCGAATTGTTTGAATCAGCAGTTAAAACTTTGGGAAATATTTGATTGGAATTTAACCATAAAGGAATGCTAACAGAGCCCAGCGAAGAACCTAAAATAGTCCAGGCTGTAGTAAGTAAAGGCGTTTCGTTAGGTTTAACTCCTTGAATAACTACCACGGATGCTGTATAATAACGAGGTATAAAATCTCTGAAAGCTGAAAATTGCTCAGGATATTTGGTCAAGTCAACTTTGGTCAAACCATGAACTAAAGATCTGGAAACATTTTGTAAAAAGTATTTCGGAGTAAGAGAATTAGTAAGAGAAGCCGAATATAACAATTCCTGTGCGCGAAGGAATCTACTATATCCTTTACCATCTTCAGGTTTGCCTGAAAAAGAATAATTCGTACGTATCAGATATCCAAACGGTGCCACATCAGGATTATTAGCGTCGTATTTAACAAATCCCTGATTTCCTGTTTCATAATAAGCAGCACCACCGTGTGCATCAATAACTCCGAAATTGGAACTTAAGCGCAAAGGTTTAGAAAGATTAGAAAGTAAGTTTTCAAAGTCTTCAAGAGTGGAACAAGTTTCCAGTGCAAGTCTCATTATTTCTCCATCTTGTCTTTGATCCTCTTTCAATTCAGGATAATTGAGGTTATAGCTGTCAGAATTCATGATGGCAAATCCGGCACTATTATGTCCGTTCAGTATATTTTTATTTTCTTTATCCTCGGGGTTAGTCATTCCTATAAAAGAATATTTTCCACGATTGGAATAAACCATTCGACTATGTAGGGTGGTCGTATCCCTGTTTTTATATAATAAAGGTCTTCCGTCAGGGGTGGCTTTACCGGATATCACGGCAGTAGTACAGCCGGATCCTATTGCCATTGAAAAAATTAAAATAGTTATAAGAAAATATTCTTTCATAGGTAAGATTTTAATTTATTAATTTTTCAATACTTTGTATAAGATCTTCTTCATCGATCAATCCTACTTTTTCCCATTGCGTTTTTTGGTTTTTATAAGCTATTAATTTTGGAAAACCATCTTTAATATAGGGTTTAGCTAAATTTTTATTTTCATCGCTGTTAATTTTGATAATTTTCACTTTGTTTTTATATTTTTCAGCTAAATTTTTAAACATAGGTTCCATTTTCAAACAAGGTCCGCACCACGGAGCATAAAAATCAATTAAAACTATGCGATCAGAAGAAATCATTTTTTTAAATTCTTCTTTAGATATTTTGTCTTCGGCTTCACCCACCACCGGTAAATTTTCAGTTTTCCAAGCATTGATTCCCCCTTTAAGGTCGTATAGATGAGTAAACCCTAAGTTTTTTAGAGAGTCAACCGTTGAAGCGGAACGTTTTCCTGATCTACAATAGATCATGTATGTTTTAGAAGGATCCAACTTACGAATTTTATCACTAAAAGAAGCATTTCTGTAATCTAAGTCGATAGCATTTTTGATATGTCCGGTTTCAAATTCTTCAGGTGTGCGGACATCTATCAATATACTATTTGAATTTTTTAATTTTTGTAAAAAATCTTTGGGCTCTAAAACCGAATTCACTTGTGCGGATATATACCATCCGAAAAGTAAGTTAATGGTTAAAATAATTTTTTTCATGGTTTTATTATAATTATAGATTAAAATTTAATCGAGTAAAAATATAACGACCATTAAAACCAAATTGACTGACATATCGAGAATAAACGAATTGTCCTTGATTACTATTGGCTTTTTTGGCTACTTTTTCGGGATAGCAATTAAACAAATTATTTGCTCCTACGGTAAGTTTTAAAACATCAGTTAATTTATAGGCTATAGAAGCATCCGTAATCCATCTTGGATTATAGTATTGTTGATTTGAAAGTATATTAGAAGGTTCCGTTACGCCTCCAAAATAATTATTTCGTAAAAATAAGTTCCATTTTTGGATAGCATAAGTAAGTGAGATGTTAAATTTCTGGTTAGGAATTACATTTTCTAAATATACTTTACTGGAGTTGCTGAAATATATATCTTTTTTATCTTTTAATAAACGGGAAGTATGAATCGAACCCACTTGTTGAGTATAGGAGATCGTTCCGGCTAAATCTATAAACAGCTTTCCATTTCCTAAAAGAGTATTATAGGAAAGTACAGCATCTATACCTTTAGTTTCCGTGTCAACAGCATTGGCAAAAAATCGAGCTTTTTGAGCTCCTGCTTGTTGCAATATTTGATAGATTTCTTTTTCTGAAGAGGAGCCGTTGGGATCTCCGCTAAACAAATCGGTATATACAATTTTATCATTAATTCGAGTAAAATAACCGTCAAGGCTGAAATGGAATCTTCCAACCTTAGCCGAAAGTCCCGCACTCAAACTCCTGGATTTTTCCGGTTTGAGTTTGGGTATACCCAGAAGTTGAGCTACTTTACTGTCATTCGTAAAAGTTCCTACCTCATACATATTTCCGTTGACATATGAAGTCCCCGTACTGGAATAGTAACGTTGTTGTAAGGAAGGAGCACGAAATCCGGTGCTTCCCGAACCTCTTAAATTAAAAGAATTGGAAATTTTGTAACGAAGAGCTATTTTACCGTTAACGGTCGATCCGAAATCATTGTAATATTCATATCTTCCGGCCAAGTCCACCAGGAAAGATTGGTTGAAATTGATTTCAACATCTGTATAAGCGGCGAGAGAGTTTCTTTGAGAGTCCGTTGCATTTTGCGGAGAAAATCCTGCATTTCCTTGTGCTCCGCCCGGTATCGGTGTTTTACCGTCCGGTCCAAACTTCATAGGTATAGTACCATTAATATCGGGTACGAGGGAAATACTGCCATCGGGATTGACTATTTCTCTGCCCATAGCATAATTGGCATAAGAAGCTTCTTCACCGGCAATAATTTGGTATCTTTCATATCTGTATTCACCTCCCCATGCTATTCCTACGTCGGAAAGCCAATTAAATTTTTTTGACATATCTACATTGACCACGTTTTGTGTAAATTGTAGTTTTCCCCCACGGAAGGAGGTTGGAGACTGTTCGCCTAAAGAAGCATTTAACGTGTTTTTCGCTTTATTAGTAAATGTATTTTGTCCGAAAGTATTGCTTACTTCCATTTTCCATCCTATGAACATTCCTTTTACCCCGAGAGTGGCAGATCTGTCATAAATGCTAACTTCTGCTTGGGGTCTAAAACCTAAGGGGTATATGGATGGTACATTATTTTCAGAATTTGGATATCTGTAAAATTGAGAAGCAGTGCTGTTTCTATATCCGAAAATTCCAAAAGAATATACTTCCGTTTGAGTATTTAAGGGTAAAGAGGCATTATAAGCAACTTGCCCATTTAATGCCTTAGATTGGCCGATAATTAAACTATAATCGCGACGATTGGTATGTGTAGTTTCTAAAAATTCATCGGTTTTATCTACAGGAGCACCCGAAGTATACTCTTTATAAATACTACCTTGATACATTCCGCCTCTGTTTGTCGGGTTTCTTCGGTCGAATGTTGCCGAAAAGTTGATATATCCTCCTTTTTCACTCAATGGAATACCATAATTTAAACCCACCTGTACAGCTTCTCCGTCTTTGGAAGTTTTACCTTGAGCGCTATTTTTACTTATATATTCTCCGCCTGTAATTGTTGCACTAAATTTATTAATGGAAGTTTTTAAGATAATGTTAATTACTCCCGCTACGGCATCACTCCCGTATTGAGCAGCAGCTGCGTCTCTCAATATTTCGATTCGATCAATTGATGAAACGGGAATTGAATTTAAGTCAGTACCGACTGTACCCTTACCAAAAGTTCCGTTGACATTTAATAAAGCAGAATTATATCTACGTTTGCCGTTTACTAAAACTAACACCTGATCCGGAGTTAAACCTCGTAAGGATATGGGATCTGTCATATCCGTTCCGCCACCTAACGATTGAGTGGTAGAGGTAAATGAAGGTGCTACATAATTTAATATTTGATTGACACTAACTTGTGCTCCGTTTTCTGCTATTTTTTTAACATCAATAATGTCCACAGGAGTGGGGGATTCCAATAAAGTTCTAGGTTTAGAGCGTGTACCCGTTACTACAACATTCTCAATCGTAAATGTTTTTATGGTAAAATCTACAATTTTTTGTTTTTCATTATTGATAGGTATTATTTCCGAAATTTCATCGTGATCGGGCGTGGTAATAATAAATTTATATTTACCATTCGGAAGGGTGATTTCATACCTTCCATGAGCATCGGTTGATGTTTCCATACCTATTTCTTCCACATTAATTTGTGCTCCTTTTATTTTTTCTTTTTTATCATTTTGTACCGTTCCTTTAACAAGGGTTTGCGCAGATAGAAACGAATAAAAGATACTAATAACCGCTACCAAAGTCTTACTAGTTAATTTTTTTTTCATGAAAAATTAAAATAATTACTACACTAAAAATATTTCCTACTTAACAGGTAGGAATAATGTCAAATGTAAAAAATTTATTTTATATTATTATACCTTTATAATTAAAATTTTATATTATTTTATCATTATTGATATATATAACTGATAATCAGTATAATAAAATTATTTAGAAATACTATTATTTATTTAAATAATTTAATTTTAAATATTTGTAAAAAATATAATTATAGTGTGTATTTATGGTAATAATAACTATTTAAATAATTTTATTCTTTTATTTAAACATGATATCCTTCCTGAAAAAAATGAGTATAATAAAGGAGTTGAAAATTTTATATTCTTTTTTTTATATCTGATGATACGAAATTTTTAAAGTAAACGAATGTTTATGGTTTCGCATTATAAATAATTTGAGAGAGTAATAAAAGTATCTGATTTATGAAATCTGTGGTAACGATTTTTTATATACTATTTTTTTAATTATTTAAAGGTAATGGTTGTAATACTTAGAAAGAAATATTTAATCCTTACCAGGTTTCAATAACTAAAGGAAGAATTTTTTAGAATCAAATTTAGTGTATACTTAAAAATTAAGAAAAAAAAGAATACTCAATTTAAATAAAAAATCCGGTTACTATCTAACCGGATTGATTTATAAAATAAGATTTTTTTATTTAGCTTTCACAAGTTCAACTTTGAAAATAAGCCAAGCATTCGGAGGAATAACTCCACCACCGGCACCTTGAGCTCCATAACCTAAAGAAGGTGGAATTAAAAAAGTAGCTTTATCACCTTCATTTAATAATGAAATACCTTCTTCCCAACCTTTAATTACCATTCCTTTGCCCAAAGGAAATTCAATAGGTTCATTTCTTGCAAAAGAAGAATCAAATACACTTCCATTAGCTAAAGATCCTTCATAATGTACGGAAACAGTATCACCCGATTTTGCTTTTGCTCCTGAGCCTTTTTCATTAATTTTATAAAATAATCCACTAGGCGTTTCAGTCATATCGGCTTTTAATTCATCCAATTTGGCTGCAATCTGTTTTTGTTTTTCCTCAAGATATTTTTTATTTCTTTCGGAAATTAAATCTTTATTATCTCTAAAAAATTGTGCAGCATCATAATTTTTATACTCGTCCCCTTTGGTAATTATAGAAACTTTTTCCATAATTACAGGATCAATCGGTTTATCTTGAGCTCCGGTTTTAACACTTGCAATGATATTAACGGTTTCTAAACCTTTAATAACTTCTCCGAAAATAGTATGTCGTCCATCCAACCACGGGGTTGGGACTTCTGTTATAAAAAACTGGCTTCCGTTGGTATTAGGGCCGGAATTAGCCATTGATAAAATTCCTGTTCCGGTATGTTTTAAATCATTTTTCTCATCTTCAAATCTGTATCCCGGGCCTCCCATTCCTGTTCCCTGAGGATCTCCGGTTTGAATCATAAAATCTTTAATGACTCTGTGAAATATAATTCCGTCATAGAAGGGTTCTCCCGGTTTTTTGGCATCATTAGGAATTTTACCTTCTGCCAATCCTATAAAGTTAGCGACAGTTACCGGAGATTCATGATCAAAAAATTTAACCAACATATCTCCTTTATTGGTTTTAATATTTGCATATAAACCGCTTTGCAGCCCGTCATACGTTTGTTTGTCTATTTCCAATGTTTTACAATTTATAAAGGTTAGTATTAATAAACAATATAGTACGATTTTATGTATCTTACGTATACTGTTATTTAGAAAATTCAAATTTACTAAATTAATTAGTATCTTATGTTTTAAAGTTGATAGGAACGGAAATTCTTCAGCCATATGTATGAATTCAATACATTATTTATTTATATGAACGGCTATATTATCAAATTTTATTTTATACGATATTTTTTTTCGATCAATTAAACACATAAAGTAATTGAAAAACAATATAGATAAGTTAAATTTCTATGTAGTCATTGACTGTAAAAAAACAAATTGTTTAGAAAAATAAACATTTTGCTATATGAAAATAGAAATATAATAATATAAAATTACTTTATTGTCATAAATTTATAGTAATATTGATATAATTGATATTTTAATTAAATAATTTTTAAAAATTAAAAATAATAAAATAGGATAAAACCAGATAAATGGTATGGTGTTTGTTTATTGGTACAATGATTACAAACACACTAAAATAGTTTATATTAAAAAAGGCATTATTTTAATGTTTATTTAGTTTTTATTTCTTTAAAAACCTTGGCCTCTGTAAAAGGAGGCTTTTTTATTGAATTTACTTTCTGTTTAATTGATCTAAAATTATTTATGATATCTTTTATTTAAATTAATAATAGTATTTTTGTTTTATTATTTTTGCAAGAAGATAAAAATCTTTATAAAATAGAAAATATTAAAGATAACTAATGATTAATACTATCAAAAAATATTTAGAAGAAGTAGAATCTTTTACTTCTCAAAAAACTGAGGATGTTGAACAGTTTAGAATCAAGTATTTAGGTAAAAAAGGAATTTTGAACGATCTGTTTCAAAAATTTAAAGAAGTACCTAATGAAAATAAAAAAGAATTTGGACAATTGATCAATAACTTAAAACAGTCGGTTGCTCAAAAAATAAATACGTTAAAAGAGAATGTCGGCGAGTCTACAAATGCCGGTTTGCAAGAAGATTTAACCCGTCCGGGACTAGCCTTGAATTTAGGCAGTAGACATCCCATTAATATTGTTAAGCATAAAATCATAAACATATTTAAAAAAATAGGTTTTTCAGTAGCTGATGGCCCTGAAATTGAAGATGATTGGCATAATTTCACCGCCTTAAATATGTCTGAGTATCACCCTGCAAGGGATATGCAAGATACTTTTTTCATAGAGAAAAATCCGGATAGAGTATTGAGAACTCACACTTCTTCTGTACAAATACGATATATGGAGCAAAATGAACCTCCCATTCGTATATTGTCTCCCGGACGAGTTTACAGGAATGAAGATATATCGTCTCGATCTCATTGCATGTTCCACCAAATAGAGGGATTATATATTGATACGGACGTATCCTTTGCAGATTTAAAACAAACCTTACAATATTTTACTTCAGAATTGTTCGGTAAATCCGAAATTCGAATGAGACCTTCATATTTTCCCTTTACAGAACCCAGTGCAGAAGTAGATGTATATTGGGGATTGGAGACAGAAACCGATTATCGCATCACTAAAGGAACGGGTTGGTTGGAAATTCTAGGATGCGGAATGGTTGATCCCAATGTTCTAAAAAATGTTAATATAAATCCTGAAAAATACAGTGGTTTTGCCTTTGGTATGGGTATCGAAAGAATTGTCATGCTGATGTACCAAATTGGCGACATTCGAATGTTTACTGAAAATGATATACGAATGCTACAGCAATTTAAATATGAATTTTAAATTAAGCTAAATTTATAACTATTTGTAGATGTATCATATAAATAATAATTTTTAAATTTATTAATAAAGTATATTTACCTGGAACAAATTTTGAGCATTCAGTATCTAAATATACTTTATAAATTTAAAAATTATTATGGAAAAAAAAGTAGCAGATCAATTAGTTGAAATACTAGTTGATGCCGGTATAAAAAGGATTTATGCTGTAACAGGCGATAGTTTAAATGAGCTTAACAGGGCCATTAAAAAAAACGGAAAAATACAATGGATCCATGTTAGGAATGAAGAAGCCGGAGCCTTTGCTGCCGCAGCCGAAGCTGAATTGGAAGGCATTGCTTGTTGTGCCGGTAGTTCCGGACCCGGGCATGTACATTTAATTAATGGATTGTATGAAGCAAACAGGGCAAATGTACCTGTTATCGCTATTGCCTCCACGTGTGGAACAAGAGAATTTGGTACAGATTATTTTCAAGAAACTAATATAACCAAACTATTTGATGATTGCAGTGTATACAACCAAATTGCAACATTACCGGAACAAGCCCCTAGAATGTTACAAAGAGCAATTCAAAATGCTATATCTAAAAAAGGCGTAGCCGTTTTCGGGTTACCCGGTGATTTAGAATCAAAACCGGCGGAAGATATTTTGAGTTCTTTAAAAGTTTATCAAAACGAACCTATTTTAAGACCATCCGATAAAGAACTACAAGAGTTGGCAGATGTTCTTAATGAACATGATAAAGTTACCATTTATTGCGGTATCGGTGCTTCGAAAGCTCACAAAGACTTGGTAAAACTTGCAGGTAAATTGAAAGCTCCTGTAGGGTATTCTTTTAGAGGTAAAATGGGTATACAATATGATAATCCTTATGAAGTGGGCATGACCGGATTATTAGGGTTGCCTTCAGCATTCCAAAGTATGCACGAAGCGGATGTAGTACTACTTTTGGGTACAGATTTTCCGTATGCGAATTTTATGCCTTCCAATAAAAAAATAATTCAGATTGACGAAAGGGCAGACCGTTTAGGCAGAAGAGCTAAAGTAGATATGGGATTGTGCGGAAAAATTGAAGATACTTTATCTGTATTATTGCCTTTGATTGAAGAAAAACAAGATGATTCTTTTCTTAAAAAACAGCTGAAAAAATACGATAAAGTTAAAGAAGATTTAGATGTATATGTTAAAGATCCAGGAAAAGAAAATTTAATTCATCCCGAATATGTAGCCTCAGTTATCAATAATCTAGCAGCTAAAGATGCCATATTTACCGTAGATACCGGTATGTGCTGTGTATGGGGGGCGCGGTATATTCATGCCACTGGAGAAAGAAAAATGTTAGGTTCTTTCAGTCACGGTACGATGGCCAATGCCATGCCGATGTCCATAGGAGCATCGTTATCTCATCCTGACAGACAAATTATAGCTTTTTGCGGAGATGGTGGTATTTCAATGCTTTTAGGGGATTTAGCCACTATATATCAATATAAATTGCCTGTCAAATTATTTGTGTTTAATAATCGATCATTAGGAATGGTAAAACTTGAAATGGAAGTGGATGGTATCCCTGACAATGAAACCGATATGGTAAATCCTGATTTTGCCATGATAGCAATGGCTATGGGCTTTAAAGGAATAAATGTCAATAAGCCTGAAGAGGTTGAAGGAGCTGTAAAAGAAGCATTTTCAACAGAAGGTCCGGTTTTAGTTAATGTAATGACCGATCCCAATTCACTTGCTTTACCGCCTAAAATTGAATGGAGCCAAATTAAAGGTATGACAACTTCCATGACTAAAATGATGCTTGGAGGAAATATTAAAGAAGTGGTTGACACAATTCAAAGCAATATCAAACATATAAAATCCTTAATTTAAAGGATAAGCAACCGAATATCTTAATGAAACAGAAAATCTAATTTAGATTTTCTGTTTTTATAGTTAACGCTAGGTTTACATTTACTTTATTTCTTACATTTGTAAGCATATGTTCAACGAATTCGGTAAATTTATTAAGCTTACTACCTTTGGTGAAAGTCATGGACCGGCACTGGGAGGCGTAATTGATGGTTTTCCGGCTGGATTATCCGTTAATTTTGATGAAATACAAAAAGAATTGGATCGCAGAAAACCCGGACAATCGAAAATTGTAACTCAACGAAAAGAAGACGATAAGGTAGAATTTCTTTCCGGCATTTTTGAAGGAAAAACTACAGGACAAGCTATTGGATTTGTTATTAAAAATACCAATCAAAAATCCAATGATTACGATCATAATACCGGTATTTTCAGACCTTCACATGCAGACTTCACTTATTTTCAAAAATATGGAATCAGAGACCATCGGGGCGGAGGAAGAACCTCAGCAAGGGAAACAGCTAACTGGATTGTTGCCGGAGCTTTAGCTAAACAATTACTATCCTCAATATCTATCCATGCATTTGTTTCTTCAGTAGGGGAAATTACTTTGAAAAAGAATATCCATGAACTGGATTTAAGCCAAACGGAATCTAATATAATCCGATGTCCTGATTGGGAAACTGCTGAACAAATGATTCAGAAAATAGCTGAAATTAAAAAGGATGGAGATACTATTGGCGGAGTCATAACCTGTATGATTAAAAATGTTCCAAGGGGTTTAGGCGAACCGATTTTTGATAAATTATCTGCCAGATTGGCTCAAGGAATGATGAGTATAAATGCAGCTAAAGGTTTTGAAATTGGCAGCGGCTTTGCAGGTACTCGATTAAAAGGTTCTGAACATAATGATATTTTTACTCAAGGAGGAAAAACACTGACGAATAATTCGGGAGGTATACAAGGGGGAATATCCAACGGTATGGATATTGTTTTTAAAGTTGCCTTTAAGCCGGTTGCTACCATTATGAAAGAGCAACAAACGATAGATGAAAACGGAAATGTATGTTCAATTAAAGGGAAGGGAAGACATGATCCTTGTGTGGTTCCTAGAGCGGTTCCTATTGTAGAAGCTATTGCAGCTTTTATTTTGGCTGACTTTTGGTTGATGAATAAAGTTAGAAAAATTTAATTTTTTATCTTTAAAATAAACCTTTACATACAATTGGCAATAACTATCCTTTACCGGTCAAAAATACTATTTGAAGATATCTTTCGTTTAACTAACCAAGAATATACATAACTATATTTTCGATTTATCGGTTAAATAAAGAACATATAAAATTATGTATTTGAAAACATGTAATTTTTATAATTAATAAAGATTACCAAACTATATATTGGTAACAGCTAATAAATATACGATGGATTCAATAAAATTAGAAAACTATTGGGACAAAGGGGTGTCTTACAATGAATATAAAGATATTATAGAGATTCAAGCAAAAGAAGGTTTACTTTCTAAAAATGAAGATATTAAAAAACTTGCTGAATACACACGTTTAAATTTGAGCCGAATCCATAGGAATGATAAAACGCTCGTATTGGATGAATCAGTGAGTTCGGGCTTGAAGAAAATTAGTCGTAAAATTCATATATTAGTCATATCCGAAGGATGGTGTGGAGATGCAGCGCAAATAGTGCCGGTAGTCAATAAAATTTGCGAATCATCCGAGAGGCTGGACATGAAAATTTTTTTTAGAGATCAAGATGAATTATTGATTAATCAATATCTAACTAATGGAGGAAAGGCAATTCCCATTGTAATTTTTATTGATGCGGAAACTTCCGCAGAAATTGCTCATTGGGGGCCTAGACCTAAACCTTGTGCTCCTTTCCTAAAAAAATATAAAACAGATCCTGAAAACTATACCCATGACGATTTTGCAAAGGATATTCAAGGATTCTATAACAAGGATAAAGGACGTACCATTTCAGAAGAATTGTTGGAAAAGATTTTACAGTAAAAATGTTTAATTTTTTCGAAAATCTATAGTATTCTTTACATAAGTTATTACAAATCTTTATTTTTTTAATTTGGCAAAAGATCTTATCTAATTCTATCCTTTGTATATAATAAAATACTCATTGCATCAATGTTTTAGTGGGATACTAGTTTTTTCGTATACACATATTTTGATTTAAAGAGCCAGTTCTTAGGCTAAATTATAATTTTATATATTTGTCACAAATTTTTCGAGTATGAAATGTGGAATTGTTGGTCTACCCAATGTAGGGAAATCTACTTTATTTAATTGTTTATCTAATGCAAAAGCACAATCGGCTAATTATCCGTTCTGTACCATCGAACCGAATGTAGGTACAGTTTCTGTGCCTGATTTAAGGTTAAATAAACTTGAAGAATTAGTAGTGCCGGAAAGGGTAGTGCCTGCCGTAGTGGAAATAGTAGATATTGCCGGTTTAGTTAAAGGAGCCAGTAAAGGAGAAGGTTTGGGAAATCAATTTTTAGCTAATATCAGAGAAACCCATGCAATAATCCATGTGTTGCGTTGTTTTCAAAATGATAATATTACCCATGTTGAAGGAACTATAGATCCGGTTAGAGATAAAGAAATTATTGATATTGAGCTGCAACTTAAAGATTTGGAAACCATTGAAAAAAAATTGGATAAATCCAAAAGAGCGGCTAAAGCAGGAAATAAAGAAGAGCAGCAAATTGTGTCTGTGTTGGAAAAGTTGAGAGCTTTTATTGAAGAAGGTAAAAATGCACGAGAATTCGAAACAGATTCTATTTCAGAGCCGATTATTGCAGAATTACAACTCTTGACCTTTAAACCTATTATGTATGTGTGTAATGTAGATGAAAAATCAGCAAAAGAGGGCAATGAATTTGTTGAAAAGGTAAAAGAAAAGGTAAAAAACGAAAAGGCGGAAGTGATCGTATTAGCGGCTCAAATTGAGGCAGACATTTCTGAATTGGAAACCTATGAAGAGCGTAAAATATTTTTAGAAGAATTAAATTTAGAAGAACCGGGGGTAAATCGCTTGATTCGCCAAGCATACAAACTCTTAAATTTACAAACTTATTTTACTGCCGGAGTTAAAGAAGTTAGAGCTTGGACAATTGAAAAAGGATGGACAGCTCCTCAAGCTGCCGGAGTAATACATTCTGATTTTGAAAAAGGATTTATTAGAGCTGAAGTTATTTCCTATCAAGATTTTGTAACTTACGGATCGGAAGCTAAGGTTAAAGAAGCCGGAAAATTATCGGTTGAAGGTAAAGAATATATCGTTAACGATGGAGATATTATTCATTTCCGATTTAATGTTTAAGCTATTTTAATGTCAATCGTTTAGTTTTAAACTATATTTTTAAAACACGTCTCCTTTATTTAGCATAGATTATAAATAAAGAACTCATTTTTGAATACATTATAAAATTATTCAGCTATTTGTTATAAAACTTTTTAGTATTCAAAAGAATTTTAAATTTACGTATAGTATTTGTACAATTAAATAAGAATTATTAATTTTGCACCCAATTGATTAACCTCTGACGAAAGACGTGAATGTTATTCAATTTTATAACTGTTATATTTTTTAAATGGAACCATTAATTAAGTACGTACAGGATAAGTACATCGCAAAAAAAGAATTTCCAAAATTTGGAGCCGGGGATACCCTAACTGTTTATTACGAAATTAAAGAAGGTAATAAAACAAGAACCCAGTATTTTAAAGGGGTAGTTATTCAGGTTAAAGGAACCGGAGCAACCAAAACATTCACTATCAGAAAAATGAGCGGTGATGTAGGGGTTGAAAGAGTTTTTCCTATTAATATGCCAGCGCTTCAAAATATTGAAGTTAACAGAAGAGGAAAAGTACGTAGAGCAAGAATTTACTATTTTAGAGACCTACGCGGTAAAAAAGCAAGAATTAAAGATGCTAGAGTTAAATAATATTACTTTTAGCATTTATTTTAAAATAAAAGAGGAAAATTTAAATTTTCCTCTTTTTTTTGGTTTTTACTTTCCTTTTAAAAATTAATTTTCGAATACTTCAAACGTATGATCTTCGTATATAATTAAGATTTTTTCTATTTTTTTCTTGTTATTTTTCGTTTTCTGCAGGATTGAATTTTTAATTATTTGATCTTCTGTCTGAGAATTTTCTTTTACGCGATTCTCAGGCGCTTGAATAGTATTATCATTATTAGAGTGTGAAGAATCTTTTTGTTTTTGATCCATTTCATCTAAAGAAAAGAGTGTAGGGGATGGTTGTTCCTGAACCGTTTTATTTTCTAAATCTAAACTTTCCTTTTTATTATTTTCCAATTGAGTTTTCAAAGGTTTTCCTTTTCCTAAAATAAGCCATTCAGAATTTATTTCAGGAAAAACAGATAGAGTTCTTTCTAAAAAATCTAACGAAGGTTTATTTCGAGCAGAAGTGATATGCGAAATGCTCGATCGTTGGACATTTATCTTATCTGCAAATTCTCCTGATGTTAAACCTAATATTTCTATGAGTGTAGCTATTCTTTTATCAATTTCCATGATTTACAAATGTTAACTATTTACATATGTGAAATAGAATAATAAATACAAAGTTACTAAAAATACCATTGATTCTGTCAAAAAATAACTTAAAGTTAACTTTAATAAAAACATTAAATAAATATATATAAAATAATGGTAAATAAATAATTAAATATTTTTTAATAAGAAATTAAATAAAATAACTCATAATTATATGACACAATATTAGAACGGATAAATTATGGAAGAAGATGTTTTTACAAATGTGAATTACAAATGTAAATCAAGAAAACTGTGTATAATTGAATATCTTTGTAAAAAATATAATTATGTCTGCAGAGTTTAAAATCTTTGATTTAAATGAAAATTTAAGTATCGAAGAAAATTTTAAAAATAGATATGTAAACCCTTCGGAGCTTTCCGATTTTTTAATAAAAAATTATAAAAGCTTACTTACAGAAATTGGAAGATCGGAACTTAATAAACCTATATATAAATTGACCTTAGGAAAAGGACCTAAAAATATATTACTATGGACCCAAATGCACGGGAACGAAACAACGGGAACCTTAAGTTGTCTAGATTTGCTTAAATTTTTTGAAAATGAAAATAATTGCTCACACGAAATTCTCAGCAAGTTTACCCTCGATATTATTTTCATGTTAAATCCGGATGGAGCTGAAATTTGGACACGAAGAAATCGTTTAGGAATTGATATTAATCGGGATTTTTTAACCGCTTCATCAATTGAAATGCAAGTATTAAAAAAAACTGCAAGTGAAAAAAAATATGATTTAGCGTTTAATCTACACGATCAAAGAACTATATTCGGTGTAGAAGGAAAAAAAGAACCGGCCACCCTAGCTTTTTTATCGCCATCGGAATCGGTTGATAGAAAGGTGACTGAAACCCGAAAAAAATCGATGGGATTAATAGCTGATATATATAAAGAAATTTCAAAACTTATACCTAATAAGATATCAAGGTTTACCGATGAATTTTATCCAAGATCAGTCGGTGATAATTTTCAAAAATTAGGAATTCCTACTATACTGTTTGAAGGCGGGCATTTTCCCAAAGATTATTATCGTCAAAAAACCCGACGATATTTTACATTATCGTTGATTACTGCTCTATATTATGCCTCTTTTAAGGATGAATGGCAAAAGGGGTATGAATTATATAATGAAATACCTAATAATTCTTTATCATTTATTGATATTATATATAGAAATGTACGCATACGTGAAGATAAAAAAGAAACAGTTGATATTGGTATACAATATGTAGAAAAGATTACTAAGGGAGAAAATGAACTTTCATTTATTGCCAAAATAGAAGACATTGGAGACCTTTCATTCATGTATGGACATGAAGAAATTGATGCAGATGGAAGATGTATCGTTTTCGCGGACTCTGCCATACAGTTTCCTAAAATAGGCATCTTGGCTGATTTTAAATTAGATGAGTGGATTATTGTAAATGGAAAAAAATTGGATTCATTTGCTTAATAGTTACTTAACAATATATTCAAACATGATAATTTATTTCTAATATTAGCGGAAAAAATTGCTTAATACTTGAAATAATTCATTTACCGTCCTTTTAGATAGTAAATCATAATAGTATTATATAGAGTTTACATAGGCTTACACACAGTCTCAAAGATAAATTTAGTAACTTTGTCCGGTTAATTATATATGATAAAGATGACAGAAAACACAGATATATTAGAAACTATTATTATAGGTTCCGGCCCTGCAGGATTTACGGCTGCAATTTATGCTGCCAGAGCCGAAATGAATCCGCTTATGATCACCGGTTTAGAATTAGGGGGACAGCTAACGACTACGACCGAAGTTGAAAATTTTCCTGGATATCCCGATGGGATTACCGGTCCTGAAATGATGATTCAGTTACAAAAACAAGCCGAAAAATTCGGCACTCAAGTTATCATCGATACCGTATCAGAGGTTGAATTAGGAAAAAATGTAGGAGACATACATATTGTAAAAACTATATCGGGAAAAGAATTTAAAACTAAGACTATTATTATTTCAACGGGTGCTAGTGCAAAATATTTAGGTAAAGATTTTGAAAAAACGTATAGAGGAGGCGGAGTTTCTGCTTGTGCCACTTGTGACGGATTTTTTTACAGAGGTAAAAATGTGGTAGTTGTAGGAGGCGGAGATACGGCAGCAGAAGAAGCAACGTACTTAGCAAAAATATGTAAGACTGTTTATATGCTTGTACGTAAAGATTATTTAAAAGCTTCTAAAATTATGCAAGAACGAGTAGACCTTACCACTAATATTGTACTTATGTATAATACCGAATTGCAAGATTTAAAAGGCGATAATAATTTGGTTTCTCAAGCAGTGGTTATTGATAATTTAAACAACGAAGAAAAAGTATTGGATGTAGACGGAATATTTATTGCTATCGGACACAAACCCAATACCGAGATATTTAAAGGTAAATTGGAAATGGACGAAACCGGATATTTACATGTTAAGCCATTTAGTACAGAAACAAATATTCCGGGAGTTTTTGCGGCGGGTGATGTTGCCGATAAAAAATACAGACAAGCAATTACTGCCGCAGGAGCAGGTTGTATGGCTGCTTTGGATGCAGAAAAATATGTATCGTCCCTAGATCATCATTAAATTTAAGCAGGTCTTGATAATTGTATGAATTATCCCAGCAAAATATTAGAAAAAGCAGTTGAAGAAATTTCACAACTTCCGGGTATTGGAAGGAGGACGGCCCTACGTTTAGCCTTGCATTTATTGGATATACCTGAAATTCAGGCAGATAATTTATCAAAATCAATTAGTCAGTTAGTACATGAAATAAAGCACTGTAAACTGTGCAACAATCTATCGGATACTGATATCTGTACCATCTGTGCAAATCCGTATCGAAATGAAAAAATTATCTGTGTGGTTGAAGATGTAAGAGATGTAATGGCAATAGAAAGTACCCAACAGTTCAATGGGAAATATCATGTATTGGGGGGAAGAATTTCCCCTATGGAAGGAGTCAGCGCAACCGATTTGTGTATCAATCCGCTAATTGAAAGAGTTAAAGAACAGGGAACAGAGGAAATTATATTTGCATTAAGTGCTACTATAGAAGGAGACACAACCATGTTTTATTTGTATAAAGTATTGAATGATTCTCATATAAAATTCACTGCAATAGCAAGGGGAATAGGAGTCGGTGATGAACTTGAATATACAGATGAGTTAACTTTAATACGTTCCATACAAAACAGAGTACCTTATAAACAAGGAATTAAGTAGTTCTTATAGTAATTAAAAAATAATTAATGAATTTGAAACAACTTTCAATTATTATTGTTAATTATAATGTAAAAGATCTTTTAAAAAATTGCATTCAAAGTTGTTTACATGCAATAAAAACTATTGATGCAGAAATTATTATTGTAGACAATAACTCCAATGACGGTAGCAAAGAATTTATAACGCGAGTATTTCCTCAAGTTAAATGGATTCAAAATTCGGCAAATTTAGGTTTCTCTAAAGCAAATAATATAGGTGTGGCGTATTCAAATGGAAACTATTTACTAATTCTCAATCCCGATACTATTGTTAAGCCGGATGTTTTTGAAAAAATTATACCTTTTGCCGAACATGCAAAAAAATTTGGAGCCTTAGGGGTTCGAATTACCGATGAACACAACCATTATCGTCCGGAATCGAAGAGAAATTATCCGAATCCTAAAAATACATTTGATAAGTTATTCAGCCAATTATTTTTTAGTAAATCAAAAAAATCTAAAGGCTATTATAATACGGAATTGGGTGAATATGATATTGGAAAAGTGGAAATTTTAACAGGATGCTTTTTCTTTACTACCAAAAAAATATATACTGAAGTAGGAGGTTTCGATGAATCTTATTTTATGTATGGTGAAGATATCGATCTAAGTTATACTATTTTAAAAGCCGGTTATCAAAATTATTATTACGGGAAAACTTCCATAATACATTATAAAGGAGCAGCAACTAAAATAGATAAATCGTATTACAAAAATTTCTATAATGCTATGGAAATTTTTGTAAGAAAATATTTTAAAAAGCCTTTTGTAATGTATATTTTCCTATTGTTCGGATTAAAAATAAGATATTATTTAGCTTTATTAATATTTAGCATGCAAAGAAAAAAATAACACAATATTTATAAAACAATGCTCATAAATTTATTTAAATTTATGAGCATTGTTTTTTTTGGAAAACTACTTATTTTAATCTTTAAAAACTTTTAAATTAGAAGAAAGTATAAAAATACAAATTCCAAAAATACCTATTAAAGCAAAGGAAAATCTAAGATTAAGAGCTTCGGATATGTAACCTATTACCGGAGGACCTAATAAAAAACCTATAAATCCTATGCTGGAAACTATAGTCAATGCCATGCCGGTTGGAATTTTAGTTTTCTGTCCTGATAAGCTGTAAATTGTGGGTATTATGCTGGATACTCCTAAACCGATAATCATAAAAGACAAAGTGGTGATAATCAAATTAGGAAAGGCAACAGAAATAAATAAGCCCAATGATATCAGTATTCCACTTAGTTGAACTACACGTTTTCTTCCCCATTTTTGTATGGCATGATCAGCAATAAAACGACCACTTGCCATCATAATCATAAACGAGGTAAAACCCAAAGGAGCCCAATTTTTGGAAGCTTTAACGATTTCTTCAAAATATATTCCACTCCAATCAAACATGGCACCTTCGGAAGCCATACCACAAAAAGCAGTAATTCCCAAGAGAAATAAAAATTTTTCAGGTTTTTGCTTTTCTTTTGTACTTTTTGTTTCTGAATTTTTATCAGAAATATTTTTTGCGTCTATTTGTAGATATTTGAAATTAAATAAAATAAGTATCCCTACTGTAAAAAGAATAAACAAATAATGTTGAAAAGGCGATAGCCCTAAATTTACCATTACTAAACCTATTAAAGAACCGGTAAATCCGGCTATGCTCCAGCCTCCATGAAAAGAAGACATGATGGATTTATTGTATAGATTTTCAACAAGTATTCCTTGAGTATTAACGGAAATATTACAAAAATTACCAAAAAAGCCAAACAAAATTAAAGTAAGAATTAACATTAATTCGGTTTGTGAACATCCGATTAATAATAAACTTAAGGCATAGCAAGGAAGAGAAGCTATCAATATTTTTTTACTTCCCATTTTAGATATTAAAAATCCCGATAGGGTCATCCCTAAAATTTGACCAACCGGCAGCATTAATAAAATAGTTCCCCAGGAAGCATCCCCTAATTTCAAAAAGTTTTTAATATCGGGAATCCTGCTGGCCCAGCTGGAAAAACAGATTCCTTGTGAAAAGTAAAAAGCAAATACCCCCAAACGGATTCTTTTGGGCGATAGATTGTTAGGCTTCGAATCAATAGCGTTAGTCATGAATAAAATTTTGTTTTTTTTGAAAATTAGCTGCAAATTTAATTCGCAAGTTTGTAAAATCATAAAATATTATGTAAAGCTCTTAAATGAGGACATTTTGTTTTAAATTAAACTAATTAACAAAAATTTAACATTTATATTGTTTCATGGTTCTATAATTTTGTGCTAAATTATAATAGATAAAACAATGAAAAAAGTATTTTTATTTTTAAGTATACTTGCTGCAAGTATGAGCTATTCTCAAAATCATCATTGGGGATATGAAGGAGAATCTTCTCCGGAACATTGGGGAGAATTGGAAGAAGGAAAACAATGCGGTACAGGTAAATTTCAATCACCAATTAACATTTCAAAATCTAACTATAAAAAAGATTTATCGCCTATACAATTTAATTACGGATCCGGAGAAATCGAGGATATCGAAGACAATGGGCATTCTCTTCAATTTGATTTTAAATCGGGAAGCACCATTACGTACAACAAAAAAGTTTATACCTTAGTTCAATTCCACGCTCATGAAGAATCTGAACATACCATTGATAGAGTGAGATACCCGTTGGAATTACATTTTGTTCATAAAGCAGAAGATGGTTCAGTATTGGTAATTGGTGTTATGGTAAAAGAGGGCAATTTAAATTCTTATTTTGAAAAACTCGAAATTTTTAAAACATTGAAAGGGTTAGGAAAAATTAATACGGTTATAAAATTCAATCCTGAAAATTTATATCCAAAAGATAAATCCTATTACACTTATTTAGGATCTTTGACTACCCCTCCTTGTGCAGAAAATGTAACTTGGATCGTATTTAAAAATCCAATAACTATGAGCGAAGAAGAAATTGATGAAATAAAATATCATTTACCAAAATCAAATAACAGACCTCTTCAACCTTTAAACGGTAGAAAAATATTTAATAATTAAAAAAATACACTCATAACTTAAATTCCCTGATTATACTTTTAATAATCAGGGAATTTTAATAAAATCATAAAAATTATTTAATACTAATTATATTAATTTCAGTAAATAAATTAAATACGTAATTTTGCACTATGCTAAACGAAATCAGGAAATCCGTAGCTTTTCATACCATAGGATGTAAATTAAATTTTGCTGAAACTTCTACAATTGCCCGTCAATTAATAGAAGAAGGATTTGTAAAGGTATCTTTTGAAGAAACAGCAGATGTTTATATTATTAACACATGTTCGGTAACCGATAATGCCGATAAAGAGTGTAAAACTATCGTTAAAAGAGCGTTACATTTAAATCCTGATGCTCTGATTTGTATTATTGGATGTTATGCTCAATTAAAACCGCATGAAATCAGTAAGATTGACGGGGTAGATTTAGTTTTGGGTGCAAAAGAAAAGTTTAATATCCACAAGTATATTATGGATCTTAAAAAAGATTCTGAAGTAAAAGTTCATTCTTGTGAGGTTGATCAAGCTGATTTTTTTGTAGGTTCCTATTCAATTGGAGACAGAACACGTGCTTTTTTAAAAGTACAGGATGGTTGTGATTATAAATGTACGTATTGTACTATTCCTTTAGCAAGAGGAATTTCACGTTCTGCTGAGCTTGAAACCATTATTAAACAAGCCGAAGAAATTTCTGAAAAAGGTATTAAAGAAATTGTACTTACTGGCGTGAATATTGGCGATTATGGAAAAGGTGAGTTTGGAAATAAAAAACATCAACATACTTTTTTAGAATTAATACAGAATTTAGATAGGGTAGAAGCTATTGAACGCATACGAATATCTTCAATTGAACCAAATTTACTTAAGGATGAGATTATTGATTATGTTGCTGATTCGAAAATTTTCGTTCCTCATTTCCATATTCCTTTGCAATCCGGCTGCGATGATTTATTGAAGAAAATGAAGAGAAGATATCTGACTCATTTATACGAAGAGAGAATCCATAAGATACATTCTGTAATCAAAGATGCTTGCATAGGAGTTGATGTAATTGTAGGTTTTCCAGGAGAAACGGAAGAAAAATTCTTAGAAACGTATAATTTTTTACAAAATCTGCCGATTAGTTATTTACATGTTTTCACTTACTCGGAGAGGGATAATACAGAAGCTGTTCATATGGAAGACAGGGTACCATATTCTGAGCGCAAGAAAAGGAATAAAATGTTAAAAATCCTTTCTGAAAAAAAACGCCATGCATTTTATGAATCTCAATTAGGCAAAGTTAAAACGGTCCTTTGGGAGCATGAGAACAAAAATGGGATGATGTTTGGATATACTGAAAATTACGTACGCGTTAGTCAGCCTTATAATCCTAAACTTATTAACCAATTAGAAGAAGTTTATCTGGAAAAACTTGATTCTTTTGGAAATGTGCTGGTAAAATCTACCATTGCAGCTTACTAAGCTAAGAAATTTAATCTAAGTATTAAAATTGTACACATAAACCGTTGGTTTACGTTTATTTAACTTTACAATCAAATGTTAAGAAATAGACGTCATTTCAATATCTTCGGAAGAATCTTTATAACCTAAGAAATATAAAATTCCATCTAATCCGATGGTAGATAACGAATGATTCGCATTTTGTTTGACTGTTGGCTTCGCATGAAATGCAATTCCGAGTCCGGCTATGGATAACATAGGTAAATCATTTGCTCCATCGCCAACCGCAACAGTTTGTTGTATATCTATATTTTCAAAAGTTGAAATTAATTTTAAATATTCGGCTTTCTTTTTGCCATCCACAATATCTCCAATGTAATTACCTGTTAACTTTCCATCAATAATTTCCAATTTATTGGCAAATACATAATCGAATCCAAATTTATCTTTGAGATAGTCTCCGAAATAGGTAAATCCTCCGGATATAATTGCTGTTTTAAATCCACTTTTCTTAAGAATTCCCATTAATCGTTCGAGCCCTTCAGTAATGGGTAAATTTTCTGCTATCTCTTTTAAAACATTTTCATTCAAGCCTTTTAATAACTTTATTCTTCTTTTAAAGCTCTCGGAAAAATCTATTTCTCCGTTCATGGCAGAATCAGTGATGGCTCTAACTTCATTTCCAACCCCTGCTTTTTCTGCAAGTTCATCGATAACTTCAGTTTGAATTAAGGTTGAATCCATATCAAAGCAGATCAAGCGTCTCATTCTTCGGTACCTGTTTTCTTCCTGTAAGGCAATATCAATATTTAAATCAGATGATAAGGATAAGAATTTATTTTGTATTTCTTTTAGGTTAGATAGATTACCTCTTACAGCAAATTCAAAGCAAGTTCGATCAATATTTCGATCTAAAGGTATGCGTTGAGTTAAACGTATAATCCGTTCGATATTAAGTTTAAAATCCAATAAAACTTTAGAAACTTCAGAAATTTGGTTAGCACTGATTTCTTTACCTAAAATATTTATTATATATCTATTTTTACCCTGAACTTTAACCCAATTACTGTATTCTTCTTTGGTTAAGGCTGAAAATCTAACATTAATTTCTAATGAATTGGCTTTAAATAAAATTTCTTTTAAAATATTTCCGGAACTTCCGTTTTCAGACATGAAAATAATAGCTAAGGATAAAGAATGATGTATATTGGCTTGACCAATATCAAGTATTTTTGCATTATATTTTCCTAAGATATGAGTGATTGCTGTTGTTATTCCCGGTTTATCAACTCCTGATATGCTGACTAAAATTATTTCTGATGAATTTTTCATGTGAAAATTAATTTTTTAAATCATTTAATTATTAATTTAACATTTTCCACAGTTTAATCATTTGTTTTGCTTCTTTCACATCATGAACACGCAAAATCTGAGCACCTTTTTCTAAGGCGTACAAATTTAATGCGGACGTACCTATCAATGCATCTTCAGCAGAAGTTTCTAAACATTTATAAATCATACTCTTTCTGGAAATTCCTATATATAAGGGAAGATTAAATATTTTGAATTTATCTATATTTTTCAGCAAATCGTAATTTTGTTGTAAAGTCTTACTGAATCCAAATCCCGGATCTAATAAAATATCATTGACTCCAAATTTTCGTAATTCACTAATTTTTTTAGAAAAGTAATAATTAATATCGGTGATTAGATTTTCATAATCTGTATAATTTCCCATAGTTTGAGGAGTTCCTCTCATATGCATTAAAACATAAGGAACGTTGAGTTTTCCCATAGTTTCAAACATTTTATTATCCAAAGTACCTCCCGAAATATCATTTATCATTCCCACTCCTTCATTGACACTTTCAATGGCAACTTTAGACCAAAAGGTATCGATCGATAATTTCACCCGAGGAAATTCTTTTTTAATAGCTTTAATTACTGGAATTACTATGCTTAGTTCTGTTTCATCAGATAAAAATTCGGAATCCGGACGAGTGGATTGTCCACCAATATCAATGAAATCTGCGCCTTCATCTATTAATTTTTCTGTTTGTTTTAAAGCTTTATCAATAGTGGAATACCTACCACCATCAAAGAAAGAATCCGTAGTAACGTTTAGTATTCCGGCTACTTTTGGTTCATTACAATCGACTAAATCACCATTAATATTAATTGTCATATATCGCATTTGAAGCTGTAAATTTAAAAAAATAAATAAAGTTTAAAGTAAATATAGTTACACAGTTTAATAGCATCCTTTTTTTATATTAATTAAATTTAGTTGAAAATTATATTTTCAGAAATGTTTTAAAATTGTTTAAAATAAAAATGGTACAGAATTAACTTCCTACTATTCTTTGTTTTTATATTATTTATATTTTTATATTTCAAAATTTATATAATATAGAATTTTTTATCATACATATAATTTTGTAGATGAAAAATGATTTTTATAACAATTAAATTAGTGTAATAAATTATATTGTAACAATTTATTGAATTGATAGACCAATAAATTTCCAAGATTTAATCTTAAAATAAAGAGAAAGAATGTATCTAAATTTTACCTGTCATGTAACTAATATTATAGTCAATTAATAAACATCTATGAATAAAAAGATATAGTAAGTAAAATTAATTTATTTTTGCGCTCTTAAAACTAGGATTAAATGAAAAAATCTGTGAATAAAAATAATATCATATGGATTGATAATCTTAGGGCTGTTTCGGCTATAGGAATTATTTTATTGCATGTGGCAGCCAGAATGAGCCATCATTATGGAAGTGTTCCTAATAAAAGCTGGTGGATATCAAACTTTTATATTAATATAGCCCGATTTGGTGTACCGGTTTTTGTTATGATGACCGGTTTATTATCATTGGGAAAACAATACACTTTTAAACATTTTACCAAAAAATTATCGAGAATATTAATACCGTTTTTATTTTGGAGTTTAATATATATTTTCTTTAAAATACTAGGTATTCATTATAAAGATCATGTGGATCTGGGATTTAGATTTGTTATTGATTATACCTATCTAGAATTGGTTTCGGGAGCGAGTTATCATATGTGGTACATTTACATGATTATAAGAATTTATCTATTATATCCGATTATTAATCAATGGATTTTAGATAGTAATCCCAAACAACAATTATATTTTATAGTCGTTTGTTTTTTAATATTTTTAATTTTCTATACTTTCTTTAGTACTGTTTATTTAGTTAACTATATAAAATTATATTCCGAATTCTTGGGATATTTAGTATTAGGATATTATTTAGTAAGAAGAAAATATGAATATAATGTTAAATATTATGTTTATGTGTGTCTAATTATTTACTTATTGTCCTATTTAGGAATTTGCTTTGATACCTATTTAACGTCAAAAATGAACAATTTTTATATAGAGCAATATAAGCCCTGGGATTTATTTCAAGCTATTTCTGTTTTTCTACTTTTCTTTTTAGTTCCGATTTTCAATAAAAAAAGTAAAATATTATCATTTATTAGTGAATACAGTTACGGGATATATTTAATACATGTATTAGTTATGGCCTTAGTTGAACAATTCGGCCTAAGCGCTTATTCTTTTAATCCTTTATTTTCTATTCCAATTACTACCTTATGCACTTTACTAATTTCTATTATCATATTATATACTTTAGATAAGATACCTTTAGGAAAATATATAGTTAAATAGTACATTTGTAGGTATTAATGGAATAATGGAAAAAACATCAGAACAATTTGATTCAGTAATTTCGGTTTGTAAGGAATTATTTATAAAAAAAATGATTGATTACGGATCGGCTTGGAGAATATTACGATTGCCTTCCTTAACAGATCAGATATATATCAAAGCCAATCGAATTAGGACTATTCAGGAAAAAGGAAATCAAAAAATTTCAGAAGGAATCGACGAAGAATTTTTAGCGATAGTTAATTATTCTATTATGGCATTGATTCAATTGGAAAAAGGAATTGCAGAAAATCCTGATTTAAATTTAGAAGAGGCTGTACAGCTTTACGATGAAAAGGTTAGTCAGGCTAAAAACTTAATGATGCATAAGAACCATGACTATGGTGAGGCTTGGAGAGATCTGAGAATAAGTTCTATTACAGATTTAATTTTGCAAAAATTATTGCGTATAAAACAAATTGAAAACAATGAAGGCAAAACATTAGTTTCCGAAGGTTTAGACGCCAATTATTTTGATATTCTAAATTATTCTGTATTTGCTTTAATTCTTCATCAGGAAATTAATTAATTGTTGTTACATGAAATTTTTAACTCAATTTTTTAGAATACTTGTTGGAGTAGTTTTTATAATATCCGGTTATGTTAAAACTATTGATCCCATTGGATTTTCATATAAATTGGAAGAATATTTTGGAGAAAGTGTATTTAATCTGCCGAGCTTACATCACTTAGCACTTCCGTTGTCTATATTTTTTGTAGTTTTTGAAGTAATGTTGGGTGTATTTCTTTTATTGGGAGTTTGGAAAAAATTTACACTTTCTTCTTTGTTATTATTAATAATTTTCTTTTCATTTTTAACTTTTTATTCTGCATATTTCCACAAAGTAACTGATTGCGGTTGCTTTGGAGATGCGCTTAAATTAACGCCGTGGACTTCATTTGGAAAAGATATTGTTCTTTTGGTAATGATTTTAATCTTAGTTTGCGGTTCAAAATACATCCGCTCTGTATTTTCTGTAAAAATTAATTGGATAATCATAAGTGTTTCTTTTGCTATCTGCTTATGGACTGTTTATCAAGGGATTGCCCATTTACCCATCATTGATTTTAGACCTTATGCTGTGGGAAAAAATCTTAAAGAAGGTATGAATGACGGTGAACCGGAGCAAAATATAATTATATATACACTCAAGAATACTTCCAATAATGAGATTAAAAAAATGAATTCCGAGGAATATATCAGTTCCGGAATTTGGAAAGACACCCTAACGTGGAAGATCAACGATACTTCGGTTAAAATTTTAAAAGAGGCAAAATTACCTTCTGTTCACGATTTTACAGTAGAATGTTTAGGAAATGATATAACGCAAGATATTTTAGATCAAGAAAAAATAGTGATAATTACTGTGCCATTTGCAAAAAAACTTAGTATTATTGAACGAGCTAAATTGAGAAAAATCACTTTTCAATTTAAGGAGAAAAAACTTAATTTTGTTATTTTAACGAATGATCCACAATATTTGAATCCTTTATCTTCATGCATTACAGATCAAACAACATTAAAAACAATTAATAGAAGCAATCCCGGGGTATTAATATTAAAAAGAGGAATAGTTGTTGCCAAATACAATGGCAATGATTTTCCAACCGTGAATGAAATAGAAAAATTATAAACTTAATAAACATACATATGAGAAAAAAAATTGTAGCCGGAAATTGGAAAATGAATAAAACATTGCCTGAAGCTAAAGCTTTATTAGCAGAAATTGACTCATTTATTCAATCTAATTCACCTAAATGTGAAGTTGTTGTAGGTATACCATTTATATATTTAGAAAATGCCAAAGCTAATCATAAAAATGTACAAGTTTTTTCTGAAGATATTTCCGAACACAAGTCGGGAGCATATACAGGAGAAATTTCCGCAGAAATGCTTACCTCTATTCAGGTAGACGGTTCAATCATTGGCCATTCTGAAAGAAGACAATATCATAAAGAAACAGACGAACAAATAGGAGCTAAAGTTAAAATAGCTTTAGATAATGGTTTAACCCCTATTTTTTGTAATGGAGAATTATTAGAAGAAAGAAAAGCAGGTAAACATTTTGAAGTAGTTAAAAGACAAACCGAAATTGCTTTATTTAACTTATCAGCTGAAGAAATCGTTAAAGTAGTAATTGCCTATGAACCGGTTTGGGCTATTGGTACCGGCGAAACAGCTACCCCGGAACAAGCGCAAGAAATACATGCATATATCCGTTCATTAATTGCTGATAAATATGGAAAAGAGGTTGCTGATTCAGTATCCATTCTATATGGAGGAAGTGTGAAACCGGATAATGCTAAAGAAATTTTCTCAAAACCGGATGTTGACGGTGGATTAATCGGAGGGGCTTCTTTAAATGTTAAAGACTTTGGATCATTAATCAATACGTACAAAGAAATTTAATTACATTATAAAATAAGTTTTAAAAAAACAGATTCAGTTATTTGAATCTGTTTTTTTATTTGGTTTTATAGAGTATGAAATACCTTAAATACTAGTAAATATCAATATTTTTACGTATATTTGTAAGCATTTCTTGAAATAAATTAACGATTAAAAAATGAGTGAACAAAAATATACTGCAGATAGTATTCAAGCGCTTGAAGGAATTGAACATGTACGTATGCGTCCCTCCATGTATATTGGGGATGTGGGAGTTAGAGGATTACATCATTTAGTATATGAGGTAGTTGACAATTCCATTGATGAGGCTTTAGCCGGGTATTGCGATACTATTAATGTAAGTATAGGAAAAGATAATTCTATAACGGTAAAAGATAACGGTCGAGGTATTCCTGTAGATACCAATAAACAGACGGGATTGTCTGCTTTAGAATTGGTTATGACAAAAATTGGAGCAGGAGGGAAATTTGATAAAGATTCATATAAAGTTTCCGGTGGATTGCATGGAGTGGGAGTGTCCTGTGTCAATGCATTATCTACTGAATTGATTGCTACCGTTAACAGAGACGGTAAACAATACCAGCAAAAATACTCTAAAGGGGTTGCATTAACTTCTGTTGAAATTGTTGGAGTTTCCACCCATACAGGAACTTCAGTAACATTTATTCCCGACAGTTCAATTTTTACCGAAACTATTTATAATTACGATACATTAGCCACTCGTCTTCGTGAACTTTCATTTTTGAACAAAGGAATTACTATTACTTTATCAGATGAACGTGAAGTAGATGAAGAAGGCAACATTAGATCGGAAGAATTTTATTCTGAAAGAGGATTAGAGGAATTTGTCGAATTTATAGATGAGAACAGAGAACCCTTAATGGATGAAATCATCCATATGGAGGGAGAGATTGATGAAATACCGGTTGAAGTTGCTATGAGATATAATACTTCGTATACGGAAAATATTCATTCATATGTAAATAATATTAATACCCATGAAGGGGGAACGCATTTAACCGGGTTTAGAAGGGCGTTAACCAGAACCTTGAAAAAATATGCCGATGAAAATATTAATTTGGCAAAAGAAAAGGTTGAAATTACCGGTGACGATTTTCGTGAAGGTTTGACTGCTGTTGTTTCAGTTAAAGTCATGGAACCTCAGTTTGAAGGACAAACTAAAACTAAATTAGGTAATTCGGAAGTTAGTTCTGCTGTAGATAAAATAGTTGCCGAAATGTTAACTAATTATCTGGAAGAACATCCTAATGAAGCAAAACAAATTGTTCAAAAAGTTCTTCTTGCAGCAAAAGCGCGACAAGCGGCTAAAAAAGCAAGAGAACTTGTACAAAGAAAATCTCCGTTAGGAGGAAGCGGTTTGCCTGGAAAATTAGCTGATTGTTCTTCACGTAAAGCAGAGGAAAGTGAATTATTCTTAGTCGAAGGAGATTCAGCAGGGGGGACAGCCAAACAAGGTAGAGACAGAAACTTCCAAGCGATCCTTCCATTGAGAGGTAAAATACTTAATGTAGAAAAAGCTGTTAGCTATAAAGTATTTGAAAGTGATGAAATAAAAAATATTTATACGGCCTTAGGGGTATCTGTTGGTACAGAAGAAGATTCCAAAGAATTAAACCTTTCTAAGCTGAGATATCACAAAGTGGTAATTATGACCGATGCGGATGTAGACGGTTCTCACATTACAACTTTAATATTAACCTTTTTCTTCCGTTACATGAAAGAAATGATAGAAAAAGGATATATTTATATTGCAACCCCTCCTTTATATTTATTGAAAAAAGGAAATAAAGAATATTATGCCTGGGATGATAAACATAGAGAGGAAATAGCTTCACAATTAGGTAATTCTCAAGGTAAAGGTTTTACCGTTCAAAGGTATAAAGGTTTAGGAGAAATGAATGCTGAACAGCTTTGGGATACGACTATGAATCCTGAAAAAAGAACGTTGAGACAAGTTACTATCAATAATGCATCTGAGGCAGATCGTATATTCTCCATGTTAATGGGAGATGATGTACCGCCACGTAGAGAATTTATTGAAAAAAATGCTGTTTATGCAAATATTGATGCTTAAAATATTTTAACATTTATATATAATAAAAAAGCCTATTTTTATTAAATAGGCTTTTTTTATTAGTAATATTTTAGATTAAACTTGGTACACTTCTGAATGTATTAACTTTATAACATTTATTTCCTCTTTATCTAATTGTATTTCACGAAGAGACATTAATTTCATTGGATAACTTTTACCATCCTGATGATAGGAAGGTTGTTTATATTCAATTTCATTCCATAATTTGAAACCTAAACGTTCATAAAAATTAATTCGACGTATATCCCAATGTGAAGTTGGAGGTTCCACTTCAAGTACAATAGGTTGTGAAATTTTTTCTATGAATAGTTGCATAATCTTACTTCCATATCCTTTTTGTCTATAAATAGAAGAAATCGCAAAATGTTCAATAAATGTAAAAGTATTTAATTTCCAGTAAGTAATGAAACCGATCCTTTCGTTGTCTTTTATACATAATAATATTTTAAATTTATCTTTATAATCTTCATAAAGTTTAAACATTTGATCCGTAGGCCTCCTTTCTTCAACAGGAAAAGATTTTGTATAATTATTTTCGACAAATGTAATTTCATTTTGATCTAAAAGATTTAATTTTTCAAGTTTCATATTAATTTATGGAATTTTATTTAAAATTGAGAGAAAACACTTTTATTAAAAAATTGAATATAATTTATTTCAAAACGATCAAATTTATTAATGATTATCAAAATAATCTGAAGAATGATAATCTTTTTCTTGATCAGTTGTATTTAAATTTTCATTGTTATCAGTACTAATGGTAGCAGAATTATTATAATTAGTATTGGGTTCACTTTCAGTTGAAATATTATTTTCACTCTGATCATCAGTAGAAACTTTACCTTCTAGAGTGTCTAATTTGTTTTGGAAACCTTGAATGACCAATGTTTGAGAATTTAATTCTTGATCAATGTCTTTATTACGGTTTTTTAAAGTTTGTAGCTCCGCTTCATTTAAAATTATCCTTTCTTTAATTTTAGTTAAATTATCTTGTTCTTTGTCAGAAATTTTGGAGTTGGCTTTTAAGTCAATTTTATTGTAATCGTCACGAATAATTTTTTCTAAATATAAAATTCTATCGGAATTACGAACTTTTTCTTTAGTAAGCTTTATGGTAAAACTTTTCGCATTCGTTAAATCATCAATTACACAAGATTTTTGAATGTCTAACTTAAATTCTTCAAGAATTGGGATTGCTAATTCTTTTTCAGTAGTATTTGAATTGATGAAAGTATTGGATAAATTATGAAAAGAAGTGAATATCGTCATACTTTTATCATCATTATATTCATATGCAAAATTTCCTAACCAGCTTTCACCATTTGGTGAAAATTTAATATCCGAACCATACACTTTATTAACAATTCCACCTTTCACTTTACCTCCTTGTTTTTTGATAAAATTCTTCCAAGTATTTACTAGGACTTCCTTATTACAAATTGGTAATGTAAAACTTAAGGATTCCATAATCTTGTTTTTTTCTGTATATGAAGATTCTTCAATAGTTTGAGAATGTGCAAAAGCACAGATAAAACTTAAAAGTATAATAGGTGTTTTATTCATCGTTTTAAAGATTTAATATAATGGGCTGCAATTTCCTCACCTGAACTAACCGATTTTATAGCCCATTTTATTTTTAAATTAAGTTTTTGAATTTCAGTTAACTGCCAATTTAAATGACTATCTTCCAATTTCTTTCTCATTTCATAAAAACATATTCCGGCTGCTACAGAAACATTAAGACTTTCTGTAAAACCTAACATTGGAATTTTAATACACGCATCAGCATAATTTAAAGTTTCTTCATTTATACCTTTAAATTCAGTACCGAAAATTAAAGCTGTTGGCTGAGTTAGTTGAAAATCATAAATATCTATAGCATTTTTTTCAGGAGAAACTGCTACCAATTGATACCCATTTTCTTTAATCTCTTTTAAAGATTCCAGATTTGAAGACTTATAAGATATATCAATCCATTTATCGGCTCCTCTTGCAACAGTACTTTCCGGCTTAAATTCATTTCTGTTTTCCAGGGCAATCAATGATTGAAACCCAAAAGCTTCCATACTTCTAACTATGGCACCGGCATTACGATATTGATACAGATCCTCTAGTATCGGAAGTACATAATTTGACCTGTAATTAACCAAATTTTCTATTTTTTCAAATTTTTCTTTTGATATAAAATCTGTTAAATAGTTATATAAATCCAAATTATTCAAAAATTCTTTTGAAATCATGTTTCAAAAATAACAATTAAAGCTGTTAATATTTTCATAAATTGCAATTTTAAACCGAGAAATATAGATGAAACGTAAGATTTTATTAATTTATACAGGAGGAACTATAGGAATGATCAAAGAGTATAGTACCGGAACACTAAAACCTTTTGATTTTAATGCGCTATTAAAGCATATACCCGAGATAAAACTAATTGATGCAGATATAGATATCAACGTATTTGAAAAACCTATTGATTCTTCAGACATAGATATTCTTGATTGGATTACATTAGGCAATATACTTGAAAATTCTTATTTCAAATATGACGGATTTGTAATATTGCACGGTACTGATACGATGTCCTATACTGCTTCTATGATGAGTTTTATGTTACAAGGATTGAAAAAACCTGTAGTATTTACGGGATCTCAATTGCCAATTGGTGAATTGCGAACAGATGCCAAAGAAAATTTGATAACTTCAATTTATTATGCTTCTTTATATGAGAATGATAAGCCTGTTATCAACGAAGTGTGTATTTATTTTGAATATAAATTATATAGAGCAAACAGAACAACCAAATTCTCAGCAGAACATTTTGATGCTTATATTTCACCCAATTATCCTAAATTAGGAGAGTCCGGCGTTAATCTTGGAGTTTTTAAAGAATATCTTTTAAAACCTAGTCATACAGATTTTAAGGTAAATAAAAATCTTGCTAATAAAATTGATATATTCACATTTTTTCCGGGAAAAAATAAGTATTTATTAGATCGAATGGTTTCAGACAATGATCTAGAAGGGATTATCTTAAGAACCTTCGGTTCGGGAAACATTCCTTCCGACAAAGAAACCTTAAGAGCCTTACATAAAGCCAAAGAGTTAGGAAAAGAAATTATAGTTATTACACAGTGTGTAAGAGGAAATGTAAATTTTGGAAAATATCATAATAGCCTCATATTTAAAGATTTAGGAGTAATATGTGGTTATGATATAACAGTAGAAGCTGCCACAACTAAGCTAATGCATTTACTCGGACAAAATTTAAAAGGTAAAATACTCAAAAAACAGTTTGAGGAAAATTTATCCGGTGAAATAACTAATTAAGATTAATTAATTTCAACCATTATTTTAGTCTTTAAAATAATTAAAATTGCTTGTAAATTAGGCTTATATATTTCTTTCTTTCTTTCTTATAACTTACTTTTATTATAGTATATAAATATAACTTTATATACAAAATTATAAATATTAATAAATAAAATTATTTTACAACAGTATCATAAGTAAACATTATCAATATACTTATGATGATATATTAATAAAATAAATACCTTTTTAAATTAATCATTAACTAATAAAAAATGATTAAATAACAATAGAAATAGTGTGTTTATATTAGAAAAAGTAAAAATAAGAAACTCCTAAATTAGATGTATTATGAGATTTAAACCATTTTCCATGCTTTGAATACACTTTATTATTATCATATATATTATTTAACCCCCAATTATATCTGATACCTATTTCATGTTTACGGGCAAAG
The DNA here is from genome assembly GCF_019469225.1 of Apibacter sp. ESL0432. Taxonomy (NCBI): domain Bacteria; kingdom Pseudomonadati; phylum Bacteroidota; class Flavobacteriia; order Flavobacteriales; family Weeksellaceae; genus Apibacter; species Apibacter sp. ESL0432. The sequence goes on along the minus strand of NZ_CP048266.1, from coordinate 1,197,161 downwards.
CTAATTCCACCTCCTAATCCTGCTGAAATATCAAATTTTGAAGCTCCTCCGTACCATTTTTTGTCTCGGTGTTTATTTTTTTCATGAATTAAATAACCAACCTGTGGACCGGCTTCTATAAATAATTCATGTGTTTCTTTTCCTCTACAGCAAGGAGGGAATATAAAATCTCCAAAATAGAACTTAACCATCAACGGAATGTTGATATAAGTCTGATAAAATTTAACATTAATATCTTTACCATCTTTTTCTCCTTGTTCAGAATAAACTATTTCCGGTTTGAAAAACCAACTATCGTTGAAGTCATTAAAAGGAATTTGTGCAAACAAACCTACAGCAGGTGCAAAAATACGCGTTTCTGAGTGTCTATGCACATTTCTGATATTTGTAAATTGCAAGCTCCCTTTTACACCAAATTGAACTTGCGATTTTAATGTAGAAAAACTTAAAAATAAAATTACTACATAAAAAATTTGTAAATTTTTAATCATTTTATGAAATATAACTTGTAAATATTTTAAAGATATTAATAAACTTTTATAAAAAATTTAACATTTGCGCAAATATAATCATTATTTTAAAATATAAAAATGAAAATAATCTTAGAAAATATCATTAAATAAATATAAAATATATGTAATAATTAAAGATTATTTATTAGTATTTTATATCATTTATTTGTAATAAAATAATAAAAAATATTTATAAATAACTTTTTAAATTTAATTTATTTCTTAATATTTAATTTATATGCGCTTAAAATAATTATTTTTTAAATCTAACATGTAAATTCTTATAGAAGTATTAAGCTTCCCATAACTTACATAAAATATTTTTTTAATTTAAAAAATAATATTTAACAGTATAAAATTATAAAAAAAAAAATTATTATAAAAAGCTTTTACAATAATTTTTTTAATTATGAGAAGTATATTTTATTATTTTTAAATTATTATCATAAAAATAATTAAATAATATAATATTTAGTTAAAAATTTAAAACTATTATATTTAAATTAGTTATTAATAATTTATATTAAATAGTAATATTTAATTTTTTGTATTAAATTTAATAAAAAAAAAAATCTAAATACGATTAGTTTTATATTTTATATTTATAAATATATGTTTATTTATAAATGTGTTTATTAATATAAAAATAAATGTTTTTTATTGTTTATATTTATAATATTAAAAATTAAGTAGGGGGAATATTGATTTTTTAAAAAATAATAGTATTTTTGCGTAAAATTAACACTAATAAACACCTTATGAAATTTAGAAGAATTATTTCCGCTCTTAATTTAGAAAATTCCTTATTGTTTATTGCTTTAACTTTATTTTATTGTTTTGCTAAAATGTTAAAAATAGCAACTTCTTAAAAACATATTATATTTACCATAATATATAGATATTATCTTGAATTTTAGTTGAATATAGTTTTTAAATATATATATGGCTAAAACTTTAAAGTGATTATAAAAATTTTAAGCTTAAAAAAATAAAGGGAATATGATATCATATTCCTTTTTTTATGATTTTCAAAATTTAAATTAATTAAAATTTAAAATTATTACTAATGAATGCTTAAAATTTAAAAAATATTTTAAATTTTTTTGATATCGTAATAGATGATGAAGTTTTATTTAGTCTTTTTTTGTTAAGAACTTATTTTATTTATAAAAAAATTTTGTTACCAATGTAAAAAGTTTAGCAAAAATAATCTTTGAATATGGCACTGGCAAAAATTACCTCATTTGTAAAGTCGTAAGAAGTGGTTAAAATTTAATCAATTAATATTTCATTTATATATTTTGGTAAGATTTAAATCTAAATCGCTATTATATAAATCTCTTTAATTTTATTTTCAAATAAGTAATATTTGTAAAAATAATATTTTTATTAGAGATAAAATAAAGTAAATTTTATATATTTGAATTCAAAATTGATTAGTATGAAAAAGATATTTTTAGTTTTATTTATTTTAATTTATACAGTTTCTTTTGGACAGAGCGCAAAAGAAATGCTTAAAGAAATACAAGGTAAATGGAGTTTAGACGATAATAATAATGTTACCGTTGTTAGAATCATTGAAGTGCCAAATATGAGCAAAAATGAAATCTACCAAAGGGCATTAAATTATTTTACATATAATTATGTAAACGGGTCATCAGCAATTCAGACCCAAGATAAAGAGGCTGGAGTTATTGTTGGCAAAAGCCTTTATAACAATGTACATAAGGGTATCAATATCTTCACGATGAACGTTAATGCAACGTATATATTGAGAATAGATGCTAAAGAAGGTAAAGCTAGAGCTATGGTAACACTTTTACAATATGAAAAAAAAATAGTTAGTAGAAATACGGCACCAAGTTATACAACAACCAATATTGCCCAAGAATATCCAATAAATCCTAATGGTGCGAATAAAACAATTATGGCTAAAGCATTTTATAAAACATTCAAAAAAGCCAATGTTACATTAGAAAACTTAGAAAAAACTATTAAAGAAGGTTCTACATCAAAAGATATAGAAAATTCTGATTGGTAAATTTTTAATTTTGTGACACATCATAACCATCAAAAATTTAATCCGTTGAATTATCAGCGGATTTTTTTTTACTATTTGTACAATGTAAAATTTGTATTTCTTATATTTAATATAATTATTATTATGTCCTTGTTGAAGATGATTTACGGAAATACCTTTACCTATTTCTCATTCAAATTTTACACTACCGTCTCCGGCATCACTGACTTCCGCAATTGAAAAAAAATTTTTTTAATCATTTTTTTTATCTTTAGATTCTTTTATGGTTGCTTTAATGGGGATTCTTTCAGAATTTTACAAAATCCAACTATCTAAATAGTTTGTTTCTTCTTTCTCTTTATTTAAAAATAATTCTAATATGGCTTGAAATTTTTTTGTGTCCGGATCTCTTGTCATACATCTGAAAATGAGTTGTAAATCGTCATTAGTTTGGTCTCTCATAATATCTACTTACTTTTAATTAGTTATAATGTAGCTTTTGTTTTTATATTTATTGATGAAGGGTATTGTCTGGATATAAAACCGTTGCCCAATATTTCCTCTAAGTTCTCTTTAGGTGTTTAGTATTATTTTCCATTGTTTCATCAATTTATTTAAGTATTAAAATAATATTAATTTCTAAAAATTTATTTTTAGGATGGCCTATGAAAGTAATGGATTTACTATTGCTGCTGTCTTTAAAGAAAGGCATAAAAAATAAAATATTACTGTTCGTATCGGTGTTTTTTGGAGGCTGCTTTGGCACCGACATTAAAAACGGATGAACACCAACCATAGTCGTTGGTATAAGCTATAATTATAATTTTATAAGGCTTTAAATTTATATTTATTTATGAGAAAAAATAGATTGTTGTATTTTAAATCATGAATTTTTTGGTCACATAAATCTTTTATTGTAAATTTGTATATATTTAAATTAGACATTAGAAATTTGACATATTAGACATAGAAAAATTAATTGAACATTCTAAATCACTCTGAATTACTCAATACAGAGTGATTTTTTATATTCTAAAGTAAATTTTTATTATGATGTAGAATATTCAAATTCCTAATTATTATATTAAAGATAATCTTTAAAAATTTATTTAATAATAAATTAGTACAATATCTTTAATACAAATTGTAATAAACTTTTGTTACAAATTTAAAATAGTGTAACAAAAATTAGGAGAATATGGCACAGGTGAAAAAACGTAAAAAAGCACCATAATCTGTATAAAAACAAGGAAACCCTCTATATAAGCGAGTTTATTAGCAGAGAGGATGGTCTCTTTCTAAAATATCGTAACATTGTTCTATAAGATCTTATTTTTATTTATATATTACGGTAACGGTTTGATAACACTCCTAAAAAAGAAAAACTACAATTAAACATTGATTAAACCGATGTATACTATCGTACGTTCAGTGTAGTTTTATTCAAGCTTTTCGCAAGTATCTAAATATAGATATTTGCGCCTTGCATTAAATTTATAACTCTTCCTATTAGTTAATAGGAGGTAACCCCAGCTCTTTTAGAAATTCATTATGTTTATCCGTATTTGTTTTTATTATTTTGTTTATTGATATCAATTTTTTATTTACCTCTTTTAAATCAATTGGTACTTCATCATCTGATATATCTACATATCTCGAAATATTTAGGTTATACCCATTTTTCACAATTTCTTCCATCGAAACTTTACGAGAATATCGTTCTATTTCATATCGGTGCTGATATGTTTCGACAATTTTATCTATATGTTTATCTTCTAATGAATTTTGCCTTTTACCTTTTTCATAATGTTCACCGGCATTAATAAACAAAATATCATCCTCTTTTTTACATTTTTTCAAAACCAGAATACAAACCGGAATACCTGTTGAGTAGAATAAATTGGAAGGTAAACCAATAACCGTGTCAATATTATTATCTTTTAATAGCTTAGTTCGTATTCGCTCTTCTGCTCCTCCACGAAATAAAACACCATGAGGCAATATAATAGCCATAGTACCTTCTTTAGCTAAAAAGTGAAATCCGTGTAATAAAAAAGCAAAGTCAGCTGCTGATTTTGGCGATAACCCATGGCTTTTAAAACGAAAATCTTCTGCCAGAGTATCGTTCGGTTCCCAACGTAAACTAAAAGGAGGGTTAGCTACTATCGCATCAAACTCAATCTTCTTAGAAGGATTCATTTCGTTCAATATATCCCATTGGTTGAGCAAAGTGTCTCCATGGAAAATTTCAAACTCGGTGTCTTTCATGCCGTGTAGAAGCATATTCATACGTGCCAAATTGTAAGTCGTTACGTTTTTTTCCTGCCCGTATATTTTCCCTATAGTACCGCCATTTTCCCTTAATTTGGTTCTTACATTTAATAGTAACGAACCCGAACCACAGGCAAAATCCAATACTTTGTCTAATTTAGATTTTGGACCTCTTACAGGGTCTTGAGTATCTAAGATAACAATTCGGGAAAGAATGGTTGAAATTTGTTGAGGAGTATAAAACTCTCCTGCCTTTTTTCCTGAACCGGCGGCAAATTTTCCAATCAAATATTCATAAGCATCTCCAAGAGTATCGGTATCTGTAGAAAAATCAGCAATGCCTTCGGCTATTTTTGTAATTATCTTACAAAGCTTATCATTTCTTTCTTTGGAAGTTTTTCCGAGTTTTTCCGAGTTCAGATTGATTTCAGAAAACAAACCTTTAAATGTGGTTTCAAACGATTCGTTTTCAATGTAACGAAACCCTTTTTGGAGTGTTTCCAATAAATCATTATCTTGAGTACGAGCTAGTTCGGTAACATTACTCCATAAATATTTCGGTTTGATAACATAGTGAACTTTTCTACGCATCTGCATTTCAAAATTTTCTATATCCTCTTGGTTTTTGTCGTACCAGAATTGTAAAGGGAGAGGTACAATAAAATCATCTCGGTTATCTTTAGAAGAACTTTCGGGATAATCTTTTCCTAATTCCTTTTTGGCTGCTTCTTCATAGTTAAAAGACAGATACCGGAGAAAGAGAAACGAAAGCATATAATCACGAAAGTCATCCGCATTCATGGCTCCTCGCAATTGATCTGCTATAACCCAAAGTGTATCCCCTAATTTATTTTTATCTTGTTGTGTCATACTGTTTCTGTTTTAAGTTTTTTAGTTAAATATTTCTGGAAAATGAAATTCGTACTTTTCTGTAAAACCGGTAAAAATTCTTTTGAAAAGTTCTTTGTTGTCATCTCCCATTTCTACGGGGTCGAATATTGAATATTTACCATGGCTGAATAATTGTAATGCCCGTTCAAAAAGTACTTCATCTTCTAAACCAACAATACATTTATCAATTTTATCATAACCAAAAAAAGTTGCCGTTTTTTCTAAAATACTTCTCAAAGAATTAAAATGATAGGTATAAATTTTATTTGATTCACAGACTTTTTTTAATTCGCTCAGTATGGCTATATGATGAAAAAAAGGGGTATCATTGGTATTTTGTAAAGCATAACCATCAGCTCCTTTACAGTGTAAAAAGTAGCGTTTATTCTTTAGTTTTTTTCTACCTAATTCATTCCAAAGAACATTAAAAAACAAGCCATGATGAGTTGATATTACCGTTTTAATCATGTTACCTTCCGTGGTAATTAAATTACATAAATCACAAGCAACCGCAATAGCATTATTTTCATCAAGGGAGGATATGGGATCATCAATATAAATATACTTCACCCAACTGTATGCAGGGTCTTTATCAATAGCTAACTGACAAATGGCGAGAAAAAAACACCATATAAATAAGGTTTCTTCCCCTCTTGAGATTTTAATATTCTCTACAGTTTGTTCATTTCCGTCAACAATCATGCTTCGTGAAAAAGCTACGGTGGAGGTATCATAATCGATGCCGAACTTTAAATCTACATAATTATTAAAAAATGATTCAATTTTGACATCCAAATCCAACTCATGTAATCCGTCAAAAAATACAGAGTCAGGATTTAATTTAAGTACTCGGTTGGTATCATTTTCAAGGTCATTATTCCAGAAGAATAAATCTTCAGTAAACGCATTGAAATATAAAGTATCCCGACTGGTTACATTACCATCAACATCAACCTTTTTTCCGACCTGTTTAAATTCCATGGAAAGCCGGGTTTTACCACTACCATTATGAGCAAATAATAATACCAAATCTTTCATTTTACGATTATCTCCTAGTAAATCTTTTCGGAGATGCTGGGCTACCTCTGCAAGGTTTGTAAAATTAATTATTGTACTCATATTCTAGTCGTTTATTTTAGGGAACAATCCCTGCATCAAACCTTTTTTATGTAGTTTTAGCTGTTCTATCTTTTCTGTCTGGGCTGTAATTAAAGCATCTAAGGATGATAGGCAAGATGCGATTTTTTGTTGTTCTCTGAACGAAGTGTGAAAAAGTATTGTTTTATATACAATCTCACTACTAATATTTTGGACGATTCCACCAGCAGATAATTTTTGATATTGCCTTTGCATATAATCTGAGTTAAGCAGTTGTAATAAGAAAGGTTTATAATAATGATTTTCATATTCACGAAGCACAAACCAACCATCATAAATATAACCATTAATTGCTAATTCATAGGTTTTTCCAAAACTCATTGAGTTTGCTAATATCAATTCTCCAGTTTTAACTTTTCGAGATTTTTGAGCTCCTTTAAGAGTTATTCTTTCCTCAACCTTATAAATAGTAGAATTAATAGCATTCTTCGTATCACCAATTTTTATCCAATTAACACCATTTTTATCTTGTGTTAAGTAATTTTGGATTGGCCTTGGAGAGCTTCCTCTATATAGTTTAATGTAATTTGAAAACTCTTTTAAATTCCACTCTCCATCTTTCTCAAATTCCTTAAACCTATATTTAGGTACTTTTTCTCCTTCTTGAGGAAAAAGCTTTTGCATTAATCCTTTTTTGTGGTCTTTAAGCAGATCCAGCTTTTGGACTTGAGCTGCTATCATCTCATCTAAAGAGGATAGGCAGGAAGCTATTTTTTGTTGTTCGCTGGGTAAAGGATATAAAATCGGAATATTCATAAAAACAGAATCTGTTATGCTCATTCTGTCAAATCTGGCACCAGTGTTTGAAGCTTTTCTTATTGCGCTATACCAATGAATTGTTTTGAAATAGTACTCATAAAAATCGTTATTTTTATTTGTAAATCTAAAAACAGTATAAAGTGGAGACAGTACCCCTCTTTTCTTTGTTTTGTTTTTAGATATTGGACCTACTGGAGCAATATTCGAAATACGAGGGTTATAGACATAGTCGCCATCTTCTACTATATAATAATTCTCTAAATTATTTTTATTTGCAATATCTTTATCAAAATAGTCCCTTTGGTCTACGATGCCATCAATAGCGGAATTAGTAAAAACATTATTTATTAATCCATCTTTATTTTTTTTGACTATTATTTTTGCGAGTTTCCCAAGTATTTTCTCCTCCCATTCACCTTCATCCACAAACTCAGGAAAACGCAATTCAGGTGTTAATTTAGTCTTTTTACTCATAAGCTGTTAATCCTGATATTTCACGTCCTTGGGCTAATTTATTTAATTGGGGTACTAGGTCTTCCATCAATGCTAATTCTTTAACCCTGCGTTCTTTCCAGCCTAAGCTTAAGGGTTCTAATAAATCCGTAAGCTTTTCCCCGTCAAAAATCATCCGGCTCATGATCTCTTCTACAAAAGCTTTCAGGTCTGCTGTTTCTAATCCGTACTTGTGAGCTATGGCAGCCAGTTCTTTGTTGTATTTTTGAACTTTAAATGTATTGTACCCTTGATAAAGCGCCTTTACATCCTGTCCGCTGTTCCAATCCAAACTGTTGATATATTCGGTTAAATCTTCTTCTTCTTCCATTAAATTGGAATTGGATTTCAGCAAACTAATTACCTGTTCTTTAGTCATCTTATGCTTAGAAGGTTTCTTTTGCGTATTGTCTGCAATCAGTTTTATGATATAATCATAATCTATATCTGCAGAGGCAAACAATACAAATTCAAAATCCAGTTGTTGAATTTCGGGCGGTACTTCATCGCCTCCTTTTTGCTGGATTTCTCTTAGTCGCTTCGCTGTTTCCAAATACGAACTTCTAAATTCTTGTAAAGTTTCGTAAGGTAAAATGGTTTCGATGGTAGTTTTTTGATCTTCATCCAAGTCTGTATATTGATCAAGTTGGGTTTTAAGCCGTTGTACCTCTTTAAAGTTTTTCATAAAGGTAATCCTTGCAGCATCTCCTCTCAATCCGTATACTTCTTGCGGTTCATTAACAAGGTTTTGTTGTTGCATAAAATCTCCCAATTTATCTACGGCTTCTTTATATTTTTCAATAATTACCGGAGCAGGATCAACCAGCCAAATTTTTCTGGACTGTCCACTGTCTTCTCCCGAAAAAAGAGCGATAGCTTGATTTACGGCATCCTGCTGCGAACGGAAATCTAAGATATTGCCGTAAGGCTTGGAGTCATTGAGTACCCGATTGGTTCGTGAAAATGCCTGAATCAGTCCGTGATATTTCAGGTTTTTGTCTACGTACAAAGTATTCAGGTATTTGCTGTCAAAACCTGTAAGCAACATATCCACTACTATGGTAATATCAATTTTATTTTTATGTGGATAATCTTTATTACTATATTTTTGATCTTTAATGCGTTTTTGTACGTCCTGATAGTATAAATCAAACTCATGGATGCTATGATTCGTACCGTATTGTATATTGTAATCGGTAATAATTTCCGTTAAAGCTCTTTTCTTTTCTTCAGGGTTTTGTGTATTGTCTTCTCTTTCCTGAATTAAATCTTCCTGAAGTTGCTTGATATCTGCTGCATTCTTTTGGCTTTGACGGTCTCCATCCTTAGCAATTAACTGTGCGGGTGGTGAAAATACACAAGCAATATTCAACGGCAGATAATCAGGATTTTCGCTTTGTTTCTTTTTCTGAACTTCTTTGAATAACTGATAGTATTCAATAGCATTGTTGATAGAAGCAGTAGCCAAAATAGCATTAAATTTTCTGTTGTTGGTTGCTCCATTATGCTTCTCCAAAATGGACTCCACAACAGCCTTTCGTTTAACCGTTTCTCCATGATTTATTTTAGTAGAATTTTTGCCCTTAAAAAAATCTATGTGAAAACGCAATACATTTCTATCATCAATAGCATGAGTGATGGTATATTTATGTAACTTGTGTTCAAATATATCTTCCGTCACTTTGTATGTTGCTTCTTCCCCCTCTCTTATAACATAAGTCGCATTATCTCCAAAAATGGGTGTACCTGTAAAACCAAATAGCTTTGCATTGGGAAAAAACGCTTTTATCGCTGTATTATAATTTCCAAATTGAGAACGATGGCATTCGTCAAAAATGAAAACCATACGTTTATCTTTCAAAGGTTCTAACCTCTTTTTATAAATTTCTTTACCGTTTTTTTCCTTTGGTTTGTTATGCTTACTATCTTCCTCGGCTAAAGCCAAACCCAATTTTTGGATGGTAGTAACAATTACTTTGTCGGCATAGTCGGTAGAAAGCAAACGCCTTACCAATGTTTCTGTATTGGTATTTTCTTCTACACTCCCTTCCTGAAATCTATTGAATTCCTCACGGGTTTGTCTATCGAGGTCTTTCCGGTCAACTACAAATAAACATTTTTCAATATCAGGCATATCTTTCATCAAAGTAGAGGCTTTGAAAGAAGTTAGGGTTTTACCACTTCCTGTAGTATGCCAAATGTAACCGTTTCCTCTGTTTTGTTTAATAGAGTTAATAATAGCCTCTACTGCATAAATCTGATACGGACGCATCACAAGCAATTTTTGTTCGCTTTCCACCAGTACCATATATTTACTAATCATTTCTCCAAGTGTGCATTTTTTGAGGAATTTATCAGCAAAATCATAAAGATTATTAATCTTGTTATTATTGATGTCAGCTAATTCATAAACCGGAAGAAATTGTTCATCTGCATTAAATGCAAAATGCTCATTTTTATTATTCGCAAAGTATAAGGTTCTGCTTTCATTACTAACTATAAATAACTGCATAAAGCAAAGCAGAGAGTTTCCGTAACCATTGCCCGGTTCGTTTCTATAATCCACTATTTGCTGCATGGCTTTTCGCGGCGATATATCATACTTCTTTAATTCAATCTGCACCACAGGCAAACCATTGATTAAAAGAATAACATCATAACGTTGATTACTATTTTCTGTATTAATGCGTAATTGATGTATAACTTCATAATTATTTTTACACCAATCCTTGATGTTTACTAAAGTATAGTGTAGAGGAGTTCCATCTTCACGCAGGAAGTATTGTTTTTCACGCAACATTTTGGATGTAGTAAATACATCGGAATTAATTATTTCTTCCCGAAGTCGAGAAAATTCACTATCTGAAAGATGAACACGGTTAAGCTCTTCAAATTTGGCTTTAAAGTTTTCCTCAAGTGTTTTTCTATCAACTATATCCGGGCGATAATTATATTTTAAATCTGAAAGTTGTTTAATTAATTTTTTCTCTATTTCTATTTCTTTAATCATATATAAATGTATATGCCAAAATGATATATATTATTCCCTATTCTGTTAATTACAGATGGTTAGTAATTTATCTGTTCTGTTACTAGTTAATTAGATAAAGAGTACAAATATACATAAAAAGCAACGCTTATTGATGATTATAAATCATATTTACTATTCTAATGTTATCTCATCCAAGCCCTTAAGAAGATTCAATTTTTTTGATCCCGAATGGGTATTTTTAAAATCTATTTTTATGTTAATTATATGTAATACAGTAAAATATAATATAGAATTTAAAAATATAAACTACCGAAATAATAATGGGATCCGATGAGCCTTAGCGGTTATAGCAGTTGCATTAGGATGGTTTTTGCAGGTAAATCCGTTTTTGGATGTAAATTCAGATGGTTTTAATCTAATGCCTGTAGATATAAATATACGGTTTATGGTTTTGTTCTGCCTGACTTCAATGTGTAATAGCCCTGTTTCTTTACCTTTATTCTTAATTTCATTTTTCCTGTCAAATATAAAGCGTAATGATAAGCTATCCATGTAATTATAAATTTGATTAAAGGTATCAAAAAATTTGATACTTTTTTAAAAAAAGGTATCAAAAAATTGGCAGAATATGGCAGAATATGGCATAGATAAAAAAACGTAAAAAAGGGCTATAAACCGCGTAAACACAACAAAACCCGCTATTTAAGCGGGTTTATTAGCAGAGAGGATGGGATTCGAACCCACGATACGGTTACCCGTATACTACCTTTCCAGGGTAGCCTCTTCAACCACTCGAGCACCTCTCTGTTTAGTAGAGCGCAAATATAGAAATATTTTTAGATTGAACCAACTATAATATAATCTTTATTAAAATTAAATTTTATCGGGATGAACGTTTAAATTTATATTTCATCAAGAAATTAATAATATAGATATAAAACTCAAATAGTATTAAAACTATGTTTCTGATTACACTAATTATAAAATAAAAAACAACTAAGATTATCTTAGTTGTTTTTTATAATAATAAGAATTTATTTACTGTTAACTATACATATCATCGATTAGAAATTTAAATTTTTCCAATACAATTTTACGTCTAACTTTTAAAGTAGGAGTGATCTCACCAGAATCCATGTTAAAATCCATAGGAAGCAATTGAAATTTTTTAATTTTTTCAAATCCTGCTAAATGTTGCTGAATATGATTGATTCTCGCAGTGAACAAATCTTTTATTTTTTGATGAGATATAAGCTCCTCAAAAGAATTAAAATGAATATTTAAATTTTCTGCAAAATGTTTCAACGCTTCAAAATTAGGTACTAATAAGGCAGTTACATACGGTTTATTATCACCCACAACCACAGCTTTCTCAATATAATTATCATTGGTTAAAAGATTTTCAATCGGCTGCGGACAAATATATTTACCGTTAGACGTTTTCATTAAATCTTTAATGCGATCAATAATAATTAAATTACCGTTTTCGTCAAATTTTCCTGCATCACCGGTTTTGAACCATCCATCGGCAGTAAATGCATCTTTAGTCTCTTTTTCCTTCTTATAATAACCTTTAAAAACTCCGTATCCTTTAATTAAAATTTCATTCTCATCGCCTATACGTATTTGTACTCCTGTCATGGGCTTACCAACTGAATTATAGTCATAGTTTTTCAACGGAAAAGCTGCCACAGTTGCAGTGGTTTCAGTTAAGCCATATCCCACACATAAATGAATTCCAATACAATCCAAAAATTCTGTTATTTCAGGACTGATCGAAGCTCCTCCCACAGGAATAAATCTAAGATTTCCTCCCAATTGTTTCTTAACTTTTTTGAAAAACAGTGTATCAACGATTTTATACTTAAGGGCTAAAAACCAAGGGATTTTTTTGTCATTTCTTTTTAGATTGGAGTATTTTTGACCAATTTTCAAAGATGATGTAAATAATTTCTTTAAAAATTTGGGACTGTTTTGGATCTTTTCATTAACAGAAATGAAAATCTTTTGGAAAAGGCGAGGAACCGAACACATGGTTGTCGGTTTCACTTCTAAAAGAAATTGTGATATTTCTTTCGGGTTTTCACAAAAGCTCAGCTGTCCACCACTTGAAAGTACAAATGAACTCCAACATTTTTCGAATACATGACTTAATGGTAAAAACACTAATGAATTTTCATTTTTAGGAGTAAAACCAAAGAAACTTTCATGAGCTTTACAAGCTTCGATAAAATTTCCGTGAGAAAGCATTACGCCTTTAGGTTCTCCGGTTGTTCCGGAAGTATATATTATAGAAGCGATATCGTCTTTATCTTTAGAAACCACTTCACAGTCTGTTGACTGATCTTTAATCAAATCATAAAAATGATAGGAATATTTACTTTGTAATTCAATAAAATTCTTAGCTACTAAAATATGTTCAAGAGATGTTCCTTTAGAATAGATCTTTAAACAATTCGTATATTGTTTTTCATTTCCGGCAAGAATAATTTTTACATTAGCATCATCTATAATGTATTCAGCTTGTTCAGAAGTTAGAGTAGCAAAAATCGGTACAGTAACAGCACCAATAGTAAGAATCGCTAAATCTAAAATCATCCATTGCGGCATATTATCAGCATATATGGCAATCTTGTCATCAGGTTTAGCACCTAAAGACTTTAGAGCATTGGCTGTTTGTTTAACTAAATTAGTAAACTCTAACCAAGTATACGATTTCCATTCATGATTTTCTTTAAAATTTAAGGCTACTTTAGAAGATAATACTTTATTATCAAGTATGATTTGCGAAAAATTCATATATAATTTTTTTTATCGAAATTTAGAATAAGATAAGCCTAAATCTCGAAATGTAAAGTTAAGAATAATATAATTCTTATGAAATTAAGGTATGTTAATTATTTCAAAAATTAGTTAATTTTTGGCTAGATTTAGTAATATATGTACTTTTATATCCTAAAATTAGTAAAGAAATGGTATCAGGAATTGTAAATACCTTTATCCAGTGGTATGTAAAGAAAAGGGTTAAGCAAATGGAAGTGTTCATTAATAATCCTGAAGATACCCAAAATGCCGTATTAACAGCTCTTTTATATAAGGCAAAAGATACCGAATACGGGAAAAAATATAAGTTTAATCAAATAACTTCATATAAGGATTTCAAAAATCAAGTTCCATTAGTACATTATGAAGATTTCGAACCTTATATAACGAGAGCAAGAAAAGGCGAAAAAAATGTTATATGGCCCGGAGTAATTCAATGGTTTGCCAAATCATCCGGTACAACCAATGCTAAAAGTAAATTTATTCCAATTACAGAAGATAGCTTACAAGAATGTCATTATAAGGCAGGAAAAGATTTATTTTCAATGTATGCTTTCCATAATCCAAATACAAAAATTTTTCAATGTAAAAATTTAAGATTGGGAGGAACCAGGGAAAATTACGCCGGTTTCGATTCGAAATATGGAGATTTATCTGCCGTTTTAATAGATAATCTACCCTTTTGGGCAGAATGGAAAAGCACTCCAAATAAAGAAGTTTCTCTTTTAAAAGATTGGGAAATCAAATTACCGGCAATTGTGGAACAAGTCATTACGCAAGATGTGGGAAGTTTTACCGGAGTTCCCTCCTGGATGATGGTATTATTAAGAAAAGTTTTGGAAGCCACTGATAAAAAATACATTGATGAAGTATGGCCGAATGTTGAATGTTTCTTTCATGGGGGAATAAGTTTTACTCCTTATGTTGAGCAGTATGCATCCATATTTTCCAAACCGATTAATTATTATGAAATTTATAATGCTTCCGAAGGGTATTTTGCCATGCAAGATACCAATGAAAGTAAAGATATGCTCTTAATGCTCGATTATGGTATATTTTATGAGTTTATACCTATGGATGAATTTTATTCGGATAATCCGACAGTTATATCCATTGAAGATGTAAAGTTAGACACCAATTATGCATTGGTTATAACAACTAATGGCGGATTGTGGAGATACATTATAGGAGATACGGTAAAGTTTGTTTCTAAAAATCCGTATAGAATAAGAGTTACGGGAAGAACCAAATTTTATATTAATGCATTTGGTGAAGAATTGATGGTTGAAAATGCTGAAAAAGCCTTAAAAGAGGCGGAAAAAGAAACCCAAGCGATAATATCCGAATATACGGCCGGGCCGATATTTATGAAAGGAAAAGAAAAAGGTTCGCATGAGTGGATTATAGAATTTGCGCGTCAACCGAATTCTCTGGAAAAATTTACGGAAATTTTAGATAATGAATTGCAGAAATTAAATTCTGACTATGAAGCCAAAAGATATAATAATATGACATTAACGATGCCCAAAGTACATTTAGCAAGACCTCATCTTTTCTATGACTGGATGAAGGAAAGAGGTAAATTGGGTGGTCAAAATAAAATACCCCGTTTAGCTAATGACAGGGAATATTTGGATTCATTGCTGAACTTAAACCATAAATAATCTAAAAACTTTAATAATGAAACAATTTTTTTTAATTTTAGGAACTACTCTAAGCTTACTTGCCTGTTCATCTAAAAATAATACCCATTCGGTCATTGTAGGAAATGATGCAGACGAACACGGGTGTAAAAGATCTACCGGATCTCAATGGTCGCAAATTAAAAGAGATTGCGTTCAACCATTTAGTGTAGGAATTAAATTAAAACCAGTTTCCACAACCTCTACTCAAGCAGCTTATATACTTGTAGATAAAGATCGTATAGAAATATTTTCATCTGAAATACCCGGTTCAGTGATCGCACAAAAGATAAATGATACTGAATGGAAAAATGGAAATTGGATAGTAAAAAAAATTAATGATACTTATGAATTAGAAAAAGACGGCAAAACGCTTTACAAAAATAACTAATAAGGATATCTATTCAATATAATATTAGTTTACGAAAAATTATATGGTAAAACTACAGAAACTTTAGGTAACTCTATTTTTATAAAGTAGGATTTTTTTAAAGTTTTAAATTCAAATATGTATAGCATATATACACTAGAAAATGTAAAAATTTATTGCCTTAAATAATAAAATTTGAAAATAAATAATTACATTTAGAAACAGTATTAATAAATAAGAGGATGATCCAGTCACCTTTAGCAGAAAGAATGCGTCCGAAAACCCTTGAGGACTATCAATATCAAAATCATTTAATTGGAAAAGACGGTCCCATTAAACGAATGGTGGAAAGTGGAAATCTGGCTTCCATGATTTTTTGGGGTCCTCCGGGAACAGGAAAAACAACTCTGGCAGAAATAATAGCCCATGAATCTCAAAGAGACTATTATACACTTAGTGCCGTAAGCTCCGGAGTTAAAGAAGTAAGAGAAGTAATAGAAAAGGCTAAAAATCAAAATTTATTTACCGGAAAAAGTCCTATTTTGTTTATTGATGAAATCCACCGATTCAACAAGTCGCAGCAAGACAGTTTATTACAAGCCGTTGAGAAAGGATGGGTCGTATTAATCGGAGCAACCACGGAAAATCCCAGTTTTGAAGTTGTATCAGCACTATTATCCAGGTGTCAGGTATATACCCTTTATCACTTAGATAAAAAAGCGTTGTCCAATTTATTGCACAGAGCTATAACAGAAGATGAAATTTTGTCCCAAAAGAAAATAATCATAGATGAAGAAGAGGCCTTATTGCAATATTCAGGAGGCGATGCCAGAAAACTGTTAAACAGCTTGGATTTAGTAGTACAACAATTCAGTGATCAGGAGGAAATCCATATCAATAATGAAGAAATAAAAAAAGTCATTCAACAAAATATGGCTTTGTATGATAAAGGAGGAGAACAACATTACGATATCATTTCCGCCTTTATAAAGTCGATTCGAGGTTCAGATCCCAATGCAGCCGTATATTGGTTAGCTCGAATGCTGGATGGGGGAGAAGACATTAAATTTATAGCCCGAAGGATGGTTATTTCCGCTTCAGAAGATATAGGTATGGCCAATCCTACAGCTTTAATATTAGCAAATAATACCTTTCAAGCGGTAAATGTCATTGGAAATCCCGAAGCAAGAATTTTATTAAGTCAGTGTGCCATTTATTTAGCAACCTCTCCTAAATCAAATGCTTCCTATTTAGCAATAAATTCAGCCTTAGCATATGTTAAAGAAACAGGAAATTTGCCCGTTCCTCTACCAATAAGAAATGCACCCACTCAATTAATGAAAGAGCTGAATTACGGTTCAGGATATAAATATGCCCATGATTATCCGGGAAATTTTGTATATCAAGAATTTTTACCCGATCAAGCTTCTCATCAAAGTTTTTATCAACCCGGTAATAATCCGAGAGAAAACAAACTCAGAGATTATCTTAAAAATTTGTGGATGGATAAATACAATTTTTAATATGATCACAGAATCGACTAAAATTCAGTGATGTAATAAGATGTAGTAAAATAGAATAAATCTTCCTTTTAGTCCTATTTTAATTTTTCCAACCTTGCCATTCAATAGTTGCAACTAAGATAAGAATCTTAGTTCGTCTCTATTTTTGAATCATTAATTAATTTAGTTATACGTATTTTTGTATAGGAAATTTCAGTAACAGATATGTCATTAGAACTTCAGTTAAAAACATTACCTAACAAACCGGGAATTTATCAGTTTTTTGATGAAAACCAGAAAATTTTATATGTTGGAAAAGCTAAAAACTTAAAAAAAAGGGTTTCATCCTATTTCAACAAAGAACATGTAGGTAAAACTAAAGTTTTAGTTTCAAAAATTAAAAATTTAAAAATTACGATTGTTGATACTGAATACGATGCCTTATTGTTGGAAAATAATCTGATTAAAGAATTTCAGCCGCGATATAATATTCGTTTAAAGGATGATAAAACCTATCCTTGTATATGCATTAAAAATGAACCCTTTCCAAGAGTTTTTTTAACCAGAAAATTAATAAAAGACGGTTCCGAATACTATGGACCCTATAGTTCCGTAGTAGTTGCCAAAGCACTGTTAGAGTTAATAAAAAGTATCTATCCCTTACGAAGTTGTAATTTAGATTTAACTCAAGAAAAAATTGAATCACATAAATTTTCCGTTTGTCTGGAATATCATATCCATAATTGTTTAGGTCCCTGTGAGGAATATCAAACGCTTGAAGATTATTTAGAAAATATCAAAGAAATACGGGATATTATCAAAGGTAATATATCCGAGCCTTTAGCATCCTTACGAAAAAAAATGATGCAGTATTCTGATAAAATGGAATACGAAAAAGCTCAGCAAATAAAAGAAAAACTAGATATATTAGAAAAATATCAAGCGAAATCAACTGTAATTTCACCCACTATATCCAATGTGGATGTATTCGGAATAACTTCCGATGAATCGGCTGCTTATGTTAATTATTTTAAAATTGTTAAAGGTAGAATCATTCAATCCTATACAACTGAAATAAAAAAACAATTGGATGAATCCGATGAAGAAATACTACAAAAAAGTATAATTGAAATACGAGAAAAATTCAATTCAGTATCTAGAATCATTTATATTCCTTTTCCTGTAGATATAAAAATACCGGATGTAAAATTATATATTCCTAAAATAGGGGATAAAAAGAAAATATTAGATTTATCTGAAAGAAATGCCAAAGAGTATAGGTTAGAAATGCTAAAACAGGTTAAAATTGTAGATCCCGAACGACATTCCAACCGAATTATGGCTGAAATGAAAACGCTTTTACATTTACCGGAAGAACCACGATTAATTGAAGGTTTTGATAATTCCAATATACAAGGAACCAATCCGGTTTCTGCCTGTGTTGTCTTCCGCAACGGCAGACCGAGTAAAAAAGAGTATCGTATTTTTAATGTTAAAACAGTAGAAGGACCTAATGACTTTGCTACTATGGAGGAGGTAATATATCGCAGATACAAAAGGCAATTAGAAGAAAATAACGAATTACCTCAACTTATACTAATTGACGGAGGAAAAGGTCAGTTAAGCTCTGCCTATAAATCATTGGAATTACTGGGATTGGCGGGAAAAATACCTATTATCGGGATCGCCAAAAGGTTGGAAGAACTCTATTTTCCCCATGATTCCATCCCTTTATATTTGGATAAAACTTCAGAAACCCTAAAAGTGCTGCAAAAAGTTCGAGATGAGGCGCACAGGTATGGAATAACGAGGCACAGAAATAAAAGAAGTAAAAAAACATTCACGACTGAACTGGAAACAATACCCGGAATTGGAAAAAAAACCATTGAAATACTTTTAAATCACTTTAAATCCGTATCAGCCATAAGACAGGCTAGCGAAGATGAAATTCAAAAGCTTATTGGTGATAAAAGAACTTCAATAATCCTAAATTATTTTAAAACGGATAAATAAGTTTTATTAAACCTCTTAAACTCGATAAAAAAGTTAATCGGATAAAATCGTTACTATAATTAAAAGATAATAGTATTTTTGCTTGTTATTTTTAATTATAAAAATTTATGAATTATACATTTTATTCTAAAATTGGATTGCTTTTTATTTTTATATTGAGTTTTCAACTATGTATCTGTCAAAAAAGATCATCCAATCATTTAGCCGCCTTACATGCCGTAAAAAAAATTTTAACTGCAAGTACCAATGAAAGTTTTTCCGTACTAAAAGATACAGGATCATTTCTGATCAATACGAAAATGGAAGATGCCTTACCTGATGAACTTAAGGATATTAATACGAAACTCGAAACCTTAGGCTTATCCAGTATTGTTGAAAGTGAAAAGCAAAACATCGGTAAAGCAGCTCAATCTTCGGTTAATTTATTTAAGCCTATCATTAATTCTGCAATTAAAGACATCACGCCTTTAGAGGCTGCTAAAATTATAGCAGGTGGAAAGGGAGCAGCTACTCAATATTTGAAAAAGAAAACGGAAGCGAAACTTTTTGAAGCAATACAACCTAAAGTTGAAAATGAATTAAACAGCAGTGGAGTGACCGCATTGGTTAATTCTGCATTAAACAACAAAACAATTCAAAATGCCTTAGCCATGATTACGGGAAACCCTGCTTCAACAACTGAAAACGGAGCTAATTCGATTGCTAAGTACGCAACTAGTCAAATTGTTAATGGATTTTTTCAAGTAGCAGAAGAATATGAAGTAAAAAATTCCAATCTTTCTACAGATCTTATTAAATCGTTAGTTAAATAAGCTAAAAATAAAGCTATTTTTGAATTAAACAGTATCTATCACTTAATTTTAGTCATTCGGAAAAAAGTAAAGAAATGGTTAAAATAGAGGATTAGATAACTAAAATAAGTTTTATTAAAATAAAATTAAAAAAAGCCATTCTGATTAGAATGGCTTTTAATGTATCAAAGATTATTTTTTACTTTATCATTTCGTAACTTCTCTTAATAAAATCAGTAAGATCTTTACCTTTTAGTATATTTTGAGAAAGTTTAGCTAAGTCTAAAGCTTGTTTAATAATGGAAGCTTTTTCGTCTTTATTTTCCTTCTTTAAGATTTCGGAAGCAATAGGATTATTGGTATTTACGACAAGATTATAAGATTCAGGGAAATTACCCATCATGCCGTACATTCCACCGCCCACTTGTTGCATATCTTTCATTCTTCTCATAAATTCCGGCTGAGTCAAAATAAAAGGAGCATCATCCTTACTTAAGTTTTCTAACGAAATAGTATAAGTTTTAGATTCTACATTTTCCTCAATTTCTTTTTTAAGAGTTTCTTTTTCTTCATCGGTTAAAACAGATACGATGTTTTCGTCCTTCTTGATAAGATTGTTAATATGATCTGCATCTACTCGTACAAAAGAAATATTTTCTTTAGAAGTTTCCAATTTTTGAATTAAATGAGGAACTATTGGAGAATCCAATAATAAAACTTCATAGCCTTTTTGTTTAGCCGTTTGAATGTATTGATCTTGCTCATCTAAATTGGAAGCATATAAGATCACTAATTTACCATCTTTGTCGGTTTGGTGATCTTTAATCTTATCTTTTAACTCGTCGAACGTATAATATACATGATCTACCGTAGGATAAAGCGCGAATTTATCTGATTTTTCATAGAATTTTTCTTCGGAAATCATTCCGTATTCTATTACTATTTTAATATCATTCCATTTCTTTTCAAAATCCTCGCGGTTTTCATTAATTAAAGAAACCATCTTATCAGCCACTTTTTTGGTGATGTAAGAAGAAATTTTCTTAACGGCGCCGTCAGCTTGTAAATAAGAACGAGAAACGTTTAACGGAATATCGGGAGAATCTATAACCCCTCTCAATAACATTAAGAAATCGGGAACAATGCCTTTAACCTCATCGGTAACAAAAACTTGATTTTGATATAATTGGATTTTGTCTTTATCTAAATTCAGGTTATTGGCTAATTTAGGAAAAAATAAAATTCCGGTTAAATGAAACGGATAATCTACATTCAAATGAATGTAAAATAAAGGTTCATCAAATTGCATCGGATACAGCTCATGGTAAAATGCTTTGTAATCCTCATCTTTCAATTCAGAAGGAGACTTTGTCCATGCCGGATTAGGATTATTGATGATATCATCAACGATTACTTTTTCAGGTTTGGCATCTTTATCAGCACCCTCAGGTAGCGGTAACATTTCTTCCTTAGTTCCGAATTTAATCGGAATAGGCATGAATCGATTGTATTTTAACAGCAGCTCGCGAATTTTGTATTCTTCTAAAAATTCAGAAGAATCTTCGGCAATGTGTAAAATAATTTCAGTACCGCGATCTTTTTTATCCGCAGGACCTAAATCGAATTGAGGACTTCCGTCGCAAACCCATTGCACGGCAGGAGCATCTGTATAAGATTTAGTTATGATTTCCACTTTATCGGCAACCATAAAAGCAGAATAGAAGCCTAAACCGAAATGACCTATAATACCTTCTTTTTCAGCATCTTTGTGTTTAGAAATAAAGTCTTCAGCTCCGGAAAACGCTACTTCATTAATATATTTTTGTACTTCTTCTTCTGTCATACCGATCCCTTGATCGATAATATGAAAGGTTTTATCTTCTTTGTTTATTTTAATTTCAATAATTGGACTGCCGTATTCAACGTTAGCTTCTCCAATATTCGATAAATGTTTAAGTTTTAATGTAGCATCGGTAGCATTAGATACCAGCTCACGTAAAAATATTTCGTGATCGTTATATAAAAACTTTTTAATCAGTGGAAAAATATTTTCAACCGATACATTAATATTTCCTTTTGCCATATATTTTTTTGTTTTTTACGATTAATTAATGAAAATTAATTTTCAAAAGTCAAAAAAAGTACCAATGAAAATCTTATGACAAAATGACGGGAAACAAAGGTAAAAGGCGGATTAGCATTAGATAATTTTTATTTCCAATATTATAAAAGCATTTATTATTGAATTTACTATATACTATCCAATTTTTATTTTCTAAAATAAGATAAATTTATTTTAATTTTTTATCTTTAATAGTTTAAATTAAAAATTATTACAAACTTAATTTTAAGTGTAAACAGAATGATAAGAAAAGCAGTTAAAGGAGATTGTAAAAGATTAATAGAATTAGTACAAGAATTAGCCGATTATGAAAAAGCACTGGATGAAGTTACCGTAAATCTATCCCATTTTGAAGAAAGCGGATTTGGAGATCATCCCGTTTGGTGGGCGTTAGTCGCTGAAGATGAAAAATCTAAAATCCTTATAGGTTTTGCTTTATACTATGTGCGATATTCGACATGGAAGGGGCAACGCCTGTATCTTGAAGATCTGTATGTATGCCCCGATTGGAGAGGAAAGGGAATAGGAAGTCAACTTTTTGAGGCTGTGATTAAGGAAACTAAAGATAAACAATTAAACGGGATGGTATGGCAGGTATTGGGATGGAACGAAACGGCGATAGAATTTTATAAAAAGTATAATGCAAAATTTGATGCAGAATGGATCAATTGCAGTATCGATTTATAGTCTCAAGCATTTAAAAAATATATCAAAGGGTTTATTTTATACAGCAAAGTAGATAATTTACATTTTTTTGTGTTGAATCTTTAGTTTTAATTGTGATTTGGTAAAAAATCATTGTTAATTTAGGAATAGATTTATCGAAAATGTAAGATTTTAACAGATATATATCATTAAAAAAACAGTTATTTTTCGAATTTCATTATATTTGTAAAATTTATTAAATTCCGTATAAAATAAGATAAATTTTATCTGAAATTATATATTATTTGAAAATAGAGCAAAAATAATTACAATTTTTTATACTAATACTAAATTACTAACTGTAAAGAATTAATTTTGAAGAATTTAAAGTCTGATAGAACAAAGAAAGAATTAAAAAGAGGATTATCTAATCGACATATACAACTTATCGCTTTAGGCGGCTCCATAGGTACCGGTTTATTTTTAGGAATCGGACCGGCTGCTGTCATGGCAGGACCATCCGTTATTTTAGGTTATACCATTGCCGGATTTATAGCATTTATGATTATGAGGCAACTGGGAGAAATGGTGGTTGAAGAACCGGTATCGGGAAGTTTTAGTCATTTTGCCAACAAATACTGGGGACCTTTTGCAGGTTTTGCTTCCGGTTGGAACTATTGGTTGTTATACACGTTAGTAAGCATGACGGAATTAACCGCCATAGGAACGTATGTACATTTTTGGTGGCCGGAAATTCCATTATGGGTATCGAGTTTATTCTTTTTTGTGGTTATTAATTTAATTAACCTGGCTAATGTTAAGATTTACGGAGAAGCAGAATTTTGGTTTTCAATCATAAAAGTTATTGCAATCATTGCTATGATTGTTTTTGGAAGCTATCTTTTGATAAGCGGTTCGGGAGGCCCTAAAGCATCCATAACTAATTTATGGAACGACGGTGGATTTTTTCCTAAGGGCTTATTTAATTCAGATGGAGCAGGAGGTTATCAAGGGTTACTTGCCGCAATGGCTTTCATTATGTTTTCTTTCGGAGGATTGGAGCTGATCGGGATCACTGCTTCGGAAGCAGAAAATCCTGAAGTAACTATCCCTAAAGCAACGAATCAGGTAATATACAGAATCCTTATTTTTTATACCGGAGCATTACTGATTTTATTTTCACTTTCTCCTTGGAGAGAAATAACAACAGGAAGCAGTCCGTTTGTAACCGTTTTTGATACCCTTAACGGTTTTAGTTTTACATTATTAGGTCATACTTTTTATTTTACAAGCATCATTGCAAATGTTCTGAATGTGGTGGTTTTAACTGCAGCCCTATCTGTTTATAATAGCAGCGTGTACAGTAACAGCAGGATGTTATATGGTTTGTCCGTACAAGGAAATGCTCCTAAATTTTTATCGAAACTGAATGCCAATCATGTACCGGTAATGGCCATATTGGTTTCCGCCTTATTTGCTGCTGTTTGTGTTATTGTAAACAAAGTAATGCCGAAAGAAGCTCTCAATTATTTAATGTCGTTAGTAGTTTCTTCTCTAATCATCAATTGGATAATCATCAGTTTAACCCATTTTTATTTTAAAAGAAGTAAAAATAAAGAAGGAGTGTTTAAAACTAAATTTCCTTCTTTATGGTTTCCGCTGGGAAATATTATTTGTTTGATATTCTTAGTTGGAATTTTACCCATTATGTGGTTTACCGGTATGGAATTATCTATTGAGCTGATTCCTGTATGGTTGTTTGTTCTGTATTTCTGTTATAGATTTCCTAAATATAAATGGATTTTATTAATTATATTTTTAGCCTATTTTCTCTGGAGAATTTACTGCTTAATTTAGTGGGTTATTATATTTTCAACCATACAATGATTAAGAAATAGATTAGGGTTCTAATTAATTTAAAAAAATTAATTAGAACTTGTAAGCTTTTCTAAAGCATATTGTATCATTTTATCTATAGAGGAATAAGGATCTTTACTAAAAGTACCTGCATAACGGTTAGCTACAATAGTATTTAATGATAAAGCACGATGACCCATCAATTGAGATAAACCGTAAATGGCTGATGTTTCCATTTCAAAATTGGTAATTCTGTGATTTTTATATTCGAATCGATTAAGTTTTTCGTTCATCTTTTCATCATCTAAGTCCAAACGTAAAATTCTTCCCTGAGGACCGTAAAAACCAATAGCAGTTGCAGTGATACCGGCTCTGACGGCTGAATTTTCACACATAAGGTCCAATAATTCTTGAGAGCCGTCTACAACATAAGGAGCTGCTCTTTTTTTATTCCAGTTGGTTTGCGATGTAAACGCTTCTGCAATTTCATTGGTGTAAAAATTTTCAGTATTTGCGTAAAAGCTCATTAAACCGTCAAATCCTAATCCTTTAGTTGAGGCAACCATCGTATCTACCGGAATATCGGACTGTAAAGAACCGGAGGTTCCTAATCGAACAAAAGTAAGTCGGTTAGAGGTAGTTTTAATTTTCTTATTAACTAAGTCAATATTGGCAAGAGCATCCAACTCATTCAAAACGATATCAATATTATCGGTACCCATACCTGTGGATATTACAGTAAGCCTTTTTCCGTTAAGTGTTCCCGTGTGAGTAACAATTTCTCGTTTTTGAGACGTAACTTCAACGGTATCGAAATATTGTGACACTTTAGGTACTCGTCCCGGATCTCCAACCAGTATAATGGTATCTGCCAGCTCATCGGGTTTGATATTGCAATGATAAATACTCCCGTCGGGATTTAATACTAATTCTGAATTTGATAATTTAGAAGCCATAGTTTGTAAAGCTAATTTTTTTAAATTTGATATCTATATTTTATCCGCCCACTCGTTTTACGGAAAATCCTTTTTCTTTTAAAATATCCATTATTTTATCTCGATAATTTCCCTGAATAACAATAATTCCGTCTTTGGCAGATCCGCCCACCCCTAATTGGGATTTTAGTTCTTTGGCAAGTTGTTTTAAATCTTCATCTGCTCCGTTATAATTTTCCAAGATAGTAACGGGCTTTCCATTTCTCCCTTTTTTTTCATATTTACAAATAATAGGGTCCTCCTGCATAAATAATTCTTTTTCAGGGGTGGAAGATGATTCTTCAGGTTCTTCAAACTGATGATTCGGAAATAATTTCTTAAGCTGATCTTGCAAATCCATGGTATTGCTTTATATATACAATTACGAAATTAGTAATTTTTTATTGTAAGAAATTGATTTTACTTATCTATAGTTTGAAATTATTATAAGGAATTGTTTCAATTGATAAAAAATTTATACGATCGTGTATGAATAGTAATTTTAGTTTAATTTTGAATTTAAAAAAATTCAGGTAAAATGCTAGAGATACGAAAAATAAGTGAAAGAGATATAGAATCACTGGTTCATATAAGTTATAAAACTTTTGTTGAAACTTTTGGAAGTTCAAATACTCAAGAAAATATGGATCGTTATTTGAATGAACATGTAAATTCAGATCAATTGAAATCCGAGTTAGCTGATTCAAATTCAGAATTTTATTTTGCCGAAATCGATCAGAATCCTATAGGTTATTTTAAAATTAATTTTGGAGAAGCTCAAACGGAAATTAAAGAAAATGAGGGAATGGAATTTGAACGGATATATGTTCTTAGGGATTTTCAAAAACAATTTATAGGACAACAATTATTTAATCAGGCCATTGCCATAGCTAAAGAAAGAAATTGTACTTATGTTTGGTTAGGAGTTTGGGAGAAAAACACTAAGGCTATAAAATTTTATCAAAAAAATGGACTCAAGGTTTTTGATACGCATTTTTTTGTATTAGGAGAAGATAAGCAAACGGATCTTATGATGAAATTGGAATTTTAATATACGTATTTGATCAAGTATCATTTATTTAAAAAATAGCTTGAATTAAATACGTTGAAGCATATAAAAAAAATACTATTTAAACATTAAATAGTATTTTTTTTAAACTTTTTATTCTAATTACATTGATTTTATAATCTTGTCCATTTCCAATCTGGATTTTGGAGTTTTAGAAGGTTGATTATTGTCATCCGTATTTCTATATCCAATGGCTACAGCAAAAAGGGTTGTATAATCGTTGAGTTTCAATATTTCATTATATTTTTTAGGTTCAATTCCTTCCATGGGAGTACTGTCAATACCTAAGGCGGCACAGGCACTTAAAAAGAATCCTAAGGATAGATATACTTGTTTTTGAAACCAAGATTTTATTTCAAATTCTGATTGCGGTTTTAGTACTTGATTATAATAAACCATGCTTCCTTCAGGTAAATAGTTTGGCATTTCCTCTTCAAATTTTTTAACATTATCCAGAGCAGTAAATACTATGATATGGCTGCAATCTTTTATTTTTTGTGAATTAAATTCAGAAGCTCCCGCTAATTGATCTTTAAGTGACGGATCTGATATAAAATAAAATTTCCAAGGTTGGCTGTCGATGGAAGAGGGACTAAGCCTCAAAATTTCTTTTAATTTTTGAATATTTTCTTCAGAAACTTTTTTAGTGGGATCGTATAATTTAGTAGTATACCTGGTTTTTGCTAATTCCAAAAAATCCATATTTTCTATTTTTAAAATTTAAATAATTATTTATTCTGTTACTAAGTTATGAAGATATGACGAATTAATAAAATTATAGGGTTAATACTGAGATATTTTTTACTATTTATTTAAAATCTTACAATAAAAAAATTTTATTTAGTATTATTTTAAATGCTCTTTAAAAAATCGTTCCAATGTATTAAAAGGTATGATAGTTACGTTATCATATAAATCCACATGAACAGCATTTGGAATTAGTAGTAATTCTTTAGGTTCTGCAGCCGATTGATAGGCATCTTCACTGAAATATCGTGAATGTGCATTTTCTCCGGCAATTAATAATATCGGACGGGGTGAGATTTCTTTAATATAGGTTAAGATAGGCATATTCATAAAGGAGAGGGGATTGGTAGCATTCCAAGCTCCTATTGAATTCAAAGAGCGTTCATGAAATCCTCTGGGTGTTCGGTAGTAATCGTAATAATCTTTTACAAATTGCGTTTCATCGCCATTCAATTTTACAGGATTTAATAAAGGGCCTGCATGAAATATGCCATCTTCTGCATCCTTCCATCGTTGCTCACTCAATTGCTTTAAAATGTTGGTTCGTTCTTCTAAAGTCATTTTATCAAAATATCCTTTGGACATCACCCGGGACATATCATACATACTTGTTGTGGCAACTGCTTCTACTCTTTTGTCTACCGCCACAGCATTTAGGGCAAATCCTGCCCATCCGCAAATACCAATAATTCCAATTTTATTTTTATCTACATTTTTTTGAATTCCCAGAAAATCAACGGCTGCACTAAAATCTTCAGTATTAATATCGGGAGATGCTACATTGCGAGGTTCCCCGCCGCTTTCTCCTGTATAAGAAGGATCAAAAGCCAAAGCAATAAAACCTCGTTCTGCCATTTGATTGGCATATAATCCCGAAGCCTGCTCTTTAACTGCTCCAAAAGGTCCACACACAGCAAGTGCGGGTATGGGCTTGTTAGTGTGTTTTTTAGGGATATATAAATCTCCGATAAGAGTAATTCCGTAGCGATTTTTAAATGTAACTTTCTGTCTTGTTACCTTATCGCTTAACGTAAATGTGTAATGTTCGGTTTGTTTTTTCTGATTCATTTCTACTTGATGTTTATTTTGCTGACCTGCTGCCCAAATAACTAGGTTCATTGCCAGTAATAGGATTATTTTTTTCATTCGTTGATAATTGATGGTGTTAATAAAATCATTATTTCAACCTTATTAATGATATAATTGTATGGTTTGAATGATATTTATTTTATCAAGTAAAAATATAATGGGATTTCTTTTTTTATTTTGTTGTACGGATCATTTTAGTATTCTGTAAGGCTCAATTCTTTTATTTGCCTTGAAATAAAAAATTCCTAAGAAATCATCAATATGCACGTTTTCTGAAATACGTTCAACTTAAACTTAAATTTGTAAAGTAACGAAACAAAAGTTAAAGAATTATAAAATTCATATTATATCTAACTGTTTAAATTATGTTTATATTGGATAAAATATAAAAAATTTATTACATTTGTAAATAAAAAAACATTTAATCATGAAAAAGATCATTATTGCTTGCCTGGTATCAATTTTTCTGGTATCGTGTTCAAATCCTTTAAATAAAAAATTTGATCCCAAAACATTTGATACAGATTATGAAGCTATTTTAAAAAGTAAAAAACTAGATAAAGAAGATGAAGAATTACTTGCAGCAATGGCATTATTTGGAAATCGATCTTCAATAGGCAAAACATATAAGCAAATTTTAAAGGAAGCTAAAGAAAAAGAAAAAGAAAGAAAAGAATTAGCAGAAAAATCTGCAAGAGAAAAAGCAGAAAAGGAAGAAAAGATTAATAATGCTATAACTATTTCGTTTTATGATTATTATTTTAAACCTACAGATGTTGATCATTTATTTACCTCTTATCATGTTTTTAAATATGCTGTTCAAAATAAAACAGATAAAGAAATTGTTGGAGTTAAATTTACTTATACAATCTATAATACTTTAGGTGAAATGATTGGTTTATCTAATACGGTTAGTTTGACCGACAAAAGAATACCTCCCAAAGAATCTATCCAAGCTGAAACTGAGATTGCTAAAGGACGTAGTGAAAAAGAAAAGGATATTAATGAGTCCAATTTTCGAAATTTAAAATTTAAAATTACTATAGAAAAAATTGTATTTGCCGATGGTACACAATTAGAAAATTAAACTTATATTACCTAATGTTAAAAGCCTGATAATTTAATACTATCGGGCTTTTAATGTTACATAGCTTTGGGCTATTTAATTAAAAAAAGGAGAGGGGAAAAGAAAATTTATTTGAAGATTATTATTTCACAATGCTATTTTCTTTTGTGTATTCAAAATATCATTATCTGTAAACTCTGAATATCTTTCAGACAACTTATTTCTTAAATTAAAAAGTCTTTTTTCGGAAGAATCAACAATTTGAGAAAATAAACATACTTGTACCTTTCCCATTTCATTTCCACTTTCATTCTTTATAGTTTGGATTGGTTGTATTTTCTCAGAAAATGACTCACCAACTACAAAAGCATTTATATATGGAGTTCCTATAATAGTACCACAACTCATAAGATCTTCCACATATCCCACAGCTTGATCACGTTCTTTTCTACCTATTTTAAATCCACCTCTTTTTAATTCTATTATTAAGACTTTTTTAATATTAGAGATTTCAGAATCTGTATCAACTTCATTTATACAATTAATTGAAAAAGTAGAATTTCCCATCACAACTATATCTGGTCTTTTCATATAATTATTGAAAATATTTTTATCAATCTTTTTTCCAAATACTTTTTTAACAGTTGTTTGTAATTGATTATTGTAAGAATATTCTGGAGAATCAAACTCAGGACCAAATATCCATCGTGCGTTTGCTATTAAAGGATGTAAAACATGTAATTCATCTACATTTTTCTCAGAAGATAATTTTCGGATTGATTCAATAACAGATATTCTTTTATCAATTTCATCTAGAACTGTCAAGGCATCTTTTACGCTCCAATTATCTAATAATCTATTTAATCCCTCTATATCTTCACTCTTTAAATTAGATAATTTAATTAATAACTCACTACCACCTCTCGTATTTTCTAAATTTATCAAAGTATCCATTGCTAAATTAATAGAATCTTGTCTTGCAGAAGGATTAGTTTTGGCTATATGCTCTAAAGCCTCATTAAATTCATATTTAGCTAAAGGAGTTAAAGAGTTATATTCGTTTTTATATAATTTCTTAACATTTTTTTTTGTTTCTTCAATGTTTTCAATAGCAATTTCTGCAAATATTTCTGATATTTTTTTAGATAGTTCTAAAAAAATATTATTAAGCTCCTTATTGTTTTTAAATCCAGACCAATCTTCTCTAATATAGTTTTCTAAATCTTTTGTTTGTATTACTATTGAATATTTTTTTGCTTCTTGTGTTCTACCATCAAGGACGATATTAGTTCCTAAAGTCCATGAAGGTTCTCCTATTAATCTACCTGACTGCCAGATAGCAATTCCCTGATATAAAGTATTCTTTCTTGATTTTTTTGTATCTATTAAATTAATTTTAAAATTGTATTTTTCAAATGTGAAGTCAATTGTTTTAATAAGACCAGAATGAGTCTCCAAATTTATAATTTCTCGATTTATTGTAATTTTAAAATTTGGGTCATGTAAAAATCGAGCAGAAATTATGTCATTAATTTCATTGGATTTAGGAAGGTTTTTTTGTACAATAACTTGTAAAGTTGTTCCATGTGATTTTGCTTCGTTATGTGATTCTTTTTTTATAACAAATGGCTCTTTTCCACTTTTTGTTGTTATTTGGAAAGTTGATTCAATTGCATTCTTACTTGTTATAACATTATATTCATCATTAAAACATAAAAGACCGTGTCTTCCTACACCATTTCTTCCATAAGCATATCTTTTTAAATCAACTCCAGTTGGAAAAACAACTCTCTTTCCTTGATTTTTAACCCTATTATAACCAAGTTTCATCCAACGTGTTTTAAATTCTTCTGAAGTAAGCCCTGTTCCATTATCTTTGATTGTTAATATTTCTCCACATTCTTCAGGTATAAAGACATCTACTTCTGTAGCTCCTGCATCCCAAGCATTTGCTATCAATTCAGTTAAGGCAATATCTGGTTGATTAGCTAAATTTCCTAATGTTCTAATTAAAAAATCTTCTTCAAATAATGAACCTTGAATATAATCTTTATTCTCCATAATCTTGATTATTATTCGATTAATTTATCTTATCCAAAATATCCATCATAAGCTGGTTTTTTTCTTTCTCAATTTATAACAGGCGTTTAAAAGTTTCTTATTTTCGTCTAATACCTCTAACCTATTGTTAATAGGATTAATATTAATAATAGGAGTATACATTGTATTCAAAAATATACATCAATAAATTTGTTTAATATTCACATAACAAAAGCTAAGACATTTGGTTTTATACCAAATATTTCACGAAAACGGTTAATATTTTTATTTTGAAGTAATTTTTTAGATCTGTAATTGTTCAAAATCATAAGGCAAAATCATTAATTTATATTTTAGCTAATTTACAAAAAAAAATACAAGATAAGCTAAAAAATTATTTGTAAATCAACAGATTGAAAAATTAAATATCGGGCAGGAAAGAATTTTCTTTGTGGAGAAATTAGTAAGTTCTCAAATGTAAGAGCAAAAGCAAAATACACACTATATAGTAATAATATATTGAACAGGAAAAAGGTTGCAAAACTAGGGATTAAGACTAGGAGATCAGATAGTTATTATATACATATACAGCCAAAAAAGGGTTATTGCAAAGATATGATAAGAAATGTAGATATATTATGTTAAATAGAAAAAGAATAAGTAATGATAATAGTGAAGAGGTTTAACAATCTTTCTTTTTAAAATATTCTTTTATCTAGATACAAAAGCTTTGTATACTTGAACTCCATATAATTTATTAAAAAAGAATCAAAAATTTTAGTAAATAAAAATTCGCTAGTGCTCAAACATTTATTTTTCTTCATGTATGGAAATCATAGTTTTTCACATACATAAATTCAAAGAAATTAAAGACATAAAAATAATATTTCTTTTCACAGATGTTAGACAAAAAACTAAATAATACAATCACAATCTGCCGGTATAGAATTTTTTTAAATAATTTACAATATAATATTAAAGCCACAGTTCGAAGCTTAAACAGAGACACAAAATAACATTATAGAAAATGTATGAAAACATCTTTAATTTAGAAATATTTAATTTCCTATAATTTATATTATGTTAAATAGAATATTTAATACTGTTATTTAAGTTTATCGATTCTATCTCCAATTTTCTTTTTTTAGTTCATACAAATAATTAATATAGGAACTGTTTCCATCGGTAACTGTGATTTCCTTAGACGTTTTGATTGCATTTATTTTAGCTATAGCTTTTTGTGATCTAAAGTTAGTAGAACCTATATGAAAATAAATTTTGTCAACATATTGGAAAATATAATCAATCATCAATTTTTTAATTGAAGAATTTATACCTGTTCCCCAGTATTTCACTGCTATAAAAGTATATCCGATTACGATACTTTTATCATTTTCCGAATAATCATAATATCGAGTACTTCCGATTAATTCTCCGGTTGTTTTATCAATAATTTTAAAAGCTGCTTTACTTTCAATTGCTTCTTTAAAAAATACTTTGAATACGTCTTCTTTCCAACGATTATGACAAGGATGTTGTTCCCAGATTTTTTTATCTTTTGCTACTTGATACAAACTCTCAAAATCGTTGATTTCTAAGGGTAATATTTGTACAAAATCATTTTCTAAATTGGGTTGAATTGAAAAATTCATTGTATTAATTCTTAAGGTTTAGTTTTTTATTAATTTTTTTAGGAATGGCTTTTTTGTTCACTAAAATTCCAGTGGTTTTGAATTGAACGTAATTTTTTGTGACGTATAAATATCCTTGATAATCATTACTAATTCCCCAAGAATTTTTAACTAAATAATATTCCTTTCCGTTTTGGTCTTTTGCCAAGCCTACTATATGCATGGCATGATCATCTGTTGTAGTTTTATTGTTAAAGGCTTTCTGACGCAATTCTTCAGTGATAACCTTTTCCGGCTTGGGATAACTGAATAAATTAGCTTTTTCTTCGGAAGAAATGGAATAAATATTCGTATCGGGAACATAAGCGATACCATTTTTCCAACTGAAATACGGCTCGCTAACATCGCTGGCCCATCCAATCGTATATCCCGTTGATAAAGCATGATCTATAATTTCAGTCAATTCCTTCATGGGAACATTGTACATTTTGTCTCCACTCCAATTATCAGGTAATGGCGGATAAAATAGTGTATAATATTCGTAATCTTTAAAAGATGAAATTTCTATATAATCATTTGGATCTAAATCAACGATTTCTTCTGCAAATGTTTTAGGTGTATATTCTTTACCCTTATAAATAAATGTTTCAGGAACTTTTCCAATGTATTTATCTAAAATAGATGAAAAATTTTGCGTCCATTGGGTATTAATAGGTGCTTTTTGAGATTTTACCGTATCTAGATACTCTTTAAGTTCTTGCTGCATTTTACTGAAATTATTCTTTATAGCACCATTAATTAGTCCGGTATAGGCTTCCTGAGGAACCATTCCATATTTTTTGTACATATTAATAACATCGTGTAAAGAACCGCCATCACCATAATTAACGTAACCGTCCATTAAAATATAATTTTTGGCTTTATCCTCGTAAGTTTTTCTGGCAGTGTATATTTCTGCTATATCTAATACTCGATGATGTTTTTTATATATTTCAGATTCTAAAAAAGAATTTCCTGCATAACTCCAGCAAGTCCCTGAGGATCCTTGATTTTTTACGGAAGTATTATCCAGTTGTTTTATGATGGTAAAACGAAAATCGGTATGGGTTGACTTATTATCTTTAATTTTATTGATTAAATCATCTTGAGCATAACTTATTGAAGGTAAGATCCATAATGCCATTACAAAAAAGATGGTTTTCTTCATACTTTGATAATTAATTTTTATCGTTTGCTTTCTTTTTCTTTTTGTTAAAGTAATCGTATGCAAAATATCCTCCTAACAATAAGATAAATACAGGTATATAATTAGTTTTATCTTTAAGCGGAACATTTGTGTTAACGGTACGAAACATTCTATCCCATCTTATTTTAAATTTGGCAGGATGCCCGAAAGGATCATTTTCGAATAAACCTTGAATGCTTAACCAGGTAAAAATAGGAGTTCCTATAATGTGATCTTCCGGAACATATCCGAAATAACGGCTATCCAAAGAATTATCTCGGTTGTCCCCCATCATCCAATAATAATTTTGTTGGATGGTATAGGTGTTGGTTTCCTTACCATTAATGTAAAATTTGCCCTCCTTTTCCTTAAAATCATTATATTCATAATTTTTAATGATTCTTCTATATTGATCTATATTTTGACGGGTCAACGTAATAACATCCCCTTTTTTAGGTATCATGATAGGTCCATATTGAGAGCCGTTCCAACCACTATGAAGGGGAAAAATGGAATTAGTTGTATCAATTTTAGTTTTAGCTATATCTCTATAATGGATGCCCTCCTCTCCTTTATTTGCATATAAAATCTGAATAGAGTCTACCGTATCAAAATTTTTTATTTTGTTTGCATTTTCTTGGGTAAGCCCTTTGAAATAATAAATAGTATTACCCTGTTCGTTCATTCCTTCTTGATAGGTGGCATATCCCAATAGATCTTCAATTTTTCTTTGACTGATTCCGGCTTGGGTTGTATATACTAAATAGTCTCTTTGTTGTTCTTCATCTTTTTTTATTTCTTCGGGTTTTCCATTGATAAATAAATTTCCATCAATCAATTGAATTTTATCTCCCGGTAAACCCACACAGCGCTTAACATAAGGATCTTTCCTATCTATGGCAGTATGCAGAGAATCTGTAGGATAATTAAAAACAACGATATCATATCTGTTAACCTTTGTCCAACCGGGAAGTCTCATATACGGCAAACGAATTTTATCCACATAAGAATTTATTTGATTTTGAGGTTGTTGATTGTTTCCCAACGGAATTTTATTTTGTAAAAAAGGCAACGCTACCGGAGTCATCGGAATTCTTATTCCGTAATTCAACTTACTGACAAAAAGGAAATCTCCTACCAGCAAGGTTCTTTCCATAGAAGCTGTTGGAATGGTAAACGGTTGAATGACAAAAGCATGGATGACTGTG
This sequence comes from Apibacter sp. ESL0432, assembly GCF_019469225.1. Classification (NCBI taxonomy): domain Bacteria; kingdom Pseudomonadati; phylum Bacteroidota; class Flavobacteriia; order Flavobacteriales; family Weeksellaceae; genus Apibacter; species Apibacter sp. ESL0432. Next base: position 1,161,212 of record NZ_CP048266.1, on the reverse strand, counting down.
GCAAATATAACGGCAAACAATACGGCAGATATAAATGTTTCTTTTCGTTCTTGTTTACCACTGTATTGTGTTTCAGGTGAATAGTTTATATATGCTAAAAAAATAAATGAGAAGAATAAAACTAAAACGGCATCTAAGTATGAACGACGATTGTAATGTCTTATGAAATCTACTAGTATAATAGCTCCCATAATTGGACCGACAATCGGGATAAATACTATAATAAACCACCACCAAGGTCGATGAATAATTTTTAAAGTAACTAAAATATTATAAAAAGGAACTAAGGATTCCCATGCTTTTCTACCTGCTTTTTGAAATAGTTTCCAAGCAGTCAGGAAATAAAATATATTTGAAAGTAAAGCGAATAGTAAATAATAAGTTAAATAATGCATGAGATAATCTTTAAATCTTTTTAATATTTAGTTATTTAGTAGCCTAAAATAAAATAGTTTTTATCTAAAAGCCTAATACATCTTTCATGGTGAATACCCCTTTTTTTCCGATAAGCCATTGGGCTGCGATTAATGCTCCCATAGCAAATCCTTTTCTAGAATGGGCTACATGTTTCAGTTCAATATCGTCTATAGGCGAATTATAAATTACAGTATGTGTTCCGGGAACATCATGAACTCTCTTAGCTTCGATTCCCAATAAATTATTATTGGTTTTATAGGATAAATTCCATCCGTCAAAACCATAAATCGGTATGATTTCATCCGCAAGCGTTATGGCAGTACCACTGGGTGCGTCTTTTTTTTCTGTATGATGAATTTCTTCAATGTGAACTGTATATTCCCGGAACTTCTGCATAATTTCAGCCGCTCTTTTATTTATTTCGAAAAATAAATTAACGCCTAAACTGTAATTGGAAGAATAAATAAATCCCCCGTTATGCTTTGCGCAATATTCTTTTACTTGAGGAAGCTTATCTAACCAGGCAGTTGTTCCACAAACAACAGGTATACCCAATTCTAAACAAGCAATTACATTTTCATAAGCAGTAGAAGGAGTTGAAAATTCAATAGCTACATCCGCACCATTTAAATTTTTTTGAGTTGGTTTTTCTTCTAATCGGGCTACAATTTCGTGATTATGATTTTTAGCTATTTCTTCAATGGCCTTACCCATTTTACCATAACCTACTAAAGCTATTTTCATAAGAATATATATTATTTTTTATAAACATTAATCATTTTAAAAAGACAAGCAAAATGAAAGTCCTACTTTTTGATTAGTAAACCAGGTATCGGCGTCTTCCATAATAACAGGTCGTACGGCAAGATCTTTATCTTTGTCGAATATTGAAAGATGGGCGTCAACGGTGGCATCAACAATATTTAAAAGATAAGCCAGAGAAGTTAGCACAATCGCATAATCTCTGTTTCTCCTTTCCGAATCTTGAGCGTTAGCTAAAACTTTAGGACTGATTCCCGCTACATCTGAAAATTGATGCTTTTGTCCGCTAAGTTCCGCTAAATAGGCTTTGTGATATTTATTATATCGATTGTCGTAGTATTTTATAAAACCGATCCCTGCACCAATAACCCCTAACACAATAGGAGCTTTAATGTATTTTTTATTGTACAATTGTCCTAAACCGGGAAGTATGGCAGAATATAAAGAAGCTTTCAGAGGGCTTCTCAACATCGTTTGAGTTAGAGAATCAGTATGATTAATATTGCGTATTATAACGCCATCATCACTAATGGTGGCATGGTTTGTTTCTTGATTTTGCGCTAAAATAAAACAAGTAAGAAATAATGAAAGTATAACCAATATTTTCTTTCGTATCATTCTAATAATTTCTGAATTCTTTCAAATTCTTCCGTGGAATCAAAATTAATGATAATTTTTCCTTTTCCTTTTTCTGTAGCCTTTATTTCAATAGTTGTTTCGAAATAATCCTCAAAATTTTTCAAACCCTTTTTTAAATGATTGGGTAATTCTTTTTCTTTGGAAACTTTTTTGCTTTTAGGATTTTTAAAGGTTCGAATGAAACTTTCGGTTTGTCTTACGGATAATTGTTCTCGAACAATTTTTTCATAAACAAATAATTGTTTCTCTTGCTCTTCCAAGGATATGAGCGCCCTTCCATGTCCCATGGAAATTATCCCGTCTCGGATTCCCGTTTGGATAATCGGAGAAAGTTTTAAAAGTCTTAAATAATTGGTTATGGTGCTTCTGTCCTTTCCTACTCTGTTACTCAAATTTTCTTGAGTTATATTGATTTCTTCAATTAATTTTTCAAAGCTTAAGGCAATTTCAATAGGATCCAGATCTTTTCGTTGAATATTTTCAACTAAAGCCATTTCTAAAAGTTCCTGATCGTTAGCTAATCGAACAAATGCAGGTAATTTTTTTAAACCGGCCTGTTTGGAAGCGCGATATCTCCTTTCACCCGAAATTAAATCGAATTTGTCTCCATTTTTACGAACAGTTATTGGTTGTATTAATCCTAACTGTTTAATAGAAATGGATAATTCATCTAATGCTTTTTGATCAAAATTAGTTCTGGGTTGATTGGGATTGGTTATAATATCATCAAGTGAAATCTCCAAAATGTTACCTACTAATTCTTCTGCTCCTTTTTCTTCGGCAGAATTAACTTTTTTAGAATTCTCACTTAAGATTGCGGATAGACCTCTACCCATAGCTCTTTTTTTGTCTATAGCCATAATTTATTTAACTTCAGCCTTGTTTTTATTTAATACTTCTTCAGCAAGTAAGATATAATTTATAGCACCTTTGCTTTCTGCGTCATATTTTAATATGGATTCGCCAAAACTCGGAGCTTCGCTTAATCGCACATTTCTTTGTATGAGACTGTCAAACACCATATCCGGAAAATGAGTTTTGACTTCTTCCACCACTTGGTTCGATAAACGTAAACGAGCATCATACATAGTTAATAATAACCCTTCAATAGTTAGATCCGGATTGTGCAATTTTTGCACGCTGTTTATCGTATTAAGGAGTTTTCCTAAACCTTCTAAGGCGAAATATTCACATTGGATGGGAATTATTACAGAATCGGCAGCAGTTAAAGCATTTAAAGTAATTAATCCTAATGACGGGGCACAATCAATGATTATGAAGTCATATTCATCTTTTATATCTTTTAAAGCTTCTTTTAACATGTATTCTCTATTGACCTTGTCAACCAATTCAATTTCGGCAGCAACAAGATCTATATGAGCCGGTATTAATTCCACATTTGGGGAAGTAGAAGGTTGTATGGCATCTTTGGCAGAAGCGCTGTGTTCCAACACTTCATATGTACCATATTCTACTTCTTCGATATTAATACCTAATCCGGAACTGGCATTTGCCTGAGGGTCTGCATCGATGAGTAAAACTTTTTTTTCAAGCACCCCTATGGCCGCAGCCAAATTAACGGCTGTAGTGGTCTTTCCAACTCCTCCTTTTTGATTAGCTATAGCAATAATTTTTCCCATCAGTATAATAAAATTTCAAGCTGTAAAAATACAATTTTTAAACGGTATATTCAGAAAAAATTATCAACATTAGAGGGATTTATAGCAGGTTATTGACTATTTTTTTGGTATTATTATGCTGTTTTTTCTCTCTAATTTAATTATTTTACTTTGAACTTTATTTTAATTTTATTTGGTTTTAAACATTCATCGCAAAAGTATTACAAGTAAAAAAGGTTGCTCTTTGTTATATATTAAAAAAATAGTTTAGAATATATAACTTTAAATTAAACCTTTTAAAATATGCTTTGTCAATAAAGTTGTAAATCTAAAGTTATATGAAAAAAATAATTTTTGTAGGAGCATTAGTATTTTCCTCTACTTTTGCTTTTACACAATCCAAATGTGAGGATCCTAAGGATCATGATAAAAAAGAAGAAAAAGTGAAAGAGATGAGGGATAGGATGGCTAAAGAACTTAATTTAACAGAAGATCAAATTAAAAAGATTAATTTAATTGAGGATAAATATAAAAGCCGTGAAGATGAGTTAAGGAAAAAATCAGAAGAATTGCGTCAACAAATTCATCAATTAAAGGAAGATAAAAAATCTGAAATAAATAAAGTTTTTACTGAAGAACAAAGACAAAAGCTTAAGAAAATTAAAGAGGACATGCATAATAAAAAGCATTTACATAAACAGGGTAAAAAATTTCATTCCTAGAGAAAATAGTATATAATACAATTCTTATTTCAATTAAAAAGAGCTTCTATCTAATAGAAGCTCTTTTTAATTTTATAGTATAAATATTATTCTCAAAAAGTTAAGAAAAATTTTGCATGTCAATTAATTTTTTATAAATACCATTTTTCTCCAATAATTCAGCATGAGTTCCTTGTTCCATTATTTTTCCTTTATCCATCACCACAATCATATCTGCATTGACAATGGTTGATAATCTATGAGCTATAACCAGGGATGTTCTGTTAGACATAAGATTATCTAAAGCATCTTGTACCAATCGTTCACTTTGAGTATCTAAGGCAGAGGTTGCTTCATCTAAAATCATGATAGGTGGATTTTTCAATATAGCTCTGGCAATAGCAATCCTTTGTTTTTGTCCACCCGATAATTTTCCACCTCCTTCACCAATGGTTGTTTCGAAACCTTCCGGCATTTGCTCAATGAATTCCAGTGCATTGGCTACTTTAGCAGCTTCTATAACTTCTTGCATGGATGCATTTGGATTGCTTAATTTAATATTATTGGCAATGGTATCATTGAATAATATGGATTCTTGAGTAACCATGCCCAGTAATTTACGGTAAACTTTTAAATTTAAATCTCTTAAATCATGACCATCTACATAGATCACTCCGCTATCTACGTCATAAAACCGTGCAATTAAATTGGCTAAAGTAGTTTTACCGCTACCGCTCTGTCCCACTACTGCTATTGTTTTGCCTTTAGGTATAAATAAATTTACATTTTGAAGAATGGGATGTCCGTCAACATATTGGAAATTAATATTTTTCAGTTGAATTCCTTCTTTTATTTCGGATAATTCTATGGCATGTTCCGGTTCGTAAATCTGTATACTGGTTTCTAATGTTTCCACCAAGCGATCTGTAGAGGCCGTACCTTTATGTAAATTCGTGATGGAAGTTGACAAGGTTTTGGCCGGTTCCAATAATTGAAAAAATAGAGCTATATAGACTAAAAAGGAAGGAAGATTTAAACCTTCACCGTCTAAAATAAGAACTCCGCCGTACCAGGTTATAAAAATCATGGCAACAGAACCTAAAAATTCTGAAGAAGGCGAAGCAAGTTCATATTTTTTCATCATATTTATGGATAGCCTTCTGAGATTAAGAACGCTATTCATAAATCGGTTTTTCATGGATTCTTCGGCATTGAAAATTTTGATTATTTTAGTTCCGTTTAGCGTTTCATCAATTACTGAAAGTACATTACCCGATTCGGCTAATCCCTTTTTAGCATCTTTTTTCAAACTTTTTCCAATTGCGGAAATAATCCACGCCATAAAAGGCAGAACAATAAATGCTATTAAAGTTAACGAAGGACTAATGGTAATCAAAGCGATAAGAGTAAAAAGAATGGAAAAAGGCGTTCTCCAAAGCTCTAAAATAGAAGTTAAAATATTGCCTTCCACCTCTCCTACGTCTCCGGAAAGTCGTATCATAATATCCCCTTTTTTTCGATCAGTGAAATAAGAAACCGGAAGCGTAAGGATTTTATCATACATAGCAACCCGCAAATCTTTGGAAACTCCGCTTCGTAACAGTACAATAAAATATTGAGCTAAATATCTGAAAATATTTCTAAATAAAAATAAAACTATAACAGTAACACAAAGATAAGCTAAAATCGTTTTAGGATTGGTTCCTTCAAGGGAATGATCTAAAAATACATAAAATTTATATTTCAGCTCAGCCATCATACCCGTTGAGGCTTGCATTTCTTTTTTCGTTTGTTCAATTAAAATTTGATTTTTTCCTCCTAAAAGCATTTCCAAAATGGGCATAATGGAAAAAACGGAAACTATTGAAAATAAAGAATATAGAACGTTAAATAGAATTCCTAATATAAATTCTTTTCTGTAGGGAGAGGCAAATTTTTTTAGTATTTTTTTTAATGATTTCATGCTACCTTGAGATTAATACAAAGGTAAACAAAAATTCGATTCTTTTTTGTCAAAAAGTAGCTTGTATTCCAATATGAATTTTAGAATCTGAAAAATTTACAGGTTCAGAATCGTATTTGCCAACGGCATAGTTCAATGAAAAAATCCCGAAACGCGTTAAAAAGCTAATTCCTACTCCGGTTCCCAATAAAAAGGGTCTTGTATTTTGATTTTTATTCTCAATCCATGCAACATCTGCAAATAAACTTAAATACAGTTCTTCAAACGGAACGTATCTGTATTCTAAACTTCCGATGATATACGCATTGGCATAAATAGATTGTTCATTGAATCCACGGATAGTTTTCAAACCACCGATTTTAAATAATTCATTTACTGTCAACGTATCCGACAGTAAGGTTGAAGCATTTATTTTCGGTTTTAGATAATGAGAAGCAGATAATTTTATTAATTTCTCTAGGGAAGCACTTACATTATATTCAGTTAAATTTTTTCGATCTTCCGGTATATTCCTATATGCAATTCCTTTTATAGAGTATAAATTTTTAGGACCTAAAATTTCGTTTTCATTTCTTTCTTTGTATTGATAACTTATGCCTAATCCTGTTTTGGAAAAGTTGTTATTATTATCTAATTCCGATACATATCGTGAGTTTTCATATAATCCTTCTATACCTAACCGTTGATTTACGGTATATTGATAATATATATGTTCATTCAGGCGAATGGTTGCATAGGTGCTGTCTTGTTTAAATATAGTTAACGATGATTCCGATCCGAATTTAGATTTAAAAAGATAGGGCACGTTGACTTGAACTTCAAAGTTTTGAGATTTATCCGGTGTGGATAACCAATTTAAGTTAATGGTTTCAAATGAATTCAATACATTACCTAAAGATAGTTGCAGTTGACCGTTGACTTTGAATTTACCTTTTTCGTCATTTCCAAAGCCTACCATGCCATCCAATGAACTGGCTTTTCTTTTTTTTAAATATAAATAAATTTTGGTGGAATCGGGGGTGAATAATACTTGCGGATTTTTTTCTTCTGCTATAAATGCTGTTCCTTGTAACATAGCTGAAATTTCTTTAAGTCGCTCGTCTGAGTAGGTTTTACCAAGAAATTCATATTCTAATTCTTTTATTATTCCGCGAGGGATTTTGGTATATCCGTTTAAAACAAATGAATTGATGAGTCTTTTTTGATGAAGTTCAACATGTATGGATGCTTCTAATGGTTCATTTGCAAGGGATAATTTTGTATGGACTTGGTTAAATGCATAGCCTTTTTTTATATAATAATAATGAATTACTCCTGCTAAAGAATCAATATTATCTGTTTGAAAATAATTTTTGTTAGTAATTGCCGCTTGTGAAAGAGAGTCTAATTGTACCCATACTTTTTTGTAAAATTTTCCTCTGTTAATATAAACTAAGGTTTCTTTTTTATCTTTTTTTAAAGAATCCAGTTTTAAGGTATAAAAACCTAGATCTACTAAAGAATCCAAAATTGAACCTACTTTATTTTCTGAATAGGTTTTTGAAAACCAAAGTTTTTGATTATTATATATCTTAATGAAATTTTTTTCTACTTGGCCATGAAGCAAAATGGGTAAAATAATTATATAAATATAGAGCAGCTTAAATTTCATAAGTTGTACTAACAAAAAAGCTCAATGGTAAGGTACAAATTTAAAACTAAATTATTTTATATTTTTATTTAATAAAATTCTTTAGTTTTTTGTAGGCGTCATTGTAAATGTAATGGGAAAATTACAGATATTTTAGTATAATCGTCTTGTAATGAAATATATAAATACTTATATACTTTCTAATTAATTATAGTTATGTATGCATTTCCTTTAAATAGATTGTAAAATAGTTTGTAAATTTTTTTATTAACTAAAATTTGAAATAAAATGTAAGTAGTTATATATCAGAATTTTAAGATTTAAGGATATTTGAGTTAATAATTTCTAACATATGCTCTTTACCTATAGTATGGGCTGTTTTAAGTGATAGAATCCATTGGATGGTATGATCCAGCTTTTCTTGTTTTTTTATACTATCTTTTTGATTGATACAATGAAGAAGCATAAATAGTATTGAAAAAATAAGTAAAATAATAGCCAATGCAAACGCAGGATTAAATTGTTGATAGGCGGAAGGTGATGGATTTACATCATAGATCCAATTAACTAATAAAACAAGGGCGGAAATTATAAACAATCCAATAGCTGTCATATAATTAAGCAATGATAATTGTCTTACTTGCTTTATTTTTTGTTCAGAACTTGCTATCCATAATTTAAATTCTTCTTCCATGTTTTTCCAAGAATCAGAAGTATTGTTTTGTTCTTTATTAATGAGCGTAAATTCATCGGTTGTGAAATGAGTGAATACCCAATATTCCCATCCCAAGCCTAAAGCCAAAACAATTACAATAAAAATTATAGAAAGAAAACTGTAAAATATCTCTTGGATGATATGGTAATAAAATCCTAAACCTACTAAGACAAACACTAATAGGGTAACTAAAAAATACTTTAAGGATCCTGAATTTTTTTTCTTCTTTTGATCATTATCTTTTTTATCGATATTATCAATAGTATTTCCTATATTTTGTTTATCTGATATATTTTTATCCATTTTATAAATTTATTAACAAAATTATATAATATTTTAATAAATTCATAAAAAATTAACGTAAAATACCACCGGTTACCATTCTACCGGAATTTATGGTTTGCCTTCTTGCCGAAAAAAATAAATGAGGTTGAGTAACCGTACATAAATTTTTTATTTCTATATGTTGAGCGAGACAACCTGCTTGTTCCAGTAGCAACTGATTTGCTTTTCTAAGATCAATATGATATTTTCGGGTTTCTTTATTTTTAAAACTAATTAGATTACTATCAAAACCTTCTTTAATAAAATCTTCAATGACATGATCTCCTACTTCAAAACAATTCGCGCAAATGCACGGACCAATTCCTACTCTTATATTTTCAGGTTTGCAATTAAAAAGACGTACCATTTCCGACAGAGTTTTTAAAGCAATTTTGCTAACGGTTCCTCTCCATCCTGCATGGATGGCTGCCAAAGTTTGGGTTAAAGGATCATAAAGTACTATAGGTACACAATCGGCTGTAGTTATTCCTATGCAAATTTCCTTTTCTTGAGTCAGTAAAGCATCTTTATTTTGAAGAATTTCAGATTGTTTATCACTTGTTAAATCTAAAAAATTTCGATCAATAAGTAACACGTGATTGCTGTGAGTTTGAACAGGTATAAATAATTTATGGTTTGAAATACCTATCTCATTACAGAGTCTTTTTCTGTTTTCAATCACATTTTTCGGATCATCACCGGAAGTAGTTCCTAAGTTGAACGATGCATAATTCCCGATACTTACTCCTCCTACAATTGTAGTTGTAAAATGGGTTAATTCTCTGTATGCAGATAAATTATCAAATGTCAGAAAATTCATATAGTTAAAAGAGAATATTTATAAACTCATCAATTCTAGAGTGTTCTATATAAATTCTTAATGGGCTTCCAGCCAATTGGGGCCCACTCCAACATCTACTATTAAAGGAACTTCCATACGTACGGAGTTTTCCATTGTTTTTTTAATCAGTGTCGATACTTCCTTAATTTCTTCATCGGGAGCGTCGAAAACCAATTCATCGTGCACTTGTAACAAAAGTTTGGTTTGAAATTTTCTTTCCTGCAACAGTTCATGAATGTGTATCATGGCTATTTTAATTACGTCTGCTGCAGTTCCCTGAATGGGTGCATTTACTGCATTCCTTTCTGCATGAGAACGCACTACGCTGTTTCCGGAATGGATATCCGGCAAATATCTTCTTCTTCCCAATAAGGTTTCTACATATCCGTTTTTTCGTGCTATCTGTACTTGTTCAGAAATGTATTCTTTTAAAACGGGATAAGCCTGATAATAAGCATCAATCAAACTTTTTGATTCGGATCTAGATAAACCGGTTTGTTCACTTAATCCGAATGCAGATACTCCGTAAATGATACCAAAGTTAACCGTTTTCGCTTGAGAGCGCTGCTCTTTAGTCACTTGATCCATAGGTACATGAAATACTTTTGATGCGGTAGCCCTATGGAAGTCCTCACCGTTTTTAAAGGAAGTGATCATGGTGGGATCTTTACTCATGGCTGCAATGATTCTCAATTCAATTTGGGAATAATCGGCAGAAATTATTTTATGTTTAGAATCCTTTGCTATAAAGGCTTTACGTACTTCTTGCCCTCTTTCGGTTCTAATAGGAATATTTTGAAGATTGGGATTATTAGAAGCTAAACGACCGGTAGCAGCTACAGTTTGTGCAAAGGTTGTGTGTACTCTTCCTGTTAGTGGATTTACTTCATTGGGTAGGGCATCAACATAGGTTGATTTTAATTTTTGCAGCTGTCTGTATTCTAATAATAAATCTATAATTTTATGTTTATGCGCCAGTTTTAATAAAACATCTTCGCCGGTTGCATATTGCCCTGTTTTGGTTTTTCTGGGCTTAGTACCTAATTTTAATTTATCAAAAATAATATCTCCTAATTGTTTGGGTGAACTGATATTAAATTCCTCTCCGGCTAAAGAATAAATTTCTTTTTCCAACTTAGACAGGTCTTCAACTAATTCTTTAGACATTTCGCCTAATGCTTTGATATCTAAATTGATACCTTCCCATTCCATGTCTTCCAACACCTTCATTAAGGGCATTTCTATGTCATCAAAAAGCTTTTTAAGATTATCATGTTTGAGTTGAGGTTCAAATTTGTCTTTAAGCTGTAAGGTAATATCAGAATCTTCAACCGCATATTCTTTTTGCAATTCAATAGGAACGGAAGAAAACAATTTTTGATTTTTTCCTTTTTTTCCGATTAAAGATTCTATGGGAACAGGCTTGTAATTAAGCTCTGTTTCAGCCAATAGGTCCATATTATGCCTTGCATCGGGGTTGATTAAGTAATGCGCAATCATGGTATCAAAAAGTACCCCTTTAACTTCTACCTTATATTTTCTTAAAACTTTACAATCATACTTCAAGTTTTGGCCTACTTTAACTATATTCTCATCTTCGAAAACCGGTCGGAGCAGTTCTATAAATTCTTGTGTTTTTTCTTTGTCCTTAGTACTAAAAGGTACATAGTACCCTTTTGCCTTTTCATATGAAAATGAAATACCGACTAATTCCGCGATCATGGAATCAGTTGAAGTAGTTTCCGTATCAAAGCATACAATTTTTTGCTTTAAAAGCTTATCTACCAACAATTTTACTGCCACAGGCGTTTCTGTCAGTTGATAGAGATGATCTGTATTTTCAATAGTTTTCCAGTTGGCGCTTTCTTTCATTTCAATGTCCTGATCGGTTGTATCAAACAACGATCTTTGTCCATTTACCGGAGCTTTACCGGAAGAATTTTTTTCTAAATTAGATTCACTTTCAGAAATAATATGATACGTTTTCTGAAAATTTGTAATCATATTTCTAAACTCTAATTCTTCAAAAATTTTAATGACCTCATCAACATTCGGCTGATCCACCGTTAAACTTTCATAATTAAATTCGATAGGAACATGAGTATCAATGGTTGCCAATTTTTTTGATAAAAGGCCTAGTTCTTCATTTGCTTCCACTTTTTCTCTCATTTTTCCTTTTAATTTAGAAGAATGAGCAAATAAGTTTTCAATGCTTCCGTATTCTTTAATAAATTGTTTAGCCGTTTTTTCGCCTACACCGGGTATTCCGGGTATATTGTCTACACTGTCTCCCATCATGCCCAAAAGGTCAATAACTTGAGACGGATTTTTAACTTCGAATTTTTCTTTAACAGATTCTACATCCCAAATTTCAATATCGTTTCCTCTGGATGCCGGTTTAAAAACAAAGATATTTTCGGAAACTAATTGCGCATAGTCTTTATCCGAGGTCATCATATAGGTTGTATATCCCTCCTTTTCCGCTTTTTTTGCCAAAGTTCCTATAACATCATCGGCCTCGTATCCTTCTTTCCAAAGACAAGGAATATGTAATGCTTCCATCAGTTTATGGATATAAGGAACAGCTATGCGTATAGCCTCCGGTGTTTCTTGCCGATTGGCTTTGTATTCTTTATAGACCTGATGACGGAACGTTTCTCCCACATCAAAAACTACTGCCAGATGTGATGGCTTTTCTTTTTTCATTAAATCGAAAAGCGTATTGGTAAATCCGAAAATAGCGGAAGTATTTAACCCTTTAGAATTGATTCTCGGGTTTTTTATAAAGGCATAATAAGCTCTGAATATAAGAGCATAGGCATCAATCAGAAATAGTTTTTTATCGCAATCTTGACTGGTCATTCTTTAGGGTTATCTGTGTTTTTATTTTCAAATATAAGATATTTGAAGTTAACACTTGTTGCAAAATGTAAAAAGAAAAACCTTAAGATATTAATTGAAAAAATGTTTATATTGATTTTAAAGTAGTAAATCCTGAAGAAAACTAAAATATCAATGATTTATACCGATAGTAATTTTAACACGTAAAGGATTTATTTAACAGATAAATAGAACTTTATAGAGTAGTATAGTATCTTTTAAGTATGATTTATAAATAATAAACTTTATATAATTCGTTAAGATAAAATGGTAGTTGATAGCGAATTATATAAAGCTTATTATGTAACAATTTAGTCTTCTTGACCTTTTAGTTTTTCTGCATTTTCGGCAATTTTTACCGCTTCAATCATTTCATCAATATCTCCATTCATAAAGTTATCTAAATTATAGATGGATTTATTAATACGATGATCCGTTACACGACCTTGCGGGTAATTATAAGTACGAATTTTAGCCGAACGGTCTCCGGTGGATACCATCGTTTTTCTGTGTGCCGAAATTTTATCAAGATGCTCTTGCAACTTCATATCGTATAATTTGTTACGAAGCATTTGTAACGCCATCTCTCTATTGGCATGTTGTGAACGTGCTACCTGACATTGAATCATTATTCCGGTGGGCTTATGCGTAAGCTGAACTTTGGTTTCTACTTTATTAACGTTCTGTCCTCCTGCTCCACTAGATCGTGCGGTTTGATATTCTAAATCTGCCGGATTAATTTCAACATCTACTTCTTCGGCTTCAGGTAAAACGGCTACGGTTATGGCTGAAGTATGTACTCTTCCTTGTGATTCGGTTTCGGGAACCCTTTGAACTCGGTGTACTCCCGATTCAAATTTCATGGTTCCGTAAGCTCCTTCTCCACTAACATTAATAATCATTTCTTTATATCCTTTAACGCTACCTTCCGTAGCGTCTACTACTTCAAAGTTCCAACCCTTTTGTCTCCAATACATGGTATACATTCGGAAAATGTCTTCCACAAAAATAGCCGATTCATCACCCCCCGTTCCGGCTCTTAATTCAACGGTGATATTTTTGTCGTCTTCAGGATCTTTTGGAATTAACATATATTTTATGTTTTCTTCCATTTCAGGAATTTTGGTTAAGGCATCATTTTTTTCTTCTTTTGCCAATTCAACCATATCAGGATCAATGCCTTCTTTAATAATTTCATCGGCATCTGAAACTGTATTAAGTAAGGATTTGTATTGATGATAGATTTCTACTATTTTATTTAAGTCTTTATATTCTTTGTTTAGTTGAGCATATCTTTTTTGGTCTGAAATAACATCCGGTTGAATGATTAAATCTGATACTTCATCAAATCTTTGTTTTATAGCCTCTAATTTTGATACTAAATCTGACATATATACTGATGGTTTAAGTTTGCAAATGTACAACTTTGATAGAATATTTTCAGCTTCTTGCTTTTATATATATTTTTTTTAAAATTATTTTTGAAAATAACAAATAGGTATTTTAAATCATTAATACTTTGATAGTCGATTAAACCGGAAGTTCAGTCGTTTTATTAATTATTCTGAATATATTTTTTTGTTTAATTTTCTGTTATTTGATGTATAGAATTCTTTTATTTAGCAAATAAAACTACTATTTTTTGGATGTATGGTAAAAACGTGAATTTTCAATCACCGCATCTTTAATTACACTAAAATCAACGGTATTTTCATTTACCGGATTTAATTTTTTATCGACAACATCATACATTCCCGAAGAATAAACATTAATTATCATATTTTTTTCAATGATAGCATATTTTTGATTATACCCGCAGATAAACCATTTTCTATTCTTGCAATCATATAAATTTTGGCCTACGCTATAATCGTAATATTGATTTGTAACACCCAAAACGGTATTCATAAGCATTGGAATAATATCATAATGTAAAGTTAAATGAGTATAAGTTTTTGCCGGTCTAGAAGCATCAAATACAATTAGAGGTGTGCCAATTTGATAATCTGAAAAATTTCCTCCGTGTTGCCAATATCCTTTTTTATTGTCATTAAATTCTTGTCCATGATCTCCTGTAATGACTACAATTGAAGATTCTAAGAGCTTTTTCTCTTCTAATTTTTTCAATATGTTGCCGATGAGACCATCAATATAATTTAATGAATTTTTATATCTGTTATAAAAAGGGATTGGATTGTAATCATCGTTTAAGGCTATATAATTTACTTCATCTAAGGTCGGTTTAAACTTAACAGGAAAATCTGAAGGGTAATCAAAGCCATGAGCAGAATCAAAAAATAAGAAGCTAAAAAAGGGAGTATTTTCTTTTGAATCATAGCCGTTAATAAATTTTATCCATTCATTATAAATGTCTTTATCTCTTTCTGAGGGAGAATTTCCATTCGATTCCAGTCTTAAATTTTTAATTCCTGAAAATACATTTTTATTAAAAGGGGGATTTTCAAGCGTTGAGCTGGACAAAATTGATAATGTATAGCCTTGTTTAAGTATTTCATTGAAAAAAACCGGAGATACTTGTAATCCAGTAAAATTATCATAATAAGTAGCAGGTATGGCATAAAATAATGAAAATATACCTCCTGTGGTCATATTTGATCCGCTTTTATGGTTTTGAAATACTTGTGATTTTTTGGACAACTCAAAAATATGCGGAGTTATATTTTCGGTCATGCAATTGAATCTCCATGAGTCTATTACTATGAAAATTATATTCTTTTTTTGGCTATTTTCAGATAGAATGGGCTTTAAAGGATAATTGATCAATGATTTTGAGTACGAGCGACTAAGTAAAGTATTTTTTTCAATTTCTTGTTTATTAATTAAATTAAGTTTGCGAAAAAGTGATTCAGAGGTTAACGGATAGAAAACAGGATATATATTTTTCATTTGAGCAATAGGCCTGTATCGACTCGCATCAGCCCAAGCATATATAAAGTTTGTACCAACTAATAAAAATCCTATAATCACTAAGATTAGCTTAATTTTCAAATTAGGTAATTTTTTGGATAGTTTGGAAGAAAAATACAGTATTAGTATCATAAGTAAAATAAGTCCAATTAGGTAAAGTATTGCAATGGTAGTATTTATAGTTGAAAAATGAAAAATATCTGTAGCTCTTTTTCCAAAGACTAATTTAAATACTATAGGGGATAAATGATACCTAAATTGGCTAAATACCAGTATATCTATTTGCAGATATAGTATAATAAGAATAGAAAGTAAGCTAAAAATAAGTTTAGATAGTAATTTTGATTTGGTAAAAAATAAGAATAAAAGACTCAGTAACAGTGGAACACAATTAAGAATAAAAAAATGTGTAATAAGTGAAGAAAATATATAAAAATATGTAATGAATCCGCTTAAATTTTCGGTATATTTTAAATATTTAATCCCTAAAAAAATTACCAGTAAAAAATTAAAAAAATTGGCTAAACATAATTGTTTACTAAAAAAATTAATTTTCATTATATATATTTAAAAACAACAGTTTTGAATAAAGATACAAAATTTAATAAATTAATAGAACAATTTTCTTCAGTTAAAATATTTAAATAGTATAAAAAACAATAAATCATCATTATTAGTAAGAAATATTTTAAAGCACCCAATGCCATTCCTGCTAGTTGGTTAGTAAAACCTAAACCTAATTTTTTTAAAATTTTTTCAATAATTCGGGATAAAAATAGAATACTTATAAATAAAATAATAAAAACGCAGACATAGCTAACCCATGTCGATGTTTCTTCTGAAATTATTTTATTTTGTAATAAAATGTGATGCATTTGAGATAAAAACAGAGAAGAAAATAAATATCCGACCGTGAGTCCTGCGATTGAAGAAATTTGTTTTAGAAAGCCTTTAATATATCCTATAATTGCACCGATTAGAGTGCCTCCCAATAAAATATATTCATAGTTCATTTTTAAATTTTATCTTCCTTATACTCCCCTAAGATATGTAAAAAATTGGTATTATTTTTTATCTCTTCCAACGCCCTGCGGTAATTGTCATCATTTCCTCCGGGAGTAATAATATCCGCATGAAAAGAATATTGGAAAACCGATCCTGATAAAGGCACAGATTGTATTTTAGTGATATTCATTTGATAGTTTGCAAGAATATTTAAAACTTTTGCTAAACTGCCCATTGTATGATCTGTAGTGAAGTATAAGGATGCTTTCGTAAAATTTTCAACTTTTTCCGTTTGAGGAGATAATAAATAAAAACGGGTGTAATTGTCAGAAACATCATGAATATTTTCAGCCAATACTTGCAAATGATACATTTCTGCTGCCAATTTTGAGCCAATAGTCGCTATACCTTTCATTTTCTTACTATGAATGTTGTATGCACAAGTTGCGGTATCGTCTTTAGATAATAATTTCCAATCAGGATATTTTTCAAGAAAATTTTCACATTGTAATAAAGCCATAGGATGGGTTCTAACTTCAGAAATAGAATCTAATGTTTCTCCCGGTAATGCTAATAAATGATGTTTAATCGGTAAGACCACCTCACCGACTATGTGTAACCCGTGTTTGGTAATTAAACTATAATTGGGTAAAATAGCTCCCGCTATTGAATTTTCTATGGCCATCATTCCATAGTTTGCTTTCCCATTAATTACATCCCTTACTACGGTTTTAAATGTAGGACTATCAATTATTTCCACTTTTTCATTTTGAAAAAAACGGTTTACGGCTTCATGATGAAACGATCCTTTAATCCCTTGTATTGATATTGACTTCATAAATTAATGGTACTAAATACCCAATTTTTTTTATTTTTATTAATTATATTTACATAAATTTAATGGAACAGCTTTGTTCAAGCTAGAAATAAAATGTCTGTAAAAATACAAAATCTATCTAAACATTATAAAGGACAAATTGCTTTACATGCTATTTCTCTGGAAATAAAAAAAGGTGAGATTGTCGGCTTATTAGGTCCAAATGGAGCAGGTAAAACAACCATGATGCGGTCAATTACAGGATCGTTATCTTTTGACCGGGGAAAAATTTGGATCAATGGTATGGATAATCAAGAGTTCCCATATAAAACCAAATCGTTAATTGGTTATCTTCCGGAAAATAATCCATTATATTTAGATATGTATGTTAAGGAGTATTTAAGCTTTGTTTCGGATATTCATCATACTCCCAAAAGCGAGATCTCCGACATTATTGAAAAGGTAGGCCTACAAAAGGAACAAAATAAGAAAATCAGTCAATTATCTAAAGGATATAAACAACGAGTGGGACTGGCACAAGCAATTCTCTTTGATCCTGAAATTTTAATTTTAGATGAGCCGACTAATGGCTTGGATCCCAATCAAATTATTGAAATCAGGCAATTAATTCAGGAATTAGGTAAAAAGAAAACCGTTATTTTATCTACTCACATTATGCAAGAGGTTGAAGCCTTATGTTCAAGAGTCATACTTTTAAATAAAGGATCTATTATTCAAGATAGAAGCATTGAGGATTTTAAAGGTAAATATTTAAGTTTGGAAGAAGCTTTTTTCGAATATACCCATCATTAATTCATTAACTATTGAAAAAATAACAACTTTACTTTTTCTAAAATAAAACAAAACTATCCTGTGATGTTTCTTCATCGTATAAATTGGTAGTTTCTTCATTGGTAAAATACAAATCATAGATAACATTTGAAGAAGAAATCATCTCTTGTTCAATCATTTTATCTTTACTAGATTCCATTTTTTTTGGAATTCTTTTAGTTGAACTTTTAGGAATATTATTAGTGGTTTTATGAATATTGGACGTTAAACCGGAAGTTGATACAAACGAATCCGACGGTTTAGGTGCATATAAATTATCTGTTAGAGCTAAATGGTTTTGATTTTCTAAGTTAGCACTTGTTATCGAAGAATCATTAGTGTATTGATTTTTAGTACTATATATTCCCACCATTACAGCGAAAAATAAACAGGCTGCTGCCGGAATCCAATATATTTTTCTAGAAAATAAAGTAAAAATTTTTGGCTTATCAGGATTTATTTTTTCAATCGTATTTGATACAATTTTCTTGTCTAAATTTTCAAAATAGTTATTTGGAATTTTGTAGGGTGATTTTGAAGTTTTATTAATTAACGATTTGGAAACAATACGTTTCTCCAACTGAGCAAAATAATTTTCAGGGGTTTGGAAAGGAGTAGATTTATTTTTATTGACGTTATTCATACAAGGTTTTAAATAAACTATTTTTCTATATTAGCTAAAAGAAATTGTTCAACTTTTTTAGAAGCATGGTGATAGGAAGACTTCAAAGCCCCTACAGATGTTTCCAGAATTTCCGACATATCTTCATATTTTATATCGTCAAAATACTTCATATTAAATACAATTCGTTGTTTTTCGGGTAATTCGGCTATGGCTTGTTGCAATTTGAATTGAATTTCATCTCCATCAAAAAAATTATCATCTTTGAGTTGAGAAGACAACTGAATGACTAATTCATCGCTTCTTATATTTTTTTTCTGAGCAGCACTATTAATAAAATTCAGCGATTCATTAGTTGCTATTTTGTATATCCAGGTTTTAAGACTTGAATTTCTTTTAAATCCGGATAAATTTTGAAAAACTTTAATAAATACATTTTGAGTTATATCGTCTGCATCTGCATGAGTATAGACAATTTTACGTATATGCCAATATATGGGTTGACTATACCTTTTTACCAGCAGCCTGAATCCGTTGTTAACATCTTTTTCTAAAAGAAGTAAAAGTTCTGTTTCGTCCATTTTTATTTCTTATTATTTAGACAATAAGAAATTAGAAAAGTTTAATTTCAATTAATAATTTCATGCATTATAATAAAAATATTCTTTATTAAAGGAATGTTATTTCAAAAAATTAGAAATTATTTTTAAATATATAAAATAAATTATGGGATTAAACCAACGGCCTGTTATTTGATATAATAGTTTGATAACTATCAGCATATAATTTTGTTATCGCAATTACAACGATTACCGTTAAATACTAAAAAATGGAAGAAAAAGAAATTATACTAATAACCGGCGCTCACGGAGCGGTTGCCAACCAATTATCGACACTCTTAAAAAGTTACTCTCTACGTTATCTTACCAGAAAAAAAACCAAACCGAATGAATATGAATGGGATATTGAAAAGCAATATTTGGATACCAACGCTTTGGAGGGAGCTAAACATATTATTCATCTAGCCGGTGCAGGTATTGCCGATGAAAGATGGTCGGATGAAAGAAAAAAAGTTATTCTTTCCAGCCGTGTAGATTCGGCCAAACTTATTTTAAAAGCTCTAAAGGATAGGAATCAAAAAATACTCACCTTTATCAGTGGTTCGGCTTCCGGCTATTATGGCAATACCACTTCAGACAAGATATATAAAGAAACAGATTCTAAGGGTAATGATTTTTTAAGTGAGGTATGCTTTCAATGGGAATCAGCAGCTGATGAATTTTTATCAGAAGGTGTAGCTGACAGAGTAGTAAAAATAAGGACAGGTATATCTTTATCTAAAAATAAAAAAGGCGTTTTATATAAAATTAAAAAAATGGTAAACTATTATGTAGGCGCCTGTCTCGGTTCAGGAAAACAGTATATTCCATGGATTCATATTGATGATTTATGTTCAATTTATAAATATGTTTTGGTAAATGAAGGTTTACAAGGCACTTACAATGCGGTGGCTCCTTCCTACACAACTAACAAAGATTTAACCGTTGCTATTGCCCGAAAGTTAAATAAACCTCTTTTTTTACCTAATGTGCCCGGTTTTATACTGCGCTGGTTATTTGGTGAAGTTTCTACACTTTTATTGGAAGGCAGCAGAATTTCATCGGAGAAAATTCGCACATCCGGATTTACTTATAAGTATCCCGATTTAGATAGTGCTTTAGATTCTTTATTATAGTTTTATTATAATTTAAAGAATAATGTTTGTGGTAGAAAAAAGTTTAGACGAAGTCGCAATCTTTTCATACAAAAAGTTTGTGCTCAATTATAAATTTTTATAATTGAGCACAACACAAATTATTATTATTTATTTATTGTAAATAGTCTAAAGACTTTTTAATAGCAATTTCCAATCCTGATAAATCGCTTCCTCCCGCTGTGGCAAAAGAGGGTTGTCCTCCACCGCCGCCTTTTATTTCTTTAGATAAAGCTTTTATGATCGTTCCTGCATGTAAATTTTTAGCTTTGATTAAATCTTCAGAAATACCTATGGAAAGTGTAGGTTTTTGATCGGTATGAGTACCTATGATAATAAACAAATTGGAAATTTCATTCTTTAGTTGAAAAATTAAATCTTTTACCGAAGCATTACTTAAGTCGGTCTGTAATCCAAGGTAGTTTACTCCCTTCACTTGAGTAATTGAATTTTTCCAAAGTATTTTTTCATGATTTGCTTTTTCTTTGTTGAGTTGCTCAACTTGTTTTTTTAGTTGATCATTTTCCGAATATAATTTCTCAATGGATTTAATAGGATCATCCGGCTGTTTTAAAAAGCTTTTTAAACGATCATATTGACTGAATTGATCTTTAAGAAATGCTATTCCCGTTTCGCCGGTAATCGCTTCAATTCTTCGTACTCCTGCGGAACTGGAAGATTCACTCATAATTTTAAAAAATATGATTTCATGCGTATTTTTTACATGGGTTCCTCCACATAATTCAACCGAATTTCCAAATTTAATTACCCGTACTAAATCGCCATATTTTTCACCAAAAAGAGCCATAGCTCCCATATCAATAGCTTTTTTAAATGGGACTGCCCTATTTTCGTCTAATTCGATTCTTTCATATATTTTGGTGTTGACCAACATTTCAACTTTTTGTATTTCTTCCGGACTCATTTTGCTGAAATGGGAAAAGTCAAAACGTAAATAGTCCGGTCCTACATAAGAACCTTTTTGTTCAACATGTTTACCAAGTACTTCCCGCAATGCTTCATGTAAAAGATGGGTCGCCGAGTGGTTTTTGGTAATTGCCTCTCTTCTTTTGCTGTCTACCTTTGCATTAAATGGAAATTCAGGGTATTTCGGAAGTTCTTTTACTGTATGGATAATTAAATTATTTTCCTTTTTAGTATTTAGAATTTCAATTTTTTCATTTAAATTTTCAATATACCCTATATCCCCTACTTGTCCTCCACTTTCGGCATAAAACGGGGTAATTTGAAATACTAATTGATAAAATTCTCCTTCTTTATTTTCTACCTTACGATATCTTGTTATTTTAACATGAGTTTCCAAAAAATCATAACCTACAAATTCTTCTACATCATCTTCTTGTAAGATAACCCAATCATAATTTTTAAAAGTGGAAGCAGATTTGGAACGAGCTTTTTGCTTGCTCATTTCTTCATTAAAGCCATTTTCATCAATGGTTTTTCCATGATCCTCGGCAATTATTCTAGATAAATCTGAAGGAAAACCATAGGTATCGTATAATTCAAAAACAACATCTCCGGGAATGATTTCTAATTTAGGATTGTTTTCCATAAAATTAGCCAATCGTACCAATCCTTGATCCAGCGTTCTTAAAAATCCAATTTCTTCTTCTTTTATAATTTCTGATATAAGGCTTTCTTGTTTAGAAATTTCGGGAAAAAACTCTCCCATTTGAGTATTTAAAATCGGAACCAGCTTGTATAAAATAGGTTCTTTGATATGCAATACTCGGTATGCATAACCAATGGCTCGTCTTAAAATTCTTCGTATTACATATCCTGCTCCGGAATTAGAAGGTAACTGTCCGTCGGCTATAGAGAATGTGATGGCTCGTACGTGATCTGCCAAAACTCGCATGGCAATATCTACGTTAGTGTTTTCGCCGTATTTTAGTTCGGATATTTCTTCTATTTTTTTTATTAATGGAGTAAATACATCGGTATCGTAATTAGAAATTTTGCCTTGTAATACCATACAAAGCCTTTCAAATCCCATTCCCGTATCTACATTTTTTTTAGGAAGTTTTTCTAAACTGCCGTCCGCTTTACGGAGAAATTCCATAAAAACCAGGTTCCAAACTTCAATGACTTGCGGATGGTCATGATTAACTAAATCTTTACCATCGATTTTTTTTCTTTCTTCATCCGAACGGATATCAACATGTATTTCCGAACAAGGCCCACAAGGTCCTGTTTCTCCCATTTCCCAAAAGTTGTCTTTTTTGTTACCGAGAAGTATTCGATCTTCTGAAATATGTTCTTTCCAAAAGTTGTAGGCTTCCCTATCTTTTTCTAAGCCTTCTTCTGCATCTCCTTCAAATATGGTAACATAGAGCCTGTCTTTTGAAATTTGAAATACATCAGTTAACAATTCCCAAGCCCATTCAATAGCTTCTTTTTTAAAATAATCTCCAAAACTCCAGTTTCCAAGCATTTCAAACATGGTGTGATGATAGGTATCTTTACCTACATCATCCAAATCATTATGTTTTCCTGAAACCCGTAAACATTTTTGAGTGTCGGCCGTACGCTTATTTTTAGGTTCTTTATAGCCTAAAAAATAATCCTTAAACTGTGTCATTCCGGAATTGGAAAACATGAGTGTAGGATCATCTTTTAAAACAATCGGAGCAGACGGAACTATACTATGTTGTTTAGATTTAAAAAAATCCAGAAAAGTTTTTCGTATTTCTTTAGAAGTCATTTTTACTACTTGGTTTTTGGAGCTACAAAAATAAGAATTTTAAAATTTCGTTTAAAAAAATTAATTTATTTCTGCGTTTTGTTTAAAATTTATGATATCCTTTAAATCATTCATGGTGTATTGCATCCACTCGATTTGTTTTTTAATCTTTCCCTCTTTATCAAAATAGAACCATGAAGTGAATTTCATGGAATGTATTAATTTATCCTTATAATAATAGGGATTATATTGCCCACTAACTGCTACGATGCTATCATTCGAAACTATTTCTTTAATTGTTACGCTTTCGGGATAATCTTGATGTTTTTTAAAATTTTTGTCATTCCAACTGTTCTCATACATATCCAAAATTATATTTTTGCCTTCCAATAAAGATTGCGAAACGGCATCTACCCATTTAGGATTGTTATCCGTATAAAAGCCCATAAGTTGTTTAGCGTCTTCTCTTTGAGCATATATTTTATAAAATTCTTCTACATTTTTTATATTTTTCTTTTTCTCAATTGAAGTACACGATAGTAAGACGAGGCATAAAAGAAAATAAAAAACAATTTTTTTCATTATATAATTATGTTTAGTTGTCAAAAATAATACTATTAATTTATATTTATTTATCAATAAAACATTTGTTTTTAATAAAGTGAATTTCATTTATGATTAAAAGTGAAAAAAATTAACAAAATCAATATAATTTAACATTTTTTTAACTATCTCATTGAAACCCTTTATTTAAAATAAATATAGAAGTTTTCATATGTATGCTTACCATATGTGAAATGTATTTAAGAATATTTTAGATAATGAGATTGTAATTTTGCAGCACAAAAGAGTAAAACTAAAATATGAAGAAAGTAACTTTAGCATTGATGATTATTTTATTAGTGTCTTTATCATTTACATTTTTTCACAGTGAAGAATTGGTAAAAGCTCCTTCCCTTTCTCATGTATCCGGTGACACTATTAAAGTAAATTTCCAAAATGACAGTTTGACAAGTAACGTTTCCAAAGAAGAGGTAGATAGTAATGAAAAATCCACTCTTTCCGGGCGTGTTTCTTGGTATGGAGGAAAGTTTCACGGTCGATTGACTTCAAGCGGAGAAAGATATAACATGAATGATTTTACTGCTGCACATAAAACATTACCATTTGGGACGAAAGTTAAAATTATAAATCCAAAAAATGGTAAAGAAGTTATTGTACGAATTACTGATCGTGGACCATTTGTACCTAAAAGAGAATTTGATTTAAGTAAAGCTGCTTTTGCAGAATTAACAAGCTTAAATGCAGGAGTCATAAAAGTTAATTATGAAATATTGTAATTTCATTGCTTAAAAAAATTTTAATTATAAACTCCGGTTATTGTTAACCGGAGTTTTTTTGTTTATAAATAGGGAATCTTTCTTTTAATTATTTTAAAATGAAATGGAGTAAATAAATTGTATTTTAAAAGATATTTTATTTGATAAGATTTCAATTGATTTTCTTTATTTACGTACAAGTTATTAGGTAGTTAATTGTTTAAATTTGAATATCCAATACTTATAAAAATTTTTAATTGATATTCCTATATTCATTAGGAGTAATACCCAATTGATTTTTAAAAAATCGGGTAAAATGTTGAGGATATTTAAATCCAAGTTCATAAGCGATTTCAGAAATATTTTTATTCAGATCTAAAATTTTTTCTTTAGCTAAATAAATAACTTTTTCTTGGATATATTCTTGAGCTGATTTTCCGGTTTCTTTTTTTACTAAATCTCCAAAATAGTTGGATGATAAATTCAATTGTGAGGCGCAAAAAGCTACTGAAGGTAAACCCAAATTTTTTGAATTATCAGAAGAAAAATATTCATAAAGTAGTTTTTCAAATTTTTCTAAGATTCCTTTATTAATATCTTTTCTTGTATCGAATTGACGATCAAAAAAACGAGAACTGTAATTTAGTAGTAGTTCAATATTGGTCGTGATCAGTGTATTGCTGTGTTTATCAATAGGTTGTTCAATTTCATATTGAATATTCTTAAAACATTCTAAAACCATTTGTTTTTCTTTGTCGGATAGATGTAAAGCTTCGTTACTATCATAAGAAAAAAATGAGTATTTTTTTATGTCTTTACCTAATTGAGTTCCAAGTAATAGGTCGGGATGGAACAATAATCCCCATCCTTTAGGTGCAAAGGTGGTTACATTGGGCTCCACTTTCATAATCTGTCCGGGTGAAATAAAAACGAGAGAGCCTTCTTGGAAATCATACGTATTTCTTCCATATTTTAATTCACCGCATTTTAATTCTTTTAAAAATATGGCATATAAACCGTAATTGAATGTTTGAGCTGTTATCGGTTTAGTTTTTGATAAATCAAGTACGTTAACTAATGGATGAGTGGTTTCAACTCCTCGCATGGTATTATAGGTTTTAACACTATCTATAGAAATAATTTTTTCCATTTTAGATGATCATTAGATTCATTCAAATTTACATAAATCATGTTTTTACTCGTATAAGAAATTAATAATCAGTAAAATTGATAACAATTTCAGTAAATTATATAAAATTAAAGCTATCTTATAAAAGTATCTTTGTTGATATAAATTTACTATTAAATATTTTTAAATGAAAACAAGAATATTAGGAAAAAATGGACTTGAGGTTTCCGAATTAGGTTTGGGTTGTATGGGATTAAGTTTTGGTTTAGGTCCGTCCACTGAAAAAAAAGAAGCAATAAAAGTAATACAAACTGCTTACGATTCCGGAATAACTTTTTTTGATACAGCTGAAGTGTATGGCCCCTTTACGAATGAAGAACTATTAGGAGAAGCGGTAAAAGAATTTAGAAGTAAAATAAAAATAGCCTCCAAATTTGGATTTAAAGATGGAAATTCTGCCAATCCTCCCGACAGTAGACCCGAAAGTATCAGAAAAGCTTTGGAAGGCTCACTTAAAAGATTAAAAACCGATTATATTGATTTGTATTATCAACACCGAGTTGATAAAAATGTACCGATTGAAGAGGTGGCAGGAACAATAAAAGATTTAATGAAAGAAGGCAAAATTAAACATTGGGGATTATCGGAAGCAGGTCCTCAAACGATAAGAAAAGCTCATGCCGTTCAACCGGTTACTGCTCTGCAAAGTGAGTATTCCTTATTTTACAGAGATCCTGAAAAAGAGATTATTCCTACACTGGAAGAATTAGGGATAGGATTTGTTACATTTAGTCCACTTGGCAAAGGTTTCTTAACCGGAACCATTAATGAAAATACCCGGTTTGACAAAAATGATTTTAGGAATATAGTTCCTCGTTTATCGGCTGAAAACAGGAAAAAAAATTTTGTATTAATTGATTTTATAAAATCTATCGGTACAGAACTTAATGCAACACCTGCCCAAGTTGCTATTGCTTGGTTATTAGCTCAAAAGCCGTGGATTGTTCCAATACCGGGTACTACTAAATTAAATCGTTTGAAAGAAAACATAGAAGCTACTTCTCTAAAATTAAGTCCTGAAGTTTTAAATCGGATCAATGAAGGATTGTCTAAAATTAATATTGTTGGAGATCGATATCCGGAAAATCTTAATAAAATGATTGATAAGAATTAAAAGAATTATAGTTGGATAGGGTTTTTAATGAGTTAAGATTGCTAAACAATTTTATATGAGTTAATAAACGCCGAAAATCAATCAATTATATTATTTTTTTTTTGCTTATTTGTGACAACCGTTGATTGTCATATAATTTAAGTAAATGTAACTTTATATAAGGGACTGATATAAATTATATATCAGTCCCATTTTTATATTGTTTACCAATATGTAGAAGCAAATGCATAAATAAGAATTTTTTTAATCAAATGAATCGATGATAAAAACGATTATTGATAGCCGGCAAAATTTTAAATAAATAGGATTACTAAACTAATTCGCCATAAAGGTCAAAATCTTCTGCACGATTAATTTTAACAGATACAAAACTTCCTACGGATAAATATACATCATGGGCTGAAATTAAAACTTCATTGTCCACATCCGGTGAATCGTATTCTGTACGGGCAATATAATAATCTCCTTCTTTTCTATCTATAATACACTTATAGGTTTTACCGATCTTTTCTTGATTTAATTCCCACGAAATTTGAGATTGAATTTCCATAATTTCGTTTACTCGATTCATTTTTTCTTCTTCAGAAAGAGAATCTTCTAATGAATAAGCGGACGTGTTTTCCTCATGGGAATAAGAGAAACAACCTAAACGATCAAATCGTTGTTCTATAACCCAATTTTTTAATTCTTCAAAATGTTCTTGAGTTTCTCCCGGATAGCCTACAATTAAGGTTGTCCTAATTGCCATGTCGGGAACTTTCGAACGGAAATCAGTCAACAATCGGTTGGTTTTTTCTTTGGTAGTTCCTCTTTTCATGGATTTTAATATATCGCTTGAAATATGTTGGAGAGGAATATCAATATAATTGCAAATTTTAGGTTCATTTTTCATAAGTTCCAGAACGTCCATAGGAAATCCTGTAGGGAAAGCATAATGCAGACGAATCCACTCAATACCTTCCACTTTAATAAGCTCTTTTAATAAATCTGCGAGAGCTCTTTTTTTGTATAAGTCTAAACCGTAATAGGTTAAATCTTGAGCAATTAAAATTAATTCTTTGGTTCCACCTCGAGCCAACGATTGAGCTTCTTTTACCAGTTCTTCAATGGGAGTTGAAATATGCTTTCCACGGATTAAAGGAATTGCACAAAAACTACATGGTCGATCGCAACCTTCCGAAATTTTTAAATAGGCATAATGTCTAGGAGTGGTAATTAATTTTTCTCCTACCAATTCATGTTTATAATCAGCACCTAAAGCTTTTAGTAATAATGGCAATTCACGAGTACCGAAATATTGATCGACATTAGGAATTTCTTTTTCTAAATCGGGTTTATATCTTTCCGAAAGGCATCCGGTAACAAATATTTTTTCAATAGTTCCTTCTTCTTTTTGTTTGACACATTCTAAGATTGTATTAATACTTTCTTCTTTGGCATTATCTATAAATCCGCATGTATTAATTACTACAATGTCTCCATTTTGTTCATGAACAACCTCTTTGTTATTGGCTTTTAATTGATTGATGAGAACTTCAGAATCGTAAATATTTTTAGAACAGCCTAAAGTTATAACGTTAATTTTTTTTTTCCCAACAGATTTTGTTCGCATTCGCTGTTATTTTTAATAAGGCAAATTTATTTATATTTTTATGAAATGTACAGGATTGATTACAATCAAATAGTTTTTTGATCAATTTAATTCTAAAATTTGTTTAACCCATGTTTTAACATGGTATTTATTAAGTATATGATCCGGAACTATCTCGTATTTTGAATATAAAAATTCATCCGGTATTTCAATATTTTCAGGGTCTATAATTAAAATGTTCGCAGGATTATAAAAATCGTAATTGATAATGTCTTTATTGGTAGTTATCAATTTTTTATGATTTCCTAAAGCTTCAAATACACGAAATGTCAAGCCTATTTGTTCAGGCCTTTGTATGTCAACCATAAGATTAGATCTTTTAATTTTTTCAAGGACTTTATCTCTGGAGACCATTTTATTTAAATATTTAATCTTGGTTTTGAATTTTTGAGTGTAAAAATTAAAATGGTTACGATTTACAACCAGAAATTCATAGGGATAATTTTTATTTTCTAAAATTTTTGCAATTTTTTCTAATATGGGAGTTCTATTATCTAATGATGAAATATTGAAAGCTATTTTTTGCTCATGAAGATTTCTATCTTCCATTTGCTCATAAATATAATTGGGTATAAATTTTAAATTATATTTTTCAGCATCATTTCTATCATAACTGTAAATTTTATCAAAATATTTAAAAGTATCTGTAATAGAAGGCATACGCTGAATACCATCGTAATGGTAGGCAATCATTTCATTACTTGTATGTTTACAAAATTTTAAAGTTTCAGGAGATAACCATTCTGCATGAATAATAACGATCTTATCAAATTTATCGTTTTTAGATAAAGCATTTTTAATTAATTTTTCCAGATGGGTTCTTTTGATATTAGTATTAAAAAATGATTTATTAATTAAATTTTTTAATCGAACCCATAAATTGGGATACCTATATCTGTTTGCATAAATATCAATATGAATTGCTTCTATATCTAGTTCTTTCATTGCAGAGATAATATATTTATCATATCTATAATAATCTAAAGATATTAAAGCGATTTTCATAATTTACTGTTATTATATAACCGTTGTTAGTTATTAAAATATAGCAAATTTAACTGTATGTACTAAATTATTATATTATAATCATCAATTTTCACTAATTTTTAACTTATTATCTTATTTTTTTTACTTCCTTCATAAATATCGTATTGAAAAAAACGACATTCCAATTTCCCGTTATAAATTTTAATTTTTCTTGAGGGACGTAAGCCGATTTTTTTATAGGCTTCCAAATCTGAAGTAATGAACCAAGCTAATGTGTTCTTATAATTATTTTTTAATGTATCGCCGATATTTTTGTAAAAATGATCTGTAGTAATGGATAGTCTTTCATCGTAAGGAGGATTAAAAACAACTAATAAGGGAAATAGTTCTTTTTGTGAAGTAAAAAAATCTTTATTTTTTAATTCTATAAATTCTGACAAATCTGCTGCTTCAATATTATTCTTTGCAGAAACTAAGGCTTTATCAGAAATATCATATCCGACTATTTTACCTGAAAAATCTTTAATCCTGTTAATTCGAGTATCTTTTATTTTGTTAAATAACTCCAAATCGAAATTTTTCCAATTCATAAACCCAAATTGTTTCCGATGTAATTGCGGAGGCATATTTAAAGCGATCATGGCGGCTTCTACTAACAAAGTGCCCGAACCGCACATCGGGTCAAGAAAATTTCCTTTCCCGTCCCATCCTGCTAAGTTCAATAATCCGGCAGCTAATACTTCATTTATGGGAGCTTCAAAATGAGATTTTCTGTAACCTCTTTTAAAGAGTGGATCTCCACTGCTGTCTAGAGATATAGTAACTTCTTGGTTACTGATATGTAAATGAAATTTTATATCCGGATTGAATCTTTCAATATCGGGTCTTTTGCCAAATTTTTTTCTGAAACGATCAACGATTCCATCTTTCATTTTTAACATAATGTATTGGGAATGTTTAAAATAATCGGAATATACCGTTGCATCAATTGCAAAAGATTGCGAATTGAAAAAATAATTTTCCCAAGGAATTTTATTTATTTCCTTTTCAAAAATAGTTTCATTTTTAGCTTTAAAATGGTGTATGGGCACCAAAATTTTCAGGGCTGTTCTTAACGAATAATTCGCTTTGTATAAAAATCCTAAATCACCAAGGAATTCAACCGCTCTGTTTTTTTTAACAATTTGAGAAGCACCTAATTGTTTTAGTTCTTGTACAAGCACATCTTCTAAACCATAAAAGGTTTTGGCTTGCATCGTAAAGGAATCGTTATTAGCAAACATTATAATATTTCAATTAAAATGAAGTTAAATGTGTTAATAGGAATATATTAAATTTTATTTAAAATATTTTTTTATTAGATCTTATGGGTTCTTTAAATATTTTTCAAATATAGGATTACTTTTTTTAGAAATTGGTAATTGAGTACAATTATTAGTTGAACCGAAATAATTATTCAATCAATAGTTATTGATTTCAGATAAATTATAAAAAACATTCGCATATACTAATGAAGTTTATAGAAAAAAATAAAGCCCTGTAATACAGGGCTTTTTAACTAATAGTTTACTAATTATCTATTTTTATTTTGTAACCAATCGATAGAAAAGTTACATTTTTTATATTCATCTTGAACTGTTATAAAGGTTGAAGGAATTTGCGCTTCTACCCATTTTTCAATTACTTCATTTTCTTTAGTTTTCTGAGCAAAGCCTTTGATTCTGTTATAGTCAATTTCTAAATTCATTTTGTGAGCCGGAATAACATCGGTTATTTTCAATAGTTTTACTACCGTTCGGTTATTTTCTTTATCTTCAAATACTTCGGATAAATCTCCTTTTCCAAGTCCTGAAAGGTTATAAAGCACTTTGGTAGGTAGTTTTATTTTTTCAAATCTGTTATCACCGGTTTGAGAATTTGATAATAAACCGCCATTGTATTTAGTATATTTATCGTCAGAATATTTTAAAGCAGCTTGATTGAACGTTATTTTTTCTGATTTAATATCTTCCCTGATATCTTCCAGTTTTTTTATGGCTGTTTTAATTTCTTCTTGATTAGGAACAGACATTAATAATATATGTCTTAAATCAATCACTTGTCCTTTCTTTTTTTCAAGATAAACAATATGGAATCCATATTCAGTTTCAAATGGTTCGGATATTTGTCCTTCTTCCAATCCAAAAGCAACGGCATCGAACTCTTTTACCATTTGTTCTCTTCTAACATTTAAAATTTGTCCACCATTAGCAGCTGAACCCGGATCTTGTGAATATTTTTTAGCCATGTCAGCAAAACTGGCTCCTTCTTCAATTTGTTTTTTTATAGATTTTAATTGATCAATCAATTCTTGTTTATGACTTTCTGTTAATTTAGGATACATATAGATTTGCCCATATTCGATTTCTTCATTTAAAGTAGGAAATTCTGATTCATGAGCTTTGTAAAAATCTTTTAAATATTCTGGAGAAACGTCTACATTTTTGGTTATGTCAGCCATTTTCCTTTGAGTATACATTTGATTTTTAATCATTGTTTCGAGTAAACTTCTTAGCTCAC
Source organism: Apibacter sp. ESL0432 (assembly GCF_019469225.1). Lineage (NCBI taxonomy): Bacteria > Pseudomonadati > Bacteroidota > Flavobacteriia > Flavobacteriales > Weeksellaceae > Apibacter > Apibacter sp. ESL0432. The sequence continues at coordinate 1,129,242 of NZ_CP048266.1, read as the reverse complement.
CCATAGTTTTAAATTTGAAATTGGTTAGAATATTAACATCTGAACCAAAATAATTTCTATATCCTTCGATACGTGATTCAGCCTCTCTAGCTACTTCATCTTTATTAACAGTTATAAGAGTATCTTGTTTTGCTTTATATAAAATAATTTTTTCTTTCATCATATTTTCTATAAAGCTGCATCTATCAGTTACGGTTTGTCCTTCAGATCGAGCGTAATTTTCACCTTCTTTAACATCAGTTTCTGTAATAATTTCATTTCCCACGACAGCTACAATTCCATCAATTTTTGTTTCTTGTGCAAAAATGAAGGTAGCCATAAAAAAGGTTACAACTATAAATAATCTATTCATTTTAATTTTTATATTCTGCAAATTTAAAATTCTTTTATGAGTAATTAGTGTTTATATTAGTTTTTAACGTTATCATTTATAAATATCTTTTAATCTTTTTACTTGATTTGAATCCATTGTGACAACAGCTTTCTCTTTTAATAATTTAATTGTTTGTGACGTTTTATAATCAATGAATTCATTTAAACAATATTTTTGAAGATCATCTAAACTCATTTTATCATTTTTAATTATTTTTTTAATATTTATTATTAATCTTCTATTTTTACTGTCAACGACATATAATCCTTTGGTTAATTTTTTATTTACAGGCAAATTAAGAGATTCTCGAGTCTTTTTACCTTCTTCGATTATTAATTCTTCACGTTTATCTTCAAATTGATTTTTTATAAAGTTTACTGACTTTTTATTTTTTAACCAGTTAAGGACTTTAGTTTCTATATCAGAATTGAGACAATAATAAAAAGTACCTTCAATTCTTTCCTTCCAGGTCAATCGAGCAGCTTGATCATGTAAAAATTTTTTTTGACCGATTTTATCGTTTTGAGCTTTGTAAGCAATAAAATTAAGTGCATATTTAATAAGAAGTTGATCTTTAATATTCTCATAATTTTTTTTAGCTTTGTTGAATTCGAAAAAGTGTGTCGTGTAAAATTCCAAAATATTCTCTTTCCCCCATTTATTTAAATAATCAAAAATTAATTGATTTCTTTCAAAATAATTTTCAGAATTTAAATATTTTTTAAGATTTACCAGTATATCATTTAAGGTAAGTGTATAGGAATCTCCAATAGTAATAATTGTCTCATTATTTGGAATAGTAAAATCAGAAAATTGATTATAAGTTTGAGGTAAAGAAGAAATAAAATTACTTAGATGGATAAAATTTTCTTTATAAAAAGGTTGTTTTTTTAATTTCAAAACTAATAAATCGTTTAATCGGTTGATTTCTTCTGATTTTTTTAAGCTGTTGTATATTTTATTTCTAACGATTAAATATGAATCATAATTATCATTAAAATAATATTCACAAATAACATAACCATCTTCTAATTTAATGGGTTGAGAATAATCTGAGATATTATTAGATTCGGATTTAATTTGATTCACCACGTATGTATATACTTCCTCATTAGAAAGAATGTTATTTTTATTTAAAACATTATAATTTTTATAGATTTCATCTTTAATTTTAGAAAAGCTTTCTCCTTGTTTAAGTTTTTTATAAACTTTATCAATCTCAATTTTACCTAATCGAGAAGTATCCGGAATATATATTTGGCCTAAAGATACTTCACCTAAGTATTTTCTTTCATTGGAAACCAAAATAAGATATATATTATCATTTTCATCTACAAATGTAGTTACCTGATTAAGCGGTGCATTATATATAGCATCCACCATTTTTTTATTTAAAGCGAATATATTTAAATAAGAAGGTTTTTTAAAATCCGAAAGCATTGAATATTTTGATACGGCTTTTTCAAAGCGTAAGGGATCATTACCGATGCTATCTATAATTGAATTTATAAATTTGCCTTTATCAGTTTCATTTTTGTTGGTTAAAAATTCATTTTTAAAAAACAACAATTGAAATTTTTTTTCAACCAGAATTTTTTTATAATAATCGCGCAGTAACGGTTCAAGAAATTCAGAAGGATAAAATAAGCTGTTTTTTAATTGTTCAGCTCCTTTGGCTAATTCTGTCTGAAAACCTATAGAATTTTCTATGTTGTTTGCAAGTGCATATTGTTTAAGAAGGTTAAAGTCAATATAATTGTCTATGGTCTTGTCCGTTCCAAGCAGTTCTAAACTTTTTCTATAATTATTTTCAAAATTATTGGTATAAATATTTTCATTATTTATGGTCATTAAAACCGATTGTGAAAATACAATACAGGTAAAAAAATATAAACAAACACTTATGGATTTTTTCACTTTTACTTATTTTATATGATACAAAAATATATAAAGAATTAGTACTCTGAAAATATTTTTAACTCTTTAAATAATGGAATATTTTGATTGTAATTACTTTACAGCTTTATACTATATATAAGATAGGTTAAAAGGTTAGATTTTCAAGATATTCATACACTATATGCGTTGGTAATCCCATAATAGTAAAAAATGAACCGTTTATTTTATCGATTTTAGCCAGTCCTATCCAGTCTTGAATACCATAAGAACCCGATTTATCATAGGGTTTGAAATGAGATAGGTAAAATTCAATTTCTTTTTCATTCATAGGTAAAAAATGAACTTCTGTACAATCCGTAAAAACCTTAAAATCATTTTTGGTTGAAAATCCTACAGAAGTATACACTTTATGTGAATTTCCTGATAATTCAAACAACATTTTTTTTGCTTGTTCGAAATTTTCAGGTTTTTCCAATGCATGATCTTTCATCCAGACAATGGTATCCGCTGTGATCACAACCGTTTGATCAGCTACTTCTCCATAGTGTTTCGATTTCTGCTCTGCTAAATATTCGGTAATTTGATTTTCTTTTAATAAGGGAGAATAACTTTCATCTATATTTAAATTTAGGGTCTCAAATTTGTAATTTAAACTTTTTAAAAGTTCTTGTCTTCGTGGAGATTGAGAAGCTAAAATAATTTTAAATGTATTCATATAGTTGTAATTCGATAATCAATAAGTTAAAAAATAAAAGACTATCTTATGAATAGATAGTCTTTTATTTTAAAATTATATTTTGCATCCATTATATATTTATTTAAATAGAATAAGAATTCACACTATTTAAACAGAACTATATAACTAAACAATATTATAAATCGATTGCTTCTCCATATGCCGCCTCTGTTGCACCTTTAAATGCTTCTGAAATAGTCGGATGTGGATGCACAGTGGTTAAAATTTCATGTGAAGTAGCTTCTAATCTTCTCACAGCTACAGCTTCCGCAATCATATCAGTAACTCCGTTACCAACCATATGACAACCTAATAACTCACCGTATTTTGCATCATAAATAACTTTTATAAAACCATCAGTGTCACCGTTAGCAGTTGCTTTACCGGATGCTACAAAAGGAAATTTACCCACTTTAATATCATAACCTGCTTCTTTGGCTTTTTTCTCTGTCATTCCCACAGAAGCGATTTCAGGAGAACAATAAGTACATCCCGGAATGTTTCCATAATCAATAGGTTCAACATTCATACCTTTAATTTTTTCAACACAAAGAATTCCTTCTGCAGAAGCTACGTGGGCTAAAGCAGGGCCGGGAATAACATCACCAATGGCATAATAGCCCGAAATGTTTGTATTGTAAAAACTGTCAACAAGGATTCTTCCTTTATCTGTAGATATTCCTACCTCTTCTAATCCTATATTTTCGATATTTGCGGTAATACCTACTGCAGATAAAATAATATCTGCTTCTAAAGTTATTTCTCCGTTCGCTGTTTTAACAAAAGCTTTAACTCCGTCTCCCTGAGTTTCAACTCTTTCAACTGACGAATTAACCATAACTTCTATACCATGTTTTTTAATAGATTTTTCAACATGTTTGGAAACTTCTTCATCTTCAACAGGGACAATATTAGGTAAAAATTCAACTACGGTTACTTTAGCTCCCATGGTTGCATAGAAATATGCAAATTCAATACCTATAGCTCCTGAACCAACTACAATCATAGATTTAGGCATAGTTGGAAGAGTAAGGGCTTCTCTATAACCGATTATTTTTTTACCATCTTGAGGTAAATTAGGTAATACTCTTGATCTTGCACCGGTAGCAATAATAATGTGAGATGCTGAATATTCTGTTACTTTACCATCTTTATCAGTAACCTCTATTTTTTTTCCGGGCTTAACTTTGGCATTTCCGTTAATTACATCAATTTTATTTTTTTTCATAAGGAAGCCAACCCCTTTATTCATTTTATCGGCTACTCCCCTACTGCGTTTAATAACATTAGAAAAATCAAAAGATGATTCGGTTTTATTCAATCCAAATTCTTCAGCATGATTTATTTCTTCATATACGTGAGCACTTTTAATAAGAGCTTTAGTTGGTATACATCCCCAGTTTAAACAAATTCCTCCTAGATTTTCTCGCTCTACTACAGCTGTTTTAAAACCTAATTGAGCGGCTCTAATAGCAGCAACATATCCACCGGGCCCGCTACCTATAACTATAATATCATAATTCATGGTACAGATTATTTTGTTGACAAAAATACTATTTTTTTTCCAAAAAGAAGATTTATATATATAAACCCAAAAAATGCATAATATTTGTTTATAATTTAAAAAATATTATAAGATTACGGTTTTATTAATATTTAATATAAATAAAAATATATGCAAGAAACGAATCAAACTTATAGTAATTCATATGAAATTTCACAAGATCAACTTAAAGATGCTAATAGTAAAAAATTAATAGCCGGAATTTGTGGTATTCTACTAGGTAGTTTTGGTATTCATAAGTTTTACTTAGGGTATAATAAAGAAGGCTTAATTATGTTATTAATTACTTTATTAACTTCATGGTTTACTTGTGGTGGAGGCGCAATTGCAATGGGTATTATTGGATTAATTGAAGGAATTTTGTACCTTACCAAATCTGATAAAGAATTTTATAAGACTTATATTTTAAATCGTAAAGGGTGGTTTTAATAAAATTTATAATAATTTATAACGCTATAATTAATTTTGGAATCCATTAGTGAGTACTAATGGAATCCTTTTTATCCTTTATAATTTCTTTTTTCTTTCTCTTTTTACTAAACAAATCACTGAATTTATTAAAAGATTTTTTGTAAACAATCCCCCCGCCATACGATTGATTATTTGCCCCTGTAGTGGATAATACCGATGTTTCCAATCCAAAAGTGGAAGGTTTTGAAAAACCATTGATAATTAGCGATTTATCATTGTTTTTTGATATGTCATAATTAATTTTTGCACCATAGGTCCATACGTCGGCAGCACTTTTTTGTTCCAGAGGCATATTAACTGATCCAACTATGGATAACCTTTGATTCACTTTAAATGTAGGGTCTAAAGAGATCCGGTCACTTGTATCGTCGACTCTTGAACCGGCATTAAAATTAGCATCCAGAGAAAATACTCCACTTATATTATTTATTGCAGAAGTTAATTGTTTCAATACTACATCATAAGCAGAAGAAGCATAACTGCTACCTCCCATTTTATCGGATAAAAAGCTTCCAAAAACAACAATTCCTGCTACTTGATTGTATTTTTCCCCTTCATTATTATTTAGTTTAGTATTGAGTTGATCACGAACCGAAGAAGAAGCATCTGCTTGTATATCAAAAGTCAAACTTGGTTTAGATAAATAACCAGTTAATAACGCCGAAACTGTTACATTAGAAGCGGGAACTGTAGAAATACCCAAATAATCGCCAATATTACTTACTAATCTGGTATAGGAAGCGCGAATATTTAAATCGGCTTCGGTAGGACCACGATTTTCCCATCGGATAGTACTTCCGGGAACAATAGTAAAGTCCTTATTAACAAACATATTATAATAATATTTACTATCACCGGTTATTGTGTAAGTACCGTCCATAGAAATAACTCCTGCTTTTGACATATCAAATTTTAGATGTTTTGCATCTCCCCGAACCACTATTTTATCTCCGGTTTCTTGACTAATAATTAAATTAACCACAGATTTATTGTCTGCTGTAACGTCTGCACGTATGGATAATCCCATAGGTGGTTTAGTTTCTTTTTCATCTCCTTCTTTATGTTGTTCAGGAATGAATTTGATAAATTGAATGTCGGTAGCATTAGTTGTACTACTGCTGTTTATTGTGAGGCTGCTTCCCTCAAGAGCCATGGCAGTTGCTGAAATATCAATACCTTTATCCGTTGTTCCTGTTATGGAAAAATTACCTGAAGCATAAATAGTTCCATAAAAAAGATCATTTTCTTTCATGGTAGTATTCAACACTAAAAGTTTATCCGAAGTAAAGTCTAGGTTCATTCCCCATTCTGAAAAATTTTTAGTCATTAAAGGTCCAAAAACTACTCCCTTAGTTTTTCTTTGAGTATCCATCAACTCAATATTATCAAATAAAAATATGCCGTCAGATATTTGTAAGTCTTGATCTTTAGTAAGTTGATAATCAACCCCTAAAAAGTTAACTTTAAATCCAACTTTAGACATTGTAAGGGATCCTTGATATTTAGGAGAAGTTATATCTCCTGAAATTTGAACATTTCCTGTGGCAGTTCCTCTGAAATTTGAGAAGATACTTTGTAAAAAAGTCCCTATAGGAGCAATGTTCATTTGATTGGCTTGCAAATCTATATTCAATTGAGAAGGCTTACCATTTTGATTGGCTATATATCCGTCAGCTAAAAAACGATCTTGTCCGGAATCTTCTAATTTACTTTGTAATAAATATCGGTTGGTTTTAGCATCGTAGATTGCTCTCATGGCCAAATTCCCTAAATTTTGACCATTAAATTTCAATTGATCGATATAAAGATCCACAAGAGGTTTAAGTTCACTTGAATTTTTAAGTACTTTGGCAGATCCATTGGCAACACCCTCAAAAGACATATCTTTAAGTAAGCTGTGAGGTAATATTTTTTCTAATTTAACATCTTTTAAATTCAAATCAAAAGTATATTCGTTTTTGGTGGTATATTCACCGGACATTAAAATTTCAGAATTTTCAGATGTTAATTCAATTTTTTGTAAAACTAATTTGTTAGTTAATAAATTATATTTCGCAATGGCTTCATCCGATTTAAAATTAGGATTCAGTTTCCATTTTGCTTGTGCCAAATTAATATTAGAAGGTTTAAACCCAATAATAATATCATTATTTTTTTGAGTTTGATATAAATTTAAATCAAAATTAGTTTGTTTTTCTTTATATTTTCCATGATAAAAATTAGTGGAAACAAATAGGGAATCATTTTTATTATATCCGGAAAAATTGATTTTTTCAATATTCGTATTGTCTATATTTAGAGAAGATAAAGATCCCATAAATTGTCGTAAGGTATCTTCTGTATTTAAAAATATATTCGGATTGGTTAGTTTGATATTTTTATAATATATATATTCTGAAATCATTTGTGCCTGTAACTTATTTCCATTGCCAACATACCTTCCTGTAATAGTCGTTCCCGGGGATAAGTTAACATCCATCATTAATAAATCAAATAAATCCTTTTGTATATCCAAAATAAATGAAAACTCTTGATTGTCAAATCGTTTATTAGTTTTAAAATTAGCTACCAGGTTCCCAATTCCTTTCTGTAACATATCAGGAATATCTTCTAATTTGTATTTACCATAAATATTGGCAGTAATCATGTTCGGAGAAAAAATATCTAAATTTCGATTTCCTTCTTCAAAACTTGTTTTAATTTGAATATCATTATAATTTGTAGTTTTACCATTATTTTCTAGAGAAATTGAATTAATGTTGATTTGTCCAATTAAATCATCAATGGAGCTGAATTCAATATCTGCTTTAACAAATCCTTTAAATGATTTATTTTTATCGGCTTGAGAAGTAAAATAGCCTAAATTTAATGATTGGATATCTACATCAAAGTTGGTTTTAATATATTTTTGAGCGAAATTTATTGTACCATTAAAGTCAAAATTAGCGTATTTATCATCGGAAATAATTTTACCTTCAAAAATTTTATCTCTTAAGTTACCCACAGCTGAAATATCATTAATCGTTTTACCATTAATAACTAAGCTATTCAGTTTTGCATCAAATTTAGTATCCATATGGTCCAGATTAAATCCGCTGCCGTCAAATTGAATTTTAGCGGATATGGGACCTAGTGTTGTTGTTTTAATAAAAGAAGCTAAATTTAATTGGTATGTTTCTAATTTTCCTTTATATCTAGGTTTTTGGGAAGCGTAATCTTTTAATTGAGCATCCGCTGTTACTGTACCTAAAGAGCTAATCATTTTACCATTTATACTAAGGTCTTTTTTATCAATTAAAAATGAACCCATATAATTCATAGTTCCAAATTCTGATACAATTTTGGGTATTTCCTTAGAAATAAATTTCGGTAACCATGAATTAAGAGAGGCATATGAAGATTGAAGATGCGTTTCTTTGGTTTCTATATTAAAAGATTGGGAAGGATCATTACTAACTAAATTTTTCAACACTAAGCTAGGGGAAGAATAAAAAGTACCGTTAACCGATAAGATTGGATTAGTTAATGTTAAATTATTAAGTGTACCATTAACTTTCGAAGAAATGTTAAGTATAGAATTAGTATCCCAGTTTTTTACAAAATATCGTATGTCTTTACCTGATACTTTACTTCCTTTGGTAACATCCATATTCCAAGCTACCTGATCAGAAAAGTTGCTCAATCCATTTTCTTTGGTGTGATTAAAAAATAAAGAACCTATTAACAATGAGGTATCTGATTCAAAAAGAAGGTCTTTGAAAGAAAGTTCTGTTTCTGAATAGTGAATATCGGATGAAAATTGGTAAACCGTATAATTTTCCTTATGCCTTTTAGCTTTGAAATTAAATTGCTCAACTAAAACCCTTACATCCGAATTAAAAACATCAACGCTCGAAGCTTTTAAATTTAATTCAGAAGTATCTAACCAGACTTGATCTTCTAATGGTAAATTTTGATTTACAATTGAAAATCGACCATTGATTATATCTACCCTTCCGTTTAATTTAAAATCTTTTTTTTGAGATGGTTTATCTGAGTTAAAATTATCTATGAAAATAGAAAAATTATCATGATTTTCATTTTTATAAGTAATTACTTTGATGACAGGATCTTGTAAGCGCAATTGATCAATTTTGATATCATCAACATGCTTAATTACCAAATTTTCAATTAGAGATATGGTATTTAAATATCCTTTTAATTCCTTTACGGTTAATAAATTATTCTGATGATGATCTTTAATAACTACATCATGTAAAGTAAGATTTCCAAAATAATCAACTTCAATTCTTTGAGCAGAAATGGAAGTTTTAAATTCTTTGTTTAAATAAGAAAGTGCCTCTTTTGCTATTTTATCTTTTACAGAAGGTAAATTTATAACAATAATTAAAGATAGAAGTAATAAAAATAAAATGCAAAAAGCATAGAGAATTGCTTTGGATGACTTAAAAAATATTTTTTTAATTAGTAACTTTGTCATAAATGAAAACACCCATTATTTTAGGAATAGAATCGTCATGTGATGATACATCAGCAGCTGTAATACAAGGTAAAAAAATACTATCTAATGTAGTATCTACCCAAAAAATACACCAAAATTATGGCGGTGTAGTTCCGGAATTAGCCTCTCGTGCACATTTACAAAATATTATACCCGTTGTACATCAAGCAATTCAATTAGCAAATATAAATAAAAAAGCAATTGATGCGATATCTTTTACCCGTGGTCCGGGTTTATTAGGTTCCTTATTAGTAGGTACCAGTTTTGCTAAATCATTATCTATGTCATTGAACGTTCCTCTTATTGAAGTTAATCACATGCAGGGGCATATATTTGCACATTTTATTGAGGATGAATCTAAAGAAAATATATCATTTCCATTTTTATGTCTCACGGTAAGTGGTGGACATACCCAAATTGTTCAGGTAAATGATTATTTTAATATGGAAGTGTTGGGAGAAACTTTGGATGATGCGGCGGGCGAAGCTTTTGATAAGATAGGTAAAATTTTGGGACTTGAATATCCGGCAGGACCTACAATTGATAAACTTTCTCAAAATGGAGACAAAGATAAATTTAAATTTCCTTTACCAAAATTAGAAGGAATCAAATTTTCCTTTAGTGGCATAAAGACTTCCGTGCTTTATTTCATACAAAAAGAACTACAGAAAAACCCGGACTTTATAAAAGAGAATCTTGAAGATATATGTGCATCCGTCCAAAAAACAATCCTATCTTCATTGTTAGATAAATTAAAGTTGGCTATTGAAATTACGGGAATTAAAAATGTAGCAATTGCCGGTGGTGTTTCGGCGAATTCGGAGTTAAGGAGAGAAATAAAAAAATTAGAATTAGAAAAAAATTGTAAAACTTTTATCCCAAAATTCGAATATACAACAGACAATGCAGCCATGATTGCCGTGGTTGGAAGCATTAAATATGAACATAATAAATTTTCTGATCTTAAAACTATAGCTATCGCTAGATATAAAATGTAAGATTATGATTGGAAATAACTTTTATAAAAAAAGCTTACTATTTATTTTAAGTTTATTAATTTTTAATTCCTGTAAAAAAGAGTCTCTATTGTTTAACGATGATTTTCATACCAATACCAATCATTGGGACACGATATCTACAGATGCACTATATACTAAACTTGAAGAAGGAAATTTATTGATGAAGGCTGATTTGAAAAATGTTTTAAATTATTCTTTACTCTCCCTTCCAATATCCGATCGAAATATTACCTATACTACTTTATTACAAATTAATAGTTTTTATGATCCTAAGGGCGTTGCGGGTTTAATTTTATATGCTGATGATCGGAAATATCCTGAAAATTATCTCCTATTTGGAATTAATGCAGAAAACGAAGTAGTTATATCATACGAGAGCAAAAGAGAAGGAAAATCACAAATTTATTTTAAACAAAAAACTCAAAAATATAAAAAAAAGGAAAAGAATAGTTTTTCAATCGTAACAGACAAAAGTTCTATTCAATTCCTTTTGAATGGTAAAATATTGACAACCATATCCAAAAATAAAGAATTAGGATCCTATTTTGGTTATATGGTAATCAATTCGAATATATCTGTTTCTTCTCTTCAAATTAAAAGTCATTAGTTAAAGCCAAATTACATGCCAATAAAGACTAATTCAAATTAATTAGTTTTATAAGCTTGATAGTATTGTAATGCTTTAGGCATTATTTTATTTATATCAGCAATTCTATTTTGAGGATTCGGGTGCGTGGAAAGAAATTCAGGTGTATCGGAACTTCCGGTAGCGTCAATCATTCTTTGCCAAAATAAAGGGGCTTGTCTAGGATCATATCCTGCCATTGCCATAATATATAAACCCATTTCATCTGCATCAGATTCTTGTTTACGACCATAACGTAAAAGAGTGATACCACTGGCTACGGGGTAATATTGATTAATTGCCGAACGCAAAGCTTGGTTATTGGTAACCCCTCCTAATACCTGTCCACCGATTTCTGAAATATATGATTGTGAAATTTTTTCAGCTCCGTGACCTGCCAGAGCATGGGCAATTTCATGTCCCAAAACAACAGCTAATCCTGTGTCGTCTTTACAAATAGGTAAAATTCCTGAATATACAGCCACTTTTCCTCCGGGCATACACCATGCATTAACCGTTTTTGGATCATCAATTAATACAAATTGCCATTGATAACCGTTTAAAGCCGAAGACTTTCCAATGAATCTATAATAATCTTCTGCGGCTTTTTTTATTCTGTTACCAACTTCTTCCACTTGCCTTGCTTGAGGAGTTCCGGTAATAATTTTATTGGAAGATAAAACTTGTTGATATTGCTGAAATGAAGATGGCAATAATTGAGAATTGGATACAAAATTTAACGATTTTCTTCCGGTTAACGGATTAGTTGCACATGCTACTGTTAATAAAGATACTAGCGATAATAATAAGCATTTTTTTGAATTCATAAACTCTATAATAATTTTTGAAATATAGTAAATTTATTAATTAATGTTCTTAAATTTGCAATGATTATAATAAAATAAAAGCAAAAAATATGCCTTACTTATTCACATCCGAATCGGTTTCGGAAGGCCATCCAGATAAAGTTGCTGATCAGATTTCAGATTCGATATTAGATAATTTTTTAGCATTTGATCCCGATTCTAAGGTAGCTTGTGAAACTTTAGTTACTACCGGTCAGGTAGTATTAGCCGGAGAAATTAAATCCAACACATATATTGATGTTCAGCATATTACCAGAGATATTATAAAAAAAATAGGCTATACGAAAAGTGAATATAAATTTGAAGCCGAATCTTGCGGTATTTTATCCGCTTTGCATGAACAATCGCAGGATATAAACCGCGGAGTGGATAAACAGAATAAAGAAGAACAGGGTGCAGGTGACCAAGGGATGATGTTCGGCTATGCCACCAATGAAACGGATAATTATATGCCTTTGGCTTTAGATATTTCACATAGCATCTTACGTGTGTTAGCTCGAATAAGAAAAGAAGGTCAAATTATGACCTATCTTCGTCCGGATGCAAAATCACAAGTTACTATTGAATACGACGATAATAATAAGCCGATACGTATTGACACGATAGTTCTTTCTACACAACATGATATGTTCGATGAGGATGAAAAGGTTGTATTGGACAAAATTGCCAAGGACATTATTTCAATTGTTATTCCTGAAGTTAAGGCAGAATCAAAAGATGAAATAAAAGCATTATTTGATGATAATATCACTTACCATATAAATCCAACCGGAAAATTTGAAATCGGAGGACCTCATGGAGACACCGGATTAACCGGAAGAAAAATAATTGTTGATACTTATGGTGGTAAAGGAGCTCATGGCGGTGGCGCATTTTCCGGAAAAGATCCTTCTAAGGTGGATCGTTCTGCTGCCTATGCTACAAGACACATAGCTAAAAATTTAGTAGCGGCAGGGGTTGCTGATGAAGTTTTAGTACAAGTTTCATATGCTATTGGTATTACCGAACCGTGCGGTGTTTATATTAATACTTTTGGCAGCTCAAAAGTTAACCTGTCCGATGGAGACATAGCATTGAAAGTTGAAAAATTATTCGATCTAAGACCTTATGCTATAGAAAAAAGATTGAAATTAAGAAATCCAATATATACGGAGACAGCAGCCTATGGACACATGGGAAGAAAGAACGAAATCGTTACAAAAAAATTTGTAAGAAATCGTGATAATGGAAAGACAGAAATAAAAGAAATCGAAGTAGAATTATTTACTTGGGAAAAATTAGATTATTTAGATCAAATTAAAGAAGCTTTTAATCTGTAAACTAACATTTATTTTCATGTCAAAAATACTGGCCATCGATTATGGTGAAAAAAGATCCGGATTAGCAGAAACGGATGATATGCAAATTGTTGCCAGTGGGTTGGCCGGAATTATGACTTCTAATTTGATTCCATTTCTTGAAAAATATATGTCTGAAAATTCCGTTGAAAAAATAATTATTGGTTTACCTGTTCGATTAAACGGAGAACTTTCAGATGTTGAAATTTCAATTCAAAAATTAATCAAGAAGATTAACTCTCTTTTTCCAAATATTCTGGTTGAAAGAGTAGATGAGAGATTTACTTCAAAAATTGCTTCTCACTTTATTAGTTTGAGTGGAAAAAGTAAAAAAAATAGAGAAAATAAGCATTTATTGGATGAAGTAAGTGCTACTTTAATTTTACAAACCTATTTAGAGAAAAAATAAAATTATGATTTTACCTATTTATGGCTATGGAGAACCTGTTTTAAGAAAAAAAACAGTAGAAATCGGTAAAGATTATCCCGATTTAGATCAATTAATTGAAAATATGTATGAAACCATGTATAAAGCACATGGAATTGGTTTAGCAGCCCCACAAGTAGGATTGAACATACGTTTATTTGTTATTGATGCATCTCCATTGGCAGAAGATGAGGATTATGTCGACATAAAAGACGAGTTAGCCCTTTGTAAGAAAGTTTTCATAAATCCGAAAATAACTAAAAGAGATGGTGAACTTTGGAAGTTTAACGAGGGATGTTTAAGTATTCCTGATATTCGAGAAGATATTAAAAGATTGGAAAATATTACAATTGAATATTTTGATCAAAATTGGAATAAAAAAACTGAAAATTTTGGTGATGTTCGTGCGCGCATTATTCAGCATGAATACGATCATATTGAAGGAATTCTGTTTACAGACTTATTATCTCCACTTAAGAAAAAATTACTTAAAGGTAAACTTGCCAATATTAGTAAAGGAAAGGTGGAGACTGAATACCGAATGAAATTTCCGTCTCATTAAATTTTAAAATAAATTAATTAAAAATATAATTACAATATTGATATGGATCTTACTAAAATCATTGCAATTACAGGGAAATCCGGTTTATTTGAATTATTATCTCAAACTAAAGGAGGTTTCATTGTTAAAGATTTAGTTGCTCAAAAGAAATTGTCTATTAATGCAAATAGTCAAGTAAGTTTACTACAAAACATTTCAATCTATACTCAAGATTCTGAAGTATCATTAATTTCAGTTTTAGTTTCAATTTCCAAAAAACATCAATTTAAAGAAATTGAATTTGATAAAAATGATACCAATACGTTAAGATCTTTAATGAAAGATGCTCAACCGGATTATGCAGAAGACAGAGTATATAATTCAGATCTTAAAAAGCTTTTTACTTGGTATAATATATTGGTTAAAAATGGTATCATAACTGAAGAAAGCGTAAAAGCTTATGAAGACAATCTAGCTAAAGCTTCGAATGATAGCCAAAAAGAAAATTCAGAAGATTGTAACATTTCACAAAAAACAGCTACTAATGAGGTATCAAATGATGATACAAAAGATGAAGCCGGTGTAACTAAAAAATCTACGAAAAAAATACCTTCTAAGAAAAAAGCTGAATAGTATAAATAATTTTAAATATTATTAATGAAAAGGTATCAATGTAAAGTTGGTACCTTTTTGTATATTAACTATAAAAAATCTTTGAGTATCATATATACTCAAAGATTTTTTTCTATATAAATTCCGGATAATTTTTTACATGAACATATCTTTGATCTTTTCAAAAAATGTTTTATCATTTTTTGAGGGTTTAGGATGAAAATGTTCATTATCTAACATAGATTCAAAAAATTCTCTCTGCTCTTTAGTTAATTTATTCGGATTAGGTGTCCAAACATTGATATGAATAAATAAATCTCCGTATCCATATCCTTGAACTTGAGGCAATCCTTTATCTTTCAATCGTAGAATTTTCCCTGATTGAGTTCCGGAATCTACTGTAATTTTTACTTTTCCCGTGATCGTAGGAATTTCTTTTTTCGTACCTAAAATAGCTTCGGGTACAGAAATATATAGTTCATAATGAAGATTATCCCCTTCCCTTTTTAAATTTTCATCCTCAATTTCTTCAATCACAACGATTAAATCTCCGGGTATTCCTCCAAATGGAGCATCATTTCCTTTACCTCTAACTTGCAGTTGAACTCCTTCTCTAACACCGGCAGGAATTTTAATGGATACTTCCTCTTCAACTTTAATTAAACCATGATTATTAGCACCGGGTGGTATATGATCCGCAACTTTACCGGTACCTCCACAAGTATTACATACTGATTGAGTTTGCATTTGTCCAAACGGAGTATTCATGATTCTTCTCGTTTGACCGGTCCCGTTACAGGTAGGACAATTTTTTGAGGTAGCTCCCGGAGCTAATTTAAATCTTTTTACTTTAACGGTTTTTTCAACACCGTTAATAATTTCTTTAAGAGTTAATGATAAACGGATACGTAAATTGGAGCCTTGAACTTGTTGAGGTCTTGAAGAAAAGCCGCCAAAACCGCCTCCGAAGGCACTACCGAAAATATCACCAAAATGGGAAAAAATATCTTCCATATTCATTCCCCCTCCAAAGCCACCACCGGCAGCCCCTCCTACTCCGGCATGACCGTATTGATCATACCTTGCTCTTTTTTGAGGATCACTTAAAACTTCATAAGCTTCAGCAGCTTCTTTGAATTTTTCTTCAGCTTCTTTATCACCGGGGTTTTTATCCGGGTGATATTTGAGTGCTTTTTTCCTATAGGCCTTTTTTAACTCTACTTCAGTTACACTCTTAGAAACCTCCAATACTTCGTAATAATCTCTTTTAGACATAATTTTTTATATAAACCTCTTTGAGTTCTTAATTTCCAATAACTACTTTTGCGTATCTAATTACTTTTTCATGCAATAAATACCCTTTTTGAACCACATCTATAATTTTACCTTTTAGACTTTCATCAGGAGACGGGACTTGGGTAATTGCTTCATGATAATCAATGTTAAAATCATCACCGGCCTTTACATCAATAACAGTCAATCCTCTATCTTTCAAGGTATTGAACAACTTATTATAAATAAGTTTCACTCCCTCTAAAACAGAAAGGTCATCCTCCTTTTTTTCAAGTTCGGTAATAGCTCGATCAAAATCATCCAATACCGGAAGTAAGGATTCTAAAATATCTTTATCCGAGTATTTAAGAAGATCCTGTCTCTCTTTAATTACACGTTTTTTATAGTTATCAAATTCAGCAAATAAACGGATATATCTGTCTTTTTCTTTTTCAAGTTTTTCTGTTAAGTCAGAATTATTGTTAGGTTCTGACATATTTTCAGTATCCTTAGAATTTTCTTGATTGTTATTTTCTTCAATTAATTCGTTTTCTTCGTTATCACTTTGAATTGACATGGTTAAATTCTTTATTGGTTACTGATATTTATCAATTTTATTGCCATAATAAAAATGCTGTCAAATCGACCTATATTTAAAAAATTATTTAAATACTTCTTATTAAATTTGCATATAAAGTAAATATATTCAAATGTTGAAAAGTTTTGATATTTTTTCAATCAAATCGGAGGAAGAATTTAATTCACTCGCCATCCAAATTTTTTTGTATCAATATAAAAATAATATACCCTATAGAACTTTTGTTGATTTATTATCTATAGATTGTAATAAAATTCTCAATTATCGGCAAATACCTTTTTTACCGATTGAATTTTTCAAAACCAATACAATAGTTGATAAAAATTTCTCACCGAATTTATATTTTCAAAGTAGCGGTACTACTTCCGAAAACCTATCCAAGCATTATATAGCAAATGAAAATATTTATAAACAAAGTATTTTACATTCATTTTCAATTTTTTTCGGAGACCCTTCCGAATACATATATTTAGGTTTGCTTCCTTCTTATTTGGAGAGAAATAATTCTTCGCTTATATATATGGTAAATTATTTAATGGAGCAATCGGGAAAGGTGGAAAATGGTTATTATCTACATAACTTTGATGATTTACATGTTATAATTAATCGACTGGAAAAAGAGAATAAGAAAGTTATTCTTTTTGGTGTTTCCTATGCTTTGTTAGATTTTGCGAATTCTTATCCTCAACAACTGAGAAATACTATAATTATCGAAACAGGAGGAATGAAGGGAAGAAAAAAAGAAATGACAAAAGATGAGTTGCTAACAGAATTAAAAAATTCATTTCAAACCGATAAAATTTATTCAGAATACAGTATGACGGAATTATTGTCTCAAGCTTATTCTTTATCTAATAATGTTTATAAATGTCCTCCCTGGATGAAGATTTTAATTCGAGATGTGGATGATCCTTTTGAATATGTTGAGACAAACAGATCAGGAGGTGTCAACATCATAGACTTGGCAAATATTCATAGTTGTTCATTTATATCTACCCAAGATATTGGTAAAGATGAAGGTAAGAATGGTTTTAAAATTTTAGGAAGAATGGATAATTCCGATATTAGAGGGTGCAGTCTTTTATTATTATAAAATATAAAATTTACTAATTAAGCTTATTTTAACTAAAATTTGTATTTAATTTTAAACTTTTTCTATAAAAAAATAATAAATTTAATAAAATTATATATATAAGTTTTATTTTTCGGAATTGTATATTGTAATATGTCTTATTACAGAAAATTAATAAAATATATTATTACAGGAATTATACTTTTATTCTTGTGGTTTATTCTTCATACCATTGCTATTATTATTGATGGGAACCAAGAAGATACCAGGGATGCAGACGTAGGAGTTATTTTTGGAACAAAAAATAAAACAGACGGTTCTATGCCTATGTCTTTAATACGAAGACTAAATATTGGTTTAAAATTATACAATGAAGGTCAAGTTCAAAAATTAATTGTTTCCGGAGGTTTAGCTAATAAAAACTTTTGTGAAGCTGATCTCATGCAGGAATATTTATTGGAACACGGCGTGCTTTTATCTGATATTATTTTAGATAATAAAGCCTTAAATACTGAAGAAAATGTGGAAAATTCATTAAAAATAATGAAAGATAATAATTACAGAAAATTAATTATTATATCACAATATTATCATATTTCTCGTATTAAGCTGATGTATTATAAGCTAGGCTTTTATAATTTAGGTTCTGCAAGTTCTCATCACTATAGTAAAAGGCATCATTATATGTCATTAATAAGAGAATTTTTTGCCTATTACTATTATTATTTTTTTAAATAAATTAATTCTTTAACAAGCGCTTTTTATATATTTATGCATACAAATTTTATAGAAAAAGTAATTGATGAGTTATTGGAAAAAAATAATGATTTATCTAAATTTACTATCATTATTCCCGGAAGAAGACCTATCATATTTTTTAAAAGATATCTTATTAAAAAAGGGTATAACGGATTTTTGCCCACTTTCTATACCATTGAAGATTTTATATACAAACATTCCCATTTAGTTAAAATCGAAAATATTCCTCTTTGGTTGGAAGCTTTTCAGATACAGAAAAAATTCGTAAATGCAGAGGAAACTTTTGATGAATTTTTAAAATGGATCCCTACTCTTCTTAAAGATTTTAACGATATAGAAATTTTCTCTGATAATCCTCATAAGGTTTTAGAGCATATGGCTTCCATTGAAAGAATAGAAAATTGGGTGAATAAGCTGGATACCACCAGTGAAAAAAAATTATATTATAAAAATGTAAAATTCTGGGAAAACAACATAATTTTATATAATAAATTAAAGGATTCTTTGGAAACTAAAGGATTGGGTACGTACGGAATGATTCTAAACCATGTGTTAAGCCAATTAACAGGTATTCATATTCCTGAAAATGATAAGTATGTTTTTGTCGGATTAAATGCCTTAACGCCTAAAGAAGAAAAGCTGATTAAACATTATATATCACATGCCGAAACGTATTTATATTGGGATGCCGATAAATACTATTTAAACAACAGTAATCAAGAAGCCGGAGATTATTTAAGAAAATATAAAAATTGGAATTATTATGCAACTCGAGATTTCAAATGGGTAACTGATGATTTCAACCAAAAAAAAAATATACATGTAGTGAGTACTTCTCAAGACGTAGCTCAAGCCAAATATATCAGTTCAATCTTATCTACCCTTCCTGAAGAAGAGTTACACAATACCGCATTAGTATTAAGCGATGAATCAATTCTACCGGCAATATTGGAAAGCATACCTAAAAATATATCCCGAGTTAATATAACTATGGGATTTCCTCTTAAAAATTCATTTTTAGCATCATTATTTAAGCAAATTTTTAAATTACACATATTTAGAGAAAAAAATACATCTAAAGGATATTACTATAACGATATCTTATCCCTTCTTCAGAATCCATTACTACATAATACTATATCTGTTATTGAATTTATTTCTGAAATAAAAAGGAATAATCTTATCTATTTAACTGATTCTCTCATATATAAACGTTTAGGTAGTTCTTACTATTATTTTATATTTAAAGAATATGCAAATCCTATCGATTTGATACATAAACTTTATGAATTTTGTACTGAACAATTTTGGAAAACAGATTCTGATCATCAGGTGTTAAAAGAAAATTATTTAAAATTTAAAAATCTTTTCTCCATTTTACATACACAATTATCGCAAGATCTTTCCATTCAAAATTTTTCTCTTCTTTATACATTTTATCAGCATGTAATCAATAATGAAACTATTGATTTTATTGGCGAACCGGTAGAGGGACTTCAAATTATGGGAGTTTTGGAAACTCGATTGCTAAGCTTTAAAAATATACTAATGACGGGAGTTAATGAAGGAATTTTGCCGGGTGGAAAAAATGATAATTCTTTTATTCCTTTTGATGTTAAGAAAAATTACGGAATCAATACTTTTCTTGAAAGTGATGCCATCTATGCGTATCATTTTTATAGATTAATACAACACGCACAAAACATTACCTTAGTCTATAATAATTATACTGAAGGTTTTAACTCAGGAGAAAAAAGCAGATTTATTAATCAATTAGAATTTGAGTCTCAACATACCATAATAGAATCTGTAGCCACCTATGGAGGAAATTTAAAACAATCGAAGGAACTAATCATTGAAAAATCTCCTGCTATATTGAATTCAATTCAAGATTGGCTAAAAAATCCTATTTCGCCAACTCATTTAACCAATTATCATTACAATCCAATCAATTTCTATTTGCAAAAGATTTTAAAGATTAACGAGCAACAAGAGATGGAAGAGGAAATTTCTGCTTTAAATTACGGAAATTTGATTCATCATACTCTAGAGTCTATTTATTCCCCATGGCAAGGAAATAAACTAACGGAAAAGGAGTTACTTGCAGCTTTAAAAAATTATTCTGTTTATTTAAATAAATATATTGAAAAAGAATTAAATCCCGACTTATTTAAAAAAGGGCAAAATTACTTGCAAAAGCTGCTAGCGGAAAAAACCATTGAAAAAATATTGTTAAGAGATTTAACCGACCTAAAAAACGGTAATATCATTTTCTTAAAAGAAATTGAAAAAGAACTTAGTTCCACTATTAATTTACCTGAAATAGGCACCTTATTTTTGAAAGGATTTGTAGACCGCTGGGATAGTTTTAATGGCCGGGACCGAATTATAGATTATAAAACATCATCTATAGATACTCTTATATTTAAGTCAGATAGATTTGATCAAATTCAAGAAGATAAAAATTTTAAATTTTATATTCAGCTTGTTTTCTATGCTTATATGATTTTACATGAAAAACTTTCAGAATCGGTAAAGGTGGGAATTTGGAGTTTTAAAAAACCTTTTCGAGGATTGGAGATTTTAAAAATTGATTCTTCTGAAAGTTTAAACGAATCTCAAGCTACTATTTTATTTGAGGAAGTTTCCCGATTGATATTAGAAATTGCTGATCCGGATATTCCATTTGTAGAAAAATCTTCTTTTATTAAATAATAACAAAAAAATAATTTTTAATTCAATTTAATCATTTAATTTTGAAGTTTAACTTTCTTACCATGAACGAAGATTTAAAAGATATAAAAAATATTTTTCCTATACTGAATCAGTTAGTAAATGGCAAACCTTTAGTCTATCTTGATAATGCTGCAACTACTCAAAAGCCGATTTCCGTAATAGAGGCAGAAGAAAAATATTATAAAACTATAAACTCTAATGTTCATAGAGGAATTCATACCTTAAGTCAATTGGCTACCGTGGAAATGGAAGAATCCCGAAAGTCTGTGCAACAATTTTTAAATGCAAAAAAGGATTACGAAATTATTTTCACTAAAGGAACGACCGACAGTATCAACTTAGTAGCTACAGGAATTGAACCCTTACTTAATGAAAGCGATGAAATTATTATATCCAACTTAGAACATCATTCGAATATCGTTCCTTGGCAATTATTAGCCGAAAGAAAAAATCTAAAAATTAAAGTTATTCCTGTGGATGACAACGGAGATTTGATGATGGATGAATATGATCGACTCCTTTCGGAAAAAACTAAAATAGTAGCTGTAAATCATATTTCCAATGCATTGGGTGTAGTTAATCCAATTGAAGAAATAATTTCCAAAGCTCATAAAATGGGTTCATATGTGCTTATAGATGGAGCGCAAGCCGTATCTCATAGAAAAGTTGACGTACAAAATTTAGATGCTGATTTTTATGTATTCTCTTCACATAAACTTTATGGCCCTACCGGTGTGGGTATTTTATACGGTAAAGAAAATATATTAGAATCCATGAAACCCTACCAGGGAGGTGGAGAAATGATTAAAGAAGTTACTTTTGAAAAGACGACCTATGCAGATTTGCCTTTTAAATTTGAAGCAGGTACTCCGAATATTTCCGGTAATATTGTCTTAAAAACTGCTATAGATTTTGTGCAAACTATAGGTTTTAAAAATATTAGTAAGCATGAAGACGAAATTATGAAGTATGCTAAAAATAAACTTTCGCAATTAGATAATATAATCATCTATGCTCAAAATGCAAAACATACCTCCGGAGCACTTTCTTTTAATTTAGATATCGAAAATATTCATTCGTCAGATGTCGGGTTTATTCTAGATAAACAAGGGATAGCAGTTAGGACCGGACATCATTGCGCTCAACCCATTATGCAACGCTTGGGAATAAAAGGTACTGTTCGAGCATCATTTGCCATCTATACAACTAAGGAAGATATTGATCAATTAATTGATGGGATGTATTTAGCTCAAAAAATGCTTAGATAAAACTAAATTATGATTAATTAAACAGTTATTTCAATCGTCTAATAAGGATGACAATATTTAATTAGAAAAGTCTGGCCGGCGATTATATAGTATTATTATATTCCTATTCATTTCCATATAAACACGAATAAATAATGAGGAAAATAATCGATAACTAATAGTTATATTTTTTAAATATTACCAACTACCACTGGCACCGCCTCCACCGAAGCTTCCTCCGCCGCCAAAACCTCCAAAACCACCACCTCGGGAACTACTGCCGCCACTTCCGCCAAATATACTTCCGCCGATAAATCCACCTAATCCACCCCAAAAATCATCATCATTATTTCTTCTCTTACCGTTACGGTCATAATATGTGTTGTTTCTATTGTTTTTATGCATTAATATATACAGTAGTATAATGAAAAATATAAATACGGCTACTATAATCCCTGAAGTAGTATCATCAGTATCTTCCGGGTTATCTGCTTTAAATTTCCCTTGAAGAACCTTTATGATTTGATCCGTACCGGAGTTTATAGCACCGTAATAATCATTTTGCTGAAGATAAGGAATCATATATTGATGAATAATAGTACTGGAAGTATAGTCAGTCATGACATCTTCCACTCCTCGCCCATTCTGTATAGCTAATTTATGATCATCGGAAGCAATTAATAATAAAATACCATTATTTTTATATTTTTGTCCGATTTGCCATTTTTCACCCCATTTGGCTCCCACGTAATTGATATCGTCACCATTTAATGTTTTAACAATACAAACAATTATTTCCGTGGAGGTTGAATCACTATAAGATATTAACTTATTATTTAAATTATTTTGTTGCTCTTCCGTAAGAATTTTAGCATAATCATTAACGGGATAAATTATTTTTGGTTTTTCCGGGATTTTAAATTCCGTTTGGCCGTAAATGAAATTATTTAAAAATAATACGCCAAAAAGGACTAAAATAATTTTAACGGGATATTTCATTGGGTAATTCATTTTCTATATTTTTTCCATCTCTTGGAAAAAATTTTTTCAATTTAGTTCCGGTTTTTAAAATTGCGTTGATTAATCCTTCTTTATAATTATCTTTTTTAAATGAAAATGTAATTTCCTTTAAAAGTCCATCCCAAAAACTTTGATGCACATATTTATGAATGTTGACATCTCCAATTACAGCAATTTTTTTCTTATTTTCGGATACATAAAATAAGACACCATTTCTATCTTTTGTTTTTTCCATACCCAATTTGGTAAAAAGGGATTGCGCCGTGGCTAACGCATCCCCCGTTAGGTTTTGGTCTAAATGTACCCTAATTTCCCCTGTAGACATCGCTTCGGCTTGTCTAATGGCTTCAATAATATCTTCTTCGTCCCGGGGTGAAAATAACATTCTAAAAGTAGTTTTTTTAAATTATTTACCGTTTAACAATTGATCAACATTTGGGGCTTTTTCAGCACCTGCATCGGCTTTAAATGTACCTTTTTCTTTAAAATTTCTAAAATTAGCTACAATACTTGCGGGAAACTTTTGTATATAATTGTTATAGGTTGTAACAGATTGGTTGAAATTATCTCTATCGATTTTAATTCTATTTTCAGTTCCTTCCAATTGATTTTGAAGTCCTAAAATATTTTGATTGGCTTTTAAATCAGGGTATTTTTCAATAGTAACTAATAATCTGCCTAAAGCAGAACCTAAGCCGGATTGCGCTTTTTGATATTCAGCTAATTTTTCAGGAGATAAATTTGAAGGATCAATCTGTACTGAAGTTGCTTTTGCTCTGGCTTCAATTACAGAAGTAAGAGTTTCTTTCTCATAATTGGTTGCTTTATTAACGGTTGCTACTAAACCGGGTACTAAGTCTGATCTTCTTTGATATGAACTTTCTACAGCACTCCATTTTAAATTTACATCGTTATTTAGTTCAATCATATTATTATTAATGCTTACCCCCCACATAAATACTCCGATTACAATTATAGCGATTAATCCTATTATACCACCTCCGATTAAACATCCTTTTTTCATAATTTTTACTTAAATTTATATTTACGATTAATTAATTATATTATCCAATATCAAATATTATTCCTAAAAAGTAAGGGAAGTTTTCAACTACTTCCCTTACAATATGTTGTATTATATTATTTTCTTTATAAAGCAGATTCTGCTTTTTTCATTTCTTCCATTTTATCCTTCATCTGTAAAACTCTATACGCTTCTATTAACGCTTGAATAATACCTTTATCTTTTTGATCATAACTATATGCTTTCTCCATGTAAGGTAAGGCCTGTTTGAACATTGCTTTTCTTTTTTCGACTAAAGCATCATATTTTTCTTGATCAGCTCTAGAAGATCCTAAAGCTTTCATTTTTTCTACAATTTCTTTATCAGGAGCTAATAATAAAGCTGCCAAATTCAGATATGCTGCCGGATAATCCGGCTTAATAAGTATAGTCTTATTATAATATTCTTTAGCTAATTCAGCTGCTTTAGGATCTTTGCTGTATAATACTCCTAAGTTATAATAAGAAATATAATCATAAGGTTTTTTTACAATAGCTTCTCTTAATTTAGCAATATATTTATCAGTTTGACCGGTTTGATAGTATAATTCTCCTATTTGAGAATTTAAATTAGTATCATTAGGAAATTTTTTCAATCCTTTTTCAGCTAAAGTCATAGCTTCATTATACCTTTTATCTGCAACTAATAAGGAAATTGCATAATTGTATAAATCTGCTTCAACGGATGGAGATTCCTCTTTTTTAAAGTCAGAAAACCCGGAATTGGGTGCCGATTTGAATAAATTGTATTGTTCTTCGCTTAAACCGACTCTTTTACCGTTTTGTAAAGCTGTATACGTGGTTGTCTTACCGGTATAGCTTTCATTTAGTAATTCTAAGTACAGTTCAAGAGCTTTTTTATTATAATTGGCTGCATGATAAGAAATTGCTGCATAATATTTAAAAACTTCATCCGCATTTCCAGCTGCTTGAGTTAAATAAAAGGATTCTAAAAAATCATCAGCCGCTTTCGAAAATTGTTTCGCATTATATTCAGAAGTTGCCCGGCCGGATAATTCTTGTCTTTTTTGCTCTAAAATCGGAATTATTTTTTGAATATAGTTTGTACCTGATTTAGTTTCTTTTAAACCAGTAAAACCTTCTGATTTAAGTTTTTCTACTTCTTCTTTAGTAAGAACAAAAGCCTTTTCTTTAGTATTTTTATTTTTTAAAGAATAAATAGGGCCTTTTTCATAAAGGGCTAATTTGGAAAATATTTTAGCAGATTCAAGAGTTTTTCCTTGTTCCAATAAAGAATTTCCTTTTACATATAAATATTTAGCATATACGTCGGGATTGATTCCGGATATATTAGAACTAACCGTTGGTTCTACTTGCTGAATTAATGACTCTGCCTGAGTTTTATTTCCTTTCTCTAATGCATTAAAAGCATCTTTTATTTCTTTCTCTTGGCCAAAAGACCATAAACTAACTAATATAAATAGAGAAACTGATATTTTTTTCATATAATGATTTTTAATCCTGTGATTCTGAATTATTTTCTTCGTTTGATTCATTTAAATCATTTTCTGAATCGTCAGAATCATTTAATTTTTCATTTGTTTCTGTAACGTTTAGCGAGGTTTCACCATCCATACTATTTCCATTTTCATCATATTCTTCTTCATCAACCCCTTCTTCTTTTTCAATTTTAGTTATGGCAGCAATTTCATCGTTCTTTTTAAGATTAATTAATTTAACTCCTTGTGTATTCCTGCTCATAACTCTAAGTTGTTCCACAGACATTCTGATGGCAACACCGGATTTATTAATAATCATTAAATCGTTATCATCGGTAACTTTTTGGATAGCTATCAGATTACCGGTCTTATCAGTTATATTTAAAGTTATTACTCCTTTTCCTCCTCTGTTAGTAATACGATATGCATCGGCGTGAGTTCGTTTTCCATATCCTTGTTCTGATACAACTAAAATTGTGTCATTTTCAGGATCTGAAATAATAACCATTCCAATTACTTCGTCATCCTCATCGCCAAGAGTAATACCTCGTACACCTGAAGCATTTCTACCGATAGGTCTTAATTTTTCTTGAGGGAAGCGAATAGCTTTTCCATATTTAGTAGCAATCATTATTTCATCGTTACCGGAAGTTAAACTTGCGCTTACCAAAGTATCTCCTTCCCTAACATTAATAGCATTAATTCCGTTGGCACGTGGTCTGGAATAAGCTTCCAATGTTGTTTTTTTAATGGTTCCTTTTTGGGTAACCATTACTAAAAACGTATTATTTATATATTCCTCATTTTTCAAATCATGAGTTAAGATATAAGCTTTGATTTTATCGTCTGATTCGATATTTATTAAATTCTGAATAGGTCGTCCTTTAGCTATTTTGGAACCTTCTGGAACTTCAAATACTCGTAACCAGAAACATTTACCTTTTTCTGTGAAGAAAAGCATATACTGATGTGCAGTAGCGGAAACAACGTATTCAAGGAAATCTTCATCTCTGGTAGATGCTGCACGGTTTCCAACGCCACCTCTTGATTGGGTTTTATATTCTGAAAGAGAAGTTCTTTTGATATATCCCATTTTAGAAATAGTTAAAACAACTTTTTCGTCAGGAATAATATCTTCAATGCTCATTTCTCCACCCGCAAAATTGATTTCAGTCTTACGCTCGTCACCGTATTTTTGCTTGATCTCTTCTAATTCTTCTTTAATGATAGAATATCTTAGTCCTTCGTCATTTAAAATAGTCTTAAGGTATTCGATCTCTTTCATAATAGCATTGTACTCATCTCGGATTTTATCCAACTCCATTCCGGTTAAACGAGCCAATCTAAGATCCAGGATCGCTTGAGCTTGTATTTCCGTTAATTCAAATTCTTGAATTAAGCCCGTTTTTGCTTCGCTTGGACTAGAACTTTCACGGATTATTTTAATGGCTAAATCCAAAGTATCTTGAGAAGCAATAACTTTCATAAATCCTTCCAAGATATGGGCTCGCTCTTGAGCTTTCTTAAGAAGGTATTGAGTACGTCTTACCACGACGTCATGTCTGTGCTCAACAAAATGATGAATGATATCTTTTAAATTAAGCTGAACGGGTCTACCGTTTACTAGTGCAATGTTATTAACACTAAATGAGGTTTGTAATGCGGTGTATTTGTATAAAAGATTTAATACTACATTCGGGATGGCATCATGTTTAAGCTCATAAACTACTCTCATTCCATTTCTGTCAGACTCGTCTCTGATTTCAGAAATACCTTGTAGTTTATCTTCTTTGATTAACTCGGCCGTACGAGCAATCATATCGGCTTTATTTACTTGATATGGAATTTCTGTTACTACGATGGCTTCTCTGCCGTGTACCTCTTCGAAATTGGCTTTTCCTCGTAAAATGATTCTCCCCCTTCCTGTTTCAAACGCAGATTTTACCCCTTCATAACCGTATATGATACCACCGGTAGGAAAATCGGGAGCTTTAATGTGCTGCATTAATTCATCAATAGTAATATTTCTGTTATCAATATACGCACAAATGGCACTAATAGATTCAGTAAGATTATGAGGAGCCATATTGGTAGCCATACCAACCGCGATTCCTGATGCACCGTTCACTAACAGAATAGGAATACGGGTAGGCATTACTTTAGGCTCTTCTAACGTATCGTCGAAGTTAAGTTGAGTATCAACCGTATCTTTATCTATATCCGATAATATTTCTTCGGAAATCTTTTTTAATCGGGCTTCAGTATACCTCATTGCTGCAGGCGGATCGCCGTCTACGGAACCGTAGTTACCTTGACCGTCTACCAGCTGATACCTCATAGACCATTCCTGAGCAAGCCTTACCATAGTGTCGTATACTGACGAGTCTCCATGAGGATGGTATTTACCCATAACCTCCCCAACGATTCTTGCAGATTTTTTGTAAGAACTGTTGGCAGTAACTCCCAATTCATACATCCCATATAAAACCCTTCTATGTACGGGTTTCAAACCATCTCTTACATCGGGTAGAGCCCTGGAAACTATCACAGACATTGAATAATCAATGTAAGATGATTTCATTTCATCTTCAATATTAATAGGAATTAATTTTTCCCCTTCTCCTATCATAAGTGTACTTGTTTATTTTTTCTTTAGTATATAAGACCGTAAAGATAATGAATTTTTATCGAACACGCAATTAGACATGCCTTTTAAGGATTTTGTGCGATTATAGTTCGTATTTATATATCAATTTGGATTCAAATGAATTTATCTCAATGGAATATTTACTTATTAAATTTTTATATAAATTGGTTCTCTCTGATTACTATACTTTTATGCAAAAGTGTTTTTTGGACATCAATTATTCTTTGATTGGTACTTCCTCTAAATGGTAGTCCTTCTTCGTATAATGTATTCACGTATTTACCGTCTACAAGTACGTCTATATAAGGTAAAATTTGTGATAATTTTTTGGATTTATGTATTTGCTCAAAGGTAAATCCGGTGTAACACCAAATATTTTTATGGGAAGTAGCTTTAATTTCTTTGGCTAGTTCGGTAAATTCTTTTACTTGTATTAACGGATCACCGCCCGTAAAAGTTACATTTGAAAATTCTGATTGATTTATAATCTCAATCAGCTCATTAATTGTATAGGGTTTTCCATTATCAATATCCCAAGATTCCGGATTGTGGCATTCTACACATTTATGAATGCAACCTGCCGCATAAATTGAAGTCCTAAAGCCGGGCCCGTCCACCGTTGTATCCTGTATAATATCTAGTATAGATAATTTAGTCATGAATAATACGGTCGTTTAATTCCGCTAACTTAGCATAATTCCATCTATCGGTTGTCCCTACTAAATATCCCGTAATTCGTTGCAAACGGTCAATATGGGTGCTTCCACATTTTGGGCATTCGTCTAAATGGGCAGAAGCATTTTCATACCCGCAGGGTAAACATCTGTTTCGAGTATGATTCACAGAAGAATAGCCGATGTTATATTTATCCATCATATCTACAACAGTCATGATTGATTCGGGATTGTGAGTGGCATCTCCATCTATTTCAACATAAAAAATGTGTCCACCGCGAGTTAAATCATGATAAGGTGCTTCAATTTTAGCTTTTAGGTGAGCGCTGCATTTATAATATACCGGTACATGATTAGAATTAGTATAGTATTCTCTGTCCGTTATTCCTTTAATACTTCCAAAGTCTTTTTTATCTTTTCTGGTAAACCTACCTGCTATACCCTCTGCCGGTGTGGCTAGAATACTATAGTTATGTTTATAATTTTCTGAAAAAGTTAAAGATTTGTCCCTCATAAATGTAACTATTTCCAGTCCTAATTTTTGAGCCTCCTCATCTTCCGCATGATGTTTTCCTATCAAAGCTACTAAAGCTTCAGCAAGTCCTATAAATCCGATTCCCAAAGTTCCTTGGTTGATTACTTTTTCTACTGTCTCTTCAGACTTTAGTTCTTCGGATCCATTCCATAATGTCGACATCAACAAAGGAAATTGTTTAGGGGCTGCTGTTTTTTGAAATTCAAAACGTTGATGCAGTTGTTCAGCAGCTATTTGTAACGTATGATCCAGCTTTTGGAAAAATTGACGTTTTCTTTCAGTTTCATCATTTATTTCGCGGGTTTCTAATGCCAATCTAACTAAGTTGATTGTTGTAAAAGATAGATTACCTCTACCTATGGATGTTTTCTCTCCAAATCTGTTTTCAAACACACGCGTACGACATCCCATAGTGGCTGTTTCGTATTGATATCTTTTAGGATCTTGTGCATTCCATTTTTCATGATGATTGAATGTAGCATCTAAGTTCAAAAAGTTTGGAAAAAAACGTCGGGCGCTAACTTTGCATGCTAATTTATACAGGTCATAATTCGGATCCTCCGGTAAATAACTTACTCCTCGCTTTTTCTTCCATATTTGGATAGGAAAAATCGCAGTTCCACCGTTTCCAACACCTTCATCCGTGCTTGTTAAAAGTTCTCTTATCACACATCTTCCTTCCGGAGAAGTATCCGTACCGTAATTAATGGAACTGAATACTACTTGATTTCCTCCCCTGGAATGGATCGTATTCATGTTGTGGATAAATGCTTCCATGGATTGATGAACTCTGCTTACGGTTCTATTGATGGCATGTTGTACAATTCTTTCATCACCTTGTTTTTGTTCAAGTTCTTCCTTAACATAATCCTTAATCGCGTAGTCATACAGGTGTTCATAATTTTGACCGTTTATATTTTCAAGAATTTTTATTTCCTCGATATAGCTTTTTCTTACAAACGGCGCTAAATAAAAGTCAAATGCCGGAATTGCTTGTCCTCCGTGCATTTCATTTTGAGCGGTTTCTAACGAAATACAAGCCAACATGCTGGCGGTTTCAATTCTTTTTGCCGGTCTTGATTCTCCATGTCCTGCAAAAAGACCGTTTTCTAAAATTTTATTTAATGGATGTTGTACACAGGTTAGACTTTTAGTCGGGTAATAGTCTTTATCGTGAATGTGTATATAGTTGGAAAGGACCGCTTCTTTGGCTTCAGGACTTAAAAGATAATCATCAACAAAGGGTTTGGTAGTTTCACTGGCAAATTTCATCATCATTCCTGCAGGGGTGTCTGCATTCATGTTTGCGTTTTCCCTTGTAACTTCATTGGATTTGGTTTCAATAATCTCCAAAAACATATTGCAAGTTTTAGCCTTTCTTGCAACATTTCTTTGATCTCTATAGGAGATATATTTTTTTGCAACTTCTTTACGGGGACTGTTCATTAATTCCATCTCTACCATGTCTTGAATGGCTTCAACCGTCATTTCTACATTGCCTGTTTGGGATATATCTTCAGTAATTTTTTGTATTAAAAAAGAATCCACTCCATTTTCCGTATTTTGCATAGCTTTGCTAATCGCATTAAAAATCTTATTTTTATTAAACTCGACAATGCGTCCATCTCTTTTAATAACTGTCTGAATCATTTTATGTTTACTTTATCTATTGCACTTTATGTAAGATGAAAACCTTATACTTGGAGACATAAAATTTAATTGTCGCCAAATACAGGGTTATATATGAAACTTGGAATACTAATAATTGTAACGTAATTATTGAATATTCAATAATTTAAGGTAGTAAGAATACAGGATTTTTTCCTGTTATTGGTCATGTATTCGATAAAGCTTCATATGTTAGTACAAAGATAATTTTATTTTTACTTAGCTTTTTTTATTTAAGAATTTAATTTTCAACATAATTATTTCTTATGATATTATTACTAAAATTTATAGAAAAATATCAATTATTGATCGAATCGTCTAAAAAAATAAATAAGTCAAAATAATAAATAATCACATTTTAAAAGATCAGCATTTAGGTAGTAAAGTTATTAACAGGGACTTAAATTTGGAGATATTATTTTACTATATTTGAGACATGAAAAAACTATCAGTACTTTTATTTTTATATACTTCTTTTATCTGCTATGCTCAGGAAAAGAACCTTACCTGTCTTGACTTTAATCGGGGTGAATTCAGAAATATTAGCGAAAATTCCAATTTAAGTTCCCTTATTGTGAGAAATGGCAATAAACAGTTGGAAGTTACCAACGGAGTTGAATCTTTTAAAAGGATTGAATGGTTAAATGATTGCGATTATATATTATTTTTCTCTAATCGAGACGCTAAAAAGGACAGTTTTAAAAGATTTATCAATAAAAATGGAGGGATTAAAGTAAAGACTGTTAAAATTGAAAAAAACATTTTATACTATAATACCTATTATTTTGATGGTAAAAAAGAAATTATGGGAGAAGGAAGATTGCTCAAAACAAGTAATCATGCTTCATTTAAATAAAACTAATAAAAGTGTGATGGAAATGCCTCTTTAGGTTCCCTATTTAAGATATTTAATTTTATATAGGATTGTAAAAATCCAAATCCATAGGAAAAAAATTGAATAAATGTTGTAAGTAAAGATATGAGACCAATTTTGATGCTCCTGTTTTTATAGCTTGAATCGAGGAAAATAGCACAGCAATAAAAAAGCAAAGGAAAGATACACCTATAATTAACTATCGATAAAACTAAGGACAAAACAGTGAATATCAAAAAAAGAGAAGGAAACCAAAAAGTAATTTTTGAAAAGTTAGGATGTCTTTGATTCAATATGGGACGGGCAATTCCAAAATGATATACTTGATTAGCAAATTTCTTAAGTGAAGTTCTTCTTTTATGAAAAACCTTGCATTCAGGAAAAAATCGGGTTTTAAACCCTTTTTCCCAAAGAGTAAGACTTAAATCGGGGTCTTCTCCTACCCTCAGTTCCGAAAATCCGCCAACACTTTTAAATGCTTCTTTGGATATACCCATATTAAAACTTCTGGGCTGGAATTTATTTATCGCTTTTTTATTGCCACGAATTCCTCCCGTGGTTAATAAAGAAGTCATGGAATATGAAATTGCTTTTTGTAAATCATTAAAATTTTTATCGGCCGAATCAGCTCCTCCAAAAGCATCCACATAATTTAATCTTAATTCTTTACGCACATTTTCTATATAATGAACCGGAGCAATACAATCTGAATCTAAGAAAATATAATAATTTCCTGAAGCATGTTCCGCTCCGTAATTTCTTGATAATCCTGCTCCGGAATTCGATTTGTAATAATATTTAATATCCAATACTTCTGCATACGTGGAGACTATAGGTTCTAACTTTTCTTGAGATCCATCGTCAACAATAATAATTTCAAAATTTTTATCCGTTTGATTAATTAAACTAAACAGTAATTCCTGTAGTTCATCTTTTCTATTATAGACTGCTATAATAATTGAAATTTTTAAATGTAAATCTCCATGCATAGATTTGTTTTATAGATTATAGTTCAATCCGAATAATATCGGCCCCCAAGGCCCTTAATCTCTCATCGATGTTTTCATATCCTCTATCGATTTGATAAATATTATGTATTCGGCTGGTTCCTTTTGCAGACATGGCGGCAATCAGTAAAGATATTCCGGCTCTGATATCCGGAGAAGTCATTACTGTTCCTCGTAAAGGAATTTCATGATTTAATCCGATAACTGTTGCTCTGTGCGGATCACAAAGAATTATTTGTGCCCCCATGTCAATGAGTTTATCAACAAAAAACAGTCTGCTTTCAAACATTTTTTGATGTATTAAAACACTTCCTTTAGCTTGTGTGGCAACTACTAAAATAATACTTAATAAATCGGGAGTGAATCCCGGCCAAGGAGCATCGGAAATCGTTAATATAGATCCGTCTATAAAATTTTGAATTTTATAATGTTCTTGTGAAGGAATATATAGGTCTTCACCTCTTTTTTCGATTTGAATACCCAATCTTCTAAAAGTATCCGGTATATTACCTAAATTTTCCCAGCTAACCTCTTTGATGGTAATTTCCGATTTAGTCATGGCAGCCAAGCCAATGATACTTCCAATCTCAATCATATCAGGGAGTACAGTGTGTTCGGCACCGTTAAGTTCGGAAACGCCATAAATAGTTAAAAAATTAGAGCCAATTCCTTCAATCTTTGCACCCATTTTAATCAACATCTTACATAATTGCTGGATATAGGGTTCACAAGCGGCATTATATATTTGAGTTTTTCCTTCAGCCAAAACTGCAGCCATAATGATGTTTGCCGTACCTGTTACGGAAGCTTCTTCTAAAAGTAAATAATTACCATTTAACTTTTTAGCTTTTACGGAATAAAACTTTTCTTCTTCGTCATATTCAAATTGAGCTCCTAAATCAATAAATCCTTTAAAGTGAGTATCTAATCTTCTTCTACCGATTTTGTCACCGCCGGGAACGGGAATATAAGCTTCTCCGAATCGACTTAAAAGAGGACCTAATAGCATGATAGAACCCCTTAGCTGAGCTCCGTTTTTTCTAAATTCTTTACTTTTCAAAAATTCAAAATCAATTTCTTCAGAACAAAAGGTATAATCTCCCTTAACGTTTCGGGTAACTTTTACACCCACTGTTTTTAATATTTCAATTAGTATTAAAACATCTTGAATTTCGGGTATATTTTTTATCCTAACTGATTTAGATGTTAAAAGGGTTGCACAGATAACTTGAAGAGCTTCGTTTTTGGCACCTTGCGGAAAGAATTCACCATGAAGAGGCTTTCCACCGCAAATCTGAAAAGTATTCATTATTTATTTTTATTTTTAGAAAAATTATTTTTCTTTTGATTTCTATAGTTACTATTGTTGTTTCTATTCTTGTTTTTATAAGAAGTATTTGAATTAGTCTGAACCGGCACATTCATTAAAGCTTCTTTTGAACTCAATTTTAAGGAACCGTTAGATAATTCTTCTAAATGATTAAATATTACTTCATCTTCTACCTGATCTTTGTTCCATTTCAGGTAATTTTTTTTCATTTGATTAGCGATCACATATTTCAATCCTTCTTTCTTATCACCTTCTTCCCATGACTTTGCTATTTCAATCATTTTTTTCACATTCGTTCCATAATATCTGTATTTAGATTCATTGGAAGGATAAGCCATTTTTTTGGGAGCCGTATTCATTTCTGCCTTGGTAGGAATCGGGTAAGGTGAATCTACTTTTAAATCAAAATTGGCCATTATAAAAAGTTGATCCCATAGCTTATGTTGAAAATCCGGCACATCTCTTAAATGAGGATTTAAATCTCCCATAACATCAATGATTGATTTGGCAAATTTATTTCTTTCATCATCGTCCTCGATCGTCATACAATGATCAACTAATTGTTGAACATGTCTTCCATATTCCGGGATAATTAATTTTTTTCTTTGAGTATTATACTCCATATTTTAATTTTAAAATTAATAATACAAATATTATTTTGTGTAAAATTTACTGTAGAAAAGACTCCTTTTTTCCGACCTATTAGGTAAGCTAATGGTTTATATATAAACCGTGTAATTTACATTAACATAAACAAATTGCCATAAAGAAATTTTTGTCATAAAATTTCTGAATCTCTATTTATTTAGCTTATACTTTAGTCTTATAAAGTATATTTTTGTTTTTATTATATAGTAAACTGTAAACTCCTGACTAAATCATATACATTTATGCGACTTATAAATAATGTCATCGGAAATTTTTTTAAAAGGAACAATAGTTTTAGTAAATTATAAATCTACTATTTGTAGGTTGCAAATGTAATCATAATTCTTGATATTTTCCTTGTAATTAGTATTTATTTATCATATAGTTATTTTTTTTTCATTAATAAATAATTAATTGATGTAAATAATTTTATTTTTATGCAATTAATAAGGTTATCTAGGAATGTAATTGATTTTAACAAGCTTGATTCTCTATTAATTTATCTTTTTAGAATATTTATAACTATATTTTATATTTTGTTTATTTATTTAACTTTTTTAGGAATTGAATTTTCTTTTTTGGGCTATATATGAAGTTAATCCTAATATAGCAACCAATAATAGTACAATATATACCCATAAAGGCATAGGAACCGGATCTCCTTGTGCGTAAGAGTGTAAACCCGATAGATAATAATTTACACCAAAATATGTCATTATAATGGTCGAAAAAGCTACTAAAGATAAAAAATTAAATAGGTATTTACCCCTCCAATTAGGAACTAATCGCAGGTGTAAGACAACCGCATAAACTATTACGGAGATAAATGCCCAAGTTTCTTTAGGATCCCAACTCCAGTACCTCCCCCAGCTTTCATTTGCCCAGATACCGCCCAAAAATGTTCCGATGGTTAATAAAAAAATACCAATCGTCAATGATAGTTCATTTACAATAGTTAATTCTTTAATTGAATTTTCAACTTTATAAGAAATATCTTTACGGTTTATTATAAACAAAAATAAAACTACGGTTCCTATTAAGGCACTCAATCCGAAAAAACCATAGCTGGATGTAATTACCGCAACATGAATCATTAGCCAATACGATTTCAACACAGGAACTAACGGCGTAATTTGTGGATTCATCTGATCTCCTCCATGAGCAAATCCCATTAAAATAACTGCTACCCAACAACCCGCCGCAGGAATAAATCCATTTCTGTTTCGATATAAGAGAAAACCGGCCAATACACTTATCCAACTTATGAACAGTACCGCTTCGTATCCGTTAGACCAGGGTTCATGTCCCGAAACATACCATCGAATCCCTAATCCCATTCCATGTATAAGAGCAGTTAGTATAACTAGGATTAACAAAATACCCTCTAACCAAGAATAAAGCTTATAATTTTCAGTAAATAGCTTGGTAAATGCCAATATTAGTAATACAAGTCCCAGTACGGCATATACTATCATTATTTTAAAAAATACATCCCAATTATTGTATCTTAATTCCCAATTGATCTTGGCTTGAGAAGGTATAATTTCTTTACCCCATTTGAGTTGATAATCGGATATTTTTTCCAGGGCTTCATCCGCTTGATTCCAATTATTATTTTTTTCAGCCACTACTATCGCTCTAAAATACCCTCCCAACAAGTTCAAAGCAACGCTATCAGTTTTCATATCGGGTAAAATCCAGGAAGTCCAGGTATGATTTTTATCGTTGGGTATCGGAATAAATTTTAAATAATACCCGCTGATTAATCCTTGCATTACTTGTAGCTTATCATTTAACTCAATTATTTCTTTATCATAATTTGATCTTTCTGCCGGTTTTTTTCTAAAAGCTTTTTTAAAATCATTTTCCAAAATAAAATCGGGAGATCCATCCGGTTGGGTAGTAAATAAATTCATTAAGGAGGTATAACCTTCTGTATTTGCTTGAGTAATTTTTTTTAATTGGTCCCCTCCCTTATTTCCTATTTTGAGTAAAGGAACATTTGCCCAAAGCATAGGATTGGTGGAT
Organism: Apibacter sp. ESL0432; assembly: GCF_019469225.1. NCBI lineage: Bacteria > Pseudomonadati > Bacteroidota > Flavobacteriia > Flavobacteriales > Weeksellaceae > Apibacter > Apibacter sp. ESL0432. The sequence goes on along the minus strand of NZ_CP048266.1, from coordinate 1,091,633 downwards.
ATGGAAATAAAAAATTGATTAGCGTCCAACTCAAAGAATTTTTCGCTTTTATGTAATTTTCGCAAAATTTCTAAAGCCAATGTATTCACCGGTTCTATTCGTCCCTCGGATGATTGAACCAAAAGTGCCCCAAATTTATCTGAATGTGATTTTGGAATGTGTATACTTTTACTAAAAGTTTCCCCGTCTACTACTTTTGAATACGTTGTATTTTTACTATGGGTATGCTCATGAATTTCCGGTTTACGGACGGAAGATTCAGGTAAGGTGTCCAAATTGTTCTTCTCCTGATTTTGACTAAAAGCATATTGACTGAATAAAAGAAATAATAAAAGAAATGATTTTTTATGAGCAGCTATTTTTTTAAGTTGAACATTAAGTTTAGAAAATCTTGTCCCCTTCCAAAATAAAGTCATAAACATTCCCACTATTAATAATGCATAGCCTACATAGGTTAAAGTTGTCCCCCAGAAATCATGATTAACGGAAAGTACGGTTCCTTTTAAATCTGAATCAAAACTGGATTGAAAAAATCGGTATCCTTTGTAATTGAGTATGTGATTCATATAAATTTTAAAAGGTGTTTCTTTTCCATTATCTAAAATGGATATATCGGATTCATACGAAGATGGACTGTTACTTCCCGGATAATGTTCCATAATGAATTTATTCAGTTTTAACGAAAATGGAGAAGTGGTATAGATTTTAGAACCATAACCTATAGAAATGAGCAAATTATCTAGGGCTACTTGTTTTTGAACCCCGGTTAACCCTTTTTTTCCATAAAATAAAAATTCTTTAGATTGTTGATTGGTTGAGGCTTTCATGTAAATAAGATCGGGATCTTCAGAATTTTTATTTTTATCCCCTTCATAATAAATAATTTTACCCGATTGAGGAGTAATCGGTATCACAAAACTTACATTGGGAAATTGATAGAGACTGGCAAAATGTAATTTTTGTTTTTTATCGCTTCCTTCTACCGAAAGTTCTTCCTGTGTTGTCATAATCATACGCCTTCCCATCATGGGCGAAGAAATATAGATTTCTTCATTTTCTGTGGTAATATTTATGGCTCCTTGAAGATAATTATTGAAACTTAGGGTTGAATTTTGAACTTGTCGGGCACTTCCTTCTTCAATATAAATAGTTTCTCTTCCCTTTGATCCTGAACAAATTACTTTCAATATTTTTTTACCTGAAGGTGTTATTTGTACTGAATCTTGAGCTCTCGGAATAAATTTTACAGATTCTAATTTTACCTTTTGACCTAAAAAATCGTAATTGGCAGAAAATTTCTTTTGAAATGGCTTAAGTAAAAAAGGAATATTTTCTGAGGTTAAAGTGAAAGGAATATCTTTATATGCTCTGGTTTCTCCTTGAAAATTTGAAATTTGTACTTTAAAGTAGGTTGCGTCTGATATAATTTCATTACTAGTCTCTTCTTCTCTAATATGCATTTGTCCTTCATAGCTGATATATCTTGTGATTGCACCTCCTAAAAAAATAAAGATAAAAGATAAATGAAAAGTTAAAATGGGCCATTTTTTTAAAGACCAAAGCTTATATTTTTTAATATTTCCTATGAAATTTAAGATTAAAATGAGCATGATCAGTTCAAACCATTTCGAATTGTATATTAATGCCTTGGCAACTGAAGTACCATAATCATTTTCTACAAAAGTTGCCCATGCCATAGAGAGAGCATAAATGACCAACATAATCGCTGTTGTTTTATTAGAAAACAACAAGTCAAGAATTTTCTTCATTGGTTTTTTTATATTATTTTATATAAACTCCCAAAAATACGTCAACTTACCTCTTCATCAAAATGTTTATAAAATAAATAGTTAAAACATGATTTTTTTTAATTTTTTAATCATGTAATTCATTGGGCGGAATCAATTCTCCTCGTTGGAAAGCTCTTTGAAGTATCGATTCTACAAAGGCATCATCACGGATATGATAAGGATCAAAAGGTTCTTTTAAATCAATATCAAAAGCGCCCGCTTTTGCATTCCACCAAAAAGCCGACCAACCGTTCCTTAATTCTTTAATAATTTCATAAACGGTTTTACCGGTGTAACGATACATTAATTTGGAAAATATTCTGCCTTCCGTTTTGGTTAATCCTTTTAGTTTACCTTCATATTCTTCGGACAGTTGCTTTTGCCTTTTTTTTAAATATTTACGAAAAGCAGCATTATTTAAATTCAAGTTTAAGGAATCGTGTAAATTATTGTATTGTTTGAGTGCAATAAGAAAATAGGGATATACTCTAAAAACTCTTTTTTTAAGCCAGTTGTACTGATTCTTATCTAAGTTGTTGTTAAACTTAGGCATACCTTCTACTTGTATTGTTTTTAAGTCAATTAATACACTGTCTTCCGTAATGCTGTATTGGGATGATTCATTACGCATTACTGAATCAGAATTAAAATGAATAGTAGTTTCTAATGAATCTGTTTTTTGACATAGAACGATGTTAAAAATCAAGATAAATAAAAGAGTAAAAATTCTTAAGTTCATAAATTTTATCCCGTCAAAAACTATTCCCAAATTTAGTACATTTGTAAAAAAACAGGTTAATATGAAAAATTCAATTATAAATGAAAATTCGTTGAAATTTTTAGAAAAATATATTAATACTCCTTCGCCCACCGGAGCCGAAAGTAAGGGACAAAAATTATGGATGGATTATATTACCCCTTATGTGGACGAAGTCCGAACCGATAATTACGGAACAGCTTACGGAATTATTAATCCCGAATCAAAGTACAAGGTGGTAATTGAAGCTCACGCAGATGAAATATCCTGGTTTGTAAATTATATCACTGATGACGGCTTAATTTATGTTATTCGTAATGGGGGATCCGATCATATGATAGCTCCTTCAAAAAAAGTTCATATACATACTAAAAAAGGTATCGTAAGCGGTGTATTCGGTTGGCCGGCAATTCATACCAGAAATTATACCGGAGTTGAAGAACCGCCTAAAGTAGAAACTATATGGGTTGATTGTGGTGCCACCACTAAAGAAGAAGTTGAAGAATTAGGGATTCACGTGGGATGCATCATCACATATCCGGATGAATTTTTTATATTAAATGATACGTACTTTGTCGGCAGAGCTCTAGACAACCGTGTCGGCGGATTTATGATTGCAGAAGTAGCTAAGCTTATTAAGGAGAATAAAGATACGCTCGATTATGGTTTATATATTACCAATGCTGTTCAGGAAGAAGTTGGATTGCGAGGAGCTGAAATGATCACGCAAACCATTAAACCTGATGTAGCTATTGTTACGGATGTTACTCATGATACTACTACTCCCATGATAAATAAGATGAAGCACGGAGAAATAAAATGTGGTAAAGGTCCGGTAATTTCCTATGCGCCGGCCGTACAAAATAATTTAAGGGAATTAATAATTGATAGTGCAGAAAAAAATAATATTCCTTTTCAGAGACAAGCTTCCAGTAGAGTAACCGGAACCGATACGGATGCTTTTGCTTATTCGAACGGCGGTATTCCATCTGCATTGATCTCTCTTCCTTTGCGTTATATGCACACAACGGTTGAAATGGTGCATAAAAAAGATGTTGAAAACACTATTCTTATGATTTATAATGCTTTAAAAGCAATAAAAAATAATCAAAGTTTTAAATATTTGTAATATAAATTTAAAAAGGAGCTACAAAAATAGCTCCTTTTACATTCTTTGTTATTTCCATTGTATGATATCAATGGTTTTAAATAGTTTATGATATTTTGGAAAAATAAACAAAGTGGGTCTCTGATAATTCAAAGACATCAATTATATATAATTTATAGTTAGTTACGATTTGAGTTTTGAATGGGTTTACTTTAAAAGCACGGGTTGTAATGCCTTTATTGATAGATGAAGTGTTGAATATATTTTGATTATATAAATCTCTGAAACAGCATTGAAAAATATTTTTAATTCTGTAATTCCTTGCTAATTTTTTTGAGGTGGTTGAAACAAAATTTTCAGTATGAATTTTTAAATCTGTTGATTTCTTATTTTGATGTAATTTATTGAAGTAAATATTAGAATATGACTTACCAATAGTAGTTTGCCCATTGAAATAATTTATTCTATTAAAACCGGCAAAAATTATTAATATTAAAATTAATAATAATTTGTGAATTTTCATGATAATATTGGTTAGCAAAATAAGATAATGTTAACTTATCTGCAAAAATATTAAAAAAATTGTTAAAATTCATAATTTTATTATAACTTTCATTTTTATAAGGTTAGTTGGAAAAAAATTAAAAATTAAACAAATAATTTTTTATTATTATATCATATCATTGTTTTATAAAAAAATATTTATATTAAAGTATATTAATTTAATTTTGGATTTTTAGGAGAATTTATCCAAATTATATTCTTTTTATCTACTTTTATCAGTTGGTTTTTCCATAAATGATCTTCCCATTTTAATATATTTAACTCTTTATTATCACTTATCAACCAATCATCATTTTTAATTTCATTTTCTAATTGATTAGCTTTCCAACCGGAATATCCGATAAAAAAACGAATTTCATCCGGTTTTATAAGCTTTTCTTTTAAAGCTGTTTTAATGTCTTCAAAATTTCCGGACCAATAGTATTTATCGTTAATTGAGATACTGTCCCCAATTACATCAGGTCGAGAATGGATAACAAAAAGATGATCTGAATCAACCGGTCCTCCCACATAAACATCCATATCTATATCAATATCAGGGACTAACTCCGATAGTTTTTGATGATATATTTTTGTAAGAGTGAAACCTATAGTTCCTTTTAACATATCATAATCAGTAATAAAAATTACACTTTTAGAAAAAAAAGAATCATAGCTGATAGGTTTTGAAATTAAAAATTTACCTTTGTAATCCATTTTTATCTTCTTTTATAACTTAGAGACATAAAATTACATATTTTTTACTAATGAAAGACTTATCTGATCGCAGAAAAATATACAAACAAGGTTCGCTAACTGAATCGGATATAACAGACAATCCGATGGAACTATTCAGAGAATGGTATTTACTGGCTGAACAAAGTGATCAAGTTTCTGAAGTCAATGCTATGGCTCTTTCAACTGTTGAAGATAATTTGATTCCCCGAACTCGCAGAGTTTTATTAAAACAATATACTTGGGAAGGATTTATTTTTTATACTAATTACCACAGTAGGAAAGGCAGAGCAATAAGTAAAAACCCGAATGTATGCCTGAATTTTTATTGGGAAAATCTTGAAAAACAAGTTACCATTAATGGAATAGCAGAAAAATTGGCTCCTAATTTATCTGATGGATATTTTCATTCCCGACCTTTGGGTAGTCAGTTAGGTGCAATTGTATCTCCTCAAAGTGAAGTAATACCTAACCGAGATTATTTGGAAAATAAATTAAGGGAATTGGAACTTTCTACTAAAACTAAGGATGAAATCAAAAGACCCAAACATTGGGGAGGATATTTAGTTAAACCGTATCAAATTGAATTTTGGCAAGGCAGACCTAATCGCCTACACGATCGGATTGTTTATACATTGCAAGATATGGATTGGATTATCCAAAGGTATGCTCCATAATTCTAATTTTAACTATTCCTACTTTCACATAATTAGAATCCCCCCAACTATTTGTTGCAGTTTTACCCTATAATTGTAATTCAAAAATAGGATATACAAATCGATTAAGAAGGATCAACGTCTACATCAATTTTTACCGAACGAAACGACGAAAGACTTTGTAATTTTGAAATAGCTTCTTTTATGAACTTTTTACTATTTTTAGTAGATTTTATAGATGGTATTTTTAAAAGAATTTTATATATAAACTGATTATTTATCCTCGGTATCAATCCTTCTTCCGGTCCTAAAATGAACGGTTCATGAATAAAATTTTTTAGATAATCTCCTACCATTGCAGCTGCTTTTTTAACCTTTTCATTATTTTTATGCTTGAAAGTCAACTCAATCAATCTAAAGTAAGGAGGATATAAATATTCTTTACGTTCTCTTAAAATACCTTCTTTTGCCAAATTATAGTTATTCTCTTTAATAAATAAATAAAACGGATTTTCCGGGTCAAAAGTTTGAATTAAAACCTTACCTTCTTTTCTTCTTCCTGCTCTACCACTTACCTGAGTCAAGAGTTGTAACGCTTTTTCTTCTGCTCTGAAATTGGGCAGATTTAATAAAGAGTCCGAACGTATGATTCCTACCAACTGAACGTCATCAAAATCAAGTCCTTTGGTTACCATTTGTGTGCCGATAAGGATATCTATTTCTTTAAGAGCCATATTTTCAAATAATATTTCATAGGCATGTTTGCGTTTCATAGTATCAACATCCATACGGGCAATATTAGCATCGGGAAAAAGTTGTTTTACCTCTTCTTCGATTTGCTGGGTTCCTATTCCTTTCGTTTCTAAAGCATGGGAATGACAGCTTGGGCATGATTGGGGAAATGCCATGGTATATCCGCAATAATGACAACGAAGGGTTGAGCTTACCTTATGATACGTAAGTGTAACATCACAATTAGGACACGACGGTGAATGTCCGCAGTCATTACATTCCAAAATAGGTGAAAATCCACGTCGGTTATGAAAAAGAATAACTTGTTTTTTCTGAATTAAACATTGATGGATTTCTTCTTGTAACCGATACGATATATTGGGGGTTACTGTGGGTTTACATAAGGAAACCATTTCTATTTCAGGTAGTTTTACATTGCCAAACCTTTCCTTAAGCTCTACTAAACCGAATTTTCCTTGCTCATGATTATAAAAACTTTCCATCGAGGGGGTGGCAGATCCTAATAGAACTTTTGAATTATTTTGTTGCGCTAAAATTTGAACACAATCTCTTGCTTGATAAAAGGGTTTTGTGTCCGTTTGTTTATATGAGCTGTCATGTTCTTCATCTACAATAATCAATCCGATGTTAGATAATGGTAAAAAAATAGACGAACGAGCTCCAATAATTACTTTATATTTATTTTTTAAAGTATTTTTCCAAACTTCCACTCGTTCATTTTGATTGAGTTTAGAATGATAAACCCCCACTTCATCGCCAAAACGTTTTTTTATTTTACTCACCAGTTGCGTTGTGATAGATATTTCAGGTAATAAAAAAAGGGAATTACGAGAATTAGAAATTTGTTTTTCAATCAATTGAAAATATAATTCGGTTTTTCCGGAAGAAGTGATGCCATGCAATAAAACCGTCGAAAATTTTTGAAATTGCTTTTCAATCTCTCTTAATGCTATATCTTGAGCGTTAGAAAGTTTATAAGAATCTTCAATATGATCATCATATTCCTCTATACGATCTTTTTGGAGTTGAAATTCTTCTAAATATTTTTTTTCAATCAGAGATTTAACGACAGAGGGTGATGATATTTCTATCAGCTCTCTTTTTTGTATGAATGTTGCTCTCTGTTGTTGCATTTTAATAAATAATAGTAACGCTTCTCTTTGTTTTTCCGCCCTATTAATATCGACCAATGCTTTTTGAAATAGTTCTGAATCTTCAAATAAAGGATTTAATTTGATATAAGTAAGTTTCTTGGGTTTATATTTATCAATGATTTGCTCATCTAATTCAATTAATTTTTTATCATATAAAGATTTTATGGTAGGAATGATGTATTTTTTCGCTAAAAAAGCTTCTATTTCTTTTAAATTAATTGCAGTTTTAATTTCGAGATTTTGCATAATGAACGTTTCCTTTTCGTCCAACTCTTCCCAAATTATATTTTGAGATGTTTTTCGGATAAATGTTTCACTTTCCAATTTTAAGGCTGAAGGAAAAGCATTTCTAAATACATCTCCTAAAGAGCACATATAATAATCAGCAATCCATTTCCAAAATTCAATCAGTTTAGGAGTTGCTAAGGGGTAATCTTCAAGGATGGTATATATTTCTTTGGTTTTATATAGTTCCGGCTTCTTATCATGGAGACTTTCCACTATAGCCGTATATAATTTTTTTTCTCCAAATGAAACAACCACCCGTTGCCCGACTTGAATGTGGTTTTGTAATTCTTTAGGTATATGATAGGTGAAAACACCTTCTAATGAAAGTGGAATAATTACGTTTGCAAACTCCAATTGATATATTTTTTAAGTAACAAAGATACAGTATTTAATATTTACAGTTTTTTATTTTAAACCCGTATATAAGAGTAATTAAGTAGATACGGCTATGTTTTTTTGTTAAAAAGAATATTTCTTTGAAAACCTGAAAATTTGGTTCGTTTAACAGCTGAATTTTTAAATAGTATTTTAAAGGCTTCTTCATTTATATCATTCCAATCATTTTTAGTGTATGATAACAAATCGGGATGCGGATTAAATTTATCTTCTGTATGCGGTGTAGAAAATCTATTCCAAGGACAAACATCCTGACAAATATCGCATCCAAAAATCCAATCTTTCAATTTTCCATCAAACTCCTCTCCGATCTGATCTTTTAATTCTATGGTTAAATAGGATATACATTTTGTGGAATCTATGACCCTTTCAGATATGATGGCTTGGGTGGGACAAGCATCCATGCAACGGGTACAGCTTCCGCAATGATTGGTTGGAAAAGCTTCATCATACTTCAATTCGAGGTCGCAAATGATTTCAGCAAGAAAAAAAAATGAACCTTTTTGTTTGGATAATAAGAGTGAGTTTTTTCCGATCCAACCTAATCCGGATTTTTGCGCCCATGTTCTTTCCATCACGGGAGCCGAATCTGTGAATACTCTATAGGAAAATTGACCGATTTTATCTTGGATTTCTTCTACAAATTTTTGTAATTTTTTACGTATTACTAAGTGATAGTCTTCTCCATATGCATATTTAGCAATACGGTAACTTTCCGAATTTTGTTTTTCTTGCGGGTAATAATTATATAAGAAGGAAATAACTGATTTTGCACCGTCTACAAGTAATCCGGGATTAAGCCTTTTATCAAAGTTATTTTCTAAATATTTCATGTTTCCATGATAACCTTCTTTAAGCCATTTTTCTAATTTTAGAGCTTCTTCTTCCAAAAATCTTGAACGTGAGATCCCACATCCTATAAAAGAATATTCTTTGGCTTTTTCTTTTATGAAATATGTAAGTTGCTCTTTATTCAATTGTTTCGTAGTATAGATAAAATATAATGGTGAAGGTCAAGTATATAAAAAAAGACTCAAAATACTGCAAACAATAGATTAAGTCTTTTTCATAGTAGCCCCAGCGAGGATCGAACTCACATCTAAAGTTTAGGAAACTTTTGTTCTATCCATTGAACTATGAGGCCTTTTTTAAAATCTTTTGCAAAAATATGAAAAACTATGGAAATTTTGTACTATAAATTTATTCCATAATTGTATAACATATTCCACTACTTTTCAACCTACTTTTGTATAGGTAAATAGATAGTTAAATTTATATTCAGTCTGAAATAAAATTATGAATTCTTCTAAAAAAAATAATCCGGTATATTATTACATACCCTTCAAAAATGACATTGACGAATCAGATGTTTCCAAGATAACCCATGCTTTACAATCAATAAAAGAAATTGATACATGCAATTTAGAATTAAATAATCAAAAGATCCGTATAACCAGTAAATACCCTGATGAAGCCATAGCCAAGGCTGTTCCGATTCTCACAGAATTACAAGTTAAAGTTCCGGTTACCAAAAACAACTTTCCTTTACTCAACTTAAGTTGCGCATCTTGTGCCAATAGCAGTCAAAATATTCTTAAAATGCAACCGGGCGTGATAAACGCCTCGGTAAATTATGCAAATGAAATGGCATACATTGAATACATACCTTCAATGATAAACCCGCAAAAATTGAAAGACTCTCTCCAAGAAGCCGGTTATGATTTGATTATCAAAGAAAATGATGATTCGCAAAATTCATTGGAAGAAATACAAAAAAATCATTACAAAGCTCTAAAAAGGAAAACCATCGGTGCCATGATTTTTTCCATTCCTTTATTAATTATAGGGATGACACCTTCACTCATGCATCAACATTGGGCAAATTACATCATGTGGATCTTAGCTACTCCGGTTGTTTTTATTTTTGGAAAACAATTTTTTACGGGAGCTTATAAACAAGCAAAACATAGATCCGCCAATATGGATACCCTGGTAGCGGTAAGTACGGGAACCGCATACATTTTTAGCGTTTTTAATACATTATTTCCTTCGTTTTGGATTAAACGCGGATTGCAACCGCATGTATATTTTGAAGCTTCGGCTGTAGTTATTGCATTCGTTTTATTAGGTAAAATATTAGAAGAAAAAGCAAAAGGGAATACTTCTTATGCCATCAAGAAGTTAATAGGTTTACAACCTAAAACAGTTACTGTAATTCAAGGAAATGAGCAAAATGAAATTCCCATTAAGTCAGTTTCTATTGGAATGACCATTTTAGTTAAACCGGGTGAAAAGATTGCGGTGGATGGAACTGTTCTTTCGGGTAATTCGTATGTTGATGAAAGTATGATCAGTGGTGAGCCCATTCCAATTGAAAAAGTGAAAGGTTCAAAAGTATTTGCAGGAACGATTAATCAGAAAGGAAGTTTTCAATTTAATGCAGATAAAGTGGGTAAAGATACTCTTTTATCTCAAATTATTCAGACGGTGCAAGAAGCCCAAGGCAGTAAAGCTCCTGTTCAAAAATTGGTTGATAAAATTGCCGGAATTTTTGTTCCCACAGTTTTTATTATTGCTTGTTTATCGTTGATTATTTGGATTTTTTTCGGTGGTAAACAAGGGATAATTTATGGTTTTCAAAGCTTTGTAACCGTATTGGTTATTGCTTGTCCGTGTGCTTTAGGTTTAGCAACTCCAACAGCCATTATGGTTGGTATCGGTAAAGGTGCGGAAAAAGGTATTTTAATTAAAGATGCAGAAAGTTTGGAAAATACCAAAAATATAAATGCGATAGTTTTGGATAAAACCGGTACGATTACAGAAGGTAAACCTCAGGTTGAAGATTTTAAATGGTTTAGTTCAACGCATGATCTTGAAAAAAACATTTTATATAGTATTGAACGTTCCTCTGAACATCCTTTAGCCGGAGCTATTGTAAGTTATTTGAATGATAAAAGCATAACTTTTATTCCTGATATGGAAATTACAAATGCATCAGGGCAAGGAATTATTGGTATTTACAATAATCAAAAATATTTTATTGGAAATCTTACTTTGTTATATAAAAATACAGTTCCTATCGATAAAGAAGTTAAAAATTGGTTGGATAATAAATTTAAACAAGCTACTACTACTATTTTATTTGCTAATGAAAATACTATACTTGCAGGAATATCCATTTCAGATAAGATTAAACCTACTTCTCTAACTGCTATTAAGCAGATTAAAATGTTAGGAATTGAGGTTCATATGCTAACGGGAGATAATCATACTACAGCTAATTATGTAGCTAAGGAAACAGGAATTAACAAATTTAAAGCCGAGGTTTCTCCACAGGATAAAATTGATTATGTGAAAAAACTTCAAGCTTCGCCTAACAATAAAATTGTGGCTATGGTTGGTGATGGTATTAATGATAGTGCTGCCCTCGCTCAAGCGGATGTTAGTATCGCAATGGGCCGTGGATCTGATATTGCCATTGATGTTGCTAAGATGACTATAATTTCAGGAGATCTTCAAAAAATACCTGAGGCAATTAAACTTTCCAAGCAAACGGTTAAAACTATTAAACAAAATTTATTTTGGGCATTTATTTATAATATAATAGGTATTCCTATCGCTGCGGGTATATTATTTCCTATCAATGGCTTTTTATTAAATCCAATGGTTGCCGGTGCTGCCATGGCTTTAAGCAGCGTTAGTGTGGTTAGTAATAGTTTGCTTTTAAAATTAAAAAAATAACTGTTGAATAATTAATTCCTTTTTTAACAAATTAAAAGAGCCTCCTATAATAGGAGGCTATAATACAAAACTCAAAAAATAAAATTAATCTATAATTATTTTATTATCTAATTAAAATACGTATACTAACATATACAGCAAAAATCATTGCTATAAAATAAATTAGGGTGAGTAATGAAATAGAGGGTCTAATATGCTTCATAAAGTTTAGTGTTTAAGGTTTATACTAAATTCAGTTATATAAAAATTAAAATAAATTAACTATCTGTTATTTTAATACTACAAATATATAAAATTATTTTATTTATATAAATATAATATTTATCATATTTAAATCTTATAAAATTTTAGTATGATTTAATCAAAAAATATTTATTTTTTTTTATATAATTCATATTATTATTTTATTTATTTAAACTATAAAAATTATTAAAAATAAAATTAAGTTTTTTTATAATAAAATGCAGTGAAGAATGCTAAGTATTAATTTAAAATAGTGAAGGTATATTTAACAAAATTGATCCTCTACTACCCAGAGAAGATTTTTTAAAAATATTAGTTAACAGCTTTTTAAGCTTACTTTATTAATAAAAAAATTTTATCAATATTTAAAATTAACTATGTAATATAATATTAAATTATCCTATCTAATAATATAAATGACTTATAGTAAAAAATATGTTTTTATAAAATAAATAACATATAATAATGTCACTTCCATAGTAAGAAAAATCTAATTTACTATAATATTATTTTTTATTTTACGGAATTCCGTAATCTAACCTTTTTATTTTTTTATAATTTCAAAAAATATCATTTACAAGTTATTTTTCAATAGTAAGAGTATTAAAAATATAATTTGAATGTTAATCTAAAATATATCACTTGCAGAACCATCTGATTAGTCTTTAAGAAATCCTGAGATAAAAACTCAGGATTTTTTTATTTAATAAGTGATATTTATATTTATACAAATATAATTCCATGTTTTAGTCAAAATGTTATGTACCCAACTTAGCTATCTTAATTCTATATTTATTGTATTTAATTTGTTAGAATATTAAAATCTAAAATTACTTTTAAGTTCAGACAAAGTTTTTCTTCCTTCTTTTTTAAATATGATTACATAACCAATTATTTTAATTTAATCAATATATTTTGATAAAACGTTTTAAAAATATTTATAAGTTAAATTAAATATTTAAAATAATTAAAATATGATTTATCTTTTATGTATAAAGCAATGTTTAAGATATCATAAAATATTTATATTAAAAAAAAATATTTTTTTTCTTTTATTAAGCTAAATAAATAAAATAATTTATATATTTGAAAAAAAATAAGAATTTATATATTAAAAAGAGATGTATTTTTTTAAGTTGTAATATATAAATTCTTTAATTCAAATTATATTATAAATATCTTATTATAAAAAATTGTAAAGCTTTATTATTTAAATAGAAGAATTGCTCTTCAAAAAATTGGTTCTTAAAAAAATATAATATAATTGAAATTTTATTTAAAATTTATGAATAACCTTATATCTTTTGATTAAAAATTACTAAAAAATTTAGATTAGGGATTATAGTCTTTCATAAATGTTTGAATGAACATATTAAATCTTAATTAGTTAGAAATAAAAAAATAACAATAATATATTAATTTAATTAAAATGAAAATTTTTATTATCATTATTATAACATTAGCAATTTTGTATATTATATGGAGATATTATGAAATATCTCAATGCCGTATTGACGAAGATAATCCTTTAAAATCTAATAATAATTTTACTCCTTCAAAAACGATTATTGGTTATAGTAAATTTTACACATTTAATGTAGATGATAAAAGAAAACAGATAGCTATTTTAAAAGGTAAATCTGAACCTATATATATTGATTTCAAAGATATTTTAGGTGTTAAATTCATTGAAGATATAACATATTTTAATTTATCAAATAGGAAATTTGTAGCAGGAGGTTTTTTTAGCCGTATTTTTTTTGGTTTGTTTGGAACAGTTGTAGGAGGTTCAACCAAGTCTCATCATAAACAAAAATATGTTACAAAAGTATGTGTTAAAATATTTATTAAAGATATAAATAATTCAGCGGTACTAATTGATTGTTTTGACCCTGGTACAATGCTTTTTTTTAAAAGACATAGAGTTGATATAAGTAAATTATTTATTAGAAAAGTATATCAAATAGGAGTTCGAGATGCAAATGAAATAAAAGATACCATAAATATGATCATTAAACATACTCCAAAAAATTTATCTGAAGATATTTCTTTTAAAATTTCAAATCAATTATTGAAATTACATGAATTAAAAGAAAAGGGAATTTTGACAGAAACAGAATATCTTTCTCAAAAACAAAAAATATTAAATACTTAACAAATCTTTATTTAAATCTATATTTTAAACTTTGTTATTGAAAATGATCTATTTAGAATTAAAAAAGTTTTAAATCAAACTTTAAATACGAAAATTCATTTTAGGTAAATATATTCGTAAATAAAGATAGATTGCTTTTATTATCAGTGAAAATTAGCCTTATAGAGGAAGAGGTTATCCTGAAATAAACTATATGTATTTTAAACTAAAATAATCAATCATGCTGATTATTATTAAAATAGTTTAGATAATTTATTTATATTTTATCTCATAGTTCTTACTTACATTTTGATAACATTTTAGTTCATATTCCCAAGTAAGATTTAAGAAACAAATAAAAAGGTTTAAATTTTTAATTTATTGCTTCTAATATTCTGTTTTTTATAGGATACTTATATTGTTCTGTACCATAATAAGTTAAATGATTCGTATCATACATATATGGAATGTAATTAGGACATATCTTATTAATTTTATAGTCCATTAAATCAATATATTTATTACCCAAATAGTGTTTTAAGAAATTATTGATTTCAATTAAATTTTCATTATTTTTTATATCATTTCTATATTCATTACCATAGGTAGTTTTTAAATAATAATAGGTTGGATAATCTATTGGATAAATATCTGTTTGACCTAAATAAAGTACTTTAATATTGTATTTGTTAAAATACGAATCAGTAAAATTAATTTTTTTTATTAATTCATCTTTAGAATATGCTGCATAATTAGCACTTCTTTCCAGGTCCTCTTCTATTTCATCGATTATACTGTCATAAGGTTTATTGAAGTTGTAAAGAGTTGAATAACAGTCGATAACTTCTTCCAAGTAATTGCAGGAGTAATTGTAATTTTGAAAATCTTTTGTCCAATAAAATTTCACACTTACGATGGATCCTTCTATTTTTTCTATCTCGTAATGTAACTTGCTTTCTTTAGGAAGTATTATTATGTTGAATAAAACCTCAAGAGACTCTTGAAAAATTGACTCAGCTAATTTTTTTGATACTTCTCTTTTTTTAGTTACATTTGCATATATTATCTTGATGATAATATTTGATTGATTAAAAATTATTAAGTCCTATTGCTGCAGGGATTTTTTTATTTTATTACCCTAATTTTTGATTAGCGATTTTACAGGTAAAGGGTTTTGAACGTTTTTGTTTTCTACATGATTTTCTGTAAATGCTCGAAAAACTCATTATATTTCTCTGTCTCTAATTCGGAAATGCGATCGATATTGAATTGGTTTAGTAATTCTTTAACTTCTTGACTTTTTTTAAACCTTATAAGAGAGTTAATCTTTTTTTTGATTTTTTCGAATTTTATATTGTCGGTGAGTTTATAGAAAGGTTCTACAGTCTGGATATTTTTTTTACCCTCTTTCTTGTTTTCTTTTATACTTTCATCTGTCGGTTCATTTAAATCAACAATATCTAAGAAATTTTTACCGCATTTTTTTAAAACTTCTAAGGCTTTTTCTCCAAATTCTATATTGATTTTTATATTTATTTCCATAACAAGACAATTTTTTAAGGTTTTTTCTAATTATACCTTCTGTGTTTATTTATAAAATCTTCAACCCTCTGCTCAGTTATGACTCTTTTTTCTGATGTTACCCACCAAGAAAGTATCATCTAATCCTATTATCATATAGGGTTTCTGGATTTAAAATATTTGTTTATAAGTAGTTGCCTATATTCTTCCATAATCTTTTGTTTTTCCGTCATAGGCTTAGGTTTTAATTTTTTTTCTTCCTTTTCTTTTACTTTAACATACCCCATTTTTTTCAATATTTTTTTCAAATCTTCTTCTGGGATTGCATTTAATATTTTTTCGTAAGTATCTGACATTTTTCTTTTTCTTATTTAAAACAAAAAAATTTTTGTTCCATATTCTGTCACAAATATAAAAAAAGTTAATTTTTAAGGGGACTATATTTAAATTATATTCAAAATATTGGCAAAAATGGTTAAAATTTAGAATCAATGCCATTTCTTTTACCTGGAATTTTACGGCACTTAAAGAAAAAATAAAAGATATTACCGTTAAAAAGAAATTATATGCATACCATAAAGTACATATTCCTAAAAAAATAACCCGCTCGGATTTATCCGATCAGGTAGTTAAAATTGAAGTTGAGACCTATTCAGAATAAATTGTCCAATAAAAAAATAGATTCGTCCTCCTCGGCTTCTACCATATGTACATAAATCATGGTTTCTTTTATTGAGGTATGATTGAGCAGTTTTTGTAACTGCTCAACTTTGCCTCCGGCGCGTAAATAATTAGTGGCAAAAGTATGTCTTCCAACGTGTAATGAAACTTCTTTTTTTATATTTAATTTTTGGGTCACTCTTTTTATAACCTCATTTATATTTTGTTCTGCTATCCATCTGGTAAATAAATCGGGGACCTGCTCAACAATCGATAAGGCTTTGTTATTGACTCGTACGCGATGCATATACGGTTTTGACTGTTCTGTTTTTACCGGTATAAACTCTAATATTCCGGTAAATATTTGTTCTCTTGTTAATTTTTTAAGGTCTGATATCCTCAATCCGGTATAGCATGAAAACAGAAAAATTCCGATCGGTATTTTTTCTCCCGGTAATATAAATTCCGATAAATAAAAATTGTACAATTTCTTTACTTCTTCCGGGGTTAATGCAACCCGATTGGATCTTATATTTTTTATTTTAATGGTATCAATATCTATCTTTAACGGAATTCCTTTTTTGGATGCTTTCCTTAAATATTTCTTTATTACTTTTAGGTTGGAGTAATAGGTATTGTAATTTCTTGTTTTTAAAAAATAGCTTTTATAATTATCTAAAAAGGTTTCGTCTATTTCTGAAAAATAAATTTCCTTTTTAAATTTTCTTAAATTCATAAGAACGCTTTGATGTCTACGATACGTGCCATCTTTTAAAATGGTTTTCTCTTGGCTTAATTCATACTCAAAAAAGGAAGTAAATTCCCCTCTGGGTATGTTATTCTTTAATTCTTCTATTAATTTTTCGGGGGTTAATATTTTGTTGGAAAGCCAATAAAAAGTTTTTACGGCGGTTACTTTAGACTGCACATTATCTAGTAAAAGCTGTAATTCTTTATGTCTTGATTCTTTGCCGATAATTTTTTGAGTTGATGAATCAAACTCATTATCTTTTACTGTAAAGCCTAAAGATAACTTTAGTTGCTTTCCATTACCACATATATGAAGATACATAAGGTATTCTCCGTTTTTATTTTTATTCTTTCTTCTGTAAAATCTGGCTTTCATAGCTGTGTATATACCTGTACACGTTTGAAAATGTTTATTTCTAAGTTCTTCCATACTATCTAACTTATTAATTTAGATAGTGTTACAGTTAGTGACAGATAAAATCGAACAAACTTTTTTTTATTTTAGAACAAAAAAAATTCTTGTTCTATATTCTGTTCTAAAAATTTAAAAAAAAGCCAAATTATAACTAAACGAATTTTACTTATATACCCTATTATTTCAGTAGGTTACTTGAATTTTAGTGTTTTTTTTTTCTTGTTTTGTGACCACGGAGGGATTCGAACCCCCAACCCTCAGAGCCGAAATCTGATATTCTATCCAGTTGAACTACGTAGCCGAAAATATTTTCTGCAAGTATACTAATAATTTAGTCTAACTTCATAATAATATTTGAAATTTCTTCTGCTTTTTCTTTTTCATATACAGAATCAATAGGATGCAAAACTTGAAGCATCTGTCCATAGGAATACATCAAATTCTGAAGTGATACTTTTTGATCTTTCGCATTATTTTTACCTAGCATTTCAAAAGTTTTTAATCTTTTATCTAAAGGTTTCATTGATTCTGTGATATATGCTATAGCTTTATCTCTTTGATTTAATTCCAGATAAGTATTTACAATATTATCAACAATAAGTGTATAATAACTGGATAGTTTACTCATATCATCGGTAGCAAACGTTTGATCGTGTAGTGGTAATGATAAATAATAATTTAATTCCTTAAAAATTTGATCTTTATATGCTTCTGCTAATTTTAATCCTTCTTTTTCTTTTCCTATAAGAAAATATCCGGATATAATTGAATTATAAGAAGGCGTAGCCGGATACATAAATATTGGAATCTCTTTATTGATTAACTCTAAAATATCATTGGCCCTTTTTTTGTCTCCACTTTTTGCTAAAGCGATAGCAGCTCTTCCACAAGACATTCTATAATTTAAAATATTACTTCTACAAGTTTCATCAAAATAAGCTTTCGGATCTTTTAAATTTCCAAATTTATAATTCATAACTAAGTTATAAATCGTATTAGGATTTATTCTTCCTTGTTCCCCGTTGTTGGTTTCGGGAGTATATATAGGTACTAATTTTGAAATTAAACCTTGATATTCCAAGTAATTTTGTGCAAACATGATATTAGATTGAGAATAGGTTCCTCCTGAACTAAAATAAATGGAACGATCCCAATTGTAATTGGCAAGTAAATCCAACATAGCTAAACCGTCTTTATACAAAGCTTGTTTATTTATTGTTAATACTACCTTATTTACCATCAATTTAGAATCTTCGGGTTTAACTATTCCATATTTTAACGCATTTTCCTTGTTTACAGGCAAAGATATTTTGTTAACAGGAATAAATCCAACATCTGTTCCTCTATAATCCCTTTCAGTTACATATGTATATAAATCTTTAATAGCAGATTGTTCTTTTTTATTTCTAAGAAAATTAATGGCTTCTTTAGCAGATATAGTATCAGAAATTGCATATTTCTTAAATGGAAGAATATCCGCAGGTATACTATCAGCCGGAAGATTATCAAAAATTTGCTTCCAAAAATCTCGATTTAATAAAATAACCTGATCATTAACGCCGTCTCTAAATTCTTCATGTGTTAATGAAGAAGGAATACCGGGTGCTTTATAAGTTCTTCTCTGAACCTGATCAATATACCATGCAGTACCCAGCAAAGTAAAATTAACCACTTTGGCATCTGATCTAAATTCTTCAGTTTCTTGTAATGCCCATAACGGATATGTATCGTTATCTCCATATACAAAAAGTATAGGATGATTTGCATCTAAACTTTGTAAATAGCTTTTTGAAAAATCATAAGCTGTATATCTCCTACTTCTATCATGATCGTCCCAATTTTGGAATCCAACCAAAACAGGAACTCCTAAGGCAAGAAAACCAATAATAAGTCCTATTTGCCTTTGTTTAAGTTTATTTAATAAAAACATAATTGCTGTCACTCCCATCCCTATCCAAATAGCAAAAGTGTAAAAGGATGTCACTAACGCATAATCTCGTTCTCTGGGTTCAAATGCTTTTATACTGGTGTATAAGATAATACCCACGCTGGCTAATAAAAATAAAGCTATTAAAGAAAAGTTTCTACCCGGATCTCTGTTTAGTTGAAAGAAGAATCCTATTAAACCTAATAACAATGGTAAAAAATAATATTTATTGGTAGCTTTGTTCACATATGCTTGAGGTAATTTGTCTTGGTCTCCCAAACGTAAATTATCTAAAAATTTAATACCGCTGATCCAATTTCCTTTGGTAGATTCATAATTACCTTGTAAATCATTTTGACGACCGGCAAAATTCCATAGAAAATATCGTATAAACATATATCCCATTTGATAGGTCATCATAAAATCCAAGTTTTGGCCTAAAGTTGGTTTTTTAACATTAATTAGTTCATTTTGTTTAGCCATTTGATAATCACGAACAGATATTTCTCCCGTTTTCTTTTTCCTCACTAACTCATCAAAAACCTTTTGTGCTTCAGGATTACCAATATATTTAGAATTTAAAGTAAAATCGGGGTATCCTTCCATTAATCCGTAATTTTCAATAACACTAGGATCAGGATTATACATTCGTGGAAATATACTGACTTGCTCCGGATTAAACTTATAATTAATCCTTCTGCCTGTTTCAATATACCTGCCTGAATTTTCATCCTTTTCATAAATAGGGCCATTATCCTCGGTTCCAATAATTCCGTTAGGATCTAAATATGCAGTATAATTAGCTCCGTAAAACACCGGCCAATCACCATATTGAGCCCTGTTATAATAATCCAACATACCTATTGCATTGTCGGGATCATTTAAATTAATTGGAGGATTTGCTTTAGCACGTATGGGAAGTACCACCCAACTTGAAAAACCGATAAGCATAAACAAAATCGATAAAATAATGGTATTTCCTGTTTTATATCCATGATTGGATGTATATCGTAAGGCAAAATAAAAAGCAACAATTAAAAGTATGAATGCCACTACCGAACCCGTATTAAATGGCATTTGTAGATTATTTACAAAAAATATTTCACATTTTCCGAAGAAAGACATCGTAAAAGGAAATATAATTTTAAAAACGGCTAAAAATACACCGCCAATAGCAATATTGGCCCATATAAAACTTTTCCAAGTAAAGGTATATTTTTTTGCATAATAAATATATCCTAACGTAGGAACCACTAGTATTACCATTAAATGGATTCCAACAGACAGACCGATAAGTAGAGAAATTAAAATAAGCCACTTATTGGATCGGGAATCAGATAAATCATTTTCCCACTTACACATAAGCCACAACAGCAAAGCGGTAAAACAGGAAGCCGCCGCATAAACTTCTCCTTCAACTGCTGAAAACCAAAAAGTATCGGTAAAAGTAAAAGTTAACGCCCCTACTGCCCCGCTTAATAAGATGGTAGCGATCTGATAGGAAGTAAATTCTTTGGGTTCGGTATGTAAAAACAGAGTTTTACGAACCATATGAGTAATTGTCCAGAATAAAAATAATATAGCAAATGCACTCATAATAGCAGACATAGCATTTATAACTATGGAATATTTGGTGGGATCGCCAAAGGCTAAGATCGCCCAAACGGCACCCAATATTTGAAAAAATACGGCTCCCGGTGAATGAGTAACTTCCAGCTTAACCGCTGAAGATATATATTCACCACAATCCCAAAAACTGAAATTGGGTTCAATAGTTAATAAATAAGTTATTGCTGCTATAATAAAAACAACCCATCCGGTAAGGTTATTCAATTTATTGTAATTTAACTTCATTTTACCTTAATTCTTGTTTGCGAATATACTAATAATATTAATTTTAAAAGTTTTCATTTTATATTTTATTCTCTTTTTATATTAATTGTTAGAAAGTTATTTATAAAAAATTATAAGTTTTATTATTCTTTAGATTTTAACATACTAAAATTAAATTACGATATTTGTTACGTGATAAATTCATACTAGTTACCATGGGTTTTTTAAAAAAGAAACTGGCACAAGGGTGGGCATCCCTTCACCATAAAAAAGAGCAAAAATGGATTGACAATCCGGTGGAAACACAAAACTATTGGTTTGAAAAACTCATTAAAGAATCTCAAAATACAAATTTTGGCGTTGATTACTCTTTTTCTAAAATAAGTTCTATTTCAGATTTTCAAAAAAATGTTCCTGTTCAGAATTATGAAACGTTAAAACCTTATATAGAAAAAATTAAATCGGGACAAGATAATATTTTATGGCCTAATAAGCCCCTTTATTTTGCAAAAACCTCAGGTACCACCTCAGGCACTAAATACATTCCTATTACTAAAGAATCCATGCCCTTTCATATAGAAGGAGCTAAAAGTGCTTTACTTCACTATATATATAAAAGAAAAAATCCCAATTTTATCAATGGTAAAATGATTTTTTTACAAGGAAGTCCTGTTTTGGAAAATAATAATGGGATCATGACGGGAAGGCTGTCAGGAATTTCCGCCCATTTTGTTCCGAAATATCTTCAATACAATCGTATGCCTTCATGGAAAACCAATTGCATTGAAGATTGGGAAACTAAAGTTGATAAAATTGTAGAGGAAACTGTTGATAAGAATATGACTTTAATCAGCGGCATTCCTCCATGGCTGGTTATGTATTTTGAAAGATTGATTGCAAAATCGGGTAAATCTATAAGTAAAATTTTTCCCAATTTACAGCTTTTAGTAACGGGGGGTGTAAATTATAAGCCGTATGAAGATAAAATAAATGAATTAATTGGTAAAAAGTTGGATATTATCCAAACCTATCCGGCTTCGGAAGGATTTATAGCCTTTCAGGATGATGTAGACCATGAAGGATTGTTGCTTATGTTGAATCATGGTATTTTTTATGAATTTATTCCTTCAGAAGATATTGGTAAAAATAATCCGAGACGTCTTACTCTGGAACAGGTGGAATTGAATACGGATTATGCTATACTATTGACAACGAATGCCGGATTGTGGGCTTATGAAATAGGTGATTTAGTTCGATTTATCAGTAAAGATCCGTATAAAATTCTTGTCACCGGAAGAACTAAACATTTTACTTCTGCATTTGGTGAACATGTCATTTCATTCGAAGTAGAAGAAGCTATTAAAGAAACCATGGAAGTAACGGGATGTATTGTTCAAGAATTTACTCTTGCTCCTCAGGTGAATCCTTCGGAAGGGCTGCCCTATCATGAATGGTTCATAGAATTTGAAAAACCGCCGATCAACATTGATGAATTTGAATCAAATTTAGATCAGGCTCTTAGAAAAAGAAATTCTTACTATAATGATCTTATTACGGGTGCTATCTTAAGACCTTTAAAAATTTCAACTATCAAAAAAGGTGGATTTAATGAATATATGAAAGAAATCGGTAAGTTAGGAGGTCAAAATAAACTTCCTCGTTTGTCTAATGATCGAGCTATTGCCGATAAACTTGAAAAATATGTTTTGATAAGTTAGAACGAAAATATGGTAGTAAATTGAAATCATTTTGAAAAAACATACTATTTGAAAATTTTAGTTGTAATACCGGTATTTAATGAGTCTAAACATATATTGAAATGTTTACAATCTTTCAATGAACAATCCTATAAAAATATTGATTGGATTTTAGTCAATGATTCTTCAACGGATAATTCAAAAGAAGTTATTGAAGATTTTATTAAAGATAAACCTACTTTCCGCCTTATTAATTTAATTAATAGCTCCGAACATATACCGGGTGCAAAAGTGGTTAAAACGTTTTATGCCGGATTAAATTCAGTTAATTGGAAACAGTATGATGTTTTAGTTAAACTGGACGCAGATATAATTCTTCCTGATAATTATTTTGAACTAATCATAAATGAGTTACAGAACAATCCAAAAATTGGCATTATCGGTGGATTGGTTTACATAAAAAAAGGGAATCAATGGGTTTATGAAAATATTTCAAATAAAAATCATGTACGCGGTCCCATAAAAACTTATAGAAAAGAATGTTTTATTGATATTGGTGGCCTTCGTATGACATTAGGTTGGGACAATCTCGATATATTACTTGCCCGTATGCATCATTGGGAAGTTAAAGTCTTAAAGAATC
This sequence comes from Apibacter sp. ESL0432, assembly GCF_019469225.1. Lineage (NCBI taxonomy): Bacteria > Pseudomonadati > Bacteroidota > Flavobacteriia > Flavobacteriales > Weeksellaceae > Apibacter > Apibacter sp. ESL0432. Next base: position 1,067,889 of record NZ_CP048266.1, on the reverse strand, counting down.
TTTTCGTAAAACACCTAAAACCAACTGCATACGTTTATCAAGAAACTAAATCCCGAAAATTGGGAGAATATTTTTACAATATCGGACTATCCAAAAAATTAGCCTTTATATCCTGTGCAAAATCTTCATGGAAAGAAAAATCTTTACGACATTTTATAATTTCATTTAAAACTTTTATTTCTTTAGAAAAAGAAAAGAAAGAACGAGTGATCACTCAAGAGGAAATGAATTTCATTCGCAAATTTCGATGGAATGAAATGATTAAAAAATTCAAAAGTTAAATTTTTCAACTTTCCTTTTATACTATTTTATATGAAAAACTATTATTCTTTTCCTAAAAAAATTTCAATGGGTACTAGATTTAAAAGTTCTTTTCTATGTGAAGCCAAAAAAGAGTATTCCAATTGTGGAATATCTTCATTTGATATTGAATCAAAAACAGGAGGTAAAACTTCTTGGGTCGGAATTTTTTTGACTACTCCTAATCCATGATCGGTATCTAAAACACTTACTGTTAATTCAGGATGATTTTTTCTAAGAAAAACAATCGTTTTCCATACATCGCCGTTCCAAATATTTTTCCAACTTTTATGAGATGAAAATTTAATTCTTGCATCTTCAATATTACTCGCAGGAAAGGCTGCAATTTTATCCTGAGGATTACAATCATGTAAGATTATAATTCCTTGATCAGACAAATACTTAAGCGAATTTAGCGTATCTTTGAGAGATTGACTGAAAGTGTGTAACCCATCGATAAAAGTTAGATTTATCGGATTATTTTTAAGAAATTTATGATGGCTGTCAAAGAAACGATCACTGGTCATCTCAAAATATTTGTTTTTAAAATTATGCGGATTTTTAACTAAATATCTAATTTTTTTGATAAAGCTAAAATTAAAATAAGGATCCACTGCAATTCTTTGTTTTGCTCCTTTGATATTAAAAAAACATTTTCCTCTGTTTACACCGATTTCTAAATAGTTTTTAACATCATAAACTTTTATTAAATAATTTAAAACATCAACTCTAGTAATCATAAGGTTTCTACTATTTTATTATTTATATATTTGTAATAGGTTTTATATCATGTAAATGTACAACATTGTAAGTGTAATTGTTACATATAATGGGGAAAAATGGATAAAAAAATGTTTGGATTCTTTATTGGCATCTAGCATACATACAGATATTTACCTTATAGACAATGGATCGACCGATAACACTTTAAAAATTGTCGAAAATTATCCCGCTGTAACTTATATTGAAAGTGGCCGTAATGTAGGGTTTGGACAAGCTAACAATATCCTTTTAAAAAAACTATATAAAGAAAAAAACTATACCCATTATTTTCTCATCAATCAAGATGCTTGGATAGACAAAAATTGTCTACAATATTTAGTTGATGTTTCCATTAAAAATCCAAAGTATGGTATACTAAGTCCCATACATTATAATCATGATTTCTCTGAAATGGATTTTAATTTTAAGGAATATTTAGCGAAAAGTAAAAAGAAAAATCAAGTTATTTTAGAAACTAATTTCGTTAATGCCGCTTTTTGGTTAATTAGTAAAAAATGCTTGGAAAAGACGGGAGTTTTTAATCCTTATTTCACCCATTACGGAGAAGATAAAAATTATTGTAATCGAGTTATTTATTCCGGCTTAAAAATAGGAATTGTTACTACAGCTAAAGCTAATCATGATAGAGGTAAAACAACAGATTTTAGTAAAATACAAAGATTATCAAAAATAAAATTGGATTGTATACTTTTAAATCCAAATAATAATCTTTACAAAGCATATTTTGAAGCTTTTATTAATGTTTGGGGAATACCTAAGTATTATTTTAAAATGTTATCTATTAAAAATACTTCCGTATTATTTTATAAATTAGGGATTCACTATATACATTTGCTTTTCTCTAAAAAGATCCGATTGAATCGTAAACAACAAAAGGAAAACTTATTTAGCATATATTAAATGGGAATAGTAGCACGTCAAGGGATAAAATACAGTCTAATTAGTTATCTAAGTTTTTTACTGGGTACATTTTCAACCATTTTTATCTATCCTTCCAATCCTGAATTTTTGGGTAAATTAAGGTTCATTCAGCCATATGCTGAACTGATCTGTCCATTCATCCTTTTTGGACTTAGTTATGCAAACATAAAATTCCATCAAAAACTTAAAGCAAAAAATCAACAGGTCGACTTTCTTTATGCTTCAATTCAGTTTGTGTGTCTCAATTTTATTTTTATCTCATTAGTATATTGGATAATCACTCGAGTGATTCCAAGTATTCAAGAATCTGATTCCTGGAAAATGAAACAGTATGTTTTGCCGGCCGCTTTGTCTCTTGCGTTAACTCAATTACTTTCAAAATATATCTCTAATTTAAAAAGAATAACAGTTCCCGGAATTTTTGAAAATTTTTTTCCTAAATTGGGAGCTCTTACGGCTTTTATCTCCTGTGTATATATAGGATTATCACAAGAAAATGCTCTTTATATATTCGTATCATTTTTTGTGATTGCTATGATTGGACTGGTATATTATTTTGTAAAATTAAACAAAGACCATAAGAGCGGATCATTAGATATATTGAAAGAAAAAAATTTTAGACTTAACTTATTAAATTTCTGTATATTTTCAGTTCTTGGAAGTATTGGAAATAGATTAGCTCTACAAATTGACAACCTGATGATTCCCGAACTATTGGATTTTAAACAAAACGGGATCTATTCTATTTTAACTTCTATTGTGGGTTTTCTTACCGTTCCATTGATGGGTATTTTCACCATATCCGGTCCTATAATTGTTGAAAAGCTGGAAAATAATAAATTAGATGAACTAAATGATTTCTATAAAAAAGTATCCAAATTTTTATTCTTATTTGGTACGGTCTTGTTGTCTTGTATTTTAGTCGGAATAGACTATCTATTCTTATTCATGAAAAACGGAAAAGAATTATCGGATGCAAAAGTTATTATTTACATTCTAGGAGCAGCCACCTTATTTGATTTGGCAACCGGTTTTAACAGTAATATTATTTCTTATTCAAAATATTTTAGATTTAATATTTATGCAATGCTATTTTTAGCGATTTTTACAATTATTTCAAATATTATATTTATTTCGTATTTCAAATTAGGTATCGAAGGTATTGCTTTAGCAACGGCCCTATCTTTAACATTGTTTAATTTAATAAAATTAGGCTTTAATTATCGTAAGTTCGGCATTCAACCGTTTTCAAAAGAGTATATATATATAATTTTAACCGGAATAATGGGTGTTTTACTTGTAAATTATATACCCGATTTTTCCAATAATTTATTTAATTTAATTACTAAGCCCCTACTCATTTTATGTATTTTTTTCGTCGCCAATAGTGTATTTAAATTTATTCCGATAAAAGAAATACTATCCACAAATATTAAATCTTTTTTAACGGGTAAAAAATAAAATATATAATTTTTTCAATAATAATAATTAATTTTTAATGAGTTGATAGATAATTGTTGTATTTAATGTATTTTTGTTAGGTAATTTTAATACATGAAACTTTTCTATACTTATTTTTTACTTTTATTTACCATAATCATCTTTTCTCAAGATAGAAAACAAATTAAAGGAAAAGTATATATTCTTGATAAGTATCATGAAATGGTTTCCGGTATTTATGTTAAAAATCTTTCAACCAATTACACAACGTTAACCGATATAACCGGTAATTTTTCTATTCCTGCACTTATTGGAGATGCCATTACTTTTCAATCATTCAATATCGAAAAAAGAACTATTTTGGTTACCCAAGACATGTTTGATCATTTGCAAATGAAAATTCAATTAGATCTTAAAGAAAAGCAATTAGAGGATATTTATGTTACTCCTTTTAAAACTTTTGGAAGCCTTGAATTGGATGTCAAACGAATTCCAATGATGAATAAAACCAACGAGATTTTAAAAAAATTAGGCAGTTTAAATCCATCACAAAAAATGGATGGAAGTACGGATGTTGATTCCGAAGCTGCAAAGTTATCTTCCATGAAATTTGGTATTGAAGGTATTTTGGATTTTATATCCGGAGAGGGTAAACGTAAAGAGCGTTTATCAATTTTTGAAGAACAGTCAACCATAATCAAAAATGTTAGAGACTATTTTGGAGATGCTTACTTTGAAGAATTAGGTTTGAAAAAAAATGAAATCAATGATTTTATATTGTATGCTTATTTAAATCATAATTTAAAGTTTTATTACGATCATAATAATTACTTCCAGATTTTAAATATTTTCGATAAAAATATTCTTATCTACAAATCAAGAAAAAACAACGAGAAAAAGATTACACCTAAAATTGGCAAGCCTTATTTTCCTCAATAATGTACCCTTTTTCAATCAATTTGTATAAATAATTTTTTAACTCTATTTTTATAGGGTTAAAGACATCAATTGGTATGTACAAAAAAATATATAAGCTCCTTACTACTTTGTTTAAACCCTCAACCATTTATAAATATTTTTTTAACATTTCTCCTCTTTACATAAGGACAACAGGAAATATCAAATATGTTTCAGATGATGTACATAAAATAATAGTCGAAATTCCTCTTACGTACAAAAACCGAAACTATTCGGGAACTATGTTTGGCGGAAGCATACTTTCAGCTACGGATCCTATCTATATGTTGCAGCTCATACATATTCTGGGAACTAATTATATCGTTTGGGATAAATCTGCTTATGTTGATTACATAAGGCCGATTAATAAAAAAGCCATAGCTGTATTTGAATTTCAAAAAGAAGAAATAGAAAAGATAAAAGAAATGGTTAAAAATGATAATGAAATATTTATCAAAAAGCAAATGAACATTACCAATTCAGAAGGTCAAATTTATTGTTATTTAGAGAAAAAAATCTATATAGCAGACAGTCAGTTTTATAAAGCAAAATTAAAAAGTAAAACTCACAGATAAATAAGTATAAATAAAAAGAATCAGCTTTGTAATTAAACTGATTCTATATAATTATGTATAGAGTAAAGACGATCAATTAATGAGCATCTTTAAAAGCTTTTAATTTTTTAGTCAATTCCGGTACAACTTCGAATAAATCACCAATTACACCATAATCAGCCGTTTTAAAAAAAGGTGCTTGCGGATCGTTGTTTATAACGACTATGGTTTTACTTTTAGTAATCCCGGCAACATGTTGAACAGCTCCCGAAATACCGATTGCTATATATAGTTTAGGAGAAATAGTTTTCCCTGTTTGTCCTACATGTTCGGCATGAGGTCTCCATCCTAAATCGGCTACCGGTTTAGTACAAGCTGTAGCTGCTCCAAGTACATTTGCTAAATCTTCAATTATTCCCCAGTTTTCCGGTCCTTTCATTCCTCTACCCGCTCCAACTACCAATTCAGCCACTTTAACATCTAACTTCCCTGTAGCTACTTCTTGTTGTTTTACTTGATACGTTGGATCTGCAACTGTGGTTACCGTAATTTTTTCTTCTGTACCGGAAACGGGATTTTCTTTTGCTCCCACAGAATTAACGGAAAGAGTTAAAACTATAGTAGGTTCTTGAGTTTCAACGATAGCAATTCCTTTTCCTGAAAAAACAGATCTTTTAACTTTAAACGGTGTTACGGACAGCGGCCTCGAAATGGCTTGTGTAATATAAGCACCAGATTTTTCTTTGACAATATAAGGAGCTATAGAAACACTTTCATTAGTATGTGCAAAAAGAATATAGTTACCGTCAATTATTTTTGATAAAACCGAAGCGTAAACCTTTGGATTGAAAAATTGCAAAGAATCATCTTGAATATTTATAACTTTAGTTGCTCCAAATTTGAATAAGTGTTCTGAAGAATCCTCAGAATTTATAGTTAGTGCCGTTACTGAATCTCCAATTTCATCTGCCAAAATTTTAGCGTATGTTATTAATTCGTAGGCCTCTTTTTTATATTTTCCTTTAGAGTTTTCTATATATGCGTAAATCATTTATTTCAACGTTTGTATTACAAAATTGATAGTAAGTTTATACTTAAATTACTTTCGCTTCTTCATGAAGCAAGCGAACCAATTCTTCTAAGTTATTTTTATCTACATAAACCACTTGAGATCTTGTCTTTGGCTTTTCAAATTCTGCAATGGTAACCTTATTTCCAGAAAATTTAGGTTCAACAACCGTAAAGGGTTTATTTTTAGCAGTCATAATACCTCTTATATTAGGAATTTTTAATTGATTTTCAGGAACAAAACCTTCTTGACCTGCTAAAACAGCAGGTAATTCAATTGAAATTGTTTCTTTTCCATTATCTATTTCCCGTACCACCTGTATGGTTTTTCCTTCAACTTCCAAACCGGTAACAGCATTAACAAATGGGTAATCTAATTCAGCTGCCACTAAACCCGGAACCAATCCTCCGTTATAATCAATCGATTCTTTACCTAAAAGTATTAAATCATAAGCTCCCTCTTTTGCTACGGCTGCAATTTCTTTAGCCACTAATTCACTATCCGTAGGTCGAATATTAACCCGAATGGCATTATTAGCACCGATTGCCAAGGCCTTACGCATTACCGGCTCAACAGTAGTATCTCCAACAGTAATAATGGTTACTTCAGCTCCCTGTTTTTCTTGAAAATATAATGCTTTGCTTAGGCAATATTCATCTTGAGGATTAATTATATATTGAATTCCATTAGTATCGAATTCTTTTTGATCATTCGTAAAATTAATTTTGGATGTAGTATCCGGTACGCTACTAATAGCTACTAATATTTTCATCAACGTATTTTTTCCTGTAACTAAATTAAGTAAAAATAATAAAGTATTTTTATTTATTTACTTCTTTTACTAAGAAATTAAAGTAAATAAAATAAAAAATATAGGAATGTGTATACAATTTAGACAATTTGTGAAGAAAGCCCTTTTTTCAATAATGCTTGATGGATCGGAGTTAGTTTTTCTAAAGATCCGGTTTTAACTTCACATTTTCCTTTGTAATGAACTAAAAAAGTACATTGTTGGGCTTGTTCTAAAGTATGTTCACATATCTCTATTAAGCAATCGATGACATAGTCAAATGTATTAAAATCATCGTTATGCAAAACAATTACATGAGGAGCAGCTTCTTTTACCAACGTATCAACACTCTCCTGCTCTTTCCAATGGGGTTGATTATTGTAAATCATATTTTGTTTAATAAAATTGAAATCCAATTATTTTTACTTAATTTCTGAACAAATTTTAAGCCATTCCCGGTAGCTTCTGCAATAATGTCATCAAAATCATGTTCAAAGATACCACTTACCAATAAGTATCCATTGGGGCGCAGATTTTCAACGTATTTTGACATATCTTTCAATAAAATATTTTTATTGATATTGGCTAAAATTATATCAAATGAGTGATTTCCTAATAAATCGGCATCTCCCAATTTAATATCTATATCTACTTCATTTTTTTTAGAATTTTCCAGAGCATTACCGTAAGACCATTCATCAATATCTATAGCTTCAACATAATGGGCTCCCCTCTTTTTTGCAAAAATTGCCAACACTCCGGTTCCGCTGCCCATATCTAAAACATCTTTACCTTCAAAATTCATTGTCAACATTGCATGAAGCATGTTATAAGTGGTTTCATGATGCCCCGTACCAAAAGACATCTTCGGATCAATTTTAATGGAAAAAGGAAGATCGTTTCTGACAGGATGAAAATCTGCATGTAAATAAATTTGATCTTCAATGACTACCGGTGGAAAATTTTTTTCCCATTCTTCATTCCAATTGATATCGGGAGATAATTTTTTTTCGTAAGATATTTCAACTTCAGGAGAAGACATAATAGGTAATTCCTTAATTAATTGCTCATCTTCTTCTTCAACCTTAATATAAGTTAAAAAACCCTGTTCGGTTTCAACAAAACTTTCAAAAGGCAACTCTGATAAAAACGCGATTAAAATGTCTCTCCAAGGTTCTAATGGTTTTACGTTGAAATGGTATTCTGTATATTTCATGGAATCATTTAAGTATCGCAAATTTAAAAAATTAATATCTTATTCTCTTAAGGATCTATAAAATTCATCCACGTTATATATTATAGCTACGCTTTGTTAATGGTTGATAATCTATAGCTGAAAATCCCTATCCAATTATTGAAAATTATTTTCTTTGAGAAGATTTTTTGGAATCAAACAAGTAAAATTATTTTTTTACTTTTACTTTATATTTTTTGAAATTTCAATGTCACGATTCATCAATTTGCCGGTTTTAGTACTATTTATCAATATTTCATTGGGACAACAATTGGTTTTACAAGATAGTATTAAAATTGAAGTTCCTGAATCGTTTAATTTTCTACAAGCAGATATCTTCAATTCATTATATTTCGTTTCTCAAAAAGATAACACTTTATTAAAATACGATCCAATTTCACAAAAAACATTTATACTTAAAAATTTTAATACATCCAAAAAGCTGTTTATCGTAAATCCTTTATTTTTAGTAACTTTTGATAAGATGAACCAAGTTCTTGAATTTTATGACGATAAGCTGATCAATACTCAGGATAATGTTTCTATTTTAACCGATCAACTTATAAATCCTGACTTAATTTATGTTCAAGATAATCATTCTTTATTATATTTTGATGAGTTGAACTCTCAAAACTTTATTCAATACGATTACAGATCAAAAAATACAATCCTTTTTTCAAATACTTTGTCTAAAGAACTTTCAGATAATTTTGTTCTAAAGGATATCTACAGTTCTAAACAATCAAAATTTCTTCTTTTAAAAAGTTACAACGAATCCAACGAAGCTTATCAATACAAAATTTGTAAGCAAAATAATCAAAATGTTTATACTTATGTAATACCCGAAATGGAAGACTATGGATGGATGGAACAAAATTTTTATTGGATACATAATGGTTATTTATATATCTATGATTTTGAAAACAAACCCGTTCAAATACCCTTGCCGAATTTAGGTGAAAAATATTATATTTTAAATAAACATTTATTTCTATGGAAATCTAAGGTTATGTACCTTTACACATTAGAAACTAAAAAATAAATTTATTAAGAATGCATATTGCTATAACCGGAAATATCGGCGCAGGAAAAACTACATTAACTAAATTATTATCAAATAATTACAATTGGATTGCACAATTTGAAGACACCGAACAAAACCCATATCTAGACGATTTTTATTACGATATGGCAAAATGGTCATTTAATTTGCAAATCTATTTCTTAAGTTCTCGTTTTAAACAAATAAAAGAAATTAGAGAAAATAAGAAAAACACAATCCAGGATAGAACTATTTATGAAGATGTATATATTTTTGCTTCAAATCTTCATGAAATGGGATTGATGCAAACTCGAGATTATGACAATTATTTGAATCTTTTTAATTTAATGAAAGAGTATATCCAAGCTCCGGATCTTCTGATCTATCTTCGCGCCACCGTTCCTACTTTAGTAAATCAAATTCAAAAAAGAGGAAGAGAATACGAAACGTCCATTAGCATTGATTATCTTCAAAGATTAAATGAAAAATATGAAGAGTGGATTTCAAATTATACTGAAGGAAAATTATTGATCATCGATGTTGATAATATGGATTTTGTTGACAATAAGGAAGATTTAGGAAAAATTATTGATAAAGTAGAGGCTAATATTCACGGTTTATTTTAAAAGATTTCCGTCTTTATACGATTAAAATTATACTCTCTAAAATTTAAAAAAAATAGTAAATAATTTTAATAAATTATTTACTATTTATAGTTTATAGGGTGAATAATTGTACTATTTATCCAACTAAATTTAGTTAGCAACTTCACTAATAAATTTAATCCTCATAATTCGTAATTCATCTTCTGAATAGTCTTCTCCAAATTCATCCAACAAGACGGACATTTTATCACTTTCAGACTCCATCAAAAAATCTATTATTTCGTCTTGTTGCTCTTCATCCAATAATTCATCTACATAGTAACCAATGTTTAGTTTAGTTCCTTGATAAACAATACTTTCCATTTCATTAAGTAAATCATTGATTGTTAAATCTTTTGCTTTTGCAATATCTTCAAAATCCAATTTCCTATCCGTACTTTGAATTATGAATACTTTATGAGACGATTTATTGGCTACTTGCTTAATGACTAAATCATCAGGACGTTCAATATCATTTTCTTCAACATATTTAGCAATATATTCAACGAAATCTTTTCCAAATTTCTTTGCTTTACCCTCTCCTACACCAAACACATTGGAAAGTTCTGAAAGGGTGGTCGGATAATGTAAAGCCATATCTTCCAAGCTTGGATCTTGAAAAACAGCAAACGGAGGAATTGCATTTTTCTTGGCAACTCTTTTTCTGATATCTTTTAAATCATCAAATAATTTTTTATCTAATGCATTGCTACCCGCCGCTTGAGGGGTGACGATCGGAGTTTCCATTTCCTTTTCAAAATCAACATCCTCGGCTATTAAAATTTCTTTGGGATCATTAATAAATGTTTTGCCTAATTCAGCTAATTTTAATAATCCGTAAGTTTCTATATCTTTAGTAAGAAAATTATGGACAATGGCCTGTCTGATGATGGATTTCCAGAAATTATCCGATTTATTTTTACCAAAACCAAAATAATCTTCAAATCCCAACTTATAGGATTTGGTAATGGCTGTTTCTTTTCCAACAGCTACATTGACAAGATCTTTTAATTTTAATTTTTCTTTCGTTTTTTCAACTACGGTAAGGATTTGTTTCATTTCTTCCGAAACATTTACCATTGTTTTCGGATTCATGGAATTATCATCCATTTTTGCACCCAAGCCATTTTTTTCATCAAAATCTTCTCCAAAATAATGAAGTAAATATTTTCGTCTGGACATGGATGTTTCCGCATAACCTACCACTTCTTGTAAAAGTTGTAAGCCTACTTCTCTTTCGGAAACAGGCTTGGAAGCTAAAAACTTTTCTAATTTCTCAACATCTTTATAATCGTAGAAAGCAAGACAATAACCTTCTCCTCCATCCCTTCCGGCTCTTCCGGTTTCTTGATAATAACTTTCTAAACTTTTGGGTATATCATAATGAATCACAAAACGCACGTCCGGCTTATCAATACCCATTCCGAAAGCTATGGTTGCACAAATTACATCCGTTTCCTCCATTAAGAATTTGTCTTGATGGGCTGCTCTGGATTTACTGTCTAATCCGGCATGATAAGGCAAAGCGTTTATTCCATTGACTTTTAATAATTCAGCTAATTCTTCTACCTTTTTTCTGCTTAAACAATAGATAATTCCGGATTTACCCGGATTGTCTTTTATATATTTTATGATTTGTTTTTCAGGATTTATTTTAGGTCTGATTTCATAATATAAATTCGGCCTGTTAAAAGAAGATTTGAAAATTTTAGCATCTGTCATTCCTAAGGTTTTTTGGATATCATCCTGAACCTTTGGCGTTGCTGTAGCCGTTAGGGCTATTATAGGTGTTTTACCGATTTTTTCAATTATGAATCGTAAATTTCTATATTCAGGACGAAAATCATGTCCCCATTCAGAAATACAATGCGCTTCATCAATCGCAAAAAATGATAATTTTATAGTTTTTAAGAACTCTATATATTCTTCTTTGGTTAAAGATTCGGGAGCTACATAAAGCAATTTGGTTGTCCCAGATAATATATCATCTTTAACTCTTTTTATTTCTGTTTTATTTAATGAAGAATTAAGGACATGTGCTATTCCTTCACTTGAGGATATACCTCTGACAGCGTCAACCTGATTTTTCATTAAGGCTATTAAGGGAGAGACAACAATCGCTGTACCCTCTAATAATAAGGCAGGTAACTGGTAACACAAGGACTTTCCGCCACCTGTAGGCATCAATACAAATACATCGTTGCCGCTCAACAAATTCGTAATTACTTCTTCTTGCGGCCCCTTAAATGAATTAAAACCAAAAAATTTTTTTAATAATTTAGGCAAGTCTTTTTCCAAAGATTTCATTCTTAAACTTTAGTTTTTTATTAAATTTGCTGTTTATTAAATTAAATATACAACAAATTTCTTAAACAAAAAAAATTATTTATTTTGGATGATCAAATGATTTTAAAAGCAGGCAAAGATACTATTTTATTTGAAACAACCGAATTACAATCCTTATATAATCGTTTAGGTGATGATTTTGTTAAAGCGGTACGTTATATACTTGATTCTAAGGGTAAACTTGTTTTGTGCGGAGTCGGAAAAAGTGCACATATAGCCAATAAATTAGTAGCCACCTTTAATTCTACCGGAACACCATCACAATTTTTACACGCCGCCGAGGCAAAGCATGGCGATTTAGGTATTATTTCTAAAAATGATGTGGTCATCTGCATTTCTAACAGCGGTACTTCCTCAGAAATTCAAGAAGTAGCTCCTTTTCTTAAAGAATATTCTTCGGTATTAATAGCCATGACCTCTAATAAAAATTGCTTATTGGCAGAACTTGCTGACGTGGTTTTAGATACTCAAGTGGAAAAAGAAGCCGATCCTAATAATCTGGCACCCACCACTTCCACTATAGTACAATTAGCTATGGGGGATGCTCTTGCAGTCGCCTTACTTCAGGCTAAAAATTTCACTTCATCCGATTTTGCAAAATATCATCCGGGAGGTGCTTTAGGTAAAAAACTGCTTCTAAAAGTGGAACAATTGGTAAAACCTGACCGAAAACCTGAAGTTCAATTATCTGCTCATCTTAAAGAAATTATCAATTCCTTAACGTATTCATCTTATGGTATCACTGTTGTTATTGAGGATCATAAGGTTAAAGGAGTAATTACCGATGGAGACGTAAGAAGGACGTTAGCTAAAGATGTGGATTACAATCAAATTACAGCTAAAAATATAATGTCTGTTACACCTAAAACCATTCAAAAAAATGAATTAGCCAGTGTTGCTTTTGAAGAGCTTAAAAATAATCAAATAGGTCAATTAGTTGTACTAGATGGAGAAAATTATGTAGGTATTATAGACCTGCATACTCTATTGGATAATGGATTTAAATAATTTTATTTAAATTAGTATCTTTTTTAACTAAAAAAATTCAATGGCTCAAAAAAAAGAGAATGATAATGCGAATATGCCGTTTCTTGCTCATATTGGCGTTTTAAGAAAGCATATTTTACGATCTTTAGTGGCTATATGTTTAGGGGCATGTTTCGTTGGATATAAAATTCATTTTGTAATGGATCATATTATATTCGGTCCGATTCATAAGAATTTTTTGACTTTTAAACTTATGAATTTTTTCGGTCGGATCTTTGGTTCTAGTGATGTATTTGACATGCCTGACGAATTTCCCATCCAAGTGCGTAAAATTTTTGAGCAATTAAATACAGCCTTTTATGTGTCTATTGTTGGAGGCTTTATATTGGTATTTCCTTATGTTATTTATGAATTATGGAAATTTATTTCTCCCGGACTAAAACCAAATGAAAAGAAAAATTCTTTGACTTTTTTCATATCAACTTATTTTCTCTTTATTCTCGGATGTTGTTTCGGTTATTTTTTTGTTACTCCCCTGACGATGCACTTTGGTTATTTTTTTAATATTTCCGAAACCATTAAAGTTAACATTGATCTGTCCAGTTATATACGAATTCTGTTACAAACCGTATTAGGAATGGGCTTGATTTTTTTATTGCCTGTTATTGTATATGTTCTTACCAGTATCGGTATCTTAACTCCAAATTTCTTAAAAAAATATAGAAGACATGCCTTGGTTATTATTTTAATAATTGCCGGATTTATCACCCCCGGTGATATTCCTTCAATGCTCGTTGCCTCTTGTCCTTTATATTTATTATATGAAGCCAGTATATTGGTTTCTTCCTTAGTTTACAAAAGAAATAAAAGTGAAGCTTCTTAATTACGAAATATTGTAAGCATTTGAGATTCTAATAATCTAAAAATCACTTAAAATACTTTTAACTTCCTCTAAATAATAATTGCCGAATAAAATAGAATGAACCAGCAAAGGGTATAATTGGGTAAAGGGTATACGTTCTTCCCATCCTTTTTCTAATGGGTATTTAGAATTGTAACCTTCATAAAAATCGACGGAAAATCCTCCAAACAGGCGGGTCATTCCCAAATCCATTTCTCTATGTCCATAATAAACGGCCGGATCTAAAACCACCGGATCACCGGTATCTGATATTAAGAAGTTGCCACTCCACAAATCTCCATGGACTAGTGAAGGAGTTTCTTTAGGAAAAATATTATCAATTTGTTGATAAAAATTTTCTGCCGCTCGTACTTCTTGATTAGTTAAAGCATTCATATCAGTCAATTTTTTTATTAAGGGTAGCAAATGATATTGAGCATAGAATTCACCCCATGTAGACGATTTAGTATTTTTTTGAGGTAAACGTCCCACATAATTATCGCTACTGAATCCAAAAAACGGTTGAGGAATTTTATGCATCGAAGCAAGAGATTTTCCAAAATTTTCCCATATTTCTTCATTGGCTTCCCCTTTGGAAATTAATTCTAGAATCAAATATTGCTCATTGCCACTATCATCAATTTTAATAATCTTAGGGGTTCTTAATGTATGGGTTTCCTCTATAGATTTTAGTCCTTTTGCTTCCTCTCTAAGCATTCCGGGAAATTCTTTTGTACTATTGGTTTTCATAAAAAAATTTCCCTCCTCAGATTGTAAAACGTATGACTTATTTGTGTCTCCGCCCGAAATAGGCTTATAACTAGTTATCTTAATCGGTAAACGTTTCAGTATATTTTGTAGATTCATGTTTGATTTTTTATAATTTAAAATAATGTTTATTAATAATATCAAAAAATATACAAAAATGTATTACTATTTTATAATATTCTTACATACTAATATATCAATATAAAAAACAAATAAAACTTTAAAATAATTGGATACATGTAACAATTAATTCTTAACTAATTTTAATTGTTATATCAATTTCTATGTAAATATTGATTTATATAGATATTTTAATTATAAATAGCTAATTTTAAATTTTATTTTAATAAAAAATTACTAATTTTGAAGAAACTAATTTTATACTCTTTTACATTTACTTTTCCTTAAAATCTGAACACTTTTAGTCAACCCTAAAATTTTAAGAATTCATGAAAAAAAAGATTATTTTATTAGCACTATTTTTAATAACCTCATTAAATCTTTATACTTCTTGTAATAAAAAGGATTCATCACATAAAATTGATCCTTTATCTGCAGCCGCTTCTATGACAAAAGAAGATATTCAAAAATCCAAAGAGGAAGAGATTGCTAATCTTCCTGAAAATACTTTTATAGTAGAGGGAGATGATGCAATGCAATTTAATATACACGAATTAAAAGCAAAAGCAGGAAAACCTATAACACTTACACTTAAACATGTGGGCAAAGCAAGTGTTAAAGATATGGGACATAATATAGTAATTATAAAACCGGGTACCAATTTTAATGATTTTGCAAATCGAGCAGCTAAGGATGCGGCTGATGATTATATTCCTAAAAATGATCCGTCAATTGTTGCCCATACCAAATTGCTAGGAGGAGGTGAACAAGATACGATAACCTTTACAATTAATGAAAAAGGAACTTATGAATATTTATGTACATTTCCCGCGCATAGTGCGACAATGAGAGGTAAACTTATCGTAGAATAAATTTTTAACTTTTAAAATAAAAAAAACAGGAATATACTTCCTGTTTTTTTATTTTATATAAAAATTAAATCTATTTAATTTTTGGCGCTTGTAAATAAAAATTATGGGCCGTTTTTAATATATATTCCTCATTTATATCCGAATAGTCTATGCAGCTGACTTGAGAATTTACATCGTCATTATATAATTGGCGATACACATTGGATCGAACAAATGGATAATATTTTCCTTTTTTAACTAATAGCATTAACACCGTTAATAAATCTTTATCATTTTTATCTGTTGAATTATAAAAATCAACAAGAAATGGTATGGACTCAACAGCATTAATTTCCAATAAAGCTTTTTTAAAGTTGAGACCCATATATTGATTTTTTAAAGAGGTTTCACGTATAAATTCTTGAATATTTTTTCGATACTGTTTTAAAAATTTTTTTTGTCTTGCACTCCATCTGGGATCATTAACCGAAGTAGGCAGCTTTCCGAAAATTTTATTTTCCTCATAGATCGCTAGGGAATCAATATCTTCGCTTGAAGATTTAATTTCGGGATAAACCATAGTATAGGTAAATTTTTCTTTGATTGTCAATTTATCAAAATCTTTTTCCGATAAGTACCTATCATTATATTCATTTGATTCAGTACCATTGATAGATGATAATTTTGAAATCAACTTTTCAATTTTTGATAAATTATAAGATGGTATTGAATTTTTTAAACGTTCTTCTTGATTTATACTTTTTATATTAGTTGAATCAATCGAAATGTTATTTTCAGTTTCTTGAGCAATATAAATATTAAAAATCAATAGAATAATAAGTAAAAATTTTTCTCTCATAAGCGCATATAATATTAGTTTTTTTCATAATAGTAATCAGTGTTACATTAAAAAGCAATATAAAACGCTCGAAACATTTTATATAAAAACTCGCTTTTAATAGTAATGTTTTAGAGTAAATCTTATGGATACTGATTTATTCTCTCAAATACCTTGCAATATAAACAATAATTTATCATAAATAGCAATTTATTTTCATAAAATAGAATAATATTTGTCATATAATTAGCATTTTGAAATTAAAAATTAAGAATATATAAATATTCAATTTATATTTTTTATATAAAAAAAATCATTTATAAAATTTTATAATATATAATAATGATTTTTACTGCTACAATTCTTTTTTAAATTTTAAAAACTAAATATTTGATATAGAATATATAACTATATCAAATAAAATAAGTAAATAACATAAAAAGGAGAATGATATCAATAATATTTGATTTCATTCTCCTCTTTAGTATGTTAAGTGAACATATTTATGATTCAATTATTAATTCTTCAATAAAATACAATGTTCAATATATTATTTAAATTTTATTTATAATGGCTTGAACGGAGTACTTGAAAAAAATGTAATAATAAGAATTATTTTAAATTAGATTTAATGATATTTTGCGATCTTTCAGGACCTACAGAAACTAAATATATCTGAACTCCAAGAAAATTTTCAATAAATTCTAAATATTTTTTAGCTAAAATAGGTAATTCTTCATAAGAGGTAACCTTTGAGATATCTTCTTTCCAACCGTCTAAATCTTGATAAATAACTTCATAATTTGCTAATTCTTCAATAGTAGACGGGAAAATATCAGTTATAGTTCCTTCAGGCGTTTTATAGGCGGTTCCCACTTTAATTTTATCAAAATCACTTAATACATCCAATTTGGTTATTACTAAATGCGTAATCCCATTAATCATGCATGAATAGCGTAAGGCTACTAAGTCTAACCAACCGCAACGACGTGGGCGTCCGGTTGATGCCCCATATTCATTACCTATTTTACGTATAAGTTCTCCTGTTTCGTTTTCCAATTCTGTAGGAAAAGCCCCGTTACCAACTCTTGTACAATAAGCTTTAGATACTCCTATTAAATTTTTTAAACTGGTTGGTGGAACCCCTGCTCCTACGGTTGTGCCACCGGTAGTTGGAGACGACGAAGTTACATAAGGATAGGTTCCGAAATCTATATCTAACATAAGTGCCTGAGCACCTTCAAACAGAACGTTTTTATCTTCTTTTATCGCATGATTAATTTCGTATTCTGAATCTATAATGCGATTTTTAAGTTTTTTTCCAAATTCAAGATATTTTGTGTAAATATCATCAAATTTTAATGGTTCTTTGTTAAACAGTTTTTCAAATAAAACATTTTTAACATTAAGATTTTCCTTTATTTTAGTTTTTAAAACTTCAGGATTTAATAAATCAATGGCTCTGATCCCTGTTCTTGAAATTTTATCTTCATAACAAGGTCCTATCCCTCTTTTGGTTGTTCCAATTTGAGAACTTCCGGCAAATTCTTCTCTATAGGTATCAAGTAAAATATGATACGGCATAATGATATGAGCCCTGCTGCTGATAAAAACATGATCGGTATTTAAACCTCTTTTTTCAATTTGTTCTATTTCATTGAAAAAAGCTTCAGGATTTACTACCACCCCATTTCCTATGATACATTTTCCTTTACATTGAAGAACTCCGGAAGGCAAAAGATGTAATACAAATTTATCTTCTCCTACGTATACTGTATGTCCTGCATTATTTCCTCCTTGATAGCGTACTACATAATCTGATTTTTCCGCTAAAACGTCTGTAATTTTTCCTTTTCCTTCGTCGCCCCATTGTAAGCCGACAACAACATATGTTGACATATATAGTTTAATTTATAATAGTTTTATTATTTTATAGAAATTACTTAAAAATAGCAACTCTTTTTGCAAAATTAATTGATTATTATTAATAGCTGCTATTTTACTTAAAAAGTAATTGACATTTTATTACCATATATTAAAATATGAGCTTATTAAAATTAATTTATTTAAGCATCTTACGGATCATTATTTATTTAATGATGGTATATCTGCAAAAAATCACTTCTTCTTAACAAGCTCATAAAAGAAATTTTATTTTACCGTAATGTTTTTAAGAATTTCCAGTAAGAAATCCCAAAATTTTTGAACCGATGATATACTAACTCTTTCTTTAGGAGAGTGGGCACCTTTAATAGTTGGCCCGAATGAAATCATATCCATAGATGGATATTTTTCTCCAATAATTCCACATTCCAATCCTGCATGACAAGCCTGAACAGAAGGTTTCTCCCCGTATTTTTTTTCATAAATACTTTCCGCCAGTTTTAATATTTCTGAAGAGGGATTTGGCTTCCATCCGGGATATGAACCGGTTAATTCAACTTTCATTCCTCCTAACTGTAATGCAGCTTCAAGTGACGTTGCCACCCACATTTTAGAACTTTCAACTGATGATCGCGTTAAACATTGTATTTCAGCCTTTCCTTTTTCCAATTTTACTCTTGCAATATTATTTGAGGCTTCTACTAATCCTTCGATATCCGGGCTCATTCGAAATACTCCGTTAGGAGCAGCTTGTAGACTTGAGATAAATTTTTTACTGTCTTCAATGCTTAATCCTTTCTCTACATGGTCTATCTGAGAAAGATGAATAGTCAGATTGCTATCTATACTACTAAATTCTGATTTGATCTCTGAATATAGATGATTAAATTGTTCTTGTAATTTGCTTTCAAATTCAGAGGATATTGAAAATATTGCAGAAGCTTCTCTGGGTATAGCATTTCTCAAGCCTCCTCCATCAACAGAAATCAATTGAATATTAAATTTTAAAAAATCATATAAAAAACGGTTTAATAACTTATTAGAATTACCTAAACCTTTATGAATTTCCATTCCGGAATGACCTCCATGTAAACCGGACAAATTAATTTGGTAAGTTTTAGAATTTTTATTGATTTCTTTTTCTTCATAATTTGCTTTAGCAGTAACATCAATTCCTCCCGCACAACCTATGTCAATTTCATCATCTTCTTCTGTATCCAAATTAAGCAAAATATCTCCTGATAATATATCTTTACTTAATTCAAGTGCTCCGGTTAAACCGGTTTCTTCGTCAATGGTAAATAAAGCTTCTATAGCCGGATGTTCAATATCTTTTGAAGATAAAACACTCATTATGGCAGCGACTCCTATTCCGTTGTCTGCCCCTAAGGTTGTACCTAATGCATGAACCCAATCACCTTCATAAGTCATTTGTATTCCTTGGGTTTCAAAATCAAAATCTACATCATTATTTTTTTGGCAGACCATGTCCAAATGGGATTGTAAAACCACCTTTTTTCTATTTTCATATCCCGGAGTTGCCGGTTTTTTTATTACCACATTTCCACAGATATCTTCAATAGTTTCTAAATGTAAAGATGCTCCAAAGTCTTTAATAAATTTGATAACTTTTTCTTCTTTTTTAGAAGGTCTTGGTACGGAGTTCAAATCTGCAAAATGATTCCATATAGACTCGGGTTTCAATTTCTTAATAGTGTTGTTATTCATATCTTATCTTATTAAGAGGAATTTTTATTGAACAAATTTCGCTTTTTTAATATAATATGTTTTAAGTTTTAACATTTGTTATTAAATATTTTTGAAAAATATCATTACATATTATCTAATTTTTAAAATAATAATTTACATAAAAAACTAATATATTAATTTAGATAAGCAAAATTAACATTATTATAAATATTAAAAATATAATATGACTGTTTTACTTTCCAGCTATTTCTTTAGCTAAATCTTGAACTAATTTTAAGTTTACTTAAATATACATATGATTGATTAATATATTGTAAGAAAATATATTTTTTAAAAAAAACTTATTTTTAATATCAAAATCTAATTTTAAATATTATTTTATCATAATTTAATTTTTTTAATAAATAATTTAATATATTAGCTAAATATTTCAATATTAATATTTCTATTAAAGTATAAAAACAATTAT
The DNA here is from genome assembly GCF_019469225.1 of Apibacter sp. ESL0432. Lineage (NCBI taxonomy): Bacteria > Pseudomonadati > Bacteroidota > Flavobacteriia > Flavobacteriales > Weeksellaceae > Apibacter > Apibacter sp. ESL0432. The sequence continues at coordinate 1,047,281 of NZ_CP048266.1, read as the reverse complement.
TAATATATAATAAAAATAATTTTTAATATTAAAATTTATAAATATGTCAGCATTTTTAGCTAAATTAGAATTGGACGGAATAACTTATACAATATTAGAATGCGATTATTTTTTCCACAAAAAAACAGACAGTACTTCAAAACCTACAGGTGAAACATCGGGTGGAGAAATAAATTTGAGTATAGAAAGCAACGGAAAAACTGATTTTGTTGAATGGGTTTTATCGGAAGACAAAACTAAAGACGGTAAAATCATTTTTTATCGTCGAGATGGAATGAGTAAGCTTTATGATATTGAATTTGAAAAAGCTTACTGTCTAGATTTTAAAGAAATCTTTAATTCAACAAATTCTTCTCCCATGAAAATAGATTTTACAATATCATCACGTACACTAAAGTTTAATTCTAAAGCAACTTATGAAAAAAGCTGGAAGATCTCATAATTATTTAAAGTCAAACTAATCCCCAAAAAAATCATCCCATGAATATATATCGTAGCTCTACTTTAGGTGAATCCTTTAAAACCTATGCAAAAGTTACTGTTAATGGAGTGGAAATATCACGAGAAAATCATATTCAAGTGAAAATCAAGCAAAAGTTACTAACCCATAATTATTTTGAAATATTATGTCCAAGTGAAGCCTTTAGCGAAAAAAACAGTTATCCTCTTACCAATAGCCAAAATCTGCACTATTCCTATTTTTCCGTACATTTGATTCGATTTAAAGAAACTACGGCGATATTTCAAGGTGTTATTACGGGGGTTGAGCATCGTCTTCAGGATGGATATCCTTATATACTTTTGACTGGAGAAGCTACTACACAGCTTATGGATGAAAACATAAATTGCCAAACCTTTATTAACAAATCTCTGAAAGAAATAGTAACAGCGGTTACCGATAAATATAAAGATAATCGCTTACAGGTACTTATATCTCCCGAAACTACGGAAATCCTGCCTTATACAGTATGCTATAACGAAACCGATTTTCAATTTTTAAAACGATTAGCCAAGCGATACGGTGAATATATGTATCATAATGGAGAATATTTTGTTTTCGGAAAAGGTAATCAACTAAGGACTGAAATATCCGAAGGAGAAGATTTTCAAGAATATTCCTTAAACGTAATCAGTAAACCTCAACATTTTATCCGTCAACGATATGATTTACGTAATGATAAGGTTATAAAAGAAGAATCAAATCAACTGTTCTATCCCGATCAAAAAAATCTTTTTCATGTCAAATCAGTTCGAGCCTCTGAAAAATACTCCATACAACCGCAAACGGGTTATTCTGCTCCCGATTTATTCTATGGGGATGCTCAACAATTAGAAAGAGCCGTACAGCGTAAAAAACTAAGTCACGAATCAACCATTATAGCCACAACTAAAACCGATAATCCTCATCTCCGTTTAGGCGATACCATGCAAATGAATGCATGGACTAAAGAAAATAATAAATTTCAACCCATCGAAAGCTACCGTATCACAGAAATCGAACACAGCTTTACCGATGAAGGATATACCAATCATTGTAAAGGTATTCCTTTTGAGCAAAAAATAGCCCCTTATTTAGATGAAAATGCATATCCGCATATCGATAATCAAATTGCGATTGTGGTTGACAATAACGACCCCGAATCTTTAAACCGACTAAAAATTCGCTTTTATTGGCAACAAGAACATGAAAGTACCTTGTGGGTTCCTTTAATGCAAGGACATTCGGGGGGTGGACAAGGAGCGCATGTTATCCCGGAAATCGGACATATAGTATGGGTGGATTTTCTCGGTCATAATGCCGAAGCTCCTATAGTTCTAGGTAGTCTATACAGTGGAAGTCAGAAAAGCGGGTTTCATACAAAAAATAATGACTTGAAGGTATTTCAAACCCGAAGCGGAACTAAACGTATTGTCAATGATGCCGAAGGAAGTATTTTGGAAGAGGATGCAGCAGGCAGTTTTATAAAGTTTGAAGGTGACGGTAACGTGACTTTGAACGTAGTAAAAAACTTAACCATAAAAGTAGGTGAAAACATGAATGTTTCAGTTCAAAATGATAAAACTGAAAGAATAAACCATAACACTTATTATTATTCTGAAAATTTGAGCAACAGCATATCTAGCAATAAAGCTGAAATGATTGGAAATTATTATTATCAAGAATCAGGAAATGCAAATATACAAACATTAAAAGGCAGTTTACTGATGAGAGGTACTACGCTATCTGTCTTACAAGGTGGAGATGATGTAAAAATAAGTAAAGGCTAATAAGTAAGAAAATGAAATGGACAAAGAAAAGAAATTTAACTTTTTAGCCGAAGAATCTGAACAAGGTTTTTGGGTAGATTCTCAAGAATTAACCCAAAATACGCAAAGACAAACAGCGAAAACAGAAACCGCCCGAAAAGAAGAAATTGCCAATAAATTAAGAGCAGAAAATGAAAGATTGCTAAAGGAAGGACAGCCCGAAGAAAAGCGAGAAATGGTAATACATGGCGCAACCTTACATTGTCCGTACGCACAGTCAGAAGGAAAACTAAAGGTTACTTCTAACGAAATATTATTACAAGATCGCATTTGTGCTACAGAAGGCGACGGAAATAATATGATTAATCTGAAATTTTCAGGTGTTTGTAATCATCCCAAATGGGGGGATAAAAAACCCGCTTGTCAAAGTGTAATCAACTTATCGCCGTGGCAAAATTTAGGTAAAACCGTAATTCAGGAACAAAGAGTTTTAGTTAAAGAATCCTACATAAGTTGTAATCCTTCCCCGAATACTGCCGTAGCAAGCCCTATTCCTACTGTGAACAAAATAACTGTAACCGGCTGTGATAGAAATGTAATTATCAGTTACAACAATGGAAATTATGGAAATTGTGAATTTTATAAATTTAGATATGAAGATTTTATGAAACGTCACAGTTTATGCAATCATATGCCTCCGGTTTATTATTTTGGAGAAATGCATGAAATCAATGAACATGATCACGAGAATTCTGTTAATGACTGGTTGACAAAAAGTTTAACCGAAGAGATGGACAAGATCGTAATCTCAGAAGTTAAGAAAAATGGTAGTTCATATAAACCAGTTCCTGCTACCAGTTACGGATATAAATATTGCGTGCGCTTCTCTAAAGTCTTAATGCCAACTTTGACCCTAAGAGGGCAACGCTGGTTGAAAGATGCAAGATTTAAGTTGCAAGAATATATGGAACAAGGAGTGATTTGTAAATCTTATAAAGCTGAACATGATGTGATTACATTTGATATATTGGAAGATAACTTTAATGATAATTTCGAACCTTCATTTTTTGAAAAAATAGGTTGTTGGTATGACGGAGCTGAATTGAATAAAATTCGTGCAGAAAAAATGGAAAAATATTATACTGATATTGAATTAGATAATGATCGATTTCAAGAATTTGCTTTTGCCACTCATCCCGATGCGTATAATCCTGAAGAAATGGGAAAATTACCGGCAGATGATTTAATAAAAATAATATCAACCCCCGATGCGAAAGAGTGGTTAGGTAGGCATACATGGAGGCAGGCACTTATTATGGCTCGAAATTTAAATTATCTGTCAATTGCAAGTGCCACGGCACAAAGAATGTATAAACAAATTATTTTATGGGATGATACCTTTGAATAAAAAAATACTGATAACAATTTTAGTAAGCTTTGCTTTATTAAGTTGTAACCCCGTTAAACAAGGAAATATGAAATGGATAGCCAAATACGATTTTAATCAATTATACCAATTAACCGACCAAGCAACTGTCTTAGACCCAATGTCTGCTTTTCGTTTTGAAGAATTTATAGCCCCCAATGAGAACACCATTATTTTAATCGGAAATAAAAGTCTTCGCTCTTTCGATTCAATCCAAAGAGGGTATCAAGCAGTAATACTTATATCGAAAGATCGGGGCAAAAGTTATCAAGAATTATTGCTACCCGAACAAGAGATGAAATGGATTGATACCAGTAATGATTATTCATTAGTAGAAGCTCAAAATAGATTACCCGATAACAGTAAAAAAATTTCCCAATATCTTTTAGATCATAAGAGTCTAAAAGTGGTTAAAATAGATGAGTATTTATCTGCCGATGATATCGATTATAAAAAATTCAACGGTAAATATGTCATATATTCCAATCGAGGCAATTTAAAACTGATTAATTTATTGAATCGAGAAGAAGAATACCCCTTGCCTGACGACTTAAACAATCAGCCATTTTATTTAACCGCACAGGGTAACATTCTAACTTTACAAAAAAATCAGATCATTAGTTATGACCCTAAAACCCAAAACAAGCAAATCATCAAAAGTTTCAAAAATAACTATGATGTCTTACTATATCAAGATGACACTTTTGTTTTGGGTAAAGCTAACTTGTTAAAAACATCTGCAACTTTTTATAATGAAGAGGAAAAAGAGTTATACACACTTGATTCAAAAAATGATAACTTTTACCGATATAAAAATTTTGTATGCGACTATAAACTTTTATCATCTATTAACCCGTCAATTCGATATTCATATGACTATGGACAAACATGGAATAAGTATGAGTTAAAAGGCATGTTTACTGCTTCTAGACCTGTCGGATTTTATAAGGATAAATTTATCATTTTACGTGCATCATTTCATGATAAACCAGATCCTGAAGATCGAGGGGGACGGCTTTTAATCGGTGAGTTTGAAAAATAAAAAAACCTCATGGTAATAAGTAGAGGTATTTACCTTTTTATTCGAAAAATATATCCAAATACATGCAGAAATCTAAAATAATTTTAGGATCGTTTCCAACTACAACACAAAGATATTACGACTTTCAACAAGAAGAGTTGACCCGTATTAATGGTATCGAAGAACGTGAGGTACAAACCGCACTCATATACTGCACCCGTTATTCTATACAAGAGTTTTTTAAAGTACGTTGGGAAACGTTTAAGAATCAATATTGGAGTACTCGAATGTCGGAAACTGATAAGATATTACATAAGAAATTAGATCTTATTACTTCCGATTTGCAAATCATAATCTCACCACAAGGCACTCTGCACGACCTTACAAACTTTAACGAAGTGCAAAAGAAAGCAAAATTAATTTTAGATCAACTATCTAAAAAATACACAGACAATACAGATTTTTTGGAATATAGAAATTTATATACAGATAAACAACGGGTTTTACTCACCCTTAATTACTACCCTGCTATTTCCTTATATTTACCGCTTGCTCATGAACAAGATCCTATCGTTAGGAATACACAATTGATACCCAATACCATTTTTTATATTAATGAAACGCTGCAAAAAAATTCAACCAATATCCAAATAAACGGTAGTTTACACCAAACGCCCGACCTTGACGGATTACGTAAACTTTTTGCGTTGAAAGGTATTAAAATTTCATCTGAAAAGACACTTCCTTGCTTAGAAGAATATCAAGGAAACTATAATCTTACTTCATCAGGCACGGTAAAAGACGCTTCCTTTGACATTCATTTTACCTTTGGAAAACACTATGAAAAAAAAATAAACTATCAACTTAAAACTTTACGCCATGAGGAAATATAAACAATTAAAACATGCCGTACAATTACAAAAACAGTTGGATCGTAAATATGGAACCAGCCGTTTTCATGCTGCTTTAATTATAGCTCTATTTTTCTGCCTCTTTTTCACCTCGTGCAGCAGTTCACAAGCTGCAAGTTCTTCTTCCAGTACCCAAACAAGTACCAGTACAGGTCAATCTCAAAGTGGAAGTACAAATGTTAGCATTATCAAAACAGGGCAAACCGTTAGTGTTAACCCAGTTAACCCACCAAACGATGGGTTAAAAAGGATATACAGTGTATATTTTGCGAAAAAAAAAGTACAAAAAAATCAAGTGTCATTTGAACCCATAGATTCACTACATCCTCAACGAGACGGAGAAAATAATTTGCTAACATATGATTCTATTTTAGGAAAAACGGTTTATTTAGTAATTGAAACCCAAAATTTGACGCCAAATAAATCGATAAAAGTTCAACTACAAAGCAATGCACTCACTGGAAACTCCAATGTACTTGAAGTCATGCAGTTTAATGAATCCCGTCAATATGTATCAGCTCGAAATATCACGGCTGTGGTAGGTAATACAAATGCCTTACATAATAATAGCGGTAGTTGTCCTTATACCAACTTAGCCGATCATTCTCACCGTGCCATTGTGAAATTGCAACTGCGCCCTAGCACCCGTCCCGCTTTTGATAATTGGGCAAACCGTTTGAAAGATGCCAATGGTACGATAAAAGTGTCGGTACAACTAGAAAAAGATAAATGTGCGTATGGTAACGATAACAAAGAGAGAAGCAAAGGGGGACTTTTTTTATCAACCGATAAGCAACAATTTAGAGTAGTAAATAGACATTTTCTAGAAATTTATCACAAAGATAATTTATTTAATTTTTTACCGATAAGAACCTTACCTAATACCAGAAAGCCGATAGGTGAACTAAATAACAGCGTTAACTCTAAGGTTTGTTATTTTTATTATGATAAAAATGATAACGAACATTTTGTGTGTGAGTCCAATAAAATAACTGTTAAATCAAAAATAAGATCAATTAATATTCCAAAAGATGAAGATAAAGGAAATCTTATTGATACCATTGATCATTCAGAAAATATAAATGCGAATGAAAGAATAGATGCACAAACTCTTGAAATATATGAGAATGGTGTACTTGCTACCCCAAGTAGATTTACTTCTAAAAAAGAAATGTGGTATAAAAACAAAGAAAATAATGTAGAACTGGTTTTTGCCGATATTCTTGAAGATCCGGGCATAGGTAGTGAAGCTTTTAGAGCTTTAAATTATGAAAGTCCAGACGGTAGCTTTGTTATTACCTTTGCATTTAAAAATACAAGAAGGCGATACGCCAATCCGGCATTTTACGCAGCATTTTTGGGCGCTTTAGCTCAGTTAAATCAAACTAAATCAATGAGTGAAATTTATATTGATAGCGGTGGATTTTCGTATAAAGATGGATCTTGTTATCCAAGTTATGAACATGTTGATGGAATTGCTGTTGATACCGGTTATTTGGAAAATCTTAAACAACAAAATGCATTTGTTAATTGCATGAGAAACTATGGTTTGTTAAGACATGGTGTAGGGAAAAACAATTGGTATCCAAAAATTAATCACTCAATTTATATGGAGGGACATGAAGATCATTTACATTCTTCTGTTTATAATGCAAAGTATGTTAATTTTACTAGAGATTATGTTCATTCAATTATCTAAGGAATTATTGTAATGAAAAAAAATTACCTTTTACTTTTAGTTATTTTTCTATGTTCTTGTCAAGGCATAAAATCTCAGGATTTTTCAGATTCGAAAAAGAAGAATTCAATTCCCGTAATTACTTTACCTTTCGGAACTAAAGAGTTAATTGACGTCCAATTCCCAGCAAATTGGAAAAAATACGATTATCCAAGCAATACATGGTATAAAACACCTATAGATTTAGCTTATAATCATTCAGATTTGTTTTATGATGTTTATAAAGGTAAAAAACGAGATTTAAAACTTACCGATAGTATTACTTATACTTATACTAATGCTAATATGGCTAATATCTATTATGATAACTTTTTTCCCTACCCGTTTATAAAAAACCAATCAAGTATATATTACAACTATAAAGAAATATTATATCCATTATGGAAAATTAATTTATCAAATAACCAAAACTTAGTATTCCTTTTTAGTGAAGATGTTCCTACTTCACAAAAACCAAATGTAAAACCCTACACTAAATTACAATTAGTGGTTATGGATAGTCAAGGAAACATCTTAGATTCCCTAAATGCTTATATTGATGCCAATTTTGATAGGAAACGTCTATATATTGACAGAGAAGGAATTATTCACATTAAATACTTTGATATTGATGTTGAATACGTTAACTTTATCCGTTATGAAAAATTCCAAATTTCGACTGAAGGCAAATTTATTCGATATTACGATCAAAACGGATTTTTCCAAAATGAAGAAGAACAAGGATTAGTCGAAAATCATACCCGTGAAGGTTTATGGATTGAGAAGAAACCGAACGGTTATTATACTTATTCTCACCGTTATACTTATCTTGAAGCAAATTACCATAAAGGGTTACCGATTGGAATTTGGAAGTTTTATAAATTAGATTATCAAAGGAAAATAGGTTGTCCTATCGATCTATTTTCTGCTAAAAAAGGCAAACTTTTGTACACAGAAACCTATAAAGACGGTGAGCTTGTCGAACGCAAATTTGTGGATAAAGAAATTGATGAATTGAATTAAAGATTGTGTAGTAAACAAACGATTATTATGCTTATCACCCTCATAAATATGAACGGTGGTAAGTAAACAATAAATAAAAAAATAAACATAACAACTTAAACATCCTATAATGGAAAACGAAAGCCTTCCGACAGAAAATATAAAATCCCCTAACGATCAATCCGAAATAGTGGATTCTTATTCAGCCAATCCTAACCAAATTGTTTATGATTTGTTACATCAATCTGATTTTGATATTAATGTAACGGATGCCTATTTTGCAAAAAAAGTAAATGCCCCGAATAAACCAAATGAATATACCTATTTAAAATTAAATCAAGCCCGTTTGGGTGACAAAATTTATCTTGTAGTTAAATGTTACGGTAAGCCCCCTAAAGGATCTTTGGTTATTAGCATTCGTGAAATGGAAAAAAAAGGTAATGAGCTTAACTTATATCCACAAAAATCTATTTCCTTTTTAGTGAATGGAGTTGAAAAAACCGAACTACAATTTACTATTGATGAGAAAATTGAGTATATCCAAGAGATTGAAATTCGTCCTAAAGATGATGAAAAGTATCAGGAATTAGTAGATAAATTAAATAGTCTTGAAAATAAAAGTACTCATTTGACCATAAGAACAGAAATAAAAGATACCAACGCAACTAAGGTAAATTTTAAAGGTATTCTTACAGGTGAATTCGATGCGGTTAAGGGGGCAAGGTATTATGATTTTTTAAATGAAGAAAAAGAATATTTTACACTTTATAATTTATCAAGTTGTTTTTGTTCAAAATTAAAAATTGATTCTGAAGGATTTATTTCTGGAGGTAAAGTAGAAAAAAATAAAATAGCAAGTTGTAATAATGGTTCCAATATGACAGAAGTTAAAATCATCGTATTACATAGAACTGCGGGTGGAGTAGCTGCTGGAACTTTATCTCATATGAATACTAATAAATATGGCGCTCACTTTGTAATAGATAATGCTAAAAATACAGATGGAACAATTTATCATGCTATCAGCATATATAAAAAAGGAACTCATATGGGGAGAGGACAATATAAAATCACTAAAGACAATAATTGGGGAAATCATAATTCAATAGGAATTGAGGTATGTGGTTATTCATATACCTCTGATGGAAAAAAAAGAGTTGGAGCTAATGGAAATTTACCTCACGGCTATTGGCAGGAGGTAACAGAAGAGCAAGCTAAGTCATTATCTTGTTTAGTTAAATTTCTTTTAGAACACTATAATTTAACAATAGATGATGTAAAATGTCACGAAGATTTATGTGCAAAAGATCCAAATGAAGGAAAAGATGTATATAAAAAAATGATGAATTATTGGCATTAATTATATAAAAAATTTAACAGTTTAAGAGTAAAATAATGAATAAATTTTTAATACTGATAACAAGCTTATTAATAATTTTCTCTTGTAAAGCGCAAGATGAGATAACCAATATTGCTAAGTCATGCCATGATTTAAAATTTCGAAATCTAATTTATTATCAAATGTGTTTAGATTGGAATTTAAGTGCAGACAATATTCTCGAAATTACTCAAAATAAGCACGAAGAGTACTTACCTGATGATGTTAATTTTGAACATTTCTATGGTTTTACCCCTGATGGTATCTATATTAAAGCTGAATTAACGAAAAATAATAAACTTTATGATATCCTGTTAGGTTCGCAGTCATGGTTTTTACTTACCGATAAGCACACTGAACAATCACAACTATATTCTTATCGAGATCCTAAAAATTCTCGATACTTTATAGGGGACTTTGTCACCGAAGCATTAGTCGAACAACATCCTGAGTTAGAAGAACGGTACAAACAACATTATCAAACAGCAATTAACACTATTTCGCAATATCAACCAACTACCTTAAAAGATTTTAATGGTCATTATTTTTCCACTAATTTAACTGTTACTATTAGTGATACTAAGATTAAACTCAATACGCTTGATTATGATTTACCATTATTCCTAAAAGACGATGACAATATTTGCGCCTACCAAGGATTAGCAAAAGAACAAACACAAGGCGATTTTATCTTTACCCTGTTTATTAAGGATAAAAAATATTATTTTCAATCACCAGACTTTATGGATAATAAAATGACTGAAGTTTATAAAAGAGATTAAAAAATGAAAAAAAATATCTTTCTTTTTCTGTTTTTTATTTTAAAGCAATTGATAAAGAAGATAAGCACGAAATTAATGGATGTTATTTATTCAGTTTCCATATACCCGAAGGATCTGACGAATTAGAGGTAATAAGATAGGGTAATAATGTAAAAATTATTTAACTAATTAATGATACTATTAAAACTAAAAACATAAAAATAAATTGCCATGAAAGATATATTTAGCCATATCTATTCATTATAAGTAAACATTATTACCATAGAAGGATTCAAAGGGATGTCAACCGATGATGCATACCATCATAAGATTTATAATAAAGATATATAAAAATAAGTTAAACCCATTAATTATTATATGAATTCGTACCCAAAGTGATCAATATAGCCAAAGAGTAAATTTAACAATTAATGAATTAACAATATTTACACTTTTTATTTACAACTTCCAATCGTATTATAAATGACATAATACAAAATTTAAAGATGATTGTACACACATTTTTTGCCTTTAAATACATGAAAAAAAGAAAAACCTAATTTAACTTTTAATAATTAACAATTAGACTATTCAATGATTATTGATAATATTTAGAAAAATAGCCTTTCATTTTATTAATAATGCATTTATATGCTCTTTTGTAATAATAAATTTATCTATATAACAATAAAGTAAATAATCTAAAAAAGCTTTTTTAACTTTTTTAAAATTATAAAGAGTTGAAGTATTATTGTTATTTTTGATAAATAAAAATTAGTTAAATGAATACCAGATATAATGCTTTAGACAAAGATTTATTTATTAAAAATAGAAAAAAATTTGTCCAAAGAATGGCCCCAAAATCAGTTGCAATATTCAACAGTAATGATATTTATCCTATCAGTGCAGACAGTACTCTCCCTTTTCAACAGCAACGAGATTTATTTTATCTTTCGGGAATAGATCAAGAAGAATCAATTTTAGTATTATGTCCCTATGCTTATTTAGAGGAACATAGAGAAATGCTTTTTTTACGGGAAACTAATGAACATATTGCCATTTGGGAAGGAGAAAAATATTCTAAAGAGCAAGCAACTGAGGTTTCAGGAATTAAAAATGTGTATTGGTTACAAGATTTTGATAAAATTCTTGAAATGGTTATTGTTCAAATGGATAATATATATATAAATATAAATGAACATTATAGAGCCGAAAAAGTTGTTGAAACCCGAGAAGACAGATTCATAAAAAAATTACAAAATAAATACAGAGGTCATTGTTATTTACGAAGCAATCCCATCTTACAACACCTACGCTCAATTAAAGAACCTGAAGAGATAAACGCTATTCAACAAGCCTGTGATATAACGGAAAAAGGGTTTAGAAGGATTCTTCCTTTTATTAAACCGGGTGTTTGGGAATATGAAATTGAAGCGGAGTTAATTTATGAATTTATTAAAAACCGTTCTAAAGGCTGGGCTTATACACCAATTATAGCTTCCGGTAAAAACAGCAATGTTTTGCATTATATATTAAATAATAAAGAATGTAAAGACGGAGATGTTGTTTTGTTGGACGTGGGGGCCGAATATGCCAATTATTCTTCTGATATGACACGTACTCTTCCCGTGAACGGAAAATTTACACCCCGACAAAAAGAAGTATATCAATCGGTACTAAATGTTAAAAATGAATCTACTAAGCTTTTAATTACGGGTAATAATTGGTACAGTTACCATGAAGAAGTGGGCAATATAATGACGGAAGAATTGTTAAAGTTAAATCTCTTAACAACAGAAGAAGTTAGAAATCAAGACCCGAAATGGCCCGCTTATAAGAAATATTTTATGCATGGAAACTCACATCATTTGGGCCTTGATACACACGATTATGGTATACTGACGGAATCATTTGTACCTAATATGGTATTTACCGTTGAACCGGGTATTTATATTCCTGAGGAAGGATTCGGGATTAGAATAGAAGATAATGTAGTGATTCAATCGAATGGAAATCCTCATAATTTAATGAGAAATATACCTATCGAAATTGAAGAATTAGAAGATCTTATGAATTCATGATACTATAAAAAACTATAAACCTTTAACCTATGTTTACTTATAAACCTATTGATCGAGTTGAAAAAATATCCAAAGAAGATTTTTATAATCAATATTATAAACCACAAAAACCGGTTGTAATTGAAAAACTGACTGAAGATTGGCCTGCTTATAAAAAGTGGAATTTTGACTATATAAAAAAAGTTGCAGGTGATAAAATTGTCCCTCTATATAATAATGATCCGGTTAGTGCTGACAAAAAAGTAAATGAACCGGACGCCAGAATGAAAATGTCCGACTATATTGATTTACTTCAAAAAGGCCCGACTGATTTAAGAATATTTTTATTTAATATATTGAAACAAGTACCGGCCATGCAAGACGATTTTAAGTTTCCGGACTTAGGTCTAAATTTATTTAAAAATTTACCTATGTTGTTTTTCGGAGGTGCGGGTTCCAATGTTTTTATGCATTTTGATATAGATTTAGCCAATATTTTACATTTTCATTTTGCAGGTGAAAAACAATGCATATTGATGAAGCCTCAAGATACGAAGTATATGTATAAAATACCATATGCTACTATTTGCAGAGAAGACATAGATTTTGATAATCCGGATTTTGATAAATGGCCCGGATTAAAATACATTACTCCATATAAGGCTCATTTATCTCATGGTGAAATGCTATACATGCCTGAGGGTTGGTGGCACTATATGCAATACTTAACTCCGAGTTTTTCAATGAGTTTACGATCTTTGGCTAAAAGACCTGCAAATTTTGCTAATGCTGTATTGAATATTTTCATTAAAAGGAATTACGATAATTTTATGAGAAAAAGACAGGGGCAAAAATGGATTGAATATAAAAATAATAAGGCCATACTTGATACTAACAGAGCAATTCATCTTTCAAAATAATTTTTTGATAAGTTGAGCTATAATAACCTGAATTATTTTTTGTTTTGATTAAAATTAATTATTACATTTGAGCAAAACAATATATAATAATTGTATTATGGTAACATTGCTTTATATAGGCGCTTGGCCATTTGTGAAATTTATAGGATTTATTTTATTTTTATTAATTGCCTTTATAGGTTTTTGGTGTCTTACTTTTTTAGTATGTATCCTTCCATATTGGTTAACTTTTGGTATTGCAGAAAATAAAGGTAAAACAAATGCTCATATAGCTCCTGATGAGGTGAGATCTAAAACTCTTCCTCAACAACAAAATGTAGAAGTTGTTTATACAAAATAGGTAAATTATACTCAACAAAAAACAAAAGCTGCAATAATTTGCAGCTTTTGTTTTATTATCTTATATCTTTACTATTTACATTTTCTTTAAAATGTTCAAAGTTTCATTAGCTATTTCTAATTCTTCATTAGTAGGTATTATCATTATTTTAACTTTTGAATCGGAAGCCTGAACTTCTTCTACCTTTTCCGGCCCGCTCAATTCAACATTCTTGTTTTCATCCAATTTAATACCTAAATAATCTAAGTCTTTGCAAATTAATGAACGCAATTGGGCATCATTTTCACCGATTCCGGCTGTAAAAGCAATCGCATCCACACCATTTAGAGCGGCTATATACGCTCCTATGTATTTCTTAACTCTATAAGAATACAAGTCTAAACACAAAATAGCGTTAGGATCACCGTTTAAATACATCTCGTCAACATCTCTTGCATCGCTTTTTCCGGTAAGACCTAACATTCCAGATTTTTTATTTAGCAGATCATCCAATTCCTCGAATTTTACTCCGCATTCTCTAACCATGTAAAAAAGAACGGATGGATCTATATCTCCACTTCTAGTTCCCATAACTAAACCATTAAGCGGGGTAAAGCCCATTGAGGTATCAATACTTTCCCCTTTTTCATTAATAGCGGTAATGCTTGATCCATTTCCTAAATGAATAGTTATGATTTTAGCTTCTTGATTATTTAAGTAATTTACGGCCTGCCTTCTTACGTATTTATGACTTGTTCCATGCGCTCCGTAAGATCTTATCTTGTGATCTGTGTAAAAATGGTTCGGAATTGCATATCTGTATGCTTTAGGTGGCATAGTAAGATGGAATGCTGTATCAAATACAGCTACTTGAGGGGTATTTGGAAAAAATTTTTGCGCAACTTCAATACCTAACAAGTTAGCAGGATTATGTAAGGGTGCTAATGCACTCATTTCATCAATTTCGTTTTTTACTTCATCAGTAATTAAAACCGGAACGTTAAATTTCCCTCCGCCTTGTACAATTCGGTGTCCTACTCCTTTTATTTCTGATGGATCATTAATAACTCCAACATCTTTTGCTGTTAACAATTCAACAATAAGTTTCATTCCTTCAACATGTGTAGGAAATTCTTGATGAATTTGTTTTTTATCTGAAATGCCGTTTTTCAGATATTTGTGTGTAATAATTCCGCCAGTCGTACCTATTCTTTCTACCAATCCTTTAGCAATAACGGAGTTTGAATCCATGTTAAGCAATTGATATTTAATAGAAGAACTTCCCGCATTAATAACTAATATTAACATCCTTATAATTTTTAATGCAAAAGTATAGCTTTTAAATTTTTATGCAAAAAATTAAATGAATCTTGTAGATTAATAATTTTATTATTTATCTTACTTTAATCTTTTTACTTCATAAAAGTTAGTATTTCTAATTAGTATGTTTAAAAGATAATTCATTTAAAAAGTTTAATTAAAAATGATAAATATCCAATTAAATAATACAATTTGTATTCTTATTAAAGAATTTAATATTTATTCAAATTTTAAGGATTGATAAGCACTTGTTTAAATTAAAATAATGCTTTACATAAACCCTAAACATAATTAGTAAAAGCAAAAAAAATCCGGAAAAATTCCGGATCATAATTAGTGTAGTAATGAATTTATTAATATCTATATTCATCCGATTTAAATGGTCCTTTAACAGGAACTCCAATATATTTTGCCTGTTTTTCTGAAAGAGTATCCAATTCAACCCCTATTTTAGCCAGGTGAAGCATGGCAACTTTTTCGTCTAAATGTTTAGGCAAGGTATAAACTTTATTTTCATAGTTATTTGAATTGTGCCATAATTCTATTTGAGCCAGCGTTTGATTGCAGAAAGAATTACTCATCACAAAACTTGGATGACCGGTTGCACAACCTAAATTTACTAATCGACCTTCGGCAAGAACAATAATATCTTTACCATTGATCGTATATTTATCTACTTGCGGCTTAATAGTAACCTTTGTAGATCCATAGTTGGCATTTAACCAGGCCATATCAATTTCATTATCGAAATGTCCTATATTACAAACTACGGTTTTATCTTTCATTCTCTCGAAATGCTTACTTTGAATAATATCGCAATTTCCAGTACAAGTAATTACAATATCAGCTTTGGTAATGGCATAATCCATCTTTTTAACTTCATATCCATCCATTGCGGCTTGTAAGGCACAAATCGGGTCGATTTCAGTAACTATTACTCTGGCTCCTGCTCCTCTAAATGAAGCAGCTGAACCTTTTCCTACATCACCATATCCTGCAACTACAACTACTTTTCCCGCAATCATTAAATCTGTTGCCCTGCGTACTGCATCAACAGCAGATTCTTTACATCCGTATTTATTATCAAATTTAGACTTGGTAACGGAATCATTTATATTGATGGCCGGTAATAACAACGTACCGTTTTTTACTCTTTCGTGCAAACGATGTACCCCTGTAGTAGTTTCTTCTGATAAACCTTTAATTCCCGGTACTAACTCGGGATATTTATCTAAAACCATATTTGTTAAATCTCCTCCATCATCTAAAATCATGTTTAACGGTTTTTTATCTTCACCAAAGAAAAGTGTTTGTTCAATACACCAGTTAAATTCGTCTTCATTCATTCCCTTCCAAGCATATACAGATGTTCCTTTAGCTGCTATAGCGGCTGCTGCGTGATCTTGAGTAGAAAAAATATTACATGAGCTCCAAGAAACTTCAGCTCCTAATGCTTGCAAAGTTTCAATTAAAACAGCGGTTTGTATAGTCATATGAAGACAACCGGCTATCCTTGCACCTTTCAAAGGCTGTTCGTCTTTATATTCTTTACGTAAGGCCATTAATCCGGGCATTTCTGCTTCCGCTAATTCAATTTCCATTCTTCCCCAATCGGCCAGTGAGATATCCTTTACTTTATAAGGGATATAATCAATTTTTGTGCTCATACTAATAAAATTTATTCAAAGTTATTAATTTAATTCACAACTTACAACTTAAATTTATCTTTAAAAATTAATAAATTCGTAGATTTGTATTATAAAAGAATAAAATCTAATAATCCATGCAGTTAGATATTAAAATTTCGCGGTAATTGAATATAGGATCAATAAATTTTTTAGGTTATGCTTAGACTATTTTTTAATATTACTAATTTGATTCTTAAATATTAATGTTAAATATATTTTATAAATTGGGTTAAAGTATTTATTAGTATTAAAAAAGATACGTTTTTGTAAAATTTATAGTATGATTACTAATGATTTATTTGTCAATTTAATCGAATATTCTCCTCAGTGGGAAAATTGTTCTGAAAATCTTTCTTTTTTATCATTACTTTTAGAAGATTTAACTTCATCGGATCTTATTATTTTACCTGAAATGTTTAATTCCGGTTTCAGTCTTAATCCTACTAAAATCGCTGAAAAAATGGACGGTAGAACAATAAAGTGGATGATTGAAATTTCTTTAAAAAAACACACCGCTATTTGTGGAAGTTTAGTAATTGAAGATAATGGCAATTTTTATAACCGATTTATCTTTGTTGCTGAAGGAAAAATAGTAACGTATTATGATAAGCGACATTTATTTTCATACGGAGGAGAAAATCGATCTTATAAATCGGGAAATAAGCGCGTTGTTTTTTCCTATAGAGGATGGAAAATTTGTCCAATGATTTGCTTTGATCTGCGTTTTCCGGTTTGGTTCAGAAATACGGAGTATTATGATTTATTGATAAATGTTGCTAATTGGCCGGATTCACGTATAGATACTTGGGATACATTATTGAAAGCTCGTGCCATTGAAAATTTATGTTATGTTTGCGGAGTAAACAGAATCGGTTCCGAACCAACCGGGCTCAATTACATTGGTCATTCATCTATTTACACACCCGTTGGTAAAAAGTTAAATTTAACAAATAACCGTAATGCAATTTATAGTCACACTATATCACTAGATGAAATAAAGAAATGGAGATCTCAGTATAATTTTTTAGAAGAACGAGATCATTTTAAAATTTTAAATGATTAGAAAAGAAATTGAAACAAATTTATCCTTTATGAATTTTTAAAATTTTTAATTATAAAAACTTAAATCTTCTATAATTAAGATAATTCGTATAAACATGTATTATTGGTTATTCTTGAGATAAACTAAAAAAAGAAAATCGAACATTACCGTATTTTCTGGATTCGGTAAAATTTGGAAATTCGGAAAAATCTTTTCTTGTATTATGTTCTAAAATAAATTCGCCTTGTTCGGATAAAAAATGATTCTCAAATACAGATTTTATTAAATTTTCGTATTGTTTATCTTCTAAATCGAAAGGGGGATCTGCAAATATGAGATCATATTTTTTATAGCTTTGTTTTTCTAAAAAACTAAAAACATTTTGTTTTATCACATTTACTTCATTTATTCCTAAGAGTTTAATGGTATCTTGAATAAATTTAACATGCTTTCCGTTCAATTCTACCGAGGTTATATCTTTACAACCACGTGAAGCAAATTCATAATCTATTGAACCAATCCCGGAAAATAAATCGAGCACTGAAATATCCGATATCATATATCTATTGGAAATAATGCTAATTAATGCTTCTTTCGCAAAATCAGTTGTGGGTCTAACATCAAAATGTTTGGGGGCTGAAATCTTCTTTCCCTTTAATTTTCCTGATATAATTCGTATCATATATCTAATAGTGTATAATTTTCTCTTTTAAAAGTGTTTTCATCACCGGGTACTACCTTTTGAAAAAGCTTTTTAAATTTTTTTATTGCATTCAGATGGTGCGGTATATGGTAATAATATAATATATGGGTTGAAAGATTTTGGGATAAAGTGTTTGCAATAAATTTCAAAAAATATTCTATATCCTCAACTTTTTTGTATGGATATATATTATATAAAATTAATTTTTGATTTTCTATAATGGATATCTCAAAATAATGATCGTAAATGTGTATAAAAAAACCATTACTGTAAAGGTTTTTGTTAATTTTTGATAAAAATTTAAATCCCGTATGAGAAATTCTTATTTTTTCGGAATAAGAGGTAAAAAGAGTTTCAATTATTTCGGGATAATAAAAAACTAAAACTAAATCAAAATTGGGTATTAAATTAAATCGTATTCCTAAATTTTCTAAATGCGGAACATTAAGATTTAAAAACTTTTCTGCAGTTCTTTCTTCAAAAAATTCATTGGGAATAAGGGTAAATTTGTCATTTAATAGTGTAATGTCTAAAAAATTACACTTGGTATTAAAAAAATTATTTTTTAAGAGTTTATGTGTTAGGGTTTCTTTATCTACTTGGTTCACTAAATTTTCATAATGTATAATTTTTTTTTCATTATTTATAATATAAGAAGCTTTTTTATCTTCAAATAAAAAATTTACTGTAGTAGATAATGATGGATTGGAGGTATGTAATCGTTTACTTTTTTTCAAAGCTTGATTATTATTATGAATAGCAAATATAAATCATATCAACATCATACACAATTTTTATATACATTATAAACTTTATGAAATTAGTCTATGGACCGGTATTTAATTAACTAATTGTATATTTTGATAGTAAAACTATATTTTCTTTTTTAAAATTAAGTGATTGATCAGATTTTTTTTTTATCTAAATAAATTTTGTTTAAACCATTTATAAAACTGTATAATTTAATATTCATGTTTATCTTTATGAACCATTTATTTATACAATAGTAAACAATAACATATTAAACATTTTTTATTAATTACTTAAAAAAATACATAAAATCTAGGAAGTATAATTTTGATAAATGACAGATTTATTGAGAATTAAATATGATTTCAATTTTATCCTTAGTATTAAAATATTTCCTTTTTTTAAATAGTTTTTGTAAATTTGCCCGCTTATAAATTAGAATATAAATGAACGTTACACAAAACAAAATAGATGATTTAAATACTATTGTTAAAATCACCATTAAGCCGGAAGATTATAAACCCAACGTTGAGAAATCACTTAATGATTATCGTAAAAAGCTGAATATGCCTGGCTTCAGAAAAGGAAAAGCTCCGATGAGTATTGTTAAAAAACAATATGAAGGTGCGGTAACTTTTGAAGAAATCAACAAAGTTTTAAATGATGCTTTAAGTAACTTCATTTCTGAAAACAAATTATCCATTTTAGGGCAACCTTTGCCTAAAGAAAATAATGAATTGGATAAAAATGCTCAAGATATGACCTTTGAATTTGAATTAGGATTAGCTCCTGAATTCAAAGTTGATCTTTCAAAAGCTAAAATCCCTTATTATAAAATTGAGGCTACTGAAAAAGAAATTGATGACACTGTTGCTAGAATGCAAACTCAATTTGGAGAAGTTGTAGATGCCGACGCTATTGAAGAAGGTGGAAATTTTGTAGGAGAAGTAGAAGAAATTGATGCTGAAGGAAACCCTGTAGAAGGTGGTGTAAATACTACTATAACTTTTATGGTAGACGATTTAAAGAATAAAGATTCTTTTTTAGGTAAGAAAAAAGGTGATGTAATTACTATCAAGGCTCAAGATTTATTTAATGATGTACATCAACTTCAACATTTCTTTGGGCTTTCCCATGAAGATGCTCATCACTTTAATGCCAATTTAAAAATTACTGTTGAAAAAACTTCTATTAGAACAAAAGCGGAATTAAATCAAGATCTTTTTGATAAAGTTTACGGTAAAGATAAAATTAAGAGCGAAGAAGAATTAAGAGCTAAAATTAAAGAAGAAATCGAAAATTACTATAAAAAGGAATCTGATACTAAATTCATGAATGATTCTGTTGAATGGTTATTAGATACTATACAATTCGATTTACCGACTGAATTTTTGAAAAAATTCATTAAAAGCAAGTCCAAAGAACCAATGACCGACGAAGAAGCGGATGTAGAATATGAAAAATCTGCAAAAGCTTTACGTTATCAATTAATTGAAGGTCAAATTCTTTCAGATAATCAGATAAGCGTACAATATAATGATTTGGTTGAATTCACTAAAAATCAAATGAAACAACAATTTGCAATGTATGGATATGTAGATATTCCTGATTCAGAGTTAGACAAATATGTTGCGAATGCAATGAAAAATGAAGAACATGTTCGTCAATCTTCCGGCAACTTAATTCAACAAGAATTATTCAAAATTTTTGATTCAAAAATTCAGAAAAAAGAAAAAACTGTAACTTTAGAAAAGTTTGATGCAATACTGAAAAAAGAATCAGAAGAAAAGGAAGCTAAAAAATAAGTTAAAACATTGTAGTATATATAATGATATAATGTATTAATCTCATTCTTAATAATATATTTAAACAGGCTATTTTAATAGTCTGTTTTTTTATAAATTTTATAAAAAAATAAATATCATTTAATTTATTATATGTATATTGCAAAGCAAAAAGTCACCTTTTTGTGTTAAAAAGATGACTTTTCTAATAAATACTCAATCAATTATGATCTTTCAATTTCAAAATTGAGTTTTAGTGTTAATTAATTAATAATTCTTCTAAGCTTTTAGTGTTAAAGTGTGTGTGTGTTAAGTCTTAGTGTTAATTAATAATTTTAGTGTTAAAAGCGTTAATTAATTAATTCTAATAAAGTTATTAGTGTTAAAGTGTGTTAAGCTTTAGTGTTAAATTAATAATTTTTAGTTTTTAGTGTTTATATCTTTATATTATGTTATATTCTATTTAGTTTTTAATTTCTTTACGTTAATCTTTATTTTCCTTAGCCTCATTTATTTGATTACAAAGTTATAGATTTTTTTCTAATATCCAAAACCGCTTAAATTCATTTAATCAATTATTGACAAAAAACTATATATTTTCAATACTGAAAAAAAAATATTTATTTGATTATTAAGCAATTATACAACAAAAAGAGACAAAAAATGAGCAATGTTAAAATTATTATAAAATTATGTGTATAAAATTTTAGAAAATTTTAACTATATATTTTATCCTTGAATCTTAATTTAATAGATTTTTTTCCATATAGAAATTTATAATAGCATTATAAAAATTACTAATAGATAAATTAACTTTCTATTCTTCTTTATGCTTATTGAAGGAATCCAATATTAATTTTTGTCTAAGATCCAATAACCTTTTCATATTATGGAATACTCTACCGGTCAAGCTTCTCACCCACCCTTTCTTTTTTAGTGAAGGAAGTATTTGTTCCAATGTATCAAAATTCTTATTCATTTTTTGAATTTCCAATCTGCTAATCTCTTCGTCATCAACAATAGATGTTATTTCTTCTTCAAGCTTTTTTCTAAGGAGTTTAAGTTTTTGTTTAATTCTTATAATTTCTTCCGTATTGAAATAATCATCATATTCATCAAATTTTTCACAAATTTTATCTATTTGTTCTTGTTCTTCTGCCAAAAGACCTAATGGTGAAGCTAATGAAATTTCATTCCAAATAACTTCCAACCATTTTTCTATTTTTATATATACGTTAGCAATTGAATCTATAATGAAATCTTCATGCATTGAAAATCTGCCGGGAACTGCTTCTCCTGAAATAGTGTATTTTTCGTTATCTTTTTTTTCAATGAAATAATTTTCATCTTTAAATAAAATATAATATTTGGGTTCTATTAGATATATAATTTTAATAGTATTTTGATTTATATCAACTTTAAAGTCAACATATTCAAATTTATCATTCTGTTTAAAAATTTCGATAATGTTCTCTAAAAAATCTTTTTGTATCATATATTGAAGCAGTTACACAACTATTTTAATTGTAAATATAAATATTTAATCTTGAAAATTATCAATATAAAACTTTTTTTTTAATTTTGTACTATTAATAAACATACCTTATTTTTTATATATTCATTATTTTATTCGTTAAATTATGGAAAATAAACATAAAACTACTATTGACAGATTACTAGATTTTATGGTTTATAAAAACCTAAATGATAACAAACTAACTAAGTTAGCAAATTTATCTGTTGGACTTATCGGAAGGGCTAGAAGGAACAAGTCGGGTTTACATACAGATACTATTGAAAAAATTTTACATACGTTTCCGGAATTAAATCCTACTTGGCTGCTTACAGGTAATGGATCTATGTTATTAGATTCGAATGATATTCCTAAAGACAAACCGGTAATGAATGAGTCAGATACCCTTATTGATGAAATATTCATTACTCAAAAAGATATTATCTATATGTTGAAAAAGAAATATTTTAAAGTTTAAGATATAAAATCTTATTTTTACTTTATATTTTCAATAATAGCATATACAGGAAAGTGGTCACTATACCCCCCTAAATATCTACTTCCTGTATAGGTCCGCCAAGGGGTTCCTAATTTTTCCCTATCCGGATTTTGAAGAAATGGAGGATTAAATACATTGGAATTTGAATATCTGAGTTTGCTGTTTTCATCGAAAAAAGATTTTGAAAAAATAATTTGATCAAAAAGCATCCCTTTTCCTTCATGAAAAGTACTGTATAAATCTCTTTTATATAAATTCTCAAAAGGATTATATAATTCACGTTCTTTTAATTCTTGTATCGTTTTTTTATTCCAAAGCTGTTGATATAAATAGGTGGTGGTAGGATCTTCATTAAAATCACCCATTATAATAATATTTGCTAAGATATCTTTATCAAAAATTTCATTAATTTTTTTTCTTAATTCGTGAAGAATATGAATACGTTTAGATACATTAATATTATTTTCTCGTTTAGAGGGTAAATGCAATACAAAAAAATGAATGGTAATATTTTCTAGCTTTCCCTTTGCATACGTAATATCTCTTGTATAATCTCTACTACCATCACTATTAAATATAGGAATTCTTATAAATTCTGAATCTTTAATAGTAAAGAATTCTTTATTGTAAAAAAAAGCAGTATCTATACCTCTTTCATCCAATGAGTCTTTATGAACATACCCATAATTAGCTTTAAAAGGAAATTCTTCAAGAAGTTCATCTATCACCTTTTTATTTTCAATTTCACATAAACCAAAAAACGTTGGTAACTTTTGAGTTTCTTCTTCTCCTATACGACTAATAGTTTTGGCTATTTTAGCTAATTTATTTTTATATCTTGAAATGTTCCAGGAACGACTACCCTGAAAAGGTAAATCGCCAATATTTTTTTTACTTCCGGATTCATATAAATTTTCAACATTGTAAAATGCAATGGTATGATGCATAAATATTTTTTATATATCAAATGTATTAATTTATTATATAATGCAATATTTATTCCCAACCGTAAACAATAGTTAGTATTTTTTCATTTATTGTATTACTTACTTAAACCAATTGAAAGTTTTATAACCATGGTCTTATTTACTATTGATGTTATAACTCCCGGATTTATATTTATAAATTTATCTAATACATAAAAGGCTTTTCGCTGTAATTTAGTTCAATAAAACTATATAATTCATAAACTAAATTCTTACAGTTAAACAAAGCTTAATAAGAGCATTTGCACTATAGATATTGGATAAGATAATGTAAAACTTATATAATGTATAGAATTATATCAAAATTTATAAAAGTCAATAAATTAATTTAGAGATTACATCATCAAAAAAATGACATCCAAAATTTTTGTTGCAAATAGGCTTTAAAATTATATTCCTCTATAACTTTAGACATCTCAAAAGGTATATATACCTGATAATCATTTCTTTCATCTTGCAGTTGATTTAATATAGTAACAAAACTAATATTAGAAATTATTTTTTCACCTAGAAAAGCAGATATTAATAAGCCCAGTTTGTTTACTATAATTTTAGAATTTAATAAAGATATTTGAGAAGAAGAGGCAATCAAGGAATAATATTCTTCTAATCGATCTTTAAGTAAAAAAATCAAAAATTTAGAACTTGCACATTGCTTTTTTAAATTCGTTGGATCCAAAAATAAATTTGAAACACTAAATAATATATTCATCTTTCCAATACTTTTACACATGGATTCTAGCTTTTTTTGCTCTCCTTTCTCTAAAATTAATTCAAGTAAACTAGCTGTTGTAGTATGAAGGGCTTGAATAATATTTGATTCTTTTTCCTTTGAAATTTTGGAAATATTGGTTATTACTTCAGGGGTAATAAATTCAGAAATTGAATTAAATAAGTATTCCATAATTTTTAGTGTTAAAATTTAAAATAAAAAATACAAAAACTATACCAATTAATAGTTTATTATAATATATAAATAAATATCATTATTTTATTTACATATAATTTAATTAATTATAAAACAAAAACCCCAAAAATAAAGGGGTTTTTATATTATTTAAAAAATCTGAAATTATTTTACAGATACACCATTTTCAATGATATCATCAGGGGTTATAAATGAAAATTTTCCATCTACATTCTTTGATAAAAGTAACATCCCTTGACTTTCAATGCCGCGTATTTTTCTGGGAGCTAAATTAACAAGTACGGTAACCTGCTTACCAACTAATTCTTCAGGAGTAAAGCTTTCTGCAATTCCCGATACAATGGTTCGAACATCTATTCCTGTATCTACTTTAAATTGCAGTAATTTATCAGCTTTTTCAACCTTTTTGGCTTCCAATATGGTACCTATTCTTAAATCAATCTTATCAAATTCATCAAATGTGATATTATCTTTTTGAGGTTCTGCCCGGTTATTATTTAGAGAAGCATTTTGTTTTTTTGAATTTTCTAATTTTTCAATTTGATAATCAATTTGTTTATCTTCAATTTTATCGAAAAGAAGGGATATAAGATTTATTTTACTTCCGGAAGGTAACAAGATTTTACCTGATTCAAGATCTTTCCATGAATGATAATTTAAATTTAAACCATTCATTATTTTTTGCGAAGAAAAAGGTATAAATGGCTCAGATAATTCCCCGAGATAAGCAGCAATTTGAGCTGATACGTATAAAGTTTCTTTTACTTTTTCCGGTTCATCTTTAATTTTTTTCCACGGCTCTTGCTCTTGTAAAAATTTATTACCTAAACGAGCTAAATTCATTAAAGAACTTAAACCGTTCCTAAATTCGTAGTTAGATAAATAAGTTGATATTTCTTTGGATATTTTAGAAAGATATTCTAATTCTTCGGAATGAAAGTTATTTCCAACTTCGGGTATTTCTCCATCATAATATTTATTAATTAGAACGGATACCCTATTTATAAAATTACCAAAAATTCCTACTAATTCTGAATTATTTTTAGTTTGAAAATCTTTCCAAGTAAAATTATTATCTTTTGTTTCAGGGGCATTGGCTAGTAAAGTATATCGTAAAGAATCTTGTTTTCCCGGAAAATCAGCAAGATATTCATGAGCCCAAACCGCCCAATTTCTTGAGGTTGATATTTTATCGTTTTCTAAATTTAAAAACTCATTAGCCGGTACATTGTCCGGTAATATATAATCCCCATGAGCTTTCAACATAGACGGAAAAATTATGCAATGAAAAACAATATTATCTTTTGCAATAAAATGAATCAGCTTGGTTTCTTTATCTTGCCAATAAGGTTTCCAATCTTTTCCTGTTCTTTCCGCCCACTCTTTGGTGGAGGAAATATACCCTATCGGGGCATCAAACCAAACATATAGAACTTTACCTTTTTCTCCTTCTAAAGGCACGGGCACTCCCCAGTCTAAATCTCGAGTCATGGCACGAGGTTTAAGTCCCTCTTCCAACCATGATTTCACTTGACCGTAAACATTGGGTTTCCAATCTTTTTTATGACCTTTTAATATCCAATCGGAAATAAATTCTTGATATTCATTAAGAGGCAAATACCAATGCTTCGTCTTTTTCAAAATAGGTTTCTCACCACTTAACATGGAATGAGGATTGATTAGTTCATCCGGACTCAATGTGGAACCACATTTTTCGCATTGATCTCCATATGCGTTTGTATTACCACATTTAGGACAGGTTCCTACAATATATCGATCTGCTAAAAATTCATTTGCTTTTTCATCAAAATATTGTTCTGTTTCTTCTTCAATAAATTTTCCATCCTCGTATAGTTTTAAAAAAAATTCTTGAGCTGTTTTAATGTGTATAGGAGCCGTAGTACGCGAATAGTTATCATACGAAATTCCTAATTCCGTAAATGTTTGCTTCATTAATTCATGATACCTATCTACCACATCTTGAGGAGTAACACCTTCTTTTTTCGCTCTTATCGTAATTGGAATTCCGTGTTCATCTGACCCTCCTATTAATATAACATCATGATCATTTCTTCTTAAAAATCGGGCATATACGTCCGCAGGTATATATACTCCTGATAAATGACCTATATGTAAAGGGCCATTTGCATAGGGAAGTGCTGTAGTTATAGTATATCTACTCATTTAATTAATATTATGTTTTTTGTTTAAAAAATGCAGTATGCAATCTTTAACAAAGGTACAAAGTAACAAAATACTAAAAAAGGATTATCTTATTTTTATATTTTTATCCTATTATATTAAATTGTCTTTATTTAGGAGGAGCTAAATATATAAATGGTTCATAAGGGATATTTCTTAAAACAGTAAAAATAATTAGAAACACTAAAATCAGTATTCCAATTTCATTTGAAAATATAAATTTGATAACATACTTTTTACTATTAAAAATATACATCTGAATTGATGCAAATACTACATATAAAAGAAAAGGTAGAAAATATATTAAAATATTATAACGTGACGCTTGTAAAAATTCTCCATGTAATAAAAAATGAAACGCCCTTTGTCCGCCACAACCCGTACAATTTAGTCCGGTTAATAATTTAAAAAGACATGGTAATGCTAAATTTGTTTTATTGGGATTTATAACATAATAATATATACATAAGAAAGTAATAAGAGTTAGTAAGCTAAACCACACTAAACCTCTATTTCGAAGAATTTTGATTAACATAAATTACAGAAATAGTTATCAATTTATTTTTAATATTATAAGTGGTTTAAGAACAACTTAACCATTCTTAAACCATCCTTGGTAATAAAACATATTTCCAAAAAATATAATAAAGAGAATAAGTAAAATGTATATTAATACATTGAAAAAAAAGATAATTAAAGAAATTATTGATAAAATTCGAGTGTCTTTTGATTTTAGCATTGCTCCGAAATGATCTCCGGAATTGTAAATAGTTTTTACCTCATTAGCAAATATTATAGATAAAACTCCAAATATAATTCCTATTAAACTAAAAGAAAAAATATTAAGTATGGTAGAAATAATTGCTAATACCATATGATTATTGGGTAATCTATCATTTTTTTCGTCAGTTGGAACTGTCGAAGCAGCTGAATTTTCATATTGCAAATTTGAATGTTGATCTTCCATAAATAAAATTTTTTATCATATATAATTTTCTATTGAACCAATAATTTTAAATATTTATTAATTTATGAAATATATTCTTATTTGTAAATCAATATTTAGTAAAAAAATGATTAAAATAAAAATTATTTTTTATTAATCTCAATAATTACAAAAATTATACCTTTTATCATAAATTTATAATCTTAGATTGTTAAATTAAATAAATTATATTAATTAAACCATGATCCTAAAGATTGTATAAGTTATAAATAAAATATTCTAAGCATCTATTATAAAGCAAGTAATAACTTTTTTAAAGAGTGAATAGTAAATAACTTTCTATTCACCATAAATATTCTGATATTTGCAAAAAATATAGTAATGATATCTTTAGAAACAACCATTTCCAATAAAAAATTCAGTAACTGTTTGATGAATGCATCGGGTGTAAAATGTATGACGTTAGAAGAGTTATCGAACATGAAAAACTCAGGATCAGGAACTTGGATAACTAAAAGTTGTACCCTATCTCCTAGAGAAGGTAACCCGTCTCCTAGATATGTTGATTTAAAATTAGGAAGTATTAATTCGATGGGATTACCAAATTTAGGTTTTGAATTTTATCTTGATTATGTTCTTAATGAACACAAAGAAGGAAATGATAACTTATTTTTTTCAGTTGCCGGTTTAACGTTAGAAGATAATATAGAAATGTTGAACCAAATTGAAAAGTCTGATTTTCAAGGTTTGGTTGAATTAAATTTATCTTGCCCAAATATACCTGGAAAACCACAAACGGGTTATGATTTTGAAAGAACTGAAGAAGTTTTGAATAAGGTATTTTCATTTTATACAAAACCTTTAGGAGTTAAGCTTCCTCCATACTTTGATATGGTACATTTTGAAATGGTTGCCGATATTTTAAATAAATACCCGATTCAATTCGTAACTTGTATCAATAGTATCGGAAATGCCTTGTATATTGAAGATGAATCCGTTGTTATAAAACCTAAAGGAGGATTTGGAGGAATTGGAGGAGCTTATGTAAAACCTACCGCTTTAGCTAATGTTAGAATGTTTTATAAATTATTAAGAAAAGATATTTATATTATCGGATGTGGAGGGGTCGAAACCGGTAGAGATGTTTTTGAACACATCTTATGCGGGGCTTCCATGGTTCAGGTTGGTACACAGTTAATGAAAGACGATACTAAAATTTTTTCCAAATTATCTTCTGAATTAAAAGAAATTATGAAAACCAAAAATTACGCTACATTATCCGATTTTAAAGGTATGCTTAAAGAACTTTAATATTTACTTTAGCTAAATTTTGGTACACTATTTTCTGCTTAAAAAAATAAACTCAAAAATATAATAAAATAAATGTTAACCATTGGTATTGCCGGAGGAACTGGTTCCGGAAAAACAACCGTTGTAAACAACATCCTTAATCAATTGGATTCCAACAGTGTAAATGTACTCACTCAAGACAATTATTATCATTACAATCCTGAGTTGTCATTTGATGAGCGAGAACTGTTAAATTACGATCATCCGAGAGCTATTGATTTTGATTTATTAATCGACCATGTAAAAAAGTTAAAAGCGGGGCAAGCTATTGAAGAGCCTCTTTATTCTTTTATAACCCATTCCAGAACGGAAGATGTTACGATTATTCAACCTAAGGAAATCCTTATTGTCGAAGGAATATTAGTATTGACAAATCCTGAATTAAGAAAAGAATTTGATGTTAAAGTATATGTCAATGTTGATTCTGACGAAAGATTAATTAGAAGAATCAGAAGAGATATTCAGGAAAGAGGCAGAGATTTAGAAGAAGTATTGAGTAGGTATCAATCTACTTTAAAACCGATGCATGAAGAATTTATACAACCCTCTATGGCTTATGCTGACATTATAATTCCGACAATGAAAAAAAATACTGTTGCAATTGATGTATTAAGTACGGTGATCCAAAATACTTTAAAAAATCGTTCTAACTAAAGAATGGAAAAAAAAGGCAATAAATCGTCAGATAAAAAATCTATCTTCGGTAAACACTGGTATTCCAGTATTTACTTAATACTTTCCATTATATTTATTATTTGGATGCTTTTTTTTGATACAAATTCTTATTTAACTCATAAAGAATTAAATAATGAAATTTCCAAATTAAAACATGAAAAAGAATATTATAAAAGTAAACTAGATTCTGAAAATATTCAGTATAAAAATTTAAAAAATAATAAAGAAGCTCGAGAAAAATATGCTCGAGAAAATTATTTTTTTAAAAAAAATAATGAAGATATTTTCATCATGGTAACGAAAGATGATTCTATAACGCCAAAATCTAACCCTTAAATCTTAGATTAATTAAATAGTTACATATTTTTTTAGCTTTTTAAAATAAATACATTTAAAATGCATACTTTAACATTTATTTCGTTATAACTTTATTAATTTAATTAATAAGCTTTAAAATAACTTATATTTTTATAATTTTAAAAAAAATTAGTATAATATAAAAAGATATGATTCTATAACTTTTAACAATTTTATAGTAACTGTATCATATAATGTATACTATATAAATTAAAAATACCAGTTAATGGGATAAATAGTAAGAATAAGATAAATAAGGTAAAAGATATTTATAATGTATGAATTACAAAGATATTAGTAAAGGTATAATTAGCGCTGTATCCGTTATTGCACTTACAGTTCTTTTATTTTTTTTATTATGGAAAATTCGATTTGTATTAGGTTATATTTTTGTTGCATTTGCCTTTTCTTTAATGGGAAGACCTTTAATGAATTTTCTAAGTGAAAAGGTTCGAATATCTAATACCATTTCTGCTTGTATCACTCTATTAATTATGGTAGGTACTCTTCTTACTTTTTTAAGCTTTGTAATTCCTTTAGCCATCGAACAAGCCGGAAATTTATCTTTGTTGGATACAGATAAATTACAAAATTCAATAACAGAACAAGTAAAATTAATTGATGAAGCCTTACGAAGCAAGCATATCTATTTATTTGAAGATAATTATGCACAATTATTTACTTCAAAGTTTAATTTTAAAATACATATGGATACACTGCAAAGTGGATTTTCAATTTTAGCTGAATTAGGTATTTCCATATTTTCTGTAACATTTATTACTTTTTTCTTTTTAAGAGAAAAAGACTTATTTAACAGAATGATCATTGGTGCAGCTCCAACCAATGACATAAAAAAAGTCATTCAGGTGCTCTCTAATATTAAAGATTTATTAACCAGATATTTTCTTGGATTGTGTTTACAAATATGTTCTATGTTTTTACTTTATTTAGCTATTTTGGGCGGTTTTAACATTAAAGATATGGTAATAATAGCTATGTTTTGTGCGTTTTGTAACCTTATACCTTATTTAGGACCTTTGCTTGGTTTTTTTATTATCAATTTGCTCAGCATGAGCAGTATGTTTTCCTTAGGTATGGACTTTAATAGTCAAATTATACCTACCATATTTTGGATCAGTATTTTATATTTAATTGCCCAATTAATTGATAATGCGATATTTCAACCTTTAATTTATGCTAAAAGTGTCAAATCTCATCCATTGGAAATTTTTTTAGTTATGCTAATCTTCGGTATTTTATTTGGTGCTATCGGTGTTACTTTCGCAATTCCCGGTTATACGGTATTAAGAGTCGTTATGAAAAGCTTCTTCAACCGTTTTAAAATTGTACAAGCCATTACAAAAAATTTGTAGTTAAAAAACTTTCAATCTTGCAAAGATTCTAATAATGTCTTTTGGTAAAAAATCTATTTTAAAATTAAATAAAGTACTTTTTATAAATCAATATTTAACTTATTTACAATCATGTAATTTTGTAACTAATATATAGCCATTCAAGAATTGTGATAAATACTCATTTACTACATAAAGAAGTTCAAGAATATATAACCAACCATCTTAATTCTAATATATCGGAATTAAGGTTTAAAAAATCTCCTTTTACGGGGATCTCTTCTCTTGAATTAATTCAACAAATTCAAGGAAAGAAAATTTCTCAAAAAAAATTTCCATTTCTTTATGAGAATAATGAGATCATATACCCTCCGCATATTAACCTTGAACAAGCTTCATCTCAAAGTACGGCTTTATTTAAACAATCAATTATAAACGGCAAAACCGGTATTGATTTAACAGGTGGTACGGGAATTGATAGTTTTTTTTTATCGGAACAAACCAAAGAATTTTATTATGTCGAGCCGAATCTTGATCTCCTGGAAATAGTAAAACATAATTTTACAGTACTTGGTAAAAAAAATGTGAACTTTATAAACAAAACCGCCGAGGAATTTATTTCTTCTAATTCTACACATTTCGATTTTATTTATTTAGATCCATCCAGACGTGATGAAAATAAAAATAAAAAAATTGATTTAAAAGATCTATTCCCTAATATATTAAACTTAAAAGATACATTATTTAAATTTTCGAATTCCATTTTTATTAAGCTTTCTCCTCTTCTTGATCTTCAAAGAGCAATTGATCAATTACCGATTTCAAAAATTTATATTGTGTCTGTTAAAAATGAAACCAAAGAATTAATAGTGCAATTGAATCCTGAGGATAAATTAAACCTCTCCAATCCTTATGTACATTGTATCAATCTGGAATCAGGACAGCCTGATTTTTGTTATTTTTGGCAAGAGGAAAAAATATCTCCAGTTCCCTCCTATTCCATTCCGAAATCGTATCTATATATACCCAATTCATCCCTATTAAAATCAGGAGCATTTAAACAATTAGGTATTAAATTTACTATTGATAAGTTACATTCCAATTCCCATATGTACACTTCAGAAAACAAAATTGAAAATTTTCCGGGACGTACTTTCATACTTATTGACAAAAATTTTAATCCTAAAAAAACTATTCATAAACAATTTAATATAATCAGTCGAAATTATCCGTTAAGACCTGAAGAAATTAAGAAAAAATATAAGCTTGTTGATGGCGGAACTAAGTATTTAATTTTTACACGTTCTTTACAAGGAAATATTTGCATGCTGGCAGAAAGTATCTAGATTGCCAATTTAATATAACTTAATTTTATAACATTTTATATTTTATTTAAGAAATAATTAAGATTATTAAATTTAACTTGCAAAATCATTTTAGAAGAACTAATTATTCAAACATTCATTAAAAAATGTATAAAAAAATTATATATATTATATCATTAATAAGCCTTTTCAATACAACCTTTACCAATTGCAAAAAATCAAATTACGAAGTAAATAAAAGTGTTCAGAATAAAAAACCTTCAATTCCCGGATATTACAATATAAATTTTGATTCTATATTTACTAAAAAGGATAATTATTCTCCGGAAGACGATACCATTGTATATCAGTTGAATAAATATTTCACTCATGTCTGGAAATCAAAAAATTTAAGCGGTGGTATTTTAGTCGCTAGAGGCAACTCCATACTGTTAGAAAAATATAATGGATATTCCAATTGGGAAGATAAAACATTAATTTCACCCCAAACCTCTCTGCACGTGGCTTCGGTAAGCAAAATTTTAACTTCTTTAGCTGTATTGAAATTAGTTGAAGCTCACAAGATAAATTTAGATCAGAAAGTAAATACCATACTTACTGATTTTCCCTATTCGGATATAACTATACATGATTTATTGACACATCGAAGCGGTCTTCCGGAATATACTCATTTGGTTGATTTGATTAACACTTGGGATAAAAGAAAGAAAATGTCCAATGAAGATGTTTTAGATTTATTTTCAACTCATACTCCATTACTACAATATAAACCGAATACTCATTTTTCATACTCAAATTCTAATTTTGCTCTTTTAGCCTTAATCATAGAGAAAACAACCAACATGTCTTTTCCGGAAGTCATAAATACAATGATATTTACCCCTTTGGGAATGAAACATTCGTATATACTTCAAGAAAAGGATTTAAAAAAAGCTAATCTATCCTACTATCCTGACGGCAGACCCTATAAATTCAATCACCTGGATTTAGTTTACGGAGATAAAAACGTTTATACCACTCCAGAAGATCTGTTCCGATTAAGTCAGGCCATGTATGCTCCAAACTTTTTACGTAAAGACTTATTAGATCAAATGTACACTCCGTACAGTAATGAAATACCGAACATTAAAAACTACGGATTGGGTATGCGATTAATGGTATTTAAAAACGGCAAAAAATTAATCTACCATACCGGATGGTGGCATGGAAGCAATGCCATATTTATTCATCTTGTGGATGAGAAAGTCACTATTATAGCCATTGGAAATAAATATTCAAATATGATCTATTCGGCTATTCGATTAGCACCTCTATTCGGTGACTATCCTTTACCAAATATGAATAAGTATAAGTACGATTAAATTTACTTATTAATAAACAGTATAGAAGTCAACCTTAAGTATATTTGGATGGAGTAATACCATAAAATACGTTGAAATTTATTTATATTTGCTTACCGATTAAAATATATTAAATGAACGATTACAGTATTAAAGAATTGTTAGCTAAAGGAAAAAAAGCTTTACAGGAAGAAGTAGTAATTAGAGGATGGGTGCGATCTTTTCGTTCCAATCAATTTATTGCTCTTAATGATGGTTCGGGGCAAAATAATGTTCAAATTATAATCAATTACAACGATTTTGATACTGAAACTTTAAAACAAATTACAACAGCATCTTCTCTTTATGTTGAAGGAAAAGTTACTGAAAGCAAAGGAGCGGGACAAGAGATTGAAGTCGTAGCCAATACAATAAAAATTTACGGATATGCTAATCCTGAAGATGTTCAGGAAACTATCTTACAGCCTAAAAGACATTCATTGGAAAAATTGAGAGAGCAAGCACATCTTCGTTTTCGCACCAATACCTTTGCTGCGGTAATGAGGGTTAGAAATGCTTTAAGTTTTGCCATTCACCAATATTTTAATAAAAATGGATTTTGCTATATCAATACTCCTATAATTACCGGATCAGATGCTGAAGGCGCGGGAGAAATGTTTACCGTTACCAATTTCAATTTAGATAATCTTCCTAAAAATGACGAGGGAAACACAGATTTTTCTCAAGATTTCTTTGGAAAAAAGACAAATCTGACCGTTTCAGGACAATTGGAAGCTGAAACTGCTGCTATGGGTCTAGGAAAAGTTTATACATTCGGTCCTACTTTTCGGGCTGAAAATTCAAATACTACTCGACATTTAGCGGAATTTTGGATGGTTGAACCGGAAGTTGCTTTTTATGATTTGGATCAAGATATGGATCTTGCAGAAGATTTTCTAAAATATTGCATCCAATATGCTGTTGATAATTGTAAAGAAGATTTGGAATTTCTAAACAAACGATTTGAAGAAGAACAAAAACAAAAACCGAAAGAAGAAAAATCAGAACAAAATTTACTTGAAAAATTAGATTTCGTATTAAATAATAAATTTATCAGACTTAGCTATACGGAAGCTATTAATATTCTTAAACAATCGAAACCGAATCAAAAGAAAAAATTCAAATATCTTATTGATGAATGGGGAGCAGATTTACAATCTGAACATGAAAGATATTTAGTTGAAAAACATTTTAAAAGTCCGGTAGTGTTATATGATTATCCGGCAAAAATAAAAGCTTTCTACATGCGTTTAAATGACGATCATAAAACCGTACGTGCTATGGACGTTCTCTTTCCGGGTATTGGTGAAATTATTGGAGGATCACAAAGAGAAGAAAGAATTGATATTTTAAAACAAAAAATGAAAGATATGAATGTTGACGAAAAGGAATTATGGTGGTATTTAGATACACGTAAATTCGGTACAGTGCCTCATTCAGGATTTGGACTTGGGTTAGAACGCCTCGTTTTATTTGTTACAGGTATGAGTAATATTAGAGACGTTATACCTTTTCCTAGAACCCCTAAAAACGCTGAATTTTAAAAATTGATTAATAATAATAAAAAAGATGCTTATATATATGTAAGCATCTTTTTTATTATTATTTATTACCATCTTAAAATTTATATTTTATTAACTCTTCTACTATTTACTTAAAGAATTGATGAATAAAATATATTCATTACTAGTCTAAAATCCATTAAATGAAAAGCAATTTCTAAAAAATTTAATTAAATCATCTCTTAGATAACGATATTTTTATTATATGTTTACTATATAATAACTTGTAAAAATTGCTTTAAAAAAAATAAAACCACCAAAAAAAATATTGTGAAGTTTTAATTTAATATAAATTGAAAAATTTAAGACTTTAGCAAAAAAAAATTCATTACAAAAATTATGCCTTTATTTGTATCTTACATATTAATAATGTAAATTTGAATTTATAAACCTTACTTAATCTACTTTTATAAAGAAACTATTTTATGTTAAAACAGGATTTAAGACTAAAACAACTTTTAAAACTATCTCCTCAGCAAATTCAGCTAATGAAACTAGTTCAGCTTCCTACCCTTGCATTTGAGGAAGTAGTAAAACAAGAAATCGAAGAAAATCCTGCCTTGGAAGATAATTCTAATGAAGATTATTATGATTCTGCTGATTCCTTTGATTCCGAAAAAGAATATGATGATTCCGCAGACAATGAGATTATTGAAGCTCCGGATATAAATATCGATGATTATCTAAGTGATGATGAAGTACCCAGCTATCGGGTACAATCCAATAATTACAGCGATGACGATGATGATAAAGAGTTACCCTATGCTCAATATGAATCATTTCAAGAACATATATGCTCTCAATTACACACATTTAGATTAACGGAAAATGAAGAAGAAATAGCCGATTTTATTGTCGGAAATCTAGACGATGATGGCTATTTACGAAGAGATTTATCATCCATCGTGGATGATTTGGCTTTTACTCAAGGGATTTATACTGATGTTCCGACAATTGAAAAACTGTTAACTAATTATATTCAAAGATTAGATCCTACCGGTATTGGAGCCAGAGACCTCAGAGAATGTCTGTTATTGCAACTCAGAGCAAAAAATCCTTCAGAATCCACGGAACTGGCTTACAAGATTATTAATGAAATGTTTGATGCTTTTACAAAAAAGCATTACAGCAAAATACAGCAAAAATTTTCCATTTCTGAAGAAAAGCTTA
Source organism: Apibacter sp. ESL0432 (assembly GCF_019469225.1). NCBI lineage: Bacteria > Pseudomonadati > Bacteroidota > Flavobacteriia > Flavobacteriales > Weeksellaceae > Apibacter > Apibacter sp. ESL0432. The sequence continues at coordinate 1,009,988 of NZ_CP048266.1, read as the reverse complement.
AATGCGCGGTGAATGAAATTGAACGCTTGAACCCTAAACCGGGAAAGGCTTTTACTAACAATTCAAAAAATACGGAACAAATTATTCCTGATTTTACAATTAGAATTGTAAACGGAGATTTGGAATTAACGCTTAATGGTAGGAATGCTCCTGAATTAAAAATTTCCAGAGAATATTCTGAAATGTTGGATACATATAAAAACACCGAACATAAATCGAGAGAGCAAAAAGATGCGGTAATGTTTGTTAAACAAAAGTTAGATTCTGCTAAATGGTTCATCGATGCGGTTAAACAACGTCAACAAACCTTGTATGTTACCATGAAATCAATTATGGATTATCAGAAGGAATATTTTTTGACGGGAGATGAAGAGCAAATTAAACCAATGATTTTGAAAGATATTGCCGAAATCACCGGTTTAGATATATCCACTATCTCAAGGGTTGCCAACAGTAAATATGTGAATACTCCGTATGGAACTTTGCTTATAAAAGATTTATTTTCTGAAAGTCTTACCAATTCAGAGGGCGATGAAGTTTCCACACGCGAAATTAAAACCATCTTACAAGAAGTCATTGAAAATGAGGACACTAAAAAACCACTTACCGATGATAACTTGATGAAAATACTTAATGATAAAGGATATAATATAGCAAGAAGAACTATTGCAAAATATAGAGATCAACTCAATATTCCTGTAGCAAGATTAAGAAAAAAAATATAATTTAAATTCATTTTCCATGCAGGTTTATTTAGAACTTTTACAACATATATTAAATAAAGGAACTCGTAAACAAGATCGAACCGGAACGGGTACAATAAGTACTTTCGGATATCAAATGCGATTCGATTTACAAAAAGGATTTCCTCTTGTTACGACTAAAAAGCTCCATTTACGATCCATCATTTACGAATTACTTTGGTTTTTAAAAGGAGATACCAATATTAAGTATTTAAACGAACATAAAGTTCGTATATGGAATGAGTGGGCAGATGAAAATGGAGATTTAGGTCCAGTTTACGGGCATCAATGGAGAAGCTGGGGGGCTCCGAATGGCAAACATATCGACCAGATCTCGGAAATCATCGATCAAATTAAAAATAATCCGGATTCTCGTAGAATTATTGTCTCCGCTTGGAATGTAGCAGATATTCCTCAAATGGCCCTTGCACCTTGTCATGCACTTTTTCAATTTTATGTGGCTGACGGAAAGTTATCTTTACAGTTGTATCAAAGAAGTGCAGATGTTTTTCTTGGCGTGCCTTTTAATATTGCCTCTTATTGTTTGCTGTTACATATGGTGGCTCAAGTATGTAATTTAAAAGTGGGAGAATTTATACATACCTTCGGAGACGTTCACATTTATAATAACCATATTGATCAGGTAAATCTTCAATTAACGCGTGAGCCTCGACCGCTTCCAACATTGAAACTCAATCCTGATAGGAAGGATATTTTCAGCTTTCAATACGAAGATTTTTCCATTGATGGCTATGATCCTCATCCTCATATTAAAGCAGATGTAGCTGTTTAATAATCAGATACTTTTTATTTTTATAAAACCAATTATAAGATATAATTAATAGTATAATTATACCTTATAATTAAACAACAGTAATCGGCTAGTTGTTATATTTAACTTCAATCATATTTAATGATGAATTTCTGCTGTCTTTTTCATTAAATATTACCGAAAGCAATCGATTGTCTTTGCCCCTGTTAGTCACTAATACCTTAACATCCGTTCGTTGTTTGATGTTTTCTATATCATCAACTATTTTATAACATTTGGTTTCCACAATTACATCATTAAATTTGTTATAAGTATAATCACAATGAAGGTCTTTATCCTTAATATATCCCGTCATTAAATTTTCGTCATCATAAATATATTCTGTAACCATGTGTTCCGATCCATCATCATCTTTATAATATTCTTTTTTAAGATTTCCTTCCTCATCGTATTCATATAAAACGGAGCTGTTAAAATCATTATTTTGATAGATATTCTTTTTAGTTATATTCTCATTTGCATCATAATCAAAATAGGCTTCTTCGGTAGTTTGATTAGCATAGTCGAGTTTCACAGATTTATAAGGTAAACCATTTTCATTATAATAATAAAAGGTATCATTTAAATCATCTATGTGCTGTATAAGAAAATCGTTATAAAAATAATTTACATACACATCTTTCTTATCCACACAATCGTGCTGAAACAAAGCAATACCCTGTTTATTGAATTCTGTTAATTTACATTTTTTACCGTAAAGACTATCTTTAACAATATATTGAATACTTTTTAGAGCCTTTTGATCATATAAAGTGTTACTGGTAGTTTCTAAGGGTATAATATGACTGTACGCTTTCCTATTAATATCTTTATAAGTAATTAATTTTTTGAATAAATCAATCATGGCTACATTATCGAATTCCAAATCATTTAATTCAATATTTTTATTATCAACAATCGGTTCATACCAATCTTGTTTGTAAAAATATTTTACATCATCCGGATTTGAAAAACGATATCCATACCTGGCATAAATTTCATTTTTCATTAATTCCAACTCTTTCGGTTTTTTATCTTTTAAATCTTCAATACCTAAACGAGTAAAAGCAGTTTGCGGATATTTTCCTGGAAATTCTTGAGGGGTTAAGATAACTTCATCATCATTAATACGACAATTCCTATTCCCGATTTTATCTTTGGTACAAACCATTAATTTGATTTTCGAATTACTTTCGTTATGAGATTTATCCTTTTCTTTTAAAAATATAAAAGATGCTTTGACCTGATCTGAAATAAAATTACCGTCTTCTATCTTAATATTGGTTAATTTTTGTACTTTACGGTGTAAATCTCCCCCTTTTCTGCTGTTAAAATCAAGTTTAATAAACTCACTTATTCCCTGTGCATATGTTTTACCGTCTAGATTTAAAATTTTAATGAAGTAATTTTTTGTATCATTCTTGAAATGAAAAACGGTATTTATTTTAGTAACACTATCTCCCACTTTCTCATCAACTAAAGAGGGATCAACTCTCATTCCACTTTGCGAATAAATTGTTTTTTTTTGTGCCATAAAAAAAATAGGTATACATACCATTACACCTAAAAATACTTTTTTCATATAAAAATGTTTATTAATGCAAAAATACACAAATATGTATAACCTCAAATTTACCTTATATATTTATGCCTATTTTTATATAATCATGGTTTTTTAAAAAAACAAATTAAGCTAAAAGTTGGGTATATAAGACATTTGCATCCATAAATATCAAAAAAATTTAAATATTAATCCTATCATGAATTATAATTATTTAACCTATATTAATAATAATATAAAATTTAATTAATTTATTACAATATTAAATAATGATATTAAAAATAGAATGAATAAGTATTTTTTAATTTTTACTGTTCAGTTATTTAAATTTTTTTATTCCTGACATCTCTGCTCCATCTTCGGGATTTAAATATTTAAATGTGAAGGATGAAAGTATGGTTATAATACCCAAAATGAATAGGGTTGCTTTAAAGCTTGAACTTACTTCGGTAAATATTTCTGATTGATTGAATCCCCTTAAAATTAGAGAACTTAAGGATATTCCAAAACTCACGGATAACTGTTGTGTAACTGAAAGTATCGTATTACCTCCACTTGCATTAGCGGGTGTTAAATCAGCCAGAGAAATGCTATTCATTGTGGTCATTTGAATAGAATTAAAAAAGCCATATAAAACTAAAATAGGAATCAACCAAAACAATGAAGTATTTTTATCCGGAAATGAAAATAATGAAATCGACAAACCTAAAATTATCGTATTCGAAATTAATAAATTTCTATAACCAAATTTCTTTACCAACGGGATTACCCAAGATTTAGCAAAAATGGTTGAAATAGCTGAAAATATAAGCATCATTCCTGAAACTGTGGGTGATTTACCGAACCCGACTTGCAACATAAGTGGAAGCATCAACGGAACGCCTCCAATACCTAATCGAGTGATCAAATTTCCTATGATTCCAATTTTTAATGTCCTTATTTTAAATAAGTTTAAATCGATAATAGGCCGAACTATTTTTTTTGAATACATCACATATACACTTAATAAGCTAATACCTATGAATAATAAAATTAAAACATTAATTAAATCGGTCATTCCTTCTCCGGCAAATTCTAAACTTAACGAAAGCAATACTAAACCTAAACTGAATAAAATAAATCCGAAAAAATCAAATTTGCCTGTATTTTTTTTATAGTTTGGAAAGGCTTTCCAGGCAACTAAAATTCCTATGATACCTATAGGGATATTAATTAAAAATATCCAATGCCAACTAGCAATTTCAACTAACCAGCCTCCTAAAGTTGGACCAATAACCGGTCCTATTAATCCGGGAATAGTAATAAAATTTATAACTTTCAAAAGTTGATGTTTAGGATAGGAATAGATCAACGTTAATCTTGAAACGGGAACCATCATAGATCCTCCTATGGCTTGCACAATTCTCATACAAACCAACATTTTCAGAGATACAGAAACTACACATAAGAAAGATCCTATGGTAAAAACAGCGATAGCTAAAATAAATATATTTTTAGATCCGAATTTATCTGAAAGCCAACCGCTTAAAGGAATTAGTAATGCTAACGTTAATACATACGCTATCAAAACCGATTGCATTTCGAGGGGAGATTTATGTAAGTCTTTTGCTATGGAAGGAAGGGCTGTATTTAATATGGTTGAATCCAGAAATTGCATAAATATAGCCATTGCAGCTATCCACGGTAAATATTTTGAAACTTTTCTTTCTGTCATTTTTTATATAAATCACAAAATAATTTATTCATCATTATACAAATTTTGTACAGAAATGATTTATTAAGAAAAATAATAAACTTATATTGATTTCTATGTTTTACAGCGTAAATTTTCTTAGATGAGTATTAATACGTTTTTATTAACTTTTAAAATAATTCGGATTTTATATGTAAACTTTTTGGTTTGAATTAATTGATATATGTATCTATCATTTAAATGAGTAAGACTAATTATCGTATTTCGGTTTATAATAATAAACAATATCGATGACATCAGATTTAGACATAGCTCCCGGATTAATTCCTAATTCTCCTTCCGGAATAGGAATTCCTAATTTTTGAAAATGACTTTCCCAATACGGAATAAATTTTCTTGTCTCGGAGGATTTAAATGTCATTACATTTAAAGGAAATACTTCTTTATTACCATTGGATATAAACAAAATTTTATATATAAGCTCTGAACAATAGTATTGATCATTAGTCAAATCAAAAGCGTCATCGTATTCTTTACCTATTAATTTTTGAGCTTCTTTTATCGCTTGTGGAATCAATTTTTGATAGGGTGCTTTCAATCTTCCTACAACAGAAATGGGCGGTTTATTTTCATATTTTTTTGGAACTAAAAATTCTTCCAGCGGTGTAATTTTTACTTTTGGATGAGTTGCTTCAATTACATAAAATGATTTTGTAATAGAATCTTTATATACCATTCCAACATGGGTGAAATTATAATTATCTATGCCTGAAGTAACCTGTTTGATCGCGCTATCCATATTTTTAGCATAGGATTCTTGAAACAGTAAATCTCCATCTTTTAAATCAAATGTAAATGAACTATAACTTTGTGAAAAAACAAAACAAAATTGATATATAACGATTAGGCTAAAATACTTTTTCATAGAATCTATTTTTCGATACAAATATAAAAAACACATAATAGTTTATGTGTTTTTTATATTTTTTTAAGTTTAAATTAATATTCAAACATTTTAAATCAGTTGATTGTTATATAATCTACACCGCTATGAGCGGACATTTCAGGCGCATACACGGATTGCACTGAAGTAAACCCGTTTGAAAATTCTCCTTTATTAGTAGCTCTTACCTCATATTCAAACACATACGTTCCTTTTCTTATATGTTCAAAGAAAAAATTAGTAGATGAATCGCGGGTACTTTCATAATAACTTAATCCGTTTTGATATTTATACGAAGAAAAAATATTAACTGGTTCAAACCCTGATGCTCTCATATCTTTAATATGAATAAAATCCATATCACGATCTGCTTTTAGTATCAGTCTTACAGTAATTACATCACCGATGGATATATAATTTTTACTCGAAATATCCTGTAATATAAAACCTTGATCGTTTACCGTTTTTTTAAATAATTTTTTCTGAATTTTTATAGCATTTCCTGCATCAGTTATTTTATCTAAATCTTCGATATATTGATAATATAATCCTCCCCAAGCTATACCGGGAGATGTTTTCTCAATTTTTATATCTCCCATTTCCGATTTCATTTGCTCAGAATTCCATGTTTTTTTAAAATATCCTGTAGTTTGAGTCAAGGAAGCATCGACTGATGGATAAATTTGCTTGTTTCCACTAAAAATGCTCACATTTTTTTCTCTTTCAGACCAATCTTTTCCAAAATTCAATAAAGCATACAAAGCATTAGTTGTAGCTTTCGTAGAGCCCCAAGAATTAGTCTGTTTATTACCTAGCAGCCAAATTTTCATTTCTTCTATAGAATTAATATCTCGGGGAGTCACCTCTGCAAAGGCTTCTATAATTTTAGTTTGAGATTCGATCGGTGTTTGGTATCTCGACCATCCGGCTAGATTATCTTTCCAATACATACCTGTAGTTTCTGATTTCACCGATGTTTCTTTCAGGTTATGAAGCACAGTTTGCTCTGATGTTGTATATCCAAATCTATGCAAAGTGACGGCCAACATCGCTTTATTTTGTGTATCTAACTTTTTAAAATATTTTGTAAAATTTCTGTTAATCTCTTTACTGTAGTTTTCTGTTTCTAACGGTAATGGATAACGATCTTTCCAAAAACTTCTTACATAATAATACTGTAGTAAATCGCCCTCCTCTCCTGTTTTTTCCATTTGATTTTTATGGATATAATCCAATGCGTTTTGATCGGAATATGCAATAGCTTTTTTAATCACCTGTTCCAGATCATTCGGTATATATGTTGAATACTGAATGCCCAACATTCTTCTGAGTTGACCTATTCCGGCAATAATATTATCAGTTATATATGCATTAGAATTTCCTCCTTCAAACCAAGCAAAACCGCCATCAGGATTCTGCAAGTTTTTTAGTTTCTCTAGAACTTTAGCATTTTCTTGAGCCATTTGGTTTAAATCGAACAGCAAAGAAATTCTCTTTTTCTCTTCGGTTTCATTTTCACCGGTACGTATCCAAGGGGTTTCTTCTAATAGAATATTTTTCAATTCTTGATTCTTTTCTAAATTGGATATGTTGATCCCTTTAGAATTCCAATCATTTAATACATTTTTAATATTCGGAACGGTATTTACTATAAAAGAGGCCAATATATTCCCATATAAACGACTAAACACTTGCTCCGAATTTTCATAGGGATATTCCTTTAAATAAGGAATGGTAAATATAGCCAGCCATACAGGGTTACTAGCAACCTCCAAATTTAAACTTAATGGAGATAACGACTTTGAAGAATGAGTACTAAGCTTATCTAAATGATATTCTTTTGTTTCATTTTCTTTTATGTTGATAGGTACAGATTCGGTAATTAATACCCTATCGGAAAGTATGGGAAGTACACTTTCTTCACCATCTGAAAAATTACCTGCATTTGCAACTATGCGTAAACTGACGGCTTGAATATTTTTTGGAACTTTAATTTTCCAACTTACTTCGGTATTTTTAGAAAGTTCTGCTTTGAAAGTTATAACAGGGGATAAATTATTAAATATATCATCTACCGATTTTTGAGTAAATGCATCAAATAGAAAAAGCCGGGCATTTCCTGTTATATTTTTTCCGGTTAAGTTATTAATTTTTGTACGTATCGTTAGTTCATCTCCTTCTCTTAAAAATCTGGGAAGATTAGGAACTACCATGAGATCTTTTTGAGTTTGTGCATGAAATTTGGCTGTTCCCGTTTGTAAATCTTTAGTGTGAGCTAAAATAAGAAGTTTCCATTGAGTTAAAGCCTCAGGTGAGGTAAATGAAAATGTAACATTACCTTTCTCGTCAGTATAAAGATTAGGATAAAAGAATGCGGTTTCTTCTAAATTCCTTCGATACTTCAATTGAGAAAAATTCTTTTCTACATCTGCATCTTGATTTATTATCTTTTGCTTATTATTACTTCCAGTTAATCCGTTTTCCCAATTAGAATCGGATTGCATATAATCAGCGTTTTTAGGAATGGCAATTGCAGAAGTAGCTACCACTTCCCCATCGTATAAAGAACCTATGGATATATCCTTCAAATCAACATTTTTTGGATTTTTATAAATTAAATTAGGTAACTTTTCTGATAATCTATTTGAAATGAGATTATAACCAATGGTAGAAGCCGATTGATATAATACCCCATACGTATAATACTTCCAAGGAGTGAATGTGTAAGTAGTTGGAGCAAATTGATCTAAAGACTCGTCGTACATTGTAGCCAGTACTTCTGCAGCAATTTTATCTTTATCATTCCCGCTAATAGTCAAAGTCCAGGTTTCTTTTTGTCCCGGATATAGCTTATTCCTAAATACATCAGTTTTAATTTTTAAGTCTTTAGGTTTTTCAACAACCTCAATTTGAAAGCTTTTTACTTGATATCCATTTTCATTAACCAAATAAGTTAAAACAAATAGTCCATTACTAATAAAATCCTTAGTTGTCATAAAGGAATAGGTTCCTCTACCTTTAACTAAGGGTATTTCTTTGTGAACTATCCATTTCCCGTTACTTTCCAAATGTAAAACGGCTGTTGTATTTTTTAAATCAGAAAAAAAGTTGAGTTCAATTTTTTCTCCTACCTGATATGATGATTGTGTGGCGTTTACACTAAAATATTCATAATCTGATGATTTTAATGTTTTATCATCTTTTATTTCAATAATTCTTTGAGTTTTAACGGTATCAGTACCCAATACAGTTTCAGCTTCCACTAAATAAAATCCTTTAGATAATCGAGAAGAAAGATTAAGAGTATCTGATATTTGAGTATCAAACTTATAGGTATTTATTTTTTCTTTTTTCCACGCCGACGGATCCTGCTCATCTTTAGCATAAGGTAAATGTGGAAAATAACGTTCAAATGATTCTTTATCGTATAATTGATATTCCGGAACGATTGCCAATTTATTTGGAAGAAGTATTCTGGATGGCCCTTCAAATTTATATAGGTTAACCATCCCTTGAGCATAAACTTTTACCTCATTTAAATTAGTTGATTGTATGATTAGTTTTGTAAAATCTTTTTGAGTGGATACATCCGGTGTATGTAAGGTTAGTTGAAAAGGGAGATCTCCCAAAGTAATTTTAGTTTTTTTAGTTTGGGTTTCTCCGGTATTATCTGTAACATCTACTGTTAAAATATAGGTATAATATCTATATTCATTATCCTTTTTAACATCTTTAGCCTTTGCGAGATAGGAAATTGCAAAAACTCCCTCTTTATCTGTATTTACTTCTCCATGTGCTATTATTTCGGATTGATCTGAATAAGGCATGGGATAATACATCCTATATAAAGGTACTAAACCTTTTCTTTCAACCCTGTAATTAACTTTTGCATCAGAAACAGGCGATCCATTATATGATAACGCTTTACCTTTACTTTCCACCTGTTCATCTAGTTTATAATTTCCTGAAAAATCATCAAATGTGATTTCAAATTTTGGTCTTTTGTATTCTTCTACTGAAAAATAATGAGTATCATTACTGAAATTGGAAGATATATAATAATTTCCTGTCAAACCTTCTTGAGGCAGAATAAACTCTCCAAATATACTTCCGTAATCATTTGTAGTTAAATTTAATGTTGAAATTTCCTGTCCATTCGCATTATTTAATGATAGAGTCACTTTTTGCTGTTTTACTACTAAGGTTTTATCCTTATCTTTAGTATAAAGTATTACTTTAAAAAAAACTTTTTGTCCGGGTCTATAGATGGATCTGTCCGTAAAAAAAGCACTCATCTTTTGAATATCATTTTTAATTACATCACTTTCATCATTGTACATGCTTGAAGGAAGTTTCATGTAGAAATGTGAAGAAGGAATATATATATAAGTATCTCCAAATTTTGAGCTGAGTTTAGATAAATCAAAAAGTCCGTGCGAGTCGGTTGTAATGGTATAGGGCTCAAGTAAATTTTTTGAATCTATATTTTTATTTTGTTTTTTGTATACGGTTATAGATTTATTTGAATAGACCTTTCCCGTTTTACGATTTAATAATTGAAATAATGGATTTACGTATCTTCCTAATTTAACAATACTCCAATCATGGACCATAAAGTATAAGGTTCCATTGAACTCTGAATTTAATTCTTTATTGGGTATAAATGATGAATTAGTTGACAATTCCAACATATAATTTCCTTCGGAAAGACCATCTAATTTAATTAACGTAGAATGAGTCTTAAAATCTGAAAACGATTTCCATTCCAACACACCATTTCTTATCTGTTTTTTATTTACCATGGAATAAATCCCATTGGATATAAATTCTGAATTAGTCGAATTTATCATCGTATTATTATCCGAACTTAGCTGAAAAATTCGATAATAAACTTTATTGATATTAGTAGCTTCTATTATCAACGGGATGTTTTCATTTGGTAATTGAACTTCATCCAATGAGGCATTGAGGGATATTTTTTGAATTTCTTCGATAAGATTTTTACAATTTATAGACCACGGGTTATTTTCAGAATAGGTAACATTTTTACAAATTGAATATGCTTTTTCTTTGTTTGAATTCATATTCATACTCGCTGCTTTGTAATATAAATAGGCGGAAAATTTTTGAGTCGGATAAGAATTTGCTAAATTCTCTACTAAAGCTGCTTTCATCTCCAAAGTTTCAGAAGAATGAATAGTATTTTCAATTTGTTTTAATTTAACGTTTAGAAAAGCTGATTTATCCGGATCATTTTTATGAAATTCGTATAAATCTTTATAAAGATCGTTAATTTCTTCTTCTTTATTTTTTTTATCCAAAGACCCTTTGGTCTCAATTGTATTCTGCGTTAAAATAAACTCGCTTGATAAATCATTTTTTTCTAAAGCATGGATATATCGAAACACTAAAATATCGTATAAAGTAGGATATAATTCTATATCTTCATCTGAATTTAAAATGTTTTTCCAAAGTAATGTTTTTTCTTTCTTAAGTAATTGATCATTTTTAATGGATTTTTTATACAAGGAAAAACTCTTTTGCATAAGTTGTTGAGTGGACCAATCGCTAATATCATTAGAATGAAATTCAGTTTCTGTAATATTTCTTCTTTCCCAACGAGTTCTAATTGAATAATCTTCATAAATTTTTGCTAACATCGATTTTGTTAAGGATAAAGTAATCCCTTTAAAAGAATTCATTTCCTTTTCAAAATTTTGGATTACAAGTTTGTACGGATCATTATCTTTATCCTCTTGAGTTTGTGATAAGATTTGATATTGATATATCAAGGAATTAATAATTTCCGAAGAATTATTTTCTTTTTTTGCCTGAATGTAAAGTTGATTAACTTTAGGAAGTAAAGATTTAAACTTTCCATTCTTCATTTCTATATCAATTTCCTTCCATTCTTTATCATAATTGATAACTTGTGCCATACCTATTTGAATTATCCAAAAACTTAAAAATAAAAAAATCGATTTCATATGATTTTATTTCAAAATATAAAATATCTATTCTTAATTTATTACAATAAAGATGCTTAAATTACTAAATTCCATAAAGATTGTATATAATTTTTTAAAAAATTAATCTTATACATGGAAAAAAAAACAATAAACTTAATTGATAATATGATATAATATTCTATAAATTATATAATACAATAAAAAAAGCTAAGGAACAATTATTCGTATTAGAACTAATTATCTTACTATGATTGCTAAATTTTAGCGTAAAAATTACATATAATTTTAAATGAAAAGATAAATGAAAATGATCTTTGTGTTAACAAGCAATTTGTTTTACATTACCAATTCGTTAAATAATTTTAAAAATGTTTGATTAAGATCCGAAGAAAACCCGGGATGTGGTCTGGATGTTTGAATCATAGTACTTCTTTCAGAAGTTAGCCAACGAAATCTTTCTGCAATCCCCATAGCAGCTATGCCTCGTCCTGTAGAATCTCCTATACTAATTTTTTTAAATGCTTCCAACGCATTTATAATACAATCAATATCAAAAGTATTATCTTTACTAAAACATTTTATTTTCTCTTGATCAACTATATATTCGACTTTAATAAATTTAGCTTCTTTTGAAAACAAAATAATTCCCACATTTATAAATTCTTCTCTTTCAACTTTCGGCACCAATCGTATGACGGAATATTCATATAATCGTTTTTCTTGCATTATTTGCTTCTTTTATAAATAGTTGTGAATTATTTAATCTGTTAGAAAGGAATTCTAGATAAATATTTTTTATATCCTGTGTGGATTCTTCGGAACTTCTCCAATCTAACCAATCATCGGGTATTAAATTTACTATTTCACCGATTTTTTCTAAACTTATTAGTTCTTTGCACTGTTGATCAATTTCTTCGAGGTGCGAGGCAAAAGGTAATAACACATGGTTTTTAATTTCGGCAAAAGGTGTAACCGATAATCGTTCCCAGTTTATCCAAGAATGATGAAAATATAAGGAAGCTCCCATATCAATCAGCCATAATTCTTTATGCCAAATAAGCATATTCGTATTTTTAATCGTTCTGTCAATATTAGTTAAAAACGCATCTAACCATACAATTTTTGAGGCTAGATAGGAATCAACCTTTGTAACCACCGGATCATAAGTTAACGCTCCTGATAAAAAATGTAAACCTAAATTCAAACCTCTACTTGCTTTAAGTAAATCTTGTATTTCTTCATCAGCTTCCGTACGACCAAACGCTTCATCTAAGTTGATAAATACTATTTCAGGAATGTTCAATCCTAACAATCTCGCAATTTCCCCTCCAATTAACTCAGATATTAAAGCCTTAGTTCCGTGTCCTGCTCCCCTGAATTTAATTACATAATTAAACCCGTCATCAGCTTCTGCCAAGGCAGGTAAGGAACCTCCTTCTCTCAACGGGGTAATGTATCTTGTAACGTGTACGCTTCTCAGTTCCATAGTGAATGGGTTATCCTCGGTAAAGTTACATTTTTTTCTAACTATTAATTTTTATTAAAAATTAAATTTTCACTCAACATAAGTTTTTATCTTAGCTTAAACTCAAATTAAATCCGAATACCCTTCACCAAGCAAGTTAAAAATTTAATATACTTTGATTCATTTAAACTATTCAACTATAGATTTTCTTTAGTAAAAAGTATACATAAATCCATAAAGATTAATACATTTGTACAGACAATAAAAAGGAATTATACTTTTTTATTTTAAGAAAATACAAGATGGCAAGTAAAGAAGAAATTAAAAACTTTTTGAAGGAAATAGAGGTTGATGACTTAGTCAGGAATGTACAAATAATGGGTGATACCGTTATCATCGATATGCTTTCTCATTCACCTGCCCTACATGAAAAGAAAAGATTGGAAACAGCTATGCATACAGCTTTTGAACAAAAGCTTGGAAAAGATGTACAGCTTAAATTGAATATTTCAGTAGAAGTACCGGAAAAAAAGGATTCCAGAGGAAATGCTATTCCGGGTATTAAAAATATAATAGCAGTTGCTTCAGGAAAAGGCGGTGTTGGAAAATCTACCGTTGCATCCAACTTGGCAACAGCGTTAGTTAAAATGGGATTTAAAGTGGGCTTATTGGACGCTGATATATACGGACCTTCGGTTCCTACCATGTTTGATGTTACCAATGAAAAGCCTTTATCAGATAATAATAAAATTATACCTGTGGAAAGTTACGGAGTAAAGCTTCTTTCTTTAGGATTTTTTGCAGGAGCTAATCAGGCGGTTATTTGGAGGGGAGCTATGGCTTCCAAAGCGATCCACCAATTACTTCATGATGCCAATTGGGGCGAATTGGATTTCCTTCTTATAGACCTTCCTCCGGGAACTGGAGATATACATCTATCGATCGTACAGGAAGTTCCCGTAACCGGATCCGTAATCGTTAGTACACCGCAACATGTGGCCCTGACGGATGTAAAAAAGGGGGTTGCTATGTTCCAAATGCCGGAAATTAATGTACCTGTTCTTGGTTTAATTGAGAATATGGCTTATTTTACGCCAAAAGAATTACCGAATAATAAATATTATATTTTCGGAAAAAAAGGTGTTAAAAAATTAGCTGAATCTATGGACCTTCCTTTCCTCGGTGAAATTCCTATCATACAATCCATCAGAGAGGCTTCTGATTACGGAAGACCGGCCGTATTACAAGAAGATGAAATGGTATCCGGAATTTATATGAACTTGGCTAAAAATATGATAAGCAGCCTGGTTAAAAGAAATGAAGATTTACCACCTTCAGAAGCGGTAAGAATTACAACAATGGCGGGATGTTCCAACAATTAATTTTATTATTTTACATGCAAATGAATACATTAACAGACAGAATAAATCAAGCATTAGAAGAAATTCGTCCTTTTTTAATGTCCGATGGCGGCGATGTTAAACTTATTGAAATCAAAGATAATAAGGTTTTTGTAAGCTTTACCGGCGCATGCTCTGATTGTTCAATTAATCAAAGTACATTAAAATTAGGAATTGAATCAACTATAAAAAAACATGTACCCGAAATTGAAGAAGTAATAAGTATAAGCGAATAAAAAATTTAATCCTGCTCTTTTGTTATTTAATTTTTGGCAATAAGTTTGATAGAATTATGATATTTTAATCTATTTTTATATTAATTACTTTTATTTAATAAATGTTATGAGCTATAACTAATAACCAAAAATTTGGAATGAAAAAATTATTTACGATAGTCGCTACGTTCTTATTCTTTTTTATATTTATATCAGCGGATTATTCAACGCCCTCTCCTACTCAATTTAAAGACGGGGAATATTTAAAGTACAGGATTCATTATGGTTTTTTAAATGCCGGATATGCTACTTTTACCACAAATGTGGTAACTTATAATGAGAAAACTCATTATCATGTGGTTGGTAAAGGATATTCTACCGGTGCGGTAAAATTATTTTTTAAAGTGGAAGACCTATATGAAACTTATATAGATAAATCCACTATGCTTTCTTCTAAATTTATACGTAAAATTCGCGAAGGTTCCTATGTGAGAGATCAAACGATGGTCATAGATCATACGAATAAAAATATTACTTATACAAATAATAAATCCAATACTTCCAAAACCTATAATTATACGGGAGAAATGCACGATATGTTATCTGCATTTTATTATTTAAGAAATATGAATACCGATAATTATACAGCGGGCGATTATATTAATCTTAATATATTTATGGATGGTGAAACTCTAAATTTTAAACTTAAAATTTTGAATAGAGAAACAGTCTCTTCAAGTTTTGGAAAAGTAAAATGTTTAAAAATCAGACCCTATGTCCTTGCAGGAAGAGTTTTTAAAGAGAAAGAAAGTGTAACTATGTGGGTAACCGATGACTCAAATCATGTTCCAATTCAAATTAAAGCTGAATTAGCCGTTGGATCTTTAAAAGCCGATTTAAGTAGTTATAAAAATTTAGAAACTCCAATTAATTTTAGTAAATAATTAAGTTATCTGACAAAACGATATATTCCTTCTCCTTCCGTCCAACTGCTTCCCGATTTAATTAATTTAATGATTCTATTGGCTAATTTATCGCAATTGGATTGAAGAATGTGTATTTTCTTCGGTCTGCCTTCTTTACTTACAGTAAATCCAATAACTATCTTAACTTCTTTAGAATCGCATTTTTCTTTTTTAACCAACAGATTTTTATAGATATAGGTATTGAAATTGTCCCTTCCTATAGTGGGCTGAGATTCAAAACTTTTATGTATAATACCATAAGATTGTGAATCTCTTACTAAAGAATCGCCTGAATAGATTTGATCTGTTTCTTGATCAGTTTTGTTGAGTTTTTTTACCGGTTCAAGAGAGGAATCTCTATTCATTGTTTTCAAAGATAATAACGGTTCCTCAACTTTTTCTTGACTGAGTTCAGGGCTTATATCCCGGTGTGCAATAAATTTATTTTCAAAGGTATCGGTATCTTCTTCGATTGATTCCGGTTCTATATTTCGAATAAATTCTTTAGGATCAATTTTTTGTTTCAATGTATGATTAGATACTATAGTCAAAGGTTTACTTTTATTTTGTGATTTTACTTTGAAAGTATCGGAAAAATCCTTCTTTTCATTGTTTGAACTATTGTTGTATTCATTGATTGCAAAGGGAATATTCGTATTCTTGTCGTTACTTCCTGATTTTTCATAAGCGATTAAATTTCTTTCCTTTCTTTGACAGTTTGTTAATTTATATAGTATACTTATACTGACTAGAAGAACTAATCCGGCAGCTACGACATAAATTGGAAATATATTCTTTCGAGGATTCGTTTTATCTAAAATTTTTCTTTCGAGCTTTTTAATATCCTTATTTGGGTCTCCTTGAACTTCATCATAACCCTCTAAAGCTTCTCTTAAAAAGTCATCCTTCATGGATTGCCTTTCAATATCTCTAGCATCTTTACCTCTTTTTTTGCCTCCTATATAGTTAAGTAATTTTTTCATTTAAGGTTTTTTTCTAAGCAAAGCTTTAAATTTCTTTTACCGTTCTGTATATAACTTTTAACACTTTTCAAGCTGTATTGAGTAGCATCACAAATATCCCTATACGATTTATCTTTGAAAAAAAACATTTCAATGGATGTCTTTTGAGGTTGAGGTAGCCTGGATATACAATCGTCTAACATTTGATATTTTTTATCATCATTATTTTCATCCAATAAGTCCCAAACATCCTCAGATTGCACATTTTCCATAGCATGATCTATATTTATTTCTATACCTTCTCTTCTTAATTGTTGTAAACAATAATTTTTGGAAACTGTATATAACCATGATCTGAAATAATCTATTTTATAATTTAAAATTTTAGGAAGTAAATTTTCAAACAGTTGCATTACTGCATCTTGGGCTTTATGTTCATCTTTTAAATATTTAAGGCAAAGTCCATATTGTAAAGGAATATACCTGCTATATAATACACCAAAATATTCGATATCTTGAGTTTCCCTATATTTATCTAAAAGCTCTTGGTCTTTGTATGTCTTAAGTTCTAAACGATCTTTCAAAAATCCTCGAATAAATAATATTTAACGCTAAAATACAAATTAATTAGCCTGACAAAATTTTCAAAATATATAATTTTCAGAATTATTGTAAATAACTGAGAAAAATCTTAGTTTTTCCGAGCTTTATCATTCGTTTACTAATTATCTTTAGTAAATTGCAGAAAATTTTGACGTAATGAAAAAATTGTCAGTAGTATCTTATTTGTTTATATCTATTTTATTGGGTGGTGGTCTTGTATCATGCAAAAATGAAGAAAAATCCAAACAATTACCAGATACTTCCCTTTCAAAAAAAGATGAAACAAACCGTTCTGGAAATTCTTTGAACGCGGAATCATCTTTACCGAGTAATGATACTAATAAAAAAGAAAAAAGTAGTCCAGAAATTATAACCGGTATCTATCAAGATGCGGATAGCCTTTATCATCTTAGATATATTCTTGAAAAAGGTAAAACCTATTCTTTTAATTCCAGAGAAATTAATAAGCAAACAGTAACTTTTAGAGATAAAAGTCAATCTGTTTCGCAAGAATCCATAGATCCAATAAGCTTTACGGTATTAGATATCAAAAATGATATATATACCTTACAAGTATCCATGGGGGGCAAAAAAGTTATTACTAAAGCGGATGGTAAAGTAGTAGTATTTGATACCAACGGTAAGAAACCGGAAAATCCCGATCAAGCAAAATTGTGGAAAATATACAGAGCAATCAGCAATGTTACTTTTACATTAACGATGGATATTTACGGAAATGCTTCAAACATAAAGGGTATGGACGCCATTTATGAAAAAGCAAAATCAACCTTAAAATCCGAATTGAAAGGAAAAGAACTGGAAGATTTTATTAATGCTTTTAAATTGGGTCTGAATCCTGAAACTTTTAAAGCACAATTTGAAGGTTCCATTATGAAATTTCCATCTAAAGGATTAAAAATTGGAGAGAAATGGAATTCTCATCCGGAATTGAAAGACCAAGGGTATAATCAGTTAGTAAAAGTGGGTGACAGTTTAACTGAAGTTCGTATTCAGGGAACTTTACCGTCTAAAACAGATTCTAAAGTGATAGAAGGGATAACTTATAAATTGTCTGTAAAGGGAACTCAAAGTGGAAAAATTATCATAAATAATAAATCCGGTTGGATTTCCAATGCCAATTTTACTATGACTATTACGGAAACCAAATCAGCCAGTAAAGGTGATGAAACTGAAAAGGTGGTGCAGAAATCTGTAAATAACACGTATATTAATTGATAGGTTACTAATTAATTTATATATTTATCGATGGGAAGATTAATTGAATTTATATTTTTTGCCACAGTTGCTTATTTTGTTTTTAATATTTTAAATAAAATTTTCTCGGGTACTCGTGCAAAAAAGAAATATTCCAGGTCCAAGCCCCATCAATTTAATAACCAAAGAAAAAATTCTTCTCCGAATAAGGGTATTAAATGGGATGCAGAAACAGTTGATTACGAAGAAGTAGAAACTAAAGACAATGAAAAAAAATAGTTATTTTTTGCCGGTTGTAGGATGTTTGCTTTTTTTTGTCATCCTCTCCTTTATGTATTTTAGTCCATTATTATCAGGGAAATATATTTCTCAACCTGATATCATTCATTATAAAGGCGGCGCGCATGAATTAGAAGAGTATCGATCTATTCATGGAGAAGACACTTATTGGAGCAATTCCATGTTTGGGGGAATGCCCACCTACCAAATGGGAGCTAATTATCCTTCAGATATAATTAAAAGTATCGATCGTTTATTAAGAACTTTTCCTACTCCCGCCAGTTATTTATTTTTGTTGTTATCCGGTTTTTACTTGTTAGGTATGGTATGGTTAAAAAATTGGAAATATGCTTTGCTGGGAAGTATTATGTTCTCTTTTTCAACCTATTTTTTTATCATAATTGGAGCCGGTCATAATGCTAAAATTCATACGATAGCCTATTTTGCGCCATTTATTGCAGGTGTATATTTACTGTATCAAAAAAAATATGTTACCGGATTTATTCTTACCACTTTATTCTTATCGTTACAAATTGCAGCCAATCATCCACAAATGACCTATTATCTGTTTTTAGCTTTAGGAATTTTTGGTTTGATTGAACTTATTCACAGCTTTAAAACGAAAACTTTAAAAACTTTTGGTATTTCTTCTGGTTTTTTTCTTCTGGCCATTTTACTGGCGCTGGGAATGAATTCTACCCGTTTACTATCAACCTATGAATATTCAAAGGAAACTACGCGAGGAAAGTCAGAATTAACTATAAGTAAAAATAACGTTTCCTCTAATCAGGGTTTAGATACAGATTATATTACTCATTGGAGCTACGGCATTTTAGAGACGGCAAAT
The DNA here is from genome assembly GCF_019469225.1 of Apibacter sp. ESL0432. NCBI lineage: Bacteria > Pseudomonadati > Bacteroidota > Flavobacteriia > Flavobacteriales > Weeksellaceae > Apibacter > Apibacter sp. ESL0432. Next base: position 990,317 of record NZ_CP048266.1, on the reverse strand, counting down.
TTATTTGTTCCTAATTTTATGGGGGGTGGCAACAATGAAAAAGGATTTAAAACCTCTAATCTTGAATCATCTTTACAGGAAAATATTAGATCACAGGAAGAATATACTCAATTTCAACGTGCTTTTAATGGCTCTTATTGGGGAGAGCAACCGGGTACCGTAGGCCCTGCTTATCAAGGATCTGTAGTAATATTTTTAGCATTTTTAGCTTTATTTTACTATAAAGGCAGATATAAATGGTGGTTGGTTGCAGCAACCGTTCTAAGTTTCTTTTTAGCTTGGGGTAAAAATTTTGGGATTTTTACTGATTTTATGATTCAGCATTTCCCATTATATAATAAATTTCGAGCTGTTTCTTCCGCTCTCGTGATTGCTGAATTTACTATTCCTTTATTAGCTTTATTGGGTACGTATTCATATTTTATGGATGAATCTCTTACCCAAGTTTATAAAACTAAAATTTTATATATAAGTTCCGGTTTTATATTGGTTATTTTATTACTTCTGTATGTATTAGGATTACAAATATTTAGCTTCCATACTTCTTTAGAAGGTAATGCTATAAAATCTGAAATACTTGAAGCTATTAGAAAAGATCGTTTTGCCCTTTTCCAATCAGATATTTTACGAACTTTTTTCTTCGTTTTAGTTTGTTCTGTACTTCTTTGGGCAGCGCAAATTAAGTCCTTTAAATCAAGTTATGCGGTTTTAGCTATTGCCGCATTATCTTTAGTTGATTTATGGGGAGTGGATAAACGTTATTTAAATGATGATAATTTTGTGGACAAACAATTTTATAAAAATCCTTTTCCTACTCAAGTAACAGAAAGTCAATTAGAAAAAGCCCAAACCGATCCAACCTTAGCTCGTATTGTCAATGCAGCACCTATTAACCAGGCATTAGATATAATTAAACAAAACGATCATGCTCATTACAGAGTATTCAATTTGTTATTAAGTCCATTTAATGAAACTAATACCTCTTATTTTCATCAATCGATTGGTGGATATCATGGAGCTAAATTAAGGAGATATCAAGATTTAATAGATTTTTATTTATCGGACAGCTTAAATTTACCTATACTTGATATGCTAAATACCAAGTACATCATCACTGCCGATTCTATAATCAGACCTATTCCTAATCCTAATAATAATGGAAATGCTTGGTTTGTAAGTGAAATTGTTTTTGCCAACAATGCCGATGAGGAATTATTAGCATTGGGAAAGATTGATAACAAAAGAAAAGCAGTCATAAATTCAAAATATAAAAAAGACCTTACTATTCAATCTTCTTCTGATAGTTTGTCTTCTATAGAATTAAAAGAATATTTACCGAATAATTTAACCTATGTTTCTAATAGTAAAGAGGAAAAATTAGGAGTTTTTTCGGAAATTTATTATCCACATGGTTGGAAGGCTTCAATCGATGGAAAAGAAGTTCCTATTTATAGAGCCGATTATACGTTACGTGCCTTAAAAATACCTGCAGGAAAACATACTATAAATTTTTCCTTTAATCCTCCCGTAATTCAAAAAGGAAAATATATAACTCTGGGCACTTGTCTTCTTTTTGTAATCATAAGCAGTACATTATTGATATATGACTACAAAAAAAGATGTAAATCCTCTGAGATTTCAAAATCTTTGTAAGACATGTGTAAAAAGGTTTTGATCATTTCCTATTATTGGCCTCCGGCCGGAGGCCCAGGGGTACAAAGATGGTTAAAATTTACAAAATATCTGCCGGAATTCGGTATTGAACCTCATGTTTATATTCCCGAAAATCCCTCCTATCCTATTTTAGACCCAAGCTTGGTTGATGAAATAAATCCTAAAATAAAAATTATCAAAAAACCTATATGGGAACCGTACCGTTTAGCTGAGACACTCACCAAGAAAAATAAAGATTTTAAAGCCGGTCAATTTGAAACTTCTAAAAAACAAGGCATTTTATCCAGGGTTTCCGTATTCATAAGAGGAAATTTTTTTATTCCCGATGCTCGTATGTTTTGGATTAAACCATCGATTAAGTTTCTTGAAAAATATATGGATGAATACGATATAGATACTTTAGTAACAACCGGACCTCCTCATAGTATGCATTTAATAGGATTAGGATTAAAACAAATAAAAAAAGACAAAATCAAATGGATCGCCGATTTTAGAGATCCTTGGACTCAAATTTCCTATTACTCTCAACTAAAACTAACTCAAAGATCAGATCAAAAACATAAGGAAATGGAAAAAAAAGTTTTTCAAAATGCCGATCTGATTCTTTCGACCAGTTATACAGATAAAGAAAATTTTAAAAAATTAGGAGCTAAAAATGTTGAATGTATTACTAATGGTTTTGATTCAGAAGTAAATAGAGCAGATGAACCAACTTCTGTATTCACCATCTCGTATGTTGGAATGCTCGAGACGCTACGAAATCCCACTAATTTATGGAAAGTATTAGCGGAATTAATTTTAGAGAATCCAACATTTGCCTCTCAATTCCGTTTAAAATTTGTGGGAAAAATTTCTGATTCGATTATAGAAGAGTTAAATAATTCAGCTTTAAAAAATAATTGGATCAATATAGGCTATTTACCCCATGTTGAATCGATTAAAGAAATGATTAATTCTAATTTATTGCTATTAACCAATTTTAATAATGAAAAATCCAAAGGTATCATTCCGGGTAAATTATTTGAATATTTAGCTACAGGTAAAACCATTTTATCTATAGGACCACAAAATGCTGATGTTGAGAAAATTTTAATTGAAACCGAATCCGGTAAACATTTTACTTATAACGATCACGATCATCTAAAACAATTCATTTTAACTGAATTTAAAAGTTGGAAAAGCAATACTGCGCATGTTCCCTCAGCAAAAATTTCCAATTTTCATAGAAAATTTCTGACTGAAAAATTAATTAAATATTTATAGAAATTAACTCAAATAATAATTACATTTTCTGCATTACAAAAATTTGAGAATGAAAAAAATTATTATTAAATGATATATAATTTTTTATACATATAAAATATTTATAATTAACAAGTTGTACTATCATTATTAATTAAAATTAATAAATAATCTAATCTTCTTTATTGCCTTAATTGCTTGATTAATAATAAAAATGTAGTCAAAAATAGTTTTAAAAATTCATAATTTATAGTATATAATTTTATATATTACATAAAAAATTTGCTTTCTTATCAAAATAAATAGTATCTATTTTATACTTAAGTATTATTTTTTGATTTAATTCTATTTGTTGTTATTTTACAATTTATAATAAATACTTTAATTTTTTAATTTAAATAAGACAAAATTTCATTATAGTATATGGACCAACGCAAACTTACTTTTAAACAAGGCTTATATATACTAAAAATTATGATAAAATATAATTTTATAAACCAATACTCTTGTAATTCATAGATTTAGCCTATAATTATTAGTAAAAAACAAATTTTTCTCAATAGTTGTTTACTATTAATTTCAATTTAAGTTTATTCAAATCTTATAATATAATAATGTATATATCAAACAATATTATGCTATTAGTAAATTAATAAATATTTTTTTTTTACATATATTTATTTTAATTACTTAAATATTTTAATAATTAAAAAAATATTTAAGTATTAATATTATAAAAATTTATAAATTAGCGCCATTATTATTAAAATTGTTTATAAATTAAATTATATGTTTATAACTAATTGTTTTGATATAAAATAAAAATATTTTTTTAACCAGTATTGAAATAAAGTTGTCTTTAAATGATAAAAAAACTCTATAATTTTATAAGATCAAGGTCCCATCTCTCCTATTACATACTTTTATTTACAAAAAATTGGATAAATCCATTTTTAACAATTTATATAAATTTTAAATTTTTACCTTTTAATCAAGCTATCAAATTTCCCATATATATTTATAGCAAAACAAAGTTTTTATCGTTTAAAGGAAAAATAATTTTAAATGTTAAAGAGGTTAAAAAAGGAATGATTAAAATTGGTCAATCCAATGATTCTCCTTGTTCCAGTGGAGGAGGCACAGAAATAACTAACCATTCAATAATTAAATTCAACGGTAAAGCTGATATTGGATGTGGTTGTAAAATTCTAGTTTATAATAAGGGAGAAATAGTGTTTGGAAAAAATTTTCGTATGAATAATCAAAATTTTATCGGATGTTGTAACAATATAACTTTTGGAGAATTTGTTAATATAGCTCATCAGACACAAATATTTGATACAGATTTCCATTATTTATTTAATTTAAAGTCTAAGAGTACGAAAAATAATAATATGCCTGTATACATAGGTAGCTATAGTTGGATTGGTAATCGTGTAACTATAATGAAAGGAACTAAAATACCTGATTATTCTATAATTGCATCCAATACATTATTAAATAAAAAATATGATACCCAAGAAGGATCAATTTTAGCAGGTATTCCCGCTAAGATATCTAAAGAAAATTATCTCCGAATAAGAAATAATAGTATGGAAAGTAAATTATCTAAATATTTTGAGCAAAATGAAAATACGGAATATAAATTTCCTATAAATATAGATGTTATGAAGTTAACTAAATATTAAAAAAATCGAAATATATAGACTTTAAAAATTTGTTATTTATACGGATACGGAGTAAATTGAATTATGTATAATTTATATAAAAATAAGCTAAAAAATCATATTGATAATATAAGGTTAAAGTGAATTTTATAAATTTTTTCATAAAAATGAAATATACAAATATTACATTTTTAATTACATAAATAAATTATATGCACTTTAAATTGTTAAATTAATAAAAATTTGCTAGGACTCTGTATTATTCCCATTAATAGGGTATTATTTAAAATCAATATATTTAAAAGAGTATAAAAGATTATACTCTTTTTTTTTATTTTTCGCATATAATACAGTAAAAATAAAATGTGTTTAAATTAAAATATTTAAATTCATATACTATTTTTTATATTAAGGAATTAAGAGATATAAGAAGATAACTCAACATTTTTAAAATGTACATTATTACGATCATCTTTCCTTTTTGCATATACTCTATTCCCTAGAGATGCGACTAAAACGATATAACCAATTAACTTTCTAAGTTAATCATTTACAACCATTTATAATAAAATAAATTTAAAAAAAATATTCTTTTTTTATTTCCTAAAAATTCATTCTAAACCTCAGTAAAAAGTTGGGTATAAAATTGGGTATACAGTTGGGTATACAAAAAACATTATAATATATACCGATGGCATATATATAATTCTAATTATCTATAAAAAATATAACTAAGAAGTAATAATAATATATATATATTCCACGCTAAAAAAAATATTTTACCTACAATGAATTGATTATCAATTGATTGAGATAAGATATAATTTTTTGCGTGGATATATATAAAAATTGGTAATAAGGTTAAAAAATAATTAAAATCTATTTCGTTAAAGCATAAATTATAATTAAAATAAGTAGTAGATTTCTAGTAAAGATTCTTCATATATTATTTATTAATTATTTAAATTTTTGTCTAAATACTTTTTGCAAAGTATTTTAAAATCTATCAAATTAGATTTATTATATTTTTTGATATAATATTCATTATCGTATGCGAAATTTTTTAAATAATCAAAATATATCTGTAATAATTCCAATATTATATCTTTATTTTTATATAACCAATTAAATTTTTTTTCAGAAATAGTGCCCTTTTTATTTAAATAAGTAATTATTCTTATAAGCGTATTTTCGTCCATTATTAATAGTAGTGTAAAGTTTTTTTGTTTTTTTGTAAAACTATAAATGTACGAATATACAGGATAAATGAAACGATATTTATATATAGCTACCTAAAATTTATCTTTTTAAAATATATATTTTAATATTATTTATTCGTTATAAACTAAGTATTAATTTTTTTTTCCAATTGTTTTATCTCTTGTTTGAGCTCTTCAATTTCTTCTCTATAAAATTCATTTAGTTCGATTAATATTTTTATTTTTTTTTCGGCTACATTAAGTTTTTTTTGCATCCTTATAGCATCTATAAGTGCAATGTCAGATAAATCATCATTACTCTTTAACATTTCGCCGTCACCGGTTAAAAGCCATACAGGATTTATATCTAAACAATTGTCTAATATTTTATTAAGTACGCCTTCTCCTAAATCAGATTCTCTTTTCAATTGAGTACCTATATACCCGTTAGACAAATTATTTTTTTTCTCAAAAGAACTATTATTAAGTCCTTTATAATCAATGTATTGCTTGATTCTATGTATAGCTTTCATAATAAATATTAAAATATTGTCTAAATATTTTGTTTTATTAGACTATTGTTTATATATTTGTAAAAACATGTACACAAAGTTATGGAAAGAAGTAAGAATGTTAACAAAAACGCACAAAAAATACAATATGGAGATTTTGTAACCCTATCGGAAATGTTAGGTTGTACCAGTCAGGCAGCACGTATGAGGTATGAAAGAGGAGATTTAAATGCAAAAGAAGCTCTGGATATTATTATAGAAACTCGAAAAAAAATTATCCAAGAATACCACTTAAAAAATCCTACAAAAAAAAATTCAACTATTTTAAAAACAAATTAATGAATCAAAAATAGTCTAAGAAAATATGCATCAGTATATTAAAAACTCGTCTAAATAACTAACGCAGAATAAGAATACTATTTTTTATCAATACAAATGGAAGTTTATGAATTCTATAATAATAAATGGGGAGTCTTATCCAATTGGTTGTTTGGAAAATCCGGTTTACTCAAACAAAGTACCTATAAACAATTAACACAAAGAAACCATTTAATTCTTTTACGAAAAGGAGGAAATGGAAGAAAGGCGTTAGTTGAATTTGACAGTATGAGATCCGACATTAAAAAATCGGTATTAGAATTAGCCGGAGATCCTTATACTATAGGAAAAAAATACACTTTCTTAGAATGCATAGAAAAAGACGAAAAAGCGGAAAAATTTTTCAATGAATACCTATTGGAAAATGGTCAATCCTTGCCTGAAAACAGAAAAAAAGAATATACCTGCAATGCATCCCTGCTAAATACTATTTCAAAAATTATAAATCAAACCCTGATGCGCCGTCGTGTCTTGGGAGGCAGTCAAAAAAAAATGTGGGAAAATATTGCGGAAATTGTAAAAAATCTCGATAAAAACAAATGGCCGCATTCTTTACCGGAAAATTATCGCCGTTTACGAGAACGATTAAAAGTATATCAAACCCATGGATATCAAATCTTAATACATAAAAACTATTGCCATACCCACAGTCAAAAACTAACAGAAAATTCCAAACTCTGGCTGTTAGCCAAATGGAGTAATCAAGTCCAAAGAACAGTCTGCATATCACAATTACATCAAGAATATAACCTTTATGCCCTGAGCGAAGGATTAAAAACAGTTGAAGAAAAAACCATATACAATTTTATATATGATGAAGAAATAATGCCCCTGTGGTATGGACACAAATTTGGTGAACTTAAATACAAAGAAAAATATAATTACCAACAAAAAACTAAATTACCAACACTACGAGATTCACTCTGGTATAGCGACGGAACCAAATTAAACTTCTTTTACCTAACTGAGGAGGGCAAAATGGAAACCATTTCTGTTTATGAAGTTATGGATGCATACAGCGAGGTTTTGCTTGGATATCATATCAGTAAAGAAGAAAACTATCAAGCCCAATATTCAGCATATCGGATGGCCATACAATTTTCAGGACATAAACCCTATCAAATAGGTTTTGATAATCAAGGAGGACATAAAAAACTTGAAACGGAAAATTTTTTAAATAAAATAGCCCATTTGTCCATAAAAACCGAGCCATACAACGGAAAATCCAAAACCATTGAAAATGCATTTTATCGTCTGCAAAATCAACATCTTGCTCGTTATTGGTTCTTTACAGGACAAAATATCCAAGCTAAAAAAGAAATTTCTAAAGCTAATATGGAATTCATCTTAGCTAACAAAAGCAATCTCCCTTCCCTTACCGAAATAAAAGAAATTTATAAAAAAATACGAGAAGAATGGAATCTTTCTCCCCATCCGTTCAGCGGTAAATCCCGACTTCAAACATATTTAGACAGCGAAAATGAAAAAGCGCCTAAAATAGAAATGTGGGATATGGTCAATTTCTTTTGGGTAGAAAGAAAACAGCCTGTAAAATGGTCTTCCTTCGGATTTTCTTTTAAGGAAAAAAAAGTAACCTACGACTATTTTGTTTATCGAGAAGATGGTATGCCCGATTTAGATTTTCACGAAAAAGCCGTGAATCAATCATTCTTTGTCAAATATGATCCGGAAGATATGAGCATGATTTATTTATATCAGAAAGATCCACAAGGACAATTACGATTTGTAAGAGAAGCCGTTTTAAAAACCGAAATACACCGAGGAAAACAAGAACAAGAACAATTCGAAGCAGAATGGATTAAAAAGGTCAAAAAAGAAAATAAAAATAAGCGTATCCAACGAAGAAACGAAATGGATGAGATCCTTAAAAGTTTTAACATGGACGCGGAATCCTATGGATTGATTAAACCCAATCTGAAAGGGTTGGAAAATTCCAAAATTGGAAGAAAAAGCAAAAAAGTGATGCATGAAGATGTTGGAAGTTGGCAGAAAAAAGAAAGTTTACAAACCGTAGAAGATATAAGAGAACTTTATTAAAAAACAAAAATGCCCCCCTTAGGGGACTAAAAGCCAAACAAAAATATGGATAATGAAGAAAAAATACAAACGGTTCAAAAAATTCAAGCCTATGTTAAACAACTGGGAAGTGAAACAGAAGCCGCCAATAACTTGAAACTAAGTAAGGATCAACTCACTCAGATACTCAAAGGAGAAAAGCCGGTTATCAAAGACAACGTATGGAAATCTATCAATGCACAACTAAAAATTCACGAAAAAAGTTGGAAAGTAGTAGAAACAACGAATTTTAAAAATCTTCGTACCCTGTTTCAAGATGCAGTTGACGACTCACAAGTATTTGCCGTAATAAACTTTGCCGGTAGCGGTAAAACCGAAACAGCAAAAGCATTTGTTGAAAATACACCCAATACCTATCTCTTACAATGCAATGAATATTGGAATCGGAAATACTTTTTAGCTGAATTATTAAACGTCTTGGGACGAGATTCCGGTGGACTGACCGTTGCCGAGATGATGTCTGAAGCAGTACGGATTTTAAAAAAAAATAAAAAGCCCGGTATAATCCTGGATGAAGCAGATAAATTAAGCGATCAAGTCCTTTACTTTTTCATTTCCCTCTATAATCAATTAGAAGATCATTGCGCCATTATCTTAATGGCAACCGATCATTTGGAAAAAAGAATCAAAAGAGGTTTAAAATTAAACAAAAAAGGATATAAAGAAATTTTCAGCCGAATTGGCAGGAGATTTATAGAATTTGGAGGAATCACGGCATCAGATGTCGCTTCCATTTGCATAGCAAACGGAATTGAAAATAAAAGCCGTATTAAAGAAATATGGCAAGATAGTGAAGGAGATTTGCGCAGAGTGAAAAGAAAAATATATGCCTTAAAAAAAATAAACAAAGAAATTAAATGAAACGAGCTATATCCATTCATGAAATTTATACCAAAAAAAGAAAAGTATTACCATTTGATGGAATATGGGAAGCACATATAGGTAAACCGGAATTAAAAGGCAGTTGGATTATTTGGGGAAATTCAGGAAACGGAAAAACCGGATATGCCATACAATTAGCCAAATATCTCTCAAAGTTTGGCAGAGTGGCTTATAACGGATTAGAAGAAGGAAACAGCGAATCTTTTGCAGAAGCCTGCAAAAGAAATAATATGGACAAATGCCGAGGAAGATTTGTACTGATTGAAGACAGCATCGAAGAATTAGACCATCGCTTAAACTTGCACAAATCGCCGGACATAATATTCATTGACAGTTTACAATATTCAGGAATCAATTATACCTCGTATAAAGAATTGATTAAAAAATACTCAAACAAATTATTTATATGGATTTCACATGCCGAAGGTCGCAATCCGGAAGGACGAATTGCAAAAAAAGTACGATACGATGCCTTTGTTAAAATTTATGTTGAAGGCTATACAGCAAATGCCGTAAGTAGATACGGGGGAAAAGAAAGTTATATAATTTGGCAAGAAGGTGCCGACCAATACAATCTAACCATTAGATGAAAATCAATCAGTTAGAAAAAAAAGTTAATTGTTAAACTTTCACCCCATGAATAACAATAAAAATGGACTCCCAAAAACTTGGTAAAACTAACCCGAAATAAACATTTATGACAGTAAAAGAACTAAAAGAAAAAATCAAAGATTTGCCTGACGATATGGAAGTAATTCTAGAGCAAACCAAAGAAGAGTTTAAATATGGTCTATTAAACACAATTAAAGTAAATGAAGAATTATTTATAGATCCTTTTTTCCGGGTTACCCTGATGACTGATGAATCTATTATTTTATCTGATGAATAAACAACTATGAAACCAACCCATACACAAATTAATTTTTGCCGACTTACAAAAACTTCACAAGAAGACTATCAAACCAATCTGTTTGAAACGGGATGCGAATTTGCCGAAAACTTGGGATATACCTGTCCTCAAAAATATAAAGAAGAATACATACAAATATTACTTTCTCTTCCCCAATATTGGAAGTGGTGGTCAACCCAATGGAATATCCGAACACAAGAAGCATTCGGAGTAGTCGGAATATCAGAAAATGAAACCCATATAAATTCACTTGAAACAGATGCCCTCAACGAAGCATTTGCCTCGGCGCACAGCTTATCAAGCTATCAACATATTTACCCTAATAATTTAGTAATGAAAGCCTTAAAAGAAAAAATACAAACACATGAAACCACTACCCTTAAATCAAATACCTCTAAAGGAATGGAGCGAAACCGAATTAGAAGATCACGTGTATCGGTTGAGCTGTGAATTAGATAAATATCAACAAGGAAGCATTTTGCTTAGAATTTTACTCCGTATGGAAAGAACACGAATACTAAAAGAATTAATACGAAGAGACGAAAATAAATGTTAACATGAAACTATTGGCAAATATTGAAATATTACGAGATCTTTTATCCTATGATACGGAAGAAAAGAAATTTTTAAACTTAGCAGAGCGCTGTGAAATCCATCGAAACATAGGCAAGATTACAAGATGTCAGCCCCCTTCTTTTCCCCTTTCATTACAGGAAAAATTATTATCCAAACTTTTGGAAATCAGAAGAACCGAATGGAAACGCCCTACGATGCATTGGGAAGAAAATCATTTCGGCCAAAAAGTGAAAATAAAAATTAACTAGCTTTTAAAAACTTTAATTTAAAATCAATCATAACATGTCCATACCAGATCTAAGCACAGTAACCGAAAAAGAGCTTTTAGAAGCTTTAAAAAAGAAAAAAAAAGAAAAAGAATCGGACCGGATAGCTTATAAAGAGTTAGTTGAAGAAACTATACCGGAAGTCATCCACCATCTTATTAAAACTTCACAAGAACTTCGCTCTTCCAAAAAATTTACCTTTTCTGCCTTAAAAAAACTTATTCAATTAAAATATTCCATATACGGAGTAAAAGAAGAACAACAATCCCATACATTTACCACCGCAAACGGCGAATCTGTAACCATCGGTTACCACGTTACCGATAATTGGGATGACACGGTAAACTCAGGAATAGCTAAAATAAATGAATACATAAGGTTCCTTGCCAAGAAAGAAGCCGACGCCCATACTATAACCATCATTAATCAACTATTAAAAAAAGATGCCAAAGGAAATTTAAAAAGTTCCCGTGTGCTTGAATTAATTTCATTAGCCGATAAGTTGGATCACGAAACTTTCACCGATGGTGTTCGTATCATACAACAAGCCTATAAGCCTACCCGTTCCAGCTTTTTCATAAAAGCTCATTACCTCGATAAGTTGGGTCATAAAGTAACCATAGATCTCTCCATCGCCTCCGTGGATTTTCCAAAAGATTTTTACTTAACATTCTTACTTCCTGAAAAACATAAACAAGATGAAAACACCTAAAGTACATGACTATCAAATCAAGCAACTTTTCAGTTTATTCTCCGAAGAAGTAAAAAAAGACCCTGCCCTGCGTCAACAGTTAATTTTTCATTTTACTCACGGGAGGGTAACCAGCACCAAAGATCTTACCGATGAAGAAGCAAACAGGTTAATTGCTGCTCTCAAAGAAACATATACCCACTGGGGAAAGTTTGATAAAAATAATAAACAGCATTTAACTCTATTACGTTTATGTTACGATTTAAATTGGACTATTTTTAATAAAAAACATAACCGTATAGTCGCCGATTTAAATACTCTGGGAAAATTTATAGCAAGTAAAAAATCACCCGTAAGAAAACCTTTATTAGAAATGTCAGTAAAAGAATGCAGTAAACTAATTACGGCCTTAGAAGGAATACTTAAATTTAAGTATAAAAAAATGGATTGAGAAATACCGACGCCACCTGTTGAAAAATATTTTGTTTGTGCATTTTATTTTTAAAAAAAACAGGGTCATCAATGAGCGATAATTGCTGTATAAACAAATCTGTTGAATCGTTCGAACAATAAAATGATAAGAGGTTACATCATTCTAACTGCCAAAAAATCACAAAAAAATCATTATTTGGATATTTCATACAATAATAATAATTTTGTGTAAATGAGTACCAAAAACTTACGAAATAATACAAAATTAAGATACAGAGCCATAAAAGAAGAATACCGTTTACAAGTTAAACGCAATAACGGTATGCCTCTTACTCAAATATACAGACAATTTATTTATCCCAAGTTTTTCATATCCAGACAAACCTTATATACGATCATATTTACTCCGGATTCCGATTTAAACTAGCAATTGGATATACTCATCGTATAAAATACATGAAGTTCTTGAATACCATCCTCTCTTAGGACAGATTTCCAAGAAGATCTTTTCAAGCTTCCGCAAAAACTTTTCGGTCTCCATTCGTGCAATTTTTCATGTATTTTTTTTAAATAATTCCAACCTTCCCAAGCATTTGCTTGCACATCCTCAGAATTACTGCTTTGACTTGAAAATTTTAAAGTAGCAACCGTTATGTCAAACGTTATAAAACCTTGTTGTTTATGATGGGAAGTCATTGACTTGCTTTTTCCATTATCCTCGAAAGTAGCTTCTGTAATGGAAATTAATGCACAAGGCCAAGATAAAGGGTAAGGGATTTCCTCATAATTTAATTGTCCCCAATCTTCTCCAACATATGAAAATTCCTTAATTTCAGCTATTCTCGCCTGTAGAGATTCTAAAATTTCGATCATTAATTATAAATTTGGTTAATAAATATCTTACATCAACATAAAAAGTATTATTTAACAAACTTTCTCAAATACTCTTCAGTTGAAAATTTTATCAATAATGAATTGCTTATAAAAACTTATATTCTTAAAAAAGGTTACTCTTTACTAAAATCACTAATTAATAAGTAACCGATACATGGCTAAAAAATAATTCGGCTGTAGATCATAATTAACCGCATCTAAGAGTAACCTGTACTATGGTTTTAAACAAATATCTAAGAAAATAAACGCAACTTGTATTAGTATGTAAAGAAACTTGACACTTCTGTGCAAGTACTTTACAAGATTGTCAAGAAGCTTTACAACTTTCTTTACTTGCTATCTTTTATGATTCAATTTTGCCGTATAAAATTTCGAACGATTAAGGATTAGTTACGGTAAAAGAATTATCCGTCATTAAAAAAAATCATTTGAAAGCATACAAAGAAAATAAACCAAATAAAAAAATATTGTCTGCTAAGCAAAAGGTTAACCAACGCGTTAAAACGAAATTCACGAATGAATCGCAGGCAGACAGTATTTAATAAAATAGCAATATGAACCTTAAAAAATCTATACGAACCATAAAATATTTGGTTATACACTGTGCCGCGACTCCCGAAGGAAGGAACGATAAGGCCAAAGACATAGATCGTTGGCATAAAGAAAGAGGATGGGCCGGAATCGGATACAATTACGTCATAGATTTAGATGGTACTGTTGAACCGGGAAGGGATGTAGACAGGATACCTGCCCAAGTTGCCGGACATAACAAAAATGCCATAGGTATTTGCTATATAGGAGGAGCTGACAAAAACTTGAAAGCTAAAGACACACGAAATCCGGCCCAAAAAAAAAGTCTGATTGAATTACTTAAAGAATTAAGAAAATTATATCCAACTGCTCAAATACTGGGACATAGAGATTTTGCATCTGCCAATACCACTTGTCCAAGTTTTGATGCCATAGAAGAATATAAAAATATTTAAAGAAATGAAATCGTACAATTATAGGAAGATCGTCGTAATTTTTATTATTCCCGTATTCTTTACTATGCTTTTGATAAGCTGTAATGAAAATAATAAAATAGCAACCCCTGATCGATTCACAGATAAAAAAATAACTAATAATGAAGTAATCAGAGATTCGATTTTTAAAATCCAACCCGATACAAGTTCTTTAAAGGCTTTAATTGAGTGGAGAAACGGAAAAGCTGTAATTAAAGAGATCATCCAATCAGAATCCGGAAAAAACCATCTAAAATTCCCTAAAATCCGAATAAAGGATAATATTCTTACCGTGGATTGTGAAACTCGTGCGCAAGAATTAGTGGCCACTTGGAAAGAACATCACACAAAAGAATTTAAAACCGAAACCATAACCCATACCGAATTTAAAAATTTATCACGCTGGGAAAGTTTTTGTTTAGGGACAGGTAAAATTGTGACTTTATTATTCATAAGTACTTTCATTATCTATCTACTTAGAAAGGGTATTAAGAAATAAAGTGTATTACAATCAATCATAAAAAAACAAATAAGATAAATAACATCAATAATCAAAAATCAAAATTAACTAATAATGAATTTACCAAAAATAACCATAGACTTTGACAATGGTGTTCTAGGAGCAGTAGCAGCCAATTCGGATGGCGTATTCGGATTAGTGGCACATGCAGAAGCTACTGAATTTTTCGAATTGAATAAACCCTACATGGTTAAATCCATGAAACAAGTAGCTCAATTGGGCATAGTATCGTCAACGAACCAAAATTTATATAAAACCCTTTCTGAATTTTATAAAGAAAGCGGAGAAGGGCGTGAATTATGGTTACTGGGTATGCCTAAAAGCACAAAAACCTCAAATTGGTTTTCAGTGGATGAAGTTACAGGAAAAGCACCGGTTGAAATATTATTAAATGCTGCCAATGGTAAGCTTACCGGTATTTTTACTAAATGTTCTTCAGATGATAATGAGAATTTAACCATCGTAAACGGATTAGATGAAGATGTGTTACTTACTGCAACCAATGCTCAATCCTTAGCAGAAAGTTACACAAAATCTAAATATGCACCTTTCTTTGTGGTTTTAGAAGGATATGGATTTACCGGTAATGTAATTGAATTACCAAACTTATTCGAATATTCCAACAACCGTGTATCCATACTTTTAGGTGATACAGAAAAAGGTAAAGGTTCAGCCATCGGTATCGTAGCCGGCAGATTGGCAAAAAATCAAGTACATCAAAATATTGGAAAAGTTAGAGACGGGGCTTTAAGCAATTTACATGCTTACATTGCAAATGAACCGGCAGAAACTTTTGATGTAGAAGCTTTAAATGAAAAAGGGTTTATCTCCTTCAGAACTCATGTTGGAAAATCAGGCTATTATTTTACAGACGACCATACTGCCAGCCCGGTGAGTGATGACTATCATTATCTTACTAACAGAAGAGTAATTGACAAAGCATACCGAATTACGTATCAAACATTAATCAACTATTTATTGGATGATATCGATTTGGAAATCGACGGAACCATCAACCCTATTTATGCCAAATGTATAGAAGGTGATCTTGAAAATGCTTTGGTTTCGCTTATGACAAACTACGGTGAATTGTCTTCTAACATTGAAAATAGAGATAATGGAGTTAAAATATTTGTAGACCCGTCTCAAAACGTTGTGGCAACATCCCGAATAAATGTTGTGGCTCGAGTTCGTCCTCACGGATATAACCGATTTGTAGATGTGTTATTAGGCTTTGATATAACTAAAAAATAATAAAAAAATGTTTAACAGTAGAGAATATGAATGGGCAGATTTTACTGCTACGTTAGGAGGTAAAGATTTAACCGGAATCAGAGGTGTAAAATATACCCGAAAAATAGAAAGAGAAGCCGTATATGGAAAAGGCAGAAATGCACGAGCAATTCAATCCGGAAATGTTTCAATAGAAGGTGAAATTACATTACTTCAATCAGAATATGAAAGTTTAGTAGCTTCTGCTAAAAACAGAGATATACTTAACCTTTGTTTAGATTTAGTAGGTGCCTATGGTAACCCAACCAATGGAGATATGTTAATTATGGATCGTATCACCGGTGTACGTTTTACAGAGGCCGGAAAAGAATTTAAACAAGGAGACAAATTCATGGAAATTACCCTTCCGTTTATTGCTCTTGATGTAATATCTCAATGCTAATTAGAAATTAAAAAAAATTATGAATACTCAAACTAACCCAATCAGCCAAGAACAAATCGAGGCATGGAAAGCTAAACACAAAGAAATTTTTAAATTAATTGTTGAAGATAAAGAGGCCTATCTAAAAAAACCGGACAGGAAAATCTTAGCTGCCGCAACTGCTGCAAGTTCAACTAATCCTATGAAGTTTAATGAAGTTATTCTTACCAATTGTTGGTTAGGGGGAGATGAAGAAATAAAAACCGATGATTCTTACTTTTTAGGTGCTTCCGCTAAATTAAGCGAGCTAATTGAAATAAAACAAGCGGAATTGGAAAAGCTTTAGCCGCTGCCAAGATCGTCGAGGAAAATGTAGAATGGATACGTTTGAGCCATGCCATGCTCAGATATTATTTTCATATAGATCCGGATATATTAACAGATAAAGAATGGGCAGAAAGAATGCAAGAGCTTAATTATATCCGGATTAAAGAAAATTCAACTAATGCCAATTAATGTCATACCTAGTGAAAAACTCAAAAGAGATAACCGATAATGTTCTAAAAGCCATACAAAAAATGGGTATGGGTAACAATTCTGCATCATTTAAAATGCAAGAATTGGTTTATATAAGTACAATAAGTTTACACGCAAGATTAGGCAATTTAGCTTCCAAGACATCTAAAAAGTTAATTAAAGCAGCGGAAAATTCTAATAGATCAATATCAGAAATTCAAAAATCCGTAACCAATACTTTAGAAAAATTAGAGAATAATTCTAAAAAATTAGGTTATACTATTAAAAGTATCAATTCCAATTCTTTAGAAAATGTAGTGGAACTTTCTAATAATTCAGGATCCGGAGCTCAAAATAACGTTTCCTATAATTTTACTAATACAACGGAAAGTTCTAATAAATCAGGAATTGAAATTCAGAATTCCGTTATAGGTAATTTATTTAAAGCAACAGAATATTTTAAAAATTTTGGACCCGGAATTCATAAAATCTTTGCTGATAATTTTATTAAAGCTGCGGATAGTTTTAAAAAAATAGCACCTGTAATTCAAAAAACTTTTGTTAAAACAGCAGATATTTTTAAAAAATTAGGACCTATAATTCTAAAAACTATTTATAATAAGATAGCTAATTCATCAGGACTTACAAAAAAAATAGCTCCTTTTATTCTAAAAACTATACTTAAAACAGCCAATAGTTTTAAAAAATTAGGATCTATAATTTATAAATCTGTTTCTAATATAATAGGTAAAACCATTGGATTTTCTAAAAGATTTGGATCTGCGCTTCAAAAAACTGTTTCTAATAGTAGATTAGGCAAAACCATTGGATTTTCTAAAAAATTAGGATCCGTGGTTCAAAAAACCGTTACTAAAGCTGCATCAAAAGTAAAAAATTTTGGTAAAAGAGGCATATCTAAAAAGAGTTCAAATAATCAAAAATCCGGAAAAAATAGTGCAAACAGTACTTCTGATTCTGAAACAAATGGCAGTGAAAATGAATTAAATTTTAAGTTTCCACAAGAAGCATTTGTCGATTTTTTGAATATGGGAATTCAAAAAGAATTAAGCAAAAAAAAGTTTGAGGTTTTACTTAGTTCAAAGAGTTCTGCTAAAAAAATGATGGATGATATTATAAATCTGTCGAAAAAAGTAAAGATTTTTGATCAATCCACTCTGGAAAGCAATGCTCAAACACTATTAAAAAGTGGAATGAATGCGGATCAGGTCGTGCCTAATTTGGATGCCATCAGTAACATATCCATGGGTGATACTCATGCCATGGATTCTCTTACTTCTTCTTTAGCCCAAGTAATAAATATGGGTACACTTACCGAAGACTCGTTACTGGCTATGGTTGAGGCAGGTTTCAATCCTCTGAATGAAATTTGCAGGACTACCGGATTAAGCATGGATAAGGTTAATGAAGAAATGATGAATGGTACTATTACTGCCCAAATGGTTACCAACGCTTTTCAATCAGCGGCCTCAGAAGGGGGACAATTCTTTGGAGTTGCCAATCAATTGTCCAATACGTTGGGAGGTCATTTACAAAGTACTACCAATAATTTAAATAATGTATTATTCAGATTATATGAAATCATTGCCCCTATGGTTCATATGTTTTTGGATTTAATTGACGCTGCCTTATTTTTAGCCGATACTTTGTTTGATGTTACTGACTTTTTCAGTGAAGTATTGAATAAGTTTTCCATCGGTAAAGGTGCAATAACAACTCTCAAAGCGATTATAGTGAGTTTAGCATCTGCATTTATGACATATAAATTTGTTATGGGCTTGGCTGCTGTAGCTCAAGCAATCCTCAATGGAGTTATGATTGCCAATCCAATCGGACTTATTATAGCCGGTGTCGTGGGGTTAATAACCTTTATATATCTTCTAATAAACTCTGTGGAAGGTTGGGGTGATGCTTGGGATCATACCATGGAAATGGTCAAATCATTATGGGATGCAGGAATTTCATATCTGAAACTTTCGTGGTTGAATTTTAAAGATATACTTTTAACCGGTATAGAACAATTACAAATTGCTTGGTATACGTTTTCTAAGCTTTGGAATAAAAAATCAGCAGAAGAACATTTAAAACAAATCAGAGAAAATGCTAAAAAACGTAGTGATGAACGTAAGCTATTAATTAACGACATGGCTGATAGTATGTTAAATGCTTGGGATCACTTTAAAAAAATTGGAGGAAGTTTATCTTTTAAAACCAGTTCTGATAAAGAGAGTCCGATTATTTTAGACAATACTACTGAGGTATCTTCTAACAATGCCGGAGCTGAGAGTTTAACAGCAATCAATAAAAATTTTTCGTTACTTACTGACAGTTACAACAAAACCACTACGGACAATAGTCTATTTAACGACAAAGGCGGATTATCTTTCATCAGTGATACATTGGAAAAATATAATCCTAAAAATAAAATTGCACCGCCTAAAAAATTAACCGATGAAACATCGGCTAATTCTTTAAAAACTGTAAATCCATCGATAAAATCAACAGGAGCAGCAACCAATAGCTCTATTGTTACCGGTGGAGAAAAATCCAGCACAATAAATATTTCCATTAAAGATTTAATCGGAGTATTAAATATTCAAGGTAAAGATTTCAACGAAACAACGGATAAAATGGTTGATCAAACTGCAGATGCATTATTACGATTATTAGCCATGGCAAATTATTCAGTAGGATAAAAAATAAACGTATGAAAATTAATAATAAAAATTTATTATTGGCCAGTTTATTAGGTTCAAAGGTGGCCAAAAAATTACCACGGTTTGAAGCACTTGAAAATGAATTAGCTAAACATGTGTTGCCACCAAAACCTTTTTTACCTCTTAAAAATAAGTCAAGATTTACTTATCAGGAAGTAGATTGGAATGATAAATTCATGGTAATGCCGGAACAAATTCCGGAGGATAAACAATTTTTTCCCGTAAAAATCAGAAATATCAATGACAGCCAATGGTATTTATTGCCTTATGAACCTATGATTACAATCTCAGGTAAAAACAATATCATCAAGCGAGAAGTAGCTAAAAAAGGAAATGACAAAAATTTGTTCGGTACTATAAAAGAATATTGGAGTCAAGACGATTACGAAATTACGATAACCGGTGCCTTATATGGAGCTTTAGAAACCGGATCTGTTGATGATTGTTATCCTAAAGAAGATTTTAGAGCGCTTAAAGACTTTATTCTCAATCCGCAAGGAATTGAAATTGATTGTCAACCGCTGAAATTATTAGACATTACCAGAATAGTAGTTGAAGATTTTACATTTCCGTTCACCAAAGGTGAAAATGTACAGGCATATGAAATTAAAGCAGTGAGTGATTCTACCTACGATTTGTTTAAACTTTTAAATGACTAAAATATATGTATAAGTTGTCATGGGACATAGAATTCAGCCACGAATCTAAAAAATTTAATTTGCCTGTAATTGCAGAATGTGAAATAAATAAATCTGTTGATTCTTTAGTAGCCACCGCTGTTATCATATTGCCTGAATACATAGCCAATCGTCCTTTGAATCTCGAAAAAAAGATTCCGATAGGTTCTCAAGTAAAAATTAAATTAGGATACGACGATGTTTTAATCAATGAGTTTAGCGGATACGTGCAAAGAATAACCAATGTAGACAGCTGTTTAAAAATTTTTTGTGAGGATGATATGTATGTATTTAGAAAACCGGTAAAAAATGAGGAATTAAAACCTACTTCTATTGATAAAATTGCTCAAACCCTGTTAAATCAAGTTATGCCCGAATATACTTTGAACTGTGACTATGAACTTTACTATGAAAAATTCGTCATCTTTCGAACAACGGCTTATGATGTATTGAAAAAATTACAGGAAGAATCCGCAGGAAATATATATTTAGATACCGAAAATAAAGTACTCCATATTCATCCTCCTTATGTTCAAAAAAAAGGCGAAGTCAAATATTCAATGCAACATAATGTAGAAAAAGCCTCTTTAGAATATAAAAAAGCGTCAGACAAAAAAATTCAAATTACTGTTGAAACAACAGATAAAAACGGTAAAGTGCTTACCGAGACTTACGGCAACGAAGATGGAGAGAAAAAAACTGTTAAAATATCAAGCATAGCACTGGCTTCACTTAAAATACGAGCAAAATATGAATATACCAAGCATGCATACGACGGATACGAAGGTACTTTTGATACCTGGCTTCTGCCCTATGTTGAGCCTAGTTATTCAGCAAAAATAACAGATGAAGATTATCCGGATAAAAACAGCAAGTATTACGTAGTAAGCGTTAAAACCAGTTTTAGTTCTTCCGGAGGAAAAAGAACCATTACACCGGGTATACTTTTATCAGTTTAAACTATGGAAAAGGGAGAAAAAATAAAACGATTAATAAAACAACTGGTTGGTGCAAATCCTAATTTTCCAATTATAGGGACTGTTACGGAATTACAAAAAGAAACCTGTTCATTGGCATTGGATGAAGATTTGATTATTACCGATGTGAGGTTAAAGGTTAGTTATGGTGGTTCGGAAAATTATATGATTCAGTACCCTAAAATAGGTTCCAGAGTTGTGGCTTTGAGTATCAGCGGCGAGCTTTCTGATTTGATGATAATTAAGGTAGATGAAATTGAAAAAATAGAAATCAACCAAAACGGATTGGTCTTGTTGCTGGACAGTACTGATGGAAAAGTTTGTATAAAAAATAACTCTCGAAGTTTAATAGACCTGTTCCAGCTGCTGACTGATACTCTCAAGGGATTGAAAGTATTTACATCAACAGGAGCCAGCGGAACTCCTTTACCGGATACTCAAAAAAAATTAATTGATTTTGAAACGGGATTTAAATCACTTTTAAAATAGATGTTAAAATGGCACTAAATAAAGGAAGTTTACAATCAGGCATAAAAAAATTGTTAACTGACATGCATACCAGAGAAGATTCATCCATAGAAGAATTTTCAAAGAGATTAAGTGAATTGATAGACAGCTATGTAAAAACAGCTACTATAAAATATGATGGCGGTTTATCTGCTCCCAACGGACCGGTAAACGGAACTTTTAAAGGAAAATTGGAATGAGAGACATATTAATTACAAATGAAGGTGAGCTTAAAATCGAAAACGGAGATTTTGTAGTTGAAAATTCAACTTTACAACATCAAGCGTTGATACTTTTAGCCAATCCGGGAGAATTCAAAGAAGATCCGATGCTGGGCGTGGGAATTGAAAATTATATTTTGGATTCCTGTATGGACGAATGCGAATTTGAAGCGCATAAGCAATTTATATCGGATGGAATGAGAGTTAAAAAATTACTTTTTAAGTCCAAAGATAATATGATTATAGATGCAGAATACGGATAATATGAAAGAATTATTTACAACCTATGTAGGAGAATTTTTAACCGTGCTGACGGCCGGTTTCGGAGGATGGTTTTATAATCGAAAAAAAGATTCCAACAATAATCATAATGCAGCCATAGATCATGGAGCAAGAGCTGTTAATATTTATAAAGAGGCATTGGAAGATCTGGGGATCTGTTATGAAAAAAAATATAAAAACATTATAACATTATACGAAAGTCGTGAACAACTTTTAAGGGATGAAATAATGGCATTGAAAAATAAGATAAAAATATTGCGAAAAGAAAATATTTCCTTAAAAAGGAGGATTGAAGACTTGAAAAAACAACTGTAATATGAAAATAATTATTCGTAATAATCAATCCCTATTGGATGTAGCCGTCCAATATCGAGGAACAGCTGAAGCTGCCTTTGAGATAGCTTTGGCTAATAATATAAGCATTACGGACGATCTTACAACAGGGCAAGAACTGATCATTCCCAATACACGATATTATAATAAAATAGTTTCTGAGTATTACGAAGGAAAAGGATTTTTACCCGCTACCTCCATATCCGATGATTTTATTAACAATCTGGTAGATCTGGAAATTGGAGAGATGATTATAAATATAAACTTTAAGCCTAAAGCATTAAAAAATAGTTAAGATATGGCAAGGAAACTTAAGGACATAACAGAAGAAATTTTAAACGAAAAAGGAAAATATCGTGAATTGGATCCGTTGGATTCTACCTCAAAAACCTCAATATGGAGATTGTTTGTATATGTAATAGCCTATACCATATTTAATTTAGAATTGCTGTTTGACCGACATAAAGAGGAAGTAGACAGCTTAATTGCCGAATTGAAACCGCATTCGGCAAAATGGTACAGAAATAAAGCATTGGCCTTTCAATATGGATTTGATTTATATCCGGATACGGATGTATTTAATAATGAAGGGTATACCGATGATCAGATAGAAGCAAGTAAAGTAGTAAAATATTCTGCCATAACTGAAGACAGCACTCAAAGCAGACTTATTGTAAAAGTGGCCGGTGAAAAAAATGGTGAATTGGTGCCTTTAACCACGGGTGAAGTAAACTCTTTTACTGCATACATGGAAGAAATTAAAGATGCAGGTGTACCGTTAACCATCATCAATTATTTGCCTGATTTATTATATTTAAATATTACAATAAAAATTGATCCATTGGTATTAGATGAACACGGAAACGCCATAGCCCCATTAAATGGAAATATACAACCGGTGGAAACCACAATACGTCAATATTTACGTGAATTACCTTTTAATGGAGAATTAATGTTGTCAAAATTGGTGGACAAATTGCAGCTGACTCCGGGGGTTAAAGACGTAAATATTTACCGAGCTTCGTCTTCATGGATCGATCCTGAAACCAAGAATTACGGAAATCCAATTGACTTTACGATGAGTATAATCCCTAATTCCGGATATTTTACCACTATAAAAAACAATGGAGATAATAAGTTGGAAAATTTAGTAAAAATAGATTACAATGTGGTATAATATAAATATAAAAAAACTGGCAATTTTACATTTACCCACGGTGCTTAGAAAAGCCCGAGAAATCAAATTTTTACTGAGCCTGGTAAAGCCGTTATCCCGTATACATTACGATTGGTTATTGCTAAGAAATGAAAATATATATAAGTTAAACCACAATTCACAAGTATGCTACCTGCGCAAAACTCTAAATGATCGTTTTGACCCTGTAGAAAGAAGAATACTTATTTCGGATTCTCAAATATATAAACAAAATTATATTTATACTGAAGGAGAAAACAAGCCCTATAAATTGGGAAACAGCTCATCAACCGATTGCGGCCCCATGTATTTAAGACAGGCTTCTGACTATAATCTAACTTCCATAAACTTTGTAGTTAAAGTACCCAATGAGCTGTTAATCGATAATATAAATAAAATAAAAGCAATTATTGATTATTACAAGCTAGCGAATAAAAAATACAAAATTGAAAAATTATAAACGTATAAGTAACTAAAAATGGATTATATTAAATTTAATCAAACCGGTGGATTTCCCTTGCAAACAGACACTTTAGAGTTTTTGCAACAAATGTTCAGACCATTTCTTAACGGTATAGGACGTATGGCCGGAAGAAGAGCAATAATTTGCGGATGTGAAGAATATGGCACTAAGATAACCCAAGGGCTCATTCAAATAGACGATGAAATTTTTATTTTAGCTGAAGGAACTAAACAAGAATCCATCACTATAATTGAAGAAAATAAAGAGTATGAATTTGAAAATGGTGAAAAAAAGGTAACCATTGTTATCAGACATGCCACTTTTGGCTCGGGAGCTGTCTCCTATTCCTGGAGTGAATTTAAACGAGTACCGGATCTTAGCTTGATTACTGAAGATTTTAAACGGTTGGATTGGAGAATAGACGGAAGAGTACCTTATGATGTTTTTGATCAACACCTCGATGAAAGCAAAAAACATCAAGCTCATCTTCAAGAACAAATCAACGGACGATTAACTAAAAATGAATACGGTGAGTTTTATAACAAGAATAAAGAAGTTCAAGCGTATCTTCAAGAACAAATTGACGGAAGGTTAACCTTAAGTGATTTCGATAACTTCAATAAAAAAAATGAAGATATAAATACCTATCTTCAAAAACAGATAGACGGTCGAATTACTCACGATCAGTATGCCCATTTTTATAAAGAAAATATGGATGCTCATCAATATCTTCAAGCACAAATTGATGGTCGAGTGACCGAAGAACATTTTGCCAATATTTACAATGAAAATATGGATGCTCATCAATACCTACAAAAACAAATTGATGGTCGAGTAACCTTAAAAGATTTTACTAATTCTTATAACGAAAATATGGATGCTCATCAATACCTTCAAAATCAAATTGATGGTAGGGTTACCAAAGATGATCATGGTAAACTTTATCATGAAAATCTTTCTGCTCATAGCTATTTACAGCAACAAATTGACAGATTAAATAAAGCAGTTTTTGGATAATTCCGTTTCTTACTAATTGTATTGAAATATAAAAACTACTTATTAAATTTTTAGATATACCCTATATTATTTAAATAAAATTTATAGTAAACCTAACCAACCTTATCAGCGAACCAAACCTTTATATTCTTTATATAAATACAAAATAATAAAAAAAATGACAACAAAAGATACCTTAAAACAGTGGTTTAAAAATGGTAAAAAACCCGACGAGTCTCAATTCTCGGAGTGGATTGACAGCTTTTGGCATAAGGATGAAAAATTACCGATTGATATCATTGAAAATATAAATAATATACTAGCTAATAAATCTGATACTTCTTTAGTCAATAGCCTGATAAATCAACTGGAAGGTAAAGTAGATAAAGATGTTACGGAATCATTAAAAAAATATATTAGGGAAATCATTGATGACAGTCTTAATCATTCTTCAGATAAGACCTATTCTATAGATAAAATTCAACAAATTGTTGAAACTTTTGACCAAAAACTCGGCACCAAAGCGGAGTCCTCTTCTCTTGGCATTGTATTGGAACAATTGGAGCATAAGGCTGATAAAAAGGTGGTGCAAAATTTATCCAATTATGTGTACAGCTTGATCGATGATAGTAAATCTTCTGCTTCCGATAAAACGTATTCCATAGATAAGATCCAAGAAATTATTAATACGTGTGTTAAAGATGCAATCGTTGATAATAAATACAGTAATCTAAACAACACATTTCCGGTTCAACATCAAAATGAAGAATACCCATATTCGAAAGCGATGTTTGCACAAAAAGATATAGAGATAAAACCTTCCGGAAAAATTAATTTCCCTTTTACCAATGATTTCGAAGACTATAAAGAAAACGGGCAATTTTTAAATAAATGCTATTATCGAAAAATTAACAATAAGGTATATATCGAGGGGGTTTTTCATCCTATATCACCAAATTTAGCTTTAGACCAATACGAAACACTGATCGGAATTTTGCCTGAAGAATATCGTCCAACATCTGTAGTATTTAGACCTATAGCTACCAGTTCTACTAATTTAAATACTAATGTTAGGATTGACCCTAATGGTGAAGTTAGAGCTTCTGCTTTTGGAAATAATTGGACAAGCTTTTCGGGGGTATCATTTTTTGTGGACTAACTAATACGTAAGAGTTTATTATCACAAGTATATAGTAAGAAATATTGACCGAAATACTTCAATTACAATTTCTTATAAAATTTTTTATGGCAGGAATGTATAAATTCTTACTCAATAACACATTTTCATAAACATAAGTAAACCCAATAAACTCATCAAATTAATTATAGAAATTTAAAATTTCAGTTAATCTAATCCGGTTTCACAACATAATTTTTTTCAAAGAAAAAGAATATAAAATTTAAAAAATGACAACAAAAGATACCTTAAAACAGTGGTTTAAAAATGGCAAAAAACCCGACGAGTCTCAATTCTCGGAGTGGATGGACAGCTATTGGCATAAGGATGAAAAATTACCGATTGAGATCATTGAAAATATAAATAATATACTAGCTAATAAATCTGATACTTCCTTAGTCAACATCCTGATAAATCAACTGGAAGGTAAAGTAGATAAAGATGTTACGGATTCTTTAAAAAAATCCATTAAGGAAATCATTGATGACAGTCTTAACCATGGTTCGGATAAGACCTATTCTATAAATAAAATTCAACAAATTGTTGAAACTTTTGATCAAAAACTCTCCACCAAAGCGGAGTCCTCTTCTCTTGGAATTTTATTGGAACAATTAGATTATAAAGCGGATAAAAAGGGTTTGCAAAATTTATCCAATTATGTGTACAGATTGATCGATGATAATACATCTTCTGCTTCCGATAAAACGTATTCCATAGATAAGATTCAAGAAATTATTAATACGTGTGTTAAGGATGCGGTTATCGATATCAAATATAATGATCTGACCAACAAATTATTGGTTCAATACCAAAATGGTGAATCCCATGAACTGATTATAAAAGATAATTTTTTATCGGAAATAACCTATGATCCTTATCATAAAGAAATTAAGTTTATTCTTGAAAGCGGAAAAACTTTTACTGCAAATATCTCTGATTTGCAGGACATTTACAAAGCGACTGAAAACGGGGGGATTGAAATAGATAATGAAAATCAGATCTCAATAAAAAAAGGGGGTATAAACGAATCCATGTTTGACGAGGTTGTTAAAGATAAAATCAATCATACCGATACGTTACAACAAATTACTGAAAAGGGCAATTCAACCACTAAAGATTTACTTATAAATTCTGCTTCTCTGGGAGCTGATAGCAATGGTAATATTAAATTTGGTACAGATGCATTAAAGAGCAAAAACGAATCTACGCGTAACAACCTGGCTATCGGAAGTCAAGCATTATCGAAAAATGTTACCTGTCCCGATATGTTAGCAATCGGAAACCATGCTTTGAAGGAGTTTGACGGTATGGGTTCAGAATCCGATTGGATCACCAGCATTGGCCATAACTCCGCAACAAAATTAAGAAACGGCGCCAACTCTTTATTTGCAGGACACGGTGCCGGACAAAATTTAGAATCTTGTAACTTCGATACGTTTATGGGCGCATTAACCGGTGCGAATGCTAAAAAATCTGTCAGCAATGTTCTGATTGGACAAGCAGCGGCTTACAACGCTCAACAATTGACAGATGATACTGCTATTGGTCATCTTGCATTGGGAAAATATAAAGGAGTGGATTATAAATCATCTACAGATAGTAAACCCATGACCTCGGGAGGTAATATTTCTATTGGTAAATATGCTTCATATAAAACTCTATATGGTCGCGAAAATACATTTATCGGACACCAATGCGGATATGATTTCTTAAATTACGGTGAATATAACACCTATTTGGGTTCCGGTATAACCAAAGGTTACAATCAGGTATATGGTAATACCAGTGTTGTAATTGGTGCATATGCCAACTTGCCGATGAGGTTTGAATTAACTAATAAATTGGTGATCGATGCCAAAAGACCGGAAGATCCTAAAAGTGATCCTTTAGTTTACGGAGATTTTAAAGAGAAATGGTTTAAAATAAACGGGAAACACAGACTTAATTATGAGTATACGCCTCATGCGGATTTAAACCGAGATTTTAAACCAAGCCTTATGCTTGTTTCTGACGATGAAGGTACTGTGGGAGTCACAAAATATGTTGATATAGTTAAGGCTACTTATTCACATGAATATGAAATTAATGATTCTGAGTTTTCGAAGATATGTTCTTTTTCTTTTAATCAATTCAACGGTCAGGCATTTTTAAATCTATTATTAGATGGGATTGATGCTAATTTGAAAAATAGCATTTCAACGGCATATATACGTTCAAGTGTGATAAATAATTCCAGGATAGTTAAAGGTCTTCAAGAAAACAAAACGGATAATGTCAACTATAAGCTTTATTATAAAAAAGAATTTGGAAAAACAGATGATTATATTTTTCAACCTATAAGCCAAGATAATGGTACAAATGGCGTGACTTTCCCAATCAAAGGTTTGCCCGGCAATTCTGTTATCTGTATTGATGATAAATATGTTCATGTTGCTTATGCTGATGAAAGTAACGGAAATGGATTCTCTAATACGCCTGAAGGTAAAAATTTTGTAGGTATATATGTCGATCGTATTTCTGAAACTAATGAAAACCCTAAATTATATACATGGAGCTCAGTTACAGATCTTCTTGCGGTCAATGATGATGTAATAACTATATCTTGCGGTGAATTCG
Organism: Apibacter sp. ESL0432; assembly: GCF_019469225.1. Classification (NCBI taxonomy): domain Bacteria; kingdom Pseudomonadati; phylum Bacteroidota; class Flavobacteriia; order Flavobacteriales; family Weeksellaceae; genus Apibacter; species Apibacter sp. ESL0432. The sequence goes on along the minus strand of NZ_CP048266.1, from coordinate 961,024 downwards.
AAGGTAAAACGCATTATTTACATATTGCATATGCCGACAATGATAAAGGAGATGGATTTTCCACTGATAATACTAAAAAATTTATAGGACTTCTCTTGGATACTAATGAAGTAAACCAACAATTTTCTCTTTTTCTTAAATCTGAAGATGCAGACATGAAAGTTCAAGTCAGCGTCTTATCTTTGGATGAGAAAATGGGCAAAATAGATTTTATCCAAGACGAAAAAATAGATTACGATAAATTTTCCACTGAATTTTCTGTTTTATAATAATTTAATATTCTAATTTTTAATAAAAAAGCCTCATTTAAGAGGCTTTTTTAGTTTATATATTTATGTGTGTAATTTTATACACAATTTAATTATTAAAAAAGGTACATTTTAATTTTCGGATTATAAACTGTCCTTATATAATATTTGATATAAGTTTTTAAGCGTATTTTATTACCATTATTTTTAATAATTTTCATTATTTCTTTCATTTTGGTTGCTCCCCCGTAGTTATAGGACTCTAATAAATCTTTATCTAGATCAATGGTGAATTTATCTTTTTTAACTTTCTTTAAATAAGTATTTATCCTAGTTTTAGCCATGAAACGTTCGTCAAAATCATTTTCGTTATCAAGACTAAAGCATAAACTATCCTTTCTATAGGTAATACAATATAGAGGAAAATCATCAACGGAATAGTTTTTAGATAACTCACCTGCTTTGATAACAAACAAAGCCTCTTCCCCTATTCTTTCTTCATCAAAAATTAAGTTATTTTTTTCGATAAAATTTCTGTTAAACATTTTAGCCCATACTTCCCAATTTTTATATATTAATTGATCTTTTGCTTTTATTTTATTATATCTAAACTTTTTGTAATATTTTTTTCTTGTTTTGAGTAAATATAAATGTCTAGTAGATTTCTGTAACGTATTACTTTCTACACTGGAAGCCAAATAATAAATTATTTCTTCAGTACTATCTTTATATTTATCTAGTGCATTTAAAAAATTTGGATTAAAAAAATCATCGGAATCTGCAAATAATAGCCATTTTCCTTTAGCTTTTTGTAATCCTATATTACGTGCGTACCCAACTCCTTTACCCTCTTTGGTAAAATATATTTCGACATTTTTTCTATTGTATCCGGGAAACTTTTTAAAATCTACATATGAAGAATCACTGTCGTCATCTATAATTATAATTTGTATATCATCTCTATAAGGAATTGAATTTAGACATCTTTGCAATAATTTTGGTGTATTTTTATGTGGAATAACTATAGAATAGGTATACATATAGGAACTTTATTTAAAAGATTTTTTTAAATAAATTTTTAATCGCTTGGAGTAAGGAATGTTTTTTATATTATTGAAAAGTTCAACGCTTATATATTCCGGGATTTTATTTGTAGGTGTTGTAAGGTATATTTTCCTTAGTAATTTATTTCTATATTCTTCTGTTCTTTTTAGTAATTGATTTAATTTGTTTTTCTTACAAAAGTCTATTCGATCTTTCAATGCTTCGATAAAAGCGATTTCTTTCTTATATGAAAATTCTTCATAAACTTTATTGGTAATACTATTTGCCCTTTTAAAATAAAAATAAAGAATTTGATCCAATTCACATATTTTATGGGCTTTAAACATAGTTTTATACCAAACATATTCATCTTCACATATTTTTACATTTTCAGGAAATCTCAATTCATCCCATAAATATCGTTTGTAAAGTTTATTCCAAATAACTACATAACGAACGGTATCTTTCTTGTAAGTAAAATTTTTAATAAAATTATATCCATTGTATTCATTGCTATTATATAAAGAACGGTTATCCTCCTTTATTTCATTGAAATGGGTAAAATTTTGAAAATTACATAAAATGAGATCACTATTCGTCTTAATCAATGTATTATATAGAATTTCATAGAAATGTACAGATATAACATCATCAGGGTCTACAAATCCAATGAACTCACCTTTTGCTCTCTCTAACCCTCTATTCCTGGCAATTGATGTTCCTTTATTTTCCTGATGAATAACAACAATCCTGGAATCTTTTTTTGCATATTCATCGCAAATAAATCCGCTAGAATCAGTAGATCCATCATTAACCAGAAGTATTTCCAAATTTGAATAAGTTTGATTTATTACAGAATCTAAACATCTACTTAAATATTTTTCTACATTATAGACGGGAATTATTACTGATATCATTTATTAGCCGGATTTTTATTAAAAAATAATTGTAATTGATTTTCAAATTCTAATTCTTCATTTAGAACTTCGTTTCTGTACTCATTAAAATCCAAAATGGCATGATTATAATTTGTCATAGAATATTCTATTTTATCAATAATTTTTGAAAGCTCATTTTTTGCATATTTAAACTTATATCCCATTGGAATATTCAAATCTTGTTGATATTTTGAAGAACCACCCATACCTGAAATAATTATACATTTCATTACTGATGATTCTCTTAACATTTTGTCTCTTCCGGGATTGTATCCAAAATCTATATATAGTTTTGCTTTTTTCATGGTTTCAACCACTTGATCCGGTGTCATGTTCTTTATAGGTATCCATGTATACTTCGAGCTTTTCTTTAGTATGGATTTTAAATCTTTATTATTTTTTTTAGGATTATAGATTATTATATTTTCTTTATTAACTAAATTTTTAATTTGATTACTTTTTGCTAAAAAAAGAGGATTTATATAATCACACACAAAAGATATCTTATTTTCAGGTATATGATTTTCGATTAAATATATATAGGATCGGTAAGATTGCGCCCAATGAAACACATCAGGAAGATTTTCAAAATGGTACTCTTGGTCTTCTTGCTGACCTTTAAAATATTTTGAAATATAAAATTTTAATCCTCTGTGTCGATTCTTCATACAAATTGAATAGAAATCAACACTTAACCACCAAACGATCTTCTTACTTTTTTTAAACTTGAAAATATAATTGGTAAGGGATTCCGGAATGATAATAACATTATTGGGATGATCATCAATAGTCTCAATCTCTGATGTATCGTAGATATTATAAACTTGCGGTTTTGGATTTACATTAGATTTTTTATGTATATAATACATTTTAGCATCTAATTTAAAAACAGTTCGTAATTTATGACTTAATTGATGTAATGCTTCGGGTCCACCGGTTGAGATATTTGCAGGACAAATTATATATATTCTTGATGGATAAGTTATTATCATAATGTCTTCTAGCTCTGCAAATGTAATCAATTCTTACATTCTATAGAATTCCACAGATGTTTTTTTATTAAATTTACGTTACTAATTTCTTTACAATGAACATAGTTAAATGTTTAAAAAACTACTTTACATTTACTAATTATGCTAAACATGTAGAAAAAGATGAAGCAAATTATCCTCATGAAATTCTCTTATCATATAGGATTATGGACCATCCTTTTGTTTCTTTAGAACGATTAGCTAATCAGATGCTATGGATACAAAATTCACTTTCTAATGTAGTAATTAAACCCAATCAGGTATTTTCTTTTTGGAAAGTTTTAGGTGATCCCGTTCATATGTTACACAATTCTGATTCAACATTCTTATATGAAATATACAGCAGTATTATTTACCATCTGGCACTAATAAGTGGATTAGCAATACTTGAGAGACATCCTTCAACGGTAGATCATTTCACTGAAGATCAAAGAATATATCCGTTAGGTGCGGAAGCATTAGTGTTATATAAATCCAGAGATTTAAAAATTAAAAACGGTTATGCTTTTCCTATAAAATTTAATTTTCAATTTAAAAATCAAATTTTGAATGGATCTATTTTAAGTTCAGAAAAAATAATACGTAACGAAGTAGTTTTTACCAATAGAGATTTTAAAAATTTCAAGGAAGTTTTAACTCGAATAAACCGTAGAACTACAGAAGTTTCCTTTTATAAAAAGAAACTATAAAAATATAGCTTCATGTATTCTAACATGAAGCTACGTTTTATAAAAATTTTTATTAACTGTTTAAATTTAAAAACTTTTTATCTATGAAATCATGAATTGAATCTTTCAAAAACTAAAATTTCTTGTCCATTATTATAAAATGATAAAATTGAATCTCCTTCTCTAATTTCATCAATACTTTGCATAGCATTTAAAAATTGAGATTCATCAAAATCACAAGGCAATTCAGTTGAAGATAATCTTGATAAATTAAAGATAGTATTCTCCCAAGTATAGTAGGCAGTAAATTTGTTACAACCTGTTGTTCCGTAAATTTGTTTCCAAGGTTCATCAAATCTCATTAAGGGTAAATTTTCGTATAAATCAGAAGCATTTTGAGAATTCAATCTAACTAATCTCCATTTCACTACATTCTCATCACCTAGATAAACCATTATTTTATCTAGTTTGCCCTTAGGTTTTTTAGTTGTATTAGTTCCTTGATCCTCTACTTTTATAGTAATTACATTATCTGCGTCATCGATTGTATCGGTACTTATAGTAACTTCATCAATCGGTTGATTTATTTGAACTTCGTTATAATCTTTCAATGCTTTTTTTGATGTTCCACAGCTAGTGATTAAAAATAATGGAAATAACCCTAAGAAAATTAAATGAAAATCTAATAAACTTTTTTTCATAATATTTAAGAATGTATTGTACGATTAATTAACTTTTTGAGCATAATAAATATTAGGTAAAGATATAAAAAACCTGCAATAACAACTATTTTTTTTATATTTTTTTTTCAAACAAAAATAAGATTTAAGTTTCAAAATTAATTTTATTTTGTTGAATTAATTGACACAAAATAACTTAAGCTTTATATGGGTCAAAAATTTTTATTTGAAAGTACTATGAATGAGTAAGGATTGAATACTATCATATTTATATATTTGTAATATTCAAGACAATAATACAGACTAAAAGTAAATAAATTATTCTCTATGCATCTAACCGGACAACTAACCAAAATGATAACCGAATATAATTCTCCTATTCAGTATTATCTAAATTTTAATGATGAAATACTTATTATAAATCAACTATTAGATAAAAAAATCAAAATACGATTTGATCATTATAAATGTCTGGGATGTGGTTTGGATAAGGAAATATTTGCCATGGGATATTGTAAGGATTGCTATTTTACTTCTCCCTATGCAGGAGATTGGATCCTAAGACCTGAATTATCTAAAGCCCATTTAGGCATGGAAGACAGAGATTTAAGTGTTGAATCTCAAGCTCAACTCCAGCCTCACATAGTTTATTTAGCAAACTCCGGTGGAATTAAGGTTGGTGTCACAAGAAAATCACAATTACCTTATCGTTGGATCGATCAAGGGGCCGAGTATGCCATAAAATTAGCAGAAACTGAAAATAGATATGAAGCAGGAGTCATTGAATCCATTCTTAAAAAGCACGTTTCAGATAAAACCAATTATAGGAAAATGTTGAGAGAATCAGTTCCCTATATAGATTTATCAATTGTGAAAAATGAGCTTAAAACATTTATACCCGAACAATTAGAAAATTATATTTTAGAGGATAACGAAATTTTTAACTTTCAATATCCAGTAATCGCATACCCACATAAAGTAAATTCGGTAAACCTTAAAAAGGTTTTTGAATTTGAAGGAATTCTAAAAGGTGTTAAAGGTCAATATTTGCTTTTTGATAATAATATGGTGTTTAATGTTAGAAATCATGAGGGATTCGTAATCGACTTAATCCTTTGATTTTACTAAAGATAATTCATTATCTATCAACCTGTTATTATATTGTTGAATATACGATTTTATTTTTAATTCAAGTTTTTCTTTAGGATAATTTGAAATTGAATGTTGTAATAAACTGTCTGTTGTATAATCATATACACGTAAAATCTTTTTACCGTCAAAAGTAACATAATACTGATTGATTAAAAATCTATAAATACCCTCATTAAAATTGGCAACCACTCGATCTTTACTTTCAACGGGATTGCCAAAAGAAAAAATTTGTCCTTTATAACCCAGATAATTCAAAACTTCAGGGTAAATATCAATTTGACCCATTAATTTATTTTCTGTTTCCTTTAATTTAGAATTAGAAGGATCAAATAATAATATAGGTATTGAATAATTACCAATTTCTGTTAAAAAATATTCAGGTTTTGCCCCTCCTCTACTTGTATGATCGGGAGTTAAAACAAAGACCGTATTAGTATACCATTCTTGTTTTTTGGCATTTTCAAAAAATTTTCTTAAAGCAAAATCGGAATAAGCAATACTCTCGTGAATATCTCTGTTTCCTTTAGGAAATTTATTTTTATATTGTTCTGGAATGGTATAAGGAGAATGTGAAGAAACGGTAAAAATAGTTGAAAAGAAAGGTTGTTTAAAAGTATTAAATTTTTTTAGTGTAAACTGTAAAAATTCTTCATCAAAAATCCCCCACACTCCATCATATCCCCCTTTTTCCGTATATTCATTTTTACCAAAATAATTATCATAACCGGAAATACGGGCAAATTCATTGAAATTTTGACTTCCATTAAATGCGCCGTGAAAAAATGATGTATTATATCCTTCTTTTTTTAAAACAGCATTAAATCCATCGATATGATTAAAGGAATAAGGTGAAGATATATAAGAAACTTCCATAAGACAAGGTATTGATGTAATTACTGATGGTACTGCATCAATTGATTTTAATCCATTAGCAAAAGCATTGGTATAATACCTGCCCTCTGTAAGTAAAGAATCTAAAAACGGTGTTAATTTCCTACCTTCAAATTGTTGGTAAATATTTTCTTTTCCAAAACTTTCCAAAATAATAATTACTAAATTCTTTTTATTAAAAATTCCATCCGAATTGATATCTATTATTGGTTGATAAGTAGTTTTTAATTGTTGAGGGGTAAAATAATTCTTCTTTTTTAAATTATCTTTTTTATTTATAGTTTTAAAAATTGTAAAAGTTGTGTTTAATACCACTGCGGTATTTTGGGGATAATCGGTATAATTTATAGCATCAACCGTTTTAATTGGAGCTCTTTGGATTCCTCCTCTTCCCAATAATATAATTAAGCCGACAAATAATAAAAAAACTAATGAGCTCACGAAGATCCCTTTCCATCCGTTTTCTTTTTCTTGTCTGTATGATGTTTCAGGAATAAATTTCCAAAAATAAAACATAGCCACTAAATATCCTAAAAACATATACCAATATTGAGCTAAGAATACAGGAATTAGTCTGAGTATATCTCCTTCCATACCGGAAGCGGTAATCAATGCATAGGTACTTCTTTTATTAGTATATATATAATATTTTATATCAATGAAATTGACTCCTATAAAAAAAGCATTGATTAAAAAAAATAATATTTTTAAACTTTTTTGAAAGGTACGATTATACTTGAAGTTGCCCGGAATCGTACTTAATATAATTATGAGTATATTACTTAAAAAAATTGCTGCCAAATCAAATCGTAAACCTCCTAAAAACTCCGATAATCCTATGTTTTTGAAAAAATGAAAATTGAACACATAGAAAATTGCTCTACAGAGTTGGTAACAAAAAATTAAGAGCAAGATTCTAAGCAATAACTGTTTTATGCTTAATTTATAATTCATAATAGCAAGTGAATAGTTAGTAATACAAAATTATATAATTTTTCATCAATTTAATCAATAAAATTTGTCTTTTTTTAATAATTTGATACTGATTCTGAGTATAACATAAAAAATTTAATCTCATTCCATATTTTTTTCCTAGTTTTGTCTTTCTAATTATTAACTATGGCTGAATATAAACTTATATTACCTCCTATGGGAGAAGGTATAATGGAAGCTACAATTACCGGATGGGTTAAGAATGAAGGAGATTATGTAGAAGAGGATGAAACTATTGTTGAAATTGCGACAGATAAGGTCGATTCAGATGTCCCTTCCTCCATTTCGGGAAAACTACTAAAAAAGCTCAAAGAAGTAAATGATATTTGCAAAATTGGAGAAGCTTTTGCTATATTAGAAATTGAAGATACTGATGAAAAATCATCTGCTGTTTCTAAAACCGAAATATCTTTAAATCAGGATGATACTTTAACAATCAATACATCTATAAATGTACCTAATATAACAGCTGAATTAGAAAAACCTTTGGTTTCTAATTCTGAACTACATAACAGTAATGCTTCTAAAAGTACGTATTATTCACCCTTAATTAGATCTATTTGTAAAAAAGAAAATATTTCTCAATCGGAATTAGATTTATTACAAGGTACTGGATTAAACGGTAGAATTACAAAAGAAGATATTCTTTCCTATTTAAAAAGTAGAAATCTTTCCGCTACCATAAAAGTATCACCTATACTGGAACCGGTTCATAATAGCCCTAAAGTATCAGAAAATACATCTGATACCTCTATATTAAATTCTTCTCCTTCCATATCGGATGGTGATGAAATCATAGAAATGGATCGAATGCGTAAGCTTATTTCTAAAAATATGCTGCAAAGCAGACAAATTTCGGCTCATGTTACTTCATTTGTTGAAGCAGATGTTACCAATATAGTACTTTGGAGAAATAAAAATAAAGATTCTTTCTTCAAAAATGAAGGAGTAAAGCTCACTTTTATGCCTATGTTTATTCAGGCAATTGTTAAAGCAATAAAAGATTTTCCTATGATTAATATCTCCGTAGATGGGGATAGAATTATAAAAAGGAAAAATATTAATATAGGTATAGCAACTGCTGTTCCTAATGGCAATTTAATTGTTCCAGTTATAAAAAATGCAGATCAATTAAGTTTATCCGGGCTTGCAAGATCAATAAATGATTTAGCAAATCGTGCAAGAAATAATCAGCTAAAACCGGAAGATACCAATTGTGGAACGTATACTTTGAGTAATATTGGAAGTTTTGGAAACCTTGCAGGAACGCCGATCATCAACCAACCTCAAGTTGCTATTATGGCTGTTGGATCGATTGTTAAAAAACCGGCAGTTATTGAAACTCCACAAGGAGACATGATAGGTATACGCCATATGATGATTATCTCACATACCTATGATCACAGGGTCATAGATGGAGCTTTAGGAGGTGCTTTTGCTAAAAAGGTTTCTGATTATTTAGAAAAATTTGATCCTAATACAAAATTTTAAAGTGAAAAATATTTAAAAAATTAATTGTAGCTTGTGAACATTCATTCAATACAATATTATATACTGCTAATTATATTTAGTTGCCTTTTGAGCAGTTGCGATAAGAAACAAACAATAAAATCTTCTACCCAAACTGATTCTTTATCTGTATCTTCTTCAATTAGGGATACTTTACCTAAGAAATTTATCGGTACTTATCAAGGAAGTATTTCATGTGATGATTGCGAATTTGTGGTTCTGACTTTAGATCAAAGTAATACGTATAAGTTAAAAATTCAACTTTTTACTGACGAAGATTCTAAAGGATCAATTATTTATGAACAAGGTAATTTCAATTGGGATAGAAAAAATTCAACGATAGCTTTAGATAAGTTTGGTTTTAAATTTAAAGCTTTTGAAAAAAAACTGTACTATCTTGACAATACAGGTCAATACGATACCGAAGAATATTTAATTAAACAATAATCTATATAAATAATCAAGTAAGTTTAATATTACTTGATTATTTCATTCTCAATAAATTTTGTCGATTTTTTGAAATAAATATTTAAAATTCTAAATCATAATTAGAGATAGATAAACTTATTAAAATATTTTTTTCATTAAAGTAAAAAGTAGTATAAATTTTATCTGACACTACTTTATACGTAGGTTGTTTCGTGTTTTTAAATTTTATTAAACGCTTAGCATATATTTTTTCAATGGAACTTAGAGAAGATTGATGTAAGACAATTGAATTTGATAATTCCACTGAATTGATTCCTCCATAATTGAAACTAACCAATGAAATTTTATCATTACTTCCTAATCGCCCGCCACCCTCTGATATTGCACTAATTTGAAAACCATTCGTGAAATCCCAAGTATAAATGTTTCCTGAACCTTCGATGGGTTCTGCACCCGTATAAGTAGCTATAGTATTTATTGCCTCTATTTTTTGCGGTAATTTAAATCCTTTAGCAGTAAAAAATAATTCTTTAATTTTAGCCGCAGATTTGGGACCTAAAATAAGGCTTTTCTTTTTTAATTTAGTAGTTGTTATTCTATTGGTTTTATTTTGTGAAAACAGCTCTCCGCTGTTTAAAATCATTAGTAGAGTGAAAACGAATACAATTTTTTTCATTATAATTATTTTAGTATCTTACAATATATCTAATTTTTTTGGCTTTAAGATTACAATTTCAAACGGTAACGTCTGTTTTAGCCTATTGTTTGAATCCATTAATTTATGGAACAAACATTTGTTTTATTTTATAAGTAAACTTTGAAAAAATAGAGGTAAAAAAATACTTGTTTTCCGTCTGATTAGTAGTGAAACTAATAAGAGCTACAAGACTATGATCATTATCGGCTAATTTTAAAAGCTTGATTATGATTTTTTCTTTATCTAAAGATGGTAAAAACTTTATACATTTTAAATTTTCAATTATAATTTGCTTACGAACTTCTTTATCACTTTTTAAAAGTAAGAAGTTGATATTTTCATCAGACAATAATTTTTCCAACCCTGAATATAACGCATTTTTACTTATTTTATTAATGCCTCTATCATAAATGAATTTACGAATATCCTGAAACTTTTTTAAAAAAATATAAGGTGTAATGGGTTGAGAATAAGAAGATATTTTTTTTCTGTACCTTACGTCATAATTTTTACGAAATTCTTCATTAGATAAAATATGATATGCTTCGTTAATATCTATAAAAAGCTTTTCATTATCTTTATTATTTAAATTCCTGTCAGGATGATATTTAAGAGCTAATCTTCTATAAGATTTTTTAATTTCCTTACGCGATGCAGTCGGATCGACTTCTAATATAGTATAAAAATCTTTCATTATTTTAGGCTACAATCAGTATTAAAAAGAACATTCGGTACAAATATAAGCTATTTAAAATACATTTACACCGATTGATAAACATTTAAACGAAAAAAGACTATTTAAAAATAGTCTTTTTATAGGATATAAGATAGTTATAATTACTACGATTCACAGCTGCTGCAATTAACCAAATTAACCACCAACTCTTTAGCCACACTTTGACTTCTTTGATAATAAAGAGTTTTAATACCTAATTTCCAAGCTTCTATTAATAATCGGTTTACCTCTTTTACCGGAAGTTCAGCAGGTATATTTAAATTTAAAGATTGGGATTGGTCCACATATTTTTGTCTTATAGAGGCCTGTTGAACAATTTCCAATTGGCTGATTTCTTTAAAAGTTTTGAAAACTTGTTTTTCTTCATACGATAAATCTTTTAAATGTTGTACACTTCCACCATTTAGCATAATACTTCTCCAAGTGTCTTCATTATTAATATTTTTCTCCGTAAGAAGCATATCCAAATACTTATTTTTACGCATGAAATTACCTTTGGAAAGACCCGCTTTGTAATAATTGGAACTGAACGGCTCTATCCCCGGCGATGTTTGACCTAAGATCGCAGAAGATGAAGTGGTTGGCGCAATAGCCAATAAAGTAGAATTTCTTCTTCCGTAACCTTTTAATAATTCTGGTTCTCCGTAAATTCTGGCTAAATCTTCAGTTGCTTTATTGGACTTATCCTGCAAATATTTAAAAATCTCAACGGTCTTTTGTTTAGCAACCATTCCTTCAAAAGGAATCATGTTTTTTTGCAAATAAGAATGCCATCCTAAAACTCCCAAGCCTAGTGCTCTGTGCTTTTTAGCAAATTTATTTGCGGGTGACAAGTAATAATTACCTTCTGTTTTTACAATAAATTCCTGTAAAACGGCATCCAAAAAGAATACGGCTAATTTTACTGCTTCCGTGTCTTTCCATTCATCATATAATTCCAAGTTCATGGATGAAAGACAACATATAAAAGATTCTTCTTCTGTGGAAGGAAGCATAATTTCTGAACAAAGATTAGAAGCATGGATAACCATTCCTTTATCTTTGTATACTTGTGGTTTATTTTTATTAATATTATCAGTAAAGAATATATAAGGTAAACCTTTTTGTTGACGACTTTCTAAAACTTTAGCCCAAATTTTTCTTTTATCAATATCCCCGTCAATCATTTCCTGCATCCAATAATCAGGAACGCATATACCGAAAAATAAATTTTGAATCGGATTTCCTATATCGCGGATGGATAAAAATTCTTCAATATCGGGATGATCAATATCCAAATAAGCAGCAAAAGCTCCTCTTCTCACTCCCCCTTGAGATATGGTATCCATGGCAGTGTCAAATAATTTCATGAAACTTACCGCTCCACTACTTTTGCCATTATCCGAAACCGCTGATCCTCTTTCTCTTAAAGCTCCAAAATAACCGGAAGTACCTCCGCCAATTTTGGTCTGCATGATTACTTCTCCTAATTTATGAGTTATTCCTTCTATACTGTCAGGAATATGAACATTGAAACATGATATAGGCAATCCTCTTTCTGTTCCCATATTTGCCCATATGGGTGAGCTTAAACTCATCCAGCCCCTTTCAATCATTTCCTGAAAAGCTTCTTTTAGTTCAGGTTTGTATAATCGTTGAGCTGCAGCGGAAGTAATACGATCAATTGCTCCTTCAACCGTCTCTCCCTTTAGAAGATACCCCCTATTTAATATTTGTTCACTTTCCGAATTTTTCCACCAAAGTTTTTCGCTCATAATATATATTAATCTAATCTTTTAACCATTAATTCTAATTTACCTTTTAATCCGGTTTCATTATTTACTGCCATTCTTCTTAAAAAATACCCGTTATCTTTTCCTTCTTCATCAATAAAAGGCATTTCATATATTTCAGATAAAGAAAATGCTCGAAGATATCCTGAAATTATTTCTACTAACTCTTCCCATATTTCTATATGACGATCTCTGTCTTCTAATTTGGTAGCAATTTCTCTTTCGATAGTTGCATTAAAATCAAGATATATAAAATTGGCTTTAATTAAATAAAAATCTCCCATTTAAAATAAATCGTTTTCAGTTATACTTTTATCATATTTGGTATATTCGGTAGGTCTTTTCGCAAAAAAGTCGTCCAAACTATTGGCAAATACTTCCTCTTCAAACCATGCCATAGGTTTATATTGCTCTGGTGTAACATGATACAACCGTTCCATTCCTATTTGTTGTAAGCTTTCATCTACCCTGAATTTCATGAAGTTTAGGAGATTTTCTTTTTCAATTGAGTTTACTTCTCCTTTCTCAAATATCCAATCTAATATTTTACCTTCAATGATGATTGAATTCTTAACGGTATCTTGAATGTGCTTAATGGTATCTTCATCAAAAAAGTCGGGATATTCTTCTTTAATTTTATTAACTAAATAGATTCCCGCATTGGCATGAATTTGCTCATCTACCGAAGTCCAACCAATGATATTGCTAACATTTTTCATCAGACCTTTAAATCTTGTAAATGATAAGATTATAGCAAATTGACTGAATAAAGAAACATTTTCAATAAGAATAGTAAATAAAATAAGTGATACTACGTATTTTTTTCGATCATCGGATTTAGCATATTTTAACGCATTATCTAAATATTCCACTCTTTCCCTGATAACGGGAATTTCCAACAACTTTTCGAATTCATTATTATATCCCAAAACCTCCAACAATCTGGAGTAAGCTTCTGAATGTCTAAATTCACATTCCGCAAAAGTACTTCCTAATCCATTGAACTCCGGCTTTGGAAAATGCTGATATATATTTCCCCAAAAACTTTTAACAGCGACCTCAATTTGGGCAATTGCTAATAAACTGTTTTTGATTGAATTTCGCTCTCTGTCTTCTAAATGCGAATGAAAATCCTGTATATCGGCAGTAAAATCTACTTCTGAGTGTACCCAATAGGCATGATTAATTGCCTCAGTAAATTGTAAAATTTCAGGGTATTCAAAAGGCTTGTAATTAATTCTTCTATCAAATATTGACATAATCCTTAATTTATTTTTCTTTTTTTAATAATTTTTACTTTATTTTTAAAAGACAGAAAATTCTTTATAAGAGCCGGTCTCGTGTATAATTTTTAACATATACAAACTCTTATATTCAAATTTTATAATCTTATGATTTTTATAATTAACTTTCTTTCAATTAATTAATTCTTTTGTTTTAGGCACTTACTATGTATTTAAAATTAAAAATATTTAACATATTTGACCCTAGAGAATTTCAAAAGATATTAAGAAGTTATAAACACTGAATTTTATTTTGAATTGAAAAAACAAGTTTTTTAATTCCTCGAATCAGTTCCCCATTTTAATTTTTCCCGAAGATTTTTAAAATAAGAATAATTATTATACTTGACTATTTTTATTTTAAATGGTGCTTTTTTTATGATTATTTCATCGTCTATTCCTACCGTATTATACCGTGAATCCAGACATAAAGAATATTTTTCCGATCTACTATGAACTTTCAACCGTATTTCTACATCATCTTTTAAAATTAATGGTCTTACATTTAAATTGTGCGGACAGATTGGAGTGATAACCACTATATCGGCTTTAGGATAAATGATGGGACCTCCACAACTTAATGAATAGCCCGTTGAACCGGTAGGAGTTGATATAATTAAACCATCTGCCCAAAAGGTATTCAGAAATATATTATCTACATAGGCATCTATGGTTATCATTGAGGTTGTATCCTTACGCATTACTGCTGCTTCATTTATGGCATAAGGCAAGAATTTATGAAAATTACTTTTCACTTCTAATACGGAACGTTCACTTATGGTGCAATTACCATCTAAAATATGGGGCAATTCCTTCAAAAATTCATTTTTCTGGAATGTGGCTAAAAATCCTAATCTTCCTGTATTGATTCCCACAATCGGAATATTAGATCCTTTAATATAAGCAACAGTAGACAAAATAGTTCCGTCTCCTCCAAAAGTAAATAATAATTTGGTTTCTTTAGGAAGCCCTTTCTTTTTGGTGAAAGGAATAAAGCCGGGATTTTTTAAGCCTAACATTTCTTCTAATTCCTTTACGTAGGATTCATATACATAAATGGTTATACCTTTTTTTTCTAGTTGTTGAAAAAAAGCCGAATAAAGTTCATAATCTTCTTTGTGAACTACTTTTCCATATACACCTACTATCATTGAATTATAATTAATTTATACTTCCATAAATTTTTGCAATTGATCAAATCTCTCTTTTAAAAGTTCTTGCTTGGAATCTTCAAAGTATTTGTTGGAAATTTGATATCCAAATCTCTCGAAAGTATCTCCAATGGAACTTATATTTTCTGCACTAATCTTAAGTACTATTTGAGTAGAGTCTTCATCGGTATTGACTAATAACATCCCTAATATCCTTCCATTATTGCTTTCTACTATATTTGCTATTTCACTGGTAGAATATTTTTTTATAGGAGTCGTTATGATCATATAAACTCCATATTCGGTAGTAAACTGAAAGGAGGCCAATTCATCAATAACTGTTTCTTCTAATACTATTCCTAAAAATTTTTCTTGGTAAGATAAGATTGGGATTATATTAGTTTCATTTTCGCTAAAAACGCGTAAGGAATCAAAAAGTATAGCACTATCAAGTAAATAGAACTGTTCTAAATCTAAAAGATGATCTTTTAATGATTCTGATTTATCTAAATCTCTAATGATATTTAAACCTATATTTCCTTTTACTCTTCCTTTACTTATAACAGGATAATGGCTTACTCCCAGATCAATCATCAATTGCTCTGCTCTTGCAACGCTGTCATTTTCATAAAGAGTTAATACATCATTTGAAATATAATTGGTAATTATCATTATGCTAAGATATAATAAGATTTTTGACTAACCAAAATTTTAAAATTTTGTTCATCTCTTTTTAATTATTTATTTAAGTACCTCTGTATAAGATAGTTTAATAAGATTTTTTATAAAATCATCCGTTAAATTTCCATTCATAAAAACTGTATTCCAATACTTTTTATTCATGTGATATCCGGGTTGTATTTCCGAATAATTTTCTCTTAACTCCAATGAATATTCTGCCTCACATTTTAAAATTATTTTAAAATCCGGATCATATAGATTAGTTAATGCAAACATCTTACCTTTTACTTTAAAAACTAAAGTTTTTTCATCAAAAGGCAAACATTCTTCCACATCTGATAATTGTAAACAATACTCTCTAAATTCTTCAATATTCATAGATTGATTAGCTTAAATTTTAAAAATTTTAAATTTAAGATAAAAAATTAGATTATAAGATTTCATATTAGTACATTTGAATGAAATGCTATAAATTAGTTATCATATGAAAAAAATATTTTTTATAGTTTATTATATTTTGATAAGTTTATCTCTTTATTCACAAAAAACATTTTTAATTAAACATTTTGATTCTGATTTTTATGCAAAACAGTGGGCCGGCTTTTATTTATATGATCCTGTGCAAAAAAAGGAAATTTTTAATTATAATGGTAATAAGTATTTTATTCCGGCATCCAATGTAAAAATTTTTACCTTATATACCGGATTGAAATTAATTTCTGATTCTATACCTTCCCTAAAATATGTTTCCAAAAATGACACGCTTTATATTTGTGGAACAGGAGATCCAACTCTATTGGAACCCTATTTTAAACAAAATAAAGTAATTGAATTTTTAAAAAATCGAAAAGAAACTATAGCTTTATTTACAAAAAATTTTGATGATACTATCTACGGCCCCGGTTGGTCTTGGGAAGATTATAAAGAATATTTTTCACCTGAACGCACTTCTTTTCCTATATACGGAAATTTAGTAACTATTTCTTCACCAACTCAAGTATATCCCTCTTATTTTATAAATTTTGTACTATTGGACCATAAAGAAATTGTAAGAGATTTAAGAAAAAATAAGTTTCATTACTCCGATAATAAAAAAATGGAGATACCCTTTATTACTTCCGATTCGTTAACTAAAATACTACTGGAAAGGGAACTAAATAAATCCGTTTATTTAACCGAAAAATTTCCTGTTGAAAAACCTTCCTATTTATATAGCATACCCTGCGACAGTTTATACAGGAGAATGATGGTTGTAAGTGATAACTTTTTAGCAGAACAAATTCTTCTGATGGGAAGTCTTTCCATTTCAGATAAACTTAACAGTTCCTCTGCAATACATCATATGTTGTCTTCTTATTTAAAAGATTTGCCACAAAAACCCAGATGGGTGGATGGATCCGGTCTTTCCAGATATAATAATTTTACTCCTAAAGATATGGTTTATGTTTTAACTAAGCTCTATGAAGAAATCCCGTATAAAAGATTAATTTCTTTATTTCCGGCAGGAGGTGTTAGTGGAACTTTAAAAAATAATTATAAAGGGAATCCGCCGTATATATTTGCAAAAACAGGAGGAATGAAAGGAGTATCAAACCTGAGCGGATATTTAGAGACCAAATCGGGAAAAGTATTGATATTTAGCTTTATGAATAACAATTTCCAAGATCCATCCGGAGAAATAAAGAAACAGATGGAAGAAGTATTGGTACATGTGAGAGATTTTTATTAATCAATGTTTTACAGCACATGTGGATATTTGCGTAGGAATATTTCTGCTAAATTCTATTCCAAATCCAAGTTCTCCGTAATCATTCCTCCCCCATCCCCATAAGCTCCCATCTTCTTTGATGCCTATACTATGCTCAAAACCGGCGGAAACTGTTTTCCATTGGGAATGATCCAATAATACGGGGAGATTTTTATTAACTTGGGTTCCGTCTCCTACTTGTCCGCTATTATTCTTTCCCCATCCCCAAAGTGAACCGTCTTCTTGTATGCCTAAGGAATGGTATTCTCCTGCAGCAACCATTTTCCATTTAGAATGACCGATACGAACAGGAAAATCCTTATCCCGATTGGATTTATCACCTAATTGGCCAAATTCATTGTATCCCCAAGCCCAAAGGCTACCATCTGCTTGAATTCCTAAAGTATAGTCAAATCCGGACGTAATGTATTTCCATTTACTGTAACCAATTCGTACAGGAATTGTAGAATATTTAAATTGGTCAGTCCCTAACTGACCGTCTTCATTATTACCCCACCCCCACAATGTCCCGTCTTCCTGTATTCCCATACTATAATTAAAACCGGCCGTTATAAACTTCCATCTTGCATTTCCTATTTTAATTGGTTTATTTTTATCGTCGGTGGTGCCATCTCCTAACTGACCTTCTTCGTTGCTTCCCCATGCCCATAAAGAACCATTTTCTTTTATAGCTAATGAGTGATATTCTCCGGCGGAAACACTTTTCCAATTGGAATGATCAATTTGAACCGGATAAATTTTAGTAAAATTTGTACCATTACCCAGCTGACCGTTTTCATTCAATCCCCAGCCCCATAAAGAACCATCTGATTTTATACCTAATGAATGATTGTAACCGGAATACACTGATTTCCATTTTTTGGAAGGATCCACTTCGGCAGGAAGAGATTTATTTTGGTCGGAGCCGTCTCCTAATTGGCGTTTATCATTTTTTCCCCAGCCCCATAAGGTGCCATTATTTTGTATACCTAAACTGTAATAATTTTTTACTGAAATTAATTTCCAGCAAGCATTAATTTGTGCATTTACATCAATAACATATATACCTGCAAATGCCAAAACTATACAAATAAATTTCATACAACTTTTGCTTCCCTGTTTTTAAGCGTACGTAACGGTAAATATAAATTTCTCAATCAGTAATTGAGATTTACTTATCAAAATAAATTTATATTATAAACAAAAGTTGTATGTTATTTATTGTTATATAAACAATTTTTTTATTTTATATCTTTATTTTTTACTGTGAAGTGAGCTTCTAAATCAATTTCTCCACCTAATAAAGCTGCAGAAGTGGCTTCAGGGTCTTTTTTTGCCGGTTGATGAAGTAAATAAATATATACCGTTGAAAAAGCTTGATCCTCTACGGTCCAGACCGTATGATGTCCTAACTTTCTGCCTAATGTATCAATATTATCATGATCAGCATAGGTAATGCTTAACCCTTTAGAATCAATCTTCTGATAAAATACAAAATGATCATCGGCATCTTCAATAAAAATTTCATCGGTCACATCGTGTAAATGATTTTCATGTTGTGAATAAAATTTTATTTCAACATTATACGTTCCTGTGGGTAAGCTAATATCCGTAATCGGTATTTCGGTGCTTCCTTCCGGTACTTCGTAAACATATTCTCGAATTAAATTTGGGTCTGAACTATTTCTAAATTGCAATATCACCTTTGACATTTCATCGTGATCGTGTTCCGGTAAAGAATTTAAAATGTCATCTCTGTCATGAGAAGAACAAGAAAAAATAGTAACTAAAAGTAAGGTTAACGGTAACCAATAGATTAAATTTTTAATTTTCATATATGTATTGTATATTTTTAAAAGTTAAATTGTATTTTTAATAAAAAGCTTCTTCCGCTTTCGTCCGTATAATAACGCAACCGATTCATATAATCTCTGTATGCGGTGTCAAAAATATTTTTTACACCTAATGAAATATTCATCGTGTGTATGGTTGTGATATCGAATGAAAAACCGGTAATAAAATCAAATAGCTGATAAGCAGCAGGAGGAGAACTAATATCTAATGTTTCCGAAACCACTGCTCCATTTTTCACTATGTCAATTTCAAAATTATAATTAGGAAAGTGCGTTTGCTTAAACACCGAAGTGGAAGTAAGTTTTGCAAAATAATTTCTCCATTTTTTATTTTTATATTCTATTGAATTGATCCATTGCAAAGGAGGCATGGAAATTAAGGACGTTTTATTTTTTATATCTTTTCCTCTCAAATAAGAAAAATTAGTGGAAAATTTCAACGGTCCCAATATTTGATAATCAGCCATTACATCGATACCATAAATTTTAGCATTGGTTTGTTTATATTGCCAAACCGGAAATGCTCCTCTAATAGTATATTCTGCACTTACAGGAATAGAGTTTATAAAGTCATTTATATAATTATAATAAGCCGTTAATTCAAGAGTTAGCTTATTATTCAATCCAAACCCTTTATAGGTCGTCATGAGCTTATTAGACTTCTCATTTTTTAAGTCTAAGTCTCCCAATTCAATAGCTGCGGCTGAATGATGCAATCCATCGCTAAATAATTCACTTGGATTAGGTGCTCGACTGCTTAATGAATAATTGAATGTAATTTCATCAAACTTTCCCAACTTTAATTTTAAGCCTAAAGTAGATGCAAAACCGTTATAGGTAAGAATCGGATTTACCAAATAATTAAGACCGGTATCTTTAAGTATTTTTTTTGAATATTTTTTATCGTAACCCAAAGATACCCATCGGCTTTTTTTATAAAATTTTAAAGCATCTATTTTTTGATGATCAAATCGTATTCCTCCTTCGATTAGTAATTTTTTACTAATATTAAAATATTCAATCCAATAGAAGGAATAATTATTTTTTTCATAAAAGGGGATTAATGGACTTACGCCGGTACCAGCATTTGGAAAATTTTCTTGATAAGAATAGCCGCTTCCTAATTTTGTTTTAAGTTTAGTATAGGCAGTCGATTCATAATCTAAATTGAGAGTATGTGTAGTTAAATCCAAATTGAGAGACGCCTTGTCGGCAAGTTCGCTTCTTCTGATATCATATTCTTTCCGATTATTAAATTGATATCCGTACACTAAACTTAATTTACCGAAATTAAAATTATAATGAGTATTGAATTTAAATAAATTATGCTGAATTTTCTGTTTGGGCGCATCTATTTTCATCGTAAAATCATCAATAACTAAGGGTTGTTTATTATTGATGGCATTTAAAAGATTTTCCAGGTTACCTACATGCGCTGCTTTTAAAATACCATTGTCTGAACCGAAATAACTATAGAATAATTCTATGCCGTAATTTCTTTGATTTTTACCTACTTGAATTGAAAAATCATTTTCTTTAAGCCCCGTATTAGACATAATATAATCAGGCGCTGATAGATCTCCGGATCTTTTATAAGTACCTTGTAAGCGCATAGCCCATCCTTTTTTCCATCCTTTTTCAATTTGGGCTGTAGTATTTCCTCCTTTGCCATTGGAAACATAGGAAGTTATAAGACTTCCCGTAAGAGTATCTTTTGTATATAATTTTTTTGGTTCAACCAATACGATACCCCCGGTAGCATCGCCCGCATATTGTAATGCTCCCGCTCCTTTAATGATTGAAATGGAATTGGCAACATTAAGGTCAATATCCGGAGCATGTTCAACGCCCCATTGTTGATCTTCCTGCCTTATGGCATGATTAAATATGGGCACACGGCTGCTATGCAATCCATGAATAATAGGTTTAGCTATATTATTTCCCGTTTTTAATATACTCACTCCCGCAATCGAAGCTAATGCACTAGCTAAGTTAGTATCCGAAAATTCATTAATTTGATTTTTGGTTAATTTATTTTCTGTTGAAGTTTTAGTTTTTCCTAAGGATTTTCCAACAGTTACTATTTGTTGTAATTCTTTTTCTTTACGTTCTAATGAAATATCTTGATTTAAATTATTCTTTACTGTTATTTCTAACGTTTGAGAACTATAGTCAGGATGTGAAATGATAAGTCGATACATTCCTGGACAAACATTGGAAATTGTATATTCTCCGGATAAATCAGTTATTGTTATGGATTCTTTTCCATTAGTTGCTATGAGCTGTATAGAACCGTTTTTTATTCCACGAGTGGAATGTAAATCGGTAAGTTTACCTTTAATATGCAAGGTACATTGAGCATACGATTTTATATTCAATAAAATAAGAAATGTAAAAAAAACGTATATTGTCTTTTTCATAAAATAAATAATATAAGGTATGACTTAATTGAAAAAAGTTATATCCTTTAAAAAAGATATAAATACGGATCTTTTTTTCTAATTTTTATTAAAAAATCCGCATCATATTATTATTTTTATGAAAATATGGGAGGTGGCCTGTTGAAATAATTAGATTTATTTATATTTTTATAAAATATAAAGGTATAAATATCTTCAAGGTGATTAATTATTTCAGAGTGATGATGAAGTATAAATGTTGGGTCTTCCGCTACATCAAATAATTGATATTTTCCTAAATGAAAAATAGTATGACATTGTTGGCAATGATCATGACTAATTTTGTTTACTTTATGTTGTTCTAAGTGAATATATTCCTGTATAGAAAATATCTTAAATACGAATACTATCGAAAATAAAAGATAGATAATTCGTATTTTATTGGAATGAAGAAATTTCACTTTAGATTGTATAAATTATTTGGAAGCAAATTTAAATAAAAAAAATCTTTCATGAAGTTGAAAGATTTTTTATTTTATTATTTTTTGCTAACTACAGCTAATTTTTCTTTTTCTGCAGTTTGTTTTTTTTCAAGTTCTTTGCCCAATTCAATAATGTAGTCATGCAAACTATCTTTTATTTGTGGATGGACTAAACCATATTGAATACTAGTTTTCATAAATCCGAATTTATCTCCTACATCATAACGGGTACCGCAAAAATTACGAGCAAATACTCTTTGAATTTTATTAAGGGTATCAATTGCGTCTGTTAATTGAATTTCACCACCTGCTCCGGGAGCTTGATTTTCCAAAATACTGAATATCTCGGGTGTCAATAAATATCTACCGATAATTGCCAGGTCACTGGGCGCATCTTCAGGCTTAGGTTTCTCTACAAAGTTGAGCACATTATACAACCCTTTTTCTATTTCTCTTTCAGGAGCGATAATTCCATATTTTGAAGTTTCTTCATGGGGAACTTTCATTACTGCAATGGTAGAAGCATAGGTTTTTTCAAAGTCCATAATTAATTGCTTTGTTAATGGTATTTTATCTTCCATTATATCATCTCCTAACATTACCACAAAAGGCTCATTACCTACAAATGCTTTTGCTTGTAATACAGCATGTCCTAATCCTCTAGGATGAGACTGTCTAATAAAATGTAAATTTATATCAGTCGTTTCTTCAACGAGTTTTAATAATTCCGTTTTATGCTTTTCTCTAAGATTAGCTTCTAATTCAGGATTGGAATCAAAATGATCTTCTATAGGTCGTTTTCCTTTGCCGGTTACAATTAAGATATCTTCAATACCGGAGTTTATAGCCTCTTCTACTATGAATTGGATAGTAGGTTTATCTACAATAGGAAGCATTTCTTTAGCCAATGCTTTTGTAGCTGGTAAAAACCTGGTACCTAAGCCAGCAGCCGGAATAACGGCCTTTTTTACTTTTTTCATAATTTTATAAATAACGGTTAAAAATAGCTAGTTCAATAAAATATATAAATGATTTATTTATGTTTGTTAATTCATATTTTATTTTATACAAATATAGAAAAAATGAACTTCAATTTCTTTCAATGAACAATATTAAATTAATTATTTAAATAAAAAAACATTTTAAAAATTTAATTTTCTCGACGATAAAAATGATACAGAAAATCCTATAAATAATACAGTAATCAATACAATAAAATAGTTAGTAAGATCGAATTTAACAGGAAATGGCATAAAAGGATTTGCCATTACTAGTCCGAAATTAGATTGTAACCAAGTCAAAAAGGTTCCTAATACTATACCTATAACTACTCCAAACATGGTTATGATAATTCCAATGGTAAAAAATAATTTTTTTAATCCTGAAATGCTATATCCCAGAGCAATAAGCGATTTGGATTGATATTTCTTATCCAATATAATAATAATAATAGCCCCCGCTAAATTAAATGAGGCAATTATAATTACTAAAATAAATATCAAATAAATAAACAATTGCTCCACTTTCATCATTTTTAAAAAAGAAGCATCTTGCTCTTGTCTATTTTGAATGATATAGTTCTTTCCCAGTTCGTCTTTTAATTGCTTTTGCAAGGATTTTACATTGTTCTTAACTTTTAATTCAATTGAAAAAGCACTATTAGGAGGTAAATTCAAAAGATTGCGTGATAACTGTATGGGTACAAAAATATAATTTTCATATTGATCATTTAAAGCAAATACCCCCGTCATATGCACCGTTGCTTTTTTAAATGCATCATCCGTATTAGATATCAATTTTTTCCCCGGTTTAGGCATATATAAAGAAGCGTAATATTCTTTATCAATAGGAACACCCAGACGATAGGCTAAAGCATTACCAAAAGCTGCTTCATTATCGGAAGATGTGTTAGGAAATTTACCCGCTTGAAAACAAGTATCGATTTTAACAACATTCAAAAAATTTTCATCCACCCCTTTAAGATATGCTATTTCATCCTTTTCATAAAACAAAACATATACTTTCTCTTCTATGACTTTCGTAAATGCTTTAACTTCTGAATGAGAAGAAAGAATTTTTTCAACCCTTTCAATATCAGGCAAGGTTTTGCCTGTTGCCGGTAAAATTCTTAGATCCGGATTTACATCACTAAAAAGTTTAATATTAAAACTTTCTAATCCACTAAACACCGAAAGGATAACAAACATAGCACAGGTAGCAATCGCTATGGCCGTTAAAGAAGTATACATAATGATACTTACAGCTTGAGTGCTCTTTTTGGATATAAAATACCTGAAGGCTATGTACCAGGATAGATTTTTCACAAATTACAAAATAGGATTTTCATCTTTGCCTTTTAAAGCTTTCTCTATCTTTTCAACTGTATCTAAGGTTACATCAAGATAAAATATCAATTCGGGAACTTGCCTTACCTGTTTAGCAATTCTATTACCTAAAATTTTTCTAATTTTTGGATTAAGAATTTGTATTTCCTTCATTAAGGCCTCTCTGTACTCTTGCGGATAAATACTTAAATAGACTTTAGCCACTCCTAAATCTGAAGACACTTTTACTTCGGTAACAGATATTAGTATTTTAGAATTCATCTCCGCTGATTGTTTCCTAAAAATTTCAGCTAACTCTTTTTGTAATAATTGATTTATTTTCTTTTGTCTATTGCTTTCCATAACTATTTTACAAATTTAGATAATTTTAAGTACTGCAAAAATTTTAATTTTATAATCTTATTTTTATTTAAATTTTCATATTATTTTATCATCACTACATTATATCTATAATTTATATTAATTTGTAATTATTAATTTTTATTTTATACGTATCAATTTTTTATAATATACTATATGGATTTTAGTAATTAATTACCAAAATAAATAAAGTTCTATTAAATTAACCGGTAAATTATAATTTATCCGAAAAATTTGAAACATTCAACAAATAAAAATTTCAGACGGATAAACTGTTTTTAACTAATATCTTAACAACTCGAAGATTTAATTATAAAATAGTATTATTTTTGCTTATATATAAAATAATGTATAATTAATAGATAATAAATAAATTAAAAATGAATTTGTACCAAGTAAATCATCAATCAATTTCCAATGAAATAATCAATCCCACAGCTATTGAAAAATTGCTAAATAAATTACTTGATTTGGTTTATGATCTGGGAATAAAAATTGTTACCTGCTTAGTGGTTTATTACCTGGGAAGATTTTTAATAAAATGGATTGAAAAATTATTTCATAAATTTTTAGAAAGGAGAAAAATTGATCCTTCTGTCAAGTCATTTCTGGGAAGTTTATGTAATATTACTCTAACCATTTTGTTGGTTTTGTCCATAATTGGAATTTTAGGAATTCAAACCACTTCCTTTGCAGCATTAATTGCTTCTGCCGGTTTGGCTATTGGTATGGCAATGAAAGACAATCTTGGAAATTTTGCCGGAGGAGTCATGATTCTTTTTAACAAACCTATAAAAATTGGAGATCACATCTTAGCTCAAAATCAAGAAGGAGTGGTGCAATCCATTGGTATATTATATACAGTTTTAACTACCGGTGACAATAAAACCATATATATCCCTAACGGACCATTATCCACAGGATCCATACTTAATTTTTCAACGCAACCACAAAGAAGAATAGATATAACCATAGGGGTTGATTATGGAACTTCACTTCAAGATGTCAAAGACATTCTTAATGAAATTATCAGATCCAATACTTCCATACTAAAGTCTCCTGAACCTTTCATTGGATTATTAAAATTAAATGACAGTTCTATTGACTTTGTAATTAGGGTTTGGGTTGAATCATCCAACTATTGGCCAGTTTATTTCTTTCTCAATGAAAACATTTATGAGAAATTTACACATGCCAAAATTAATATACCATTCCCTCAGCTTACCGTGCATATGGCCAATGATAATTAATAGCTAAAACTAGCTTTTTAAAAATCTAATTTCCCTTTAAACTAACTTAATTATTTTGAAAAATTTTATGAATGTCTTTAAAAATTTAAGTTAAAAATTTATTCATATTGTTAAAATAACTATATATTTGCACCGTCAAATATTTAGGTCAAATACATTTTGGCCCAGTATTTGATATTGTAAAACACGATTAATAAGCACACTTATTATATGGAAACTTATAAATTTAACATACAATAATTTGCATTTTAGTAAGTATACATATTATATTTGCACTTTCAATTTTTGTTAACGAAAAAATATGCAAACTAATTATAAGGGATTTCTCCTAAATATCACCGATAGCGACAAAACAGGATTTCTGCTTTGGAAAGTAAATAATCTTTGGCAAAGAGAATTTAAAAAAAACTTTGAACACTTAGATTTGACACATAGCCAATTAGTATTGCTTTTATCTATTTTATGGGGAGAAACTAACCAAACTGAAGTAACTCAAAAAAGTCTTTCAGATAAAGCGGGTATTGATCCCATGACTACTTCTACCGTTTTACGAACTTTACAAAAAAAAGGCTTGATCAAAAGAAAATTTAATAAAAAAGATTCGAGAACTAAACTAATTTCATTAACAGAAGATGGAAAAACAATTATTAAAAATGCAACTAAGGTTATAAAAAAATTCAATACATCATTTTTTAGTTCATTAAAAGATCAACAAAACCAATTTCAACAAAATTTGGTAACTCTTTTAGATGATGACATCTATGCTGATGAAATTAAACAAACCTGTTGTAAAGAATACGTACTTAATAATAACAATAATTTAGAAAAATCATAAATATGAAACTCAGAAAAATACAAATTATAGCTTTGCTATTCACTGCTGCAACATCCACATTGTATGTGTCTTGTAGTGGTGATAAGAAAAATGCAGCAGGTATGGCTGCTATGGGCGGGCAAGCCAATCAAGTGCTACCCTATCCGGTAAAAGTAGTTACTTCACAAACTGCTGTTTTGGAAACAGATTATCCGGCAACCATAAAAGGTGAAGAAGACATTGAAATTCGACCAATGGTTGAAGGATTCATTAAAACAATTAATGTAGACGAAGGTTCTGTAGTTAAAAAAGGACAAGTTTTATTTACATTGGATGCTCCACAATACAAACAAAATGTATTGAATGCAGAAGCTGCCATTAAAACTGCAAAAGCTCAAGTTGACAATGCAGTTATGGATGTAACAAAAATCACCCCTTTGGTTGAAAAAGGAATTGTAAGTAAATATCAATTAGAATCTGCACAATATGCTTTACAGACTAAACGTGCCGCTTTAAATCAAGCACAAACTGCTTTAGCTATTGCGAATACCAATTTATCTTATACAGTTCTTACCAGTCCGGTTAACGGAATTGTAGGTTCCATACCTTTTCGTTTAGGTAGTTTAGTTAACAGTACCACTACCTTAACCACTGTGGCGAATACTTCCAATGTATATGTATACTTTTCTTTAAACGAAAAACAATTATTGGATTTCCTTAAAAATACACCGGGAGCAACTCAAGCAGAAAAAATCAAAAAATCCGAACCGGTGACTTTAATTTTAGCTGACGGTACTGAATACAATGAAAAAGGAAAAATTGAAACTATCAACGGTATTGTAAACACATCTACAGGTTCTGCAAATTTCAGATCTAGTTTTCCTAATCCGCAAGGTATTTTAAGAAGTGGTTCAACCGGATCTATACGAATCAGTACAACTGTTGAAAATGCTTTGGTTATCCCGCAAAAAGCAACCTTTGAAATTCAAGGTCAAACTTTTGTTTTCGTGGTACAAAAAGATAATAAAGTAAAACAAGTAACCATCAAAGTTACTCCAACACCGGATGGACAATCCTTTATCGTAAATTCAGGATTAAACGAAAACGATAAAATAGTTGTTAACGGAATCCAGAATTTAAAAGAGGGAATGGAGATCAAACCTCAACTTTAATTTTCTTAACGTAAAAAGAAGTATTATAACTTTAAATAATAAAAAAGAAATAAAACAATGCTTAAAACATTCATAGAAAGACCCGTTCTTTCCACAGTTATATCCATTATAATTGTGATTCTGGGTATTTTAGGGGTAGTTTCTCTACCGGTTGCCCAATATCCCGAAATTGCTCCGCCAACGGTACAGGTAACTACAAACTATCCGGGAGCAAATGCCGACGTGGTCATGAAAAGTGTTATCATTCCATTGGAAGAACAAATTAATGGAGTTGAAAACATGACTTATATAACATCGAGTGCAACCAATGACGGTAGTGCTACCATTACTGTCTATTTTAAACAAGATGCGAACCCTGATATTGCTGCCGTTAACGTTCAAAACTTGGCAGCTCGTGCCAACAGTTTACTTCCATCGGAAGTAACCAAAAACGGGGTGATTGTACAAAAAACACAAAGTAGTAATATCTTGTTTATCGGTTTAGTTAGTAAAAGTAAAAACTACGATCAAAAATTTTTACAAAACTATGCCAACATTAACATATTACCTCAGATAAAAAGAATCTCCGGAGTGGGTGATGCTCAAGCGAGAGGTGCTAATACCTATTCCATGCGTATATGGTTGAAACCTGACGTAATGGCAACGTACGGTATTACTCCTGCTGACGTAAATGCTTTATTAGCAGAGCAAAACTTAGAAGCAGCTCCCGGTGCATTAGGTGAAAATAGTGCACAAACATTTACCTATACGTTAAAATACACCGGTCGTTTAGTAAGTACTGAACAATTCGGTGATATGGTTTTAAAATCTCTTCCAAATGGGGATGTTTTACGATTAAAAGATATTGCAAGAGTGGAAGTTGGTTCTGAAAACTATCAAATTACTTCTACCATCGACGGAAATCCATCTGTAATTATCAGTATTGCGCAAACTGCAGGTTCTAATGCACAACAAATTATCAACGAAGTTGAAAAAGTTTTAGATAATGCAAAAAGTTCTTATCCTCCGGGAGTAGAAACTGTATATATGATGAATGCGAACGATTTCCTTAATGCTTCCATTGAAAAAGTTATTCATACCTTATTTGAAGCATTCGTATTAGTATTTATCGTTGTTTTGGTATTCTTACAAGATTTACGATCTACTTTGATTCCTGCCATTTCAGTTATCGTGGCTATCGTAGGTACATTCTTCTTCTTGTTAATATTTGGATTTACCATTAATATTTTAACCTTATTCGCATTAATTTTGGCAATTGGTATCGTGGTGGATGACGCGATTGTGGTCGTCGAGGCCGTCCATGCTAAATTGGAAGACGGAATGAAAGATGCCAAAAAAGCTTCTTTACATGCGATGGACGAAATAGCGGGAGCAATTGTAGCCATTACATTAGTAATGTCTGCAGTGTTTATTCCGGTTAGTTTTATTGGTGGAACTTCAGGAGTTTTCTATAAACAATTCGGGTTAACCTTAGCGGTTTCTATTGTACTTTCTGCGATCAATGCGCTTACATTGAGCCCTGCATTATGTGCATTATTATTAAAACCTCACGATAACAAAAAACAAAATTCTGTTGTTAAAAAACTAAAAGACGGATTCAACGGAGCTTTTGAAAGTTTAACCAACAGATATAAAAAAGTTTTAATTTGGACCTCTAAAGCTAAATGGTCTGCATTTGCAATTATTATAGTTTTCTGTGGAATTTTATATTTCCTTATGAAAACAACTCCTACCGACTTTGTACCTCAAGAAGATAGTGGATTTATCATCGGGGATATAAGTCTTCCTCCGGCTTCAACACTTGAGCAATCAACAGCTATTGCTAAACAAGTATTTGAAGTTGCGAAAGGAATTGAAGGAGTATCCAATGTTGCTCAAATTAACGGTATGAGCTTTATTAGTGGTGCGGGAGGAAACTACTCCGTAATATTAGTAAAATTAAAACCGTGGAAAGAGCGTCCTAAAATCCAAATAAACGATGTAGTAAAACAACTGTTCATTAGAACAGCAGGTATACAAGGTGGTAAGATTATCTTCTTCGGAACTCCTACCCTTCAAGGTTTCGGTATCAGTAACGGATTTGAATTCCAAATTCAAGATAAAACCGGAGGTGATATCCGTAAATTCTCTGAAATCAGCGGTAAGTTCTTAGGAGCGTTAAATCAACGACCTGAAATCATGTATGCAACTACTTCATTCAACCCGAACTATCCTCAATACCAAATTAATGTAAATGTTGCTAAAGTTAAACAAGCCGGTTTAGCCGTAACAGACATTTTAGGTGCTTTACAAGGATACATTGGTGGTGTATATGCTTCTAATTACAATGAATTCGGTAAACAATATAAGGTTATGATCCAGGCAGATCCTAAATACAGAAAAAATGTAGAAGATCTTAATGGAATGTATGTAAGGACCAATAGTGGAGAAATGGCACCAATTGCCGGATTTATTACCTTGACTAGAGTGTACGGTCCGCAATCTCTACAAAGATTTAACCTTTACCAATCCATACCTGTAAATGGACAACCCAATGCAGGATATAGTGCCGGTGATGCGGTTAGAGCTATTGAAGAAGTTGCTAAACAAACGCTTCCTCAAGGATATTCTTTCGAATATTCAGGAATGACCAGAGAGCAAGTGAACAACAGTGGTTCACAAACTGTTTATATATTCTTATTGTGTTTGATTTTCGTATATTTCTTATTATCAGCTTTATATGAAAGCTACATTTTACCTTTAGCTATTATCATTTCTTTACCTATAGGTTTAGCTGGAGCTTTCTTATTCGCTAAATTATTCGGAATTACAAACAATATTTATTTACAGATCAGTTTAATTATGCTTATCGGTTTATTAGCGAAAAACTCTATTTTGATCGTAGAGTATGCCGTTCAACGAAGAGAGCACGGAATGAGTATCATTGATGCTGCCGTTGAAGGTGCCGTTGCCCGTTTAAGACCTATATTAATGACCTCCTTTGCATTTATTTTCGGATTATTCCCGTTAATGGTAGCAACCGGTGCAGGAGCTGTTGGTAACCGTTCGATCGGTACAGCTGCTATTGGTGGTATGTTAATTGGTACTGTAATTGGATTAGTAGTTACTCCTATGCTGTTCGCTGTATTCCAATCTTTACAGGAAAAGGCAACGCATAAACCTTCCGTGGTTTTAAGAGAACAAAACGATAACGATGATGATGATGATGAATAAGTATAACAAAATAAAAGAATTAAGAATGAAAATTCGACCAATTCAATATACAACCTTATTATTAGTTTCAGTAGTACTTAGTTCATGTATTACCGCTAAATATGAGAAACCTCAGATAACCGATAATCAATTGTACAGGGATATGCCTGTTAAAGATAGTACTACCATTGCAGATATTCCTTGGAGTGATTACTTCAAAGATCCCAATTTGCAAAGCTTGATTAATGAAGGTATTCAAAACAGTTATGATTTAAAAATTGCTGTTACGAGAATAAAACAAACTGAAGCTGCGCTTCGTTCTGCCAAACTAGGTTATTTACCTAGTTTGTCTGCAGACGCTTCTTACTCTAACAGTAAATTAAATACTGTTCAAGGAAACGGAGTTAAAACTCATTCAGAAGTTTTCCAATTGGGAGCATCTGCAAGCTGGGAGCTTGACATTTGGGGAAAAATTTCCAGTGCCAAAAGATCAGCTTTAGCTTCTTATCTTCAAAGTGATGCGTATAGACGTTTAGTTCAAACTTCTTTAGTGGCAAATATTGCAAATAATTATTATTCTCTAATTGCTCAAGATGAACAATTGAAAATAACGCTAAACACCATTAAATTATTAGAAGATAATGTGAAAACTATGGAAGATCTAAAAGAAGCTAACATAGTAACCGGTGCAGCTGTTGAACAAAGCAGAGCTTTATTATACTCTACTCAAGTGAGTGTTCCTGATTTGGAAAATAATATCAAAGCTTTGGAAAACAACATCTGTTATTTATTGGGTAGAACTCCCGGACCTATACAAAGATCTTCAATGGCCCAACAAACAGTTCCTAGTCAATTTGACTATGGAGTGCCTGCTCAATTATTATCAAAAAGACCTGATGTAATGATGTATGAACTTGCGTATCGTGCTGCATTTGAAGATACCAATGTTGCGAAAGCATCTTTATATCCTTCTTTAACAATTACCGGTAATGCAGGGTATTCTACCTTAAAGAATTTAGATAATTTCTTTGATCACTCCAGTCTTTTTGCAAGTGTGGTAGGAGGTTTAACACAACCTATTTTTAATCAAGGAAAATTAAGAAGCCAACTGAGAATAAGACAAGCTCAACAAGAAGAAGCCTTGCTTAATTTCAAAAATTCGGTTTTAAATTCAAGTGTTGAAGTTTCTAATGCTTTATTTGCTTATGAAAAAGCTAAAAGTAAAGACTACGACAGAAGTTTACAGATAAATTCTTTAGTTAAATCTGTTGATTATACTAAACAATTATTAATATACAGCGATGCTAATTATACAGAAGTTTTAAATGCTGAAAGAGACTTATTAAATGCAAGATTAAGTCAAGTAAATGATAAACTTCAACAATTACAAGCTTCAATTAACCTTTACAAAGCTTTAGGTGGAGGTGTTAACTAAACCAAAGATGTAATGTATTAAAAAAGTCGGATTTTATAAAAATCCGACTTTTTTATTTTATGCTGTAAATTACCGGTATGCTAAAATGTGAACACACGTATTATTTTAACTCTTGCATTAACTTTAAATAATGTGAGTATCTTTTTTCTGATATTCTTCCTTCCTTGACTGCTTCAATAACGGCACATTGCGGTTCATTGATATGTAAGCAATTATTATACTTGCAATAAACCTTTTCGCGTAAAATTTCGGGAAAATAATCTTGTAATTCTTCTTTATGAATGTCTACTAATTCAAATTCTTTAATTCCGGGTATGTCAATTATTGCCCCCCCAAAATCCCACTCATACATTTGCGCAAATGTGGTGGTGTGTTTTCCTTTTTCATTATAATTTGATATAGTCGCTACTTTTAAATTTAAATTTTCTTGTAAAGCATTGATGGTAGAAGATTTTCCACTTCCTGAATGTCCTATAAATACAGAAGTTTTATCTTTTATTTTATTTTTCAACTCTTCTATATGAAGATTCGTTAAAGCAGAAATTCGTAAGGTTGAATATCCAATATTTTGATATATCTTTTCAATTTCTTGCAATTCTTCTAACTCCGTTTCGGATAACAAATCGATTTTATTAAAAACAATCAAAACAGGAATCTGATAGGCTTCACAAGTAATTAAACATCGATTTAAAAAACCTAAAGAAGTTTGAGGATGTTTTAGGGTAAAAACTATACAAGCCAAATCTATATTGGATGCTATAATATGTGTTTCTTTAGATAAATTAACCGATTTGCGAATAATATAATTTTTTCGAGGATAAATTTTCGTTATCCAAGCAATATCATGATCTTCTAATTCGTATTGTATGCGATCTCCTACAGCTAACGGATTGGTATTTCTAATTTTATCTTTTTTAAATTTACCGCGAATTCGAGCATCATAAACTTTTCCTGTTGTTATGTCTTTTACCAAATACCAACTTCCTGTAGATTTTAATACGATTGCTTCATTCATAACTCAAAAATATAAAAAAATGCATCCTAAATTGATGCATTTTTATTACTATCTAAAACTTATGATTATTCTTCCATAATTTTATTCTGCAATTCAACGGATTCTTTATGAATGGAAACTAAAAGATGTTCTAAAAAATCTTCTGATAATCCCATTCGTTCTCCATTGCGAATGGCTAAGTTTTTTAACACATTCCATCGATCGGGTTGAAATATAGCCACATTATGTTCTTTTTTAAGATTTCCGATTTTTTTGGCTACATCCATTCTGGCTGCTAATAAACCTAACAATTGATTATCCAACTCATCTATTTCTCCTCTATATCGGTTTAATTTGGCTGAAAAATCATCCGAATTATCGTTCTTTTTTCGTAAAGTAATATCTACCAAAATATCCTTCAAGGCTTCAGGCGTAATTTGTTGTTTGGCATCACTCCAAGCTTCATCCGGATTATTATGGACTTCAACCATTAATCCGTTATATTCTAAGTTAAAAGCTTGTTGAGCAACTTCTGCAATTAAATCTCTTCTTCCTGTTATATGTGACGGATCTCCTAAAATAGGAATATTGGGAAATCGGTCTTTAAGTTCTAAGGCTATCTGCCATTGAGGGTTATTTCTATATTTTGATTTATTGTGTGAAGAAAAACCTCTATGAATAACCCCTAAATTTTTAATTCCTTGAGCAGCCAATCTTTCCAATGCCCCGATCCATAAATCTAAATCAGGATTAACAGGATTTTTAACTAAAACAATTTTATCTGTATCTCGTAAAGATTCTGCTATTTCTTGTATGGTAAAAGGGTTTACAGTTGAACGAGCTCCGATCCAAAGGTAATCCACATCAAATTCCAAAGCTAATTTAGCATGAGAAGCATTCGCTACTTCCGTAGCTATAGGCATATTAAATTCATCTTTTACCCTTTTAAGCCAATTAAGACCTATAGCCCCTACCCCTTCAAAGCTTCCGGGTTTAGTACGAGGTTTCCAAATACCGGCACGAAACACCTGCATATAATTCCGATCCATTCGCTCAGCTATTTCCATAACTTGCTTTTCACTTTCTGCACTGCAAGGCCCCGCAATTACTAAAGGCTTTTCGAATTGTTTAATCCAATTCTGGTCTAAATCTTGTAAACTCATAAATATGTTTTCTAAAAGTATGTAAATCTAAAATTTTTTTATTAAATGTCATAAAGTATTTTGCATTTTAAATGAATTTTTTATGTTTATATGAGAAGCTTTTTAGTAAAAACTGCAAAAGAGAATGAAATAAAATAATTTGCTTCTTCGTTTTTCTTCCATACGAAATATAAGTTGTAAATAATTCATGTTTGATAAGTTTACATGATTGCTAATAAATTTTATTAATTGTAGTTTGCTTCTCAAAAAAATTAGAATTTGTAATTGTATTTTTGTTAACTATTTAAAAAATTATGAAAGAAATTATAATTAGTATTTTTTTCAATATAGTTGTTTCAATCCTATTAAAACTATATAATAAGAAATCCAAAGGGGTTTCTTTAGTCATTACGTACAATTATTTATTTTCAGCAATTTTTTGCTATATACTTTTCAAACCCGATCTACCTTCTTTAAATTATTCATCGGCTCCGTGGTTCATTTATTTTCTGATGAGTATTTTAATGCCCGTAGTTTTTTTATTGATTGCTGAATCTATTAAATATACGGGAATTGCACGAACGGACACAGCACAAAGAATGTCTTTACTATTAACAGTGAGCGCTTCTTTTTTATTTTTTAATGAGTCTATCAATTCTCTTAAAATCTTGGGATTATTGATTGGATTTATCTCAATACTCTTTATATTTTACGCTAAAAAAGGAGATCAAACTTTTCCTTATAATAAATTGTATCTCCTTATTCTTATATTTTTCGGATTAGGAATTATTAACATCTTATATAAGTTAATAGCGGTAAATCAAAATTTTTCGTTTACAACTTCCACCTTTTTTATATTCATTGGTTCTTTTATAGTTGGTTGTATTATTACTTTTGCGCAAAAAATACGGTTTACTTTTAAAGAAATTTTATGGGGAATTACTTTAGGTATTTTTAATTTCGGAAATGTATATTTTTATTTAAAAGCGCATCAAACTTTTAAAAATAATCCATCTCTTGTTTTTGCTTCGATGAATTTAGGAGTAATTGTATTGGGCAGCTTAGTTGGAATATTAGTTTTTAAGGAAAAAATGAATAAACTCAATTATTTGGGATTGGTACTTGCGCTTGCAGCCATTACAATAATTTCTTTATCCACTTAACTTGAAAATTTTTCGAAAACTCCCAGTCCGAATAAGGCAAAATCATATTTCACGGGATCGTCGGCATCCAGCATTTTTAAATTTTTCATGAGATGGGAAACCGATTTCCAATCATTTTGAGTTCTGGACAACAAGTTTAAAGATCTTGCTACATTTCCGGAATGCACATCCAGTGGACAAACCAATTGGGATGGAGAAATGGAATTCCATAATCCAAAATCAACTTTATTAGGATCGTTTCGTACCATCCATCGAAGAAACATATTAATTCTCTTAGCTGATGAATTTTTGGCCGGACTGCTTATATGTTTTTGGGTTCGCTGTAAATGTTCTATTTCGAAAAATCGTTCTCTAAATCGTTCTATTACTAAGAAAGTGTCTTCCTCTTCTTTCTCTGCAGAAAAAACTTTTTCAAGTCCTCCGTGATTTTTATAAATATTTTGCAGAGATTTGATAAAAAACACTAAATCGTGAGAATTAAAAGTTCTGTGTATACTTCCTTCAATCTTTTTTAAATCTTGAAAAGCATGATTTAAGATAAAATCATGGGGTGCATGGTCTAAAAAATGCATTATTTTTTCTGCATTTTTAATTATAGACTTCCTGTTTCCCCAAGCTATAATTGCTGTTAGAAAACCTGAAATTTCAATATCTTCTTTTTTACTAAATTGATGAGGGATTTGAATGGGATCTGTTTCAATAAAATTGAGTGTATTATATTGTTCTACCTTTTCATCTAAAAAGGGCTTCAATTTCAGAATTTTTTCCACGTTTATTATTTACCCAATAATGCTAATTAGCTAAAAGGAGCGATTTGAATCTCTAACCCATTTAGATCATTGGTAATTGGAATTTGACATCCTAAGCGACTATTTTCTTTAACATGAAATGCCTCTGAGAGCATAGCCTCTTCCTCATCTCCTTTTTCCGGCAAAGGAATATTGTTACTTAAAATATAGATTTGGCATGATGCACACATCGCCATACCTCCACAAATTCCAATCGTTCCTTCGGGTACTAATTCGTAAGCTCGTATTAATTCCATGATATTCATGGACATATCCGTCGGCGCTGAAACCGTATGCTTATTTCCTTCCCTATCGGTGATATTGATGGTTACTTCTGACATATAATTTGTTAAAATTATTGAATTGATTTAACAACCGGTTTTTCTGCTTCTTTTACTGTTCCGTCAAATCCTTGTACACCTCCAACGGTAGTATATTTTAAAACATACTTTCTGTCGGGATATATTTTACTGTAAATACTTTGACACATCAAGGTGGCCTCGTGAAAACCGCAAAGAATTAATTTTAATTTTCCCGGATATATATTAATATCTCCAATGGCATAAATCCCTTCAATATTGGTTTGGTAATCCAACGCATTATTTACCTTGATAGCATTTTTTTCAATTTCCAATCCCCAATCGGCAATAGGTCCCAATTTAGGAATAAGGCCAAATAAAGGAATAAAATAATCCACTTCTTTATCAAAGGTTTGCCCTTCCTTTTCAATTACTAAGGATTCTACCTTACCGTTCCCCTTGATTCCTACAATTTCGGCAGGAGTGATTAAATTTACTTTTCCTTGATTTTTTAATGATTGAACTTTCTCAACGGAATCCAGAGCGCCCCTAAATTCATTTCTACGATGTACTAATGTAACTTCTTTAGCGATATCTGCTAAAACAATGGTCCAATCCAACGCCGAATCTCCTCCTCCTGCAATTACTATTTTTTTATTCTTATATTTTTCGGGATCTTTTACAAAGTATTCAACTCCTTTTTCTTCATAATCGGCAATATTATCTATCAAAGGTTTTCTAGGTTCAAAACTCCCTAATCCGGCTGCAATCGCCACAGCTTTAGCATGATGCCGGGTACCTTTATCTGTAGTAACAATAAAAGTTCCGTCTGCTTGTTTATCAATGGTTTTAGCTGTTTCATTGAGAGTAAACCCGGGTTGAAATTGCTTGATTTGTTCGCGTAAATTTTTAACTAATTCACCTGCCTGAATGGAAGGATACCCCGGAATATCAAAGATCGGTTTTTTAGGATAGAGTTCTGTTAATTGCCCTCCAATGTTTGGAAGCGCATCAATAATATGACATCTTAATTTTAATAATCCCGCTTCAAATACAGCAAAAAGTCCTGTAGGACCCGCTCCTATTATCAAAATATCTGTTTCAATCATAATTTTTTTCTAAATATTTTTATATAATAACAATGTATAAAAGGTTTATTTAAAATCTATTTTTCTTAAGGAAAATAAGTTTTATATTTTTAATTTTCTTATCTTCTAAATGATAAAAACATTTTTAAATAATGCTGAAACTTACAGATAACTTATTTCCTAATAAATATTAAATTACTTTTAATTGGGGCTTATGTTCTATTTTATCTTCTAAAAACAATTTCCCTCTTAAAATACTTTTAATTAAATCCACAAATTTCTCTGCAAAAGTCGTTCTAATTTGATTGGTTGAATAAATTAATGATATTTCCCGGGAGGGTGAAGATGAAAAATATCTGATATTTTTCTTTTCTTCTTCCGATAAATTTTCTGATTCTAATAAAGGTAAAATGGTAAATCCAAATCCTTCATTAACCAAGTTAATCAATGTAGTAAAACTTCCTCCTTCTAATTTTATATTAGAATTAATGGCTTCTCTGTGCTTGCAAAGATCCAACACTACATCTCGGAAGCAATGACCTTCTTCCAACATTAAAAGATAATTAAAGTCTAATTTATCTACATCTAAAATTGTTTCTTTATACATTTTAGCATCTTGCGGAGAAACGTAAGCTACTAATGGCTCTTTGTAAATTGGCTTTTCAATAATTTGATTGTCATGTAAAGGTGTACTTGCAATTCCAAAATCCAAATAGCCTTCTTTGATGCCTTTTAAAATATCCTCAGTTTTCATTTCTTTAATAACCAAGTCGGATTCCGGGTATTTACTCCTGAAAGTTTTATAGAAAATTGGCACTAAGGTGGGGGTTATTGTTGGTATAATACCAATGACAACCGTTCCGTTCATACTTTTTTTATCTTCTTCTACAATTTGTGATAATTTATTGGATTCAGATAAAATTATTTTGGCCTGTTCTACAATTTTCTTTCCTATAGGAGTTATTTTTATAGGATTAGTTGTTCTGTCGAAAAGCTCAACTCGTAACGTTTTTTCAAGCTTTTGTATCTGCATACTTAAGGTAGGCTGACTTACGAAAGCTTTTTCTGCTGCTATCGTAAAATTTTTATATTCGGCAACAGTTAATACATATTGCAGTTGAATTAAGGTTATCATTTAAGATAATGTTTAATTATTCTTTGCAATTTAACAAGATTATTCGAAATATTCACAAATTAATGCAGGTATTGTAACCTTTTACAAGTAATTTTCGTATATATAATAAGTAAGTATAATTTGTAGGTGAGTAAACAGTTCATCTACTTTTGTTTAAGATAAAAAGAGTTACTATTAAATGAGACAATTAAAGATTACTAAGCAGGTAACGAACAGAGAAACAGCCTCTCTTGACAAGTATTTACAAGAAATTGGAAAAGTGGATCTAATTACTGCTGATGAAGAAGTTGATTTGGCACAGCGTATTAAAGCGGGTGACAGGGTGGCTTTGGAAAAATTAACTAAAGCAAACCTGAGGTTTGTTGTTTCTGTGGCTAAACAATACCAAAATCAAGGACTTAGTTTACCTGACTTAATTAATGAAGGAAATTTAGGATTAATTAAAGCGGCTAAACGCTTTGATGAAACCCGAGGTTTC
Organism: Apibacter sp. ESL0432; assembly: GCF_019469225.1. Lineage (NCBI taxonomy): Bacteria > Pseudomonadati > Bacteroidota > Flavobacteriia > Flavobacteriales > Weeksellaceae > Apibacter > Apibacter sp. ESL0432. Next base: position 920,985 of record NZ_CP048266.1, on the reverse strand, counting down.
AAATTCATTTCTTATGCTGTTTGGTGGATTCGTCAATCCATACTTCAAGCATTAGCAGAACAATCCAGAATTGTACGTCTGCCCTTAAACAAAATCGGTTCTATTAATAAGATTAATAAAGCATATGCCCATCTTGAACAAGAACATGAAAGGGCTCCCTCTGCTGCCGAATTAAGTGAGGTATTGGACATGAGTGAGGACGATATTAAAGAATCCATGAAAAATTCAGGTCGCCACTTATCTATGGATGCTCCTTTAGTGGAAGGGGAAGATTCTAATTTATACGACGTTTTACGTTCGGGTGAATCTCCAAGTCCTGATAAAGAATTGATGTTGGAATCTCTTCAGATTGAAATTGAAAGATCTCTTTCTACCTTAACTCAAAGAGAAGCCGATTTAATCCGTTTATATTTCGGTTTAAGCGGTCAACATCCGATGACCTTAGAAGAAATTGGTGAAACTTTTGACCTGACTCGTGAAAGGGTTAGACAAATAAAAGAAAAAGCTATTCGCCGATTAAAACATACCAGTAGAAGTAAAATTTTAAAATCTTATTTAGGAAAATAATTTTTTATTTACCTGATACTAAAGTACAAAGGCTATTTATTGTTTAAATAGCCTTTATTTTTTGTATTTAAAATTTGCAGTAATAAATTAAATAACTATATTTGCAAACGCAAAGCAGCAACGGTCCCATAGCTCAGTTGGTTAGAGCATCTGACTCATAATCAGAGGGTCCTTGGTTCGAGCCCAAGTGGGACCACTTTAAAATTAAAATCCTTACAAAGTTGTAAGGATTTTTTTGTTTTATTATTTATTCATATAATTAATACTTCAATTAATTCAATTTACCTAATCCAATTATTTAAACTTAAATTTTCATAGGAAGTTATACTCTACTTAATAAAAATTCATATGTTTAATATAAATTTACTACACTCTATTTGATTTTGATAAGATTGATGCAAATATTTAAGATATAATTCTTTTGGACCATAAAATATAGATAAAAGAGAAGTTTTTTTCGATAAGTTTTATCTATATCCAAAATATTGGAATAATAAAAACTAAAATTAAACAAATAAAATTTATAAAATAATTTTATCCATAAAAGATAGTCTATTATACAAATAAATAATTATGTTTTTTTATTAAAACAGTTAAAGTCAGGTTTTTAAAATAAAAATTGATTAGTTCATTTATAATATGATTAGTTTACAAATTGATATTACTAATTTGAACAACATCATTATTTTCACTATAGTCATAATTATATTTTCTCTGATAATAACTCATTGATCTACTAATTTTCTTATGTTGATATAAATTATTTATACCAATTTTTTTTAGCTTATCTAATCCTTCTTGGGTAATTATAATATACCATCCATATCCAGTTTCAGAATGTAAATTTCTGCTTCTATTAGATTCATCATTATTTTTCCAAAATATAGATTCAATTACAACATTATTATTTTCATCCATCCACCTAAAATTTCCATTTTCACTTAACCTTAGCCCCATATCTTTTGCAAGTATTGGATTGAAAGCTATCCAATTTATCTTTTTGTTGAAAGCTACTAATGACCAGTTATAGAAACAAAGAGATTGTATTTCTATAAAAGGGTAATCTGAAATTTGTTCTTTTGTAGATGAATTAAAAATCAGTTCATTATTAATATTTTCTTTAAATTCCTGTGTGTCAACAAATGATTGTCTAATTTCTGAAGTATATCCATCCCCTTGTCCCTCTATAGAAGTATGTTCTGCTATAATAAAAAGGTTTTCAAAAGTATTAAACTTTAGATTAATGTTTAGATATTCGTCATCTATTTTGTAAACCCACCCTTCTTCTGCATAAGGGACGTAATCATCCTTTTTAAGGATAGGTGAAATAAAATTTGGCTTGGGTTCTATTTGTATTTTAAAAGTAGATTCATCAAAACTATTGGCTATAAAATATGCTAGTCCAGAACTTATTTTTCCTAAATCTAAAAGTTCCTTTAAAACCATCATCATACCTTTCCATACTTTCTGATATTGAGGTCTTCTAAATGAAATTTTCAAATCAAATTTATGCTCATAAATATCTCTAATTTCTTTTTCTGATAATCCCTTGTACCAATCAGGCTGTACAAAATCATTTTCTCCTAATTGCATTATTCTATGAGCTATATTTACCATATTAAAACCTGAATCTCTAGAAATATACTTAATTTCATTTTTGTATAAATGACAGTATTCTAAAGGATCACTTGTAGCTCTTAAATATCCTGTTTTATCCAATCTTTTCATTCTTTCTTCAGTAGATAGCACCAATTCTGGTTTATATTCAAAATTCATTGTATAAGTAAAAGGAATAGAACCCTTAAAAGGTATATAAATATATTCATAATCTATCTTTAACCTATCAAGAATTCTACTAGCTATGATATGAATATCTAATCTGGAATGGTTAAAAAATGATAAAATATCACCCATAAATTTATTTGTGAATTCTTCATTGATTAGACTAATCATTGACAAAAGACTGATAAATTGAAAATCTAATTTTCTTTCTTTTAATAAGATAAGAACATCTTCTACAATATTTTGGCAATTTTCTAATTCTTCTGTTAATATTTCAATAAGTATTTGATCAAAATGAGAAGGAAACCCCATTAAAAATATGATAACATCAGTAAGAAAATTTTTATCTTCTAAATTTCCTTGAAGGTTTGGAATTATAATGTCTTTGTAATTGATCTCCAATAATTTAGTTGTATATTCTTTTACATATGGAAAATATTTTTTATAACTAAAATCATTATCAATAATCTTCAATACATCATCTAATTTATCTAATATCCCATCTCCATAACTTGCAACCTCAATATCTTCTGTAAAACTTTTAAAAGCAATATGACCTGAAGATTTATCAATCTCTTTTAATAATTTAAAAGGTTTTAGTTTACTACCACCATCATAATGAGGAATCCAACCTGAAATTTTTGATTTATCTAATGCTTTGTATATTAGTTTTCTTGAAAATTCTATATCTCCATAAAAATCAAAGACTGCTTTTGCTATATTAGTTAATTCAACACTGTCAAAAGATTTTTTTTGTAATAAACAATCTATTTGTTTTAAGGTTAAGGAAGATAATAGTTTACTAATCACTTGTGACCATTGAAAATAACTATTTGAAACTTCATTTTCTATTAAATTTATAATATCATCAAAATTTTTAATTCTTTGCAAAACATCATTTAGTGTAATTGAAGTCCCATCTTTTAAACTTAAATTAGAATTTTCATCAATTGATGAATGATTATTTTTTATGATTATAGTTTCATTCAATCCAATATTATCTAAGTTTATATCCTTTGTTATACAATGATTCTGAATTTCAAATAAATAATAATTTCTATGTTCAAATACAGCATAGATTTTTATTTCCTTTACAAGAAATTTCACAAAATTTTCTTCTGTATTTTCATCAAAAATTTCTTTTATAAAATCTAATCTTGGAGAATAGCTATTGTCAAAATTTAAAAGTATTCTTGTAAAAATTTTTGTTATCAGAAATTTATAATTAGGGAGCTTTTTTAAGAAATAGTTTAAAGAAATTTCTAAACTTGAACAAAAATTAATATGATCTTCAAATAAGAAATATTTAAAAAATTCATATCCATTTCCATAATTATTTAAGATTTTTAACATTTTTTCAGCAGGGTGTTCATTAGCATGATTTGTACTAAATCTAATTGATTTTAAAGATTTTATTATATATTCAATTGAGCTTAATTCCAACTTTTCATTATTTGTATACCAATCCAAAAGATAATTTAACTGGTGATCATCTTCATATTTGATACATAAAGATGATTCCATTATTTTTTTTAGAATTTCATTACCACTTTGAATTTTATTGAGCCTACAGAATAATTCTATTTGTTTTATTCCTCTTTCTATCTTAGAATAACTGTCACCACTTTCAAATATATCTTTATTTAATATATTTATTTCATTAAGGCACCAATCATTATTTAATCCTAAATTTAGTACAAACTCAATAACCTCTTGCTTCTCATCGATCTTCCAAAATCTATTGTTTTTATACCATTCAGTAGAAATTATTTTTAATAATTCTTTGAAGAAATCCTTAGAAATTCTTGAACTATTCCTTAGGATAATCTTTAATAAATATATTTTGTTTTTATGAATACTATATTCATATTGAGAGTCTCTAACATGGTTATGGAAGTATCTCAATATTTGACTAATTCTAAAGATAAATCCTTTTGAAGCTTCTTGGTAATTATAATAAAAGTAGGCATAACATTTACCTAGTTCAGCAAATTCATTATAGAATGCAGATACTATAGTTTTTTTAGTTTTGGGAATAAATGAAGTTGTTTCAATTGAAAAATCTTTACTAGTGATATAGAAAAGCCTTGAATAATCATATATATATGATAAATGTTCTCTAATATCATCTACATGATAACTTTTATCCTCATTAATTTCAGCTAATGTTTTAAGTTTTGCAAAATACATTGAACTTTTTTCAATGTTTTTATTAATTAAAGCTTCAATTAAAGCTAATCGCCTATTTTTAGGATTACTATTTGTATTTTCCCATTTACTTAATTTATTCAAACTTAATTTGAATAGCTCATTATCATTCTCTAATTCAAATACAGTATTAAAATAAAAATAAAATAAGTCAAAACCTTCTATTTTGATTAGTATTTCATAAAGTTCTATTAGTTTTTTTGAATTATTTAGCTCATAAAGAAGTTCCTGTAATTGTTCTACAGTTTCTACTAATATGTCTCTTTTACCTCCTTCAACATACTCATTTTCAATTATTTTAACAACTTTTATACAATCAATAACTTCAGTAATAGGATTAAATAAACAAGACAAAACTGCCCATTTTACAATTAATTCAACTTCATCTATTTCACTATTTTCATTTGTATTATAGCGATATGGTGAGGCTTCTTTAGATATGTTTAAAATATAATGAGGTTTAGCTTTTTTTAATAGAGTTTGAGATAATTCAATATTTCCTATTTTATATAATGCTATGGCATAATCTAGAACTTTAGTTTTAGGGGCTAAAAGTTCAAAATTGTTGAAAATGAAAGAATTTGCTATGTCAATTTTTCCTAATTGAAGAAATGCATTATAATATTCACATATGTTAAAATTATTTGCTCTTTGACTTATTTCAAATAAGGAAAAGAAAGAATCAACTAAAGTTATGGTATTATTAGTAAAATAACTTGATTTAGCAGAAAGCTTAATATCTTCTAATATGTTTTTATAATTCCTAAACTCAAACCATTGTGTCCTAAAAAAAGATTGATTGGCAATTTTTGCCAGTTTTTCGTATTCTTTTGCATGATACAAATGATATAAGATATTCCATTTGTAATCAGAATTTATATCTTTTATTACATCATATATTCTTTTATGATAGTTGAGATGAATAGATTCTTTATATTCTTCTGAAAAAAAATCTTCCGCTGTTTTTTCTTTTAAAAACTCTTTAAAGCTATTATGAAAGAACTGCCAAATATTTCCATTTTTATAAAAATAATGCTCTGATAAGCTTTTTATCTTGTGTAATGTAATTCTGTCTGTTTTAAAATTATATAATAAATTTATATCAATATATGTGTATCTAAATCTAGAAATTATTCCAAGAATATCAATAAAGTTTGTTTGTAGTTTATTTTTATTCCAAAAAATTTCATACTCATCATGGATATTTCCAGAAAAATTTTTTAGTGATATAAAATGAGTATAATTATCTTCAGAAATTTTAATAAGCTCTTCGATGGTATATCTTAAGAATAAAGGATGACCTAATGTATTCTCTTTAAGTTCATTTAATTGATTTTCATCTAATAAAATATTATAAGATTCTGTAATTTTTTTTATTTGCTCAATAGTCAGTGTTTTAATAGTTACTATTGAATCTTTTTTTTTCAAATAGTGTTTAATTTTCTCAGGTAAATTTTCTAAGTTTTGTATAGTTCTACTTCCTAATATAAAATATACATTATTCGGAATATTTTCTGGACTTGGTAATATTTCAATTAGACTTTTATTAACCTTTTGCTCTCTCTCAATATGGTCTAATCCATCAACAATGATATAGGTTTTTCTGTCATCAAATTCAAGTCTTTTCAATTCATTTGAAAGTTGTTTTTGAAGTTCCTCTATACTATCTGCAGGCAATTCTTTTTGTGGGGAAAACTCATTTTCTCGTATTTGAATTAATAAATCTTTTAAGAATAAACTTGCTTCGCCTCTATATCCAAAATCATTATCCATTTCTTTGTTTATATAAGCATAGTATTTTAGGACTCTATCATTCTTCTCATTTATCCATTTTGTTAATAAAGTTGATTTTCCTGAACCAGCATTACCAATTATAGCAATATATCCATTGTTATTCTTATTTATAGTATTTTCCAAATCTTGAATAGTTTCGTTTATTGGCTGATAATGCTCTTCATCAACAAAAAAAGAATGCTGAAAGTAGGTTTCATATCTTTGCAATAAATCAAATTCAGTAAGTAATTTTTTTCTATCAAATTTTACTCTTCCCTTTGTTCCAATGATTTTGAAAATATTTTTTGATATTTTATCTATGTCTTTTCTCCTTTGATACCCATTATAATCATAGATTTGTTCTTGAACATTGTATACATTATCTAATACAAAATTTAATGATTTTATAAAATCTATAAATTCTTTATTTTCAGCTTTACAAATTTCTACTAAATTATCAAAAATAGGCATCCAGGCATTATCTAAACTTTCAATTGGGTTCTTTTTTAAATACTCCCAAAATTTAATAATGAAATCTGAAAAAGAGGGTTTCTTAGAATCTTTAAATAAAGATATTTTATCATGTGAAGATGGTTTTTCATTTGAAATATATTTTCCAATTATTTCTTTATTATATTGATTTTTCAAGTTTTTCCATCCTTCAAAACAGCCTTCAAGTATACTTTTTCCATGTTTTTTTGATGGGGTTATTAATTTAGTATAAGTTATACTTGCATCTATGTCTTTAACTTGAAATGCTTTTATATATTTTTTGCATCCTATTAATACATCATCCAACTTTCCAGCATTAGCACTTGCAAACTCAACCCATTCTAAATTATTATTCAGCAATTCTTCGTATATTTCTATTGCGCAAACTTCATATTGCTTGTTGTAACCTTTTATTGCATACTCTTCTCCTGATAGCTTTGTCATACAGTATATAAATTAGTAAAACTAACAAAATTAGTATTTATATCTTTATATATTTATATTAATTTGCGATAGTTGTAAAAAAATATTTTATTAAAAATTTTAAAATATAAGTGAGTAAACAAATCCCTACGTATGGTGGACAACTATAAATTTTAAATAATATTTCTTTATAGAGATACCATTACAAACAGGGTACTTCTGTATAAATAAAAATAACATTTTAATAAGTTAGATTGAATTTATAAACTATAAATAAATCTTATCTACCCAAAAACTATTGATAGGATTAATTGTCTCAAAAATGTAAATTATTTAATAATTCCAAAGCCAATTAATTAAGCAAATGAAATTTCAGGAAATATGAATCAATAAATTAAGGTAATTCTTCATGTTTGAAATTAAATAATTTTATTGATGTATAATCATCTGAAGTGAGATTTCCATTATAAGATTCATTTTGATTAATTAGATTATCTACATATTAAAAATATATATATTTTATAAGGTTAAATAAAGAATATAATAAATAAACTAATATTTTATTTTATTGAAAGATATCAAAAACACATTCTTTAGTAATTTATAATATATTATATTCACCTTTCAAACCTAAATTATTTTTTATATCTTTTGTATTACTTAAAACATATAGTATTATACTTTAAATAATTAATAAACAATAACTGATATTAATCATAAAAATTATTTTATTTTTTTAAAAATTATTTAAAGATTTTATATTTATTAAAAGACAGTTAAGCTTTTATTTACAATGAATTAATCACATTCATCACAAATAAATATAATATTAAACGAATTACTATTTTAGACCGTAATGTCATACAAATACATATATAATATATTTTAAAACATAAATTTTATCATATTTGATATTATTATTGAAAAAAAATAACTAATTTGCAGATAAATTAGTAAATCATAATTCATTTAGTATGTCTTCATTTTTAGCAAAATTAACTCTCGACGGTGAAACGTATACCGTTTTAAAGTGCGATTACGACTTTAAAAAACCAACCGATTCTACTACTAAACCTTCAGGAGAAGTAACCGGCGGTAAAATTAAATTAACCATTGAAAGCCGTGGTAATACAGGACTTTTAGAATGGATAATAGCGCCTGATAAAGAAAAAGATGGTACAATTACTTTTTTTCGTAGAGATGCCATAAGTAAATTAATGGAAGTAAATTTCAAAAAAGCGTATTGTATAAAATTTAAGGAAAAATTTAATGCTGATGATAATCAGCCCATGCGTATCACTTTTACCTTGGTAGCCCGTTCCCTTGCATTTAATCACTTGGAATATCAAAACGATTGGACAATGTAAATTTTTATTTTATATAAAATCATAGTTAATTACAAAACCATAAATTAATGACGACTTATCATCGAAGCGGATACGGAGAATCTAACTCAACTTTTGCCTTAGTTACTATTAACGGTACAGAAATATCCAAAAAGCATGGTCTTACCATTCATATACATCAATCGATGCTGGAGCATACAACTTTTGAGTTACATTGCCCCAGTGAAGCTTTTAGCGATAAAATTACTTATCCTCTTAAAAATTCAATTAAACTTTTAGGAAAAGAGATAACCATACAATTTCGAAGAAAAGGTGCAAATGAGAGTATTTTTTCAGGATTTATAACTCATGTAAATTATCGAAAAAATAATAAATATCCTTTTATCGTTATAAGCGGAAAATCCTACAGTGCACTTCTTGATAGTCAAAAAGCCTGTCGTACGTATCATAATAAAACACTTAAAGACATTTTACAGGAAGCTTTCAAAGAATATACCGGCTCCAAAATAGATTTTATTTGCCAACCCAATAAAACGGAAATAATCCCTTATACTATCAGTTACAACGAAACCCTTTATGAATTTATTCAAAGGCTGGCTAAACGTTACGGAGAATATTTATTCTGGAATGGATCACAACTTGTTTTCGGTCGTGGCAATCAAAAAAAGATTGAATTGAAAGAAGGAAGAGATTATTTGGAATACAATATAGAAGTAGGAGTAGCTCCTCAGCATTTAATATATGAAAATTACAATCCTCAAACTGCAGAAGTACAATCCGAGCAAAGCAAATCGGCTAGTTCTTATGTAAATCTCTTACAGGAAAAAGCCGTAAATGAAGCACATAAAGTTTATACGAAAATACCTACATCGGTATATTATGATACTTTATCGGAAGAGCAAAGTCTAATCCTGGAACAAAAACTGACAGCACATCAAAAATCATTGGAAAATCTGGTACTGGTGACCGCCAATACTACCCATGCCCGGCTACGTTTGGGAGATATAGCCAAAATGTTAGCACATATTCCTGAATATGGGCAACAAATAAATTCGGGTACTCCCATTGAAAGTTATTTAATTACTCAAATTGACCATATTTATACTGCCAAAGGATATAATAATCAATTTACAGGTATCCCTATAGAACAGCAAGTTGCTCCCTATTGGGACATCCATGCTTATCCACAGGCGGAAGATCAGAGTGCGGTGGTGGTAGACAACAATGATCCTTTGAAACAAAACCGTATAAAAGTTCGTTTTTATTGGCAAAAATACAATAATGAAACAACCCCTTGGATCCGCTTATTACAAGGACATGGGGGGAATGAACAAGGATTTCATGTAATCCCGGAAATCGGACATGAAGTACAAATATCATTTCGAGGCAATAATGCCGAAATGCCTATTGTTACCGGATCTCTTTATAACGGTAAGCAAATGAGCGGGGTACATACTCCCAAAAACTATTTAAAAGTTTTTAAAACCCGATCAGGAAATACCATAAAAGTAGACGATACCGATGATAAAGAGAGAATACAAATATTTGATAAAGAAAATAATATATTTGAGATTGATACTGCTACTAACTCAATCAATGTTTCGGCCAATTCCACAATAAATTTAGTGGCAACCGATATCAATATTTTAGCAAAACGAGCTATAAACTTCAGCGCAGGAGCAACGATTACCGGGGAATCCGGTTTGACTACTACTTTATTTTCTGCCGGAACATCTGTACTATCCTCTGCTAAAGATACCCAGTTTATTGCAGGAAAGTGCCTTTCAGCAAAAGGTGGAAAAAATCTTGATTTATTTTCCGGAAATAGTTCATCCATGAAACTAAATGCACAAGGAAATGCTCATATACAGGCGAAGAAAAAAGTGCAAATGATGTCAGATAATAATATAGAAATTAACGGTAAAAAGAAAACCATGATGACCAGTAAAGAAGCTTTTGTAGAAGGTAAAAGCAAAGCCGTGATCAAAGGTTCAAAAATAAAAGAAAATTAAAATCATTACAATTATGGGAAAAAATGATGAATTTGTTGTAGATGGAGCAACTATAAAATGCTCTATGGGAGATGTATCAGCTAAATTAAATGTAACTTCTAATAATACCGTATTGATAAAAAACAAATGTGCAGCCACAGAATATGATTGTACTAATGCCAATTTGATACCCCCGGTTGCAACATTTGGTACTTGTAAACCTTACAAAGCCGTGCCTCCTCCGGGGTGTCTTTGCACATTTGTACCAAACGGACCGTGGAAAGGTACGTATTCAAAAAAAACGATTAAAGGTAAAGAAGTTGTTATTGGAAGCTCCTTTCTTATTTGTCCAAGAGGATTCGGAAAAATAACTATAAAAAAAACAGGTCAATAGTATGAGCAGTAATAAATTAAAAGAACCATTAAATTGTCCTAAGTGTGGTCATAGTTTAGATGATGATAATCATAAACGTGATATAATACCTCCAGGAGTTTTTAAAGGAAATGGGGTGGATTTAGGAAATCATATTATAAAAAGAACAAATGGAAAAAATAAATTTTATGGGGGTAAATTTGAAAATCATCCCTTCTATTATCCAGATCCTACAAAAAAAAAATCTAAAAAAAACCGTAATGGTATGGAGGCTCATCATTTGATTACAACTGATTCATTAAGTAAAAATGAAAGATATCAAGGTTTAGTTTATATGCTAGGTTACAATATTAATCATCGAAATAATGGAGTTTTATTACCTTCGATAATGGAAGTTGCCTGTACTTTTGGGGTACCTTTACATAAAGGTGGTCATGAAGCTACGTTTATTATTAGTAGAGAAAAAAATCCTAATGATAAAATCGATGAAAAATTAATTAAAAAAGAAATAATACCTCTTTTTCCTGTCTTTAATCCAGAAGATGAATTAGTTAAATTAAATTATGAAAAACATGTCAAAGATTTAGTAAATAAAGTTTGTGAAAAATATATGATAAAATTAGTATGTGGTGAAAATGAAGATAATAAACCTAAAGTAGAAAATAATTTTATAGAAACATCCAAGAAATTTATCATTACTATGGATAGATTTAGCATGTTTATTTTTAGAAAAGTAAGGGATTTTAAATGGACTATAACCTCAGACGGTTTTAGTTATTCAAAGGGAAATATTGGTTGTTGTGGATTTGATCGTTTGCCTAAAAAAAAAGAATTTTTAAAAAAAAGATTAAAGGGCGTGCAGAGTTTTGAAGAGTCTTCTACTAAAAAATTTTGGGGTGTACTTTATTCTTCAGAAAAAGCATGTAATTATTTGGAAAAAGCTGATTTTACTTGTACTGCTGGTACAATCATGAAAAATCATTATCGGAATCCCACTACCTATAATTTTTACAAAGAAAAAGAAAAAATAGAAAAATTTCAAGGATTTAAATAAGATAAAAAATAAAATATGAAAGATTTTGAATATTATTTTATGAAAAGTAAAGAAGATCAAACATACCCAATGATTGATCTCTTAGATCAAAGTAAAGAAATTATCGAGGCTCAATTGGGAGATCCTTTGCCTCGTCGTCCTATATTAGCCGATTATTTAACAGGTGCTAAAGATTTTGTTACTAAAAAAATAGCAGATGTAATGTTGGCTATGAATATGGAAGGAGTGCGTATTGTTCCTATAGAATTGTCAGACCAAAAAGGTGGCTATATTGAAGATTATTACTGCATATACGTTGATGATAATACCTACGAAGCCTTAGATAAAGAAAAATCTGATTACGAATACGATGAAGAATGCGATATGTACTATATTAATGAATATGTCTTAGATAGAGAAGTTTTAAAAAAAATACCGTTAAATAAACGTCTGGGATGGAGATTATTAGAAGACCCAGGAATTTATTTATATCATAAATCAGTAATTGACGAGATAAAAAAGTTAAATCCAACCGGTGTTGAATTTATAAATATTGAAGAATATGAGGGAATGTTTAATTAAAGTATAATAAATTTATGATAATTTATGAACTAAGTATTGATGGAAATAACGCAACCCAATTAGAATTTCCTTTACAAGAGGAGCAAGATAAATTTTTGCTCCTTGCCGAAGAAAAAATTACAAATTTCCTATCTGTAAAGGGAGAATGGGAAGAATTCATGGTTTTAAAAAAAGAACCTAAAATTGATATGGATTTTTATGATATCATGGATATAGATGTCTATATTGTTAACCAACGTGTTTATGAACTCCTTTTACCATTATTAGATGAAACGGTGGAAATTTTAAAACTACGTAGTGACGACAGCGATTATTATTTGCTTAATATCATTCATACTACCGATTGCTTGGATAAAGAAAATTCAGAATACACTGCCCTACCCGGCGGTCAGATTATGGAATATGATTTTCTCTGTATTGATCCACAAAAAATAACTTGTCCCATATTTCGAATCCCTGAATTACCCTATACGGTATTAATAACCGAACAAATAATTGAATTATTCTATTTGAATCAGTTAAAAGGATTGCATTTAACTGATGCCGAATATGTAACCAGTGATATTTAATTATTAAAAAATGAGTATCGAATCCCTCGTATATAATACCTTAGCCCTCACTATTAAAAAAGCTATTCCTACTTTAGAAAAAGACGGTAAAATATTTGCCCATCAGATTATTGCCATATCCGAATCGGGAAAGTCTTACATTGTTAAAGAACGACGCGGCATACCTATTCAAAACTACATTGGAAAAAAATTACAATGCGTTATTGAAATACTTGATGCCGAATTTTATACGCCAACCAATAAAAAAGAAAGGGAAGCTTTACCATCTAACACTATGAAAGGTATTTATTTATGGAAAGAAACCGGATATAAATTTATTCCAGAATTAGTTAAATTAGTTGATGGAGATCCAAATGAAATCGATCACGATTATGATGAAAATGAATATGATAAACAAGCACCCGCCTATTTTGAAGAATGGGGGGAATACGGCATAGGGTTAGATATCTATCAAACAAAGCCTATGATAAAAATAGGAAATGGCGTTTGTTTTCTAAATGAATATTGTCAAGAAGAAATGATTGATGAGTGGAAATATGGACAAGAAGTATTTTTTTCACCTAAAGAAATGCTCCTTAGAGGTATACACACCGGCGAAGTGAAGATCGATTCAAATAAAATTGATAAAGAAGTCAGCAAATCTTATAATGAAAAAAATAACTATAAAATTTATGAAGGAAAAAAATATACTAAGGAAGAATGGATAATAAAAGAAAAAGAAATTTGGAAAGAATATGCTAAAAAAAACAATATTTATTTTGATGATTCAAATGAAAAAGAAAATAATAAACCATCCGGCTCTTTTTTATTTGATTAATATAAGGTTTTACACATTATGAACAATTTAACTTAAATTAAACAGGAAACTAATTTATTTATAATTATTGTTGTTCTCAATGGATTTAACATTATTAGATAATAAATTCAGGGTATGATAAAAATGTTGATTTATTTTTAGATAATTTCCGTAAAGTTTATTTTACATAATTGAGATGGATAAAATTGATGAACAAACAAATTGTAGGAATATTTACACATACCTGTAGCCACTATTCAATAAAAGAAGAAATCAATTTAAACACTATTTTTAGTTAGTAATTAAATTTAATTATTAAAATAATAAAATAGATTTAATATATAGTTATAATTATAATTTAAATAGTAAAGATGATTAAGATTTATAAACAAAATGAAGAATCGATTTAATATTTTTTATATTTTAACTAAATTAAATTTATATTTCACATCCCGTACATTTGCTTTATATATTTTAGCGCGATTAAATCGAGTTACTCTTCTTCTTATCCAATTAGTTAAATTTTTAATTTATAAAATAACATGGGTTAAAAATAATATTAAATTTTTATTTTTATTTTTGACATAAAATAATTTATTATATATATTTATAATTTATTAAATACACTTATTTATATTTTATATATATATTTAATTTTACCTTAGTTCGCTGCAATACTTACTATTATTTTTTAACTACTATGAATTATAAATTAAGGAATACTCTGACTTATTATGTACATAAAGTAGATTTACGGATATTTTTAGTTTTTTCAACATCTATTTTAATTGGTCTCTTACTTTTATACTATAAATATTCTAAGCATAAGGAATGTAATCAAATTAATTTTGAAATAATAGCTGAAAACAATCAAGTTGGGGAATCTATTAAATTTAAAGATCTTACTCCCGGTGCCAAAAATTGGGTTTGGGATTTTGGAGATTATACTGAGAAAAAAAAGGATCAATATCCTGTGCATACCTATGAGAATCCCGGAACTTACATTGTGACCTTACACGTTAATGGCACTTGTAAATTGCAAAAAACAATTGAGATTAATCCAGGGGATAGGATCACAGATTCCTTAAAAATTCCAAAAATTATTGTTCCAAGTGTAGTTAGAGTAGATGAACCCCTCGATATCTATTATGAATATATTGGAGAAGCTTTTTCATGGGAATGGTCTTTTGGAGAATCAGGACAAATGGACTCTACAAAGGAATATCCTGTATACAGCTACAGCTTACCCGGAAAAAAAAGATTGACCTTGGTGATCAACGGGGATATGACACATATTGCAAGTAAAGATATTATTGTAATACCTAAAAAATTAACTGCAGAAATGTATAAAACGTACAAAGAAAATTTTAAAAATAAAAATAAGATTGTATATACATTACCTCCGGGTAAAACTCAAAAAGATCCATTTGAAGAGTTTTTAGAATCCATTCCCTTTCAACCCATGGAAAGTTCTTCTAAAAAGAGCAAAACTAAAACAGAAAATACTTCAGCTCCCTCAATTTCTGAAAATCAATTCGAATTATTATTACTGGATGTTTCAAAACAAAAGAAAACCATGGAAGACTTTGGAAAATATACGTGTAATAAGTATGAATTTCCGGTAATTCATAATAATGAAATAATTACATTTTCAGAGTTTTGTAAAAAAATTAAAAATAAAAAAATTAAAATTAAATCACTACGACTCGTAAAAAATAAAAAGAATTGTATAGAATCTATCATACTAAGATGCAAAATCAAAAAAACTCGAAAAATGTAATTCGAGTTTTAATTCATCCAAAGATGAAAGATGATATATATTAAATTTTATATTTTTAATTCTTATTAATTTTTTTAATATAAAAAAACACTTTTAGTTAATTGATTAAATAAAAAAAATAATTACCAAGTTTTATTTTTTTAGCACTTTTATATTCATCAGTAAAATTTTAATCCGATCATTTGGAAAAATAAAAATAATTTATCTACCGATTTTTTTTTCATATTACTACTAAATTAATTTAAAGTTTGATTGAATGAAGAACTCCTTTCCATTATACTATTTTTTAAAATGTTAATTTCATCAATTAATTTCTTGTTTTTTCCCTGATAAACTAAAGATGTTTCATGTCTTACATAATTTCCTTTTCTTTGTGCACTTAGCCAATTAAATGAACCTATACATAGCAAATCTTCATCTTTAATCACAATTTTGCTATGTACCTTAGTTACAAAATAAACATCTATACCGATATTTACTAATTTAAAAAGAAATTGTTTTTTTTCTTCATTATCGCCTAATAAATTGAGTTCATCATCTGTATAAATTGATATTTTAATGCCTTTTTTTTGAATCACTGATTCCATAAATGGCAATATATTGCTATTATTTACGGCATTTATTGAAAACCAAGGAGATACTATATATATTTCTTTAACAGCATTATTTATTACATTTTTAAGAAACGAGTCGTGTTCATTTAAATTTATAAGAACTTGAAAGCCAACACTTCCCGATTCTAATAAATCTTTTCTTTCTAAATATTCAAAACATAGACTATTTTTCTCACAAGAAAAAAGATAACGCGCTAAAATTCCTCTCGGCGTTTTTAACTGCGGATTGTATATATCCATATCTCCAAAAACCAAAAAGCTATCTTTTGCTCGCGATACGGCAACATTTAACATACTTGGCGCATTATCTATAAAAGTACCATCGACATGTTTAGAATAAACGGCAGAGAAAATTATTAATTTTCTTTCGGCTCCTTGAAAAGAATGAACCGTACCGATTGTTAGATGATCTTCGCCTTTATCTACATTTACATTTGCTTTAGAATTTCTTATAGCCCGTTTTATTTCGTTAACTTGAGCTCCAAATGGTGTGATAATCCCTACAATTTCATTCAAGGGCTGATTATATTTTTGTTCTAACTTTTGTTTATTTTCAATCAACCAATTAGCAATAACTCTAGCTTCCAATAAATTATAACGACTGCCTGATCCCGAATCTTGACATATACCGTCAATATGTAAATATCCTAAGGCCGGAAAAAGTGATCCTTTAGGTGAAATTCCGCGTTTTGGTAATAACTTTCCTTTATATACCAATTCATTACAATAACCAATAATTTCATTATAACAACGCCTATGCTCATATAAATACATTCCCGGTTCCAAATCAGGATCATAACGATATCTGGATGCATTTTGTGCAATCTTCATCACACTGCCTGATGAAGCCGTTTTTCCTAAATCAGTTAATTTTTCATATTCGTCTTCTACATTATCACTATTCAGAAGTTCAGCTTCCAAAAAATTACCCACATCCACTTTTGGAGAAACGGCCCAAATTGGTTCAATTTGATGAGTATCTCCAATTACCAGAGCTTTTTTACTGAGAGAAAATGAAGCTCCTGCAACTTCCGGTAATACCTGACCTGCTTCATCAACAATTAATAAATCGGCTAAATTATATAAATAATCTTTCACGTAACCTGTTCCCGCATAAATAAAATGATTAGGAAGCACATAGAAAGTTGATACTACACAAGGAGTCAATTTCATCCTTAGATTCCATCGTTTAATTATGGCAGATTCTGCGTTTTTTTTATTCCATTTTTCTAAATTGGGCAGTAAATCTTCCATTTCCATTAGCCAACGCCCTTCCCAATAATGGGTAGTTAACAAAAAAATATCAAATCGTATTTTAGTGTCTGCTTCAATATCCGCTTGATTAAGTGTTACTTTCTCAGAATTCTTTGTAATATGTAATGGTGCTAAAGCAATTTTCCATTTCGCTAAACAGGTTTCTAAATTTTGTAACAAATTTTTTATAATTTCTAAAATCCGCTCATTTTCAAATATAGACTTACTTACTGAAACTTCTTTATTTTCAATATATTCTGAAATAGAAATAAGAGTTTTGAATTGAAATTGATCTTCTTTATCCCATACATCCGCAAGGTACATCTTAGCCTTAAGCATACGTTTATTAGCTACAAAAGGTATCCACGAAAAAACTTGATACCATATATTTTCCTCAGCTTGAAATTGTTCCCATTTAGATCGAATATTACTCCATAACTTTATCTTTTCGTTCAAAATTTTTTCTTGATATTCATAGAGTGCTAATTTTTCATAGGGGTTATTACCCAATTCTTGATGAACTTGCAAACGTATATTATATAAAGCGTTCCATGATTCTTCCAAGCATTTTAATTGTTTTGTTTTCCATTGAATTTCTTTATGTAATCGTTTAACGACATCTTCTATGGTAGTATTTTTACTTTCAAGATTTTGAAATGCTTTTGCTGC
Source organism: Apibacter sp. ESL0432 (assembly GCF_019469225.1). Taxonomy (NCBI): domain Bacteria; kingdom Pseudomonadati; phylum Bacteroidota; class Flavobacteriia; order Flavobacteriales; family Weeksellaceae; genus Apibacter; species Apibacter sp. ESL0432. Next base: position 902,733 of record NZ_CP048266.1, on the reverse strand, counting down.
ACATTCTATATAAAAATATTTCGCTTTTTTAAAATATTCTGTGTCCTCGACTTGATTAAAAAATTTTTCAGTTTGAAAATTCTTTTCAGCTTGTAGAGACTTACTTTTAGCCGGAAAATAAGCGCCAAAACTGTCTATATTAGGTAACCATCTCCCTGAAAAAGGACCTTCACCTTTAGAAAAATCTTTTCCAAATGCATCAATTATGTTAGTTACTGCTTGATTATTTGTTGAAGCTGCAATAATAATGGGGGGTTCAGATCCTTCCAATGCTCGCGTTGCCCACAAAGAAGCAACTACGGAAAGTAATAGGGTCGTTTTACCCGTACCCGGAGGCCCATTTACCGCAAGAATTTCTCCAGTTTCAGCATTTAATAAATGATTTAATGCATCGCGTTGCGCTTGAGCTAAAGGAAAACTATTACTTGAATGGGCCAACCGTTTTGAAAAGAAACTATTACTTTCAAGACATGGTTGTTGGGGTGGAGAGGTTATTGAAGCATAACGTTCAAATAAAGGAATACTTTTAGAGCTGTTTCGTAATTGTTCATATAAAGGAAAAATATGTATTGCCGCATTTTTCACAAGATCTTGTTTTATTATATAACTGTGATCTAAACGCTCATAAGATCTGTTATCTTTAACCCATTTTTTTGCCACCGTATTTAATAATAATTCGATATGGCTGCAATATTTTTTCCAAGCATCAAAATATTTTTCATCTCTTAACTTTAAATCTCCATCTTCAAATTCATTATAATTAATACCTGATATAGAATATGTGGATAGATAAATATCTAAATCATACATGGATCCAATTGCATAGGAACCATTAACTAAAGGTTTCAGTATATCTCGAGATATAAATGTACTGCCACTTTTAGGATAACATCTTCCGTCTCTGGCCAAAAAAGCAGCGGTTGATATAGGGACAAGATATTCCGGAGTTTCATTAAATTTACCAAAACAATGTTCTGTAATTTGATGATAAACTATAGGTCTTAGAATAATTTCAATAACATTACAATCTGATGATTCATTTTTAAAAAGTTCTTTGGTTTTTTTTTCATCTAATTTTCCTGACGTTAGAAATTCCTTAGAACAAAATATCATTGATTCGGTATCTTTTTTATTTAATCCTCCCTTTGTAAAAGTGGCATCAGCTAAAGAATTACGCCAATATTTTGCAAAATTTTGTGATCTTGTGTCCATAAATTGTTCCTTTTTGTTTTGCTGTTTTAATTTTTTTATGAAGAAGCGTTAATTTAATTCAATGATCCTTATTATTTAAATCCGTTACTGGTCATTTATTATTGATTGGTTTTACCAATTTTTTATCTAATGATTAAATGCATTCCTTAGCTTAAACATATATTTAATTAGTAAAAATAATAGTATCTATTTTTTGCTCAATGCGACTTTCTCTTTCACGACTCCAACTTACCCATCGGTTAGCCGCTTCATTCAAAGAACAAACCGTTGAATGTTGTCTTCTATATTATAATCAAAAAGTTCGAACATAGAATTTTTAAAACTTTCGATTAGAGAAGATTGATATTCAACTCAATCATAATTAAATAATTCAGGAATTGCAGCCGGTTGTCTTCTAAATAATTTTTTTTCAGTTATATTAAAATCTTTAAAATCTGATTGTTCCGATTGTTTAATATCTTTTATTTGGGTAAATCTATTATCTTTTTAATTTCATGTGATGTAAATTTTATCAGAATTTCGATGACTCATTTTTTTGTTAAATAGTTAAATTGTTTCTTAAATTAACGCTCAAATTAGCTGCATAGTACTTTTAAAGACTAGTTTTTTTCTCAACATTTAATCCTCTTAAGGACCTATAAATACAGCAGGATGAGAAACAAGGGTTTTTGCTTGAGCGGAATTCCAACTTTGTAAGATTCGGGCATTCCAAAAAATATTTGCTAACGGCAGCGGCTCCGGCGAGGGAATCGCTCCTTTGATAGTATTATCCGGCAAACGAATAACGTTGATCGCATCAGGAACATCAAAATTTAGATGGATTCTTGTATCAAAATCAATATGTGTATATGCCCAAGGAAACTTAGAATTTACCGATTGTGAAGATGATTGTTTTTTTATAGTTGCCGTTTTTCCTCCGTTTGAAATTGGATATACCCCATCGGCATATCTCGGATTTAAATTAATTCTGTCTAAAGTCCATTCCGGATAATGGCATATTTGCTTTTGATCATGCTCTTCAATAATCGGTCGGGTCATCCGTTTGTTTACATCCCATATTCCCATTCCACCTTTTTTCCTTTGAACCCAAGTATACATTTCGGTGGTACCTGCTTCTTTAACCACAAATTCTGCCGAAAAATCTTTTACAGGCAAACCCAAAGCGTTTTCTGTATAAACATTTTGTATAGTTCGTAATTCAATTAAATTATTACTAACCTCCACAAAATGAACTATACTTTCTTCATTTACCTTTGAGGGGTGTGAAAAAGATAAAACTTTAAAATAAATTTTCATGGTTGAAAATTCGTGTAACGGCTGTCTGGCTAAATCTCTCCACCACTCTAACGGCATTGTGTAAGAAGCCTTACCCGAAGCATCTAAAGTCAAAGGGATTTCTTCATGAGAATAGCTGCTGAACGTTTTCACCGAAATCCTTTCCATAGGTAATTTATTTTTATCCCAACTGTCGGTTATTCCTACCGTATTTGTTAATAAAGAAGGATCAACCTTTGCCACCTGAATATCAATTGGTTCCCCGGGTGCTCCGTCGGTAATTTCAAATTCCAGATTGGGAAATCTTGGGCCGAATAAAGTTCCGTCCTTTTTCAACACTACTGTATATTGATCTTGAAGGGCTTTTATTTTTATTTTCTTTTTGGGAATCGGTATGGGAGCTCCTTCCATATTGAGTTCGGGTTTATTGATTTGACCGCTGTCGATAATTTTTATATCTACTCCGCCATAATGGCAAGGAATCGTGCTTTTGAGCAATAAAGGCGGCCGATCTTGGATTTTCATACTTCCTGTGTTTTTCCAATCTCCCGTTATCATGGATACGTGACAAGGAAAAGAACAGTTCGGGCTTTTTTTACAGTTTCCCCGAAAAACAAGACTCAAGGAACTTTTCTCTTCTATAGTTGCTGTTTTCTTTTCTTGAGTAGTGGGTGTATCTAAATTTACTTTAAGTATTCCTTTGGGATTGGTACACAACGGACATTCCAGCTCTGCTCCGTCAATAACGATTAATTCATCCCATATTTTCTGCCTTTCTTTTTCTCTTTCTGTATTATCTAATTCGAGTATCCGGGCATTTTCTTCTTCCATTCGGCTAATTTCATTCCATTGTTTATCCTCGGAAGTAGCTGTTTTTCCCATAATCGGAAGTTTTTCAAACTCCTTGTCCCAAGCTTTTTTACTACTTCGAGACGCATCTTGTGGTGTGGGAAAATGGTTTGCTTTATTGTTCGAAAAGAGTTTTTTTAACCAATCCATACTATTCTGTATTTTTTAAGTTGATTTTCATAAATTATGTCCAAAGATCCCTCATGCAATAGCCCCGAAGAATAGAGATAGCTGCCTTCATATAAAGTCGTGTTTGTCTCTTCTGTCTGCCATGGTTTTCCTTTTACGTGGAAGCATTTTTTTATGTCTCCTTCCCTTTCTTTCACTTCATTCCATTCTTCCGCAAAAACTTTATTCCAATGTGGATGTTTTACTTTTCTTGGATACTTCGTATCATTTTCATTTTTTAAATTTCCGATACGGCTTCCGTTAAAAAACATTCCATACATTTCATAACTTAACAAGTAGCCGATCATTCTTGATTCATCCTGAAGTAAACGGCTTAAAAAATCAAAGTATGATTCAATAGAAGAGCCACTGTGATAAGCTTCCAATTTTCTCCGCTCTGTGTTCCACCGTTCCTGTATTTTTTTTAGATTTTTAAGCTTAACGGCTTCTCCTTTCTCATTAACACAAATACGTATATCATTAAAAAGATAGGAGATTTCCCGAAGCAAATTATATTGGGGTATGGCTTTTTCCAACTTTACTTCCGTGCGAAAACACAGAATTTGAAAGTGAAAGTGTTCACGGGTTTTTCCGGTAAATAAGACTCCGACATTTCTGGTCCAAAGTTTTTCCTTACCTTTTCCATGATTCATTTGATCCATAAAACTTGTAGTGATTCGGTAGTAGTACGTTTTTCCCGGCTGCATTTTTATTTCAATTGGTGTCAACGGTTCCATCGGCATTATAATATTCTCTTTTTCTGCTTTTATTGGGCGAATTGCCCAATTCTCCCCAACGGGAAGACCAATGCAAGTAGTAGTTTCTTATTTTCTTTAGCAATCGATCGGAATCGGTGACGTATATTTCTTCTAATTCTTTTTCGATTGGTTGGTGGTTAGTTTCTGTTTTTTCTTCTGTTGGATTCTTTTTATCTGCTTGATTTAAGTTATTTTCCTTGATTTCTTTTGTTGAAGTGGCTTGGTTGAGTTTTTTTTCTTCTTCTTCTTTTTCGCTTTTCAATACCCAGTCTTCATTCCATTTCATGGTATAAAGCTGTAGATACTCTTTGGCCTGTTGCAGGGTCTTGTTTCCCGAAAGACTGTATTTTTCCATTTCGCCGGGCATATAATACTTCCCCATATAGGGTTCTGACTCTTCCCGCATCAGGTGTAGAAAGATATAGCTATATTCTTTCCTTAGGTTCCGTTCGCCTTTTAAGCTGTAATGGCTGTGCTTGGTTACCATTTTGGGTTCTATTTTTAATTGTTCCGGCGTATACCATCCGCCTTGGATCAGTTCTGCTCGATAGTCAATCAGCTTTTCCAATTCATATTTTGGTCTTTTTTCGATCAACAGGTTTTCGCTGCCGGTTTCGGTATAGTTGGAATAGCTGCCTCCTATATCACTGTGAACCCCGGGAAAATTGCGTTCTATGCGATTGGTCCCCGGTTTAATGCGGGTAAGTGGAAAATATTTGCGATGCTCGTCCAACGAGGTAAAATGAACGATTTTTTGTGGTCTTCCTAATTCATCTAAATGTAATTTATGTATTTTACTTTTGAAAGTAGGTAAAAGCAAGGCATCCGGATCGTAAGAAACTACTGTATCATAGATTCCTAAAAAACGCAAATGAATGAAGGTATTGTCGATCAGTTCATGACTAATTTTCTTTTTTAATAAGGCTGTTCCTAAATTACCCATTCGAGGCAGTTTTCCATTTTTTACCCAAGCTTCCGGTACTTCTTTTCCTTCATGATCCAAATATTTTCCGTTTTTTACTTTCGCTGAATACGCTAATTTTTGAATGTTGTAAGCAAAATACCGTGCAGCAGCCGCTCCTCGGCTAAAGCCAAAGACATCTACGGTAACTAAAATTTCGGATATTTTATCAGGTTCATCTATAAAATTTTTTAATAACTTTATTTTTTCAGCTAGAAAATCACACCCTTTGATAACCTTTCCAGTAATTCCCGTTTCTCCTCTACCGTAAGCATACCCTTGAAGTTTATCCTCTTTTTTGTCTTGGGTTCCTATTCCTTCCACGTAAATGGTATATTCTCTATTACAACTTAAAGATTTTCTGCCGACATTGGTAAAATCATTTAAATAGCTGGTACTTTCTTTATCTACTCTTTTTCTGCTTAAAAATTTTTTCTCCCGGGCATTTTGCTCGAATATTTCAATTTCTTCCTCGGTGGGATTTCCATATCCGTCTATCCCCCGCACTTTTTTCCATATTCGGGTATTTTCTCGATTATTAAGCGTTCCGTCAAAAAACAATCCATAAGTTAGTTGAAGCTCTCCCGGTTCAGATCGGGCCTCTCCGCTGTTAAATACAAAGGTTTTTCCCATTTTAAAATATTTTTACCTCACTTTTATACAACCCGATGTTTTTTCCGTTTCCTTCCAACCATACCGAGGCATCATCTCCGGTATGGATAATTCGTACGGTTAATTGTATTGATTCTTCCGTATTTCCCATAGTTATTTCTTCAAAGGCTTTAAATATCTGGGCTTCATTAAAAGTTATTGCTCCTGATCTTAATTTATTTTCTTTTTCAATCCAACTAAATGATATTTTTCGAGGTATGGCTTTTTTTTCTGATTTGTTCCATCTTAATTCTTCCGGTATTTGATATAATTTTATCGGTTTGTCTCCGAATAAGATTTCTTTTTCTCCATTAAAGTAAAAACAGGTTACTCTATTGGTTATTTCATTTGAATTCGGAAAATCAAAGTTAAATTTCCAATTATATTTTTTCCTGTATGTATCCCATAGCCCGTAAGGAATGGGTTTGTCTTTATTAGCATCTTGTACTTCTTGAGGGATGATCCCCGGATTTTTCATTATGGATTCTTGATATTCCGGACGAAGCATACTGTATTCCGGTTCATCTTTTAATTTTTCAACTTGCTCTTTGGGTATTTCTGTTTTTACTCCCTGGTATCTGCCTATTTCTATTTGACGACCTGTTCCCGCGACCCAAATTACAGCTACTCCTCCGGGAGCAAAGCCTACATTGATTGTTCCATAATTATCTTTTTCTGGTTCAGGAAATTCATTATTATAGGATGGAATATAATATCCTTTTCTAAAAAGTCGGGCTATTTTTTCGTAATCCAATTCGGCATCTACATGATAAAAGGTCTTTTCGGCAAAAGATATCCATATCACATTTAAACGTTTAGGCAAAGGTTTTACTCCGCTGCTCATACTCCTTCCCGCACTCCCCCATTCTGCATTATCTACCACTCCTGAGTATAAACTAGTATAGCCTCCTGTGGTTAATTCTAATCCCCCCATAAAAACATCTACGGGATAGCCTGAGGGACAGGAAACAGTTTCCTTCCAATCAAATTCTTCTTTCATAGTTTTTTTGTTTTTATCCTGACAGCTTACCACTAAGGAAAGCAGTTGTAGCAGTGCTATCAGATAATGATTTTTTATTTTTAGTTTCATTGTTAAATATTTATATAATTAATGGTTTCCCATTTTAAAATATTTTTACCTCACTTTTATACAACCCGATGCTTTTTCCGTTTCCTTCCAACCATACTGAAGCATCATCTCCGGTATGGATAATTCGTATAGTTAATTTTATTGATTCTTCCTTATTTCCCTGAGTTAGTTCTTCAAAAGTCTTAAATATCTGGGCTTCATTAAAAGTTATTGCTCCTGATCTTAATTTATTTTCTTTTTCAATCCAACTAAATGATATTTTTCGAGGTATGGCTTTTTTTTCTGATTTGTTCCATCTTAATTCTTCCGGTATTTGATATAATTTTATCGGTTTATCCCCGAATAAGATTTCTTTTTCTCCATTAAAGTAAAAACAGGTTACTCTATTGGTTATTTCATTTGAATTCGGAAAATCAAAGTTAAATTTCCAATTATATTTTTTCCTGTATGTATCCCATAACCCAAAAGGAATGGGTTTGTCTTTATTAGCATCTTGTACTTCTTGAGGGATGATCCCAGGATTTTTTATCACCGATTCTTGATATTCCGGCCGTAGCATGCTGTATTCCGGTTCGTCTTTTAATTTTTCTACTTGCTCTTTGGGTATTTCCGTTTTTACTCCCTGGTATCTGCCCACTTCTATTTGACGGCCTGTTCCCGCTACCCAAACTACGGCTACTCCTCCCGGGGCAAAACCTACGTTAATAGTACCATAATCCTCTCTAAATGGTTCTGGTCGTTCTTTAACCATGGATAATGTATAATAACCTCTCCTAAATAGTCCTACTATTTTTTCATAATCCAACTCAGCATCCACATGGTAAAAGGTCTTTTCGGCAAATGAAATCCAAATTACATTTAGTCGTTTAGGCAGCGGTTTTTTTCCATGACTCATACTCCTTCCTTCGCTACCCCATTCTGCATGATCTACCACTCCCGAATATAAACTTGTATAACCTCCATCGGTTAATTCAAGTCCCCCCATAAATACGTCTACCGGATAGCCTGAGGGACAGGAGACGGTTTCTTTCCATTTAAATTCTTCTTTCATAGTTTTTTTATTTTTATCCTGACAGCTGTTGAATATAAATGAAAGCATGAGTAGGAATTTATATATTGTTGTTATTCGAATCACCTTGTTTTTATCCTTTATTTACTCTTGCATCAATGGCCCCTAAAATTGTTGCTGTTCCTGAACTTTGTATCCAAAGATCCCCTCCTACTATTTTATAGGTGGAAGTTGTTGTTGTTTCGGTTAATTCTCCGTTAACCGTAATTTTTTTATTTTCGAATACCCTTTGTGTATAAGAATGAGAAATATGTTTGTGCTCATTCCCTACTTCCAAATGATTGTCATTTCCTACTTGTACATGAAAATTATTCCCTATGGTAACCGTAAAATCATTTCCTACGGTAAAATTCATATTATTAGGGGCATTTACGGAAATATTTCCTTTTCCGTCCATAAACCAGCTGCTTTTTCCGGGATCGGTTATTAAAATGCTACCCTCTGCATCATTAAACAGTATTTGGGTTCCGCTTCTTGTTTGTATGACTTTAATGTCATTTTCGGCTGTGTAATAGGCCGCAATTTCTCCTCCGTTATATGCTGTTCCTACTACGATAGGCGCTTCGGCATTGCCGCCTTGAAAGGCTATCAATACGGTTTCTCCTATTTCGGGATTCATAAAACAGCCTTTTCCTGATCCGGCATGGGGTTGGATTACTTGAATCCAAGGGGTTTGCTGATTGTCGGGTTTCTGCCAAACAAATTGTACGCGCACTCTTCCCATTCGCAAGGGATCTTTATTATCTGTAACGACGGCATGTTGCAGGGGGGCTTTCGGATATTCGTATTCATCACAATACGCAGGAACGGTTACCTCTTTGGGTAACCCGATAAAGGTATTGGTATATCCTTCTCCATCTGAAAATTCGTGAGTTATTTCTGTTATTCGGTAGGATTCAATGGGAGTTTTACCCGTTTTGAAAATCTCATGCCCGGGCATCCAAATATTTATTTTCGCAATATCTCCTATCCGTAGTTCGGGGTTATTAGAGGTGGCTTCTATATATACCAAATTTTGTTGTTTTACCTTTTGTTTGATAATCGCCTCTTCTATTTCAACCTGTCCTTTGTGTAAAAGACTATGATGGAAATGTGCGGTAGGTGCTTTGGTAAACAAATTTTGACTGGAATTAAAGGCTGATTGTTGAAAGGGATTTGTGGACTTTTGGAGGTTTTCTCTTTCAGAGTTTACCGTGTAATCTTTTCCTTGTATGGGATCATAAACGGCATAAGAGAATTTTTGAGGTTTGGTTTCCAGTTTAAGTTCATAGTCATATATATCTTCGCCCTCGGTCAATTCAACTATGCGGCTGCCCCACGAGGAAAATTGAAATTTTTCTCCGTTATAATAAAAGTATTCTCCATATCTTACGGCGAGATTTTTTATAAATTGAAAATCATTTTGATTGTATTGAACGGTATAGGGTAATTTGTTTTTAAGGTTGGGATTGCAATCAAACGAAACTATATCTTTTGGATAGTCTTGGGAAACTTCTCGTATAATCTCTTCTAAGGTTTGATTTTCAAAACTTCGGCAATGAATTCCATTTTCCATTAGAAAAGCCGGGGTTTTTCCTCGAATGATAATCTTCTTTATCCCGTCTTTTTTATTGGAGGATATGCTTGATATAAGTCCTGTCCATACGGAGACAATTTTTCCAAATTGTATGAAACTAAAAGTTATGCGACTTCCCAGATATTTTTTTGAATTCTGAAGCAAATAGGCATTGGATTCATCGAATTCTCCGGGATCAGCGGTTAGAGTAAATTCATGATCTGCATTGATTTTCTGAATTAGCTTCAAATGTATACAGGTATTTGAAAAAAACGGATTTCCGTTTATTTGTACTTCTATATGAACAAGATGTGAATTTCCATAGAGTTGTTGTTTACTTCCTCCATAGGCAGCTATAACTCCTTTTTGTTGTTTAGCTTCTTCTATTTCTTTTTGAGTTAATAGTTTGAAGGATTCTCCTTCATCCGGCATAATTGGATTCATGACAGGAATGTTTTAGTTAGTTTGTTTATAGATATATAAATATATATACAGGATAAATATAAAGATATTTTTAAACCAAATAAAATATTTTTTATTTTATTTTTTATTAAAATACCATTCATAAATAATTTAAATAGTTTCCAATTATAAACGGTTTATTGTAAAAGATATGCTTAAAAAGTATTTATTTTATATTCATTATAAACGTTAAACATTGATTTATTCCTTGTTTACTCTTTTTTGTTAAATATAGTTCATGATATCATCATTACGGATTAAATTTAATATTGGATATATGATTAATTCATTTACATTACGTAATCTTCTATAGTACCGGTTTTTCATTTATTAATGAGGGATGGATCGGCGTCTAAATAAATCGTTTAAGTCAACTCCTTATTAGATTTATTGTAAGGTCTAAATTTGAATCTTTCTTTATAAGAAAAAAGTTTCAAGTAAATTTGTAGAAATAGTTTACCAATAGACAACTATAATTTTTAAGCCTGATTACAATTTTTCTCTAATTTGTTACTTTTTCTTTTTTGTTGACGTGTAGATCAAATGTTTAATTAAAAGTTATTTAAAATTTTCAATTTTATTTTTTATTTCACTTATAAAATCGGATGCTAAAGTACTATTAAGTACATGTTCTTCAAATGTCATGGTTAAATTCATAATAACTTTATAAAACTTTTCATTATTTTTTACAATCGGAATATTTTTTAACTTATCTAAACTTATACTCATTGATGAATTCAAAAATAGGGCATCTGTAATTAAATCTTTATCTTTTAGCGAAGTGATCATAAAACTTCCCTGGATGCGGTGTCTTTTAGCCAAATTTTTATAAATTAAAAATGAAATTAAGCGTCTCAAATATTGGGGTTGAGCTTCTATTAATCTGGTTTCTTTAAAAAAGATGGAAGTATTATAGTCAGAAAATTTGCATTTATCTATAATTTCTTGAATTTCTTCAGGTTTTTTTTCATCCGAATCTTTAATTACACAAGATATATTTTTCTTTTGCCCATTGATTTCTTTGTCTAACATAAATTTTGCATTTATGGTTTCGTATTGTACCACTTTCGGAAAAAATTTGGAGCGTTTGACAGCTATATTTAGTTCCGGAAAATTTTTTAATACCTCTGATACAATATATATCATATAAGCAGTATAAGAAATTTTTTTTCTTGTATTGTTATTTCTATACTCAACGAGATTAGTAGCATCTACGTTTACTGAGAGATGGATGGCATTTATTTTTTTGGTGTATTGTAAAAAACTATATACTCCCTTTATTTGTCTTAAAATAGGCTTTATTGGATTCATTTTTTATTATTTAAATATTAGAATCTATTAGCGATATGCTCTTTACATTCTTTATTAATAAAAAATATTTATTTGAAAATATCATTACATATTTTTCAACATACGCACCTATTTCTAATGGAAATAAGGAATTCCATTTTTTTATTATTTGTAGTACTGATTCAAATATGACCATTTTGTATAGCAATACTTGCAAAAATTCATCTGTTTTTTGTGTCTTATTCATAAGTATTATTTTTTTAGTTTAAATTTAGTTTTATTGAATTTCGAGTGGTTAGCAGATTCACTTATTTATTTTATCTCATATCATTGTGTTAATTTTTTTCATTTTAAGCTATATATGAATTAACTAATGAAACTGTTTTTGCTATAAAAACAAATCTAATCCTAGTAATAGCCGGAAAATTTTTCCGTAATTATTTTCTTTAAATAAATTAGTTTCATTTACTACTGCGTTCCCTATATTTAGGATTATCTATTTTTAAAAGAATAGCACCTATTTAATTTCTATTTTAATTTCTATTTTTTATAATTCTTATTGAAATGACCTATATTCTATCTGATATGTGCAAATCAATATTATAATCGTTTTACTTAATTTTTCATATTTCAAGCAGGATATACTAATTCATGACTGATCATATACCCTTTCTATTATCCTGATGTATGCTTTTTATTTATAAGTAACAATTGTTAACGCTTTTGATTAAATTTTTAGTTAAACTATTCAAATTAATTTTCCGGCTTACATGCCTTCCTTTTAGAGTTAAAAACTTACTTTTTGATGTTAATTTCATAAAATTATATTTTATGTTAGCATAAATCAAATATATGAAAATAAATATATAATATTTTATTTATTTTTCATTTTTTAATACACATAAATCAATTAACCATATTTAAATATAAAAATTGGATTATTTACACGTATTCACTCGAATTCATAATATAAAAATTTATTTTTTAGTTTAATAAAATTATTTTTTTTTTATAATTAAATAATAAAAAATATTTACTGAATATGAGTATAATATTTCGTACCGATTCAATCAAAAAACACAATAACAATAATATATAAATAAACACAAAAATGATAACTATCAGGAGTTTAACTTATATATTTTTATTAATTTTAAAAAATTATTTTAAAATTTATATGTATTATTGTGTAAAAATAATTTAATTTTAAAATGATTTATATGAATGATTATGACTTTAAAAAGAATGTTCATAAATTAATCACTATGGATTAAGTCTGTACTTAATCAGTAAACTTATTTTATCTAACCTGATAAAATTTGATTATCTTATTTATAGATTTTTTTCTAATAAAAACCAATTTCTATAATTAAGCTTACATTATATACTGCCTAGTAAGGAGTAATTATTTATACCAACGGGATACGATTAAAATAATTACGATAAATATTATTGAATAAATATAATTTAATATATAAAAATGAAAATGAAAAATAAAATTATCTTAGCTTTTTTATGTTTATTACTTAATAGTATTAATTTATCTGCCCAATCGTTATCAAATTCTAAAAAAAGTATCTACAAAACAGGATTCCGTGAAATAAATATAAATGATTATTTAAGACCGCTTCAAATTGCTTTGGTATATCCAACCTCGGCAAAACATCCCATTGCAAGAATTGGAGATAATGAATATATCATCGGTGAAAATGTAATTTATGATGCGAAAATATCCGATAAAAGCTTTCCTTTGGTTATTTTTTCTCATGGACTGAATGGGTCTTGGGATAATCATATTTGGTTAGCTGCAGCTTTAAGTAAACGGGGATTTATTGTAGCAATGCCTAATCATCCAGGAACTACCTTGCAAGATATGGATCCGCAACTTGCTCGAGATATGTTAGCCCGTCCGGAAGATATTCGTCGTACAATCAGTTATTTATTGGAAACTAAACAATTTTCAGATCATATAGATGCTAATAATATCTCTATTATCGGGCATTCTTATGGAGGATGGACTGCAGTGGAAGCTATTGGCGGTAAATCTTCTGCTAAAGTTTTCAAAAAAGAATGTCGTAAATATCCCATCATGTTAGCTTGTGACGTTTTTAATGAGCAAATGAAAGGTTTGGATGAAAGATCAGATTTTCTGAAATTAGATAAAGACATGAAAGATCCCCGTATCAAAAGAGCAGTAATCTTAGATATAGGATTTGGCCGCATGTTTATTCCGTCCAGCTTATCGGAAATAAAAATTCCGGTTTTAGTGTATTCCGCCGGACCATTTGTAGAAAGAATACCGGCAGAATTAGAAACCGGTTATTTAACTAAATATCTACCGGAAAAAACTTCCAAACACATAGTTTTGAATAATGCTACCCATTATAGCTTTATGGCTATCTGCAGAAAAAATGCAATAGAACTATTTAAAAAAGACAGACCGGATCAAGTTCCTACTTGTGAATTTGACACGAATGAGCGTGCAAATATTCATACTCAATTGATTAAGCAAATAAGCAGTTTCTTAGTAAATAACTAGAAGTTTTAAAAAAATTTCATAAATGGCAAGGCTATTAAATAGTTTTAATAGCCTTGCCATTTTTTATATATACCATTTCAATAAAATTAGTAAAAAATTACCGATATTTATATATAAATTACTTAATCTTTAAAAAACATGACTTAACTTCTATTGCTGTTATGATATCCTCAAAACCCTTTTCCTTATTTCGTTTTTAATCTCTACTAAAAAAGTGTAAAATTTTATCCCTGAATTTTAAAATAATAATCTTATTTTTGCAGGCAATACAAAGACAACAACACAACACTAAAAAGTTTTATTATGTTTGAAAAGATTCTTATTGCAGAGAATTTCTCTAACGATAATTTTGCTGTTAAAAAGATAGTTGAAGAACTAAATATTCCTCATATTGACCAAGCAAATTATTGTGATGATGCCATTTCTAAAATTCGAAAGTCTTTTTCTAATAATTTACCTTATGGGCTATTAATTACAGACTTAACATTTGACCCTAATCAAGAACATGTCATTACATGCGGGGAAGAACTTATTAAAGTAGCTAAAGAGGAATTTCCCGATCTTAAAATTATTGTTTTTTCCATTGAAGACAGACAGCCTATTATTAATTCTTTTTTTGAAAAATATAATATAGATGCTTTTATAACGAAAGGCGCAGAAAGTGCAAAAGAATTAAAGAAAGCTATAGAAGATGTATATGAAAATAAAATATACCTGTACTCCAACAAATCTCAAAAAGGCGGATTATTTGAGTTCACAAACAACGACCTGGAATTAGTGCGCCTATTATCGGTTGGTATGAATGTACCTGAAATTTCAGTCAAATTCAAGACAGAAAAGGTATATCCCAACAGTGAAAGTTATTTAAATAAAAGATTGGTATCGATTCGACAACATGCCGGAGCTGCAACTACTTTACATTTACTTACTTTATTTTCAGATTGGAACTTAATATAAATCGTACGGTAAAATTTATTAAAAAATATTTTATAACCTAATTGATTTATTTTCAATTACATATGAAAGCTTAATGCATATATTCATGAAATCCATCAATTAAACAGTAAATATCCGATCCCTATATCCTTTCGGTATATAAATGATTGTTGAAACAGTTAGCACCTCATAAATATGCCTTTATTTTATTAAGGATATATCATTGATATTATCTAAATATCAATCAAATTGCTATTTTATCGCTTCTTTTTCAACATAATTCATAATAAATTTGCATTTATGAAGCGAAAAGATAATTTATCTTTATGGTTTGCAGGAGACATCAAAGCCGGATTTCCTTCGGCAGCAGATGATTTTCATTTGGAACGAATTAATTTGAACGACGAATTAATAAGAGATCCCGAAACCACTTTCTTGGCACGAGTAAATGGGGATTCTATGAAAGATATGAGGATTTATAACGGAGATCTTATTATCGTGGATAAAGCATTGGAACCTAAAAACGGCAATATTGCCGTATGTTATATAGACGGGGAATTTACATTAAAAAGACTAAAGGTAGTAAAGGAAAAAGGAATAGTAAAAGAAATTATTCTCCTGCCGGAAAACAAGGAATACGAACCGATCCGGGTTACTCCTGATCAAGATTTTATTATTTGGGGAATACTTACCCATACCATTATAAAATTTTCATAGCATGTATGCTTTATTAGATTGTAATAACTTTTATGCTTCTTGCGAAAGAGTGAGTAATCCCTCTTTAACAGGTAAACCTGTTTGTGTGCTTTCAAATAACGACGGCTGCGTAATTGCCCGTTCCAATGAGGCAAAGGCCCTCGGCATCCCTATGGGAGCTCCTGCATTTAAATATGAAAAAGTATTTGAAGAAAATCAAATATTCCTCTATTCCGCCAATTTTCCCCTGTATGGTGATTTAAGTAACCGTGTAATGAATATCATCGGGCGTTATTGCAAAGAAGTTGAAATATATTCTATCGATGAAGCATTTATGAACTTTAACGGCTATATGCAATTGAATTTGCGGGAACATTGTTTAGATTTAAGAAAATATATACTTAAGGGTGTAGGCATTCCTACCAGCATAGGAATTGCTCCTACTAAAACACTTGCCAAAGTAGCTAACAGGATAGCCAAAAAATATCCTGAGCAAACCCATAATGTATATGTTATTGATTCTCCCGAAAAAATTGAAAAAGCACTCAAGTGGTTGCATATTGGAGACATATGGGGAATTGGAAGAAGATTAAACAAACGATTTCAGGCAAAAGGTATTCGTAAAGCTTATGAATTGGTTAATCTTCCGGAAACATTTATACGTCAAGAAATGGGAATAGTAGGAATCCGCATGATCAATGAATTAAAGGGAATTCCTCAGCTTGATATAGATTTGCCGGCTCGTAAAAAGTCCATTGCCACTACCCGCACCTTCGATTACATGACCGACAAACTAGAAGATTTAAAAGAAAGAATAGCTACCTTTGCCGTGAAATGTTCAGAAAAATTACGCGCACAACAAAGTTGTTGTAATTATGTGACTGTATTCCTGCATACAAATTTCTATAGGGGCGATTTAATTCAACATCATCCCTCTGTTACTTTAACGCTGTCTAATCCCCACAATTCAGCTATTGAGTTAAGTAAATGTGCTCAAAAAGCATTGGAAACCATATATAAAAAGGGGTATCAATACAAAAAAGCAGGAGTTATTGTTTCCGGTCTAATCCCTGAATCGGAAAGACAAATTTCTTTGTTTGATGAGGATTATTACCTGAAGCACCAACCTATTATGAAGATTATGGATAAGTTGAACCATAAATACCATGAAGATAAACTGAAATTGGGTTGTCAAGATATTAAAAGGACTTGGAAGATGAAGCAGACCCGACTTTCTAAACGTTTCTCTACCGATATGAGGGAACTTATACAAGTTAAGGTATAAGGAAGATCCGGCTAAATATCATCCGATGATAATTTTATAAAAAACAGAGTGAATATGCGTGAGGATTTAAAAAAGATGGTTTCCGATTTACCCACCGTTCCGGGAGTATATTATATTTATACCCATGAAGAACGATTGATTTATATCGGAAAAAGCAATAATATCAAAAAAAGATTAAGCCAACATTTTACCTGTACCGACCGTAAATCGGTAAAAATACAAAACTTTGCTTCCAAAGTCAGGTATGAACCTACAGGAAGCGAATTAATTGCCCTGCTTATGGAATCTGAGGAAATAAAACACCACAAACCTATTTATAACAGAGCGCAAAGGCACAGCATTTTTTATTATGGCTTATATCCCGAAATAACTCAAGAAGGGTATATATCCTTACAATTGAAAAAGATAGATAACCGATCACAGGAAATTAATTCTTACTTGAGCTTAAAGCAAGGAAAAGAAGATTTATTCCGCATTACGGAAACTTATAAACTTTGCCAAAAAATAAACGGATTGTATAAATCCAAGGCCCAATGTTTCCAATATACGCTACACGAGTGTTTAGGCGCCTGCGTTAATGAAGAACCCGTAGATGAATATAACAAGCGTGCGCATCAATATTTAGAAAAAAATTCTTTTCCACAAGAAACCGTATTATTAAAACTTCCGGGAAGAACAAAGGATGAAAAGGGATTAGTTTTAATTGAAAACGGAATTTATAAAGGATTCGGATTCTGCCCGAAAAGATCTCGAAAAGATCCTTTAACGTTTATTATGCCTAAATCGGATAACAAAGATGCAAGAAGAATTTTAAGAAGTTATTTGAAAAAACAATAAAACAGGTTTACTACAAACCTAATAATTTTGTTTTCAATCAATTATTATTTTCACACCGGTAATGTACTGTATTTTTTACCTCCGTTAAATACAGACAATTGTTTACGTTTAATAGAACGTTCTTTAGCATTATATTATTTTGCCTAATAATCCTAATAATCATTTATTTTAAAAAAATTTTCAAGATATCTTTTATAAATTTTTACATGAAAAATTAATAATAAAATAAAAATCATACTAGATAAAAAAGTAAACCATAAAGGCGAAAAAACTATCAACCAAGACCATTCTATAATATTTAAAAGTTTTAAAATAATAAAAGTAATTGTTAAAAATCCCGGCAAAGAAGAAAGAAAAATTAATAGTTTCATTTATCTAGAAGTTAGTTTTAATTTTTCAATTATATTGTGAAAAATTTATTTAGTGCGCACAAAGATACAAATTTCTAAAAAAAAATACGAATTATAATAAAAATACATGTATTTTATACAATAAAGATAAAATAAAATAAAATATAATTCTAAGAATTCTTGATTAGTCGAATTTGATCGTATTCCATATATAAAACACACTGAGCCATTTTGTTAACTTCGTCTTGATCGTGAGAAACTACTAAGGTAGTAGAACCAAAAACAGCATGTGTCTTTAAAATTTCGTTTTGAAGTTTTATCCTCATCGTCGAATCTACAGAAGACAAAGGTTCATCCAGAAGTAATAGATCCGCTTTTTTAGCCAAAGTTCTTGCAAGAGCTGTTCTTTGTTTTTGTCCTCCTGAAAGTTTATCAGGTTTCTGATTTCGTAAAGCATCTAATCCATAAGACTTAATTAGAGTATCCACCCATGCTTTATCTTTTACTTTATTTTGTGCAAAAGATATATTTTCTTCCACCGTCATATTAGGAAATAAAGCATAATCTTGAAACATGAAACCTATGTTTCTTTTTTGCGGACTTAAATTTATGTTATTTAAAGAATCGTAGAAAATGCGATCTCCTACTTGAATTATTCCCCTATCGGGTTTTGTTAAACCGGCAATCATTCTAAGAAGTGTAGTTTTTCCTATTCCCGAAGGCCCGGAAATACATATTAATTGGTTTTCGGGAAGTTCAGTTTGGACAGATAGAATACGACTTCCTTCCGAGGTTAAAATTCTATATTCAATATCAATATATATCATTAAGAAAATTATATAGTTTTAATTTTAAAACCTTTATTAATGCTATAAATGAGAGTAAGCAATATAAATGAAATTAAAAATAAAATAAATGAATATTGATTTGCGGTTTTATAATCTAATGCTTGTACCTGATCGTATATGGCAATAGAAGCTATACGAGTTTCTCCGGGGATATTTCCTCCAACCATTAGCACAATTCCAAATTCTCCTATGCAATGCGCAAAAGTTAATGCTACACCGGTGATAAGAGAAGGTTTTATATTAGGTAATAAAACTTTGAAAAATGTAGTTGTTTTGGATTTTCCTAAAGTATAGGCAGCTTCTCTGTAACTTACAGGAAGAGACGAAAATCCATTTTGAAGAGATTGTATCATAAAGGGCAATCCTGCTATAATACTTGCTATAATTATGCCTTCAAAAGTAAAAGCTAATCTGGTATTAAAGTGTTTCTCTAAAAAAGCGCCCGGTATGTTTTGAGGACTAAAGGCCACCAATAAATAATAACCCAGTACCGTGGGAGGAAGAACTAAAGGCATACAGATCAAAGCTTCTACCAGGGGTTTTATTTTGAAATGCGTATATGCCAACAGGTAGGCAACCGGCAACCCTATAAACAATAAGAAAACGGTTGATAGAGTTGCCAACTTACCTGTAAGCCAAAGAGTGTTTATAAAATCTTCGCTCAATTAATTAATCTTTTTTTGCTAAACCGTATCCGTATTTTTTCCAAATATTGTCACATTTGGAACTGATAATATAATCCAAGAAACGAGAAGCTTCACCGTTTTTTTCCCATCCGTTTATAAGTACGGCAGCTTGTGCTATCGGTGGACATATATCTTCCGGTAATACATAATAGTGCCCCTTATTTTTCATTTCGGGTGCTAAGGCCAGCGATAAAGCAATAAACCCTATTTCTGCATTTCCTGAAAATGCATATTGAGCCGTCTGATTAATGTTTTCTCCCCATACAATACGTTTACTTATTTTATCGTATAAATCCTCCTTTTTAAGTGCATTAACAGAATTTAAACCATAGGGAGCATTGTCCGGATTAGCAATGGCTATTTTTTTAACTTCCGGTAATAAAACGGCTGACAATCCTTGCGATAAATTCAATGTAGAACTCCACATGGCTACTCTTCCGTAACAATAGTTAACTGCCGATGCAGAAGTTAACCCTCGATCTTCTAATTTGCCGGGAAATTTAGTATCTGCAGACATAAAAAGATCAAAAGGGGCTCCATTAATAATTTGTTGGGTTAGAGTTCCTGAAGATCCATAAGTAATTTGGAGATCTGCGCCCGGGTAATCTTTAAGATATTGTTCTTTAATTTCTTCCAGTACATATCTTAAATTAGCAGCAGCGGCAATAGTAGCTTTACGTTCTTTTGTACAGGATATTAAGCCGAATAAAAATAGTAATATCGGCAAAAAAACTAGCTTACGTTTCATGATTATATAAAATTTTTAGTGTTGTGCTCCTTCAATTATTTTGAAAATATGCAGTATCGAAGGAAAAACTGCATCCATAGATTCTTCTGCTCCTTTGGTAGAACCCGGCATAGTAATTACTAAGGTATTTCCGATTAATCCGGCTATGCTTCTGGATAACATGGCTAAAGGCGTTCTGTTTTGCCCATAGCTTCTTATCGCTTCTGCCACTCCCGGAATTTCTCTTTCCAGTAAAGGTTGAACCGCCTCAGGGGTAACATCCCTCTTAGATAATCCGGTACCGCCGGTTACCAAAATTAAATTTACGCCTTTCCGGTGATATTCTCTAATTTTGGTTTGTATATCCTCTTTTTCGTCCGGAATAATTTCATAATCGGAAACATCTACTCCTATGGTTTGAAGTTTTTCCATAATTACTTTACCTGCACGGTCTTTTTTATGACCCTTAGAAATGCTGTCAGAACAAACCAATATGGATGCAGTTAATGGTAAATCAAATGAATTGCTTTTATCTGATTTTCCTCCTCTTTTTTCCAATAATTTAATTTGTTGGATTTCGACATTCTTATCAATGGGTTTAAGCATATCATACATCGTTAGGGCAACTACCGATGCCGCATGCATAGCTTCCACTTCAACTCCTGTCTTATAAATGGTATGTATTTCAGCATAAATATAAATCTCTAACTCTTTCATTTCATAGGTTATGGAAGTATATTCTATGGGCAGCGGATGACAATCCGGGATCATGTCACTTGTTTTCTTTGCCGCAAATAAACCGGCAACTTTTGCCATTTCAAAAATATTTCCTTTGGGAACTTTGTTATCCTTAATAGTTTGAATAGTTTGTTGATATCCCACCTTAACCACCGCTTGAGCTATGGCTTTTCGTAAAGAATTACTTTTATGCGTTATATTTACCACTTTTTTATTTTTTAAAATTATTTTTCTGCTTTGGTTGAAAAGAATACCGGTTTGAAAGTAATCATGATATAAGCCCATTGTGGAAACTTGGTATCAACCCCCAATTGATCTTTTAGTATTCTTGTTCCTTTGTTTTTCATATAAGTACTCCAACCTGCTTGTAAAGATAATGTTTGAGAAACTGTATAATCTGCCAATAAATCAATTTCAGATCCTATGCCTTTGTTATTTCGGTTATCCATTTTTTCAGCAGTTGAAAAAGTATGGAATCCACCGTCAAAACTTAATTTTGAATTAGCTTTTACAGACACTCCACCGTATAAATCAAGTAACCCTTGCTTAGGTAAGGTTGCCCAATACTCCATAGATCCATTAAAAGAATGGTTAGCACCATAAAGTTTATTAAAGGTGTGATCTTTAGATTTTGATAACGTGGATTTGGAACCTGAAAAATAATCAACCCCTACGTTAGCTGAAATGAAATCGGAGAATCTATACTTAGTTTTCAAAGCTAATAAAGAAGCATCTAATTTACTGTCAGATCTATCATATCCAAACTGGTAATATCCGGTTGCATAAAATGAAAAAGGAATGCTGCGATCATCTAATCCAAAGTTAGCTCCTACTGTATTTCTAAAGATAGAAGTTTTTACTTCTTCAGGAACTTCTCCTTTTTGGAATCCTTCATTAACCCATATGGCAGAAGCTGTAAATTTTCCAATTGGTTTATATAACCAAGTATAGAATAATGATTTATAACTTTTGTCATACACAGATTCATAAAGGACATCCGCCGCATTGTTCCAACCTCCTCCGACATGTGCTTTAAATTTAGAAGTTTCGTATTTTAATTTTAAAAGGTCATGTGCATTAGGGGTATTGCTCCAATTACCGGATGAAAAAAGACGCTTGTCGTCATATTCTAAAATTTGACGTCCTAAAACTCCTGAAAATTCAGGGGTAAAGAAATATTCTGCCCAAGCTTCGTATACTCCTAAATTATTTCCGGTTTTATTTATTCCATTTGATCCGTACGTTTCCGTATCTTGTAAAGTAATTTTAACTTTATAATCTTTTTCAGAATAAGTAGCACCCAATCGTACCCTTAAATTATTCACATAAGCAGCATCTAAAGAATCTGCCAAAGGCTTACGAAAACCACTTCTTAATTCTCCTCTGGTTCTCAGTTCTCCATCAATTTTAATTTTCTGTGCAGTTAAGAGACTTAAACTCCCTAAACTAAAAAACAACAAATACCAAATTTTTTTGTGTTTCATAAATTTAATTTTAGTTAATAATTAATTTTCTCTATTTAAACAATCGTTTATCCCAATTTTCAATGGTTCCATTTTCTAAACGATTGCTAAATATTTTTTTCCAACTTAGTGCTAATGATTTTATCTTTAATAATTTGTTTAAAATTTCCTTATCTAAACAATTTTCTTTTTTATATAAAATAGTTAATAAATAGGTTAAACTATACTCGGGGTATGGCCGATCTATTAGCTCAATAGTATCTCCTTCTTTTAAACTTCCTTCTTCCAATACACGATAATACCATCCTGTTTTTAAACTTTCTTGTACTCTAAGCGACATATCACTGCATTGAAAATGATAGTTTAATTTCCAACACGGTTGTCTGGCTTGACTTACTTCTAACACGCAGCTGCCGATTTTATAAATATCTCCGATCATAACCGTCTCTTCCGTCATTCCTAATGAGGAAATATTTTCGCCGAATGCTCCTGATTTTTCTAATAAAGGAAGTTCAGGCAAAGACGTTTTCCAATATTCATAATTTTCAAAGGCATATTGATGTACCGCTTTTTCTTCTCCTCCATGATTGATCTTATCACTCTGTTCATCATTAATTAATCCCAATTTGGATACCTTTTGCGAGTCGGTAACTTTTTTTTTGTTAATGGCGCTTTGATATTCTGTGTTAGCCAAGCGTTGTATTTTACCCGCATGTAAAGAGCTAATTAAAGGTTTTTTCATGGTTTTATTGTTTGTTTTCTTTCCATTGGTAGCTGTTATCGCTAAATATTTCTTTACCCCAAATGGGAAGTTCTTTTTTTATTCTCTCAACTAATTCGTCACAAGCCAGCATAGCAGGTTTTCTATGTTTAGATGATGTAAAAACAAAAAGACATATTCCGCCTTTTTTTACCAAACCGAGGCTATGATATACATGCATGCACAACAAATCGTATTTAGAAAATATTTCTTCCCGTAGTTGAGAAAGTTTTTCAACGGCCATTTCTTGATAGGCGGTAAATTCTATTCCTTCAACTTCCTTTCCTTCAACTATATCTGCTCTAACTTGTCCTAAAAAAATGCTATGTCCTCCAATATCTTTTTTATGAGTATGGCTTTGAATACTTTCAGAAATAAATTCTGCGGGTATAGCTCCCTCTAAAAATGGATATATTTTTTTCATATAATTCTCTATTTAAAAAATCGTGTCAATTCCGTTTCGAATATGCCATATAGCTTTATTGGGAAACAATTCTTTGGCTATCTCGACAGCTCGGCTGCTGCGTATTCCCGTTTTACAAACAAATACAATTGTGTCAAATTTTTCAAGAATAGGTATATTTTCTTCAATCACAGACAACGGAATTTGTATATAGTCGAAACCGGAAATTTTGGGTAGTTCATTTTCATTTCTTACATCAACCAGTATCGATTTTTCATTGGAAAGTACTTCTTCCAACCGGGAAAGATTTTCAATTTCATTTTCGGATGAAAAAATTCCACAACTACATTCATAATCGATTGTTTTAAATTCATCTTCATTTTTTGGAGTTGAATTTTTTTCCGACTCGGCAAAATTAATAATTCGAGTACTATAATACAAGATGTTAAATATCATTAATTTATGTACTAAAGGTTCTCCGATACCTGTAATTAATTTTATAACTTCTTGGGCTTGTATAGTGCCAATTATACCCGTCAGAGTACCCAAAACTCCTGTCTCATTGCAGGTTGGAACTTCTGAAGGTTTGGGTGGATCAGGAAACAAATCTCTGTAATTGGTTTTCATTTTATCTTTTTCCACATTGAATACAGAAACTTGACCTTCATATTGGTAAATGGCTCCATATACTAAGGGAATATTTTTTAAGGTACAAATATCATTAAGAAGGTACCGTACCTGAAAATTATCTGTACAATCTACAACGATTTCATAGGAATCTATAAGTTTACATACGTTTTTTGAAGTAACCTTTTCCTTGAAAGAGATAATTTTAATAGTTGAGTTCATTTCTTCCAGCCTTTCTTTTGCTGCTTCCGATTTAAACTTTCCTATATCGCCTTCTTTGAATAAAATTTGTCTATGTAAATTGGTCAATTCAACAGTGTCATAATCAACAATTCCCAATTGTCCAACTCCGGCTGAAGCTAAATATTGAAGCACGGGGCAACCCAATCCTCCTGCTCCCACCACCAATACACGAGACTTACAAAGTTTATTCTGGGCTTCCATACCAAATCCGGACAAAATTATTTGTCTGTTATATCTTTTAAAATCCATCGATTGATTAAATTAAATTTTTATCCTCCGGAATATGGCGGAAGTAAAGCTATTTCTGCACCTTCCGGTATCGGGTCTGTTTCTTTTGCATTTTGGTTATTAACAATAATCAAATAATTTAATGATTTTAATTCAGGAAAATAAGTTTCCAATATTTCTTTAAGTTCTGAAACAGTATTAACTTTATCATTAAGTTGATATTTTTCATTCTGAAAAATATCGGTTAATTTCCCGAAAATTTTAATATTCATATTGTTTTAAAATTTTTTTCGATTTTCTTAAATTCTTCTTGGGTATTTATATTTGAAAAGATATCTTTTTTAATTATCTCAGTTAGATCAATTATTTTAGATTCGGATTCTATAATAAATTCCGTCAATTTTAATTGGTTATGGGCTAGTTTATCTTCTATAAATTGTAGTGCATCATAGGTATATATTCCAAACAATGGTTGAATTCTTCCGTTATAACTTGCTATGGTGGCTAAATTTGTACTGAGGTTGTCAACTAGATAATTAATTGCTTCGGGGGTAATAAAAGGCATATCACAACTTACAACAAATACATCTTTTTTTGAGTGATCTAATGCTGCATGGATTCCTCCCAATGGTCCTTTATTTTTAATCTTATCTGCAACCAATTCTAAACCGAATTGTTTATATTCTTCTTTATCCGTATTAATTTTAACCGAAGGAAAACATTGGGATAAAACTTCAATGCTGTATTGTATTATAGGAATTCCGTTTAGTTTTTTTAAACCTTTATCCTCTCCCATGCGAGTACTTTTTCCTCCTGCAAGGATATAAGCTTCCATTGTTATAAAGTTTTGGTTTTAAACAAATTAAACTGTCCGTTTATTTTTTTATATTCTTCCACAATTTTTTTCCCTTCTTTAGTCAAGAAAGCACCTCCTCCATTTTTACCTCCCAGATTTTTAAAAACCAGCGGTGTATTGGAATATTCGTTCATTTCTCTTACCATTCCCCATGCTTTTCTATAAGGTATGCCGATTTCTCTGGCCGCAGCGGCTATAGATCCGGTCTCCTCAATACTGTTCAATAGTTCGGCCCGTCCCCTGCCTATTTTTAAGCCGTGGGTAGTTTCTAACCAAATATATCCTTCTATTTTTAAATTCTCCATACTGTAAATTTTTCCCCTTGACGGATCATTCTTTCCTCTCCCGATATTTCTACTATACAATTCGCGCTACTGAATGAGTTCATTTTATAGGATTCTTGAGAGGATGTTATGCTTACCTCTCCATTTTCTAAATGCCCTTTTAAAAAATTAGTGAGTTTATTTTTTTTGTTAAAGTCATTCATCAACTGGGCATCTTCATAGGAATTAAAAATATGATTTTCTCCTTTCAATCCTTTTAAGAAAGGACGAACATATTGATAAAAACACGTTAAAACGGATGCGGGATTACCGGGTAAGGCAAATACATAATGTTGTTCTTTTTTACCAAAATATAGTGGTTTACCCGGTTTTTGCTGAATTTTATAAAAAAGTTGGTGTATCTCTGCTCTTTCTAAGCTTTCTTTTACATAGTCATAATCTCCTACAGAAATACCTCCTGTAAGCAATAATACATCAACTTCTGCTGTTCTCGTTTGGATTTCACGAAATGTTTTTTCTTTATCATCAGAAACTTTTACTATAAATTCAACTGAAATATCCATTTCTTTTAAAGCAGATTGCAGCGTAATTGAGTTACTCTCATATATTTGTCCTTTTTTTAAAGGTGTTCCTCCCGTAACTAATTCATTCCCTGTAACGATAATCCCAATTTTTGGTGAAGAAAAAACGTGTACCTTTTCTATTCCAAAACCTGCTAACATACCTATAACGCCCGGTGTAATCAATGTGTTTTCTGCTGCCACTAATTCACCCTTTTTTGTTTGAGAACCTAGGGGGCGTATATTATCTCCTTTTTGAAATTCTCCTTTTTGAACTATTAATTTATTATTTTCAACGGTTGCTTTTTCTTGCATGACTACTATATCTGCACCGATCGGAATCATTGCTCCGGTAAATATTCGAGCTGCTTCTCCTCTTTTTAGAGTTGGCAATTCAGTTTGTCCCGCTTGTATGACGTATTTAACCGTTATTTCGTTTTTATCCACCCAATCTTGATAACAAAAAGCGTATCCGTCCATCGCTGAATTGGTAAAATTCGGTACGTCTATGGGTGCATATATCGGTTTAGCTATATACGAATGCAAAGAATCGCTCAAATTCTTCTCACGAATGGGACATTTAATACGTATTTCGTTGGAAATAAGGGTTCTCGCCTCAGATACTGTTATAAATTCATTCATGTTTCAATAGGTTTTTTTTAGCATATCGAAAAGAAAAGTTAACCGCCAATTTTAATCATACTCCTGTTTTTAAGATATTCGGGATTTAATTTTATAAAATTTTCAAATTGACCTCCCATCTTTTTATGTTTGTTTTTTAGAAAAGATTGTATGAGCGGTTCAATATCTTCACCTTTTCGTAAGGTTCCTAAAATATCAAATTCATCTTTTCCAAAGAGACAATTTTTCATCTTTCCGTCAGCAGTAATTCTCATTCTATTACATCCTTGACAAAAAGGTTGACTCATGGTTGTTATAAAGGCAAAAGTTCCTTCATATCCTTTAACTTTAAATTTTTTGGTTGTATCGTGGTTGTGATCCTGAATTTTATCATAAATAAAATGAGAATCTATTTCATCCAACATTTCGTCCATAGTAATAACCTTATTTTTTTCCCATTGATTTCCATTAAAGGGCATAAATTCTATAAAACGAACTTGTATTGGAAAATTTTTGGTTAACGAGATGAAATCTTTTATTTCGTCATCATTAACATTTTTCATAAGTACCGTGTTGAGCTTAACCTGAAAACCTCGGTTTACGAAAAGTAGAATGTTATCCCAAACTTGAGAGAATGCATTACGCTTTGTAAGGAGTTTAAATTTTTCTTCTTGTAAACTGTCAATGCTGATATTTACTGTATGCAACCCTATCTCTTTTAATAAATCCGCATACTTATGTAAAAGCACCCCGTTGGTTGTTAAATTCAATTCTACCGGTAAAGTAGACAACCTTTTAACTATTTCTTCAAAATCACGTCTTACCAAAGGTTCTCCTCCGGTAAGACGTATTTTATTTATTTGATAATTAGTAAACGTTTTAGCTATGCTGAAAATTTCTTCCGGACTCATTAATTTTCCGTAAGGCAAACACTGCATTTTTTCATTGGGCATGCAGTAAATGCAACGGAAATTACAACTGTCTGTAAGAGAAATTCTCAAATAATTATGAATTCGATTATAACTATCAACTAGTTTATTCATATTTATTATTCGGATCTTTTTTTAGATTTTTAGGTGGTTCCGGTAAATATCTTAGTAAAAAGACAGCCGAGAAGAAAAGAAAAACCGAACCTCCAAATGTTGCCCATGCAAACGCCTGGTTATCATCTAACGCATTGTTCAATGCTCCATACATCATCCATACCTGCAAGGTTAAAATTAATATTAATATAACAATAATTGCAGACATTAATGTATTAATTTTATTAGAATTTGCTGAATTTTGAACTTCTTTGAAATTATTCATATTCTTAGGCTTTATCTTTATCTGTTACGTATACTTTTCCATCTCTTATTACAACAGACAGTTGTGGTAAGGGTCTTGGCGGCGGACCTTGCAGTACTTCTCCTGTTTCAGGATTAAAAAACCCTTTATGACAAGGACAAACGATTTTATTTTGATCGTGATCATATAATACCGCACAAGATAAATGAGTGCATTTTTGTTCAAAACATCTCCATTTATCTTCACCTAAATGTATAAGTATATAGGGTACTTTATGGTTTTCATTAATTACAAAGGCTTTCATCTTTCCAATAGGAACTTCTGTTGAATTACAAACAAAATATTCTTCATCCAGCCTTTTTTTAGGAAATAATAAAGATTTAGCAGCTATTGCACCGTTTCCTATAGCTAATCCACCGGATAGTAGGCATAAAAACTTTGCAAATTCTCTTCTTGAAACATGCGTTGCTTCATCCTGCTTTATAGGAAAATCTGTTTTCCAAATGGGTTTCTCTTTATCTTTTTTTGACATTTTCTTCAATATTATTAGTGAACTTTTAACTCGGTACTTCCTTTAGGCATCATAATATTTACTTTGGTAACTACTTCTTGTTTACCAAAAATAAACTTATTCACCGGTGTACTGTTCGGACGTTTTGCTTCTATTTCTTCTAAAGTTCCATAGAATAGTGCTCCACTAGGACAAACCGTTGCGCACATAGGTTTTAGTCCTGCACTGGTACGGTCGTAACACATATTACATTTCATCATTAGTTCTGCTTCTTCCATTTTTTTAGGTACTCCGAATGGACAAGCCATTACGCAGTTAGAACATCCGATACAACGAGAAGTATTTGCTGAATGTACTACACCGAAAGTATCTTTGGTTATGGCATCAGCCGGACAAACATTAGCACAAACGGGGTCATCGCAATGCATACAAACCTGTACAGTGGTTTGTATGGTATGTTTACGATCAACATAATGGATATTGATCATACTGTCCTGTCCGTTAGTTTCACACTCAGCACACGCCATTTCACATGCATGACATCCAATGCACCTTTGCATGTCCACGAAAAAGCCTACATTTTTATTATATTCTGTACTTACCATATTTTCTAATTTATCCAATTGAACTTTGGAATGCTTTGGATTCTTCTTCTTTTGATAATTTTTTACCTGTATTAATTAATTTACATGCACATACTTTAAATTCGGGCATTTTGGAAACAGCATCTAAAGTTGATATTGTTAATTGATTCACCGAATGTTTTCCTCCCCAGTGATACGGTATAAATACGGTATCTTCTCTGATGGTTTCTACTACATTGGCAGGAACTATCATTTCTCCTCTTCGAGTTACTACTCGAATTAAATCACTATCTTGTATACCGTATTTTTGTGCCAGATTAGGATGTATTTCTAATAAAGGTTCAGGATATTGGTCCACCAATTTTCCGATCCTTCTGGTTTGCGTACCGCTTAGATATTGAGAAACAACCCGTCCTGTAGTTAAAATAATCGGATATTCTTCATCGGTCATTTCTGAAGATAAGCGATAAGGGGCCGGATTGAAATGTGCTTTTCCATCAGGTGTTTTAAATTTATAATCTTCCCAAAGCCTAGGAGTACCCGGATGTCCTATTTCGGGACAAGGCCAAAAAACTCCCATTTCTTTTTCAATTCGATCGTAAGTTATTCCATAATAATCAGCTCTACTGTTTCTGGAAGCTATTCTCAATTCATTGAAAATTTCTTCGCTGTTTTTATACGGGAAATAAGATTCTACTCCTAACCTTCTGGCCAATTCCAAAATAATACTGGTATCGGTTCTGGCATCTCCCGGAGGGGTTACACATTGACGCACACGAACTACCCTTCCTTCTGCTGTGGTAACCGTACCTTCTTCTTCTTCCTGCAGGGATCCTGCCAAAACTAAATCGGCATAACGTGCGGTTTCACTTAAAAAGAAGTCTATGGCTACATAGAATTCTAATTTTTCTAAGGCAGAACGTACGTAATTATTATTAGGTAAAGAAACTAAAGGATTAAAGCAAATGGAAATAAGTCCTTTGATTTCTCCTCTATGGATTGCCTCAATAATTTCCCAAGCACTGTATCCTTTGTGCGGTAAATCTTTTTCATCGATTCCCCATATTTCGGAAACTATTTTTCTGTCTTCAGGATTTTCTATATCTCTGTTTCCAGGAAGTTGATCACATTTGTGTCCGTGCTCTCTACCTCCTTGTCCGTTTCCTTGACCTGTTATGGTACCATAACCACAATAAGGTTTTCCAAGTCTTCCGGTTGCCAACACTAAATTAATGCATCCAACTACATTATCTACCCCTTTGGAATGTTGCTCGATTCCTCTGGCATGTAATAAGAAGCTGGTTTTGGCTTTACCCCATATTTCGGCTGCTTTGCGTATTTTATCTGCTGAAACACCGGTTACCTCTTCAGCCCATTCTACCGTATGATCTTGAATTGACTGTAAGGTTTCTTCTAAACCTGAGGTGTGTTTTTCAATAAATTCATGGTCTACCCAATCGTTGTCAAATAAGATTTTAAGTATAGCTCCGTATAAAGCAGAGTCTGTACC
Source organism: Apibacter sp. ESL0432 (assembly GCF_019469225.1). Taxonomy (NCBI): domain Bacteria; kingdom Pseudomonadati; phylum Bacteroidota; class Flavobacteriia; order Flavobacteriales; family Weeksellaceae; genus Apibacter; species Apibacter sp. ESL0432. The sequence continues at coordinate 871,814 of NZ_CP048266.1, read as the reverse complement.
CGGACGTAAATCTAAATGTAAGTCTGCAGTTCTAGCAAACGGGGTGACTCTTGGATCGACTACCACTAACTTTGCACCGTTATCTCTGGCTTCCCAAAGTCGATAAGTTAAAGTAGGAAACGTTTCACTCACATTTGCTCCGGCTACCATGATAACTTCCGCATGTTTTAAATCTGCCCAACTGTTGGAAGATCGGTCCATTCCGAATGCTTTTTTATTTCCTGCACCGGCACTAACCATACAAAGTCTTCCGTTGTAGTCCAAATTAGCTGTTTTTAAAGCTACACGAGCAAATTTACCGATCATGTAACTCTTTTCATTGGTTAGCGAAACTCCTGAAAGCATAGCAAAAGCATTGTTTCCATATTGCCCTTGAATTCTATGAATTTCTGAAATTATCTTGTCAAATGAATCATCCCAAGAAATAGGCTTAAAACCTTCGTTTTCAACCCTTTGCATCGGATGAAGTAATCGATCCGGATGATTATCTTGTAGATAACGCTGAACTCCTTTTGGACAAAGTCTTCCTTCATTAAAAGGAAATTCTTTCCAAGGTTCGAATCCGATTACTTTATTATCTTTTACTTTTAGCTGAATACCACATTGCATTCCGCAAAAACAACAATGTGTTTTTACAAGTTTATCCGGATCTGAAATTCCTTTGAAACCTTCTTTAGGTGTATAATTTTTATGAGGTCCAAATTGCTCTATAATTTTATCTCCATCTACAGGTAATTTAGCCATATAATTAATTTTATTTTATCATTATAATTACTATAGTTTCTATTTTTTATCCGAAGAAACTACCGGATTCTTTTCTAGCTTTGAGGTGAGCGATTGCAAGGGCAGATCGTTTTCCTTCCGGGCTATAGTCTAAATGACTGCTACCGTCTTCTAAGGTAAAGTCAAATCCCAATTCTTTGGTAACAGTTTTAAGGTCATTAACGTGCATTTTGGTAGCAAATTCCTCTTTGGTGTGAGGACACACCGCCATACCTTGTCTTATACCTTCTGTTTTATATATATTGGCACCAAGTTGCGCCGGACGTTGGAATATGTGGAAAAATTTTCCAAACGGCATCCATACTAAAAACAATATCACAGTAACCGCATGTGAAACTGACATGAATTGATTGGTTTTTCCGTCCAAATAGGTATAGTCGAAAACAATTCCTATTCCTGTTAATGATATGGCTATCAACAAAAGTAGCGGTAACCAATCTCCGTCAAATGTTTGGGTAGCTATTAAGCCTCCGTTGGTAAGCCTTCTTTTCATCATCATAATTGAACCGATGATAACTAATATAGAACACCAAACCAAAGCATGAAATACTAAAAAAGCAAAGAAAGATCCTAATTGAAAATCCATTACTTTAAAACCAAACATATGAGCTTCATAAGTAGACATTGAACCTGATTCTAAGGTAAAATGTATCCAACCGAAAGTTAGCGGAAAAGTTATACAAAATGCGATTAAACAACCGGTGGCTAACATAAAATGTCCTATCCATCGGGTTCGACCTCTCGGGTATATAAATTTTTGAAAAAGTATATTTTGACAAAATAATTTAAGCCCTCTTATTGCATAAGCGATAAAATGCTTACTGAAAAAAAACTGCCAAGAACGTCTCCAATACATTTTAGTTGGCGGACGTTGCAACCAAATGGAATAACGATAAGTTACTCCAAATACACAAAAGACAGCTCCAAATAAATAGGCTATTAATGCGGCATCAAAATTTTGAAGATTGCGCGAACCTATAAAAACTAAGGCAATAATTAAGAGTGTAGCAATAGTTGCTTTTAACAATGCCGGTTTATTAAGTGTACTAAATGATTTAAACATAATTTTTATGATTTATTTAGCTTGGTCTTTCAGCTCCTTTTCTTTGATAGTAATACCAATTTATAGCAGTTGCTAAAAGTGAAAATATAAGTATTCCCCAGAAAAAAGAATTTACACTTTTCAATCCTGAAGCTTTAGATGATTGTAATTCAGCTCCAATAATCATTGAAAATATAAACGGTCCGTAGGCTGCGATAGCTGCTGTCCACCCTATTACTCCTGCAGAATGTACCGGGTTATCTTTGAAAATGATAGGAAATTGTCTGAAAGTTCCCGCATTTCCCATTCCTGAGAAAAAGAATATGGTTAACATCATAGCTAAGAATAAAGGAAATTGATCTATGGAAGTCGGTGCTACCAATCCCATAGTAATCATAACTGCAATACAACCGGCAAATCCTAGACCTGTAATTGTTGTTAATACGGCTCCTCCTACTCTATCTGCAACGAATCCAAAAGCTACTCTACTGGCAGAACCGATTAATGGACCATAAAATGCATATTTTAACGGATCCGGAGCTCCCGGAAAGTCTCCATATAATGATTTTATCATTAACGGAAATGCTGCTGCAAGTCCGGAGAAAGTACCGAATGTCATAAAATAGGTAATTGTACAAAACCAAGTATGTTTGATTTTGAAAATCCCTAATTGTTCTTTAAATGATGATTTTAAAGGGATGCTTCGTAAGCCAAACCAACAAACTAAAGTCATTATTATTAGTATTGGTGCATATATTAAAGCCGGGCTTTGTAGATAAATCGGTTTGGTCGTTACTTCATGAGTAATTGGATCGGTAGTTTTTAAAATTTCCGGAGCTCCTACAATGGCTACTCCCAGTAAAGCCGGAGTTAAAAATTGTACGATACTTACTCCAAAATTACCAATACCTGCTTGTACTCCTAAAGCTGTTCCTTTTAAACGAGCCGGGAAAAACATATTGGTTGAAGGCATAAAAGATGAAAAGTCTCCACCTCCGAATCCCATGGTAAAAGCCAATACAGCAAACACCCAAAATGGAGTTTCCGGATTCATTACTGCTAAAGCTATACCGATTACCGGTATTAATTTTATTAAGGTAGAAAATGTAACGGTATGTCTTGTCCCGTAAATTGGGATTAAGAAAGTATGGACAATACGTAAAGTTCCGGCTGCTAATCCGGGAAGTGAAGCCAACCAGAATAGCTCTTTTTCCGTAAAGTTAAAACCTATACCCGGAAGTTTAGTTACAATACCACTCATTAAATACCATACGATAAATGATAGTGTTAGGGATATTGTAGTTATTGTCAATGTTCTCCAAGCTATTTTCTTACCTGTAGATTCCCAAAAATTATTGTCTTCAGGCTTCCATTCTTTTAGCCATGTACCCATATTTGAATTTATTTTAAGTTATAATTTGATTTTTTTATTTTTTTTCTATATCATTATAAATTTCAGGCATTTTTTCACGAGTCATTTTTAATATTACTCTGTGCATACAAATTAGACAGGTTAATGAAATAATAAATATTAATATCCAAGAACTGGTCCACAAACCTGTATAATTAAGAAAATATCCAAAAATAATTGGTCCGATGAATCCTCCCAATCCACCGATAAGGCCTACCATGCCTCCTACCACTCCAACTTCATTAGGAAAATATTCAGGTATATGTTTGTAAACAGCTGCTTTTCCTATTCCCCAAGAAATTCCTATACATATTACCAATACTAAATAAACCCACATATTAGCATCAAAACTGATTTCAGTAATTCCTTTGGCTAATAAATCTTTTTTGTTAACCTGCTGGTTTTCTTTTACAACAATTTCTTGCCAAGATTCTTTAGTTGGAAATATATCTTTTTTCTTGTCTGCTCTATCTTCTTTTTCTTTAATTACATATTCTTTAGTATCAACAGTTACGCTATTTGCCGTAACTTTAGTTACTATTCCTTTTTTGGCTGCAGAAACTCCTTGTCCATCCGTATAAATATCCATTTTAGGGAACATTAATAAGAAACTTAATGCGACAGAAGAGCCTAATACCCAATACATAACTTTCCTTGCTCCAAATTTATCTGAAAGATATCCCCCAAAAGCTCTAATTACTCCTGAAGGAAGACTAAAGTAAGAAGCAAACATTCCTGCTACTACTAGAGACGTTCCATAAACGTTCATGAAGTTGGGAACCAACCATTGAGAATAAGCTACGAAAAAACCGAATACTAATAAATAATATAAACCGAAACGCCATACTCTCCCTTTTTTTAATGGAGATAACATTTGATTCAAATTTCTAGCATTTCCGGCCGGTTTTTTATTTTTGGCAAATAGTAGGAATAAAATCCCTATAACCAACAACACTGTTGCATAAGTTATCGGAAGCATTTTCCATCCGTTATCGGGATCATTCTTTGAAAAATAGTTTAAAAGAGTCGGCGCAAAAAAAGTGGTTAAAGCTGCTCCTGCATTTCCCATTCCAAAAATTCCCAGGGCTCTTCCTTGCCATTCTTTAGGATACCAAACAGAGGTATACCCTACTCCTATAGCAAAGCTTGTTCCTACAAATCCAAACAAAAAGCTTAATAAAGCAAATACCCAAAAGGATTTGGCCATAGGTAGTAAAAATAAAGGAATGGAACAAAACAAAAGTAAACCTGCAAATACATATTTACCGCCGAATTTATCCGTTAAAATTCCGATAGGTAGTCGTAAAAGTGACCCTGTTAAAACAGGAATTCCCAACAGCCATCCCGTTTCTACCACAGAAAAATCAAATATGCCTTTATCTACTAAGTAAGTTACTAAACACCATTGAGTGTCCAACAGGCAAAGCAAATCGTAAAGGCTAATGTATTTAAAAAAAGTATTTTGTGAGATTGAAGTAATTTAGTGCTCATTTAATAAAGTAGTTTAATAATAGTTAATAGTTGTATAATAGTTAATTGTTAGACTTCTAAGGTTGAATCCAAAACATATTTTTTAAAATCGTCTTTGATTTTATAAAATTTATGATGTAAAGGACAAGGGTTTTCTGAAGAACAATCTTTTAAACCTAAAAGGCATCGATTTATAGATTTTTCTCCATCAACTGCTATAACTATATCAGAAATCTTGATTTCCCCCAGTTCTCTGCTTAAAGTGAACCCGCCATTTTTACCTTTCATTGAAAACAATAAACCTGCTTTAACCAATTGCTGCAAAATTTTAGCAGTAAATGGCCCGGGAGTGACTAATGCTTCACTTACCTCTTTGACTTGACGCAAATTATCTACTGTACTGTTAGCACTTAGATATATCATAATTTTAATTGCGTATTCACTTGTTTTTGAAAACATTATTTTCTAATGCAGAAATTAAACATAGTTTTATTTCTACAAATATACAAATTTAAAAATTATAATAAGACTTTTATATCCTATTATCTTCAATATTTAAAAAGATTATAAATAACTGATTCATTTTCAATTTCTTAACTTAATATACCATTTAATTTTATTATGTTTTTTTAAGATATAGGTATTAATATTTTATATTTATTTTACAATTTATATATCAAAATTTACCTTAATTTAATTTATTATTCTGTAAATCAAGCATTTTTATCCCATATAAATATTGATAATTTTCTATATAATAAAAGATATTTTTGTCCTTTATTATTTTTTTTATACCTTTGGCACAATTTAAATATCTAGAAATTGTTTTCGAAGAGCTGTGAATATGCTATTAGAGCGACGATATTTGTTGGTGCGCAATCTTTTAAAGGAAATAAACCGGGTTTGAAAGATATTTCTGCAGAAATTAATTCTCCGGAGGCGTTTACCGCTAAAATCTTACAAACTTTAGTTAGGCATCATATAATTACTTCCCATAAAGGACCTTCGGGTGGGTTTAGTATTCCTATTAATTCTTTATCGGAAATTAAAATATACAACATTGTATCGGCTATTGATGGAGATTCAATTTTTACGGGATGTGCATTGGGATTACCCAAATGCTCGGAGAATCACCCTTGCCCTGCTCACCATAAATTTAAGGCTATTCGGAATCAATTACAGGATACTCTCCAATCAATCAGTATTGAAGATATGATTAGGGATGTAATTTCCGGTTTAACTTTTTTAAAAATAACAAATTAAATATAATATGGAACATAATTGGAACGCAACTATTGGAGAAATTGTAGCAGAAAATTATCAAACAGCTTCCGTTTTCTCAAAATACGGTATCGATTTTTGTTGTAAAGGAGATAGAACCATCGAACAAGCTTGTGATAAAAAATCAATTGATATCAAAGAATTAACCGATCAACTCAATGAAGCAATAGCTGTTCGTGAGGAAAACATTGATTTTAAATCTTGGCCGCCGGATTTATTGGCAGATTATATTGAAAAAATCCATCATCAATATATTCGTGAAAAAAGCCCCTCATTGTTAAAGTTTTTAAATAAAGTACAGAAAGTTCATGGTTTTTGGCATCCCGAATTAGTGGAAGTTTATCATTTATTTGAAACTTCTGTAAACGATTTAGAAGCACATATACAAAAGGAGGAAAGAATTTTATTTCCTTTTATTCGACAATTGAATGAAGCTAAAAATAAAAATTTACCCTTTGTAACTCCTCATTTTGGTACTGTCCAAAATCCTATTGAGATGATGAAGCACGATCATGACATTGAAGGTGAACGATTTAAAAGAATTTGCGAATTAACTCAAAATTATACTCCACCCATGGAGGCTTGCAATACGTATCGTGTATCTTTTGCTATGCTGGATGAATTTGAGCAAAATTTACACAAACATATTCATTTGGAAAATAATATTTTGTTTCCTAAAGCTATACAATTGGAATCTTCTATGAACTAAGAATACAAACGATGATTAAAAAGTGGATATTTGTAAGCTTTTTAAATGTATTTGTTGCCGGAGTTCTGGGATTTTTACTCAGGATATTTCAATACTATGAGGTACGTTTTCCGTATGGTAATTTTTTACATACTCATTCTCATATTGCTATGTTGGGAGGATTGTATCAATTATATTATGTATTAATCTATCTGTATTTTATCCCTCAAAATAAAAAAAAATTATCTTCCTATTCTGCCTTATTTTGGATTACTCAAATAACTATTTTGGGAATGTTATTGAGCTTTCCGATTCAAGGCTATGGCTTGTTTTCTATATTGTTTTCCGTTATACATATTTTATGTTCTTATTATTTCTGCTTTATAACTTTTAAGAGTATTACTCAAGAGAATGACTTGAGTTCTATTTTTCTTAGATCAGCATTAACTTGTATGCTCATATCTTCTTTTGGAATTTGGGGACTAGGGATTACAATGGGAACATTAGGTAAGAACTTTGTATTGTATTCTATTTGCATACAATTTTATCTACATTTCCAAATCAACGGTTGGTTTTTATTGGGCTCTTTGGCTTTATTATTACGATTGATTTCAATAAAATCTTTAAGGATTCCGCCTAAAATTGCCAGGTATTTTTATATTTTGATTTTAGGAGGTATACTTTTAACATTTGACTTACCTCTTAGCTGGTATTTTCATTCGATTTATATTTATTTTGTATACTCTTTAGGGATTCTTTGTAACATTGCCGCTTTAGTATTGTATTTAAAGTATATTCATCCTTTTATTGTAAAAATTAGTAAGACAAATAATTATATCCTATCTCTTTTATATGGTTGTTTTGTAATTTCCTTTATTGCAAAAAATGTTATCCAACTGTTTCTTTTAGTACCGGAAATGGCTCAATTATCTCATGAGATTAAAAATTTACGTATAGGATTTATACATTTGGAAGTTCTTGGAATGTATACAACTTTAGCTGTTGTTTTACTCTTGATACAAAGTCAATGGATTAACTGCAGAAATAATCTTATACAGATCGGTACTTTCTTTTTCTTACTTTTCTTCTTTATTTCGGAAGGTTTATTATTTATACAGGGATTTTACATTTATTTAGATAAAGGTTCAATTCCTTATTATTCTTGTATTTTGTCTTGGATCAGCTTGTTATTTCCTTTAAGTTTTGGATTATATTTGATGTATTTATATCAAGCTAATCTTTCTTTAAAAAGCAATAGCCAAATCCAGTAAAGTATCGAATAATAAAAATTAAAAAGGGGTTAAAAAAGGCTGAACTAGCTTAATATAGTAGCAACCAGTTTTCTGTTTCCTCCTCTATTTCTAAATTCACATAAATATAAACCCTGCCAAGTTCCTAGATTAAGTTTACCATTGGTTATAGGTATCGATACACTCGTTCCTGAAAGTATGGATTTAGCATGGGAAGGCATATCATCTTCCCCTTCATAAATATGGGTATAGTAAGGTTCTCCTTCTTTAACTAGATGATTAAAAATATTTTCTAAATCGAATCTGACATCGGGATCGGCATTTTCATTGATAGCTAAACCTGCAGATGTATGCTTAATAAAAAGATGGAGTATTCCGACCGGAGGAAGGTGCGGTAATTTATTGATTATTTCATCCGTGATCAAATGAAAACCTCTGGCTCGTTCTTTTAAAACAATTTCTATTTGAGATACCATCGGATTTAATGTTTAAAAATTAACCGGTGTAATGTTCAATATATTTTTCATATTTGTCGAATATAATCTTAAACCATTCAGTGTAATTAGAGGGATGCAAATCAATATCTTTTTTTAAATCGGTTAAGTTTATCCACTTTATCGATTCTACTTCCAAGGGATTGATAACTATTTCTCCATCGTATTGGCCTATGAAAACATAATCATATTCATGTTCAATAAGCCCGTCTCCTACCTCTGCTTTATAAATAAAATCGAACTTTTTGTGCAATTCACAATCAAATCCTAATTCTTCTTTAAGTCTCCGATGCGCTCCATCCATATAACTTTCACCAATTCTAGGATGGCTGCAACAAGTATTGGTCCATTTCAAAGAGGAATGATATTTTATTTTTGCTCTTTGTTGAATTAAAAGTTCCTTTTTTTTATTGAAAATAAATATTGAAAATGCTCGATGCAATTCACCTTTTATATGGGCTTCTTGCTTTTCCATTTCACCTACTATCTCATCTTTCTCATTCACTAAAACTACGTATTCTGTCATCTTTTCAAAAATTCTTCTATCTGTAACGAAATCCTTGCGGATTTATAAAGTTTTCTATATTATACCCTAAACCTACCAATAATCCATCACCTCCTTTTTTGAATACGTCTGTAATTCCAAAATTATAGCCAAAAGTAAAATTTAATCTGCCTAATTCTGCTTGTAAAAATGGTGTTACGGAAAGACCGCCGCTAACTTGAGAATCTTTGGCTGTTCTATAACTAACTCCTAAAGCAAAAGCATTGAAATCATCTTTATATTTGGCTTTCAAATTTAAATCCATCATTCTTTCGGAATTTGTATTTAAGCTCATCATAAATGAGGGTTCTAAAAAAAAGGATTCTACTAATTCCCAATTATAGCCTAAATTCAAATAATACCAAGAAGGTGAAGGTTCAATGGAGTTTACCACCGGTTTGTTTTTCCCTAAAGGTATGTCTTGTACAGAAACTCCTGCAAAGAAACCTTCATAGGCTACAGACATCCCTAAATTCAGGTAAGGCAAAAATACAGATTTATCACCATATAATAGAGGATCATTCGCATCTTCCGGTCTCAATTTGGAATATTCAAATGATTGTGAAAAAAAACTGAACGAAGTTCCGAATGAAAACTGACTTTCCGATCTGTTCTCTTCATCCGTTAAAGGAATATGATAGGCTCCTGAAATATTAGCTCCTGTTAGTGTAATCGGACCGTTTTCGTCCCTAAAAAAGTATGCCCCCAATCCTACCCTGTCAAAAGCATTGAAATGGGTACTGATGGTTTGAGTATTCGGACTTTCATTAAAATTGCTAAATTGTTGATGATACGTAGCTTTTAATACAATATCATCAGTAGATCCAGTATATGACGGATTAATCAACACTTTATCCGACAAAAGATATTGTTGATCAAAAGGAATACTTTGTTGTCCATATAATTTTACTTTAGTTAGAAAAAATGATAGCATTAAAAATAAAAAAAGTCGAAATGATCTCATTAGCAATTATTAAATTAGAATCTAAATAAACGTTTATATATTGTACAAACTTACTAAAAAAAGAAATATTTTAAGTATTAGTAATGTTTTAATTTTTTTTTCATCAATTTTTATTATTTATTCATTTAATATTATATTTTCTAATGCTTTATTCACTTTTTTTGGTAATTCCAATACTAAAAGATGAGATCCTTTTTCTATTATTTCAAGATGGGGTTGTTGGGTGGTAGCATAACTGGTATGTATCTTTTTAAATGGAAAAATAATATCTTTTGTTCCGTGAATTTGATATATTTTTTCACATTCTTTTTCGGGTAACCAATTTATAATTTGATCAATGGACCATTTAAAGTAATCTGAATTTAAATCTACCACAAATTCGTCTAACTTAATTTGATTTCTTTTTTGTTTTTTGGATGGTATTGTATTAAAATAGACGGATCTCATAAATGCATATGAAAGCATTTTCATTCCGGTAAAAAATTTCATAGGAAACCATTTTGCGAATTTAATTTTCTTTAAGATTTTAAATAATTCAGGAATTTGGATTTTATCTTTCATACTTGCTATCAGTATGGTTTTTTCCGGTTTCATAAACTTATTCATTTCTTGAACAATGACGCCTCCAAAAGAATAACCGACTAATATAAAAGGTTCGGATTGATCTATTTTTTCTGACATCTTTCGGACATAAGTAGATAAACTATCATTTTTTTCAGGAAGATGCCATTCTATATATATTTTTTCAAATCCTTCAGGTAGCTTAATGAACTTGAAACATTGACATTTTGCTCCTAATCCCGGAATGAAATATACCTTCATAGTTTTATTTATTTTGTAGTTAAGTAATTACTGTTATAATACAAATGTATTTTTTATTGTACAATGCATTAGCTTAAATATTGATACATGTTATAATTAACCTATATATTTGCAAATATTTTCATACGAAATGATTCCAAAGATAAAGTTACACAGAAATTTAATAATAGGTTTACATAAAGCCTTAGAAGAAAGTTTTTTCGAGCCCAATAAATACGCGGACAAGGTGTTGGAAAGAACCCTGAAATTCAATAAAAAATGGGGCAGCAAAGACCGTGGCTTTGTTTCTGAATCATTTTATGAGATTATACGCTGGAAAAACCAATTGGAATTTTTTGCAAATAAGAAGCTATCTCCCGAATCTATTGATAGTATAATCGCCACGTATTTACTCCGTAATAAAATTGAGCTTCAACCATTTCCTGAATTCGAAAAAGTATATATAAAAAAGATTAAGGATCGTTTTAAACTTCCCTTTCCCACTCTAGCCATAAAATATTCTATTCCTGAATGGATGCAAAAAGTGTTGGAATCAGAATTGGGCGATTCATGGAGCCAAGAAATAAAAGCTTTAAACGTTCCGGCACAAACCATCTTAAGAGCTAATACTCTTAAAATCACAGCAGAAGAACTTAAAGACGTTTTGAGTGAAGAAAATATAACTGTTGATTTTATCAGTGGATACAAAAATGCTCTTATAATGGAAGAGAAGAAAAATATTTTCAAAACACAAGCTTTTAAAGACGGTTTATTTGAAATTCAAGATGCGTCTTCACAAAGAGTGGGAGAATTTGTTGACGTAAAACCCGGGATGAGAGTTATCGATTCATGTGCAGGAGCCGGTGGTAAAACATTACAACTTGCTGCTTTAATGGAAAACAAAGGCCAAATTATTGCCATGGATATTCATGAATGGAAATTGCAAACGTTAAAACAAAGAGCTCGCAGAAATGGTGCTCACAATATACAAACTAAAGTTATTGAAGATTCTAAAACATTAAAAAGACTAGAAAATAGCGCAGATAGAGTACTCATTGACGCTCCGTGTTCCGGTTTGGGTGTGTTAAGACGTAATCCGGATGCAAAATGGAAATTAAATGAAGAGTTTATTAACCGTGTTAGAGAGGAACAAAGACAAATCTTGCAAAACCATTCCAAACTTGTTAGAAAAGACGGAATCCTAGTTTATGCAACTTGTTCCATTTTACCATCTGAAAATTCTTTACAAGTAAAAAACTTTTTGAAAGAAAACTCCAATTATCAGTTGATTGAAGAGAAAAAATTGATGCCATCCGTTTGTGGTTTTGATGGGTTTTATATGGCTAAAATCGTCCGAACTAGCTAGTCTGTTTGCATTTACTTTTTAAGATATTGACGGTTTGAATGACCTGATTCTTTAAATTTTCATAATCCGAATCATTATTTATATGAAAGGTGGATAATTTTACAATTTTACTCTGAGGCCATTGATGTTGAATACGTTCTTTAACTTCAGTTTCGGATAAATGATCTCTGGATAGTATTCTTTGCATCCGTAGAGGATCGGGAGAAGTAACAGCTATCGTAAAATCGCAATCCTTGTAAGAACCACTTTCAAATAAAATGGCTGCTTCTTTGATTCCAAATAGGGCATTCTGTTTACTTTTCCATAACTGAAAGTCGTGTTGCAAAGCAGTATGAACTAAAAGATTCTGCTTTTTAAGAAGTTCTTTATCGGTAAAGATTTTTTTTGCTATATATTTTCGGTTCAATGTGTCTCCTTCATAAGCCTCTTGCCCTAAAAGTGAAATTATATTCCTTTTGAGCTCATCATTTTCAACCATTAGTTCCTTTGCTCTTGTATCGGAATTAAACACCGGAAAACCAAAATCTTCAAATAAATTGGCTACCGTCGATTTTCCTACCCCCATTCCTCCTGTTAATCCAACTATTTTCATTAAAAATTTATATAATATAGTATACCATGGCGTAATGGGATGCGCTTCCTCCTAAAACAAATAAATGCCATATAAAATGAGCATAAGGCATCTTATCCCTTGCATAAAATATAGTTCCCAGAGTGTACAAAACTCCTCCCAGAACTAAAAAAATCAAAGCCTGAGAAGTCATAGAATTTGCGATATTCTTTATGTCGAATACCAAAAGCCAACCCATAACCAAATAAAGAAGTAAAGATAACTTATCAACCTTACCGGTCAAAAAAATTTTCATGATAATACCTAAAGCTGCTATAGTCCAAACGATAGTAAAAAGCGTCCATCCCGAACTTTTTTCCAATGTGATCAGACAAATCGGCGTATACGTTCCTGCAATAAGTAAAAATATACTCATATGATCTAAAACGCGAGCTTTTTTCTTCCAATTTTCATTCACAAAAAAATGATAGATGGTTGAAGAAGTATATAGGATGATGAGCGAAAGACCAAACGTCCAAATGCTTAAGGTACTGTATAAACTACTATTATTATTTTTTACTAATAGAAATATAAGTCCGACAACCCCCAATACAATTCCCATTCCATGCGAAATAGTATTTAAAATTTCTTGTTTATCTCTGGCTATTTGAGTCATTACCTTTAACTTTTAACAAAGTTACTAAATATATTTATCTGAAATTTAATTTTGTAATTTTTAACACTTCTTATTCATGAAAGCTTTATTCATACATACCGGCTATTACATTTATTATAAGTAATTTTGCAGTCACTAAAAACTTTATTGTCATATGTCATCAAAAGAAAAAAAAGTTTTGATTATATATTCTTCTACCGATGGTCATACCATTAAAATTTCCAAGTTCATTTCTGGTATTTTAAAAGCGACGGTAACTATAGTATCAATTAATGATCCAATTCCCTCTCTTTCTAACTTTGATGGTGTAATTATCGGGGCTAGTATTCGGTATGGATTCCACAGAAATAAAGTAAAAAAATATATCAATACTCATTCTCAAGAACTCAGTTCGATGCCGAATGCTTTTTTCTCAATAAGTTTAATATCGAGAAATAAAGAAAGAAGATTGGTTGAAAATAATCCATACGCTAAAAAATTTTTAAATAAAATTAAATGGAAACCAAACCTTATAGGTTTATTTGGTGGCTTATTAAATTATCCTGCCTATTCAACTTTTGACAGGCTCATGATTCAGCTTATTATGACAATGACTAAAGGTCCTACAGATTCTTCAACCGTAATTGAATACACAGATTGGAAACAGGTTAAAAATTTTGCCAACGAGTTTAATTCTCAAATTGATGCCATTTGAGCACTATAATTTATAAAATAAAACTTATTTTTGTAAGTGAAAAAACCTTGAAAATATATTTTTAAGTAATGGCAAAAGTAAAAATCGGATTGGTACAATCCAGCTGTTCCAATAATATTGAGAATAACATAGAGAAAGCAATTGAAGGAATTAAAAAAGCAGCTTCACAAGGTGCTCAAATAGTTTGTCTTCAAGAGTTATTTACATCCCTGTATTTTTGTGATGTTGAAAATTACGATAATTTTAAAATAGCTGAAACTATTCCCGGCCCCACTACGGACCGATTGGGAAAAGTAGCAGCTGAATTAAATGTAGTTATTGTTGCTTCTCTTTTTGAGAAAAGAGCCAAAGGATTATACCATAATACTACTGCAATTATTGATGCCGATGGTCAATATTTGGGAAAATATCGCAAAATGCATATTCCTGATGATCCTGCATATTATGAAAAATTTTATTTTACTCCGGGTGACTTAGGATACAAGGTTTTTCAAACCAAATATGCTAAAATTGGAGTATTAATTTGTTGGGATCAATGGTATCCTGAAGCTTCACGAATTACGGCTTTATTGGGTGCTGAAATTCTATTTTATCCTACTGCTATTGGTTGGGCTTCTACTCAAGATGAAGACACCAACATCGAACAATATAATGCATGGCAGACCATTCAGAGAAGTCATGCAATTGCCAATGGAGTGCATACAGTAAGTGTTAATCGTGTGGGATATGAACAAGACGGCGCGATGAAATTTTGGGGTGGATCTTTTGTTTCTAATCCGTTCGGCACTATTTTACAACAAGCTTCTCATGAAAATGAAGAGGTTATGGTCGTGGAAATTGAAACCGAACAATCTGACAGTTACCGAGTGCATTGGCCTTTTTTAAGAGATCGTCGTATTGACTCTTATTCTCCTATTACCAAACGTTTTATTGATGAAGATTAATTTATAGAGTAAATCATCTAAATTTTGGAAATAACAAAAATACCTTTAGGGGACAATCTGGTAAATTTTATTCTCTTAGGATCTTTACTATTATTGATTATTTCGAGATTTTTATTAATTCCTAAAGATGAACCCATTTTCCGTTTTAGGTCCATACCTACCGAAAATGAGAATTTTACTATGTATGTTGCTATATGTAGTTTTGTTTATACAGTTATTTTGGCTTTAACTCTTCTTCCTTTTTTTACGGTAGTAATTCCTTTTTACAATACGGAAGCTTTAAAATTAATCTCATTATTTGTAATTTTAACCATATATCAAGTATCTTCTTATACATTAGGAAACGGCTTTCTTTTGATATTAGGAAAAAACAAAGAATATCAGATTAATTATAATAATCGATTTATCTTTTTGTTTATCAAATTGTTTATTACAATACTACTTTGTTTTACAATATATTATACAGATATTTCGGTTCAATATGCTCCTTATCTTGTGGTAGGAACGCTATCATTTTTACTGGTTACAGAATGGATTTGGCTGATGTTCTTCATTAAAAATCAAATAAAACTTCCTGGTTATTATGAATTTTTGTACCTTTGCGCTTTCGAAATCTTACCGGCACTATATGTTTTAAAATTAGTGTTTTTAGGAGATAAATTTTAATTTATTATGAAAATAAAATCCGTTTTAATCTCTCTATCAAAGCCCGCTGGCGATAGTTCACCATATTTTGACATTGAAAAAAAGCATAAAATAAAAATTGATTTTTGTCCTTTTATCCATGTGCAGGGCGCTGATGCAAAAGATGTTAGATTACAAAAAATCGATTTTTCTAATTTTACCGCAATCATATTTACCAGCCGCAATGCGATCGATCATTTTTTTAGACTGGCCGATGAAATGCGATTTACAGTACCTGATTCCATGAAATATGTTTGTCAATCTGAGGCTATTGCTTTATATCTTCAAAGATATATCGTATACCGAAAAAGAAAAATCTATTTTGGAGAGAAAGAGGCGGAAGATATGATTCCTCTTTTGAAGAAGAACCCTAATGAAAAATATCTTTTACCAACTTCTGATGTGCTTAACCAGGATATCCCTGATGCATTAGACAAATCGGGAGTAGATTATACCCGAGCTATACTTTTCCGTACAGTAAGTAGCGATGTGGCTTCACAAATTAAAGATATTAAAGAATACGATGCTTTGGTATTTTTTAGTCCTTCCGGTATCAAATCCTTATTTGATAATTATAAAGATTTTAAACAAGATTCGATAAGTATCGGTATATTTGGTCATTCCACCAAACAAGCTGCTGAAGAAGCAGGATTAACTGTTAACTTCTTTGCACCAACCAAAGAAAGTCCATCAATGGCAAAAGCTTTGGATGATTTTTTACAATAAATTTATAAAATATAAAGCTCAAATTTAAAATTAAATTTGAGCTTTTTTTTACTGTATTGATAAATTTTATTTTATTTCTTACTTACATATTAACTTTGCTTTACTTATTACCTATTTAAATACTTGTAAGGCACATTTAGCTCTTAAGCTTCCGATATCTATAAAACTCATTCATTGATAATACACATTTTTTAACTTACTACTTTTTATAAGTGAATTTAATCTTCATTATACTATTTATCAGATATTAGGACGTAATCATTTGCTTAAAAAGCATTAATTAAATCAAGTTAAATTAATTAAAATGATTCAACATTTCCTTGAGTTGTAATATCTTTGCAATGATTTTACTATGTCGGGACTTTATATTCATATTCCTTTTTGTGTAAAAAAATGTAATTATTGTAATTTTCATTTTTCAACTCAATTCAACTATAAATCACAATTGATACAAGCTATAGGTAAAGAATTGATTTTAAGAAAAAATGAATTGATTAGCCCCATTAAGACCATATATTTTGGTGGTGGAACTCCTTCAATCCTTAATTATAAAGAACTTGAATACTTATTTACTATAATTAAGGAACATTACGATATGTCTGAAACTAAGGAAATTACTTTTGAAGCAAATCCGGATGATTTATCTGTAGAATATCTTCACTTCCTCAAAAATCAAACTCCAGTAAATCGTCTAAGTGTAGGGATTCAATCTTTTATTGATGAGGATATCAAATTTATGAATCGAAACCACAATGCGGATGAAGCAATTCAATCTATTCGATCCGCTCAAGATATTGGTTTTAACAATATTACGATAGATTTGATTTATGGGGCACAAACTACTACCCATGAAAGATGGATGTATACTCTTGAAAAAGCTATCTCTCTAGGAATTCCTCATATTTCATCCTATGCGCTTACAGTTGAACCAAAAACCGCTTTTGAAGCTCAAATCAGAAAAAATAAACTTCCACCTATTGATGAGGAAAAACAAGCGATTCAATTTGAAATGCTTAGAAATAAATTAATTGAGCATAAGTATATCCAATATGAATTTTCAAATTTTGGAAAAGAAACGTTTTTTTCTCAACATAATACTTCCTATTGGAAAAATAAACCTTATTTGGGGATAGGGCCTTCCGCCCACTCTTATAATGGAAAAGATAAAAGAAGCTGGAATGTCTCCCATAATATCCAATACCTTAAAGCAATCGAAAAGAATATACTCAATTATGAGGAAGAGGTAATTAGTGAAAAAGATCGTTTTAATGAAAAAATCATGTTGGGACTACGTACCCTCTGGGGGATCAATATCGAAGAATTGGAGAAAGAATTTTCATCTTCTTTGATGAAACACTTTTATAAAGAACTAAAGAAACTGGAAGCAACTAAAAAAGTAAGAATATCCAATCAAACAGTAACTATTCATCCAGAATCTTTATTTTTTACGGATGGAATTATTGCCCAATTTTTTTTCATTGATTAATAACTTATAAACACTTATTTTTGCACCAATGAAAGAAGAAGATCGACCTATTGGTATTTTTGACTCCGGAATGGGAGGACTTACTATTGCGAAGGAAATAAAACGATTGTTACCTCATGAAAGTCTAATTTATTACGGAGACTCAAAACATTTGCCTTATGGAGATAAATCTAAAGAAGTTATAACCGAATATTCGATAAAAATAACTAAATTTTTACTCGAAAATAATTGCAAAGCTATTGTTATTGCTTGTAATACAGCCACTGCCAACGCTTTGAAAGAAGTAATTGCTTTGGCAAATGAAAAAAATGTGCCGGTATATGATGTTATTTCACCCGTAGCTGAAAAAGTAGCCTTCACTTTTAATCAAAATGTAGGTGTGTTAGCCACCAAATCTACCATTTCTTCTCATATTTATAAAAAAAGCATTCAAAAACTAAATCCACATATTAATGTTCATGAACTAGCTGCTCCCCTGCTGGTTCCGGTAATTGAAGAAGGTTTTAATAATCATGAAATATCTTCTATAGTTCTTAAAACGTATTTAACTAATAAAAAGCTACAAAATATAGATTCTTTAATTTTAGGGTGTACTCATTATCCTATCATTATTAATGAAGTTAAAAATTTCTATTTAAATAAAATACAAGTTATTGATTCTCCACTGATCGTTGCCAATTACATTAAACAAGACCTTGAAAATAAAAAATTGACTTCACAATCTAAAAATCCTTTGTATGAATTTTATGTTTCCGATTTAACGCCTACTTTTTCTAAATTGGCAAAGAAATTTTTTGGAAGCTGCATACATCTTAAAATTGTTGATATTTTTAATATTATTAGAAATTAATTTATCAATAAAAAAGGATTTTATTAATTTATATAAAGAAAAGTTCCTTTATACCCCTAAAATAAATATCTATTAAAAAATTCTAAAAAAAATTCGTAAATTGCATTGTTATTTCAGTATTTACTATGTTTTCATTGAGTAATATATAATTTATGGATCTAATTCGACTACATATTAGAGGTATTTCATACAGCCAAACTCAAACAGGAGCTTATGCTCTTATTTTAGAAGAAGATTTTGGTAAAAGGAAAATTCCTGTAATTATAGGAAGCTTTGAAGCACAATCCATTGCTTTAGCATTAGAGAAAGATATTACTCCTCCCCGACCTATTACTCATGATTTATTTACTACCTTTGCAAGAAGTTTTCATATTATTGTAAAAGCTGTTTTTATATATAAATTAAAAGACGGAATATTTTATTCCAATATTTTATTTCAAAACAGAGATACCGATGAGGAAATTGAAATAGATTCTCGCACTTCTGATGCCATTGCCTTAGCCGTGCGTTTTGAAGCTCCCGTGTATGCCACTAAAGAAATTTTGGAAAAAGCAGGGGTATATATGGAAATGAATGAAGATGAATTAGCCACTGAATCAACTTTTGAAAAGGCGTTAGATACCATTGAAAATCAATTGAATATCAATGATATTGAAGATTCATTTGCCCATTTAACCGATTTCGAGATTAATGATTTAATTTCTAAAGCTATAGAAAATGAAGATTATGAGACTGCAGCAAAATTAAGAGATGAACTCGTTAAACGAAAATAATCTATCTCACAACTTGTTTAAATTTATCATTATTTTATAATATTTTAACATCAATTAATTGATTATTATTTATAAATTTAAGATTCAAACTTTAAATTTATTATCTTCCTTATTTAAGTAAATAAAACATTACTTAATTTAATGTAACATTTTTTTTGAAACCTAGGTTTCAAATGATAATTAATGCCTTAACATATTTGTTTTTATACAGTAAAAAACCTTTTTTAGTAAAAAGAGTACTATCAATATATATTTTATTACATTTATATTTTTAATATATGAAATTTCAAGTAGTTTCTCAATTTAAGCCCACAGGCGATCAGCCTCAGGCCATAGAATCACTTTCCAAAGGAATATTAAAAAATGAAAAGTATCAAACTCTATTAGGAGTAACCGGTTCGGGTAAAACCTTCACTATTGCCAATGTGGTTGAAAAAATTCAACGTCCGACTATCATCCTGGCGCATAATAAAACGTTGGCTGCCCAACTTTATATGGAATTTAAAGAATTCTTTCCAAATAATGCAGTAGAATATTTTGTTTCATATTACGATTATTATCAGCCTGAAGCATTTATGCCTACTACCAATACGTATATAGAGAAAGATCTGTCCATTAATGAAAATCTTGAAAAATTACGTTTAAGCGCTACTTCTGCCCTGCTTTCCGGCAGACGAGATGTATTGGTGGTTTCATCTGTTTCTTGTTTATATGGTATTGGAAATCCGGTAGAATTTAAAAGTAGCATGGTTTCATTAAAAGTGGGTCAGGCTATTTCAAAAACTAAATTACTGCAATCTTTGGTAAATGCTTTATATTCTCGCTCTGAAATCAATTTTGGAAGAGGAAATTTTAGAGTCAAAGGGGATGTAATCGATGTTTTTCCTGCTTATTCAGATACAGGAATACGAATTCAATTTTTCGGAAATGAGATTGAACGTATTGAAAATGTTGATTATGTTTCTAATAATGTAATTGATTCTATTGAAAGTATCAATATATATCCGGCTAACCTATTTGTGACTTCTCCGGAAACATTAAATAATGCTATACGAAACATACAAATTGATTTAGGTAAGCAGGTCGACTATTATAATGAAGTAGGTAAAAATCTGGAAGCTCACCGTTTAAAAGAACGAACTGAATTTGATCTGGAAATGATTAAAGAGTTAGGATATTGTTCGGGAATAGAAAATTATTCTCGATACCTCGATGGTCGTCTACCCGGAACCCGACCTTTCTGTTTATTAGACTATTTTCCTGAAGATTATTTAATGGTAATTGATGAAAGTCACGTTACTTTACCTCAGGTTCATGCCATGTACGGAGGAGACCGAAGCAGAAAAGAAACGTTGGTAGAACATGGTTTCAGACTTCCTGCTGCACTTGACAACCGTCCTTTAAAATTTGAGGAATTTGAAATGATGCAGAATCAGGTCATTTATGTTAGCGCTACTCCTGCTGATTATGAATTGCAGAAAAGTGAAGGTATATACATTGAACAAATTATTCGTCCGACCGGATTACTGGACCCTATAATTGAAGTGAGACCTTCTTTAAATCAAATTGATGATCTGATGGCTGAAATTCAAAAAAGAATTGAAGAGGATGAAAGGGTATTAGTTACTACGCTAACTAAACGTATGGCGGAGGAATTAACTAAATATCTTACGAAATTTGGAATTAGAACTCGATTTATTCATTCAGATATTGATACGTTGGAACGTGTTGAAATTATGCAGGATTTACGTATTGGTAAATTCGATGTTTTAGTTGGTGTAAATTTATTACGTGAAGGATTAGATCTTCCAGAAGTTTCTTTAGTTGCTGTACTTGACGCCGATAAAGAAGGTTTTTTACGTTCGCATCGTTCTCTAACGCAAACCGCGGGTAGAGCCGCTCGTAATATTCACGGTAAGGTTATTATGTATGCGGATAAAATGACGGATAGCATGAAAAAAACGATCGATGAAACTGCCAGAAGAAGGGAAATTCAAAATCAATATAATTTAGAACATCATATTACTCCTCAACCATTAAATAAAAAAATAACCAATATTTCCATTAATAATTTGGACAATGAAGTGAAATCATATGCTCCAAGACATGAAATTAAAAAAGTGGCAGAAGATGAACCTCAATATAAATTAGAAGATTTAGAAAAAATTATTTCTAAAAAACAAAAAGAAATGGAAAAAGCTGCTAAAAATTTAGATTTCTTAACGGCTGCTCAATATAGAGACGAAATACAGGCTTTAAAGGATAAAATGAATTTATCTAATTAAATAGTATTTTTTAGTAATACATCTATTTTATTAGAAAATAGCAGCTTAAAAAAATATATATAATTATTAAACGGGATTAGATTGATTATTGGATTAATTAAAAATCTTCATTGAATATTTTTTTTCCTATGATAAAAATTAGGGATAGAGTTAACATTAACAATACATACTATGGCTATAAACTGAAAAAGTTTTTTTAATATGTGATGGATGATTGAATATCTTTTATTTTGAAACTTTTCTAATTTGAAATTATTGAACTTTTTCTATTTTATTTGTTACGAAATATTATGATTTCATTTAGAATTCATAATTCCGGATTTTTATATAAATATCATAAAACCCCGTTATAAAGCGGGGTTTTCATATTTTAAAAATTAATATTAGTTAATAGTTATTTCCCCTCTAGACATTTAGCTATCTTTTCTTCTCGATTTCCATCCTCATCCATTGAACACTTATATTTCATCTTTATAGAAGCTAATGTTGTTTTCTCATAAGAATCACCATTTTTAATATAATACACTTTTTTTTGAGCATGATCGTCTCCGGGTAATTTATCAGTCATATCAATCGTTTGAACTTTTACTAAAGCATATAATTTATTCGGAACAATTTCTTTGCTTAATTGAACTTCATTTTCAATTAAAATAGGTCTATATGTAGCGATTTTAGTTTCTCTACCAAACATTTTTGATCTGGTTTCAAATTCTATTTTATCTATATTTTCTACATTTATTTCTTCACTTTTTCCACCTTTAGCTTTTGTAGGTGTAAAAGATATCTCCTTCATGTATTTTTTATTTTTTTTACCGAAGCCTACTCCATTTATACCTAATCTAGACCGCTGATCATTAATATAAGCTTTACCTTCTTTTAATTCTCCATTTTTTAAATAAACTTTTGCCGGAAGAGCTAATTTGTTAAATTGTCCATATGAAAACATACTAAATGTTATCATTAATAATAATAAAATTTTTTTCATAATGTTATTGTTTGTTTATATAAATTTTAGATTAAATAAATTTTAGTAGATATCTTGAAAATGTTTTATAGTAGCGATATTTTTTTAAGATTTTAATTTATATAGTTTAACTCCATATAAAGATCAATTCACAATTCAATAAATTTTTAAAATAGCCGACAAATATATAATTTTTATAGATAAATTTTATATTGATTAAAATTATTCAATTAAAATATTTATAAAAGTAATGTTCAATCCTTTAATTAGCAGTCCACTGTTACGATCATAACTTAGATTTATACTTAATTTTCGTTACTTAAATTATAGATTTAGAGAGTAATAAAAAAAATCAAGCAAATTACTTAGCGGACATAGAAGTATTTATTTGAAAATTATACTTAAAAATTAATATATAGGTTCTTCTGCTCCTAAATTTTCAACTAAATTTACATTATATTGATCTTTTTTACACACTATTTCCGAATTAGAATTATTATCTAATTTTATAACAAACTCACATTCTTTTTCTATATCTTTTTTTATACATTTTTAATTTATTATCAACTTTATCTCCTACTAATATTAGGATGATAATAATACTGCATTTTCTCATAGTTCACATTGCCGATTCCTATCCCTGCTCTTAAGGCTGTATTCTGAGAACAACAGAAGCCTTCCCCGTTTACGTAATCATCATTGTCTTTTCCGTTATACGGTACTTCAAAGTACGCATAGTTCCCTTTTAAGTCTTCAATGCTTCTTTGGTATTTCGCTTTCCAGTTGATCGTTACTCCGGGTACGGTTGATCCTGCATATTCTATTCTTCTCGGATCTGCGCCAAAGCTTTCTATATCTCCCAATTTACTTACTATTCGTTGACTTCCTGCGTAGTAATGTTTGGTATATTTTCCATTAGGACTTACTACTAAGTATGGGTTAATATAGGCCGTGAATCCTTGTGTTTCGGTATTCCCGCCTGAGAATAAGGAATTGATATACACTTGTTCGCTCTCGCCGCTTGTTTTGATTACTCGTTCTCCTGAAGCATCGTATACATAGTTACTTACATAGCCATAATCATCTATTGACATTAATCGGTTTTCTTCATCCCAGCGTAATTTCCTTTCTTGCGTTTGGCTGGTTTTTCTTAAATCCTTCTTCTCTAATTCTACATTTACATAGGTTAGATTTCCGTTTAAATCATAGTGATAATTCTTGTGCTCTTGGCGTTTTTCTTCTTCTTTACTTTCTTCTTCTCTGTAATTTATGTCTTGAACGGTTTTTATTTGATTCTTTTTCGTTGAATCGTAGGTATACGATAAGTCATAACCTGCTTTTAATCCGCCTTCAATCATTATGCCTTGTTGACTTACCTGTTGGTTTTTGCTTACTATATTATGTAAGTTATCGTAGCCCATTTGTAAGCGGTATGCGGCCGTTTTGTTATCCGCTCCTGTGTAACTTCCTTGTGTTTGTAATAAGCGGTAAAGTCCATCATAGGCATAGTCATGTTGCATTTGTCACCCATAGTCTTTTGGTTGTCTTGAGGTAGCGGGGCTTGGTTGGATACGCTTAATACATTGCTAACAGCGTCATACGTATATTTGTTACTAATGATCTGAGTTCTTACTCCTGATCCTTGCGTTTTTGGTGATACCCAAACTTGTAATTTTACACCTAGTAGAATTCATTGTTAGTGACCTGATTTTTTCGTTAAATTAACCCTTTTTCATCATGACATCCCCAAAAAAGTCTTTAAACCTAAGGATTTCTTAGTTACTTTAGAAAAGCTTAAAACTATTCCTGACTACGAAAACTTAGGCTTTACTCTTAAATCTAATTTTAAAATTACCCAAACGGTTTTACTGGCAGAAATCTCTTTCCCTAATTACACAGAACACAATCAATGGGATATTTATAATTTTTTTGCTTTCATTCGCTCCCTTATTCCTAAGTATGAGTTAGAGTTGTTAGATTTACTTAACAAAGAACTTTAAAAGAAAAACCCCGATTAATACGGGGTTTTTATTTATTAATTTAGATAGAAGATATATTTACATCTTTTCTACTCTAAATTTTAATGTATCTATTTTTACATGAAATGCTCTAGCCTCTCCCGTTCTAGTGCCAGCACTAGTACTCCATGGATAATAAATAGAATCATTTTTTATAATAAACACTCTTTGCAATATTCCCCAAGACATCTTTTTTGTCTTAGCACAAGAAGTAAATACAAAAAATATATCTCTTATAATTCCTCCTTTAGATGATATTTTACAAGGACAATCTATATTCATATTATAGCATTCTACAAAAGGCGGAGAATACCATAAAGTATCTCCTTTAGATGATATTTTAGGGGGTTCTTTATAGTTATATACTTCCTTAAACTTATTTCTTACATCTGAGGGCAATTCCTGATAAGTTATTTCTGTATAATCATCATTTCTAACCGGCCAGAACCATATAATAAATGATGTGCAGAATATAAAAACCAACAAAAGTATTATTACTGATTTCTTTACTTTCATAATATAATTCTTTATTATTTCAAGTCTTTCTCTACCTTGGGATACCAAACGTTTACATTTGCATCTGCATGTCCACAATGATTAGACATTCCACAACCAAACATATCTATTTTTAACTGATCTTTATATTCTATACGTGAATTTGCATCTTGATAAAATTCATTTGTCAAAGCGCCTGAACCTGTAATTCCCTGACCTGCTCCAGCTACAAGATCGACTTTCGAATCTACTTGAATGGAATTAATATGAAGCTGTTCAACAGGTGTTAAACTATATGCCGACTCATTAACTATGGTAGGAACGTTAACCATCACTAAGTTTATAGCAGGTATTTCATCTAACTCTCCTTTACTTACCATTAAAGATAAGGCTTTATATACATCTTTTGCTACTACTCTGGCCACGTTAGCTCCATGACTATGACCTCCAATAGCAATGCCTTTTCCTCTGTATTTTCCTCCTGAAATATTATTCTTAATAGATTTTATAACATCTTTTGCTATTCTATGTCCTGCACTAATTCTTCCTTCTTTTCCGTTCCAAAATGCATTATCTCTACTGAATAAACTTCCTGACCATCCCCATGAATCAAATGTACCAAACCTTGCTTTAAACTTATCTTCAAAACTTCCTTTAAAGTAGGTATTTGCATCCCAATCACCTGTTCCATGCATAAAATGCGCTTGCTTACCATTAGGATCTACCATTGTTATAGGGTTTTGATAGGTGTATCCATACGTATTTAAGTTAAATGAGTTGAAGACTCCTCTGTTGTGTTGACCGTCTATGTAGTGTTCTACTTCCATCATCGGATTATATCCGCTTAATGGATCCGCACTTAACCATACACTCTCTCTTGGATTATAATATCTCGCTCCGTAATAATACAGTCCTGTTTCTTCATCTAACTCTTTTCCATTAAACAAGTAAGGGGTATTCAAACTGTTGTTTCTCTCCTCTATAAACACTTCTCCAAACGGTACATATTCTACATGCTGCACTATTTCGCCATCTAAGTTAGTGATAAATGAGTAACAATGTTGTGAAAAATACATTGGAAGGCGTATGGGTAAAAGTCACAAAGCTTTTTCTACTCGTTTAAATTTGTTATCAGCGACATACCTCTTTTATTCATACTTAATCTAAATTTTATGACAACAAATTTAAAGTCGAAAACAAAAACCCCAAAGAGTTTCTAACCTCCTTAGTAAAGATTACATCTAATCCTTATTAACAAAACCTGGGCACACTATCGCCTCTCCTGCAAAATTTTACAAACAGCCCTAATGGAGGAACAGGAATATAAAAAAGAAACTTGTTGCCACCAACCGCTCGACTTTTATAATATTTTTTCTATTATTAAATCTCCCATTTCTATCAACGAACTGGAACTGCTTGACCTATTGAATAAAAGGTAATATAAAACCCCTCGTTCGGCGAGGGGTTTTGATTTAATTTATTTTTCCATCCAAGATAAAAACACTGTTGAAAAAAGTATCATCATAATGATTGATACAAAAGTATGAGATAGCAAAGAACTCCTTGTTAAAAAGCCACTCAAATCATTTTTGAAAATGTGTTGAAAACCATTTGTATCAAAAAAATACAACACAATAGCATATATTATAATGTTGATTATAAAGAATATATGTGATCCCTTAATTATATTCCTCATTGTAAAATAAATTATAACAGAAATAATTATTTGAATAATAAGGGTAATAAACATTAAAAATGGAGCCATGCCAATATTACCCCCTGAATATTCACTGTTAAATACCCATAAATAAAAAATTATAAAGGTAAGTATGCTTTCTACAAAAAATAAAAAAGGCATTTTCATATATTATTAGGGTTTCTGTTGATAATCTACTTTTATCTTTTTGTCTTGACTCGGTTGAGATGTCGAAGGATTACCAGCTACCACATTCTCATTTATTTCTTTTTGTGTAAAACTATCTACAGAATGTTCACTCAACCATCCAGTTTTATTATCTTTTCGAGTTTCATGAAAGTTTTCATTATTAATTCCATTTATTCTTGACACTCCGGCAATTCCATCATTTGTATGAGCTATTTGTTCATTTAAAACACCTTCGCTTGCTTGTAGTGAAGATCCTTGAAATGTTGCTAAATCTAAAACTCTTTCTATTCGAGCATCCAATTTATTCTCTTTCGCATATGCTTTTAAACCATTTATAAAGCCCTTACCATAGGCTCCTCCCATACTATGAGTTACTATTTTAATAGTTTCTCCATCTTTAAGATTTGCATAAATTTCTGCTGCTTGAGAGTATCCTTCTCTATATCCTGCATTTCTTCGATGGCTCCACCATAAATTATTCTTTCCCCCATCTATTGTCCATCTAGTAAGCGTATTTTTCCAACCTCCCATTGCTCCATCATAATAGCGAGCACGATAATCATTGAATCTATTTGCAATTCTTTGATCTAAGCCATTCCAATACTTCCTATTACCCCCATCTCCTGCATGCTGTCCATTAATAAATATTATTACCCTTCCATCAGGATCTATCGCATTTACTGGATTATTCGCTACATATGCATACGGTGAAATACTCGGATATTTCTCCGCCAATGGATCCACAGATAACCAAACAGATTCCCTAGGGTTATAATACCTTGCTCCATAATAATACAGCCCTGTTTCTTCATCTAACTCTTTTCCATTGAACAAATAAGGGGTATTCCAACTGTTGTTTCTCTCCTCTATAAACACTTCTCCAAACGGTACATATTCTACATGTTGTACTATTTCGCCGTCTAAGTTAGTGATATAACTTGAGCTGCCCAAATGATCCGGGTGATAATAATACTGCATTTTCTCATAGTTCACATTTCCGATTCCTATTCCTGCTCTTAAGGCTGTATTCTGAGAACAACAGAAGCCTTCCCCGTTTACGTAATCATCATTGTCCTTTCCGTTATACGGTACTTCAAAGTACGCATAGTTCCCTTTTAAGTCTTCAATGCTTCTTTGGTATTTCGCTTTCCAGTTGATCGTTACTCCGGGTACGGTTGATCCTGCATATTCTATTCTTCTCGGATCTGCGCCAAAGCTTTCTATATCTCCCAACTTACTTACTATTCGTTGGCTTCCTGCGTAGTAATGTTTGGTATATTTTCCATTAGGACTTACTACTAAGTAGGGGTTAATATAGGCCGTGAATCCTTGTGTTTCGGTATTCCCGCCTGAGAATAAGGAATTGATATACACTTGTTCGCTCTCGCCGCTTGTTTTGATTACCCGTTCTCCTGTAGCATCGTATACATAGTTACTTACATACCCATTATCATCTATTGACATTAATCGGTTTTCTTCATCCCAGCGTAATTTCCTTTCATGGGTTTGATTTGTTTTTCTTAAATCTTTCTTCTCTAATTCTACATTTACATAGGTTAGATTTCCGTTTAAATCATAGTGATAATTCTTGTGCTCTTGGCGTTTTTCTTCTTCTTTACTTTCTTCTTCTCTGTAATTTATGTCTTGAACGGTTTTTATTTGATTCTTTTTCGTTGAATCGTAGGTATACGATAAGTCATAACCTGCTTTTAATCCGCCTTCAATCATTATGCCTTGTTGACTTACTTGTTGGTTTTTGCTTACTATATTATGTAAGTTATCGTAGCCCATTTGCAAGCTGTATGCGGCCGTTTTGTTATCCGCACCTGTGTAACTTCCTTGTGCCTGTACTAAGCGGTAAAGTCCATCATAGGCATATTCATGCTGCATTTGTCCCCCCATAGTCTTTTTGTTGTCCTGCGGTAGCGGGGCTTGGTTGGATACGCTTAATACATTGCTAACAGCGTCATAGGTATATTTGTTATTAATGATCTGAGTTATTACTCCTGTTCCTTGCGTTTTTGGTGTTACCCAAACTTGTAAATCGCTAAGTCTTCTTCTTTCTGGATCATACGTATAAGTGGTTTCCGAGCCGTTGCAATATTTAAGATAATTTCTTTGTTCGAATTTATCATAGCCTATTTTATTTACATAGTCATAGCTATAAGCTTTGCTTCCTTTTATTCCGGTTAGTAATCCTGCTGTATTATAGATATAATCTACTTTTTCTTGATCCGGATAGATGATCTGCTCTAGTTTATTCCAGCTGTCGTACTTGGTTTGGGTTACGTAGGTAGCGATTGCTTGATTAGGAATTATCACAGTTCTGCGTACTTCGGTGATTTCTCCTAACGTACCGTATTTATACTCTTGAGCTCCGGTTGCATCTTCAACTAAAGATACTCTTCCTTTTCGGTTATATTTGGAATTTTTATTTCCGTAATGGTAGGTAACGTTATTTTGCGGATGTTCCGGATAATATATTGATTTTAATCGGGTATAATCATATTCGTATTCTATTTTTTGGTTTGTTTTTTCTAAGTTGGAAGTCTGACGACTTATTACATTTCCTAAGGCGTCGTAACTTAATCGGGTAATTCCTGCACTTGGATGTGATAATTGAATTCTTCTTCCGGCTAAGTCATACTTCGATTGAGTGATTTGTCCCTCGGTATCGATGACTTCTAATAATTGATTAATACCATCGTAAGCATAACGGGTAGTAATTATTCCTGACGGGCCGGATAGTTGTTCGGTCTTAACAGTAAGCCCAGATCCGTTGGCATAGGTTTTCTGTTTTCCTCCCATAGCATCCGTAACGATGGTTACTTGTTGTCTTTCAGTCGGATTTATTGTATACTCGGTGGTTTGAGTACTGGAATCCGGAAGGATAGTTGCTACGATACGGTCTAACAGGTCATAGTTGCTTACACTTGGGTTTACTTTATCGAAGTTTCGATTAAATTCTATGGCATGTTCCGGCGATTCGGTAATTGGATAGTAGCTTTTTACTACTCGTCCGAACGGATCCAGCATAGTTCTTCCACTTACAATAAGTACCTTTTCGTCCTGAGGATTACTTCCGTTTGCATCGGTCTTGGTTATCACTCCGTCTTTTTTTACCTGCAAGGTTCTTCCTGCTCCGTCAACAAAACTAAATGTTTTTATATCCTCTGTAGGGTGTTGCGGATTGTAATGATAAGTTATTGCATAAGCAGGGTTTTCAATGTCTCCATCTGAATTTAAAACTACTGACGGATTATACTTATATTTTATGGTATAAGGTAAATCCAATTCCAATTCATTTGGTCCGGTGATGGTTTCAATTCTTCCCAGATTATCTATTGTGGTTTCTGTGAAATATCCGTTGATATCTTTGCTGGTTAACGGTATTCCATAGCGATAATCATAATTTTCTAATAAACCGGTATATCCATTTGTTAATTTGAAAAATTAATAATATAATCAAAAAACCTCGCATAATGCGAGGTTTTTGATTTCTATTTACCTTTTGCCCATTCGGGACGTTCTTTCCAGCCTCCCGGCGGAGCTTGCTTTATGCTATCCGGTACTGGAATATCCTGGTATATTTTTGAATAACTATTATCCTCCAATGAAAATTGGACCAAATAATAATGTCCTACTTTGGGATCTGCACTATCCTTATATATACTACTACTTGAATATACTTTATCATTTACGGTATATTCATAACTTACTTTTTTATGATTTACTATAGGCCAATAGATCCGATCTATATATCCTATCGTGTAATTGCCATATTCTACAGGATTATGTTTGTAACTTATATACATATACAGCAAAATAAAAGGTATTATAATAAATAAATAATTCCATTTTGATTCCTTTTCAACTAAATAATAGCGTAAAGTTTCTATAAACTTATTCATTAGGGTTATTTTCTAATCCAATTTATTTTGAATTACATTGACTCCATAATCCGGGGCATTCATAAGTACGGTTGCGGCTCTGCTTCCTGCTGTTTGACCAAAGCGTACGCTGGTTTGCATATATGTCCCGATTACGGTTCCTTTAAATAATTGTGAACCGCTGATTCCTGTAGCTGCAGCTCCTCCTAATACCCCTAAGGTTGCCTGGTTTACAAATCGCTTGCCTTCAAGTGTTCCATTAAATACGGACTGCATTCCATCATTTATTGTTATTGGAGTTGATGAAGAAAGCAAGGCATTTCCTACATAATTCATTCCTAGACCCGCTAATCCGCTCTGGGTAAGGTTGACGTCTCCTATAGCTTTGGTCAAATCTCCGCCGTTTGTAGTCATGTTTGCCGCCGTTTGTACAGCTGCATCTGTGCCTACTCTACCTAAAACGGCTGTAGTTGTTGCTCCTCCGGATAAACTAAAGAATCCTGCTGCTATGCCTTCATAAGCCGCAAACGGTCCGAAAATCACGCCTAATGCTCCTAACGTCCAGTTCTTTACATCATCTGTATGCATTAAGGGTTTTCCGCCATAGGCATCCAAATATCGTTGATAGGCTTCTCTTGAGCGTCTTTCTTTTTCCTGCTGTTGCTTGGTTACTTCATCGTTGGACGGTCTTCTTTTTCCTATTACTTCTATTTCTGGTAATACTGTCTCATTCTCTGGATCTACGCCTTCTGTTTTCATTCCTGTTGGATCTGTATACTTTATTGGGTTCTGATAGGTATACTGATATATTAACATTGTTTTATCATATAAGGGATCTACACTTAAAAAGATGCTTTCTCGCGGATTATAGTATCTTGCTCCATAATAATACAGTCCTGTTTCTTCATCTAACTCTTTTCCATTAAACAAGTAAGGGGTATTCCAACTGTTGTTTCTTTCCTCTATAAACACTTCTCCAAACGGTACATATTCTACATGCTGTACTATTTCGCCGTCTAAGTTAGTGATATAACTTGAGCTGCCCAAATGATCAGAATCGGCGTGATATTTAATGTATAAAGAGTAATGAAAAAAAACAAGCTAATTACATAGCGGACATAGGTGTATTTATTTGAAAATTATATTTAAAAATTAATATATAAATTTTTCAGCTCCTAAATTTTCAACTAAATTAACATTATATTGATCATTTTTACACTCTACTTACCAATTAGAATCATTAACTAATTCTATAACAAACTCACATTCTTTTTCCATATCTTCCTTTCTTTTATATATTCCTAATTTATTATCGTCTTTATCTCCTACTAATAAAAGTTTTAACATTTGTTCAAATTGACTAGAGAAAATTATTAATTTTTCTCCTAACACTACCTTCCCATTCTGCAAATCATTAACTCCTTTTTATAATTCAGATATATTTCTTTAAAATGAAACACTATCTCCCTCATAAAAGAACTTATTCCAAATAGTGAATGGGAACAACTTAATGATTTAATGGAAATATTAAAGTAATTAAAAACAAAAAAGAGGAATTTTAAGTTCCTCTTTTTTGTTTTATTTGATCTTACCTATTTTAAAAAACTTAAGTAAAATAATAAATGAACTTAAGATAGGTTACCTATTAATTAATGTTGTAAATTTTCTTTCCGCAAGAATATCTTTAGGATTATACCAATAAAAAGACAATCCATCGTTACACATTCTAAATGCTTCAATTCCCACTTCATAAATTCCACTATCCCATAAATTCACCAAATTTAATATCCTTTCATAATTTAATTTACTTAATATAATTATAAGGTTTCCTAAATAAAAATCATCTGTTTCAATAATATTTTTGATATCTTCTTTTAATAAATTCAAACCAGCAGAATATAAACATTTTTTAGAATTTATTTTAGTTTCTGTATAAGATGATGTAATATCATATATTATTGAATTTTTTGTCGGTTTCATTTCAAATAAATAACATTCATGTTTTCCTATTTGATCAAATATAAACTCAAGTATGACATCGTTTTTATTAAAAAAACTCTGATCAAAATCTATATTTAAAATTATATATTTATTAAAACTTATCATAATTATTTAACTAGTTCTTTTGCTCCCTCTTCAGCTAACCACGATCCTCCAAATGATCCTACTATTCCACCACTTAAACCACCTACAAAACCACCTACCGCTGCACCTGGTACCGCACCAACACCACCAAAGAAACCTCCAATTACACCTCCTAAATAAGCTCCTCCTTCTGCACCGATCGCAGCTCCTGCAAAAGCACCTGCCCATCCACCTGCAACACTTGAACTTGTAATAATTGTATTGTTTCCAATAGTACCACCATCTTCATGTATTGCATTACCTATCCTAGCTGCGTCAATAACTATTGCGACTGGCTTTGCTACTTTACCAATTGCATCAAGCGTTTTACCTGAACTTTCTAATGCTTTTAATGTTTTTGCTCCTCCCGGTATTGCTGTATGTGGATCCGCAACACCTGTAGCTTTAGGATTAACGTTTAAATGAGGTTCTGGCGCACCTTTATGTGCCTGATCTGCTCTAATTACCCAATCACCAACAGGCTTTCCAGTTTTATT
The DNA here is from genome assembly GCF_019469225.1 of Apibacter sp. ESL0432. Taxonomy (NCBI): domain Bacteria; kingdom Pseudomonadati; phylum Bacteroidota; class Flavobacteriia; order Flavobacteriales; family Weeksellaceae; genus Apibacter; species Apibacter sp. ESL0432. The sequence goes on along the minus strand of NZ_CP048266.1, from coordinate 838,179 downwards.
GCTTATCCTACCAGCTTTAGTGTCTCGTAATCCTGCTTTCGTATCTCCTCTTACAGGTTCCAATTGAAATCTTTGTTTAGTTCCACTATCAACTCCCTTAAATATATTACTCATTTTATTTGAAAACTCATCCCAATTTTTGCTTGGAGGATCTCCACCACTATCTTCAGGAGACATTCCAGTTGGGTCAATATACTTCACCGGATTTTGATACGCATACTGATATAGAGTCATCGTTTTTTCAAACATTGGGTCAACACTTAAGAAGATTGACTCTCTTGGATTATAATATCTTGCTCCATAATAATACAGTCCTGTTTCTTCATCTAACTCTTTTCCATTGAACAAATAAGGGGTATTCCAACTGTTGTTTCTTTCTTCTATAAACACTTCTCCAAACGGTACATATTCTACATGTTGTACTATTTCGCCGTCTAAGTTAGTGATATAACTTGAGCTGCTCAAATGATCCGGGTGATAATAATACTGCATTTTCTCATAATTCACATTGCCGATTCCTATGCCTGCTCTTAAGGCTGTATTCTGAGAACAACAGAAGCCTTCCCCGTTTACGTAATCATCATTGTCTTTTCCGTTATACGGTACTTCAAAGTACGCATAGTTCCCTTTTAAGTCTTCAATGCTTCTTTGGTATTTCGCTTTCCAGTTAATCGTTACTCCGGGTACGCTTGATCCTGCATACTCTATTCTTCTCGGATCTGCGCCAAAGCTTTCTATATCTCCCAGCTTACTTACTATTCGTTGGCTTCCTGCGTAGTAATGTTTGGTATATTTTCCATTAGGACTTACTACTAAGTAAAGATTCATATAAGCGGTAACTATCATAATTAAGACTTTACTATTAAATCCCTCCGCAAAGTAACGCAAACCGATTTATTAGCGTAAATCTCTTTTCCAAATTACAAGGAACATAACATATGGGCTTTTTACAACATTTTTGCGCTTAATAGCTCCCTTATTACTAAAGATAAATTAGATCTTCTATATCTTATATCTAATGAACCATAATAATACTCCTTAATAGAAAAGCGGAACTAAAAGTTCCGCTTTTCTACCTTACTATATTATTCGATTATTCAAATTTACTTATCTTCTATTATAATATTTCCATCTATATCTAAATTAATTCTTTCATAAAACCACAGCATATCATTTGTTTCCTTCTTTTTTTTTAATAAGAATTGAAAAAAATCATTATCATTTATATTTTTCTCTTTATTTATATAAAAATCTCTTATACAACTTATTACGCTATCTCTTTTCTTAATATTTTTTTCTTTATTATATTGTAAAACAAGAACATCATTAGTTAATATATTTTTTTCTATAGAATATTTAAAATATGTACTATCTAAGCTATTATAAAAATCTATCGTCCTTATATATTCTTTCTTTGCTAAAAAATATCTTGATTTTTCTCTTAAATAATCATATTTTGTTATAGAATCTTGCTTTAGCTTTTGATCTAATCTGTCTAAAAAATCAATTCCCTCCGATTTATAATCAATATTTTTTATTAATGAATAAGGTAATTCAGATGCTGTATATTTTTTTTGGCATCCTGATAATATCAGGACACCAAAGATTATTATTTTAAAATCGAATAGGATGTTTTGCATTTTTATTTGAATTTAACGGTAATCCTTTATTTTTTCCAGAAATTAATCCTCCTCCTTTTCCAGAATCTATTTTAAAACTAACAGGAATAGGAATTATTGGATGTTTTACCACTGGAGTATATATATTATCTCTTTCACTATATGGAATTACATTAGCTGAAATATATTTTTGATATCCCTTATTTTCTAATGCCACATTTAATGGTATGTTAAAAACTGCTTCAACCCCTGGAGGCATTGAATTAGCCATTCCTAATGTCTTACTATATGAATCATATCCATATACCAAATCTACTTTTCCTCCTGTAGCCACTTGTATTGCTCCATGAGACGATTTTATATATTCAAAGGATGCTTGAATATTAACACCTACTACTTCTTTTTCTCCACCGTCATTAACTCGCTTATCCAAACCTACCTTAACTTTCCCATTCAAATCTAACTTAGTCCAATCAGTTACAACATTATTTCCTTCTAAAGTGGATATAGAACCATATTTAGATTGGTTAATATCATGTCCCTGATTCACCCCTAAATAGTCTAAAACATCTTCATCATTTTTGCCAATATATGTCTGTCCTGGTTTGGTATTATTTTTTGAAGTAACTTCTTCATCCCAAATTATTCTACTTCCTTGCTGTACCCAATCCTCTCCTTTCATCCCCGTTGGGTCTATAAACTTAACCGGATTTTGGTAACAATATCCATACGTATTATGATTAAACGAGTTATACACTCCACCGTTGTGTTGACCGTCTATGTAGTGTTCTACTTCCATCATCGGATTGTAACCGCTTAATGGATCCGCACTTAACCATACACTTTCTCTTGGATTATAGTATCTTGCTCCATAATAATACAGTCCTGTTTCCTCATCCAACTCTTTTCCATTAAACAAATAAGGGGTATTCCAACTGTTGTTTCTCTCCTCTATAAACACTTCTCCAAACGGTACATATTCTACATGCTGTACTATTTCGCCGTCTAAGTTACTGATATAACTTGAGCTGCCCAAATGATCCGGGTGATAATAATACTGCATTTTCTCATAGTTCACATTGCCGATTCCTATCCCTGCTCTTAAGGCTGTATTCTGAGAACAACAGAAGCCTTCCCCGTTTACGTAATCATCATTGTCTTTTCCGTTATACGGTACTTCAAAGTACGCATAGTTCCCTTTTATGTCTTCAATGCTTCTTTGGTATTTCGCTTTCCAGTTGATCATTACTCCGGGTACGGTTGATCCTGCATACTCTATTCTTCTCGGATCTGCGCCAAAGCTTTCTATATCTCCCAGCTTACTTACTATTCGTTGGCTTCCTGCGTAGTAATGTTTGGTATATTTTCCATTAGGACTTACTACTAAGTATGGGTTAATATAGGCTGTGAATCCTTGTGTTTCGGTGTTGCCGCCTGAGAATAAGGAATTGATATACACTTGCTCGCTCTCGCCGCTTGTTTTGATTACTCGTTCTCCTGTAGCATCGTATACATAGTTACTTACATAGCCATTATCATCTATTGACATTAATCGGTTTTCTTCATCCCAGCGTAATTTCCTTTCTTGCGTTTGGCTGGTTTTTCTTAAATCCTTCTTCTCTAATTCTACATTTACATAGGTTAGATTTCCGTTTAAATCATAGTGGTAATTCTTGTGCTCTTGGCGTTTTTCTTCTTCTTTACTTTCTTCTTCTCTGTAATTGATGTCTTGAACGGTTTTTATTTGATTCTTTTTCGTTGAATCGTAGGTATACGTTAAGTCATAACCTGCTTTTAATCCGCCTTCAATCATTATGCCTTGTTGACTTACTTGTTGGTTTTTGCTTACGATATTATGTAAGTTATCGTAACCCATTTGCAAGCTGTATGCGGCCGTTTTGTTATCCGCTCCTGTGTAACTTCCTTGTGCTTGTACTAAGCGGTAAAGTCCATCGTAGGAATATAATTAATGGGATATTTATAACATCTTTTAACTCCTGCGCTCACTAATTCCTGAAGACGAACTCGAACTGCTCGATTTATTGAAGGAAAAAGAGTAAAGTAAAAGCGACCGATGCATATCGGTCGCTTTCATTTTAATATTTATAGAATTTTTGTCTGAAATTTTAGATCATCTCTACAATACAATAATATTAGATATTTTGATTATTCTTTATAATCCTCAAATTCCCAATATCCTATACGAGATAATTTCAAGCCTATTTCATCCCATGTATCTCCTGTTAATCCATCTACATACTTCTTTATGTAATTATAAATTCTAGCATAATCATACTCTTTAACTATCAAATAATGCCTAGCAAAAAATATATCTTCTTCTTTCATATTTTGTAATAACCATTTAGGAGTACATATTGTTAAATCAAAACTTTCTTCCCCTTTATTCATACTCTCTCCTACAATCATTCTAATTGGAACATTAAAATTAAACTTATCCAAAGGAAAATAATCACTCAAATACTCTCCAAAGTCATCTAATCTATATATTCTATTTAATACGGCCTTCATATAAATTATATTATTTAATATCTAAATGTCCGTTCCCTACTGGTTTTCCTCCTACCTCTGTTTTCCATTCAAAATTAGCTTGAGTTTTATTTATCCTACCTTTATATTTAGGGAGTCTAAAAATTTTTAATTCATCTTTACTCACTAAAGATGTTCCATCTTTAGATAGTCTAGCTCCTTTACCTACCCAAGACTCACCTAACTGCATAGCTTCTGATTCCGTAGCTGTTCCCATTCCAAAATTACCTTTAGTTTTAGCTGCTTCTCGTAATCTTCCACTAATTTCATTCCATGGTAATTCTCCAGTATTGGCTTTAGCAGTACCACTTGTAACCGTTCCAACTTTAGAAGCATTTCGAAGAGCTCCTGCACTTCCTGAACCTATTATACTAATACTCGCATCTACTATCTCTGCATTTTGCTTTGACATTCCTGCGGCTTGTAAGCCTTGACTAGTAAGTGAATTTTCTTCTTCTCCTGTCCACATTTGCCTTAATCCGGAACTAGCTACATCAGCTCCATGAACTGCTACTACAACTCCAGCTGCTTTAGTTGCCATTGTGGGCTCTGGTGTTACTAGTAAAGCACCTCCTGCTACCATTTCTAAAGCACCTCCTACAGCTTTTACTCCTCCCAAAATTCTTGTCCATACTTGTTTTCCATTTGGATCAATCAGTATAATTGGACTTTGGTAACAATACCCATACGTATTGAGATTAAACGAGTTATACACTCCTTCGTTGTGTTGCCCGTCTATGTAGTGTTCTACTTCCATAATCGGATTATATCCGCTTAATGGATTAGTACTTAACCACACACTTTCTCTTGGATTATAGTATCTTGCTCCATAATAATACAGTCCTGTCTCTTCATCTAGCTCTTTTCCATTAAATAAATAAGGAGTATTCCAACTGTTATTTCTCTCCTCTATAAACACTTCTCCAAATGGTACATATTCTACATGTTGTACTATTTCGCCGTCTAAGTTAGTGATATAACTTGAGCTGCCCAAATGATCCGGGTGATAATAATACTGCATTTTCTCATAGTTCACATTGCCGATTCCTATTCCTGCTCTTAAGGCTGTATTCTGAGAACAACAGAAGCCTTCCCCGTTTACGTAATCATCATTGTCTTTTCCGTTATACGGTACTTCAAAGTACGCATAGTTCCCTTTTAAGTCGTCTGAAAGCATTAAAAATATTAACATTTCGGACATTTTGGCGGTTCTTATTTTGATTGTGATTTTAGGTTGCTTTCTCCCTGATTTTTTGCCGATTTTCGGCAAAATTTGTGTCGTTTCTGCCCCGATTTTGGGGCAGATTTTTGGGGCTTTTTCGGACTGTTTCAGTCCGTTATTTTTATTAGTTCGTGGCTTCGCCACTTCCTTTTTCGGGGCTTTTTTCTTTTTTTTCTTTTTTTTCTTTGGTTTTTTCGGGGTTTCTAACCGTTTCAAAATCACTGAAAATCAAGCGGATTGGGTAAAAAAGGAAATGAGCGAAAAACGAGGTAAAGAAAATAAAATCAAATCATTATAAAAAAATTCAAATTGTGAGATAATTTTTTTATTTTGCCCGATTTTTAGAGCTAAAAGCGGACGATTTTAAACCTAAATACAAAAATTGCACGAAGTGTAGTAAATAAATTCGTGCTTTCAGCACTCCTTTTTTGCCCCTCTTTTTTAGTTCTGCGGAGCAGAACAGGGTAGAAAAAAAGCTCCGATTATTTCGGAGCTTTGATTGTTTAATGGTCAAAATCTATTAAGTACCATTTGTATAAAGACCAAATTATCCAAATTATAATAATAATCTCTACATATAAAATAATGAACTTTAAAACCTTATTTCCTTTGAATTTAAAGAGTAAAAATAAATTTGCAATTATGTAAAGGACTGCAAAAATAATTAACCCTATATTCCAAGTAATAAAATTCTGTCCGGTTTGATATTTCCATTCAACCCAATCGCTACCTATGTGATAAACCCTTTCATATTCTAAAGGATTGGTATTGTAATCCATAATCTCGAATAAAGAAAGTAAAGCAATAAGTAACGCAATAACTATCCCAACATAGGATTTAATTTTTAGCCCTATCTTCATAATCAATAGTTTACTCTTAATCTAATTTTGGATTCTTTTGATTTTTCGAGAATTCTAAAGAATGGCAAATCTTTAGTTGTTAAATCAATACAACCTGCACTTCCAGGAGAAGTTCCTCCGTGTATAGAAAAATTATTCCGGAGTACACTTTCCCCTGTTGCAGGATTAGTAACATTCACTTCTTGCGGACTTATCCAAGTTCTGGCTACGCCCCAAGCAAACAAGCCACCTGGCCAAGTTCCTTTTTTTACAAAAGCGGCTGTTCTGGTAGTAAAACTTTGGTCTGTCCACCATTGAATAGCTGAAGGATTTATCGAGTAATCGCCTTCAGGTAGCGGACCTGAAAAAGGAGTGGCTTGGGCTTGTTTTGAATAATCAAAAGTTCCGTCCTTTTGTTGTCTTCCTGATACGGCAGAAAAAGAAGTGCTATTAAGTTTTAAGTTTCCGTCTGATAACTTTTCTTGAGTGTAGTATGTTAGGTTCTTGCCGTCAAAAGTTAAGAGTTCTTCGCCTATGTTATTCCAACTTCCTCTACTATCATTGATTATTTCGTCTTGACTATTTCGCCATTCTAATTCTCCTGTTGAAGCATTTTCATACCAATCATCAAATTTAGTTACACTTTCTCCTTCCATCCCTGTAGGATCAATATATTTAATCGGATTTTGGTATGCATACTGATATGGAGTCATCGTTTTTTCAAACATTTGATCTATGCTTAAAAAGATTGACTCTCTTGGATTGTAGTATCATCTATTGTCATTAAATTACTTTCTCTTTTAAATAGCTTTAATGGCTAAATTAACTTATTTATACTTAATTTTAAAATTTATTTATCTTTTATATCATATACAATTATCATTTCTCTAAACTCCCTCTGTAGCATTGCTAATTCTTTTTTTATCTTGACTATGAATCTTCCCCGTAGCTCCGAAAAGCAAACTTTGAAATATGTTTCTAAGCTTTTACAATCACCTGGCTCTTATCCCCCTACAACGATCTGGAATTGTGGGATATGATTAATAAGTAAACTTCAATATAAAACCCCGCTAATAGCAGGGTTTTTAGTAGTTTATTTATTTTTAATAAAGTTAATAATCTTTAAAATAATCCGATAAACTATTCCAAAAATTAGTCCTGATATTGCCATAAATAAAAGTAATTTTAAAGGAATAATCCATTCTCCTTTTCTTATAAATATAATAAACACGAAAATCCATAATATTATTAAAATAAATATGTTGATATTTTTTTTTAACAAATATTTGATTCTTTCTACTAAATTTTTTTTATTTTTTTTCATCTGATTTAGCTTTAGCTTGTTTTATAGCTTCTGTTCCAACTCCAGAGCCAACAGCAGATGCTGTGATTGTTCTTTTAGATCCATATTTATCCAACTTATTTTGAGCTCCTTTAACATCTGCTTTATTTTTAGGAATTTTATTAGATTTTCCTCTGGCTGCATTTTTCTGAGTATTCAATTCTATTTGCAAAAATTTTGCTGTTTTAGAATTTTTCAAAGTTTTACTTGTTGCTTCTCCAAAAGCACGTCCAGCAGCTACGTCCACTACAGTAGTTTCTATACTTACTTCTCCCTCATTAATAGCCTGACTAGCAACACTTATTCCTGTATCTGTAGCTAATTCTATAATGACTGTTCCAATTTTACCTACATTTTTGGCTTTTGCTGCTATAGCTATTCCTGCACTTAAGGCTCCCGCTCCTGCGGATACTGCTATGGATTTATAATCTATATCGGTCCATGCTTCTATTCCTCTTTTTCCTTCTATATAATTTACCCCTACTTGCAATCCATAATCTACTATTGCTCCTATTACTGCTCCTGCTATAGCTTGCTTTCCGTTGGGATCTACTAATATTACAGGATTTTGATAACAATAAATATATGTGTTATTATTAAACGAGTTAAACACTCCTCCGTTGTGCTGACCATCAATAAAATGTTCTACTTCCATAATCGGGTTGTATCCACTTAACGGATCCGCACTTAACCATACACTTTCCCTTGGATTATAGTATCTTGCTCCATAATAATACAGTCCTGTTTCTTCATCCAACTCTTTTCCATTAAATAAGTAAGGAGTATTCCAACTGTTATTCCTCTCCTCTATAAACACTTCTCCAAACGGTACATATTCTACATGCTGTACTATTTCGCCGTCTAAGTTAGTGATATAACTTGAGCTGCCCAAATGATCCGGGTGATAATAATACTGCATTTTCTCATAATTCACATTTCCGATTCCTATGCCCGCTCTGGATGCTATATTGGATGAACAACAGAATCCTTCCCCATTAACGTAATCATCGTTGTCTTTCCCGTTATACGGTACTTCAAAGTACGCATAGTTCCCTTTTAAGTCTTCAATGCTTCTTTGGTATTTCGCTTTCCAGTTGATCGTTACTCCGGGTACGGTTGATCCTGCATATTCTATTCTTCTCGGATCTGCGCCAAAGCTTTCTATATCTCCCAACTTACTTACTATTCGTTGGCTTCCTGCGTAGTAATGTTTGGTATATTTTCCATTAGGACTTACTACTAAGTAAGGGTTGATATAGGCTGTGAATCCTTGTGTTTCAGTGTTGCCGCCTGAGAATAAGGAATTGATATACACTTGTTCGCTCTCGCCGCTTGTTTTGATTACCCGTTCTCCTGTAGCATCGTACACATAGTTACTTACGTAGCCATTATCATCTATTGACATTAATCGGTTTTCTTCATCCCAGCGTAATTTCCTTTCTTGCGTTTGGCTGGTTTTTCTTAAATCCTTCTTCTCTAATTCTACATTTACATAGGTTAGATTTCCGTTTAAATCATAGTGATAATTCTTGTGCTCTTGGCGTTTTTCTTCTTCTTTACTTTCTTCTTCTCTGTAATTGATGTCTTGAACGGTTTTTATTTGATTCTTTTTCGTTGAATCGTAGGTATACGTTAAGTCATAACCTGCTTTTAATCCGCCTTCAATCATTATGCCTTGTTGACTTACTTGTTGGTTTTTGCTTACTATATTATGTAAGTTATCGTAGCCCATTTGCAAGCTGTATGCGGCCGTTTTGTTATCCGCTCCTGTGTAACTTCCTTGTGCTTGTACTAAGCGGTAAAGTCCATCGTAGGAATATAATTAATGGAATATTTATAACATCTTTTAACTCCTGCGCTCACTAATTCCTGAAGACGAACTCAAACTGCTCGATTTATTGAAGGAAAAAGAGTAAAGTAAAAGCGACCGATATGCATCGGTCGCTTTATTTTTATTATTTATTAAATATTAGTATACCTTATTAAGGGGCATGCCCAATTGTAAAATTTTTATTTTTATATTCAAGCAAAATCCTTCTAATAACTTTTTATCGGATTACATTCAATCGAAATAACTTACCATCTTCACTTTCTACTTTAAAATTGGCTTGCTCTGAGGATAAATGTAATTCCTTATCAAAATCAAAAATTAATGTATTTTCACTTTTGTTTAAAAAATCAAAGAAATCAACACCTTGAGGATAAACTTCTTCCTGATAAATAACATTATTTCTCTTTACAAATATTATCTTATCAAATCCTGGATCTAATAATAATTCAAGATTTATATTCTTAAAAGTTTTGATATAATTACTACCTAAATCACCTTTTATAAGGTATACAGAATCCCAATCTGTGTTAATAATATCTTTTAGATTAATTGAACAATTTTCAGCTCTTAAATTTGAACAATTTTCTTTATAATATAATTTTATTCCCTTATAAAACTTTCTATTATCTAGACAACTATAAACCGTCATCAATAATAAAAGCATAATTAAAGACTTACTTATTGCTCTCATAATTTATTAATTAGATGGATTGTTATTTCTTGCATCCCTACTTACTTGTTCATTTGAATCTCTAGCTAAACCACTTAAATTATTTAACCTAACTTTATAAGCATTGTATTTATCATCAGACAATTTCCCTTTAAATACTTTCCACTTATCATCTTCTTTTCTTGCTTGCCATAATCCATTGTTATGAAATTCCTCTAAAACACTATTTACTAAATCTTTGCTATTAGTTGTTTTTGAATTTGCTCCTATATCCCGACCTATAATATTATTTAACAAGTCTACTGTCTGATCTGCATCCGCTAAATTATTATAAAGTCTAATTTTTAAATCTGCATTTGGGTTTTTCTCATGTGCATCACCAGCTTGCTTTGCTATATCAGATCCATAAGCTGCTGTTATAAGAGCTTGCCATGTAGCATGTCTAAATGCTCCCCTCTCTGACCCCTCATCAGATTTAACAGAGTTCAAAGATAAAATAGACTGATTATTATTTACATAACCATCATATCTAGTTGTTGCAAACCTTGATGCTATAGATGAAATATTATTTGATCCTTGTTTAACTTCTCCTATTGAATAAGCTATCATAGGATTCATTAAACTAAATAATCCAGTTCTAACATTTACTGATAAAAATGGGGCTTCATTTTGCTTTCCGTTGGGATCTACTAATAGTACTGGATTTTGGTAACAATACCCATACGTATTAAGGTTAAACGAGTTATACACTCCACCGTTGTGTTGACCGTCTATGTAGTGTTCTACTTCCATAATCGGATTATATCCGCTTAATGGATCAGTACTTAACCATACACTTTCTCTTGGATTATAGTATCTTGCTCCATAATAATACAGCCCTGTTTCCTCATCCAACTCTTTTCCATTGAACAAGTAAGGGGTATTCCAACTGTTGTTTCTCTCCTCTATAAACACTTCTCCAAACGGTACATATTCTACATGTTGTACTATTTCGCCGTCTAAGTTAGTGATATAACTTGAGCTGCCCAAATGATCCGGGTGATAATAATACTGCATTTTCTCATAGTTCACATTGCCGATTCCTATACCTGCTCTTAAGGCTGTATTCTGAGAACAACAGAAGCCTTCCCCGTTTACGTAATCATCATTGTCTTTTCCGTTATACGGTACTTCAAAGTACGCATAGTTCCCTTTTAAGTCTTCAATGCTTCTTTGGTATTTCGCTTTCCAGTTGATCGTTACTCCGGGTACGGTTGATCCTGCATATTCTATTCTTCTCGGATCTGCGCCAAAGCTTTCTATATCTCCCAACTTACTTACTATTCGTTGGTTTCCTGCGTAGTAATGTTTGGTATATTTTCCATTAGGACTTACTACTAAGTAAGGGTTAATATAGGCCGTGAATCCTTGTGTTTCGGTATTCCCGCCTGAGAATAAGGAATTGATATACACTTGTTCGCTCTCGCCGCTTGTTTTGATTACTCGTTCTCCTGTAGCATCGTATACATAGTTACTTACATACCCATTATCATCTATGGACATTAATCGGTTTTCTTCATCCCAGCGTAATTTCCTTTCTTGCGTTTGGCTGGTTTTTCTTAAATCCTTCTTCTCTAATTCTACATTTACATAGGTTAGATTTCCGTTTAAATCATAGTGGTAATTCTTGTGCTCTTGGCGTTTTTCTTCTTCTTTACTTTCTTCTTCTCTGTAATTTATGTCTTGAACGGTTTTTATTTGATTCTTTTTCGTTGAATCGTAGGTATACGATAAGTCATAACCTGCTTTTAATCCGCCTTCAATCATTATGCCTTGTTGACTTACTTGTTGGTTTTTGCTTACTATATTATGTAAGTTATCGTAACCCATTTGCAAGCTGTATGCGGCCGTTTTGTTATCCGCTCCTGTGTAACTTCCTTGTGCCTGTACTAAGCGGTAAAGTCCATCGTAGGCATATTCATGCTGCATTTGTCCCCCCATAGTCTTTTTGTTGTCCTGCGGTAGCGGGGCTTGGTTGGATACGCTCAATACATTGCTAACAGCGTCATAGGTATATTTGTTACTAATGATCTGAGTTCTTACTCCTGTTCCTTGCGTTTTTGGTGATACCCAAACTTGTAAATCGCTAAGTCTTCTTCTTTCAGGATCATACGTATAAGTGGTTTCCGAGCCGTTGCAATATTTAAGATAATTTCTTTGTTCGAATTTATCATACCCTATTTTATTTACATAGTCATAGCTATAAGCTTTGCTTCCTTTTATTCCGGTTAGTAACCCTGCTGTATTATAGATATAATCTACTTTTTCTTGATCAGGATAGATGATCTGCTCTAGTTTATTCCAGCTGTCGTACTTGGTTTGGGTTACGTAGGTAGCGATTGCTTGATTAGGAATTATCACAGTTCTGCGTACTTCGGTGATTTCTCCTAACGTACCGTATTTATACTCTTGAGCTCCGGTTGCATCTTCAACTAAAGATACTCTTCCTTTTCGGTTATATTTGGAATTTTTATTTCCGTAATGGTAGGTAACGTTATTTTGCGGATGTTCCGGATAATGTATTGATTTTAATCGGGTATAATCATATTCGTATTCTATTTTTTGGTTTGTTTTTTCTAAGTTGGAAGTCTGACGACTTATTACATTTCCTAAGGCATCGTAACTTAATCGGGTAATTCCTGCACTTGGATGTGATAATTGAATTCTTCTTCCGGCTAAGTCATACTTCGATTGAGTGATTTGTCCCTCGGTATCGATGACTTCTAATAATTGATTAATACCATCGTAAGCATAACGGGTAGTAATTATTCCTGACGGACCGGATAGTTGTTCGGTTTTAACAGTAAGCCCAGATCCGTTGGCATAGGTTTTCTGTTTTCCTCCCATAACATCCGTAACGATGGTTACTTGTTGTCTTTCAGTCGGATTTATTGTATACTCGGTGGTTTGAGTACTGGAATCCGGAAGGATAGTTGCTACGGTACGGTCTAACAGGTCATAGTTGCTTACACTTGGGTTTACTTTATCGAAGTTTCGATTAAATTCTATGGCATGTTCCGGCGATTCGGTAATCGGATAGAAGCTTTTTACTACTCGTCCGAATGGATCCAGCATAGTTCTACCGCTTACAATAAGTACCTTTTCGTCCTGAGGATTACTTCCGTTTGCATCGGTCTTGGTTATCACTCCGTCTTTTTTTACCTGCAAGGTTCTTCCTGCTCCGTCAACAAAACTAAATGTTTTTATATCCTCTGTAGGGTGTTGTGGATTGTAATGATAAGTTATTGCATAAGCAGGGTTTTCAATGTCTCCATCTGAATTTAAAACTACTGACGGATTATACTTATATTTTATGGTATAAGGTAAATCCAATTCCAATTCATTTGGTCCGGTGATGGTCTCAATTCTTCCCAGATTATCTATTGTGGTTTCTGTGAAATATCCGTTGATATCTTTACTGGTTAACGGTATTCCATAACGATAATCATAATTTTCTAATAAACCGGTATATCCATAAGCATCATCAATACGCTCTACATACATATGGTAATCTTTATCGTATCGATATTTATACCACATTCTTTGGCCTTTAGTATTGGCCGGTAAAGTTTTTTGGGTAATATTTCCGTACTTGTCGTAAGTAATATCAGTTACCGATTCTTCTTTATCATTGAGTTTTTGACGAACTCGTGTAATATGATTAGCATAGTTTAAATCATATTCTGCCGTTACTTCTCTTTGAACATTTCCACCGGATCCTTTGACTTGAACTTTTACCGGTAATCCGAAAATGTTCTTATTAGGATTAGAGGTATAGGAAATGGTTGTTTGATAGTTATAGCTTCCTGCTCCGTTTTCACCTAAGTTTCCGCTATCACTGTATCGGTAGTTGGATAGTTCTCCGTATTGATCTACCAAGTCATACGAATACCAGGTTTCATTGGTTATTATCCCTTGATCTTTACCTTCAAACACCGTATTGCGGGTATATTGTAGTGGAGTAAAGGAAGCTTGGTCATCAGAACATACTATGTTGGAAGAAATGCTATAATTGTTTCTATCCTTTTGTTTTACTTCGTATTGATAGTATTTGTTTTCAGTTTGGGCATATTTTTTCCCTTGAGCATCGGTGATGGTTGTTTTTAATAAATTACCTGAAGTATAGTAATTCGTAACATCATATTCTTCAATGGTTTTCCTATATACTTGATTGTTATTTTCGGTATTTATATTAATTTTTTCAACTTTTCCAAAACCTAAAAACTCTCTTTCATGTCTGTCTTGTTTTCCTTCCAGGTAGCGATATTCCGTACGCATATTAGCACCATCATCATGAATTCCGTCATCAATTTCTACGGATGACAACACCCATTTTCCTCCCGGATGTTCATAAGTAGCTTCGGAACGGTTATAATCAAGCATGAATTTTCCCCCTATGGAATTGGATACTTTGCTCAATTTATTGGTTCTTCCAATGGTAGAGCGCTTCACTTTTATACTTCCCGAATTATCCGTCCATACCATATCCGGATATCCGTCACCGTCAACATCTTTAAGCTCAAAAGTTGTATGACCGGTAGAGGTTGAAGAGTTTATACCCGGATTGATTGAAAATTTCAAATTAAAAGGTGGAGGAATAATAACGTTTAAAGTATACGCTACATGGGTAGAGACACTTACCGAGTTTGATTTTGCAATTCGACTTAATTGTTTCCACTCTATTTCGGGAGCAAAGTTAGTTCCTCTATTTAAAGACACCCACGCTTTTCCGTCACTAATACGTACTTTGTCAATTAAACCATCGCTGTTGACATCCATCAAATTAAAGGTAGGATTGTTGGTTACGGTGGTCACATTAACACCTCCGGCAAAACTTGAAGAAGCTTTATCGGTAGCTTTGGCAACTATCGGAATATCTACGCCTCCGGAAATTGCTTCGGATTTTGCTGATTGTATTTCGGTTATATCCCAATCTACTTCAGGAGTAAAGCTGTACCCCAAATTCAAACGTACTTTTCCGTTTTTATACACTTTATCCGGTAAACCGTCTCCGTTGAGGTCTATCAAGGTATGCTCCACATTTTCACTCATTTTCGGAGCGCTGATAGACAAGTCTACAGAGCTTATTCCCAATTCTGAGGCTTTAGAATCTTGAGAATTTTGTTGTTCCGAACTCTGTTTTTTGGTAAAAAGGGCAGCCGCAGATATAGGATTAGCTCCTAAACCATAAGCCTGACTGGTGGTATTGCTGCGATGATTGCCCGGAAATCCGTTACGTGAATCGATAATTTCTCCGTCGAAACCTCCACGGGTATTGGTGAATTGTATCTTATTTTTGGTTATAATATCCGGATATCCGTCTCCATTCATATCGGTAAATGACAAACGAGTTTCGTCACTGCCTTCGGAACTATTATATGTTATTCCAAACCCTTTTAAAGTTCCTTCATCTTTATTAGCTCCCGATTGTTTGGTTGTGCTTTTGGATTTACTTAGTAACTTTACTCCTACTGCCGAAGATCCTTGAAGACAATTTCCTGAAGAGGTAAATTTATTACTTAAACCTTCCAATGGGTTGGTAAGTTTAACCTCTTTTTCACCTAATCGGGATGCACTCATGCTTGAATCTTTAGTATATACATAACGGTCTGCTCCCGTCCAATAACTTTTGGTTTCAATATCTAATCCCATCGGAATAAAAATCATGGTACGAGGATCCATATCAGCATTTTCGTCCTGCGGCAATTTTAATTCCTTTTCATCTATAGGACGTGCAAAACGTCCGGCATTGGCATTATAGATAAATTGTCCCCATCCGCGATACATAGGTCCAAAACCTTTGTCTGAATCTTTTACAAAAATATTTGCATATCCATTTGACGACAATCCGTTTTCGGTTTGCAAAGTAAAAGTTAAAGCTTTCAAATTTTTGATGATCGTTGCATCCTTGGTAAATGCTTCCACCCAAATATTTTCAGTTAAAGCCCCATTTGCCTCAACTTTCAAATCCGTTAAAGGTGGAGTAACGACAATTCCATTCTCAACTCTGATTTTATATCTTCCCAATAATCCTGTTTTTTTCTTAATGGTAATCGCAAGATCTCCATTTAAAACGGAAGAATTCATAGGATCATTTGCCAGCGCTTGAAATGTAAGCGATATATTTTTAGTTTGGCTTGCATTTTCAAAAGTTAATGGATAATAATTTCCTTCCCATTTCTGATGGTAAATGCTGTAATTAACACTTCCCGGTTCTGCCTCTTGGCTGTCATCTAATTTTATCTGTGGTTTCCAACTAATTTTTTTCCAATTCACTTGGCTGGGTGAACTCAAAGTAAAATAAAAGTTTGTCCAATTTTTGCCTTCAGGTACAGGTATTTCCAAATTACCTTGATGAGATTCGTTCCAACTGAATGTTTTTTCATAAACTATAACTTCTTCGGAACGACTGTCATTGGTTTGAATAACTTTTACCGTAACGTCATCAGATGTGATCGGTTTTTCAAAAGTTCCAAATATTACGGCTTTTTTAAAATCACCGACACTGGTAGCTACATCCTGTGAAGCTATGTGGGATTCTGAGGATGGAAAACGATACATTTTTTGCCCGTCAGGATTTATACTGTTTAAGTCTGCTTCAGCAAGGGCGGTTTGTTCGTAGGTTATAACAGGATTCCATTGTACTTGATCAAAGCTTCCATTAGACATTTCCTGGTTTCCGGATTGTACTCGGAAATAAATTTTATCTCCTTTTTTTATAGTCTCGGATAATTTTATATTGGCAGGATAATTAGTAAAATCACCTTTGTTTATACTCTTATTCCATTTTTCTTTTCCTTTATATTGGATAGCAACCCTTACACCGTCGGCTTTTTCATATTCTTCAGTATCGTAATCTCCCGTTGGTGCTTGTAATTGTACATTTCCTTCTATTCTTATTTTCCCGTCAAAAGGTGCTTCCCATACTTTTACAACATCATAAAGTGGAGAATTATAAATAAGATCTTTTTGTTCTTGAGGATCTACCGCAGTATCAGAACTGTCAATAGTTCCTCCACCCATAATCGGGCTTGGAGTTGTAGCGCTTTCTAAAGAAAAGTTGGGTATAAGATTTCCGTCTTTATCTCGAATAATTCGATTAAAATAAACTTTTCCATTGGAAACTATATCGATCAATCCATCACTGTTTACGTCAGAAAAGTAAACCGTTGTTGTTGTATTTGTTGTACCTCCGCTTACTCCAACTGTCACCGCAGCCATCCACTTCCCTACTTTGGCTGATCCACCGGTATTAGTGCTGGTTGATTTGGTTTTAGAGAATTTGTTTACACCTTTTATGGCTAAAGGTTTACCAAATTTTTCTCCTTTTAGAGGTGTTAGCAAATGAGGTTCATAATATAATACTCCATTTTTTTGGTATACTTTATCCGTTAAACCATCACCGTTGATGTCTATAAAAATTGATTTACCCTCGGTTACACTATTACTATAACTATAGCTTCCTCCTATGGTACCACTATTAAAGATGACATCGCCTTTATTAAGACCTATCCCGGCATAAAAAGATCCTCCATACGATGTTGTGGAACTTTCGTTTATCTTTTCTCCTTTTTTTGCCCAAGTTTCTTCATTTTGACTAAAGGCTATATATCCCTCTTGAGATTTAACATCATCATAATATTCAAAACGATTGGAAGTAAATTCTTTTCCTTGATCGTCTTTGTGCGTTATCTGATCTAAAAGATCTGTATAAAACGCTCCGGATTTATATTTTAATTCATATTCTCTTAATTTACTTCCTTCAAAATCTATCTCAACATGGGTAAGTAAGCGATTAGAAGAGGTAAAAAATCCATATCGAGCTGAATTTGTTTCTTTTTGCTTAGTTTTAGCAGAAGTAAATTTAACTACTGTATGCGCATTTTGTCCTTTGTTACCGGCATGTACTTCTTTAAGATATAAAGCTTTGGATTTCAAACCTCCTTTTACCGGTTCTTCCACTTGTTCATAAATATATTCAATCCAATCTCCGTGAAGTTCTTCTACTCTGGAAACTTTCCATTCCGTAATTACGTCTTTGCTCTTTCCGGATATATCGGTAACAGTTCCTTTAAGTATTCCTCCATTTCCTCCGTAAGTATATTTAACCCCTTTTCTATTGGTAACTTCCCAGGTATAATTTCCCGGATTAGTTCCTTTCCTTTGAATGGTAGCAAAGCTCCCTTCTTTTCTGGAATAAAATAATCGATCCGATTTTCTGGCTATTTTTTCTCCTCTGTGGGCTATGGACGTATTTCCATCGGCTCCCAGGGTTACCAACTGGGTTCCATCCATCGTATAGGTTTCGGTTTCTTTTGAAGTATCGTATCTCGGTACTCCCCAACGAGTATCTACTGTTATACTCGGAATATTCATATCCCAGCCTTCGCCTAACCATCCGCTACCTCCATCACTGTTATATTGAATACCTAGAGATGGACTCATTCCATTACGAGCGGGAGGCATTTCAAAGATATAACTTAACGCTGCGGATCCACGATTATTGGCAGTGGGTGCGCTTATTAAATTCACCTTTGACAACGGATCGGCAACTTTAATATCGCTCATGGTTGTGGGTGTAAAACCATTAGTTTCCGGCGATTCCGGTACTTGTATCACCCCGTTAATCATATCCGTGAAATGAGTAGTTCGGGATATGATTACTTGATTTTTGGTATCTATACTGTCTCGTTCCAAAGCTACCCAATGATGGCTTTCCAAATCAAAATAGAAAGTACGGATATCTTTTTCGGTATAGCCGTTCGGAATTTTAGAGCGGTCGTAAGCCAACTTGAGTATTGCCCCTTCATTGAAATGCTCTCCATGAGGTAAAAATTTATACCCGTCTGCTTTCCCCGTCACATTTTTCATACCCATATCCAGTGCGGGAATGTCAATACTTCTTAATCCTCGAATCAGTATTTGCTTGTCACTTAACAAATTCTTACCATTTACACTCAATTCAGCTCCTAAAAGATGTATTTTATTATTTGTCTTATCTTTTTTAAACCATATTTGCTCTTGTGCTGTGTTAGATTGCAAGGGATACGAGTAATCTTGTTTTCCGGTTACAATTTTGGAATCTCTGACATTTTTAATTCCTTCGGTAACCAATTCAACGGTAGAAACTTTACCGGAAAGTACAACTTCAAATTCACCTTGACAGGTCGAAGTTTCGGTATTATTAATAACTAATTTGCGATCTTTTCCGTCTGCAAAATATCCTTTTACATAGGTATCTCCTCCTTCAAAAGCAAATGCCTCCCAGGTAATAGTACCTACAGGAGATTCTTGTTTTTCTACTTCAATTTTTAAGTTCTTTATTTTATATCCGTATCCGGCATCCTGCGGAATAGCAAATTGAATCGTATTATCACCGGTTTTCAGCCAATCTGAATTAATTTCTTCTTTTTGATGAGTCCATCCGGAATATTTTTTCACTAAATATCCTCCTCTGCTCATTCGGTCGTTGATACTTTTGGAAATTCCGTTTTTATCGGAAACTCCATATAATTCATAACTCAAATATACTTTTTGATCCTGCTGCGGTTTTTGATCCAGATATATCGTGAAAATATTATCTTCCGGATTATCAAAAATTTTATTCTCTAAAGTACCGATTACTCCTTCTGAAATATTAGCACTGTAAAGAATAGACTTTGAAGTAATTAATTTTTCTGATTTACTATTTTTTTGGGTTTCCTCACCTTTACTCATCACCGATTTTTGAGGGTTTCCAGATTCAGAATTCTCATCAACGGTTTCAGAATGCTTAGTAAGTACTAAACGTTTCTCCCTTAATTCATACTTCTTATGTTCAATTAAAGGAATATATGGGGAAAAGCTCTGTAATGCCATCGTGGATAGTAACACGAGTGAAACAAAACGGGCTTGCTTTGAATTTAATTTCATAATGATGTACTTATTTTAGTAATTTAGTTTATTGAAATCTTCTTGGTAAATTCACCTTCTTCGGAAAATATTTTCACTATATACACACCTTTGGAAAGTCCGGTAAGATCGAAGGTATGTTCAGTATCGATTTTGTTCATATGTTTATTCAAAACCATATTTCCTGAAAAGTCGAATACTGAAATCATTATTCCGGATGGTTGTTTTAACTTAATAGTACCGGTTATTTCTGATTTGTTTTTAAAATCTTTATAATAAAATTGAACATTTTTATTGGTTTTAACCGGTATGTCTTGATTTTCTGCTTCTTCCTCTTTTGTACAATCATCTTTCAAAATGATTGTTTGTTCCAATATACTCTTAGATAGATTTTCGGATTTTGGATAAGAATGAGCTCCTTGATACTTCCAATAATTAGGTTGAGATTCATTAAATCCGTCTGTGTTTCTTATATTATAAACACCTCCCACATTATTGTTTAATTTAATTGCAAAGAAATGGTAAAGGGTGATATATTCCGTATAAAAGGTTTCACCGTTTATTTTATAGTATACTTTATACGGCGATTGTCTTTCATTAAAGTCTTTATATATTTGAACTCGATCACCTTCCTTAAGCACAACATTTGCTAAAGGCGTGTTACTTTTTACATAGTCTTTTATTATATATATGCGTCCTTGATTGATTTCAAATCCTGCATGGATTGCAATGTCGGCTACTGAATTCGATCTTGGATTAAGAGTTAATCCCATC
Organism: Apibacter sp. ESL0432; assembly: GCF_019469225.1. Classification (NCBI taxonomy): domain Bacteria; kingdom Pseudomonadati; phylum Bacteroidota; class Flavobacteriia; order Flavobacteriales; family Weeksellaceae; genus Apibacter; species Apibacter sp. ESL0432. Next base: position 817,405 of record NZ_CP048266.1, on the reverse strand, counting down.
TGGAAATTTTGATTGGTACCTTTAATAGTTGTTTCAAAAAATCCTCCTCTATCCCAATCGATACTTTGTATACTATGTGCTTTTGCTTCCACACCGGTAGAATCGGATAAAATATTGAAACCACCCAATTCTTTTAATCTCAAGGTGTATTCACCGGTTGAAAGTCCGCTTAAATTTAAATCTTTACCATAAAATACTCCGGATTTTTTTACTTCCATATCATTTTTATCGACTAGTTCATATTCAAATCCTTCATCTCCTCTAAGAATTTTCACTTGTACGGATCCGTCATTATTACTATGAGAAGAAGCATCACAGGTTGGATTGCTTTTATTTATTTTTGCAATTATATTGGTTGGTCGGTATCCGAAAGTAAATACATCTTTTCCGTTGTAATCCGTATCAAAGAATACATTATTAAATATTATTTTTTGTCTGTATGGATCGTATTCATCCGATAAATAAAAATCGGTATTTTCTAATTTAAAATCTCCTTTTCCTGATCGGTCAATTAAAAGATATGTTCTTCCGTCTTTATATTCCGAGAATTCTTCCGCGCGATGTTGAATATATCCTAATTCAACTTTGTTACCGCTATTCACAAATCCTCCGGTCCTTACATCTTTGACAATCGATTCTAAATTCCACTTATACATGACCAGACTGACATGGAATGGTTGATCTATATCTTCCTTATCCAAAGGTATATTGGGAGAGTCTAACCCTGGAATTGGAGGGGCATATCCGTTAAATCGTATGATAAAATCATCTTTAGTTTTATCGATTTGTACCCGATCTCCAACATTTACTTTGTGATTGATATAATGTGTTACTATACCTCTAATAATGGTAAATACTTTTCCTTGATGATCTATGAATACTCCATAATCAGCACTTGGTTTTTGTTGATTTGTAACCTCTTTTGTACCGAACTTTAACATAACTCCTCCAAAAGGATTGCCTAAAGTTAAAGAGGCATGACCTTCATATCCTTTCAAGGGATCTTGAGTATACATGATCGCTGTCTCAGAATCTTTGCTGCGATCATTAACCATTTTTACTTGAGAAAACTTATATTTTTCTTTTACTGCTTCTAAATTTTCAGGCAATTTCCAAATTACGTCTTTTTCTTCTGTATTACTGATATTACCGGTATTTACTAACCATCGACGATTCATGATATTCATTCCGGCAATGCTTTCAATCTGAGATGTTTTAATATCATTGTTATTATCACCCCAAATCATATATTCAGAATCAGACAAGGAATTAGCCGGGAATTTTTCAATAACCAATAATTTATTTTTATTGGGTAAATTGTAATTATTAGCTTCATCATAGGAGTCTCCTTGTGCTGAATAAGTAAAATAAGGACTTTCTTCATAGGATGTGGTACTTCTTCGTTGATATAATCCACTTATATCATCTCTGTAAATACCTGTAACTCGATGATTATACTTTACATTCTCATCTTTGTCCCATAGTAATTTATCATAACTATTTATCAAGGAATTTTCTAACATAAAACCGTATTTTAAGGCTAAATACGATTCTACTTTAATTTTTTCAAGCGGATTTAATATACGATCGTACATGATTAATTCCGGCATGTACGCTCTGTATATCGAATTAGGATCAAAAAGATCTGTATTATAAGTCGAATTGTTATATTTATTGAATGAATAAAATTTTTCTCCTATGGATAAGGTAGAACTCATTCTTTCACCCCATACGTTAGTTGCTCGTTTATTTGCACGAAAATAAGTGAACAAACGCATGGTCTTTTCTTGATAAGCCGTTAGACCTGAATTTGAATTTCCGCTTGGATGATACATTAAATCATAGCCTTCTTCAGAACCATAGTCTAAAACTCCTTTGTTGCTTTCATCACTATGAATGATTTTATCTTTATTTAAGACAAATCCTTTTCCCTCCACCCCGTTAAGTGTGAAAATATAGTCCGGATATTCAAATTTATTTCCTGATAAATTGGCCTCGGCATAAGTACCTAAAATAGTAGCCGTAGATAAATTCCCACTTTTTATTTGAATTTCCTTACTCGAATATGGATTGGTTAAAAGTATTGAAGGATTAAAATTAATGGACCTCCCGAATGGATTCCATTCAACTATATACTCTCCACTACTATCATAGTAATTCAGCCGTAAAGAATCTCCAGAAAAATCTTTCCAAAGATATCTACCGTTAAGATTCTTTGTTTCAGGGACTGTTTTCATCCATAAAACAGCACCGGGAACACCTCCCGGCCCTACAATTCTACTTGTTTGTGCAGAAGTAAATATAGAATTAGCCCCTATAAGAAGTATTAAGTATAATTTTCTCATAGTTAAATGATTATTTTGAATTAAAGCAACAAATATATTATTTTATTTTTATTAAATATACACATAAAGGTTTTACAATTAAAAAAATTAATATTTTGAATTAATTATATTGTAGAATTGATAATTTTAAATTTAATATACATAATAAACATAATATAAATTACTTATAATTGTCTATTAAAATTTTGTATCAAAATATTTTTATAGAATCAATGCGATTTATGATAAATATATGAAGCGGTATTCGTGAGTTACGTACTTGTACTAGTTGTAGTATTAAAAAAGATATTATGTAATTTTGAAAAAAAATAATCTATGTCACCTCAAGAAATTCTCGCTAATATGCTTCTTGCTCATGACCTACCCAGCATTGAATATAAAGACTGGCTTTTGGTTGATGAACAACTTCCTGCCATGCGTGCTGAAACATTTGATTTTAAAGAATATGAAAACGGAGCCAGTATACGTTTAGATATAACCTTACTTTTAGCCAGTAAAAAAACTATCTCGGAAAGCTACTTAGGTATTGGTAAAAATAAAATTAGTGCCATACAAAATGCTTTTCAAAATTTTGTAACTAATTCATTTCATGTATTTTTATCTGCTTTTTGGCAAATTACTAATGATGATCAAATCGGAATTGAAGAATGGGAGATTAAAGGCAACAAATGGAAGGTATATATCGGTAATTTTGGGTGCAAAGGCGATTTCAATATTCCCGAGAATTTATTTAAAATCATAGAGGAACAAATTCAAGAGGAAAATCTAGAGGAAGATTTATATTGGCTTCGCATCTATTATGCTAATGTTAACAGCCGGGAGATTATGATTGAAACTTTAAAAAATAATGAAGTATGGCCGGAAATGGAAAATAAATTGAAAACAGTTGCATGGGAAAGTTCCGATAAATTTTACAGTCTAAGAAATTTTATTATATTGAAGCGTAAGTAAGTTTGTAAGAATTATTATATATATTTCATATCATATATCTTTTTTTTTACTATTGTAATTAATACGTATGCTTTGAGCTGAAATACAATTTAAAAATTGAATAAATCATTACCTTTGCAAAAAATTAATTCAATTTTACCCATGCAATATAATTTTCAGGAAATCGAAAAAAAATGGCAAAAAAAATGGAAAGAGCAACAAACATTTGCTGCTTCAAACCATACAGATAAACCCAAGTTTTATGTGTTGGATATGTTTCCGTATCCTTCGGGAGCAGGTTTACATGTAGGTCATCCACTGGGTTATATTGCCTCTGATATTTATGCAAGGTTTAAACGCCACCAAGGTTTTAATGTACTTCATCCCATTGGTTATGACAGTTTCGGGCTTCCTGCCGAACAATATGCTATTCAAACAGGCCAACATCCGGCGATAACCACAGAAGTTAATATCAACGGGGGTATAGATAATAAAGACAATGTTATAGCAGGATATAACAATCAGTTGAAAAAATTGGGATTTTCTTTTGACTGGAATCGTGAAATGAGAACATCTGATCCCGACTATTACAAATGGACCCAATGGATATTCATCCAACTTTTTAACTCATATTACAATACTGCTTCGCAAGAGGCTCGTCCTATTACTGAATTAGTAGATATTTTTTCAAAGGAAGGTAATGCTAAAATAAATGCCTGTACCTCACCAATTGAAATATTTTCGGCTGAAGATTGGAATCGTTTTTCAGATGAAAAAAAACAACATATTCTTTTAAATTATCGATTGGCTTATCGTGCAGAAACAACCGTTAACTGGTGTCCGGCCTTAGGTACGGTTCTGGCAAATGATGAAGTAGTAAATGGAGTTTCTGAACGGGGAGGATTTCCTGTTTATCAAAAAAGCATGATGCAATGGTCCATGCGGATCACCGCTTATGCTGAAAGACTTCTTTCCGGATTGGAAACCATCGATTGGAGCGAATCAATCAAAGAAAGTCAACGTAATTGGATCGGAAAATCTTTAGGAGCAGAAATCAATTTTGCTGTTGCTGATTCCGAGGCAACCGTTACAATTTTCACCACTCGTCCGGATACAATATTTGGTGCTACTTATATGGTTATGGCTCCTGAACATCCTCTTGTGGATCAAATTACTACCGGAACTTATTACGAAGCCGTAAACCAATATAAAGATCAAAGCACCAAACGATCGGAAAGGGAGCGAATCGCAGATGCTAAAATTGTTTCAGGACAATTTACCGGAGCTTATGCTATAAATCCTTTTACTCATAAAAAAATTCCTATTTATATTGCAGATTACGTATTATATGGATATGGAACAGGTGCCATAATGGCTGTTCCTGCTCATGATGAGCGCGATCATCGATTTGCTAAACATTTTGGACTTCCGATTGTTGAAGTAATTAAAGGAGGAACCGATGTTCAAGAAGAGGCTTTTTCTTCTAAAGAAGGAATCTGTATCAATTCCCAAATTTTAGACGGATTGACTGTTAAAGATGCTCAAGCTAAAATTATTGCAGAAATTGAAAAAATGAAAATCGGGCACGGAACTACCAACTACCGATTACGAGATGCCGTTTTTTCTCGTCAACGATATTGGGGGGAACCTATTCCTATATATTATAAAAATGATATTCCCTATGCTTTACCGGAATCTGCACTACCTTTACTTCTTCCGGAGGTTGAAAAATATTTGCCCACTGAAGACGGAGACCCTCCGTTGGGACGTGCTGCACAATGGGCTTGGGACACTGAAAATGAACAAGTTGTAAGTAACAACCGTATTAATCATACCACTATTTTTCCTTTAGATTTGAATACAATGCCCGGTTGGGCCGGAAGTTCCTGGTATTTTCTAAGATACACAGATCCAACTAACCATTCTTGCTTTGCGGATACTAAAAAAATAAATTATTGGGAAAATGTAGATTTATATATTGGAGGAAGTGAACATGCTACGGGACATTTATTGTATTCACGTTTTTGGAATAAATTTTTAAAAGATTATGGATACTGTGCCCAAGAAGAACCGTTCCAAAAATTAATTAATCAAGGGATGATTTTAGGTCAAAGTGCTTATATCTACCGAATTAACGGAACTAATAACTTCATCTCTTACAATTTATTACATGAAGCACAAGATACCACTCCTCTGCATATTGATGTAAAACTTCTTAAAGGAACAACGGATGAAGTTGATTTAGAAAAATTAAGAAATTGGAGGGATGAATTCAAAAATGCAGAGTTTATTCTTGAAGAAGGTAAATTTATATGCGGGAGAGAAGTAGAAAAGATGTCAAAATCTTACTACAATGTTATTAATCCGGATGATGTTTGTGATGAATACGGGGCCGACAGCTTACGTATGTATGAGATGTTTTTAGGACCTATTGAACAGGCTAAACCTTGGAATACTCAAGGACTTAGCGGAGTTCATGGATTCTTAAAAAAATTCTGGAAACTGTATCATTCCGGTGAAGGAGAAACTTTCTTTGTATCAAATGAAAAACCTACTAAAGAAGAACAAAAAATAATTCATCAATTAATAAAAAAAGTTAAAGAGGATTTGGATAACTTTTCTTTCAATACATCCATAAGTTCTTTTATGATTGCTACCAATGATTTGGTAAAAATAAAATGTTATAAAAGAGAAATTTTAGAATCTTTGTGCATTTTAATCTCTCCTTATGCTCCACATATTTCAGAAGAGCTATGGGAAAAATTAGGACATGAAAACAGCATTGAATTTCAAGCATTCCCTGAATTTAACGCTGAATATCTTGTTTCCGAAATACATGAATATCCGGTTAGTTTTAATGGAAAAGTACGTTTTAAAATTGAAATGCCTATTTCCGCTACTCCTAAAGAAATTGAAGAAGCAGTAATGTCTCATGAAAAAACACCGAATTATCTTGACGGCAAACAACCTAAAAAGATTATTGTAGTGCCTAAACGAATTGTCAATATTGTACTATAAATAGACTTGAAAAACCAATCCCAAAACGGATTGGTTTTTTTATATTTTTTATGCTACCTTTTATTAACTAATTAGTTGTTAATCCACCATCAACCGGTAGAATCGTTCCGGTAATCCATTGGGCTTGATCGGATGCCAGGAAAACAGCAGCCGCCCCAATATCTTCTACCGTTCCAATACTTCCCATCGGATATATAGATTTAATCATTGTATGAAAATTTGTTTTCCCTTCTTCGCTAAGCTGTTCTAAATTATATCGTAGAAGCGGCGTATCAATACTTCCCGGAGCAATAGCATTAACCCGAATTCCATCTTTACCTGCCTCAAAAGCCAATGATTTAGTAAATGAATCTATACCGCCCTTAGTCATGGAGTAAGCAGTAGATTCTCTTCCCGGTAACATTCTGTGTGAAAAATAAGATGAAATATTAATTATATTTCCTTTGGATTTTTTCAAAGATTGATACAAATTTTGAGTCAGCATATAAGGCGCTTTCATATTGAGATTAATGTGTTTATCTAATAAATCTTCAGATGTTTCTTCAAAAGGATTAAAACGACCGATTCCTGCATTATTAATTAACACATCAACTGTCTTTACTTTTTCTAAAATTAGTTTACCAACTGAAGATAATTTTTCAATTTCCGTCAAATCCGCAGAAATCAGAGAAACAGTTACATGATACAACGAAAATTCTTCTTTGATGTTATTTAATTTTTGAGAATCTCTGGCAATTAGAACAAGATTTGCTCTTTGTTGGGCGAAAGCACGAGCAATTCCCAAGCCTATTCCTTCTGTAGCGCCGGTTATAATAACATTTTTGTCTATGAACATAGTATTTAAATTTTAATTATATTTTATTGTTAAATATTTACATTTTATGCAAATTATTTACAATTACAAATTTAACTTTTATTTTGTATATTTACTTCAAATAATGTAAATAATTTACAAAATGAATGAAACCAATCATTTATCTTTCGATTTTAAATTTTTAGAGCAATTAATTGTGGGCATTGGCGAAGTTTCTCAAATAACGGGAATTCCTACCCGACAAATTAGGTATTGGGAAGATAAAGGAATTATCAAAAGTCTTACAGAACAGGAAGGAAAAAACAGAAGATACAATTATGAAAATATTAAAAAAATGATTCTAATAAAAGAATTATTGGAAGAAGGGTTTACATTAGATGCTGCTTCACAAAAATTAGACAGCCGAATGCAAATGATTGAAAACGTTTTAAAAAAGCTTACCAATAAATAAAATCAGTAGTAAATAAATGGGTTATTAAAAGATCATTTACATTATATAATATTATTATTGATCTTAATATAAATTAGTTACCATTGCAAAAAATTGTATTTTTTTAAACTTAGAATTAATTTCGACGGTTATTTAAATGCTTCTGTCGGTAAATTCATTTATATTTAGCATGCTTTATATCTTATATTATAATGATTAATAAAGATACATTACCTTTATAAATATTATAATAATATCGTTTTTTATTGGAAATTAAAAAATAAAACGTATCTTTGTAATATATTTAACGATCATTAATAAAATTACTTATCAAGAAAGGTGGAGGGAATTGGCCCTATGATACCTTAGCAACCCTCTTATATGAGTAGGTGCTGCATCCAACCGTAAAGGAAAGATAAGTCGAAACAGCTTACATACAAATACAAATAATACGAGCTTCTTTCGACCTACATAAAGAAGCTAATTCATAATTTAGCATTTAAATGGGAATCTTGTATAAGTTGTTTTATGATGATTAATGAATTTTAAGGCATTTATTAATTAGAAAAAACAACCTAGTCATGAAATTAGAAACAAAATTAGTACATATTTCTACTCCTGATGTACTTACCGGAGCTATTTCTACTCCTATTTACCAAACCTCTTCTTATGTTCAGGAAGAACCGGATGTGAATAAAGGATTTGCTTATACAAGAACGGCTAATCCTACTCGTAAAGTTGTAGAACAAGCCATTGCTGAATTAGAGGGCGGTATTGCCGGATTTGCTTTTTCATCGGGATTGGCTGCAACGGATTGTGTTTTAAAGTTATTAAAACAAGGGGATGAAATTATCGCTGTAAATGATGTTTATGGAGGTACTTATCGAATAGTTACTACAGTTTATAATAAATTTGGTGTAACCTCTAAATTTATTGATACGACTGATATTCAAAATGTCTTACAAGCAGTTTCAAATAAAACTCGCTTCATTTGGCTGGAAACCCCTACAAATCCAACTTTAAAAATATCCGACATTGAAGAAATCGCTAAAATTTCCAAACAAGTGGGAGCATTATTAATTGTAGATAATACATTTTTATCTCCTGCTTTACAACAACCGATACGTTTAGGAGCAGATATTGTTGTACACAGTGGAACTAAATATCTTTCAGGACATGGAGATGTTTTATCCGGATTTATAGTTGTGAAAGAACCTAAAATAGCCGAAGAATTAAAATATTTACAAAATACCTCAGGTGGGGTACTCTCTCCTTTTGATAGTTGGTTAACCTTACGCGGAATTCAAACTCTATCTCTGCGTATGGAAAAACATTCACAAAATGCTCAAAAAATTGCTGAATTTTTAACTACACATCCCAAAGTAGATAAAGTATATTATCCAGGATTAAAAAATCATCCCAACCATCATATTGCGGCCAAACAACAAAAAGGGTTTGGCGGAATGGTATCTTTTAGTTTAAAAGACGATACTTTAGAAGCGGCAAAAGATTTTTTAACCCGTACCAAAATTTTCCTTTTAGCTGAAAATTTAGGCGATGTTAGGAGTTTGGGTAGCCATCCTGCCACCATGACCCATAAATCAACCCCTCTTGAAGTTCGTAAAGAAACAGGAATTCAAGATTCTTTAATTCGTTTATCGGTTGGAATTGAAAATGTTGATGACCTGATTAATGATATCAAACAAGCTTTAGATTAACGGTTAATTTTATAAATTGAATAATTGAATGATAAGAAATAAACTTAAATTAGGAATTTTTGGATTTGGATGTGTGGGAACTGGATTGTATAAAGTGTTAGAAGAAGCCGAAAGTGTAGATGCAAATATTAAAAAAATATGTATTAAACATCCCGATAAACCGAGATCAATCGATAAAAAGTATTTTACTACTGATAAATACGAGTTATTATCGGATCCTGAAATTGAAGTTATTGTCGAATTAATAGATGACGCTGATGCTGCTTTTGATATTGTTTCAGAGGCCATGAAAAACGGAAAAGCTGTAGTTTCGGCAAATAAAAAAATGATTGCCGAACATTTACCTGAACTTCTAAAGTTGGAAAAAGAATACCAAGTTCCCCTACTCTATGAAGCCTCTGTTTGCGCCAGTATTCCCATCATCAGAAATTTAGAAGAATATTATGATAATGATTTATTAACATCGGTATCGGGAATTTTTAATGGTTCTACCAATTTCATTTTAACCAAAATGATCCATGAAAAACTTTCTTATCCTGTCGTTTTAAAAGAAGCACAAGATAAAGGATTCGCAGAATCAGATCCTACCTTAGATGTGGAAGGAATTGATCCTAAATATAAATTGTGTATTATTCTTTTTCATGCTTTTGGACTTATTACTAAACCGGAATCTATATTTAATTTTGGAATATCAAGAATTAGTGATTTTGACTTGGAATTTGCTCGTCAAAGAAATTTAACAATCAAGTTAATAGCAAGATGCAATAAAAATAATAATGAAATTACGGGCTTTTGTGCTCCTACTTTTATAGAAAAAGAAAATACATTAGCTCATGTAAATTATGAATACAATGGAGTGGTTTTAGAAAGTGCTTTTTCTGAAAAGCAACTGATGATCGGTAAAGGTGCGGGAGATAAACCCACCGGATCTGCCGTGCTTTCTGATATTTCAGCTTTAACGTATGATTACAGATATGAAAACAAGAAATATATTCATCTAAATAAACAATTACAATTAGTAGATACTAAAATTTATAAGGTTTATGTGAGATATCACGATCAATTTTCCGGTTTTGATGATTTTGAGTCCATCGAAGAACAATACAGCAGCCTTTCAGGTAATTATTTTATAGGCTTCATCTGTTTACATAAATTAGCGCATTCTTCATGGATTAAAGACCCGAATATAAATGTTATTTTTTTCAGCTGATTGGGTTGATAAGTATGTAAATTCAACTATTTAGTTATGATTGCCCAATGCTCGGTCATACAATTCTTTATATATAGGAATTATCTTAGAATTATCAAAAAGTAAAGCTTGATCTTTCGCTTGTTTTTTGAAAAGTGAAAGCATTTTTTCATCTTTCAGCAGCCTAATGGCATTCTTTGCCATGGAAGGAACGTCACCAACAGGTGATACAAATCCTGAAAAACCGTCTTTATTAACTTCCGTAATTCCCCCGGCATTACTTGAAATAACAGGTATGCCACAGGCCATTGCTTCTAAGGCTGCCAATCCGAAACTTTCTTGTTCAGAAGGTAATAAAAATAGATCTGCAATACTTAAAATTGAAGATACATCAACCATTTTTCCCAACGTTTTGATTTTATCCTCCAAATGATATACTTTAGTTAAATGCTCAATAGTTTCTGTCTCCGGTCCTTCTCCAACAATCAAAAGTTTCGATTTAACTTCTTTTTGTACCAGATTGAAAATCGACATTACATCATCAATGCGTTTAATTTTTCTCAAGTTAGATACATGGATAAGTAATTTTTCATCTTCAGAAGCAAAATTCTTTCGGATACACGGGCTTGATATTTTAACAGAATTATCAATAAAATTCGGAATTACTTCAATGTCTTTTTTTATAGTAAATGCCTCAAAAGTATCTTGTTTTAAACTTTGGGAAACTGAGGTTATATAATCGGATTTATTGATCGAAAATTCGACACCGGATTTATAAATGGGATGACTTCCTACCAAAGTAATATCTGTACCGTGTAAGGTAGTGATTACCGGTAAGTCAACACCCTTCTCTTTTAAAATTTGCTTGGCAAAATAGGCTGCATAGGCATGAGGTATTGCATAATGCACATGCAGCAAATCTAATCCGTAAGTTTCTGCAACATTTACAATGATTGTAGACAATGCTAAGGAAAAGGGTTGATATTCAAATAAAGGATATTGTTTAACGCAAACTTGATGAAAATATACATTAGGCAAAGTGACATCCAGCTTTGCCGGAATGCTATAGCTTATAAAATGAGCTTCATTACCTAATGCGGCCATCTCCATTCCTAATTGGGTGGCAACTATCCCGCTCCCACCGAACGTAGGATAACAAACAATTCCAATTTTCATCTTATTGCAAAAAATTTAAAAGATCATAATAGTTTTCAGAATTTATGCCATGACCTTCATTGTATTCATGATATTCATAATCTAAATCTAATTCTTCACATATTGATTTGAATTGACGAGACCATTGAATGGGAATAATAGGATCTTCTTTTCCATGTGAAAAGAAAAATTCCAATTGTGAAAAATCATCTCCCATGTTTACGTCTTTCAATAATTCCGGATCCGGATATCCACTTAAACAGGCTATTTTTTTAAACCTTTTAGGATGGTGTAATGCTAATGAAAAGGAAAGGATTGCTCCTTGACTAAAACCTAACAAGGTTATGGAATTAGTATCGAAAGGATATTTAGTTTGGATTTGATCCAAAAATTTCATAATAATTTTTTTCGATTCAATGGCCTGGTCGGAATTAATCATTTTGGCTCCTGAATTAAAATCTAAATCGTACCAGGCATATCCACCCATGCTAATTTCTCGTATGGCTCGTAAACTAATTACGTAGGCATCATCGGGTAATTCTTCTGCAAAACTGAACAAATCTTGCTCATTACTTCCATACCCATGCAGTAAAAGTATTAATGAAGGCGTCTCGGTAGCTGACTTAGGTTCTCTTAATAAATAATGGACCATATTTAGAAATTTAGTAAAACAAAGATACTCTTTTTTGTATAATACATTTTAGAGAATCAAGCGATCTAACGTTATCTATACGTTTCTTATGAAATTTATGCTTCTTGGTGAGTATCTTGAAAATGATTTTTTTTAGATCAATTGTTAATAAGAAAATTAGATTAGATTATATTATACTTTTTCAAATTATTAAAACATAATGCTTTATAGTAAAATAGATACGGTTTAAAATTATCAATTGAAACCAATCGATTTTTTATTCAATCACTCTATTTTCTAACATAGGAACAAATTGATAATCTCCAAACTCCATAGTCTCAAATGTATTTTCATCTAATTTTAGAACGGTATACATTTTTTGCTCTTTTTCACCTATAGGAATAACCATGACCCCTCCAACTGCTAATTGCTCCAATAACTTTTTAGGCATGGTGGGAACCCCCGCTGTCACTATAATTTTATCAAAAGGAGCAAAAGAAGGAAGACCTAAATATCCATCGCCAAAAATTTGATGTTTAGGAGTGAAATTAATTTTTTTAAGGATTCTTTTGGAGAATTCAAATAATTCTTTTTGTCTTTCAATGGTAAAGACTTGTGCTCCTAAAGCTACTAAAACAGAAGTTTGGTATCCGGAACCCGTTCCAATTTCTAAAACTTTTTCTCCTTTCTGAACGTGTAATAATTGAGTTTGAAAAGCTACTGTAAATGGATGGGAAATCGTTTGATTGGATAATATTGGAAAAGCTCGGTCTTCATAAGCCAGATCTTCAAATATTGAATCTATAAAAAGATGACGAGGAATTTTATTTAGGGCGTTTAATACAATTTCATCATTTATTCCTTTTTGCTTAAGTAAATTAATTAGTTTATTTCTCTTTCCTTTATGTTTTAATGTATCCTGTTTCATTGTCTTGCAAGTTATTTAAAATATCAATGAGAAACAATATTTACCGGGACGCATAAAGGCGAAAAGCAAGCGATAAAAAATATTTTTTACATGAAAATTATTGTAAGTTAAAAAGTTCCTTATTTTTATCTTATTTTTATTTTTTTGAATTTTTTATTTTTTTAATCTTTTGGGAAGGATAAAAGTTAAATTAAGTAAAACAATAGCGATAAGGATAAGTACAATGCCCACCCATTGCAGGGAAGTTACTTTTTCGCTAAGCATAAATTTCGCCATCATAACAGAAACCGGAAGTTCCAAGGAAGCGATTATACTTCCTATTCCGATTCCCACCACCGGCATACCTTTGGTAAATAAAAATGGAGGAAGAATAGTTCCGAAAACAGCTAATATAATACCCCATTTATAGAATATTGAAAAATGGAACGGTTCAGTTATCAGCGCATGAGCCCAAATCAATGAAACCATAAGGGTGGCTCCTACTAGCAGATAAACAGACCGCAAAGTAGAGGGCATAGATAAGGCTACTTTATTGGACGTAAACATAGAAAAAGTATAGGATAGTGCTGCTAAAATTCCAAAAATTACACCTGTTGCATTCAAATGAACGTGAGATTCATTAATAAGATTGGTTGCTAATAAAGTACCCAAAAGAATGGTTAAAATGGCTACAATTTCAACAAGTGTAGGTTTCTTACGATTTACAATAAAATCCACTAATGCACCCATCCATACCGCTTGCATAAGTAAAACTATGCATATGGATACAGGGATTCCGTAATGAACAGCTAAATAATAAAAGGTGCTGGTAAGACCAAAAGATGTTCCACACAAAACTAAATATACTTTATCTTTTAAAGTGTATTTTTTTTCTTTACTTACCTGTTTATTTTTACTAAAACCATGAAGTATGATAAGACCTAGCAAGCCGAGGACCGCTTGAGAAAAGGTAACCTCCGCAGTAGTATAACCGTCGTTATAAGACAGACGAACAAAAGTTGCCAATACTCCATAAGAAGCTGCTGCAAACGCCACAAAAAATAGCGATTTTAAGTAGTTCACGTTCATTTATTTGTATTTATATAATTTTAAGCAGGTTCAAAGTTAAAAACTTAAATTCAGATACTTGACGAAAAATTCATTCAATTCTTGATTTTTTTTAAATTTAGATTAAACTATTATCATTTAGAAAGATAAAATTTTAAATAAATAATCATATGAATCAGTGGATTATGGGCGTATTATTTTTTGCATTTATAAATAAAAAGCACTACATTTGCAAACTTAAAAATTAAAAGAGCATAAATGCCAACTATTCAACAATTAGTAAGAAAAGGAAGAGCCACACTTACCAAGAAGAGTAAATCGGCTGCTTTAGATTCTTGTCCACAAAGACGTGGAGTATGTACTCGTGTATATACCACTACACCTAAGAAACCGAATTCAGCACTTAGAAAAGTAGCCAGAGTTCGTTTAACTAACGGTAAAGAGGTCAATGCGTACATCCCGGGAGAAGGACATAATCTGCAAGAGCACTCGATAGTATTGGTGAGAGGCGGAAGGGTAAAAGATTTACCTGGTGTTCGTTATCACATTGTCAGAGGTGCTTTAGACACAGCTGGTGTTCAAGGACGTTTACAAAGAAGAAGTAAATACGGAGCTAAACGACCTAAAGAGAAAAAATAAGTAATAACGAAATTATTCAGGTAAAATGAGAAAAACGAAAGCAAAAAAACGTCCGCTTTTACCGGATCCTAAGTTTAACGATCAGTTAGTAACTCGTTTCGTTAATAACTTAATGAAAGACGGTAAAAAAAGCATAGCTTTTAAAATTTTTTACGATGCGTTGGAAATCGTAGAAACTAAAAAAGAAAATCAGGAAAAAACATCTCTGGAAATTTGGAAAGATGCTTTAGAAAACGTAATGCCTCACGTTGAAGTACGTAGCAGAAGAGTTGGGGGAGCTAACTTCCAGATTCCAATGCCTATTCGTCCGGATAGAAAAATTTCTATGGCGATGAAATGGTTAATAAAATATTCAAGAGATAGAAATGAAAAGTCCATGTCTCAAAAGTTAGCTGCTGAAATTATTGCCGCTGCTAAAGAGGAAGGTGCTGCAGTTAAAAAGAAAACCGATACGCATCGTATGGCTGAAGCTAATAAAGCATTCTCACATTTCAAATTCTAAAGAAAATATGTCTAGAGATTTAAAATATACACGTAATATAGGTATTGCTGCTCACATTGATGCAGGAAAGACAACTACAACGGAAAGAATTTTATTTTATACCGGAGTAAACCATAAAATCGGAGAAGTTCATGACGGAGCTTCAACGATGGACTGGATGGTTCAAGAAGCTGAAAGAGGAATCACTATTACTTCTGCAGCTACTACATGTAATTGGAATTTCCCATTAACTGATGACGGTAAAAAACTACCGGATACACAGTCTTACCACTTTAATATTATCGACACTCCGGGACACGTTGACTTTACTGTTGAGGTGAACCGTTCATTAAGGGTATTAGACGGATTAGTTTTCTTATTTAGTGCGGTTGACGGTGTTGAGCCTCAATCTGAAACTAACTGGAGACTTGCGGATAATTACAAAGTTCCAAGAATGGGATTTGTAAACAAAATGGACAGACAAGGTTCTGACTTCCTAAATGTGTGTCGTCAGGTTAAAGAAATGTTAGGATCTAATGCGGTTCCTATCGTATTACCTATCGGATCTGAAGAAGATTTCAAAGGGGTAGTTGACTTAGTTAAAAACCGTGCTATTGTATGGCATAATGATAACTTCGGTTCTACTTTTGATATTGTAGATATCCCGGAAGATATGAAAGAGGAGGTAATGGAATATCGCCAAAACCTTATCGAAGCAGTTGCTGAGTACGATGAAACTTTAATGGAAAAATTCTTTGAAGATCCGGATTCAATTTCGGAAGAAGAAATCCACGAAGCGCTTCGTAAAGCAACTATAGATATCAGCATTATACCTATGGTTTGCGGATCATCTTTCAAAAATAAGGGAGTTCAGTTTATGTTAGATGCTGTTTGCCGTTATCTTCCTTCTCCACTGGATAAAGAAGCTATTGAAGGTACAGATCCTAAAACTGATGAACCGATTGCAAGAAAACCGGATGCAAAAGAACCGTTTGCAGCTTTAGCGTTTAAAATTGCTACCGATCCTTATGTTGGTCGTTTGGCTTTCTTTAGAGCTTATTCCGGTCATTTAGATGCCGGATCTTATGTATTAAACACTCGATCCGGAGATAAAGAAAGAATTTCCAGAATCTATCAAATGCATGCCAATAAACAAAATCCTATCGAATATATCGAAGCCGGAGATATTGGTGCAGCAGTTGGATTTAAAGATATTAAAACAGGAGATACACTTTGTGATGAAAAATCTCCGATTATTTTGGAAAGCATGGTATTCCCTGATCCGGTTATCGGTATCGCTGTAGAACCTAAAACTAAAGCGGATGTTGATAAATTGGGTATGGCTTTATCAAAATTAGCGGAAGAAGATCCAACTTTCCAAGTAAAAACAGATGAAGCTTCAGGACAAACTGTAATTTCAGGAATGGGTGAGCTTCACCTTGACATCATTGTAGACCGTTTAAGAAGAGAATTTAAAGTTGAAGTAAACCAAGGACAACCTCAGGTTGAGTATAAAGAAGCTTTAATGGGATCTGCTGATCACAGAGAAGTTTACAAAAAACAAACCGGTGGTCGTGGTAAGTTTGCTGATATTGTATTCCAAATCGGACCTGCTGATGAAGGAAAAACCGGATTAGAATTCGTAAACGAAATCAAAGGTGGTAACATTCCTAGAGAATTTATCCCATCTGTTGAAAAAGGTTTCAAAGAAGCTATGAAAAATGGTCCTTTAGCAGGATATGAGATTGACGGTATGAAGATCACATTGAAAGACGGATCTTACCATGCGGTTGACTCTGACCAGTTATCTTTCGAATTAGCAGCTAAACTTGGATTCAAAGAAGCAGCTAAGAAAGCAAAACCGGTTATTATGGAACCTATTATGAAATTGGAAGTTTTAACTCCGGAAGAATATATGGGGGACATTGTAGGAGACTTAAACCGTCGTAGAGCAACAGTAAGCGGAATGGATGATAGAAATAATGCCAAAGTTATTAAAGCATTTGTTCCATTATCTGAAATGTTCGGATACGTAACTTCCTTAAGAACTTTATCTTCAGGACGTGCTACTTCAACTATGGAATTTGACCACTATGAAGCAGCTCCTCAGAATATAGCTGATGAAGTAATTGCTAAAGCTAAGGGTACAAACGTTTAATTTTTAAAACAATGAGTCAAAAAATAAGAATAAAACTTAAATCTTACGATTATAATTTAGTTGATAAATCAGCTGAAAAAATCGTAAAAACCGTGAAAGCAACCGGTGCTGTAGTTAATGGTCCTATTCCATTACCTACTCATAAAAGAATTTTTACCGTATTGCGTTCTCCACACGTTAACAAAAAATCTCGTGAACAATTCCAATTAAACTCTCATAAAAGATTAATGGATATCTACAGTTCTTCTTCTAAAACTGTTGATGCATTAATGAAATTAGAGCTTCCTAGCGGTGTTGAAGTAGAGATTAAAGTATAAGTTTTTAAACGAAACTTTAGATATAAAAAACCTTCTGAATTATAATTCAGAAGGTTTTTTTATTTTATATAGTATAACAAAAACGCACATTACCACTTAAATATAATATTTATTTATACAGTATTCGGAATATATTTTAAGTATTTACTTTATTATTATATAAATTTTGGCACGAAATTAGTGTTTAATAAAAGCATAAATAAATCTATTATGAAAAATAATTTGGCTTATTTTTTTAAAAGTATATTGTTCTCAACTGAAAAAAGTAGTATTAGTCATTCTAACTTATTGCCAATTGTAACTTTCAGCACATTTATAATTCCATTTTCAATAGTAAAATTAACTATCTTAGTATATCTATCTAACTTTCTAAGATATTTTTTAAAAGAATTCAGATTTATATTCTTTAGAAATCCAAATATATATTTTTCAAGACCTCAATCTGTAATTTACTGCGATTGTTGCTATAAAAATTAATTAAAATATTATTGAATATTTTGAATGGTTTAGAATTTTAATTATGAATGAATTATAAGATAAAAAAGAATAGAATCAGAAAATTTAAAGACTAATTATAAGTATATGTATAAATTCACCAATTAAATTTGTAAACTCATTTAATTTAAATTCAATAACATGTTAAATTCTATTTAGTGATGCAGGCTTTTTTAAGCCTGCTTATTTTATATTTTTATCTTTATATTCTTCAAATTTTAAATATAATTTTTCTTCTTTAATTCTGGGCATTCTTCGATGAGGCTCTGCCACATCCGTTGGTAAGGAAATAAAATCTTTAATGGTATCGACCTTTTCAATAGAATCAACCAACAGCTGCATTTCTAAATTCCAAAGTTTAAAGCATAGGGTATGAAACGTATCTTCTGTAACTATTTCTATTTTTTCTTGAATAATTAAAAGCCCCGCATCTGCTTCTTTGTTTACATAATGAACCGTTGCGCCTATGGGTAAATCTTCATATACCGCCCATTTCAGAGCATCTAAACCCCGAACAAAGGGAAGGTATCCCGGATGAGAATTTATAATTTTATGGTTGGAAACTAATTGTTCGGGCAATAAACCCGCTCCCGCTATTAAGATAGAGTGATACGAATTTTCTGTAAAACAGTTATCCAACTCTCCTATTTCTTTTTTTATATAAGTATAGTCTAAATTTTTAGCTAACTGTTCATTTTCCAGGGTAAGAAGTAATTCGGTGGGACGATGTGTAATAAGTGCTTGTATAGGTTTTCTGGGAACAAATGGTATTGCATATACATCAACTTTATAATATCCTTTCCCTTTTAATCGCAACAATACTTCTTGTATTTTCCTTGTGGGATGGTCATAACAAATAACAGCTATTTTTTTATTCATAATAAATATTTTAAAAATTAACTATTTCTAGTGAGATTTACTAAAGTGTGTTATTTTAAAGCATTATATAAATAATAATATAATGAACGGGAAAAGGACGTTCTATTGTTTAAAACTTTAAAAATAACACTTAAATTTAAAATTAATTTTGGGTTGAATCTTGTAAAAAATCTACTACCACATATTCAGAATTGGTTCCTATTCTGAATCTTCCTCCCCAAATTCCGATTCCTGAACTTACATAGATATGAGTATTTCCCTTTTTTAGATAACCGTGAGATTTCTCGAATATGGATT
This sequence comes from Apibacter sp. ESL0432, assembly GCF_019469225.1. NCBI lineage: Bacteria > Pseudomonadati > Bacteroidota > Flavobacteriia > Flavobacteriales > Weeksellaceae > Apibacter > Apibacter sp. ESL0432. Next base: position 797,934 of record NZ_CP048266.1, on the reverse strand, counting down.
TAGTAATTAAAGAAATCGGCCAAACTTGACCTTGATGGGTATGTCCTGAAAATTGTATGTCTATTTGATTAAGCTCGGATTCTTCCAGATGATAGGGCTGATGATCTAGAACGATTATAGGTTTAGAGGAATCAAAATCTTTAATTAATTCATTAAGAGGCTTTCTAGAGCTATTGGTACGATCATCTCTTCCCACAATATAAAAACTATTTTCAATTAAAATTGAAGAATCTCTAAGTAAATGAATACCGGCATTTTTAATAAAATCTATACTTTCAGTAATTCCACTTATATATTCATGATTTCCTAAACAACTGTAAATACCTAAACGGGATTTTAATTTTTTAAAATGCTTTTCCAATAAAAAATGCTGTAAAGGCTTAACATTAGTGTCAATGATATCTCCTACTATAAAAACTAAGTCAGGTTGTTCCTTATTAATTTTATTAATCCAGCTTTTCAGTTCATTTCCATGAATGGCATAACCCAAATGAAGGTCGCTGATCATTACAATTTTTAAAGGTTTAATTAACTTTTTATTAGTTGATAATTTTAAATATATTCTCCTTTTATTAAAATAATTTCTATATCCATAGAAACCTATACAAACCACTAAGCATAAAATTAAGATAATACCATAATTGTTATTAAAGAAATTTTCAGGTATAAATTCACCAAACTTATTTAATAAAAGCAATCCATCATAAACAAGAAAAAGTAAAAAGGAGTATAAAAGAACAACCGGCCAACTAGTAGAAATTTTATATAAAATCGTTGCGGATGTTAAAGATAATTTTTTTGAGAAAAGTAAAAATAATATAAAAGAAGAGGGAAGAAAAAATACCAGTAAGAAAAAAATGCTTTTTAGTATAATTGATTGTTCAGATAATAATGAATATATATGATAAAAAATATAAAAGTTAGCTAAAAAGTATAAAAATATGGTAAACGAAAATAAAAAAATTTTTTTCATAGAATCTTTTTTTTCTAATTTTTATAAAGATAGCTAACTTCCATTTCAATCAAATTTAATTTTTAAGGATCAAAAATATTTTACTTTACTTAACTAAAGTAGATTAAATGATTTTAATTGATTAAAAAAATTATATAAATCAGAATAAATTAAACGGTTTGTTTAGTATATTTTATTTTAAAATTGATTTCTACTTTAATTTTTTAATCACCTGGATAATCATTATCTTAGTCAGATACCTGCTTTATTTCTTCTATAAACCTATCTGCCAATTGATCGGCTTCTTGTTGCGTAGGAGCTTCAGTATATATACGGATGATAGGTTCTGTATTTGATTTTCTTAAGTGTACCCAATTATCGGAAAAATCGATTTTCAACCCATCATAAGTTTTTATATCTTCATTTTTATATTTTTCGGTTAATTTTTGTAAAATAACAACTGTATTAATTTCCGGACTTAAATCAATTTTTTTCTTTCCCATAAAATAGGAAGGATACGTATTTCTAAGTTGTTTTATTGTAATCTTTCTTTCAGCAAGATAGGATAGAAAAAGGGCAATTCCAACTAATGAATCACGACCATAGTGTAATTCCGGATATATAATACCTCCATTACCTTCGCCTCCGATACGCGCGTTGATATCCTTCATCTTTGTTACTACATTAACTTCTCCAACTGCCGAAGCATGATATTCTTGATTGTATTTTTCTGAAATATCTCGTAATGCCCGTGAAGATGATAAATTAGAAACCGTAGCTGAAGGAGTTTTACTTAAAACATAATCTGCAACAGCAACTAATGTATATTCTTCTCCAAACATGGTTCCATCTTCGCATATAAATGCTAAGCGATCTACATCCGGATCCACAACTATTCCTAAATCCGCTTGTTCTTTAGGAACTCTTTTCATTATTTCGCCTAAATTGACTTCCAACGGTTCGGGATTATGTGGAAAATGTCCGTTGGGTGTACAATACATTTCGATTACTTCAACTCCTAATTTTTCTAATAAGGGAAGAACCGATATACCTCCTGTAGAATTTACGGCATCAACCACCACTTTAAATCCTGCTTTTTTTATTAAATCAACGTTCACTAAAGGCAGTTCCAATATTTTGTTTATATGATGCTCTATTGCTTTTTCTTCTTTTAGATACGATCCTAAATAATCTACTTCAACAAAATCAAAATCTTCCGTATCAGCTATGTTTAATAATTCTTTCCCATCTTTATCGGATATAAATTCACCTTTAGCATTCAGTAGTTTTAACGCATTCCATTGTTTAGGATTATGACTTGCCGTTAAAATAATTCCTCCGTCTGCTTGTAAATATGGAACCATAATTTCCACCGTTGGAGTTGTCGAAAGTCCTAAATCAACAACATCTATTCCTACTCCCTGTAAAGTGGATGAAACTAACCCGGAGATCATTTGACCGGAAATCCGTGCATCTCTCCCAAGTACTACTTTAATTTTTTCTTTATTTAATTTTCTTTTTAACCAAGTTCCATAAGCCGAAGCAAATTTTACGGTATCAATCGGTGTAAGATTTTCTCCTATTTTACCCCCTATTGTCCCTCGAATTCCTGATATACTTTTAATTAACGGCATAGATATTTTCTTTTATTCTTATAATTATTTTGAATATTCTTCAATTTTACTTAAAATGAATTCTTTGGTAAGATTTCCTAAAAATCCTTCTTTTTTATTTCCTTTTTGTATAACTGTTACCGGTATACCCCCTTCTAAATCAGGACTAATCGTACCAATATGGTCTCTCATTTCTTTAGAGGATATATTGTATACGTTTTTCATTTTATTTTTTTGCACAAATGATTGTAATGTACTTTGGGTATCTATTTGATCGATGCTTACAAAGATAAATTTTACTTTTTCATGGGTGTATTTCTCTTGAAGAGCCACAAAATCAGGTATTTCTTTAACACAAGGAGGACACCAAGTTGCCCAGTAATTGGTAATATATATAGTATCACTCTTTGTATTTAATAAACTTTGAATTTTTGAAAAATCAGACTTGATTATTTTAGTTTCTTGATTACTTACTTCAATTTCGGAATGATCTACAGTAGTTTCATGAGTTTGTTTTGAACTCTGCTCTTTACCAGTATTTTTTTCTTTACAGGAAACTAGTAAAGCAAGGCTGAATAGTACTACATATATTTTTTTCATTTAACTAATTTATTTACAAAAGTAATCATTTAAAAGTTCAAATTTTTATTTTATAAAATCAATCATATAGTTTATGTAAAAAAAAACATATTTTTTTAAAGTGTTTTTACACGTATTGTTTATAAATTATATCGCAGAATACTACTCTTTATTTTTATAAATAAAATAGACCGTAATTGCTATTTTTTTTATATTTGATAAAATTAAATGTTTATGAAAAAAAATTTTTATGTTATAGCAATCCTTACTTATGGATTGATTTCATGTGATAAATATTCAAGCGGTAATAAAAATATTATTCCTGCCGATATTGAACAAAATGTAAATTCACATTCTCAATCAAATGATACCTTAAAAAACTCTTCTATTGTTATTGATTCTTTAAAAAGTGAATCTACAAAAGATTCCTTAACGAAAAAAAATCTTACCCAAGATTCATTGCATCCTACGAAAACAGTTATAAAAAAGTAACTAATTATTTAAAACTAATTATTTGATTTATTAAATAATTTTTTACTAACAATTAAAACTTTTAAGATGTTATATAATAAATATATTAGTTTAATTTTATCCGTTCAACTTATTTTGTTTTCTTGCGGAGATAATAAGAGTAATAAATCTACCTCGACTTCTGAAGTAAAAAGCGTTGAAACTACAACACAACAAATTAAACCTCAAGGAAAAGAATCCAGTTTCAAAAAAGAATTAGTATGGACGGCTTATAAAACTCCAAAAAAAGTACCTGTAAGTGGTAGTTTTAAAAATATTTCCTTAACCAACACCAAAGAAGATAAACCGTTGGATGAATCATTGGAAGGAGCAAAATTTTATATTGATGGAACAACGGTTTCTACCGGTGACACTTCAAGAGATGGAAACTTAACTTTATTTTTTTTTAAAAGATTATCCTCTCCTGAAATTTATGGATCATTTGGGAAATTTGAAAACAATAAGGTGAAAATCTCCTTAACTTTAAATGGAAAAACAATAACCAAAGAATTTTCATATAAACTTGACAAAAAAATGATGATGATTCAAGGTTCAATCGACGTATTAAAAGATTTTAATTCTGAAAAAGCATATACCAGCTTGCATAGAGCTTGTTTTGATCTGCATGAAGGTAAAACTTGGACAGAAGTTGATTTAATGGTTTTTATTTCTAAATAATACTTGTTATCTACAATTAAGTTTGTTTGCGACAAGTTAAACCTAAAATAGTATCAATCACAATTAAACAATCAATACGTAATTAATTTTTAGATACATTATATGATTGATTCAGTACCTATTAATCGATAAAGAATTAAATTTAAAAAAATTAGTGTTTATTTCATTTATTATTTTATTGAAATTCATAGATTTAATAGTATTAAATGAGATTAATTACTTTAAAAATCGTTATTTGTAGCAAAAAATATGAATTTTTCAATCAAAAAAGTTTGTGAAATTGAAAAATGAGTTTATCTTTGCACCACTGAAATTATTAAAAATAAGTCTTCAGAAAAGATCCGGTAGTTCAGTTGGTTAGAATACCTGCCTGTCACGCAGGTGGTCGCGGGTTCGAGTCCCGTCCGGATCGCTAAGAAACATAAATTTCTTTATTTTTTTATTGCACACTATGCAATCTACCCTGATCCGGTAGTTCAGTTGGTTAGAATACCTGCCTGTCACGCAGGTGGTCGCGGGTTCGAGTCCCGTCCGGATCGCTAAAATTTAAACTTCATTTTCATATTAATTCCTATTAATCTCCTTTTTTATTTATTAGTATTTAACTATGAAGACTCTTAATACAGATCTCTAAATATCTTATTTTTGTTTAGAATTTAATTATTATAAGAGTTTTTTGCATGGATATCTACCCTATTATACTAATTACTATAGTAAAGCATTAATTTAATTTTTTTTCTTTTAACCACTTTTGTATATGATCCGCAATTTCAAGATTATTAAGGTCTGACATAATAAAATGCGTATTTCCATTTATTCCAATGTCCGGCAAATGAATAACAGTGACATCTCCACCGCTTTCATTTACTAATTTCGCCCATTCTTTAGCAGAAATCAGTACTTCTCTCCAAAAATTTTGCGAATAAGCAGTAGTTTTTTCTTTGGGAATAAAATCTCCATAATATATGAGTATAGGTATACGGGTTAATTTCATAAATTGATTCATGGGTATACTCCCTCCCCTATTTCCTACAGGAACTTTCCCTTCGGGAAAACTAAACGCACCCGGTTCAATGGCAATAATTGCTTTTACCTTTTCATTCTGTATAGCTGTTTTCCATCCGGGCAATCCTCCGGCTGAATGTGTAAAAAGAATAGCATCTCCCGATTTATTCAATACTTCTGATAATGAGTTTACAAGAGTTTCCTCATCTATACTGCCTGTATTGGGTGTCATCATTCTAAAAAATTGATCGATTGATATACTATCTTTTGGAAATTGTACTCCCTCATAATAATTTGGATATTTTCCTATCCGAAATTGTGTAAACCAGGTTTGATCATCAGGTGCTGTTGAAATAGCTAGGGGCTTACATGTTTGTCCTGCTTCTCCCCTTCCGGGTTGATCTACCAGGTATATACTATACCCCTTTCTTAAAAATATATTGGAAAATCCCTCTCGCCCGTCTGCTGTCGTTTGCCAGCTTCGTCTGGATTGCCCATACCCATGTAGAAAAACCATGGACGTATGCTTAGGATGAACAGGAATTTGATACCATACATCGGCATGATCACAATGTCTTGTTTGTCCTCCTTGTGGCTCGAACCAGGGCTTATTAGGATCAAATACTCCTTCGCTCTTACTAATTTTACCTCCTACAGAAAATGCCCCCTGTTCTTTGATTAGTATGGGCTTTTCTTCAAACTTATCATCTTTTTTTTGACCATAAGCCAATACTAGCAAAAGTACACTTGTCATTAAAAAAACTGTTTTCATTATGTCATATAATAATTGTTAATATTATCGTGTTCCACAAAGTTTCATAAATACCAATTTATCTGAGTTTTTTATTGAACTTAAAGCGAAATATTGGGCATAAAAACGAATAAAATTAAAATGTATATCCAATCGGCGGAAATCAATTTATTGTCTAGAAAAGGAAATTGTTAGTCTTTTACCAACCATTCTTTAAATTCAGCAGCTTTATTTTTACTGATATACATTCGTTCAGGAATTTTTACATCAAGTGTAATATACAACCGGTTATCAAACCAAATCGTTATATTTTCAATACTGCTTCGGGATATAATATATTGTTTATTGGCTCTGTAAAAATCTTTAGGATTTAATTTAAGATAAATCTGCTCTAAAGTTTTGGAAATAGGATATGTTCTACCATTTTTCAAGGTTACCTTTGTGTTTTTATCTGTGTTGTAGAAATAGGAAATATCTGAAATTTTGACGGGCACTAATTGATCTTTGTAAGGAAGTAACAATTTATTTATATAATTGGGATTAGGAGCTAACCGGGAAAGTCTTGATAAATACTTAAAAACAGTATTCTGAGTATTTCTTTTATATTTATGTAAAGCATTTTCTAGTTCTTCTTGTTTAATGGGTTTTAGTAAATAATCAATACTATTTTGCTTAAAAGCTTGAATGGCAAATTCATTATAGGCTGTCGTAAAAATAATGGGTATTTCTATAGTTAATCGTTCAAAAATTAAAAATGAAATTCCGTCTGAAAGCTGAATATCCAGAAAGATTAAATCAGGTTCAGGATTATTGGTAAGCCAATGTATAGTCTGATCAACACTTTCTGTGACACCAACTATTTTTATAGTTGAATCAATCTCTTTCAATAAAGCTTCAAGTGTTTCATTTGCAGCTGTTTCATCTTCAACTATTAATACGTTCATCATAGCTTATTTAAGTGGCAAATAGACATAAAATCGGGATTCATGTATTTTTTTTCTTATATGTTGATTGCATAATAAATAAAACCTTTTATCCAAGTTATTTAAACCTGTACCGTTGGTTTCCTGAACGGTTAATTTTGGATATATGGGATTTGAAATTACTAATTCATTTGTTTGATTTATATATATGGATATTAGCATTTTATGGTCACTATCGATCCGATTATGTACAATAATGTTGTCAAGAAGAGGCATTAAAGATAAATAGGGTAATTTTTTATGTAATGATTGTTTACGTACTTGTATTGTATATTCTAATTTATTGGCAAAACGTATTTCCGTTAAATAACGAAAGGCTTCCAAAAATTTTAATTCTTCTTGTATACTTACTAATCCTTTTTTATTATTTTGTAGAATATATCTAAAAACATCCGATAATTTATTTATATAGGTTAGTGTTGCCTTTTCTTCTTTTTTTCTAATTAATGATGTTAACCCGTTTAAGGAGTTGAAAAAAAAATGCGGATTTATTTGATTCATTAATGCATCGTATCTGCTTTGCAGATTTTCTAATTTAAGTAATTCAATTTCTTGTTCTTTTTTCCTACGCTCTTGGTATAACCGTGAAATATAACCAATACATATAGCCAACATTGAAATAAAGAAAAACTGGAATAATACTAAACTTCCAAAATGCTTAACCTTACAATATATAATAAATGTAATTAGTCCATAAAAACTAAAAGCGATTCCCGATATACATAAAGTATATACTAATCTGAATTTAATTGTTTTTTTTAGACAATTATTTAAATTCCAACAAATTAAATAACACAAAATGGAAACATAATAACCATAACGAAAAAAAAAGAATATCGTAAATCTTAAACGTTTATCTTGAGATAAAATTTTCATTTCATAAGGTATCCATGTAATTTCAGGATAAAGAATAAATAAAGTGCAAATTAAACTGAATATTAATAAATTACTGGGAGTATTTAGAGTAGCATATTTAGGCATGATTTATAAATAATAATCATTACACTTGTTAACTTGTATAAATAGTAATCAAATTTTCATTTAGGTAATTTATATAAAAAAAAACCGGAATAAGATATATTTAGCAAATCTAAGAATGAATTTTATTTTAGGATAAATTATTTTAAAAATATTTTATCTCTAATCCGAATATTATACTAATAAAAAGGAAAACTTTATAAATAATTTGTCTGAAAATTAAATAGGATTTCCATTTTATAAATAAGTGTATGTAATAAAGCTTATCATAAAATAAAACGACTTTACTTACAGTCTGTAAGTAAAGTCGTTTTGTATGGTAAGTATTTAAATTTTTAGTTTTCAAGAGGAAGGAATCCATAATTTTTAGAGTAGAACAACATTTCTACTGCAAATGATTCCGGATAAGTAACTTCAATGTCAGTTATTTCTCCTTGTTCATTGGTTTTAGGAACTAAAATAGGATTGATGAAACCTTTATATGCTGCGGTATTAAATTTAGAATTTCTTTTTAAAACTTCTGCATGTAATTCTTTATCCACTTTTACTCCATACGTTTCCACTAAATTTTTTGCAGCATTATAATCTCCTTCAGATTTAATTCTTTGAGTTTCTTTCAGTAATTCTCCAAATAAATTGTGAAGCTTTTCGTAATCATTAATTTTAAAATAGGTTTTACCATCTTTAACCACTTTTTCAATTACATTATCTTTTTTACCTTTTTCATACGCCCACGCACTAACCCATTGACGATTTCTCATATGTGCTTCTTCTATATCTCTACCCGGTTCAATTCTAACTAATTGAGTCATTAATCCGTTTCGTATATAATCATTATAGGCTGTCATTCCTACTTTTTTCCAGTCATCTACTAATCCTAGCTTTTGTAATTCCGGATCATATAAATAATACAACCCTACTAAATCTGCTCTTCCCTCTTCCATAGTAGATGCATAACTTTTTAAAGTTTCTTTAGGGGTTCCGACACCTTGATTAATTTGTCCCGAGGCATGACCCACAACTTCATGTAAAGCTGTATGCAGTTTATCTGCTAATTCTCCGTATTTTTCTGATAATTCTATTTCTTCTTGGCTGTATGCAAATTCTTTTAATTTTTCACTTCCTCCGGCTAAATTATAAGCGTCTATAATATTACCTAAAGAAACCGACTTTGAGCCATATTCCGCACGGATCCAATCCGCATTAGGTAAATTTACTCCAATCGGAGTACTGGGTGAAGAATCCCCCGCTTCTGATGCTACATTAACTGTTTTATACGATATCCCTACTACATTTTTCTTTTTATGTTCCGGCATTAAAGGAGAATGATCTTCAAACCATTGTGCATTTTTGGATATAACTTCCATTTTTGCCGACATGTCAAAATCTTTGATTTGAACGATATTTTCATAAGATCCTTTATGACCAAGCGGATCATTATACACCTCTACAAATCCGTTTATATAATCTATATTTCCTTTAGTTGCTTTAAGCCATGCTATATTATATTCATCCCAAGTTTTTAAATCTCCTGTTCTGTAATATTCAATTAAAAGTTTCAAGGCATCTCCCTGTTCTTTATTTTCAGCTACGGTAACAGCCTTATCCAACCAATAGATTATTTGATCAATAGCTGAACCGTACATTCCCCCGCTTTTCCAAATCTTTTCTTCTAAAGTACCTTTACTGTCTTTAACTAATTGGGAGTTTAAACCAAAAGATAAGGGACGAGAAGCATCCGAACTTTTTTTAGCTGAATAATATTTCTCCACTTCCTTTTCGGTAATTCCTTCTCCATAAAAATTTACTGCAGATCCTGAAATTAACCCTTTGGATTCATCAAGATTTACTTTTTTAGAATCTTTTTCATTGAATAAAATGGAAACGATCTGAGAATCCAATGAAGTTTGAGTTTCTTTCAATAACTCCTCAAAATATGCTTGGGTAAATTCAGGCATAATTTTATCGTTCGAATAATGATGATGAATCCCATTTGAAAACCAAACCCTTTTTATATATACTTCAAAATTGTTCCAATCTTTAGAGGTTTTATCTCCTTTATAATTTTGATAGATGGATTCTAATGCTTTTCTTATTTTTAAATTATATTTATAGTTTTGGTCCCAAAGGATATCTCTACCTGCTAATCCGGCTTGAGAAAGATAATAGACCAATTTTTTTTCATTTAAAGACAACTTATCCCATTCAGGTATTCGATATCTTAAAACTTCAATATTGGCAAAACGATCGACTTTATAATTAAAATCTTCTTCACTAATTTTTTCGGTTTGCTCTGAATGTTTTGATTCACAAGACCCCAAAATTATTGAGGCAGCAAGAATACCCGCAACAATATTAATTTTCATCTTTATAATGTTTATATGTTAATTATGTTAACAAAGATAAAAAACTATATGATAAGGAGAGTATAGTTCTCAAATTTATTATAAAATGAATGGGATAAGTTTATAATTAAAAAAATAATACTCAATACGTTATATATTAACCTTAAAAGAATATTACTTTTTAATAAAACTGATATAAGAACCTTCCATAAAACTATTTACCACTACAATTGGGATTTATATCTAAATTTTCTAAACGGGTAAAAACCGGTATACTCTTCTAATTTAGGACGCAATCTATTTAAAAATGAAAGTTATTATCTCAATCAAGAAAAATATATTACAAAAGAGTATTCATAAACTGAATTTAATTTTAAACGTTTAAAACTTATATTATATGGAAGTGAGTAAGTATATTATTACTAAATTTTTTTATTAAATACAGGCTTAATAAAAAGAAGACTTTATTTATAAATAATCTTCTATTTTTGCAGTTATTAATGTGGCATGAAAATTACATTATTATCGATTGGCAAAACCAATTCTAAAGAATTAGTATTTCTAATGGAAAATTTAGAAAAACGCTTACCCGCTTTCATAAAATTTGAACGCAAAGAATTGCCGGATGTAAAAAATTCCAAGAATCTTTCAGAAAATGAATTAAAAAATGCGGAAGCAGAGTCCATTCTTTCTTTTTTGGATTCGGGAGATACACTCATAATTTTAGATGAAAAAGGCAAAGAGTTTACTTCGACTGAATTTTCATCATTTCTGGAAAAGCAAATGAATAATTCTGTTAAACATTTAGTTTTTTGTATTGGAGGAGCTTATGGATTTTCTGACAAGATTTATAATCTAAATCCTCAAAAACTAGCTTTATCCAAAATGACATTTACGCATCAGATGGTGCGTTTGTTTTTCGTTGAACAATTATATCGCGGCTTTAGTATTTTACAAGGCAAACCTTATCACAATGAATAATTATCTTAAATTAAAATGGTATGACATAGTTTTAGCTCTTATCTTATTTTTTTTGGGAGCTTTGGTACTAAGTCCTCTATTTTCAATTCTAGCTAAAAAACTACATACCAATCCCTACGTTTTTACCCCGATTCTAACCATTGGAAATTATTTTATCGTCTTTTTAGTCTATTATTTTGTGGGATTGAAACCCAGAAAAGAACGTTTTATAATCAGTTACTCACTTAAGAATAGTAAACTCTTCCCTATTGCCCTTTTGTTATTTTTTGGACAATATTTAGTTTCAGAATTTTTAACCGGATTAATACCTACTCAAGGCGGAATATTCGAAAAAATGTATAAAACCATGTCGTATGCCTTATTGGGTAATGCCGGTAATTATCCTATAATTACCTTTATATCGGTATGTATCGTTGCTCCAATTTTTGAAGAATTATTTTTTAGGGGATTTATTTTAAAGGGAATGCTCAATAATCAAATTAAACCGCAAAAAGCTATATTAATATCAGCCTTAATTTTTGGAGGAATCCATATATTTCCTTGGCAAGCAGTTGGTGGAATTTTAGCAGGAATTGTCTTAGGAATTACTTTCTATAAAACAGGTTCCCTACTTACATGCACACTACTTCATTGCATTAATAATACGATAGGTTTTATATTTTTTATACGATATAAATCATTGGAATCACCCGAATTAGGTTTTAGTAATTTTACTCTGTTTATTGTTGGTATTATTATAATAGCTATATTTGGATGCATTTATATGAAATTAACAAAAAATCAATCATGGAAATCCTATTAGCTACACAAAACGAACATAAAAAAGCTGAAATAATTGAAATTTTACCCGAAAATTTTCAACTTAAAACCTTTGCTGATTATAATTTTGAAGGCGAAATTGAAGAAACAGGTACCACTTTCCGTGAAAATGCTTTTATTAAAGCTAAATTCGGGTATGATTTAACTCATATACCTTGTTTTGCAGATGACAGCGGATTAGTAGTTGAAGCTTTAAATGGAGAACCCGGAATCTATTCTGCGCGTTATGCAGGCACCGGATCTTTTAAAGATAATATTTCTAAAGTGCTAAAAAGTATGCAAAATAGTACCAATAGAAAAGCATATTTTATAAGCGTAATCTGTTGGGTAAATAATGAGGAAGTTAAATATTTTGAAGGTAAAATTTTTGGAACTATTACTACTTTAATCAAGGGTGATGGTGGGTTCGGATATGATCCGATATTCATTCCTGACGGATATTTGAAAAGTTTCGCAGAATTTTCACCTAAAGAAAAAAATATGATAAGTCACAGAGCTATTGCTTTACGAAGATTTACCAATTTTTTAAAGTTATATTAGTTAACTTTATACTATAAATGATCCGTTATATTTTTTACTTTAATTAAAGCAATCATTGAATTTCATTTTCTTAGCATACGTTGATATTTCAATTAATGGAAAGATGCACGAGTCTTATGAAAAAATATTTCAATTATAATTTGATTTAAAAAAGTAGGATCATGAAAAAATATTTTCTGAAAATATGTCTTGCGGTATCTATAATTACCTCGGCTCAGAATTTAGAGATCGTTCCATTAGGAGTATACGGAGGAAGTAATGAGAGTAATCTTTCTTCTTATCTAATTGCTGAAGAAAAAACATTCAATTATTTAGCTTTGGATGCCGGAACTATTTATAGTGGTATTAATAAGGCAATTGAAAAAGGAACCTTTACCAATACTACAATTGAAAATGTATTAAAAGATAACATCAAAGGATATTTTATATCTCATGGCCATTTAGACCATTTATCAGGAATGTTGATTAACTCTCCCGAAGATTCCTCCAAGCCAATTTATGCAAGTAAGGAAACCATAGATGTTTTAAAAAATAAATATTTTACCAATGCTGCTTGGATCAATTTTGCCAATGAAGGCGAAAGTCCGATTCTAAATAAATATCAATATGTATACACAGAAATAGGAAATGCATTCCCTATTCTTAATACCCATTTAACGGGTACGGTTTATGAATTAAGTCATGTAAAACCTCTTAAAAGCTCCGCCATATTAGTAGAAAATAATACTCGGGCAGTTTTATATTTTGGCGATACCGGAGCAGACAGAATTGAAAAATCCGATAAACTCAAAAAAATTTGGAACCTTATAGCTCCTAAAATTAAATCAGGAAAATTAAAAACCTTTCTGATTGAAGTTTCATTTCCTAATTCTCAACCTGAAGAATTATTGTTTGGTCATTTAACGCCCAACTTACTAAATGAAGAAATGAAAAAATTAGCTCAATTAGTAGGAAAAAAAAATATGAAAAAACTTACAATTATTGTTACCCATATCAAACCCAAAGGAAATCATGAACAAATAATTAAGGAACAATTAGTAAACAATAATCCATATTCTATCAATTATATATTTCCTAAACAAGGAGAGCGTATTATTTTGAAATAGTTGATAAAAATAAGAACCTCTTACATCTTTCTGAAAAATATTTTTACAGTTTATTATTTCAAACATTTCACATTCTCAATCTAAACTTATTTTTGTGTTTTACCATCAAAAAGTTTATAAAATAAATTAAAACCAATAAATAAATTTATTTTAAAAATAAAAATTACAAATTATATTTACATTTAAGCTAATTTACTTTAATTTTACAAAAATTAATAAACAAAAAAAATGTGTGGATTTGTAGGAATTTTCGATTTAAAAGAAGCCGGTGAAACAATAAGACCTCAGGCTTTAAAAATGGCAAAAAAAATTCGTCATAGAGGTCCGGATTGGTCCGGAATCCATTGCGATAAAAATGCAATCCTTGCTCATGAAAGATTATCCATCGTTGATATTGCTTCCGGTGGTCAACCCTTATATAGCAGCGATAAAAAATTGATATTAGCCGTAAACGGTGAAATTTACAATCATAAAGAAATTAGAAAGAAATTTAAAGGAAAATACGATTTCCAAACTTTATCTGACTGTGAAGTTATTTTAGCTTTATATAAAGAAAAAGGGGTTAAATTATTTGAAGATATTACAGGAATTTATGCCTTCGTTTTATATGATCAAGAAAAAGATGCTTATTTAGTTGGCAGGGATCATATGGGAATCATTCCTTTATATATGGGATATGATGAAAAAGGGCAATTTTATGTAGCCAGTGAACTCAAATCGTTGGAAGGAGTTTGTCCGGATATCAAAGAATTTGAACCGGGAAAATACTTATACAGTCCGGAGGGAGAAATAAAAACTTGGTATCATAGAGATTGGATGAATTTTGATTCTGTGAAAGACAACATTTCAGACATTCAAAAATTAAGAAAAGGATTAGAAGATTCTGTACACAGACAGTTGATGTCTGATGTTCCTTACGGTGTTCTTCTATCCGGTGGATTAGACTCATCCATTATTTCAGCTATTGCAAAAAAATATGCAAGTAAAAGAGTGGAAGATAACAATAATTCGGATGCTTGGTGGCCTCAACTGCATTCTTTTGCTGTAGGACTGAAAGGTGCTCCGGATTTGTTGGCAGCCAGAAAAGTGGCAGACCATATCGGGACCGTACATCATGAAATTCATTTTACCATTGAAGAAGCTTTAGATGCGATCAGTGATGTCATTTATCATATTGAAACCTACGATGTTACAACGGTTCGTGCTTCTACCCCCATGTACTTATTAGCCAGATATATAAAATCTATGGGAGTAAAAATGGTATTATCGGGAGAAGGATCCGATGAACTTTTCGGCGGATATTTATATTTCCACAAAGCACCTGATGCTCAAGCATTTCATGAAGAAACCGTCAGAAAATTAGATAAACTCCACCTTTACGACTGTCTTCGTGCCAATAAATCCTTAATGGCGTGGGGAGTTGAAGGACGGGTTCCTTTCTTGGACAGAGAATTCATGGATATTGCCATGACTTTAAATCCTAAAGATAAAATGTGTGGAAACGGAAAAATTGAAAAGCATATTTTAAGAGAGGCATTCGAAGATTATTTACCTGAAGAAGTTGCTTGGAGACAAAAAGAACAATTCTCTGATGGAGTGGGTTATTCTTGGATTGATACATTAAAAGAAACGGCTGATAAAAAAGTTTCTGATAAACAAATGGAAAGAGCATCCGAACGCTTTCCAATTAATCCACCAATGTCAAAAGAAGAATATTGGTTCAGAAGCATATTTGAAGAACATTTCCCTTCTCAAGCAGCAGCACAAACGGTTCCTTCTGTACCTTCTGTAGCCTGTAGTTCTGCCGTAGCTTTAGAATGGGATGAAGCATTTAAAAATAACCCTGATCCATCAGGTAGAGCCGTAAAAACGGTCCATACTGATGCTATTTAGGTCAAAATTTCTCTTTCATGGCTTTTATTATTGATAATAAAAGCCATTCTATTCTACTACTATCCCATTTGGAAATAAGTTTTTCTTTTTTAGATAATTATATATTTTTGGAAAAAATATGCGTAAAAAGAGTTTTATCTTTAATTTTCTATTTTCTCTAACGGATTGTACCACATAATCACTTATGGTTTCTTGATTAAATACAGAAGCCGGAATTTTACTTTTTAATGTTTTAATGGCTTCATTATAATTGGTTGCTTTGCTTTGACTTAATGATTTTCCGTCATGAATTCTTCTATATTTGTATAAGGGTTGATTGAAATAATAAAAGCTATAATTTTTTACTGCAGCTCTTGACCAGAAATCCCAATCTTCTGCATACGACAAAGTTACATCATAGCCTCCATTATCCTCCCATACCTTTTTTTTATAGATACTTGAATTGGGTAAAAAACATCCGCTATTTATTAACCGTAAACGGTTATATTTTCCTGATTTATTATACCTGTTCTCACTTCCGAAAATTATATAATCTCCATAGAGAATGTCAATAGTTGGATCATGAATAATCTTATGTAAAGCTTGATCATAATAATTTCCATTCATTATATCGTCCGAATCGAAAGGTAATATATATTGACCTTTTGCATTTTCAATACCCGTATTTCTTGCCCTGGCTACTCCTCCATTTTCTTGATTTATAATTGTATATTTTTCTTTGTAATCTTCCAATATTTTTAAAGTCTCCGAATCTGTTGATCCGTCATTTACTAATATGACTTCATAAGGATATGAAAAATTTACCTCTTCAATACTTTTAATAGTTTCCTTCAAATAAATTCCTGAATTAAAAACCGGAACAACTATAGATAAAATAGGATTTTCTTTCATATTACAAAAGTAATTTTTTTATGGGATTGAATTTTATATTCCAACAAAATAAAATTAAGATCATTACCATGACGATAAATTATCTGTTTTAGTGACCCTTAATTTTATTAGTTTTAAACACAATATAAGTATGAATATTTTTACAATTGATTCATATACTTTATACTATCTTTTAGATTGTGCAATTGGTAAAATAAGGATAATTGGAACCGAGCTTTATTTAAATAATGGGTTGAATGAACCATTTGACAAGGCTTGGTTTTTAAGAAATTTGATCAACGTTATAAATTTAAATAATTATCAATAAGCTCAATAAACGGGATCTATTGGGAAACTTTAGAAATCTTTTATAATGGATATTTTTTAACTCATGTTATGAATTTATGAGTAGAAAAAATTTATATCTTATTTAATATACTGATTTAAATTACGATAAAGTTTTCGAAATGATAGCATCTGAAAATCCTATTTTTTTATAGATTTCCAATAATTTTTTGGCTGAATCGTAACTACTTACTTTCCCGCTGGTATATATGTATAAATTGTTATCCGTTTTTTGTCTTATTACATTATTTAATCCCCTGAAAATAGCATCTCTTTCTCTGTATTTTTTAGGTGATACAAATAATTCAATGGTATAGTATAGACCGGTTACCACTTCTTTTTCATTAAATTCAACTATAGAAGCATCTGTAAACCCGGCTTCTTTGGCAATTTTTAATGTCGCTTCACTTTCAGATCGTAAATTGGTACTTCCTGCATAATATATATACTTACCGTTTGATTTAACAATTTCAACATTTTTCATACCTCTAAGTTGCAAGGAATTAGGACTGTATCTGTTGAATGATGCTAAGAATTGTACCTTTAGTGATAAGTTACTGTCCACCGGATTTTCAACAACTTGTTGAATTTCTTCCTCCGCTTTTTTCTCTGATTTTTTATCGTATTCCTTTTTATAGCTTAAAAAAGCTTCGTATATATCTTTAGCTATAGTATTTTGTCCATCTTCTGAAGCTAAATATTGCCCTTCTTGAGGATTAGAGATAAATCCGGTTTCAATTAACACTGAAGGCATGGCTGTTTGAACTAAAACCAAAAAACCGGCTTGTTTTACTCCTCTGGAAAATCGATTTTCTTTTTTAAAATTATTTTCCACATAGCTGGCCATTTTTAAACTGTTTTCTAAATATATGTTTTGCATCAATGTGAGGCCTATTACCGATTCGGGTGATGAGGGGTTGAATCCTTCATAAGTCGTTTGATAATCTTTTTCCATATAAATAACTTCATTTTCCCTTTTTGCAACATCAAAATTATCTCTATTTCGATGAGCTCCCAGAACAAAGGTTTCCGTACCGTACGGGGCACTTTTAGGGCTTGAATTACAGTGTATGGAAATAAATAAGTTGGCTTTTCCTTTATTGGCAATATCTGCGCGGGTCATTAATGGAATAAATTCATCAGTTTTTCGAGTATAAATAACTTCTACATCTTTATTATTATTTTCAATCATGGCTCCAACTTTTAAAACCAATGAAAGATTTACATCTTTTTCATTGGCATAGGCTCCTCTGGCACCATTATCATGCCCGCCATGTCCGGCATCCAAAACTAAGGTAAAATCTTTTTTTTGTGAAGATAAAGAGCCGGTGAAAAAAATTAAAGTTATTAGTAGTATATTTTTTAAGTTAAATATTGTTAAAACTCTCATTAATTCTTTTTTTTGATTAATTTTGACAGCAAAATTTTTTCTGAATTTATATGCTTTGATCAATTCAAGTTTCAAATATAATATACTTTATTTATTTTTTCTAATTTTTAACATTCTCTTAGCACAGGAAAAAAGAGTTAAAACCCTTTCTGACACTGTAAAAATCCCTACTGATTCCATATCAGTCAATAAAGAAAAGCTTGAAAATATTGTGGACACTAAAGGGGATGAAATTCGTAATGTTTTTTCAAAAAAATTAACCTATCTGATCCATAATGCACAAGTCAGCTATCAAGATATGACTATTAAGGCAGATTATATTGTTATGGATTGGAATACCGGAGACATTTTAGCTCGTGGAAAAGTAGACAGTTTAGGACGAATTATTGATAATATAAAATTTATTCAGGGAGGAAAAGAGTATGAATATACGGAAGCCCAATTTAATATGAATACCAAACAGGGTACGGCTTTTAATATTCGAACGGAAGAAGATGAAATGGCAATTATTGCTAAGAAAGCCAAAAGAATGAATGATGAAGAATATTATATGAGGGGGGGATTTATGACTACGGATGAATATTTTAAAGCAAAGAAAGATTCTATTCCTGATTATGGTTTATCGACCAATAAAATGAAAGTTATTACCGGTAAAAATCAAAAAACCATCATTGCAGGACCTACCACGATGTATATTGAACAAGTACCGACTCCGTTCATTTTACCCTTTTTATATTTGCCTTCTACGGGCAGCAATCGACAGGCGGGAATTTTAATTGGAACGTTCGGTGAACGGCAAAATAAAGGATTTTATTTGGAAAGATGGGGAATTTATGTTCCCATTGGTGAATATTTGGACTTAGAAAGCCGTTTTGGATTTTATACTAAAGGAAGCTGGATGATTGATAATCGATTAAGATATTTGAATCGTTACAAATATTCCGGTAATTTAAATTTTATTTATGAAAAAAATATAAACAGTACCAAAGGACTGGATGATTATTCAGAAATTGAAAATTATCGTATTACATGGTCTCATTTACAAGATGCCAAAGCTAATCCAAACTTGTCCTTTAACGCATCGGTAAATTTTATGAGTCAGAATTACTATAACAACAGCATATATAATCAAAATGCTTTACATGGTAATGTAAATAATAATCAAACATCATCATCAATTTCTTTGGTTAAAAGATTTAATAATAATCCCTTAACTATTTCACTTAATACCTCCGCTTCGCAAAATATTTCAACCGGTGATGTAACCATGGTACTTCCTAATGTAACGGTTACGATGCCTCAAATTTATCCTTTTAAACCTAAATTAGGACCTAAGAAAACCATTTGGCACAATATCTATATGGATTATAAAATGAATCTTCAAAATTCATTGAATACGACTACTGACGATATGTTTACGTCAAAAATGTTTAAAAACTCTAATAACGGAATGAAAAATTCCACCAGTTTTGGTACTACTTCCACGCTTTTTAATTATTTTCAATTAGGTATCAATGGTAATTATCGAGAAATCTGGACTACAAAGACTATAAGAAGGGACTATAATGCTTCTACGGATAAGGTTGAAACATTTAATAAAGATGGATTTAAAACTTTCCGAACTTTTGACGGGTCCCTTAATTTAACAACGACTTTGTATGGTATCGCCAACTTTAAAAAAGGAAGTATGATTCAGGCAATTCGACATATGATATCTCCTACGATCAGCTATGGTTTTATGCCTGACTTCTCTAAAGATTCTTGGGGATATTACGGTACGTACACAGATAAAGATGGAAAAAAAGTAAAATATTCTTATTTTGAAGGAAATGTCATGGGTAATCCTTCCAATTATGAAAACAGTTCCATAAATATTTCCCTTGCTAACAATCTTGAAATGAAGGTTAGAAATAAAAAAGAATCCAACGGTTTTAAAAAGATAAAAATATTCGAATCTTTAAATATCAATACATCTTATAATTTTGCTGCAGATTCTTTGAAATGGAGTCCTATTAATGCTTCGGGTTCATCTTCTTTATTTAATTCTAAATTACGTGTTAATTATGCCATGAGGGTAAATCCTTATAAAATAGTATTTGATACTCCCGAATCAACAGTAGGTCATGCTATTGATAAGTTTGGATATTTCACTATTGCCAGTTATACGATGGGACTAAATTTTTCTTTGGATGAATCATTATTTGGTGAAAAGAAAGTAATTAAATATAAGAAGCAAGGAACAGTTAGATATGAAAAATACTACTTTGATGATGAAAATTACGCCCATTTCGATATGCCTTGGAAATTGGACGTAGGATTGAATTATGCTTCTACAAAAGAATATAATAGAAATACTAATGTAACTGCTACGGTAAATCTTTCGGGAGAAATCTCCCCTTCTCCGTATTGGAAAATTACTGCATCTACTAATTACGATTTGGAAAGTAAAGAATTCGGATACACTCGACTAGGATTTATGAGAGATTTGAGAAGTTTTAATATTAATTTTAATTGGGTTCCCATTTCTTCAAGTTATAACAAAACATGGAGTTTTTATATAGGAGTAAAAGCAGCCATATTAAAAGATGCGGTAAAATACGAGGCTAAAAATTTCAATGACAATGCAAGTTTTTAAAAAATTTGTATATTTAATTCATGATTAAAAAAATAATTAATACTGAAAAAGCTCCTGCAGCTATTGGACCTTATTCTCAAGCGATTAAGGTTAACAACTTTTTATTTGTTTCCGGACAAATACCGGTAGATCCGCAAACCGGTGAAATTCCTGCTTCCATTGATGATCAAACTCATCAGGTTATGAAAAATATTGAAGCAATTTTAAGTGAAGCTAATTTAAATTGGAATAATTTGGTTAAAACTACCATCTTTCTTCAAAATTTATCTGATTTTGCCACGGTTAATGAAATATATGCTTCTTATTTTTCTGATGCGTATCCGGCCCGTGAATGTGTACAAGTCTCAGCCTTACCCAAAAATGTTTTAATTGAAATTTCAGTTATTGCTACAGAATTATAAAACGAAATGATAAGAAATACTCTTGCAGTTATATCCGGGCTTTTAGTAGCCATTACAATAATTACTCTTTCTGTTATGATAAATTCTTATTGGATACCTTATAATTATAAAGGTCTTCCTATAGAATATTGGAGATCCATTGTTCGTACTGCTAAAGGCGAATTCTTTATAGCTTTATTAATTTCTTCCGGGATTGGTTCTCTCTTAGGTGGAATAGTTTGCGCTTTATTAGTAAAAACAGCAAAAACTGCCTATGCTATGTTGATCGGATTTATACTTTTACTAACTGCTATTATTTCTGTTTTTACATTTAAAGGACATCCCACCTGGTATATAATAAGTATGTTTTTTATATTTTTTCCATTCTCTTGGCTAGGGGCTAAAATAGTGGAATGGTTACAAAATAAAAAAATAATTGATTCACAAAAAAACAAGTAATTCTACATTCGTATAGTTTTCATTAACAGCTCCACTACTTCGTAAGCAGCCGGACATATGACCGTATTTTTTAAGGTTAATTTATTAATCTGATAGAATTTTTTACGATCCGTATGGGGGTATTCTTTACATGCTTTTGGACGTACTTCATAGATGGAACAATAATTGGAACTGTCTAAAAACGGACAAGGCAATTGTTTAAATATCCAATCATTTTCTTCATCTTTATACAAATATTGATCTATAAAATCAATCGGTTTCATTCGTAAATATTTAGATATTCTTTCAATGTCTTTTTCCAAAAACAAAGGTCCGGTAGTTTTGCAACAATTAGCACATTGTAGGCAATCTATATGTGAGAAAATTTTATCATGAATTTCGATTAATTCTTGATCCAATTTTTTGGGCTTCTTATTTTTGAGTTTTTCTAAATATTTTTTGTGTTCTGAAGCTTTTTTTAATGCTTCGTTTTTATATTTATCTAAATCCATAAAACTTTTATGTATATTATTTAACTTAAAATATTAGCCCTTTTTAATTGAAAAAGGATGATATTTTTCTATCGTATCTCTTAGTTGTTGATTATCTAAATGGGTATATATTTCTGTTGTGGTAATACTTTCATGTCCCAGCATTTGCTGAATTGAACGTAAATCGGCACCATTTTTCAGTAACACCGTTGCAAAAGAATGCCTGAATGTATGGGGGGAAACTTTCTTTTTGATTCCGGCCTTTTCTGCAATATTTTTTATTATTATAAAAATCATTTCACGTGTTAGCTGCCCTCCTCTTCTATTTAGAAAAAGTATATCTTCACATTTAGGTTTCGGGTTTAAATGAATACGAATTGAGTCTTTATAAAGATTTATATATTTAATCGTCCAATCCGATACAGGTACTAATCTTTGTTTATTCCCTTTTCCGATAACTCTAATAAAATTTTCATCTAAATATAAATCGGAAAGTCGTAAATTAATTAATTCTGAAACACGAAGGCCACATCCATATAATGTTTCAATAATGGTACGGTTCCTCTCTCCTTCTGATTGGGATAAGTCTATTGACTGTATTATAGTTAATACTTCTTCATGGCTTAGCACGTCAGGAAGATATAGGCCAATTTTAGGACTTTCGAGCAATTCTGCCGGATTATCTTGCCTTTTTTCTTCTATTTGCAAAAATTTAAAAAAAGATTTTAATGATGATATTACTCTAGCTTGAGACTTGGCTGAGGAAGATTTTTTTGCAAAATCATAAATAAAATCTTGAATTAAAAATCTATCTATAGTATATGGGGTAATGGACGTATCATGGTCGGTAAATTTTATTAGTTTTTTGATATCTCTTATATAAGCTAATTGTGTATTTTGAGAAAGGCCTTTTTCTAATAATAAATATTCTTGAAAATTATTTAATGCTAAGTTCCACTCCATGGTAACAAAATTAAAATTTTATAAAAATATCTTTAATAAATAATCAACCTAAATAAGCAATTTAATTATCCTTATTTTAATACATTTTTGTAATTTTGATGAATAAATATAGAAAAATGTTTTTCAACTCTTTTGAATACGCAATTTTCCTCTCAACTATTTTTATTATTTATTGGTTTATTTTAAATAAAAATTTAAGGATTCAAAATTTATTTGTTTTACTTGCAAGCTATTATTTTTATTCTTGTTGGGATTGGAAATTTTTATTTTTACTTGCTTTTTCAACAATACTTGATTTTACTAGTGGACTCAAAATTTACGAGTCAAATACACAAACAAAAAAAAAAATATGGTTAATAGTTAGTGTATCTATTAATTTAGGTTTTTTAGGTTTTTTCAAATATTATAATTTTTTTATTGAATCTTTTGCTGATTTAATTCAAAAATTGGGTTTTACTGCTCATTATTCAACTTTAAATATAGTTTTACCGGTCGGCATTTCATTCTATACTTTTCATGGTTTATCTTATGTATTTGATATTTACAACAAAAAAATCAAACCTACGCATAATTGGATTGAATATGCCTTATTCGTAAGCTTTTTTCCACTCCTGGTTGCCGGACCTATAGAAAGAGCCACTCACTTACTCCCTCAAATTGAAAGACAAAGAAAATTCAATTATGAACTTGCTGTAAGCGGTTTAAAACAAATTTTATGGGGGTTATTTAAAAAGATAGTAATTGCTGACAATTGTGCTAAAGCAGTCAATTTAATTTTTAATTCCTATGAGAGTCAATCGGGTGGAACTCTTTTTTTAGGTGCTATTTTGTTTTCATTTCAAATTTATGGTGATTTTTCAGGGTATTCTGACATAGCTTTGGGTTCAGGAAAGCTTCTTGGTATTAAGTTGATTAAGAATTTTAATTATCCCTATTTCTCAAGAAGTATAGCTGAATTTTGGAGAAGGTGGCACATTTCTTTATCATCATGGTTTAAAGATTATCTGTATATTCCTCTAGGTGGAAGTAAAGGTGGAGTAATTAAGAGAATTAGAAACACTTTTATAATCTTTTTAGTTAGCGGTTTTTGGCATGGAGCAAATTGGACTTTTCTAGTATGGGGAGGATTAAATGCTCTATTTATTATGCCATCTATTGTTCTTAAAACTAACAGAAAAAATTTAGATATTGTTGCAAAAGGTAAAATTTTACCCAGTTTTAATGAAACTTTTAAAATACTATTTACATTTTTACTATCTTCATTTGCTTGGATTTTTTTTAGGGCAGAGTCTTTGAATCAAGCATTTAGTTATATAAATAGAATGATTGTCTTCCTTAGTTTACCGAATTTAAATTCATTAAATATATTTATTTTTCCGCTTTTAATATTTTTTATTGGGGTAGAATGGTTAGGTAGGGAGAATAATTATGCTATTGAAAAATTGTTTTATAAATCTAAAACTATTTTTCGATGGAGCTTTTATTATTTTATAATAATCTTATTGATTATTTTTGGGCAAAAAAATTCTCAAGAATTCATATATTTTCAGTTTTAATTGCTAATGATAAAATTCATCTATAAATTTATTGTTTTTTTTATACCTATAATATTTTTTTCTTATATTATAGATTATATCGTATCAAAAAAAATCAGAGAATCAGGAATAGGTGATTTTTCCGTTTGGGAAGATATTTATAAAGGCAAAATAAATTCAGATATCGTAATTTATGGTTCTTCGAGAGCTCTGAATCATATCGATCCTATTATTTTAGAAAATAAATTTAATACTACTTCTTATAATTTAGGAATGGCCGGACAACATGTTTGGTTGCAAAATTTAAGACATTTAGAATTTTTAAAATTCAATAAAATTCCAAAAGTTGTAATTTATTCTTTAGATGATTTGTTTTTTAGTAATCCTGAAGGAATTTATCAACCGGATCAATTTTCACCCTATTTATTTTGGCCCGAACATAAAGAAATTAAAGAGCAAATGTCTGTCTTTAAATTCCCTCATTTTACTTTTTATGATTATAACTTTCCATTAATAAGATATATAGATTCATTTTATGCTAAAAAAATATTTGAAATAGGAAACAATTTTTGCAACTCATTTTTTAATAAATTTTATTTAAAAATAAACGAAAAAAATATAAAGGATACTGAAAAATTACTATCAATTAATGATGATGTTGTTAAAATTCCTGATGGAAGAATTAAAGGTTTCCTCCCTATCGATTCACATTGGAATAATGACTTAGAAAAAGCCTTATTTTCTGAAGAAAATATCGAAGTTTCAATAAATAAAAAGGGTATTTTATTATTTGAAAAAATTATTAATGAATTGAAAAGTAAAAATATATATATTATTTTAGTATATACTCCTGAATACATTGAAGGACAAAAATTTGTTAAAAACAGGAATCAAGTAATTAAAATATATAAAGATATTTCAAGTAAATATAACATTCCATTTTTCAACTATTCAGAAGACTCTATGTCATTTAATAAAAGCTATTTTTTTAATTCGTTACATCTAAATGCCAATGGTGCTGAACTATTCTCTAAAAAATTAGCAAACGATTTATATCCTATTTTGAGTAAGGTTCTCAATAAACATTAACAAAATATAATTAAATTAGCTTTCGAAAATAATTTAAGAAATTAATTTTTTTGTGATTTTCTAGAAATAATAAAATTAATTGGAAGTACAATATAGATATACATTTTATTAATAATGATATTGAATAATTTATAATAGTACATTTTTATCTTATCATCCGAGCTCTATTAGTTAAGAATAATTGATAAATAAAAAATAATGTTCATAATAAAGATAAAGTAAAAAATTTTATAATTTCTATAGTTTCTATATATATAAAATGAGTTTAAAAGATTTACAACTACAAGTTGACCAATGGATTCAATCATATGGCGTAAGGTATTTTAACGAATTAACCAACATGGCTCAACTCACTGAAGAAGTGGGTGAAGTCGCCAGAATTATATCCAGAAGATACGGAGAACAATCTGAAAAAGAGTCCGATAAAAACAAAGATCTAGGTGAAGAATTAGCTGATGTTATTTTCGTTGTAGCTTGTTTAGCCAATCAAACAGGAATTGATTTGGAAAAAGCTTTTCAAAAAAAATTAAAGTCGACTACTCAACGCGACAGTGAAAGACATCATAACAATAAAAAATTACAATGAGGGAAATTTCAATCAATCTTTCCGGTTCAAAAAGTATTACCAATCGTGTATTAATATTAAATTCATTGTTCAATAATTCTCTACAATTACAAAACCTATCTAAAAGCCAGGACAGTCAAATGATGAAAGAAGCTCTTTCTTCTAAAGAGCATTGCATTGATATACATCATGCCGGTACAGCTATGAGGTTTTTAACTGCATTTTTTTCAATTCAAGAAAATAGGGAAACTATCCTTACCGGTTCTCATCGAATGAAAGAACGCCCTATAAAAATTTTAGTGGATGCGTTAAATCAGTTAGGAGCAAATATTTCATATGTTGAAAATGAAGGATATCCTCCGTTAGAGATAAAGGGGAAAGGAATTAAAAGTAATATTATTAATTTACCGTCTAATATAAGTAGTCAATATATAACTGCTTTATGCTTGATAGGAACTAAATTAGAAAAAGGTTTAGTTATAGAGTTAGAAGGTAAAATTACTTCAAAACCTTACATTACTATGACTCTCCAGATTTTAAATAAAATAGGAATTAAAACCTTGTTTAACCAAAATAAAATTACAATATACCCGGTCAGTGAGATAAAAAATCAACCATTTATAATTGAAAGTGATTGGTCCTCTGCGTCTTATCATTATTCTATATGTGCTTTAAGCGAAAATTTAACTATTAAGTTAAAATATTTATTTGAAGATTCATTACAGGCAGATAGAAGAGCAGTGGATATTTATCAAAAATTTTTTGGCATTACTACTACCTTTAACACAAACGAAATAACCTTATGTAAGCAACCCAATTTTGAATATCCTAATTTTATAGAATTGGACATGAATGATTGTCCTGATATTGCGCAAACGGTAGCTTTAACTGCCTTTGGTCTACGTATTCCTATAAAAATTACGGGACTTGAAACTTTGAAGATCAAAGAAACCGATCGTTTAGTTGCACTAAAAAATGAAATAGAAAAATGCGGAGGTAAGGTAGAAATTACTGATAATTCTTTTACTCTTCTTAAAGTCAATTCTTTTAATGCTAATCAAAAAATTGAAACTTATAATGATCATCGAATGGCAATGAGTTTTGCTCCTTTAAAATTACTGTTTCCTTTAGAAATCAAAAATCCGGATGTAGTTGTAAAATCATATGTGGAATTCTGGAATGATATGCAATTTTATGGAATAAAAAATCACACATATCCTAAATAATTAATACATTTCAATATTTGAATGCTTTTATATAAAATATTTAATATAAAATTAAAATAGTACCTTTGGTTTTTTTATATATCTATGATTTATAAAGTTTCTGTAATTGTACCTGTATATAATGTTGAACCCTATCTTCGTAAATGTTTAGATTCGCTTATAAATCAAACATGTAAAGAAATAGAAATAATTATTATTAACGATGGATCTACAGATAATTCACAATTAATCATTGACGAATATGCGTTAAAATATGATAATATAAAAACTATTGTTCAAAATAATAAAGGGTTAAGCGAAGCTAGAAATACCGGGATAAAACATTCATCCGGAGAGTTTTTGGCATTTGTTGACAGTGACGATTGGATTGAAAAAGATATGCTACATGAAATGATCAATCTAGCCAAAAAACATTCAGCAGACATAGTTTTATGTAGTCTTCAAAATATAAATGATCAAGGCAAAATAATAAAAAAATTACCTGAATTACACCAACTTCCTGAAAGGATTGATCTTACACAAGATTTCACAATATTTGGGGAAATGTCTTGTTTTGCATGTAATAAAATTTTTAAAAGGGAACTATTTAACGACATCTCTTTTCCTAAAAATATGCATTTTGAAGATGTAGCTACGATTCCTCGATTATTTTTAAAAGCCCGAACTGTTGCTAAATCTAATAAATATTTTTATCAATATCTAGTCAGAACAGGTTCAATAACCAGAAACTATACAATTAAAGGTATAAATATGTTTGATGCAATAGATATGGTCAAGCGTGATTTTATTAAAAGTGTATACGTTAAAAACCTTCAAGATTGGCATAAGTTTATTATCTTTCAAGGATTTTATTGTTTTTTAGCCTATTATGCGTATGTAAAAAATTCAACTAGTAGAAACCAAATGTTTGCTAAACTCAGAAAAATAATAACAAGTGAACATATAACCAAAAAGCAAATTTTTACTTATAACAGATTTAAAAAAAATTATCTATGTTCATTAAGTTTAAAAAAAATAGTATTTTATGTATTACAATTAATTAAATTATAATTTAATGCTTCATCCTGTCTATTATATTATTTTATTTGTAATAACTTTTTTCTCATATATTGAAATATTCAATAATGGTACTAAGGCTAAAATAAAAGTACCTTATATTGTTATGTCTTCACTTTTAATATTTCTGTGTGGAATACGTGTTGCCCAAGGTGCCGATTATTGGCCCTATTTTAAGCTATATATGGGTATCAATAAATATGTAAAATGGGACAAAGTTTTTAATGCAGATATTGAAGTAACTTATGTGATAATATCAAAAATTTTGGGGTATTTTAAAATGCCCTTCTTTGCATTATTATTCATTTTTGGACTTATTTCAGTTTCTTTAAAAACATATACCTATTATAAATATTCTCCTTACCCTATGTTATCGCTAATGTATTTTTTTATGCCCAGTTATTTTTTTAGTGATTCCGGGCATATTAGACAAGCAGTGTCGATAGCATTTTGTTTATATTCCTATCAATATATTGAACAAAGAAAATTATTAAAATTTTTAATTTGTGTTTTTATTGGATATTATTTTCATAAAACATCTTTAATATTTATTCCGGCCTATTGGATAACTAGATTAAATCTTTCAACTTTTTCCTGTTTTTTAATCATAATTTTTGCTATAATTATATCTCCTTTTAAACCTTATTTAATTTTTGAAAATTTATTTTCCAATATTTCATCTGATCTTATATCTGAAGCTACAGGAGGATTTTATTCTTATCGAAGTTTGGAAGGAACAGGATGGGGATTAAATGATATTGTAAAACTAATTTTTATAACTATTTTATTAGTAAACGATAAATATATTTGTAATACAACTACTAATCCTAATTATAAAATGATAAGAAATTTAGTAGTAACCTATTATTTCTTATTCTATTCTTTACGAGAAAATTCAATATTTTCAATAAGACTTCCTACTGTATACGGTGATTTTTGGACTATACTTATAGCGATGATCATAAAATATTCTAAAAATAGCTATCGGATTATGATATATTATTTTTTAGTTGTATATATTTATTTGATGAGTTGGAGATTTTGGACTAATTCTGTTGCTTTAGGATTCGATAAAATGTCTACTATATTTAGTGAAAATGTTGATATAAAATATTTTATTCCATATGAAATCATTAACGAAAATTAATTTAGGCGATAAATTTTTTATAAAAATATTTGATCTTTTAAGTTTAAATTATATTAGAGCCATCGGCTACTTATAAAATTATTAATTAATAAATAATTATCTAATGGATAATATGCCATCCGTTTCAATTATTACAGCAAATTACAACTCTGCCGTTTATATTGTTGATACCATCGAGTCCGTTTTAAATCAAACGTATAACGATTGGGAATGGTTGATTGTTGATGACGCTAGTACTGATCAATCTATTGAAATAATAAAAAAATATGACGATAAAAGAATTAAACTTATTGCATTAAAAGAAAACTCCGGAGCAGCTCTTGCTCGAAATCATGGTTTAAATAATGCTCAAGGAAGATATATAGCTTATATTGATAGTGACGATATATGGCTACCTAATGCTTTAGAGGAAAGAATCAATTACTTAAAAAGAAATAATGAGGAAGCTGTATACACCTCTTATAAAAGGGTTGATGAAAATTTAAATCCCAGACTTACTGATTTTATTGCTGAAGATTCTATCAACTATAATCGTCTGTTATATAATTGCCCTGTATTTATTTCAACTTTAATATATGATTCTAAAAGAATAGGAAAAATTTTTTTTCCAAATGTTTATAGAAGAGAGGATTATGCAATGATCCTAAACTTATCTAAAAAAATAAAAAACATACGAGCATTAACTTTGCCTATGGTGATTTATAGAATAAGACATAACTCTTATTCAAGAAATAAGTGGTTAATGTTAAAACTCCAATTTCTAGTTTATCATAAATTTTTAAATCTACCATTATATAAATCTTTATTTTATACCGGACATTGGGCTTTTAATGGGTTAAAAAAATATAATAAATTTAGTATTGCACTTAATGATCACAATATGTAATATACTTTTATATACCTTAAATACACACTATTATTTGATTAGTAAATGAATAATTTTAACTATTAAAATCTTAAATAATAAAATCTCCCTACTAAAAATAGCAGGGAGATGTCATTTTATTAAAATATCTAAATTTAATTTTTAATTATTTTTTTAGTAATTATATTTTGATTCGCTTGAATTTTAACAATATAAATACCGGCAGGTTGTTCCTGAATATCCACATGGATTTCTTTTTCTTTTATTTCTTTAGTATATACTATATTTCCATTTAAGTTCATTATATGTATTACTCCTTCTATTTGATTTTCTAAAGAAATGGTAAATAATCCATGAGTAGGATTGGGATAAATAGACATTGAGTTTTCTGATATTCTTGTTTTATCTGATTCTATCGTATTAGTATCTAGTTTAAATGTACTTTTATCCGAAGGAGAAATATAAACTTTTGAAGCTACATTTATAGATTGTCTAGCTCTACTACTATTCACATAAATCTTAACTTTTATGTGATAAGTTCCTGGTTCTAATGCTTTTTCAACCAATGGATTCCTAGAATTGAACCATCCTTTAGCTCCATCATTCATCCAGGTTGTTTGAGTTATTTGAAATTCTTGATCTTTTCCATTGGGATTTTCTTTAACAACATAGGTCCATTGCCTCATAAAAGCTAATGTCCTAATTTCTAAGTTTGCTTTTGAACCTTTAGGTACCACAAAGGATTTACTTTTATAAATGAAATACCCTTCGCCCGGATCACCTGGCGCACCTGTAATCCATCTTTCATTATAAGTATTATCTTTAAATTGGGGAAGATACCAACCCGAATAGGTATGCCTTGTACGAGCGGTATGTTCTGAACCATCCGGACGAATATATTTCCAATCCGGGTCCTCAATCTCGATAGGCATAACGGAACCGTCATCAAAACGTCCGGTACTTAGGTCAATTACATTGACTTGGGCTTTAAATATTGAAAATAAAAAAATAAAAAGCCAGTAAATTTTTTTCATACTATTATATTTTATAAATTTATAATACAAATATATATTTATTTTTTTAATATTTTATTTTGTATATATAAATAATGTTAAATATTATAAAATTAAAAACAGTAATTACATTTAATTTATATTGTATTATTAATTTATATTTTTTTTAAATAATAAATTATTCCACGATAAACTTAATATTATCCCATATAAAACTTTCAACTCAATTTTTTTAGAAGAATTTGTGTTAATTCATTTTATTTGAAAATAATAAATAAAAATTTATTTAATTCAACAAAAAAACTTTATAAATATTAACTTTTTAAATATATCTTTGTTAGATTCATAATAATTGTACAATAACGTTAGTTATTAATTCGACTTAATGTAAATATGGAAGAAGTTGATATAAGAAATATTAAGTATTTTTTGGGAATTGATAGTTTCTATCTAAAATGTATATTGGGTTTTATAGGCTCATTCTTATTAACCTATTTGACTATTCCTAAAATTATTAGAGTTTCTTATAAAAAAAATTTAATGGCAAGACCTAAGGAAAGAAGTTCTCATCACACGGAAACTCCTAATTTAGGTGGAATTTCAATTTTTTATTCTGTTACGATTATGTCTTCCATATGTGCTTATGAGTTATTTTCTTCCTATATTTTTTTATTTTCCGGAATTATTGTTCTATTCTTCATTGGATTAATGGATGACATCTTAGTTGTTGCACCTAATAAAAAATTTTATGCACAAATTGTTACCGCTCTAATGATTTCTGTGGGATCCAACGTTCGAATAGGTCATTTCTTTGGCATATTCGGTATTAATCTACTACCCTATTGGTTTAGTATTTTATTTACCGTTTTAATTTTTATTTTTTTAATAAATGCTTTCAATTTAATAGACGGAATAGATGGTTTAGCTTCAGGTGTCGCAATCTTAGTTTGTTGTGCATTCATAATTACTTTTTGGAGATTGGGATCAATTAATTATCCTATGATTGTCTTAGCATTAACCATTATAGGAAGTCTTTTAGCCTTTCTCCATTATAATTTTTCCAAAAGGTATAAAATATTTATGGGTGATACCGGATCTATGATTATAGGATTTTTACTTTCATTTATGGGTATTAAATTCCTAAATTTATTTTTATTGCAATACCCATTCGGTACTCCGGTATATTGGATTCAAACAGCTCCAATAATTGTTATTGCCATTTTAATTATTCCTATCATTGATACGTTAGGTGTTTTTATGATACGTATATACAAAAAACGCTCTCCTTTTAATGCAGATAAAAATCATATGCATCATAGATATTTACGTTTAGGTTTATCTCACAAAAAAGTTACGTTAGTTATAGTTGCAGAAAATGCTATAGTTATATTAGTTGCTTACTTTTTAAGACATATTAATGTTCATCTACTACTTATCATAATTTTATTATTGGGAATCATATTTTCTTTTCTCCCCTTATTATTAACTAAAATTATACACAAAAAACGTGAATAAAAACACCAAAATATATTTATCTCCTCCCAACATTGATCATTCAGAAATAGAAAATGTAGTTCAAGCTCTAAAAAGTGGATGGATTTCACCTTTTGGATCTTACACAATTGATTTTACTAATAAATTATCTAAATATTTTAAAAAAAATATTTTATTAACCAATAGTGGAACGTCTTCCATTCACCTTGCTCTAAAAGTAACCGAAATTAAAGAAGGTGATTATGTTTTATGTTCTAATTTTACTTTTGCTGCTACTGCTTTTCCTATTTTATATGAAAAAGCTATTCCTGTATTTATAGGTTCTGAAAAAGAAACATGGAATATGTCTCCTGAATTTCTTCACTCCGCAATTGAAGATTTAAATAGAAAAGGTATAAAACCCAAAGTTTTAATCATTGCACATATTTACGGAATGCCTGCACAATTGGATAAAATAATTGATATATGCAAGGATAATAACATCATAATCATTGAAGATGCAGCAGAGGCGTTAGGTTCCTTTTACTATAATAAGCCTTTAGGCTCGATGGGTAACTATGGAATTATTTCATTTAATGGAAATAAAATTATTACTACCTCTCAAGGGGGAGCTCTAATATTACCCAATAAAAAAAGTTACATCTATGCTGAAAAATTAGCTTTTCAAGCAAAAGAAAAAGTCGATTATTATAAACATAATGAATTAGGATATAACTACTCTACAAGTAATATTCTTGCCGCTTTAGGTAGTGCACAATTTGATAAATTGGAAAAAAAAGTAAAAAGAAGAAGACTTATTTTCGATTATTATCTTTCAAATCTGGAAAAACGATTCACCATAGACTATCAAAAAGAATTAAATCACAGCTTTTCTAATCGTTGGTTAAGCTCTTTTATATTTCCAACCTCATTAAATAAAAAAATTAAAAGTTTGCTTGATAAAAACAATATTGAATCAAGATTTCTTTGGAATCCACTAAATAATCATAAAGTTTTTAAAAATTTTTCATATTATGGTGATTCTTTTTTTGAGAATAGGCTTTTCAAAAACGGACTGTGTCTACCTTCCGGAGATAATTTGAACGATGAAGATTTAAATAAGATTATAACTATTATCGATAAAAATATTTAAAATATAATGCCAAACAAAGAAGATATAATCAAAATTCAAAATCAAAAAATTTCTTTTGAAGAATTATTTAATAAAAAAATAGATTATTCAAATAAAGAATATGATTATTTAAATCAAAAAGTAATTTTAGTTACCGGTGGAGGAGGTTCTATAGGAAGCGTACTAATACAAAGATTATTGGAAAGTTCGTGTAAAAAAATTATAATCTTGGATCATTCTGAATATGCAATTTTTAAAATCAAGTTAAAATTTAAAGATGAAATTGACAATAATCGTTTACAGTTATTTTTAGGAGAT
Organism: Apibacter sp. ESL0432; assembly: GCF_019469225.1. Classification (NCBI taxonomy): domain Bacteria; kingdom Pseudomonadati; phylum Bacteroidota; class Flavobacteriia; order Flavobacteriales; family Weeksellaceae; genus Apibacter; species Apibacter sp. ESL0432. Next base: position 763,270 of record NZ_CP048266.1, on the reverse strand, counting down.
ATTAGAAATAAAGAATTATTAAAAAAATTATTTTCTTTATTTTCTATTCAAATAATTTATCATGCCGCAGCTTATAAACATATTGATATTTTAGAGAATAACATAGAAGAGTCTCAATCTGTAAATATAGATGCTACATTGAATTTATTGGATATTGCGTTGACTAATCATGATGTCGAACAGTTTATTTTTATTTCAACCGATAAAGCTGTTCAACCCATAAATATTATGGGAATATCTAAAAGAATTGCGGAACTAAATCTTCTAAAAAAAATTATAAAAAAAGAAATTCCTACCACTTTAGAAATTAAAATTATTCGATTTGGAAACGTTTTCAATAGTAGCGGCTCGGTTTTCACTATCTTTAAATATCAAATTGAAAATCAATTGCCTATTACTATTACAAATAAAAACATGAACCGATATTTTATTTCCAAATATCAAGCCTCCAGAGGATTAATTGAAATAGCCTCTCCTATTAACCGTTCCGGTATTTATACTCTAGATATGGGGAATTCTTATAATATTGATGACTTGTTAAACACATTTTTACAAAAATTAAATCTCGACTATAAGCCGAAAATTATTTATTTAAATAGAATTTCAAATTTTGAAAAATTTGAAGAACAATTATATTTTCCTTTTGAAGAAATTGAAAATAATATATCTATTTATAAAAAAATAATTTTAAATAATTATGATATAAGTAATATTGAAACAGAAATTACAAATCTTATGCAAATATTAAAAAATTAACTATTTTTGCAGTTTAAGTTATTATATGAAATTTAATCAAGCTATTTTTATTATTTCTTTTGCTTTATTTTTATGTTCTTGCATCGGTGTTAAAGATTTAAAATATCTTCAACCGAGCGAAAACCTACATTATAATGAATATGGATTAGTTCCGGTAATCTATGAAAACTACAGGGTAAAAAAAGATGATATTTTAGCAATGACCCTTATCACTTCGGATAAAAACGCTTCCCGATTTTTAAGTGAAGAAAATACAACGGCATTTAAAGGAGGTGCTAACAGTGGAGATGGAAGATTAAGAACTAGTGGATTAATCGTTGATGCCAATGGATATATAACCATATATGGATTAGGTGAATTTTATGTATATGGGTTAACTTTAAATGAAATAACAGATTTAGTTCAGTCTAAACTAAATGAAGTATTATATAATGATGGAAAAGCTGAAGTTCGAATGAATATAGGAGCCATCAAATATTATATGGTAGGCGAAATTGCATCACCCGGAGAAAAAACAGAGTTGTCTAACCGTGTCGATTTATTACAAGCGATAGCTAAATCGGGAGATTTAACAAGATACGCTGACAGGCGCCATATTAGAATCATCAGAGAATACCCGGAAGGTAAAAAAAACATTGTGCTTGATATAACCCGCGATGATATTCTAAACTCTCCCTATTTTTATTTACAATCTGGAGATCAAATTATTATAGACCCATTAAAAGAGAAAATATCTGGTTTAGGAGGAGGTACTACTATTGGAGATGTTACCCAATTCCTATCTGTAGGTATTCAGGCAATTACAACGTATTTATTTTTCAAAACATTATAATAAATTTTAGTATCGAAACATGAATACCACTGACCAGCAAAATACTATCCATAATAAAACACAAAAAAATAAAAATTCCGATTTTCTAGAAAATAATTTTTTTAGTCTTGAAAGATTTATTCGAAGGCTTATAAAAAATTGGTATTGGTTTTTAATCGCTTTTATATTTGGATGGACCATAGCTTTTCTTGTCAATCGATTTTCTGATCGATTTTACCAATCTTCTACTACAGTCAGTATATCTTCCGGTACATCAAGCGTTCTGGCTCCCAATCAATCCATAAACTTTATTTGGGGAGGAAATTCAGGGGCTACGCAAGGTATATATTATAAAAAATTACTGACTTCCAGAACTCACAACGAAAATTTAGTCAAATCGCTTAATCTATACATAAATTATTATTTAAAAGGTAATTTTAAAACAACTGAAATTGACTATGTGGATGTACCTTTCAAAATAGTAGTGGATACAAATTATCCCCAATCTTTGTATACAGACATTAAAGTGGATATACTCCCTGATCATAAATTTAAACTTACTTTTCCTGATAACTTAAATGAAACGTGTTTTCTTTATACAAACGAAAACTATTATATACGTAAAGACAAATATGTAAAAGAGCTCATTGTCCCTTTAAATACATGGGTACAAACAAATAATTTAAAATTTAAGTTTGTTAAAAATAAAGAATACGGGGGCAGATTTGGAGATAACATTACATATCTCAGTTTTTATTTTTACTTATCTACCATAAATTATTCTGTATCCAAAATTAAATCTTTAGTTTCTATAGACTTTGATCAAGACCTTCCATCCATCATGATTATGACAAAGAAAGGATTAAGTTTAAATGGGACTATTAATTTCTTAAATAAATCGGTAGATGAATTAATAAAAAGAAGACTTGAAGATAAAAATAAAGTTAATTTAAATACCATTGATTTTATTAAAAAACAAATCATAATAACAAAAAGAAAATTAGATAGTGCTACGGTTATCTTTCAGAAAGTTCAAATGGATAATAAGATTTTTTCAAAATCTGATGTTAGTACCAATGTTATCTTATCTAAAATACAAGGTTTAGATCTTAAAAGAGAAGAATTAAAATCTAAAATTGAGGCTTTAAATAATTTTAAAAAATCATCTTTCAATAATAACACTTATTTGAATAGAGATATTTTAGGGATATCGGATAATAATATAGATGGTTTGATGCAAAATGTTCAAACGTTAGAACAAGAAAAAAGAGATTTATTATTAATATATAGAGACCATTCAGAACCTATTAATGAAATAAATTACAAAATTAATAATGCTAAAAATAAGGTTATATCCATACTAGATAATTCATCTAAAGATCTCGCTACCAATTTAAAAAGTGTAAATAATCAAATAAGTAATTTAGAACTCGATATTGAATCTCTTCCGGAAAAAGAACGATTATTTGTCAATGCGCAAAGAGGTTATTTACTAAATGACGGAATATACAATACTCTTTTGGATAAATTATCTGAGGCAGAAATGAGGAAAGCTACTACAATTTCTGATATAACTGTATTAGATAAAGCAAAAAATACGGGACAAGCTCCTATAACTCCAAACATTCAAAAAAATAAATATAAATATATAGGTATATCATTGGTTATTCCTTTTATATTGTTGTTCTTAATCGAACTATTAGATAATAAAATAAAATTAATTTCGGATTTAAAATCGGTTACTAAAATCCCAATTATTGGTACTATCGGACCTAAAAATACCGAAAATAATTTAGCTGTACTGGCACGCCCTAAATCGAGTATTTCTGAAAGTTTTCGAGCTATTAGATCTAATTTGAGGTTTTTATATAATGAAAAGGATGTGAAGGGGGGAAAAGTTTTTTTAATAACCTCTTCTATAGGTAGTGAAGGAAAAACCTTTATAGCAATTAACTTAGCTTCGGTTTTAGCTTTAAGCGGTAAAAAAACGGTTTTAGTTGGAATGGACTTGCGAAAACCTAGAATTTTTGATGACTTTAAAATTAGTAATAAAGTCGGATTATCAGGATATCTTTCCGGATCAAATTCACTAGAAGACATTATTAAAAAAACAGAATATGAAAATTTAGATATTATTCCGGCAGGACCTATACCTCCAAATCCGGGTGAATTATTGATTAGTATGGAAAATGAAGAATTGATTAAAAAATTAAGAACTATGTATGATTATATCATTATAGATTCTCCACCGGTTGGTTTAGTTATTGATGCATACGATCTAATATCTCTTTCTGATGCCAGAATTTATGTTGCCCGTTGCAATTATACGTATAAACAGCTTTTAAAGGGAATTAACGAGAAATATAATAATGATGAAGTAAACCACATTGGAATTATATTCAATGATTACGTTAATCCGGGAGGATATGGATATGGGTATGGCTACGGGTACGGATATGGTTATGGTTATGGATATGGATATTTTGAAGAAGATGAAAACTATGACAATTCGTTACTTACTCGAATAAAACGTTTATTTAAAAAATAATAATCAAAAAGGTTGGAACATATTCCAACCTTTATTATAAATATATATACATTAAAATTTTCGTATATAACATAATTAATCGTAAGTGAAAAAGCTTATCATTATAGGAGGCGGAGCTTCCGGATTTTTTTTAGCATCCAACATTAATTCCAATAAATGGGAAACAATTATATTAGAACAAGCTAAAAGCCCCCTTCAGAAATTAAAGATATCGGGCGGAGGAAGATGTAATGTTACTAACGCTTGTTTTATACCTAAAAAACTGGTAAAATTCTATCCTAGAGGGTCCAAAGAACTTTTAAGTGTATTTAATCATTTTCAACCATCTGATACATTTGAATGGTTTGCTCAAAAAGGCGTTAATTTAAAAATTGAAAATGATAATAGAGTATTTCCCGAAACTAATTCTTCTCAAACCATTATAGATACATTTATTGAGCAAGCAACCAAAAAAAATATTGAAATTAATTACAATTCAACTGTAATTAACATTAAAAAAATAAATGATAAATTTGAAATAATTACTACTCATTCCACATATTATGCTGATGCCTTAGTAGTTGCAACGGGAAGTTCCTTAAAAATGTGGAAAATCCTAAATCAAATAGGTCATACCATCATTCCTCCTGTCCCTAGCTTATTTACCTTTTTATGTGATGATCCACTGATTCACAATTTACAAGGAATTTCTTTTCCTGAAGCAGAAATACATATTCCTTTATTAAAATACAAAGAATTCGGGCCATTACTTATCACTCATTGGGGTATAAGTGGACCTGCCATATTAAAATTATCTGCATGGAGTGCCCGAGAATTATATAATCTTAATTATAAATTTGTTGTACGGGTGAATTGGATTTCTGAAACTTTTGATAAGGTAAAAGAGGCATTAATTCAAGAAAAAGAAAATCATCCCAAAAAATCGATTTATAGTGTAAAACTATACCATTTAACTCATCGATTTTGGAATAATCTTTTAGGACATCTGCAAATTAACGATAAAAATCTAGCCGATTTAAGTAAAAAAGATATTAATAAAATAGCAGAATCACTTACCAATACGCAATTATCCATTAATGGAAAAAATACGCATAAAGATGAATTTGTTACAGCCGGAGGAGTAGATTTGAAAGAAGTTGATTTTCGCACTATGCAATCTAAGTTAATACCTAATTTATATTTTGCGGGTGAAGTTTTAAATATTGATGCATTAACGGGGGGATTTAATTTTCAAGCATGTTGGAGCGAAGCATATATCATAAGCCAACATCTTAATTCATATAATTGAAATTTAAATTTTATTTAGTAAATTGAAAAAATAAAATTTGAACTAACTATTATAAAAGCATTTTAAAGATTTTAATAATGATTTCATTAGAAACCTATTTAAAACATGTGAAAGATCTTACCAAATAAATTATTTATTTTTTTAAATACCAAACAACAGTTAGTGCCGACAAGCTACTATTTTATATGCTTTTTTATTAATAAAAAATAATTTAACTACTATGAATTTTAAGTTTCCGTTCATTTTAAATAAAAAAAAATTATATCCTTAAAAAAATACTATGTATCAATCTAATTATATTTATATTTCATTTTTATACTAACTAATACTCAAAATACATGAAACCTTTCTATTCTATTTTAATCCTATTGGTATTTAATTTGTCATTTACACAACCGATAAATTTTGAATCGATAAAAGATAATGTAACGGATAAGAATTCGTCCTATTATTATGATCAATTAATATCTGAATTCTTAAACAATACGTCTGCCTTCCATAATGAGAAAGTTAAATCGTATTATCTTTATTATGGTAAACTATATTCTTCATATTATACTAAGTTTTTGGAAGGAAAAAACAATTACTTAAAATTCATGAAACAAATAGCAGCTAAAAAATATACTAAAGCAGTTATTTTAGGAGAAGAATTACTAAAAAATGATCCGGTTAATCTTACGGTGATTTTAAATCTAATTATATGTTATAATGAAAATAATGAAAATGAAGAAAGATTAAAACTATTAAAAAATCAAGCTGAAATATTAATGAGAGCTATTGCTGATTATGGAGATGGAAAGAATAAGGAAACCGCTTTTAAAGTTATTTCATTAAGTGATGAATTTGCACTTTTAAATTATATGGGAATTAATCTTGAAATGTATAGTAGAAATTTTGAAAAGCTAAATTCAACTACTATCTTAGATATTTGGACTAAAGAGCAGAAATATCAAAAAGATAAAAGAAATAAAATTTATATAGAAGTTTTTACAGAACCTTCTGTTAAATAGAATAACTGAATCTTCTTTGTAGATCACCACTTAGTTTATAAACTTTTAGTGCAAATAACTTATATTTACAAAAATAATATTTATGATAGTCCACGATTTCAGTAAATCTAAATCCATTTTAAATCATTTTGTAGGAGAATTAAGAGATGTTACTATTCAGAAAGACAGAATGAGATTTAGAAAAAATTTGGAAAGAATAGGTGAAATTTTAGGTTACGAACTAAGTAAGACGTTAGAATACCAGACTGTTAACATTACTACTCCTTTAGGTAGTAAGCTTACAGAATTGATTATCCAGCAACCTGTACTATGTACTATTTTGAGAGCGGGATTACCTTTACATCAAGGAATGATGAATTTTTTTGATCAAGCAGAAACCACATTTGTATCCGCATTTAGACATCATCCGAACAGTAATAAAGAATTTGAAATAGTGGTTGAATATTTGGCAACTCCTTCTTTGCAAGATAAAACATTAATAATTTCAGATCCTATGCTGGCTACCGGTGAATCTTTGGCAAATGTTTATGAAGTTTTATTAAGTCAAGGAAAGCCCAAGAAAGTACATATTGTTGCAGCCATAGGCTCCAAACCGGGAATTGATTACATTAAAACTAAATTACCTGAAAATTCAGAACTATGGATTGCGTCTGTTGATGATGAATTAGATGAAAACAAATATATCGTACCGGGATTAGGAGATGCCGGTGATTTGGCTTTTGGAAAAAAATTATCCAAATAGATAAAGCGGATTGTTTTTTTTAGCTAAAATAATAAAATAAAAAAAGAGTAACGTTTAATTTAACTTACTCTTTTTTTGATTGAATAATTATTAATAACTATTTAAAAATAAATAAAAATATTTTTTTTAAAATTTCAAAATTTATTTTTTGAAATATTCTTCTTCGTAATCACAGATTCGTTGAACTTTTGGAGCAGAACCGCCACCGCTAAATTCTGACTCTAACCAAGTATTCAACAAACTTTTCGCAAGTTCATGCCCAATTACTCGTTCACCAAAACAAATAATTTGTGCATTATTACTTTTTCTTGCTCTTTCAGCAGAAAAAGGATCATGACAAACCGCTGCTCTAACTCCCGGTATTTTATTGGCTGTTATTGCCATTCCAATACCCGTTCCACACGTTAACACAGCTCTTTCAAATTCTCCTGCTGCCACAGCCTTTGCTACTTTTGCTGCAACATCCGGATATAAAACCACCTCTCCTTTTTCAGCACCAAAGTCTTTGACTTCATATCCTAATTTTTCTAAATGATCTTTTAAGACAATTTTTAAAGCATACGCTGCCTCATCGCAGCCTATTGCTATTTTTTTCTTACTCATAATATTGTTTGTGTGTTTTAGTTAAATCTTTATTAAGATTTCTTTAACAAATATAAGTACTATTTAGCAGTTTACCAACATAAATTTTAATTTTTATTCACTATTGTAAATAATTTTACCTTTAAGTTAGCAAAAAAATATTTTGTAAAAAATTACAATACAATTAAATACATTAAAAAAATCAAGTAAAAATCTGATGAAAATTTTTTATTGATTTCTTAAAATTATCTTAAGAAAAAAAATAAATGTTAATAAAATTAATACTATTGAAAAGTAAAATTTCTTTATTTCACGGAAGCAAATTTTAAAAATCTTGATAGAAATTAAGATAAATAGGTAAATTATGAACAGGGTAGCCGGATCAATTAATACACAATTTGTTTATAAATAATTTAGCAAAAATTATAATTCATCCTTTAAAAATTTTGCAGTATAACTGCTTTTATTTTTAACTACTTCTTCCGGGGTACCTTGTGCAATTATTTTACCTCCTTTATCTCCCCCTTCCAATCCGATGTCAATAATATAATCTGCTGCCTTAATAACATCGAGGTTATGCTCGATAATAATAATTGAATTACCTAAATTTACCAAACGATTGATTACTTCCATTAAAATTCTGATATCTTCAAAATGTAAGCCTGTAGTTGGCTCATCCAATATATAAATGGTATTTCCTGTTTGTTTTTTACTTAATTCTTTAGCTAATTTAACTCGTTGAGCTTCCCCTCCCGATAGGGTTGTTGATTGCTGTCCTAAAGTAATATAACCTAAACCTACTTCTTGTAATGTCTTAATAATGCGATGAATTTTAGGGATTGGCTGGAAAAAATCTACAGCTTCATCTATGGTCATATCCAATACATCTGAAATAGATTTACCTTTGTATCTTACCTCTAAAGTTTCTCTGTTAAATCGTTTTCCATGACAGGCTTCACAATGAACATATATATCCGGTAAAAAATTCATTTCAATCAATTTCAATCCGGAACCTTGACAAACTTCACATCTTCCTCCTTTCACATTAAAAGAAAACCTGCGCAATTGATATCCTCTTATCTTTGATTCAGGCAATTGAGCAAACAAGTTTCGTATATCTGTAAAAACTCCTGTATAGGTTGCAGGATTGGATCTTGGAGTTCGACCAATTGGCGATTGGTCTACATCCACAATCTTGTCTAAAAATTCTATGCCTTCTATTTTCTTATAAGGAAGAGGTTCTTTTTCAGCACGATAGAAATGTTTGTTTAATATAGGATACAATGTATTAGTTATTAACGAAGATTTTCCACTACCGGAAACTCCGGTTATGCAAACCAATGACCCTAAAGGTATATCGAGGGTTACATTTTTTAAGTTATTTCCTGTACATCCTGTTAATTTTAAATGATTTCCATTTCCTTTTCTTCGTTCCTCGGGTATGGGAATTTGTAATTCTCCATTAATATATTTTGCAGTTAATGTATTTGCTTTTGATATATTTTGTGGTTTTCCTTCCCAAACTACCTCACCTCCTCCCTTTCCGGCCAATGGTCCCATATCTATTACATAGTCTGCATTTAGGATCATATCTTTATCATGTTCCACTACTAAAACAGAGTTTCCTAAATCTCTAAGTTTTTTTAAAGAGTCTATTAATTTAATATTATCGCGTTGATGTAGACCAATGCTGGGCTCATCTAAAATGTATAAAACATTGACCAATTGAGAACCAATTTGTGTAGCCAAACGTATTCTTTGAGATTCTCCACCGGATAAAGTCTGCGAGGGCCGATCCAAACTAAGATAATCTAAACCAACGTCAACTAAAAAACTGAGTCGCTTGGAAATTTCTTGAATTAAATCTTTAGCAATTATTTGGTTATTTTCAGATAATTTTGAAGGCAGTTCATGAATCCATTCACTTAATTTTTGTAAAGAAAAACGGGCTATTTCCGAAATGTTTTTGTTATCAATCTTAAAAAATAAACTTTCTTTTTTTAAGCGTGCTCCCTCACAAACCGGACAAATTCTATCTTCAAATACCTGAGTTTTAAATTTTTGAGATTCTTCTTCATCTTTTCCGGTGGACAAACGAGTTATATAATCAATGATTCCTTCAAAATTTACTTTATAGGTTTTCTTAATTTGAGCATAATCTAAATCTAAGGTAACCTTATCATTTATTCCATAGAGGATTTCATCTTTTGCTTGATCAGAAAGTTTTTCCCACGGAGTAGACATTGTAAAACCATTCTTTTTTAGGATAACATCTATTTGAGATAAGATCCATCCGGTATGACTAAGTTCTTCAAAAATTGGAAAAACGTTTTTGTCAAAAGATAATTTGGGATTGGGCACCAACTTATTTATATTGATTTCCTTAACTCTTCCTAATCCGTTACAGTGCTCACACGCTCCTTTAGGAGAATTAAAAGAAAAAGTGTTTGGTTCAGGCATTTGGTAAGAAATCCCGGTACTGGGACACATTAAATTACGACTAAAATATTTTCCCTGCTCCTCTCCTTGCTTCAAAAGCATTATGGTACCCTCTCCATATTGCATGGCTAAACGTATCGATTGTATGATCCGTTGAGTATTCTCTTTTGTATCTATAATCAGCTTATCTATTACAACCTCAATATCGTGAATCTTATAACGGTCTAACTTCATATCCGGAACAATATCCAATAATTCTCCATCAACTCTAACTTGTAAAAAACCCTTTTTAGCAAGATTTGCAAACAACTCTCTATAATGTCCTTTTCTTGATCTAATTAATGGTGCTAAAACTAACACCTTTTCTCCTGAAAAATCTTTATAAATTAAATCAGTAATTTGATTTTCCGAATAAGTAACCATTTTTTCACCCGTCTTGTATGAATATGCGTCCGAAGCTCGGGCATATAACAATCGAAAAAAGTCATACAATTCTGTTACGGTTCCTACAGTTGAACGTGGGTTTTTCGATGTGGTTTTTTGTTCAATAGCTATAACGGGAGATAATCCATCTATTTTATCTACATCCGGACGATCTAAAGTTCCCAAAAATTGACGTGCATAGGCTGAAAATGTTTCAATATATCGTCTTTGACCTTCTGCATATATTGTATCAAAAGCCAACGAAGATTTTCCACTTCCGCTTAAACCGGTAATTACTACTAATTGATTTCTGGGAATTTTAAGAGAAATATCTTTGAGGTTATGTTCTCTTGCTCCATAAATATTTATATAATCCTGATTCATTATAGGTTATCTCAAGTTAATTGATTAACTGACTTAAATTAAAGTAGTGCGCAAAGATATGAAAATTTGCTTCTTTTTATTTAAATCTGTAGTTAACATATTATGTATAAATAACACAAATAATCATACCAAATCTTTGACTAATATATGTTCTGAAAAATTAGGTAAATTTGAACCTATAATTAATCATCATGGGTTATTCCAATTTTATAAAATATACATTACAAGCAAGTAGTAATGAGATAATTAAATCCCGTATTTTATAGAGGAAATAATTCTTATATATCCCTCTAATTAAAAGTTTTAGTTTTCGATATTTTATAATTTTAACCAATCAAAATTTAGTTAATTAAATTAGTAACGTTCAAACCGGCTAATGCTAAATTATTGTAATTTTGCAAGTTTTAATTGAATTGATAACCATGAAAGAATACGTTTTTGAATTAGTTCGACAAATCCGCTTCGTTGACATTATTGAATTTATAGGAACATTTGCCTTTGCAATCAGTGGTGTTCGGGGTGCTGCAACAAAAAAATGCGATTGGTTTGGTGCTTTTGTTTTAGGTTTTGTTACTGCCGTTGGAGGGGGAACTTTTCGTGACCTTCTTTTGGGTATAACTCCTTTTTGGATGCTTAATAGTATTTATGTATGGTGTACTCTTTTCTCTTTGTTATTTTATATATTTCTACGAGAGCATCTTAATCATTTAAATAGTTTCTTTTTTTGGAGTGATAGTATCGGACTTGGATTATTTGTTGTTGTAGGCGCTGAAAAGGCTATGTTATTAGGATATGACTCATGGGTCATAGTGATTATGGGAACTATTACAGCTGTTTTAGGTGGAGTAATTCGCGATATTCTTTTAAATAAAGTCCCTCGAATCTTTAAGCGTGAAATTTATGCTTCTCCCTGTATAGTTGGAGGTATTTTTTTTGTAACGCTTCAATTCTTCAACTTTAATTTACCTTTTATTAGTGCTGTAACTATCGGAATTGTAGTTTTATTAAGATATATAGCAGTTAGATGGGATTTGCAAATCCCTAAACTTAAAAGTGAAAAACTTTAAATCATAGTATGTCTTTACTTTATAACCTAAATTTATAAATTAATTGAGAAGTTAGATCATTTCAGTTTAAAAATTTAAATTATACACTACTATATAAAAAGAAAAAGGGAGTTTAAACACTCCCTTTTTTAATATCCTATGGTAAATCTTTGTTGATGATGTTTTGGATTTTCAAGTTCGTCGACCATAGCTTTCGCATAATCCTGAACAGATATTTTACTGTTCCCTTGATCATCTGTAATAAGATCATCTAATCCTAAACGATATTTTCCTGTTCTTTCTCCCGGCTCTATAGTTCCGGCAGGTGAAAAGAAAACCCAATCTAGTTCTTTTTCCGGTAAAAATTGATCTTTTAAGACTAATGCTAAGGCTTTAACTCCCGGTAAAATTTCATCAGGAATTGCTCCTGAATCTACAACGGTTTTACCCGGAGCTACCAATAAGCTTCCTGCTCCACCAACCGCTTGTAATCTCTTAATACCCGCTTTTTTAACAGCCTCAATTATTGATTGATATCCTTTTATTGTATCATCGTAAATATTGGGATTAGTCCAGCCCGGATTATATGCACTTATTACTGCATCATTATTTTTTAAAACTTCTGCTAATTTATCTGTGTCAAATACATCTGCACTTACCACTTTTAAATTTTTATCGTCATTCTTAATTTTATCTGCCGAACGAACGATTGCTGTTACTTGGTACCCTCTGCTCAGTAATTCTTTTACTAATTGTGACCCTATAAATCCTGAGGCACCTATTAATGCTACTTTTTTCATAATTTGTATACTAATATTAATAATTAATTCTTTGATAACTTATTTTCATATAATAAATGAGATTTCCATATTTGTTTTCCCTAAAATTTCATGCTGAAATCTAGAAGGGTTACTCCTTCCAGTTTTTTAAATACTACCTCTTCAATAGTTTCATTCAATTCGCTAATGTTTTCATTTATTTTTTTTCCGACACAACATAAAGGATTGGGAGATGGTAAAAGTTTTCCTACTAGCGATTGATTGTAAACACTTAAATATATTTCAGACAATGCAATTTTTTCAGGAGATTTTAATAATCTACTTCCCCCGTTCTTTCCTTCTTTTGTTTCTATAAAACCATGTTTTTGAAGGTTGGATAATTCATTCCTGACTATAACAGGATTAAGATTTAAACTTCCTGCTATATAAGCTGACGGTAGCCATTGATCCAAATTTTTTGCCAAAAGAGTAAGTATATGCATGGAAACTGTAAAATGGCGATCATTCATTACTGTAATATTTTTAATTACAGTTCAAATATAAGCTTTTTTTATAAAATATTTACATATTTATTAAGTTATTCAATATTTATTAAAATAAATTAGTAAACTATTATTCTAATTATTTTGTAGTGTCTCTATTTCAAAATGAATTAGTCTCCGATATATAACTTTTATTTACTAGTTATACAGAGCTTATAATAACAGACATTAAAAAAAGGGATTCAAAGAAATGTTACAGTGATAAGATACAACAAAAAAAGAGCTATTAAAATAGCTCTTTCATAAGTATAAATATATTAGTAAATTCTATTTCTTAAGAAAACAGGTCTTTAAAACAATACTCGAACCGTCAATTTTACAATCTACTTCTTCCGGATTATCAGTTAATCGTATGCTTTTTACTTTAGTTCCTCTTTTAATTACCATAGAAGAACCTTTTACTTTAAGATCTTTAATGACTGTAACCGCATCTCCATCTTGAAGTTCAGCTCCGTTGCTATCTTTAACTATTGAATTACCCGCCGATTCTTCTCCCGACCATTCATAAAAACAATCCGGGCATACGTAGGAAGTACCATCAAAATAAACATTTTCCATTGAACATTTTGGGCACTTTAAAACATCTGTCATTATTTTTTCTTTTTAAAGATTACTAAATTTAATTAGGTTGCAAATATAACTTATTTAAACGCAGAGAACAAATATTCAATTTACTATTACATTTATATTATTCTTTTCTCTAATTATATACATAGTATTATTCCATATTTTTAAAAACATTTGTATATAGGTTTCTTTATAACTATATAAATTATTCTTTAATTTATAAGATTCTTTTAGTCAAAATAAAAAAGTTTACCTTTGTTTTATTTCGACAAATTCATTTACCATGAAAGATAGAATTGTTGTAAAAATTGGAAGTCAGCTGTTAACCCGTAAGGATGAAACTCTTGACATTACCCAAATGTCTGATATCGTCGATCAGATTGCCGAATTACATAAAAATAATACGGAAATCATTCTGGTATCATCCGGAGCGGTAGCGTCCGGTAAAAATGAATTTAAAATCCATTCAAAGCTTGACAGTATTTCTGCTCGCCAGTTATATTCTTCTGTTGGACAGGTAAAACTAATTCATAGATATTACGACCTATTTAATCAACACGGAATTCTATGCGGACAAATCTTAGCAACTAAAGAAGATTTTTCAACACGCAGGCATTATCTAAATCAAAGAAATTGCATGAATATTATGCTTGAAAATCATGTGATTCCAATTGTAAATGAAAACGATGCGATTTCCGTTAATGAACTAATGTTTACGGATAACGACGAATTATCAGGCTTGATAGCTGCTATGATGGATTGCAAAAAATTGATTATTTTAAGTAATATCGATGGAATTTACACCGGCGATCCTTCAGACCCTGAATCTAAGCTTATAAAAGAAATAGACAGTTCAAGTGATTCTGTTGAGGATTATATACAATCTAAGCGGTCGACTACCGGAAGAGGCGGAATGAAAACCAAATATAATATAGCTAGAAAAGTAGCAGAAGAAGGCATAGAAGTTATTATCGCCAATGGAAGGATAAAAAACATCATTTCTCGACTTGTAAATGGCGTTGACACACCTTCCACCCGATTTATTCCGGCGTCTAAAGAAATTTCAGGCGTAAAAAAATGGATCGCCCATTCTGAAGGTTTCGCTAAAGGAGAAATACATATTAATGAAGGAGTAAGAAAAGCTTTATTAAATTTTAAAGCCGTCAGCATATTGCCTGTAGGCGTAACTCGGATAGTCGGAAATTTTGAAAATGATGATATTGTTCGCATTATTGATCATACCGGAAAACAAATTGGAATAGGCAGATCTTCCTATTCCAGCGAAAAAGCGAAAGAAATTTTAGGACAGGCCAACAATAAGCCGATCATACATTACGACTATTTATATATTGAAAAATAAATGATGTCTTCTATTCAACAAAATATTTTTACCTCATCCGTTAAAGCGGTAAATGAACTAAATTTAGTTGATATTGATAAAATCAACCAAGTTTTAGAAGTTCTTGCCAAAGAAACTGAAAATTCTATTCCCTATATTCTTTCTGAAAATAAGAAAGATATAGAAAGGATGTCTACTTCCGATCCGAAATTTGATCGGTTGCTTTTAACTGAAGAACGCATACAAGATATAGCAAAAGATATTCGCAAAGTTGCCTCTCTTCCCTCTCCTGTTGGAAAAATAATTTCAGAAAAAATTCTATCCAATGGTCTTAAGTTATCTAAAATTACAGTTCCTTTCGGAGTTATAGGAATTATTTATGAAGCCAGACCGAATGTAAGTTTCGATGTATTTTCTTTGTGTTTAAAATCGGGTAATGTTTGTATTTTGAAAGGAGGCTCTGATGCTTTTTTTTCTAATACAGCGATTGTTTCGATTATTAAGCGAGTTTTACTACAGGAGGGTTTGAGTCCCGATATTTGTAATTTATTGCCCGCTGATCGTTCTTCGACTTTACAATTATTGAACGCAAGTAATTATGTTGATCTTCTTATTCCGAGAGGAAGTAAAGAGCTTATTAATTTTGTTCGTGAAAATTCGAAAATCCCTGTAATTGAAACCGGTGCAGGAGTATGTCATACTTATTTCCACCGGGAAGGTAATTTAGAAATAGGAAAAGAGATCATCTTTAATGCTAAAACCCGAAAAGTTAGCGTTTGCAATTCGTTGGATTGCTTACTTATTGATAAGGAAAGAATACAAGACCTTCCCGAATTGTGTAAAAAATTAATTGAGAAAAAAGTAGTTATTTACGCGGATGAACCTGCATACGCTCAATTAGAAAACTCTTATCCATCCAATTTACTGCATAAAGCAACTTCCGCAAATTACGGAATGGAATTCTTGGATTATAAAATGTCTATAAAAACGGTAAATTCTATTAAGGAAGCAATTGAACATATAGCGAACTACGGATCCAAACATAGCGAAGCAATAATAAGCGATAATAAATCATGTATAAAAATTTTTGAAAAGCTGGTAGATGCCGCTTGTATTTATGTTAATACTTCTACTGCCTTCACAGATGGCGCACAATTCGGAATGGGTGCAGAAATAGGGATCAGCACGCAGAAAATGCATGCACGAGGTCCTATGGCTCTGGATGAATTATGTTCTTATAAGTGGATTGTAGAAGGTAACGGTCAAATAAGACCGTAAATAATTTAGATAGTAGCTACACTATTTTTATTTCTTAAATTAATAATCTTTTCGGTTTTTAAATTCAGTATAAAAATTGGAATTAAAAAAAGATGAATGCTTTATCTTTATATGAAAAAAATTCATTAAATATAAATTTTTGAAAATAATAAAAGGCAATGGATGAATTAAATTTTAATCAGTAGTAAAATTTAATTCATCCATTACAAATACAAAATATATATTAATTAAAATCAGTTCCTATTCAAAATATCTAGCTATTAATTAGTCATTTTTTCATCACCGTTTTTCAATCTCATCCTAAAATCTTCGAAGCATCCAAAACTATTTTCACTAAAAACAATAACGAAACAATATAAACCGTTGGAGTAACCTCTTTTCTTCTGCCTCCTAATACTTTTAACAAAGTAAAGCTTAGCATACCAAATACAATACCTTCCGCTATACTAAATGTAAAAGGCATAAAAATTATGGTTAAAAATGCGGGTAAACCTTCCGTGATATCATTAAAATTAATTTTTACAACAGAAGAAATCATAAAGAGACCGACAATAATTAATGCCGGAGCTGTGGCAGCTGCCGGAACCAGTAAAAATATAGGAGCTAAAAATAAAGATAAAAAGAACATCAAAGCTGTACTAACTGCTGTAAGACCGGTACGTCCTCCGGAGGCTACTCCGGAAGCACTTTCTACATATGAAGTAATCGTGCTGGTACCCAAGATCGCTCCAACCGTCGTTCCCAATGCATCAGACAATAATGCTTTTTTCATTTGAGGAAAATTTCCTTCTTCATCCGTGAATCCCAATTTAGATACAACTCCTATTAATGTTCCAATCGTATCAAATAAATTAACAAATAGAAAAGTGAAAACTACAATCAACATATCCACTGAAAATATTTTGTCCCATCCTTCAGAAGAAAACATCGGTTCGACAGCTTTACCAAATATAGGTTCAATAGAAGGAGGCATGCTTACCAATGAACCAGGTAATTGTATGTCGCCCAACAAATAGCTAAATAAAGTGGAAACTACAATTCCCGCTAAGATAGATCCATTTATATTGCGCGAATGAAGTACAGCCGTAACCAACAATCCCGCAAAAGCAATCCATACCGAATGCTGTTTAAAATCACCTAAAGCAAGAAAAGTATTGGGATCTGAAACAATGATATTAGCTCCTTTTAGTCCAATTAAGGTAATAAATAATCCAATTCCGACAGGAATTGCCTCTTTCAGTACTCTAGGAATGCTTTTAACTATCATTTCCCTGACATTCAAAAAAGTAAGAATTATAAATATAAGCCCCTCTATAAAAACAGCTGTTAGAGCAAATTGCCAAGAATATCCAAGTCCTAAAACTACAGAAAAAGCAAAAAAGCTGTTCAGTCCCATTCCGGGTCCTTGTGCTATGGGCAATTTTGCCAATATTCCCATTAACAACGTCGCAAAAATAATAGCTAACGTAGTTCCTGTAAAAAGAGCTTCTCTATCCATTCCCGTTTCCGATAAAATACTAGGATTGACAATCAAAGCATAGGACATGGTTAAAAAAGTGATGATCCCGGCTACTAATTCTTTTTTAATAGTTGTACCATTTTCGGATAGCTTAAAATATCCGTCTAGAAAAGTTTTCATGTTATCAGTTTAGTTTAGTTTAGTAAAAAGCAAAAGTACTAACAAATAAGTAATATTGGTTAGTGTTTTTGTGTGTAAAGGCTGCCTTTCCACTCATTTAATCAATTGCATTTTTTATTTAATTAATTATCAGTTTATTAAAATCTAAAGTTAAAAGCTCTTCGGGTAAAATCGTATTGAAAAAGACTTGACCGGCTTCTTCTTTTAGTATGGATATATCGGTATAACGATTGGAAAAATGCCCTAATATTAATACTTTAACGTTTGCCATTTTTGCTATTTCTGCGGCTTGATATGCTGTGGTATGTCCTGTTTTAGAGGCTAATTCTCTTAATTCATCTAAAAAAGTAGCTTCATGGTATAAAACATCTACCCCTTTAATTAACGGGACTATATTGGGACTGAATTTAGTATCTGAACAAAAGGCATAGCTGTAAGAATGTTTAGGAGGAAGGGTAAGATACTCATTTTTTATGATATCTCCGGATTGAGTTATAAAATCTTTACCTAATTTCAAATTATGATAATCGCATACTTCAATTTCGGGATTGTATTTAATTACATCCATATTTAGCCTTCTTGGCTTTACTTTTTCTTTAAATAAAAACCCATTAGTGTAAATACGATGGTTTAATGGAATCGTCCATACACACAATTTATTATCTTCATAAATTAATTCACTTTTTAAAGAAGTCAGTTCAATAAAGTTAATATCAAAATGATTGATACTCTCAGTTAATAGTAATTGAATTTCAATTAATTTTTTAATTCCTTTAGGCCCATAAATGGTTAAAGGTTCAGTTCTTCCCAATAAATGAAAGGAAGATATAAGTCCGATCAAACCAAAAACATGATCGCCATGCAGATGAGAAATAAATATAGTATTTATATGGGTAAATTTTACTCTTGCTTTTCTAAGTTGTACTTGAGTCCCTTCTCCACAATCTATTAGAAAATATTGGTTATTACATTCTAATAACTGTGATGTAGGATTGGTACGAACAGTCGGAACCGCTGAGTTATATCCTAAAATAGTAAGTTTCATAAATTTTAAGTTGTATTTTTGAGTTTTTACAAACTATTACCTTACTAATATTTTTCATAAAAATACATGATTTTTTTCATTTGATAAATAAAAAATTAATTTTTAAGGCACTTTTTTTTACGCTTTTTTTTCATTTTTAACGCATTTTTTAAGAAAAATAAGTGATTTTTTAATGAATTTTTTCTTAATTAAATTAGCGCAAAATACTAAATTTCAAACAATTACATTTTCAAAAAATGTTTTTTAAAGAAAAAAATTACAATTTATAACAATTCAAATATATTATTCATATATTACTGTCCTTAATAAAATAAAAACATTATGAAAATACTTAAAAGTCTTTACGTACAAGTAATAATTGCCATAATTATAGGTATTCTTATTGGATATTTTTTCCCAAGTGAAGATATTATAGTTAATGGAGTTAAACAACACAGTACGGGACTTGGTGAAATGCTAAAACCATTAGGAGACGGATTTATCAAGCTAATTAAAATGATCGTAGGACCTTTGATTTTCTGTACCATTGTGCTGGGTATTGCAGGAATGGAAGATACTAAGAAGGTAGGTAAGGTTGGTTTAACAGCTATTGTTTATTTTGAAATTATGACAACAATAGCTTTAATCATTGGCTTGGTTTTCGTTAATGTGCTAAAACCCGGAAACGGCATGCATGTAGATCCTTATGCATTGGATTCTTCATCAATGTCCCATTATATAGAAAAAAGTAAAGAAGATCACGGAATTATTACGTTTATTTTGGATATGATTCCTGAAAATGTTATTGCTTCAATTGCTTCTAATAATTTACTTCAAGTGTTGGTATTTGCCATTCTTTTTGGTTTTGCCATGACGAAAATCGGACCTAAATCTTCAAAACCGGTTCTATCCGTAATGCAATCTTTCCTGGATGGACTTTTTGCTATTATAAAAATAATTATGTATCTGGCACCTTTAGGAGCCATGGGTGCTATGGGATATACTATTGGAGTTTACGGATTGAAAGCATTGAGTAATTTAGGAATGTTAATTTTATGCTTTTATTTAACGTGTATTGTTTTCATTTTTGGAGTTATCGGAGCAGTTCTTTATTACAATAAGGTCAACATATTCAAATTTATTAAATACATTAAAGAAGAACTTTTAATTGTGCTCGGCACCTCATCTTCCGAATCAGCATTACCGGGAATTATGAGCAAGATGGAGAAGATAGGATGTTCTAAGTCTGTCGTTGGTTTGGTAATACCAACCGGCTATTCTTTTAATCTCGACGGTACTTCCATTTATCTTACCATGGCTGCTGTTTTTATTTCTCAAGCTTTAGACATGCATTTGAATTTACAACAAGAAATTACGCTTCTTTTAGTGTTGCTTTTAACCTCAAAAGGTGCAGCCGGTGTAACAGGAAGTGGTTTTATTACTCTTGCCGCTACCCTACCGGTAGTTGGACATGTACCGGTTGAAGCTGTGGCGTTAATATTTGGTATTGATAAATTCATGAGTGAAGCAAGAGCTTTAACTAATTTAATAGGTAATGCAGCAGCTACTATTGTTGTTGCCAGAAGGGAAAATGAATTTAATTACGATAAAGCTGAAAGCATATTAATATCCAATAAGTCTTAAGTGTGATTTGTAATTTATTTTTAAAAAATATAATTTGTTAAATAAATATTATCATTTTTTTGGTAAAATTATAAATTAAAAATAGATTTGTATAAAATATACTAGTTTTGAAAGTCCTGGTAGATAATTTACTAGGGCTTTCTTAGTAAATTTTCAATTTTTTACTTCGACTTATTTATAAATATTCTTTTTAACGCAGGCTTACGTAAATTTATGAACATATATTTTTTATTTTTGTAATACTATGGATTAGCATAATATTAAATTTTTTAAAAGAAATTTGAAATTTTAGATTAATAAAATTTATTATTAGAAAATATTGAAAATATAAAAGATTTACTATTTTAATTTTTATTTAATATTTTAAATGTTAATCTTATGAAGTAATTTATTTCGATAAATAAATTATCTTCAAGCAATTAAAATAGAATACGAGCAACTTTTGAATTATAATTAAGCAATTAACCAATGAAAAAAATATATTTAGACAGTGCCGCTTCAACCATTATAGATGAAAGAGTTATTGAAGCAATGATTCAATCTATGAAAGAAGATTTTGGTAACCCTTCTGCTATACACAGCTTTGGGCAAGAAAGTAAGTCAAAAATAGAAATGGTCAGAAAAAATATAGCTCAATGGTTGCATGTAAATCCTAATGAAATCATTTTCACAAGCTGCGGTACTGAATCTAATAATTTAATTTTACGTTCTTGTATAGAAAACTTATCTATTAAACGGATCATATCTTCTCCCTTAGAACATAAATCTGTTTTGGAAACCATCAGAGATCTAAAAGAAAAACATCCTGAAATTGAAGTTGTTTTTCTTCCTTTGAAGAATAAAAAAGGGGATTTGGATATTGCTTTTTTAGAAGATTTACTAGAAGATAAAATTCCAACATTAGTTTCTTTAATGCATTCCAATAATGAAATTGGAAATTTAACGGATATTGATAGTATTGCTCAATTATGTAAAAAATATGGAGCTTTATTTCATTCTGATACCGTTCAAACTATGGCTCATTATCCTTTAGATTTCTCTAAAACACCCATTGATTTTGCTTCTTGCAGTGCCCATAAATTTCATGGTCCTAAAGGAATAGGAATGGCTTTTATAAGAAAATCAAGCGGTTTAAAAGGTATTATTACCGGAGGAACACAGGAGCGTAATTTACGAGCCGGAACTGAAAATGTTTATGGGATTGTTGGCTTAGGTAAATCTTTTGATTATGCTATGCAAGAATTAAAGGAAAGAAGAAGGATAATTGAAGATTTAAAACAATATACAATAGATCAATTGTCTAAAAATATACAAGGGGTTTTGTTTAATGGGCATGGAACAGATTTTACTAAAAGTAACTATACTCTTTTAAGTATTTTGCTTCCTTTTCCCAATACTTTGGTTGGTTTTCAACTCGATATGAAAGGTATCGCAGTTTCTCAAGGAAGCGCCTGTGCTTCCGGTGCTTCCAAACCGTCAAAAACCATGTTGCAGCTTTATACTGAAGAAGAATTAAAAAATACAACGACGTTACGCATTTCATACAGCCATTATAATACAAAAGAAGAAATAGATGTTTTGATCAATTTTCTTTCTGAGATACAAAAGAATTTAACTAATACCATCCCCGCCGAAAATGGGTAACCACCGCGCTTAAGTTAAAATTAAAGGTAAATCGAATATGGGATAAATAATTATTTTTTGCCGGTTCAAATCCCAACGTTGATTGAATGGGTAAATACAATTCTAAAAATTCAGGTATTATGTTCAATTTAACTCCTGAATCGTAGATAAAATACGTAGATTTCTTTTTATTCGAATACAATCCCATATCTGCATATAAGTCAAAAGGCTTCCATAAATGTATTTCTCCATTTAATGAAGTAATCCATTTATTGGCTGATTTATCCAACATGGATTTAAACCCTCCTTCAGCCATTATATATTGTTGATAAAACAATCCACCGGTTGCAGATCTTCCTAAATAATCCATGTAATTGAAACTATAATCTGTTATATGATCTACTCCGAAATCGAAGTAAGTAGAATTGGAATGATTGTTTATAAAATATCCTCCAAAATAGCGTAAACTTATTTTTTTATTCGGCGCATATTCATGTCTAAAATATATTTCTGTACTTATTTTATTGAAAATATTAGAATGTTGGAAGTTCGTTTTACTATACCATTCATTAATGATTCTTTTATCTGAATGCGAATACGACAGATCCAGCAGATTATAATGGGAATAATCATTTTTTTCAAGAATTTTAAACGGATCTTTTTCTCTTTCAACACTATTAAATGAAATTCCTATGGTTCTGTTAATATCTGATCTGGGCCTCTTTTTAAATATAAGATTTACATTTCCTGAATATTTTTTATAACTCAAATTCTTATCATAATGATAATAAGTATATCCTGTTCCCATAGACATTCTTCTGAATAAGCCTTCTTCCATATCGTAATTGTAATTTAAGGCACCTGATCCCGTTAAACTTTTGGTTCCAGTGGAATAAGTTGGAGAAAATGAATATTCGAAAGGTCTTGAAAATGGAGAGCTATTATAAAAACGTAATCCTAGTATAAATTTATCGTAATTATTCCAGTTTATATTGGGTTCATAAAAAATTTGTGTATAATTAGGATTATCAACGTCTGCATAGAATTTCATTTGCAATTTCTTTCTGTTCTTATAAATACCCTCCGTATTCAATAGATTATCATTATCGTTAATTTCCGGAAACAGGTAATTTTTATTTATAAGTAAACGATCATATTCTCCATTTTTAAATGAATATAAAGAATCTTTATTGGTTGAAAATACCCATTTCTGATTGATTATCTTCTTGTTTTTTTCTCCCGTGATTAATATTGGAATCGGTAAAGCCGTTTTATTAGTGATACGTACTTTTATAGTATCTTTTTCATACTTATCCTCATAAAATTTTTTAATCTTAAAATTGATACGATCATTGGTAACTATATAATTTTGAAAAAACCATGCTAAATTTTTTTGAGAGTTTGTTTCTAAAATCCTTTGAAAGTCTGATGAAGTAATTTCACGATCTTTTCCTTCTTCTATAAGCTTTTTAACTGAATTTTCGAAAAGATCCGCTCCCAAATAGGCGGATAGAAAATTAAAACTTAATCCCGATTTAAATCCACTAATTATATACTGGTTGATATTGCTCAATTCTAAAAAATCTTCACTTATCGGCTGATCATAATTTTGAGTTGCTATATATCTGTAACCTAATTTATATCGATCGGTTATAGGAACTTTAGATATGAAAAAATATTTTAACGGTTTAATTTTTATTATGCTAAGTTCTTTAGGAAGATTACCTAATAACTTAGTGTCAGGATAATACTTCTTTAAATAATTTAATTGATAATAAGTAAGCAAACCGTTAGGTATCCAATGATATTTATTTTTATCCACTTGTATTACCTGATTGATAACTGAATAGGCTATTTGCTGAAACATTTTAAGATCAATTTTTACGTCATCAGGAAAAAGTTTCCATTCTTTTAAACCCAATAATTTAATATCATCAACTCCTATAAAATTGCGATCTTTTTTAATTTTAGAGCTAATTAATAATTTTGAGGGTAATTTGCCTAATTTTTCATTTAAAAATAGTAATTCGCGTTTAATATTTTTATAATAAATTTTTTTAAATTTTTCATTAATGGAATATCCAATTACTACTTCGGTTTGCGATCCGTTTATAGTATAAATAAAAGAAATCGGTTTACTTTTAGTAAGGATCATAGTTACAGCATCACCGCATGTTCCCTGTAATTGATTTTCTCCTACTTTTGTAAGGTCTCCATCCATATATAAACCCATAGGATAGTAAAAGTTAATAGTATAATTGGTTTTTCTATAGGGATTAAACTCAGTATCGGTAAATGGCTCCAACTTGGGTTTTGAATTGATAAAATCCAAAGGCTGTATAAAAAAGTTTTTTAATACATAAGTACCTTTCGAGGAAAATCCATATCCGGTAATTTTATTGGAAGGTATTTTTATATTATAATTTAAATTCAAAGATATACTATCATTGGGTAATAAAGGAGAAAAAAGATTTACTTCGTAAAATTCAAAATCTCTAAGTAAAAAAACGGGTTGTCGTTTATTTATAAAGATGGTCAAATCATTGTTTCGACCTCTATCCATATATTTAGAAAAATATAAAGTTTTATTTCTATCCTCTAATTTTCGTTTTCCTAATACCGTATTAGTGTTAGAATAGGAATTAGCGGCTGCGTGTAAATATATTTTATCTAAAGTTATACCCGTATTATTATAAAAAACGATCTTTTGTTTTACGGATATATTTTTAGTTAGGCTGTCTAAGGTTGCTGATATAAGTATTTTGTCATTTTGTGAAAAGCACAAAACAGGTAAAATTACTAAAATTATATTCGATAAGATTCTTAGAATTTTCATAGTTAACAGCAAGAAGTCATAGGTGATGATTACTATTTAAATCTTATTTCAACGGCTCCAAAACGATATTTAATAATGTCTGCTTCAAAATATTCAATATCATCCATACTATTTAATATTTTATAAATTTCTTTTTTTAATACTCCTTTTCCTTTGCCATGTATTAGTATCAACTTCTTAACCTTATCTTTCTTGGCTGATTTTATTTCCTCCATAGCTTTATTAATTTGCTTTTCAAGCATTTGATGAGGCATCATGTTTTTAAATGAGTCAACAATATTTCCTATATGCAAATCAATAATTCTTTCTTGTATAGTTTCTTTTTTTACATTGTTGATATTTTTAGAAGTTACATCTTCTTTTTTAGCATTAAAATAGGTAGCTTCAGTATACATATTTGCATATTTATCATAGGCAATTAAGTTATTTAGTGAATGAGTAACTTCAAATCCATAAGAATCTAGTAAAACTGCTTTATTTCCTATAAAATTTTTTATAGTAAAAATTCCTTCTTCATCCAGTAGTTTAACTTTATCCCCGATCTTCATACAGATTGAATTAATAAAGAAGGCTATCTTGAGGATAGCCTTCTTTGTTTTGTTTATACTATTTAATTTATTTTACATTATTTTCTGGGAACTCTATTGCTGGCTCCTCTTTTGGTTCTTTTAGAAGAAGATTCTTTACCTTTGTGATCTTGAGCTACCCTAAATCCAACCCATACGGCAGACTCATTTTCAAGCATATATCTTCTTTGTCCCGGATCTAACCAATAAGCGGTATCATTCCAAGATCCTCCTTTAATAACCCTTAAATCATTACTGATTTGGGAAGTTCTTTGTTTGGAATCCTTATCTAAAACTACTCTTCCACTTTTATCTACGGTCCAGTTTCTAATAGGTGAATTGTAGTAATTAAAGGTACCGGTTGAATCAACACGACCATCTCCAGATTCTAAAGAAGATTGTAAATCTCCGTCTCTAAAGTTTCTTGCATCATCTACAATCTCTGTTTCAAATTTTCCGGATAAATTTCTATATAATTTTCTTCCATCTGCTAAAGTATCATATTGAATAGTACCGTCATCAACTTTTTTAAATCTGCCGGGATTTCCTTCTTCACTAATAAATTGTTGATATACGTTTCCTCTATAATAGTTGAAATCATTAAAATCAGTATCTATTAACGGTCTATAAACGTCTTGTGTCCATTCAGCAACATTTCCATACATACCATACAATCCAAAAGGGTTGGATGGATATGCTCTAACATCGGAAGTAATTGCATTCCCATCATTAGCCCAACCTCCACTACCGGAATAATCTCCTTGTCCACCGGATTTAAAATTATCCAGAAATTGACCTCTATTTCTTCCTTTTTTAGCACGCATTCTATTGATCATTACGTCTTTACCTTCAATGATATTATACTGTCTGTTATCTGCTTCAGCCAGTGCAGCATATTCCCATTCAGCTTCTGTAGGTAATCTGAATTTTTGTACTAAATTTCCTTGAGCACTTTTATTAACTGCTATAATTCTTTCATTTTTGCTGGTAATACCGCTTTGTTTAGCGATTTTATCTTGATTGACAATACCTTCCAATTCAGGATCATTGTATTTATATTTTTCAACATTAAATGAATTTGAACCCACATTATTGGCCGGATTACTATAAAAATCTTTTGGGATAATACCTTTATTCATTAATTCTCTTTCATTGGCCCTATCGGTCAACCAATCACAATATCTTTGTGCTTGTAACCAACTTACTCCAACTACCGGGTAGTTATCAAATTGAGGGGCTCTGAAATAATCTTCTGAATAAACATCGTTTCTGGACAATTTATTTTTCCAAACAAGAGTATCAGGAAGGGCTCCATAATAAATATCTTTATAATTCTCATCCGTTGGTGAATATACATACTTTAACCAAGTTACATATTCACGATATTCATAATTTGTTACTTCAGTTTCACCGATAAAAAAAGATCTTACTTGCATTCGGTTAGGGGTATTGTTCCAATCATGCATTACATCGTCTTTAACTAATCCCATAGTAAAAGCTCCTCCTTCCACGAATACCATTCCAACCCAACCTTTTTCAGTCTTTTTCTTTTTACTATAAAACCAGCCGTTTCTATCATTGGCCTTCCATCCGGTCAAACTTTTTGTATTTTTAGTTCCACCGCCAGGTTTAGTTCTCCCACCACCGCAACTAACTAATGCTAAGGAAATTGAAGAAACAACGGATAATAATAATATGAATTTCCCGATTCTCATTGTATTTATTTTCATAATTAAGATCATGCAAAAATAATATAATATTACTGAAAGAAAAATTTTTTCTACTTTATATTACATAACCTCAAATAACGTTAACTTATTTGTAGATATTGTATATTTAGTAAAATATTATTTCTACTTATTCGTTATTTAGAGGTAAATGAAAAGATTTTTATACATTTTTATAGCGTTTTTCATTCAAGTGTCCACATTTATCCCTGTGGCACAAACTATTACGATTAATTGGGACGGTATAAAGAATTTTTATTATTCAACTGAGCAAGTAAAAAAATATCCTTTCTTTACCAATGATAACTATTCCATTGATGAAGGAATACCTACTTTATATTATGCCGAGAAAACTGATTTTATTGGAGATGTATATCTGACCAATTTACAATGGCAACCTATTGAAAAATCGCAACTTGGCGATACGCCTTTGGACTTTATTCCCGATGATAATATTTTCAGCGCGTCAATTACTAAGTCACGAGATCAAAAATTTATATCCGTAACCATTAAAACATTAAAGAAAACAGGTAATACCATTTTTAAACTGGTACGTTTTACCATTGAGAAAAAAAATTCATATAGTAAAAATTTTTCATCTATAGAATCCTTTTTGAATGTTGAAAGTGTTCTAAAAAACGGATTATGGTATAAAATTAAAATTGCAAAAACAGGAGTTTATAAAATTGATCGTAATTTATTACAATCTTTAGGAATAAATTGTAATTCTTTAGATCCCAAAACTATACGAATATTTGGCAATGGAGGAAAAATGCTTCCGGAACCAACCTCATCGTTCAGATACGATAACCTAAAAGAAAATGCCATTTATGTCCGAGGAGAAAATGATGGAATTTTTGATTCAGATGATTATATATTATTTTATGGGCAAGGACCGGATTATTGGATAAGAAATTCAAAGGTTAGGCATAAAAAAAATATATATGAAGATTATGCATATTATTTTATTAACATCAATCAAACTGCAGGAAAAAGAATTCAATCCAATCCTTACAAAACACCAAACGCTAAAGTATATGTAGAGTACGATGATCATCAATTCTTTGAAGAAGATAGACTAAATTTAAATCAATTAGGTAAAATTTGGGTGGATGAAAATTTAGGATTGAAAAATTATAAAGAAATCCTATTTCCGGTGCATGACTTAGTTCCGGGTTCAAGCATAACTTGGAAATATGCTTGGGTATCAAGAAACGGTATTAATGGAAAAATAAATGTGTCATATAATGATAATCCGGTATTTTCATCGATTTTAAGACCATCCCCTAATGAAATTGATTTTGCAATTGGAAGCCAAACACAAACTATCACTCCAACTAATAATCAATTAAAATTTACTTTAGGATTTGATAACTCTGCTAATCCCTCGGCTGAATTTTATCCCGATTATTTTGAAGTCTTATATAAGCAAAAGCTTAAATTTAATGGTAGTCAAATGAATTTCAGAACATTTGATCCCATTGAAGATGGAAAAATATATGGATTTACTTTTGTTCCTTCTGAAGATTTTGAAGTTTGGGATGTTTCAGATGTTGTCAACGCAAAAAAACTGGAACGATCAGCAAATGCTTTTACGTATTCCTATCAACTATTATCAACTAATTTTAAAAACGAAATGATCGCCTTTAAGCACTCAGCTGCCTACATTCCGGAAGTTGTTGGTAAAATTTCAAATCAGGCTTTACATTCCATATCCGATGTAGATTATATTGTCATAACTGTTCCTGAATTTGTTTCTCAGGCAAATCGCATTAAAAATTTACATCAATCTAAAAATCGATTAAAAGTAGAAGTAGTTACTGTAAATCAAATTTATAATGAATTTAGCTCCGGGGGACAAGATTTAACCGCAATAAGGGATTTTTTACGTTATCTATATAAGAAAGACAATGGAAAATTAAAATATGTGCTTCTACTGGGATCAGCTTCGTATGATTATAAAAATAGAACCGGAACCGGACATAACTTAATTCCTACCTATCAAAGTTATAATAGCACCGGTCTTAATTACTCATATGCAACAGATGATTTTATAACGATATTGGATGATGATGAAGCTAATTTAATAGGAGAAGATGCCAATCTTTCAGCTACTCAATTAGATATAGCAGTGGGAAGAATGATTGCAAAAAATCTATCCGAAGCAACAGCATGTGTAGATAAAAGTGTAAAATACGATAATGGAAAAGCTCCTCAAGGTATTCCTTTTGGAAATTGGAGATTAAACGCCTCTGTTATTGTAGACATTGACAGTGATAACAATTTCCATAAAAAAATTGAAGAAACTATTGCTCAAAATATTTTTGATAAATCATTGAAAGAATATACACTTAAAAAGTTATATATAGATTCTTATAATGCAGATTACACTACAGGTGGAGCCAGATTTCCACAGGTAAATGAAGCTATTAAAGCCGCTTTTAACAATGGTAATTTAGTAATAAATTATTTTGGACATGGCGGTACATTATCTCTTTCTCAATATAGGCTATTTTCAAAAGAAGATGTAAATAGCTTGTCTAATTTCAACAGAGATTTTTCTCGACTTCCTTTATTTATTACTATCTCATGCGATGTTTCCGTATGGGACAATCCTTCTTTAAATTCTTTAGGTGATTTATTATATCTCAAAAAAAATGGTGGAGCATATTCCATGATTACAACCAATAGGGCGCTATCAATCTATTATGGGTTGAATATGAATCCTATAATCATGAAAAACATATTCACAAAAAAAACTGAAATTAATCAATATATAGCTCTAGGTGAAGCGCTTCGACTTTCCAAAAAAGAGATCTTAAGTGGAGAAAGTCGAAAAATAAATTTGTTCGGAGATCCCGCGCAATCTTTGGTATACCCGAAACGTAAAATTAAGGTCACTAAAATAAACGGATTGGACGCAGACCATTTCTCGGGTGTTATAAAAGCCCTTGATTTTATTACCATTGAAGGCCAAGTACTAAATGAAAATGGAGATGTTGATCCCTCTTTTTCGGGAAATATCCAAACTGTTTTATATGATAAACCTGTGGATAAAAAAACTCTAAATAATTTTAATTATAATTCACTTAAACCACCTCTTGAATATAAAGAACAGGTTAATGCCATATATAAAGGAGGTTCACAAGTTAAAGATGGAAATTTTAAAATAGAATTTTACGTTCCTAAAGATATTAATTATGATATCGGCGATGGCAAATTACTTTTATATGCCGATAATTCTGAAATTGACGCCTTATATTTTAAAAATGATTTAAAAATTGGAGATATAAATCCCAATGGAATAAATGATTCGGAAGGCCCAAAAATAGGTTTATACATGAATAATCTAAATTTTGCCAATGGAGGAATAACTGATCGCTCACCGTATCTTTTAGCCTGTGTTACGGATAGTACCGGTATTAATTCAACCGGTTTAGGAATTGGACATGATATCACGGGCGTGTTAAATAATAATGTAAACGGTACCATTATTCTGAATGATTTTTATACCGGAGGAGAATCTTCTCCTTGTCTAAATCCGAATTTAAAAGATTATCAAAAAGGAAAAGTTTGGTATCGATTAGATAATCTTGAAACAGGAAATCATTCAATTAAATTCAAAGTTTGGGATATTAATAATAATTCATCTTCTGCTACCTTAGATTTTTTAGTTGTTGATAACGGTGATCAGGGATTAATAATAAAAAAATTATTAAACTGGCCTAATCCATTTACAACTAAAACATTTTTTCATTTTGAACATAATTGTCCCGATATTCTTGATGTTCAAGTCCAAATTTTTACCGTATCCGGAAAATTAGTAAAAACTATTAATAAAACCGTTACTTCTCAGCCTTTTAACGAAGGATACAGAACCGACAAATTTGGAATTGAATGGGACGGATTGGATGATTTTGGAGATAAAATCGGAAAAGGTGTGTATATTTATCGTGTAAAAATAAAAGGAACATCTGAATTTTGTAAGGGTTCAGTTTCTCAAGTGGAAAAATTGGTAATATTAAAATAAAATTTATTTTTGCATTATAAAAACGCTATAATAAAAAAAATTTATATCATTTTAACTCAAATAGTTCATGAAAAAAAGAATTTTAATTCTGACGTTGTTATTATTTAGCGCCTTTAAGGCTCAGAATAGAAATTACGCCATAGTCACCGGAGCACCCTTTTTAAGAATATCACCGGATGCTCGTTCTGGCGGTTTAGGTGATCAAGGGGTGGCAACTTCACCCGATGGGTTCTCCCAATTTTGGAACCCTTCAAAATATGTTTTTGGAACTAGTTATTCCGGAGTAGGTCTTTCATATACTCCCTATATGAATAAACTAACTAGCGATGTATTTTTATTAAACGGAACTTTTTATACATTCCTCGGTGAAGAAGAAAGAAGCACATTAGCCGCAAGTATTTATTATTTCAACATGGGTGAAATCCAACTTAACGAATTATTGGGAAATAACATTGTTGAAAAAGGTATTTCTAAACCCAATGAATTTGCATTAGATGTGTCTTATGGACTTAAATTAGCGGATGTATATTCCATGGCGGTTACCGCAAGGTACGTTCGTTCCGATTTATTTAACAATGTTGATAATTCATCTGCCCAAACAAAGGCTGCCAATACATTCGCAGTTGATGTAACCGGATATTTCCAATCTGAAAAAAGCAGTTCTTTCGGCAATTATGAAGGAAGATGGAGAGCTGGTTGGGGATTATTTAATATGGGACCTAAATTAGATTACTCTGACAGCAAAGAAAATTCCAGCTATTTGCCTACTAATTTAAGATTAGGTGTGGGTTATGATCTGTATTTCGATGACGATAATAAATTGGGATTGACTTTTGAAGCTACAAAATTACTTGTTCCTGCACCCGAAGAAGTTAAAAATCCCGATGGTAGCATAACATATCAAGTTCCAGATAAAAGTTTTATTTCCGGAATGTTTAAATCATTTAGTAATAAAGATGTGGGCAAAGAAATTACGTACAGTATTGCAGGTGAATATACTTTCAATAACGCATTTGCTTTTCGTACCGGTTATTTCTACGAAAATCCTGACAAAGGAGGAAGACAATATGTAACACTGGGAGCAGGTCTTAAATATCAATCGTTTGGTATTGATTTTTCTTATCTAATTACAACTTCAAGTGTTAATAATGCTTTAGACAATACATTACGATTTGGATTGACGTGGGATTTTGGTGGTGATGCAACCAATGCTTACGACAATTATTAAAATTTCAACTAAAATATCTAACCTATAGTAAGAATCACTCTGTATAAAAGAGTGATTTTTTTTACATTTACCAAAATTATACAGTACGATGTTTACACCTGAAAAACTCAATGAATTAAAACAATTAATAAAAACAAAAAAAAATATACTCATTTTGGCTCATCAGAATCCGGACGGTGATGCCATTGGTTCTTCTTTAGGATTATATCATTTTTTACGTAACGTTGGAGTTCAATCCACGATAATTGTACCAAATGAATTTCCTAAATTTTTAAAATGGTTGCCGGAAGCCAAAAATATCATCATTGGTGAATATCGGGTAAAATTCGTTGAAATAGCTTTTAGAAATGCAGATTTAATTTTCTGTCTTGATTTCAATACTTCTTCAAGGATTAATCAATTGGAAACAAAATTAAATGAATCAAGAGCCGTTAAAGTGTTGATTGATCATCATCAAAACCCGGATAATTTTGATTACATATATTCAGATACATCTCAACCGGCTACTTGCCAAATGATTTATAAATTTATTGATGCCTTAGGTGAAGTATCAAAAATCGATGAAAAAATAGCAACTTGTCTATATACCGGAATTTTAACTGATACCGGAAGTTTTCGGTTTAGAAATACCACCGCTGAAACTCATAAAATTATATCCGTATTTTTGGAAAAAGGAGCTAAACCGGATCTTATAGCTTCCAATATTTTTGATTGTAATACACCGGAACGACTAAAACTTTTAGGCTGTGTTTTAGAATCCATTGAACTTATTCCTGATAAAAATACTGCAATATTGTATGTGACCAGAAATCAATTGTTAGAATTGGGTTATCAAAAAGGAGATACGGAAGGATTTGTTAATTACGGACTTTCAATTATAGGAATTAAATTTGTTGCATTTTTTATGGAAGATCTGCAAAATGATTTTGTTAAGATTTCTTTCCGTTCCAAAGGTAATTTTGACGTTAACGCGTTTTCTCGAAGCTATTATAATGGCGGTGGACATATTAATGCTGCCGGTGGCAGAAGTGATCTTTCTTTAAAAGATTCTATTTCAAGATTTAAAAATATAATTGAAAACGAAATCCATGAAATTTCTTAACATTGCAATTATATATTCATTTTGTATAGGCATTTTATTCTCGTGTCAGAAAAAAGAAATTTTCCTTCCGGTAACTAATTCAAAATCTGCATATGGCAAAAAATTATTAGAAAACTCTAAAGCTAGAGAAGATAAGGAAAGGGATTTCTTGCAAAACTGGATTAGTAAACGAGAGGATTCTTTACATTTAAAATTTGTTCCTACTTCTTCGGGTATTTGGATTCGATTTATTTCACATAAAAAATCTCCACAACCTAAAAATAATAGCTGGATTAAATATTCTGCTGAAATAAAAACACTTTCAGGAGATGTAATTTATTCTTTTGATGAGTTTGGTGAAAAGCAGGGAGTTTTAGGAAAATTTAAAGAAATAAGAGGAATTGAGTCAGCATTGTACATGATGGAAAAAGGAGATATAGCTGAAATAGTCCTCCCCTCCTTCTCTGCCTATGGTTTATATGGAGATGAAAATAAAATTGGATC
The DNA here is from genome assembly GCF_019469225.1 of Apibacter sp. ESL0432. Classification (NCBI taxonomy): domain Bacteria; kingdom Pseudomonadati; phylum Bacteroidota; class Flavobacteriia; order Flavobacteriales; family Weeksellaceae; genus Apibacter; species Apibacter sp. ESL0432. The sequence goes on along the minus strand of NZ_CP048266.1, from coordinate 728,834 downwards.
TAATGTACCCCTCTTAGTAACCCTTACTTTAATCGATGTTAAACCTTTATCGAAATGATTATCTTATAAAATTTGGGCGGATACACTTATTTTAAAAATTAATTATATAAATCTTTAAAATAGTTTTGTGTATTTTTTTTATCCAAAGTCAATCTAGCCTTAAGTTCATCTAATGAAGAAAATTTGATCTCATCACGTGCTCTATCATAGAAATAAATTTCAACTTCTTTTCCATATAAATCCCTATCAAATTCAAGTATATGAACTTCAATTTGTTTTTGTAAACCTTGTATGGTAGGACGCATTCCTATGTTCATCATCCCGTAAAAAAATTCATCTTTAATCTTAACTTTGACATAATATACCCCATTTTTTGGGCATATCTTGTGTGGATCAATTTCAATATTTGCAGTAGGAAAACCGATGGTTCTTCCAATCTTATCACCGGTAACCACTTTGCCCTTCATAAAAAAATTATACCCTAAATACTCGTTTGCTTTACCTATTTTACCTTCGCTAATTTTATTTCTAATTTTAGTGGAACTAATAACAGAAGTATATCCACTTACCGAAGGAAGTTTGTAAAGAATAAATCCAAATTGTTCGGAATATGTTTGCAAACGTTCGTAATTTCCATCCCGATTATTTCCAAATTGATGATCATAACCAATAACTAATGAATGTATGTGTAATTGGGATACCAATAGATCTCTAACAAATTCTAAGGCACTTAACCGACTAAACTCTTTCGTAAATTCTTGTACAAATAAATGCTGCACATTAAATTTTTCCAAAAGTTGTATTTTTTCATTTAAAGTAGTTAATAGCTTAAGTTCAGTTGTGGGTTGTAAAACGAATCGGGGGTGTGGATTGAATGTCATAACTGCTGTTTCAGCTCCCTCTTTATTTGCAATATCATGCAAATAGTTTAAAACAAACTGATGGCCCAAATGCACACCATCGAACATACCTAAAGTTAGTATAATTTTATTTTCTTTAGCTACTCTGAAATTTTTAGTATGAATATTCACCGGTAATGAAAACAAATTGTCTGCAAAAATATGATATTTTTTTGGTTTTTTTTCAACGCCTATAAGCTTTAAAATAGTATATTTGTAATTCCACAAAGGAAATGTAATTATTTGAATTTTAAATTATATGGTAACGGAAAATAAAGGTAAAATATCTCAGGTAATAGGTCCGGTTATAGACGTTGTTTTTGATGATGTAGAACAACTTCCCAATATATATGATGCTTTAGAAGTTATTAAAGATAACGATGAACCCAATTTAGTACTGGAAGTTGAGCAACATATAGGTCAAGATACAGTTAGATGTATCGCTATGGATGCTACCGATGGCTTATATCGAGGTCAGGAAGTTATAGCAACTAATAAACCTATAACGGTTCCTATCGGTGAAGAAATTAACGGACGTTTATTCAACGTTATCGGAAAAGCTATTGATGGTATCGGTGATGTACCCAAAACCCATGAATTACCTATACACAGGCCTTCTCCGAATTTTGAAGATATTTCTACTTCTGCAGAAGTATTATATACCGGTATTAAAGTTATCGATCTAATTGAGCCTTATTCCAAAGGAGGTAAAATTGGACTTTTCGGAGGTGCGGGAGTTGGTAAAACCGTATTGATTCAAGAATTGATTAACAATATTGCTAAAGGACACGGTGGGTTATCTGTATTTGCCGGTGTTGGAGAACGAACTCGTGAAGGTAATGACCTACTACGGGAAATGCTGGAATCTAAAATTATCTCGTATGGAGATGAATTTATGAAATCCATGGAAGAAGGCGGATGGGACCTTTCAAAAGTTGATTTTGAAGCTTTAAAATCATCGAAAGTTGCCTTTGTTTTTGGTCAAATGAATGAACCTCCCGGTGCTCGTGCCAGAGTGGCTCTATCCGGTTTAACCTTAGCTGAATATTATCGAGACGGTTTAGGAGCCGGAAAAGGTCGGGATGTATTGTTTTTCATAGATAATATTTTCCGTTTTACTCAAGCCGGATCGGAAGTTTCTGCTTTATTAGGACGTATGCCTTCTGCGGTAGGGTATCAACCTACCTTGGCTAGTGAAATGGGTGCACTTCAAGAAAGAATTACCTCAACTAAAAACGGCTCTATTACATCTGTTCAGGCAGTTTATGTTCCGGCAGACGATTTAACAGACCCTGCCCCTGCAACTACATTTGCCTATTTAGATGCTACTACCGTATTAGACAGGAAAATTGCTTCATTGGGTATCTATCCGGCCGTAGATCCACTACAATCTACTTCGCGAATTCTTTCTCCTGAAATTTTAGGAAATGATCACTATGAATGTGCTCAAAATGTTAAGGAAATCCTTCAAAGATATAAAGCTTTACAAGATATTATTGCCATCTTAGGTATGGAAGAATTAAGTGAAGAAGATAAATTAGTGGTTTATCGAGCTAGAAAAGTACAAAGATTCCTTTCACAACCTTTCCATGTTGCAGAACAGTTTACGGGAACTCCCGGTGCATTAGTGGATATTAAAGACACTATTAAAGGGTTTAATATGATTCTTAACGGAGAATTGGATCAATATCCGGAAGCTGCCTTTAACTTGAAGGGAACTATTGAAGAAGTTATTGAACATGGTGAAAGACTATTAGCTGAATTAAAAAAATAATTTGTTGAATAATTTTAAATCTTGATGAAAATACAAATACTTACTCCGGAAGAGGTTATTTTTGACGGTGAAGTTTCATCTATAACAGTTCCCGGTTCATTGGGTGAATTTCAAATGTTGGAAAACCATGCTTCTATTGTTTCTACTCTTGAACCCGGAATCATTAAGCTTGAAAATGTAAGTTCTTCTTCCAACGCTACTAAATTAAAGAATGATGGCAAATACCAAACATTCACTATTAAGAGCGGATTATTAGAATTTAATAACAATAAAGGTATAATACTTTGTGATTAAAATATTTATACAATAATATTATAATAACATAAAAAAGGATTGAGTAACAATCCTTTTTTTATTATATATAATTTACATTTAGGGTATCTAGTTAAGATATTTAAAATAGGTCAATTAATATAGCATGAAATTCCGTTTATAGTTATATTTTAAAATTCAGATAGGTGATAGGTTTACCTTCTTTCAAAAACATATTCTCATAAAATGTTTTTATTTCTCTTACGTAAGAAGGTAATTCGTATTCCGGCGCTCCATAAATATCATGGTGAGAAGATAACACGGTATATCCCAAACCATGTATTAATCCGTTGGCATAACCATGTAAAAATTCACTATCCGTTTTTAAATGGATACTCCCTCCTTCTTTCATAATTCTTTTATATTTTTCAAGAAAAATAGAATTTATTAATCGGTGCTTTGTCCTTTTATATTTAATTTGTGGATCCGGAAATGTTATCCAAATTTCATCTACTTCACCGGGAGAAAATACATGTTCAATTAATTCAATTTGAGTGCGCAAAAAACCAACATTTTTTATTTGTTGTTCTATGGCTGTTTTTGCTCCTCTCCAAAAACGTGCTCCTTTAATATCTATTCCTAAAAAGTTTTTATCAGGAAAATGTTGCGCTAAACCAACGGAATATTCGCCCTTTCCACAACCCAATTCAATGATTATGGGATTATCATTTTTAAAAAATTCTTCTTTCCATTTACCTTTATAATGAAAATTAGAAAGTATTTCATCTCTCGTAGGCTGTATTACATTATTAAAAGTCTTGTTTTCAGCAAATTTACGAAGTTTATCCTTGCCCATAATTTAGTATTGAATGTACAAAAATAACTATATTCGTACACATTTCAAATTTCTTTATTGTTAGCTAGTTTCATAATGTGACAATAAATGAATACCCCTAATTATAATTAAGATCTGCTAACTAAAAACGTTTCCTTTTAAATCTTCTTAAATTTCTTTAAAATTCATTAAAATATTAAAATTAAAGTTTTAATTATTATCGTATTTATAATTCATTCATAAAAAATTTCATATACTTAAAATTAATTTAATATTTTTATGGATTAAACACTATTATCAATGAATCTTTCTCAACCAAAACTTACTCCTAAAATACTTTGGCTGATGGCTATTAGTTCAGGACTAGTAGTAGCAAATAACTATTATAACCAACCACTATTGGGTTTAATGGCCAAAGATTTTAATGTCAGTGAATCAAAAATAAGCGGTATAACCATGTTTACGCAGATCGGCTACGCTTGTGGACTATTTTTTCTGATTCCTTTAGGTGACATGTTTCGTAGAAAAAAAATTATTCTTATTGATTTTATATTCATTATTAGTAGTTTATTAGCTATGGCTGTCAGTCCTTCCATAGAATTATTATTTCCTATAAGTTTTATAATAGGTTTTACCTCAGTTATTCCTCAATTGTTTATACCCATGGCTGCAACTTTGGCAGCTCCGGAAGATAAACCTAAAGCCGTTGGATTTGTGATGAGCGGATTACTCATCGGTATATTGGGATCGAGAGTTTTAAGTGGATATATCGGCGATATTTTAGGATGGAGAGAAATGTTTTATATCGCAGCTATATTAATGGGTGTTGTGTATCTTTTGATATATTTTAATTTACCGGAAATCTACCCGAATTTTAAAGGAAATTATAAAAAGTTAATGCTTTCACTCGTTGAGCTTTTTAAAACAGATTCATCAATACGCTCTGCCGCTTTACGAGGAGGACTTAGTTTTGCTTCTTTAAGTGCTTTTTGGACTCCTTTGGTTTTCCATCTTGAAGAAAATTTTCATTTAAGCGACGGAACAGCAAGTAATATAGCCGGAAAATTTGGCTTAATAGGTGCATTTGGAGCTCTGGCTGCTGCCCTCATGGGAAAAGTTATATCTAAATTCAATAAAAATATAATACTTGTTTTTACTGCATTATTGATTTTACTTTCATGGATTATATTCTACTATGGAGGTTATTCTTATTTGGGTTTAACTATTGGGATCATATTAATTGATATTGGGGTGCAATCTACCCAAATTACTAATCAATCTATTATTTTTTCAAATCACCCGGAAGCAGGTAATCGTGTAAATACTATTTATATGACCAGTTATTTTATCGGTGGATCACTGGGAACCTTTATTTCCGCCTATGCTTTTGAAATTTATAATTGGACAGGTGTCATTAGTGTAGGTAGCTTTTTCGCTATAATAATGATAATATTCCATTTACTTTCAATAAAACGATAATGTATTGTTAGTTTATTTCTTTTGTAATTATTGATAGTATAAAATAAACAAGTATTATTTAATTCATTAAACCGGTGACAACTGACTTTATTTCATAAAAAAAACTCCTATTTTCTAGGAGTTTTAATTTTTTTTTAACAGCAGCTAAATTATTTGGATTGTGGAATATAAATTTGAAATCCTAAACCAAAACCTAAACCACTTTGTTTGTTTCCGTTGTTAATATTTTGAATTGCAGCTGCATAGTTATATCCGATTGTACCTTCTAATGCTACAGAACGGGTAATAAAATGAGCGTAACCCACATTTACACCAAAGGCAAATCCACTGTCTGAGCTTCCGTTAACTGCTGCTCCTTTGAATCCAACATCACCTTCAGCAAAAAATCTTCCGGTTTCTTTAGCACCTTCAGGGAAGTAATACCTTACAAAAGGCATAACCCCATAGTTCCAAATAGGTTTTTCATCATCTTGAAATACTGCCCCGAAATCTATAGCTGCACCAACGGCTATTCCATGAGAAAGAAAATACCCAACTCTAGGAGTTAAATTAAATGAAAATCCTTTGTTTTCGAAATCATAGCCGAGATTTGTAATACCTGCTCCGGTCAACCAGCTTCCTTTTTGAATTGGTGTAGAACCTACGTTAGCCGAAGTTTGTGGTGTAGTTACAATCTGTGCATTTGATATTGCTATACTACCTAAAAAAATAGTAAACAATAAAAGTACTTTTTTCATAATTATTATATTATTTTTATACACCATAGTAAACGACAAAACCTATGCCAAAATTTTAACAAAATATTATATTTTTTTTAATTAGAATAATTTGGTGCTTCTTGAGTAATTATAACATCGTGAGGATGACTTTCTTTTAGTCCTGCTGAAGAAATTTTAACCATTTTACTTTCTTTTTGCAATTTTACTATATCTTCTGTACCGCAATAGCCCATACCTGCACGAATTCCTCCACATAATTGATAAACCACATCGGATAATTTTCCTTTATAAGGAACTCTCCCTTCAATTCCTTCCGGTACTAATTTTTTTGTTCCCGACTGGAAGTAACGATCTTTGCTTCCTCTTTTCATGGCAGAAATTGAACCCATACCTTGATAACTTTTGAACTTTCTTCCTTGAAAAATAATTTCATCTCCGGGCGCTTCATCGGTTCCGGCAAATAAAGATCCCAGCATGACACAGGATGCACCGCTGGAAATAGCTTTAACTATATCTCCCGAAAGTTTAATTCCTCCATCTGCAATCACCGGTATATGATGCTGATTTGCATATTCATAGACATTATATATGGCAGATAATTGTGGCACTCCCACTCCCGCTACTACTCTAGTGGTACATATAGATCCGGGACCTACACCCACTTTTAATGAATTGGCTCCGGCTTCTATTAAATCTTTTGCCGCTTGTGCGGTAACTATATTTCCACCAACAATATCTAAATCAGGAAAAGAAGCTCTGATTTCTCTGATTTTATTTAATACATTGATTGAATGTCCATGAGCGGAATCTACCGCAATTATGTCCACTCCGGCTTTAACTAATGCTTCGACTCTTTCTAAGGTATCATCTCCTACTCCTACCCCTGCTCCCACTCTAAGTCTTCCTTCAGAATCTTTACATGAATTGGGATATTCCAACAAATTATCAATATCTTTTATGGTAATCAACCCTATTAATTTGTTGTGATCATCTATAATAGGGAGCTTTTCAATCCTATTATTTAATAATATTTGCTTGGCTTGTTCCAAAGAAGTATTTTTTGAAGAAGTAATAATATGTTCTTTGGACATGACATCTTCTACTTTTTGATTTAAATCCGATTGATATTTAATATCTCTATTGGTAATTATACCGACTAAGGTATCATCTTCCTCTATTACCGGCAAACCGGATATTTTATATTCTCTCATTAACATGAGCGCATCCTGTAAGGTATGGTTTCGACTTAAGGTAATGGGATTGGAGATCATGCCGTTTTCTGACCTCTTTACTTTGTTAACTTCAACAGCCTGTTGATCTATCGGCATATTTTTGTGAATAAATCCAAGACCTCCTTCTCTGGCCAAAGCAATGGCTAAACCTGATTCAGTTACAGTGTCCATAGCTGCTGAAACTATTGGAATGTTTAATTGAATTCTTTTAGTTAACTGGGTTTTTAAATTTACTTGAGAAGGTAGAATCTCTGAATAAGAAGGAATAAGCAAAACATCATCAAATGTGATAGCTTCTTCTACAATTTTAGAACTAAGCGACATATTGTTTTTTGCCAAGCAAATATATAATTTTTTTTCTAAAAAAATAATTTAATTTTTTTAAAAAAGTATATAATCAAAATAATACATGATAAAATAATACGTAATTTTTTATAAAAAGACTAATTATTTATAAAAATAAATTAAATTGATATAGATATTTTGGATTTATTTTTCTTAAAATTATAAATATTTTTTTCTACAATTAAAATAATTTAAATTAATTCTTACTACAATTTTTTATATAGTGAATTTCTTACGCTTGATTTTTATCCACATTTCTTTTTTGATATTCTGCTTTCAGTTTATAATTAAATCGCGCTTTAAATTTTTGGATTTTAGGTGCAATGGTATAGCTGCAATAAGGTTGATTTGGATTCTGTTCGTAATATCTTTGGTGATAATCTTCAGCCGGATAAAATTCTTTAAAAGGTACTATTTCTGTCACATATTTACCTTTCCATAAGTCAGAAGATTCTGATTTTTTTAAAGATTCTTGAGCAAGAATTTTTTGTTCTTCGTTTCTATAAAAGATAACAGATCTATATTGAGTGCCAATATCATTTCCTTGTCTGTTTAATTGAGTCGGATCATGTAAAAACCAAAAAACATCTAATATTTCTGAAAAAGAAATTTCTTCAGGATCGTATTCAATTTCAATTACTTCCGCATGTCCCGTAGTGCCCGTACAAACATCTTTATAATTAGCATTTTCTTTTTTTCCTCCGGAATATCCTGCCGTTACCTTAGTAATACCGTTTAACATTTCAAAACAAGGACTTAAACACCAAAAACATCCTCCTCCTAATGTAATTTTCTCTAATTTTTTTCTCATTATATCCGTTTTCTTTTCTTGTGATTGATTGGTCTGACAACTAAACAAAAGTAAATTAATAGCATTAAAAAAAATAAATAATTGCTTTTTTATATTATTTGTTAGAACTAGTTGCATATTTATAAAACAGTTATAAAAATTTAAGTATTTAATATTATTCTTTATTAAACAAAAACTGTACTAAAATTTATTTTTTTTTAAATATTTTAGACAAACAAAAGGATTTATTTATATTTTTTTTTGAATAAATAAATTATTTCATAAAAAAAATATTTATTTTGTTTAGGAAATCATTCTAAATTATATTATAAGAAAGTATGATTACGGTAATTAATTTGCTAACTTTGCATATTACCTATTCTATAACATGAGTACAGATACTGCAAATAAAAATTTTGAAATTGTTAAAGATGTTTTTATAAAATATTTAGAAGATCGAGGTCATAGAAAAACTCCTGAAAGATTTGCTATCGTTGAGGAGATCTATTCAACGGATGAACATTTCAATATCGATTGGCTGTATATGAGAATGAAAGAAAAAAATTATAGAGTGAGTAGAGCCACTATTTATAATACCATTGAAATTCTTTTAGATGCCAAGTTAGTCCGAAAACATCAATTTGGAGAAGGACTTCAAGCTTTATATGAAAAATCATATTTTGCTAAGCAACATGATCATATCTTAATGATGGATTCGGGAGAAGTTATTGAATTTTGTGATCCTAGACTTCAAACAATTAAAGATTCTTTAGAAAAAATATTTAATATTGAAATCGAAAGTCATTCTTTATATTTTTATGCAAAAAAGAAAAGCAAGTAAATGAATTTAAAAATTATATTTTTTATTTTCTTTATATTCACAGGTGTATTTTTATTTTCTCAAGTTACCCCTCCGGCTCCTTCCAAAAAGGATAATCCTAAACCCATAAATCTTATCAATGCCGACATGGAAGAGGTGAATGAACATGTATTTAACGGAAATATTGTTTATTCAGGACATGTCATAGCAGAACACGAAACTTCTCATTTAGAAGCAGATTCAATCATTTATTTTAGCGATAAAAATTTTATTGAAGCAAGAGGAAATGTTTTTTTTAGGGATAAACAATCTACCTTGAATTGTAAAAAATTGACTTATAATGGAATAACCAGAAATGCCATCGCCTATCATAACGTAAAATTAGTTACCCCCGATCAAACGGTTGAAACCGAGGAAATGATCTATGATGCCAATCGGGATGTTGCCTATTTTGACAATTGGGGAACAGTTTATAAAGGCGAAAATATAACTCATACAAAAGTTGGAAAATATTTTGTTAAAGACAACCGAATTGAACTAGGGGATAATTCTACGTTAGAATCTCCGGAATATATATTAGAAGGGTCTGATATTAAATATGATGCTAAAAATGAAATTGCAACATTTACTAAATTTACCCGCATAACCAATAAAAAAGATCCCACCGTTTACGTAACGGGAAGTACGGGTTCTTACAATACCAAAACCAAACAATCCGATTTAAAAAATGACGGAAAGGTTTATTACCAAGGGAAAATATTATCCGGTAATGATTTATTTTTTGATGAAATAAAAGGTTTTGGTAGAGGAATTAAAAACGTTAAATTGGAAGAACCTAAAGAAAAAAGATTTTTAATCGGTGAATATGCTGAAGTATATCAATTTAAGGATTCTGCAATGATTACAGGAAGGCCTTATATGGTAAAAGCATTTACTAAAGATTCTTTATACATTCATTCCGATACCTTGATTGCCATTCAAGGAAAAGATAAAAAATCCACCATTCGGGGGTATCATAACGGAAGGCTATTCAAATCGAATGTTTCCGGAAAAAGCGATTCTCTGGTGTATCAAGAAACCATTGGTAGAATTGATTTTTATAAAAAACCCATATTTTGGTCAACAGGAGGAAGACAATTAACCGCAGATACTCTTTCTGCGTATTTAAATAGTTCCAGTCAAGCCATAGATTCCATTTATGGCAGATCCCATGCTTTTGTAATTAGTAAAGTAGATTCTTTAAGTCCTAAATTGGAATTCAATCAAGCAAAAGGAAGAATGCTTCATGCCTATTTTCAAAACGAAGAACTTCATTTAGTAGATTTAAAAGGTAATGCCGAATCCATCACTTATGTAGAAGAAGAATCTAAAACGAAAGGTAAACAACGGACGGGAATCAGCATATCTGTATGTGGAATTTTACAAGGTGAGTTTGTTGAACGCAAAATGGATATTGTTTCTTGTCAGCTAAGTGCAGAATCAAAATTATACCCTGAAAGTAGGCTTCCCGAGCAAAACAGATATTTACCTGAATTTGAATGGAGAGATGACGAAAGATTAAAAAAATGGCAAGATATATTCCCGGATGTCTTTCCCTATAATAAAAACGAGCCTAGAAAAACCATTGAGCAACTATTGGAAGAAGAGAAAAAACAAAATGCAAAAGTCAGCAATCGATAATTATCAGATACCTATATAAATATCTATATTTGCATCTTACATTAATATAAATTAGTATGGAAAGAGAAATAATTCGATGCGAATGGGTAGGATCTGATGACATATACAAAAAATATCATGATGAGGAATGGGGCAAACCGGTATATGATGACCGATTACTATTTGAATTTCTTTTACTTGAAGGATTTCAAGCCGGTCTTAGTTGGATTACGGTATTAAAAAAAAGAGAGAGTATTCGTGAAGCTTTTGACCATTTTGATTATAAAAAAATTTCACAATATACTCAGCAAAAAATGGATCGTTTACTTCTCAATGAAGGTGTTATTAGAAATAAATTGAAAATTAAAGCTGCCACAACCAATGCACAAAAATTTATGGATGTGCAAAACGAATTCGGAAGTTTTAGCAATTATTTATGGAACTTTGTCAACCACACACCTATTTGCAACCACTGGGAGACCATTAAACAAGTTCCCGCTTCAACTCAACTTTCCGATAGTATTTCAAAAGATTTAAAAAAGCGTGGATTTAAATTTGTGGGTACAACTATTATTTATGCATTTTTACAGGCAGTTGGAGTGGTTAATGATCATACTCTTACTTGCTCATTTCATCCTGTTAATCATTAGTTGATTGTAAACATGTTTTTTTCAATTTACTTTTATATTTAATAACTAATAATAAAAAATCTCTCTTAGGACCCATTGTACTATTCAGTAAAAAACACAGAATTAAAAAAAATTGTATAATTATTGAAAGATACCTGTTATGTTAAATCACATTATGCAGTAATTACACATACCTTATAAAATTTAATAGTATTACACATTATTAAAAAACAATACATTTGATAAATAAATCGAGTTTAAAGCAGATTAATTTTATATGTTAGAAAAAAAAGAAGCATTATATGAAAAAGCTATTCTAATCGGATTGATTACTCAAAACCAAGATGAAGAAAAGTTAAATGAATACATGGATGAATTGGAGTTTTTGGCAAATACAGCCGGAGCTGTAGTTTACAAAAGATTTACGCAAAAGCTGGATCAGCCACACTCTAGAACGTTTGTAGGAAAAGGAAAGTTGGAAGAAATTAATAGTTATGCTAAAGAACATGAAATCGATACAATTATTTTCGATGATGAACTGACTCCTTCTCAACTTAAAAATATAGAAAAAGAATTAGACAGGAAAATTATTGACCGTACGAATCTTATATTAGATATTTTTGCTCAACGAGCAGAAACATCTTATGCCAGAACACAAGTGGAACTTGCTCAATATGAATACCTTCTTCCTCGCTTAACTCGTATGTGGACTCACCTGGAACGTCAAAAAGGAGGTATTGGATTGAGAGGACCGGGAGAAACTGAAATTGAAACCGACCGACGTATTATCAGAGATAGAATATCCTTGCTTAAAGAAAAATTAAAATCGATTGATAAGCAAATGTCAACTCAACGAAACAATCGAGGAAAATTAGTTAGAGTAGCTTTGGTTGGATATACTAATGTAGGAAAATCTACCTTAATGAATGTGTTGAGTAAATCAGAAGTTTTTGCCGAAAATAAATTATTTGCAACACTAGACACAACTGTAAGAAAAGTTGTAATAGGTAATCTTCCTTTTTTACTAACCGATACAGTCGGCTTTATAAGAAAATTACCTACTCAGCTGGTAGAGTCGTTTAAATCAACGTTAGATGAAGTGAGAGAGGCTGATCTCTTGATCCATGTGGTTGATATTTCTCATCCCAGCTTTGAAGATCATATTAATTCCGTTAATACCATATTGGCTGAAATAGGTTCTGCAGATAAACCAACAATAATGGTATTTAATAAAATTGATAATTTTTCTTATGAAAGAAAAGATGAAGATGATCTAACACCGGTTACCAAAAGAAATTATTCGTTAGACGATTGGAAAAAAACATGGATGGCTAAATCCAAATATCCTAGTGTTTTTATTTCTGCTTTAACTAAAGAAAATTATGAAGAATTGAAGAAAATTATTTATAATCAAGTTAAAGATATCCATACACAACGATTTCCTTATAATGATTTCCTCTTTGAATATTACGATCAAGAAGGAAAAGAAATATAATTTAAAATACAAAAGGGCTTAATTAATAAGCCCTTTTCGTTTTATATTTTTTTAATAAAAAAATTATTTTGCTCGGTTACAATAAATTCTCCAATTAACTAATAAGGCGGAAGGAAAATTCCTTTTAATTCTTTTTAAATCAGATTTTGCCGATTCTCTCTTAAAATAATCTCCGGCCAAAAGTCTCCAATCAGGACGTAAATAACTTTTTTCAACCCGTAACTCAGGGAATAACTTTCTAAATTCTGTAGTCAACGTATTAATTTCCTTCTCTGTTTTAGCTTCTCCAACTTTAATCATAAAACCGGGTATATCGTTACGTCTGCCACAAATGTTTTCAGGAGAAACAGGCCTGTTCACCGGTTTTTTATCGGTGGAAGAAATAGGTTTAGATTCTCGCGTGGTGTCTCCAAATTTTTTGCATAATTCATCTTCACTAACCATTTTCAATATTTCTTCATCAGCATTAATAATCAGCTTTCCCCCGGTAGCTGAATCTACTTTAGTAATGATTTGCTGGGCTTTAAAAGAAATACATATAAAAAAAAGTAATAAAAAAATATAGCTTTTCATTTGGATATTATGATAAAATTAACTACACAAAAATAGCATTTTATAATTAAATCTAAAGAAATATGCTATTTAAAAGAGACTAAAAGTTAATTTAAGAAATAAATTTTTATCGAAAGTTGGAAGGTGATAGGCTCCCATTCTATAATAAATTCCCAATCCAAAATAGTAAATTAGCTTATTAAGCTCCATTCCAACTTCTTGATAATAGTTGTCGGGAACTGAAAAAGAAGTTAATTTATGAATTTCTTTATGATTCATATTTCCTAGTAATCCATTATAAACTAAAGAAAATTGCAACTTACTATTTCCTATAAAATTTATGTCTTTAAAAGAATGAGTTAAGAAAAAAGCCACATATTTATCCGCATAAAACTCTCCGGGTGCTAAGGTTTCCAGTGATCGATAGCCTTTCATTGAAAATCTATTTCCTATTGATTTCCCTACTTTCGCATTACCAAAACTTCCATAATTATTCCATAAAACCGTTTTTCCGAAAATATATCCGGAATTCATAATTAAAGAACTCTCCCCTATTGGATTAGTTACAGATATATGAGCAGCTAAGTCAAAACGATCATAGTTGAAATCAGCTCCTAAAGTTTTCCACCCTTTGGTATAATCAAAATAAAAATAAACGGGCTTATCTTCTACCGTCATTTTTCCTTCCGGAGTCATCAGATATTTAGCAAATGGTGCGTATTTAAGGTGTAAAGAAGTTGAAAATAACGTATATTTATGAGAAGGCAAATAAGATTTAAATGAATATTCATAATCCGATTTTTGAACTTCATAATTCGCTTCCACCGAAGCAGTAACTTTCTTTACTATATCTTGTTCATAAGCGAGCTTTCCTCCTCTGTAAGTATAAAAAATTGAATTTTGAATGTAATTTAATTCGTCCTTTATTTGTTCCTCACGATTAGGAAATCTATCAATAGTTTTCGAAAATGGATTTACATCAGAGTATCCTAAAAGCTTTATTTTTCCATTATTTTTTTTGTTTACATTAAGATCTATTCCCAACGCACCTTTACTGTTAGTGCTTTTCGTCCCGAAAGCAAGATATCCGAGTATGGACATATTTTCACTAAACTTGTAATTGGTTTTTCCTCCTAACTGAAACCTAAATCCTTCATAATCATTATAATTCATCAAATTCAATACATTTAAATCCACTTTACCTAAAGGTAATTTCCAATTTTTTACCGAATTTAAAAGACGAACATTTTTTTCAATGGGTAACGCATTGAAAAAGCTGGAATTTGCATAGGTATTCTTTTCTCGTTGCGTTAAAGGAGTTTTACGAAAGTTTTTAATTTTTGTTTCCGTATTTGTATTAAAATCTTTTTCCAATTCATATTCATACCCTCTAAAATCTTTTCTTGTAAAAGACTTATTGGATGTAAAATGAGACGTTGTCATCTGGATAACTATCCAGGGAGAAAACAAAAATTTTTGTTCCTTGTTGGAATTTGTCAATAATTTGGTAACATCAATGGTACTTATTCTTATTTTATTGGTTTTAGACTTTAAATACCATATCCCTTTGAACGATTTCCATTGATACTCAAAATAACGAGTATAATTTGAGTTATATTCTTCCCCTGAATATTTAACTACTGCAAAACTTTTAGCGTCAATATACAATGTTCCCCTGCTCCCATTTACTAACAAATTTTTCTTGGATCCGAATGAAATAATGTAATTTTTTTTAGTATCGATTACAATACTGTCAATTAATTTAAAATTATAAGAATTGAATTTATTCTTGAAAAGATTAGGAAATTCTTCTTGAAAAAAAGGTTCAGAAAACAACTCATAAAAAGGTTTTTTAAAACCCGAAACCTGATCGGCTAAAATTATATTTTTTTTCCCGTATCTTGTGTCATATCTGCATTTCATCACCCGCTCTCCTAAAAATATATATTCCTTTTTCTCGAACTTTGCAATCTCAGATGAATCACTATTCATACTATGCATAACATTACTAAAATCATCAATATAGAATTTAGTATATAAAAAATAATTATAAGAATTTAAATGGTTAGGATGGTTAATTTTTTCGTTCTTTTTAACCATTTTTAAAATTTTATAAACACGGGAATGAGGATGATCCGGTACATAATATTTCATCTCTAAATTCTGAGAGAACATAAATATTTGAAAAAACAAAAAAATATAAACCGGAAAATTCTTCATATAGTCAAATAAAAGTGTATTACAACTAAGTTTAAAATTAAAACTTAATCATACTTTATTTTAGGGGCAAATATAAAGTATTTAACATAAACAAATTTCTATAAAAATAGTACATTTGCTATTTGTGATTGAATAAATAATACAACTCAAAAATGGATTATTTTATTGTAGCTGAAAATGTTACCCGAACTTATGAAGACAAAATTGCCTTAGATAACTTCAACATAAAAATTCCTAAAGGCAGTATCTATGGAATTTTAGGTCCGAACGGTGCCGGAAAAACTACGTTTATAAGAATCATTAATCAAATTACTAAGCCGGACAGCGGTACGATTTATTTTAATGGAGAGCCTCTACAACCCAAACATATTTCACATATAGGTTATATGCCAGAAGAAAGGGGACTATATAAAAATATGAAAATTGGGGAACAGGCAATTTATTTAGCCCAGCTTAAGGGCATGAATAAAACGGAGGCCAAGTCGCGTTTAGAATATTGGTTTGATAAACTGAAAATTGAAAAATGGTGGAATAAAAAATTGAGCGAATTATCCAAAGGAATGGCTCAAAAAATTCAATTTGTAGTTACTGTATTGCATAATCCCGAATTATTAATTTTTGACGAGCCTTTCAGCGGATTTGATCCGGTAAATGCCAATCTTATAAGAGATGAAATTCTAGAGCTAAAAGAAAAAGGGACTACCATTTTATTTTCATCTCATCGAATGGAATCTGTTGAGGAACTCTGTGATTACGTTGCTCTTATCCATAATTCAAAAAAAATTTTAGATGGTTCGGTTAAAGATATTAGACATAAATTTAAACAAGGAAAATTTAATATCAGGATTACTGATATACAATCCCATGATATTGAACATCTATTATCTAATCATCCGATCGAAAATTTAATAAAAATGGATAATGAATATTCATTTTCAATTAAGCTAACCGACCGGGAGAGCTCAAAATCCCTTTTATCAGAACTTTCATCTAAAGGAACAATCCTTTCATTTTATGAAGAAATCCCCAGTATGAATGAAGTTTTTATTAATGCTGTAAATTCAAAAAATCTATGAGAAATATCTTTTTGGTAATGAGAAGAGAATTTCTTACTCAGGCAAGAAAAAAATCTTTTGTTCTTATTACTTTTTTTGCTCCGATATTAGTAATCCTAGCCGTAGCAATTATTGGTTTTATGATTAAAATTAATGAAAGCAATTCACGTATTGCCATCATTGATTCAACCCATGAATTTTATCCTGATTTCAAGAGTAATGAAAAAAATATCTTTAATTTTTATACAGAAAATGATTTACAAGCTTTAAAAGATTCGTTAGCACAAAGTAACTCATTAGATGCTATCTTGTATATACCCAAAACCAAAGATTCTCTATTAAATAATTTGCAAGACCATATCCAACTTTATACAAACAAAAATTTGAACAAAAATCTTCTCTATTCATTAGAAGAAACCATCAATAAAAAAATTGAAGAAAAAAGAAGAAAATTATTAGGAATAAATCAATCCGATATAGATAAAATTAATTCCAAAATATCCTTACAAATTACTAATGTTAAAGAAGGCAAATCAGAGGATAACCACTTAATTAAAGAAATTCTTTCTTTGTCATTAATGTATGTAAATCTTATGTTTTTTATTATTTACGGAACACGTGTGATGAGAAGCATTATGGAAGAAAAAAATAACAGGGTGGTTGAAATAATTATTTCATCCGTTAAACCTTTCGAATTAATGATGGGAAAAATATTGGGTACAACCTTAATTGCTTTAACTCAATTTTGTATATGGATTGGAATGACCCTGCTCCTTCTTAGTATGGGTAAACTGATATTAGGACATGAATTAACGCTTTCCATTCAACAAAATGATTTACGAAATATTCTTAATCAAGAAATGCAAATTCAAATTAGCGACACTATTAATGCCCTTTTCAATCTTAACTATCCGTTAATTATTTTCGTTTTTCTTTTCTTCTTTTTTACGGGATATTTATTTTACAGTTCTTTTTTTGCAGCCATTGGAGCAGCTGTGGATAATGATACAGAAACTCAACAATTTATCCCAATAATTGTAATCCCTTTACTTTTAGGAGCTTATGGATGCATAAGTATCATAAACAATCCGGAAGGACCTGTGGCTTTTTGGTTAAGCATTATTCCTTTTACCTCTCCTATGGCTATGGTTACCCGATCCTTTTATGGAATACCGGGTTGGCAATTGGCAATATCAATTATTACCATGGTCGGATCGGTATTAGTAATGGTTTTTATTGCAAGTAAAATTTATAGGATTGGAATACTTATGTATGGAAAAAAAGTAACTTTAAAAGAAATTTTCAAGTGGATTAGACAATCATAATATATTTCTCTGCTTTATTTCTTACTCCGAAAATTAGTAAATAAGATTTCAATTGATGCTTTTATGTAAAGGGCTTTAATTTAATTTTAAATCAATAGTCACCTCTACAGCACAATCAAAAATTTAAAAAGTAAAAATTTAGAACATGAATTAAAATAAATTTTATATTTATGCTCAAATACCATCTTATTAATTAAAAAAAATCCGTTCTGATGGAAAAAAACTCTTTTATTAAATCCCAAGGTTTGGGTAACGAATACATAGTAATCAATGAAGATGCTATTACTTTTCCTTTAACTGAAAAAGCCATTCAAAAAATCTGTAACGTAAACTTCGGAATAGGTTCTGATGGAATATTAGTAAAAACAAAGTCAGAAACGGCTGACATAGGTCTGAAAATTTTTAATCCGGATGGTTCCGAAGCAGAAAAAAGCGGAAATGGATTAAGAATTTTTTGCAAGTATGTATACGATTATAAAATTATTCCTCAAAAGGAATTTACAGTAGAAACCAAAGGAGGAAAAGTTCGTGCAACCATACAAGAAACTTTAAATGAGAGGGCTGCTTTAATAACAGTAGATATGGGTCATGCCATTTTTGATTCAAAACAAATACCCACTTCCTTTAATTCGGAAGAAGTACAAGATGAACGTATTACTATCGATGATCAAGAGTTTCTAATCAATTGTGTTTCTGTAGGAAATCCACATTGTGTGATTCTCAAAGAAAATTTAGATAGTGAGGAAATAAAAAAATACGGCCCTAAAATTGAAACGTTTTCAAAATTTCCTAACCGTATAAATGTTCAATTTGCAAAAGTACTGAATAGAGATGAAGTTCAAATATTAATTTGGGAAAGAGGAGCCGGTTTCACCTTAGCCTCAGGAAGTTCGTCTTGTGCGGTAGCCGGTGTATTAAGAAAAAAAGGGTTAATAAATAATAAAGTAACCATTAAAATGCCCGGAGGGGAACTTAAAATAGAAATTGATGATCATTGGCAAATAAGAATGACCGGAGAAGTTCGCCAAATTTGTGAAGGTGTTTTGCATGAAGAGCTAATAAACAGTTTTTTATAATTATTCTCAATAAAAAAATATTTTCTGAATTTGATAAATGATAACTTAAAATTGTTAAAATATTTTTAAAATCTAATATTTGATGGAAAAAATTATTAATTTTTTTAAAAAAGCATTTATTAACTAGTAAATTTATAGATATTTGTAATCAGATTTTTTTCCACTATTTAAAATGAAAATAAAGTATCACGATTTAATTCAACAAACTTTTGATTTTCCACAGCCCGAATTTAAGGTTGATAACGGAAATTTATTATTTCATGACATCCCTTTAATGGACTTAATTGAAAAATTCGGAACTCCTTTTAAGTTCAATTATTTACCTAAAATATCGCAAAACATACAACAAACCAAAAAATGGTTTAAAAAGGCTTTTAAGGAAAATAATTACAATAATGAATATAGATATTGTTATTGTACGAAATCAAGTCATTTTTCATTCGTGGTTGAAGAAGCTTTAAAAAATAAAATTAGTTTGGAAACTTCTTTTTCAAACGATATGGAAATTATACGAAGATTATACGATAAAGGAATTGTCGATAAAAATATAGAAGTTGTTTGCAACGGATTCAAAACCGATGAATATTTAAAAATTATTTCGGAAATGATTAACGGCGGATTTTCTAACATATTACCTGTATTGGATAATTTCAGAGAAATCGATCGACTTTCCGACAGCATTGATACTAATTTTAATATAGGTATTCGAATTGCTTCTGAGGAAGAACCTAAATTTGAGTTTTATACTTCTCGTTTGGGAATCGGATATAAAGATATTGTTCCCTTTTATGCTCAAAAAATCCAAAATCATCCTTTTGCTCGTTTAAAGATGTTGCATTTCTTTATCAACACGGGGATTAAAGATACTTCCTATTATTGGAACGAACTTTATAAATGTTTGCGTGTTTATGCTCGATTGAAAAAAATCGCACCCGAAGTGGATTCGCTCAATATAGGAGGAGGTTTTCCTATAAAAAATTCTTTGAATTTTGATTACGACTATTATTATATGGTCAATGAGATTACTTACCAAATAAAAAAATTCTGTGAAGAAGAAGGAGTAGAAGAACCTACTTTATATACCGAATTTGGTTCATTCACTGTTGGAGAAAGTGGAGGAATTGTTTACAAAATCTTAAGTCAAAAAAGACAAAATGATCGAGAAAAATGGGATATGATTGACAGTTCTTTTATGACTACATTACCTGATTCTTGGGCTATTTCTCGTCGTTTTACCATGCTTCCTATCAATCGTTGGGAAGATTCCTATGAACGTGTTTTCTTAGGAGGTCTTACTTGTGATAGCGATGATTATTATAATTCAGAACAACATGTTAATGCCATTTATCTTCCTATTTTCAGTGAAGAAAAACCTCTATATATAGGTTTTTTCAATACAGGAGCTTATCAAGATGCCATTAGCGGGTTCGGAGGGGTGCACCATTGTCTGGTTCCGCAGCCAAAACATATTTTGATCAATAAAAATAAAGACGGCGAATTTACTTATGAGGTATTTCGAGAGGAACAAAATTATAAGCAAATTTTAGATCTTTTAGGTTATTAGTAGCCCCATACAATAAATTGACAGATTCATAGTTTATAATTACAAAAAAGTACCATCAAGCGTACCAGATTTATTTTCTTGTAATTTTTACTATAATGCGTCTATTGCATAAATTTATACTAATTATATTCATTAGTTTATACTCCATTGTCTATTCTCAAAACGGGCAAGAAATATATACTTTTATGAATATGACCGTATCTGCCCGTCAAGCGGCTTTAGGAGGTAATGCTAACTCTTCTTGGGATAATGATCCTAATATGGCTATGTTCAATCCGGCAATGATGAACGATAAAATGCATAACCAAGCGGGAATAAATTATTCCTCTTATTTAGCAGATGTCAAATTGGGTGCTGTTTCCTATGTATATAATCCCAAAGAAAGTAAGCACTTTTTTTCCCTTCATGGAAGATATGTAGATTATGGAGATCTTAAGGCCGCCGATGAAATTGGAAATGTAACCGGAAAATTTACAGCAAAAGACGCAGCAGTAACTTTAGGTTATGCCTATAATATCTCTGATTTCTTTACCGTAGGCGGAAATTTATCTTATGTTACCAGTAAAATTGAAAGTTATACTTCTTCCGCTCTTTTGGCTGATCTTGGGGTGGTATTTCACGACATTGATTATTATACTACCGTTTCTGCTGTGGTTAGAAATTTTGGAGGGCAATTAACTTATTATAATGATAGAAGAGAAAAATTACCCATTCAAGCAAATTTAGGAATCTCGCAACGTTTCGAAAAATTACCGATGGAGTTAACTCTTACCTTACATGACTTACAAAAATTTGATATTTCTTCACCAACTAATAAAAAGGGAGAAAAGATCAGTGGAGGAAGAAAAATTATAGATCATATTTCGTTAGGTGCCGAACTATTTCCCGAGTCAGGATTTAACCTCAGAGCCGGATATAATTTTAAGAGAGGTAATGAATTGGCCATCGAAGATCAACGGTCATTTGCCGGATTAACTCTTGGTTTTGGAGTGAAAATTTCATATTTTCGCTTTGATTACGCTTGGGGGCGATATAATGCTGCGGGAAACACCAATACATTTGGACTACGTATAGACTTGGAAAATATGTTTGCCCCTCGTTATGATTGGTAAAATAACATGAAAAACAACAAGATAAAACCTATAATTGCCATAGATGGTTATTCTTCCACCGGTAAAAGCTCCTATGCAAAAATGTTAGCCAAAGAATTTGGATGGATTCATATAGACACCGGTGCAATGTATAGAGCTGTAACTTTATATGCTATTGAAAATTTTTATAAAAATAATACAATAGATGAGTTAGCTTTACTAACCCATTTAAATTATATCCATTTGGACTTTAAGCTAAATTCTGATTCCAATACCAATGAAATTTATATTAATGGAAAAAATGTTGAAAATAGAATTCGTGCTTTTGACATATCTGAACATGTTTCATGGGTGGCAAAAATACCTGAAGTAAGAGAATATTTAGTAAAACAACAGAGAAATATAGGAAAAAACGGCGGGATAGTTATGGATGGTAGAGATATTGGAACAGTCGTATTTCCAAATGCTGATTTAAAATTTTTTATTACTGCCAGTATAGAAGAAAGAGCTAAACGAAGATTCACTGAATATAAAAATCAACACAAAAATATTTCTTTAGAAGAAGTTCAAGAAAATCTTAAGCAAAGAGATTACATTGATGGCAGCCGATCGGTGTCACCACTAACTCAGGCAACAGACGCCATTCTTATCGATAACACTCATTTAAGCAAAGAAGAAACCTATAATAAAATGGTTCAAATTGTTAAGGATAAATTTAAAATCTGATTTATAAAATAATTTTTTTTACTTTATCTTGTTGTTACTTATAATTCAGTTTATTTTTAAAAAATTCGAAAATATAACTATTTTTTATAGTATAACGGATTAATTTTTATTAATCTGTTTCTTATTAAAACTTATAAATAAGTAAATTAATAAGGATATTATTTTTCAACAAGATCTTTTATTGTAGAGAGGAAATTGAAAAACTACTCTTCAATCTCTTCTTGTTTATGATAGGCTTCTAAAATTTTTCTTACTAATTTATGTCTTACCACATCAATTTCTGTCAATTGCACAAAACCTATTCCCTTAACTCTTTTTAAAAGATGAACAGCTTCTTTTAATCCGGATTTCTGATGTTTAGGTAAATCTATTTGCCCGGGATCTCCCGTAATAATAAACTTAGCATTAGCCCCCATACGCGTTAAAAACATTTTCATTTGCAGATGGGTCGTATTTTGAGCTTCATCTAAAATTACAAAGGCTTCATCTAACGTTCGACCTCTCATAAATGCCAAAGGAGCAATTTGAACGACTCCTTTTTCAATATAAGAAGCCAGTTTTTCATGACTGATCATATCTCGTAATGCATCATACAAAGGCTGAAGATAGGGATCTAATTTATCTTTTAAATCACCGGGTAAAAATCCTAAACTTTCCCCTGCTTCCACAGCCGGGCGAGTAAGCACAATTCTTTTTACTTGTTTATCTTTTAAAGCTTTTACAGCTAAAGCAACGCTAGTATAGGTTTTCCCTGTTCCTGCCGGACCAATGGCAAATACCATATCATTGTTTTCAACTGCTTTGACAAGTTTTTTAAGATTTTCTGTTTTAGCCCTAATAAGTTTTCCTCCTATTCCGTGAACAATAATATCCTCAGATTCGGCTCTAAACACATTCTGCTTTTCTCCATTAGAGAGTATTTCCTCCAGAGCGATATCATTTAACTTATTATATCTATTTATATATTCTGTTATTTCTTTAACTTTATTATTAAACAAAGTTAAATCCGCATCATTTCCTGCTGCCGACACTACCCGATCCCTTCCTGTAATTTTTAATTTGGGAAAATGATTAATCAACAGATTAAAGTTTTGATTGTATTCACCATAGAAAGTTTTTAAATCCACCCCTTCTAAAGTAATTCGTATTTGATTCAAATTTTAACTCCTTTTTTAATTTTACATAACAAAAATAAGCAATAACTTTGTGTAGGATAATAAAAAATGGGAATAATAACACTTACTACCGATTTTGGTTTAGACGATTACCATGTGGCTGCTCTTAAAGGTGCTATATACAGCCAAATTTCGGATATTATAGTCGTTGATATCTCACATCAAATTATGCCTTTTGATTTAATTCAAACTGCTTATATTATTCAAAATTCATACAAAAATTTTCCTAAAGGGACCATTCATATAATTGGTGTCGACGCGTTGCCTTCTCCTTTTGTAAAATCTTTAGCTGCAGAAATCAACGGTCATTTTTTTATATGCAATGATAACGGCATTCTTTCTTTAATCGCTGAAGAATACATTCCCGATCAAGTATATGAAATCACGATTAATAAATATGATGATCTTCATTTTTTAACTAAAGACCTTTTCATTCCTGTGGCCTGTCATCTTGCCAGAGGCGGAAAAATAGAATTAATAGGTAGAAAAATAAATTCTTATAAAGAATTAACTCAACCCAAACCGGTCGAAAAAAGCGAAGATAATTCGTTAACAGGAATGGTTATTCATGTAGATAATTTCGGTAATGCAATAACCAACATTAGTAAAGAACAATTTCACCAATTTGGAAAAAAAAAGGACTTTATAATTTTTGCCAGAAACGTTCAATTCACTGAAATCAAATCTAAATATACCGATATACTTGGGACAGATTCTGATGACAAAAAATATCATGGAAAAGCTTTTGCTATATTTAATTCTTCGGGCTTTTTACAAATTTCCATGTATAAGAGTAATTTAAAAACCGTTGGAGGGGCCAGTTCTCTAATGGGCTTATATATAGGAACTAATATTCGCATTGTTTTTTTTTAGTTAGTAAATCATATTTTTTACACTTCCTATTTTATACACATTTTTACCTATACATGTGATCATTCATGTGTAATACTTTTATAAATTCTGATTTATATTTTTTAGAAAAAAAATAAGAACACAAAAATATACTTTGGTACAATATTTTCTCATCTACACATCAGAATAAATTTACAAATTATTTATAACATTCTATTTTATAAAAAAATTAGTTTATTTTGTTCGTTTAAACAATTAATATAAAAAACAATTAAAATATAATATATTATGAAAATTACCATTGATGATTTCCGTGTGATAGAAGGAAAATCAGTAAATCTTAAAAATTATACTACTCAATCACCTGAAAATTTCAAAAAAAATAAAAAAGAGATAAAGAAAATAATTAAAAGTATAGATTATTATCAAAATATTTTAAATGCTGAAAACAAACAATCTTTATTAATTATTTTACAAGGAATTGATGCTGCCGGAAAAGACAGTTCCATACGAGCAATCATGACGGGAGTAAATCCTCAAGGAGTAAATGTATCATCTTTTAAAACACCTTCTTCTTTAGAGTATGAACATGATTATTTATGGAGACATATTATCAAAATGCCCGAACGTGGGAAAATAGAAATATTTAATCGTTCTCATTATGAAAACGTATTAGTTTGCAAAGTACATCCTGAATTTATTTTAAATGAAAAAATTCCTACTATAAATTCTGTCAAAGATATTAATGATGGGTTTTTCGAAAAAAGATATGAGGAAATTAAAAATTTTGAAAATCGTATGTTTAACAATGGTACTCGAATTATTAAATTTTTTCTCAATATAAGTAAAGACGAGCAGAAAAAAAGATTTATTAAGAGAATTAATGAAAAAGAAAAAAATTGGAAATTTTCAGCTTCTGATTTAAAAGAACGTAAATTTTGGAATGAATATCAAAAAGCTTTTGCAATGGCTTTTGAAAATACTTCCACTGAAAATTGTCCCTGGTTTATTGTTCCTTTTGATAATAAATCTTACGGGCAATTCGTAATGGCTTACATCATTAATGAAACATTAAAATCTATGAACCCAAAATATCCGGAGGTAAATAAACAAGAAAAGGAGGCTTTAAAAATTGCTTATCAGGATTTACTCAATGAAAAAGATTAAAATTCACACTTTGTTTATTATAGTTGAGTAGAACAAACAACTTTCACATCATTGCTTAACAACTTTTATTTATCTTATAATTGTTTCTTTCACCTTTGAGATAAATAAAAACTGTTTTTTCGAGTTTATAATTAATTTCTTCGCTGAGATTACCTTAAATCTATATTATATTAAAAAAACTTTTTTAATACAATAATAATTTATACTCTAAATTATTACAAAGGAACTATATAATAAATTATTTTTTTATCTCAGATCTTCTAACATTGGTTATACCTTCAATATTATGCAACTCTTCTATAATTTGTTCTAATTGAAGAGTATTTTTTACAAATAATATTAAATTTCCGTAAAAGATACCATCTTCAGAATTAATGTTTATTTTTTTTATACTAATTTTAAATTTATTAGAAATAAGAGTGGTTATATCGTTAAAAATACCGTTTCTGTCAATTCCTTGTAATGATACTTCTATCAGAAAATCCCTGCTTGAACTACTTACCCATTTAGCTGGAATTACTCTGTAATCATAATTAGCTCGCATATCAATAGCATTGGAACAGCTTTCTTTATGAACTTTTATACCACTGTTTATGGTTACAAAACCAAAAATATTATCACCCGGAATTGGATTACAGCATTGCGCTAATTGATAATTTAGTTTTTCTTCATCATCTCCAAAAACAATCATATCATAATTTTCCTCCTCTTTAGGTTCTAGAAAATTATTTTCAGTGATTATAGAGGTTCTTTTTCTTAATTTGGATAATAAATTTGTTAAAACTCCTTTGCTATCTCTATATTTTTTTAGTGCTTTACTATCGATGACTCCGGTAGCAACCTGATAAAAAACATCGTGACTGGTTTTTGCTCCGAAAAATTTTTGAATGGAATTTAATTCTTCTTCTGAAAAATTAATTTTTAAGTGCCGTAACTTACGAATTAATAATTCTTTACCTTCTTCTGTATACGTTCTTTTTTCCGAATTCAATGCCGCTTTGATCCTTGATTTTGCTTTTGAAGTGGCGACAAAATCCAACCAATCTGCTTTAGGTTTTTGAACATTGGACGTCAGTATTTCCACCTGATCTCCACTTGATAACTTATAACTTAACGGAACCAATTTATTATTTACTTTAGCTCCTAAACAATGATCGCCGATACCCGAATGCACGGAATAAGCAAAATCTAAAGCCGTAGCTCCTGCCGAAAGTACTTTTAAATCTCCTTTAGGAGTAAAGACAAAAATGTCCTTTGTGTATAAATTTAATTTAAAATCATCTAATAATTCCTTTGTAGAAGCCGTTCCCAAGTTTTCCAACATTTCTCTAACTTGAGATATCCAATTTTCAATTTGATTATCTTCTCGTCCTTTATATCCTTCTTTATATTTATAGTGAGCGGCAATCCCTTTTTCAGCCAATTCATCCATTCTCTCCGATCGGATTTGTACTTCCACCCATTTAGATTCCGGACCAATGACGGTAACATGTAAACTTTCATATCCCGTAGATCTGGGAGTAGTAATCCAATCTCTCATTCTGCTGGGATTAGGCATAAATTTATCCGTAACTATGGAATAAATTTTCCAAGCCAGGAATTTTTCATTTTTATAATCAGATTTATATATAATTCTAATAGCAAATAAATCAAAAACTTCCTCAAAGGAAACATCTTGTTTTTTCATTTTTTTATAAATTGAAAAAACGGATTTATGTCGTCCTTTAATAGTAAAATTCAAACCTTCGGCATTTAAGCTTTCTTGCATAATCCTTGAAAACTCTTCAATATATCGTTGTCGGTCTTTTTCTGTTTCCTCAAGTTTTTTAACGATTAAAGAATAAGATTCCGGATCGGTATATTTTAAACTCAAATCTTCAAGCTCAGATTTGATGGTATATAGCCCCATTCTATGGGCTAAAGGAGCATATATATAGGTGGTTTCAGCAGCAATTTTTTTCTGTTTAGAACTTTTCATGCTGTCCAAAGTCCTCATATTATGAAGTCTGTCGGCTATCTTAATTAAAATAACTCTAACATCTTCAGACAAGGTAAGTAACAACTTTCTATAGTTCTCGGATTGTAACGAAAGATTTTGATGGTCTATATTGGATATTTTGGTAAGTCCATCTATAATTTTAGCTACTTTAGGATTAAATAAATTGGAAATATCTTCAATGGTATATTGAGTATCTTCCACTACATCATGCAATAAAGCACATGCTATGCTTGTTGCTCCTAAGCCTATTTCATCAGCAACAATTTTAGCTACGGCTAAAGGGTGATATATATAAGGTTCTCCGGTTTTTCTCCTTTGATCCTTATGGGCCTCTTTTGCAACTTCAAAAGCTTTTCTAATCAGAGATTTATCTTCTGTAGTCAAATCTCTGTAGGTGTTACGAAGCATATCTTTGTAACGTTTGACTATTTCTTCTTCTTCTTTTTTTAAGTCTATTTCGTCCATACCACTATTTAGTCTATTTTACTAGTTACAATTTATATGCGAATCATAACATTAATCTTTACTTATGTGTTAAAATCTTAACTTTTATTAGTTACACAAAGCTAATTAATTTTTCTTTTAAATATGCATTCTAACTTTTTTATGTTATTATATTATTTATAAATTTATATTTTTGAAAAACTAATTATAGTATCAATGAAAAAAATTACACTAAAATCTTTTTTATTAACCTGTTTTTTTAATGCTTCATCATTAGTCGCTCAAACGGGTGGGGGTATGTGGATACCTAATCAGCTCAATGAAAAAGAAATGAAGGAAATGGGTATGAAAATATCTTCAAAACAAATATTTAATACCTATAATCCAAGCATAAAAGATGCGGTTGCTCATTTCGGAGGAGGATGTACTTCTGAAGTTATTTCACCTAAGGGATTATTACTTACTAACCATCATTGCGGTTACTATAGCATACAATCGCACTCTACAGTTACCAATGACCTGTTAACCCATGGATTTTGGGCTTCTAACTATGAAGAAGAAAAACCGAACGAAGGCTTAAAAGCAACTTTTATTGTTGATATTATAGATGTAACTTCTCAAATATTATTGGGTATAAGCGATAATTTTACTGAACAACAAAGAAATATTATTATTAAAAATAATATTAATAAAATTTGTTCAACCATTAAAAAAGAGGACTATCAAAACATTGCTATATTACCTTTTTACAACGGTAATCAATATTATGCTTTTATTACAGAAACTTACGAAGATATTCGATTAGTGGGTGCTCCTCCATCTTCTATAGGAAAATACGGATCAGATACCGACAACTGGATGTGGCCTAGGCATACCGGAGATTTTTCCCTATTTAGGATTTATGCAGATAAAAATAATCATCCGGCAAAATATTCTAAAGATAATATTCCTTATACCCCCAAGTATTATTTACCTATATCAATTAAAGAGAAAAAGGAAAATGACTTTTCATTTGTATACGGATTTCCCGGGAGAACTCAAGAATATTTACCGGCATCTGCTATTGAACAACTATTGGAAATAACCAATCCATCAAGAATTTCTTTACGTAATGAATCTTTAAAAATTTTAGATCATGCGATGCGTGAAAATAAAGAAATAAAGATAAAATATGCGGCAAAATATGCATCTATCGCTAACGGATGGAAAAAATGGATCGGCGAAAATCAAGGGTTACTTAAATCAAATGCTATCAAAAAAAGAAAAGAGTATGAAAATCAATTGGTAGAGCAAAGTCAAATAAATCTTGATACTAAAAATGAAAATCAGTCTTTAGTAAATGCATTAAATGATTTATATAAAAATAATAGTCGGTATAATAAAGCTTACACTTATTTTAATGAAGTTTTCTATTCGAATTCTGAAACTTTTCGTATGGCATATATAGTATCCAATCTTCTTAATGCTTCTGATCAAGACTTTGATAAAATTAAATTAAGAGTAATAAAAAATGTGAGTTCAATTTATAAAAATTATGATTCGGAATTAGACAAGAAAGTATCTTCAAAAATGCTTTCCATGTACTGTATGAATATTGAGCCAAGATTTCAGGTAGCAGGTCATGAAGATTTTGAAAAAGAATCTTCGTGTAATATTTACCTAACTGATTTATGGAAAAATTCTTATATAACTCGTGAAAGAGGAGATCTTTTATCAATATTATCTTCCGATTCTAAGGAAAATATAAAGTATAAATTAAAAGACGATGCAGTACTAAACTTTATTACTCCTTATATTGAAATGTATAGAAGAAAAATTTTACCATTTCATGATGATTTTGATAAAAAAAATGACAGCCTGCAAAGAAATTATATGAATGCTCAATTAAAGACTTTTCATTCAAAAAAATTTTTTCCTGATGCAAATTCTACTTTAAGAGTTACTTATGGTAAAATAGACGGATATACTCCAAAAGATGGAGTCTATTATAAACCTTTTACAACATTATCCGGTGTTATTGAAAAATATATTCCTGATGATTACGAATTTAATTTACCTAAAAAATTAATAACATTGTACAAACAAAAAAATTTCGGGCCTTATTCACAAAATGGAGATATCATAGTAAATTATATTGCAACCAACCACACTACCGGGGGCAATTCAGGAAGTCCCGCCTTTGATGCTCATGGTAATTTGGTAGGACTTAATTTTGACAGGGTTTGGGAAGGCACTATGAGCGATATTAATTATGATCCTTCTATCTGCAGAAACATTATGGTTGATATTCGTTATATATTATTTATAATCGATAAATATGCAGGAGCCCAAAGACTTATAGATGAAATGAAAATTGTAAAGTAAAATAAAAAAGGTTTTCTAAATTAGAAAACCTTTTTTATATAATTACTTATTTAAAATAATCCTATCGCTTTCCACCAAGCGGTTCCCACTAGTAACCAAATGGCCAAGATAACTAAACTCATAAAAAATCCGATCTTCCACCATTTTGCCAATGGTATATATCCGCAACCGAACAAAATAGGAGCCGGTCCGCTTGAATAATGTGTAATTGACATATTTAAATTACTGAAAAATGCAAATAATAATATTGCTAACATTGGTGGAGCCCCTGCAGCTATCGATATGGAAACAAATATAACGTACATCGCACTGATATGTGCTATAGCACTTGCCATAAGATAGTGTACATAATAATACACCAATAAAAGTATAAATAACATCGGCAACCAAGGTAAACCTTTCACAGATTCAGCTACATAATTTCCAAACCAAGGAATAAATCCTAAGGTATTCAATTGAGACGCTAAGGTCATAAGTATCGCAAACCATATAATTGTATGCCATGCTTCTTTTTCACTAATTACATCATTCCAATCTAGAGCACGTGTTAATAACAAAATACATAATCCTACAAAAGCTGTAAATGTCGCATCAATTTTAAGAAATGATCCTAATACCCAAAATATTACTAAATAAGAAAATACACCCAGAACAATCCACTCTTTTGTAGTCATTTTACCCATCTCTTTAAGCTTTTCTTTTGCAATCGCTTTCATTTCCGGGGTATGTTTTAATTCAGGTGGATAAAATTTATATAAAACGTATGGAATTACAAGTAAAGATAACAAGCCGGGTACAATTGCGGCCTTTGCCCAATCAGTCCATGAGATGGTATATCCCATATTCTCAACAAATTTTGCTATCATAGGATTGCCTGCCATCGAAGTTAAAAACATGGCACATGTAATTGCATTACATTGAAATATACATTGTACTAAAAATGCCCCGATCTTATTCTGAGTTCCTTTTTCTGGAGTAGAATCATAGGCATTTGATATAGATAAAAATAAAGGGGTTATTATTCCGCCACAACGTGCAGATGTGGATGGCATTGCCGGAGCAAAAATTAAATCGGTCATAACCAAACCATAAGATAACCCTAAGGAACTGTTTCCTAATTTACTAATGAAAAGATATCCTACTCTTCTTCCAAAACCTGTTTTAATAAATCCTCTTGAAATAAAAAAAGCACAAGCTATCATCCAGATTGTAGTATCTCCAAAACCTTTTAAGGCGCTTTTAATAGGAATTAAATCTAGAGCAACTACCGTAGTCATACTAAAGATTGCCATTGCTCCCAAAGGAAACGGAGAAAGAATCAATCCTAAAACCGTTGCGATAAAAATTGATGCCAAATGCCAAGCTTTAACATCAAGACCATCCGGCACAGGTACGAACCAAAGAATAACTCCTACTAAAATAACCAATAAAAACTTTAATATATTTTTATTCATAATTTAACTATATGTATTTAATTTGTTTTTAATTATTATATAAATAAATTCTAATTGTTTAACGATATAACTCAACTATCAATAAATATATATGAAGTAAAAAATGTATCATAGTATTTAGAATCATTTATTCCCTTCGAAATTACCATTTTTTAAACTTTTAGGTTATATGAAACATTTCATACAACTTTTTATTCTAAGAGCAATAATTAATCCAAAAAAAAGTGTAGGAGATTCTAGTTTTTAAAATGATTAAAAATGTAATGATCTAATAGTCACAAGAATATATTTAATAGATAAATTTATAAATTAGTTAAATTTTAAGATAAGAAAAAACTAAATTTTAGATATTTTTTTTAAATATTGTTCTCTCTGAAGAATCAATAGAAAACATATATCGCAAAGGAGTTACTAGATAAATAAAATCAATAAAACCTATTTCTTCAAATTATATGATTTCAAAAACTATTTAGATTTACTATTTTTAAATAAGAAAGTCCTTATCGGGACTGAGATTGTTTTTAATAACATCGATGAATATGTATAGTAAATATCATTATAGACAGAAAAGGTCTGATATAAAATTATGCGAGTTAGCTTATGAGTTTAGCTAAATTAAAAGTCAATAACTTTAAAATTCCACTAACCAAATAAACCACTCCAAAACAAAAAAAACAAAAAAAGCCTTGTATAATCCTATACAAAGCTTTCTTTTTTAAAAAACCGGCGGCTACCTACTCTCCCGCGTTTGCAGTACCATCAGCGCAAGTAGGCTTAACTTCTGTGTTCGAAATGGGAACAGGTGAGCCCTACCGCTATAACCACCCTAAATATCTTAATGGGATTTTATATAAATTTTTAAACTCTTACGGCCAATTGTATTAACTTTTACTTTTTTATTTTGGACGAAATCTCCGGGTAATTAGTACTACTCGGCTATGACATCACTGCCTTTACACCTGTAGCCTATCAACGTGGTATTCTCCCACGACCCTATATCGAATTCTTATCTTGTGGCGAGTTTCGCACTTATATGCTTTCAGTGCTTATCTCTTCCAAACTTAGCTACTCAGCGGTGAACCTGGCGGCACAACTGATACACCAGAGGTTTGTTCAACTCGGTCCTCTCGTACTAGAGTCAACTCCACGCAAAATTCTACGCCCGCAATAGATAGAGACCGAACTGTCTCACGACGTTCTGAACCCAGCTCGCGTGCCACTTTAATGGGCGAACAGCCCAACCCTTGGGACCTTCTCCAGCCCCAGGATGTGACGAGCCGACATCGAGGTGCCGAACCTCCCCGTCGATGTGAGCTCTTGGGGGAGACTAGCCTGTTATCCCCGGAGTACCTTTTATCCTATGAGCGATGGCCCTTCCATACGGAACCACCGGATCACTATGTCCTGCTTTCGCACCTGCTCGACTTGTCGGTCTTGCAGTCAAGCACCCTTATGCCATTACACTCTGCGCACGGTTGCCAAGCGTGCTGAGGGTACCTTTGAAAGCCTCCGTTACTCTTTTGGAGGCGACCACCCCAGTCAAACTACCCACCACGCAATGTCCTTCTGTTCAGAAGTTAGGCTCCAGATAAATAAAGGGTGGTATTTCAACGTCAACTCCTCGACTCCTGGCGAAGCCGATTCTCAGTTTCCCACCTATCCTACACATCATTTACCCGAAGTCAATACGAAGCTATAGTAAAGGTTCACAGGGTCTTTTCGTCCCATTGCGGGTAATCGGCATCTTCACCGATACTACAATTTCACCGAGCTCATGGTTGAGACAGTGCCCAGATCGTTACACCATTCGTGCAGGTCGGAACTTACCCGACAAGGAATTTCGCTACCTTAGGACCGTTATAGTTACGGCCGCCGTTTACTGGGGCTTCAGTCAAAGGCTTCGCTTACGCTAACCTCCTTCCTTAACCTTCCAGCACCGGGCAGGTGTCAGACCCTATACGTCATCTTGCGATTTTGCAGAGTCCTGTGTTTTTGATAAACAGTCGCCTGGGCCTTTTCACTGCGGCTCCCTTTTTACGGGGAGCGACCTTTCTCCCGAAGTTACAGGTCTATTTTGCCTAGTTCCTTAACCATGATTCACTCGAGCGCCTTAGGATACTCTCCTCATCCACCTGTGTCGGTTTTGGTACGGGCGCTGTAAACTTGCCTTAGAAGTTTTTCTTGAGAGCTCTTACCTACACTATCCATTCCACCGTAGCTTCCTGGTACTTTCACTTTCGGCATCAGCAACGCATTTTACTATTGCTGATTTACCTACATGCTTTAACGTACTATTCCGTCAGTACGCGGTAGTGTCATTACTCTGTCACTCCATCGAATTTACAGCCGGTATCGGAATATTAACCGATTTCCCATCGATTACTCCTCTCGGATTCACCTTAGGTCCCGACTTACCCTCAGCTGATTAGCATAGCTGAGGAAACCTTGGATTTACGGCGTGAAGGTTTCTCACCTTCATTATCGTTACTTATGCCTACATTTTCTTTTCTATACGCTCCACAATAAGTCACCTTACTGATTCTG
Organism: Apibacter sp. ESL0432; assembly: GCF_019469225.1. Classification (NCBI taxonomy): domain Bacteria; kingdom Pseudomonadati; phylum Bacteroidota; class Flavobacteriia; order Flavobacteriales; family Weeksellaceae; genus Apibacter; species Apibacter sp. ESL0432. The sequence continues at coordinate 694,298 of NZ_CP048266.1, read as the reverse complement.
CGCATATAGAATGCTCCCCTACCGAAATTTTCATTTCGCATAGCTTCGGTAGTATACTTATGCCCGAGTATTATCCATGCCAAACCGCTCGACTAGTGAGCTGTTACGCACTCTTTAAATGAATGGCTGCTTCCAAGCCAACATCCTAGCTGTCTGGGCAGTCTGACCTCGTTTGTTCAACTTAGTATACATTTCGGGACCTTAGCTGTTGCTCTGGGTTCTTTCCCTCTCGGACATGGACCTTAGCACCCATGCCCTCACTGCTAAGAAACATATAATAGCATTCGGAGTTTGTCAGGATTTGGTAGGCGGTGAAACCCCCGCATCCAATCAGTAGCTCTACCTCTAGTATACTCTTTCTTAACGCTGCACCTAAATGCATTTCGGGGAGTACGAGCTATCTCCCAGTTTGATTAGCCTTTCACCCCTATCCACAGGTCATCCGAAGACTTTTCAACGTCAACCGGTTCGGTCCTCCACTTTGTGTTACCAAAGCTTCAACCTGCCCATGGATAGATCACAAGGTTTCGCGTCTAATCCCACTAACTAAACGCCCTATTCAGACTCGCTTTCGCTGCGGCTCCGTAGCTGAACTACTTAACCTCGCTAGTGAAATTAACTCGTAGGCTCATTATGCAAAAGGCACGCCGTCACATCTTACGATGCTCCGACCGCTTGTAGGCGTATGGTTTCAGGGTCTCTTTCATCTTTCTTTTCGAAATACTTTTCACCTTTCCCTCACGGTACTTGTTCGCTATCGGTCTTCAAGGAGTATTTAGCCTTGGAGGATGGTCCCCCCATGTTCAGACAGGATTTCACGTGTCCCGCCCTACTCTTTTTCATACATAATCAGATTTTACTTACAGGACTTTCACCTTCTTCGGTTGTTCTTTCCAAAACATTCTGCTATCTAATTACATACTTTTGGGCTCTTCCGATTTCGCTCGCCACTACTCTCGGAATCTCGGTTGATTTCTTTTCCTCTTCCTACTTAGATGTTTCAGTTCGGAAGGTTTGCCTTCCCTTGCGGGAATACTATACTCTTGTATAGTGGGTTGCCCCATTCAGACATCTGCGGATCACTTCGTGTGTGCCAATCCCCGCAGCTTTTCGCAGCTTACCACGTCTTTCTTCGCCTCTTGAAGCCTAGGCATCCGCCATACGCCCTTAACGATTTCTTTTCCTTAGCCAATTATATTGGCCGCTCGGTTTATTTTTTTATATAAAATCCCAATAATGTCAATGATCCGTATATAACACTGGTTCTTTTTACTACTTCTTTCTTTCGTTTTTAGAACCTTGTGGAGAATAAGGGAGTCGAACCCTTGACCTCCTGCGTGCAAGGCAGGCGCTCTAGCCAGCTGAGCTAATTCCCCTTGTTTCCCTTTGTAGTCTCAGGCAGACTCGAACTGCCGACCTCTACATTATCAGTGTAGCGCTCTAACCGGCTGAGCTATGAGACTGATTGATTTTTATTTTCCTCGTTGCTCCTTTTACTCTTCTTCTTATGTCTTACCTTTTCCTTACAGGGGCTTTTCAGGGGTGTTATATATCTTGTGTTTTTTAACTTTTTACTTACTTGTATTTTTTTTTCTTTCCTTTCTTCATTTTTCTTCCCTCTTTTCTTTCTTTAAGTAGGAAACACCTGGAAGTTGTCAGCTTCTTTTGGGGTTTTTATTCCTTGTTTTGACTTTTTGCTCTAAAAAAGAGATGTTCCAGCCGCACCTTCCGGTACGGCTACCTTGTTACGACTTAGCCCCAGTCACTAGTTTTACCCTAGGCAGCTCCTTTTACGGTCACCGACTTCAGGTACCCCCAGCTTCCATGGCTTGACGGGCGGTGTGTACAAGGCCCGGGAACGTATTCACCGCAGCATGGCTGATCTGCGATTACTAGCGATTCCAGCTTCATAGAGTCGAGTTGCAGACTCCAATCCGAACTGAGACCGGCTTTTGAGATTCGCATCTGGTTGCCCAGTAGCTGCCCTCTGTACCGGCCATTGTAGCACGTGTGTGGCCCAGGGCGTAAGGGCCGTGATGATTTGACGTCATCCCCACCTTCCTCGCGGTTTGCACCGGCAGTCTCATTAGAGTTCCCGACTTTACTCGTTGGCAACTAATGATAAGGGTTGCGCTCGTTATAGGACTTAACCTGACACCTCACGGCACGAGCTGACGACAACCATGCAGCACCTTGAAAATTGTCCGTAGAAATACTTATTTCTAAGTACGTCAATTCCCATTTAAGCCCTGGTAAGGTTCCTCGCGTATCATCGAATTAAACCACATGCTCCACCGCTTGTGCGGGCCCCCGTCAATTCCTTTGAGTTTCAACCTTGCGGTCGTACTCCCCAGGTGGGATACTTATTACTTTCGCTTAGTCACTGAGGGTTAATCCCCAACAACGAGTATCCATCGTTTACGGCGTGGACTACCAGGGTATCTAATCCTGTTCGCTCCCCACGCTTTCGTCCATCAGCGTCAATCGGTATTTAGTAACCTGCCTTCGCAATCGGGGTTCTGTGTAATATCTATGCATTTCACCGCTACACTACACATTCCAGCTACTTCAATACTATTCAAGATTAACAGTATCAACGGCAGTTCTACAGTTAAGCTGCAGGTTTTCACCGCTGACTTATCAACCCGCCTACGGACCCTTTAAACCCAATAAATCCGGATAACGCTCGCATCCTCCGTATTACCGCGGCTGCTGGCACGGAGTTAGCCGATGCTTATTCGTATGGTACCTTCAGAACATTACACGTAATGTGGTTTATTCCCATACAAAAGAAGTTTAAAACCCATAGGGCTGTCGTCCTTCACGCGGGATGGCTGGATCAGGCTCTCACCCATTGTCCAATATTCCTCACTGCTGCCTCCCGTAGGAGTCTGGTCCGTGTCTCAGTTCCAGTGTGGGGGTTCACCCTCTCAGGCCCCCTAAGGATCATCGTCTTGGTAAGCCGTTACCTTACCAACTAACTAATCCTACGCATGCCTATCTGTATCCGATTAATCTTTTAATATCTGCCAATGCTGGCTGATATGTTATCCGGTATTAATCCGGGTTTCCCCGGGCTATCCCAGTGATACAGGTAAGTTGCATACGCGTTACGCACCCGTACGCCGGTCTCTCTTGAAGCAAGCTCCAAAATACCCCTCGGCTTGCATGTGTTAGGCCTCCCGCTAGCGTTCATCCTGAGCCAGGATCAAACTCTCCATTGTAATTTCTTTGTTATTATCAATCTCAAGGTTTTTCCCTAACTCAAAAGAATCTCTCTTCTTCCAGGTTGTGTTTTGCTACTTTTTATCTTTCGTAAGCTTTGTTTAAAAAACTTTTTATTTCAACGATCTTTTGCGCTAATCAGGTCCCCTCATCTTCTGTTTTTCTCTTTCGTTGTTCCTGACTTGCGGGTGCAAAGATAGCTACTTTTTCTTTCCCCGCAAGTTTTTTTTTAATCTTTTTTTAATCTTTTTTGCTAATTTTTCACTAATATGCTGAATACGAACCACTTAACCTCAAAAAAAAATTTTAATTTTTTTTTCTATTTTTTAATGCTTCTCTACTGATCATTCGTATTGGGGCTTATGGGCTCGTTCTTATTCTTTTCTATTTTATAATCTTTATAGGTTGTATTCTCTAATTGATAGTTTTGAATTCCTTTCCTCTAATGTTTTTATTCAAGTACTTTTTTTGTATATATAGGTAGATAGTACGTTTACTATTAATACTTTTACTGAATAGCTTTTTGTTTTGTAGTTTATAATAATATATATCGAACAAGTTATTAAATCTTTTACTAAATAAACTAATATATAAAATTAAACCTAAAAAGATATATTAACTATATATAACAAAAAGACTGCTTATTTATCATAGCAGTCTTTTTAATTTTTCAGATATGTTCTAGCAGATTATCTTTTAGCTCTGTATTCGCTAACAGTTAATTGCTTTCTTCCTTTTGCTCTACGTCTTGCTAAGACTTTTCTTCCGTTAGCTGATGCCATTCTTTCACGAAAACCATGCTTGTTTCTTTTCTTTCTTTCTGAAGGTTGAAATGTACGTTTCATCGGTTGTTATCTTATATCTTTATATTCGTTAATCTTTTTCGAGGTTGCAAAGATAGCATTTATTTTTTATATTCCTACTTTTAATTGTTTTTTTGTGAAAAAATTTTAGGTGTAACCGTAAGGTAGTTATAGGTTTATAGTCATAAACAAGGTTATTGTAGGTTATTTCTTAACTTTAAATGACATATATTACTATATAATAAACTTTTTCTTAGTTGATATTTTTATATATTCTGTCAAGAAAGAATAAATTTTGATTGGTTCTTTTATATTAAGGTAATTTATATTTTGTTATCGTGAAATCAATTTTATACTTATCAATAAAAAAGCTATCATTAATGATAGCTTTTTTCAATTCATTATAAAGTAGTAATATGAATATTACCCGTTAATTTTAGCAATTCTTTGAATCAATTCAACAACTTTGTTAGAATATCCCCACTCATTATCATACCAGCTTACTACTTTAACAAATTTAGGGCTTAATTGTATCCCTGCTTTTGCATCAAAGATTGATGTACGTGGATCTGTAATAAAGTCAGAAGAAACAACTTCTTCATCGGTATATCCTAAAATTCCTTTTAATTCACCTTCTGATGCTTCTTTCATTGCTTTACAGATTTCATCATAAGTTGTTTCTTTAGCTAAATTTACTGTTAAGTCAACTACTGAAACGTCTAAGGTTGGTACACGGAATGCCATACCTGTTAATTTTCCGTTCAAAGAAGGAATTACTTTTCCAACTGCTTTAGCAGCTCCAGTTGAAGATGGAATTATATTTCCTGCTGCTGCTCTACCTCCTCTCCAATCTTTTGCTGATGGTCCGTCAACTGTTTTTTGAGTAGCAGTAGTAGCATGTACTGTAGTCATTAATCCTTCTAAAATACCAAATTTTTCATGTAATACTTTAACTACCGGAGATATACAGTTTGTTGTACAAGATGCGTTAGAAATAAATTGAGTACCTTTTACATAGGTATTATCGTTTACTCCGCATACAAACATAGGGGTATCATCTTTAGATGGAGCAGACATTACTACATATTTTGCTCCGGCATCGATGTGACCTTGTGCTTTATCTTTTGTAAGGAATAAACCTGTTGATTCTACTATATATTCTGCTCCGATATCACCCCATCTAAGATCTGCAGGATTTTTTTCAGCAGTTACTCTAATTGCATTTCCATTTACTACTAATTTACCATCTTTAATTTCAATCGTTCCATCGAATTTACCATGAACAGTATCATATTTTAGCATATAAGCCATATATTCAACATCAATAAGGTCATTAATTCCTACAACTTCAATATTTTCATTATGTTGAGCCGCACGAAATACTAATCGTCCTATACGACCAAAACCATTGATACCAATTTTAATTTTTGACATAATACTTTACTTTTTTAAGTTTGTTTCTAAATTAATTTTTTTATTTTATCTATGTAGATAAGATATCTGCTACTTTTATTAGATCCTTATCTATTTCATTGTGTTTTTTAATTGCTTCTTCTATAGGAGTAAAAACGATCTTGCTTGATTGCATTCCTGCCATTACATTAGATCTACCCGCCATTAATCCTTCAACTGCAGCAACACCTAACCTTGAAGCCAATACTCTGTCGGCAACTGTAGGAGATCCTCCTCTTTGAATATGACCTAAAACGGTAACTTTAACGTCAAATTCAGGGTATTTCATTTTAGTAAATTTAGCCAAATCATATACTCCTCCTAATTTTTCTCCTTCAGCTACTACTACAATACTGGATGTTTTTCCTTTTTGTTTTGCATTATCAAAAGAAGAAAATAAATCTTCAATACTATCTTTTTGTTCAGGTATAAGTATATCCAATGCTCCGGTAGCTATACCGCTGTTTAAAGCTATAAACCCGGCATCCCTTCCCATAACTTCTACAAAGAAAACTCTATTATGCGAAGTTGCTGTATCTCGGATTTTATCGATTGCATCAACTACGGTATTTAATGCGGTATCATAGCCTAAGGTAAAATCTGTACCGAATATATCGTTATCGATAGTTCCGGGAATTCCGATAAAGGGTACCCCTTGTTCTTTTTGGAAAACAGTTCCACCTGTGAAAGATCCATCTCCTCCGATGACTACTAATGCATCTATATTATGTTTTTTTACTGTTTCTGCTGCTTTATTTCTTCCTTCAATAGTTCTAAATTCATCGGAACGTGCAGATTTGAGCTCAGTTCCTCCTCTATTTATTAAATTTCTTACTGAACGAGGACCTAAATCAACAACCATATCATTAATCAACCCATCATATCCCATTCGTATTCCACAGCATTCTATTCCATAATAATTAGCTGCTCTTACAACTGATCTTATGGCAGCATTCATCCCGGGAGAATCTCCTCCTGAGGTTAAGACACCTATTTTCTTAATTTTATTTGTGTTTTTAGACATGTTTTTTATATAGATTTTTACATTCTAAGATCATACAAATATACTAATCATTTGTGGATTATGCATTAAGAAAAGGACATGTATAATAAAATATATATCATGTTATTTTATATTGAATTAAAATTAATTTTTTCTTAATTTTGTAGCTATCACCTTTAATTATAAGGTAACTTATTTATTTTATATCCACATTTTAAATTAGATATATTACGAAGTTATTAGTAAAATAAATTGTATTGATAATTTACAATTTTATATATCAAAAATAATACCATATTCCTTTATAATACAACATTTATACAGCTTCGTAGTCGTAAAATAAGAAATCATTTATGCTGATTTTCATAAATTTTTTATTAATTATTTTAAACTTCCTACCATGTCTTTCGGTCTAACCCATTGATCAAATTGTTCGGCAGTTACTAAACCTAATTTAATTGCTTCTTCTTTTAGTGTTGTTCCGTTTTTATGTGCTGTTTTAGCAATTTTGGCAGCATTTTCATACCCTATATGTGTATTTAAGGCTGTCACCAACATTAGGGAATTATTAACGAGTTCTTTTATTCTTGTGTAATTAGGCTCAATTCCGACGGCACAATGATCGTTGAATGATTTACAAGCATCTCCCAATAGTTGGGCTGATTGTAAAAAATTATAGGCCATAACCGGTTTAAAAACATTGAGTTCATAGTTTCCTTGTGTACCGGAAAAAGAGATAGTTGTATCATTACCCAATACTTGAGCACATACCATGGTCATTGCTTCATTTTGTGTAGGGTTTACTTTGCCCGGCATAATGGAAGATCCGGGTTCATTTTCAGGTATAAATAATTCTCCTATTCCGCTTCTAGGTCCGGATGCTAATAGTCGTATGTCTTGAGCTATTTTAAAAAGTGAAACGGCTAATTGTTTTAATGCTCCGTGTGTCTCAACTATTGCATCATGAGCTGCTAATGCTTCAAATTTGTTAGGAGCAGTAACAAATGGCAATCCGGTAAATTTAGATATATATTCTGCAACTTTGACATCATAACCTTTAGGAGTGTTCAATCCTGTCCCTACAGCTGTTCCTCCTAAAGCTAATTCTGATAAATGCGTCAGGGTATTTTTTATAGCTTTAATGGCATGATCCAATTGAGCTACGTATCCGGAAAACTCTTGTCCTAAAGTTAAGGGGGTGGCATCCATTAAATGGGTCCTACCTATTTTTACTACATCTTTAAATTTCTCTGATTTTTTTAACAATGTATCTCTTAATTTTTCAACTGCCGGTAAGGTATGTGTTACTACCTTTTTATAGGCTGCAATATGCATTGCTGTTGGGAAGGTATCGTTAGATGATTGGGATTTATTTACATCGTCATTAGGATGAATGGGACTCTTTTCACCTAGTTTACCTCCACCTAGTACCAATGCTCGATTAGATATTACTTCATTGACATTCATATTGGATTGAGTTCCTGAACCGGTTTGCCATATAACAAGCGGGAATTGGTCATTTAATTCTCCTTTACTGATTTCATCACATACTTTGGCTATTAAATCTCTTTTTTCTGAAGGTAATACTCCTAAATCAGTATTAGCATATGCGGCTGCTTTTTTTAGATAGGCAAATGATTCAATTATCTCTTTGGGCATTGATGCCTCCGGTCCAATCTTAAAATTATTTCTTGATCTTTCAGTTTGGGCACCCCAATATTTGTCAGCGGGAACTTGTACTTCTCCCATAGTATCTTTCTCTATACGGTAATTCATGGTTATGTTTTTTTATTTTATATGAATCTTTCAAAAATCATACAAAAATAAAAAATCAGCCAAAAAGGCTGATTTTATTACTTCTATTATAGGATTGATTTACTTTTTCTTATTTTTATTTTGATTCATTTTTTGTTCTTGAATCTGTTTTTGTTGCTCTTGGGCTTGTTCCAACATGGATTGCATTTTTTGCTGCCATTTACTTTTTTTCTTACCCGGCTTTGTTTTATTCTCTTGCATCTTAGCATGCAACTTTTCTTCATTGATCATAAAGTTTTTAATCAATAAGATTAAAAGTATATTTATAGCATTGGATACTAAATAATACCAAGAGAGACCTGACGCATAAGAATTTAACCAAAATATAAACATAACCGGCATCAAATACATCATAAACCTCATATCCGGCATTCCTTCTTGTGTAGGTGCTTGCATGGTAGAGGTTGACATTTTAGTGTAAATTAATAATACTAAACAGTATAATATCGTAAACAGACTTATGTGATTTCCGTAAATACTTGATAAAATCGGAATATGTGTTGTCCATTCATAAATAGAATCATAAGCGGTCAGATCATCTGCCCAAAGGAAGGACTGTCCTCTTAAAGCTATATTATTCGGGAAAAATCTAAATAATGAATAGAAAATAGGTATTTGTATTAATGCCGGTAAGCATCCTGCTAGTGGATTAACCCCTACTTTTCTATATAATTCCATCGTAGCTTGTTGCTTTTTAATCGGATCTGAATTTTTGTGTTTTTCGTTTAATTCGTCAATTTCCGGTTTTAAAATTCGCATTTTTGCTCCTTGAATGTATTGTTTATACATAATAGGAGAGGTAACTAATTTTACCACGATGGTCATTAAGAAAATTATCCATCCTGCTGCAATACCGAATTTTGATAAAAATTCATAAATCCATAAATAAAATATACAAAGCCATTTCATCCATCCAAATGGAATGTTGTATGAAAACTGTTTACTGTCTCCATTATCTGCTTTGTAAGATTTCAATAGATCATAATCTAAGGGTAGAAAATTCCAAGTATATTTTTGATTAATTTCTCCTTGTTGGATAGGAACTATACTTGTAAATGTAAAATTCTTAAGATAATCAGGGTTATCTCTTTCTGCTTCTTGTGTACCTTTGGATTTGTAAAATCCGTTCTGTGCTTCTAAAATAGTTGCAAAGAATTGTTGTTTAACACTAATCCAATCTATTTTGTCTTTATCTTCTGTAAATCCGTTTGTATCGTAATCAGTTTGTGAATAATCGTTTAAACTGTATCTAAACTCCGTATAGGTAGTTTCTTGTGATTTTCCTTTTTCAAGAGCAATCGCATTTTGATTCCAATATAATTCGGCATCTTGCTGAGAGGTAATTTTTGATAATCCTTTCGATACTACTTGAAAATCTAAAGAATATTTTCCTTTCAGTGCATAACGGAATTGAATAAAACTCGTATTATCTAAATTCGCAGTTAAAACGGTTACATTTCCTTCCGTTGATGGTGTAAAAACCAAATCTCTGGTATTAATTATTTTACCTGCCTTATCTTTAAATGAAATATTGAAATCGGTATTTTCATTATTTACAAGATATAAAGGTTTTTTGTGAATGGTTGTATCCTTATCATAAGCCGTCCATTTTTTTAAACGTACTTCACGTAATTGAGCTCCTTGTGTGCTGACTTTAACTTCTATTTCATCATTTGAAAAAGGTAATAATTCTACCTTAGCCTGAGCAAGTGAATCTAACTTTACGGGTGCTGACTTATCATTGGTATTCTGAGAGATATTTTCAGATTTGATTTGTTGCTGTTCGGATTTTTGGGCTTCATCTATTGCCTGTTTTTGTTGATTATTGGAATAAACCAAAAATCCAATTAAAATAATCCCTATAAGAATAAAACCAATCAGCTGGTTTTTATCAAATTTGCTTTCCTGTTGCATTCTTTACTTTGTTTATCTGATAATTTTGAGATGCTTTAACTAATGCTAAAAATAATGGGTGGGGAGAAGCTACCGTACTTTTATATTCCGGATGGTATTGTACACCTATAAAGAATGGATGATCTTTTACTTGTATAACTTCCACCAATCCTGTATCAGGATTAGTTCCAATGGCTTCTAAACCATTGTTTTCAAACTCACTTATATATTCATTGTTAAGCTCGTATCTATGTCTGTGTCGTTCTTCTATATTTTGTGCATTGTAGATTTTTTCTGCTATAGAGCCTTTTTTAAGTTTACATGCCCATGCTCCCAGTCTCATAGTGCCTCCTTTATTGGTGACATTTTTTTGTTCTTCCATTAAACAGATAACCGGAGCTGAGGTATGCAAGTTAAATTCAACACTATCTGCATCTTTATATCCAAGTACATTTCTAGCAAATTCTATGACCGCAATTTGCATACCTAGACAGATCCCTAATACAGGTATTTTATTAACTCTAGCGTATTGACAGGCTATAATTTTTCCTTCAATTGCTCGATCTCCGAATCCGGGAGCTATTATAACTCCATCCACACCTTTTAAATAATCGGAAATATTTTCATAAGTAAGATCTCCGCTGTATATCCAACGAATATTTACTTTAGTTTCTAAAGTAGCTCCTGCATGTATTAAAGCTTCTACAATAGATTTATAGGAATCTTGAAGAGATACATATTTTCCTACTAAGGCTATTTCAACATTACTCTTTGGATTTTTATATTTATCCAGGAAATCATTCCATTGTTTTAAATCAGGTTTTTTATCTGTGGATAAACCTAGTTCTTTTAACACTAATGCATCAAAATTCTGATTTTGCAGATATAAAGGAACTTCATAGATGGTAGGAAGATCTTTACTTTCAATTACATTATCAATATTAAGGTTACAGAATAATGCTAATTTAGAGCGTACTTCTTTAGATATTGAGCATTCTGTCCTACATACCAGAAAATTGGTTTGTACTCCATATTCCATAAGTTGACGTACGGAATGTTGAGAAGGTTTAGTTTTTAACTCTCCACTGGCTGCTAAATATGGAATTAAAGTTAGGTGTACTACAATCGAATTTTGATATCCTAATTCCCAGCGTAATTGGCGTACGCTTTCAACATAAGGCAAGGATTCAATGTCTCCTACCGTTCCTCCTATTTCGGTGATAATGATGTCAAAATCTCCTTTTTTACCTAATATTTTAATTCTTCTTTTTATCTCATTAGTAATATGAGGGATTACCTGTACAGTTTTTCCTAAAAAGTCTCCTCTTCTTTCTTTATCAATAACTGTTTGGTAAATTTTTCCGGTAGTAACATTGTTGTCTTTGCTGGTAGGACTATTTAAGAATCTTTCATAGTGCCCTAAATCTAAATCAGTTTCAGCTCCATCTTCAGTAACATAGCATTCTCCATGCTCATAGGGATTTAGAGTTCCCGGATCAATATTAATATACGGATCGAGTTTTTGAATGGTTACTTTGTACCCTCTGGCTTTTAAAAGCATTCCTAAAGATGCAGCGACAATTCCCTTTCCAAGTGAAGAAGTAACACCACCTGTAACAAATATATACTTTGGAGAAGATTGGTCAGACATAATTTTAAAGTTTAGAAAAAATTTAGTTTATATAGTTTAGAATAGTTCAGTCAGTACCAATAAAAAAAGGCAAGCTACCTGCATCACACCGCTACAACCGTTTACCTTTGCTGCGTTCCCACCCTGGAGGATTCACAGGAGCTGGTTGTGCAGGACTTGCCGGTGCAAAAGTATAACTTTTTATAAATAATACAAAATTATAAGGCTTTTTTGAATAATATTTTTTCCTAAACCCGAACTTATAAATCAGGATAATGATATTTTGATGTCCGGATTTAAATATGTTAATTCGGTATTGAGCCTTTTTTGCGAAAGTTCCTTACCTAAACTAAATATTCAATCCAGATATCCTCTTACTAACTCAGAAGATTATTTCTTTGATTAGCCAAGGAGGAACCAACAAGGAAGTAGATGATATTACACGAGGACCTCAGTTTACTGGTAAAGATCCTTTTTATATTGATGGGCAGCGATTGTTTCGAATCAATCCCAACTACTTTGAAACTTTATTCTTTTCTAAAATTAAAATCTAAAAAAATAAAGAAAACGGTTATTCTTTTATTGTAAATTATCCTGACGGTAAAATTGGAAAATACAAAGAATTAGTGCATGTCCAACATTATATTTCAACATTTATTGATTCTATAGGAAATAAAATTCATTATGAATATTTATTAGATTTTGGTACTCCTTATATTAAACGTGTTTCCTACGGAGGGAGAACACTTTTCACAGATACATACTATTATACTAATTTTTCGTAAAATGAAGAAAATACTTTATTAAATCATAAAAAAAGGATTTTGAATACATAAATAAAAAAAATTGTATCTCAAATAGTTGTGTCTTCTTATTACACTGGTGATTATCACAAATATCATTTAACACATGATTTATTGAGCAATAAAAATGAGCGTCTACGTATTATTAAAGTGCAAAATGCTGAAGAAAAAAAAGTTAAAACCACTTACTTTTAAATTCAATGATTATAATGATACTAAAATCGTTAAAAGAATAGTTTAAACAACGGATTAAAAATAATAATAAATTAACAGCAGGTTATGGATTATAAAAAAATAATTAAAATATTACTATCATTTGGATTGTATTTATTAATGATACCCATTATAGTTTTCTTTTCAAAACATATTTATTATAAACCATATAGAATAAACACAGGATATAGTATTATTTCTCCAATAATTTATGCCAAAAAATTATTATATATAATGAGTATTATATTTATATTATTTTATATATGGAGAATATTATTAAAAAAAAACTATTTTTATATAATAAATTTAATATTAATTATTACAATTTTAATTACTATGAATTATTCCATAAACATAATATTATAATAATATAATATAAAATCATATTTAATATTTACTAAAATAATTAATAAACTAAGATTCTACGATTTTTCGAAAAGTAATCGGAGGCTTTGGAGCGGTATTGTCCGATGTGAATTTCAGGAAAGATGGATTACAGGATTAAAAGTATAAGAATTAAATCACGTGGAGTTGTATTCGAGGTCCTAAATAACAAAATAAATTGATATGAAAAAAAAAAACGATACTAATTGTTGGACTATTTATTACCATATTAGGGTCTGGCTTAAAATATCTTGATTTATGTGTTTCTGAAAAATACGAAACCCAATTGGAAGGATTGAACCCAACTGAAAATCAAATTAAAAAAGCCAAAGAATTGAAAGAAAAAATAGAAATTAATAAAAGGATAGCTCTTTATATAATTACTCTTTCATTAGTTTCTATTTATCCCATTTCGTTAATAAAAATAAGATAAAGTAAGGGATTTAGCCAAGATGACCAATTGCTTGGGGAGTTGCCGGACTATAAATTAATGGATATAATTCATATAATAAAACTAATATATTTATACACGGAGGAAGTTCTCCGGGTAGTGCAGACTGTATAGACCTTATGAGTAATGACTAGAATTTTTCAATTCACTAAGTAATTATAAAATACTGCCATCCCTGTACTAGTTAAATATAAATAATATGAATAAATTTTTTAAATGGAAATCATATTTTTAGTAGGATTAAGTGTGATTTTGTTTATTATTATTTTAGCTGAGGTAATTAGTATTTGAACACCCCCTGAAAAATACAAAAGAATTTACGAATTTTCTAAGACTCTGTAAAATAGATATTTAAAAGTATTTTCAATTATATCTTTTAAAATATTATTGGGATATGTATTTTAATTTTTTACGTTATTTTAAACTTAATATTAATTATAAAAAATATAAGATTTATCAAATTTATTATTTTAGTAATAGAAGTAACTCTATTGATATATAATTTTATACATCATATACAACAGCATTTTACCATTAAACTAAAAACTTCTCGCTTTGCGAGGAGTTTTTGTTTTACCGTGCAGCGGCGTTTTTCTGAAAAAAGTCTTTAAACTTTTTATTGCTTAACATTTTTTCCAAAAGCCGGAAAATGGTTTGCTTATCTTCTTCTTTCAACTGCTGTAAATCTTTACTCTGCGGGTAATTGAGGCCAAAAATATTGCAAAATATTATATATTTTACAGTTAGAGCAAAGCTTCAAAAAAGGAGAATTATTATGCAAAGAATGCATTAACAGCAGAATGCGGAATCTTCAAAAATATTTTGTCTATCTGTTGGAACTCGCAACTTTAAAGAATACGCAATGTTGCTCAAACAGGTGCAATGTTTTTAAGGACACAACCAAATAGAAACTAATAAAATTTACACACTTATACTAAAATCAATAAAAAATTATAAATGATGAATGATGAAAATTTTTGAAAAAAAACGTTTCTGCTGTTGAAAAAATTATTTTAAATAGTTTACATTAAATTTTAAATACTACTTATAATTATTTCATTCATAAAAATAATTACTATCTTAGCTACATATCAAAATACTAAAAAAAGATGAGCATAAAGTTACGGCTAATTATTCTTGTTTTTCTTCAATATTATATTTGGGGTTCTTGGTTAATATCTTTGGGAGGATATGCCGGATTACCTATAACTGAGGGTGGTTTAGGATTTACCGGAATCCAAATTGGAAGTTTATTTGCAACTATGGGATTTACTTCTCTTTTTATGCCCGGCTTATTGGGTATAGTTGCCGACCGATGGATAAATGCTGAAAAATTATTAGGTATAAGCCATATTCTAGCTGCCATATTTATTTTTATGGCTTCCCAAGTTAAAGAATACCATATATTTTATCTTTTGTTATTCCTGCATACTTGCTTTTATATGCCAACCATATCATTGACTAATTCTGTTTCTTATAATGCTCTTGAAAAAAATGGTTTAAATTCAGTTACCGATTTTCCTCCTATACGGGTTTGGGGAACCATAGGTTTTATTGCTGCTATGTGGACAGTTGATTTCTTAGGTTTTGCCAGAAGTTCTGTTCAACTTTTCATTAGTGCGGGAGCCGGAATTATTATGGCCTTATATTCCTTTACGATGCCGGCTACTCCACCAACAAAAAATGTTAATAACAAAGGATTAGTACATGCATTAGGCCTGGATGCTTTTGTTTTATTGAAAAATAGGAAAATGGCTATATTTTTCTTTTTTTGCATGCTATTAGGTTGTTCACTCCAAATAACCAATGCTTTCGGAGGTCCTTTTTTAGATAGTTTTAAATCCACATATCCCGATTCTTTTGGCGTTAAACACCCTAACTTATTACTATCTATATCACAAATTTCTGAAACTTTATGTATTTTATTAATACCATTCTTTTTACAAAAATTTGGAATCAAAAAGGTGATTATGATAAGTATGTTTGCATGGTTTCTACGTTTCGGACTATTTGGATTAGGAAATCCGGCTAATAAAATTTATCTTTTAATTTTATCCATGATTGTATATGGAATGGCTTTCGATTTTTTCAATATTTCAGGATCTTTGTTTGTAGATAAAGAAACTGATAAGAGTATGCGTTCCAGCGCTCAAGGACTATTTATGATTATGACGAACGGACTGGGTGCTATTTTAGGAAGCTACGGTAGTGGATGGGTGGTTGAGCATTTTACAGTCAATGGTATTACCAACTGGCCATATGTTTGGTTTACTTTTGCAGCTTATTCTCTAACAATTTTTATCATTTTTCCATTTGTATTTAACCCTAAAAAATCTTCTTAAGAATTAGATATTTTCAAAATGGTCTATTAAAAATATTTTTATTTAAGTATAAATTTTTGCGTTTTAGTAAATAACCATCCTATTAAAACGCCGACAAATGCTCCTGAAAGAACATCCAGAGGAAAATGTACTCCTACATATATTCTGCTATAAGATACCAAAATAGCCCAAGAGAATAATAAAATGGATGAATATTTATATTCTTTTTTAAAAATAAAAGTTAGATAGGTAGCTAAACTAAAAGAATTGGCAGCATGTGCGGAAAAATAGCAATAGGATCCCCTACATTTTTCAATCACTAGCCTAAAAACCCCTTCTAATTCCGGATTTCTACAAGGTCTTGGTCGCTGAATCCAATTTTTAACCAATGAGGATAAAGAATCGGTTAAAGAAATCATTAAAGCAATACTTAAACCTATTAAAAGAACTTTTTTCCATCCATATTTTTCTAAAATAATTAAAAATATAAAAAAATATGTAGGGATCCAATAGTATTCATTAGTTATAAATAACCAAAAAGCATCAAATTTTGGGCTTCCTAAATTATTTAAATATAAAAATAATTCTTCATCCCATTTTATAATTTTATCCATTAACTTCTTTTTACAGGACCATCGAACGTATCATCCATAAAATCATTTAAATGATCAGTAGCCTCACTTACCTTTTGATCCATATTTTTTTTGGCCTCATTTATTTCATCTTCAATTTCTTTAACTGATCCGTTGTCATCAACTTGAGACATGATTTCTCTTTTAATATTATCGGTGGCATCTTTCATAGCTCGTACCCCCTGACCTAACCCTCTTGCAATTTCAGGAATCTTATCAGGGCCAAACAATAAGACCACTACTAAAAGTATAACTATAATTTCTCCAAAACTCACAATATCTACATTTATTTTTTACAAATTTACAACTTTCTCATATGTATTGTCCGATTTTAAATGAATTTAACGTATTCATACTAATTAAATTCTAATAAGTGCTTGTAATAATTATTTTAAATAATAAATGAGAATTTTTATGTGTGAAATATCATTTTAAGCCTAACAATCCTGTAAAATTCAAAATTCACTTACCCTATACATATTGCTTATAAAAAAAGGTCTTGAAATTCAAGACCTTTTTTTATTACAACATAAAATATTTATTTTATAGTGGATACTTTCGTATTTGAATGTTCTTTATCATAATTATATTTAGTTAAATCATAAGATAAAGAAGATGCTATGTATATAGATGAATACATACCAAATGTAAATCCTAAAAATAGTGCAAACATAAATCCTTGTAAAGTTTCACCTCCGAAGAAGAATATAATAACTGTTACCATAATTGTAGAAACACCCGTATTAATAGTTCTTCCTAAAGTATGATTAATTGCATCGTTATATAATTCCTCTAAAGTCATTAAGTGGTGCGCATTATTTTTCTTATTTTCTCTAATCCTATCAAATACAATTACGGTATCATTAATTGAATAACCGATAATGGTTAAAATAGCAGCAATAAAGGATTGATCTATTTCCACGGAAAAAGGTATGATTTTTAGCCAACTTAATACGGAAAATGCACCCATTACTACTATTGAATCATGTAATAAGGCTGCAACCGCACCGGTCGACATTTGCCAATTTCTAAATCGTACCAAAATGTAAATGAAAATACCTGCTAAAGCAATAGATACGGCAATAACTCCATTTCTAACGATCCCACTAGCTACTGTAGGGCCCACTTCTGAACTTGATTGAATTCCATAAGGAGTACCTTTTACAAAACTTTCTTTAGAATAATTAGCCGGAAGATAATTTTTTAATCCTGTATATAATTTTTCACGAATTACCACATCAATATTCGGATCATTGCTATCCATTCCATATTTAGTAGTTATTCTTACTTGATTACCTTCTCCATATTTTTTAGCATTAATATTCGATGATTCTCCGTCAGTAGTAAATAATTTTTCTAATGATTCTGTTACTTCTTCCGGATAAATATTTTTTTCCAGTTTAATTACATAAGTTCTTCCTCCCGTGTAATCAACCCCTTTATCAAAACCTTTGGTGAACATGGAAACCAAAGCAATAACCATTATAACCAATGAGAAAATATAAGCATATTTTCTTTTTTCCATCCATTTAAAATGAACATTGGTAAACCAGTTTTTAGTTATGCTTGTAGCTAAAGAAAAGTTTTTACCTTTTTCCATAGAACCATAAATAAGCATACTGGTTATAAATATTGCTGTAAATAAGGTACAGAAAATACCTATAACTAAGGTAACCGCAAAACCTTTGATCGGTCCGGTGCTAAATAAAAGCACGATACCCACAATTAATGTGGTTAAGTTACCATCAATAATTGCTGCCAAAGCATGTTTTTGTCCTTCAATAAATGCTTGTTTTAGAGGTCTTCCTCGTCTCAACTCTTCTTTAACTCTTTCAAAAATAATGATATTAGCATCAACAGCCATTGCCATAGAAAGTACTATACCTGCTATTCCGGGAAGAGTTAAAACAGCACCCGTGGAAGCCATAATACCTATTAAATAAAATAAATTTAATATAAGAGCTATATTCGCGTATAAACCTGCTTTTCCATAGTAAAAAATCATCCATCCTAAAATAAACAAGTAGGAAACAACTATAGATATTAATCCATTGTTTATAGATTGTTGACCCAAAGTTGGACCTACAATTTCTGATTGGATAATTTTTGCTTTTGCCGGTAGATTACCGGATTTTAAAACATCAACCAAATCGTTAGCTTCTCTTTCTGTAAAATTACCGCTAATAACTGATTGACCGTTTGGAATAACTGAATTGACATTAGGAGCAGTATAAACTACATCATCAAGAACAACTGCAATGGGTTTACCAATATTTTTTTCAGTCATATTTTTCCAAACCAAAGCACTTTCCGGTCCCATTTGCATACTTATTTGTATTCTGTTGAATTGGTCGAAAGTTAAACCTGCTTCAGTAACTGCTCCGACTAAAGGAGCTTTGTTATTTTTAGTTCCTCGAATGGCATATAATTCTAACTCGTTGTTAGATTGGGAATCCGGTTTAGAAGCCCATAATAATTTTATATATCGTAAACCAATCGGTAATAATTTTTTAGCTTTATCTGAATATATAACTTTATTAATTGCTGCTGTATCAGATAATTTAGCAACTGCTAACGCATTAGATCTATTAGACGGTTTCAATAAAGGAGTTAATTTGTTATTAGCAACTTTTAGATTAACATCCATTAGATAGGACCATGCGGTAGGTTGATCATACACTTCCCAAAACTCTAATCTCGCAGAAGTCTGAAGTAATTTTTTTACACGATCAGCATCAGTAACTCCCGGTAATTCCACTAATATTCTACCGGTACCGGGTACTCGTGCAATATTGGGTTCATCAATATTTAGTTTTTTGATACGGGCCCTTATAACATCTATTGCTTTAGTAACTTTGGATTCAATAACTCCGGAGATATATTTTTCAACTTGCTCGTCGGTTGTGTTATGTTGAATTTGATTGGATAAATCTCTAGTACCGAAAACATCAGGACTGGATAATTTTAAATCCGGCTGATTTAATTCTGATTTAGCTGTTTGAAATGCTTTAAAAAAATTAGCTGTATAGGTATCCCTGGATTTCACTTCCTCCGAAGTAGCTATATCTAAAGCTTTTCTAAATACCGGATTTTCTGAATTATCTGCCAAATCCAACAATAGATCTTTTTCGGAAATTTCTAATAATAGATTTAATCCGCCTTTAAGATCCAATCCTAACTTCATTTCATTCTTCTTGGCATCATAATAATTCATCTTAACTATTCCGAGATTCAAAGTATCTTTAGCTAATTTATCAAGCTCAGCTTTTTTACTCGCCTCCGTTCCGTTAGATAAACTGTTTGCTTTAGATTCTATACGGTTAACATATAATGTTGGGAATAATTCCGCCAAACATATTAACCCAAGAACAATTGCAAAAAATTTAACAAGTCCTTTTCCTTTCATTGGTAAGTTTTAATTATAAATAATGTATTTTTATTTGGTTTGCAAATATAACAGTCTATTTGATGACTGGCAATTATTTATATATTTTTTTGCTCATTAAAATAAATACTTTCAATAATATGCATAAAATTTTAAAATAAACTTATAAATAAAAAGTGTAAAAATTATTTTTATAAAACCTTGCCGTTTTATATTTGTATTTTAAACAATTATGGAAAAGGAAGAAATTGAAAAAGCAGTTGAAATTTTAAAAAAAGGAGGAACTATTCTGTATCCCACCGATACCATCTGGGGTATTGGATGTGATGCAACCAATGAGGAAGCCATTGAAAAAGTTTTCAAATTAAAAAATAGGGATAAATCTAAAAATTTAATTATTTTGGTAGAATCTGAAAGAAGGCTTCAAGAATATGTTAATGTTTCTTCATTGGCTTGGGATTTGATTGATTTAGCAAACAAGCCATTAACCATAATATATGATAAACCACAAAATTTGCCTGCTCTATTGATTTCTGATGAAAATACTATAGGAATTCGTTTAACGCAGGATCCCTTTTGTAAAAAATTAATTTCAAAACTTAATAAACCCTTGGTGTCGACCTCAGCAAACATCAGTGGTGAACCATCTCCGGAAAATTTTTCATCAATTTCTTGCAAAATTTTGGAAGGTGTGGATTATATAATAAATTTGCGCCACGAAGAAAATATGCAATTTGCATCTTCTTCCATAATACAACTATCTGAGGATGGACGAATTAAAGTAATTAGAGAATAAATACTAAATGAATTTAAGCCACGCAATACAAAATCCTATTTTTAAGCTGATAACCCATGTTGTTTCAGACAAAAAACAACAAACTTTTGTTATCGGAGGCTTTGTTCGTGATCTCCTTTTGGAAAGGCCGAAAGTTAAAGATATTGATATTGTAACTGAAGGTAGCGGAATTGAATTAGCTTTATCCGTTGCAGATAAACTACATTCCAAACCCAAAGTATCCGTTTTTAAACGTTTTGGTACTGCTATGATCCATGTTAAGGATTATGACGTAGAATTTGTGGGTGCGAGAAAAGAAAGTTATTCTTTTGATAGCCGAAAACCTTTTGTTGAAACGGGTACTATAGAAGACGATCAGAATAGAAGGGATTTTACTATTAACACATTAGCGATAAGCTTAAATGAAGAAAGTTTTGGAGAATTGATAGATCCATTTAATGGATTAGAAGATTTAAAAAGAAAAATCATTCGTACGCCATTAGATCCTGAAATTACCTATTCAGACGATCCCTTACGAATGATTAGAGCCATACGATTCGCAACTCAGCTAAATTTTACTATTGAATCGTCTTCTTTTCTTGCGATTAAAGAAAATGCAGAACGATTTGATATTTTATCAAAGGAAAGAATTACGGATGAGTTTAATAAAATTATGATGTCGCCTCAACCTAGTATTGGTCTGAAATTATTATATGAAGCAAATCTTTTACAACGATTTTTACCGGAACTAACCGATTTGCAGGGTATTGAAGAAGTTGAGGGACAAAAACATAAAGATAACTTTTTTCATACTCTTGAAGTAGTTGACAATATTAGTAAAACTACAAACAATTTATGGTTAAGATGGGCTGCTTTATTACATGATATCGGTAAAGCTCGAACTAAAAAATTTGATAAAAAAATAGGTTGGACATTTCATTCTCATGAATTTGTGGGTAGTAAGATGGTTCTTCCCCTATTTAAAAGATTAAAATTACCTCTGGGCGATCCCTTAAAATATGTTCAAAAACTAGTTCAGAATAGTTCGCGTCCCATATCACTTATTACAGATGATGCATCGGACAGTGCTTTGAGAAGATTATTATTTGATATGGGTGATGATTTGGAAGATTTATTTTTACTTTGCAAAGCTGATATCACAACAAAGAATATAAAGAAACAAACACGTTTCAAGCAAAATTTTGATTACGTTGAAGAAAAAATAAAGGAAGTAGAAGAAAAAGATAAAATAAGAAATTTTCAACCGCCTATTACCGGACATGATATTATGGAAGCTTTCGAAATTATTGAAGGAAAACAAATTGGTACAATTAAGGAAGCAATTAAAGAAGGTATATTAGAAGGCACTATTACAAACGACTATAAAAACTCATACAACTATATGTTACAATTAGGAAAAAAATTAAATTTAAAACGTAAAAACTAGACTATATGATTTATAAGATTAGAGTAATTCTTGAAACAGAAGGGGACGTTTTTCGAGACATTGAGATTAAGGATTTGCAAACGTTGTGGAATTTATATGAAGGCATTAAAAGTGCTTTTAGTCTACAAGGTGACGAGTTAGCTTCATTTTATAAGTCTGATGATAATTGGACTCAAGGCACAGAGATTCCTTTAGAAGATATGGATGAAGATGGCGAAGGTGAGACCATGTCAGACGTGTATATTAAAGAAGTTTTTACAAAAGTCGGAGATAAAATGTTATTTGTTTATGACTTTATGAAAATGTGGTCTTTTTACGTAGAATTGTTAGAAATTATTGATAGAAAAGCGATAGGTGTTTATCCGTTAACGGTGTATCGTTTTGGTAAAATGCCTTTAAAAGCACCTGATAAAAAGTTTACTTCACCATCAAATATTGACGATTTCAGTGATGTGGGTGATGTTGACATGAATATTAAATTTGACGACGATGATGATTCCTATGACGACGATGATGATGATTCGTACAATGATGACGAACTTCTAGACGAGGATGAATTATAGAAACTAAAAAAGGAAATTAAATAAAATTTAATTTCCTTTTTCTTTTAAATTTATAAATTTTCACATATAAATTCCGTATATTAATTTACTAATAATATAGCTTATAAATCGTATTCGTATTTTCTATCCAAAACAAAATCTTCCATAAATTTGGTCGTATAATCTCCCTTCAAGAAATTTGGATCATCCATAAGCTGTCTGTGTAAAGGAATAGTAGTTTTAACCCCCTCAATATAAAATTCATCTAATGCTCTCTTCATTTTAATAATAGCTTCACTTCGTGTAGGAGCTGTTACTATTAATTTAGCAATCATAGAATCATAAAAAGGTGGAATTGTATATCCTGAATAAACATGTGTATCAACTCTTACTCCATTACCTCCGGGAATATTCAAGGTAACTATTTTTCCGGGTGATGGGCGAAAATCACTGTAAACATCTTCTGCATTAATTCTACATTCTATGGAGTGTCTTTGCGGATAAAAATTATTTTTAGGAACTTTAGCACCTGCTGCTAACTCTATTTGAAGTTTTAATAAGTCTAAGTCGGTAATTTGTTCAGTGATCGGATGTTCAACTTGAATTCTCGTATTCATTTCCATAAAATAGAAATTTCCATATTTATCAACTAAGAATTCAATTGTACCTACTCCTTCATATCCTATATATTCTGCTGCTTTTACAGCTGCTTCACCCATTTTTTTACGTAATTCTTCGGAAACAAATGGAGAAGGCGTTTCTTCTGCTAATTTTTGATGACGTCTTTGAACTGAACAATCTCTTTCAGAAAGATGGATAGCCTTACCATATTTATCTCCGGCTATTTGAATTTCAATATGTCTAGGTTCTTCAATAAGCTTTTCCATATACATACCCCCATTCCCAAAAGCAGCTTCGGCTTCTTGAACTGCAGATTCCCAAGAACTTTTAAGGTTTTCCTCTTTCCAGATAGCTCTCATTCCTTTTCCGCCACCTCCGGCTGTTGCTTTAAGCATAACAGGATATCCTATTTCTTTAACAATTTTAACAGCATCTTCATACGATTTTATTAAACCGTCTGAACCCGGTACAGTGGGAACTCCCGCCTCTTTCATGGTTGCTTTTGCAGAAGCCTTATCTCCCATTCTTTCTATATTTTCAGGAGTACCACCGATGAATTTAATTCCCATCTTTTGGCAAGATCTGGAAAAATTAGCATTTTCAGAAAGGAAACCATATCCCGGATGAATAGCGTCTGCATTAGTAACTTCTGCAGCTGCTAAAATATTCAATTGTTTTAGGTAGGAGTCTTTACTTGATGAAGGTCCAATACATACTGCTTCATCGGCAAATCGTAAATGTAAGCTCTTAGCATCTGCCGTAGAGTAAACAGCAACCGTTTTTATACCCATTTCTTTTGCTGTTCTAAGAATTCGCATAGCGATTTCTCCTCTATTAGCAATCAAAATTTTTTTAAACATACACTTTAACTTTTAATTTTGATTATTTAAGATGGATCTACTAAGAATAAAGGTTGGTCAAATTCAACGGGTGAAGCATCATCAACTAAAAATTTAACAATTTTTCCTGAAACTTCTGATTCTATTTCATTGAATAATTTCATTGCTTCTATCACACAAACAATACTGCCTGCACTAATGGTGTCTCCTATATTAACAAATGCTTCTTTATCAGGGGAAGGTTTTCTGTAGAATGTACCAATCATTGGAGATTTTATAGTTACATACTTAGATGTATCTTCATCGTTCTGGGTAGCTACTGATTGGTTAGTTACAGTTGGCAAAGAAGCTACCGGATGATTTGTCACAGCTTGTATTGGTTGGGAAACTTCCGGAGTATATACTACTGAACCACTTTTGGTTTTAATGGAAATCTCAAATTCTTCTGTCTTATATGTTACTTCTGCAACATCTGATTTAGATACAAATTTAATTAAATTTTGAATGTCTTTAATGTCCATGAGCTAGAGCTTTTATTTAAATTTTCCCAAATGTAAAGGAAATAAATTAATTTTATACAGAAAAAAACCATTTAACTAATAAATTAAATGGTATTATATTTTTAGATTCTAACTAACTTAGATTTACTCTTCAACTTCTTCAACAGCCTTTTCCATAACTACTTTTCCTCTGTAGTATAATTTTCCTTCATGCCAGTATGCACGATGGAACAGGTGCAATTCTCCGGTTGTTGAACATTTAGCTAATTGAGGAACTGACGCTTTATAGTGAGTTCTTCTTTTATCTCTTCTTGTAGATGACTGACGTCTTTTAGGATGTGCCATAATTCTTCCTTAAATATTTTTTTATTTTATATTTTATTCGCCTTCTTCATCAGACAGGCCATACTTTTCAAGTAAATGGGTATGTTCGTCCTCATATCCTTCGGAATATTTAGGATGAACATGTTTCATAGGTATGGATAAAAGCACACTTTCATAAATTAATTGAGACACATTTATACTATGAGAACCTAAAGGTAAAATTAAAACTTCTTCATTAATATCATCATAAGATTCTCCAAACTTAACTAATGTTTTGATTTCATTTTTAACGGCTTGTTCATATTCTTCTCCGGATATATCACATTCTAAAACTACAACACCTTCTGTTTTTACTTTTAATTCTAAAAAAGAAGAATGTTTTATAATTTCAATGTCAACCTCAATTTTAGGACTTTTAAACTCCTGTATGAAATCAAACAATTCAAAAAATGGTTGCTCAATACTCATCTTAAAGCTATGACTTCCAAGCTTTAATGATGAAAATAAAATATCATAATTGCGTAACCTTTCCATAAATATGGTTTGCAAAGTTAAGTATTAGTTATTAAAACTACAAATTTTTAATTTATTTTTAATTGGATGTAAGATATTTAGTAAAACTGCCATATAATATATACATAAATAAATTTATCTAATTTATTTATTATTAGTATATATTTATAATTATTCTTTTGAAAATTTATAAATTTGTTAGAGAATAATTATCAATGAAAGATTATGCATTTTATTCAGGGTTAGGTTTTCAACTCATGGTAACCATATTAATTTTCACGGGAATTGGTTATTATCTAGATGAAAAATATCTATCTATGAAACCTTTATTTATAATAATTTTCAGTTTATTAGGAATAGGAATCGGACTTATCAATATCATCCGCCAAGTATCAAGAAAACAAAAATAATATAAATCATATTTTCTTGAGTAGCAAACATTAAAATATGATAAAAATCATACACATGGAATGTGTTTTAAAAATATTTATATTTGCATATACATGAATCAGAAAAATATGATAAAATTTGCATTTAGCTTTTTAGTCTTAATTTTTACCTTTAATTTCACTTTTGCTGAGGGTACTACTAAAAGTAATGATTCAGAAACATTTAATCCTACTGAAACTGCCATGCACCATGTTAAGGATTCTCATCAATTTGAAATATGGGGCGATGATGTTACTCTCTATTTACCTGTAATCCTCTGGACTGATAATGGATTAGTACTGTTTTCTTCTAAAGAATTTAAAGGAAATGATGATGGAGAAGTAGTGGTAGAGAAAAAAGGTATGAGATTTATTAAATTTCATGAAAAAATATATTATGCTAATACCAAAAAAAATGCATCGGGGGAATATATAACAGAATCATCTCAAATTGTTCACTTGGACGATCAACATCATCCTATCAATAAAGCTCCTTGGGATTTTTCAATTACTAAAAATATATTTTCTATGTGGCTATCCCTTGGGATTTTATTAGTTGTATTTATTTCAGCAGCCAGATATTATAAATCGAAATCTTATACCGGAGTTCCTAAAGGTGTAGCCGCCGTTGTTGAACCTTTGATTGTATTTGTAAGAGATGAAATAGCTATACCAAATATCGGAGAAAAAAAATATAAAAAATATATGCCTTATTTGTTAACTGTATTTTTCTTTATATGGTTAAACAATGTTATGGGGTTAATTCCATTTTTTCCATTTGGAGCTAACCTGACAGGAAATATAGCTGTTACTTTTACATTGGCTGTTATCACTTTTATAATTACTAATATTAGTGGAAATAAAAATTACTGGAAACATATATTTTGGACTCCCGGCGTACCTGTACCGATGAAATTATTCTTAGCACCCATTGAAGTTATCGGTATTTTTACCAAACCCTTTTCATTAATGGTTCGATTATTTGCTAATATAACCGCCGGACACATTATTATTATCAGTTTAGTTTCTTTAATTTTTATATTTAAATCTTATTTTGTAGCTCCTGTATCTATAATTGCAGTAGTCTTTATAAGTGTAATTGAAATTTTAGTAACTGCCTTACAAGCATATATATTTACAACTCTTTCTGCACTATATTTCGGTATGGCAACAGAAGATAATCACGAAGAACATTAATTTTTAATATATAGTAAACATGGGAATGTCAGTAATTGGAGCAGGTTTAGCTGCTATTGGAGCAGGAATTGGAATCGGTCTTATCGGTGGAAAAGCGATGGAGGCTATTGCAAGACAACCTGAAGCTCAAGGAAAAATTCAGGCTTCTGCATTAATCTTAGCTGCATTAGTTGAAGCAGTTGCTTTATTTGCAATTGTGGTATCTTTGATTAAATAAGAAGAAAAATAACAGAAAACTCGAAATGATAACGGTTGGTTATTCGAGTTTTCTTTTAATTAAAAAAGCATTTATTTAAACTCTTATCATAAAAAGTTAAAAAAGATATAAAATATGGATTTATTAACTCCTTCAATTGGTTTAATATTTTGGATGACTATTTCCTTTATAGTTTTATTAATAATTTTAGGAAAATATGCCTGGAAACCTATTTTAAAAGCTTTAGAAAATAGAGAAAACTCAATACAGAAATCTTTAGATGAAGCTAAAAATGCACGGGAGGCGATGGCTAAATTAACCTCTCAAAATGAGCAAATTTTAAAAGAAGCTCGTATGGAGCGCGAAGCCATTCTTAAAGAAGCCCGTGAAATTAAAGATAAAATTATCAACGATGCCAAAGATGCTGCTACTGCAGAAAGCAATAAAATTATTCAATCAGCTAAAGAAACCATTAATGCGGAAAGAATATCTGCGATCAATCAAATAAAAAGTGAAGTGGCAGATTTATCCGTTGATATAGCAAAAAAAGTTCTTCAAAAGGAACTATCTTCTCCTGAAAAACAAAAAAAGCTTATTGATTCATTAGTTAACCAAGCAAAATTAAACTAAAATGTCAGTAGTTAGACTTGCTAAGCGCTATGCAACGGGTTTATGGGAGTATGCCCTATCTTTACATGAAAGTGAAACTATCGTTAAAGAAATGAAATCTTTAATTGATATAATCAATCAAAATAAAGATTTTCAATTCTTTTTAAAATCCCCTATAATTGAAACCCATAAAAAAATTAATATTGTAAACGAAATTTTCAAATCCTTCTCTCCTACTTCTCGTAATTTTATTACTTTAGTGGTAAGGCATAAGAGAGAAAATGATTTATTGGAAATAGCACAACAAGTCTTGGAATTATACGATGTATATAATGGCATACAACGCGTAGAAATTATTTCTGCTATACCATTAGATCAAGAAACCGTAAGCAAAATTTTAAATTCATTTCCAAAAATTAACCAAGAAAAAGCAATTATTGAAAATAAAATAGATGCATCTCTTATTGGAGGATATATTTTACGTATGGGTGATCAACAAATCGATGCAAGCGTAAAATCCGAACTAACTAATATTCAAAAAAAATTAAGTAATAAAATATTTTAATTTTTTAGCTATAACTTATAAATAAAAAGACCACAATGGCAGATATAAAACCAGCAGAAGTTTCTGCAATTTTAAAACAGCAATTATCAAATTTCGATCAAAATATTTCCTTAGAAGAAGTGGGAACGGTTTTACAGGTTGGAGATGGTATTGCCCGTATATATGGACTAAGTAACGCAGAACAAGGAGAACTTGTAAAGTTTTCCAATGGATTGGAAGGAATGGTTCAAAATTTAGAAGAAGATAATGTAGGGGTAATACTTTTGGGTAAATCCAATGGCATTAAAGAAGGAGATATCGTTAAAAGAACTAAAACGATTGCATCTATCGATGTGGGTGAAGGAATGATAGGAAGAGTTGTCGATACTTTAGGTGCTCCAATAGACGGTAAAGGTCCGATTTCCGGAGAATTATACAGAATGCCTTTGGAAAGAAAAGCACCCGGTGTATTATTTCGCCAACCCGTAAATGAACCTTTGCAAACCGGTATTATAGCAATAGACTCTATGATTCCTATCGGTAGAGGCCAAAGGGAATTAATTATTGGTGACCGTCAGACCGGAAAATCTACAGTAGCCATTGACACTATTCTAAATCAAAAAGAATTTTATGATCAAGGCAAACCCGTATATTGTATTTACGTAGCTATTGCCCAAAAAGCATCTACAGTTGCGCAAATTGTTAAAACATTAGAAGATAAAGGAGCAATGGCTTATACGGTTGTGGTTGCCGCTAACGCTTCTGACCCTGCTCCTATGCAGGTTTATGCTCCATTTGCCGGAGCTTCCATCGGAGAATTTTTACGCGATACCGGTAGATCTGCATTAATTATTTACGACGATCTATCTAAACAAGCAGTTGCTTATCGTGAGGTTTCCTTATTATTAAGAAGACCTCCGGGACGTGAAGCGTATCCGGGTGACGTATTTTATTTGCACTCCCGTTTGTTAGAAAGAGCCGCTAAAATTATTGATAATGATGAAGTTGCTTCAACGATGAACGATTTACCGGAATCTTTAAAAGGTAAAGTTAAAGGAGGGGGATCATTAACAGCTCTGCCAATCATTGAAACTCAAGCAGGAGACGTTTCTGCGTATATTCCTACTAATGTAATATCTATTACAGACGGACAAATATTTTTAGAATCGGATTTATTTAATTCCGGGGTAAGACCTGCTATCAACGTTGGTATTTCTGTATCACGTGTAGGTGGAGCTGCTCAGATTAAACCTATGAAAAAGGTATCCGGAACACTTAAGATTGACCAAGCGCAATTCCGCGAATTGGAAGCATTTGCAAAATTTGGTTCCGATTTAGATCCGGCTACTGCCGCTGTTATTGCAAAAGGAGAGAGAAACGTTGAAATATTAAAACAGTCCGTTAACTCACCTATGCCTGTTGAAGAACAAATTGCTATTATATATGCCGGAACTCAAAATTTATTACGTGAAGTTCCTGTCAATAAAGTTCAAGATTTTAAAAGGAATTTAACAGAAACATTACGAACTCAACATGCCGATTTATTAAAAAGTTTAAAAGAAGGTAAAATAGATGATTCCATTACTTCTTCTTTAGATACGATAATAGCCGGGGTTGTAAAAAATTATTCATAAATAAAAAAGAATATTCTAGAAAATGGCAACATTAAAAGAAATACGAAACCGAATTGCCTCTGTAAATTCGACTATGCAAATTACAAGTGCAATGATGATGGTTTCTTCATCTAAACTGAAAAGAGCGCAAGATGCTATTGTAAGACTACGCCCCTATTCAGAAAAAATGCAAGAATTATTATCAAATGTTAGTCCCTTTCTTGACTCTGATTCCGGTGGTGCAGAATATGCTAAAAAGAGAGAACTTAAAAAGGTTTTATTAGTTGTCATTACTTCCAATAAAGGACTTGCCGGGGCCTTTAACTCTACTATAGTTAAAGCTGTTA
This sequence comes from Apibacter sp. ESL0432, assembly GCF_019469225.1. Lineage (NCBI taxonomy): Bacteria > Pseudomonadati > Bacteroidota > Flavobacteriia > Flavobacteriales > Weeksellaceae > Apibacter > Apibacter sp. ESL0432. The sequence continues at coordinate 663,793 of NZ_CP048266.1, read as the reverse complement.
AAAATCTATTGGAAAATGACTATAAAAATATTCAAGTTGACCTTTTAACAATAGGAAAAAATGGATATGAAAATTTAAAAAAATCTGTATCCATATATAAAAATTACAGTTCTCTATGGGATGCGCCAACCTATGAAAATTCTTCTAAAATATCTGAAGAACTTATGCAGTTGTTTTTAAATGGTGAATATGATCAAATTGAATTGGTATATAATCGATTTAAAAATGCGGTAGTTCAGCTTTTACAAGTCGAGCAATTTCTACCAATTGAACTTTCTAAAAATACCAATGATTCTTCCTTAGTTAGCGATTATATTTATGAACCCTCTAAGGAAAGTATTTTAACATATCTTATTCCTACTTCATTAAAAACTCAGCTTTTTAAAGCGATATTGGACTCAAATGCTGCAGAACATGGAGCAAGAATGTCTGCCATGCAGGCTGCCACAGACAATGCTAAAGCATTAAAAAATCAACTATCCATATCGTATAATAAAGCTCGTCAAGCATCCATAACCAATGAATTAATTGAAATTGTAAGTGGAGCTCAAGCCTTAGAAAATTAAGATTTTAAAATTATAATCTATATAAAAAAAGGTTACTATAAACGTAACCTTTTTTATTTTTATCCGGGTTTGGTTCAAATTTTGAGGGATAAAGAGCATTATTAAACCTATTAAAAAATTAAATAATGAATAATTTTGCCTTTGTAAATCCTGTAAAAATTTTATTCGGAAAAGGTATGATTTCCGAAATTACTAAAGAAATACCTTTACAAACTAATATATTGGTCATCTATGGTGGAGGGAGCATCAAAAAAAATGGTGTATATGAACAAGTAATTAATGCATTAAAAGGGTACCAATGGTTTGAATTTTCAGGCATTGAACCGAATCCTCACTATGAAACTTGTATACGTGCCGTTGAATTTATTAAACAGAAAAATATTGAATATGTATTAGCTGTGGGAGGCGGTTCGGTTATTGATGCAACCAAATTTATTGTTGCAGCAGCTTGTTTCGATGAGGGAGATCCTTGGCGAATACTTGCAGATCCTACTGTGGTTATAAAAAAAGCACTTCCTTTTGGTACTATTTTGACTATTTCTGCCACCGGATCAGAAATGAATACCTATTCTGTCATTACAAAAAATGAAACCCAAGAAAAATTATCTTTCAGCTCACCAATAGTCTATCCAAAATTTTCTGTATTAGATCCAAGTGTAACCTATAGTTTACCTCCGGTTCAAACCAGTAATGGGGTTATCGATGCCTTTGTGCATGTTATTGAACAATATCTAACGTATCCTGTAAACGGTTTATTACAAGATTTCATGTCTGAATCTATTCTAAAGACCTTAATCATTGAAGGACCTAAAGCTTTAAAAGATCCTAAAAATTATGATGTTCGAGCTAATCTGATGTGGGCTTCAACTTGGGCTTTAAATGGTTGGATTGCTTGCGGTGTACCTCAGGATTGGTCTACACATATGATAGGACATGAATTAACCGCTTTCTACGAAATAGATCATGCGCAAACACTGGCAATTGTATTGCCCGGAGTAATGGAAGTATTAAAAGAAGAGAAAAAAGATAAAATTCTTCGATTGGGAAGAGAGGTTTTTTCTTTACAAGCCGATTCTATTGACGAACTTATCAAAGATACTATTATTGCAGTTGAATCCTTTTTCCAAAGCATGAATTGTAAAACCAGACTTTCTGATTATAATTTAGGAGAGGAAGCTATACACCGAATTTCTGAACGAATAGAAAAAAGAGGTTGGCAATTGGGTGAACATCAAAATATTAAATCCCAAGAGGTTAAGAAAATATTAGAATTAAGAAAATAGATAATTAATTTAGAATTCCGTCTTATAAATCAGGATAGTTTCCTATCCTGATTTTTTATTGCTTAAAAATTATATTTATTATAAACTTGATAGCGTATGATTATTACCTAATCTTTTCCGTAACAAAATCTACAATTTCCTGAGTGCTCTGATAATCGAACCAGTTAACTGACTCATCTCTTCGATACCAAGTTAATTGTCTTTTAGCATATCTGCGTGAATTCTTTTTGATTTCACTTACGGCAAATTCTAAGGAAGAATTTCCATCGAGATAGTCAAAAAGTTCTTTATACCCAACGGTCTGTAATGCGTTTTTATGTCTATATGATTGCAAAGAAATAACTTCCTCCAATAATCCTTTTTCCATCATTAAGTCCACACGTTTATTTATCCTATCGTAAATAAGATCACGAAATGCTGTTAAACCGATTTTTACGGATGTAAAATTTCTTTTTTCTACCAGATTTTTTCTAAATGAACTGTAAGGTTTTCCGGTTCCTCTAAAAATTTCCAACGCCCTCATTACTCGCTGCGGATTATTATAATCCACTTGAGAATAATATTCGGGATCGTTCTTCTTTAGTTCTTCTTGTAAATAGGATAGTCCCTTTTCCTGTATTTCAACCATTAAATCTTCTCTGACTTTAGTATCTATATCGGGAAAATTATCTAACCCTTCATTAACCGCTTTTTCATATAGACCGGACCCTCCCACCATAATGAGTTGATCATATTTATTAAAAAGCTCGTTTATCTTTCTTAATGCGTCTTTTTCAAAATCGCCAACTGAATAATCTTGAGCAATACTTAAATTTCCTATAAAATGGTGAGGAACTAAAGATAATTCTTCCAATGAAGGAGCAGCAGTTCCAATCTTTAATTCTTTATAGAATTGTCTGCTGTCACAGGATATTATCTCTGTTTTTAAATTTTTAGCCAGTTCAATAGATAAAGCAGTCTTTCCTATTCCTGTAGGCCCTACTATAGACCATAAAATTTTCGGATTTTTATTCAATGACAATAGTATTATGTTTTTGCTTTTCCCATGCTACATACTTATCAACTTCTTTGAATAATTTGGAAAATGCAAAAAAGGCAATAGTTAAATCATCAAGAAAACCTATGCCTACTAAAAAGTCAGGGATGAGGTCGATGGGAGATAATACATAAATAATTAAAAAGGTGAAAATAAAAAGATTTTTAATTCCCGGTTTATATTGCCCCTTTAGAGAAGCCCTTAACATTCTAAATAAAACAGGAATTTTGGAAATAAATGATTTATCTTTAGATACTGCACCTACCAAATGTTTTACTTTCATTTTTTTAACTACTTGATTGATTAGCTAATTTCAATTTCTATTCCAAATATTACTCTCTGCCGCATTTGCAATTGACACCTCCTCCGCATTTTTTCTTTTTGGAAAAAAAAGTTTCCCTAAATAATTTAATCAAATACCAGACAGCTACTAGTAAAGTTAAGGCTATAAATGCATATTGAAGATAAATATTCACAACTAGTTAACTATTTAGATTAATTCTATGCGAAGATACAATTTTATTTTAAAATATTCTTTTATAAATGATTATTTGCTTTTGAATATTGTAATGGTTTTCAACTAAAAAAAACTTATTTTTGTAGAAATTTAGATGTTTTTTATTATGTTTAATAAAGAAGACGAAGAACTAGACCATTTCACACATACAGAATATACTCCTATTCGATCGGATGCCTTTGTTTTATCTCCTGAAGAAAAACAAAAAGCGATTCAAGAGCATTTTACTAAAATTATGCATATTCTTGGATTAGATTTGAATGACGATAGTTTAAAAGATACTCCTAAAAGAGTTGCTAAAATGTATGTAAATGAAATTTTTGGAGGACTTCTTCCCGAAAATAAACCGGAAGTGTCTACTTTCAAAAATAGTTACAAGTATCGTCAAATGCTGATTGAAAAAGATATTACGGTTTATTCAACTTGTGAACATCACTTTCTGCCTATAATCGGAAGGGCACACGTTGCTTACTTTTCAAATGGAAAAGTTATCGGATTATCTAAAATTAACCGAATCGTAAATTATTATTCCAGAAGGCCTCAGGTTCAAGAACGGCTCACCAGACAAATTGTTGAAGCTATTAAAGAAGTATTGAATACTAATGATGTTGCTTGTGTGATTGACGCTAAACATTTATGTGTTAATTCGAGAGGCATACAAGATACGGAAAGCAGCACGGTTACTGCTGAATTAAGTGGCTTGTTTTTAAACAATCCTACAACAAGAAAAGAATTTTTACATTATATTGGTATTGACTCCCATTTCAAAATTTAAATATGCGCAGCTATCTGAACAATCAAATAAAATTATATAATTCTTTACACGGTAAAAAAGAAGTATTTACCCCTTTGCATGAAGGTTTTGTAGGAATGTATGTGTGCGGTCCAACAGTATATAACAAAGTGCATTTGGGTAATTGCCGAACTTTTTTATCTTTTGATGTTATTAACAGATACTTGCGTCATTTAGGATATAAAGTAAGATACGTTCGTAATATTACCGATGCCGGACATCTTACCGATGATAATTCTGAGGATAAAATTTCAACGCGGGCTCGCCTGGAAAGAATAGAGCCTATGGAAGTCGTACAAAAATATTCTCTTAATTTTCATAAGGTCTTAGATCTATTTAATATGCTCCCTCCCGATATCGAGCCTACAGCTACCGGCCATATTGTAGAGCAAATAGAGCTAATTAAGAAATTATTGCATAAAGGTCTGGCTTATGAAGTCAACGGGTCTGTTTATTTCGATGTAAATAAATTTGATTTAGAAGGAGGCAACTACGGTGAATTAAGCGGCAGAAAAATAGAAGATATGATTGCCAATACTCGTGATTTAGACGGACAAGGAGAAAAAAGGAATTCTCAAGATTTTGCATTGTGGAAAAAAGCGTCTCCTGAACATATCATGAGATGGCCTTCTCCTTGGGGAAACGGATTTCCGGGCTGGCATTTGGAGTGTACCGCAATGAGTACCAAATATTTAGGTAAAAAGTTTGATATTCATGGAGGGGGTATGGATCTTAAATTTCCGCATCATGAATGTGAAATTGCTCAAGCTAAAGGATCTTTTGGAGAAGAACCTGTAAATTATTGGGTTCATACGAATATGCTTACCTTAAACGGACAAAAAATGAGTAAATCTACGGGCAATACCATTTTACCTGAAGAATTATTTAGCGGTGAAAATAGTTTTATTGAAAAACCTTTTCATCCGATCATTGTTCGTTTTTTCTTTTTACAAGCTCATTATAGAAGTGTCTTAGATTTATCCAACGATGCTATTATTGCTGCCGAAAAAGGATATTTCCGCTTAACTTCCGCGATTGAAAAACTTCCACATATTGCTGCTTCTGAAACTTCAAGTTATAACATTCAGGAATGGATTAATACTTGTTATGAAGCATTAAACGATGATTTTAATACTCCGGTATTAATTTCACATTTATTTGATATAGTTAAACTTATAAATAATTTAGATTTAAAAAAAGAAACACTAACTGCTACTGATTTAAAAAAGTTAAATACTGCCATTCATGTTTTCTTCTATGATATTCTAGGATTGGAACTTTTATCTGACACTATGAAAGATACTGGTAAACTGGATCAAGCCATGAAAGTTCTTATTGATTTAAGAAATAAAGCAAGACTTGAGAAAGACTGGGCTCTTTCTGACGAGATTCGTAATCGTTTGTCGGAAGCCGGTATTAATCTTAAAGATGGAAAAGAAGGAACAACTTTTGAAATTGAATAATTAAATGATCACAAAAAATGAAAAAAATCAGTTATTTTACTATTATTTTAATTCTATTAGCTTGTTACAGCTGTTCAAAACTAAACAAAAAAGAATCGGCAACTATTATTGCACCTGAAAATGTAATGAATGTTGCTGCTTCAAAAAAAGCTAAGGCAGAAATTACCGGAGAACAAAGCGGTGTATCCATTGCTAACGAAAAAATTAATGTTTGGAATATCGTTTACAGAGACGACAAAGGTAATTTACATTCAACCATTATAAAGAAAATGCCTGAAGATAAAAGTAAGGTGGGTGATTCTTTGTCTATTTATTATGATGAAACTAATCCCATGTCTCTTCCTATTCATGAATCTCAATATGATGAAATGAATAAGTAAGTAACGTACTGAATGCAGATATAATTAAATCTGTAAAAGATATGTTACGTCTTTTCTAATAAATTTATGATAAAAAAAATATATATCTGCTTATTTTTACTAGTATTTACGATTATTGGTAAAGCCCAGCCTGCCACCTCGACTGAAATAATCAAGGATATTAAAGTAATCACTTTTTCAGATTTTAAAAACATTATTGAGAAAGAGAATGATAAATTTTTAGTCGTTAACTTTTGGGCTACATGGTGTATGCCTTGCGTTGTTGAAATTCCTTCCTTTATGAAAGTAAATGAAAGGTTTAAGGATAACGTCGGTTATAAAATGATCTTAATAAATTTAAATCCTGTTAAAAATATTGAATTTGTTAAAAAGTTTATACGTAAATATTCCATTTCAACCGAAGTTTATCTTCTAAATGATCTTGAAAATATGGATAAATGGATTCCTGCTATTGATCCACTATGGGAAGGAAGTATACCTGCAACCGTTTTTTATAAGAATGGAAGTAAGGTTTTATTTAAAGAGCAATTACTTAATGAAAAAGATTTAGAATCTATAATTATTGCCAACTTATAAAGTTGGATAAATCTTAATTCATTCATTCTCATTATGATAGTAATTGCTTTTTTTGTGGTATTTACTAGTTAGCTTTATACTTTATTTTATACTGATACTATTTTATCTAAAAAAATATATATTTATAGATTGATTTGTTTCAAATAATTTTAAATCAAAGTATCAATTTGATAGTTTTTAGGAAACTTTTAAAACACAACCATAACCCTTCCTTGAATTAAATTAATGTTTTCTTTATTGGTTCCATAATTGTTATAAGGTCCTAAATTAATGTAGGAATAATTAACTTTAAAACCTATGTATTTATTTAGATAGTAATTTACTGCTAATGATAAATCACTCATTCTCCCCCCTTTTAAAATTTCCGTATTATAGATCCCGTCATTAAGATCTGTATAATCATATCTAATAGCCATTTCCAAAGTATGATCTCCCGGTTTTTTCAATCGTCTGTCCCCTAAATTATATTTATAGGTTTTGTCTCCAAGTATTAAAAATCCCGTTTGCACATAAAAACCATCGGCGTTATACGAATGATTATTTGCTTTTCTATTGATATGAATCGAATAATATTCGCCTTGCAAAAAAGCAGGGCCGGCAGTCGCTAATAATTCCGTCACCCATCTGTACTGATCTTTAACGTTAGTGATGGTTATGTCTAAGGGTTTCTTTTTTTCAACATTTGTATTTAAATTTCCGGAGTAACTCATAATCCGTTTGGTTTTTTTATTATCATCCAAACCATCACGATTACCGTTTCTATACTCTCCCGATATTCCTATATGAACTAATTTATCATTAGTACTGACAGGATCAACTGAAAATTTACCTACAAAAGCATATCCCTGATTTCCTTCTTTGCTGTTGGTTATTGCATCGCTATCTGTATAAAAGCCACCGCTATAATATATTCTTTTATTCCATTTAACATAGGTAAAACCAAGCTGTCGACCCGAACCAAAAACTTGTGAACTAGCTGCTGCCGTCATAAATTTTAGCCATGCAGAACTTTCCCAATTTTCCAACCCGAGTTGCTCTCCGGCATATCCCAACTTAACCCAGGAATTTTCATTAATATTATAAATTAAATGGATGTCTTTGGTATTTACTTTTTTATCGGAAAAACCAAAATCTATTTTTGCATCCCATTTTTTATATCGCATTTTGGAGGTTAATCGCACATCAGATATAGTCATTCCATTACCCAATGGTGTTTTATCATCAAAATAAACAGCTCCGTCAAAAGCTATTCGACCTCCCATGGTTATTTTTATATTGTCCTCAGTATTCGTTCCTGTTTTTATTTCGAGTGTTTGAGCTTTAACAGAACAAACTAAAACGATAAGAAATAACAGACCAATTAAATTTTTTCTATTCATAATTGCAAGAACTTCAAAATATTTCCTCTGAACATTTTTAGAATGTTTAATTAATTCAGAGGAAATAAACTTAATTAATATTACTTCATTATGTAATCAACGGGTTTACCTATGGCACCGTTAGGCATTTGTATTTTTAATAATGCAGATATGGTAGGAGCAATATCTGTCATATAAACTTCTTCTGTAGTGCTTCCGTGAGGAATTTTCCAGCCCATTAAAATAAAAGGTATGTGCGCATCATCCGGTCCCCAAGTACCATGCGTACCTCCTTTGGTTGGATCATAGTATTCAAAATCATAAGATCCTCCATCTAAAATAATCTGTATTTCTCCGGAATATTCTCTGTTATACCCATTAATGATTTTTTCTTTAATATATTGAGGAACTGTTGCTATGGATGCTTTTTTCATATCAACGGCATATAAGACCCCTTCCAGAGTTTGAAGATAATCAATACAGGTTTGTTTAAGATCTTCTAAATTTATTGAGGCTTGTTTGATTGCAGTATAGTTGAAATTTACTTGATAGTTATTAAAACTTCTAACTAAATCGTCTCTTCCGTATTTTGATTTCAAATATTCATTGATTTTCTTTTCGTACGGAGTTAATCTTCGAAGTGCACCGGCCATTTTATTGTCATTCATAAAATTTGCATTAGGTATTCCTGCATGATCGGCACTTAAAAAAACCAGGTAATTTCCTTTTCCTACTTTACTGTCTAAATGGCTAAACAAATCTGCTAATTCTTGATCCAACTTTATATAGGAATCCTCCGTTAGTATTGAATTGATTGAATAATGGTGAGCCATTTTATCGGGAGAAGAATAACTTATTGCTAAAAAATCGGTATCTCCTGTTTTGTTATTTCCTAAATTCTCATGATCAATCGCCAACTTAGCTATATCTGTCGTGGTCGTGTTTCCATAGGGTGTGTATTGAATCAAGCTTACACCTAATGTCTTCATCATTTGGGAAGTCTTCATGGGAAAAGAAGGAGTTTCATATCCTTTAAATCCTACTTCATATTTTCCCAGCATTTTGATATCCGGACTTTGTATGTAAGTTGAAATGGGATACGTTGGATTCCAATCTTTACTTAAATATTTTTCCGGCATATTTTTAGAATTATATTCTTTTAACCATTTCGGTAATTCTTTCATATAGTAGGTACTGGTTATCCATCTTCCGCTTTTTGCATCAAACCAATAGGCGGCATCCGCTGCATGTCCTGCAGGTAATATACTTCCTCTGTCTTTTAAAGAAATACCTATTACTTTTGATCTTGAATTGGTAGCATATTTAAGCTGGTCGGTAACTGTTGATACTTTTAAATTATACGGAGACATTTTCCCTACTTTATTTTCCGGATCATCCAATCCTACCCCTTTTACTTTGGAGTCTTCTGTACAATAAATGCTCCTGCCGGTGTTTTGCTCTATATAATCATTTCCTGCAATTCCATGTATGGAAGGAACTGATCCGGTATAAACCGTACTGTGTCCTATGGCTGTAAATGAAGGAACATAATTTACCATGCAATTCTCAAATGAAAATCCTTCATTTAAGAGTCTTTTAAAACCTGCATTTCCATATCTGTCATATAATCGATATAGGTAATCCCATCGCATTTGGTCTACAATGATACCAACTACTAACTTGGGTCTTTCTACCTGTGTTCTATTTTGTGCTTCTAATGATCCATATAGAGTCATCAAAGTCAGTAATGTGAGAGTAATTTTTTTTATTTTCATATGGTGTATATAGTTCAAAAAATTGGTTGCAAAATAAAGATAATTTTATATGTATTATGTATTTATTTTATATAAATTGTAGCTTTACTTTCAATCTTTTATCAATTTTGTTATTATTTAAAGTAAAGGAACATAGATTACCATTAATTTAATATAATTAAATCTATAAATTAAATCAATTTATTGAAATTATCGTAATAAATTCTAATCATATTTATTATTTATATCTTGTTTTCAAATATAAAAAAATTTATCAATTAAATTAATAATAAATTTAATTTCAATAAAATTTCTTTTTTATATGGATTTTAAATCTATTAAATTTATTTAAGCTATAAATTTAACAAAGGTTTTTAAATTATATAATTTATCGGAAAAGATATTAAAATAGAGGTTTACCTATGTTGTATCTTTTAAGAATTACACTTCTTTTTTAGTGATATAATTATCAATAGCTTAAATAGACTGAAGTAAAATGAAGAAAATTTTTCAATAGGTAATTTTCTTTTAATTTGATAAAATGCTTTAAAAAAAATTTTAGCTTCAATACCCTAAACAGTATTGAAGCTAAACTTAAATGCTAATAAATTAATTTATCTGTATTCTTTTTTAACCTCTTCGTATGTATTTACAATATCCACTTGAGTATTGTCTTTTAAACGTCGGATGGTGTATGAAATAGGCGCAGATGAAGCAATTGCATTTTCTTCTCCAAATAGCTCCATATAATCCATGAATTGATCATAATTGGTAACTATTTTAGAAGGACCACCCAACACAGAAACTTTTATTTTATTGGAATTAAACAACTTTTTAAATTCTTCATTCTTTTGATAATTCCCGCCAGCTGAAATTCTACCAATTTTAAAATCTACAGCCCCTTTAACCATATTACCGGTTTCTTGTGATGACTTTTTAGTTTCAATCAGCAAATAGGCCACTCTACCATAATCAATACTGCTGATATATACCGGTTCGTAAGGACCGCTATCTAAAACACTAATATCACCTTGTACCCAATTTGACCAGTGCACCGGATCTATTCCTGCAGAATATACGGTCTGTCTTAACTTAACCAAAATATAGCTGGATGATTTCACATTTGACTTATTATAATCATAATCAAAGGAGGAATTTGCTATACCGGCAAAATTGGCTTTTATATGCAGATTGATTGTCTTTTTAAAACTTTCCTCCGTTGTAACTTTTTCACTTTCATACGTATAATTTGCCGGAATATATTTTGACGAAAAAAAGGCTGAATTTCCTAATGTTAAGTCCGTCAATGCTTGAAAAACTTCACTCCCTTTAGGAATAACATTTTTTTTAATTTCTCTGTTAGATCCATTAATAGTTAGAAACAAGGTAACCGGATTAAATGAATTATGAAGTACAACCGGATCGTATTTTTCGTTTAAAAAAGATTCCCCTCTAAGTATGCTTCCCGGGTATAAGATTGTTTTTTCTATATTTGCCTCACTCATAAGGTCGGCAACTGAAAATTCATTGTAACGACGCGTAACGATTTCGTATTCTTTACGAGGAACACCATCAGCATCTATACTTGTATTTCCTGTAAATTTTGTAGATATTTCCATATCCGGTTTGGAATGAAATTTCACTTCACGCAATCCCCTACTACCGGAAACCGCATCATCGTCGCTACTGCAAGAGCTAAATACATTACCCATGATAAATCCGAAAATCAGAACGGATACTAAATTTTTTTTCAAGATCATTTTTGTAGAGTTTTAGTTTATTTTTGTTAAAGATTATTATTTCCTTCTGTCCCCCAATCATCTTTCCTTCCATAGAAAACTACAGGAATATTTTTGTATTCGATATTGGTGGTTACCCCATTTACTTCTTTTTTGAAAACAATTTTATCAATAGTATTTACCGTATATGCTTTTTTACCTCCTTCAACTCTTTGTACTTCATAAAAATCTCTATTCTGTTTATTGCGAAAATTAGACTGCTCAAAATTTCGCGAATTATAATATACGTTATAGGTAAGATTCTCAAGATATTTATCATATTCTTCATTTCCTGTGTCAATATAAAGTTTATGAAATACTCCTCTCAAGGAATGTTGCCATGTCGATGATTTCCTAAGCCTGATTTCATAATTGTAAGCAACAATTCTGACAGAATTAAAATATAGATCACTTTTTGAAATTAGTTTATTGGGAATTTCATTGTTTTCAGTATTTACAATAAAAGCAGTATAGGCATGACTAAAATTACCTGCCTTTTTGATATAAAGTGTAAATTTACCTTGCTTTTCTAGCGTATTAATTTTATCAACCTTCTTATTTTTATAATAAAGATCATAATCTTCTCCTAAAATTTGATGTGAAACAGGACCTCCAAGTTGAGGCATGATGGTAAACGTTTCATGTGTGTTTATAGAGACACCATTAATTTCATAAGCTATTACAAGTGAATCCCCAACTTGAAGATTATTCATGGTTGATCCGCGAGATGTTCTAACAAATTTTAATGAAAATGTTGGATTTTCAATTAGGTTTTGATCTGTAATTAAATTTAAATCATCGGTATCAGAATCGCTGCAGGAATACATACCAACCATTAGCAAAAACAAAAGCATTAATTTTTTCATAGTTAGTTTTTATTTGTAATTATACTGTATTAACGTAGATTTAAATAAATTATTTTACAATTAATTAAAATTTATTTTGTTTTGTTCTGTTACCGTAACAAATATTAATTAAATCAATACATTTATTAAATATTGAGCTATATTATATTTTTTATAAAAAAGAAAATTTTAATTTCAAATTTGATATTCGGATATTCATTAAAACCATACCATCAAGTCAAAAATTATAACTTACTTGTAATTAATACGTAATTTACCTTATAACAAAACAAATTGTCCCCTTATTAAAACATTTAGCCTCAATACCACGAAAAGTATTGAAGCTAAAATTTAAAATAGGTGCTATGTTGTTTATCGGAGTTCTTTTCTGACTTCTTCGTAAGTATTCACAATTTCGACCTTTGTATTGTCTTTCAAACGACGAATGGTATATGAAATTGGTGCAGAAGAAGAAACGATGGCTTCTTTTCCATATAAATTCATATAATTAATAAATTCGTCATAGGAAGTAACTCTATTGGAAGGCCCACCCAACACGGAAACATTGATTTTTTTTGTATTAAACAGTTTTTTCAATTCTTCATTCTTCAAATAATTCTCTCCTGATGTTAATTTACCTATCTTGTAATCAACTGCACCTTTTACCATTTTACCGGCATCCTTTGCCGACTTATTTGTTTCAATTAATAAATAAGCTACTCTACCATAATCTATGTTACTGATATATACCGGTTCATACAAACCAATTTCCGATGCTTTTATATTACCTTCTACCCAATTCGTCCAATTAGCAAGATCTATACCCGCTGAATATACTGTTTGTCTTAGTTTTACCAAAACATAGCTGGATGATTTTACAGCGGAGTTATCATAATCGTAATCAAAAGAGGAATTTACAAGGGATGAAAAATTAGATTTTACATGTAAATTAATAATTTTCTTAAAACTTTCATCCGTAGTAACGACCTCACTGTCATACGTATAATTAGTAGGAATATAATTATCAGGAAAATAACCGGAGTTACCGGTTTTTAATTCGGTCAGAGTTTGTGAAACTTCATTTTCTTTAGGTAAAGCATCTTTTTTTATACTTACATTGACCCCATTGATCGTAAGATATAATGTAACCGGATTAAAAGAATTTGTTAGGATTAATGGCTCATAGTTTCCGTTAATAAACGACTCTCCTCTTAGTAAAGATCCGGGATATAAAATCGCTTTTTCAATAGTAGCTTCTTTCATTAAATCTGCTGTTGAAAACTCATTGGATCTGCGAATAATAACTTCATATTCATTACGTGGAACCCCGTTTTCGTCCACGCTTTTATTACCTGTAGGCTTTGCAGATATTTCCTTATCCGACTCATTTAAAAATCGTACGGGACGAAAAAAATTAATATTTGAATCAGCATTATCATCACTGCTACATGAATAAAAAATACTACTAAGCATAAATCCGGAAAGAATACCGGATAATAAACGTTTTTTAAAAATCATTTTTTATAATTTAAGATTATTTATAAATATTACTTTTTTCATAAATAGCTGATATCTTGATTAAAAATATTTACATTAAAATCATTTCTAAAATTCATATAAACAATTGCAAACACCCAAAATATAAGTCTTTTCATACCAAGATAATAATATTTGAAAATAAATATAATTATAATAACGTAAAAAAGAATATAATTATTTTATTATAATATATATTTTAATTTATTTTGTTCTATTATCACACATAAACCTTAATATTTAACCTGTTTACATAAATTGTTCTGATTTTTTTTATATAAAAAAAGGAGAATTAAAATATTAATTCTCCTTTCTTGAATTCATAGAGTTAGTATGATTACAACATAGGCACTAATTACCTAATTAACCCAAAATTTCTTTTACCTGTTTATATACATTTTCAGGGGTAAATCCTAATTTTTGATCTAAAACAGCAGCCGGAGCAGAATATCCAAATGAATTCATTCCCCAGATTTTTCCATTTTCTCCAACCAATCCTTCTAGAGTAACGGGAAGCCCCGCAGTTAATCCGAATTTCTTTTTATTTTTAGGTAAAACCAATTCTTGATAGTCTTTAGGTTGTGATCTGAATAATCCCTCTGATGGTACGGATACAACTCTTGTTTTTATACCGTCTTTTTTTAGTAATTCAGCCCCTTCCACTAATGTGGAAACTTCAGAACCGGAACCCAGTAAAATTATTTCATACCCCTCATCTTCCTGTACTATGTAAGCTCCTTTAGAAGTTTGTAAGGATTCATTAAATCGATCTTGTTTAGTCGGTAAATCCTTAATATTTTGTCTAGACAAAATCAAAGCTGTTGGAGTATGTGTATTCTCCATTGCTAATTTCCAAGAAACAGTTGTTTCCTGAACATCTGCCGGCCTTAAGACTAACATGGAATTTTTACCTTTATGGTTTTGCAGCTTTTCCATCAAACGTATTTGTGCTTCTTGCTCCACAGGTTCATGAGTGGGCCCATCCTCTCCCACTCTGAATGCATCGTGCGTCCAAATGAATTTAACCGGCTGTTCCATTAATGCAGCAACCCTAACTACAGGTTTCATATAATCAGAAAAAACGAAAAAGGTGGCACACGCAGGAATTACTCCTCCATGAAGACTCATTCCCACACATAAACAAGCCATAGTAAATTCAGCTACTCCTGCTTGTAAAAATGCTCCTGAAAAATCGTTTTTGGTAAATGGACGGGTATGCTTTAAGAAGCCATCCGTTTTATCAGAATTTGATAAGTCGGCAGAAGATACAATCATGTTGTCAACTTGTTTAGCTAAAGTTTCCAACACCGTTGAAGATGCTGCTCTTGTAGCGGCATTGGGTTTTTGTGTAATTTCAGACCAATTGATATTTGGTGCAGCACCTGAAAACCATTTTTCCATTTTTTCGGCTAATTCAGGATTTTCTTTTACCCATTGTTCTTTTATTTCTTTTTTATTTTTTACTATTTCTTCTAATTCTTTGGCTCTATTTGCATATAATGCCTGAACTTCAGGAAAAATAATAAATGGGTTATTCGGATCACCTCCTAAATTTTCGATGGTTTTTGCTAAGTTACCTCCGGCTTCCCCTAATGGTTGACCGTGTGTGGATACTTTATTTTCAAAGGATTGCCCATTAGCATCCACGGCTCCTTTTCCCATGATAGTATTTCCTATAATAAGAGTAGGCCTGTCGTTAACTGCTTTTGCTTCATGTAAGGCTTTACGTATTTCTGAAGGATCATTTCCTTTTATAGTAATTACTTTCCAACCCCAGGCTTCATATTTTGCTGCTACATTTTCTTGATTAACTTCTTTTACTTGAGTAGAAAGTTGTATACCGTTGGAATCATAAAACATAATCAGATTATCCAACCCTAAATGTCCGGCTATCCTTCCTGCTCCTTGAGATACTTCTTCTTGAATCCCTCCGTCTGAAATAAAGGCATAGATGGTTTGATTCATTAAATTTCCTAATCGAGCTTTCAAAAACTTTGCAGCTATTGCCGCTCCCACAGCATAAGCATGACCTTGTCCTAAAGGTCCGGAAGTATTTTCAACTCCTCTTTCAACATCTAACTCAGGATGTCCCGGAGTAACACTTCCCCATTGACGAAAATTTTTAAGGTCATCCATAGAGTATTTTCCGGCCAATGCCAAAACTGAATATAACATGGGCGACATATGTCCCGGATCCATAAAAAATCGGTCTCTTCCTTCCCATCTGGGATTTTTGGGATCGTATTCCAAAAACTCCGAATATAATATATTAATGAAATCAGCTCCCCCCATGGCTCCTCCCGGGTGGCCTGATTTTGCTTTTTCTACCATTGATGCAGCTAATATTCTAATATTGTCTGCTGCTCTATTTAATGTTTTAATATCAGTCATTGTACTTTATAAAATTTTGGATTTCAAATTTACGCTTTAATTGCACTTACTTCAATTATTCAGAGCAATATTGTGAAAAATTTGATTATTGAATTATTATTATTCTTTTATATAATTTTTAAAAGGGCAAGTTCTGTCTCTATCTGTTCATAGAGACAGATGCTCCATTACCCTTGAAAACTAATTTATATGATCTCTTTGATATTTTCTAAACTCAAGTATTTATTAAATTCTTGATTGTAATGTTTATTATATTCTTGGTTAGGATAATAGATATTCGAAATTTCCATTCCCATTTTGCTCTGCGCTTCGGGTAAATTTTTATACACTCCCGCAACTACAGCAGCACACATGGCAACTCCCAAAGCACATGCCTCACGGGTTGCAATAACTTTAATAGGCATTCCGATAACATCCGACATGACTTGCATTACGTATGGTGATTTTTGAGATATCCCCCCAACGGCAATAATTTCTTTAAGCTTTATTCCGTTGTCAATAAAACGGTCAATAATATTTTTAGCCCCGTAAGCAGTTGCTTCCACTAAGGATTTATAAACTAAAGGAGCTACACTGGATAAAGCTATTCCTGTTATCGTTCCTTTTAATTCATAATCTACATTAGGAGATCTTCTGCCATTGATCCAATCGGTAGATACAATCTGACTGTCTTTGGGAGGTATGATTTTCGCTTGTCTGGCCAAATTAGGAATCATTTCAGCATATACCTCATCTCTTAAACTTTGCCGCGTCTCCGGATCTCCTATATTCGATTTTAGCATTATGTTATCTAAAGGCCACATTAACAATCTCTTAAACCAGGCATATAAATCTCCAAAAGCCGATTGACCTGCTTCGAATCCTACCATACCGGGAAGAATAATGTCATCTGCTTGTTGAGGAATCCCCGGAACTAATTTATTCCCTAAGCTCTTAGGTCCTACGGTAATGGCACAAGTAGAAGTTCCCACAATTTCCACCATAGCTTTATCTTTAACTCCCGCTCCAACCGCACCTGCATGACAATCCAAATTACCAACGGCAATAAGTACATGTTCCGGAAGACCTAATTTATTAGCCCACTCTTTGGTGATCGTTCCCGCGACTTGGTCGCAAGTATATGCTTCTTTGTTAAATGTATCTACTAAGCCATCTAAAGACGGATCCAATGATTTAAAGAATTCATTGGGAGGATATCCTCCCCATTCTTTATTCCACATCACTCGAGATCCGGCTATACCCATTCCTCTTTTTATCTCTTCGGGCTTAGTTAACCCACAAAGTAAGGCAGGCAGCCAATCACTGGACTCAACGAAAGAATAGGCGGCTTGTCTAATTTCGGGGATCTTAAATATATGTAATGCTTTGGTCCAAAAGTGTTCTGTGGAATAATCACCACAACCGGCAGACTTAGTATAGTCTATATGCCATTTTTTTGCAAAATCATTCAGATATTCATTTTCTTTTTGCCCTGTGTGATCTTTCCATAAAATAAACATGGCATCAGGATTTTCGGCAAATTCCGGCAACAAAGACAAAGGGGTTCCTTCTTTATTTACCGCTACCGGCGTTGAACCGGTCATATCCGTACTGATGGCTTTCACGCGAGCGGCTGCTCCCGGCACTTTATATAAAACATCTTTAACGATATATTCGAGAACTTCAAGATAATCTAAAGGGTGTTGTCTAAATTGGGTCTTTACAGGATTACAATATAATCCTTTTTTCCATCTTGGATATTCTTTGATTGATAAGGCTAATTCTTTTCCGGTTTCTGCATCCATTAAAATTGCTCTTCCGGAATCTGTACCATAATCTAATCCTATTACTAAATTATTGGATAATTGCATTTTTTTGGGTTTAGTTTGAAGTTTTGTTTGATTGGAGACGGCGATCATTATTTTTTTACTATCCTCCGTCTCCGAAATATTATGGTTTTCCGGTTAGCTCTTTTACTTTTTCTAACCGTTTGTATTTTTCATATTCAACATTGTAATGTTGGTGATTTTGTTCGTTAGGATAGTAAATTGTTGAAATTCCCATTCCCATTTTTTCTTGAGCATGTTCCAATTTAGAATAAATTCCGGCGGTTACAGCTGCACACATCGCCACTCCTAAGGCACATGCTTCCCTGGTTGCTATAACTTTTATGGGCTTTCCTAAAACATCTGATAAAATTTGCATAACATAAGGAGACTTTTGAGAAATTCCTCCTACTGCGATAATTTCCTCAATTTCAATTCCATTGTTTATAAATTGTTCTACAATAGCTCTTGAACCGTATGCGGTTGCTTCTACTATGGATTTATATAGTAATGGAGTACTGCTTGATAATGCCAACCCTGTGATAGTCCCTTTCAATTCATAGTCAACATTGGGCGTCCTTCTTCCATTAATCCAGTCAGTGGCTATAATATGGCTGTCTTTTGCCGGTATGAGTTTTGCTTGTCTGGCCAATTCAGGAATCATTTTATCATAAACTTCCTGAATTACTTTATCTTTGGTTTCTTTATCTATGTATTCGATTTTTGCAAATATTTCTCGCAAGGGCCACATTAATACTCTTTTAAACCAAGCATAATAATCCCCGTAAACGGATTGTCCTGCTTCATAACCTACCATTCCGGGAATTATGGAATCATCTGCCTGGCCGGATATGCCCGGAATTAACGGGTTATTTTCACTTTTAGGTCCTACAATAATATCGCATGTGGATGTTCCGATAATTTGAACGATAGCTTTATTTTTTACTCCCGCTCCAATTCCCCCTGCATGGGCATCTATGTTTCCGGCAGCTACTTTAACTGCTGTGGTTAATCCTAATCGTTTAGCCCATTCTTCTGATAAATTTCCTATCGTTTCTATACAGGTATACACTTTTTTTGAAAAGGTGTCTACAATTCCATCTAAAACGGGATCTAATTCTTTAAAAAATTCATTAGGTGGATATCCTCCCCATTCTTTATTCCACAACACTTTAAATCCGGCTGTACATATATTTCTTTTTAAGTCTTCCGGTTTTTTTACCCCTATAATTAAATTGGAAAGCCAATCACAGGCATCTACAAAAGAATGCCCGATTTCTTTTATTTTGGGATCTTCTCTGAATATGTGAAGGGCTTTAGCCCAAAAATGCTCTGCAGAGTAATTTCCACCTCCACCTGAATATCGGGTATAATCGGTATGCCATTTTTTGGAAAATTCGTTGATATGTTCGCAATCTTTTATTCCTGTATGATCTTTCCATAAGATAAACATCCCGTTGGGATCATCTAAAAAGTCTTCTCGTAAAGCTAAAGGGGTACCTTCTTTATCTACTACTACCGGAGTAGAGCAGGTAACATCTATTGCCAATGCTTTAACTCTTTCTTTTGCTACCGGAACTGTTCTAACTACTTCATTAATTATATATTCTAATACTTCAACATAGTCTAAGGGATGGTGCCTGAATTGGTAATTCACCGGATCGCAGTACATACCTTTTTTCCATCTCGGATATTCTTTTACTGAGAGTGCTAATTCTTCGCCGGTTTCAGCATCCATTAATATGGCTCTTGCTGAATCAGTTCCGTAATCAACACCGATTACTAAATTGTTTGAAATGCTCATCATTTTTTTGTTTATTCAGTTGGTTTATAGTAATTATTTGTTTTTTTCTTGTCCATAATAAGCATTCGCTCCATGTTTTCTTTCGTAATGTTTATGGATCAATGCTTCTTTCAATCTTGGGGCTTGGGGATTTATTTGCCTTGTTAAATAAGCCATTTTCGCTACATTTTCTAAAACCGCGCTGTTGTAAACTGCTTTTTCAGCTGTTTTACCCCAGGTGAAGGGCGCATGGCTTCCTACCAATACCATTTCCATCTCTTTATGACTTAATTTTTTTTCTTTAAGAATATTGAGAATCTGGAAACCTGTTTGGTATTCATAGTCTCCTTGGATCATCTCATCACTCATAGGCGGAGCACAAGGTATATCAGAAATGGTATGATCTGCATGGGTTGTACCGAATATGGGAATATCCAATAAAGATTGCGCCCAAGCGGTAGCATAGGTACTGTGCGTGTGTACAATTGAGTTTACGTCTTTCCAATGCTTGTATAAAACGGCATGGGTGGGTGTGTCTGATGAAGGTCTTAGTTTACCTTCGACCACTTTACCGTCAAAATCAACCAGTACCATGTCATCGACCTTTAACTTATCATAGGGCACTCCGCTAGGTTTAATAGCAAAAACTCCTTGATTGTGATCTGCGACACTTACGTTACCCCAGGTAAATAAAACTAAATTCAATTGGGGTAATAATTTATTGCCTTCGAATGCTTCTTCTTTTATTTGAGCATATTTTTTCATAGCTTTATTTTATATGTGAATATTCTATCAGGTTGCCTAATACCTCTATGCTCGGCAAGACAATATCCAATTCAGGATCAGCTTTTTCTGCATCTTCCAACGTAGCTTCTCCGGTTAGTACTAATACTCCAAAAGCTCCGGCATTATGAGCCATCATCATATCTGTGTAAATGCGATCTCCTACCATAGCCACTTCATCCGGCTCTAAATTTTTCGCTGACAATATCCCGTCTAACATTTCTTTTTGTGGTTTACCCAACACTATATCCGGTTTTCTTCCCGTAGCGGTTTCTATAGATGAACATATAGAAGCACAATCAACTAAAACTACCGGTTTGTCGGTCGGACAAACTTTATCGGGATTGGTTGCTATATAAATTTTTCCTTGTTTTGCCCACCAAGCTGCTCTGCATAATCTTTCATAATTTAAAGTCATGTCAAAAGCAACAATTAACGCATCGGGCTCATCTTGTGCCGAGTCTTCAGTAGATATATATCCTGCTTTATTGAATTGTTTGATCATACTGGGGGTTCCCAATATGAATAATTTTTTTATTTGGGGATGTTTGGCTTTTAAATAATCTATGGTTGCTACTGCGGATGAGTACATTTCTTCTTCTGAAGCATCAATTCCTAATCCTTCTAATTTTTGCAGGTAGTCTGAAATACTTTTAGACGGATTATTGGTAAGAAATGAATAGCTTATGCCTAATCTTTTAAGCTGATTTAAAAAGCTTACTGTATAGGGGAATAGGGTTGAGCCATTGTAAATAGTTCCATCCATATCTAGAGCTACATGCTTCAGCTTTTTTACTTTTTCTAAAAGAACATTTGAAGTCTTTTTTATATCTGTGATATAATTATTCATACAATTTATATTTAAAAGATATAAAGGATAAACATGTAATTTTTCTATTACATGAATATCCTTTTAATTTATTTTCCTTTTAATGCTCCTTTTTCGCTGAATAATTCTTCAATCCATTGATCAAAATATCCTGCTCTGTAAGCAAAGTCTAAAATTGTATATCTGCTTCGGATTTTATGTGCTCTGTAAAAACTATCTTTGAGTCTTTTTCTGGTAATACCGATTTCTTCCGGTTCAACAGGTGCTCCTACGGCTGCCAATCGTTTTTTTGTTTCCTCAAAAGGTATAACTTGATTTCTTAGTTTTTCTTTTAATTGCGGCCAATTCTTTTTAATTTTATTTAACTGCTCCCTTAATTCCTCTTTGGTAACGTATTTATCTGTAGTTTGGGCAACAGCAAAGGGATGTATTTCTGTCCCTGCAAACATTTCGTCTATCTCTTTTAATTGAGCTTCCAGGGTCGGCCATTTTTCAACTGCCGCTTCAACATCAAGCCGATCTATAGATTCTTTTAACATTACTTCATACAAAGCGGTAATTGCCAATGTGCCAATGCCTACTTTAAATCCATGAGAAGGGGCTTGTTCATCTTGATTAGGATATAAACCGAATTTTTTAGCCATTTCTCCTTTGAAGGTGTGATGCTCCATATCCCAAAGATGGCTGAATTGATGTTCTGAACCGGATGCCGGACGGCTTACTCCTGCCCCCCATGATTCCATGGATTGCATGGCGAAACCGCCTAGCATTAATCCTTCTGTTAATAATTCTATAGCTTTTGAATTTCCATTTTTTGCACCTGCCGGATCTTGCAATGCCTCTGCCAGTCCATCTTGTACTATATTCCATGCACTTGTCATAGGTTCAATGCCTTTTTTTGGGTGATTGGGGTCGGCTAATTCTGCAGCTAAAATCCAATCTGCTCCGGATACTACTTTAGCATATAAATCTGCATATCCGGAAGCGGTCATCAAAGGGGGAGCAGCAGCAATAATATCAATATCAGCTACTAAGGCTTTGGGAGCTTCACAGGCATGAGTGATTTTTGCTCCTTTGTTGGTTATGGATGCTCCTGCCGAAGAATATCCATCCATGGATGCGGCAGTAGCAACACACATATACGGTCGTTTTAGTTCGGAACTTGCTCGTTTCGTAAGATCATTTATAACTCCTGAACCAACCGCAATAGGTGTTACGTCTTTATCTTTTAAATAATCTCTTATTTTCTCTACAAATATATAATCTGCATATAAATTAGGATCATCTAAAATATACGGTTCTTCTCCTTCCAATCCGGCTTTATGTAATGCCTCATGAACTTTTTTTCCTGCTACTCTATAGGTATTAGTATCTGCTATAATAATTGCTTTTTTTCCGGGAAATTGTTCCTTAAATATTTGTGGTACATCCTTTAAGATATTGGATTCTATTTCTAGAAACTTTGTTTCAGTAGCTTGTTTTAAAGCTGATTTAATGCTTTCTTTAGACATTTTATTTTTTATTTTTTGTGGTTTGTGATTGATATGGTCTCTTATTTAAGTTTAAAGTTTTTTAGAGTCTTCTAAAAACTTGGCTAATCCAATATCGGTTAATGGGTGTTTTAGTAAATCAAGTATGGGAGCTAAAGGAGAAGTAATTACATCAGCTCCTATTTTCGCACAATTGATAATGTGCATGGAAGATCGTATGGATGCGGCTAGTATTTGGGTAGAATAACCGTAGTTATCGTATATTTCTCTTATTTCAGCTATCAGGTTTAAACCGTCTGTTGATGTATCATCTAATCTTCCTATAAAGGGAGATACATAAGTAGCTCCTGCTTTTGCCGCAAGAAGTGCCTGACCGGGTGAGAAAACTAAGGTACAATTAGTTTTAATTCCTTTACTTGAAAAATATTTAATGGCTCTTATCCCATCGTGGATCATGGGAACTTTAACAGTTATTTGCTTATCAATTTCTGCTAATTCTTTTCCTTCTTTAATGATTCCTTCGTAATCGGTTGAAAGTACTTCTGCACTTACATCTCCATTTACGATTTCACATATTGCTTTATAATGAGCATATATGCTGTCCTTTCCGGTTATTCCAACTTTTGCCATAATGGAGGGATTTGTGGTAACTCCATCAAGAACTCCTAGATCCTGAGCTTTTTTAATTTGCTCTAAATCTGCTGTATCAATGAAAAATTTCATTTTTTTATTTTTTATGGTTTTATAATTGATTTGATTGTTTTAAAACATATTGTCCGGTTTTTATTTTAATTAAAATAACCTTTAACTAATACGTATAGTCCTGCAGCAAGTAATCCCCCTACTATTGGAGCAATGGAAGCGTACACAATTCCATATCCCCAATCACTATCTCCTTTGCCTTTTAAAGGGAGAATTTGATGAACTAATCTAGGCATTAAATCTCTGGCAGGGTTTAAAGACCATCCGGTAACCCCTCCGTAAGCCATACCGATTGCAAATATCATAAATCCGGCAGGTAATGCTCCTAAAGATCCGAATCCTACCATCGAATGAGTAAATTGAGGAATACCTGTTGAATTTTCAATAATTACTCCTCCATGATTGGCACTCATGGATAGTCCTATAAATACTAAGAAAAAAGTACCTATGGCTTCAGCCGAGAAATTCTGAATTGAGTTATTTTTTCTAATAGATGCATTGGTTGCAAAAACGCTTAAAAGTTTACTTGAATCTGAAGATGTAGCAGTTAAATGACCTCTATATACAAATGAAACAAGCAGAGCCCCTAAAAAACAACCGATAAATTGTGCTGTTATATACGGAAGAACAAATTTGGGATCTAAAACACCTGCAGCCCATTGTGCTATGGTAACTGCCGGATTGAAATGCCCACCCGTATCAAATGGAGAAGAAATAATTACCGACATAGCTACAGCAAAACCCCAGCCAAGTGGCCCGCTTAATGCTGCCTTATTACCTTCGCCGTATGATTTGTCCAAGGTAAGATTCATACTTATCCCACATCCTAAGGCAATTAATGAAAAAGAACCTAGTAATTCTCCTATAAATTTTGTTGCAATGACTGAATCCATAATCTTTGATTTAGTTTTGATTTATAATTTTATTTTTTTGAGCTTTGTGTTTTATATAATTAAAACGTAACAAATGTATTTACTAAATCGAAACTAAACAATAATAAAACAAAATTTTTTTTTATAAATATTAAAATAATTTTAGTATAAAAATAGGTTAAAGAGAAATAATTTATTATCTTTGTTATTGATTGACAATTATTTATATATTAATTTAATTATTTTCAATATCGAAACTAATTATGTTACATTCTTCTGACAATTCAAATATTTTCGTAAATTTGAATCACAAAGTATTACATTTAATTTCATCCATGTCATTATATATCTACCTATGAAGAACAATAACATAAATAATATAAGACAACAGGAAATTTTAGAAGAATTAAATTTCAATCATTATGTTTCTGTAACTGAATTATGTAAAAAATTAAATGTGTCTGCCGTTACCATTAGAAAAGATTTGACTCATCTGGAGAAGATCGGTAAATTATACAGAACCCACGGCGGAGCAACTCGAGAATCTTTTATTGTTAAGGAAAGACATGTTAATAAAAAGGAAACGCTACAGGTTGAAGAGAAATCGAAAATAGCCAAAGCGGCTCTTAATTTTATTGAAGATAATGATTTTATTACGATTTCATCAGGAACTACCACACAAATGGTTGCTCAGGTAATTGAAAATAATTATACTAAGTTAACCATTCTTACCTCTTCTTTAAAATCAGCTATGCTATTATACGGTAATCCAAATTTTGATGTAATACAACTGGGAGGAGACGTTCGAACTAAGTCTGGGTCTGTTATGGGGCCTTATGCGGAATTAATGATCAGTAATTATTCTTGCAGTAAACTTTTTATTGGCGGCGATGGAGTCGATTTTGATTTTGGCCTTTCCACTTCAAGTACTATGGAGGCTAAAATGAATCAATTGATGATTCAAAATTCCGAAAAGGTTATTGTTTTAGCAGATTCTACCAAAATTAGTAAAAGGGGATTTGGTAAAATAACTGATTTGGATAAAATACATGTCTTAATTACCGATGAAGGCATTAAAAAAAGAGATGTTGAAAGATTCGAAGATTTAGGTATTGAAGTTGTTATTGCACGATAAAATAAATCGGCTTTACTATCAAAATGTTAAGTTAAATTATTATGGAATTATCTGAATCTTTGATATCATAATCTCCAATCTTCTCCCTTCGCAATTTAGTCAAATACCCTCCAACTCCTAAGCTTTGTCCAAAATCATGAGCTAATGAACGGATATAGGTCCCTTTACTGCAATGGACTAAAAATTCCACATAAGGCAGATTAATGTTAGTGATTTTAAAATCGTAAATGGAAATTTCACGAGAGGGAACTTCAATAGCTATTCCTTTCCTTGCAAATTCATACAATCTTTTCCCATCTTTTTTTAAAGCAGAAAATACAGGAGGATTTTGACTAATGGATTCCCCTATGAAATCCTGTACTGCCTCTTCAATATCTTTAATTTGTAAATGATTGTATTCTTTAGGGTTACATTCCTCTGTTTCTAAATCATAGGAAGGAGTCTCCACTCCTAATTTAATTTCTCCGGAATAGATCTTGGATGCATCTTGAATTTGTTGTATTTGTTTGGTTGCTTTACCAACGCATACAATTAATAAACCGGTTGCTTTGGGATCTAATGTTCCCGCATGACCTACTTTGATTTTCTTTAAATTAAATTGCTTTTTTATTTTCCATTTAATTTTATTTACTATATCAAATGAAGTCCAATCTAACGGCTTATCTATTAAAAATATTTTACCTTCCAGTAATTCGTCTAAATCCATTCATTCCTAAATTTAAAAGCAAATATAAACAACTAATATTTTAAGTCCATTTTTGAATATTGAAAAATATCGTAATTTTGCAAAAAGCAAATCAACCTTGTTGCTTCTATTTTTTATAGAAGAGGAAAGTCCGGACACCAAAGGATATCACAGCGGGTAATGCCCGTCCATCGTAAGATGAGGACCAGTGCAACAGAAAGGAAGTACAGTTCGGCTGTAGTGAAATCAGGTAAACTCTGTGAGGTGCAATGCTATGTATACCGGATTTATAAGGGCTATCCGTCCGATGCCGGGGGGTAAGCAGATTGAAATAAGGAGTAATTCTTATTCTAGATAAATAACAAGGCTTTTCAGTAATGAAAATGACAAAATCCGGCTTATTGATTTGCTTTTTTTATTTGTATATATATATATAAAATAAGCATGGATTTTATCCTATCCATTCATTAACATGTTCTCCTAATCCCATACTTATAGCCTTTGCTGATATGGTAAATGTTTCTGTAATCGAGGATCTACCTAATCCTAAGGAATCAAATTTTTCTTTATATTTTACTACATAACCGTCTGTAAAATTTAATTCTTTTAAGGGAGTGTTAGAATCCTTTTTTGTAAAGACTACTTTGCCATTTTTCTTTTCATAGCTATTAGTCATCCATTCAAAAAAACGAGTTTCATTAGTTGATCTTAGAGTTATCTCAATTCTTCCTCCTCTAATTTGTGCTGATGGTCGCCCGGTTGGATCTGTTTCTTGCGCTAATGAATAATTTACATTGATAATATTATATTTTCTTCCGGCTACCTCTAATCGTGCTCTAAATGACATAATAATAATGATTTTTAGTGAATTTTTCAAATTTTACAAATTTACGTATTTGAAAGTAGATAGTATTTTTACATTAGTTAAATGCTTGTTAAAAATAAATAGCCCTATTTTGATAAACTTTATCTCTATATAATAAAAATAAACAAAATTAATTCTCATACTGTTCTATATTTTAGCAACTATTTATAACTATAAAAAAAAGAGATATTATAAATATCTCTTTTTTTTATAATTTAAATTTTTCCTAATTATTTCTCAATTAAAACATTTCCTGTCATTTCTGAAGGAATCGGTAAGCCCATTAATGTTAGAATAGTAGGTGCTATATCTCCCAGTTTACCTTGTTTTAAATTGTATTTTTGATTATCAACTACAATTAAAGGTACTAAATTAGTAGTATGTTGAGTATTTGGTGAGCCGTCTTCGTTCTTCATTTTGTCAGAATTTCCGTGATCTGCAATAATCAGAGTTGTATATCCGTTTTCTAACGCTGCTTTACAAATATCTCCGGCACATTCATCTACTACTTCTGCTGCTTTAACTGCTGCTTCAAATACTCCGGTATGACCTACCATATCCGCATTGGCAAAATTGAGACATACAAAATTAACTTCTTTTTTTTCTAGTTCGGGAATAATAGCATCTCTTATATCATATGCAGCCATTTGAGGTTTTAAATCATATGTTGGGACATCTTTAGGAGATGGGGCTAAAATTCTTTTTTCATTTTCAAATACTTTTTCTTCTCCTCCTGAAAAAAAGAATGTCACATGTGGATACTTTTCGGTTTCGGCAATTCTGATTTGTTTTAGAGCAGCATTTGCTATCACTTCTCCGATTGTATTTTTAATCGTATCTTCTTTGAATATGACATGAATGTTTTTGAATGTTTCATCATATTCCGTCATAGTAACAAAATATAAATCCAATTTTTTAATTCCAACTTCCGGATGGTCATGTTGAGATAAAACATCAACTATTTCTCTCGGTCTGTCGGTACGGAAATTAAAACAGATCACCACATCTCCTTCTTGTATTTTGGCTACCGGATTGTTATTTTCAGTTACAACGATAGGCATAAGAAACTCATCGGTAATTCCGTCTTCATACGATTGCTGTATAGCTTGTAAAGGATCTTCTGTTTTATTTCCTTCAGCATTTACCATTACATCATATGCTATTTTAACTCTTTCCCAACGTTTGTCTCTATCCATAGCATAGTATCTGCCTACAATAGAAGCTAATTTTGCATTGTTATCTTTGCAAAATTCGATCGTATCTTTTATAAAACCTTTACCACTTTGCGGATCGCAATCTCTCCCATCGGTAAAAGCGTGTACAAAAACATTAGGTACATTCGAAGAGTTTGCCGCTTCTACTAATGCTTTTAAATGGCTTATATGTGAGTGAACACCTCCGTTGGATACTAATCCGATGAAGTGTACCGGTTTATTATTTTGTTTAGCGTACTCAAATGCTTTTTTTAATTCTTCTTCATTTCCTAAGGTTCCGTTTTCTACGGCTAAATTAATCTTCGTCAAATTTTGATAAACCACTCTTCCTGCACCTAAATTCATATGCCCAACTTCTGAATTTCCCATTTGACCTTTAGGTAATCCAACATCCAATCCATAAGTTACTAAAGTGGTATTGGAATATTTTTGAAAACAGCTGTCCATAAAAGGTGTATGAGCATGGTCAATAGCAGATACACTTTTATCTGTGGCTATTCCCCATCCATCCAGAATCATTAAGATTACTTTTTTATTCAT
This sequence comes from Apibacter sp. ESL0432, assembly GCF_019469225.1. Taxonomy (NCBI): domain Bacteria; kingdom Pseudomonadati; phylum Bacteroidota; class Flavobacteriia; order Flavobacteriales; family Weeksellaceae; genus Apibacter; species Apibacter sp. ESL0432. Next base: position 634,814 of record NZ_CP048266.1, on the reverse strand, counting down.
AATTTATTATTTTTTGTAAAATTAATCTATTTTTATGCGTATTTTTAATTTTAAAGTTACTGAATTTTTATGATTTTTGTTGAATATATATCGATAATCCATTCTTTTTTCTAATAAAAAAAGACTTGGTAATCAAGTCTTTTATATATTTAATAATTCATGATCTAGCGTTTATTCAACGGTAACAGATTTTGCTAAATTTCTAGGCTGATCTACATTAACCCCTCGTAATACAGCTATGTAATACGCTAACAATTGTAAAGGGATAACGGATAATAGCGGTGTAAAGCATTCTGAAACATCAGGAATTTCAATGGATTCGGTTACCATATCTTTAACTACGCTATCGCCTTGGGTAACTATTGCAATTACTTTTCCTTTTCTTGAATTAATTTCCTGTATATTACTTACAATCTTTTCATAATATCCTTTTTTAGGTGCAATGACAACAACCGGCATATTTTCATCAATTAAAGCTATAGGCCCGTGTTTCATTTCTGCTGCCGGATATCCTTCTGCATGGATATAGGATATTTCTTTTAATTTTAAAGCACCTTCTAAGGCGATAGGATAATTATAACCTCTACCTAAATATAAGAAGTTTCCTGCTCCAACGTATTGCTCTGCAATCTTTTTAATTTGATTTTCTGTATTTTTGATAACTTCTGCTACCCTTTCCGGTATAGTTTCCAACTCTATGATTAGACTGTTGAATCGCTCTTTACTTATGGTACCTTTGTGTTTAGCTAATTTAAGTGCTATCATTGCCAATAGGGCAAGTTGAGCAGTAAATGCTTTGGTGGAAGCAACACCAATTTCCGGACCTGCATGAGTATAAGAACCGGCATCAGTTAAACGTGCTATTGAAGAGTCGATAACATTACAAATACCGTAGATGAATGCCCCTTTTTCTTTTGCTAATTTTAATGCAGCAATTGAATCTGCTGTTTCTCCTGATTGAGATATTGCAATAACGATATCTTTATCTGTTATTATCGGATTTCTGTATCTAAACTCAGAGGCATATTCTACTTCAACCGGTATTCTGGCTAAATCTTCAATAAGATATTCTCCAACCAAACCGGCATGCCAAGAAGTTCCACATGAAATAATTATTATTCTTTCAGCATTTAAAAATTTTTCTTGATAATCCCATATTCCCGCCATTTGAATTATGTCTTCATCTACTAATAGCCTTCCACGCATGGTATCCATAATAGATCGGGGTTGTTCGTGGATTTCTTTTAGCATGAAATGTTCATAACCTCCTTTTTCAATCTTCTCTAAACTTGTTTTTAGTTCATGAATTTGGGGATTTACTTTAGAATTATCTTTTATTTTATATACATCTACTCCTTTTAGAGTTATGGTCGCCATTTCTCCGTCTTCAAGATAAACAACCTCATTGGTAAACTCAATGAAAGGAGAGGCATCTGAAGCTATGAAATATTCATTTTCACCTATTCCTATTGCTAAAGGACTACTTAATCTTGCTACTACGATTTCTTGTGGTTTATCTACTTCCATAACTGCTATGGAATAAGCACCTACAACTTCATTTAAAGCATATCTGACAGCTGTTGATAAATCTACGTTTTGTGTCTCTTGCATATACTGTATCAAGTTCACTAATACTTCTGTATCGGTTTCACTTTTAAATGTATATCCTTTAGAGGTAAGCATTATTTTTAAAGTTCCATAATTCTCAATAATACCGTTGTGAATAATTGCTAATTTACCGTTATTTGATATATGAGGGTGTGCATTTATATCACTGGGAACTCCATGGGTAGCCCATCTTGTATGGCCTATTCCTACGGTTGCTTCTGAGTTTAAATCTTTACATTTAGCTATTAAATCGGATACTGAACCTTTTGTTTTTCTTAATTCAAAGGCTCCGTTTTCATTTAAAACTATGCCCGCACTATCATAACCTCTATATTCTAACCTTTTTAAACCGTTTAATATGATGGGTAAGGCTTTTTTATTTCCAATATATCCAGTTATTCCACACATAATTTAATGTTTTTATATTTTTCTATATTAAATATATATTTAATTTTTAGTATAAAGTATTTCTAATCTTAACTTTTTATCTTCTGAATTTTTATTACCATAAAAAGTTAATCGGAAAGGTTCATAAGCTCTTGTCGTCTTTGAATATCCTAAATATTCATTACTGTTGGTAGAACGGGTTATAAAATTACCCATTTCTACAAGTATTTCATCATTAGGTTTATTTTTTTCTACAATATCTTTGATTTGTTTGGTAACGTTCAGTGTATAATATTGGGGATTAGTTTCAAAATCGTACTTTGGATTAAAGAAATAACCCGCTAAACCGGAATAAAAAGTTAAATCAGGCAAAAACTTCTTTTGTGTATAATTATATCCGTATATATAATCAGGTTTTGACTGTACGTTTTCTGTAAGATAAAATTTCAATTTTGCTCCCGTAATAGCCCAATTGTGATTTTGTACCGAATCTTTTATTGCTTCTAATTGTGAATCATCTAATTTAAGATGAATGGAAGGCCCTCCCATACCTTGTAAAAATAAAATGGATTCACCTGACAGCTTATCCGGATTCTGCATTTGCTGCTTAAATTGGGAACTGGCAGTATTACGATTATAAAAGTTATATTCTCCTACCATTGAATTATAGGCCGAATTCATGGTAAATGAATAAGTTGCAGGTGTATAATTATCTGATGATTGATCTTTATATCTATAATAAGCAATTAAGGTCATTTTGCTTATCGGGAAATTGAACATGAATTTAGAATTTTCATCGACCGGTTGTATTTTAATTCCTTTAAAATACTGAATAAATCGTGAATTATCACTAATATCTGCGCTTCCTTTTTTACTGAAAAAATATTGGTAGAAATAATCGGGATCTAATTTTATTCTATATCCGGCAGCAGTAGGTTCTGAAATAACTTTTCCATCACTTGTTTTTACCGATATACTGGTCAGTGAATCCCCTAATAGTGCAGTTCCTAATTTATCGCCAACATCAACTGTTTTATTGGAATAAAACTTAGAAGAGGTTGATTCCAAAAATGTATTAATCCTATTTACATTAACTTCCATGGAATTACCTGCTTTACCTAAATAGGAAGCTAATGTATATTTTTTAACGTATTTTATAGTATCGACACCACTGGTACTTCCGGGATTTAAAATGATTTTCTTTTCTTTGTAAGAAGAGGAATTGAACGCCGGATTGAGGCTTAACACAACAGAATCGACTTGCTGGATAGTCCCTTTGATTTCATCGGCTGTACTTAGTCTTACTTGAATATTAAAAGAGGCTTTTGATTTCCCAAAAGTATTATCTTCATAAATACCGATCAATCCACTTCCTAGAGTGTTATAATCTGCTCGAATAGTATCGTTGTTAGAAATATTATACGCAACCAGATCAACAAATGTTTTATTTCCTTCTAATTTATCAGGTATTAGATTAGCTCCAATATCTGTTGTATCGTTTTCACAACTTAATAAAAAAAAGGTTGGAAGTAAAGTTAGAGCTAATAACTTTACTTGAGACTTAAATATTTTCATAGTTGTTTTACTCTTGGATCTTTATTTCGCTGGTGACGTGATAAATTTCTTTGACATCCTCATTTTGAATAAAATCAAATTTAGGATTGCTTGATTGTTTAAACATGTCTTCCAATTCGTCAATTAAAACTTCTTCGCCTTTTACAATAGTGTCGGATCCTTTCATGGCTTCTTTGATAATACTTACGTATTTGTTATCAGTTAAGTAATTTAATTTACTTGTATCTATATTATCAAATTCCAAAATATCTTTAAGATTATTGCTGAAAATCCCGTTACTTCCTTGGTTATAAACCGATGTGATCACTTTTATATCACTGAAGAATGCATCATTAGCATAATTAGTTTTCAAATAAATTGGTAAAAAGCTGGCCATCCATCCATGTAAATGAATGATATCGGGTATCCAATTTAATTTTTTTATTGTTTCTAAAACACCTTTGGTAAAGAAAACAGCCCTTTCATCATTATCTTCAAACCATTCATTTGCTTCATCTTTATAGGGAGATTTTCTTTTGAAATATTCATGATTTTCAATGAAATAAACTTGCATCCTTTCTCCCGGAAGAGAAGCAACTTTAATAACCAATGGCTGATCTAGGTCATTTATAATCAAATTCATACCTGATAGCCTGATTACCTCGTGAAGCTGAAATCTTCTTTCATTTATTTGCCCGAATCTAGGCATAAAGATTCTAACATCATTTCCTTGTGCAAACATTTGTTTGGCTAAATTGTAAACTCCTGATGAAATCGGATTTTCGTCAAAGTATGGTACTAATTCTGAAGTAACGTGAAGTATTCTTTTTGAACTCATTATAAATTGAAGGCTGATTATAATTTAACAAAGTTACAAAAAATTAATCAAACTGTAGTAAGTTTGCATTTTAAACCATGACATTCGTCATTTAAATCTAAAGTATGTTATTATTAAAAACCAGAAATGAATTATTTGATTTCATTCAATATATCCACGCTAAAAAATTGACTTTAGGATTTGTTCCTACTATGGGTGCACTTCACGAAGGCCACCTTTCTCTTTTTAAAAAAGCTATTGAAGATAATCAATATACTATAGGCAGCATTTTTGTAAATCCTACGCAATTTAATAATCAAGCGGACTTGATTAAATACCCTCGCACGGAAGAAGCAGACATTGCAAAATTGGAAAGTGTCGGTTGCGACGCATTATATTTACCAAGCGTTGAAGATTTATACCCAAATGGGTTGGAATGTGAATCAATAGATATGAACGGATTGGATGTTGTTATGGAAGGAGCTTTTCGCCCGGGTCATTTCCAAGGTATGGCAACGGTTGTAAAGCGTTTGTTATTACAAGTTCAGCCTACCAAAGCCTATTTTGGTGAAAAGGATTTTCAACAGTTACAAATTATCCGCCAAATGGTCAAAACTTTACAATTGCCTGTCGAGATTTTAGGAATGCCAATCATTCGTGAATCCAACGGTTTAGCTATGAGTTCGCGTAATATGAGGCTTACTGAGGAATTTAAGAAAAAATCATTATTTATATATCAATCATTACTTAAAGCTAAAGAATTATCATCCCATTATGCTCCTGAAAATGTGATTTGCAAAATTGAAAAATTGTATCTCAATTCAGATTTAAAATTGGAATATTTTACTATAACTGAAGAAGAATCACTACAAACGGCTCAGTCTTTTGACCCCTCTAAACACTATAGGGCTTTTATAGCAGTCCATGCCGGAGACATCCGTTTGATTGATAACATTCAAATAAGATAAAGAGTAAAATAAATTATATCATTACAAACCATTAAAAAACTACTACATTATTTATTTATAAATTATAAATACTTTATCTTTATTTAAATAATATTGTATCTTATAATCTTAACTAATTATTTAAATTATAATATATTAATTATAAATTCATTAAATTTATGTTTAATTATTACAATTTTTTAACTATTTATATTTTATATATTTTTAAATTTTTTGATTTTGGAGATTATACGATTAATTATAATTTTGGTCTGAATAATACATTGAATTCATGAATAAAAAATTAAAAAATACCCTTACGGTTTGTATATCTGTTATAATTGCCGGTGGACTAATGTATTTAGTTTCTAAAAGCTTAGGTGGTGATTTTATAGAAAAAACCATATCAACCGCAAAAAAAGCAAACTATTTTTGGATAAGCATGGCTGCTATCTTCGGTTTAGGGGCTTATTGGATCAGAGCTGTCCGATGGAATTTACTTTTAGAACCCATGGGCTATAAAATTAAAAATTCAAATGCTTTATGGGCTCTTTCATTTGGGTATTTTTTAAACTTAGGAATTCCAAGAATGGGAGAAATAGGAAGAGCAACTGCTTTACAAACCGTAGAAAAAGTACCTTTTACCAATTCATTTGGGACTATCGTTACTGAAAGAATTATCGACTTATTTTTTATGTTATTTTTTATTCTTTTAGCTTTAGTTTTTAATTATTCAACATTACTGTCTTTTTTTGAATTACTAAGTAAGAATAAAACGAATAATCCTGATGAAAAAAATTACACACTTTATATTTCTATACTTGTCGTAATTTTATTATGCTGTATTCTAATGTATTTATTCAGAAAAAAATTGCTTCAATTATCAATTATTAAAAAAATAGTATTTTTCATAAAAGGAATTATTGACGGTTTAGTTTCAGTTTTTAAATTAAAACAAAGAGTGAAGTTTATTTTATTGTCCTTCGGAATATGGATATGTTATTTTTTTGCTTCTTATCTTGTAGTTTTTGCCTTGCCAGAAACTTCTTCTCTTCCTATCCAAACAGGCTTTTATATTTTAGCCGTAGGAACTTTAGGCATGTTAGTACCTGCCTCGGGAGGCATAGGTGCTTTTCACCTTGCAATGATGATCGGGTTTTCAGCTTTATATTTACAATCCGGAAAATCTCTAGATGAAGGTAAAGATATTGGCTATTCTTATGCAATACTTGCTCACAGTTTACAAATGTTGTTAATGATTATAATGGGAATCATTTCAATAATTATGCTCACAAGGAATAAAGAAAAAACAATAATTTAAAATTAAAAAAGTGATAAACTTTTTAATTATAACAAATTAGTTATATTTTATAAAAAATAAAAAAGCTGTTCGTTTTGAACAGCTTTTATTTTGATTTATATAGAATACTATAGATTCTAAATTAATTTCGAAAACTTTATGAGTATTAGTTTTCTGATTCGTCATCTGCAGAAGCAGCCTTAACATTTCTAGATGTTTTCACAGCTGCAATTACAGTATTAGCCGGATGCAATATTTGGTAATCTTTTAAATCAACTTTAGATACTTCAAATTTATTACCAACATCTAGAGAAGTTACATCTATAACAATCTCATCCGGTAAATTTGCTGGAAGGGCTTTAACTCTAAGTTTTCTTAAGTTAACACGTAATACACCTCCTCTAACAACTCCTTTTGCTCTACCGGTTATTACCACAGGTACTTCCATAGTAACATATTTTTCCGGATTTATTTGATAAAAATCAGCATGGATTATCTTATCTGTTACCGGATGAAATTGTAGATCTTGCAAAATAGCATCTATTTTTTCTCCATCTATTTCCAAAGTAACTGTGTGTGCTTCAGGAGTATAAACTAAATCAGTAAAGCTTCTTTCTTTAGTAGAAAAATGGATTACATTTTTTTCTCCATAAACAACACAAGGAACTTTTTCAGCATTACGTAAGGCTTTTGAAGAATTTTTACCTACGCTTTCTCTTTTTTCTCCTTGAATTGTAATTGATTTCATATAATATTTACATTATAAATTTTTTACTTATTGATTCTCTGTTATGTACCAAGTTCATCACTTCTCCAAACAAAGGGGCGCAAGATAACACTTTTATTTTACTTACCAAAGTATTTTTTAAAGGAATTGAATCAGTTACAATCACTTCCTCCAATTTAGAATCGTTGATTCTATCATAAGCAGCACCTGAAAAAATAGCATGTGTTGCCATGGCTCGTACACTGGTTGCTCCTGCATCCATTAATATATCAGCCGCTTTAGTTAAAGTCCCTGCAGTATCAATCATATCATCTACTAAAATCACATTCCTTCCTCTAACATCACCGATTAAAGTCATAAAATCGACATTATTGGCTTTTTTTCTTTCCTTATAACAAATAACCACATCAGCATCTAAATATCCCGCATAGGTTCTTGCTCTTTTTGCTCCTCCCATATCCGGAGATGCAATGGTTAAGTTGTCTAGATTTAGTGATTTTACATAATTAATAAATATTGCAGACGCAAATAGATGATCAACCGGAATTTCGAAAAATCCTTGAATTTGATCAGCATGTAAATCCATAGTCATAACACGCGTTGCACCGGCAGCAGTCAATAAATTGGCTACTAATTTTGCTCCTATCGGAACACGAGGTTTATCTTTTCTATCTTGACGCGCTAAACCAAAATAGGGAATTACAGCTGTTATCTTATCTGCAGATGCTCTTTTGGCTGCATCTATCATTAACAACATTTCCATCAAATTATCTGCCGGTGGAAATGTTGACCCTATAATAAAGACTCTGGAACCTCTTACCGATTCTTCTAAACAGGGTTGGTATTCACCATCACTAAAATCAAAGAAACTCATTTTCCCTAGGGGCATTCCATAACTTTGTGATATTTTTTCTGCTAAAGAAACACTTTCTCTAGTCGAGAAAATATGGACTGGTTGAATCATTTATATGTGTTAAAAATATTTTCTGAAAACGAGTACTGCAAATTTATGATTTTTTTAATCATACCATAATAAAACTGAACAAAATTTGTTCAGTTTTATTAAATATTTACTTTATCTTTAAGGAAACTTAACTGCTTGATATAGATTAGGATTAACGGAAGGAAGATTCGATTTAAATTTAAAGTTTATACTTTTAATAAATTCATTAGCTATAATTGCATACCCTCTTCCGGTTGGATGTATACCATCTAATGAAAAAAATCCTCCTGTTATAAATTCATTGGTATAACTTACTCCGTTGTAAAGAATACCATCTTTTGTTTTTAAATTTTTAATTAGTGAATTTGTATCTGTGATTGCCAGATTATACTGTTTTGCTACAGTTTCAATGCTCTCATTAAATGCTTGAGTTGCATCTTTGATGGTTAGAATCTCCTTATCGGTCAAAACATATTGATCCTCTATAGGTTTTGAAGTTCCTCCTCCCGTTTTTAAAATGGAAGATACCGACAATAGAAATAAATCTTTTGATGTAGACATCCTTATAGAAGGAAGTCCCATCGCATCTAAATTTGTTAAATTCTTATCTATTATTACTCCTCCATTAGCTTTATCTTCAATAAAAACAATTTTTCTATTTGCGGCTTCTTCCTCTGAAATTAAATTTTTTGCTTTTGCTTGATCCAAACCGGAATTATACTTTTGATAGGAAGCATTTAAATTTTTTATTTGCTGCGGTGTAAATTGATTGGCTTTAAAAGGTAAGGACGAAACTTTATTGAAAAAAGGAAAATCGGTAACTTCCGGAATTGTAGCTACCACTCCTTTTACCGAATTTGAGGTAAGTGTTTGTACCAATGTACTATAAGCATTCTGAAAAGTTGAAATATCTGTAATCACAGCCGATCCATCTCCTCCGGAAGTGGCATAGCTTAAAATATCATTAATTCCAATCCATAAAGAAAAAAAGGTAGGATTTTGTTCCATTACATCTTCTACCACCGTTGCATTGGGCTTAGAAGCAAATCGTACAAAATAAGGATTGGATTTTTTGGAAGCTAAATGAGTCGGATTTCCATATCCCGCTGTAAGCAAATCAAATGATTTAGCTCCCGGTATACCCATATTTTGATATCCATCTTTTGAATATATATTTGCCAGTGTAGTTGTTCCTACACCCTTACTGGTAACCGGAGCAAGAGAACCTTCGGCTACAACCAATATTTTTTTATTATCCACTTTCGCACTCGGAATTCCTCCTAATTCATCTGCCATAAAAGGAATATTAAATTTTTGGCAGCCTGAACGCTTCATTTGCTCGGCAATCATTAACGGAAAGGATTCCTTTTGTCCTGATATATACAGTGCATTATCTCTAAAACCTGCAGTAAACGAATCTCCTAAGGCTATATATTTAGAAAAATTTGCATCTCCCGAACTAAATACCGTATGTATATCTTCATTAAAGTCATTATTGCATGAAAGGAAAAAAATAAACATTCCTAACCAAAGCATTAGTATATTCTTACTCATTTCTAATATTTTAAAAAGGATTCCAAGCTAATCCCAGCCCGAACATAAAGCTATGCATCTTGACATCTCCTTTGAAATTATAAAATTTATTTACTACTTTTCTTGAATTACCAACATAATACATCCCTGTCATATCAAGCATTAATTTATCTTTTAAGAATTTATAACCAATACCTCCGGTTATGGCATTATTATCTGTACTTGGCATTTCCGGACTCCAATAGTCTTTACTGATAGGTGAAGGATCGTAGTAGTATCCTAAACGAACATCCAACTTATCAGATACGGAATATTCTGAACCCACTCTAAATGTATGAGTGTTATGTAAATTTTTAGGCGATGTGGATATCGTTGGATCGTTGGGATCATTGCCTACCTTATTTTGATTGAAATCAATTGTCAAAGCTTTATATTTATTCCATCCTGAAATATTCAAATCGGTGGAAATCGTCCATTGAGGCAAAAGCCTATAAGTTAATCCCAGCGTGATTTCAGAGGTAAGGGGTAACTTTGCATTAAATCGGTCATTTTCCGTAGGAAATGATTCACTTCCAACTAATGATTTTGGAAGGTAAAACCGGGCTTTTCCATTGACCGCATGAATATCGATATTAGAACGATAGGCTATACTGAGATCCAAATCTTTAATCGGTCTGATATACATACCTACATTATACCCATTACCGGTTGCATTTTTATCAACAAGTTTCATTCTTCCGTCTATTGATGATATAGCTTTTTGCAGATTAACGCTTCCTAATGCATATATATATCCTGCACCCACGCTAAACCAATCATTTAGACGATAGGCTACAGTTGGTTGAAAGAAATACGACCGAATAGTAATTTTAGTAATTAAATCTTTACCTTCCCAATTTTGTCCCCAATCGACGCTGCTGCCGAAAGGAGTAGTAAAGCTAAATGCAACGGATAGTTTATCAGTGGCTTTATAGGCTATATTAAACAGAGAAGGCGTACTTACCGGATTATCTGTTTTTGTTTTATATAAAGTAGGCTTATTTTGAAAATCAGCATTTCCCATTATTATGAAAGTTCCCGCTGCAATGCTTAATTTTGAGGGTATAAATGATATACCTGCCGGATTGAAGAAAGCAACGCTTGCATCTCTGGCATGAGCACTGGTATGTGCCATAGCTGCTTGTCTAGCTCCTTGAAGTGATACCCTAAACCCTCCTCCTTGCATTATAATAGATGTCATAATAAAGAACATAAATACTGCTTTTCTCATCATTATAAATGTCATAGTGTAGCAAAACTATAGGATTTTTAAGAAATTAATAAATTTCTATTTCTTTAATTTTTAATTTGATAATATACCTTAAGTTTTAGTGGTAGTTTTATATTAAGAATCTTTTGGTATCTAGTCTATTAAATAATTTTTGATTTTATTTAGATTAAATACAAATAATTCATATATTTGCTAGAGAATATTAAAAAAGGTGTTTAGTTATAAAATCATGCTTACCCATAAATCCCTTTCATTTTTAAAACCAGCACAACAAGCAAAAGTTATAGGATTTTCTGAAGAAGATATACCCACTAAGATTTTAGAAATGGGAATAGTTCCCGGTGTTTTTGTTAAATTAAAACGTCAGGCTCCTTGGAACGGTCCTCTTTTTATTGAATACGGTAAGGAGAAAAGCACGGTTATGCTGCGTAAGGAAGAAGCAGATTGTATATTGATAGAAATGCAATAGAAAAACAATGAGTATTAAAACTATTGCTCTCATAGGAAATCCAAATGCCGGAAAAACAACACTTTTTAATCAACTAAGCGGATTACATCAAAAAACCGGAAATTATCCGGGTATTACCGTTGAAAAAAAAGAAGGTAAGCTTACTTATAAAGATACTGACTATAGGCTAATTGACCTTCCCGGGGTATACAGTCTTTGTCCTTCTTCTGCTGATGAAGAGGTGGTATTAACAATTCTTGCCAATCCTGATAATCCTTACTATCCTGATATTATTATAGTAGTGGCCGATGTTCATAATATGAAAAGAAGTTTATTTCTGTATGAACAAATCAAAGATTTAAAAATTCCTACTATTTTAGTTATTAATCAAATTGACAATATTGAAAAAGAAGGAATTCTAATTCGAGACAAAAATTTAGCCGATTATTTCTCTACTCCTGTTGTGCTTGTTAGTTCCAGGAAAGGTAAAGGTATTGATGAATTAAAAGAAATTATATATAATGGTTTTGTCAATGAATCGTTCGAAACTTTTCAATATCCTAAAGAATTTGAAAAACCGGTAAGAGAATTATCCAATAAATTTGAAATTGATGACTACCTCGCTTGGCTTTTCTTGGCTCAAACAAAAACGAACAACATCCCGAGTGCGTATCGTGAAAATGTATCGGAAATTATAAATAAGTATAAGTTGATTCCTAAAAGGCTTCAACTTAAAGAAACTATTTTAAGGCATCGCCAAATTGACGATCTTGTAGAAAAAGTGGTCTATAAAGATCCAAACTATCAGACTTTCACGAACAAATTCGATAAAATTGCAACGCATCATTTTTGGGGATATTTTTTATTTTTTTCAATCTTATTTTTAATTTTTCAAGCCTTATTTTTTTTGTCAGGCTATCCTCAAGATTGGATTGAAACTCTATTTGCTAATACTAGTGAACTTCTCGAAGCCTATTTACCGAACGGACCACTATCGGAGCTCATTACGCAAGGTATAATTCCCGGTATCAGTGGAGTTGCTGTATTTGTCCCTCAAATTGCAATTTTATTTTTCTTTCTGTTGATTATGGAAGAAAGCGGTTATATGGCTAGAGTTGTATTTTTGATGGATCGTTGGTTCCGACCTGTTGGACTGAACGGAAAAAGTGTTGTTCCTTTATTATCCGGTGCCGCTTGTGCTATTCCTGCAATAATGTCGGCACGAAATATTGAAAATACAAAGGAACGATTAATTACAATTTTGGTTACACCATTTATAACCTGCTCGGCTCGCCTACCTGTATACTCAATTATCATCGCTTTAGTTATCCCTAAAGGAAATGGAATCATTAATTTACAGGGTATTGTTATGATGATTATGTACTTATTGGGAGTCATAATGGTTTTTATAAGTGCATCCATTGCCAACAAATTAATAAAATCTAACTATAAAAGCTATCTTATTTTGGATATGCCGAATTATAAAGTTCCTTTTTGGAGAAATGTATTTTACGGTTTATTTGAAAAATCATTGAGCTTTATAGCTAATGCCGGTAAAATCATCGTTGCTGTAAGTGTCATACTTTGGGCATTAGGAAAATTTGGAAAGATAGACGAAAATGGTAAAACAAATTATCTGGCAGATGTTCCTTTAGAAAATTCTTATTTAGGAAATTTCGGAAAAATAATTGAACCGGTTTTTAAACCTTTAGGGTATGACTGGAAAATTGATATTGGTATTCTTTCTTCATTTGCAGCCAGAGAAGTTTTTGTCGGAACGATTGCTTCCATATACAGTTTGGAAGATGATGGCAGTGAAAATCTTAAATTAAAAGAACTAATGAGAAAGGATATTAACCACAATACGATGAAGCCAACATTTAATTTAGCGACAGGCATTTCCATTTTATTGTTCTATGCTTTTGCCATGCAATGCGTCAGTACCTTGGCTGTTGTTAGAAAAGAAACAAATTCGTGGAGATGGCCGACCATTCAATTATTTTTTATGACGGGCATAGCCTATTTAATAGCTTTACTTGCTTATCAGCTCTTAAAATAAATTTTAAATATTTTTTACGAACTTTCTTCAACTTAATCACTACATAAATTAATTAAATCCAAAATTTAGGATATTTTCTTTTTTTGCTCAGATTGTTGAATAGTAATGCAATAATCACCAACACGATTGCTCCTGATAAAACCGGATTAATTAAAAAGTTCCACTTTACTCCTCCGGTAATAATAATAAGCGGATCTGCTCCTGCCGGCGGATGAGTAGTCTTCGTTATTTGCATAACAAATATAGCTAATCCAACTCCCAGTGATAGGGAATACCATTCATTTTTTAATACCATCGATACAATTAAACCCATAATTGAAGATAAAATATGTCCACCAATAATATTTCTAGGTTGAGACAGTGGACTTTCAGGTACACCAAATGCCAATACACAGGTTGCGCCGAAAGGTGCCATAATAAAAGGAATTGAGGTTGATTTTGTTAATAAGGCTATACACATAATTGCTAAACACCCTCCAATTCCCGATAAAATTGAAAAATTAAAATCAACTTTAAGAGGACTTCGTTCTCTACTTATAAATTTTGATAGATATTTTTTACTATTCATTTCATTAAATTTTTGACGTTATTTTTTGTTTTCTCTATAAGTTTCTGTGTTCTATAAACTTGACTATCGATCATACATGCTTCAAAAAACATATAAATAATGAAGGCGTCATTTTCCTCACCTATTATATCAATAAAAAAATTCTGCAGTTCTGTTTTATGTTTTTGTATCACACTTAAAATGCGAACATTATCCGGTTGTATTTCTGATAGCATGTTCAGAAAGCAACAACCACGAAAATTTTCTTTTTCATTCATTTGTTCTAAATAATCAAAAGCTGATAGTACTTTTTCTTTCGGGGTTGTTTTTTCTTCAGTAAAACGTTTTAATCCTTCAAACCAGGTTTTATGACGCACTTCTAAATATTCAAGAGCTAAATTTTCTTTTGATTTAAAATGTTGATAAAAACTGGCTTTTGCAACCTTGGCTTTTTCAATGATTTCATTGATTCCTGTAGCATTGTATCCTTGCTGATGAAATAATTTTGATGCTACGTATACTATTCTTTCTCTGGGGGGCTTATTTTTTAATTCCATTTAACAAAGATAAAATAAATTTTCAGATATAGACATACTTGTCTGTATATTTTTATTAAATACATTAATACCAACAAAGTTTACTCACGTTTATAAAATATATAAACCAGCATAATGATAACGCATGTAGTTACTCCGCTTTATTACTCTTATACAAAACAGATATGTAATTCAATAAATTAATTATAATTATTAATTCATCAAGCAATATCTATATACAAGCTCAAATATTTATATTAATTAGAAATTGTGCTATAATTCTACTATTAAAACAGCATTAATATGATTTATAATAAAAACCATTAGCATAAAATATTATATTTTGTAAATTAGCGCATATTTAATAATTTAAGATGATATTTAAAAAAATTAACTCTGTAAAAAATGCTCACAAGTCTCCTCTGCTCATTAAAGGATTATATGATTATTGTACTACTTTAAATCCTGATAATGAAATTATTTACAAAGATATTTCCAGATATAATTATCGAGAATTCAAAAAACGAGTTCAACGATATGCCAATATGTTAAGAAATCTTGGGATAGACGGAGGCGAAACCATTGCCGTAATGGATTATGACAGTCATCGATATCTCGAATCTTATTTTGCTATTCCTATGACCGGAAATGTTCTTCATATGATTAATTGGAGATTGTCTCCTGAGCAAATTCATTATACTATTAATCATGCTGAAGATTTAGTTATCATTGCTCACGCAGATTTTCTTCCTATTTTGGAAAAATTTGCAGGAGATATGCCCTCTTTAAAATATTTAATCATTTGTAAAGATGATGATACTATAATAACTTCTGAAAATTTAAGTATTACCGGAGAATACGAACAATTGATGGCTGAAGCTTCTGATTCATATGAATTCGAAGAGTTTGATGAAGATGCAGTTGCCACAACATTTTATACTACAGGTACAACGGGCAATCCTAAAGGCGTATATTTTACCCATAGACAATTGGTGCTTCATACCTACAATACGGCAGCCAGTTTTGGATTTTCCGGTTCAATTGCATGTCGTTTAAATTCCAATGATGTGTATTTACCGTTAACACCGATGTTTCATGTTCATGCATGGGGATTTCCTTATCTTGCAACCACCTTTTCATTAAAGCAAATATATCCCGGAAAATTTAATTTAACCGGATTTATTGATATTTTCACAAAAGAAAAACCAACATTCTCTCATTGTGTACCTACTATTTTGCAAATGATTTTAGAGAGCAATGAAACTAAAGATATTGATTTTAACGGATGGAAAGTTATTATTGGTGGAGCTTCTTTAACCAAAAAGTTAGCAAAAAATGCTCTTGAAAAAAATATTGATATTATGTCAGGATACGGGATGTCCGAAACTTGTCCAATTATAACGTTAACTCACATAGATCCTAAATATAAAAATTTAGATATAGATGAACAATCTGAAATGAGAATCAGAACCGGAACTCCTGTTCTTTTTACAACCGTAAAAATTATCAATGAACAAGGAAACCATATCCAAAATAATGATGTAGAACAAGGGGAAATCATTATTCGAGCGCCCTGGCTAACTCAAGGTTATTTTAAAGACGAAGAAAGAGGAAACGAATTATGGAGTGAACAATATTTACATACAGGAGACGTAGCTACCATAAATTCAAATAATTCTATAAATATTACAGATAGAATAAAAGATATTATCAAAAGTGGAGGTGAGTGGATTTCTTCTGTTCAATTAGAAAATATTATTACCGGACATGAATCTGTGGCTGAAACCGCCGTAATTGGAATCCCGGACGAAAAATGGAGTGAAAAGCCTTGTGCATTTATTGTTTTAAAACCGAATATGACGTTAACTCATGATGAATTAAAAGATTATTTAAAACAATATACGGAATCCGGAATATTGAGTAAATGGGCTATACCTCAAAATATAAAATTTGTTTCAGAAATCCCCAAAACCAGTGTGGGAAAATTAAATAAAAAACTAATCAGAAAACAATTTGTAGAAAATTTATAAGAGTTTAAAAATCTATTTTTTTAGTAAAATAAAAAGGTTAATAAATGGTAATTATTAACCTTTTTCATTTTTAGACTTTACTGTTTAAAGATCCTTACCAAACTCTTCGATTAAACATAAGTGTGCCATAAAGATCTTTATTCATTATATTAAACTAAAATTAGGTTAAATATTTGTTTTACTGAGGTAAGTATTGTTATATTTGATACAAATCAATAGTTATCATGCAAAAAATAAAAGTACTTAATCCGGTTGTTGAAATGGACGGAGATGAAATGACAAGAATTATATGGAAGTTCATTAAGGACAAACTCATTCTCCCCTATTTAGATATAGATCTGAAATACTTTGATTTAGGTATTGAAAACAGAGATAAAACTAACGATCAAGTTACTATAGACTCTGCAGAAGCAACTAAAAAATATAATGTTGCCGTAAAATGTGCTACTATTACTCCTGATGAAGCTCGTGTTAAAGAATTTAACTTAAAAAAAATGTGGAAATCGCCTAATGGCACCATTCGTAATATTGTTGGAGGAACAGTTTTTAGAGAACCTATTATTATGAATAACGTTCCGAGATATGTGCAAGGATGGACGCAACCCATTGTAATTGGCCGCCATGCTTTTGGAGACCAATATAAAGCAACGGATGTGGTAACTAAAGGTCCCGGTAAATTAACCATGACCTTCACACCTGAAAACGGTGAACCTCAAACTTGGGAAGTCTTTGATTTTAAAGATGACGGAGTTGCAATGTCCATGTATAACACCGATGAATCTATTGAAGGGTTTGCGCATTCTTCATTTCAAATGGCATTAACTAAAAAATGGCCTTTATATCTGTCCACTAAAAATACCATTTTAAAAGCTTATGACGGAAGATTTAAAGATATCTTTCAGAAAATATATGAAGATCATTATCAATCTAAATTTGAAGAACTGGGAATTACTTATGAACATCGTCTAATTGATGACATGGTAGCTTGTGCCATGAAATGGAACGGAGGCTTTGTATGGGCTTGTAAAAATTATGATGGTGACGTGCAGTCAGACACTGTTGCTCAAGGTTTTGGTTCTTTAGGCTTGATGACTTCTGTTTTGGTTACACCGGATGGCAAAACCGTTGAAGCAGAGGCGGCTCATGGTACTGTTACCCGACATTATAGATTATATCAAGAAGGTAAAGAAACTTCTACCAATCCCATAGCTTCTATCTTTGCATGGACCAGAGGCTTAATGCATCGCGGTAAATTAGATCATACTCCGGATGTTGTCAATTTTGCAGAAACGCTGGAAAAGGTTTGTATTGAAACTGTTGAAGGAGGTAAAATGACCAAAGACCTTGCTTTACTAGTAAAAGGTAAACAAATGACCAGAGAAGATTATCTTAATACTGAAGATTTTCTAGATGCTATTGACAAAGGATTAAAAAATAAATTAGTTAAATAATCAAGTATTTTTAATCTGTCACACAAATATATTTATCTTATTAATCAACTACTTGTGTGACTAAATATTAACACATTTTTCTAATATGAAGAATCTCATATTTTTTTCCTAAGTATTCTTGATTATTTAGAAATAAAATTGTAATTTTGCAACTCAAATTTTTAGAGAAATGAAAAAAGACATTCATCCGGATAACTATAGATTAGTTGTTTTTAAAGATATGAGCAACGACGAGGTATTTTTATGTAAATCTACTGCAGAAACAAAAGATACAATTGAATATGAAGGAGTAGAATATCCTTTAGTTAAGATGGAGATTTCAAGTTCTTCTCACCCTTTTTATACAGGAAAAATTAAATTGGTTGATACTGCAGGTAGAGTTGATAAATTCTTTAACAAATACAAAAATTATAAAAAGTAATATAGTAATACTATTATAAAAATTAAATATACCCATAGTAGTAATACCATGGGTATATTTTTTTATCTTTTTGGCATAAATATTGATGGAAAGAATAGTAATTTAGGTTTCTGCCTTATTAAAACAACATATTATGAATGCTAAAATTTTAATTTTATTAGTAACAATGACCTTTTCTTCTATATTTGGTTATTCTCAAGAAAAATATAAATATAGAGAAGAAATACAATCTACCAATGAAAAAGTACAGAAAGTGGAAGCTTTGATTCAACAAGAATTTGGCTCTGCTTCTTCACCCGGAATTTGGACTTCAAATAATCCTGATTATGGTCTTATGATCAGAACAAAAGGGAATACATTTACCATAAGTGCCTGGCAAATTTCTGATAATACAGATATAAAGGCAAGAATTGAAAAACTTATGTCCAAAGTAAAATCTGAACTGTAAAAAAATTTTATATACCAAACTTTAAAACTTCAGTAATGACTTACTGGAGTTTTTTTAACTTAAAATTTGACCAATGAAATTAGATATATTAGCCATAGGCGCCCATCCTGATGATGTTGAACTAGGGTGTGGAGGAACTCTGGCCAAAATGATTTCTGAAAATAAAAAAGTGGGAATATTAGATCTGTCGGAAGGTGAATTAGGGACAAGGGGAACAGCGATTACCAGAAAAGCCGAAGCCGAAGAAGCCGGTAAAATACTTTCGATTGCTTATCGTGAAAACTTAAAATTCAGAGATGGTTTTTTTAAAAATGATGATACTCATCAAATCGAATTAATTAAAATTATAAGAAAATATAAACCGGATATTGTTTTAGCTAATGCGGTAAATGATAGACATCCAGATCATGGGAAAGCTGCTAAGCTTGTTTATGATGCCTGTTTTCTATCCGGATTATTAAAAATACAAACAAGTTATAATGGGGTTACACAAGATACTTGGAGACCTAAACATATATTCAATTATATTCAATGGAATGAAGAAAAACCGGATTTTATAATTGATATATCTCATTTTTTAGATAAAAAAATAGAAGCTTGTTTGGCCTATAAAACACAGTTTTATGATCCGAATTCATTAGAACCTAATACACCTATTACCTCCATTAATTTTAAAAAAAGTATTATATACAGAGCAGAAAATTTGGGTAGGTTAATAGGCTGTGATGCTGGCGAAGGCTTTACTTCTCAAAAATGGATTGGTCTGAAAGATTTTGAAAATTTTGTTTGATAATATGAAATCTATTCATATATTTGCATTCCCAAAACGGTGGCCATAGCTCAGTTGGTTAGAGCGTCGGATTGTGGTTCCGAAGGTCGTGGGTTCGAGACCCATTGGCCACCCTAAAACCTAAAATTTGCTTATATGAATTTTAGGTTTTTTTTATATTTCTGATTTACATATTATTACAATTTCTATTTTGTTTTTAAATTTAATAAAGAATAAAGTTTTCATAAATTACTTCTTTTTTATTGTTCCAAAAAAATCTGAATTCATAAAATTTCAATATCTAATAAAATTATAAATAAATCAATATTCATAATGTTTATCTATCTTATAAATTCCATTGCCCCCTTTAGTTGAATAATTGTTTCAAAAAATACTTTATTGATTAATAAAAAATATAAATATTATTTTTTATCTTTTATTTTAGTTACTTTTAAATTCTTCTATTAATTTTAATATTTTTATATTATAATTATGAATTAGTTCTGATATAACAGGGCTTTTTTTATTTATTAGAATATTTTTACTCACAAGATCATTTAATAAAAATTTAATTAAATCACAGTGTTCTTTTATTCTCAAAATTTAAACGCCATTTTTTTATCTTTAAAAAATTAAATATTCATATGCTTCAATCTTTTTGGTTTATAATCGAACTTTTTAATTTTAGAAAAACCTTATTAATCAATTGTAAACTAATGTTGTCATAATTATAATTGAATTTAATTTATTTGGTCAATAGGTTTACAATTAAAAATAATCTTACACTATATATATTAAATTTTAATCCTCTTATCTTTCTCAAAAATTAATTATTATATATATTTTTTTTAAACTATAAAGTAATCAATATGATTAAATACTTTTACTATTTATATCATAAAATCAAATTAAACTTTAAATATCAGATTTTTTTACCTAATAATACATAAATTAAATCATAAATTATATTATATCAATAATCACTTTTCTTTAATCTTTTCATTATTCCTTATAAACATAAAATATATTTTTTTGAAATTCATTATATCTAATAGTATGTTAGAAATATTATTAATATATAAAGTAAAAACATTAATTACGTATCAAATCTTAATAATATAATTACTATTGATAAAAAGTTAATTTATTTTTATCAACATAAATATATTATATGTTTATAGTATTTTGTTATAATATAAATAATTTTTATATATTTGAATTATGTTAACCAAAATATATATAAATGAAATGAAATAATTAAGATTTAATAAATTATATTTTAAGCATTTATACCTTTTTATTAAATAATAAGGTATTTTGATCCCTAATATTTTCATTATTTTATCTTGAATAAAATAGTAAGAATACTTGTTATACAATATAAACTCAACATTATTTTATTTACTAATTTAACCTAAACTCTGATTATGATAAATTTTAAACCGTTGCTCTTTATTACAGCTTTCATTATATTTAGTGTTTCTCAAGCACAAGATATTTCAGAAAGAACTGCTCAAAGAGTAGCTAACAATTTTTTAAAATTGAAAGCTAAAGATCCTTTAAAAAGATTATCGAAACAATTCAAATTAACAAACATTACATCAACTTTTGATAAAAAATATGATGGTTTTTATGTATTCAAAGTGGAGAATGGAAACGGATTCTGTATTGTATCCGCTGAAAGCGCAAATCATCCGATTTTAGCTTATTCTTTAAACTCATCCATACCAACAAATAAAAAGACTTCTCCAGAATTCTTAAATATTTTAAATAACTATCAGTATACCAATTCAAATCTTAGAAAAAACTCTTTAAAAAAATCTAATAGTAAAGATCAGGAACAAATAAAAAAAGAATGGGATGCTTTACTTTCCGATAATGAATTTCCAAATTATACACAATTATTAAAAAAGCCATCGGTTAATGCTATAATTCCGGATTCGATTGCTCCATTGATAAAAACCAATTGGGATCAAGCTCCTTTATATAACAAAAAAACTCCGATAACCTATGAAGGGCAACCCACATTTACGGGTTCTGCTGCAACAGCTTTAGGACAAATAATGAAATATTGGGATTATCCTGCTACAGGAAATGATTCTGTAACTTATCGAATTCCTTCCTCTTATTTTTATTATTTCTATAATTGGAAATGGAAAAAGTTAAGTGCTAATTTTCAAAAAACAAACTATCAATGGAGTAAGATGCCTAACTCGCTTTCAGGAAGTTCTACTGAAGAGGAGATCGATGCGGTGGCTACACTCTTGTCTCATACCGGAATTTCCGTTAATATGATGTATGGACCAATTGGATCAGGTGCTCATAGTGAAAAAGTTCCCAATGCTTTAAAAAAATATTTTAAATACAGCTCAAATATTGAATTAAAAAACAGATCCGATTTTAATTCAGATGAGGAATGGTTAAATATTATTAAAGATCAAATTTCACAAGGATTCCCTGTTTATTTTTCATCTATAGGCCCGGGTGCTGAACATGCATATATAGCTGACGGATATGATTCAAATAATTATGTACATCTTAATTTAGGATGGGCAGGAGAGGCTAACGGATATTATTATATTAATGATCTTCACGGTTATTCATCCAGCCAAATGATAGTAATAAATATCTATCCTTCAGATACTTATTGCGTTCCACCTTCAAGTCTTTCAACATCAAACATATCATCCAACAGTGCCACTCTTAATTGGAATAATGATATTAGATTTAAAAGTTATAAGATTGAATATAAATCGAGTGGTGATTCTAATTGGACTGTTGCTAATGATAAAGCTACAGGATCTTCTCTTGAATTAGTAAATTTAAAGGCAAATACAACATATACTGCAAGAGTAGCAGCCAATTGCGCTGCTAATTATTCTAATACAAATAACTTTGCAGAAACAACTTTTCAAACTAGTATCTCTGAACACCCTACTTCATCTGCTTGCGTTAATAATTACGAACCTAATAATTCTTTTGCTGATGCTTATTTAATAAATTCTGATTCTACTTACTATGCAGGTATAGGATATCCTGGTGATGTTGATTACTACAAAATTGTTTTTACTACTAATTCAAATTTAATAGTAATAATGAATAAATTCAATAAGGATTATGATATAACATTATATAATCGTTATTTTAAAGTAATTGGGAAGAGTATTGCTGGTAACGAGTCAAGAGAAAGAATTAAAATTGAAAATCTTTTACCCGGTACCTATTATTTAAAAGTATCTGGTTATAATGATGTATATGATGAGTCAGAATGTTATGAATTAACGTTCAATTCCGGACCTGCTGCTCCTACATGCAGTACTAATTATGAACCCAAT
Organism: Apibacter sp. ESL0432; assembly: GCF_019469225.1. Taxonomy (NCBI): domain Bacteria; kingdom Pseudomonadati; phylum Bacteroidota; class Flavobacteriia; order Flavobacteriales; family Weeksellaceae; genus Apibacter; species Apibacter sp. ESL0432. The sequence goes on along the minus strand of NZ_CP048266.1, from coordinate 611,684 downwards.
GAATCTTTTGAAGAAGCTTATCCAATTGATGTTCTTACCACTTACTATGCGGCTATTGGATCTTCTAGAGACTTGGACTATTATAAATTTACATTAAAAGAAACTTCTAATGTTAATATAAGTCTTCAAAATATTTATTTTGGTTATGAATTCAATTTATATGATTCATCTAAAAAATTTGTAGCTAAAGGAGTATTTGATGAACCCAATAACAAAGTAATTCATATTGAAGATCTTCCTTCAGGTACCTATTACATTGAAATAACAGGTAAATTAAATCCAATAGAATGTTACAGACTTTTAATTGATACTGATACATCCAGACATTCTTGTATTAATAATTATGAACCCAATGATTCATTTGAACATGCCATTCATATTAAAACTGATAATACATATTCAGCAGGAATAAGTATTCCTAATGATCTTGATTATTATAAATTTATTTTAGATAATAAATCTAACATCTCGGTTACTCTTCAAAATATAGCTAATAAATATGAATTGAAAGTTTATGATTCGTCTAAAAGAGAAATAGGAAGAAGTTATAATGAAGATCTAAGCGATGAAACTATTAATCTAGACAATTTAGATCCCGGAACTTATTATATATTGGTTGAAGGAATTGATAACGCATTTAATGCTACTCAATGTTATGACTTATTAGTAGAAACGATCGCAACAGATTCTCCATGTGTTAATAATTTTGAATCTAATGATTCGTTAGAAAAAGCAACTCCAATAAATCTGAATACCGTATACGAAGCCGGTATTGGTTCTCCAACAGATAAAGATTACTATAAATTTACAATCAGTGAAACATCAGACATAACGGTTTTACTTCAAAATTTACCTAAAAACTATGATTTAAAACTTCTTGATGAAGTAGGTGATGAAATTGACAGCAGTTCAAATAAGGGTACAATAAATGAAAAAATTGTAGCTGAAAATTTACCTGCCGGTAATTATTATGTATACGTATATGGATATGAAGGTGCCTATGATACTACTTTTTGTTATAATTTAGAAGTTCAAACAGAAAGCAGTAATTCATTATGTAAGGGTAATTATGAGCCTAATAACACCTTTGATTCTGCTTATACAATAAGAAATATCTTGACCTATTCTTCTGATATAAGTTCTTCAACTGATGATGATTATTATAAAATATATATCGGTGAAAAATCTGATCTTTTGGTTGTTTTAGAAAATTTACCTAATGATTATGACCTTAAACTTTATGATAATTTAAAAAGAGAAATAGGAAGTAGTACTAACAGCGGAACTACCAAAGAAATTATTGATATTAAAAATTTAAATAAAGGCATTTATTATGTATATGTTTATGGTAAAAATGGCGCATATGAGCCGGGCAAATGTTATAATCTAAGTGTTAATTATGTCCCTGCCAAGAATTCAGTTGAATTTGACAATCCTGAGAATTCCGTTATCGTATATCCTAATCCTGTTCATGATGCTATAAATATAAAAGGTTTAAATATACTGGAAAAAGGAAAACTTATTACATTAACAATAGTTGACAGAAATGCGCGTGTTGTGAAAATTTTGCAATCTAAAGTTGACGATAATATACTTGTAAATGTTTCAGACCTCCCTCCGAATATTTATTTCTTACAAATTCAGGGGCAAAATTACAAATTCATTAAAAAATGAGTTTTTAATTTTAATTAAAAAAGAACCGAAAGATCAATCTTTCGGTTTTTTTATGCAAATCATATTCATAAATTAGATATGCAAAAAGAATAATGAATAGTAAACTTTATATTATCATTTTTACACATTATTTATTATAATTTAGTAAATTTGATATATAGTAACCTAAAAAACTTAAAAAGCTTATGTTTTATCTTAATAAATTTATTTTTTCCTAGTATGTAATTATTTTAATTTAAAAAAATTACATCAAAATCTTTTCACTCCATTCAACCATATATTCTATACCAAACAGTATACGGTTATTAGAATAATAAATTTATAGTAATTACAATTTTACTTCATTATTTAAACACTAAAAAACAATTCCGATGAGATTAAAATATTCTATTTTAATTATAGCTATATTTATATCTTACACATTTTATAGTCAAGATATTTCTGAAAAAACTGCCCGTATTGTAGCCAATAATTTTTTAAATCAAAGGATTCAGTTAAAAAATTCAAACCACAATAAATTAATTAATATTACCAATCGTTTTGATAAAAAATACGATGGTTTCTACATTTTTAAAAGCTTAAATGGTTTTATAATAATTTCTTCACAAAGTGAAAACCACCCAATTCTAGCTTATTCATTTGATACAACTCTTAACCCGGAAGGAAATCAATCGCCCGAATTTTTATACTTTCTTAGAGAATACCAATCAGCAAACGAATATTTAAGAAAAAGTAAAATAAAAAAAATCGGCGAGGATAAAGAAAGATCTTTAATAAAAGAAGAATGGGACGCTTTACTTTATAGAAAAGAAATGCCTTTATCTAAAATGAATCATAAATACAATGAAATTCCTTTAACAAAAGATCCTTTGATTACAACAAAGTGGAGTCAAAATACATTTTATAATAAGTTGGTACCCAAAACTTATGAAAACCAATCTTGTCTAACGGGTTGTGTGGCTACCACTATGGCCCAAATTATGAAATATTGGAATTACCCTGTCAAAGGTAAAAGCTCTAATACCTATAAGATTCAAAATACTTATTATGATTGGAAAGGTAAAACATTAACAGCTGATTTTGCTAACACTACCTATTTATGGAATAATATGCCTACTTCCCTTTCCCTTACATCCACCACGCAACAAATCGATGCAGTTGCCACATTAATGCTTCACACCGGTATATCGGTTAATATGATTTACGGACCTAACAGTTCGGGGGCATTTAATAACTCAGTTTTAAAAGCATTGAAAAATTACTTTCAATACAGTTCGGATGTAAAAATGGTTAATAAAGGAAATTATAGTAATTTCGAGTGGATAAAACTAATTAAGGATCAGCTAATAAAAAATTATCCTGTGTTTTATAAAGGAAGCAACAGGCAAGGAGCACATACCTTTATTGCTGATGGAATTGATAGTAACAACCTCATTCATTTTAATTTTGGTTGGGGCGGTTATGCAGATGGATACTTTCAATTATCTGAACCGGCAGGATATAAATCCAATCAAAGTGCAATAATAAATATACACCCTATTAATTATACTTGTTCTATACCTTCGGGTCTCACTACTTCGAATATATCTTCAACTGGTGTCGTATTAAAATGGAATAATATACCGGGAATTCTAAGTTATACTATTGAATATAAAACAAATAAAGAAGAAAATTGGAATACTAAAACCCTTGAATCAAACGACACCTTATACACCCTTACAGGATTAAAACCAAATACCTCATATAGTTGGAGAGTAAAAGCAAATTGCTATACTTCAAACAGTTCCAATTATGCTCAGTCTACATTCAATACCTTAATTTATCCAACTCCTACCCATCTGAGTGCTTACGATATTACTAGCAACAGCGCTATTTTAAAATGGGATGAAATGCCCGGGGTTTCAAATTATACCGTTGAATATAAATCATCTTTAGAGTCAACCTGGACAACAGCTGCCATTGCAACGACAAATACATTTTTTCTTCTCTCAAAATTAAATGCAAATACCACTTATAATTGGAGAGTAAAAGCCAATTATTCTGCCTCTATCAGTTCCAATTTTGAAGAAAACTCATTCCGTACTTCTACTAATTGTGCAGCTAATTACGAACCTAATGATTCGTTTGAAACTGCATATCCTATAAACATCAATACTTTATATTCAGCTGCACTTGGCTCCAGTTATGATTTAGATTATTATAAATTTTCAATTTATAAAAAATCTACTATCGAAATTATTCTTAAAAACTTTTCTGAAAATTATACTTTAGCTTTATATGATTCTTCAAAGAATTATATTACCCGTAGCACGAATACGGAGAATAATAAAGATCAATTTCAAATAAATTTAATTCCCGGAACATATTACATAATGGTTAAAGGATATAAAGATGCTTTTCTTGAAAATAAATGCTATGATTTAATCGTAAATCAAATGTTCAATGATAAAATTACTGATAACAATAACATAATCATATATCCTAATCCCGCTCATGAAACACTTAATATAAAAGGTGTTCCTTCAAATATTCAAAAATTTATAACATTAACTATATTTGATAATAGTGGAAAACTAGTTAAAAATGTACGACTTTTAATTGAAGACAAAATTTCTATAAATGTCTCTGATCTACAGCCCAATCTTTATATTATAAAAATTTTAGGAAAGAATTACAAATTCATAAAAAAATAAACTTAAGAATTACGTTAAAAAACCGAAAGACAAATCTTTCGGTTTTTTATATATTCATTAAATTGATATTTTCAATCAACTCTTTTTTTATCAAAAAAATAAAGGGTCATACCGGCTCCTATGATTCCTAATCCAATAATACTCTCCCGAGGATGGTTGACAAAAGTAAAATACAAAATATAAAAGCTGAAAAGTAAAAAGATAACGGGCATTAGTAAAAAAATATTTCCTTTGAAAAGTACCCGATCTTTTTTCTTAATAAATAAAGAAGTACTCACGGCAGCCGTTGAAAGAAGCTGAAGTACAAATGCTGTATAAATAAAAATTTCTTCAAATTTACCACTCAATATTATTAGTATACTGATAAGAGTATGAGCAACTACAGCCCAAATAGGTATTCGGTTTTTATTTTCTTTACCTAAATAACTCCAAAGATGATTTTCTTTTGCTGTTGCCTGGGTTACTCTCGATCCAACCCACAAATAGCCACTAATTGTTGAAACTAATTGCAATGCAATCAAATAACTTATCCATTTTACTCCCCGAACGCCTAAAATATTGGTAAATGCGATATTGGCAATGTCTTCTTTTCCTTCCATTTGTTCGATTGAAGCATGTTTTAAAAAAACAAAATTTACCAACACATAACTTACTGTTACAAAAACAGTTCCTATTATCAACGCTTTGGGAAGATTAACTTTTGGCTTTTCAATTTCTTCAACAATATATGAGGCAGAATTCCAACCGGTATAGGCGTAGGTTACAAATACCAAAGAACTGGCAAAAGCCGGAACGATGATTTCATGAGTCCAAGAATTATCCCATAATAATGCATTAGTAGGAGACGGACTTATTGAAATTCCAATTAAAATCAGTACTACAATGAATGCTACCTTAAGAACGGCAAATATATTTTGAAAACGACTGCTTACCTTTAAGCTGAAACATTGAAATACAGCAATAATAATGATAATGAGAATAGCTGTACTTCTTTCATTTTCAAAACCCAAATATTTAGCCATAGCCAATGCTGCTAAAGCAATTGGCCCGGAGAAGCCAACTATAAGCGATACCCAACTGGTGATGTAACCCATGATAGGATGATAAGTTCGAGAAAGATAAATATAATCTCCTCCCGATTGCTTAAAATGAGCTCCCAATTCCGCGTAGATAAAAGCACCTATTAAAGCCAGTATTCCTCCGATTGTCCATAAAAGAATAATGGTAAACGTATTGTGTAATTCCGGAACTTGATATCCTAAACTTGTAAACACTCCCGTTCCTACCATATTGGATATGACTATGGCAGTTGCTGTCTTCCAGCCTATTTTTTTCATATTTATATTAAATATATAAGTCTAATTTTAGAAATTCATAGAAAGCTTAGTAAACCAATTAGCTCCGGTTGTACCCATCTGTACCGGTGCATACTTGAAAACATTATAATAAGAATTTTCATAGATTTGCTTATCCGGAAAGACATCAAAAATATTATTTCCGCCCATCGTTAGTATTAAATCTTTTCTTATGGAATAACTGATACTAAAATCGGTTACTAATTTTGGATCGTGATGTTGTACCGAACCGTATGGGTAACCATCTCTCGTAACTTTACCGAAATAGGTATTTCTTACTAATAAATTCCATTTCGAAACTGAATAATTGAAGCCTAAAGTTGCCTTTGCTTTTGGACTTAAAGATTCAATTATATTTGTTTGATCGGGACCGAAATATTCATTTCTGTCTCCTTCAAAAACTTTGGGAAAATGATAATCAACAATTTCTGTTTCTGTATAGTTTCCTGATAAACTTATATCCAGATTTCCCCTTCCTAAACCAACTTTATATGTGGCCACTATATCAATACCTTTCGTTTCCGTATCCACAGCATTAGTAAAAAATCGTGCTCCTTCCACTCCATAAGATTCTACTTTTGCATTAACAAATTCACTCGTGAGTACAATACGATCTTTAACTTTGATATAGTAAGCATCAACCGTTACATATATTTTTTTAGAAGGTTTAAATGTTAAACCGGCACTCGCATTTATAGATTTTTCTTCTTTAAGTTTATCAATACCTAAAGCTTTTGCCAAAGGACTGTCATTTCTAAATATACCTTTAGAAACAACTCCTGATCCCGACGATGAGATACTGGAAAAAGAATTATTAAAATACTGCTGTTGCAGAGAAGGGGCTCTGAATCCATTACTGAAAGCTCCCCTTACAGCAAATCCGTTTACATATTCATAACGCACCGCCAACTTTCCTATCCAAGAATTACCAAAATCGGAATAATGCTCATATCTTCCTGCCAAATCACCGGAAAATTTTCCTTTTTTAAATGCAACATCCGCATAACTGGATGCATTATTTCTGTCCTCTTTTAACGCATTTTCAGGAGAAAATCCTATAAAACCTTGAGCACCCCCCTCTCCCAGTATATCGGTAGGAAGGGTAGATGCTGTTGCCGGATTACCAAATTTATCGTAACGCATCCATGATCCTTCTTCTCCGGCCTTTATTCTATATTGTTCGTATTTAAATTCTCCTCCGAAGGCAATGGAAAGAAGTGTATTTATTTTTTTAGAAATATCCAGATTGATAATATTTTGCATAAACTCATGTCCCCCGGCTTTAAATTCCGTTGGAGAATGTATGCCCAACGAGGCGTTGTTTGTATGCGTAGCCTTATAATTAAAGAGGTTTTCTCCAAAGGTATTACTTATATCTACCATCCAATTATTATGCATATATCTTATTCCCGTAGAGTTAGAAATATCATAAATAGTGGATTTTAATAAAGGTTGAAATCCTATCGGATAAAGCTCTTTAACTACATTAGTTTTTTCACTGGGAAGTCTTCGGAATTCAGCTCCTTCTCCTTGTCTTAAACTTGCTCCGCCGAATGAGTAGAACTCATACTTTTCGGATAATGGATAAATGGAATTTATAAAAAACTGTTGATTTTTAATTTGAGCATCTCCTGCCCTGAAACGGAAATCTTTTTGGGTTAAACCCATTTCTGCCATAATTTTTTCATCGTTTATTCTGGCCTGATCGGGATCCGGTGCAAAATCATATGCAAAGTTATCGCCAAACTTGTCCAGATTATTATCATAAGAACGATTGGTTTTATTTCTTTGGCTGACTACAAAAGAAAGATTGATACTTCCTCCTTTATCTCCTAATTTAGCCCCGTAATTTCCGCTAAAATTGTAAGTTTCCCCGTCATTTCTATTGGTTAATCCATAGGTGATGGATGCCGAGCCGCCCTCATTCTTTTTTAAAATAATATTAATTACACCGGCAATGGCATCCGAACCGTATTGAGCTGCCGCTCCATCTCTCAAAACCTCTATTTTTTCTATTGCTGAAACGGGTATGGCACTTAAATCTGTACCCACAGATCCGTTACCTACTGTATTTTGATAGTTGACTAATGAGGTAGTATGCCGTCTTTTTCCATTCACTAATACCAGAACCTGATCGGGACCCATACCTCTCAAGGTAGCCGGATCAATATGTTCCGTTCCATCGGAAGAAGATTGGCGAACAGAATTGAATGAAGGTACTAAATAATTTAATAAGTCGTTAACGGTTAATTGAGGAGATGCCTTTTCTATTTTCCTGACATCTATTACATCTATGGCAACGGGAGAATTTACTTTGGTTCGTTCTGAACTTCTGCCACCGACTACAACAATCTCTTCAAGATCAAGGGAATCTACGGCTCGTTTTTCTTGAGCATCCACATAATTGGTAAATTCTAAAATTAAACTTACCATTAACAAAGAAACTTTTTTCATTATCTTTCTTACAGTTAGTAAATTATATTTAATTAAAACTGTATCAAGAAAAACCAGAAAGGAAAAAAGAAATTATTCACAACTCAACACACTCACAACTCGCGAATCACTCATCTTTCCCCTCAGGGCTGGAATTAGCACCAAGCCTAAGCAGGCCGGTTGCCAAGGTTTCACAGGGCCAGTCCCTCCACCTTTCTTGATAAGTGATGTAAATATACCATAATTTTCATAATAAAATAATTTTATATTATATTATTTTACCTCTAAGATAAAGAAATATATTTACTTTATCTTAAAAAATCTTACCAAGAAAATTATTCCTATTCCAAACAAGGAAATGAAAGTAAAGGATATTTGTAATGAAAATTTTTCAGCTAAAAAACCAATGCAAGGAGGGCCTAGAAAAAAACCGATAAAACCAATGCTGGTAATAACTGTAAGCGCTTGTTCGGGCGAAGCAGTTTTTGAATTTCCCGCTAAGGTATAGACTAAGGGCACGACTGCAGATATTCCCAGTCCAACAATAACGAACGAAAGAAGTGTAGTTAGTAATGTTGGAAATAGAACAGCACAGACCATACCTATAAAAATTAAAGACCCGCTGATGATCAACGTAATTTTTGAACCGAATTTTCGAACTATAAAATCAGAAATGAATCGTCCGCAAGCCATGGCTGCCATATAGGCAGTCAATCCATATCCGATATATTTTTTATCGGCATTCACTATATTCCTCATATATTCATTGGACCAATCGGTCATCGTTCCTTCAGAAACCATAGCAAAAAAAGCTAGAAATCCTAAGACAATAAGATTTTTATCAACTCTGATAAATTTTGATTTTTTCGGTAATTCCATTGGTTCTTCTTTGGCTTCATCCGGCAACAAGTATCTGAATAACCAAAGGGAAACCAGAATTCCTATGGAAGAATATAAAATAAAATGCTCAGAAGGTGGTATGTTTTTAGCAATCATTACTGCTCCTAACCAAGAAGCAAAAAAACCTCCAATGCTCCAAGTACCGTGCATGGAGCCTATTATTTGGCCTTTATAGGATTTTGACACATTAACAGCTTGTGTATTTATAGCTATATTGGTTAAATTACCTATGGCCCCGTAGGCTATTAAATTGAGTTTCAATTGCCACAATTTTCCACAAAATCCAATTCCGATTAAAAATATAAAGTAAAGAATGATAAATGTAAGGGTTGATTTTTTGCTTCCCAGCTTTTTTATTAAATTACCCGCAAAAGGTAACGTAATAAGTGTTCCGATGGATAAAAATAGTAAAACCAATCCCCAATTGGAATCGGAAACATTCATCGATAATTTAATCGTTGGAATTCGTGAAGCCCAAGTCGCGGAACTGCCTCCAAAGAAAAAAAATAAAAGGGTTACGGCCATTCTGGGCAAATGTTTTTTGTTTATCATTAGTAATTCTCTCGGATTTTTATTGGATTATTCATTTATCATTAACTCCGCGTATTTATAACATAAAAAAGCCTGCTTGATTCAATCAAACAGGCTCTTCATTAATTATCTTTTTAATCTTTTGTCGGAGATTCTTTTTCAACCTCCCGTATTTTAATTTCCGTACTGTCTTTTTCTTTATTTAATCCAATATAGAGATGGTCTCCGTCATGTATCGATGAATTGATAATTTCTTCAGCGATCACATCTTTCACATATTTCTGGATCGCTCGTTTAAGCTGACGTGCACCGAAATTTTTGTCCCATCCTTTTTCAATGATGAATTCTTTAGCTTCCGGAGATAATTCTACTTCATATCCAATTTTAGCAATTCTATCGTACACATTTTTCAATTCTAAATCTATAATTTTAGATATATCTTCCTTTTCCAAATTATTAAAGATGATAACATCATCGATCCTATTTAGAAATTCAGGAGCAAATGTTCTCTTTAAAGCGTTTTCAAGAGTAGATTTTGCTCTTATATCGGAAGATGATTTTTTGGCAGAAGTTCCAAATCCAACACCGTCACCGAATTCTTTGAGTTCACGAGTTCCGATATTGGAAGTTAAAATGATTATTGTATTTCTAAAATCTATTTTTCTTCCCAAACTATCCGTAACATGTCCGTCATCTAAAATTTGCAAAAGGATATTAAATACATCCGGATGTGCTTTTTCAATTTCATCTAAGAGGATTACAGCATATGGTTTTCTTCTTACGGATTCTGTCAATTGACCTCCTTCTTCATATCCTACATATCCCGGAGGAGCTCCTACTAATCTAGATACGGCAAATTTTTCCATATATTCACTCATATCTATTCTAATGAGAGCATCATCTGAATCAAATAATTCTCTGGCAATAACTTTTGCTAATTGAGTTTTTCCAACTCCGGTTGCTCCTAAGAATATAAATGTACCTATAGGCCTGTTAGGATCTTTTAATCCGGCACGATTTCTCTGAATGGCTTTTACAACTTTGTTGACCGCTTCGTCCTGACCGATAATTTTACCTTTCATCAAATCTTTCATTTGAGCAAGTTTTTTAAGCTCTCCTTCTGCAACTCTTTGTACAGGTACACCGCTCATCATTGAAACTACCTCTGCAACATTATCTTCGGTAACAATCTCCCGATGTTCTCTTGAAGATTTTTCCCATTCTCTTTGTGCATTCGCTAATTTAGTTTCAATCTCTTTTTCGGTATCTCTTAATTTTGCAGCTTCTTCATACTTTTGGCTTTTAATTACCTTAGTCTTTTCAGCTCTGATTTTTTCTAATTCTTTCTCATAGTTAACTATTTCCTTTGGAACTTTGATATTTTTGATATGGACTCTTGATCCCGCTTCATCGAGCGCATCAATCGCTTTATCCGGCAAATATCGGTCGGTAATATATCTTGTAGTAAGATTTACACAAGCTTTAATTGCCTCCTCGGTATAAGTTACATTATGATGTTCTTCGTATTTATCTTTAATTTGATTTAATATGATAATGGTTTCTTCTGGAGAAGTTTGTTCTACCATTACTTTTTGAAATCGTCTTTCTAGGGCGCCGTCTTTTTCAATATATTGCCTATATTCATCCAAAGTAGTCGCTCCGATGCATTGTATCTCTCCTCTTGCTAATGCCGGTTTGAACATATTGGAAGCATCTAAAGAGCCTGTGGCTCCTCCGGCTCCTACTATGGTATGGATTTCATCAATAAAGAGAATAATATCCGAATTTTTTTCAAGCTCATTCATGATGGCTTTCATTCTTTCTTCAAATTGTCCTCTATATTTAGTACCTGCAACCAGTCCGGCTACATCTAAGGTAACTACTCGTTTGTTGTATAAAACACGAGAGACCTTTTTTTGAACAATTCGTAAAGCGAGGCCTTCTGCAATGGCTGATTTACCGACTCCGGGCTCTCCTATTAACAAAGGATTATTCTTTTTTCTTCTGCTCAATATCTGAGATACTCTTTCAATTTCTTTTTCCCTTCCTACTACCGGATCTAAACGACCTTCGAGTGCAGCGGTGGTTAAATCTCTACCGAAATTATCTAATACCGGTGTTCTGCTTTTCGATGGGTTGGATCTGCTTCCTTTAGGTGCTTCGTATTGATTTCCTTCACTAATTCCTTCTTCTTCAGAAAATTCATTGGTGGGTTGTTCTGTAAAATCTTCTTGAAACTGAAATCTATATTCTTCTTTAAGGATGTTAGCATCGATATTATACTTTTTGAAAAGTTGGGTTACCGGATCGCTTTCTATCCTCAAGATACATATCAATAAATGTATGGTTTCTATTTCCGGGCTTCTAAAAAGCTTAGCTTCTAAAAAACTTGTTTTTAAAGCTCTTTCGGCAGCTTTAGTAAACGGGATGCGATTCCTGTCTACTTTTATACTTATTTCAGGTTTATTAAGATTTTCAATTTTTCTCCTTAAGTCACCTAAATCAACATTTAAACTTTGAAGTATGGTAATAGCTTTGCTGTTACCTTCACGTAAGATACCCAGTACAAGATGTTCCGTCCCTATATGGTCATTACCTAATCGTAATACTTCTTCATTGCTGAAGCTTATTACATCTTTTACTTGTTGTGAAAAATTTTCGTCCATGTATGACTTACTGTTCTATATATTAATATTTTACGATTTGAATCTTGCATTTATCATGCCACTTTACTTATCGGTTATTTTGTCATATTCCTTGATAAAGTAAAATATTTTTTTCTGATAAATGTACTCTATTATTTTAAAATATCATATAATGTCGGAACTATTTCTCGGGTACGTATATTATTTCTCCATTTTCCAGTTCATAAGCTATCCCCACTTTTTTCCCTTTTTTACCTGTGGATTTCTCTTGGGACGGGGTATACTTGTTTATTTTATTTCCTTCTTTGGTTATTATTTCCATATCTTCTTTTCCCGGATTTTTAACAACGGTAAAATCTTCATTGGAAAATACTTCACCCATATTTAAATTCATAACCATGGCAACCATAAGAGCAACGGCAAAAACCATAGCTACATCAAATAGGTTTACGATGACACTAAGCGGATCGGTATCTTCTTCTTTTAGAAATCTGTTAATTCTTCTTCGCCTTTTCATTCTTAATTTACATTACCCGTTACTACTCTTGCTACATAATCTAAATTGTTAACTTCTTTTGCATACCATCGTTGTTTAACTTGTAAAGTTACTAATCCGATTGCGCTTACTACCAATCCCACCACAGTTGTTGCAAAAACTACTTGCATGTTATACGCCATACCGGAAATATCCCCCGAAGACAGTCCAACCAGTGCCGGACTCATGGCTATCAGAGTACCGATTAAACCTAAGACAGGTCCGAGTTTTGCAAGCATTTTTGATAAGGAAAGGTCTTTATCTACTTCATTTTCAAAATTGGAAATGGTATAATCGGCATAGGCTTCATGGGTGGTATTTTCCAATAATGTCCTTAAATATTTTATATATAAGGAATTGTTTTTTGAAGGCAAGGTTGCTCGTAAATCTTTTAATTTTTCTTGAGTAAGGTTTTCAATAACCGGATTTATCTTTTTATCGTTATTCCTTTTAACGATAAATTGATTGTAAAAGCTTCCTAAAAGAAGCAATGAACGAGCGAACAATATTAGTAAGATGATGATATCGGGAATTAATAAACTATTCGCCACCCAAAATAATACTTTTGATATAATTTCCATATTTATTAGTTAATTTAATTTTTTCTTTTAGTGTTTAACAATTTTTCCATTTAGTTAACCTCCATTTAATTTTATTTCCTAAAAATCCTATTAGAAAAAAGAAAATGAATAGTCCCATCGATAAAAGTATATAGTTAACATTTATGGTTTCCTCTGAGGATTTATATACTATTTTTCCATCAACGGTGGTTATGAGTCCTAGTATACAAATGATTAAACTCATCATAAAATGTATTTCAAGTCTTAAATCAAATTCCGGAATCAGTTTTTTAAGAGCTATTACAGCTAAAACCATACATAAAATAACGATTGATGCATAAAGGATTGCCATGGTTAAAAAGTGGAAACCGGTAAAGGTAAATGCGGCTTGAGTCAATCCATAAAATAAAACTAAAAAAGGTAATATTCCCGGATAATATTTTAATATTAATCGAACTATCTTATGTTTTTTACTTCCAAACCGTCCCATTAGTGCTGCAAAACAGAAAGCAAAACATACCGCCGATTCTACCGTAACTACTACGGACATGTTTTGCATCATCACATGATCAGCTAAAAAATCTTCTATCTGTGTTTTAGATTGCTTAATGGCTAAGGGATAAATTAAAAGTATATAGACTGTGTATACTAGCATCATTAAGGCTATTTGCTCTCTTTTCCAAAAACTTAGCTTTATAATACTATTTATTAGGATAAGAGCCATTAATAAATGTATGATGAGTTCCATAAAGTACTATTCTTTTATCTTAGCTGTTTTTTCTTCTTTTCCTTATATACAGTAGTAGTGAAAGGGCAACAATGCTGATAACCGTAACTATAATTACTCCGTTAACTGCTGTTTTTTCTGATTTATTAACTCCTTTGGAAACTTCTTCTTTTTTCAAAACCATCCCCTCTTTAGCTTCTGATGAGGATTCTCCTATTTTCATTTTAGTTACTTGTTGTTTATATTCAGTAGATTGCTGAGGTGTAACTTGGTTTGAAATATAATCCTGGAGTTTTTTATTATTTCCGGAAAATCCTGCTCCTGAATGACCAAATTCTTTCACAACTTGTGTATGTACGAGAGCCGTTCGTTTTATTTGTTCTTCAGTAGCTTTCCACATCCCTTTTCTTGAGGTTTCAAGCATGATTGCTGTAATTTCTTCCAATGCTGCCGGACTCACTTTTTTGAAAAATTCTTTGGTTCCTAAATTAGTTTTATCAGTTACATAGGTATCATAAATCTGATCCCACATTTCATTATCGATCACATCGGGCTTCATTACATTCCAACCGTAGGTATTGGTTATAACCTCTGTAATATCAGCGGCGCTGGATGCTCCCCCTTTCATCTTCTCTTTAATATAAGCAGGATTGAAAATGGTGGTACGAGCTTCTACTCCTATAGCTTCTTTCAATTCTTGTATTTTGAAATTAGTATGATTTCTGTAGTCTGCAAAATAGGCATCGGGATCTTTACCTGTAACATTGCGAATAGCTAAGTTCATTCCTCCCATAAACTCGTATACATGATCTAAACTTAAAGCTCCCCAAGTATTGCTTTGTCTTGGATGGACAACCATATCTGTATTTTTTAGTACAGCTTTTAGCAATCCCTTGTGAAAATCACCCCAATTTTTATCACTGCCATATATTGCCCCCATATTATTTATATAGGTTTCTGCTATTTCTTTTTCATCTTCCCATTTATCTCCGCTGGTTACCATTTCTTGAATTCCTGTTCCATACATTCCGTTAACTCCTCCGAATATTCGTTGCGTTGAAATCTGACGAGCTTCTTGAGGAGGTACTCCTTCATCGACTAAACTTTTTTCTATATCCAGAGTGCTTTGAGCTACTAGATTTTCATAGTTGGAATCTTTTGCAGATGCTGCCATTTCCACAGCTCGGGATAGTAATGCCAAACGGGAGGCTGCCAGATCTCTAAATTGTCCTGAAGTTTGCACCACTACATCAATTCTCGGTCTTCCTAAATCTTTGGATTCAATTAGTTGTAAATCGGATACTCTTCCGAAGGCATCGCGAACCGGTTCAACTCCCAGCATATATAAAACTTGCGCTATGGTTGTTCCTTCGCTTTCAATAAATTCACTGCTCCAAAAGGTATAATTAACTTTTTTAGGATACGCTCCATGCTTTGCTTTATATTGTGCCAAAGTTGCATTAACAAGTTCCTTTCCTCTGTCCCATGCTATTTCGGTAGGGGTGGATTCTGCATTAATGGAATACAAATTTCTACCTGTAGGAACTCCGTTCGGATTCGCCACAGCATCTCCTCCTGAAGAAGGCTCAATATAGCCTCCGGATAGTGCATTGACTAATGCTTTAAATTCCAACTCCGGACTTTCTTCTAAACTTTTTTCGTATTTCTTTATGTTGGTTATAGTTCTTTCTATTTCAACAATGGCTCTCGCTCTAGATTTTTGCTCTTTGGTATAAGTTATCTTTTTACCTGCCATTCCATACATAGGCTTTTTCTCTGATTCCTTTGGAGCTGTATGTGCAACTTGTTGCGAAGAGGTATTTTTGGAATGACCTGGAGAATTTTCCATTTTAGAAGGTTTGCCTGCAGTACTTTTAGTACTTTTTTTAAACGTTCTTTTTGGAGGGGAAATAATCATTTTAGATTGTTCCAATTCTTTTTCATCAATTCCGGCAATGCTGCAAATAAATGCAGGACTCGCTTCTTTTCCTGATAAGATTTGATTAACTATATTTTTGGCTACGTCTAAATATCTTTGTTTAAAGTATACTTTATTTTTGAGTTGTTTTTCAGTTACCTTCCCTCTTTGTTTGTCCAAGGCGGCCAAACTATAAGCAATCGGATCTGTACTCATTGCCTGAACGGTTGATATGATTTTATCTTTAGTATAAGGTATACCGGAAGTATAAAGATGTCCGGACATTTTCTCATTGGAAATTTCTTCGGCAAAATTTTCTATTCTTTCTATCTCCTCTAAATTATAGGGTTTGGTTGCTATACTATCTAAACGTAAATCTCTGTGCAATCCCATTTTTACCGCTATTTTCTTTACTTCTAGGGATGCTAACGGCTGATTGGATTCTTCAGATTTATAGTAATATTGTATCTTATCTTGCAATTCTTTAAATTGAGAACGGGTTTGGCTCTCCATAAATGCAGGAGTTAAATAAGATAGTAAGGTGGCGTAGGAACGTCTTTTAGCCATCATACTTTCTCCGATATTTCCAATGGTATAATAATAAAAATGTGGCAAGGTTCCGACTAGTCTGTCCGGCCAATCTTCATTGCTCAGAGCAATTTGTTTTTGAGGAGTAAACTCCAGACTTCCATGAGTTCCAAAATGAATCAACGCATCGGCTTGGAATTCGTGCTGTACCCAAAGATACGACCCAATATAAGTATGAGGTGGAGCTGTTTTTGCTCCATGGATTATTGCAAAGGTATCTTCTCCCAATCCTGCCATAGGTTGAGGTAACAGTACAATATTTCCGAATTGAACTCGTGAAACCGCTAAATACGATTTTTCACCTATATTTTTACTCATGTAATTACCCGGAGCTTCTCCGTAAACCGCTGTAACTTCGGCATATTTTTCGGGGGTAAGTGTTTTTTTTGCCCAGTTTTCATACGTTGTTTTATCAATCAATTCCGGATTGCCATTTCTCAAGTATTCATCAAAAGCTCCTTGGGCGTAGGTACTCATTACTGAACCTTGGGTCATCAAGATTTTTTCAAAATCTTGTACATTTTCGGGTAAATTATCTACTTTATATCCTTCTTTTTTTAATCGTTTTAAAAAATTATAAAGTGAAGGAACGGTTTCCAGTCCTTGTGCGGTTAAGGATTCTTTACCGGGTCCTTTATAATAGTAGACGGCTATTTTTTTATCTTCATTTTTTTTATGTTTTAACTCTACAAAATTGTGAATGATTTGTACAAAATTTTGGAGTCTTTCGGGCACTGTTTTAAATAAATAAAGATTGTTATCTGTTAATTCTTGGGTATTTAAAACGTATGGATATATAGATCCATCCAATTCAGGCATAACTACACTTTGTGAGAGGAAACCTCCCATCATTCCCATGGGATCTTTAAGCCATTCTTCTTTAGTTTTTAATATGGTAAGTGGCGTAAAGACAGGAATATTTCTTTGTTTTAACCAGTTTACTGCTTCTTCAGCTTTTCCCAACGCTAGTCTTCCGTGTGCGAAATGTATAACTGCATCCGGTTGAATTTCCTTTAAAAATTCCAATCTCTCAAATGTGGAGGATATGGGATATACGTTAAATCCTTTCTTTTGTAAAGAAACGAGTAAACTGTCCAGGTTATCTCTATTTCCACTATACGGATCATTTAATCCACCCAAAATGACAACTTTGGGCGCGCCCTCTATATAAAAATTATTTTTCTTTAAGTAATTTTCGTATTCATTTACATTTTTAAAAGCCAAGTCTTCATCTAAATGATACAAAACATCTTCTGCAGTCTCAACTATAGGGCTTGGTTCCGTAACAAAAAATATCTTTTTATCTATATTTTTACGTATATATCTGGCAAGGCTTTGATAATTTTTTTTGTTTCCACTATCCATAAATGCTTCTACCGCTTTCATCCGGGTGCTGTCTAAATTACACAGATTATTTTCAGGATTAGTTGCGCGGTATATATAAAAGGGTTTACCGTCTTGCATAATTTTTTTTAGCTGCTCCCTTTCTTCCGCGGATGCTTTCATGCCCATACCGAATCCTAAAATAAAGTCGTACTTTTTTAATTTAGATAAATCTTCTAAAGAGACTTCTTCGTATTGAATGAAGGGGTCTTTATTGGATTGAATAAGACTGGTGGTTTGAAATTTTTGAAAGTTTACTAAAGCTACTTTTGTTGGTGAGGCAGTTTTATTCCAAATGATCCAACTTGCCATTAGTAATACTAATAGACACACTACTATACTCAATAAGAGCTTCTTTTTTTTCATTTTCATAATATTTATGTAAGCCTGATTTTTCTTTGATAAACGTTTATTTGACAATGATTTTTTTAGTCGCTTTATGATCACCTACTTTGAATACGAGAATGTAAATTCCGGGAGTTAAGGCAGATAAATTCAATTCTTTTGAATAAAAACCGGCTTGCCCCAAGATTTTATCTTCGTACATTTTCTTACCACTTAAGCTATATATGGATAATTCTGCTTTATTTGCATTGGAATTTTTAATATCATATAGTAAAGTAGCCGTTTTATTTACTATTGGATTAGGATAAACCGTAAAGGAAGAATGATCTGTCAATTCTTCTATTCCTAAGTTATTTATTTTTTTATAAGTGAAATTGATAGTTCCTGTAGCTGCTCCTCCAAAATCAGTAAACCATAATTCATATAAGCTCGTTGTTTGATTTTTTTCTGTTTTAACGTAATATTTATTTTTTGGAATCACGTATGAATAACCGGATAATTCCTTCCATCGGTCTCCTATGGTATTTATATCTTTTTTAAAATTTTCATTTTGGAGTTCAGTTTGGTCGCCTTCTAGTTTTTTAGCAACGGCTACGTGAGTATTTTGTAATGCTCCTGTTACAGAAACATAATCTATGTTTTTATAGAACGAAGTATATTTTGTAAAAAGCAAATCCCAATCTGCATCTAAAGGAATTGTATCTACCATTTTATTATTTTTCAATGAATAATAGTTAAACATTTTTCCTTCACCTGTGGAATTTAAGATTGTAAAGGATCGATCTGAACTCCATGATGTTCCCTCCCAAATGGCATATTTACATGTATATCCTTTAAAATAATCTTCAATCATAAATTTCATAAGAGTTCCATCGTCATATTCTAATACAAATATGATAGAACCCACTACATGATGGGTGGGCATAAAATATTCTCCCCATCCGTAGGTTGCCGAACCGTTATCGAACGCTCCTTTTTCCCATTTAACCTCGCTATTATATAATTTTTTCCATTGTTGTTTCTTAGATACATCAATGCTATTCCAATCTGAAACTGCATTTGCTGCTTCATAAACTTTAATGCGTGCATCATTCACGCGAGTAGCAAAACTTCTAGCATCTTTTCTTAGAAAAGCTAAGTCCCAATCGGTTGTGGGCAAGGTGATTTGATTATTAGAACCCAATTGAAAATATACTTGTTGGGTATAAGAAGAGCCTAAGGAAAGAGCGATATTTTTTTCTTGAGCATGTACGGTAACTTGTACCATAAACCATACTATAAGCAGTATAGTCCTTTTCATAATCAATAGATTTAAGTTTTTATTCTATTTTTATTTAGGGCAAATATAATTATTATTTAGATTTATTCTCAATAATATTTAGATTTATTCTAAATTATTTTTACTTTTGCTAAAAAAACTATGAAAAAGAATAGCTCCAATAAGTTCTTTTTATTATATATATCTCTGATTTTAAGCAATTTATCTTATTCTCAAGAGAATAATGACAAAAAAAATAAAGTAAAGGATATTGATGAAATTGTGGTAACAGGTCAATATCATCAACAAAGTGTTGATAAATCCATATATCAAGTTGAGGTCATATCCCAAGAAGATATTAAAAACAGGGCAGCATCCAATATATCGGACATTTTAAGTTATTATCTTAACTTTAATACTCTACCCAAC
The DNA here is from genome assembly GCF_019469225.1 of Apibacter sp. ESL0432. NCBI lineage: Bacteria > Pseudomonadati > Bacteroidota > Flavobacteriia > Flavobacteriales > Weeksellaceae > Apibacter > Apibacter sp. ESL0432. Next base: position 591,710 of record NZ_CP048266.1, on the reverse strand, counting down.
AGTAAAAACGGGGATTCTGAAGCTTCTCTTTTCGGTTTGGATGGTCAATACTTCAAAGTATTGATAGATAACATTCCTATGGTGAGTGATTATGGAATGGGCTCCAATGTTGATTTAACCAAAATTAATTTAGATAATGTGGAACGGATCGAGATTGTGAGAGGGAGTATGGGTACGGATTACGGTTCTAATTCTCTGACGGGAATTGTCAATATCATAACCCGTAAAAAAATCAATTCCCAATGGAAAGTTTCCGGTTATGTTCAAGAGGAAACGGTAGGTAAAGAGTATGATTGGAAAGAACAGGGCAGACATATTCAATCGTTAGATATTTCTCATTCTTTATCAGATAAATGGTTCTTATCTTTAGGAGCAAATCGTAATGATTTTAAAGGTTTTTTCGGAAACAAAAAGGGTAAAAGATATTATGAGAATGATGGTAATAGAGGATATGAATGGCTTCCAAAGAAACAATGGAATTCCAATGCTCTTATCAATTATAAAACTACTGATTTTAATGCTTTTTATAATTTACAATTCTTAAATGAGTTGACTAATTATTATAATCCTATCGTTGATTACAGGGCATTGTCTGAAGGTGGTCTTTTTACTTATGCTTCTAAGGATCGGAATTTTAAAACAGATCGTTGGCTTCATCATCTTTTTTTAAGTGCCAAACTTTTCAATTATCTAACTTATAACGGAGATTTTTCTTATCAAAAACAAAGTAGAAAAAGCAGAGATTATACGTACGATATTGGTATGAGAGAGGTTTTTGGAAAGAAAGATGCCTATAAAAAATATGCCGGAACTGATGCCTGGTACACTCGGGGAACTTTTAGTTCTCCTTCCCTTAGTAAAATATTATCTTATCAAATTGGCTATGAATTTAATTTTATTGAAGGATTAAGGTCTGCGAATTCCAGTTCGATTGGAGGAATGAACACTTCCGGCTTTCAAGAAGATTTGAAAAAACATTTAGACAATTATGATGTATTTGGATCTGCTGAAATCAAAGCGAACCCGGACCTATATTTAAAACCCGGATTCCGAGCCAGTTTTAATACAAAATTTGATAATCAGTATTCTTATTCACTGGCTATGAAATATCAACTATCTCCTAATTCTAACTTTCGTACGGAAATTACTTCTACCAATCGAACTCCAAATTTTGACGAATTGTATACGTATTTTGTAGATACTAATCATAATGTACAGGGAAATGAAAATTTAGTTCCCGAAAAAGGGTATTCCAGTTCCATTTATTGGAATCAGAAATTTAAATCTAAAGATAATTTTAAAGGTGATATCACGCTAAGTACGTTATATATTAATTTAAAAGACAAAATTGAACTTGCAACGGTTAATATGCAACCGTTAGAATATAAATATTTGAATGTGGATAAGTTCAAAACATGGGGAGTACAATTCAATTCAAATATGAGAATTCAAAATTTTCATTTTAACCTGAATGCTTCTTATTTTGGAGTTTCTCGAACGTTAGAAGACAATATCAACGGCATTCCTATTACAACTCCTGATAATGATTATTTGTATACCTTCCAACTAAACTCCAATGTTAACTATACAATTAAGAAATGGGATACTACTTTTTCTCTTTTTTATAAATATAACGGAAAAGAATCTTCTTATGTATTAGATTCTAAAACTGATTCTTATTACTTGGGAAAACAAGAGGATTTTAATTTGTTGGATTTTTCGGTTAGGAAATCATTGTTTAACAAATTTATAGAACTTACGGCAGGGGTAAGAAATATTTTTGATGTTAAGAAAGTAAATACTACTGCTGCACAAGCAGGAGCTCACGACGGGCCTATAAAAAGTATCAATTTATTTTATGGAAGATCATACTTCGCTAAACTTGGTTTTAATTTTAATATATAAATGATGAAAAAATATTTTTTACCTATACTCATTTCTTTTGTTGTTCTTTTAAATTGTAAAGAAGATGACAGTCCTATCGTGGTTCCTCAACCGGAAGCTACTTTAGATGTTCCCGTTGGAGGACCTACCGAACCTAATCAAGTTTGGGTTGATCTGGATCAAAATCGGATGAATGTAAATCAAAGGGATTCTTGGGATTTTGGATTTTATGGTGGGGATAAGTTCCGTGTTATTTTAAATAATTCCACATTAATGGCTGCAGGTAAATTGAATTCTACTTCGATAGATGAAGTGAGAGAATCCGATATCGCTTCTATGAAATCGGTAGTAACGGTAGGTAATTTTCAAGCGGATAATGTACAGTATGTTGATGATATTATGGGAAATTATTTGGAGCGCACCGCCATTGAAGAAATAAGCGAAAAAAATGAAGAAAACCATGTGTATCTTGTTAATATGGGATATTCTGTATTTAGCGGTAATACGAATGATTTAACGGTTGTAGGAAATCACAGAGGATGGAAAAAAATTAGAGTTCTTCGTAATGATTCTAATAGTTATAAAATTCAATTTGCAGATATAAATGATACAACGCATCATGAAATGATAGTTAAAAAAGATAAAGAGTATCATTTTTCTTATTTAAGCTTATCTGTTGGCATCGTCAAAGTTCAGCCTGCCAAAAACTTGTGGGATCTATGCTTTACAGTTTTCATCAATGAAAATAAAGGACATGGTACGTATACTTTTTCTGATTTTGTGACCATAAATACGATGAATAACACCGGAGTCTATCAAGCAAATATATCTGATGTGGGAAGTTACGAAGATTTTACTAAGGAAAAAGTAGATTATACAAAATTCGTTTATAATGATCACAGAGTTATTGGCTCCAGTTGGAGAACAACGTATGGAGGGGCTAAGGTATTTACGGATCGGTTTTATGTTCTTAAAGATTCTAAAGGCAATTTATTTAAACTCAAATTTTTAAATATGACGGATAAGGATGGACGAAGAGGATATCCGAAATTCGAATACAAATTACTCACTAATTAATTGCTCTTTATTTACAGGTTGTTGATTTTTCAACAACCTGTTTTTTTATTTATTTTTATTATTTATTTCTTTACTGTAAGCATATAGGGTATTTTTCAAGAGCATGGCTCTGGTCATAGGACCTACACCTCCGGGAACCGGAGTTATCCAAGATGCTTTTTTTGATACTTCTTCAAAATCGACATCTCCGGCTAAATAGTACCCTTTTTCGTGTGTGGTATCCTCAACTTTAGTAATTCCAACATCAACAATTACCGCTCCTTGTTTAATCATGTCTGCTTTTAAAAAGTGGGGAACTCCTAAAGCGGTTATAATAATATCTGCATTTCTTGTATGCTTAGGTATATCAATGGTTTTAGAATGTACTAAAGTAACCGTCGCATCCCCGGGATTTCCTTTTCGGCTTAAAAGAATACTCATCGGACGCCCTACAATTCTGCTTCGGCCAATGACAACCACTTCTTTGCCCTCGGTTGGAATGTTATATCTGGACAGCATTTCCATAATTCCGTAAGGAGTTGCGGGTAAAAAACTTTCAATTTCTAAGGCCATTTTTCCAAAATTTACGGGATGAAAACCATCAACGTCTTTATCGGGATTTATAGCCGTTATAATTTTTTCTTGATTTATATGTTTGGGAAGAGGTAACTGAACTATAAATCCGTCCAATCCTTCCGTTTCATTAAGTTTTTTTACTTCCTCAAGTAATTCATCTTCTGTTACAGTACTCTTAAGTTTTAATAAGGAAGATTTAAATCCTACTGCTTGACAATCTTTAATTTTATTGTTTACATAGGTTACACTTGCAGCATTTTCGCCCACAAGAACAGCTAATAAGTGAGGTTGACGATGCCCTTGGTTTACATATTGGATTACTTCTTCTTTAATTTCTTGTTTTATTTGCTTAGATAATTTAATTCCGTCCAATATTTTAGCCATATTTTTAATTTTAAAAGTGATACAAATGTAAAAATTAACTTCTAAATGATCGGTATTATATCAATTGTTTTATCTGATTTCTTAATCAAATATTTTTTTATTTATATACTAGTAATAGTAATTTGGATAAAATTAATTTAATTATTATTGTATAATTAAATTACTAAACCATATGAATTATATAGTTTTTTAAAAATATTGTAAAAAAATTCGCTTATGAAATTAAGTAAGAAGATTAGTATGTAGTACTACCCTTTTAACCTGGCAATTACCCGTTCTCCTCCATCAGGTATAATATCTCCTACTTTAACTAAAATTTCAGTTCCTAAAGGAAGAAACACATCCATTCTAGAGCCGAATTTTATAAAGCCGAAATCTTTACCTGCTTGAGCTGTATCTCCTATTTGAGAATAAATTACTATCCTTCGAGCCATTGCTCCTGCAATTTGTCTAAAAAGAATTTTTTGTTTTTGTTCCGTTTCAACAGCAACTGTAGTTCGTTCGTTTAATTCTGAAGATTTTTCATGCCAAGCAACTAAAAATTTACCCGGATGGTATTTCTTAAATATAACTTTTCCGCTTACCGGATATCTGCAAACGTGTACATTTAAAGGAGACATAAAAATAGATACTTGGATGCAATTGGTTTTAAGAAATTCTTTTTCATAAACTTCTTTCACAATTACCACCTTTCCATCTACAGGCGCAATAATTTCATTTGCCTTTGCTTCATAGCTTCTTATCGGATTTCTGAAAAACCAAATAATAAAAAATGATAATACCAGAACCGGTACCGCTATTATAAGTCCCCAATAGTTAAGAAAATAAATGGAAAGTATACTTATTAGTATGCTTACTATTAAACTAATACCTATAATGGTTTTACCTTCTTTGTGTAACCTCATACAATAGTATTTATTAAATAATAGGCAAATAAAGCAGGGATGCAAAAGATAAAACTATCTAATCGATCCAATACTCCGCCATGTCCGGGAATTAAATTTCCGGAATCTTTAACTTTAAATTTTCTTTTCAGCTTAGATTCGGCCAGATCACCTATTGGTGCAAATATAGCTATAATTATACTTATTACAATCCAATTACCACGTAAACCCGGCTCCAGATATTCGATAACTAATCCTGCTATTATAGTAGACACTATTCCTCCGATTAATCCTTCAACAGATTTGTTGGGTGAAATCTTGGGAGCTAGTTTCCGTTTACCGAATTTACTGCCTATTAGATAAGCAAAGCTGTCACTTATCCAAAGTAATAAAAAAACATAAAATATTTCGGGAGTTAAAGGATTGGTACTCCGAGGTATAGCCAGACTCAACCCAAAAGGTATACTTAAATATGCTGTGGTGAATATGAGTTTTGCACTGTCCGTATAGAGCTCATCAGAAAAATAAAATAGAGTTATGATGGATAGGCAAAATAAAATTAAAATAAGAATATATCTCCAATAGAGTAACCGTAAACTAAAACTGCTGTTAAAAAAATTTTGAGTGAAAGTATAATATACAACACCTATTAAGACAAAGGTTAAAAGTTTATATATGAAATTTGAATATTTTAAAAGCTTTACTGTTTCAAAACTGCACCCTAATAAAAATAAGGTAAGCAAAGCATATAATAAATAGGAGGAATTTATTTTTAAGTCAAAGTAAATATAAAGTATGTCGGATAGAAAATGAGTGGTGCATAAAAAAATAAGCAGCACGTAGACAAGACCTGATAAGGCACGGACAAATATTGTTTTCACCAGTTTTAAAAATTATTCTTCAACTAAAAGTAAATATAGTTTTTTAGCTGTAGATATACTACTAAATCCTTGTACTTGATTGCCATGTATTGAAGTAATATTGGAAGGAATATTATTCTTTTTAGCATATCTTATCTTAGCTAATCCTACACTTGAGGAAGAGATGATTTGACCTGGAGTAGCCCAAACAATAATTTTTTTGGGTAAATCCGTTTTTTTTAAGTGATAGGTTTGATCAGAAGAAATCATTATGGAACCATCCAAAGCTACTAAGTACTCACAATTAATAAGGGCAATATCTTGATCGCCTGTACTTTGTGTTGAATAATTGCAATCTAATTGATTTATCATAGATATTAGTTTAGGTTCTACACATAGAACTTCACTAATATCTTCATTCTTAAGTATTTCTTGTAAATAATGTAAAGATTCTTCCTGATTTTCACAGTAAAAGAACATCCCTCCTCCTGCTTTAAATTTCCTAGCAAATGCTACATCCTCTTCTTCTCCTTCATTGTAAAAATCCAGATTAGTAGTTTCTTCTTTGTTTTTTTTTCCAAATATTTTGTTAAGAAATCCCATTCACTTTTTAGCACTTAAAAATCAAAATTATTATCAAATCAAATATATAAAAATCTTTTTATTTTATATGTTGTTTAGAATTTATCAAAATACTTGCCATTATTCGGATTTTGATTCACTATTTTGATCATTTTCTTTAAGGCTTTCCTCATTTATTTCTTCTGAAAAAGTTTCTTCATCAAATTTTCTTTTACCGAAAATTTCTTCTAAATCTTCTTTAAATATTACTTCTTTTTCTAATAATTTATTAGCTAATCTAGTTAATTTATCTTTGTTATCTGATAAGATCTGAACAGCTCTTTTATATTGCGATTCAATGATCTTTGATATTTCTTTGTCAATAGTTTCAGCAGTAACTTCTGAGTAAGGCTTTGTAAAACCATATTCGTTGCCTGAGCTATCATAATAAGAAATATTCCCTATTTGATCGCTCAATCCGTAAATGGTTACCATCGCATTGGCTTGTTTTGTTACGCGCTCTAAATCGGACAAAGCTCCGGTTGATATATTATTAAATATCACCTCTTCTGCAGCTCTTCCCCCTAAAGTAGCACATATTTCATCTAACATTTGTTCTGTGGTTGTTAACTGTCTTTCTTCAGGAAGATACCAAGCTGCTCCTAATGAGCGTCCTCTTGGAACAATAGTTACTTTTAATAAAGGAGCTGCATGTTCAACCATCCAGCTGATGGTAGCATGTCCTGCTTCGTGAAAAGCAACTCTCTTTTTCTCATGAGGCTTAATTACTTTATTCTTTTTCTCCAAACCTCCGATAATTCTATCCACAGAATCTAAGAAATCTTGCTTTCCTACACTTTCTTTTCCTTTACGTGCTGCTATTAACGCCGCTTCATTACAAACATTGGCAATATCTGCTCCACTAAATCCGGGAGTTTGTTTAGCCAAGAAATCGACATCTAGATCTTCATCTAATTTTAAAGGTTTCAAATGAACTTGAAAAATCTCTTTTCTTTCATTTAAATCCGGTAAATCAACATAAATGGATCTGTCAAAACGGCCCGGACGCATTAATGCCTTGTCTAATATATCTGCTCGGTTAGTTGCTGCCAAAACGATAACGCTGGTATTTGTTCCAAAACCATCCATTTCTGTTAGCAACTGATTTAACGTGTTTTCTCTTTCATCGTTAGATCCGGTAATATTGTTTTTACCTCTGGCTCTACCGATAGCATCAATTTCATCTATAAATATAATTGATGGTGATTTTTCCTTAGCTTGTCTGAACAAATCTCTTACCCTGGAAGCCCCTACCCCCACAAACATTTCTACAAAGTCTGAACCTGATAAAGAGAAAAAGGGAACTTTAGCTTCTCCGGCTACCGCTTTGGCTAATAAAGTTTTACCGGTTCCCGGAGGGCCTACTAATAAAGCACCTTTAGGTATTTTACCTCCTAATTTAGTATATTTTTGAGGATTTTTTAAAAAATCCACTATTTCTTCTACTTCTTCTTTTGCTCCTTCCAATCCTGCTACATCTTTAAATGTAACTCGAACATTATCGTTTTCATCAAAAAGTTTAGCTTTAGAGCGACCGATATTAAAGATTTGTCCTCCTCCTCCGGCACTTCCTCCTGCCATCTTACGAAATAAGAAAAACCATATTAGTGCAAAGAAAAGAATTGGTAATAATAATTGAATAAATACATCTCCCCATTGACTAGGGTTTTCAAATTCTAAGTTGGTATTTAAATTATAATTTGCTTTGTCTTCGTTGAATCTTTTTTCAAAAAGTTGTTTATCTCCTGCTATGAATGAGAATTGTGGAGAATCAGAAAGTTGTTTAAATGGACTGAATCCTTGATTGTCCATGTTATAAACTTCAGGATTCTTCATTGCTTCCTGGGTTAAATATACTTTTACCTCAGAAGAGCCGTTAACAAATACTACATTTTTAACGTAACCTTTTTCTAAGTAGCTGAAAAATTTAGCAGAATCTATTTTTACGTCTTTTCCGGAATTTAAAAATTCTTGAGATACCAGTAGTATAGCAAATATGATAAGTATACCGTAAAACCAATTAAACGAAAATGGTTTGTTATCTTTTTTCTTTTTATTATTTTTATTATTTGTTTCCAAAATTAAGTCTGATTTTTTATAATTATCGGATTATGTATATTTATAAGATCTTATTTGTCCGGATTAGGAATTCTGGTTATTTCCACATCACCCCATAAATTTTCTAAATCATAATATTCTCTGTATTCGGGTTGAAAAATATGAACAACTATAGATACGTAATCCATTAAAACCCATTGTTGATTATCAACTCCTTCAATATGCCAAGGTTTGTCTTTAGTATTTTTTCTTACGAATCTTTCCACAGAATTGGAAATTGCGGAAACTTGAGTATTAGTTCCCCCCGTGCATATGACAAAATAATCAGTAATTGTATTTTCTAATTTGGTAAAGTTCAAAATAGTTATATCGTATCCTTTAACTTCTTCTATCCCTTTTATAATATTTTCTAATAATTCTTTTTTTTCGATCTGTGTATCAGTCATCTAATCTATTTCTAGTATAATGTGTCTTTTATAAAATGTAATGAATTTATGCAAAAATAATCAATTTATCACTTATATTAATTATAATTTAATAATTTTATCATTTAATTGTATTTGTCAAATCTTATGCCATTAGAATATTTTGATAAAATTGGTTCTACTAACGATTTTGTCAGAGAAAATATAAAGCAATATTCAACTAATTTCCACGGTGTATTTTCTTTTAATCAAACGAAAGGAAGAGGCGTTAATGGCCATCAATGGATGTTCGAACCCGGTAAAAATATTGCTCTGACATTTTGTCTTACCACCCCTTCCATTCCTAATAATTTTCTTAGTTTTTGGGTAGCTATTCGGGTATGTTTATTCATAAAAAAAATCACAAAAACTGATGCCTTAATTAAATGGCCTAATGATATTTTAATTAATAAAAAAAAAGTCTGTGGTATTTTAATTGAAAAATCAGGAAACACGTTTATTGTAGGAATTGGCATCAATGTTCTTCAAAAAGAATTCACGGGAATTCCTCATGCTTCATCCTTACTTTCTTTTTCTTATCAAAATTATAATTTAACGGATCTAGTACATGGTTTAATGAAAGATTTTGAAAATAATTTCCATTTACTTGATGATCCCTTGTATCTTCTTTCCAATTATAATGAATATCTGTTTGGTAAAGGAAAAGTACTGGCTTTTAAAATAGGCGGATCCATTAAAAACGGAATTATTCAAAAAGTTGAAGAAGACGGACTTTTAGAGGTTAGAATTGAAAATAAGGGGATTATGAAATTTAGAATCAAAGAAATCGAATTTTTATATTAAATTATTTAAATTTTGTTTAATACTTGTGAATAATAAATTATTTCAAATAGTTATAATACTTTTTTTTTAATTATATTTACATAAATTTAAAAATAAAGTAAAAACTAAGTGGAAGATTTTTTTGACAATGAGCTGGTAAATATGTTCGAAGAAATGTTGGAAGAAAATAAATCCGTTTATTTTGAAGCGGATGAGTTTTGCGAAATTATTTCTTTCTACTTGGAGATTTATGATTTTGAATATGCTATTAAAGCTCTTGATATTGCATTTTCTCTATACCCAAACAATATTGATATTAAAATTAAACAGCTCGAATATTTTGTTAAAATCGAAGATTTACATAATGCTTTCGATTTAATCGAAGAATTAAAGGAATTATGTTTTGCTGATACTGATTACTTAATTGCTACTGCAAAATATTGGTCTTTGCGTAATTTTCCTTATAAATCTATTGATTTCTATAAGGCGGCATTAAAAAATGAAGAAGATGAAGATTATATTTATAATTGTTTAGGCCATGAATATCTTGAAATTAAGGAGCCCACGTTTGCTTTAAATTCATTTAAAAAAGCATTAGAATATAACAAAAACGATGAGTATTCCTTATTTTCTTGCATACATTGTTACGATATTTTGCATCAGCATAGAGAATGTATAACTTTTTTAAATCAATACATTGATGTAAATCCTTATTCCGATGAAGCTTGGTTTCAATTGGGATTACAATATTTAAATCAGAATTGGTATGATAAAGCTTTATTTGCTTTTGATTATACAGTTATAATTAACCCTAAGAGCATTGCCGGATATACTCAAAAAGCCTTTTGTTATGAAAAATTAAACCAATGGGAAAAAGCGATAAGTGTTTATAACGAGTCTTTAGATTTTGACGATACGGCTGCTTTTACACTTTTTAAGATTGGACAGGCTTATAATAAGCTTCGTAAACCTATACAAGCGCTTACCTCTTTTCAAAAAGCAGTAAAAGAAGATCCTCAATTTGATAAAGCTTGGTATGAAATCTCTGACATCTATGATTCTTTAGGTAATAATGAAGAAGCTCTTCACTACATAAAAAAAGCTCTGGATATAGAATCTAAAGAGGTTAATTATTGGAAAAAATATGCTTACCTCAACATTCAGCTTGGAAAATATGAAGAAGCTTCTGATTCGTTTGAAATAATTATTGAGCTTGAACCCAATCATTTTTATAATTGGTTGGCTTTTTCCGAATTACTCATCAGTTTGGGGGATTATAGTAAGGCCTCATTACTATTGCATAAAAGTTTTAAGAATTTTCATAGAGCAGAACTCTACTATCAACTAAGCAATTGCTATTTCTTATTGAAGAATTATGAAAAGAGTGAAAAATTTTTAAAAATGGCACTAAAATTGAATCCTTCCATTAAACAAGAAATGCAGGAAAAATACTCAATTTTACTTAGGGATAACACAATTAAATATAAAAATCCCGGCATTATTTAAAACCTATTTATTAATAAAAACCATAAAGAATAATTGATAATATTCAATGAACATTGTAGCCCATCAATTGCTATCGTATCAAATTCCTGATATACAATTAGGTAATGTGTTGGGTGAAGTTGTTCGGGGTAAAGATTATCAAAATTATCCTCAGTCTATAGCTACCGGCATTCTTTTACATCGGCATATCGATTCATTTACGGATTCTCATCCTATTGTTAAAGAAACAACTAGTATTTTCCATAAATCGTATGGAAAATTTGCCCCTATAATCACCGATGTTATCTATGATTATTTCTTAATAAAAAATTGGCATCTTTTTTATGAAGAGGATTTTGAGCATTTCAAAAATTCATGTTATGATTTGGTTCAAAGTACGGAACTTTTGTTTCCGAAAAAATTAGATACCATTTTAAAATCTTTAATTGAAGATGATTGGTTTGAAAAATACAGTACTTATGAAGGTATTGAATGGACGCTGCATCATCTAACCAAAAAATCCAAATTTAATCAAAGCATTGCTGATATGGGTAATTCAATTAAGGAGATATATTTACAAGAAAAAAAAATTGAAAGGCATTTTCTTGATTTTTTCCCTCAACTTCAAACTTATTGTAAAAAATTTATTATAAAGTTAATGCCGGAATACGAAGTTTTAATTTTACAAAACCATACTCATCGTTTATGAAAACATACATTGTTTTATTTGACGGCGTTTGTAATCTTTGCAATTCTACGGTTCAATTTATTATTAAGAGAGATACTCATAATCAATTTAAATTTTCCTCTTTACAATCCGAATATGGACAAAATTTTTTAAAGGAAAGAAATCTTGATTCTTCCGATTTTAAATCAATAATTTTATATGAACCCGAGGTAGCGTACTATACTAAAAGTACAGCTGCTTTAAAAATAGCACAGAATCTTGGTTTTCCCTATAATCTCTTATCTGTTTTTCTATTGATTCCTTCTTTTATAAGAGATTGGATTTATTCTTTAGTATCCAAATATCGATATCATTTATTCGGAAAAAAAGATAGCTGCATGGTTCCTACTCCTGAAAATAAAAGAAAATTTATTTAAAATTTCGGATAGATATTTCTAGGTTACTTACATTAATTTTTATAAAAATTAATATTAAACTTTTTCAATTTCATAAACTGAAATTTTAGTTGTAAACAGTCCATAATTTAGAAATGCGGTTTCTCCTTCAATTTTATCTATGGTAGCAACACTGGAGCTGCCTTTGATTCGAACTCTTTTCCCTTCTTTCATCCATTTTTTTGCTCTATCTGCAGTTGTTCGTACTTCTTCAGCCTTTGTTTCTTCTAATTGCTTTTTTATTTCTTCTTTTTTTAACTCGGTCTTAACTTTGTTTCGTTGCTTCTTAGTTTGAATTTTTTCAACTTCAGTAACTTGTGTTTTTTTATATTTTTCTTGTTCCAGTATTTTAGTAAAGTCTTTTATAATATCTCTTTTTTTCTTACCACTTGAATATGCGTCTATATATTTTTCAAATTTTTGACCCAGTTGATTTAACTTAGTTTCTTCATCATATAACTTCTGAAAATTAATCAGTTTTTGTTTATAATTATTGATCGTATCTGTCAATTGTCTTTTCTTCTCTTCTGAATAATCAATTTGCTTATTTAAATCGCCTTTTAATTTTTCAACTTGATATTTTTCTTGTTGTAAACGTACTATAGTTTTATCTAAATTAACCTTATCTTTTTCAATTTTTTGCTTGGCAACTTGAATAATTTCTTTAGGTATTTTATTTTTTTCTGCCACTTCAAACGTAAATGAACTTCCCACCTGTCCTACTTCCAACTTATATATAGGTTGCAAAGTTTTCTCGTTGAATAACATAGACGCATTTTTGGTATGACTTAATTCTTCTATCTTCAATTTGATATTGGTATAATGAGTCGTAATAATACCGAATGATTTTTTATGATAAAAATATTCCAAAAACGCTTCTGCCAATGCCCCCCCTAATTCAGGATCAGATCCGGTTCCAAATTCATCAATCAATAATAAGGTATGTGCATCGGCTTGTTTAATGATTTGTTGCATTTTCCTTAATCGAGAACTATAAGTACTTAACTGATTTTCAATCGATTGATTATCTCCTATATCGGTAAGTATTTTATTAAAAAATCCTACTTTAGATTTAGGATGCACCGGAATTAAAATACCACTTTGTATCATGAGCTGCAACAATCCAACTGTTTTCAGTGTAATACTTTTACCTCCGGCATTTGGACCTGAAATACATATAATCCGAATGTTTTTGTCCAGGGTAAGTGTCTGTGGAATCGTTGTTTTTTTCTCTTTTTTATTTGTAAGAAAAAGGATTGGATGATAAGCATTGATCAGATGAACTTCCGCTTGATCAGTAATTTCAGGCAATACTGCATCTAATGCTTCCGCATATCGTGCTTTTGCCTGTATTACATCCAATTTATATATATAGTGTTGATATTTTTCTAATAACGGATAAAATTCAACCATTTGTTGAGTCAGGTTAAAAAGAATTTTTTCTATTTCCTTTTTTTCCTGATTGATTAATTCCATTAATCGTACATTGGGTTGAATCACAGATTCCGGTAGGATAAAACAGATCGAACCGGTTTTAGAAAAACCTAATACTCTGCCTTTGACTGATTTTTTAAAAGACGATTTTACAGCCAACACTCGTTGGTCATCAATAACACTTTCCCTGATTTCATCTAAAACTCCTGTTTGAGAAAAATGAGTGACTGTCTTATCAAAATTTTCCTGTATGGTTTTCCTGATTATCTGGATATGCTCTCTTATATTTTGCAGAGTAACGGTTGCATCATTTTTAACATCTCCAAAACGATTGAATATTTTATTTACCATTAAAATAATTTCTTTGGTATATTCAATATGTGAGAGATTTTTATGTAGAGTAGGAAAATAATCTTTAAATTTTTCAAAATGAACAATTAGTGAATTCACTAATTGAGATAAATTTCTAATTTTATGAAAGGATCTTGCTTCTAACGTAAAATTTTCTATAAGAAGCATTTTTAATTCAGTTTCAATATCATCATATTCCCTGAACGGAATATAATTTTCATTAGAAAAGCTTCCTAAATATTCATTGACACAGTGAAGACTTTCTTTAATTTTTTCTTTTTTAAGAGGTTTGAGCTGAGCAACTAAAACCTTAGACTTTTCTGAATAACAAAAGGGTATTATTTCGTCAATAATCTTCTGAAATTCTAATTCTTTTAACGTATCTTCTGATATCTGCATAGTATCCTTTGTACTGTATATAATGCGTATACAAAAATAAGGCTTTTTTCTTCTTCTATATTTACTCTTCGATAAACTTCACTTTGAATTAAACCTAAATTTTGCTTAAATATCCAGTTACAAAGTCATGCCTATATCAATTCCCTTAATTTTTCTGTATAAATCTGTTGCGTAATTATCGGTCATTCCCGATACAAAATCAATAATACCCAAAACTTTTTCATAGTCTCCTTTGTCTTCATATAGAAACTGTTTAGGGATGAGTTGAACCGCTCTTTTTTCATATCCTAAACGTTCTTTTTCTGATTTTAAAATTGACGGTATAAAATGATCCAGTAATTCATACATCACATTATATCCTGCATTTTCAATTTCAACTACCGATCGATGATTATATATATGGGTTTTGGAAAATTCTTTGATTGTTTGAATTGCTTTGCATTCCTGCTGAATTAAGTCATATATGGAAGTTTGCAAAGTACCTTTTATAATTTCTTCAAAGTATTTTTTATACAATTCCACTGATCTGGAAATTAATGCACCGATTGATACAGCACGCAGAAAAGAAATACGATCGTTTTTATCTTCAATACTATCCAATTTTTTCTTCACTCTGCTCCATTTATTATTACCGTGTATTTCTTCAATAATTTGCTGCAAAAGTTCTTCACATATTTGAGCATTTATAAATCCTAATCGTTGGGCATCTTCCAAATCAATAATGTTATAGCAAATATCATCGGCAGCCTCTACAATCCAAACAAAGGGATGTCTATGATAACACAAGGGATTTTCTTGTACCAAAATCATAGACGTTTCGTGGGCTATGTCTTTAAACGTATTTTTTTCGGATTGAAAAAAACCAAATTTTTTTCTTTCTATTATATTTTTATTTTTTGCTATGGACTCACAGGGATATTTCGCAATTGACGCCAAAGTTGAATACGTAAGCATAGCTCCTCCTTCGGACTTACCGTTTTGTTTTTGTGTCAAGATGCGTATGGCATTAGCATTTCCCTCAAAATTTAAAAAATCGCTCCATTCTAATGCTGAAAATTTATCTTTTAATTGAGAAGCATTTCGTTGGAAATAACTGGCAATTGCATCTTCTCCGGAATGTCCAAATGCAGGATTACCAATATCATGACATAAACAAGCTGTTGAAATTACATTGTAAAGACTATGTCTATATAATTCTTTATTTTGTTCTGTTAACTCCGAAGCATAGGCTGTTGCTATAAAGTTTCCAATATCGCTTCCTAGAGATCTGCCCACTGAAGCCACTTCTAATGAATGCGTCAACCGATTATGTACAAAGACACTTCCAGGCAATGGAAAAACTTGTGTTTTATTTTGCAATCTTCTGAAAGAGGTTGAAAATATAACCCGATCAAAATCTCTTTGATACTCACTTCTTGCGTCTGTATGTTTATCCGTAGATTTATATTGTATACCTGTTCTTTTTTCTGAGAACAGTTGGTTTATATTCATCATTCTTTTAATGATAATTAAAAATAAAAATTATTTTATATGTCGAAATATTGGTAGTACGCACTTTACGACACACCTCTTTGTTCCGATTAATTTTTTTTAATTTTTTGGATGATTGTATTTTTAACTTAAACCTTCTACTAAGCCATTAACCAAATTTATATGCATGGCTGCAGGATTTTTTGGCAAACCGGGCATACGCATGATATCTCCTGCAATTACTACTATAAATTCCGCTCCTCGGTTTATTACCAAATCCCTAATTTCTAAATCAAAGTCTTTAGTTACTCCGTAAGCCGTAGGATTTGCAGAAAATGAAAATTGAGTTTTTGCGATGCAAACGGGAAATTTACTCATATTACTATCTTCCAATTTTTTTATTTTTTGAGATGCTTGTTTACTAAAACTTACCGATGAAGCTCCGTATATTTTTTTTGCTACTTTTTCAATTTTTACTTTAATTGAATCCTCATCTTTATATATAAATTTCAATTTTTCGGAAGGACTTTTTTCTATCGTTTCTACTACTAATTTTGCCAGGTCTACTGCTCCTATTCCTCCCTCTGTAAATGCATTATTTATTGCAAAACCAACCCCTCTTTTTTGACAAAATTCTTTTACTAAAGATATTTCTTTCTCTGTATCATTTGAATATTTATTAAAAGCAACTAATACGGTTTGCCCGTATGATTTAATATTATCGATATGCTTTTCCAAATTTTGAAGCCCTTGAGCGATTCCGTCAACATTTTCTTCCTTTATATGAGATATAGGAACTCCTCCGTGCATTTTCAATCCTTGAGCCGTTGCCACAAGAACTGTGAGTTTAGGTTCTAACCCTGATTTTCTGCACTTTATATCATAAAATTTTTCAGCACCCAAATCAGCACCAAAACCCGCTTCTGTAATTACGTATTCTCCATGACTCATAGCCAGTTTTGTTGCCAGTACGGAATTGCACCCATGAGCTATATTGGCAAAAGGGCCTCCATGTACAAATGCGGCTGTATTTTCAGTGGTTTGTACTAAGTTAGGAAGTAGAGCATCCTTTAATAAAACCGTGATAGCTCCTGCAACACCCAAATCTTTTACTGTAAAAATGCTACCATCTGTTTTGTAGCCCAGTAAAATATTTTCAATCCTTCTTCGTAAATCTTCTATATCCGTTGCCAAGCATAGTATAGCCATAATTTCCGAAGCAGGGGTTATATCAAATCCCGATTCTTGAATCACGCCGTTAGCATTTCCTCCCAATCCGGAAACTATATTGCGTAGATTTCGATCATTAACATCTAATACTCTCTTCCAAACCACTTCTTTTAATACCTCCGTAGTGCCTCTGTTTTGATAATTATAATTATCCAATAATGCCGTGATCATATTATGAGCTGAGGTAATAGCATGAAAATCTCCTGTAAAATGAAGATTGATATTTTCCATGGGCAGCACTTGTGCATATCCTCCTCCTGCAGCTCCTCCTTTCATGCCAAAACAAGGTCCTAAAGAAGGTTCTCTTAAAGCAACTATTGCTTTTTTACCAATTTTATTGAGCCCTAAAGCCAAACCTATGGATACTGTTGTTTTTCCTATTCCTGCTTTAGTAGGCGTTATGGAAGTTACTAAAATTAAATTGGATTTGTTTATTTTCTCTTTGGATTCCAGCTCAAGGGGAACTTTTGCTATATATTTACCAAAGGGAATTATTTCCTTTTCAGGAATGTTTATGTTTTCCGCTATTTCGGATATAGGTTTCAGTTTTATGGAACGAGCTATTTCTATATCTGAATTTATTTTTTTATATGTATGTCTACTTTCCATCTGATTAAAATTTAAATACTTAATTCCAAATATATATATTTTATATCAATAATCGTATAATAATAATTTAACATTATAACTTGTTTAACTTAGTACCTAAAATAGCAACAGATCATACGTTTCCTGATTAGGAGATTCTAGGCTATAATTTTACATTTAATTTTACATTAAAAAACCTTCCCGTTAGTTTATTAGGCACTGCATAATAAGAAGTTGAATTGACATCTCTGATCCAATCATTACTGACCGTATTTCTAACATCAAAAACATTAAATATTTCTAACCCCAACGATAACTCCTTAAACTTATCCCAAGCGGTACCGATACGAGCTTTATTCTTTTTTTGATCCACAAAAACATAAGTCAAGCCAACATCGGCTCGTTTATAATCCGATAAGGTGGTTTGATAGTTATACGGATCTGAATATAAAGGGGCTCCGTTGGGAAGACCGGATGCATAGACTAAATTTACATTGGCTTTAAATCGAGGATATTTCTTCATATAATCCTGAAAAAATAATCCAATTTTAAATCTCGGATCTGTCGGACGCGGTATATAACCTCTTCCGTCAATATTCTCTTCGGTTTTACCGTAAGAAACCGATAACCACGATTCGGCACCCTCTACAAATTCACCATTCAATCGGGCATCTATTCCATAGGCATACCCTTTGGAATTATTTTCTCCGGTATAAATTATCCTTACATTATCTACAAAATAGGGTATTAAATCATTTAATTTCTTGTAATAAATTTCTGTTGTTAATTTAAATGGATGTTTGTTGAGCATTTTAAACTCAAAGTCATTACCTAAAATAAAATGTATGGAACGTTGCGATTTAATTTTATCATTAAGCGTACCGTCTAACCGTAAAGCTTCTTTATAAAAAGGGGGTTGATAGTAGAAACCCGTAGCAAGACGAAAAAGCATATCTATCTTCCAATCCGGCTTTAAAGCAATTTGTGCTCGAGGACTCACATTGGTTTCTCCATTAAAATCCCAATGGGTTGCTCGAACTCCTCCATTAATTAATACACGAGTGGTATTCCACATGAATTTAGTTGAATATTGCAAGTATCCATTAACTCGATTGGATTTTAACTTATTATTAGCTGAGACATGATTTGTTAAAATCAAATCGGATTCATCTAAATTTCCCGGCGGTACTAAAGGTCTTGGTATGGCATATCCTGCCGAATCAATGAGCTGCCATTCGTTTTTAAGGTTTCTTATATCTTCATGTTGGTATTGTAAACCCGCTTCAAATGCTGAATTTACGTGTAAATTATATTTTGCCTTCAATTGTGTACCTAATACCAACATATCCAAATTGTTTCTCCCGTGATTTATTTGTCCTCCTGAATTGAAGGAAGGCAAGAAATCGCCTGTATCCTGATCTGCTTCTTGTAACCTATATCCGGCTGAAATATCAAAATATTCCTGTTCTTTAGAATGAAAAGCATATCCATCTAAATTAAAAGCTAGTTTATTTGAAGGTTTAAATTCTAAAGAGACCGTCCCGTTAGCTGTTCTATATTTATCTTTTTCATTCCCATTATAGGCAACATTTAGCTTGATTGGCTGTTGTAAAGTTCCAAATTCTACTTCTCTATTTTTGGGTTCCATTGTATAATCATTGGAAGCATAATTACCTAAAAATGACAATTTCCATTGAGGAGTCCAGGTATACTGAAGATAACTTTGTACATCAAAATATTGCGGGTTGAAATCCGTATCTCCATCAAAAGTATTTAAAATAAGATCCGTATTTCTATATCTTGCACCTACAATTCCCGAAAATTTATTTTTTTTGTCTGCATACCCAACAGTTGCTCCGCCCCCTAATAAACTTGCTTCCAGACTAGATTCAAATTTTCGAGGTTTCCTGTATTGAATATCCAACACGCTCGACATTTTATCTCCGTATCGAGATTCAAATCCTCCGGCAGAAAAATTAATGGAAGAAACCATATCCGGATTAATGATGCTCATTCCTTCTTGTTGTCCGCTTCGCACGGTTAAGGGCTTATATATTTCTACTCCATTTATATAGACTAAATTTTCATCGTAATTTCCACCTCTAACTCTATAAAGTGAACTTAACTCACTGGCCGTACTTACAAAAACCGTATTTAAAATTTCTTCTACTCCTCCGGAAAGAGTAGGTGTATTATCAAGATTGTGTACATCAATCTGCTGCATAGTTATATCAGCCGTTTTTTTTCGAGTTCCTTTAAACACAACTTCAGGAATTTCTTTTTCTTTATCGGGTATAAGATTAAAATCAATCTTGATATCTTGATCAGACGTTATAAAAGTTTTTGTATCTGATAAATACCCCTTATGTTCAACGGTTAAAGTTATAGTAGTATGGGAAGGTACTTGTAATCCATAATTTCCATTTCTATCAGATATGGAAAATGGTTCCGGATTTGCATAAATCTTAGCTTCGGATATTGGCTTACCGTGATTATCTTGTATTTTACCCGAAATAGTTATGGTCTGCCCCCATACACTATAGGAGATCGTCCATAAGACTAGAAATGTTAGAATTTTATAATTTTTCAAAGTCGCTCGTATATATCTTTTTATTATTTACTTTATCGGTAACTATTACCTCAACTTGATGCTTACCTGATCGAATTCCTTCTTTTTCTAAGTTAGAAATAAAAAGGCTGTTTTGCTTATATTCATATTCAGCAAGTACCCATTTTCCATCGATAAAAACATCAAAGGTTTTAATTCCCGATCCTGTGTCTTTAATTTTAAATGATAATTTATTTCCTATTTTTTTTGATTTTGTGAGCATCGGACAGCTAATAGTAGGTATTGATTCATCTAGTGCCAGATAGAATTTTCCAAAATCTTTAGGAGTTGCTTTATATTTTCCGTTTTCATAAGAGGTATCTAAATATTCTTTTTTTAATGGACCGAAATTAGATTCTCTGATAATAACATATTTATCTGCTTTAGATTTATCCAAATTGCTCCAATCGGGTGTTATAGTGATTTCATATTTTTTGTGAATAGGAACTGATGATTGATGCACTTGGTATTGATTACTTCCGATTTTTTTATAATTAAAAGTGAAATCTTCATAAAAAGATCCTTTTTCAAAGTTTACAAACAATCCATCCTGTTTAAATGAATATGGATTTTTAAAATTTACATTTAAATGTTCATTTCCTGATTTTATTTTTTCCCCATCATTTGTATTTTTATAAGCAATACCATTCATGGTGAAACTTCGTGCGGTAACATTACCGGCATAGTCTCCCACTTCTATTTTAACTTGATACGTTTTACCTGCTTCTACTTTTAAAATTCCTCGATTAACCTTTTGTTCATACATCTGCAAAGAATTACCCGGTAATAAATAAGTGCGATATATCCAACTGTTGTTAGCCAATAATTCGGGATAATCCACGGAAGCATTAATAGAACGGGTTTCACTAAAAGAATGCTTATCCGCTTGAAATATGGATAGAATTTGACCGTTAACCCAAGTTTTAATAAAATAAACTCCGTTTAAATTTTGAGATCCGCTCTGTTGATCGTATGCTTTTACACCGAAACCAATTTCTCCTGATACGGTATAACTTCCACCTTCAGATGTTATAATTTTAGAACTACTGCCGTTTACCTGTCCTTTTACAGGATAAATCCATGTGCCTCTTAATAAAGGTTTTATTTGATCTTTAACATCGTATCCGAATAAAAACGGATTTAATATTTCTTCTGTTTTGGTATCTCTAACTTCAAAATGTAAATGAGGTCCCCCGGATCCACCGGTGTTTCCTGAAAGTGCGATAATTTCTCCTTTTTTTATTGGAAGTTCTCCCGGTTTCAAATAAAAATCAACAGTAAAACTTTTATTTTTATATTGTTCTTTACGTGCTCTTTCTTCAATGGCTCCTTTCAATTCGCTTAAATGACCATATACCGTTGTGTATCCATTGGGATGATCTATATAAATTGCTTTACCGTATCCATAGGGTGAAATATTAATTCTAGAAATATAACCATCTTGAGAAGCCAACACAGATAATCCTGTTCTCTGTTGGGTTTTCATATCCAAACCGGAATGAAAATGGTTTTTTCGTAGTTCTCCATAATTAGCAGATAAATAAATAGGTATAGTTAAAGGGGATGCAAAATTTTTAGGATAATTTTGTGAATGGGATAAGAGCGTGAATAGTAGGGCTGCTGTTACTGCTATTTTTTTCATGGGAAATTTTAAATAATCATCTTTATGTATTATGATATAGTAATCTTTCTCAAAAATAAGAATTTCATTTTTATTTAGATTCTTTTAACACTTAATTAAGTTAAATTTTATTTATGGTGTTTTAATTGGTAATGAATTTAAAGATTAGATTGCTAACTAGTTTATTCTGTCCTTAAGTGACAAAGTCATTGGTCAGATATTGAATTACATTCAAAGAATAATGAATTCTATAGTAAAATATTATTTACATTCATTATAAATTAAGGATAAAAAAAGTCAGGCTTATCCATCCAAATGAACCTATGATCCAGAAGTTAACAAAAAATCTCTCCCCCGATTGAATTTAAATTTTGAAATTATTTAAACCTAAAAAAAATTATCCCGTATATTTGAAAAATTATTGCCAATTTACCTCGTATAAATATTTAATACGTTTAAATTTTAACAAAACCACTTTTTATGTTAAAAAAAAACATACACACGTTTCTATCATTTATTGTCATTATTTTATTTTATAATACTGTTTCTGCTCAAGAAAAACCATCGTTACCTAAAAGTAACATTTATGAACCGTATCAGGTCCAAATAAAAGGAGAATATGAAGGAGGACGAAAGCAATTACTCAAAATTTTATCTTCCAATCTTGAATATCCTGTTAAAGCCATTAACAACCATATTCAAGGAAAAGTGATTGTGAAATTTGTTATTGAAAAAAACGGCACAATTACTAATTTTGAAATTTTAAAAGATATAGGATACGGATGTGCCGATGAAATTATTCGTGTTTTAAAGAAAACACAAGCCAGATGGAATTCGGCCATATTAAATAAAAAGCATGTTCGGTCTTATTATACTTTACGAGTTAATTTTGAAATACCATCCAATCAATCAAAACCTTATATTCAAGATGCCCATAACTAACAAGCTGATTTCAAAAAGTTGTATTGTTTTAATTATTTTTTTCTTTAATTTATCCATAGCGCAAACGCCTAAAGTATATGCGGAACAAGTGATAAAAAAACTAACTTCTTCCGAATTTTCCGGTCGAGGCTATGTTGAAGACGGAATGAAAAAAACATCGGAAGAAATTGCTGCACAATTTGAAAAAATTGGTTTATCTAAAATTCATAATTCATATTTCCAATCCTTTTCTTATCCAATTAATATCATAGAAAAAAGTTTTGTTTCTGTAAATGGCAAAGAATTGAAATTAGGTTCAGATTATTTGGTTGGTGCCGGTTCGCCATCTTTAAAGGGAACATTTTCTCCTGTTGTATTTAATACGGGGGTAATTGACAGCTTATTTGAGTGGAATGACCGTTCTTATATTGATAAAGAATTGGAAAAAATAAATACCCGTTCAGTGGTTTTTCCGAATAAAACTTTCCCGGATAACCTGATTTTACAGGAGGAATCGGCTAATCAATTATATCGTGAGATTCCGCAACTTATTTGCAATGAAGTTTGGGATATTTCAGTTCCACTGGTAATACAGCAAACTTCATCAAAATTTATACATTCTTTAAGTCCCAAACAGACTAAAACCGTTAATTTATTTATTAATAATCAATCCGTACCTGATACTATCTCATCCATTACTTTAGATATAAAAACCCATTTTGAACCTAATTTTGAAGCTAATAATGTAGTAGGTTATATAAAAGGCAAACGTTCAGACAGCCTTATTGTATTAACTGCTCATTATGATCATCTGGGTAAAATTAATGACGTTATATTTCCCGGTGCAAATGATAATGCCAGTGGTGTTGCTCTGCTACTTTCAATGGCTAAAGTTTTTGAAAAAAATAAACCCAATTTTGATATAGTATTTATCGCTTTTGCCGGAGAAGAGGCAGGATTAAAAGGTTCTCAATATTTTGTAGATTATCCTTTGTTCGATCTAAAGAAAATTAAATTTTTAATAAATTTTGATATGGTAGGTACGGGAGAAGATGGAATTCAAATTGTAAACGGTAAAGAGTATTTTAAGCAATTTACTAAGCTTGACAATATAAGTTACATGTATAATTATTTAAAACAGGTTAAAATTAGAGGAAGTGCCTGTAATAGCGATCATTGCCCTTTTTATGAAAAAGGAGTTCCTTCTTTTTATATTTATACTTTAGGGGGAAAAAGCGGATATCATGATATATACGATTCAGAAGTTTCTCTGTATGCCTTCGATAAGTTGGTGGCCCTACTAACTAAATTTATAAATGTATTATAATCTATTCATAAAAAAGGCAAGTAAAAATTACTTGCCTTTAACTTTATTTATCATGAATTTTTATTGAAAACCGATAGCTGATTCCAAAGCTAGAACCATCATGGTATCAAAGGAGGATTGTCTCTCCTGTGCTGATATATTTTCTTTTGTAATGAATGAATCAGAGATGGTCAATAAACAAGCTGCATTCTTACCTAAAACTTGGGCATTATGGAATAGAGCAAAACTCTCCATTTCTACGCAACCGCAACCATGATCTTGAATTAATTTTTTATAATCAGTTCCTCCTTCTACATAAAAAACATCACTGGAATGTATACAAGCTTCATGAATTGAGATGTTCAATTCAATTGCTTTTTTTGCAATAAATACATTTAATTCTTCTGACGGATAGGTTTTATCTTTGTCGTATCCTGACTGAACTTTTGCATAAGAGGATTCACTATAAGCGCTATTTCCTAATACTACGTCATATATTTTAATGTCTTCAACATACGAACCTGCTGAACCAATTCGTATAATAGTGTCAACTCCGTACTGAGAGAATAGCTCATAAGAATAGATACCTATACTTGGCATTCCCATACCGGATCCCATAATAGATATTTTTTTTCCTTTATAAAGACCGGTATATCCAAGCATGTTCCTGACAGAATTAAATTGTATTGGATTTTCTAAATATTTATCCACTATATATTTAGCCCTTAAGGGATCTCCGGGCATCAATACTGTTTTTGCAATTTCTCCGAATTCTGCCTGAATGTGTGCAGTTGCCATATTATTTAATTTTAGTTTTTTTCGTGAAGTAAAGATAAGAATACTATCTTTACTTGATTAGTTATTTGTTTAATTAAAACTTGAATTATTATTCGTTTTAAACTTAGTACAATTTAAAATTCTTTAGCTACTTCATCGATGGATTCTAAAATAATATCACATCCTTTAATAATCTCTTCCGGAGTAATGGTTAATGGAGGCGAAATTCGTAAGAATTCATTTCTGTATAATTGCCAAAAAACGATTAATCCTTTATGCATACATCTTTCAGCTACTTTTAAACTAAATTCAGGTGATCCCAGTTGCACAGCCAACATTAGACCTCTTCCGTTAATGGAGAGAATTTCCTTATGTTTTAATTTTTCTCTGTATAATTTTTCTTTGCTGTGAACTTGATCCATCAAATCGGTTGTCAATAATTCTTCCATAACCGCACAAGCTGCTGCAGCCGGAATAGGATTACCGCCGAAAGTGGTTACATGGCCTAGTTTAGGATGATCTGCTAAAGTATCCATCATTTCAGCAGAAGCCATAAAGGCTCCTATCGGAATTCCTCCGGCCATACCTTTTCCCATTGCCAAGATGTCGGGAACCAGGTCGTACCACTGAAAAGCAAATAACTTACCTGTTCTGCCAAAGCCGGGCTGTATCTCGTCTAATATTAATAATGCTCCGACATCTTCACATCTGTTTTTTAATTTTTTCAAATAATTATTTTCAGGGGTTATAAATCCTGCCGCCCCTTGAATAGTTTCAACTACTACTCCCGCTGTTTTTTCGGTTATTTTAGCTAAATCTTCTTCTTTATTAAAGCGTATAAAATTAATTTGAGGCAATAAAGGCTCAAAAGGCTTTTTATTAGTATCCCTACCTGCTAAACTCAAGGAACCTTGCGAGTTTCCGTGATAAGCATCAATAAACGAAATGATTTCTTGCCTTCCTGTATATCGTTTAGCTAACTTCATGGATGCTTCTATGGCTTCCGTTCCGGAATTGACCAAATAGGTTGTGTGGAGCGGATCCGGTAAATTTTCCGATAACATTTTACATATCTGCACCGGCTTTTCCATGGCATATTCTCCATATACCATTACGTGTAAGTATTTATCCGCCTGATCTTTAATCGCTTGAATAACTTTCGGGTGGGAATGACCTAAAGTATTTGCCGAAACTCCCGCTACAAAGTCCAGATATGCCTTGCCATCTTTTCCGTATATATAATTTCCTACTGCTTTGTCTACTTCAAAACCTGAGGCATAAAAAGTTGTTTTTGCTTGATATTTAAAAAAATCCTCTTGTAATTTACCCATTTCTCAATGATTTTTACACGCAAAAATACGGAATATATTGCAGCTTGTAAATGGTAAATTTTTAATAATTATTACTTAAAAAATTCTTTTTATTATTCTGATTTTTGGTTATTATTATATGATAAATATCACCAAGACGATTCAACTTTATTTTTTTTGTATATCTTTTCTTATACAATATTTTTAAGCTATTTAATTATAGCTTTAAATAAATTATTCTGTATAGGTACTTTATGAAAATATTTAAGATTTATAAATTTAAATTTTTCAACTTAAACAGTATAAACACTCATTACTTTTCCTTTTGATAAAACTTTATACCAACCTAAAATACATTTGTTTTTACTACTTTTGTGAAGAATTTATTGATATTATGAATTATGATGTAAAAGTGGGTATTGACGCGTTTTCTTTTGATATCCCGAAAATATATTTACCTATAAAAGAATTAGCAATTGCTAGGGACATTGAACCTGCAAAGCTTGAAAAGGGTTTAGGTTTACTTAAAATGTCGCTTCCTGATGTTCATCAAGACGTAATAGTTTTTGCCGCTAACGCTCTAAAAAAGTTATTGGAGCAAGAAGGATTGCGCCCGGAAGAAATTAGCCGAATTTATATAGGTACTGAAAGCGGTATTGATTCTTCCAAACCTATCGGATCTTTTCTGGTATCCCTAATGGAAGATCTTTATGGAGAAGGTTCTTTTGAGCATTGCGATGTGGTAGACCTTACTTTTGCCTGTATTGGAGGGGTAGATGCCCTACATAATTCATTAGATTATATTCGAGTGAATCCTGATAAAAAAGCGATAGTCATAGGTACGGATTATGCAAAATATGACCTGAATTCTACCGGAGAATATACACAAGGAGCAGGTGCTGTAGCTTTATTATTGTCTGCAAATCCGAGAATCATTTCTATCAAAAATAAAATTGGAATTAGCACAAAAGGGGTTTTTGACTTTTTTAAGCCTAAAAGAAGCTTATCAAAAAAAGAAGTCACTGAAAAAGATAATAATCCGGTTTGGTTCGGAATAGAAGAAGACGAAATCAATCTTTTTAAGGAACAACCTATTTTTGATGGTCAATATTCGAATACTTGTTATCAAAATAGACTGAAGGGTGCCTATTTTCATCTTAAAAAATTATTAAGCATTGAAACCACTCTTTATCAACAGTGGAAAAATATAATTGTGCATTCTCCTTATTCTTTTCAAGGGAGAAGAATGTTTTCTGAAATATATGCCTTAGATTCCGATTTAAAAGAATCTTTACCTACTCAAGAAAAGGAATACACCGATAAACTCAAGGAAATAAGTAAAACTCCGGAATATAAATCTTTTGTACAAGAAAAGTTTGCACCTGCCGAAGTTGCATCTTCCAATATTGGAAATATGTATACCGGATCAATTTTTATGGGATTATTATCTACCTTGTATTATCATGTAAAAAACAATTCCGAAATTATCGGAGAAAAATTTGGCTTTTTAGCTTATGGTAGCGGTTCAAAATCGAAGGCGTTTGAAGGTGTGATTGAAAAGGAATGGAAAACTCAATCTGAAAAGCTTCACTTGTTTGAAACACTTGAACAAACTCAGGCTATTGATATGGATACTTATCATGCTTTATATAAAAAAGAATTAAAAACATCTGTACTTGCTCCTAAAAATGAATATATGTTGGAAAGTATTGAACATGAAAATCCTGTATTACTGGGTGCCAGATATTATAAGTTTAAACAATAAAAAATTATTTAATATAATATAAAAGCCTGAGAATATTCTCAGGCTTTTTCTATTGTTAGGATCTTTACCGTATTTATTTAAAAAAACTTAAGACCGTTTCTGTAATATATTTTAGCTGATCATCTTGCAATTCCGTATGCATAGGTAAAGAAATTACTTCATTGATTAGCTTGTTGGTTGCCGGAAAATCTTCATCTTTATAATTTCCGTTATCGTAAGCTTTTTGTTTTCTTAAAGGTACAGGATAGTATATCATTGCAGGAACTTCTCTTTCTGAAAGATATTTTTGTAAAGCATCTCTATCTGAATTAATCACTTTTAACGTGTATTGATGAAATACATGGGTGGAATAATTTTCCATTCTTACAGGAATAACTAAATTAGGATGATTGGAAAAAGCTTGATCGTAATAGTCAGCAGCCTTTCTTCTCTTTTCATTATAGGAATCCAATAAAGGTAATTTTGCATTCAAGACTACAGCCTGTAAACTATCCAATCGTGAATTTACCCCAATTTCATCATGGTAATATCTTTTGTACATTCCATGATTAACAATTCCGCGTATTTTATGTGCTAATTCATCATTATCTGTAAAAAGGGCACCACCGTCGCCGTAACAACCTAAATTTTTAGATGGAAAAAAGGAAGTGGTTCCTATAATCCCCATTGTTCCTGATTTTTTACGAGTTCCGTTTCTAAAAGTATATTCTGAACCTATAGCTTGGGCATTATCTTCAATAACATATAAATTGTGTTCATTTGCAATCTGTATGATTTCTTCCATATTTGCACATTGCCCGAATAAATGCACAGGAATAATAGCTTTTGTTTTAGGTGTAATGGCTTTTCTTATGGCATCCGGACTTATAGTAAAAGTATCATAATCTACATCTACTAAAACAGAATTTAGCTTTAACAAGCTAATTACTTCCACGGTTGCTGCAAAAGTAAAATCAGCGGTTATGACTTCATCACCCGGTTGTAGATTCAGAGCCATTAGAGCTATTTGTAATGCTTCTGTACCATTACCGCATGGGATAACATGTTTTACATCTAAATATTTTTCTAAATTTTGAGCAAATGAATTGACTTGCGGTCCATTGATAAAAGAAGCGGTGTTTAATACTTCTTCAAATCCTTTATCTATAGTAGGTTTTATATGCTGGTATTGGTTGATTAAATCCACCATTTGAATTTTCTTCATATGTAAAATTTTGAACACAAATTTACTAAATGAATTTGTAATGCCGCTTCAATAAAAAGAAAAACTCTTATTAAAAATAAGAGTTTTTCTGCCTCATCTACTATTTTATAAGAGTAATTTATTTTTGTTTTTGTTGGTATTGTTCTTGTACTTCATCTAATTGTTGAGGTGTAATCTCCATAGGTGTTTGTTTTTTTACATCTTTAGGCATTGGTTTAAAATCTACCAATTCCACTTCAAATATTAGAGCTTGATTAGGACCTGCAGGGCCATTTTCCCCATAGGCTAAGTCTGAAGGTACATATAATATGTATTTGGCTCCTTTAGACATCAATTTAACCCCTTCTTTCCATCCGGGTACCACTCTTGCTAAAGGAATATCAGCCGGTTTACCTTCGGTTTGTTTTTTAGAATCTTCAATCACGGAACCATCGGTTGTTTTCAATACATAATTTACGGATACCATATCTTCATCGGTTGGCTTTGCTCCGTTTCCTTCTTTTTCAACTTTATATTGTAGTCCTGAAGCTGTTGTTTTAACGCCTTCTTTCTTTTTATTTTCTTCTAGGAATTTTTTACTTTCTTCTGCATTTCTTTTTGCTATTTTTTCTAAATGTTTAGGAACATAAACAGTCATAAAAGATTGTATGGAATCTTCTGAGAATAATAATTGTTTACCCTCAAATTTGTCTTCCATAGCTTGTTTAATAATATTTACATTTAAATCTTTATCAAACCCTTGAATTTTAAAATTACGAGCAAGATCTAAGCCAATTGCATAGGCTGCTTTTTCATCATCGGTATTTAATTTTGTAACTCTTTGTCCTTCCTTATTACATGCAACAAGGCTGATACCTGCTAATGCCAGTAAAATTGTTTTCTTTATCATTGTGTTAAATAGTTAAATATAATTTTTTTTAATTGGCTGAGTTTTCTGTATTATCTTCCGGATTTTTAAAATCCACTAATTCAATATCAAAAATCAATACAGAATTAGGTCCTATATCCATTCCCGCTCCATTTTCTCCATAAGCAAGTTCAGAAGGAATGAAAAATCTATATTTTGACCCTTTGGTCATTAAGGCTACCCCTTCAGTCCAACCTTTAATTACTCTGTTTAATTGAAATTCAATTGGGTTACCTGCATTATTTTTATCTGTCGAATCAAATATTTTTCCATCGAGAAGTTTACCGGTATACTTAACTTTTACCATATCATCTTCGTTTGGCTTTTCATTAGATTTGCTTTTTTCTAAAACCTCATATTGTAAACCAGATGCAGTTGTAATTACTCCTTTTTTCTTTTTATTTTTTTCTAAAAAAGCTAATCCTTGAGTTTTATTTAGCTCTCCTTGTTCTTTTCTTTTCTTTTCAAATTCCAGTCTTTTTTTTGAAAAATATTTCTGCATAAATGAATTAACAGAATCCATAGGGTAAATCGATGGTTTACCGGCTAATTCATCCCTAAATGTCTGATTAAATATATTAATATCTATATCTTCTAACATATCTTGTTGCTTTAAACTTTGAACAATGTTATATGCTAAAGAATACGACAATTTTTGTTTATCTGTTTTTAATTCAATTTTATCTTGTGCAGAAAGTGATAATGAGCAAATTATACCTAATAATGTAACGATTTTATTTTTTTTCATTCGTTTAAAATTTATTATTTTTTATTCTTGACCTTCTAATTTTTATACTAAAAAAATAAAATTTAAATTATTTTTTCAATAGTATAAGTACCCTGCAAATATCCGATAATTTATTGAAACACGAATATAAATTTTAGTTAATATTCTATAAAAAAGAATTTATTCTTTTTTAATCGGTAAAAATCTTATAAATAAATATTGGTCATTATATTTTTTTAGTAATTTTAAAAATCTAATCGAAAATCATTTCTTAACTTCTCTAATAATGGATTTTCCTTTACCATTTTTTCGTATTTATCTTTATCTGTTAGAAGGATCGTTCTTTGAGTTTCCTTAATTTGATATTTAAAATTAATGGAATAATTATTTACCTCTTTTTTCAGTTTTTGAAAAATATCTTCACGTAAGTGTTCAAATTCATCATAAGCTGAATTGGAAGGAAATTCAAAAAAAATAGTATGATTCGGCTTAACACTGCATTGGGTCGTGTTTAAAACACTATATAAAACCGGTTGGTTTTTTAAAGTTTCCAAATAGGTATTCCAAAAACTCTTAACTTGATCTTCAGTAAAATCGTCTTTATCTCTTTCGGAAAAATCTAAATTAGCTACCTTTTCTTCTTTTTGAGAAGCCGTGTGAAGTGATCCCTTAATTGAAAGAAATGATCCTTTCTTAGTTTGATTTCCCAGAGGTATTCCACTTTTTACAATTGGTTTTGAAGTTAAATTATTTTCAACTTTCACCTGAGAATTACCAACTTTTTCTATCTGTTTTCCTTCCTCGGATTTTATGGTTTGGGGTGTTAATTTATTTTCCTGCTTTGCAGGAAGATGATTAGGTGGTGGTATTATCCTAAACTTTTTTTTTTAGTTGTGGGAGATTCACCAGCTGTTAAAGATGCCAATTGCATTAAGGCTATTTCAATGGATAGTTTAGGACTTTTACTATTCCTAAAGTTTATATCAGCCTGATGACAAATTTCAATAGCGTCTATCAAAAATCTGGATGAGCAATTTTGAGCTTGTTGCAAATATTTTTGCTTGGTATTGTCTCCTACTTCCAACAGGGAAATTGTTTGAGGATTCTGTGCTACCATTAAATCTCTAAAATGACTTCCTAATCCTGAAATAAATAATTGTGGATCAAATCCTTTTTTTATAATATCATTAAAAGCTAAAAGTAATCCGGGAATATCATTTTTTAAAGCTAAATCCGTTATTTTAAAATAATATTCATAATCAAGAATGCTTAGGTTTTCTGTAACGGATGCAACTGTTAAATTTTTTTGAGTAAAAGTAACGAGTCGGTCAAACATAGAAAGAGCATCGCGTAATCCCCCGTCTGCTTTTTGGGCGATAATATACAAAGCATCTTCTTCATATTGAATGCCTTCTTCTTGAGCTATTTTTTTTAAATGATTGTTTATATCGTTTACTTCAATTCTCTTGAAGTCGTAAATCTGACATCTTGAAAGAATGGTAGGAATAATCTTTTGCTTTTCTGTTGTTGCCAAAATAAAAATAGCATGTGCAGGTGGCTCTTCCAATGTTTTCAAAAAAGCATTAAAAGCAGCATTAGACAGCATGTGCACCTCATCAATGATATATACTTTATATTTTCCTACCTGAGGAGCGTAACGCACTTGTTCAATCAGATTCCGTATATCGTCTACAGAATTATTGGAAGCTGCATCTAATTCAAATATATTGAATGCAAAATCATTCTCATCAGTCTCTCCGTATTTTTCATTAATTTTTCTAGCTAAAATACGGGCACATGTAGTTTTACCTACTCCTCTAGGTCCACAGAAAAGCAATGCCTGAGCTAATTGATTATTATCAATGGCATGTTCCAAAGTATTGGTTATGTGACTTTGCCCTACAACAGCATCAAATTCTAAAGGTCTATATTTTCGGGCTGAAACTACAAAGTTTTCCATGAGTTTGTAAAGTTACTAATTTTCTGCTTTTTCTGTTAATTTTTTGATAGGTTTCTCTGCACAATCGTTACATAATCCATGAATAACAATATCTAATTTTTCAGCGATAAATCCTTCTGGAATGTTTATATTCGGCGTTCTTACAGTCCGCATACAGTATATTTTTTTACAATTTTTGCAACAAAAATGCATATGGCTGTCAGCATGTTGCTCCTCAGAACAATTATCCATACATAAGGCATAAACAGTTATATGTCCATCATTTATAGTATGCAATAATCCTTTTTTTTCAAAAGTCTTTAAAGTCCTGAATAGAGTAGTTCGGTCAGAATAATCAAAACCAGACTCCAAATCCGATAAGGATAAAGCGGTATTTTGTTTTAGAAAATAATCTAAAACCAATAAACGCATGGCTGTGGGATTTATATCTTTTTGTTTTAATATATTTTCTAAATCATACGACATATTACATTCTTTCCGGTGCCCCTATACCCAATAGACTTAACCCGTGTCTAATCACATTTCCGGTCCATTGAGTTATTGCCAAACGCAGTTGTTGCTCTGATTCATTTTCGGCATCCAAGATACGATTACTTTGATAGAAAGAGTTATATTCTTTAGAGACTTCGTATATATAATTGGCTATTAATGCGGGATTTAAATCTGCAGCAGATTTTTCAATTAGTTCCTCATAAGAGGATAAAAGTATGATTAATTTTTGTTCTGCCTTATTTAATTCTTTATCTTTAATTTCTAAGGTTTGCTTTGCGGCTTTTCTAAGCACGGAACAAGTCCGGGCATATGTATATTGGATAAACGGACCGGTATTTCCATTGAATTCGATACTTTCATTAGGGTCGAATAAAATTCGTTTCTTAGGATCAACTTTCAAAATAAAATACTTTAATGCGCCTAAGCCTATAAGTTCATTCACTTGTTCTTTTTCATTTTCGGTGTAGCCTTCTAATTTTCCTAATTCGGAAGTTTTTTTAACTGCTTCTTGATGCATTTCTTCCATTAATTCATCTGCATCAACCACCGTACCTTCTCTTGATTTCATCTTTCCACTTGGTAAATCTACCATTCCGTAGGAAAGATGATATAATTTATCTGCCCATTGATACCCTAATTTTTTTAAAATTAGAAACAATACCTGAAAATGATAATCTTGTTCATTTCCTACTGTATAGATTAATTCATTAAGATGATAACGGGTAAATCTTTCAACGGCTGTTCCTAAGTCTTGTGTGATATAGACAGAGGTTCCGTCTCCTCTCAACAATAATTTTTGATCTAATCCCTCTTCTGTTAAGTCTGCCCAAACAGATCCATCTTCTTTTTTAAATAAAATTCCTTTTTTAAGTCCTTCTTCAATAACATCTTTTCCCAGCAAATAGGTGTCACTTTCATATTGGACTAAATCAAAAGACACTCCTAGTCTTTGATATGTTTTCTCGAAACCTGAATACACCCAACTGTTCATCTCTTTCCACAAAGCTTTTATTTCCGCATCGCCGTCTTCCCACTTTTTCAACATTTCTTGAGCTTCTAAAAGAATGGGTGCTTTTTTCTTAGCTTCATCTGCATCCATTCCCGATGAAATTAAAGATTGTATTTCATCTTTGTATTTTTGATCGAAAATAACATAATATTTTCCTACCAAATGATCTCCTTTAATTCCTGTTGTTAGTGGAGTTTCTCCATTTCCATATTTTTTCCATGCCAACATGGACTTGCAAATATGAATACCTCGATCATTAATTATTTGTCCTCTCAACACCTCATTTCCTGCTGCTTTTAAGATGTTACTAATTGAAAATCCTAATAAATTATTTCTTATATGTCCTAAATGAATTGGTTTATTGGTATTCGGAGAGGAATACTCAACCATTATTTTTTCAGTATGCTTTTTCGTAAGCTTAAAATCTTTAACTGAATATTTTTCTTTTAATAGTTTAGTAAAGACGGTCGGATTTAAAGAGAGGTTAAGAAAGCCTTTAACTACATTAAAAGCAATAAATTCTTCCTTAGCTGTAAGATATGATCCTATTTTATTGGCTATTTCCTCCGGCTTCTGTTTCACTAGCTTAACAAAGGGAAAAACCACTAAAGTATAATCTCCTTCAAATTCATCTTTAGTTATTTGTATTTCAACATCTTCAACTTTCTGTTGAAATAAATTTTCAATTGCTTGTATACTTTGTTCTTTTATATAAGACTTTAGGTTCATTGTTTTTAATTACTAGTGAATGTACAAATTTAGGCATTTCCCTTAAATGTGTAACTTTTTATCCTACTTCAATTAACACAAATATGATGACGTATTCTTTTTACGATGTATTATTTATAGTTTATAGACAAATTATAGCAATAATTCATAGTAGACTTATTTAAATTTACATGCTTATAATTTATAAAAACATGAAATTATATAAAATAAATATTTCTTGAGGATATAATTTATTAATAATCACCAATAGTTTGTCATATATTCTTATCAATAGGTTTGCTTCCTTTATTACACCATTTTATTATAAAAAATTATCTATACTTCAATAAGATATTTATAACAGGAATTAGTATGTTTCATTTCGGCCA
This sequence comes from Apibacter sp. ESL0432, assembly GCF_019469225.1. Classification (NCBI taxonomy): domain Bacteria; kingdom Pseudomonadati; phylum Bacteroidota; class Flavobacteriia; order Flavobacteriales; family Weeksellaceae; genus Apibacter; species Apibacter sp. ESL0432. The sequence goes on along the minus strand of NZ_CP048266.1, from coordinate 556,357 downwards.
AATGAGTAGGTAAACGGTCAAAACTGCTGATTTTTTGATCTCTCAACTTTAATTTACCTGTACTGATTTGTTGTAAAAGTTTCTCCCCATCAGTCATTAATTGAACCGTTTGTTTTTCCGATGCAAATCGGTGAAATGCTCCCAAAGCGATTTCATGTAAGGAAACACAAGTTGTAAATGGAGGTAAAGGATTAGTATCTAATCTCCCTTGTATGGCAACTATATGTCCATAATAGGCTGCTAGATCTAAAAGTTGAGAAGCATGATTTCCACTAACCGTGTCAAAAATAACATCAAAGTTACTTCCGGGTAGAGCCTCTTTTATTTCATTTTTCCAATCATCATTTTTATAGTCGACTGCTTTACTAACTCCCATCTTATAAAATTCGTTATGATGTTGGAGATCGGCAGTTATATAAACCTTAGCTCCTGCATTCAGAATTAATTGGGTAAGAAAATATCCTACCGATCCTCCTGCTCCACTTATTAGTACATTTTTATTACGTATATCCGGAATTTTCTGCATAGCCTGCCAGGCGGTTAAAGAGGGACAAGGAAATGCTGCAGCTGCATAATCACTAAGTTTTTCAGGAATATGCATAATGCGGTTCCCTTTAAGAATTGTATGAGTGGAAAAACTGCCTGCTTGGGTAAGATCAGAATGATAACATAGTCTTGCTCCGATTTGTATACGCTTCATTTTCTTTCCTGTTTTAATAACAATACCGGCACCATCTACTCCGGGAATCTGATCTTTTACCCATGAAGGATTGCCGGATGATATCAGTTTCCAATCAACCGGATTAAGTCCTATGACAGTATTTTTAATGAGTACTTCATCATCTTCAACTTCTCTGATTTTATATTCTTTACAAATTAAATCTTCCGGTTCTCCTCTATGCTGCCAACACCAAGCTTTTGAATATATTTCGTTCATAATTATCGTCAAATTATATAGATTTATAAATGATATGTAAACTGCTCAACTCAAATTAAGATTTTATCGAAACCTACACTTTAATACTTTAAAGAATTTATTCTGCAAAAGGTCCGGATATTAGATTGGTAAGAACCCCTTTAGGATCATTTACTAGTGATTTATAACTGAAAAATATACTTCCTTTAACTTCTGGAAACTCACGATTATAATATACTTGCTCAACAAGTTCATTCGGATTTTTCCATTGATTGACTCTATAGGCCGCCATTCCTATATACAGTTTGGTGTCTGTTTCTTTAGCCATGCTGCTCCACCATTCCACTAAAGTGGCATAATCGGCAAGATTATGTCCTCGATGCCAATATAACTGAGGAGCTACATAGTTTAACCACCCTTTTCTCATCCAAAGTAAAACATCAGCGTACAAATCGTCATAATTTTGTAATGCTTTGGTTTTCGATCCTAAAGGATCATTATTTTGATTTCTCCAAACACCAAATGGGCTAATGCCAAATTCTATATCTTTATTTTTGGATTTAATGCTCTTATATAATTTTTGTACAAAAGTATTAATGTTGTCTCTTCTCCAATCTGCTTTACTGGCAAAAGTTACCCCATATTTAGTGTAAGCCGTAAAATCAGGATAATCGAGTTTACCTACTTTATAGGGATAAAAATAGTCATCCAAATGAATACCATCTACTTCATAGTTATTAACTACTTCCATAATGGACTGTATTACATAATCACGTACTTCCGGAAGACCCGGATTTAGATATAATTGATTGGCATATCTAACCACCCAATTGGGATGCTTGAATGCAATATTATCAGTAGCCAATGAGCTCCAATTGGCATTGGCTGCAGAAAGTCTAAAAGGATTAAACCAAGCGTGTATTTCTATATCTCTTTTATGTGCTTCTTTAACCATAAATTCAAGGGGATCGTATCCTGGATCAACTCCCTGTGTTCCTGACAAATATCCCGACCAGGGACTTAATTTAGATGGATATAATGCATCGGATGCGGGTTTTACCTGAACTATAATGGCATTCATTTTCCATTTTTTGACATTTTCCAATAAGGTTATAAATTCTTCTTTTTGTTGTTCAGCGGGTAAACCGAGTTTTGAAGGCCAATCTATATTTAAAAATGTAGCCACCCATACGGCCCTGAATTCTTTCGTATTTTTTTCGTCATTCTCTTCTTCTACAGGCTCATTGGTACCGGCAAAAATTAATGTTAATGATAAAAAATGTGCTACAATCAAAAATAATTTTTTGCTTTTCATTTATTTTATTATTTATTACTTAGAGAATTCATTCAATTTATTTATAAATTTTTTTTAGAGTGTTTTTGAAAATTAAGATTCACTTTCAAAAATTTCAGCTCTTGATATAAGATCTTCAGGCAAGGTTTTCTTAGCTTTTGCACCCATTTTTTTTAAATTATGTATTTGAGACACAAGATTACCTCGCCCTTCTACCAGCTTGTTCATAGCGTTTCCATATTCATTTTTGGCCTCATCCAATTTTTTTCCTATACGCAACAAATCTTGTAGAAATCCTTCAAATTTATCGTATAAATTACCGGCAGTTTTAGCTATTTCATATGCATTCCTTTGTTGCTTTTGATTATTCCACATACTATCAATAGTTTTCAAGGTTGCTAAAAGAGTAGACGGAGTAACTATAACAATATTTTCTTCGAAGGCTTTAGTATATAAAGAAGATTCATAATTTAAAGCTAAAGAAAATGCCGTTTCAATGGGGATGAAAAGTAATATAAAATCTAATGAATTTTCTGCATATAACCCCTGGTAATTTTTCGATGAAAGTTGATTAACATGTTTTTTAATAGAATTTATATGATCTTTTAAATGAAGTTTTTTTTCTTCTTCATTATCATTGTTTATGTAACGTTCATAGGCTATTAAAGAAACTTTGGAATCTATAATCATCTTTTTATTATCAGGAAGATATATGATTACATCGGGAATATACCGTTTTCCATCTTCAGAACATAAGCGTTCTTGTATAAAATATTCTCTTCCTTTTTCTAATCCCGATTTTTCTAAAACTCTTTCTAAAACTAATTCTCCCCAATTTCCTTGAATTTTTGTATCTCCTTTAAGAGCTTTAGTGAGATTTTCAGCCTCCTTAGAGATTCTTAAATTTTGGTTTTGTAAATAATGTAATTGTTCTTTTAAAGATGCATAGATCCCTATATTTTCTTTTTGGCTTTCTTCCACTCTCTTTTCAAAAACGGAAATTTTCTCTTGTAAGGGATCTAAAAGTGTTTTTATATTATACCTGTTTTGTTCTGTAAATTTTACAGTTTTTTGTTCCAGTATTTTACTTGCTATTATCTCAAATTCTTTCCTAAAATTATCTTGAATTTCTTCAATCTCCAATTTTTGCTCTTTATTTTTATGCATTAGGTTTTCAAAATCGGCATCTTTACGAGCTAATTCAAGCAATAATTGTTCTCTTTCCTTTTTTATTTTTTCCTTTTCAAACAACTCTTTTTCTTTTAGTTCTTCACTTTTACTTAAACCGGCATGTAAAACTTTTATCTTTTCATTTAAAAGAATTTTTTCGGAATTAATGGATGAATCTTTAATTTTTTTTCCGATATATATTCCTATTAATAAAAAAATGATACTAAATAGTAAAACCAAAAATATTTCAATCATAAATATAAGAGTACAAAATAGGATGTTTGAAAAATCAAGTTCTACTTACGTTTTAAATATTATTTTTTACTTCGTAAGTTTTCTGTATAAAATTTGAGAAAATAGGGAATGGTTTCAATTCCTTTATAAAAGTTAAATAAACCATAGTGTTCATTAGGAGAATGAATAGCATCACTATCCAATCCAAATCCCATTAAAACGGATTTTGCTCCCAATAATTCTTCAAATAGAGAAACAATGGGAATACTCCCCCCGGTTCTGTAGGGTAAAACTTCTTTATTAAAGGTTTTTTCCATAGCCAGTTTAGCTGCTTTATATCCGGGATCTGAGGATGGTAAAACGTATGCATTACCTCCGTGATGAGGGGTGACTTTTACTTTAACACTTTCCGGAGCAATGGATAAAAAATGTTTTGTAAACAATTCAGTTATTTCCTCAGGATTTTGGTCAGGAACTAACCTCATGGATATTTTAGCATAAGCTTTTGATGGAATAACAGTTTTAGCTCCTTCTCCTGTATAACCTCCCCAAATACCATTTACATCTAAGGTAGGTCGTATAGATGTTCTCTCTAACGAGTTATATCCTTTTTCCCCTTGCGTCCCTTTTAAACCGATTGATTTTTTAAACTCTTCTTCATCAAAAGGAATTTTATTTAATTCTGCCCGATCTTCAGGAGATATTTCTATTACCTTATCATAGAATCCTTTAACAGTAATTTTGCCGTCTTTATCAATTAACGAAGCGATCATATCAGAAAGCACGTTAATAGGATTAGGAACTGCACCACCATATAAACCGGAGTGTAAATCTCGATTAGGCCCTTCTACTTCAACTTCTACATAACTTAGACCTCTTAATCCGGTTGTAACGGTCGGAACTTGATTTGAAAAAATATGTGTGTCTGATATCAATATAACATCACATGAAAGTTTGCTCAATTTTTCTTTTAAAAAATTCCCTAAATTGACTGAACCTATTTCTTCTTCTCCTTCAATAATTAATTTTACATTACATGGTAAAGTATTTGTTTTAATAAGAGACTCAATAGCCTTTACATGCATAAAGAATTGACCTTTATCATCAGCAGATCCTCGAGCATAAATTGCACCTTCCGGATGTATGTTTGATTTTCTTATTACAGGATCGAAAGGATCAGTTTCCCAAAGATTCAAGGGATCTGCAGGTTGTACATCGTAATGACCATAAATTAAAACTGTTGGTAAATCGGAGCTAATAATTTTATCGGCATAAACTACCGGATTCCCTTGTGTTTTACATATTTCAACATTCTCAAATCCGGATTCTTTTAAATTATTAGAAATACTATTGGCACATTTTATTATGTCATTAGCATATGCAGAATCCGCGCTAATAGATGGGATTCGTAATAAATCAAATAATTCGTCTAAATATCTTTGTTTATTTTCTATTTGGTATTGAAAAGCTTTATCCATTTATTTATTATTATAGTAACAAATATATAAATAAAAAAACCGCTTCCAGGATAGTTTTTGAAATTAATAAATAAGAAGATGGTAATAAACAGGTAAAAAGAAGGTTATCAAAAAAAACAACCCAAAACAAAACAAAAAAAGCCTTGTATAATCCTATACAAAGCTTTCTTTTTTAAAAAACCGGCGGCTACCTACTCTCCCGCGTTTGCAGTACCATCAGCGCAAGTAGGCTTAACTTCTGTGTTCGAAATGGGAACAGGTGAGCCCTACCGCTATAACCACCCTAAATATCTTAATGGGATTTTATATAAATTTTTAAACTCTTACGGCCAATTGTATTAACTTTTATTTTTTTATTTTGGACGAAATCTCCGGGTAATTAGTACTACTCGGCTATGACATCACTGCCTTTACACCTGTAGCCTATCAACGTGGTATTCTCCCACGACCCTATATCGAATTCTTATCTTGTGGCGAGTTTCGCACTTATATGCTTTCAGTGCTTATCTCTTCCAAACTTAGCTACTCAGCGGTGAACCTGGCGGCACAACTGATACACCAGAGGTTTGTTCAACTCGGTCCTCTCGTACTAGAGTCAACTCCACGCAAAATTCTACGCCCGCAATAGATAGAGACCGAACTGTCTCACGACGTTCTGAACCCAGCTCGCGTGCCACTTTAATGGGCGAACAGCCCAACCCTTGGGACCTTCTCCAGCCCCAGGATGTGACGAGCCGACATCGAGGTGCCGAACCTCCCCGTCGATGTGAGCTCTTGGGGGAGACTAGCCTGTTATCCCCGGAGTACCTTTTATCCTATGAGCGATGGCCCTTCCATACGGAACCACCGGATCACTATGTCCTGCTTTCGCACCTGCTCGACTTGTCGGTCTTGCAGTCAAGCACCCTTATGCCATTACACTCTGCGCACGGTTGCCAAGCGTGCTGAGGGTACCTTTGAAAGCCTCCGTTACTCTTTTGGAGGCGACCACCCCAGTCAAACTACCCACCACGCAATGTCCTTCAATTCAGAAGTTAGGCTCCAGATAAATAAAGGGTGGTATTTCAACGTCAACTCCTCGACTCCTGGCGAAGCCGATTCTCAGTTTCCCACCTATCCTACACATCATTTACCCGAAGTCAATACGAAGCTATAGTAAAGGTTCACAGGGTCTTTTCGTCCCATTGCGGGTAATCGGCATCTTCACCGATACTACAATTTCACCGAGCTCATGGTTGAGACAGTGCCCAGATCGTTACACCATTCGTGCAGGTCGGAACTTACCCGACAAGGAATTTCGCTACCTTAGGACCGTTATAGTTACGGCCGCCGTTTACTGGGGCTTCAGTCAAAGGCTTCGCTTACGCTAACCTCCTTCCTTAACCTTCCAGCACCGGGCAGGTGTCAGACCCTATACGTCATCTTGCGATTTTGCAGAGTCCTGTGTTTTTGATAAACAGTCGCCTGGGCCTTTTCACTGCGGCTCCCTTTTTACGGGGAGCGACCTTTCTCCCGAAGTTACAGGTCTATTTTGCCTAGTTCCTTAACCATGATTCACTCGAGCGCCTTAGGATACTCTCCTCATCCACCTGTGTCGGTTTTGGTACGGGCGCTGTAAACTTGCCTTAGAAGTTTTTCTTGAGAGCTCTTACCTACACTATCCATTCCACCGTAGCTTCCTGGTACTTTCACTTTCGGCATCAGCAACGCATTTTACTATTGCTGATTTACCTACATGCTTTAACGTACTATTCCGTCAGTACGCGGTAGTGTCATTACTCTGTCACTCCATCGAATTTACAGCCGGTATCGGAATATTAACCGATTTCCCATCGATTACTCCTCTCGGATTCACCTTAGGTCCCGACTTACCCTCAGCTGATTAGCATAGCTGAGGAAACCTTGGATTTACGGCGTGAAGGTTTCTCACCTTCATTATCGTTACTTATGCCTACATTTTCTTTTCTATACGCTCCACAATAAGTCACCTTACTGATTCTGCGCATATAGAATGCTCCCCTACCGAAATTTTCATTTCGCATAGCTTCGGTAGTATACTTATGCCCGAGTATTATCCATGCCAAACCGCTCGACTAGTGAGCTGTTACGCACTCTTTAAATGAATGGCTGCTTCCAAGCCAACATCCTAGCTGTCTGGGCAGTCTGACCTCGTTTGTTCAACTTAGTATACATTTCGGGACCTTAGCTGTTGCTCTGGGTTCTTTCCCTCTCGGACATGGACCTTAGCACCCATGCCCTCACTGCTAAGAAACATATAATAGCATTCGGAGTTTGTCAGGATTTGGTAGGCGGTGAAACCCCCGCATCCAATCAGTAGCTCTACCTCTAGTATACTCTTTCTTAACGCTGCACCTAAATGCATTTCGGGGAGTACGAGCTATCTCCCAGTTTGATTAGCCTTTCACCCCTATCCACAGGTCATCCGAAGACTTTTCAACGTCAACCGGTTCGGTCCTCCACTTTGTGTTACCAAAGCTTCAACCTGCCCATGGATAGATCACAAGGTTTCGCGTCTAATCCCACTAACTAAACGCCCTATTCAGACTCGCTTTCGCTGCGGCTCCGTAGCTGAACTACTTAACCTCGCTAGTGAAATTAACTCGTAGGCTCATTATGCAAAAGGCACGCCGTCACATCTTACGATGCTCCGACCGCTTGTAGGCGTATGGTTTCAGGGTCTCTTTCATCTTTCTTTTCGAAATACTTTTCACCTTTCCCTCACGGTACTTGTTCGCTATCGGTCTTCAAGGAGTATTTAGCCTTGGAGGATGGTCCCCCCATGTTCAGACAGGATTTCACGTGTCCCGCCCTACTCTTTTTCATACATAATCAGATTTTACTTACAGGACTTTCACCTTCTTCGGTTGTTCTTTCCAAAACATTCTGCTATCTAATTACATACTTTTGGGCTCTTCCGATTTCGCTCGCCACTACTCTCGGAATCTCGGTTGATTTCTTTTCCTCTTCCTACTTAGATGTTTCAGTTCGGAAGGTTTGCCTTCCCTTGCGGGAATACTATACTCTTGTATAGTGGGTTGCCCCATTCAGACATCTGCGGATCACTTCGTGTGTGCCAATCCCCGCAGCTTTTCGCAGCTTACCACGTCTTTCTTCGCCTCTTGAAGCCTAGGCATCCGCCATACGCCCTTAACGATTTCTTTTCCTTAGCCAATTATATTGGCCGCTCGGTTTATTTTTTTATATAAAATCCCAATAATGTCAATGATCCGTATATAACACTGGTTCTTTTTACTACTTCTTTCTTTCGTTTTTAGAACCTTGTGGAGAATAAGGGAGTCGAACCCTTGACCTCCTGCGTGCAAGGCAGGCGCTCTAGCCAGCTGAGCTAATTCCCCTTGTTTCCCTTTGTAGTCTCAGGCAGACTCGAACTGCCGACCTCTACATTATCAGTGTAGCGCTCTAACCGGCTGAGCTATGAGACTGATTGATTTTTATTTTCCTCGTTGCTCCTTTTACTCTTCTTCTTATGTCTTACCTTTTCCTTACAGGGGCTTTTCAGGGGTGTTATATATCTTGTGTTTTTTCAACTTTTTACTTACTTGTATTTTTTTCTTACCTTTCTTCATTATTTTTCCCTCTTTTCTTTTTTTAAGTAGGAAACACCTGGAAGTTGTCAGCTTCTTTTGGGGTTTTTATTCCTTGTTTTGACTTTTTGCTCTAAAAAAGAGATGTTCCAGCCGCACCTTCCGGTACGGCTACCTTGTTACGACTTAGCCCCAGTCACTAGTTTTACCCTAGGCAGCTCCTTTTACGGTCACCGACTTCAGGTACCCCCAGCTTCCATGGCTTGACGGGCGGTGTGTACAAGGCCCGGGAACGTATTCACCGCAGCATGGCTGATCTGCGATTACTAGCGATTCCAGCTTCATAGAGTCGAGTTGCAGACTCCAATCCGAACTGAGACCGGCTTTTGAGATTCGCATCTGGTTGCCCAGTAGCTGCCCTCTGTACCGGCCATTGTAGCACGTGTGTGGCCCAGGGCGTAAGGGCCGTGATGATTTGACGTCATCCCCACCTTCCTCGCGGTTTGCACCGGCAGTCTCATTAGAGTTCCCGACTTTAATCGCTGGCAACTAATGATAAGGGTTGCGCTCGTTATAGGACTTAACCTGACACCTCACGGCACGAGCTGACGACAACCATGCAGCACCTTGAAAATTGTCCGTAGAAATACTTATTTCTAAGTACGTCAATTCCCATTTAAGCCCTGGTAAGGTTCCTCGCGTATCATCGAATTAAACCACATGCTCCACCGCTTGTGCGGGCCCCCGTCAATTCCTTTGAGTTTCAACCTTGCGGTCGTACTCCCCAGGTGGGATACTTATTACTTTCGCTTAGTCACTGAGGTTTAACCCCCAACAACGAGTATCCATCGTTTACGGCGTGGACTACCAGGGTATCTAATCCTGTTCGCTCCCCACGCTTTCGTCCATCAGCGTCAATCGGTATTTAGTAACCTGCCTTCGCAATCGGGGTTCTGTGTAATATCTATGCATTTCACCGCTACACTACACATTCCAGCTACTTCAATACTATTCAAGATTAACAGTATCAACGGCAGTTCTACAGTTAAGCTGCAGGTTTTCACCGCTGACTTATCAACCCGCCTACGGACCCTTTAAACCCAATAAATCCGGATAACGCTCGCATCCTCCGTATTACCGCGGCTGCTGGCACGGAGTTAGCCGATGCTTATTCGTATGGTACCTTCAGAACATTACACGTAATGTGGTTTATTCCCATACAAAAGAAGTTTAAAACCCATAGGGCTGTCGTCCTTCACGCGGGATGGCTGGATCAGGCTCTCACCCATTGTCCAATATTCCTCACTGCTGCCTCCCGTAGGAGTCTGGTCCGTGTCTCAGTTCCAGTGTGGGGGTTCACCCTCTCAGGCCCCCTAAGGATCATCGTCTTGGTAAGCCGTTACCTTACCAACTAACTAATCCTACGCATGCCTATCTGTATCCGATTAATCTTTTAATATCTGCCAATGCTGACTGATATGTTATCCGGTATTAATCCGGGTTTCCCCGGGCTATCCCAGTGATACAGGTAAGTTGCATACGCGTTACGCACCCGTACGCCGGTCTCTCTTGAAGCAAGCTCCAAAATACCCCTCGGCTTGCATGTGTTAGGCCTCCCGCTAGCGTTCATCCTGAGCCAGGATCAAACTCTCCATTGTAATTTCTTTGTTATTATCAATTTCAAGGCTTTTTCCCTAACTCAAAAGAATCTCTTTTCTTCCAGGTTGTGTTTTGCTACTTTTTATCTTTCGTAAGCTTTGTTTAAAAAACTTTTTATTTCAACGATCTTTTGCGCTACTCAGGTCCCTCATCTTCTGTTTTTCTCTTTCGTTGTTCCTGACTTGCGGGTGCAAAGATAGCTACTTTTTCTTTCCCCGCAAGTTTTTTTTTAATCTTTTTTTAATCTTTTTTACCTACCAAACCATAATATGCTGCATATCACCTATTTAACCTCAAAAAAAATTTTTAATTTTTTTTAATTCTTTTTTTAACGCTCCAGATACTTGTTATTATATAGTCATTAACAAAGATTATTATAGACTATCTTTGTACTAACTAATAAATGTAAATAACTATATATATATTAAATATGGCTAAGGCTAAAACTACTTTTTTTTGTCAAAATTGCGGAACTCAATATTCTCAATGGCTGGGTCAATGCAAAGTATGCGGAGAATGGAACACTATTGTAGAAGAAGTTATTGAAAAAAGTTCTGCAAATTCTATTTCTTCCCTTAGTTCCTCTTCTTCTAAAAATAAAATATATAAGATTCACGAAATTGAAACTACGGATGAATATCGTATTCTTTCTAATGACTCTGAACTGGATCATTTATTAGGTGGCGGTATTGTTCCCGGTAGTGTTATTTTGATTGGAGGCGAACCCGGCATCGGTAAATCTACTTTGTTGTTGCAAATTTCTTTACAAATACCCAGAAAAGTATTATATGTTTCAGGAGAGGAAAGCAGTAATCAAATTAAAATGAGATCTGACCGTCTGGATATTTCTAATTCTGAATGCTATATTTTAACGGAAACTTCAACTCAAAAGATTTTGAAGAAAGCTCATGAGCTTCAACCGGAGTTGTTAGTGATTGATTCCATTCAAACTCTACATTCCTCTTATATAGAATCTTCTCCGGGAAGTATATCTCAAATTAGAGAATGCGCTTCCGAATTAATTAAATATGCTAAGGAAACTTCTACTCCTGTATTTTTAATTGGACATATTACTAAGGAGGGTTCTATAGCCGGTCCTAAAATTTTGGAGCATATGGTAGATGTCGTTCTTCAGTTTGAAGGGGACAAAAATTATGTTTACCGACTTTTACGTGCAAATAAAAATAGATATGGTTCTACTTCTGAACTTGGAATTTATGAAATGTTCTCTTCCGGATTGAAACAGGTAAAAAATCCGTCTGAAATTTTAGTATCTAAAAAAGATGAAAGTTTATCGGGAAATGCTATTGCGGTTACTTTGGAAGGATTACGCCCTATGTTGGTTGAAATTCAAGCATTGGTATCAACGGCTGTTTATGGAACACCTCAACGGGTGACAACGGGTTTTGACGTCAAACGATTAAATATGTTATTAGCTGTTTTGGAAAAGCGTGCGGGTTTTCATTTGGGAACTAAGGATGTGTTTTTAAATGTTACCGGAGGTATTCGTGTTGATGATCCTGCTATTGACTTAGCTGTTATTTGTGCTATTTTGTCTTCTAATGAGGATATTTCTTTACCGGATAATTGTTTATTCGCCGGTGAAATTGGTTTAAGTGGTGAAATCAGACCTGTAAATCGTATTGAACAGCGAATCATTGAGGCTGAAAAATTGGGTTATGATGTCATTTTCATTTCTAAGTATAATAAAATTGATCGCAAGAAATATAATATTAGGGTTGAAATGGTTTCTAAGGTTGAGGATGTTTATAAGTTATTATTCTAATTAATTGTATGTAAATTTATCTTTCTTCGTATGGTGTAAACTTTTGCAGTCAATATATTTTTATTATACTAATAAGTGATATTTGGCATTTGTTATCTATTACACATTATACTTTTATTTTTCAAATTAACGAAAATTAAGGTCGGTTTTGTGCTTACAAATAATGTTTAAATTTTTGCTAATTTATTGTTAAACGTAATGTTTAAATTATACTTTTAGTTTTAATTTTTTTATATTTGTTCCACTACCTTCAGAATATTATACTATGAAAAATAACAAATCTAAATATTCCACTATAATTATTACTGATAAAAATTCACTGGAAACAAAAATTTTTTCTGTTAAGAATAAGCATATAAGAAATATTTTTCTGTACAAAAAGATTTTACTTTTATCAATTTTTACTATTTTTTGTTTAGTTGCGGGATTGGTTAGTTACATAAGTTATGTGTATTACCAAAAACAAGATTTACATGTTAAAATTGCTGACCTTGAAAGTAAGTTGGATACTAAAAAATTAAATGATATGATTATCAATCTTAACGAAGCTGAAAAATCTTTATTAAAGATTGAGAGATACCTTAAAGATCGTCAAGTTAAAACGCTCCCTACTTCCGCCTCTAATTATAATGTTGATAATGTGGGGGGAGAGTATTATCCTGTTAATGATTCTAACTTAAATTTAATTGAAAATAAAAAAAAGAGAATTTCCGATATATATAAAAAGATTCAATTCATTCCTATCGGCTTACCTCACGTTGGAAGGATTACTTCTAATTTTGGTGTGAGAGGAAATCCAATGAAAAAAGGTAAAGGATCCGAGTTTCATCCGGGTTTGGATATAGCGGGAACTATTGGTGATCCTATTCATGCTACTGCGAATGGTGTTGTTACCTTTGCCAGTGTTAGAGGAGGATATGGCAATTGTGTAATGATAAAGCACCATTTCGGTTATGAAACATTATACGGTCACATGTCTAAAATATTGGTTAAAGAAGGACAGGTTGTCAATGCCGGAGATGTTATTGGTGAATTAGGAAGTACCGGCCGTTCTACCGGACCTCATGTTCATTATGAAATTATTTTAAATAAAGAAAAAGAAAATCCAAATAATTATTTGCATGTAAACTAAATATGAAATAAATTTAACTACTATATAAAATAAACTAACTATGTTCAATAAAAAAAAAGGAGCTGCTCTTAATTTATCTACAGAAAACATTACTACTATTATTGCGGAGGATTGTAAAATCGAAGGAAATATAGAATGTAAGGAATTTATTAGAATTGATGGTCAAACGTTAGGAAATGTCAATAGCACTTGTGGACTTGTTGTTGGTCAGAAAGGAAGCGTTAAAGGAGATATCAGGACTAAAGAACTTATTGTATATGGCCAAATTGACGGCGATATTTTTGTTGATAATCTTAGTTTGAAAAACTCGGGATCTATTATAGGAAATATGCAGGTAAAAAGTTTTCAAGTTGAAAATGGTGCCTTATATAAAGGCACCGTTAGTATGGATCAAAATAATTCTACTCCTGTTAATAAAAAAGAAAATAATTCTCAAATTGTAGTATAAATTCTATTACTGAAATATATACAATATTTTAGGTATTCAGGGTCTTGGATCTCCAATTTTATAAGCACTTCCTAAGGAAGAATTTTTAGATATGTATATGGTTAACCAACGATATAAAGTATTTAATCTATTACCTATGGAAACTAAAGAAATTAAGTGGATGGATGACCAAATAATCCATGCCGGTAATCCTTTTAAAAATAAGGTAGGATGAATCAGATCGGCTACGGCTTTATTTCTTCCGATAACTGCCATAGACCCTCTATCTTTATAACTGAATGGTAAAGGTTGATAGTTGTCTTGGGTAAGTTGTTTTTTTAAATTATTTGCCAAATTTTTTCCTTGTTGTATTGCTACTTGGGCTAATTGCGGATGTCCTGCAGGAAAATTAGGATCGGTAGTCATTATACAGGTATCTCCTATTGCATATATATTTGAAAATCCTTGAATTTTATTATACGCGTCAACTTGCATACGTCTACCTCTTCCATACACTTCTTTGGGTATACCTTCAAAAATTCTTGAAGTTACTCCCGCTGTCCAGATTATGGTTTTTGTTTCAATTTTATCTCCGTTAGAAAAATATATGGTGTTTTCATCACAATCTTTTACTTGTGTATTTACCAGTATTTTAACTCCTAATTTATCTAAGGCGTGATAAGCTTCTTTGTGAGATTTTTCGCTCATAGGTCCCAATAATACAGGGCTTCCTTCTACCAAATAAACTTGAATTTGGTCTTTTAAATCTTTATAATCAACATTTTCAATATAATTGATAATTTCGCGAATAACTCCGGCTATTTCAACTCCGGCAGGTCCTCCTCCGGTGATGACGATGGATAATAATCTTTTCTTTTCTACTAAATCAGTTTCTCTACTTGCGGCTTCTAACCTTTCTAAAAGTATATTTCTAAGTAACAAAGCATCATTTAAGGTTTTCATTGGAAAGGCATATTTCTCTAAATTTTCCATTCCGAAATAGTTACTTTGCGTTCCCGTTGCTAAAATCAAAATATCATAATCTAATTCTCCATTAGATAAGACAACTTTGTTTTCATCGGATTTGATTTCAATTAATTCTCCTAATCTGAATTTAACATTTTTTTTATGTCTTATAAATCTACGGAAAGGATAGCTGATAGCTGCAGGATCTAAAATACTTGAACTTACTTGATATATTAATGGTGGAAAAAAATTATAGTTGTTTTTGTCGACTAAGGTAATTTCAAAATTAGGATCATTGGACAATCTGGTGATTATATTAATCCCAGCAAAACCTCCACCTATTAATACGATTTTTTTCATAATTTGCACTAAAAAATTAATTTAACATATTGATGCAAACACATTTATTTCTTAAGAACACAAAAATGTATAGCATACATTTTATCAAAGTTACTGTTTTTTTGTAAAGTTATATAAACTTTTAATAAAAATTTAATGTTATCTTTGAATTTATTTTCAAAAATCATGATTCAAATAGAAGATACGATAATTTCTTTAGATGTATTACAGAAACAATTTGTTTGTAATCTTAGTAAATGCAAAGGGATATGTTGTGTGGAAGGAGATTCAGGTGCTCCACTCGATGAAGAAGAATTACCGATTCTTGAAGACATATATGAGCAAGTATCGCCTTATCTTAGAGAGGAAGGAAGAAAGGCTATTGAATTGGAAGGTAAATATACAACCGACCTTGATGATGATTATGTTACTCCGTTAATAGAGGGTAGAGAATGTGCTTATGTAATCTATGATGAAAATCAAGCTGCGAAATGCGCCATTGAAAAGGCTTACGAAGACGGTAAAATTGATTTTAAAAAACCTATTTCCTGTCATCTGTATCCGGTTCGTCTTCAAAAATTACGAAAATATGTTGCGGTAAATTATGATGAATGGTATATATGCAAGGATGCGTGTACTTTAGGAAAAGAACTTAATGTTAAAGTTTTCGAATTTTTAAAAGAACCTTTAATTAGAAAATTCGGTGAAAATTGGTACCATCAGTTGATAGAAGCTGAGAAACTTTTAGAAATAAGTAAATAATTTAGTTTTATTTTTCCTGCAACATATCTATGGTTTTTTGTATTTGTGTGTCATTTGCCGTAATTGCATAATAGTAAGCAATTTTTCCTTGTTGATCTATTACCATATAGCGTGGAATCCAATTTAATTCTATATATTCTGTAAAAGGATTTTTCCAACCAGTTGAAAACCAATAATTATCACCCGTATTTAATTCATACTTAGTGATACCGTTTTTCCAAGAATCGTAATTTTTGTCTAATGACAGATAAATAAAATCTACATTATTATTTTTTTGCTTAAGAGCCCGTGAATCGGACATTCCCACTATGCAATCTTTACACCAAGATGCCCAAAATTTCAGGATGGTAACTTTACCTTTGTGTTTATTTAGTACGGATTGCATCGTTGTTTCTTTATTATCCGTATCAACTACAAGTTGCTTTAAGGCTTCTTCAGAAAATTCAGTTTTGGAAATTAATGGAACTTGTTGACTATAACTTAATGTTGCCATTAAAGTGATAAATAGTCCTGTTAAAATTTTTTTCATTATTATATTTTTTCAAATCTGAAATTTTCTCCTAAATATACTTGACGAACTATCGGATCATTTGCTAATTCTTCGGGATATCCTTCCTTTAATATATTTCCTTCGAACATAACATAAGTTCTATGAGTGATAGCCAGAGTTTGCTGAACGTTATGGTCTGTTATTAAAATTCCTATGTTTTTATTTACCAAAGAACGCACGACTTTTTGAATATCTTCAACGGCAATAGGGTCAACTCCTGCAAAAGGTTCGTCCAGTAAAATAAATTTAGGATCTGTAGCCAGACATCGGGCAATTTCACAACGACGTCTTTCTCCTCCCGACAATAAATCTCCTCGGTTCTTACGAACGTGTTCTAAACCAAATTCTTCTATTAAAGAATCGGCTTTTATTTTTCTTTCTTTCTTCGAAAGCTTAGTCATCTCCAACACTCCCACAATATTATCTTCTACGGATAATTTCCTGAATATGGAAGCTTCTTGAGCCAAATACCCGATTCCTTTTTGTGCTCTTTTATACATAGCATCTTTGGTTATGTTAATCTTATCCAAAAATACATTTCCTTGAGTAGGCTTGATTAAGCCTACAATCATATAAAAAGAAGTGGTTTTTCCGGCTCCATTAGGCCCTAACAATCCTACTATTTCTCCTTGTTTTACATTTAATGAAACATCTTTAACTACTCGTTTGTTTCCGTATGTTTTTATTAAATGTTCTCCTCGTAATATCATAATATCAAAAGTAATTAAATTACTACGTTTTTTTCTATTACTCAATAAAATTTTTACAAATTATTTTTTTAAAGTTATTCTAAAAGTAGTCCCTTTATTAATTTCGGTATTTTGAACGAAAATTTTACCGTAGTGATAATCTTCAATAATTCGCCTGGCCAGAGACAAGCCTAGTCCCCACCCTCTTTTTTTGGTTGTAAATCCGGGTTTGAATATTTTTTTCACATTTTTTGATTCAATGCCAGATCCTTCATCGGAAATATCTATAAAAATATTTTTTTTGTTATCGTGGATTTGCAATTTAATTTTTCCTTCTCCTTTCATGGCATCTGCTGAATTTTTAATGAGATTTTCGATAACCCAACTATATAAGATGTTATTTAAAGAAACATATACAGGATACTCAGGTGCTTGAAATTCAAACCCGATTTGTTTGGACATTCTTCTTTTCAAATACATAAATGCTTGTTCCGATATTTCCACGATATCTTCTTTTTTTAGTGAAGGAGTTGATCCTATTTTAGAAAATCTGTCGGTAATATTTTGCAGTCTGTGTACATCTTTTTCAATATTTATTATCGGTTTTTGATCAATTTCTTCTGTTTTTAATATTTCCAGCCATCCCATGATGGATGAAAGCGGCGTACCGATTTGATGTGCGGTTTCCTTAGCCATTCCAGCCCATAGTAAACTTTGCTCTGTTTTTTTTACGGTTTTAAAATACCAATAGGTAAACCATACAAACAATGTGACTAATATAATTAGTACAAAGGGATAATAACCTAGCTGTGTCAACAGAACCGAGTTTTTATAATATACGTATTGATTTCCAAAAGGAAGTTTGATTAAAATGGGATAGTAGGATTCTGCCATTTCGTGCAATTCTTCCTTTAATTTTAAAGAATCTGAAATAATTTTTTTACTTACATTTTTAGAATCAATGTAATTTCCTTTTTCATCTACTAAAATTACGGGTATGGTAGTGTTTTGCTCGATAAGCTGCACTAAAAAAAATTGAGTTTTAGGAGGAATGTCTGTTTCCGTGTTTAATAATTCCAACGTTTTGGCATAATTTGAAATTTTTACGGATTCTTCTTCTTTTAATTCTTCAACTTTGCTGTTAGAAAAGATTATAATAAACAGAGCTACTATAAGCGCCAATATATACCCAAACCAATTCCGTAATCTAACATTTTTAAAAAAGCTCATTTTCCGAATTTTATGAATTCATATATCAACGTATTTATGCAAACAAAAATTATTTGATTAAAACGGATAGTCGATAGCAAAATTAACTTGAGGTTTCAACAGATTGATATATTTAAAATACCATCGGTCATTTTCATCTCTTCTTGGATCATGAAATCGATAAGCAAAATCAAAGCGAATGATAAAGTTACTTATATCCCAACGGATCCCCCATCCTCCTCCAATTCCCAGTTCTTTATAGAAGGAATTAAATTCAAATTTATTCAGGGAATTATTATTAATTCCCCAAACATTTCCTGCATCTACAAATAAAGCTCCTTCGAACCCTTTACTTGGTAAAGGAAACCTGTATTCTACCTGAGTCAACAATTTAAAATTATCGATCGCTATTAGTTCATAGCCGTCTTTTCCTCCTAATTTTGATGATCCCGGACCAAAACCAAAGGATTTCCAGGCTCGAACATCACTCGGTCCACCCACAGAGTAGCTTCGGTCAAAAGGCATACTAAAGGAATTTCCATAAGGTATTCCTATTCCGGTAAAAAGTCTCGCATTAAACGATTTTTTTCCGGAAAAAATCCAAAATTTCCTTAGATCTAAATCGAATTTCACATATTGTGAATAGGGAACTCCAAATATTTGTTTTATAGTTTTATTATTGGAAGTTGTGAAATCTTTGAGTGTTTTGTTAAATAAAGATTCCAGATTACCGGCTAATTCC
This sequence comes from Apibacter sp. ESL0432, assembly GCF_019469225.1. Lineage (NCBI taxonomy): Bacteria > Pseudomonadati > Bacteroidota > Flavobacteriia > Flavobacteriales > Weeksellaceae > Apibacter > Apibacter sp. ESL0432. The sequence goes on along the minus strand of NZ_CP048266.1, from coordinate 537,438 downwards.
ACTTGTGCTTTTAAATAAAATGGATGTTTACCCGGAAAATATCCTAATCGTTGATCGTAGGTAAAATCATATTTAAAAGAGGAGATTAATACATTCTGTGTGAAACGATAACGACGAAATTCCATTAAGTCGTAATCGTTAGCTAAACTTAAATGCGTAGATCTTAAATAATCTTGAAAGTCTATATTATTCTGGATTTGAAACAGCAAATCATTGTCATTATGGTTTTTATCATATTCCTCTTTGGCGGAAGGATACTGTTGAAAATATAAATTGTAAACATTATTTCTTACTTTACTGTCTTGTGTATATATGTTGAAATAATTATTAGGATTTAAAAACTGTGTATATTGTAGATTCCATAATGTAATTTGGTGAACGGTAGTTCGGGTGGGATTGAAATTATAAAGTAATCCGGCATTATAACTTCTTTTATCCAAACCTATGTTATATTGTGCATTATATCCTAAAGAAATTGCCGATGAAGGCCCCCAGGCTTTAGGAATTAATCTTTTAGCGTTGAAAGGCAAAATAAGCTTAGGAAAGGATAAACTGGCCTGCGCTGATAGTTCCGATGCATTAAAAATCTTACTGTTATTTTTTTTCGTTTTAATATTTCCTAAAGATCCTCCAAAACTGACACTTAAATTTTCTGCTCCCCCAAAAAGATTTTTTACCGTAAAGGTAAGATTGGGAGTTATACCGAAATTAACAACACCTGAATTAAACGCTTCAAATCCTAATTCATAAGAATATTTATCCATGGGAGAAAGGATGATATTGGATATTAAGGTGGAATCAGAGTCTTTTTCAGGAACTGTATTAAACCCGAGGATGTTAAAATTATTTACTTTATATATATTTCGTCGAGTACGAGTCTCAGAGCTTAAATTATATGAATGCCCTTTTTCAATGGCTAACATATCTGCCAATACTCTGTTTTTATATTTATTTCCTAAATGGTTAACAATAAAAGCAATGGTATCGTTAACCATCATTTTTGTTTTCTTTCCGTCAACCCGTCTTACTATTTTTTTGGTAGTTACATAGAAACTTGAGTCTATAGTGTTTTTACTAGTATCTCTATTTTCGTTATCTAAAAGTGAAATGTTTATTTTATTGTATTTAAATCTTTTGAATTTATGTACTAAAGTATCTTTCTTAAGAGTATCCGATCTAGTAGAATCGGTAACAGCTGCGGTAGTGGTAGAACTTCCTATTTGGCTTTTCTTGATTGATAATCTGACCGAAACATCATATACATTATTAGCCGTATCTACATAGTAAATAACTTCATCTTTAAGATCATTAAAACGATAATATCCCATATTTTTAAAACGGTTTTCCAAACGGGATATCTCATTCTCAATTACATAAGCATCTAATCGATCTCCTTTTTTAACATAGGAACCTCTACTGAATAGGTTGTATATAAATTCGTCTTTTGAAAGTTCATAAGTTTGAGACTTTTTTTTCTTCGCCTGTCTTGTTCGTTTTAAATAATGAGCATATAAATCATCTTTTATTTCATCGGCAATATCATAGGTGATCGTATCCATAATCATAGGACGCCCTAATTTTATAGAATACTGCACATGAGCTTTTTTACCGGAAGTAATTACACTGTCTCTTACAATGGACTTACGCCACCCTCTGTTTTTAAAATATTGTTGTATGTTTTTTGAAGAAGTTTTAGATATTAAGGTATCAACTAATACAGGGGCTTCTCCATTATTATAAAAAAAGCGATCGAACCATCTGGATTTGCCAACATAATTTTTTAAGTTATATTTTACATATAGAGAATCCAGTAATTTTTGATTTCTTTGTTTTTGACTAACGGAATAGTATTCTGCGTAGACGGAATCGAATGTAGGATTTGAGAAATCATACAGCCACAACCCTAATGGAATTATGAATAGTATTTTTTTATTAGATTTTTGCTTTACATAACTGTCCAGTTCATCCTCAAATGGTTTCTTGTATTCGTTGATAATTTCTTTGCCTTTTTTATTCAAAAAGGGATTACCGTATGCATCCAAATAGGGTTTTCCTTTTTTATCTACATATTTATATTTATTATCAATAAATAAATGTCCATTTTTAGGTACTTTATTTGTTCTACATGAAAAAATGAGAAACAGTTGAACAAAAATCAATATTTTTACTATAATATTGTATCCTAATTTCATTTTATGTTGTCTGCAAGTAAAATTAAACTTATTCAGTCGCTTTCAAAAAAAAAGTATAGACAAAAATATAACTTATTTGTTGTTGAGGGTATAAAAAGCATTAAAGAATTCTGCTTTTCGCAGTTTTCTGTAAAAAACATTTTCAGTACGGTTCCCATTTCTTTTTTAGATGAAAATCAATATCAGATGATCAGTTTCGAAGAATTAAAAAAGATTAGTTTTCTAACTACCCCTCACGATGCATTAGCAGTATTAGAAATACCTCAAAACTCAAATAATTCATATAGTGGAATACAATTAGTATTGGATGAAATACAAGATCCGGGAAATCTGGGAACGATTATACGTCTTGCAGACTGGTATGGGATTAAACAGATTTTGTGCAGTAAAGGAACTACTGATGCCTATAATCCCAAAGCAGTTCAATCTGCAATGGGATCGTTAAGCAGAGTAAACGTTGTATATACAGACATCGCTGAAATATTGACTAATTCCAACATACCGGTTATGGGTACAGATATGAAAGGTGAAAATTTATATACTACGGATTTACCCGAAAATTTTTATGTGGTTATGGGTAATGAAGGAAATGGCGTTTCAGATGAAATAAAATCTCTGTGTACACATACTCTAACAATCCCCAGATTCGGCTTAGAACAAAAAACAGAAAGTTTAAATGTCGCCATGTCTACCGGAATAATTTTAAGTGAATTCTACTCGAGAGCTGCAAAATTAAATGGGAATATAAAATGAAATGGAATTCGTATATATCTAAAAAATATCGTAACAATACGGACATATTAAATGAAATAATCGAAAATTTTGATTCTTTAGGTGAGATTATATTTCAAGAACGGAACACTTTACGTAAAATACCTCATCCTGTACTGGGAAACTTAGCGGTAAAATCTTTTAAAAAGCCTCATCTTCTCAATCAACTTGTTTATGCTAATTTTAGAAAATCTAAAGCCCATCGTTCTTATTTTCATGCTGAAATTTTAACTTCTAAGGGTATAAATACACCGGAACCGATTGGTTTTTTTGAAGAGATTCATAATTTTAAAATCAAAAGATCTTTTTATTTTTCAAAGTATTCTGAGTACGATTTTACTTTTAGGGAACTCATTGAAAAAAGAAATAGTTTTGATGATTGGGAATTAATACTGAAAGAATTTGTTTCATTTGTTTTTTCTATTCATGAAAATCATATCTTATTTAAAGACCTTTCACCGGGAAATGTACTCATAAAAAATGATCAAGAAAAAAACGTATATTTATTTTCTTTAATCGATTTAAATCGGATGAGTTTTCAATCTTTATCTTTAGATCAAAGGCTTCAAAATTTTATTAGATTATCCTTAACGGATGAAATGATCCCTATCATTGCAAAAGAATATGCCAAATACAGCCATGAAAATGTTAAATTTATCAGGGAACAATTGCTTAAAAAAAATAATAAATTCATTGAAAAGAAGGAAAGAAAGAAAAAGATAAAGAAACTGTTGGGCAAAAATGTTTAGCATCTTTTAGTCCCGTTTTTATTTAAATTAACTTTACTATTAAAAATTTCAAAGATTTAATTTTAAAACTTTTTCATATTTACAAGTAAAAAAAGATATATTAATGAAAATATATACGAAAAGAGGTGATGACGGAACTACGGGTTTGTATGGAGGAAAACGTGTATCTAAGAATTCCATTCGCGTTCAATCCTATGGCGAAATAGATGAATTAAATTCTTATATCGGTTTGCTAAGAAGTTATGGTTCTCTTAAAAATATTGATGAACAATTAAAAATTATACAAAATTTACTATTTACTATAGGTGCTGAATTAGCTACTCCTTCAGATAAAATGTATTCTCCAAATGGAAAACCTAAAATATCTTGCTTACTTTCTGAAGAAAAAATAATTTTATTGGAGCAATGGATTGATGAAATAAGCGAAACCCTCCCTCCTTTAAAGCAATTTATTCTTCCGGCAGGAAATGTATCTTCTTCTACTGCACATGTTGCAAGAACCGTATGCAGAAGATCAGAAAGAACTATAGTCACCTTAGGTGAAATTGAAGATATAAGACCCATTATTCAAAAATTTATAAATCGTTTATCTGATTATTTGTTTGTTCTTGCACGATATTTTGCACATTTAGCAAATGAAATTGAAGAACCTTGGAATCCCAATGAATAAAGCATTACTTTTTTTAAACGGAAAAAAACCTACAATTTTACCTGAAAATTTAGATTCATATTCCATTATTACGTGTACAGACGGGGCGTACAGCAGATATGCAAAAAATTTACCTTTTACAATTAATTATATTTCAGGAGATCTGGATAGTGTACAAGTATCGACTATCCCGACGTCTATTCCAATTATTGAAACACCGGATCAAAACAAAACTGATTTTCATAAGGCTTTAGAATTATTGCTAGATAAAGGTATACATGATGTGGATGTTTACGGTGGCAGCGGAAGAGAAAGCGATCATTTCATTGGAAATTTATCTACAGCACTTTTTTTTAAAAATAAACTCCGCATTACATTTTACGATGATTATTCAAAATTCTTTTTCTCGGGTAAATCAACTAAAATTAACGGTGCAAAAGGTAAAACCATTTCCTTAATCCCTTTTTTTGAGGCTAAAAATATTTGTACGAAAGGTTTACAATATCCCTTATCTAACGAAACTCTTATATTTCCGCAACGATTAGGTACGCGCAATGTGGCTGTAGAAAATGAAGTTGTTATAACCTACGGTGAGGGCGAACTGTTGATCTACATCAGCCGCTAAACTTTTTTGCTAAAAAAATTAGTTAAGTCATTAGGTTTTAACGATATAGATGCTTGAAATAACATCTAATGGTTAAATAATTAACGATTAATTAGTTAACCGTTATAATCATTATTAATGATTCTTTAAAAAGTTTATCTTTAATTTAAATAATAGAGATATCTTATTTAAAAAGGTTTTCCTCCCGACATTTGTTTTGCCATTGCTTGCATCATCATCCTTCCTTGCGGTGTTTGCATCATCTTCATCATTTTGCTCATCTGTTCAAATTGTTTTAACAGCTGATTGATATCCTGTATGGATCTACCGCTTCCTTTAGCTATTCTATTCTTTCGAGATGTAGTTATAATAGCCGGATTTCTTCTTTCTTCAGGAGTCATGGAATAAATTAAAGCTTCAATATGCTTGAAAGCATCGTCATCAATATTAATATCTTTTAATGCTTTACCTGCACCCGGTATCATTCCAAGCAAATCTTTCATATTTCCCATTTTCTTAATCTGCTTAATTTGATTAAGGAAATCGTCAAATCCGAATTGATTTTTCGCTATCTTTTTCTGTAATTTACGAGCTTCTTCTTCGTCAAATTGTTCTTGTGCTCTTTCTACTAATGATACCACATCTCCCATCCCTAAGATACGATCAGCCATACGCGAAGGATAGAAAATATCCAGCGCTTCCATTTTTTCTCCGGTGGAAATAAATTTAATTGGTTTTTCAACCACAGTACGTATAGTTAAAGCAGCACCTCCTCGGGTATCACCGTCTAATTTAGTTAATACTACCCCATCATAATTCAATACATCATTAAAAGCTTTGGCAGTATTTACCGCATCTTGTCCGGTCATGGAATCCACTACAAACAAAGTTTCATTTGGACTGACTTTTTGATGAACGTTTCTGATTTCATTCATCATACTTTCATCAATCGCCAAACGTCCTGCAGTATCAATTATAACAACATTAAATTTATTTTGTTTAGCATATTCTATGGCATGACCGGAAATATCAACCGGATTTTTACTTTCCGGTTCTGTGTATACTTCAACTCCAATTTGATCTCCTAAAACTTTTAATTGATCAATTGCAGCCGGACGATATACGTCACAGGCAACTAACAGAACTTTTTTTTGTTTTTTAGTTTTAAGATAATTAGCTAATTTTCCCGAAAAGGTGGTTTTACCGGAACCTTGTAAACCTGCAATTAAGATAACGGTAGGATTCCCCGATAAATTTACTCCAACATTCTCTCCTCCCATTAGATCGGCCAACTCATCATGTACAATCTTCACCATTAACTGACCCGGCGTAACGGAAGTAAGCACATTTTGACCTAAGGCTTTCTCCTGAATCCTTTTAGTCAAATCTTTGGCCACTTTATAACTAACGTCTGCATCCACTAAAGCTCTTCTAATTTCTTTAACGGTTTCAGCAACATTAATCTCCGTGATCTTTCCTCTCCCGCTGATGTTATGTAATGCCTTATCTAATTTATCTTGTAAATTCTGAAACATATTCGGTACTTATATACTATTATACTAACTGCAAAAATAGTAAAGTTTTACTTAATTTAAAAATATGTATTTCAGTAATTAGAAAGCCCCTTTCTTTGCTAAAAAAGTTTAAAAATGTATATTTGCTTTTATATAAAATTAAATAAAAAAGACATCGTGTTTATATACATGATTAAAAAATTTTCAAATTTTAGCTAACATGAATAAAATTTTAATTACAGGGCATCAAAATCCTGATACGGATACCATTACCTCTGCTATTTCATTTTCTTACTTACAAAATGCCTTAGGTAAAAATACTGAGGCAGTCGCTTTAGGTACTCCTAATGAAGAAACCCAATTTGCCCTGGATTATTTTAAAATACAAGCGCCTAGAGTTATTTCTAGAGCTTCCGATGAAACGAAAGAGATTATTTTGGTAGATCACAATGAATTCCAACAATCGGTTGCAGATATTGAAGAATTGAATATTTTAGCTGTAATAGATCACCATCGTATCGCTAATTTTCATACTTCTGTTCCTCTCTATTATCGCGCTGAACCTGTGGGATGTACTCAAACTATTATTTCAAAAATTTATAAAGAAAATTCCATTGAAATCCCCGCTGATATCGCAGGTCTTATGGTATCAGGGATTATTTCCGATACGTTATTATTTAAATCTCCTACTTGCACACAAGAAGATATAGATGCGGCTCATGAATTAGCAAAAATTGCCGGTATTGAGGTTGAAAAATACGGATTTGATCTTCTTAAAGCAGGAACCAATCTTTCCAACAAATCTGCCGAAGAATTACTATCTCTGGATGCTAAATCTTTCGAAGTAAACGGAAAAAAGGTACGGGTTGCTCAAGTTAACACAATTGATTATGATGATGTATTTTCTAATAAATCCAATATAGAGGCTGCTATAACCAACCAAATTAATAAAGAAGGTTATGATCTTTTTTTACTTGTAGTGACTAATGTGTTGGATAGTGATTCAAAAATTTTAGCTATAGGTAATGCTGCTCAAGCTTCAGAAAAGGCTTTTGGAATACGACTTGAAAACGGCGAAGCTTTCCTTAAAGGGGTGGTTTCCCGTAAAAAACAAATTATTCCCCAAATAACTGAAGCATTATCCTAGATTCATCCATATTCTTAATTTTTTTAGAAGCCAAGCACTTTATTTAAAAGTGCTTGGTTTTTTCATTTTACAGTTAACACTAAAGGTTGCTAACTTATTTCAAAAAAAATATTTTACACTAATTTTTTCATACTTGACACTATTCCGTAGTGTAATGCTTCATGGGTATTGTTAAAATTTATCGCATCTTCAACGGAAGAAATCACAATGCCCATTTTTGTTTCAAATTCAGTATAAGATTCAAATTTTTTTTCATTAAAATCTTCTTCCAGTTGTTCAGCGGTGATAATTAGCTTACTTTTTAAGTAGTCAATTTCATCTTCTGTAATTACAAATCTGGGAAAAGTACCATTTTGATAGTTTTCAATCCAGTCATTGGTTATCAGCGGATTTAAACCTGACATTTTATAATGAAGAATTTGTTGAGAAACCAACGTATGGGCAACATTCCAAAAAATATTATTTTTAAATCCTTCAGGAATTTTCTGTAATTGCTCTATACTTAAATCGTCAATCTCTTGTACTAAGGATTTACGGTGTATTTTAAAAATTTCAAATTGTTTTTTCACCTCAAAAAGAATTTTAACAAAAGTATTAAAGTTATTTAACTAAACCAATGGCCCTAATCGTATCGGAATCTAAATTAGAAAAATCATTTATTATTTGATCCGCTGTAGACAAATCTTGATCACCGGAGGCTTCACTTTTATAACCTATACAAAATATACCGGCCCTATTGGCGGCAATAACGCCATTAGTCGAATCTTCAATGACAATACAGTTTTCTTTTGGTTGTCCTGATAATTTTACAGCTTCTAAAAATATAGCAGGATCGGGTTTTGATTTTGGAAAATCTTCTCCACTCACAATATGTTTAAAATAAGGAAACAATCCAAAACGATCAAAAATTTTAGTTAAGGTTACACGAGCCGAAGAAGTAGCCAAAAGTAATTGAAAATTATCTTTATATAAACTTTCGATAAGATTTCTTACACCCGGCAATAAATCTAGATCTTCATCTTCTTGAAAAATTTTATTAAAAATATTTCTTTTTTGTTGAACCAATTCCTCAACCTCTTGTTTCAAACCATATTTTTGTTTCAAATTTTGATATAAATTACGGGTAGATAATCCTCTGAACGTATCATATTCTTCCTGAGATATATCCAATCCTATAGAATGAAAATGTTTTTTAAATGACAATTCATGAATAGGCTCAGTATCTACTATTACCCCATCCATATCAAAAATAACTGTGTTTATCATAAGTTTATTTTATCTACGATTGCAGTGTAGGTTTTAATTCTGATATTTTTTAATTATTCTCAATAAAATTTGATTTATTTAAAAAATTGTGAATTTAAAGGCTCAAATTTAAGAAATATTGTTTCTACTATGTAGCCTTTACTAATATTCTAAATTTGGAATGAACCTCTACTTTATATAAATTAGTTGTAAAATTTTACACTATTTCTGAAATTTCATTTTTTTTGAAATTTTAAACTCATAAAATTAATACAAATATCCTGTATAATTATCTAAATTTGATATTTAAATTTATATATATGAAAGCGTGTATTATCGTTATTGGAGATGAAATTCTTTCCGGAAGAACTCTGGATACCAATTCTAATTTCATTGCTAAAAAACTAGATCTTACAGGGGTTTCGGTCACAGAAATTTCGACAATCTCCGACAACCCCGATTCTATAGTGACTAAATTAAAAGAAGCCTTCGCATCTGACACTAATTTTATAATAACAACCGGGGGACTGGGACCTACTAAAGATGATAAAACCAAACAAACTTTAGCAGAGTTCTTATCTGATCAATTAGTTATTAATCAACCTGCTTTGGATTACATCACTCAGATGTACTGTACAAATGGTCGAACGATGAATGATTTGACCCGTAAACAAGCTCTTGTACCTTCACATTCGGAAGTTATAATTAATAGATATGGTACAGCTCCTATCTTGTGGACAAAAAAATCAAATAAGATTTTAATCAACCTTCCGGGTGTTCCCTATGAAACCCAAGCTATGTTTGAAGAATTTATTATTCCGAAAATAAAAAAAGAATTTAACCTTCCCTTTATTGTAAGGCGTTCTGTTATTGTTGTAGATTATCTTGAAAGCGAGTTAGCCATAACGTTAACGGATTGGGAAAACAGTTTGCCTGATTTTGTGTCTTTGTCTTACTTGCCTTCGGGGGCTAGGATTGAACTTAGATTGAGTGCAAAGGGAACTGATAAAAAACTACTTGAAGAAACAATTACTAAAGAAATAAAAAAACTATCTCAAATTTTACATGAGAAATTACTCTCAACTACTACTACCAATATAATTGAAATTATTGCCGATTTTTTCTCAAAAAATAATCTTACTTTATCCATCGCTGAAAGTATTACCGGTGGAAACATATCTCATAAAATCACTTCCTTAGCGGGAAGTTCTGTTTATTATAAAGGAGGAATTACGGCTTATAGCTCTTTAATTAAGGAGAGCGTTTTAAAAATACCCGAACCCTTTATTCATACTCATAAAGTGGTTAGTGAAGAAGTAGCTAAAGAAATGGCTATTCAGTGTGCAGAGTTATTTAATTCAGATGTTGCAATATCTACTACAGGCGTTGCCGGTCCAAGTTCTGATGAATTTAACGATCCGGTAGGTTTAGCTTATATAGGTTTATATATTCATGGTAAGACCTATGTAAAAAAATATTATTATCCTCATGTTACCAGAGATGAAATGATTACTCGAATAACTAACAAAGCATTGGAATTTATTTATTTTGAAATGATTGAAAACAAATAAAAGTTGACCTACGCATTTGGTATAATTTTAGATTTTACGTAGAGATAACAAATCATCAGATTATGAAAAAAAGAAAATTAGGTCCGACTGATCTTGAGGTTTATCCATTTGCTTTTGGGGGCAATGTATTTGGTTGGACTGCCAATGAAAACACTTCTTTTGAATTATTAGATCAATATACCGAATTAGGATTTAACTTTATTGATACCGCAGATGTATATTCTGCATGGGTTCCCGGCAATAAAGGCGGAGAATCAGAAACCATCATTGGAAAATGGATGCATCAAAAAGGATCTAGAGATAAACTTGTTATTGCAACTAAAGTAGGGGCAGAAATTGACAGTACACATAAAGGGTTGAAAAAATCATATATTCTTTCAGAAGTTGAGGAATCACTAAAACGTCTTCAAACCGATTATATAGATTTATATTTTACTCATTTTGATGATCCCGACACTCCCATAGAAGAAGTATTGGATGCTTATCAGCAATTAATAAAAGAGGGTAAAATACGTTACATAGGGGTTTCCAATATGTCTCCTGAGAGAATAGTAAAATCATTGGAAATAAGTAAATCTAATAATCTACCTTCTTATTCCGTTTTACAGCCTGAATATAATCTGTATGATCGACAACCGTATGAAAAGGATTATGAACCAATTGCCGAAAAATACCAATTAGGTGTCATGACTTACTATTCTTTGGCAAGTGGTTTTCTAACCGGTAAATATCATTCGGAAGCGGATTTAAATAAAAGTAAAAGAGGTGACAGCTTAAAGAAATATTTAAACGACAGAGGCTTACGAATTATAAAAACTTTAGAGGATGTTGCCGCACGAAATACAGCTACCCCGGCTCAGGTTGCTATCGCATGGATCATCCAAAGACCGAGTATTACTACTCCTATAGCTAGTGCTTCTAAATTGGGACAATTGGATATATTAAAAGCGGTAGACCTAAATTTATCTCAAGATGATATTAATGATTTAGACATTGCCAGTAAGGTAACTTCATAAAGACAAGCGCTCAAATAATATAAAAAAAAGTATTCATCCTCTTGAATACTTTTTTTCCTTTTATAAGATAATTTAATTAATATAATCTGTTTTTATAATATAAATATAAAATTTTTCTGTCTTTTAAGCAGGTGATGAAATTTGATTTTATTTTTTCTCTGATATTATTTATTATCTTTGCAAAAAATTTTATTCAATTTCATGGAATTATACTACTCATTTTCAATCCTTATTATTTTAGCTGCTATTTTTTCATACATTAATGTAAGGTTTTTAAAATTCCCTTCTACCATCGGAATAATGATCATTGCGTTAATTATGTCAATTATTTTAGTTCTTTTAGGTAGTTTAACCTCTAAACCTTTAAATGATATTGCCTCATTAATAAAAGAATTTGATTTTACCGAAATTTTGATGGGGTGTATGTTAAATTTCCTGCTATTTGCCGGAGCTATACATATCAATATGTCGGATCTAAAGGAACAAAGGCTTCCTGTTATAATATTTTCTACTTTAGGAGTTATAATATCTGCCATCGTTGTGGGCGTAGGCCTTTATTATACATCCAATTATCTTCTTCCTCTTATAAATGTACATACAGAAATTCCTTTAATATATTGTTTACTTTTTGGTGCTTTAATTTCTCCGACAGATCCGATTGCGGTATTGAGTATATTAAAACAAGCCAATGTTTCTAAGTCTTTAGAAACAAAAATTGCAGGTGAATCTCTTCTTAATGACGGGGTAGCTGTGGTATTGTTTGCCGTATTAGCTAATCTTGCTTATAATCCCGTAGTAGTTGCCACCGGACGAATGGATTTATCATTTGCCCATATTTTTGATTTATTTCTTAGAGAAGCGGTAGGCGGATTGTTATTAGGGGCGGCTCTTGGATATCTTGCCGCTTATGCGATACGAACTTCACATGATTATAAAGTTTCGGTTTTAATTACCCTAGCGGTAGTTATGGGAGGATATCTTATTGCAAGTTCTTTGCATACGTCTGCTCCTCTTGCTATGGTGGGTGCGGGATTGATAATAGGAGAATCCAGACGAAGATTGGGTACTAGTAAAAAAAGCAGTGTGGGTACTTTCTGGGAATTAATCGATGAGGTTATGAATGCAATTTTATTCCTTTTTATGGGATTCCAACTTTTACTTATCGATGATCTAATTCATTACTGGCTACTAGGTATTATATGCATTATCATTGTTTTATTCGCCAGATTTATTTCTATTAAAATTCCAACAATGATTATTCCTTTTAAGGAAAAATTCAGCAAAGGAACTATTGCCGTTTTAGTATGGGGAGGCTTACGCGGCGGGGTTTCCATCGCATTGGCTCTTTCAGTTCCTGAGAGTGACTATAAAGAAACTATTATAGCCGTTACTTATGTGGTAGTGGTTTTCTCTATTTTAGTTCAAGGATTGACTGTTGGAAAAGTAGCAAAAGACATTCAGTAAATTACTGCATCGTAACTATTTTCAAATAGTATTAAAAATAATGATAGTATCTGCAATAATCAATACATGCAGATACTATTTTCGTTTTAACACCGATTTAATTTCCATTGGTACTTCAATTTTGTTCAATTTATAAATTGCTGCAACTTTACTTTTTATACTTATTTTTAACATACGCCAATTTAAATGGAGTATATTAAAATACAACTATGGTTTACTTATTAAATGATAAGGTAATGGCATATTTATTGTTTAAATCATAAAGAACTACAAGATTATTACACTTCCTTCAAAATTGAAATAATAGTAAACTCTAAAAAATTTTATAAATGGAAGGAATGGGTATTTTATGGTCTATAATTATTGGAATTATAGCCGGTTTTATTGCAGGTAGAATTATGCGAGGCAGTGGATTTGGAATGTTAGTTAATTTGCTTGTTGGATTAGTAGGAAGTATATTGGGAGGATGGATCTATAGTTTGTTGGGCTTTTCCAGTGGAGGTAAATTAGGAATGTTACTAATGTCTGTAATTGGTTCTGTGGTCCTTCTATGGATTATATCATTATTTAGAACAAAAAAACCTTATTAAATTATAATATGTTATGAAAAAAGTATTATTGGGTACAATCTTGGGTGCTGCTCTAGGTTATGTTGCCAGAAAAATGCAAGAAGATGGATTTCTAGATCAAGTTTCTGATGAGATAAGTAAATTTACATCCAAAACCAAAAAAAATTTTAGCAATATAGTGGATGTTGGTAAAAATGAGGCAGAGTATTTAAAAGATCGAGCGAAAAAATATGGAGAAAAAGGAGAAAGCTTTATACACGAAGAGTAATAAGAGTTAGCATAATAAGTAAGTAATAAATTGAATACATGTAAATAGCAGCTAATTAGCTGCTATTTTGTTTACCTGTCGAAATATTCTATATTTACATTTTAAATAGTATACTAGTAATTTTACTACCTTTATATTGTATGCTTTTTTACTTCATTTTAGATTTAAAATATTCATAATTAAGATAAATAAAATATGAAAGTAACAGGTACACCTATTGAATTAGGTACTGAAAATATTGGAAAACTTTTAAAACAATATGCTATTCCTGCTATTATAGCCATGATTGCTTCCTCTCTCTATAATATTACGGACAGCATTTTTATAGGACATGGTGTAGGACCTTTAGCTATTTCCGGATTAGCCATAACTTTTCCGCTTATGAATCTTGCTGCAGCTTTTGGCTCGTTAGTTGGTGCAGGTGCTGCTACCTTACTTTCCGTTCGTTTGGGACAAAAAGATTATACCACAGCCAACAGCATTTTAGGTAATGTGTTCATCATGAACTTATTTATTGGTATTTCGTTTACCATTATTTCCTTATTGTTTTTAGATCCGATATTATATTTTTTCGGTGCGAGTGAAAAGACCCTTCCCTATGCTCATGATTTTATGGTTATTATACTTTCAGGAAATGTGATCACTCATATGTATCTTGGATTAAACTCTATGTTACGTTCTTCCGGAAAACCCAGACAGTCCATGTATGCGACCATATTTACCGTACTTATAAATTTAGTTTTAAATCCTTTATTCATTTTCGTTTTTAATTGGGGTATTCGTGGGAGCGCCATTGCTACGGTAATTTCTCAAACTTCAGTATTAATTTGGCAGATTTATCTGTTTTGCGACAAAAATAATTTTATCCATATACAGAAAGGAATTTTTAAATTAAACAAATATATCGTTAAAGATTCTCTATCTATTGGTATGTCGCCGTTTTTAATGAACGCAGCTGCATCGGTGATTGTTATAATTATTAACCAGGGCCTTTTAAAATATGGTGGAGATCTTGCCGTTGGTGCTTACGGAATTGTAAATAGGATTGCTTTTTTATTTGTAACCATAGTATTGGGATTAAATCAAGGTATGCAACCTATAGCCGGTTATAATTTCGGAGCAAAACTTTATCCCAGAGTAACCCAGGTTTTGAAAAAAACAATTTTAGGAGCGACTTTGGTCATGTGTACCGGCTTCCTTGTGGTTGAATCTGTGCCTCATGCGGTTGCTTCTATTTTTACAACCGATAAAGAGTTAATTGATATTGCATCCTTAGGATTACGCATGGTATTTATTTGTTATCCGATTGTAGGTTTTCAAATTGTTACTTCTACCTTTTTCCAAAGTATCGGAATGGCTCAAAAAGCTATAATTTTATCTCTCACTCGTCAAATACTATTTTTAATTCCTTTTTTACTAATTCTACCTAAATTTTTCGGCATTGCAGGAATATGGTTAAGTATGCCTTTAGCTGATTTTTTTGCTACTATTTTGGCTGCCATTATGCTTTATAAGCAATACAAAGAATTTAATAGATATAATCCTGAAAACTAATATAAGTACGTTATGAAAGATAAATATTTTATTACCATTGGTCGACAGTTAGGAAGCGGTGGCAGACAAATCGGGAGAAAATTGGCTGATTTATTGGACATTTCATATTATGACAAAGAGATTATTAATCTGGCTTCTATTGAGAGCGGTTTAAATGCTGATATTTTTGAGCAAGCGGATGAAAAAAATTGTTATAGTTTTTTTGATAATTTTTTTGGTATGCAATTATCTAAAAACTATTTAGGAAACGAAAATTTATTTGAAATACAAAGTAAAATAATTAAAGAAGAAGCCCTTAAAGGTTCTGCTCTTTTTGTGGGTCGTTGCTCCGATTATATTTTGCGTGAATATGAGAGAAGGATAGACATATTTATTACAGCTAATAAAGAAGATCGAATTCGGAGAACATCTCAAAGAAAAAATATTTCTTTAAAAGAAGCAGAAGAATTAAACGTAAAAATAGATAAAAAGAGAAAAGAATATTATAACTTTTTTAATAAGAAAAGTTGGGGGCATGCCAGTTCTTATCATCTTTGCATCAATTCATCCGTTTTAGGGATTGATAAAAGTGTACTTCTTATTAAAAGTTTTGTAGAGCAAAAATTTGCACTTTAGTTGTTATTTATAAAGAATATACAAGCTAAAAATCTTACTTATTTTTTAAAATAATAAGGAACAATTATTGTTATAGTTCTTGTGAATATTCTTTACTTGTTAAACTTTACTGCCCGAGAATTTACGAAAAAAATATCGTGGTTGTATTCTGTATTATCAAACGATATAATTGAACAATTTAAAATTATCTTGATAATGACAAAAGTATTATATTTGAAAAAAAATAATATTACAATATGAAATTGCTTGAAGGAAAAACCGCGATTATTACCGGAGCAACCCGAGGTATTGGAAAAGGAATTGCTGAAGTATTTGCTCAAAACGGAGCAAATATAGCTTTTACTTATGCATCTTCAGTAGCTAAAGCAGAAGAGCTGGAAAAAGAATTAGGTTCTTTAACTAAAATAAAAGGATTTCAATCAGACGCTTCAGATTTTGATTCTGCTCAGAAACTTGCCGATGATGTTATAAAAGAATTCGGGCAAATTGACATTGTGGTTAATAATGCAGGTATCACTAAAGATAACCTTATATTAAGAATGAGTAAAGAGGATTGGGATGAAGTAATTCGCATCAATTTGGATTCGGTATTCAATCTTACCAAAGCAATCATAAAACCGATGATGAAGCAAAAAAAGGGTTCGATTATCAATATGAGTTCTGTAGTTGGAGTAAAAGGTAATGCAGGTCAAGCAAATTATGCTGCTTCTAAAGCAGGAATTATTGGATTTTCTAAATCCATAGCATTGGAATTAGGATCAAGAAATATTCGATGCAATGTAGTTGCTCCCGGATTTATTGAAACTGAAATGACTGAAGCTTTGGATGAAAAAACCATTCAAGAATGGAGAAATAATATTCCTTTGAAAAGAGGAGGAACTCCTGAAGATATTGCTAATGCATGTTTATATCTTGCCAGTGATTTATCAAGCTATGTAACCGGACATGTACTCAATGTCAACGGTGGAATGCTTACTTATTAAAAAATATGGATTAAAGCACGATAAACAAGAGATTAAATTTTTTTAATCTCTTTCTTTTTTAACTTAAAAAACTATGTATAGTAATAAATTATCAGTTCAACTAATTGGAGAAGTTTTATATCGATACGGAATTACGGATATCATATTATCTCCTGGATCTAGAAATGCTCCTTTAACCATACATTTTACTAATCATCAAGAATATACTTGTTACAGCATAGTGGATGAGCGATCAGCAGCATTTTTTGCGTTAGGAATGGCTCAATCAAAGAAAAAACCTGTGGCCATCTGTTGCACCAGCGGCACAGCATCCGCTAATTATTATCCGGCAATTATAGAAGCTTTTTACCAAAATATACCTATAGTCGTGCTTACTGCTGATCGACCGGAAAATTATGTAGATATTTTTGACGGTCAGACTATAAGACAAAAAAATATGTATAGCAATCATATTTATGGATCTTATCAATTGTCTGAATCAGAAAGTGAAGAATCAATTACACAAAATTTTCTAGATTTAAAAAAAGCATTGAATACTTGTGTTTTAAAATCAGGACCGATTCATATCAATATTCCATTTTCAGAACCTTTATATGAGCAAACAGATCAAATTGAAATTTCATTTGAAAAACTAACTCTTCCTGAAAAAAATTATAATTCAGATAAATACAAACACTTGTTTTCTACTTGGAACAACTTTTCTAAAAAAATGATTCTTATTGGGATGCAACAACCCAATTCGGAATTAAATCAATTACTCGAAAAATTAGCTGAGAGGGAAGATACGATTATTCTTACTGAAGTTACTTCAAATCTAAATTCTTCAAAATTTTATCCTAATATTGACCGCTATATATTTCCTTTTGGTGAAGAAGCGATGGATGATTATAAACCGGAATTACTTCTTACCATTGGTCAAAATATTGTTTCAAAAAAAATTAAAGATTTTTTACGAAAATCTAAGTTGAAGGCCCATTGGCATTTAGATGAATATTGGCATCCTGATACTTATTTTTCTTTAACTGAAAAAATTGAAGAAAATCCGGTCATTTTTTTAAAAGAATTAGTGAAAGTTCCTCCCGTTGCTTCTTCGTATTCTTTACTATGGAAACAACTTAAAGATGAGCGACAACTTAGGCATAATGATTTTATTAAAAACTTACCATTTTCCGATTTACGAGTTATAAATACTTTGGATGAAAAAATACCTGATTCATATAATCTGCAAATTTCTAACAGTTCTATGATCAGATATGCTCAGTTATTCAATTTTAACTCTAAAAATAAGATATTTTGCAATCGAGGTGCCAGCGGCATTGACGGGGCAACTTCAACGGCCGTTGGTTTCGCCGTTGCAGATACTCACCCTACTCTTTTGATTACCGGTGATATTGGTTTTTTTTATGATTCTAATGCTTTATGGAATAAATATATCCCTAATACATTTAGGATTATACTTGTAAATAATGGTGGTGGCGATATTTTCAAAATTATTCCCGGGCCCGATTCTTCCAATTCTTTAGAGGAATATTTTGTTACCCGACATAATCGTACTGCTCGATTATTGGCTCAAGAATATAATTTTGAATATATTCAAGCTCATAATCAAGAAGAACTGTTAAAACAGTTAGATTCTTTTTTTCTTTGCTCGGAAAAACCTAAATTATTGGAAATTAATACTGTTAATCATCCTAATTCACGAATTTTACGTGAATATTTCAATTATTTAAATCAGGAATAAAAACATGAGAATTAATTTATTCACCCCTATGAGGGAAGAAAATCAAAAAATTTTAGATGCTTTAAAAGTTTTTTCTAAATTAAAACATTCTTATGAGGTTATTATAACCGGTATAGGTCGTGAAAAAATTGCTAAATCCATGATTACTAAACCAAAGTCTGATTTAGATGTTTTAGTAGGATTTACAGCTATTACCGGAATTGAAAAAACGATGCCTAAAGAGTTACAAAAAGGAAGTTTAATTGAAGTGGTGGCTTCTTCGTTATACGGATATTCAGGAGAAATATTTGAAAATGGAAAATTAATACTTTCCTCATCTCATACTCATTTTCCTAAACTAAGTTCCCTTACCTCCGATAAGTTTGTTACGACTTCCAATATTCCGATCGGAACATTGATTAATATGGAAGATTATACTTTTATGCATTTGAAAAGACCCCAGGATTTTATCCTGCGTATTATCTCTGATTTTTTACCTCATCAGGAAGAAATTGATTTTTTTAAAATTATTGAAGAAATTAGTTTTTCTTCGGTAATTGAGTTTTTGGAAGGATTGAATTAATATATTGTATTTAACACCAATACAACATATTAATCATATTTGTAAATCTAGATTATATTCAATATAATATTATATAAATACTTACAACCTATTTTTTTCTTCTTCATTACCTAATTTTCTTTTTCTTAAATTTAGTTTATTATTACCTAATTTGTATACTATCGATATTTGAAAAAAATGATTAGTATCCCCATACCAGCTATACGTCTGCTTTATGTTGTTTGTAAAATCAGTATATTTGGGCTTATTGGTTTGAAAAATATCTTCTCCTGAAATAGTTATTTGCAATTTTTTTTGTAAAAAAAACATTCTAAAAGCTAAATCAATACTTTGATATGAATTTATTTTACTTATCTCATCTACTCCTTTACCACTATAGATCCATTTTATATTAAATATAAAATTTTTATTCTTGTGTAAGTAAAAGGAATTATCTGTTGAAAAATAAAATAACCAACCCATATTGCGGATTTTTCCTATTTGTGGATTATCTGACTTATATTCGGAATACTGTAAGTTCATTTCATTATTACTTTCCCACCAAGGAATTTCTGAAAATAAATAGAATATATCTAAATTGTAAGTAGATGAATTTACAGCATTCAATTGAGTAGAAACTTGTGTTTTATCAATAGTATTTAATAATGTCACATCTGTGTATTCATTTTTCACCCTTGAATAAGACAAAGACACTGATAAATCTTTATACTCATAATTTAATTCGAAATTATGTGTATAATATGGTTTTAGATCAGGATTCCCTGTTATATAGGAATTAGGGGTTAAATACTGTTTAAATGGGTTTAAAACGGAAAACTTTGGTCGATGTATTCGCCTTCCATAATTTAAGGATATTACATTTTCTTCATCAATAGTATAAGAAAGATAGGCCGTTGGAAAGAGTTTTATATAACTATTTTTGTTTATTTGTTGCAAAGTTTTAGATATGCCTTTTACCTGAGAAATCTCCATTCTCATTCCTAGCTGAGCCTTCCATTTAGCGTTAATTTCTTTAGATGTGTTCACATATAGACTTTCAATATTTTCTTGATATGTAAAATGATTACTATTGATTGTATCCGGAATTGGAACATTCTCTATATTCAAAGTATAATAAGAGTATTTATTATCAACATGGTTAAAAGAAATCTTGCCGCCATAATTAAATTTAATATTAGAAAATGGATGCTCCATATCTAGTGAGGTAGAATAATTTTCTAATTTTTGATCTAAATAATTTTTCGCTACATCCGTTTCATCAACAATTTGATCATGCAAAATATAATTTGAATGAAACATACTACGAGGTTCGTTATTAAAACTAATATAATTAATATCCAAATTTAGCAACCGCCCTATACTGTCTATTTTATATTGAGTATGAAAATTAGCAATATGTATTTGTGAATTTTCTTTTATTAAAGTTGGAGTGTGAATAATGTTATAAGATTTATTACCTTCAATATCTACCAATGAATTTCTATTCCCTATGAAATTAGATTGAGAATATGAATAATTTCCGCCTAAAGTAATATGATTATTTAATTTATAATCAAAATTTGTTCGAAATGATGGTTTTCTACTTTTATCTGTACCATTAAGTTTATTATACCACAATCCATCAGGGTAATAATAATTAATTTTATTTGTGAAATCACTAAATGTAAAATTATTAAATATATTAGCCGATAATGAGATTTTATTTTTATTAAAATTAAAATCAGCACCTTGACCGGAAGAAGTATGATGCGATTGTTTTAGATTTTCTTGCAAAGAAAGATTCCATGAATCTTTTTTTGCTTTTTTTAAAAGAATATTAATTAATCCACTATTACCCTCCGCTTCATATTTTGATGGCGGGTTCGTAATAATTTCTATACTTTTTATTGCTTCTGATGAAATACTTTGTAAATAATTAATGAGTGATTCACCTGATAATTCAACTATCCTATTATCAATCATAATTTTGACAGAGTTTTTACCTATAATTTTAATATTACTTCCATCAAACTTTAATTTAGGGGTCTTCTTCAATACATCAAGAGCAGTACCTGAAGAGGAGGCAATAGATTTTTCGACGTTGAAAACCATTCTGTCTATTTTTCGCTCAATTAGTTTTTTATTTCCTGTTACTAATACTTGCTCTAATTCTTTAGTTGGGAATATTTTTATTTCTCCTAAATCAATATCTTCTTTTACATCCAAATTTTTCTTATAAATACTTTTACCCCACTGTCTTACATTTAAAGTATAAACACCTTGCGATATATCATTAATGATAAAAAAACCGTCTTCTTCTAGAATAGTATTTTTAATTATAGAATCATGTTTATATAATAATATCTCGGCTAAATTTTCAATAGCTGAATTTTCGATACTTATTTTCCCTTTTATTTTAAAAGACTGAGAAAAAGATATATAAAAAGAAAATAATAGAATTGTAAGATATTTAAATTTCATAATAACATTCTCATTCAAAGGCGCAAAACTATAATAATAAAACAATAAACCAAACAATTTTATTCGTTTTGATACATTATATCAATTTAGAATAATTCTAAATATTATCAAAATAAGATAAATCATGAATTTATTTCACTTGAAATTACTTTATCCTTATTTTTATCTTGAAAAAAGTAATATATTTTTATTTTATCTTACAATAATTTTAAAATATGATTTATATCATGCTTGAAATATGAATTTTATTACTTAAGAAATATTTGTAATAAAATCAATATTTACAATTAAATTCTTGAACTTAACTGTTTTATAAGTTTTTTTTAATTTCTGTTTTTAAGTAATTAAAAATTAAGTTTACTACTCATAAACTATATTTTGAAGTATATCAAAAAATTAAGGTAAGTGATGTTATTTTAATATGAATTTATTTTTTTAATCATTTTCTTTTCACTATAAAAGTTTAAAAAAAATTTATTGAAATATAATTTGAATCGATTATATACTTTAAAATTTAATCAATATTTAAAGAGCATATTTACATTTGCTTTTAGACTACATTAAAATAATCTTATTTTCAATGTGTTTATAATGTTGAAATATATAAAAGGAAGAATATTTCATTAGGATCGTTTATTATTATCGTTTCAATCTTGTAGTTATTATAAATAATTTTTTTTGTTAATGAGTTTTTAGGAAGGCATGAATTAATATAAATTTTGTACCCAATTCCAATTGATTTTTAACCAAATTATAATAATTTGACCTTAATTTTACTAATTGGCTATGATTTCCTGTTTTTTTAAATTTATACTCTTTTTAAAGATAAAAATTGATTGTCTTATAAATATCAGATAGCTTATTTAGCTCTGCTTTGTTCTTCCTCATTACCTGTTTTAATAGACTTTGATTTTATTGAATTATTTCCAAAATTATATTTTATCGAAAACCGTAAATTTTGTGAAAATTCATAATCAGTAATTTTATTCTTATTTTGATTGTATACACTATATACTTTATATTTAAATGTTTTAAAAATATCATTGGCATATAAGGAAAGCACTAATTTTTTATCAAGAAACAGACATTTCAATCCTGCACCAAAATTTGAAAAGGATTTCAATTTATCCGTCCCATCATACTGAGGAAAATTATATTGATATACTATGGTAAAATATGCAGTTTTATTTCTATTTAGAAATAAATTATTATTTGTCTCTAAACTTGAACTTATAGTATTATTTGAATTAAAACCTTCAATTTTAGATTTATTTTCTTTATAAAATAAATTTAATGTAAGAGTACTTTCCCAAAATTTAAATGTATTGAATACATAATTTTGATTTAGACCTACGGAATACTCGTTGACACTGTTTTCAAATTTATAATGCAAAAAATTAGTGTCGTCCTCTTTTAAGTAATTTACCATATTTATAACATCTTCCGCTTTATAAAAATAAATCCCACTTGTCCACTTATTTTTCCAGGTATAATTCAATTCTAAATTATCTGAATTTGAAGAATGTAGATATGGATTACCTGCTTGTGTTGTATTTTTATTTATATGAAGAACAAACGGATTTAATGCCCTATACCAAGGTCTATTTATACGTCTTGTATAGGTAAATGTAAAAGTATTTTTTTCATTTAACACATACGATAAATAAAAGCTCGGAAACAATTCAATTGAATTAGATTTATATTCTTCTTTAGATACTATGGAATTAATTTTGCTTTGAAAGCTTTCCAATCGTAATCCGATTTGTATTTCCCATTTATCCAAAATTTTTCTTTTCCCTGAAAAATAAATTGCTTGAATGTTTTCTTTATATTCCAAAAGATCTTTGTATTTTTCTTGAAAATCATTTTTTCCTTCTTTATTTTCACTATAGCCTATATTATTAGTTATTTTACTATGCGATAATTTAATTCCATAATCTATTCCCAAATTTTTTAATTTTTGCTCTATATCTAAATTTCCAGAATAATTTGAAATTTTTTGATTATTTGTATCCAGAGAGGCAAAATCGTTTGTAGGTAAATACGAATCAAAATCTATATAATCTTTTGAATTTAAAATTGCATTTTCTTTTCTCGTATTTTTAAAATAATTCAAATTAAATTTAATCTTACTTCCCAGACTATCCAATTTATAGTGTGTGTAAAAATTCGAATAAAAGTTTTCTCTTTCTTCAATTTCTTTTGACACACTATTCGTCAGAATATTTGGATTTAATAAATTATTTTGATATTGTTTATTATACAGATTTAAAGAACCTTCTGTTTTCTTATACAATAAGTGAACACCTAAATTTAATTTCTCTATTATTTGATAATCCAAATCAAGGTTTCCATTAAAGTATTTTTTTAGCTTAAAATTACTATTAATATAATTATTGATATTTTTATCAGTAAATTCACTATATTTATTGATCAATTGTGAAAAATTTTTACCATTATAAAAATCTATAGCAGTATTGAATGTAAGTTTTTTATAATTAAATGTAAATCCTAAATTTTCATTAAATAACGCATATTTAGCCTGTTTATAAGTCCCACCAATATAACTGTTCCAATTATTCTTTTTACTTGTTTTTAAAACAATATTTATTAATCCCGAATTTCCTTCAGCATCGTATTTCGCGGGAGGCGCGGTGATCACTTCAATTTTCTTAATATTATCAGATGAAATGGATTTTAAATAATTAATTAAATCATCATCAGATAGTGGAATGATCTTATCATTAACTAATACTTTCAAGCTACTTTTACCGACCATGGATATTTGATCATTTTTAACTTGTATTCCCGGGGTTAATTTCAATACATCCAAACCATCTCCTCCTGAGGTTGCAGCTGAATTTTCAACATTAAATATAGTTCGATCTATTTTTCGCTCAATTAGTTTTTTATTTCCTGTAACTACTATCTGCTGTAATTTTACACCGGTAGACAGATTAATTATTCCTAAGTCTGTATTTTCTTTTATTATTAACGATTTGGAATATAATTCTTCATTATCTTCTTTAATTTTTAACTCGTATAATCCTTCGTATAAATTTCTAAAATTAAAGTTTTTATGATCATCTATCTCTGAAGTAATGATAATAGAATCTTGCTTGATCAAATATATTTTGTATTTATTTTCAAATATATTTTCATTTAATTCAAGCCTCCCTTTAAGAGTAATTTCTTGAGAATATGAATAATTACATACTAATATGATAACAAATAAATAGAAAATTTTCATAGTTTTTGTTATAAAAATTATGGCAAATTTATATCAATAAATATTATTTATAACGAGATGTTATATATTTTAAACATATTATTAAATGTTATAATATATTTTTAAAAAATTTGAGATAAAATTTAAAGATAATTTATTTTAATTTTAATCAAAACCAATATAAAACAGATATTTTATCCCTATTATTTATTTTGTGTTTTTATGATTTTTATCATATAAAATATGTTGTTTTTTTATAATTTTAATTTATTATAAACTTAATGTTTATTTTTTTAGTCGATTGATATAATTTTTTGAATTATCTATGATATTTATATAGTATAAAAGAACTAGACCTCTTTATAAAATTATTGAAGAAATTAGTTTTTCTTCGGTAATTGAGTTTTTGGAAGGATTGAATTAATTTAGCATTATGTACCCAATTCCAATTGATTTTTAACCAAATTATAGTAATTTGACCTTAATTTTACTAATTGGCTATGATTTCCTGTCTCTACTATTTGACCGTTTTTTAAAACTACTATTTGATCTGCATTTTTAACCGTTGACAATCGATGAGCTATAATTATCACGGTTTTACCTTTAAAAAATTCTTGTAAATTGGCATGAATAATCCTTTCATTTTCAGAATCTAAAGCAGAAGTAGCTTCATCAAAAAATAAATATTCAGGATTTTTATAAACAGCCCTCGCTATAAGGATTCTTTGTTTTTGTCCGCCCGATAATTCTATCCCGGCATTTCCGACACGAGTGAAATAATGCATCGGTAAGTTTTCTATAAAATCTTGTATTCCCGCTATTTTTGCTGCTTTTCTAAGTTTGTCTACATCATAGCTTTTTCCGGACATGGAAATATTACTTGCAATGGTATCACTAAAGATGGTTCCATTTTGAAGCACTGTTCCACATCGCTCTCTCCATTCTTCGGCATTTATATCATTCATGGAACAGGTATCTAAATATATTCCTCCTTTTTTTATAGGATAGTACGATAATAATAATTTCAACAGAGTTGTTTTACCACTTCCACTAGCGCCGACAATAGCCGTTATGGAGTTTTTAGGTATTACCATATGTATATCCTTTAGTATAAAGGGATTATGGGTTCCCGGATATTTGAAGGACACGTGATCAATATAAATATTTTGAATAACGCAATTTTTTATGTGTTTTTTATTTTGAGAATCTTCATCAGGTATTTCATAGATTAGTTCAATTCTTTTATTGGCAATAATGGTATCTTGTGTATCACGAAGAAACATAATTAAATTTTGTAATGGTGTTGAAAGTTGTCCTATGACATAGGATATTCCCATTAAAGTTCCCAAAGACATTTGGTCCTCTATGATAAATGTTGCACAAAATGCTATGGCAATAATTTCTTTTAATTTGGAAAGTGTATCTACTCCAAAAAGCTGATAGGTATTTAAAAGTAACAATTTAATTTCCAATCGGTTTAATTTATCTTGAGTAGAAATAATTCGATCAATAATTTTTTCCTGAGCATTATTAATTTTTATCTCAGGCATATTCATTATGAATTCGTATATATTATTGCTGTTTTCTGATCTTTTTAAAAATGATGCATATTCAATTATATTTCGTTTATTAAAAAAAATAGAAAACCACAATACTGAAATTATTGACAATACTAGATATACACAAAATATGGTTATGCTAAAATATGCCAATACACAGCTAAAAACAACCACATTTAAAAAACTCAATAGTAAAGTAACCCCTTTCCAAGTAAAAAACCGTTGAATGGTTTGCTGATCTTCCAACCGTTGTAGAATTTCCGTGTTAATTTGAGTGTCAAAGAAAACTATGGGTAAACGTAATATTTTTAAAAGTAATGTTTTTCGTAATTCAATACTTAATATGAAATTTAGCTTAGTAAGCACAATTTGACTAAAAAAGTCTGAGGCAAAATTAGACATGAACAAAATAAATTGCGCTAATAAAAGATAATAAACTACTCGTAATGATTTTGAAGAAATTCCTAAATCAATAATGTTCTGAAAGGTAAAGGGAATGAACCAATTCGTCACTAATCCTATGAAAACTAAAAATATAGCAAGGAAATAGTTACGTTTATGATTTTTTAAAAACCTATACGTATATTTTATTATACTGGATTGAAACAAACTTTTATTTTTTACACTATCAATTTTTATAGTGCAAAAATTTTCAGAAGGTTCTAAAAATAAAACGATCCCCTTAGTATTGTTTTCTTTCCACTCAGTTATAAAAGATTCTCTATCTAGTACTACCTTACCATAACTGGGATCTGCTAAATGATAATAAACTTGATTTTTCTTTTTAACTATTTTTTCTAAAACTACAAAATGACTTTGTTTCCAATATAAAATATAAGGCGTGGGAATTTCATCTAATTCTTCAACTGTTAATTTTAACGCATGGGCTGTTAATCCTAATTTTTCGGAGACATCCACGAGATCTTGTACAGATACTCCAATACGAGTAAATTCAAAAAAAGATTTAATATAATTAAGTGAAGTTTTTTTGCCAAAATAGCTCATGATCATAGCTAGACAGGCTGCTCCGCAATCGCTGCTTTCGAGTTGATTATAAAATTGTAAACGATGCCTTTTATTTATTCGCATTCTCTAAAATTTCACTTATTTTATTTCTTATAACCTTTTCTTTTTCTGTTTCATCCCATGAATACACACAATACTCTCTATTAGCGGCCAGACTTTCCAAGGCAGTTTGAGAACATCCCCCATTACATAAAGGTAAAATTTTACATTCTAAGCATGGACGATTCTTGAACTTTGAATTCATTCGTTTATTTAATGAGTCATTTTCCCAAAATAATTCTCCGTTTTCCGTTAAATATCCTTCCCTATTTTTAGTTGAGAAATCACGGGCCGTGCATTTAAATATATCTCCGTTATAATTGATAACAACACTATTTTTTTTATCTGCATAGCATGAATTTCGAAGGGTATCCGGGCTGTATTCATGGCACGAGGTTTTCCCTCCTTTGCTATTTATTTGATTCATTTCTTTATCAGCAATATCTTGTGTCTGATCTATTTTTTTATTTTGCCATACTCTATGAAAATCGAATTTTAAAAATTGAGTTTTAATATCTTCTTCGACATCTTCAAAATCGTCATAAATTTTGTTTGCATTAAAAATATTTGAATCAGTGAAATTTATTCTAACATTCACATAGAATTTATTTTTTATCAAGTTTTTTATATTTGAAACAATTTTATCATAAGAACCCTTATTTTGACTTATATAGCGCACTTTATTATGTTCTTCTTTATGACCATCTAAGGTGATTTGTAAATTGCATCGGATGTTTTTATCCAAGAAAAAATTTATAAATTCTTGATTTGCTAAATATCCATTAGTAGTGAAAGATGTATAAGCATTTATATTTTTCTCTGTACATCTTTCTAAATAATAATTAATTATAGGAATTACATTTTTATTAAAATATAATAAAGGTTCTCCGCCAAAAAATGAAATATTCATATTTTTTAAATCCTTATTATTGGTAATGGTATCTATCAACTTTTTGATTTTAGAAAGTCCATTTTCATCTAACCTTGAACTTTTTACCAGATTTTCATAACAATACCAACATTTAAAATTGCAATTCATAGTTGGATTGATAGTTAATAAAAACAATGAATTATCTTCATCAATGCTTTTACTTATTTTTTTTATTTCATCCAGCTCATCTATTTCATCATTAATAATAAATTTTTCTTCTACCATATAATTGAAAAACTCCGGATGAATCTCTTTTAGCTCTGATGTTTTATACATTTCCATTAATTCTTTAAGTTCAGATTGTATAAAAAGTAATCGTTGCTCAAGGGTATTATATAAAACATATTGCTCTCCATATGGTAAGCATACATTATAATGACTATATTTCATAGAATGTATTTCCATTATATTTATTTAATTTATTAAGTTCTCTTCTATTACTAATTTTGAAAAATAAAATCCATTTATTTGCTTTATACTTATTTTATACTTATATTATATTGTATTTACATTTAGATGATCGTTATAGTAAATCTTATTATTCGTTATATATTAATAAAAAATGATTGATAGATTAATATTTTAATAAGATTTAAGAAGTCATGATAATTCATTTGATTATAAATTGAGTGCTTATAGGCAAAAATTAGTTTTGTTTAACTTTGACTCTAATATTTTAATATAACTATGCGAGTATTAACAATACATCTGTTTTACTCACCCAAACATATCAATAAAGCTTTATAAAATACACCTAACAATTTTTTAGACTTATTTTATAGTCCATAACAGAGTATTGCTGCTAACAATACTCTGTAAGGCTAAAGTAAGATTGTTAACATTTCCATCTAACCGGACCCGTACATTTATTTATACAAATTCCTACATTCATACATCCACCCATCACATCCTTAACATCAACTGCAGTTAATGATTTTGAAAAACCTCCTTTTAAAACTTCTCCTGACGTTTGTAATGTTTCAAATTTTTTAACGTCAACTTTTTTTGTTGTTTTCATATTTGAATAATTATTATAAATTTTAGAGTAACCTTTTTGTGTCTTGACTCATTTATGGACAACGATTGCAATCTGTATTTTTTATTTAATTCTGTTCTGATCTTCTGTATTACTTCCCTCAATATTTTTTTCTTTTACTGTTGAACTTCCTAATTTATAGCTTAGTGATATTCGTATTGATGGAGATTCATAATACCCTCTATATTTAGCACTTATACCGTTATTGGTGCTTTTATTTCTAAATTGATCTGAATTAAATAGGTTAGTAACCTGTAAGGATAATTGGATTTTTTTATCCAACAGTAGAGCTTTAAAAAACATATCCATTTGTGTTAATGAATAATTGGTACTTAAAGCTCCTTGACTGCGCGGGTAATAAGAAATTATCAAGTCTGCTGATAGTGTCTTACTTTTATTAAGGATAAATGTATTATTAGCTTGTATTCTACCCATAAATCCTTCTTGAGATTTATCCGTGATCGGATAAATTTTAGATTTTAAATATAGATATCCCCCGACTAACATTAGATTACTTTGCAACCAATTCAATTTAGTATAGGTAAAAGATTGAATTATCCCTACTCCGTAATTATCAAAATAATTCTCCACTTTTGTTGCTTGTATATAACTATCTTTATCCAAATAGGTAACATCGTTAAAGTTATCTTTTTGAATCATAAATTGTAAAATGGTTTGTATAATGTCTTTATAATAATAAGATAATTCAATACTGTTATTAATGACAGGTTTTAAAAAAGGGTTTCCTTCAGAATATTGATAGGGATTAGAATAATTCCTGAACGGATTAACAGAATTGTAATCCGGCCGGTCAATTCTTCTGGAATAGGTAAAAGAATAAGAATTATTCTCGTTTGCTTTATAAAGTATATATAAAGTTGGAAAAAATTTCAAATAATTATTTTTATTACGTTCATTAAGTGAAATTGAATTACCACGAGTTTGCGTATTTTCCATTCTAATCCCTAGTTGAATATCCCATTTTTTCATTTCTTTACTGGCTGAGACATAAAGAGCTTGCGAATTTTCTTTATATATAAAGTCATCTTGATGCGTTTTTTCAATTACACTCTCACCTTTGGTCAGGTAATTCCTTAAACTGCTTTTCGTTTTCGTAAAAGTTATTTTAGCCCCGTATTGTAAGTTTATAAAAGAAAGGGGGTAATCAATATCAACCCGGCCGCTATAATTATCAATATCTAGCGATCCCTTATTTTCAACTGGGAAATAACGCGTAATTAGATCGTTGTGAGTCCCATAAGAACGGGTTAAATAATTGTATTTTTTCTCAGTATTGTAGTTAAAATAATCAAAATTCAATTTTATTTTTTTACCTAAACTATCAATGGTAAAATGTGAATACCAATTAAGTGAATTCAATCTTTTTGTAGAATTTTCATAGCTTTTAGTCCTGAGTAATGAATCCAATTTATTTTCATATGTATGGAAATTTGTTATATCCTTATATCGAGAATGCGGTTCTGAATAATTGAGCAAATATTGTATTCCTGAATTCCATTTAGAAGTTAATTGATAATCTAACAAAAATTTTGAACTGAGTGTATTTTGATAATTTTTACCTGTTTCCTTTTCATCCCATAATTGCTCGGGATAATACACCTTACTTTTTTTTAAATTTTTGTAATTGCCGTTCGAGTAATTAGATGATAGGCCTAAGTTTATTTTATTTTTACTGTAAGTAAAGTTTGCTCCAAAATTACCTGATGCGTAATACCCTTGTTTATATGAAGACGTAAGGTTAGATGCCCAAAAATCTTTTTTGATTTTTTTTAAATTTATATTTATGAGACCTGAGTTACCTTCTGCATCATATTGTGAAGGAGGCGTAGTTATAACTTCAATATTCTTTACCTGGTCAGAAGGGATACTTTTTAAATAATTAAATAAATCATCACCATTCAGAGAAACGATCTTATCATCAATCAGCACTTTTACCGAACTTTTACCTGTAAGAAATAATTGATTATTTCGTACCTCTATTCCCGGCATAAGGTGTAAAATATCTAAAACATCTGTTCCGGCGGATCCTATTGAATTTTCAATATTATAAATCGTCCGGTCAACTTTCTTTTCAATTAACCTTTTTTTTCCGGTAACTAATATCTCCTGTAATTCGTTAGGCGTTCTTATGGATAGTATACCTAAATCAGTATCTTCTTTAAGTTCCAAGCTTTGAGCATATAAAACTTCCTCCGATTCTTTAATGATCAAGTTATAATTTCCTAGAGACAAATGATCAAAACGAAATTTACCTTCTTCTTTGACTATAACTTTTCCTACTATCGAATCTCGATTTGCCAGAATTACTTCAGCTAAATGACCGGAATTAACTTTTTCAAATTTTATTTCTCCTTTAATATGAACCTTTTGAGAAAAACTTAGGAAGAACTGAAAGAATAAAACTAATAAAATATTAATCTTCATACAAGCACATTTATATCATTATCCATAGTTTTACAAATACATTTCATAAATGATTATTAATTAAATTACTCTAATTAAAAGAAATTTTTAAATTTTGATTTCCTGATCAGATACAACCTATAAAAACAGAGAACTTATAAAATTTAATACAGATAAATATAATGAATTCATAGTAATTTTGTTTTATTTAAAACACAAATTTATATTATAATAACATTTAAATAAAACTGAATTATATCATATTTTATTACTTCCTAATAAGTACTTATTCTTGAATACAACATTTTAAAATAAAATATCAATATTTTTTAAAATATTTTTTCTCTCTACTTATTAGCCAATGGTAAACTTCTAACTTTTTAAATAGTTACTTTATCCTATAAACTAATGATTTAAATAACATTTCTTTTTTAATTTATTAACAAGTAAAACGTTTTTTTATAAAAATCTGAAATATAAAAAACAGTACTTTTGTAAAATGAAACTATTGAGTTACAACGTTAACGGAATAAGAGCCGCATTAAATAAAGGCTTACTTGATTGGTTGAAATCTGCCAATCCTGATATACTTTGCTTGCAAGAAATAAAAGCACATACTGATCAATTCGACTCGACAGTATTTGAAAGTTTGGGTTATCATTCCTACTGGTTTCCGGCAGAAAAAAAGGGATATAGCGGAGTAGCAATTTTATCTAAAGAAAAACCAATTTCAGTGAAATATGGTTGTGATGAGCAAGAATACGATCAAGAAGGAAGAGTATTACAAGCAAATTTTGAAAACTTTTCAGTTTTAAGTGTATATGTTCCCTCTGCAACCAATATTTCTCGTTTAGGTTTTAAAATGAAATTTTGCGAATATTTATTAAATTATATTAAAAAATTAGAAAAGGATTTTAAAAACCTTATTATTAATGGCGATATAAATATTTGTCATAAAGCCATAGACATCAATGATCCGGTTCGCAATGCTAAAGTGTCAGGATTTCTTCCAGAAGAAAGAGAATGGATGGACCGTTTCTTTGAACAATGTAATTTGGTAGATACTTTACGAGTTTTTAATCATGAACCCAATCAATATTCGTGGTGGACATACCGTGTAAAAACAGCCAGAAGTAATAATAAAGGATGGCGCATCGATTACACTTTGGTTACCAAGCCTTTGGTAAAACATTTACAAAGAGCTTATATTTTAACTCAAGCAGTACACTCCGACCATGCTCCGGTAGGTATCGATTTCGACTTAAATAAAACACAAAATCTTTAATTAAATTATCTAATTATGAAAAAAGCAACTTGTATTATTTCTCTAGTAATTCTCGCCGCATCGTGTGTACCTCAATCCAGATACGATGAATTGGAAAAAAAATATTATGCTTCATTGCAAGGAGAAAGAAAAAGTCAAAAAGCAATTCAAGAAAAAGAAAACGAATTAAAATCTTTATCCGACCAATATTCATCATTACAAGAACAACAAGACGCCCTGGCTAAAAAGAAAGCACAGCTTGATGCTGAATATTCAGATCTTCAAATTGAATATGCTACACGACTTAAAGATATGGAAGATCTTAAAGCCAAAAACGCACAAATAGCTGATCAAGTTCAAACTACGGAACAATCCAGAAAAAAAATATTAAATGAATTAGAGCAAACCCAAGGTCAGCTACAAGAAAAAATTAGAAGAATTAATGAGCTGGAAAACTTAATTTCTCAACAAAAAGAATCGGTTTCCAAATTAAAAAACAAACTTCAAATCGCTTTAAAAAATTATTCAGGAAAAGGAATAACTGTTGAAGAAAAAGATGGAAATATTTACGTTTCCATGGAGAATAAACTTCTGTTTCCATCAGCAAGTTGGACGGTGGAAACGGAAGGTATAAAAGCGCTTCACGACCTTTCCGAAGTTTTATCTAAAGATAAAAATTTAAATATAATTATTCAAGGACATACGGATTCAGATAAATATGCCGGTAGCGGAAGCATTAAAGACAATTGGGATTTATCTGTAATGCGTGCAACCGCCATAACTAAAATTCTTCAATCCGAAGGAGTTTCGCCTAAGCAAATGACCGCTTCCGGTAAAAGTGAATATGCTCCTCTAGCCAGTAATTCCACAGCTACCGGAAAAGCAGCTAATAGAAGGGTTGACATTATTATAGCTCCTAATTTGAGTGAAATTACTAAAATTTTAAATGATTTATAATTTTAAGATTTAATTTTATGCGAGTGGTTATCCAAAGAGTTTTAGAATCTTCCGTGAAAGTTGATAATAAAATAGTTGGCCAAATTGATCATGGTTTGTTAATACTTTTAGGTATTGAGGAAGCAGACAACCGGGAAGATATAGATTGGTTGTCTAATAAAATTTGTAATCTTCGAATTTTTAATGATGAAAATGAAATAATGAATAAATCAATTTTGGATATTGGAGGAGATATTTTATTAGTAAGCCAATTTACCCTTCATGCTTCCACAAAAAAAGGTAATAGGCCGAGTTATATAAAAGCCGCAAAACAAGAATTTGCCAATACTATGTATGAAAAATTTAAAGATCAATTATCCAACATATTATCAAAACCTGTCCAATCCGGGATATTCGGTGCAGATATGAAAGTTTCTTTACTCAATGATGGTCCGGTAACTATTCTCATAGATTCTAAAAATAAAGAATAATAAAAATAGATAGTTATTCAAATTAAAAGACTTTTTGTTTTAAAAAACTTTCACCTTTTGATTAATAATTATTGAAAACTTATCGCATAAAAAAACCTGATTATTTAAAATAATCAGGTTTTTATTTTTTTATTTAAACAGAAAGATTAAATATTTAAATTTAAATCTGTCATTTGTTGTTTATAAACACCTCCAACCAGCTTGTCTCTAACAGCTTCGAAAGCATCCAAGGTTTTATCAATTTCTTCATCTGTATGTGAAGCCGTTGGTATTAAACGTAAAAGTATCATTCCTTTAGGAATAACCGGATATACTACAACACTGGTAAAAATTTTATAATTTTCACGAATATCTTTAATTAATAAAGTAGCCTCAATAGGATCTCCCTGCATATATACAGGAGTTACACAAGTATTGGTTTTACCGATATCAAATCCTCTGGCTTTTAATCCTTCTTGAAGTTTCTTTACATTATGCCATAGTTTATCTTTAAGTTCGGGTTTGCTTCGTAACAATTCCAATCTTTTTAACGCACCTATTACCATAGGCATCGGCAAAGATTTAGCGAAAATTTGAGATCTTAAATTGTATTTTAAATATCTGATTATTTCTTTATTAGAAGCTACAAATGCACCTATTCCGGCCATAGATTTTGCAAATGTTGAAAAATAAACATCTATACCGTCCTGGCAGCCCTGCTCTTCTCCTGCTCCTGCTCCTGTTTTACCAAGTGTACCGAATCCGTGAGCGTCATCAACTAATAATCTAAAATTGTATTTCTTTTTCAGTTCTACAATTTCTTTTAATTTACCTTGCTCTCCTCTCATTCCGAAAACTCCCTCGGTGATAACTAATACACCACCTCCTGATTCTGCTGCATTTTTTTCCGCTCTTTTCAGGTTTTTTTCCAAGCTTTCTATATCGTTATGCTGATAGGTAAATCTTTTTCCAAAATGAAGTCTAACTCCATCAACTATACAAGCATGGCTATCTACATCGTAAACGATTACATCATTTTTAGAAACCAATGTATCTATAATCGATAACATTCCCTGGTATCCAAAATTTAATAAATAGGCTGATTCTTTGTTTGCAAAATTAGCCAATTGTTTTTCCAATTCTTCATGGTAATGAGTCTGCCCCGACATGGCTCTCGCTCCCATAGGGTAAGCCATACCATATTGAGCTGCTGCATCTGCATCTGCTTTTCGCACTTCAGGATGATTAGCCAATCCTAAATAATCATTAATGCTCCAGATGATCATGTCATTACCCTTAAATTTCATTCTTGGGCTGATTTCTCCTTCTAGAACAGGAAATATATATTCTCCTTCCCCATAGTCCGCATATTTAGCTAGTGGACCGGGATTATTTTTTATTCTTTCAAAAATATCCATTGTTACAATTTAACCAAAGTTAGTTATATTTTTTCTACAGTAGCGTGAGATTCTAAGCCATTCAATTTGCTGTTAACAAAACCTTGAGATGCCATCCATTCATCACTGAAAACTTTAGTCATATATCTGGAACCGTGATCCGGAAAAATTAAAACAGCCAATGAGTTATCACTAAAAGTATCTGCTATGGTACGTGCTGCTGTTAAGCTTGCTCCACTGGTATATCCTACCATCATTCCTTCTTTTAGAGCTAATTCTCTGGTAGCATATGCACTGGGCTCATCTGATACTTTAACGTATTGATCGATAACAGAAAAATCTAAAGCGCCCGGGATTAAATTTTTACCTAAACCTTCAATTTGATAAGGCTTGATCTCGTTACGGTCTAATTCTCCTGTTTCAAAATATTTTTTTAATACTGAACCTACTGCATCCACTCCTATTACTTTAATATCAGGATTTTTTTCTTTGAGAAACTGTGCAGCTCCCGTAAGTGTTCCTCCGGTTCCTGTACATCCAATAAGATGGGTAATTTTCCCTTGCGTTTGCTCCCAAATTTCAGGTCCTGTACTTAAATAATGAGATTTTGTGTTTTCTTTATTAAAATATTGATTAATATATAAGGAATTAGGGGTATTTGCTGCTATTCTTTTGGCAACTTCATAATAGGATCTGGGATCATCTGCCGGAACATTAGCCGGACATAAATAAACTTTAGCTCCCATTGCTCTAAGAAAAGAGATTTTTTCAGGTTTTGTTTTATCGCTAACTGCTACTATACATTTATAGCCTTTCACGATACTTACCATAGCTATGGAAAAACCTGTATTTCCTGAAGTTGTTTCAACTATAGTTGCTCCTGGCTTTAATAAACCTTGTTTTTCAGCATTTTCAATAATATGAAGCGCAATTCTGTCTTTAGTTGAGTGTCCGGGATTATAGCATTCTAATTTTGCAAAAAAAGAACCTTTCATTCCTTCTGTTACTCTGTTTAAGCGAACTAACGGCGTATTGTTAATTAACTCAAGAACATTATTATAAGTTCCAGCCATCCTATCTTATTATTAATTTATATAATTAATTCAAGGGGCAAATTTATAATTTTTTTTTCTTACAAAAAATTTAACTGAATGAAATTTAACATATACAAATTGATTAAAAATTTATATCATACTTTATTAGAAAATCCGTATAAATTATTGGTAATTGTTATAGATATATTCTATAATTTTCTTATCCTGTTCAGATAATTCAATTCCTCTTCTTTTCATAGTCCTTTCTGCAACTTCATATGCTTGTTCCAATTTAAAATTAGGACTCTCTGATTTACCGCCCCATGAAAAAGATTTTATTATATTAGGTGGAAAACCGGAAGTAAATATATTGGCCGAAACCCCTACTACCGTGCCGGTATTAAATTGTGTATTTATAGCTGATTTAGAATGATCTCCCATGATCATCCCTGCAAATTGTAATCCCGACTTAATAAACTTTTGTTTTTTATAATTCCAAAGCTTAACTTCTGCATAATTATTTTTTAAGTTTGAGGAGTTGGTATCAGCTCCCAAATTACACCATTCACCTATTACCGAATTTCCTACAAATCCGTCATGTCCTTTATTTGAATATCCTAAGATTATAATATTATTAACTTCTCCTCCTACTTTTGAATACGGTCCGACTGTTGTTCCGCCATAAACTTTGGCTCCCATATTTATTTTAGAACCCGTACCTAAGGCAAAGGAACCTCGAATCATCGCTCCTTCCATAATTTCAGAATTTTTTCCTAAATAAATAGGTCCTTCTTTGGTATTGAGTATTGCACATTCGGCTACGGCACCTTCTTCAACAAATAGTTGTGAGGGATCTCCTATAATTTTAACGGTATTTGATAAGGTACATGATTTTCTGCCTTGTGTAATTAATTGGAAATCATAAGTAATGGCATCCGAATTATAAGTAAACAAATCCCAAGGATATTGTATGTGAAAGCTTTCAAATGTTATATCTATTTTTTTTACAAAATTATTTAATTGAAAATTTTCAAGAGTAGTTTTTGCTGCTACCAACTCTTCCTGATAATAAAAAGCTTCTCCGAATTTTAAATTTTTTAATTGGTAAATAAAATCTTGATTTGGAAAATAGGCGGGATTTATAAATACGTTTTCTTCTTCATTTTGAAGAGTATATTTTTCTGAAAGATATCTTTGAGTTAGATAAGAGATTTTTTCCGTTTGAAAAATAAGTTTCCACCTTTCCGCAAACGTTAATATTCCCATCCTTAATTCTGCTACCGGTCGCGTAAACGTTAAGGGTAAAAGATCGGAATACTCTTTCCCATCAAAAAGAATAATATTCATAGTATATACTTTATTATTTTTTCAAATATAAAAAATTATATCATAGTTTTTATTCTTTTATTTCCGTTAAAAACTTTAATTATTTTATATATAAAATTGTTAAAATACTGACTTTCTATTTTTTAATAATGCCTTATTATTTATTTTTATAAAGCGTTCGCATAATGCTCTTTAAAATATTCCAATCCTTCGGATGCTCCTTTTTGTATGAATATGATATCATTACGTAATGAGGTTCGGAACGGTTTAGGATCTATGACAAATATTTTTGAAGTTACCGGCACAAAATCAAGTAAAGATGCAGCCGGATATACTTGAAGAGAGCTTCCAATGACTAAAAAAATATCGGCATTTTGAGTTATTTCAATAGCATTTTCCATTTCAGGAACCATTTCACCAAACCACACTATATGGGGACGTAATTGTCCACCATCTTCTGCTAAGTCTCCCATATGAACATCTTGTAACGTATCATAAATAAGTGATTCATTAGTTTCACTTCTTACTTTTGTCAGTTCACCGTGTAAATGAAGTATATGTGTTGATTGAGCTCTTTCGTGAAAATTGTCAACATTTTGAGTTATAATTGAAATATCAAAAATGGATTCCAATTCTTTGAGCAAATGATGCCCCCGATTCGGGTCATGTTTTTGCAACTCGGCTCTGCGCATATTATAAAAATTCTGCACTAATTCCGGTTTTTTATACCATCCTTCTATGGAGGCTACTTCTTGCACTTTATAATTTTCCCATAATCCACCTGAATCTCTGAATGTGCTTAAACCGCTTTCAGCACTCATTCCTGCTCCTGTTAATACAACTAATTTTTTTTTCATATTTATGCACTCAATTAGTTAACTAATTATTTTTAAATATAAGTTCTCTTCTTTTAAAATCTTATTTTAACTCATCATAAGTAGTATATCCACATAGCAGAAAATTTTTAAATTCTTCTTTATCCATATAACCTGCAACCGGAAAATTCAAAATTCTATTATCCGGTGTTACTAATACGTAGAATGGTTGAGAATTGGAATTAAAGTTCTCTCTTTGAAAAGTAGACCATTTATTTCCTATTGTTTTAATTTTTCTTTTTCTTCCATCTTTTAAATGAAGGGTTTGTTGCTCATTATTAGGCAATTCTTCTGAATCATCAACATATAAAGATGAAATTATGAATTTATCGTGTAAGATATTCCAAATACCCGGTTCACTCCACACATATTCTTCCATTTTTCGGCAATTTTCACATCCATAACCAGTAAAATCAATGAGAATGGGTTTATTTTCCTTTTTTGCCATTTCCCTTGCTTTCTCATAGTCATGAAAGATGGTCAATCCTAAAACCCCATTTTTTTGGTTGTTTGGATATATGCTAATTTGCATAGGTGGAGTAAGTCCACTAAGCAATTTTAAATTAGGCTTTTCTGAAGGAAACAATCCGGGGATCATATAAATTCCAATC
This sequence comes from Apibacter sp. ESL0432, assembly GCF_019469225.1. NCBI lineage: Bacteria > Pseudomonadati > Bacteroidota > Flavobacteriia > Flavobacteriales > Weeksellaceae > Apibacter > Apibacter sp. ESL0432. The sequence goes on along the minus strand of NZ_CP048266.1, from coordinate 497,607 downwards.
AGTCCAAAGAGACAAGCCCCGATTATTCTTCCATTATTGATTTTTACTTTTTTATTATCGTGAGGAAATTTAATTACACCTAATAAGTATAATACAATTGAAATACAAATAAGGATCCAGATCGCGATAAAAATTTCTCTTTTCAACAAGAAAGTTTTAGCTACTAAATCTGCTTTTGATAAAAACTTGAACGCTAATGCCAATTCTAAAAAACCTAAAACAACCTTAACGGTATTCATCCATCCTCCTGATTTAGGCATCGTATGTAAAAATTGAGGAAACAATGCAAATATTCCAAACACTAGTGCCCAAGCTAATCCACATCCTCCAAATGCTACGGTCAACTGATTCGGGTTTTGAATTGCATTCGCCAGTATGCTTCCTAAAACAGGACCGGTGCATGAGAATGAAACGATTACCAGGGTTAAAGCCATGAAAAAAAGACCTATTATACCTCCCGATTCGGAAGCTTTGTCAGATTTATTAGCCATCCATCCGGGTAACGTTATATCGTAATATCCAAAAAAACTAAAAGCAAACAGTATAAAAATCACAAAAAAGATTAGATTCAACCATACATTGGTGGCAATCTGATTAAAAATATCCGGATTTATACCACTTATAAGATGAAAGGGCAGTGTAAATAATACGAAAATTAACACTATGAAAAAAGCATAAATCAAGGCATCTTTCTTGCCTTCTTTTTTACTTTTAGCATGTTTGGTAAAATAGGATATGGTTAATGGAATCATAGGATATACACATGGGGTTAGCAAAGCTACCAATCCTCCTAAAAAACCAAATGTAAAAATCCATATATAACCTTCTTTTTTAATTATCCTATCTCCGCAATCTTTATTTATGGGTTCAGCTATATTAAAGCCGGGTATAATGATCTGATTTTTATTGCTTTCTGTAATTGTTTTTATTGGTTGAACGGAATCTTTTATTGGAGTTGAAGGAACGGAATCTATTTTTGGATTCGGTTGAGTCAATTGCTTAATCGTGTCTTTAAGTAAGACCGTTGACTTATCTTGATTTATTGACTTAGGAATCAATTTGAATGAAAAGGTTTCTTCATCAGGTGCTAAACATACTTTATCATTGCATATCTGATATTCAACATCTGCTTCAAATACAACCGGTTTAGAACCTAAAACCTCAACTCGTTGCCTATATTCAACTTTATTGGAATAATAAATCAAATTTCCTTCAAATACATCGGAATATTCTTCAATTTTTTTACCAATTTCTTTAGTTGGACCAATTAGTTTTATAGAAGAATTTTTGGGGTATGAAAATGAAGTTGGAATTGCATTTTCAACCTTTATATCTTTGGAATATACATGCCACCCCGATTCTAAAATTGCAGTGAATACGGCTTCATAGATATTATCTTTTTCATGTTTTATTTCCGATTTCCACTGGATAGGATTCTTAACTTGAGCATTGGCTACTAGGGCAAGAACAAAAAAAATCCAAATCAGTTTTTTCATGATAAGCTTTATGTTAGAATTATATAGTTTATGAACCAAATGTAATAAATTTCACAAATATAATCGACCGATTTTATCTTAATTTTACTTTGAAAAGCCCATCTTTTTTTTCCAAAAATGACAGTAAAATTTAAAATTTTTCTTATTTATTAAATGGTTATTATCTGATTTTTAAACACTTCATGATTGAAACAATACATGATTGATTACCAAATTACAATCATTTATTCAAAATTTTTTTGGTATATCTTATCTTTAAGTGTTGAATTTAATGATTAAAACGAAGCTTTTATCTGAACACTTCCCGTATGTATGGTTTTTGAATCTTCACTTTTGCGACCATCGTATATAATATTCAATGTAAAAACAGTGCTAAGTTCTCGTTGAAGGTATGCTTTCCATATCATATTTTTTCCACTTAATAACCCTTCCATCATCTGACTGGATACCAAGGAAAAATTATTTCCTTTTAATTCATTTTTTATATATGAAAAAGTGCCGGTAAGAGAGGTTCTTTTCTCATCATTCCAATGGCATTCAAATCCGGCTTGTTTCCATTCTAACCGTTCATTTCCTAATTTGTTTTTTTTATGTTGATACTTTAGTAAGGCTCTTAGGCTGATATTTTTTTGAATTTCATAGGTTAATGAAGGATGAAAAGCTGTTGTTTCAATGGTAAATCGTTTGGTAACAAAAAGTTGAGATCTACTTTTATCTGTGATAAAATTATTTTGAAGAGAAAAAATCCATAAATTCCACGGTTTATAATTTACTAAAGTTTGAAAATTGACACTATTTTTTTTGTCTTTTCCGGTAAATATAAATTGTGTAGAGTTATTTTCCATGAATTGAAAAGCTCCGGTCCATTTGTGTACACTGATTCGATTAAATGATAAATTTGTAGTTATATTCTGTGTCTGAGTCAAGAGATCTTTATTGGAAAATGGATTAAGTTCAACGGTTTTATTTTTTTTCTTGTAAGATGAAATCGATTGAAAAGCAGATTGTAAGGTTATTCTTTTCCACCAGTCGGAATTAAGAAAACGAGAGGGATGTACATGTATGGTAAACAGTAATTTATTATTATTTGATTTTAAATAGTTTACATTGTCTGTATAAACTCGTATATATTGTGCTTGATCGCTGAATTCTGCCACTTCAAATTCATCAATTTCCTCTATTCCGTTCCCATTATAATCCGTCCATTTATAAATGCCTTTTCCATCCGTAACTTTTACATATTTAAATTCTCTTTGAGCTTCCTGACCACTCGACAACTCATATTCAGAATTTAAGACTAATCCGCTTTTAAGTAACATTTTATTCCAATGAATAGATCCTAATAAGTAATTTTCATCTTTTTGATTGGTATATATAGCTTTACTGTAATGCACTTTACGATAATGGAAATCAATATTTAAATTATGATTTTGAGATTGTATCAATTGATTGTTTATTACCGTTCCATAGGAAGTGGTAAAATTTTTCAGTTTACCAATACGTACGGAATCATCTGTTCTGGCATAAATTTTTAATTCGGTAAAAATTTTTGCGCTATCTGTGAGTAAGGTTGCATATATTTCATTCCAGTTAAAACTGGATGAGGTATATTTTGACAATAAATTGTTTTTAACTTTATTGGTTTCTCCTTTTAAACCGATTCCTACTTTCACCTTTCCTATTTGTTGATTAACTTCCGAAATATGCTTTATAAAATTTGAATGGATACTGTCTTGTTGTTTGGAATACAAATAACTAACATTTGTAGATATGGCTGTATTATTAGCAGCATATCCCAGGTATATATCATTTTTGTATCCTTTATAAAAATTTTCTTCTTCTAAATAATTCAAGGTGTAATTTAACTTCCATTTTTCATATAGTCTGTTTTGCCAACCCAGACTTAAATGATTCTGATTTATGCCGTTGAATTCTTGTGAAATATTAAAATCCCTATCGAATTCAACTTGGTTAATTCTTTCTAAGATGTGAAAGTTTTTTTGAATAAAAATATGGGATAAATTAAAATTACTTTTCCAATATTTTTTATCCATATTTTTATTTAAGTATATTTTACTTGCAAAACCTTTATTTTTGCCATTTCCAATAGACGAAAACGTATTTTCATCATGATCGCTTATTGCCAAATTAACACCCAAATTACCTTTATTAAACCTATATTCTGCATGAGTTGAAACTATTTGTGTTTTTTGAGGTGGAATCAATTGGGTTACGGGTTCATATTCCCCTTGTAATATCCCGTCAATTGGAGGAATATATTCATATACACGACCATTTACAGGAAGTGATACAATTTTATAATTTCCTTTATTAGTCCCCATATAGGTAAATGAAAGTGTATATAATTCTTCTGAGCTATCGGTTGAATATTGATAAATTAATTCTTGACCCGTATTAATTTTTTTATATAAAATTTTGTTTGGATCATATTCGGTTAATACCGCATTCGGCGCATACATTCGGTCTATTTCGTTTCCTGCTTCACGTAAAACTTCTTTTTGTTTATCTGTTAGTTCCTGATTACTAGCTTTGGTATCATTTTCAGAAAATATATTGGCACTAAAAGTAAATCTTTCAGATTGATATTTTCCACCCGTATATAGTAAAAAACGTGTATAAGTAGTGGTATTATAAATATATTCTACTACTATACGACTATTGGATGAAATATAGGTTTTAGAGGTGAAAGTAAGTTCTCCCGTATTATAATTGATCGTATAATCTTGATCTTCGCCCCTTTTTAATAACGCACCGTTCATATAAACTTTTTCTGACCCTGATAATACAATTATAAAAAGTTCTCCTTGTTTTCCTTTTAATTTATAAGGCCCTTGATTTCCTTCTATTCCGGTAAATTTCATTCGATTAAATTCTCCTCTGGAAAGTGAACCTAAAGCATATAAATCGGTAAATGAATTTGTATGTTTTATTCGTGTTCCAATTTGCATACCCGTAATCTTTCTCGAGAAATTGGCAAAATAATCTTGTTCTTGAATCAAATCTAAATGTCCCGCTCTTAAGTAAGAATTTTTATTAGAAAGCTCAATATAGATTTTATCAAATTCATCCAATCGTTGGGTATATCCATCGGCTTGTATAGGTATATTATGATCTGATATTGCTGCTTTTATCATAACATCTTTACTTAAATGACCGGATAGCTCTAAATCCAATGAAGACTGAACGGAAGCACTTTGATTGGTTCCAAAAGTGATTCCTCTAATTAAGGTCCCTGAACTTGTCAAATTTTGAAAAAATTCATTATTTTTCTTTACTTTTTCAGTTATTTCATATAGTTTTAAAGGCTTATTAATTCTCACTATTAGTGACGTATCTTTAGAATAAATTATTTTTTCTTTTTTTTCAGGAAATAGGTAATAACAAATTTTTAATTCCTGACCTATCAATAAAGGATCAATTTTTATCGCATTTAGTGTCGATTGGTATGAATATAATTTGGAGTTTATTTCTTCATTATTTTTATTCTTTATGGAAATCGGCTCAGGTATAATCGTTAGAGAATCAAGTACTACTAAGGTGTCCTTTATTACAATTTTTTTACACTTGAAATTTGGATTTTTCCAATCAATATCCTGAGCCTGGATAAATAATCCCAAGCATATAGTAATTAGTATGAATATTGATCTACTTAGCAATTTTATAAATTAACGAATTTATACTTTTTTTTGATATACCCATTAATTGATAAAACTTTATTTTATTCAATAAATTTTACTCATTACAATTTAGTTTACTACTTTTAATAACAATATCTTAATCTTTCAACTAAAAAATTAAAATGACTTTTCAATAATGTAATTGTATTAAATAAATAACGATAAAAAATCGTAATAATTTACCCAACGGTTTAATTTTTGTATTAAACTATATAAATAATAAATAGGAATATTTATGTCAAATTTTACCGATATAATTCAAAGAGATAAAACCGTGTTAATTGATTTTTCCGCAGAGTGGTGTCAACCCTGTAAAATGTTAGCACCAATATTGAAAGAGGTTAAAGAAAAAATTGGTGATAAAGCAACAATTATTAAAATTGATATAGATAAAAATCAAAAATTGGCAAGTGCATATCATATTCAGTCAGTACCCACCCTAATTATTTTTAAAAAAGGAGAAATAAAATGGAGAGAAAGCGGCGTAAGAGCTGCACAAGAAATTATAGATTTATTAAATCAATATTCTTAATAATTCTTAAGTATTTCGTTGATTAAATTGTATTCATACCCTTTTTGTAATAGATAATTATATATTTTTTTCTTTTTTAAATATACTTCAGATTCCCTAAGAATATTCCATTTTTTTTCAGTCAACTCCATGAGAGTTGATTTGTAATCTTCCTCGTTAATTTCTTCAATCCCTTTATCTATTAAATTAGTTGGAATTCTCTTTCGCTTTAATCCTTGCTTAATTTTATTCTTCCCCCATTTTTTTTGATAAAATTTCCCTCTAGCATATGATTTAGAAAATCTTTCCTCATTCAAAAAGTTATTTTGTATCAACCATATGAGTATTTCACCCCTCTCATCCTCATTCAAAGTTCTCAATTCTTTCAATTTTTGTTCAACCTCATAATGACTGCGATCCTGATAGACGCAATAATCTGCTAATTTTTTTTTTATTTGGGACAAATCAAGCACGACATCTTATTTAAGTACTAAAATATAAAAAAGTTTCAAAATTTTTGTATTAAGTTTATTAACCCGATTTTTTAAGTATTTTTATAACAATAATTTTTAGAACATGAAATCATTTAAGAGCTATTTACATATATTTTTAGTTGTAACTACTTTTTCAATTTCCTATGCACAAAATAATAATTCTTTTAAGCCTGAAGAAATTACAGAAAAACAAATTACAACATTAGATAAAGACCTAATCCTTGACGATTTTCAAAAATTAGAGCTTAAAGAATTCATATTAGAAAAAACTACATATCTAAAAAATGTAATGGATGCCGGTATTGACAATCAAGAGATACGATTTTTGATTGAAAACAACAACAGGGAAATTGATTTTAAATTAAAAGAAGTATTATCAACTGAACAGTTTGATAAATATTTAAAACTAAAACGGGAAAGAGCGATTAATCCGGATCAGAAAAAAAGAAAAAGAAAAAACATCTAACTAAGTCTAGCAATCAAATGCACATTTGATTAAATTTTAGCATTGATTTTTATAGTATTATTTATTATTTTTAAAATATAAAAGGCGATTGTATCGCCTTATTTTTTTTGAAAATTAACAATTTTCAATGATTTTATATAGATATACTTAATTATCCAATTTTCCAAACATTTTCATAAGCCACATTGCTTATAGAAAGTGATTTTGCAACTATTATAAGGTTAATTTTCATTGGTTCATTATTTACAGAATCAAACTCCTCTGAAAATTCAATGCAATAACCTTTTTCAAATTTTACCTCTTGTAGTTTACTCATGGCATCCCTACGATAAAATATAATCTTTGCATCTTTGGTTTTTTCTGTGGATAACATCCAATCAACAAAATAGGGTGCTCCTGTACTTTCAATCGTTAAATGGATTTGCCCTCCACGGATAGTAGCTTGTGGTTTTCCTGTACTATCAACTCCTTGATTAAAGCTATATTTACATTTGAGAACATTATGAGTATTACCATCCATTTCCAATTTAGCTAAGAATGACGACATATTTATTAAAATTTTGTTAAATAAAACTTATTGAATAATTTTTAAATGAAAGGGAATTGATTAAATCCCCTTTCATCTTACAGGTTATATTTAATGTAGGTTTTTTATACCCATTCATTAATATGTTCTCCTGTACCCATTTTAATAGTCTTAGCTGAAATAGTAAACGTTTCTGTTAACGGGTTGGTACCGGAAGCATCAAAATTTTCTCTGTACTTAACCACGTAACCATCTGTAAATGACAACTCTTTCAAAGTGGCATCAGAATCTCTTTTTACAAAGATTACCTTACCATCTTTTCTCTCGAAACTATTGGTCATCCATTCGAAAATATCAGATTCTCCTGTTGATTCAACAGTTACTTCTATTCTTCCACCTCTGGTTTGAGAAGATGGACGTCCGGTTGGATCTGTTTCTTGAGCTAGGGAATAATTAACATTTAAAATGTTGTACGTTTTTCCTGCTACTTCTAATTTAGATTTAAAAGACATAATAAAAAAATTTAATAATTAATATTTAATAAAATATATTTATACCACAAAGATAATTATATATAGTAAGCTTATCTCAATACAATATGTTAAATTAATGTTAAAATATTTATTTATTATTATACAATTGTCTGCAGACTTCTAAATCTCTGGTAATAATTTGTATCTGCCTCCTATATGTCTCCACCTTAGCAAGTAAAGTGTCAATTTCTGCCTTACTTTTCCCGTAGGTTTTTATGGTCTTTTTTGATTCGATGAGAGCTCTACTGGTCAACAAAAAATTCTTATATAATAAACCTCTTCGTATACTGTCTTTACCCGGAATATTTTGTTCCATTTTTATGACCATATCAATGGCTTTCTGTTGATAATAATACATATCATGGTTGGGCATATCAATGGAATCTATATATTTTTTTAAAATTTCCATTTGATTTTCAAACTTTTCCTGATACCTAAATTCATTAATAATTGCAGTATTTTCTTTTCTAAGTTCATAATTTTCTCTCCAAGGCAACTGATAATTAAAGAATATTGATGTAACAATAATTATTACTGTTAATGTAAATAAAGATATAAAAAGTAGAAAAGCAATCCATCTATCTTTTTTATTTAATACTTCCATATTATAAATTTTTAATCGTCAAAAAATCTGCTTTTTTTTGTTTTTTCAATTGTATTATTTTCCAGCCTTTCTTTAATAAATATTCCGGTATCATTTCTTTTTCCGATGTAATCGAGTCTATTTAATGCGGCAAATAATTGATCTAGTGTTCGCATAAATATATTTACCTTTTTAATAGTTTTATCGATTTGTGAATGATTATAACCGGCATTAACCAAATCCGTAAACAGAACTTCAAAATCGCCTTGTGATAATCCACACCATTCTGCCAAATAATTCAATAATTCTTCTTTACCTGCTCCGGATTTAGCATCAACAAAGTTTTTCATGATTCTGGCTAATCGAACAACTTTATCCAACATGTAAGCCGGTGTAGTATACAACCCAAGCCATCTTAAGGAATTGATTTCATTACCCAAATAGGTAATCACCAATTCCGAAAGTTTTAAAACCATAATAGCTAATTCATTCGTTTGATTTTTCCTGTTAATTTTTTGAGCTATTTGAACTGCATATAATTCCAATTGCCCCATAAACTTATCAATTTGAGTATGTACATCAATCAACTCTTTATGACTGTTCGTTGAGGTACACGGAGGTATATAACCCGGTTGTAAATACGTATCCTCTTTAGTTACAACAATTTTACCTACGGTCAGTTGATAACCAATGTTTGAAGTTTGTTCTGATATTTGTCCCTCCTGAACTAAATGCAATTTATAAGTAGGAGTTAAATATGGATACCTAGGTGGATTTTCATCAGAATTTAAAACTCCAAAAGGTATTTGTTCAAACGGATTAACTACTATATTGGCTAGTAAAATGATTTCTTGTTCCTCATTTAAATTGTATACGGCTTCCGGATAAGGCATCTGTATATCTATCGAATTATTTAATGGGGTAATTTCGATACGGGCCCCATTAGGAGTGACTGCATGACATTCTTCAATTTTTACTCGTAATAATTTATGATTGTCTATAATCAAAGAAATTTTTATTGATTCCATGGTGTTGTGTACCGGTAATAGACCATAGCTTATAGGGGTAACGTGACTTCCTATAGCATCACGCATCATATCAACAAAATTATCTTGCATAGCTATGAAGTGGGATTTGTTTATCTTCATCCCATCAATCCAATTAACTGGAAAATAATTTAATTTTTCTAACATAGCGAAGTATTTATTTTAAAAATTATCATTGTTTTTTTCATTTATATTTTCAAATTCATCATTTTGATCATTGTCAAAATTATATTTCAATTCTTCTTCAGAATTAATTAATGGAGGTGTACGTTGGCATATGATGACACTATTCTCTTCTATTGAATTTACATACAATGGATAATCAGGCTTAATAAATTTTGGTAAGCCTAAATATTTAGATTTTAAATAAAATACCCAATGTTGTTTTTCACCGTTTATATCAAGCAAATTAATAGTTGAATCAGGATTTCTTAAGTTATAATCATTTACAAAATGATAAAATAATCTTCCAAAATCCATACGTATTGGAGCTTTTGCTCTAAATTCTGTTCGTATATCTGAATTAGGATCTCTATGGAAAACAAAAGTAATGACTACCATGTCTCTATATTCGCTGTCCGGTGGATCAGGATAGGCATGTTCTTCCGGAAATTGCCAAGTTTTATATATTTTCGGAGGAATTGAAATAGATGCTTGAAATGTTAAAAATATAGATGTCGGAATGATAAAAACTAATGATGAAAACATCATATTATATACAAACGTATTACCTTTTACCAGTGTATACACGAATAGAAATGGTATAAGAATGTATATCACCATAGTTATACTAAAAAGTAATTCAATCCAGGGAGATTTAGAATCAAACTTATCAAAGTAATTTCTGTAGACGAAACAATGGATAATTCCTAGTATAAAAAAAACTACTTGATAAAAAATAAAAATGCTAAATATCTGATTGTTAAAAACTTCAGAAGAACCTATAAAAACCACTAATGCAGTTACTAAAACTAATATAATGGTGTATGCTATAAATTTGTTTTTATATTTTTGTTTGAAACCTTCTACTTTTGAGCTAAAAAAAATATAGACAATTATAGATACCGCCAATATTATCAATACTCCTGTTATAATTGAAGGATCTATTAAGTCCTTAAAATATGTTTTAAATTTCATATTCTCGATGTTATTCCTAAAATTGTATTTTCAGTTAAATTAAAAACTTCTGTTTCTTTTTCTAATAATATGGTTGTTTTTACATCTACTTCCATAGGTAGAAAATATTCATAAAATAATTCTATAAATTTTTTTAGTTTACCTTGATGAATATAATCTAAAAATGAAGTCTTTTGTAACGGTCCGATTTTAAATTCTAAGTATAATGAGTAATCCATATAGGCACTCCCTGAAATCATATCTAAACCAAGTCTGCAATTTCCCAGATTTATTTCTTCCTCTGAACTGGATTGTTCTTTATATCCTTGCTCTGCTATTTCCACTTCTTCTTCCAACAAATAGCTTAAGCAATGCACGGTCATATCAAGATTTCCAACAATTTTATGGAGATAAGGCAAGATTCTAATTAATTTAGAAACTAATACGGGAGGCAATTCTCGATCAATATGCCAAAAATCGTAAAAGAAATCCAGTGGTTTAGATCCATTAAGTTCCAACAAAATTTCTTTCTCAATATTTTCTCTTTCTATAGCTTTAAGAAAAAATTCATTTTCAAATGGAAAGAAAAATTTCCTTGCATATTCTTCTTCCTTTTTATGAATTTTATATTCTTTAGTCATATCAGAGACCATTTTTTTTGGTTTATCGGCTCCCAGTTGGTGAGTTAATCCTTCAGGGAGAGTATCATAAATACCATCTCTAGATAAATTAACTTTCACATACTCTGTTATGTCATAATTGTAATTAACAACTTCCGCCCCTAAAACATCTTTCCTAAAAGGTCTTTTAAATTGTCCTTTGTGATCTACTAAAATGTTTTGTTCTTTATTGTCTAGTTGCTCGAGTATTTCTGAAATAATAACTTCGGCTTTTAGATCAAATTTCAAATTATTTATCCTATTTTTTATTTCTTCCGATAGGATATTTGTTTCTATAGCTTCCATCATTTATTCAGTTTCTTTATCAATAATTAGTCTTCCGGCACTAACATATCTAAGTTGAAAGTAATCTAAATTAAAATCACTTATTATTAAACCTTTACTCCTGGTACTTACTAATATTCTATTATTTCTTAAATAGATTCCTATATCGCCAACCGGAATATCTTTTTGATATCTAAAAAAGAGGATATCTCCTTCTTTAAGGAATTTTCGTCCCGTAAAGAGATTAATTTCCGGAGAATTAAAGATTCCCAGTGGGGTGGAGGGTATTTTTCTCTTAAAAGTTAATTGATACAAAGCACTTGTAAATGCCCCTATGTTCAAACTATCAGTGGTAAAACCTTTAGTTGCATAAGGTGTTCCGATCCATTTATCTATAAAACAATAAAATTTATAATTGGTTAATTCCTCCGGCTTAATACCTAGGATTATTGAATATTTTTCTTTAAGGTAAATTTGTTTATCTGTTAAATTTTTTTCATATTGTTGATCTAAGGTATCTAAGATAGGCAGGTAATTTGTTGTAATTCCTAATTTTAATTTTATATCATCTTCATTGTATTTGAACTTATAAGGTATTTCATTATAATACTTATTTTGACATGCATAGAACAAAAAAAACGTCAATACAGATAGTGCAAGTATATTCTTTTTCATTTTATTAATAATCTATAAGGATAAATATTAGAGGAAACTTTATCTAATTTATAAAGCATGTTATCACATAAATATTGCCATTCAAAATCAGTGATTGTAGAATCCGGTGTTAAATTTCTTTCTAAAATTATATCAATGGTTCGGACAAATCCTTTATTTGTAGAAGTATCGATTTTGGTACCTTTTCTTATTTCCACCCCGGTAATAGTAAACTTAAAATGGTTTTGACAAAAAGTTTTTATATCAGCAAATGTTACTATTCTTCCTCGAGTTAAAAGAGCCTCTCTATATGAATCAATTTTACCTTTAGTATCCATCCTGGACTTACCTCCTACTGATGTATTAATCAGCATGATAGAATCTTGGTTGAAATCACTAGTTCCTATCCCGTCCAAATGAGTTCCTACTTTCATATCATTGGCTTCCTCCCCATTAGTAACCCAATAACTTATAGTAAAGAAATCATTATCATTTTTTATAGCTGCAGATTTTGGACGAATAATAGCATAAGGAAAATTAGATTTTGTGAATTTCTTTTCTTTTATGTGCTGCTCCAATGTTGCAATCGATTTGTTGATCTCTTTAATCGTCCCATCAATAAAATCGCCACCAATTACGGTAAAGGAAGCACTTTCATCTTTTAACAATTCAATCAGATATTGAATCAATTCAGAAGCATTCCGTTCATCAAATCGAGTAACACCAGTATGTCTCAACGTGGCATCTCCTATATCTAAATTTCCTTCCGAAAATTCCTTAATATGATATTGGTAACCTCTCGAATCATTTATACTGTCTAAATCTAAGAATATATCTTCAGAAGCTAAAGGTATATAATTAATAAAAGAACCAATGGTTTGATTTTGAGTAAGTAATCTTTTATTAATAACAGGAATCGCGTTAATGTAAAACATTACATTTTCAAAAGCATCATTAATAACAACTTCCGGAAATTGAATCTGAATCCAAATTACATTTTCTGCATCATTAATTTTAGTTATGTTGCTGCCGAATAAATCTACTAATTCATCCGGGACTTTAAATACTTCATCTTTGATAATAATATCTTGGGTAAAATGCAAAAATTTATCTGAATAAAAATTATTTACATCTGTATATAATTGATTGATTTTATTATAGTTTTTATTTACAACTGCATCAATATCAATTGTATAATTTTCAACATTAAATCCTTCTTTATAAGGTATTTCTTGATTGTTAATATAAAATTTGGCTTGTTTTAAATAATTATAAAAAATTTCCCTTTGAGATATATTCCTTACATCCGTAAAAAACATAAGCTTTTCCAGTTTATCAACACCATCCGGACAAGTTATTCCTAACCATAATGATCCCGGTTTCATAAATCTTGATTCTTTTGCAATAGGATCTTTGTGAATAGTTCTTTTTAAAGAATATAATGAATTGCCAAAAGCGATATAGTCTAATTTAGCTTTTGTTAAAATAAAGGGTAAAGTTGTTCCAAAATATATATCTTTAACAATAGGTTGTAATGGGTCATAAATATTTTGTATTGTTTTTTTACATCTAAATTGATGTTCCAAGGATATAGTAAAATTATTTTCAATAGGCTCTAAATGAAGAATTGACCTGGCAGGTATAATTCCGGTATTAATCTCAGGAGACATTATCTCCAATAATCTTTCAATAATACGTGATCTGGAATTATTTAATTCAGCAGATATTTTTTCTAATTCTGATGCGCAAGCCTCTAATAGCAGAGCAACTATAGGGTCAAAGGATGTTTCTAGTTCACTATCCGTATAACCCCATGTTTGGGCAGCTCTTCTAAGAATTCTGTCTTTTATTTTTTCTTGAGTATCCATTTTCTAATTTTGTGAAAGAGGTCCAATAAAAAAATATCCATGAAAATTAAAGGGTCTATTTGTTTTCTTAATCAGTCCATCTATTTTCATCGTTACTTTTTTCTTTAATCGTATTGAATTATTATAAGAAGGATTCTGACCTACACCAATCGCAACATCAACTTCTAATAAATTTAATCTACTCTCATTCATCATTATAGCTTCTTTAATATCATTTTTAAATTTGTCTCTTAAACTATTAGTGTCTGATAATAAATCAAAATCCATCTCCCAAATTTTACATCCTAACATTTCATTGAATTTACATTCTCCAAAAGAAGAGGTTACAATTAAATTAATATATTTAGCTATTGATTGATCTAAATTTGTTTTTTCAACATCTTTTTTTTCAATGAGATGCTGAAAATTTATGGGAATATTATAATAAATTCCATACATATCAATTTCTTATTTATAAATAAATAATTTTGTTTATTTTACCTGATTTGTCTAATTCAAATTCTTTAATATTATTTAGACGCTTAATAAGGTGTATTTCAACTTTAGGAATAGTTTTTATAAATTTTTCTCTATAAGAAATATCTCCTATAAATTTTTGCCCTTGATGGTGATCCTCGATGTAAAAAAAATGTTCACAACTTGTAGAATTAATAAAGCTTTCAGGAGGTAATCCTGACACTAAAAGTGCTTTTTCATTGTTCCTATGTAGAGTATAATACAAATAATTATCTTTTTTTGTACGGTATTTGGAAACTTCAAATACTTCTTTAACGGATTTTAATGGCTCAAAAGCGACTACAGGTAACATATAAACTGTTTTTTTTAAAATATTTATTCCTAAAAATGAAATTCCACCTGTTTTGTTAATTTTTAATTCATTAAGCAATAAAGAGTCACGAGTTACTTCATAATAAGTTTTTTCTTCTGTTTTGTCATCAGTTACCATCATTTTATAGGTAGGTAACATGATTTTATGTAAGTTTTTTTCACTAAGATTAAATTCAATTTCATTGACTTTTTCATCAGTAATAACAATGGTAATAGTATGTTGTCGTATAGCGGAATCAAAATCGGACATCTTCTCCCTCTCACCTTTTCCGGAATACATAGGTGATCCGGGATTATCTGTTATAGATAATGATAAACCTAATTGAGGTAATGGCATTTATTTGAATTTAAAACGTTTACTTTTCAAGCATTGAAATTCATCCTTTATTCGTTCGGCCTCTGGTGTTTCTAAATGAAACTCATAATCCCTATCGAAAGTTATAATTTTAATACTGCTTATATCACTTCTAATTAGATTTTTAATATCTTTTCTCCTGATCTTACCTAATAAATATCCGTCACAGTTTGGTTTATAGCTATTTTTTATTCTATATCTATAACCGTTAATTGTAATAAATTCCATGACCTCATCTTTTTTGAGACAGGTATTAAATCTAAACAATTTCACAAATAATAGAGGTCGACTTCCTTTTCTCTTAATCGTCTGAAATACAGCAAAATCTTTTTTACTATTAAAAACTCTTTCATAATAAGGTTCGGCATAGATATAGGGTTTACCTCCTATTAAATCTACTTTCCTATTATTTAGTGTAAACAAGGCATTGCAATCAACTATTTTTGTTAGCAAAGTGTCTTCTTTTATTTTTTTCATTGGTAAACTTGACTGCCCATATGACATATTATATCCTAAGAATATACATCCGCTTATAAAAAATAATTTAAAGATTTTGCTTTTTATATTCATATTATAATTTTTAAAAAGAGAGGTAAAAAATTTTCCCTCTCTTGGTACTATCAATTATTTTTGTTCATATTCAGTATCCCAATCATTTCCTTCATCTCCTTTATGCCCATCCATTTTTATAAGAAAGTTCTTAGCCGGGAAATAAGGTTTTAAATGTATGTCTAAATAAATTCGATCTTTCTGTACTGCATCTTGTTCGAATCTTCTTACTTCAAAGTTTTCAATTAATTTATCCGGGCCGGTAATACCATCTAAAAAGCGTACAATTTGATTCATAATTTCTTTACGTGTTTTTGCTGTAAAATTTTCAAATGCTCTACGATTTAAAAAATCCATTAATACCTTGGTAACGTAGTCAAATACTCTCACCACTGAATAGGTCTGAAGCCCTAAATTATCTCCATTGAATAGGGTTTTACCGGAGAAAGCCATTACTTTACCATATTCATTAACCATTGGAATTAACCCCATATTCTCTAAATTAGCTATTTCGCTTTTTTTAAGATCGAACTTAACTCCTTCTATTTCATTAATTCCTCCAAATTTTTTACCTGCAGTAACTTGCGACATTAAAGTTCCGTATATTTTACCGGCTAATGCAGCGGATGGGGGTATGTATAGATCGTTTTCTTCTTGAATTTCATCAAATTTTCCTCTTCCAACTAACCAATTACATGTCATTAGTACATTGGAACGATAAATGTCTCCACCGGTAAGATATGCTTCATCAAACATCTCCATTACATCATCCGGTTCATCAAGGTGAGCAAAATCCGTTACCAACATTACTTTATTTTCATGAGCAATTTTTGCCCATTTTTCAACTACTTTATTACTACCTAAATAACCGGGTATAACTAATAACCCATAATTATTTTTTAAATCCAGTCGATCATAATTATCTACTAATTCTGTATGTATAGCATCTATAAATCGAGTGTTGTCTAAATCGGTTAATTGGTCTAATTCTGCATTAATTATTGAAACATTTTTTACCTTATCCTGATCTGTATTTTTATAAAATAAAGCTACGGTACGATAGGCCTTTTCAAGCTCTTCAGTCTCTCTTACTGCATTAGCTAAATTCTTTTGTAATGTTTTATCGGCAAGTTTACTCTTATCTTCACTAAGCGCCACCATATCTGTAAGACTGGTATTATTCTTCAACACATTAAGCCAAAGTTCTAATGTTTTCTTAAGTGCATTGCGTTCATTTTTTTTATTGGAATCACCTAAAAATATTTGTCTTCTAGCTTTACGTTCCGGATTTAAATTTTGAACATTTTCTATAGAGGCTTCTAATAAATCAAATCCACCAAATTTGGCTAATTTATCTAAACCACTTTTAATATCAATTTTTTTATTAGCTTGTTCTGATACCGCAACATCTACCGGTTGAATTTGCGCTTTTACATTTTCTTTAGCCATAACTATTTTTGATTTAATTCGTTAATAAGCCCTTCTATACTATCCATTAAAGCTTCTCTGGCTTCCGGATCTTCAAGTGCTGCTTTTAAAATTTTATTGGTTTTAAGCTGTTTAATAATTTTTTGATATTGGTCTTTTTCAACCTGTAAATCAGTTAAAAACTTACTTTGAGCTGTAATCCCTTTTATTCCAAAATCTCCAAGATTTTTAAATTTTAGCTCTTCAAATTGGGTAACTCCGTCTGCATCTTCAAAATTTACTTTTACTTCCGGTTTAAAGTGTTCGAAAACTTGTTCAACGGTTGTTAACCCTTCGATTATTTCAGGTCTGATAGGAGTTTGACCTGTTAATTTTTGAGCTATTAAAGTACGGTTTTGTGCAATTTCCAGTATTGCTTCATTTGCATCTAAAGGAACTTCGTTTCCTCCAATGCCATAATTTGATAACATATTATTTAAATTTTAATTAATAATTTATTTTAATTGATTATCCATTGTAATTTATCATCCAGCATATCCACAGTAACATTATTCCCTTCTTTAATTTCTCCGGAAATTATTTTTTTAGCCATAGGTCTTCGTAAAGCTGAACGAATTATTCCTTTTAAAGGTCTTGCTCCATACGTGGCATTAAACCCGTTATCAACTAAAAAGGACTTAGCATTTTGCGACAAGCTTAATTCAATATTCAAATCTTTAACCAGATCTAATAATTCTTTTTTCAAGTGAATTTCAAATATTCCCATAGCATTATCTTTAGTTATAGGACTAAAAGGAATTATTTCGGTAAGTCTTCCTAAAAATTCCGGTCTAAAATTACCTGACATTATTTCCATTAATTGATTCGAAGAAGGCAAGCCTTTACCCGTATTAACAGAATCCACAATGAAATTTGCCCCGATGTTAGAGGTAAATAAGATTAAAGCATTGGAGAAATCTCCTTCTTTACCTAAGCGATCATGAAGTTTACCTTCATCCATAATTTGTAAAAAGACATCAAATACAGATGAATGTGCTTTTTCAATCTCATCAAATAATACTATGGAATAGGGTTTTTGTCTGATTTTATTGACCAATAATCCCCCTTCTTCATATCCTACATAACCCGGAGGAGCTCCATATAATAATGCAGCCGAATGTTCTTCTTTAAATTCCGACATATCAAAACGAATAATCGCCTGTTCATCCTGAAAAAGAAAATCTGCTAATGATTTTGCTAATTCTGTTTTCCCTGTTCCTGTAGGACCTAGAAAAAAGAAAGATCCTATCGGTTGTCCTGCTTTACTTAATCCTGAGCGAGATTCTAAAACTGCTTCTGTAATTACTTCAATGGCATAATTCTGTCCAACTACTCTTTTTTTAAGTATCTCATCCATATTTTGTAACCGATCTTTTTCATCTGAATGAAGCTTACCTAATGGAATTCCCGTTTTTTGCGCCACAACTGCAGCTAAATCAATCGGATCTATATGTTCTTTTTTGGATTGTGCTACTTGATTTAATCTTTCTAATAAAGATTTTAAATATTCGTATAAAGAATCTTCAGATAATAATTCTATGTCATCCCTTATTAAATTTTCTTGGACCAATAAATATTGAGCTTTCTTTTTTAAATCTTCATAAAACCATTTTAATTCAAGTTTTTTATTACCCTCTCCTTCTTGTATTGTTATTAATTTATCTTGCAAAGCATCTTTTTCTTTTAGAAAAGAAATACCTGCAGTTTTAATTACAGACATGGTTCGATCCAATAAATTCAACGCTGATTCAGGCAAACTTTTTTCTTTTAAATATCTTTGAGAAAGTCTTACGGATTCTGTAATAGATTCATCAGTTACCTTAATCGTATGATGTTTTAAATATGAAGGCAAAGCTGATTTTAATATTCGAAATGCCTGTTCTTCATTAGGTTCTTCAACTTTAATCACCTCAAACATAC
This sequence comes from Apibacter sp. ESL0432, assembly GCF_019469225.1. Lineage (NCBI taxonomy): Bacteria > Pseudomonadati > Bacteroidota > Flavobacteriia > Flavobacteriales > Weeksellaceae > Apibacter > Apibacter sp. ESL0432. Next base: position 478,553 of record NZ_CP048266.1, on the reverse strand, counting down.
TGGAAAGCCCTTCGTCTTTTTCAATTTTTTTAGTATATTCATCTACCGTTGTAGTCACGATAAGTGTTAGTCCGCTATTTCCGGATAATTCACTTTTTAAAATACTGGAAATTCCTGAATTATCACTGTTTTTATCCAAAAGAACATGAATTCCATCAATAACAAGTATTGATTGAGGAAATGATTTTAATTCTTGCAATATCTTTTTTAAGCGATCTTCAATTTCACCTTTATATGATGCCCCTGCTATTAATGTCCCTAAATCTAATTCATAAACTTTAGTCTTTAATAATTCATCAGGTGCTTGTTTCTGAACAATTTGATTTACAAATCCTTCGATTAATACTGTTTTACCTACACCCGGATAGCCTTGCAAAAGAACATTAGGTTTAGAAAAACGACTTATAATTTCTACAATCTCCTTAATCTCTTTTTCTCTGGCCACAATTTGTTTAGGATTTTTTTTAGCTTTAGCTAACAGATCTTTGCAATATTTATATAAGTACTTTATAGAAGCATTTATACCATTGTTTTTTTCTGATATCCTTGTATTATTTTCATCACCAATATCGTTTAATAATTCGCCTCTAACAATAGGAAAACTTTTCATTTGATCGAAGCTGAAACCCACACCCGGAGTTGCCATTGCTGCCATTATACAATACAAGTCTACCTCTTCCCTACCTAGTATATCTCTTATTTCATCTGCTTCTTTTATAATTTTATCAATACTATCATCAGCTTCCGGTTTTATATTTCTGCTTGCTCGTGGAAAATCATCTATCCTCACATCTGCCCATTCCTCTATAAAAAAAACATCTTTTTTCATAGCTTCTAATTCTTTTAAAAGAGATAAATCTCTATGAAGAATTGCTTTAAGAAAATGTGGTGCGCCAAAATGTGCATTTTTCTTTTCAATTGCATATTTTCTAGCTATATTTAAAGCCGAGTATATTTCTTCAGTAAATGTCGCTTCCATAATAAGTATAAAGTGAATATTTTATATTTAAAATCATTTTTTTGATTATTTATTCATAAACCCAGAAAAGTCCTTTTTTAATTTTATATTTTATGGTTAAACCTTCAATGCAGTTTCTATTATTTTTGGTAAGTCGTATGGATTCAATTTTTATCTTTTTATTTTGGATTTTATCACAAAATTCCGAAAACGGTATAATAATTTTTTCGTTTTTAATTACCGGAAAATCATACTTATCACAAGTATATTTACCAAAGTCTTCCTTAGCTTTATTCTGCTTAGCTACATCAATTAATAATAATTCAAACTGATTTTCAGAAATGGAAGGAGCTAAGTTTTCTTCTATTTTACTAATTTTCTCTTCTACCGGAGTCTCCATAGGTATAGCAGGTATATATCTTAAAAATTCTTCCATAGGATCTTTCTGTGGATTACCCGGAGGTAAATAGTATACAATGGTATCTTTTTCCGGTATATATCTTTTAAGAGTATCAATATTAGACACATTCAATATTCTTGGCTTCACATATATATCCCTACTGGCAATATGCGTTATATCCCCATTGATTACTAATGTCAATCTTTTTTTCCCCGGTGAACTATAACTATAAACCGGATATTCAGAAGTATTATCCATTTGCCCTGATTCCCCAAAACTCCATTCCCACGAAAAAGCCTCCCCTAAATATTTATAATAAACTTCAACTGGCTGTCCAACAGTAACTACCGTTGGAGCAATTATTTTTGGGATTTTCATGGAATCTATAATTTTACCCAAACCCCTTATTTCCAAAGTTTTTTGGAAAGTACATGAACCATTAACCTGCAAGGTAACGATATACATTCCCGATTTATCATATTTATGGAATGGGGATTGGTCGTATACTTTGGCAGAATTGTCACCGAAATCCCACACCCAACTTTTAGCATTAGGTGTTAAATCTTTAAATCCGATTATTTCACCAACCTGTTTTCTTTCAGCTTCAATCGCAAAATCGACCTTACTGCAGTCGATATATCTAGAATATTTATAAAATAAAATAAATAACCCGATAAGAATAAATATAATAAATATAAAAATTATTCTAAAATCTATTTTTTTAAAAAACTTATTAAAAGAATTTTTTAATTTATAGCTCATTACAACACAAAATATTAAATATATATATCATTTGCTAACTTAAGAAAAATATTTATATATATAAAATAAATTATGATTTTTTTATAATATATAAACATACATAGAGAAATATTTATTTTTTTATAAATAATTAACTATTATTTTTAAAACATCAGATTATTAACGATCTTTATAACATATTGATATTGAAATATATTTATTATATTTATATTATTAAAATAATAAAAATACACAATACATTGATAATTAATTGATTATAATAATAAATATGCATTATAATTACATATTTAAAATTATATTATATTTTTCTATTTAAAAATCTGAGATTTATTATGATATATAGTATTTTTAATACATTATTATTTATATCATTTTATAAAATGATTTTAATATATTTAATTTAATATATTAAAATAAATTCCAATTAAATTATATTTTGAAATTTAGTTTTCTTTAAAATAAAAATCGGCATTGTTTTTTTATATGTAAGTATATTTAGATAAATGTATAAAATACTTTATATTGTGTAAAAAATATTTACTGTCATTTATTAAATTAGGTAACATATTTTTTATAAAACTTAATTTATTTTAATATAAATACAATTAATCTTTTCCCATATCATCTCATTTATTTATAAAAATAAATAAAAAAACATTAACAGAATTTGATTAAAAGTTATCGTTATTAATATTCTTACACTTTTACTTTCTATACGATAACCTCACAAGAACAAATTGAACTAACAATGAATTTAATTATATTCTTAATGCTAATTAATTCAATTTTAATAATAAAGTATTTATAAGCTTTTACCAAATATTACCATACTGATTATATTTAAAATATATATAAATATACCATATTAATTATTTTTTAAAAATAATTATCCTTTATAAATTAATTATTATATTTGATTTATAATGAAAAAATGAAAAAGAAATTTCAATTATTTAAGGCTTTATTTATTACCATTAACGGATTACTATTAATTAATAGCTGTAGTAATGAAAATGATATCAACCCGATATCAAATAAGAAAGAAAGCATTACTACTTTCGAAAAAAACTACATAAGACATCTTTATCCGGAATCAAATAATGATTCAATTAAATTAATTGGATTTAAAACAGTCTATTTCAACAAAGATGAAGCTCAAGAAATTAAGAACGTACAAGAATTATACAAAAAAGAATTAATTGAAATTAACAAATCAATTTATTATCCTGAAGATTATTCTTTTATTCGAGTATATTTCCCGATGAGTGATGCTATAGTAAACTATAATGGAAAAACGTATGAAGCAAGTAATCGAGGAAGCTTTATTACAGATGCGTTAGTAAATTTAAAAACTACTTCTCGGATACAAGTGATTGGAAGAAAAGCATCCGAATTCGTTTCGGGAACAGATTTTAATAGCATAGAAGGAAATCAGATATTGCTAGCTGAAAAATTAGAAAAGGCAATGAAAGATCATACTGCTGAAAACACCTATGTATTTAATTTAGGAGAAAGAAGCTTTACTCATCACTCCTTAGAAAATAAAACTGTTACTGCACGTTCCATTTCCTGTTATCAAAATCATGGAAATTTAAATTGTAGCACAGCTTTCAGTTATAATGGAAAATGTGATAGAGAATTTACAAATTGCATGGATTATAATGGATGGCCTGCAAGATGCTTTGATAAAAGCAAAATTGGTTTTGTTGGTAGTGATTGTCAAAGAGCAATGGCTGCCGGAAAATGTTGGAATGAGATTATGAATCGTAATTAAAAACTTCTATTAATTATAAATCAATTAGTTTACTAAAAGATTTTGTTTAGTTAATTTGTCAAAAATATTACCATATAGATAATTTCGGATAAATTATGTGATTATTATTATTATTTGTTAAATAAATTATTAAAAAAACTGTTTATTTGTATAAATCTATAATATATCTGATCATCTAATATATTCTTTGTCACTTGAATTATCACAGTTAATATTTTCTAACTTATTATTTCTAGATTTTATTTTTTTCACTTTTTTATATATTTTAATTCATATACTTAATTCAATAAAAATCTTTTTAATTATTTAAGTTTTTAATTTCTTTAATTCGTTAGTTTAGCTATATTTTTGATATGTCTGAATGAATTTCCCTTAAAAACAATAATTTAGACGCAATAACTTTATATAAAATCATATAATCCGAAAATTCATCTAAAAAGGCTTAAGGGTGGTTTAATTTATATAGTTATTTATAACCAAATCCCCTTTATTAAATATTAAACATCATATTTTATTTTATCTTTGTATAGTATTTCTAATGTAAGTTTTTTATTATTTAAAATTTTTATTCCAAAAAATGTCCAAAAATAGCATAATAAAATGTCTTCAAATAAATTAAAACATTTAAAATGAAACAATTCCTATTATTATTACACGAAGATAATGAAAAACTAAGAGAATTATCAGAACAAGAAATGCAGGCATTAGCTGATGCTCATATGAAATGGGCAACAAAATTAGCAAAAACAGGGCATTTAATTTCAGGGGATGGATTACATGAAAAAGGTGTACTTATTACGGGTAAAGACTGTGTTATTAAAGACGGGCCATACTTGGAATCCAAAGAAATAATTGGAGGCTATTATTTATTACAAAGCGAAAATCTAGAAACTATTATCGAGTTAGCTAAAGAGTGCCCGACCCATTATTATGGGGGAACAACAGAAATCCGTCCGATCTTGAATATGGAAGATTATGATTCCTAATTTACCTTTTGAAGATAAAATAAATTACAGAACGTTATACGGAAAGCTTTTTTCTTTATTATTGAAGAGATTTGGTGTTACCCATATTTCTGAAATTGAAGATGCTATTCAAAATTCTTTTTTGAAGTATCTGAAAATCCGGAAACAAAATAATATATCAAAAAATATAGAAAATTGGCTATTCATGGTAGCTCGTAATGATTTACTAAATATAATAAAACGCAAACAAAAAGATGATTATAATTTTTCAATAGAACTTATAGAAGATGAAAAAGTAGATCCATATGAAACCGATCTTCGTTTGCAAACGATACTATTTATCTCTTCGTTAAACAGCCTATCCACACAATCTAAAATTATTTTTATACTCAAAAATATATTTGGGTTAAGCATACTTGAAATTCGTGAATCCACTTTAATTAATCAAGAAGCTATTTATAAAAGCATTAACCGAACTAAAAAGAAACTTAATATTGATTTAAATTGCCAAAAAATCGAAATAAATTCCGTTACGGTTAATCAAAAAACAATATCAATTGTTGAAGAAATCCTTTATGCCGTTTTCAATATTGGCTTTGATTCTTTTAGCGAAAATACTGAAAATATTGTGAATAAAGATTTATGCTTAGAATCATTTGTTTTGACAAGATTATTATATAATAAATTCAATTATACTTCAACCAGTAATTTACTAGCTATCTTATATTTTCACATATCAAGAATTCCTGCAAAAATTGATAATGGGAAATTAATTTCCTTTTTTAATCAAAATCGAGACAAATGGAATAAAGAACTACTTACTATGGCTTTCCATCATATTAAAAAACCCCAAAATAATAATAAATACTATATTGAAGCAATTATCATCAGCAAGTATATGTCTAAAAAAGATTTTAGCTTAAAAGATTGGACTGAAATATCATATTTATATGAAATGATGCTTGAAATCTCGCAATCACCAATACTAAGACTTAATTACTCATTTTGCTTAAGCAAAATTGGAAAAACAGATAAAGCCATGAACATTCTTTCAGAAGTTCAAAATCAACTATCAGATCATTATCTATACTTTTCTTTAGTAAAAGCTATAATAATGAAAGAGTCCAACCCTAAAAAGTCACATGATATAATTCTTACGCTTAGTAATAAAATGAACCAAAAAATAAGAAAAGAATATTTAAAGTGTTTATCTTAATAATAAAATAGATATTTATTAGATTATTGATTTTCCAAAATAAAACGGGCATGATTAAACCTAATGATTATCCTTTTGGTAAGGAATTACACGAAATTCCAACGGCAAAAAGTCGAAAACCCGCCTTAACACATGGACAGATTAAACAAATTACTAATTTTGATGAAGGACTAAATGCAACCACACAATATCGTAATTTATGATTATTCTTTATCTATGCAATGAAATTAACTTTGTTTATATTTAGCTCTTAAACTTTAACAATATCGAGTAAGATGAGTTATTCTTTTACCGACATAAAATCTTACGGATTGCTAAAGATAAACATGAATTTTATGTAACAATCTCATTCAAAATATATAAATTATCAATCGCTGGGACAGTATAGATAAAAAAGATTATAATTACCCTTTCCCTTATTTGATAGCACATGAAACACCTTTGCAAGAAAAAAAGAAAATCATTGCGAGTGTGATTAAGTTTTGCGGTAAAATAATGAAGAAAATTGCATGAGCATTAAAAATTAAACAGCTATTAGTACATACAAGCCAGACACTCTTACGCAACAGTTCTTAAACCTTATGGTGCGAGTATTTCCTATTTTCGGAAAGTAATTGAATATTTAAAGTCTTTACTTATAAATAAATAAATTTTAAATTAAATTTAAAATACTTTTATAGTAATAATATAAAAAGTATATTTTAAATGAATAATATTTAAATATATAGTATAATTATAACATTATAAATATATTTTAAAATATTTTTATATTTATTTCACTAATAAAAAATAATGCTCTATATTTCCTCAATAGGTTGATCTTAACGATAAATAAATTAGTTGGAATTTCTTAATTAAAAAGACAAGGTGTGATTAGATGAAAAGTATAAAAATAACAGGAGCTCGCATTCACAATCTTAAAGATGTTGATATTACTATTCCCAAAAACAAATTAACCGTTGCTACTGGTATAAGTGGATCAGGAAAGTCTAGTCTGATGTTTGATATTGTGTTTGAAGAAGGACGTAAAGGGTATCTTCAATCATTAGGAATATTTCCGGGACTTGAAAATGAGAGAAAATTTGCAAGCATAGAGGGTATTGGCCCGACAATTGCAGTTAAACAAAGCGTTGTACGTCAGAATAACCCAAGATCAACAGTCGGTTCAAAAACAAACATATTCAACCTTCTCGCCCTACTGTATTCAAGTGAAGGACAGGTTAAATGTTCAGAGTGCAACGAAACTATTGGACAAGATAGGGTCTGTGCTAAGTGTGGACATGAGGAAGAGCGCCTTGAATTAGGCTATTTTTCCTATAATAACCCTAACGGAATGTGTATGAAATGCGCTGGCAGAGGCGCATATTATCACGTTAATATGGAAAAGCTTATTGCAAATAAAAATCCCACCGTTCGAGAGTTATTTAATTTTATCGGGGTAACCCCCGGTATATTTCGCGTCTTGGAAAGGAATTTCAAAGGCTATATGGATCAGCCTTATTTAGAAATACCGGATGAAATAAAAGAAGAAGTGGTAAACGGGCATTATGTCAGCAATAACAGTGCAAATCAAAGCTTCTGCTTATCAAGAATTTTGCAAGCTAAACACAAAAGAGGCGAATATTTAAATGGTCTGTACGAAATAACCCTCTGTTCAGAATGTCATGGATATCGCATTGGTGAAGAAGCTCGCAACATATTAATTAATGATAAACATATTGGTCAAGTCGGCAAAATGACTTTAGACGAGGCTAAAACGTTTTTTGAATCGGCATTGGAACTAAACGAAATAACGCAATTTGGGAAAAATCTTCTTAACGATATTTTGGGTAAAACAAACTCATTAATTGCTTCTCGTTTAGGTCATTTGTCACTTTATAGAGAAATGTCCTCACTAAGTGGCGGGGAAATACAACGACTCTTCCTTAACTCGCATTTGGAATCCAAACTTGAGTCACTTATCTATATTCTTGATGAACCCACAGTCGGACTACATGAATCAGAAAAACTTGAACTTTTACAATCTATAAAAGCGCTTAAAGATTTAGGTAACACGGTTATTGTCGTGGAACATGACAGAAGTACGATAGAAATAGCAGAACATATTATTGATATTGGTCCCAAAGCGGGGATTGAAGGCGGAGAAGTGATTTATGAAGGTGATTATGCAGGCCTGTTAAAATGCGATAAATCATTGACAGGACAATATCTTTCCGGCAAGGCAAAAATGCCGGTAAGGATGTTAAAACAAAATATCGATGATTCTGCTATTCCTCGTTTAGTCATTCGACACGCCAAAACCAACAATTTAAAAGATATTTCAGTCGCATTTCCATTAGGCGTTCTTATTGGGGTTTCGGGCGTTTCCGGAAGTGGAAAAAGCTCCTTGATATCGAACACGCTTACGCCCCTGTTAAAAAGTTATTTTCGCTTAGACGCCAATAAGAACAATACCAATGGAAAAGCAGTAGATCTTGAAGAAGAATCACTGTTAATCGAAACAATAGCCGAAAGGCTTGATGGCGCAGAAAATATTTCTGGCTTTGCTGAAGTATCGCAGGCACCAATAGGAAGAAATATAAATTCGAATCCTGTTACTTTTACCAAAATATGGGACAAGATACGCAGATTATTTGCAGAACAACCCGAAGCAAAACGGTCAAATTTAACGGCGGGACACTTTTCCTTCAATTCCGAGGGCGCTTGCCGAGAGTGTCATGGTAGTGGACGTAAAGCTATTTTTCCTGAAGGTAGTTTAAAGATGTACGCAACATGCGAAAAATGTAAAGGTAAAAGGTATAACAACGAAGCTTTAACTGTCATGTATAAAGGGAAAAATATTTCAGAAATTCTTGATATGCAGATTTCGGAAGCGATAGCCCTATTTAGTGATAATGATTTCATTGTTCGTCCGTTACAGATAATGGAACGGATTGGTATGGGATATATAAAGCTTGGGCAACCCACTTCAACAATGAGCGGGGGGGAAACCCAAAGACTAAAACTCGCGAAGGAATTAGGACGGCAACGAAAAGGTCATATCTTGTATATCATGGATGAACCCACTACTGGTTTAAGTCTTTATGATACAGCTCAGCTGATAAAACTGTTGGATGAATTAATCAAAAGCGGAAACTCTGTGATTGTTATTGAACATAATCATGAAGTTCTTGAATCGTGTGATTGGATCGTAGAGCTTGGCCCTGAAGGAGGATTAAAAGGCGGTGAAATCATTGCCGAAGGAACGCCTAAAGACTTGGTGAAAAATCCAAAATCACTAATCGGAAAATACCTTACGATTTAAAAAGTGGATACTTGATTATGGTTAATATAAAAGAATTAGAAACCATTGATGCAGAATCGGTGGATATGAATCCAGATAAATTGAGAGAGCTGGATGTCGCCTTGAATTTTCAACTAGGTATTATTAAAGGAATCGCTATTTTGAGAAAAGGCGGCATTGTTTTACAAGAATAAAATATTTAAGTATAGTCTGAAGATTTGCGATTCTCTACCTCAGCAAAAATTACATAAATCAATTATCAGTATATTTTACGGTGATTTAAAGAAAAACCCGAAGCAAATTATATTGGGGTATGGCTTTTTCCAACTTTACTTCCGTGCGAAAACACAGAATTTGAAAGTGAAGATGTTCACGGGTTTTTCCGGTAAATAAGACTCCGACATTTCTGGTCCAAAGTTTTTCCTTACCTTTTCCATGATTCATTTGATCCATAAAACTTGTAGTGAGTCGGTAGTAGTACGTTTTTCCCGGCTGCATTTTTATTTCAATTGGTGTCAACGGTTCCATCGGCATTATAATATTCTCTTTTTCTGCTTTTATTGGGCGTATTGCCCAATTCTCCCCAATGGGAAGACCAATGCAAGTAGTAGTTTCTTATTTTCTTTAGCAATCGATCGGAATCGGTGACGTATATTTCTTCTAATTCTTTTTCGATTGGTTGGTGGTTAGTTTCTGTTTTTTCTTCTGTTGGTATCTTCTTGTCTGCTTGATTCAAATAATTATCCTTGATTTCTTTTGTTGGAGTGGCTTGGTTGAGTTTTTTTTCTTCTTTTTCGCTTTTCAATACCCAGTCTTCATTCCATTTCATGGTATAAAGCTGTAGATACTCTTTGGCCTGTTCCAGGATCTTGTTTCCCGAAAGACTGTATTTCTCCATTTCGCCGGGCATATAATACTTCCCCATATAGGGTTCTGATTCTTCCCGCATCAGGTGTAGAAAGATATAGCTGTATTCTTTCCTTAGGTTCCGTTCGCCTTTTAAGCTGTAATGGCTGTGCTTGGTTACCATTTTGGGTTCTATTTTTAATTGTTCCGGCGTATACCATCCGCCTTGGATCAGTTCTGCTCGATAGTCTATCAGCTTTTCCAATTCATATTTTGGCCTTTTTTCGATTAACAGGTTTTCGCTGCCGGTTTCGGTATAGTTGGAATAGCTGCCTCCTATATCACTGTGAACCCCGGGAAAATTGCGTTCTATGCGATTGTTCCCCGGCTTAATGCGGGTAAGTGGAAAATATTCCCGATGCTCGTCCAACGAGGTAAAATGAACGATTTTTTGTGGTCTTCCTAATTCATCTAAATGTAATTTAGATATTTTACTTTTGAAATTTGGTAAAAGCCAGGTATCCGGATCGTAAGAAACTACTGTATCGTAGATTCCTAAAAAACGCAAATGAATGAAGGTATTGTCGATTAGTTCATGACTAAATCCCATTTTTAATAAGGCTGTTCCTAAATTACCCATTTGGGGCAGTTTTCCATTTTTTACCCAAGCTTGTGGCACTTCTTTTCCTTCATGATCATAATATTTACCATTTTTTACTTTCGCTGAATACGCTAATTTTTGAATATTGTATGCAAAATAGCGTGCGGCCGCCGCTCCTCGGCTAAAGCCAAAAGCATCTACGGTAACTAAAATTTCAGATATCTTATTAGGATCTTTGCGTGACTCTTTAGATTTCATAATCTTTTTAGCCAAATCTTGACAGCCTTTCCTAACTTTTCCCAGTATACCCGTTTCCCCCCTTCCTAAGGCATACCCCCATAGTTTATCCTCTTTTTTGTCTTGGGTACCAATTCCTTCCACATAAATGGTATAATCATCATAACAACTCATAGATTTTCTGCCTACATTGGTAAAATCATTTAGATAACTGGTGCTTTCTTTATCTACTCGTTTTCTGCTCAAGAATTTTTTTTCCCGGGCATTTTGCTCAAATATTTCAATTTCTTCCTCGGTGGGATTTCCATACCCGTCTATCCCTCGCACTTTTTTCCATATCCGGGTATTTTCTCGGTTATTAAGTGTTCCGTCAAAAAACAGTCCATAGGTTTGTTGAAGCTCTCCCGGTTCAGATCGGGCCTCTCCACTGTTAAATACAAAGGTTTTTCCCATTTTAAAATATTTTTACCTCACTTTTATACAACCCGATGCTTTTTCCGTTTCCTTCCAACCATACTGAAGCATCATCTCCGGTATGGGTGATTCGTATGGTTATTTGTAGAGGTACTGCTTTCGCCTTACCTTGTGTAAGCTCTTCAAATGCTTTAAATATTTGATCTTCATTAAATTTGATATACCCTCCACAGTTTTTTTTTACTTTTTCCTTCCAACGAAAACTTATTTGTTTAGGTATAGCTTTTTCCTCATCATAGTTCCAGTGCAATTCCTTTGGTATTTGATATCTTTTTATTTGATAGTCGCCAAATAAATTTATTTCTTCTCCGTTATAAAAATCATATGTCATCTCATCCAATTCTGCCTCTTTGGGTAGTTCATAATTTACTTTCCAATTGTATTTTTTCCTGTACGTATCCCATAGCCCGTAAGGAATGGGTTTGTCTTTATTAGCATCTTGCACATCTTGTGGGATGATCCCCGGATTTTTCATTATGGATTCTTGATATTCCGGACGTAGCATACTGTATTCCGGTTCGTCTTTTAGTTTTTCGACTTGCTCTTTGGGTATTTCCGTTTTTACTCCCTGGTACCTGCCCACTTCTATTTGACGAGCTGCTCCTGCTACCCAAACCACTGCCATTCCTCCCGGGGCAAAGCCTACATTTATTGTCCAATAATTTTCTTTAAATGGTTCGGGGTTATCTTTATTTATAGAGGGGAGATAATATCCCTTTCTAAAAAGACCGGCTATTTTTTCATAATCCAGTTCCGCATCTACATGATAAAAGGTTTTCTCTGCAAATGATATCCAAATTACATTTAGACGTTTGGGCAATGGCTTTACTCCGCTGCTCATACTCCTTCCCGCACTCCCCCATTCTGCATGATCTACCACTCCTGAGTATAAACTAGTATAGCCTCCTGTGGTTAATTCTAATCCCCCCATAAACACATCTACGGGATAGCCTGAGGGACAGGAAACAGTTTCCTTCCAATCAAATTCTTCTTTCATAGTTTTTTTATTTTTTTCCTGACAGCTTACCACTACGGAAAGCAGTTGTAGCAGTGCTATCAGATAATGATTTTTTATTTTTAGTTTCATCGTTAAATATTTATATAATTAATGGTTTACCATTATATATCAACTTCACTTTCATACAATCCGATGCTTTTTCCGTTTCCTTCCAACCACACCGAGGCATCGTCTCCGGTATGGATAATTCGTACGGTTAATTGTATTGATTCTTCCATATTTCCCTGAGTTAGTTCTTCAAAAGCCTTAAATATCTGGGCTTCGTTAAATATTATTTCTCCCGATTTTATGATTTTATCTTTATTTATCCACGTAAATGACATTTTCTTGGGTATTGCTTTTTTTTCTGATTTGTTCCATCTCAACTCTTCCGGTATTTGATATAATTTTATCGGATAATCTCCAAATAAAACTTCCATTTCCCCATTAAAATAAAAACAGGTTACTCTATTGGTTAATTCATCTGAATTTGGAAAATCAAAGTTAAATTTCCAATTATATTTTTTCCTGTACGTATCCCATAGCCCATAAGGAATGGGTTTGTTTTTATTAGCATCTTGCACTTCTTGAGGAATAATCCCCGGATTTTTTATCACCGACTCTTGATATTCCGGCCGTAGCATACTGTAAACAGGTTCGTCTTTTAGTTTTTCTACTTGTTCTTTAGGAATTTCCGTTTTCACTCCCTGATACCTTCCTATTTCTATTTGTCTTACTATTCCCGCGACCCAAACTACGGCTACTCCTCCCGGGGCAAAGCCTACATTGATCGTTTCATAGGTCCGTTTATAGGGTTGTGGATGCTCTTTATTATATGAAGGAGTTAAATATCCCTTTCTAAAAAGACCGGCTATTTTTTCGTAATCCAATTCGGCATCCACATGGTAAAAGGTTTTTTCGGCAAAAGAAATCCATATTACATTTAGACGTTTGGGCAACGGCTTTACTCCACTGCTCATACTTCTTCCTTCGCTACCCCATCCACCTAACCCTGTATGTAACCCAGAAAATAAACTGGTAAAGCTACCATCGGTTAATTCTAACCCTCCCATAAACACGTCTACCGGATAGCCTAAAGGACAGGAGACGGATTCATTCCATTCAAATTCTTCTTTCATAGTTTTTTTATTTTTATCCTGACAGCTTACCACCACAGAAAGAAGTTGTAGCAGCGCTATCAGATAATGATTTTTTATTTTTAGTTTCATTGTTAAATATTTATATATATAAATGGTTTCCCATTCTAAAATATTTTTACTTCACTTTTATACAACCCGATGCTTTTTCCGTTTCCTTCCAACCATACTGAAGCATCATCTCCGGTATGGGTGATTCGTATGGTTATTTGTAGAGGTACTGCTTTCGCCTTACCTTGTGTAAGCTCTTCAAATGCTTTAAATATTTGATCTTCATTAAATTTGATATACCCTCCACAGTTTTTTTTTACTTTTTCCTTCCAACGAAAACTTATTTGTTTAGGTATAGCTTTTTCCTCATCATAGTTCCAGTGCAATTCCTTTGGTATTTGATATCTTTTTATTTGATAGTCGCCAAATAAATTTATTTCTTCTCCGTTATAAAAATCATATGTCATCTCATCCAATTCTGCCTCTTTGGGTAGTTCATAATTTACTTTCCAATTGTATTTTTTCCTGTACGTATCCCATAGCCCGTAAGGAATGGGTTTGTCTTTATTAGCATCTTGCACATCTTGTGGGATGATCCCCGGATTTTTCATTATGGATTCTTGATATTCCGGACGTAGCATACTGTATTCCGGTTCGTCTTTTAGTTTTTCGACTTGCTCTTTGGGTATTTCCGTTTTTACTCCCTGGTACCTGCCCACTTCTATTTGACGAGCTGCTCCTGCTACCCAAACCACTGCCATTCCTCCCGGGGCAAAGCCTACATTTATTGTCCAATAATTTTCTTTAAATGGTTCGGGGTTATCTTTATTTATAGAGGGGAGATAATATCCCTTTCTAAAAAGACCGGCTATTTTTTCATAATCCAGTTCCGCATCTACATGATAAAAGGTTTTCTCTGCAAAAGATATCCAAATTACATTTAGACGTTTGGGCAAAGGCTTTACTCCGCTGCTCATACTCCTTCCCGCACTCCCCCATTCTGCATGATCTACCACTCCTGAGTATAAACTAGTATAGCCTCCTGTGGTTAATTCTAATCCCCCCATAAACACATCTACGGGATAGCCTGAGGGACAGGAAACAGTTTCCTTCCAATCAAATTCTTCTTTCATAGTTTTTTTATTTTTATCCTGACAGCTTACCACTACGGAAAGCAGTTGTAGCAGTGCTATCAGATAATGATTTTTTATTTTTAGTTTCATCGTTAAATATTTATATAATTAATGGTTTACCATTATATATCAACTTCACTTTCATACAATCCGATGCTTTTTCCGTTTCCTTCCAACCATACCGAGGCATCATCTCCGGTATGGATAATTCGTATAGTTAATTTTATTGATTCTTCCATATTTCCCTGAGTTAATTCTTTAAAAGTCTTAAATATCTGGGCTTCATTAAAAGTTATTGCTCCTGATCTTAACTTATTTTCTTTTTCAATCCAACTAAATGATATTTTTCGAGGTATGGCTTTTTTTTCTGATTTGTTCCATCTTAATTCTTCCGGTATTTGATATAATTTTATCGGTTTATCTCCGAATAAGATTTCTTTTTCTCCATTAAAGTAAAAACAGGTTACTCTATTGGTTATTTCATCTGAATTCGGAAAATCAAAGTTAAATTTCCAATTATATTTTTTCCTATACGTATCCCATAGCCCGTAAGGAATGGGTTTGTCTTTATTAGCATCTTGCACATCTTGTGGGATGATCCCCGGATTTTTCATTATGGATTCTTGATATTCCGGCCGTAGCATGCTGTATTCCGGTTCGTCTTTTAATTTTTCTACTTGTTCTTTGGGTATTTCCGTTTTAATTCCTTGATATCTGCCCACTTCTATTTGACGACCTATACCTGCTACCCAAACCATGGCTACTCCTCCCGGGGCAAAACCTACATTGATTGTTCTATAGTTTTCTTTAAACGGTTCCGGTTTGTTGGGGTTCTTCTCCTTTTATAAGAATATAACCTTCTCCTTCATATACTTTTTTTCCATGCGCTTTTTTGTTTTTAGGTTGTGTGATAAAAAAAATTTAACTAAGCATCTATTTCTTTTTAATGAAAGAAAGCCATTAAAACTCAGGCTGAGTACTAACAAGGTCATACTAACCTGTATCGGGGAAGTTCCAACGGAGCTGAATTTATCCCGGAAATTAATGCAGTAGACTTTTTCAAATGTTTTTTCCAATAGGCGGCTCATTCCATCCCGACTGAAGAAGATAATTTTTCTAATTTTGTCCCCGTCTGTAGAAAGAATCAAGCCTACAAATAGGTTTTCCCGGTTTTTCTATGCTTAGTTCTATTTCTCTGCTTTAATGTTTTTCCAAAGGTTTAAGATGCTTTCGGTGTACTTTCAAAAATTGTACTTGCACTTTAGTACGGTGTAGCTATCTCCGCCTATTGCTAATTTAACTAAAAAGAACTCATAGCTTTAAATTTTTTAAAAGTAAATAAATAGTGATTTTTCATAATAAATTAAAATTTAAACAAAGATAAATATTATTTTTTTAATGGATAAAACAGCTATAATAGATGTGATTCAAAATGCAAAAAACATAGCTATTATTCGTTAAAGATATATAACAGCCATTTTTTCTGATTTTATTTATATTTATTGAACTAGGCGTAATTAATCAAGAATATTGAATATAGATTATTTAAGCTGTTTTCCTCTTTTTCCCTTTTTATACACAAAACTAATATGTCTTTTCACAAGTTCTTCAATACAGCAGGGTATGGTTTGTATGACTGCCTGAAGGCAAAATCAGATAACCACTAAGAATCCTTCATTAACATGTTATCCCCTGTTCAGGGTTACATTTCGCGCGCCCTAACCGAACAAAAAGAGTAAATAAAATGTAAAGTAATGAGGCGAAATATTAAAACAATAAAGATAATGACATTACAAAACAAAGAGATATATAAACAAAAATACCTTATGAGCAAATTGTGTGTACAGGGAATAAAAAAAGAGTTACAAATTATGTAACTCTTTTTTAGCTCCTCCTGCTGGGCTCGAACCAGCGACCCTCTGATTAACAGTCAGATGCTCTAACCGACTGAGCTAAGGAGGAATTTTGTGAGTGCAAATGTAGAAGAATTTTATATATGCTCCAAATATTTTTTAATCTTTTTTTCATCTTAAAATCTAAGTACATAAGTATCAATGAAAAAAAATTTTAATTTTTTAATATATAGCTCATATAAGATACTTTTTCTAATATAAAATAGTATTTTTGTCTCTGTCTAACTTATATAATTTATTATGGACATATCTATATTGCTTGTATTCTTATTGATTTTAGTGCTCTTTATGGGAGGTTTTCTGTTTATGTTAACCCGTTTTTTTCAATCAGAAAGAGAAAGAAGAAGTTTTGAATTGCGTTTAAAATATTCTGAGAATATTTTACCGAATAAATTACAAGCCTATGAACGTATGACTCTTTTTTTAGAAAGAATACGCCCTTCTTCTTTAATACGACGAGTAACCCCTACGGATGATAGTAAATCTTATGAATTCACATTAATAGAAACTATTCAAACAGAATTCGAACACAATTTAGCACAACAACTCTATATAAATCCGAAATCGTGGAAGATTATTTTATCGGCAAAGAATGCAACCCAATTGCTTATAAAAAATACTATTGAAGCTATGAAAGATTCTTCAATACAAGAAATTCAAGAGGAAATCATTAAACAATCGATGGAAGACGCTTCTCCTTCGTCTACGGCAATTTTGTATTTACAAAAAGATATTCAAGACGGAATCTAAAAAATTTTCACTATGAACATCAAATCATTGGCTGAAGAAGAAAGACCCAGAGAAAAATTATTACTGAGAGGAAAACAATCCTTATCAGACGCAGAACTTCTTGCTATAATTTTAGGTAGTGGTTCGAAATCTGAAAGCAGCATTACTCTTGCTCAACGAATTTTATCATCCGTAAATCATAATTGGAATGAATTGGCAAAGCTAACCATACGAGATTTATGCAAATTTAACGGAGTAGGTAAAGTTAAAGCAATTGAAATTATCACTTCTCTTGAAATTGGAAGACGAAAATCCTTACAGCAAGCCTTAAAAAAAGAAAAAATTTCTTCTTCGAAAGATGCCTATAATATTCTTCAACCTATTATTGGTGATTTGATGATAGAGGAATTTTGGGTAATTTATTTAAGCAGATCCAATAAAATATTAAGTAAAGAAAAAATTTCTCAAGGAGGAATAACCGGTACAATGGTTGATAATCGACTAATATTTAAACATGCTATAGAACTTAATGCAGTTTCATTAATCATATCACATAATCATCCTTCAGGAAATATTCAGCCCAGCAATTCTGATATACAAATTACCCATGAAATAAAAAAAGCAGGGAACTTATTAAATATAACTTTGATGGATCATTTAATTGTTACGCAAACCTCTTTTTTCAGTTTTGCCGATGAAAATTTACTGTGAAAGACCACTTTACCTATGATTCTTATATATGTTCCTGAAATCAATGAAAGAATTAAGTATATTTTTACTTTTATTTTCGAACAAATTTTGGGAATTTCTTTCCGGCTTACAGATTGCGCTATTCTCTTCAATAAAGAAACTTTGCCTAAATTTTCTTATTCATTTTCAATAGTAAAAAACGAAATTCATTATTCGGCTTGTAATTTATTATTTGAAACGGATATTAAAACACAAAACTTAAGGGAAGTTTTAAAAGACCCTTTTGCAACTGCTTTTTTTTTACTTTCAAGATATGAAGAATATTTGCCGTATCAAAAAGATATTCATCATAGATTCTCATACAAAGCATCATCAATTAAAAATAAGATTGATCCGTTAGTTCCATGGATAGATACCTTTGCTTATAAACTATTTAATACTTTAAAAAAAAACTTTCCTTCACTCAATTATAAAGCTCGGAAGTTTACCTATGTAAATACCATAGATATAGATCATGCTTGGTTATATAAAAATAAATTTTGGTTAAAAAAATGTAAAGCATTAGGAAAAAATATTTTAACTTTTCGATGGAAAGATTTTCAACAACAAATTTTAGTTTTATCAGGATTAAAATCGGACCCTTATTACATTTATCCTTATATACAAAAATTAGAAATACCTACCATTTATTTTATTTCTTTTGGATTAGGAAGTCAATGGGATACTAATCATGACCCTAAAAATTCAGCTTACCAAGAATTGATACTACAATTATATAATCAAGATTATACTACTATAGGTCTTCATCCCAGCTATTTTTCCAATAAGGATTTCACAATCTTGAAGAAGGAAAAATTAGCATTGGAAAATCTTGTAAAACAAAAAATTGCTAATTCCAGACAACATTTTATAAAACTTCATTTACCCGAAACTTACAACAACCTGATCCGATTAAATATTAAAGCAGATTTTTCCATGGGTTTTCAAGATCATATCGGTTTCAGAGCAGGTACTTGTACCCCTTTTTATTGGTTTGATTTGAAAAATAATCAAGTTACCGAATTAAAAGTTTATCCATTCTGCGTGATGGATGTGACGCTTAAAAATTACATGCAATTATCTATTGAGGAAGCTGAAAATAAGCTATTAAATTTACTGCATGCCGTAAAAAAAGTAAACGGAACTTTTATATCTATTTTCCATAATGACAGCTTATCTAATCATGGAGAATGGAAGCTGTGGAAAAACGTATATGAAAAATTGATTCGTAAAGCCTATGATCTTTAGATACAATCATAAAACCATTGATAAAACAAAATATTCCGCATGTTTGGATCAATGCCTCAATTACAGAATTTATGCAGAACTGTGGTATTTAAACATTGTTTCTCCCGATGGTTATGATATTTTGGTATTAAACGATTATGAAGCTGTAATGCCTATCCCCTATCAAAAAAAATGGGGATTTAAATTAGTTATTCAACCTATTTTTTGTCAACAATTAGGCATATTTTATAAAGAAATCATATCCGCTGAAACCTTCCATCTTTTTATATCTTTCTTAAAAAAATATAAAGTAAGAAGCTATTGCTTTAACGAAGAAAACACCCCATATTTACCTTCCCACTATGTAAAGAGAGATAATCAAATATTGAATTTAGATCGTGAATATTCAACTCTTGTAACTAATTATAATGCAAACAAAAAAAGGGTCCTTAAAAATTATTTATTATCCAATAGCAGAATTGAAGAAAAATATACGGGATCAATTGTATCAGAAAAACCAAGTAATCTGCTCAATAGAATTCTATCAGCCTCACAGCTCAATATCTTAAACACACTTTTACAAGAATTAAATCGACAAAAAGTGTTAAAACAATATACCCTTTATAATAGAGATAATATTCCTACAGTCTATATATGGCTCATTTTTTCCAAAGGAAGGATTATAAATTTACTGTCAGTAAGAGACAAAGAGTTAGAGATTAAAAATTCGTATGCTTATCTGATAGACGTATTGATTAAAAATTATTCCGATCAAAAATTAATTTTAGATTTTGAAGGTTCTATGATACCGGGAATAGCCTATTTCAATAAAAGTTTCGGAGCAGCGACTAATCATTATGTGTTATATAAAAATTTAAAATGGATGGATAATTTAAGCAGCTTAACTATTTTTAAAACTTCTCGTTAACTTTCCTTTTATTAGTGTATTCATTAACCTATTTTTGATAGAGTTGATTTCTCTAAACTTAAAAATAACACCATAAAAAAATGGTTTGAAATTTCAAACCATTCATTATATTATACTATCTAAAAACTCTTTTATTTAATTGGTATTGGCTAGTAAACCGGCACGTTTGAGTAAGGCCTCCGATTGAGGTCTTCTACCCCGAAAACTTATATATAATTCCATAGGGTCTTCAGTCCCGCCTTTACTTAATAAACTTTCAAATTTAGATGCTGTTTCTTTATCAAAAATTCCTCTTTCTTTAAAGTAATCAAAAGCATCAGCGTCTAAAACTTCAGCCCATTTATAGGAATAATAACCTGCAGCATATCCCCCTTGAAATATATGTGAAAAAGATGTACTTATACAAGTATTTTTGATATGAGGATACAATTGGGTTTCTTTAATCTTTTCTACTTCAAAATCTTCAATCCCTTGATCTGATGTCAACTCATCGGTATGATAGGCCATATCCAAAAGACCTAAGCCAATTTGTCGAAGAGTTTGATATCCTTGCATAAAGTTAGCAGATGCAACTATTTTATCAATTTTCTCCTCATCCAGCATATCCCCTTTTTGGTAATGAAGGGCAAAAGTTTTTAAAAATTCCTTTTCAAAAACATAGTTTTCCATAAATTGAGACGGTAGTTCAACAAAGTCCCAATAAACATTCGTGCCTGATAATGATTCAAAGGTTGTATTAGCTAAAATACCGTGTAATGCATGGCCAAATTCATGAAATAACGTGGTAACTTCACTAAATGTCAATAAAGAAGGTATTTCTCCGTTAGGACGTGAAAAATTACAAACTATCGAAATATGCGGTCTGATATTATCACTTAAAGTTTTAAATTGCCCCTTATAGGAAGTCATCCAAGCTCCTGCCCTTTTGCCTTCTCTGGGAAAAAAGTCGGTATATAACAATGCCTGATGTTTTCCTTTATCATTGATGACTTCATACACTTTAACTTCTGAATGATATTTTTGTATATCTTCTCTTTCGATAAAAGTCAACCCATATAATTTTTTAGCTACATCAAAAGCAGCATTTAAAACCTGATGCAAAGGAAAATAAGGTTTTAATTCTTCTTCAGAAAACGAAAATTTTTCTTGTCTTAATTTTTCAGCATAAAAGGCATGATCATAAGGCATCATTTCAGTTATTCCGTCTCGTGAAGCTATATTTTTTAAGTCTTGAATTTCTTTTTGAGCAAATGGCTTAGCTTTATGCAACAAATCATATAAAAAATCATATACAAGTTTAGGTGCAGAAGCCATTCTCTCTTGCAAAATCAAATCGGCATAAGTTTTAAAACCTAATAATTTAGCTTTCTTGCTCCGTAATTCAACAATTTTATGAATAATATCTTCATTATTATACTCATTATCTTTACATGCTCGTTGCATATAAGCAGTATAAATTTCCTTGCGTAACTCTCGATTTGCCGAATACGTTATAAAAGGTACATAGCTGGGATAATGTAACGTGAAAACCCAACCTTTCAAATTTCTATTTTCTGCCTCTTGTTTTGCCATTTCTTTAATGGATTCCGGAATTCCTTCCATATCCTTATTTTCAGATATATGAAGAAAGTAATCATTGGTTTCCTTTAAAACGTTTTGGCCAAACTTAACGGATAAAATTGCTAATTCATTAGATATTTGTCGGAGATTATTTTTATCCTCCGAGGATAACAAGGCTCCATTTTTTGAAAAATCCTTATACGTTTTATCTAAAAGTCGTACTTCTTCTTGGCTTAACTTTGATTTTAAAGTTGTATCGTAAACGATTTTTATTTTTTCAAATAATTGTTCATTCAGTATGATATCATTTGCATATTCAGTTAGCATAGGAGATATTTCCTCCGCTAAACTTTGCAAATAATCATTAGTTTCTGCTGAATTTAAATTAAAAAAAGTAGAGGAAATTATGGTAAGTTTTTTTCCAACATTTTCTAAGGCTACTATGGTATTTACAAAATTCGGTGGATCTGTATTTTGAACTATTTCGTTAATTTCGTTCTTAGCATCTTCAATTGCCTGTTCAATCGCTGGTTTAAAATCTTCTTGTTTAATGTTTTCGAAAGGGATGCTTTCGTAAGGCGTATTAAATTTTTCCACTAAATTATTACTCATAATTTTTTTGTAAGTATATACTATCGAATAAAGTTTACCCTATATACAGTTCTATATAATTAATTTATATGTGATTAAAATTATTCAAATTTACAAATATCCACTGATTCTCCAATGGATAAAAAAGTTAACCGTTTTTCTTCGGCTAAGAATAAATGTTTAATCTTATCCTTATTAACTTTTATGGCAGGAAAAGTATCATAATGAGACGCTATAGCATTTTTTGTTTTAACAAATTTTGCTGCAATAACAGCATCATATCCACCCATCGTATAGGTATTACCAATAGGTAATATTGCCACGTTAATATATCCATAGATAAATGGTAGCAATTTCATGTCAGTAGTAAGGGCAGTATCACCGGCTACATAAATTACTTTCCCATCCATTTTCATCAGGAAACCACAAGCTAATCCGCCATAGGAACCATCGGGAAAAGAAGAACTGTGGGACGCCGATACCATTTTAATTTTACCAAAATCAAATTTCTTAACTCCTCCTATATTCATGGGTATAACATTTAAACCCAATTTTTCATAGTGAGCAGTAATTTCCGGATTAGCCAATATTTGGGAATTATTGTTTTTAGCAATAGTTTCAACATCCAAAATATGATCATAATGGGCGTGAGTCAAAAAAATATAATCTGCTTTAATTCCATTTATATCAATATCTTTTGCTAGTTCATTCCCTGAAATAAATGGATCAATTAAGACCGTTGATGATGAGGTTTTAAAACCAAAACATGCATGTCCGTAATATATAATTTCCATGACTTTATCCTTTAATATTTAATGTTCTTCAAATGTAATAAATAATAATTATCTTTGAAAAAAATTAAGCAAAAATCATTATATATGAAAAGACTCTTTCCGATATTATTTTTACTTTTTATTTCAATCGTTACTTATGCACAACAAGTTGAATTTGGAGCCAAAGCCGGAATGGCTTTCGGTTATAAAGGAACCTTAAAGCAAACCGTAACCAATATTAAAGAAAGTAAAGCCACTGATAATATCGGATGGCATGCGGGTTTTTTTAGTCGAATAAAATTTTTGGAATGGTTTATCCAACCTGAGATTTATTTTTCTTCCATGAAAACTAATTTCGATTATAGGAACGATGGTGAATTTACAGCACATTCCAACCGATTGGATATCCCTATTTTGTTTGGATCTAAATTTTTAGAAGTTACCCGATTGTATGCCGGTCCTGTTTTTTCCACTTCTTTAAATGAAGATATTTCCTTAAAAGGAATTAGAAAAACAAAAACAGATGATTTTTCACTTGCCGGTCAAGTAGGAGGAGGTTTTGACTTAGCTAAGCTCACTTTTGATGTGCGTTATGAATTCGGATTTAATAAAAGTCAAACAAATTTTATAAAGAAGCGTACCGGTGAAGCATTTAAATTGGAGAAAAGACAAAATTCTCTGGTATTAAGTGTCGGATATAAATTTTAAGGCAAAACGTATTTCTTATTTTAGTGCCCATTCTTATTATGATTAAACTGATATGAAAAAATTATCAATTTTAATATTTTTATCTTTTTTAGCTCTTTCAATTTTTTCATGCAGAGATGATTATAATTATGATTCTGCTTCTAAACCGCTTCGTTTTTCTAAAGATACGGTTATGCTGGATACTGTATTTTCAACGGTTCGATCAGAAACCTATGTACTTAAAGTTTATAACCAACAAAACGATGATGTTGTAATTCCGAGGATTTATCTTGAAAAAGGCTCGTCCTCTCAATTTAAAATTAATGTAGACGGAACTCCCGGCAATGCAACCAATCAAAATAGCTTTCAAAACATACCTATACGGTCTAAAGATAGTTTATTCATTTTTATTGAAGTTGCCCCTCAAGCCATTAATGCACCCGAAGCGTTAGCAGATGAGGATTTATTGTTTACCACCGTCGTATCTACACAAAAAGTTAAGTTACTTTCTTTAATTGAAGATGCAGAATTTTACTATTCTAAATCAGGGACTAAAGAAATAGCAAAAGATCTGGCTTGGAACAATACTAAATCCAAAGTTATTTATGGAAATTTAAAAATTACAAATGGTGCCAAGTTATTCGTGTCGGAAGGAACCAAAATATACCTTCATAAGAATGCAAATATAATTATTGATTCAGGCAGCCAACTTACAATAGACGGTTCTTTGGAACATGAAGTATTAATTCGAGGAGATCGACACGAAACCAAATACGATTCACTTCCGGGTAATTGGAATCAAATTCATCTCGCTACCAATGCCTCCGCAAAAATTAACCACTTAGTTATAAAAGGGGGTAATAATGCATTTTATTTAGAGGAAAATGCTCATTTGAACATCTTCAATTCCAAAATTTATAATTTTTTATATGGAGGAATCTACTCTGTAGGAGGCAATGTGGAAGGTAAGAATCTTGCCATAAATAATTGTGGAACTTCCGATCTTATAGCAGAATATGGAGGAAACTATGATTTCACTCATTGTACTTTTGCCAATTATTGGAATTTAAATGCTGGTGCAGGATATTCTGCCTACTTATCTAATGCTTATCAGAAATCAGGACAAACAAAATACAATTCGCTTACGGCCTCCTTTAAAAATTGTATTTTCTGGGTTAAAAATTATAACAGCTTATATTTAGATAAAAATGAGCATGCCCCTTTTAATTATATTTTTGATACTAATCTGATTAAAAATACTTCCAATAATTTATCTATAGAAACGGACAAACATTTTGTAAATACCATTCTTAATAAAGATCCTGAATTTTATAAAACAGGATATTCGGATTGTTTACTTCTACTTAATATAGGTTCTCCAGCTTTGGGCAAAGGCAATTTAATTTATGCAAAGGAAGTTCCTGAAGATATGAACGGTATATCGAGAATTAACGATCCTGCTTTAGGAGCATATCAATGATTATAAATTATATTTAAATTAGAATTTATAAATTAATGGAATGTCCGGATTATTTTTCAAAACAATTTAAATGGAAACCTTCAGGAAAATTTAAAAAGGCTTAATAAAGCTATCGATTAGCTTTTAAATATCTTTAAGTAAAACTCCGCTTTCATGCTTATAAATCATATTTCGTATTTCTAAAGTCTTATCCCAAATATTTTTAATATCTCCTTCCATATCGATCTTAAAGTTTTCAGATCCATATTGATCCAATTTATTGAAAAAATAATTTATCGTAATGTGATTGATATCGATTCCGGGAATATATGCAACCACCATGTCATTTTCTGTTAGTGTTTCTACAATTAATCCTACTTGTAATAAATAGTATAAAGAA
This sequence comes from Apibacter sp. ESL0432, assembly GCF_019469225.1. NCBI lineage: Bacteria > Pseudomonadati > Bacteroidota > Flavobacteriia > Flavobacteriales > Weeksellaceae > Apibacter > Apibacter sp. ESL0432. The sequence continues at coordinate 452,763 of NZ_CP048266.1, read as the reverse complement.
TCACTAGTTAATCGGGTGGGTATTTTATAAGTTTCAGATAATTCATCTGCCGTGTAGGGCTTTTCGCCAGCTTCAAATCGTTTTATGATGAGTGTAGTGATCATTAAAAGTATAAAATCCTTATATCTCCTGCTTATGTTGGAAATATCTTTTTCGAAGCTAAACTTATTTACATTTTGGTAGGAAAAAGATAATTGAACCCCGAATAAACAAATAAACCAGCTCAATTGCAGCCACAGCATTAACAAAGGCAATGCGGCAAAACTCCCGTAAATAGCATTATATTTTGCTATCCAAAATTGTCCGGATATATACAGCATTTGAAAAATTTGAAAACAACTTCCGCTCACTATACCTGCTAAAAAGGCAGCACTAAATTTGACTTTTGTATTAGGAATGTAAATATATATAAATGTAAAAAGTAAGATGATTATAACGTAGGGAATAAACTTTATGATCGGACTAATGACCATACCGATTATATTGATATTGGTAGTTGAGTTCAAAAAAATTGACAATCCGGCATTGCAAATTAAAAATAAGGGAGCTATAAGAATTAAGGCTAAATAATCCGTAAATTGTCGAGAAAATTTCCTTCCTTTTTTAATTCTCCAAATAGTATTAAAATTATCTTCAATACTTACTAATAAAGTTATAACCGTGTAAAAGAGAATGATTATTCCTAAACCTAAAAATACGCCTCCTTGAGCATAATCAATTGAACCGTCTATAAATTGCATAGCCTTGGAAAGAGCAACTTTCTGTCCCGTAAAATATTGAAACAGTTGTGTTTCCACTAAATTTTGAAAACCAAATCCACGGGCTATAGCAAATAATACTGCCAATAAAGGCACTATAGACAAAAGAGAATTATATGTTAAGGCGGCTGCACGAGTATTGATCTGTGAGCCGTTACTATTTCTAAAAGTTAATAAAAAAGCTTTGGTAATATTAATGAAAAAAGTTTTTATATGAGGACCATCGCTTCCGTTTACCCGCCATATATCATAGGTTAAAAAATGTATAATATTTTTGATTTTTTCCTTTATCTTAGAATACATAAGATATTTTTCAAATTATTATTAAAAGATACAAACATGATACCTACTAGCTTTAAATAAGAAAAAATTTACTTTATAATAGTTTATTATCCTTAACTCTTATGCTTTATAATTTAAATGAAGAAATTTTTGAGTGGAAGGTGATATTTTGAAACGATCATCTAAACGAAACCCTACCAACCAAATAATTTCTCCTGAATTATTACATAAAACCAATACTTTCTCTTTTTGAAAATTAGATACCTTATGATCCTTTAAAAATTTACTTACCTTCTTTTTACCTAATCCATTAATAGGGTAAAAATAATCCCCTTCCTTCCAATTTCTTAAAACCAAAGGAAATTCAACTTTTTCAAAGTCAACACTTTCCCCTTCCTCAAATATAGCTTTATCAACTACACAACAAGTAAATTCAAACGGTTGCTTAAGTATCCACGGAACCGATGGAATTAAAAAATTGACAATTGAAAATTCCGTTTTACTTCTATTAGCTAACAACAACGTTCCCCTATCCACCCAAGCTTTATACTCATGTGATTCAAATAAACTTCCTGTATGAGCATTTAAGATATTTTCACAATCTTTTTTATTAGTAAATCCATATTTGGAAAGTAAATGGTAAGACAAAAGAAAATCAGCTTGTAGAAGTTTCTCTAATGAATAAGCCTTCACCCCTGTCTCAGCAAAAACTTCTGCTTTTATTTGTAATTCTTGCACCTGTGATTCTAAAAAAGATTGAGTTTCATGTAAAATACTCATACTTTTTTCTACTTGATGTAAAAAACCGGGTGAAATATCTTGAAATTCAGGAATAATCTGATGACGAATTTTATTTCTCAAATAATCAAACGTCTGATTGGAAGCATCTTCTCTCCAAGTAATCGAATGATTATAAGCAAAATTAACGATTTCATTTCGTGTAAAAGGCAATAAAGGTCTTACTATATAATTTGCAATCATTTGCATTCCTGATAATCCCTTCACGCCTGAACCTCTCAATAGATTTATAAAAAAAGTTTCTACATTATCATTAAGATGGTGTGCGGTAACAAGATAATCAAAAGAGTGCTTTTTTATTAATTCTTGAAAATAATCATATCTTAAGTTCCTGGCAACCATTTCAATAGATTCTCTATTTTTCTTAATTTTTAAGGTATCAAAGCTTTTAATGAAAAGCTCAATATCATGATCATCACAAAAGTCCTTCACCAATTTTTCGTCTAAATCTGAATCCTCTCCTCTCAGCCGGAAATTACAATGAACTACACTAAAACGGTAAGAAGAATTATAAAATAAATGCAACAATACCATACTATCGACTCCTCCACTAACTGCTAATAAATATTTTTTTTCAACAGGTAAGTTATTCAATGAATCCGTTAACCTCATACGTTTTATTTATCCGAAAAAATTGGTAAATATCAGAATTTTAATTTTTAACAAAGATAACTGAAAAAATTTTTGAGTAAAACCTTTCATTAAGCACAATCTTTGCTATCACTATAAATTGTACAATAAAATGCTAAAATAATATAAATACCTAGATTTATTTACTTTAGAATGATTATAAATAACAAAATTATCTATAAAATTAAAAATCTATTATGAAAATTGGTTTATTTATTCCATGTTATATTGATGCTATTTACCCGGAAGTAGGAATAGCAACGTTGGAATTATTAGAAAAATTAGGGTTGGATGTAGAATATCCAATGGAGCAAACTTGTTGCGGCCAACCCATGTCCAATGAGGGCGATTACAAAAGTGCAGAAACTGCACAAAAATTATTTATTCAAAATTTTAAGGATTATGAGTACATTGTTGGTCCTGCCGGAAGTTGTGTAAAGCAAGTCCGTTTACATTTTGATAATTTAGAGCAAACCGATGAGGTAAAGCAAGTCAGAAAAAACACCTATGAATTGGTTGAGTTTTTACACGATATCCTACAAGTTAAAAGTTTTCCGGGTGTTGAATTCAAACATAAAGTTGCTCTACACAATAGTTGCAGCTCTATCCGAGGATTGGGTATTGCCAAACCTTCGGAAATCATAGGAACTCCCTATAATAAATCTGCTGATTTATTAAAAATGATTGATGGACTGGAAATAGCAGAGATGAGCAGACCGGACGAATGTTGCGGTTTTGGAGGCACTTTTTGTGTAACTGATGAAGTAGTGAGCGGAAAAATGGGTAAAGACAAAATTTCAGATTACGTAACCAGTGGAGCAGAATATGTAGTTTCACCCGATATGTCTTGCTTAATGCACCAAAAGGGAGTTGCTTTAAAAAATGGCATCACCCATTTACCTTTTCTTCATATTGCCCAAGTTCTTAACGGAGGTCCATTTTAAACTTTGAAAATGAAAAAGAAGATTGTCAACATTGAAAAAAATTCTGCTGATTTTATAAATCAAGATAACATACACGAAAAGGAACACGATAAAAACCTTTGGAATGCCCGAGTAAAAAGAGATCGAATTGCCCAATCCATACCGGAATGGGAAGAACTTAAAGAATTAGCATCTAAAATAAAGGAACACACTTTGTCACACTTGGACGAATATGTATCCACTTTTGCAGAAAATGCCTCCAAAAGAGGTGCAGTGGTTCACTGGGCTAGAGATGCACAGGAACATAACGAAATCGTTTATAATATCTTACAAGAAAGAAAAGTAACTGAAATTATAAAAAGCAAATCCATGCTTCAAGAAGAGTGTGAAATGACAAGCTTTTTAGAATCCAAGGGAATTGAGGTTACCGAGTCTGATTTGGGCGAAAGAATACAGCAGCTTTCTCATCAACCTCCGGCTCATATTGTTATGCCCGCCATTGAAAAAACCACGGAAGATATCGCCCAGCTCTTTGCTAAAACCATAGGCACTGATCCTAATGATACGGATCCACATTCTCTAAACGAAGCGATGAGGAATAATGCCAGGCCTAAATTTTTACGAGCAGGGGCAGGAATGACCGGTGCCAATTTCGCCATAGCTGAAACAGGAACTTTTGTTGTCTGCACTAATGAAGGTAATGCGGATATTGGAGCAGCCGTACCTCCTCTTCATATTGCTAGTATAGGTATTGAAAAAATAATTCCAAAGGTGGAAGATTTAGGAATTTTTATACGTCTCTTATCCAGAAGTGCACTAGGAACTCCGGCAACCCAATATACTTCGCATTTCACCGGACCTCGAAAAAATGGAGAACTTCATATTATTATAACTGATAATGGAAGATCTACCCGTTTAGGCATGGAAGATTTTTGGACTTCTCTTAAATGTATCCGTTGCGGCGCATGTATGAATACTTGTCCGGTTTACAGAAGAAGTGGTGGTTTATCTTATGAATCAACCTATTCCGGTCCAATAGGAATTATATTAAGCCCGACTTTCGATCTTGAAAAATATAAAGAGCTTCCGTATCATTCCACTTTATGCGGCTCTTGTTCTGATGTTTGTCCGGTAAAAATTGACATTTCCTATCAAATCTACAAATGGAGGAAATTGGTTGTCGACAAAGGATATATGCCTTCAAATCGAAAATATGCGCTGAAAGCAGCCGGTGCTGTTTTAGGTCACCCGCATCTATTTAGAACAACGGAAGCTTTTGCAGAAAAAGCACTGCCCATAGTGCCCGATTTTCTTATATACAGCAGTTTAAATCCATGGACTCAAGAACGTAAAATGTTTTCCATGGCAAAAAATACATTTAGAGATTGGTATATTAAAAACAGAAAAGAAAAAAATGATAAGTACTAAAGAACATATATTAGAAGCTATTCGTAAAAATAAGCCTCAAGGAACACAATATCCCTATCCTGTCATTCCTTCATTTCCCAAAAGCACAAAAGATATTAAGGAAGAATTTAAGGAAAATTTAATCTTAAATGCCGGTACTTGCTTCACCATAAATTCCATTGAGGAGGGCGAAAACAAAATTAAAGAATTACATCCGCAAGCTAAAGTAATTTGTTCTTCTGCCATCGAATTTCCTGGAAATAAAGATTTATCCAAAGTAACTGATCCTCATCAATTGGATGATGTGGATGTTGGAATTATTCGTGCGGAATTTGGTGTTTCAGAAAACGGTATGGTCTGGTTGACGGAAAAAGGAATGATGGTTACTTCTTTAGGTTTTCTTTCTCAACATTTAATTATTTTGTTAAAGCCTCAAGATATAGTTAGAGACATGTATGAAGCGTATGCAAGAATAAATCTTCGTGATAACAATTACGGTTGTTTTATGTTAGGTCCTTCTGCTACAGCAGATATAGGGGCTGTTATGGTTCGAGGAGCACAAGGAGCCAGAAGCTTATCGGTATTTTTTATGTAGTTTTATACGTTACCGAAATATAAACAAGTGAAAAGTAAAAAAGAGGAGAAAATGAATTTCTCCTCTTTTAAATTCTATCATATTTTATTGGATTATAACTTTTCTGTTTACTTCAAAATCATTTCCCATTACTTTTATTACGTAACTACCTGATTTTTGAATAGTAATCGTCAATAAATCACTGTTATAGGAATTTACAATGGTTTGTAATATAATTCCGTTTAAAGAAAAAACCAGCACTTTTTTAATTGCGGATTTATCATTGTTGGATTTTATATATACAGTTCCCGAAGAAAGAGTAGGATAAATTTCTAAAAAATCTCTGGGTTGATATTCGAAACTTTCCACTTTTAAATTATTTCCCCAAACCATTTCCACCCACTCGGGATGGTCTATATAGGGATTACGATTTTTTTGTTTACTATAAATAGCTTCATTCATGGCTATTTCTCGGTCACTGACAGGATCCATCACATGCCAAGTCAGCAATATATTTCTAAAGGTATCGGTAAACACTTGATTTTTTGTTCTATTAAACATATCAAAACTCCAAGAACTGATTTCATCTTCATATCGGGTTGCAAAATAAAAGAATGCTCGAGCTATATCCCCCTTAAATTCATCAATGGGTTCAAAAACGACTCTTTTATACCCTTTAGAATAGCCGGAATTAGCATTGTTACCCAATTGAGATCCGTTTTTGGATACCCATTTGCTGTTAGCTACTCTACCAAACGGATAATCGCTTCTCATAGCATTCACTTTTCCGTCCGTTGGCCAAATATGAAAGGCATCAGAAAGCATGGGATTTTTTTTATAAAATACAGATTGCGGTATCAGGTGCTCTCTATTATAACAATCTCCTTCTTTAGTATAATTTCCGCACTGATCTACTCCAAACCGATAATTGTAGGGATCCACACCGTTAGGTATCTCAGAATAAATATCCAAAACAGTTCCGTCGTTTTCATACCATTGATCACCAAAAGCACTCATGGACTTATATAAATTCCACAAACCTTTATATCCAATGGGTACATGTCCCTGTTTGATAATTTCTTTCAAACGTGTTTTTAAGTCATATCCCGTACCGTATGCATCCACATAATAGTTGAGAGGTATTGACTTACTTTCTATAAACGGTATCTCAGCTTGCTGAGAATAAAAAAAACAGGTGGATAGTACAATCCAAAATAATAAAATTTTCTTCATATTATTTGTAATTTTAGCGTTGGTAATAACTTTGATAAAGTTTTTAACTTTTGTTCAAGTTAAGATAAATATCTCACTAATTATAATTATTTTTTTATATGATACAGGCAAATTTCACCTCATACGAATTACAATTTAAGCGTCCGGCAGGAACTTCTCGCGGAACATTAAATTCTAAGCTAACTTATCTTTTAAAAGTTCAAAATTCAGATACGGAATATGTTGGCGAATGTAGTTTTTTTAGGGGTTTAAGTACTGATTCCGAAATGGAATATGAGCCTAAACTGCAATGGGTATGTGATCATATCAATGAAGGAAAAGAATTTTTGCTAACGAATTGTCAAGAATTTCCTTCCATACAATTCGGTATTGAACAGATTTTTGCTCAAATTGAAAACAGAAAAGACGGGATGTTTTTTCCTTCTGAATTTACCGAAGGAAAACAAGGAATTAAAATCAACGGATTAATTTGGATGGGAAATTTGGACTTTATGCGTGAGCAAATCCAACAAAAACTCGAACAAAATTATAGTTGTATAAAACTTAAAATTGGTGTTAACTGGCAAGAAGAATATAAAATATTACAAAACTTACGCAAAGAATTTTCTGCTTCTCAATTGGAATTGAGAGTGGATGCTAATGGCGGATTTTCTTTTGAGGAAGCAAAAAAGGTATTAGAGCAACTGGCTCAACTTGAAATTCATTCCATTGAACAACCTATTAAAGCCGGAAATGAAAACCAAATGGCTGAATTATGCAAATATACTCCCACTCCTATTGCTTTGGACGAAGAATTGATCGGTAAGTTTTATAAAGATCAAAAAGAAAAAACGTTAGAAATTATAAAACCTCAATATATAATTTTAAAACCTTCTTTAATTGGCGGATGGAAAGGATCGGAAGAATGGATTGAAATAGCCGAATCTAAAAATATAGATTGGTGGATCACTTCAGCCTTAGAATCCAATATTGGATTAAATGCTATAGCGCAATGGACTGCTTTATTTCATAAAGATATGCCGCAAGGTTTGGGTACAGGAAGTTTATATACTAATAATTTCCCTTCTAAACTTTCCGTAAAGGGTGAATATCTATTTTATAATCCATAAATTGAAAAAAGTATCCGTTAAATACTTCTGAAATATATAGTATCATTGATAGTAATCATTATCGTATAAAGATAAAAAATTTCTTATGATTCATCTGAATTTTTCAAAACCTATAGACGTAAATGCAATACCTTGTCAAGAAAAATGGCAAATAGACCTTGTTGATTTTTTAAAAGATTGGTATTCTGCTTCACCCACTATAATCACAAAGACATCCGGTTCCACCGGAACTCCAAAAAATATTGCACTGACTAAAAAAGCTATGGCTGAAAGCGCAAAGATGACGGGTACTTTTTTAAATCTTAAAGCTAATGATAGCGCTCTTCTTTGTATGCCTTCTTCCTATATAGCAGGTAAGATGATGTTAGTAAGAGCTATCGTTTGGAAATTAGATCTTTATTGCATTAAGCCCGTATCTCATCCCCTTGAGAATCTTAACAGAGAATTTACCTTTTCTGCAATGACGCCTATGCAAGTCGAAAATTCGTTGAATAAGCTTTACCTTATAAAAAAGTTGATTGTAGGAGGCGCTCAGCCTTCCGCTCAATTGGTATCCGAATTAAAAAACCAAACTACCGATATTTATGAATCTTTTGGAATGACGGAAACGATATCTCATATTGCACTAAAAAAAATATCGGGTCATGCGGTAAATTCAGTTTTTAAAGTTATGCCCAATACTAAAATTCGTGTGGATGAAAGAGGTTGTTTGTGTATTCTTCCTCCATTTTTGGATGAAGAAATTGTAACTAATGATCTGGTTTCGCTCATTTCTGACAATGAATTTGAATGGAAAGGAAGAATGGACCATGTAATTAATTCCGGAGGAATTAAAATTTTTCCTGAACAAGTCGAAAAACAACTCAAATCCATTATTCAAACTGATTTTATCATTTCATCCGTACAAGATCCTTTACTAGGTAGTAAAGTAGTGATTATTATAGCCGGAAAAAAAGATCTCAATTTAGAAAAACAAATTCTAGATTTCAATTTTGAAAATAAATATGAAAAACCTAAAGAGTTTATTTATGTTGAAAGTTTTGCAAAAACTCCTACCGGAAAAATCATCCGAAAAATATAAGCTCTATTTTTATTTCGATTATTTTTAAAATGATTTTTTATTTTTACTAAGTTTAAATTTTACATTTAAAAAATTAAGGTATAAAAAAAGCCTTATAAATAAATTATAAGGCTTTTTTGTCAAAATATTTGAGTATAATCGTACAATTTCTATTTGATTTTCAAGAACCAACGCATACCTGCAATAATTTGATTTCCATTAATTCCATCTAAACCGTTATATATTCCGTTAAAATTGGTTCTGTTATACGCATACATAAGGTGGAATCTAAGGTCTTTAATAGCCGGATCTGTAAATGGATAATATTCAACTGCTGCTTGTACACCTCCATTAATATAGGAAGAAGAATTTATTTGATCTCTTCTTTTATTCCATACTCCTTTAATTAAAGGTTTTATCTTTCCTAAATCGTATTTAAAATTAACTGAAACAGAATTGTCTCTAACATGTCTTAATCCTAAATCTTCATTTTGAACGACATCCCCGTAATCCATATCACGATCTCCCATATACCAATCTAATTCAGCTGTAAATTTTTTAAGATTGATTTGGTTACCAATGGTTATCCAGTTATAATATTTGCTCGCATCATGTTGAAAGGCCCCGTATCCATATCGAGTTCTAAATACATTGTTGAAAAGGCTACCTTCCCATAAGAATAAACCTGCTAACGATTTATTTTTATATTTATCGGTAGCAAATTGAGGAGCATCCGAATTTACTACTTCAAAATTTAAGGTTTGTCCTGCTACTCTATAAGCTACATTAACCCCCGTTTTATAAGCATCCAGGTCATTATAGGTCATAGTATATAAGTAAACATCAGCAGCATTATAGTCAAATTCAAAAGTACCGAATTGTACTGCTTGTTTACCTACACGGAATGTTAAATTTTTTCCTGCATCAATTTCGAAATATGCTTGATCGGTTGCTGATGAATAGTTATCTCTGTACAATGCGTTTTGAGGGGTATTTAGTCTATGACGTACCCTGTAACGAAACCCGGGAATTATTTCACCTTCAAACCATACTTTTACAGTATTTCCTCTGAAACTGCTTTGATCCGTTTTACTTCCTTTAAAAGTAGCTTGATAATCCACACGAGTATCAAACATAATGTTTAACATTTTGTCATCTTTCAATAACTTATCCAGAACGGATTTGAAAGATGGTTCATTGACAGTGTTTTCTCCTGTACTTGGATTGGTTTGCTGCCCGAACATGGACAAACAAAATAAACAATTAGCCGCTATGAGAATTTTTTTCGTAATACTTAATTTCTTCATAAATTTTTAATATTCTGTAAACATTCTTTGTATTTCCTTATAATTATTTGTTTTGGTTAAAGCAAGCATCAATAATACTCTGGATTTATACGGATTTAAGTACCAAGATGCTGTAAATCCATATTTATCGTCATCTACTTCATCATATTGAGCAGTTGGTCCCATTGAAATTCGGGAGGAACGAACTACTGCAATCCCTCTCTTTACTGCATTTGCAAGTGCATTTTGTAGATCGGTAGTAATGTTTCCGTTACCAACTCCTGCTGTAACTATTCCTCTTACTCCGGCATTAACTGCAGCATCTACAAATAATGACTTAGCGTTGGAATAACTTAAAATTACTTCAACTCTAGGCAGTTTAGTTATGTTAGTTATGTCAAATTCTGAATTTATTGTATGTCTTTTTACAGATTCCCGGGTATAAATGGGTTTACCGTTATATACGATTCCCAAATTCCCGTAATTTGGATCTTCAAAAGTTCCTACAGAAAGAGTATGCGTTTTGGTAATATCATCAGCCCCTATAATTTTATCATCCATTACTACCATTACTCCTTTACCTAAAGATTCCGGCGATCCAGCACATGCAACTGCATTGTAAATATTTCTAGGACCGTCTGCACTAATGGCAGTAGATGGACGCATGGAACCTACTAATACTACAGGCTTGTTGCTTTTTACGGTTAAGTTAAGAAAATATGCTGTTTCTTCTTGTGTATCGGTACCGTGGGTAATTACAATTCCGTCTACATCTTTTTGTTTAAGCAATTCATTAACTCTTTTCGATAATTTTAGCCAAACATCGTCATTCATGTCCTGACTTCCGATATTTGCTACTTGCTCTGCTTTAATGTTAGCAATGTCTTTAATGGAAGGAACTGCTTTTAAAAGTTCATCTACTGTAATAGAACCGGCTGTATATGCCTGAGTTACAGAGGATGACCCTTGTCCTGCGATGGTTCCTCCTGTTGCTAAAATGTAAATAGTTGGTTTATATTGTGCGTTAACCGCCATAAAAATAAACAATACAAACAAACTGAACAAATTTTTTAAACTTTTTGTTTTCATAGTTAAATAATTATAATTAATATTTGAATTTATTTTTTTGAATTTTTCCATGCTTCTACGTATTCGTACATTGTTTCGGAAAGCTTTTTTCCTATTGTTTTATAATCATCGTCATCTAAATTAGCTAACGATACTCTTACGGACCATTCCGGACCGGCAAATCCTCCTCCATTTAACAATACTATGGAAGATTTTTCGGCTAATCTGAAAAGTATATCTACGGGTTCAAAATTCTTTTCCAAGAAAGTAACAAAATCTTTATCGTAATTTTTAGATGCCCATTCATGAATATCTATTTCACAATAATAAGATGCTCTTTCCGGATCGGGTTTGATAGGTATATTCATTCCTTCCCAAAGTAGATTAAATCTATGTTTTACTAAATCTGTACATACTTTTTTATAGTGATTTTGCTTATCCAATAATGCAAACGATGCAAACAACATCATTTGTATTTGCTGAGGTAAGGATAATCCTGCAGTATGATTCAATGCAACTTGACGACTGTCTGCTACTAATCGGTCAATAAATTTCAGTTTTTCAGGATATAAAGTCAAACTGGAATATAATTTTGCTGTTTTAGCTTTTTCTTTTTCAGGTATTGCTTTTAGCATTTTATCATAAATGTTATCTTCATATAAAGCAATAGCCCCTAAACGCCATCCTGTGGCTCCGAAATATTTTGAGAATGAATAAACACAAAGTGTATTTTGTGGTAATTCGTTCATTAATGAGCTAAATTTGGGAACAAAAGTACCATAAACATCATCCGTCAATATCATTAAATTGGGATTGAGGTTTTTAACTACTTTTATGAGATATTTTCTACTCTTATCGCAAATTTCTACTGAGGTGGGATTACTTGGGTTAACAATGAAAAAGGCTTTGATGGTTTTGTCACCTAATTTATCTAATTCTTCATCCGGATATTGATAGTTGGAAGTTCCGTCGCTATTTTTTCCTGTACCATGCACGTAAGTTACCTTAAAATCATATCTTTTTAATTCAGGTATTTCTAAGTAAGGAGTAAAAACAGGAACTCCTAAAGCAATATGATCTCCTTTTCTTAATAAATAGTTTTCCATCAAAGAATCAAAAATATAACACATGGCAGCCGTTCCTCCTTCCACAGCAAAAATATCATATTTACCACTTCTTTGCGGATTATTCCCGCACATTTCTTGAATGAGGTAATCGTGAACTATGGGTTCTATGTGTTTTAACATCCTTACCGGACTTGGATATTGATCTCCGATAATTCCTTCCGCTAATTCGTGTGCCCAACTGTCGCGATCGTATTTATGTTTTTCTATACCGTATTTGTAGGTATTTTTTAAATGTTCAATACCGGGTTGGTCTTTATTTTTTTCCAAAAATGCTTCAAATCTTTTACCTATTCCTTTTTTTTCGGGTATACCCGCCAATCCTTCGGGTTTATTTAAGGTTCTTTTACATTCATCTATTCCGAACCTTCCTAAGGTAAAAAATGCTTCTCGAGGAACTGTTGCAATCCAATTGGGATTTCCGCGACCTGCATTTAACATGGTTCTGGTGGGTTTGGTTTGTTGATCTGAGGCTAATTTAATCAAATCATTTTTTAACTCAAAAGGGCTTAGTTGTTCTAATTGCTGCTCTTTACGACGAGAGGTTTTTAGTTTAGAAATATCCATTGTTATTTACTTTTTTCTTGTTTTACTAATTTTTACGTGTTCAATGGCTAGCTCATTAACAAAACAATTACTACTCCCCATATAATAAGTAGCGTATTACCAACGGCATAAGTAGTGGTATAAGACAGGGCCGGAACTTTACTTTGTAATGTATCTTCCAAGGCTCCCAATGCAGCGGTTGTAGTTCGGGCTCCTGCACAAGCCCCTAAGGTAATGGCAGGATTGAATTTAAATACATATCTTCCCAATAATATACCAATGAACATGGGCACGATACTTACAAATATTCCTGCGATAAATAAGCTTACTCCGGCCGTTTTCAATCCTGAAATAAAATCGGGTCCTGCATTTATTCCCACTACGGCAATAAACATATTTAAACCCAAATTATTCATCAACCAAACTGAGGGCGAAGGAATGTATCCAAAAGTAGGTCGCAAGGATCGTAACCATCCGAATATAATTCCCATAATTAAAACTCCTCCACTGGCACTTAAACTTAAGGGAATATTTCCGGTACGGATTGATAATGACCCTAATAATCCTCCTAAAAAAATACCCAATCCTATATATAGAATATCAGTAACATTAGTGGGTCTTTCCGGATAACCTAAGTAGGAAGCAAATTTATCTACGTCTGTTTTCCTGCCTTCTATTTCCACAATGTCTCCTCGTTGAATGGTTACATTTTTTAATAAAGGAATTGTTGTTTTTCCTCTATGTATTTTTAATATGATTACTCCGTGTCTGTTTTTATTGTATTTTAGGGTATGTAAACATTTTCCGATTATTTCTTTATTGGCGACCATTACCTTTAAACTTTCTACCTTAAAATCCAATAAATCCAAATCTGCAACTTCTTTACCGACCAGATTTTCATCAGACAAGATGGTATCTAACGGGCCATTTAAAACCATTCGATCTCCCCTATTGATAGTAGTATCAGGATTGGGATCTGAAATAATTTCATTGTTGGAAGCTGAACGAATTTGTTCAACATAGACGGGCCATCCTTTGTTTACTAGTAAATTTTCAACCTCTTGAACGGAGCGTTTTTGATTAAAAAATGAACTTCCTGCTTCTATTACTCTAAAAGTTGCTCCATCGTAAGCATATTCTAAACTTGAATCATCATCTTGTATTTCTCCTCCTAATGATTCTTCATATTTTTTTGTTTGCCCTATAACATCTTTTCCTAAAAGCTTAGGTCCAATGGATGATAAAAACCATGCTGTTCCTGCTGTTCCAAATATATAAGTTACTGCATACGCAACGGGAATGTGATTTATTAATTGTTGTTTTTGAGAAGAGTCAATACTTAACTGATTTATTGTATCGGATGCTACTCCAATTACTGCTGATATGGTATTAGCTCCGGCTAATAATCCTGCTGCATTTCCTACATCAAAACCTGCAATAATTGCGGCAACCCATCCTACTAATAAACAAGATACACATACTAAGGCTGCAAATGCAATTTGCGGCAATCCTTCTTTTTTTAATCCGTGCACAAATTGAGGACCCACACTATATCCAACGGCAAATAAAAATATGAGAAAAAATGCTGATTTTACGGTAGGCGAAATGGAAATACCCAGCTGTCCGATTAATACCCCCATTAAAAGAACGCCCGTAACGGCGCCTAAACTAAATCCTTTAATTTTTATTTGTCCGATTGCAAAACCTAATGCTAAGGTGAGAAAAATAGCTAATTCAGGAGAACCTTGAATAGTTTTTAAAATCCATTCCATATATCTTGTTTTTTAATAAATATTTTTTAGGTTAATTAGAGATAAAAAAAGAAAATAATATTTTTTATCCCATAAAATAACTCTATATAAAATACAATTAATATGCCAACAAAATGAACTTATATTTTTTCACTATTCTTATTTAATGTCTAAAAAATTCTTCCTTAAAAGTATTTATATTAGGTTCAATATTTCAATGAATTTCTGGATAGTATATATAACTAAAAAAGAAAAAGCAATTGAGAAATCAATTGCTTTTCAAGGTTATATTAGTCTTTATACTTATGAGGCCCCAGCATATTTTGCGGGTTTAAAATTTCATCTAATTTTTCTTTTGATAAAAGCTTATTTTCGAGCACTAAGTCATAAACACTTAAATTTTTCTCTAAGGCTTCTTTAGCTATCTTAGTACTGTTTTTGTATCCTATATAGGGATTTAATGCTGTAACAATTCCTATACTGTTTAATACCATATCTTTGCAATGTTGTTCATTAGCTGTTATACCGTCGATACAATTTACACGTAAACAGTCCATAGCGTTCATTAAGATATGAACTGATTCTAACAAGCTGTATGCGATTACAGGTTCCATTACATTTAATTGGAGTTGACCGGATTCTGCAGCCATAGTTACTGTTAAATCATTTCCAATAACTTTAAAGCATGTTTGGTTCATTGCTTCCGGAATAACGGGATTAACTTTTCCCGGCATAATGGAAGATCCCGGTTGCATAGCCGGTAGATTGATTTCATTCAATCCACAACGAGGCCCGGATGATAATAGACGTAAATCGTTGCAAATTTTTGAAAGCTTGATGGCTACTCTTTTCAGAGCTGATGAGTAAATAACATATGATCCGGTATCCGGGGTTGCTTCAACTAAATTTTTCGCAGATATAAACGGTAATTTTGTTATTTCCGCTAATTTTTTAGCACATAATTCAGCATATCCGGGGATTGCGTTTAATCCGGTTCCGATGGCTGTAGCCCCCATATTGATTTCTAAAAATAAATTAGAATTTTGGGTCAACCTTTCCACATCTTCGCTTAATGTTTCTGCAAAGGCTTCAAATTCTTGCCCTAAAGTCATAGGCACTGCATCTTGCAATTGGGTTCTTCCCATTTTTAAAACATGCATAAATTCTTTTCCTTTGTTGCGGAAAGATTCAATTAATTGTTTTAAATGATCAATTAAGATCATGTTAGAATTAATTGCTGCTAATTTTATAGAAGTTGGATAGGCATCATTAGTAGATTGGGAAAGGTTTACGTGATCGTGAGGAGAACAGTATTGGTATTCTCCTTTTTTATGTCCCATTATTTCTAATGCAATATTGGCTACCACTTCATTTATGTTCATGTTGGTTGAAGTTCCTGCTCCTCCTTGAATTACATCACTTGGAAATTCTTTGTCGTATTTACCGGTTATAATTTCCTGACATGCTTTTACAATTGCATTTTTGATATTTTCATCTAAGACTCCTAATTCGCAATTAGTCTCTGCTGCCGCCCATTTTACATAAGCTAACGCTTTAATTAATTCCGGATAATTAGATAATTTTATACCTGTTATATGAAAATTGTTTACAGCCCTTTGAGTTTGAATTCCATAATATGCATTTTCAGGAACTTCTAAATCTCCTATCAAATCGTTTTCGACTCTGTACATAATTTTTTATTTATTAATTTTTTTACGGTTGTTTTTTTATTTTTAAAATAGTAAATAAGCTAAACCAAAACCTACACTTACGGCTACAATGGTTGCGATAAACCCCGGTAATTGGAAAGAGTGATTGACTACGTATTTTCCTATACGAGTAGTACCGGTACGATCAAAGTTTATTGCAGCTATTATGGTTGGATAATTTGGAATAAAGAAATATCCATTTACTGCCGGAAACATAGCTATCAAACTAGGGATAGGTATGCCCAGGGAAACCCCTAACGGCATAAGTGCTCGTACGGTTGCTGCTTGACTAAACAGCATGATGGACATAATAAATAAGGCTATTGCAAAGGTCCACGGATATTCTGTAACCATAGTGGTTAACATTCCTTTGAAGAAATCTAAATTTCCACCAAAAAATGTATCACCCATCCAGGCTATACCAAAAATAGCTATTACTGCTTGCATTCCTGCAGAGAAAATGGAACCGGTTGCTATTTTTTCTACATTGGTTTTAGTAAATAGTAAGATACATCCTGCTGCTGCCAACATAAGTATTTCTATGATATGAGGCATAGCCATTGGTACTCCATTAAAAGTGGGCTTCATTCCGTCAATGGAACCAAAAACCACTATCCCTACAACACTAACCAAAAAGATGATCACAGATAATTTTGCTCCAAAACTTACTTTGTTTTTGCTGCTTTTTTCTTTTATTTCTAATAAGCCTTCGTTTATTCTTTTTTGATATTCGGGATCTTTTTCTAAATCAACTCCTATAAACATTTGTACAATTGCAGCAACTATAACTCCAATTAAAGTGGAAGGTACTGATATCATTAAAATATCCGTAAGTCTTAATTCAGGGTTTTTTACCATAATTACACTAAGTAAAGCTGCCGTAGCTGCAGAAATGGGACTTGCGGTTATGGCTTGTTGTGATGCGATAACCGAAATGCTTAACGGTCTTTCAGGCCTCACCTTTGCATCGGTGGCTACTTCTGATATTATAGGCAACAGTGCATAAGCTATGTGTCCTGTACCTGCAATCATCGTAAAAATATAAGAAACAATAGGGGCTACTATGGTAATGGCAGGAGGATAAGCTCTTAAAAGCTTTTCAGCGATATTAACCATATAGTCTATACCCCCGGATGCTTGTAAAGTACTTGCTGCCGTAATTACTGCAACTATCATTAACATGACATCTATGGGCGGATTTTGCGGCTTTAGCTTAAAAACAAAAACTAATACAGCCAATCCAAGACCTCCGAAAATACCTAATCCTAAACCTCCTTTTCTCGCCCCGATAAATATGGCTGCCATTACAACCATAAATTCCAGCAAAATCATTAAAGTGTTACTCATCTAAAAATTAATTTTATTTAATTTAAAACTAATAATATGTATAATATTTATAACAAATCTTAGTTTTAATTATTTAATAATTGCAAATGTAAACAGATAATTAAGATTTTCATTATTTTTTGTAAGTGATGTTATTTGTATTTTAAAAACAATATAATTACCTTTGTAAGTGAAAAATCTTACTTTTTTGAACATGGAGAAGCTGATTACTACCATCCCTTTTTATGCTATATTAACTGAGGAGGAGAAAATGTTTCTCTCTCAAAATTGTAGTATTGTTGACTTTGATTCCAGAGAAGCCCTTTTTAAACAGGGCAGTTTTGCGGTTAATATATATTTTGTATTGGAAGGGTATTGTAAATTGACGTACCAATCCGGCAATAAAAGAAAAATCGTTTATATAGCCCGAAAGGGTGAAATTATAGGTAAGGATTATATATTATTGGAACATTATCCTTACAGTACTCACTCGCTTACCGCTTCTAAATTAATGGTTTTTCCCAAAAACTTGTTTCAAAAAATCTGTGAATTAAATAAATCATTTTATCTTAAAATCAGCAATAAATTAGAATTTAAACTACGGGAAACCATGGAATGGTTGATTAATCTTAGTTTTAAAAATGTGGAAGGAGCTGTGGCTATGTTTATTTTAAAATTTTGTAATAAAAATTTTAAGGACATTAGTTTAACTAGAACCGAAATTGCTGAAATTATAGGATATTCCAGAGAAAGCATTATTCATACCCTTACAAAGTTTGAACAAGAAATGCTGATCAAAACGAAAGGCAAAGACATTATTATAAAAGATATCGAAAAACTGGAAGAAATAATAAAATACGGATAAATTCAGTAATTATTAAAAAACATAAATCAATTCTTGAATTGTTAATTAACAAACAAATCATATCTTTGTATTGATTTTTAAAAATTATTGATGAATTTATTCAAAGAGTATGGCCTATCAGAAGATTTGTTAAAGGCCATAACAGAGTTGGGTTACACTCAACCCACTGAAATCCAAAAGCAAACCATTCCCTATTTATTATCCAAGGAAGAAGACTTAATAGCTTTAGCACAAACCGGTACCGGTAAAACTGCTGCATTTTCATTACCTATATTGGAAATGATAGATCCCTATCAAAAACATGTTCAAGCCTTAATTCTTTGTCCAACTCGTGAACTGTGTTTACAAATTTCTAAAGATATTGCCAGTTATTCGAAATATTTATCTAAAATACGCTCATTGGCAGTTTATGGCGGATCTAATATTTCTGAGCAAATCAGAGGTTTGAAAAATAATCCTCAAATTGTAATAGGTACACCGGGAAGGGTTAATGATATGCTTAAAAGAGGGGTTCTAAAAATTAACCAAATTCAATGGTTGATTTTAGACGAAGCAGATGAGATGTTATCTATGGGCTTTAAAGCCGAATTGGAAACAATTCTTAAAGAAACGCCTAAAGACAGACAAACTTTATTATTTTCAGCAACTATGTCTAAACAAGTAGAGGCTATTGCTAAAAATTATATGAAGGGTGCACAAAAAATATCAGCAGGAGGAATTAATGAAGTAAAGAAAAATATTACTCATAAATTCGTAATGGTGCGTGACCGTCAAAAAAATAACGGTTTACGAAGAGTATTGGATGCAAATCCCAATATATATTCAATTATTTTCTGCAGAACGAGAGTGGAAACTCAACATGTTGCAGATTTCTTAATGCACCAAGGATATGCCGCTGATGCTTTGCATGGAGATTTATCACAATCTCAACGAGATATGGTAATGAAAAAATTCCGATTAAAAAATTTACGAATCCTTGTTGCTACGGATGTTGCAGCCAGAGGATTGGATGTAAATGACCTTACTCATGTGATTCATTATTCATTACCTGATGATCCGGAAGTTTTCATTCATAGAAGCGGTAGAACCGGTAGAGCAGGAAAAGACGGAGAATCTATAGCTATTATCCGTTCCAGCGAAATGGTTAAATTTAATCGCATTAAAAAGGAAACTTCTATTAAGGTAGAAGAAATGAAAATTCCTACCAAAGAGGATATTTTAAAAGCGAAAGAACTTTATTTATCGGATAAGCTGCTTAATTCCGATTTTGATTCCGAAGAATTTGAACTTTCCACTATTCCTGATCTGTCCAACATTTCTAAAGAAGAACTTTATAAAAGGGTAATGTTCCTTGAATTAAAATCAACTTGGGAATTCTATAAAAACGAGAAAGATATTGCTCCTATTGATAAGAACGAAAGAGCAGCCGAAAGAGGTAAAAAATCTTCTACAAGCCGAAACAGAAAGGATAGAAAAGACTCAAAAGACGGAAATAAAAGAAACAGAAAAAGTAAAAAAGGGAATTTCACTCGTTTTTTCTTTAATTTAGGCAAAAGAGATAATCTTAACAAAGTAACGGTTATTGACTTAATTAATAAAAACACGAAAGGTGCGAGAGCGGATATTGGCGAAATTGATATTAGAGATAAATTTACCTTTTTCGAAGTTGACGCCAATTATACTGATCAATTATTAAAGAAAATTAATCAGTTAAGTTTTAATGGTAAAAATATGTCATTGGAAATAGCTCAGTAGAGAGTTTAGTTGAAATTTCTAAATTGTTTAAATTATTTTAAGCTACCTAAAATATACCATAAATGATGAAACTTATAAAAAAAATTTTTGTCATCCTATTGATATTCATTTCATTTACTGAAATAAATGCACAAATAAATAATCAAAAAGTTGAAAAAATAAAAGTTTACGGTAATTGCAATATGTGCAAGGAAACTATTGAAAAAGCCGGTTATGAAGCAAATATTTCTGCTGTACTATGGGATCCGGGCACTAAAATTGCAACTATAACTTATGATGATACGCAAACATCTTTGAATGCTATTTTGAAGAAAATAGCAAAATCGGGGTACAGCAATGAAAAATATAAGGCTAAAGATTCCGATTATAAAAAATTACCGATATGTTGTCAATATTAAAAAGATAGTAAAAATAGTTTTAAGCGTTCTTTTAGAGAATTTTTTTTATTCTCATAATTTAATACATTAATTTATCAATTTAGAGAACTCAATTTTATTGAGCTCTCTTTTTTGTTTTAATTCTAAATTTACTCTGCAAAAAAAGGAACTGACTTCAAAAAGCCAATTCCTTATATTAAAAAATTAATTTATTAGTTCAAAAATTTATGAGGCGGTTGCTCTTGGATACCATACCGTACACATAATACCTTCACTTGCTACCTTAGGATGGGCGCAATTTGATTTCTGAAATTTAGAACATTTCAAACAATCATCTTCTCTATGAGGAATCACTTTAAATTCGTATGAATTACAAACTTGATTTTGGCTTACTGCAATTTCTTTAATAGTACATAACTGCCCATTCAAAAAATGCTCACAATTACCACAGCATTTAGCTAACTTTAATTCCATATCAATTATTATTTTATTTAAAAACTTTGATACAAAATTATAAATTAAGATTCAAAGATTTATTCTAAATAACTGATTTAAAGCAATTTATATTTAGAATAAATTAATATAATCGGTATAATCATTCTAAATACTCAGGTATTTTTATGAAGTAATTTTTTTACTACAATTTTATCGACCGGTAATGGGATACTATCTAAGGTAATTTGATCTAAAGGCATCCATTCTATTTGATTTATGGACTTTTCTATTATTTGAAGATTGGAAAGATCATTACATTCCACTTTATAGTACACGGTAAGTAATTGACTATCGGGAGTTAATTTAGATTCCAGGAAAAAATCTTGAGTATAGAAATGCTCTTTTACTGTAACTTCTAAATTTAATTCTTCTTTAAATTCTCTAATCAATGTATCCCGAGTTCCTTCTCCTAATTCCAATCCTCCACCGGGCAATTTAAGTAATGGTTTTCCCGCATACATTTCGTGTAGAAACATCAAACAATTATCTTTTATTAAAAGTCCATATACTCTTACATTTAATTTTGTTATCTTTTCCATGCATTAACCATTTCTCGTTTTCCTTTAGGTCCTGTTAATTTTTCTACGTCAAATCCTACCCTTTGCATGGCTCTTCTTGCACTTCCTTTACTGGAATAGGTAGTTAGCAATCCTTGTGGTGCCATCCGATCGAAGATTTGCTTAAAAATATCTTCTTCCCAAAGCTCGGGTTGAACTCTTGCTCCAAAAGCATCATAATAAACTACATTTATATCGGAAATAGGTAAATTTCTTAATTCAAGAAAATCTGCCTTAAATTTAATGATAGTAAAATTTTTATTAATTTGAGTTTCCTTCCCCCACTCTGCTTGATGTAACGATTGATAATATTCCTCTGCTTTTTCTTTATTTAGTAAAGTCCCGTATTGTAACTCTTTAATTTCTTCATGTGTTAGAGGATATTTTTCCAGCGTATAATATCGAACAGTCAAATCCTTTTCTATTGCTTTATATAATGTTAAAAAAGCATTTAAACCCGTTCCAAAACCCATTTCCAAAATGGAAATCTCAGAAATTTTTAATTGATCTAATCCATGAGATATAAATACATGTTCTGCTTCTTGCATGATACCATGACGGGAATGATAAGTCTCATTCCATTCAGGAATATGTAAGGTTTTAGTACCTTCAGATGTGGTAATAATGGTTCTTTCTAACATAAAACGTAAATCCATTCAAAATTACAACTCTTTTTAATCTATCAAATGATTTATTTATTAATTTTGAAATGTTCAATAAACAATTTTAGCAAGTTAAGTAATGAAAATAAATAAAATATCAAACTCCAGATTAGATACAATCGATCCCAATGACTCCCCTTTTGGAGCCAACATATCTGATCATATGCTCATATGTGAATATGAAAACGGTAAATGGGGAGACCCGGTTATTATGCCTTATGGTTCGATGAACTATTCTCCTGCTTTAATGGCTCTTCATTATGGCCAAGCCATCTTTGAAGGAATGAAAGCATATAAGGATAAAAATAATGAGGTTTTTTTATTCCGACCTGAAAAAAACTTTGAAAGATTTAATAAATCTGCGGAACGTTTAGCTATGCCGCAAATACCTAAAGAAATCTTTCTTGATGGACTTTATGCTTTAATTGATTTGGATCGGGGTTGGATTCCTACTAAACCGGGTATTTCTCTATATATTCGTCCGGTTATGTTTGCTTCTGAAGAAATGTTTTCAGCAAGGATATCTAAAAAATATACTTTTGCTATTATGACTTCTCCTGCCGGACTTTATTATGATAAACCCTTAAAAATTAAAATTGAAGATTATTATACTCGTGCAGTAGACGGAGGGGTTGGATTTACTAAATGCGCCGGTAATTACGGGGCATCTTTTTATCCTACATTTCTAGCTAATCAAAATGGTTTTGATCAGGTAATTTGGACCGATAGTAAAAATCACAGGTATTTTGAGGAATCCGGAACTATGAATGTTATGGTAAGAATCGGAAACACTATTTACACCCCCCCTACTTCCACAACGATTTTAAGCGGTATTACCAGAGACAGCTTAGTACATTTAGCCAAATATCACAATCTGGATATTAAGGAAGAACGGATATCTGTTGACGACATTGTAAATGCATATCAAGAAGGTAATCTAAAAGAAATATTCGGTTGTGGTACTGCCGTGGTAATTTCAAGGTATTCTCATTTGGGCTATCAAGATTCTATCATGGAGTTGCCTCAATTATCGGATGAAGAGAGTTATGCCGTTTTTCTTAAAAAACAGTTAGTGGGTATACAAACTAATGAAATTGATGATCCTTTTGGATGGAGATATAAAATTTAAAATTATAATTATTTATAACCCAAAAATATTTTTTTGCTAACTTCTGGAACAGTCTGTGATTCAGAAGTTTTTTATTACCTATGTATAAACCTATGAATCACTTTAACATTAAATCAATATTTAGTAAATAATGAAAGTTAATTCCATAAAAAACATCCAATTTATATTCATAGGTATTTTATTCATATTTAATATTTTTCAATCGGTAACACTTCCTTTAATTGATGATGAAGCTTATTATTGGGTTTGGTCGAATCATTTGGATTTTGGTTATTATGATCATCCCCCTATGATTGCTTTATTTATCAAGGCGGGATATTTATTTTTCAAAGGAACTTTGGGAGTTCGATTTGTATCGATTATAACTTGGATAGTCGTTTATTGTATTTGGTTGTTGATTCTTAAACCTAAAACGCTAAAAGAAAATTATTTATTTATAGGACTTTTTGGATCTGTCGGATTTTATCAAACGTTAGGATTTATATCTACTCCCGACACTCCTTTGCTTTTATTCTGTTCTTTATTTTTATGGAGATGGAAATCATTTACTGAGAAAAATAATTTACTAAATGCTTTACTTTTGGGCTTATCCATGGCACTTACCATGTATTCTAAATATCAGGGAGCATTATTGATTATTCTAACTTTTATTCCTTTTCTCCCTTCTTTATTAAAAAATAAATGGTTTTACTTCAGTTTGTTGTTTTCTTTGCTTTTATATATTCCTCATTTATATTGGCAGTATGATCACGATTGGGCATCTATAAAATATCATCTTTTTGAAAGGAGCAAACAAAAAGCTGTGACTTATCCATTCATCAAATGGATACTTGGCATATTTATATTAGGTAACCCTTTGCTTCTCTATTTTTACGGTAAAAGTATTTTCAAACGTTTGGATGGAAATAAACCGTGGATAAGATCTTTACAATGGATTAGCTTGGGTGGAATCCTTTTTTTTAGTTTATTTTCATTTAGCAGAGTAATTCAACCGCAATGGAACTTAATTATTTATATTGCGCTCATTCCTTTAACTTATTTAACGTTTAAAGAAAAAAACAATGTTTGGATCACCGGACTTTCTTTTGCTTATATTTTACTATTGTTTTTTGTGAGAATATCATTATTCTTTCCCACTGTCATACACAAAAGTCCCATGTATAAATTGAAGGAATTTGTTTTAAATGCTAAAGAAGTAACGGAGGGATTGGCTGTTTTTGAACGCTATCAAAAAGCGGCTGCATATAATTTTTATACACAACAACCTTCTTGTTGTTTACAAGTTTATACTCATAGATATTCTCAATATGATATTTGGAATTCCGAACAAAATATTCAAGGAAAAACTATTACATTTTTTGGATTGGAAGAATTATCTCCCGTTTACCTTGTTGATGAGGATGGAAAAAACGAGTATTATAAAACTGTAGATAAATTTTATTCTTATTCCCAAATAAAATGTGAAGTACAGCCCACTAGTATTTCATCCGAAGAAGAATCACAAACACTCGATGTTAAGTGGACAAATCCTTATAATAAAGAGATTAATTTAGGTGATGGTACTCCTCAAGAACTAGCATTTTTATTTTTCAATACTAAAACTTTTGAACCTCAAAATATAATTTCAATTAATAAAAAATTAATTCTTCCGCCTAAAAGCTCTACAGACCAAACTTTATTTATTGATGTTTCTCAAATTCCTCCCGGTACTTATAAAGTCTATCTGATTTTAAAACCCTATAATTTATTTGGAAAAATTATCTCTAATGAAATGAGCCTTCATATTCCTTAATTTTTTAGTATTTTTGATAAAATATTATATGGTACTTATTCAAAATATACATAAATCTTTTGGTTCCCTTGAAGTTTTAAAAGGTGTTTCTCTCCATATAAAAAAAGGTGAAATAGTTACCATCGTGGGAGAATCCGGTGCCGGTAAATCAACTCTTTTGCAAATCATTGGCACTTTAGACAAACCGTCAAATCCGGAAAGATATCACAGCATTATTGAAATTGATAATTTACCCATTACTCAATTGAGAGATAAGGAACTTTCTTTATTTAGAAACCAGAATATTGGATTTATTTTTCAATTTCATCAATTATTACCAGAATTTACTGCACTGGAAAACGTCATGTTACCCGGAATGATTGCCGGAAAATCTAAATCTAAATTAGTTAATAAAGCAAAGGAATTATTAAGTTACCTGAAATTATCTCACCGTTTGGAGCATAAACCCGGAGAACTTTCCGGCGGTGAACAGCAAAGGGTTTCCGTTGCCAGGGCATTAATGAATAATCCTAAAATTATTTTAGCGGATGAGCCATCAGGAAATCTTGATTCCGCGAATGCTGAAGATTTACATCAATTATTTTATCAATTAAGAAAAGAATTTAATCAGACTTTTATAATTGTGACGCATAACTCTCATTTAGCTTCTATGGCAGATAGAAGTTTACTTATGAAAGACGGGATAATAGCTAATAATTGATAATAAAAATAGTACGCTTTTCTAGCTGATTATAGTTTTTTTATTACTATATAAACTTATTTAAACTATATTCCAATAAAAAAAGCATCAAAAAATAGTTTTCTGATGCTTTTTTATTTTTAAAATTTTACTTATAACATTACTATTCCTTCAATGGAACTTGCTTCTTTATAATATTCAATAACTGAAATTGAATCCGTTACATACATAGTAATGGTTATGCTTGTATATTTACCGTTTTTACTTTCTTTCATTGAAAATGAAGCTCCGCCATGATCAAAAATTTTATGCAATTGAGCCACTTTCTTGCTTTCCGTTGGGATTATAAACTTAAACATATAATTCCCCGGAAATGTATGTTCTTTGTCTAACTGTTCTTTAAATCTTGAATAAAAATCTTCAGGATTTTCGCCTTTATTGGCAAATATTTTAATATTGTCATTCCTATTCATGGTTACCCTTAAATCAAATCTAAAGCCAAATAAAATTTATGACAAAATAGCATGTTGAAAATTATTTTAGTTATTTATCATACAATTTATTATATAAATTGATGTATTTTTCTTTAATAAATTTTCTTTTTAATTTTAAGGTAGGGGTTAATTCTCCTCCATCTACCGACCATACATTGGGGGTAAGCTCTATTTTTTTAATTTGCTCCCATTTCCCTAAATTTTTATTTACCTTTTCAACATCTTGCATGATTCTATCTTTAATTATCTTATTATTGACAATTTCTTCCGGCGAAGCAGTAGAATTTAATGGTAAATGTTTATAACTAATATATTTAGAAATAAAATCAAAATCAGGCTGTATAAGCGCACAAGGCATTTTTTCTCCGTCACCAACTACCATGGCTTCTCCTATAAACCGTGATTGCTTAAGGTTATTTTCTGTTACTTGTGGAATAATATATTTTCCTCCGGAGGTTTTAAATATTTCTTTTTTTCGATCGGTAATTTTCAAGAATCCATCTTTCATATAACCTATATCTCCTGTCTTAAGCCAACCGTCTTCCGTAAATATTTCTTTGGTTTTTTCTTCATCTTTATAGTACCCTAAGAAAACATTCGGCCCTTTGGTTAGTATTTCTCCGTCCTCTGCAATTTTAACCTCATATCCGTCTAATAAAGGCCCCACCGTTCCTAATCGGTAGACTTCATCATTTATACCGTTTACTGAAATAACCGGAGACGTTTCTGTCATTCCATATCCTTCCGTAACGAGTAACCCCGCGGCAGAGAATACTCGACAAAGATTCTCAGATAGCGCGGCACTTCCACATATCATTAATTGAAGATTATTACCTACTGCTTCTCTCCACTTTTTAAATACTAAAGCATCTGCTATTTTATGAGAAAGGCCTGCCGGTTTGAAGGGTTGATATTTTTTAGCCACATTGAGTGCCCATAAGAAGATTTGTTTTTTAATCCAACCGGAAGAAGTTCCTTTATTATATATGGATGCATACAATTTTTCAATTACTCTCGGCACCACTAGAATTACATCAGGTTTAACTTCTTTAAAGTTTGAAGCTAATTTATCTATACCTTCTGCAAAATATATCCCATAACATTTATACATAAAGACATAGACTACCATTCTTTCTAATATATGACTGATGGGAAGAATACTTAAAATTCTGAATTTCTCATCATTTTTCATTAAAAACCTGGTATGGCATCCCATTACATTGGATAGTACATTTCCATGTGAGAGCATAACGCCTTTGGGTCTTCCTGTAGTTCCGGAAGTATAAATCAACGTCATCCATGTATCGGGTTTTATATTATTTTTTAAAGTTTCAACATCTTGTTGATTGGATTCCTCTTCACCCTTTTCTTTAATTTCCGACCAATGGGGAACTCCTTCTATCTCATCGAAGGTAAAAATATTTGAAAGCGAAGGGCAATTTTCCTTTATATTTTGTACTTTATCATATAACTTTTTGTCAGAAATCAGACAAAATTTAGCTTCACTGTTATTGAGTATAAATGTTAAATCGTCATCGCTCATGGTTGGATATATAGGAACACTTACCGCTCCTATTTGTTGTATGGCAAAATCCATAATCATCCATTCTGTTCTGTTTACTGACGTAATTAAAGCTATTCTGTCTTCAGGTTTAATTCCATATTTTAAAAGACCTCTACTAACTTGGTTAACCTGATCTATAAGCGATTTTGTTGATATTCCTTCCCAAACTCCATTTTTTTTTGATGATAAGGAAACTTCAATCGGCCTATTTTCTAATTGATAATATAAAATGTCAAATAGCCTAGCGACTTTCATTATGTATTCATTTTAAAGCGCGAAAAATACAAAAAAATAATATATTAGCAAAAATCATCTTTTTTCTTGATTTGTTAATTAGAAATAAAAAATCAAGTTTTCTATCTTATGTAAATGAAAACTGACTAAAACTTATTAATTAGAAATAATCAGTTTTCATAATTTAACTTTTTTTAAAATTCAATATTTTTATTTACCATTGGAATAAAGGCCTAGAATCCATTAAAGCATTGACTTCTTTTTTTACTTTATCTATCACCTTTTCGTTTTCCGAATCTGTGATAACTTCATTTATAAAATCCGCTATTTTTATCATATCGTCTTCTTTGAGCCCTCTGGTGGTTACCGCTGCAGTTCCCAATCGAATACCTGAAGTTACAAATGGACTCCGGTCATCGTAAGGAATCATATTTTTATTACATGTTATGTCTGCTTTTTCTAATACTTTTTCGGCAGCTTTACCTGTAATATTTTTATTGTGTAAATCAATTAGCATGAGATGATTATCAGTTCCTCCTGAAATTATAGTGAAATCTCTTTCTATCAATGCTTGAGATAAAGCTTCGGCATTTTTAACGACTTGATGGGTATAAGCAAGGTATCCATCACTTAATGCTTCAATGAAAGTTATCGCTTTAGCTGCTATTATATGCTCTAAAGGGCCGCCCTGAGTTCCCGGAAAAACAGCTCCATCTAGCACTTGTGACATCATCTTTATCTCTCCTTTAGGCGTTTTATGTCCGAAGGGATTTTCAAAATCTTTACCTAACATAATCATTCCTCCTCGTGTACCTCGTAATGTTTTATGAGTTGTAGTGGTAACTATATCACAATAAGGTAGAGGATCACTTAAAATTCCTTTAGCTATTAATCCTGCAGGATGTGAAATATCAGCCATCAATATTGCTCCTATTTCATCTGCTATTTCTCTAAATTTTCGATAATCAAAATCTCTGGAATAGGCTGATGCTCCCACTATGATCATTTTAGGCTTTTCTCTCCTGGCTGTTTCAATCATATCTTCATAGTTGATGCGCCCATCTTCTTTATTTACTTTATAAAAAACCGGGTTGTAATTTATTCCTGAAAAATTAACGGGAGAACCGTGAGTTAGATGTCCGCCATGGGCTAAGTCTAACCCCATTACTTTGTCACCGGGTTTTAAACAGGCTAGAAATACGGCTGCATTTGCCTGTGCTCCGGAATGCGGCTGAATGTTTACATAAGAAGCACCAAATAACTTTTTAGCACTTTCTATGGCGATTTCTTCTATTTGGTCTATTACTTCACATCCTCCATAATATCTCCTTCCCGGATATCCTTCTGCGTATTTGTTTGTTAATACAGATCCGGCGGCTTTCATTACTTCATCGCTGACAAAATTTTCTGAGGCTATCAATTCAAGCCCTTTGGTTTGTCTTTGTTTTTCTTTTTCGATCAGTTCGAATATTGTTTTACTTTCCATAACATAGTTTACTTTATTTTCTATATGATTTTTCCCAATTCCATGCATCTTTAACCATATCTTCTAAAGAATACTTGGCTTTCCAATTTAATATTTGATTGGCTTTATCGCAACCGGCATAGATGCTTTCTACGTCTCCATTTCTTCTGCCTCCTATAACATAAGGTACTTTAACCTTATTAACCGCTTCAAAGGTATTTATTATTTCTAAAACAGAATTACCAAGCCCTGTTCCTATATTAAATACATCATGCGACAAATCTCCTTTATCTGCCAGTAAATACTCACAAGCATTTACATGAGCTTTCGCTAGATCAACCACATGAATATAGTCTCTTATGCATGTTCCATCGGCGGTGTTATAGTCGTTACCAAATACTGTCAATTCTTTTCTAATTCCAAATGCTGTTTGTGTAATAAATGGCATTAAATTACTGGGAATTCCTTTCGGCAATTCTCCAATTAAGGAAGATGAATGGGCTCCTACCGGGTTAAAATATCGTAAAGAAAGTGCTTGTAAGCTACCCGTTGCTGAAACTTTTTCTATTATATCTTCCGCCATTTGCTTGGTACTTCCGTAAGAAGATAGGGCTTTTTGAATTGGAAAGGTTTCTGTAACAGGTAATTTTTCGGGCTGTCCATATACGGTTGCAGAGGATGAAAAGACCAATTTTCTTACCTTAAATTCCTTCATAACTTCCAATAGGTTCATAAGAGATATTAAATTTGACCGGTAATAGGTAAGAGGAATTTCCATAGATTCTCCTACTGATTTTTTAGCTGCAAAATGTATACAGGCAGAAATATCGTTATTATCCGTAAATACTTGATGTAATTTATTATAATCACCTATATCGTATGAATAGAATTTGGGTTTACATCCCGTAATTTTTTCTATTCTTTCTAATATAAATAATTCTGAATTACTCAAATCATCTATAATTATCGGTTCAAATCCTGATTGAATCAATTCAACTACCGTATGAGAACCTATGAATCCTAAGCCCCCAGTAATTATGATTTTAGTTTTATTCATAAGTCATGAAATTTATCTAAATATTTATTTATAATTCTTCACTCTTTTGATCCTGCTTTTATATATTACATCCGTAAGCATAGGTACTTCTTCCACTTCTACGTTATAAGTATCTAAGCCTAAAGCAGCGGTATCAGATATTCCTATATATTTGACCATGTTATAAAAGCGTAAGATAAACCTTTCTTTTAATGAAAACAAATATTCTTGATTGAAAACTCTATCTATAAGAATATATTTAAAATCTGCAGGAATATCATATTTTTTCAAAGATGGATAATTGCTTGACAAATCTATCTTTCCTGAGATTTTTAAATCTTCAAGTACCTGACTAAAATAAATATTTATTAATGGAACTACTTTGAATCCTAATTTAAAATTAACTTTGTATAAGGTATTGGGTATTAATTCTAATACATCATATTCAAACGTATAAGGGTTTGTATCATTTTCAACTCTAAGGAACCAATAGTAATCTGCTCTTTTAGGGTTTTTATTGACTATGGAAAATAAAATTTTTGCTTCTATTTCTTCTGATTTACCTGCTCTACTTATATATACTAAATGGGTTGAATATTTCGATATGTCTGTATCAGTTTTCATATCTTGTATAATAGGTAGATAAGGTTTTATATTTACGTATTGTACGTATTTATTCTTCAATTTGCGTCCATTATACCAAATGTACATAGAGAAAGCAATCAAACCGGCTAACATCATGGTAATCCATCCGCCTTCTTCAAATTTCAACGCATTGGCATAGAAAAATCCTCCTTCAATGATAAAATATATGATTGCAAATAGTAAAATAAAAAATATATTTACTTTTTTGCTATATAAATAGAAAAGTAATAAAATGGTTGTCATCAGCATGGTGATGGTAATTGCCAAACCATAAGCCGCCTCCATTTTAGAAGATTCTTTAAAATAAAATACTACAAAAATACAGGATATGAGTAAACCCCAATTTATGGCCGGAACATACATTTGACCTTTTTCATGGGTGGGATATTCAATTTTTTGCCTCGGCCAAAAGTCCAAAGACATAGCCTCGCTAAATATAGTATAAGATCCAGTTATTAAGGCCTGGCTTGCTATAACCGCTGCCAAGGTAGCCATCCCTACTCCAATGATTACAAAGTTATCGGGCATCATCATAAAAAATGGGTTTCCTCCACTAGCTGCTTCTACAGGATGAGACAGAATCCATGCGCCTTGTCCGAGATAGTTTATGATTAAACAAATTTTTACAAAGCCCCAACTTATCCTGATGTTTTTAATTCCACAATGTCCCAAATCGGAATATAATGCTTCGGCTCCGGTGGTACACAGAAATACAGCACCCATAATTAGTAAAATCATATGTTTAGCTTCTAATGCAGTTTCTGCACTGTCTCTCACAATAAGCATTAACTTAACAGCGTAATAGGGATTTATTGCTTTTATTACATATAAATTAGGTATAAATTGAATAGCACCCAGTAGTAATAACATGATAAACCAGAGGGTCATGATCGGTCCGTAAAATTTACCTATGGACTGGGTTCCAAATTGTTGAACGACAAAAAGAACTATAAGTATAAATATGGTAATGGGTATGACTTCTGTATTGGGATTATAACTTTTAAGTCCTTCTACTGCCGACATAATGGTCATTGAAGGAGTAATTACCCCATCAGAAACTAATGTTGCGGCTCCTAAAATGGCTACTATGTACAGCCATTTATTCTTCATCTTTTTGACCAGCGAATACAACGCTAGAATTCCACCTTCTCCATTATTATCAGCTCGTAACGCTATTACCACATACTTTAGGGTTGTTTGCAATGTTAACGTCCAAATGATGCAAGATAAAGCCCCTATGATAAAATCTTCTGAAATATGATCTGTGTGATTGGCGGCAACTATGGCTCTCATTACATATAATGGAGAGGTTCCTATATCACCAAAAACTATCCCGATGGTAACTACTAAACCTATAAAAGTAAGTTTAGATTTCTTAGAATCAATCTGCTGCACAATTAGTTATTTTAATTTACTACTAATTTGCAAAGTTATATTTTTTTTTAAGTTAAATTTTTTTATATACTGTTAATTTAATTAAAATAGAACCGGAAATTTAGCTCATTAATTTAACTTCAATGTTGCCAGTACCGGATAATGATCGGAAATAGTAATTGTTTTATCTACATAACATTGCATCGGCGTAAAGTTATTACTTGCAAATATATAATCAATTCTGATGGGATAATAATAATCATAAAAAGTCCATCCTAATCCTTTCCCACTTTCTTCAAATACATCTGTCAAATCTTTTTTCAAGGTAAAATATTCATACGATAAGGGTACCGAATTTAAGTCTCCACACACAAGTACGGGATAGGGTGATTCTTTTATATATTTTGAAAGTAAATCTATTTGAACTTGATGTTTTTGAAAACCTTTTATTAATTTTTCCGTTATCAGTTCTAAATTATCTCCAAAATGTTTTAGGCTGTTGGCTTTGAATAAATTTTTAGAAAGATTCATAGGTTCTAAATATATGCTGAAACATCTTATTATATCCTGATCTTTCTGTATATCTACCAAGCATGCAAATCCATTACCCGGCAGTATTATTTTTTGTTCATTTATAATGGGATATTTTGATGATATGCCAATTAAATCAAAGGCTGCATTATAGCGTTCAGCTAAAAATATTTCTTTTGATCTCCACTGTCTGGTATAGATTTCGTGAAAAAATGCAATGTCAATATCTTTTTGATGAATATAGTTTTCCAGGGATCGTAAGTCTTTATTATCGTTTGCATATCTAATATTATAAGTTAAAATTTTAAGTTCATTATTCCGAATCGGTTGATTATTCAATTCCCCAAAATGAACGTATTTTTTTATAGGAAACAGTAAAAAAAGGGTGATAATAAAGAATGGTACAAAAATTAATTGTCTTTTAATAAGCCAAAATATAGTGAACAAACAATAAAGAGCAATTAGTATGGGATATATAAGAGCCAGTAAGCCTAAATATGGAAATGTCTTGGGTTCAATAAATTTATTAAAATAAGTCAGAAACAGTAAAATAGCTATACTAAGATGTATTATAAGAATTAGATAATTTAATTTGCTCTTTTTTATAAACATCATATTCTTAAATATTTCATTTGGAAGAATTAAATAAAAATTCTTTTTCCTGTTTCGTCAAACTATCATATCCGCTTTTTGAAATTTTATCCAATATAGTATCGATCTGTTTTTGTTTCTTTACTTTGTTATAATTAAATTCTTCATCCGATAAAGGTCTGGAGTGATGCGATGTATATTGCTTTTTATCGCTTTTTTCAATTTTAAATTTAGGTTTATCTAGTTTTTTAAAATAAGCTCCGACATGGCTGAAAATCTTCTTAAAATTGGGAATAGGAAATACTAGAAAATCATTTCCTTTTTGGAAAGACTTCATATAAAAAAAACCAAAACTTGCAGCTGCTATTCTAGCTATAAATACTCCGATAAGTTCATTATAGTTGAGCAAATTAACAACATCAAAAAGCACAAACACTATTCCAACGACATAAAGAGGTAGTTGATAGGGTATGGGAAATAGGGATATTTGCATTTTTGGATTGTATGAAATTATTGCAAATAAGCAACTATAAACACCCAACATCCCACCTTCTAAAAGGGTATATTCCTGATCGGCAACTACATTTGTAAGTAAAAAAGCTATACAACCGATTAAATTGCCATAAATGAAAAATTTTAAAAAACTTGATCCACTAAAATATATTCTGAAAATTTTTTCCACGAAATAAATAATCATTGCGGCAATTAATAAATCCCAAAGATTAGTATATATAAATGGAAAGGTTATAATAGTCCAAATAAATGGAAGAAAATTATTTACAGAAACCAAAACATATGAGGTTATTGAAAAATCAAACGTTTTAATTAATAAAAAGTTTAAAATCCAATAAAAAAATGAAAACAACACAGAGATGAAAATGAGTTTAATTCCTTCTGTTCCATTTTTATAATAATCCCATATATTTATCATCTTTTTGTCCATACAACTGATTTAATTCCAACGATATCTGTTTTTTAGCCAATGACGAGTCAAAAAATATCCAAAAACGGCTCCTCCCAAATGAGCGAAATGTGCTACATTATCTCCTTGCGATTGTTGAATTCCTAAATATAATTCTAATAAAACCATTATCGGAATAAAATATTTAGCCTTCATTGGTATCGGTGGAAAGATTAACATTAATACGGAATTAGGAAACATCACTCCAAAGGCTACTAAAATCCCATAAATGGCTCCACTGGCTCCCACCATTGGGGTGACTAAATCTACATATAGCTTGCTTGCAATGTATTGATTAGTCCCTTGAGGCAAAGTATTCAACCATGCATATGCTTTTTGTTCCACATTATTATTTGCTATTTCATAACTTAATTTTGCGTATTTGCCAACTTCGTTTAAAGGAACATTGGCAGACACTAAAGAATCATACACTTGCTTGAATTCAAAGTAATTAACTAAATTGAATAAAGCAAAAGCTCCTAACCCACAAACGAAATACAAGATCAAATATTTTTTAGCTCCTAAAGACTGTTCTACAGCAGATCCAAACATCCACAGGGAAAACATGTTGAAGAAAAAATGTGTAAATCCTCCATGCATAAACATATGAGAAATTATTTGATACCAATGAAAATTGGGGGATAAAGGGAAATATGCTCCAAAAAGAACCGTGAGATCTATCCCGCGAGTAGATAATATATATGTTGCTATAAAAAACAGAGTGTTTAATAGTAAAAGATTTTTAGTTACCGCTGGTATGGTTCTATTCATTATTTTAAAAAATTAATTGTTCTAAATGATGGTTATTAATCGAAATTTGGCATGGGCAATATTTCATAATTTCTTTTTCCAAAAGGATTAAATTTAGGACATCCTAAAGTTATGAAATTCTCCCAAATAGGTAAGAAATGAGACGGTTGTATAAATTCATTTCTTTTTCTGGCAGAAACTTTTGAAATTGTTTTACTAAAAAATATAGAAAATTCTTCTTCGGAATGTTCTGATAATTCACTTAATAAATAGTCAATTAATTCAATTATTTTTTCTTGCATAACATCCGATGGTATTGCTGTTATCGTCAGTAAATCTTCTTCAATTTCCATATCCAAACCCTCTGCAAATAATGCGGTTTTAATTGAATCTAATTTCTCTTTTTCAAGATCATATACTGGTCTTTCTATGGGAAACAATAATTGTTGACTTAAGACATTCCCTTTCGAGTTTTTGATATGATTTTCATATAAAACTGTCTGATGTATTCTATAGGGATCTAAAATCCATACATTGGAATCTTTTTCAGTAATCCATCTCCCATTGGATAATCGTAATAGTGAGGATTCGGTGATAGTTTCACTAGGATTATCAAACATTTCAGAAGTTAAAATTTCTTGTCTGGAAGATGCATATAATTCGTTCAAATTGACTTTTTCGGCACGTGATGGTTTACCGGGTTTGGTATCAAACGGATTATAGGATGAATTAATATTTATTTTAGGTTCAACAACGGGAATATCTTTTTTATTTAAGGAAAAACTCCAATCAGGATTTTGATCAAAATCTAAGCTTGGAACAACATTATAAACCCCAAGGAATTTTTTTATGGCTGTTCTTAATAATGCATATATTGACGCCTCGTCTTCAAATTTAATTTCTGTCTTAGTCGGATGAATATTAACATCTATTCTTTCCGGATCAATCTGTATATAAAGAAAAAATGAAGGCAAAAACCGTGGCGGGATCAATCCTTCAAAAGCATCCTGTACCGCCTTATTTAAATAGGTCGATCTAAAAAACCTTTGATTAACGAAAAAAAATTGTTCACCTCGTGCTTTTTTAGCACCTTCCGGTTTTCCTATAAATCCATTTAATTTTATCCAATCTAATTGTTCTGCAATTGGGATTAATTGATGTTGAATTTTTCTGCCGAAGATCTCTGAAATTCTTTGCAACAAACTTCCTGAACGAAGTCTGAACATTTCTTCGTCATTATTAAATAATTGGAACTGTATATCTTCATGTGCTAAAGCAACTCTATGGAATTCATCTAAAATATGTCTAAATTCAACGGAATTGGATTTTAGAAATTTTCTTCTTGCCGGCACATTAAAAAATAAATTTTTAATTAAAAATGTGGATCCTACTGCTGTATTTACGGGAAGTTGAGAAATGATATCTCCCCCTTCAATAATAATATGAGTACCCAATTCATCTTCCTCTTTACGAGTTTTTAATTCAACTTGAGAGACTGCTGCTATGGAGGCTAATGCTTCTCCTCTAAAGCCTTTGGTATGAATATGAAATATATCTTCTGTAGTTGTTATTTTTGAGGTTGCATGTCTTTCAAATGACATTCTTGCATCAGTTACGCTCATTCCCACCCCATTATCAACTACTTGAATTAGATTTCGACCCGCTTCTTTTATGATAAGTTGAATTTGCGTTGCTTTTGCATCGATAGCATTTTCTAAAAGTTCTTTTACTACAGAAGAAGGTCTTTGTACTACTTCTCCTGCCGCTATCTGATTGGATACATTATCCGGAAGTAAGTGTATTATATCAGGCATACTACAAAGTTATTAAAACTATTAGAAACCTCATCGCATCCTTTTACTAAATAAAAAAATGAAAGAACAATTATTTAATTAGCAATAATTTAAAAAATACTAAATTTATTTAACAAAAATTAATCAGTAGCCTATCTCTTTCAAATAATATGCTTTTTTATTGGTAAATTTTTTTCTTTGTTATAAAAATCAACAAAATTTTCATACCCGATGTATTTACATAATAAATCTAATATATGTCGGTTGGGTTCTCCTGTCGCTTTTTCTCTTCCTCCTATATATTTATCGTAATATCTTATAAAGGTCTTTTCACTAATACATGTCTTATATTCTTTTTCGATTTTAGAGGAAATATGTTTTGAAAGAGGAGTTTTCAACACAAGTAACGATTCTTTTTTAGCTTTATTAAAAGCCGCATAAACTATCTTCTTAATTACTTCTTTATATCCCATACTTTAATTCTAATAGTTAGTTAATACCTTTTTGCAACCAATAAAAAAAGAAGCAAAATTTGTTAAATGTCTTTAAAAAGTCTTTAGTATGTCTTTATTTTACTTTATATTATCAGTTACTTTGTATTTGAATTTTGTTAGTATATTTCACAGCAAAGGTACTAAATGTATTCTAATAAGGAATAAACAAGTAGTAGTATTTTAATAGATTTGGGAAGCCTATTAAATATCTGCCACTTAGTATTGCTTGCTTCCCTAATGCATAACTGTATTTTAAATGCTAGAAAACAACTAATTAGTTATCTAAAAATTTTTAGATACATTTTTTATTAAGTAAAAATTAAATAAACAATAAACATGAAAAAAATATCAATATCTATAGTAAGTTTATCTTTAAGCTTATTTATAACATCATGCAACGACGATTATAGCGATATCCCAATGCAAAAAACTTTATCTGCAGAAAATACATTAAATAGTCAGACACATAAAGAGGAAAATAATTCCGAAAATACAGAGATTGGAATTTATAGGATTGATATGGATATTAGTGGAGAAACTGCTCAGAATCCCGTAAGAAAAATGGATATTAGCGGGGAAACTGCTCAGAATCCCGTAAGAAGAATGGATATTAGTGGAGAAACTGCTCAGAATCCGGTAAGAAAAATGGATATTAGCGGGGAAACTGCTCAGAATCCGGTAAGAAGAATGGATATTAGTGGAGAAACTGCTCAGAATCCGGTAAGAAGAATGGATATTAGTGGAGAAACTGCTCAGAATCCGGTAAGAAGAATGGATATTAGTGGAGAAACCGCTCAGAATCCGGTAAGAAGAATGGATATTAGCGGAGAAACTGCTCAGAATCCGGTAAGAAGAATGGATATTAGCGGAGAAACTGCTCAGAATCCAGTGAGATAATTCATTCTAATTCTAAAAAATGATTGAATTTCAAAAAAATAAAATATTTTAATTCTATCTATATTTTATAGATATTTATACGGCAAGGAATACATGTATTCCTTGTCTTTTTTTTACTTAATAAATATATAATTCTTAATACATAATAAGTTTCAATATTATAAGTTAATATTTTTATATTTAGTAAATAATGAAAACTTATATTATATATTTATCCTATATTGTTGTTTTATTGCTATATTTTCCTTCATGCAAAGATTTTACTATACGAAAAAAGAAATCTGATAGTTCAATTAAAAAATCAAAAATATATAATACTCCTTTTACTTATTATACTAATGAAACCATTCAATTAACGTATAAAGAAATATATAGGCTAAAAAAAGAAAAGAATAATGGACTTTTAGCCAATATTTATTTTCAAATGGGTCATTATTATTTAAACAAAAATAAAAGTGATAGCTCATTTTATTATTTCAATCATGCAAAAGAAGCCTATTTACTTGATAATAATAATGTCTTTATCGGTAAAAGTTTAATAGATATGGCCATCATCCAAGCGAATGAAGGAGATTACATAGGAAGTGAAGAGACCGCAGTTGAAGCATTACGATATATTAAAAAAACTCAACATAATGCTTCCTTATCTGCTGTATATAATTGCTTAGCCATATCTAAAACTGAACAAAAAGATTACGATCAAGCCATAAAATATTATAATTTGGCTTTAAAATTTTCAACCAGTAAAATATCTGTTATCAACATAAAAAACAATGAGGCGGTAGTTAATATTAAAGCCGGAAATTATGATAATGCCATTAAAATTTTAACTAAGTTAATTAACGATCCCTTTTTAAATAATCTCCCCCTTCATAAAGCTCGTATAACTGATAACTTAGCTTATGCAAAATGGCTCGATAATCCAAACTATAAGGCGGATAAAGATCTTTATCAAGCCTTAAAAATAAGAGAAAAAGCATCTGATTCCATCGGACAAATTGCTAATCATTATCATTTATCGGAATACTATGAAAAAACAAGCATTAAAAAAGCTATTTTTCATGCAAATAAAATGTATGATATTGCTTTAAAATTAGGGAATATAGATGACCAACTTGCGGCGATGCAAAAAATTATTCTTTTAGATACACCTTCTACACATGAAAAAAATTATTTTAATTCTTATATTAGATTAAATGATGAAATCAATTTTAAAAGAATTCGAGCCAAAAACCAATTTGCTTTAATTCGTTATGAAGTAGAACGTAATAAAGAAGAAAATGCATTACTGAAAGCTGAAAACGCTCAAAAAAACTATTTGCTATTACAACAAAATGTAACGATTGGTTCTATTATAATTTTAGCATTAATAATTGTAATATTAGTAATATTTTGGCATAAAAGAAGAAATGCTAAATTTAGACAAGAAAAAATTGAAGAAGTCCATCGAACCAAATTGAAATATTCTAAAAAAATCCATGATGAAGTAGCCAATGGTATTTACTTTTTGATGGTTCAACTTCAAAATAATTCAGATGTAAAACCAACAAAGATAATTGATGAATTAGACCAATTATATCTTAAATCAAGAGATATCTCGCATGATTCAGATTATAAAATTAGTTTAAATGAAGAATTTTCAATTACTTTACGAAATATGATTAAACCTTACGGTTCAAAAGATACCCGAATAATATTAATTGGTAATGAATCCCATATTTGGGATAATATTCCAAACAACAAAAAAGAGGATTTATATTATATCCTTAAAGAATTAATGACTAATATGAAAAAACACAGTCAAGCTGATATTGTTACATTAAAATTTAAAAAAGAAGATTATATCATTTCCATTGAATATTCAGATAATGGCGTGGGTTTTGCCGGCTCAGGTGCCAAACCACTCGCAGATTTAAAAAACATAAATGACAGGTTACACCCAAAAAAAGGTCATTATATTATTGATCGCAACAAAAAGACCGGCTGCTCAATAAAAATTTTATATTCTATATCTAATTAATAGTAATGTTAAAAAAAATACTTATTTCTGAAGATTTTGACAGTTACAACATAGGGATTAAAAAAACTGTTGAGGAATTAAAAATTCCTATTATTGACCAGGCTTTTTATTGTGATGATGCTTTACTTAAAATCAAAAGAGCAATTATGGATCATGATCCCTATGATCTATTAATAACCGATTTATCTTTTGCTTCTGATTATAGAGAACAAAAATTGGAAGGAGGCGAGGATTTAATATTAGCAGCTAAAAAGGAACAACCTGATCTTAAAGTTATCGTTTTTTCGATTGAAAATAGGTTTCATAAAATTAAATCTATGTTCGACAGGTATAAAATTAATGGATTTGTAACCAAAGGCAGAAATGACACCAAAGAATTACATAAAGCAATTATATCGGTAAATCAAAATGAAACCTATATTTCCAACGATAATTACAAAACAACTCAAAATAATTTATACGAATTATCGGAATATGACATCAATTTATTAAAATTACTTTCTCAAGGAAATACTCAAAAAGAGGTGGAACAACATTTAAAAGAAAATCAAATTGTGCCTAATAGTGAAAGTTCAATAGAAAAGAGGCTTGCCTTATTAAGAGCATCTTTTAATGCAAAAGACACTAAACAATTATTAAGTTTAATTATTGAATTAGGGATAATTTAAAAGTTTTTGAGTTTTAGATATTTTTTAGTTTATACGCTTTAGTAGTGTACTTTTTATCTTATGAAACAAAATTCCAGTCTTTTTTAATCTGTTTTTAAAATAATGAATTCTTATGGAAAACATATTTTATAATACAGAAGTAATTAATTTTTTAATATATATATATTTAGAAATTTACTGATATGAATCTTTAAATTCCTTAAAAGGAATTTTTAATTGAAAATTCTTTGGTATATCATTTCCTAAATCCGATTCCGAATTTTTAATGCTTACCCCTATCAATCTAATTTTCTTATCCAAGTCAAGTGAATAGAGTAATTCCAGAGCAATTTTATAGAGTTGAGGAAAATCCGTTATAAAACTCGTTATGGTTTTACTTCGCGAAATTATTTTAAAATCAGAGAATTTTATCTTTAAAGTAACGGTACGGCCTTTAAAAGAATTTTTATTCATTCTGTGAATTACATCTCTACAGATAGTTTCTAATTCCGCATACAATCGAGGTAAAGAATTTGTATCTTCCATAAATGTATTTTCTGAACCTACTGATTTTCGTATTCTATTGGGATTTACTTCCCGATTATCAATTGCTCTCGCATTTAAATAGTATAAACTCCCGTGTTTACCAAATAGCTTTATAAGATCTTCTTCAGATTTTTTTTTCAAATCTAAACCGGTATTAATTCCTATTTGATGCATTTTTTCTGCAGTTTTTTTTCCTATTCCGAAAAAATCTTCAATTTTAAGGTTCTCAACAAATTTCTCTGCTTTTTGAGGAGTAATTATAAATAAGCCATCGGGCTTATTATAATCAGAAGCTATTTTTGCAAGGAATTTATTGAAGGATACACCTGCTGAAGCTGTCAATCCGGTTTCTTTAAAAATCTTATTTTTTATTTCCTTTGCAATATCCCTTGCAAATTCCATATTTTTAAAATTATGGGTTACATCTAAAAATGCTTCATCTAACGATAAGGGTTCTACTAAATCGGTATATTGAAAAAAAATGTCTCTAATTTGTTTTGAAACAGAACGATAAATCTCAAAACGGGCGAAAGTAAAAATCAGGCCGGGACATCGTTGAATTGCTTGTTTGGAGGACATTGCTGAACGAACGCCAAATTTTCTTGCTTCATAACTGGCTGCAGCAACTACTCCTCTTTCTCCTGCAAATCCAACGGCCAAAGGTTTCCCTCTAAATTCCTCATGATCTCTTTGCTCGATTGAGGCATAGAATGCATCCATATCTATATGAATTATCTTACGCACAATGACAAAGTTACAAAAGGTGTTTACTTAAAATCAACAAAAATATTATTTTTGTGTAAACTTTATTTATATGTTCCAAGTTATATGATCCGTTTTTAAATAAAATACAAATACGTTAATCAAAATATTATTAAATTTACCTTTTATTTTAATTGTTACAATTAGATTAATTATTATAGTTTTGATTTTGTAATTCATTCACTCTAAATAATAGTTGTATATTTTCAAACATTTCTTATTGGAAAGTATAGTAATATTAGTTTTGTTTAATTTATACTATAATTTTAAAAAGTTAATTTATTAAAATCTATTAAATAATTGTATATTTATCATTTAGGATTTTTTATTAAAACCTTTTGAAAAAAATTATACTTTACATAAAAAATAATGATATCATATTTCAGTATTTTCAAATTAAAATATAGTTACTATAAAATGTAACCATTTTATAATAAAAAAGTTATAATATGTTTTATAAAATAAAATGGCATGATTTATGACGAAATTATTTTTTAAAATTTTTTAAAAAATTTTAGCTATCCATATGAAATTATATTGTTTAACCCTCATATTACTTATTAGTTTACTAAGTTGTAAGAAAGAAGATAACAAAAAAATAAACGCTATACCTGAAAAAAATGTTACTAATGTAACTTCTATTTCAGACACAACCGGCACACATCATAATAATTCAAAAGATACTACTATACATCACGGTAAAAAAGATTCTTTAACTAAACCTGCTCATCCTAATAATAAAAATTCTTATAAATCAGACAGTGTCGCTAAGAAAAATAAAGATCAAGATAAATATACCGAAACTAGACATAATCATAAAGGAATCATAAAAGATTCCTCAGATAAATACTATATATATTTATCCTTAGATGATGGTCCTCAGTTACCGGGCACGCATAATTGTAAAAGTATCTTGGAAAAGTACAATGTTAGAGCTACTTTTTTCATGATAGGTGTTCACAATACGGGAATAGTAAGAGAACAGTTAGTGGATTCCATAAACAATAATCCATTATTTATCGTTTGCAATCATAGTGATACCCATGCTAATAATAAATATAGTTTATTTTATAAGAATGCTAAAAGTGCTCTACAGGATTTTTTACGGGCTGAAAGTAAATTAAATCTTAAACATAAAATAGCTCGACTTCCCGGCAGAAATACTTGGGCGGTTAATCATCAGATTAAAGGCGAATCTTCTGCGTTTAATGTTGCCAAAAAACTCGACTCTATAGGTTATTCTGTATATGGTTGGGATTTGGAATGGAGATTTGTTCATAGTAACATTCCGGTTGAAAGTGCTACTGAAATGATAAAAAAAGTTAAAAATACTTTGAAAAACGGTAGAACACATAGTCCTAATTCCATAGTAATTCTAGTTCATGACAGAATGTTTGATAAACCGCAATATGCTGATTCTTTACAGAAATTTATTTCTGTATTGAAAAGCGATAAACATTACATATTTGA
This sequence comes from Apibacter sp. ESL0432, assembly GCF_019469225.1. Classification (NCBI taxonomy): domain Bacteria; kingdom Pseudomonadati; phylum Bacteroidota; class Flavobacteriia; order Flavobacteriales; family Weeksellaceae; genus Apibacter; species Apibacter sp. ESL0432. The sequence goes on along the minus strand of NZ_CP048266.1, from coordinate 408,594 downwards.
AACTCTTGATAAATACCCTATTTTATCTTTAGAAAAAAATTAATTATACTTTTTCTATTAGTTTTTTAAATAAATATTTGCTTAAAAATTAGTAGTGGATTTTAGTATTAATTGTATTTAAATTTTAAAAATTGTTTATTTTTAGTACTAAATACTTTTATAAGGATTTTTTATTTTCCGTTATATTGATTCATAGTATTATTTAAACCTGAAAAAATAAAAGATAGTATTGCATCTGTACTAATATCGATTCTTTCATTAAGAACTTTTTTTTCATCTTCGTTCCACTCCCCTAAAACATATTCAATTTGTTTACCTTTTACATAGTTATTACCGATTCCAAAACGAAATCGCGGGTATTGTTGCGTTTGTAACTTTTCTTCGATACTTTTCAATCCATTATGACCCGCACTGCTTCCTTTGGATTTTATACGAATAGTACCAAAGGGTAGGCTTAAATCATCACAAATAATTAAGCAATTCTCGAGCTTTATTTTTTCTTTAGTAACCCAATATTTAACTGAATTACCGCTTAAATTCATATAAGTATCGGGCTTTAGAATAAAAGTTTTTCTCCCTTTATATGAAGTTTCACAAACTTGACCGAAATTTTGTGCTTTAAAACTACCTCCAAGTTTTTCAACTAATCTATCAACCAGTAAAAAACCTATATTATGCCGAGTATTGCTATATTTTTCTCCTATATTTCCTAAGCCTACAATCAGGTATTTATTCATAAAATTTCGATTTTTGTCGTACTACTATAAGAAAAAATCAGTATTTTTTCTTATAGTATTTTTTTATTCTTAAAAGTTCAAAAGGAAGTTTTAAGGAATAAGAAAATTTAACTTTGGAATCTCCCACATCTCTCCAGGCTTCTAGAGGGATTTCTTTTGCTCTCTTTTCAACATTTTCTTTACCAACTATATTCATGAATTTAAAGAAAATTTCTATATCAAAACTCCAATTAGATATAAATGGATCAGCAAATATCTTTTTAGCTATATCTTGAGAGAATGCTTTGGCTCCACATTGAGTATCATAAACCGGCAAATCTAACATGGTACTGGATAAGGTAGCAAAAATTCTTCCAATTAAATGACGATGCAATTTTCTTTTTATTTGCGAACCGATTCTTCTGACTCTTGATCCGAATACAAAAATAATATTTTCGTTCATGTATGAACATATACGACTATATTCTTCAACAGAAGTAGCTAAATCGGCATCTAAATATCCTAAAATATCAAAATTTTTCCACATAAAAGCTTCATTGATCCCGGTAAAAATTGCTGCTGCTTTCCCTGCATTTTGCTTTTTATCAACAACTAAAACTTTATCTGGAAATTTTTGATACAATTCATTTAATATTTTTAATGTTTGATCCGAGCTGCCATCATTTACAAAACAAAATGAAAGATTATTTTCTTCTGCTAAACTTTTTTCAAATTCTTTGACAGGCAACCTGAATTCTTCATTATAACAAGGAACAACTACACAATTAGTTTTCATGATTTATATATTATATATTAATTATTTAATTATGATCGCTTTTTTATTAAAATATTCTGCCATGGATGCATTATAAAAATGTTTTGGATCATGGCTTAAATCAGAATGATATATAATTAGTGGTTTTGTTTGAATTGGTGATAAATATATAGTATCTTCTTTAGATTTCTGAATAATCTCGTATCTTTCACGAACTTCTTCTTTATATTTTTGGGCTTTACCACTAACGATATCATCGTATGAATTATAAATATTATTGCTTAAATCATATACTTCATTATCTCTAATGGCAAAAATATAACCTAAAACTAAAATTAGCAAAGAAATATTTAGTAAAAAACGTGGCACATGTATTTTACTGATGAAAGGTTCTCTGATTAATTTGCAACATATAATCATTACAACAATCAAAATACTTAAAAAGATTACATTGACCGTGCGTAGTGGCGGATAACTTCCTAGAGTATATATACTTGGAAAGCATCCGATAAATATGAGAAGTAAAAATAAAAGTATATAAAAATAATAAGGAAGTGAAAGTAAAGAAAATCTCATTTTTTGTAATGATTTTCTAAAGCTGTAAAAAGCCAAAAATATAATTAAAAATGAAAGGGCTGCATATCTAATAATTATAACTGTTGTTTTTCTGAGAGATCTTAAAATAATTTCCGTAAAGGAATAAGGATTAAACACGGAATGAGAACGTTCGTGATTTCCCGGTGCTATTAATATAAAAATCGTTAACAGGAAAGTCCAAAGTAATAGATAAAAATATATAGTAAATAATTTTCTAGTTTTAAAAAAGTTATAAGTAAACAATAAAAAATTAAAGATCAGCAAATAAATCATGGATATTTCATTACAGCCTATAATAAGAAATATCAATAAATAGAGAAATACATTCCTTAATTTTAATTGTTCGGTACTCTTAGCACAAAATCCTATATAAAATAGAAATAATATATTGCCTAAATGATAGGTAGCAGAACCGGAAAGCCAATAAAAGGCTGAATTAATCCCGGGTAATTGAAATATATAAATAAAAGAAAATAACGAGGCCAGTTTAACAGATAAGATCTTATCTTTTACCAGTTGATAAAACATAAAATAGGAAGCAAAGATAAAAAGCAAGATCATCAACACAGAAATCATTCTATATCCTAAGAAACTTCCCCAATGGATGGGATCTGTAATTAAAACCGCAGTAGCTGTATATCTACTCCCCCAATGCATATATTCATAATATTCTATACCCAAAAAAGTATCTTTATCTAATTTTATAGCGTAATTAAAATCATCCGCCGAAGGTTCATTAAAAAAAGAAAGATATAGCAATGGAAGGGTTGCCACAAATAATAATAGGATAATGAGTTTATCAAAAATACTAAATGTGCGCGATTGACTCATGTAATACGTATAAAATAAAATATTGGATAATAAATGCGAAGATACATTTTTTTTGATACGATTTCCTGCTATTCATCGATAAATGCATGAATTCTTTCCAAAAAATAAAGTACATCGTCTATTTTCAATATCTTGTCTTTTCTTAAATAAAGCTGTAAATTATCATGTACGTTTTTTTGTTTTAATGAAGCATCAGAAGGATTATTTTGTAAATATTCTAGAACTTTCTTAAAAGTATCTGATTGATAATATTTAGATTGAGCATTGATTGGAAAATAGGCCAACAAAACATTATTTTTAATTAATAATTTTTCAAATCCAATATATTTGGAAATCCATTTTAACTTAACACTCTTTAATAAATCTTGAGTTTGATCAGGTAATTTCCCAAAACGATCTATAAGCTCGTTTTTAAAATTACTAAGTTCCTCTTCATTGGTAATATCAGATAATTTTTGATAAAGTGAAAATCGTTCTTCTACCTTATTTACATATTGATCGGGTATTAATAATTCAAAATCGGTATCAATTTGTACATCTGTAATAAATTCCTTCTTCTCATTTTCTTCAACAAACAAATCTGAAAATTCATCTTCTTTTAATTCTTCTATAGCTTCATTTAAAATTTGTTGGTAAGCCTCAAATCCGATTTCTGCAAAAAAACCGCTTTGCTCAGCACCTAATAAATCGCCGGCTCCTCGTATCTCTAAATCTTTCATGGCTATATTAAACCCGGAACCTAAATCTGAAAATTGTTCTATTGCTTGTAAACGCTTTCTGGCTTCGGATGTGATAACGTCTAAAGGCGGAGTGATGAGATAACAAAAAGCTTTTCGATTGGATCTTCCTACCCGCCCCCTCATTTGATGTAAATCTGCTAAACCGAATCTTTGAGCATCATTAATAAAAATAGTATTTGCATTTGGAACATCTAAACCGGATTCAATAATTGTAGTTGAAATTAAGACATCGTAATTCCCCTCCATAAAGTCAATCATAATTTTCTCAAGTTTCTTTCCCTCCATTTGACCATGTCCAATGGCCACTCGGGCCATAGGAACCAAGCGCTTAATCATTCCTGCGAGTACATCCAAATTTTCAATTCTATTATTGATAAATAATATTTGTCCGTCTCTGTTTAATTCATAAATGATGGCATCCCGGATTTGTTTTTCATTAAAACCAATAAGTTGAGTCTGAACGGGCTGCCTATTGGGAGGCGGAGTCTTAATAACAGACATATCGCGAGCCGCCATTAAAGAAAATTGTAAAGTTCTGGGGATTGGAGTGGCGGTTAACGTTAACGTATCTACCGTTGTTTTTAATGTCTTTAATTTATCTTTTACGGATACTCCGAATTTATGCTCTTCATCAATAATTAATAAGCCTAAATCTTTAAAAACGACATCCTTACCGATTAATTGATGAGTTCCTATAATAATATCAATTTTTCCTTCGGCAAGAGATTTGATTATTTCTTTTTTTTGTCCGGCAGTTTTAAATCGATTTAAATATTCAATACGTACAGGAAAATCTTTTAGTCTGGACATAAAAGTTTTATAGTGTTGCAAAGCCAATATGGTGGTCGGAACCATAATAGCGCTTTGTTTTCCATCTGTAGCCGCTTTAAAAGCTGCCCTTATGGCAATTTCCGTTTTACCAAATCCTACATCCCCACAAATAAGCCTATCCATAGCAATAGGTTTTTCCATGTCGCTTTTAACGTCTTGGGTAGCTTTTTCTTGATCCGGAGTATCTTCATACATAAAAGAGGCTTCCAGTTCATTTTGTAAATATCCGTCGGGTGAAAAAGAAAATCCTTTCTTAGTTTTCCTGTCGGCATAAAGTTTTATAAGGTCAAAAGCAACTTCCTTAACTTTTCTTTTTGCCTTATTCTTAAGGTTTTTCCACGCTGCTGATCCCAATTGGTTAAGAGTAACTTCTGCGCCTTCTTTTCCTGAAAATTTTGAGATTTTATGTAAGGAATGTATATTTACATATAAGATGTCATTATTTTTATATACCAGTTTGATGGTTTCTTGTAACTTATCATCATTTTTAATTTTCACCAATCCCATAAATTTACCGATCCCGTGATCAATATGGGTTACATAATCTCCCACTTTCAAGTCTGTTAACTCTTTAAGTGTTAGAGATTCCGACTTAGAAAATGAATTTCGTAAATTATATCGGTGATATCTTTCGAAAATTTGATGATCCGTATAGATAAGAAATTTAGAATTATGATCTATAAATCCTTTACTTACATTAGCATGAAAACCTATAAAAGGCACTTCTTTTTCAATTTCTGAAAAAATATCTTGTAATCTGCTTTCCTGTTTTTCGGATTGAAACGCAATGTAATTCTTATAATGTGATTTTTCTTTTTCAAGCAAATCTTGCCCTAACAAGTCAAATTGTTTATGAAAACTCGGTTGCTCTGTTTGATCCAGCCGTACTGTTTTAAATTCATTAAAATAAGGGATTGAGGAGAATTCAATAAATGAATTCTGAACTATTTTAGAAATCAGCTCATGGGATTGTATATAAAGCTCTTTAGGCTCACTGCGTTTTATACTTTGCGATAAGGTAGCATAAACCTCTTCTGCCTTTGAAAATTTTTTTTCAATATTAGCTAAAGTCAAAGAAAAATCTTTACTTATAAATATAGTGTCCGAAGGCAGGTAATCTAAAAATGAAACTTTCATAGTTTCTCTGTGCGAATGATCTATATTGGGAACAATCATAAATTCATCAACCTTTTCTTCGGAAAGTTGAGTGTCAATATTAAATTTACGTATAGTTTCCACTTCGTTACCAAAAAAACCTATACGGTAGGGTTTTTCATCAGAATAAGAGAAAACATCTACAATCCCTCCTCTTACAGAAAATTCACCGGGTTGAGTTACAAAATCGGTTCGTTTAAAATGAAAACTGAAAAGCGTTTCATTAAGGAAATCTGCATCAATTTTTTCACCTGTTTTTATTTTAAAACTAATCGAATGTAATTCAGATTTAGTAATAATTTTTTCAGATAAAGCATCAGCATATGTAATAATAATTTTGGGATTTTGCATTTGCGTGATGCTGTTAATCACTTCCGTTCGTAAAACCACATTTGCGTTTTGGACTTCCTCAATCTGATAAGGAGTTAAATGTGAGGTAGGATAAAACAAAACTGTATCTTTCCCGAACATATCCTCGATTTCATTCAAAGCATACGCTGCTTCTTCTTTATCGGAAAAGAGTAACAATACCGTTTTTTTCAAAGAATTATATAAATAACTGCTGTAAATGTTAAGGTACGATCCTGCCGCACCTAATACAGATAGTTTTATGATACTTTTTTCTTCTAAAAAAATGGATACTTCCGAATCTAAAATACTCTTTTTTAAAAGCGGAAAAATTGAGTGTATAATGGAATTTGTTTTCAAAACAAAGTAAAGGTACGAATTTTGTTAATAATTTATTTAATCACTTATTTAACCAATCAACATATAATTTTTATATTTTATTTTTTATATTTAATTAATTAAAAATTTAATATGAATGAAAGATAAAAAAATAGTAATATTAATCCATGCTCATAAAAATATTGAATGTTTAAATAAATTGATAAAATCACTAGTTTATGATAATTTTGTTATCTATGTCAACTTAGATAAAAAATCCGACATTAATCCACAACAAATTGATTCTAGCGCTATTTTAGTAAAAAAAAGAGTAAATGTAATTTGGGGAGAATATTCCATAGTCAATCAAACGTTACATTCACTTCAACAAATTGTGGATGAACAAGAAGATTTTTCTCATGTTCTACTAATTTCCGGTCAAGATTATCCAATAAAAAGCAATCAATATATTGATGATTTTTTTAAAAAATATAAGGAGATTAGTTTTATTGAGTGCTTGTTAATTACTGAAAACAATAAATATAAACCTTATATATGGAGATATGATCGAAGGCATTATCCCGCGAATCGAATTTTAGAAAGAAAAATCCATACGGCATATAAATTAGCTTATAAATTTATTACGGGAAAAGAATATAAAATCAAAATGATTCACAATCTTACCCCCTATTGGGGTAGTCAATGGTGGAATCTATCCAAAGAAGCAGTATATTATTCACTTGAATTTGCAAAAAACAAAAAAATAACTACTTTTTTTACTACAACCTGGTGTTCAGACGAGGTTTTCTTTCAAGTTTTATTGATGAATTCAAATTTGAAAGATAAAATTATAAATAAGAATTTCAGGTATATAGATTGGACTAATTGCATTAATAGTCCGAGAGTATTAAGTGTAGATGATTTTAATAAAATTATTGACTCCGATAATTTATTTTGCAGAAAAATTGATAAAGATATATCCGATTCTTTAGTTGAAAAATTAGAAAATAGAAGATAATAAATGGTTATATATTTTCCCTATATATTTTATGGTGATTTTCAAGGAATTACTATATTCCCGTTTATTTTTATACGCTATAAACATTTAAAAAAGAATAAAATATTAATCAATCACGAAAGAATACACCTAAGACAGCAACTTGAAATGCTTTGGGTCTTTTTCTTTATTTTTTATATCGCTGAATTTATAGTAAATCTGGTAAAATATAAAAATGCGTCTATCGCTTACAGTGAAATCAGTTTTGAAAAGGAGGCATATGCCAATGAATTTAACTTAGAATACTTAAAAAAAAGGAAGTTTTGGGCTTTTATCAATTATATAAATTAACAAATATAAATACGTAAAAAGCAGATTCAATTAAATTGAATCTGCCTTTTTTTACAATTAATTTAAAAAAACTATTTATAAAGAGCAGTATAAAAGGTCGCTTTATTTAAATAGGGAACTAAAGCGATAATGTGATCTCCTTCAGTAGAAATGAAGGTTACATTACCTCCAAATTTTTTCTGTTGTACAGAGAAATCATAAGCATTTTGATAATATACAGATACATCAGAAACTCCATGCGTCATAATAAATCTACATTTATTTACCCAAGGGGTTACGCTGTTTTCATGAAGAATATCATTCATATAAGCTAAAGAAGGGTCTGTATCAAGATCTTTGATAAATTTTTCTGTATACATTTCTTTAGGATATTGTGAAAAATATGCATTTACTTCTATATCCCAATGAGTTCCGTCGAAATAAGACAAAGAGGTTGAAGCATACGGTTCTTTAAGAAAATCTCTAATATTTATATTAGGATACGCATTTTGTTTATACCCCCACAAACCATATGTTAAAAAATAAGTATGTTGAGTTTTTTCTGAATTTCTAACAATATCCGCAATTTGTTTTAAATTACATGGAGTACCTCCGGTTAACAATAAATTTACAGAAAGTCCTAGTGAAGGGGTAGTTTCAATTTTGCGCCCTATGGATGCCGCAACGAATCCTCCTAAAGAATAACCGGTAACGATTAAATCTGTTTTATATCTATATCCTTCTCCCGAAAGTGTAAGTTTAGCCGCATTCAATAAATCTAATGTTGAATTAACCATTGATTTTGAATCTAAATAGGGATGCTGACATTGTCTGTAAGATTCACCGAATCCAGGATAATCAGGCACAAATACTATAAATCCGTTACTTGCATGAAGAGTCCAATAAGCTAAGAAATCATTATCAGGTAAATTCACATCTTTAAATAAATTGGATGGAGCTGTTTTATTATTGGTATAAGTAGGTGGAGTAGCCACTATAATACGATATTTGGTTAAATCCGAAATAACAGTTCTTGGAGGAAGTAATAAAACCCCTGAAACATCTATTAAGCCTCCTAAACGATTCGGATGCGCTGTTTTAGTTGTAACTTTTATAACTTTTACACTAGGAACAATTTTAGATGTCGGTTCATTTGATGCTTTTAATTTTTCTAATTGAAAACTTGAAACATCTACCCCATATTTTTGTAATTTATTTTTTAAATTTAATAAAGCACTCGAATCAAAAGTAGCTATTACTTCTGATTTTACAGGAACATCAGCTGAAGAAGCTTTAGACAAGTTCTCTACTGAACTTGAAGAAGTATCAATGAAACTATCTTCATTATTACATGATTGGATTGTAAAAGTCACTCCCAATATGAAAGCGATTAAAATCCTTGAAAAAATTTTTTTCATGATTTATGTATATTTTATTTTTTTATAAACAAAAATAATAAATTTTATCTTATAAATTATATCATTAGTTATAATTTTTTCCCTAAAATATATACATATTTTTTTTATATATCTAATTACTATTAAAACAAAACATTTATTTACAATTAGAAAATTTTTAAAATACCAATATCATTCCTTATATAATCTGAAAAATGCAAAGCAATTATCGTTAATAGTTAACCTATCCATTTTATATAGCCCTATATGACTGTTCAAAAAAAGTTTATTTTATTCTTAATTTTCAAAAAGATTTTCTATTAAGTTACATTTAATAATTAACTACAATTGGAAACTAGGGGAGCATTATAAAAAAAGCTCTATAAAAAAAACAGGCCTCGTTTAAGGCCTGTTTTTTTATATTAATATATAAATGCTATTTGTATAGCAAGGTATAAAATGTAGCTTTGGTATAATAAGGAATCATACCAATAATATGATCACCTACAGTAGATATAAAGGTAACATTTCCCCCCGATTGATTCTGTTGTTTTGAAAAATCATATGCATTTTGATAATAGACAGAAATGTCTGAAGTTCCGTGAGTCATAATAAATCTACATTTATTTTTCCACGGCTTAACACTGTTTTCATAAAGAATATCATTCATATATGAAATACTCGGATCTGTATCTAGATTTTTAATAAATTTTTCGGTATATATATCCTTTGGTCTGTTTGAAAAATATAGATTTACAATTAATTCATAATGAGTTCCATCAAACCAAGAAAGAGATTTGGAAGCATACGGCTCTTTTAAAAAATCATTGATATTTATATACGGATATGCATTTTTTTTGTATCCCCATACACCATATGTTAGAAAAAAATGATGCTGAGTTTTTTCAGCACTTCTAACTAAATTCGTAATTTGCTTTAAGTTGCAAGGGGTTCCTCCTGTAAATAATAAACTAACGGATTGTCCATGTGAAGGGTTTGTTTCTATCTCCCGAGCTAAAGATGAAGCGACGAAACCACCTAAAGAATATCCGCTGATTATTAAATCCTTTTTATATTTATATCCTTTTTTAGTTAAAGTTCTTTGCGCTGATTTTAGAAGATCTAATGTTGAATTAACCATAGCTTTAGAATCTAAATAAGGATGTTGGCATTGTTTATATGAATCTCCAAATCCGGGATAATCCGGGAAGAAAACAATAAATCCATTCAAAGCTTGTAAGGTCCAAAATGCCAAATAATTAAAATGCAAATCGTTATCCATCCACTTAAATCCTTGAAAAACATTAGATGGCGCCATTTTATTGTAAGTATAAGTGGGTGGCGGAGCAACAATTATGCGGTGTTTAAAAATGGAATTAAAAATGGTTTTTGCCGGTAATAACAATACTCCTGACACATCAATAGTTCCTCCTAATCGATTGGGATGTGCGGTTTTTGCTTTTACTTTTAATATTTGAACTTCAAGTGGTGATTTTTGTGTTTTAGAAGGTTCATTTATCTTTAAATCAGAAACATGGATCCCTGATTTAATTAAATTTTCCCTTATTTCTAATAAGGTATTGGAATCTAAAGTACCTAAATCTTCATATTCGCCAGATCCCCAAGATAAAGATTTAGATAATGCTTGATCTGAGTCTACAGCGCTCGAAGATACTTCATCAAGGCTATCCTCATTTGAACACGATTGTAGGGTTAATAGTAAACCCAATAGAGAATAAATAATAAGTCTAAAGGTAAATTTTTTCATGATTTTAATCTATTAAATTTATTTTATTAAACAAATTTAATAGATTAAATTATATAATATACTCATAAAATAATGAATATTTAAAATAGTAAAATGAATTATTTAGACTGATACCACATTATATAACATAATAATAAATTTATCATAAAAGAATAAAAGTTAAAAGAAATCAAAAATTAAATTTATTGGGAAATACATATTTTAAACTCTTTTTAAATATTGAATTCAATTGTTGCTACTTAAATTTATAGATTTTATAGAATTCAATATTTTTATTAATATAAGGTATTAAGGAAATAAGATAAATTATTTAAGTCTTATAAAGGAGTAAATCACAATAACTATCAATATATGGGATATATCAAATAATATATTTTATATATTTAGGCATATTCTTAAAAAAGAATAAAAAGAAGCTATCAAAATTTTAGCCATAAGCTAATACATAAATATTGCGTAGAATTTAAAACGAATCGAATATGTAAAAGAAAAGTATAGAAAAATGCTTTAAAAATCTTATTGATAAATATTTTGTGTAAAAAAAAACTTTTAATATTAATACTAGTTCACAGCCAGATATTGATAAATTTATTTAAAATTTCACTTTTAATTGCCTAAACATTTCAATTAGACTAATATATTCAACACCAAAATGTTTACATGGTTCAGGAATCTTTATTCTCCTTTTTGTTAGAGGATCACTTTTTTCATATGTAACAATAATAACATCATTTTCTTTTGCATAAGCAATTAACCAAGGATCAGCTAAATCAATTTTTAAAAACTCTTCTATTGCATTTGAAGTGTAATGTGATGACTTTGAATAAGCCCAACTAATTATATCAAAATATCTATTAATATAAATAGATGTATCAACAAAAAAATCATCATTAAGATTAGTTGTACACCAATCACTTAATTCATCTTCATGAGAAGATTTATCACAAATTTCCTTTTTAACTTTATCTATACTTAAAATATTTCCATTCTTTGCTAATTCAATTATTTTTCCCCAGAAACTAGGAACTACATCTAAAGGGTAACTTTCACGATGTGCTTGTATGAAAATGTTAGTATCTAGCAAATATTGTTTCATACTAATACAAATGTTTAGATATAAATTTACTATAAGTATTACCTTTAAGATTAGTCAGTCTATATGCATCCCGATAAAGTAATTTATTTTCATTAACGGCATTATTTACAAAAGAAGCAAAACGTAAACTTACTCGTTTTTTTGCTGTGACATAAAAATTACCTCCACCTCCACTACTTTGAGTTTTTTTATTATTTATTTGATGAATATAGTTATTATAGAAACTAAAAAAAACTTTTTTTGTTATTAGATTCAAATCTAAAGCTCTTCTTCCAATAACTATTTGGCTCACTTTAAAAAATCTACTTAATTCTCTATAATCATTTGTGGTTTCCCATTTTTTCTTGAAAGGTAATTCAGGGACTAAAAATTCTGCGGCAACTTTATCACATAAAACTTCAATAGGATCATTTGATGGTATCATATTTTGATTATTAAAACCAGCACTTTCTCCCAGCCAAACATGAGCTAATTCATGTATTAAAGTAAACATTTGTGCGGCTTTTGCATCACTTGCATTTATAAATAAAAATGGAGCTTTTTTATTCACTAAAACAAATCCTCTACATTCAGAGACATCAATTTTTCGGGTTGTATTGTTTCCTACTATACCATTAAATGTTACAATTACTCCAGCATCTTCAATTTGATTAATTAATACGTTTAATGCTTCTTCCCAATCTTTCTGTTTGCTAGCCCAATTATCTTTTAAATTAAGTGTTAATCTTATATCATTTACTATTTCAAGATAGTCACTTTTAACATTAAATTTTCCTACAAATTTTAAATCTGGAAAATCATTTTCATTTAAATAGCCTGTTAGCCATTCTTGTCTATCTTGAATTATTTGTATTGTATGATATACATTTAAAGAAACTTTAGTTGCTTTATTTTTACCAGTCCTAAAAAAAGGCATGGGTAAATTTTCATTAGGGGGAAAATCTAAAAATAAATAACCAAAAGGCACATTTACTTTATGCGTGAAATTTTCTAATTGTTTTAAAGTAGGAAGTTTTTGACCTTTTATCCATTCTTTTACCTTAGGAAATTTTAAATAAAAATCTTCAGTACTATATCCACTTCGTTTTATAGCCCACTCAATCATATTTTTATTTATATTGTCTATTTTTTTTCCCACCTAGCAAATTTAATAAAATAATCAATTCTAATTATACAAACGAGTTAGTATCAATATTATTATAATTTTAAAAATTTATACACCACAATACTAATTTATAATTATTATTAAGTTTAACCTTACTAATATTGTGGCGCGAACTTTATTAGTTTGATTTTGACAAACCGTCAAGTTTAAATAATAAAATCCTAAAATATTGATTATCCACATTTAATATCTTAGTAAAATCTATGTGGTCTTTAATAGTCTGTTCCTAGGACCTGTTTATTAATCGATCTAACTTAAAATCAAGTTAAATATGAATTCAATTTGACATGATACTTTTATATAATAACTTTGTTAAAGAACTATATATCCTATATTCCTAATTTATATAAGTTAATTACAAATGTATTTACTTTTAATAAAATTTTATTTTAAAGATAATTAAAATAGATTTAGTATATAAATTAATATATTAAAAGTTTATTGAAACTCTCAACTACTTATATTAATCAATAGTTAAATTATTATTGTATTTATCTAAACTTAAAGTGGATTAGAGTAAACACTAACCAAACAAAAAAAATTCAACATTAAATGCATTTACGGTTTTGTATATATAACTATAGTTTGAATAATTTTTTTTGTTTTTTTTTAATGTAACTACCTAAAGAACGTTAAAAAGAATAAAGCCCTAAAGAATTCTTAGGGCTTTAATAAATATAGATACTGTTAATCTATCAATCGTAAATTATTCAAAATTTAGTATCAAGGTTTTTTTATAATTTTAAAAGATTGTTCACCTTTTTTAGTTATTAACTTAATATAGTAGATTCCCACTTGATTAGGAATTGGTATTTGAGTATCATCAAAATTTACAATATAATTTATCAAATTTCCTGAAATGTTATAAATATATATTGCTTTAATATCTCGTCCTTTAACATATACAAAATTTTCAGAAGTAACGGTTGGGTAAACCTTGTATTCTTCAGATTTAATTACTTCATCCATTAACAAATACCCCCAAGTATTTAAGGCTCTGGGCCCACCCCATATAAGAGTGGCAATATATGGATTATCAATAAATGGATTTCTATTTCCTTGAATGTTGTAAATAACTTCATTTCTAAGTTTTTCAAAAAGGGTCGGATCTTTTTCAGCATTCCATTTCAAATATAAATCGGGCATTTCAACGCTGTAAGTATACGTGCTTTCTGCTGTATTTTTTGCTTCGCATTGACCGGGATATCTAACATGCATATACATTATAATTCTTGCTACAGATCCCTTCCATTCATCCCCCGGATAAAATCCTGTGGATGAAACATTACCGGAATTACCGGTGCCTTCTGCAAAATTGCGATTACTTCGACGGATATTATATTGTTGATCTACGGCTCGTAAGTTATGTGCATCGGTACCGGGACCTCTAGACGAGGTAACCAATTTGGGATTAGCCAATGATTTGGCAAAAACATGCTCTCGAGTCCAAAGTCCTTTACAAGAAGATTTGTGACAAGAGGAATCAACACTTCTTATTCGATTATGCATTACATCTTGCGGATCGTCATTATAGCCATAAATTAATAAAACAGTATTTTGATCCGAATTTTCAGGATCAATATCCGACAATTTTAAGGTCTTCCAAACATCCGGATTTTTAGTGCTGCTGTAATACAACCAGGTAGTATGAGTAGAAGTAACTAAAGATGAGATATCTGATTTTAATTCCTCTCCGTCTTTTGAAAAATCAATAGAATCGTAATAATTAGGAATTTGAGCAACTAGCATTACATGGGCTATTGCCCATAATAAAAGGATAAAATTTTTCTTCATAAAAGTATACTTAGTGAGACTGGTATAAAAATAAAAATATTGGTTGAGATAAAAAAATAAATATGTCGTTCTTATTCAACTTTACTTGTTACATTCAATCTGACTACGTTTTTTTATGAAGATCATTGTCCACAAGACCTGGTAAACCACAATATTTCAAATAAATAAATGTAATTAAAAAATTTTGCCGGCATTTAAAATACCTTGCTTATTAAAATTTAATAGTTAAAAATATTTTTTAAAGAATAATCAAATAAGACAGCTGATTGTACCTTATAATATATCTCAAAAAATGAAATTAAATTATCGCTTATTAATCTTAATTTCACCTGATGGAGAGAAAACAAAATGATTATTAGGAAAGTCTGTATAGGTTAAATATTTAATATAATTATACGCTTTGTGATTAGTATCGATTTCAGGTCCTTTTTTTGATCCTTTACTTTGAATGACGGATATAACACGACAAGAAATAAAATTACCTTTAGTATCTGTTTTAATTTTCAAAATAGGAGCATTGCCATTGGGTCCGGTTAACGTAATCTTTCCATACGTGGCAAAATTACCTAAACTGTAAGCAATAAATTTATTATTATAAAGCTCAACGGCCCGGGCAACATGGGGTCCGCTTCCTAAAATAAGATCTGCTCCTGCATCAATGCAAACATGGGCAAATTCTACGACATTGCCTCGATTTTCCCCGGCATAAAATTCATTTTTAAAAGGTATATGCTGATAAGAAGCCCCCTCTCCTCCTCCATGAAACATAACAATAACTATATCAGCTTTAGGTCGTACTTCTTTAATGACTCTTTTAATATCTTCGTAATGAACCGAACTTATTAAACCCGGACTGTGTCCGGCTCCTATAAAAGCATATCGTATTCCATTTTTTTCTTTTATAGCATATTCACAATGATTCAATACACCGGCATATTGAATACCTAAATTCTTTAAATTTTTTTCGGTTGCATTTCTTCCAAAAGTACCAAAATCATTACTGTGATTATTTGCTATGCTTAAAAAATCAAACCCGGCTTCCTTTAAATAGTTTCCATACGCAAACGGAGATCTGAACACAAAGCAAAAATTCGGATTGGAACATTTTTTTGGTTTTCCTCCAGAATCAAATAAAGTACCTTCTAAGTTACCGACAATCAAATCTGTTTTTTCTTTAAGTACAGGAACTATTCCTTCTAATATATTGACACCCGGCAAGAAAGAGGCTGAAGGATAGTTACTTCCTAACATAATATCTCCCACTGCTGTAATGGTAACAGTATCGGAATTAGCGGATAGGAAATCTTTGGATTTAGTGACAGGATAAGATTTTTTTTCTGATTCTTTTACCTTATTTTTCTTACAGGCAACCGTAATCACCAAAAAGGTCAAGATAATTGAAAAAAATCTCATAAGAGCGTCTAAATGGATATGATACTAGTTTTTAAAGACAAAAATTATAAATGATCTCCATCATATTTATGATCTTTCTGTGTAAAACCAATAATTCTTTTACACCAATACAAAAGAAATAAACAAAGAATAGCCACATACAACCAATCAACAAAATGTCCAATGACAGGTAAAATTTTGTAAGACCATGTAAATAATTTGCCGATACCTAGTATTAATTCTGTCATGATTTAATAGGTTTTTATTTATATTTTTGTAACAAATATATAAAAAAATGTACTCGAACTCTCCTTCTATCAAATATTTTTTTCCCGTTTTTGGCCTGTGGATCATTTTTTTAGGAGTCTTTATTTATTATCTTAATTTACACGTTACATCTATTATAAAATTGTGGGAGATAGTTGTTGTTAGTTCATTATCATATATTTTGAATACCCTTACGATTTTATATTCAAAATTTAAGAAAAAAAGGAAAATTTGGGCGTTGGCCATTTATAATCTTTTATTTATTCCTTCTTGTGAAGAATTTATAAATTTACCTATAGGTCTTTCTTACTTACTGCTTTCTATGGCGCTTTTATTATTATTAGATATTTTCAGCAAATCTTCTCAATTGAAATATTTTAATATTGGAATGTTCGCTTCTATAGCAAGCTTATTATATTTTCCCACTATTTCTATAGTTTTTTTATTTTTATTCATGACTATTGTATACTATAAGGAAAAAATAAACATATCCCAGTATATCGCAGGTGTATTGGTAACCGTTATACTTACTCTTGAAATAACATTTATTACCGATTCTTTTTCATATATTACTAATTGGATAAATCAATTAACCATTCCAACATTTCATTTTGAATATCAAATCCCTATTTTATTAATACTTCTTGTAGTATTAATTTTAGGATGGATCAGTCAATATTCAAATAAAAATATTTCCGAAGATTTAAAGATTTCTTCGCAGCATACTATTTTAGTTTTTTATCTTTTGTTCTGGATTTTAATTTATGCTTTCTTCATGGGAGATAATTATGCCTTGTTGATATTCGTTAGCCTTCCGGTGAGCCTGATCACATCCAGATGTATTTAATATCAATTCCATTTTAATAAAATCTACGGAACGTATCAATAAATTTAAGAAGCATTAGCCTTTACGTTAATTTAGTCAAAAAAATTGAGAGTTAATTTGTTTTTTTTAGTCATTAGTTTATTTAAAAAATAATAAAGCTGCCCATGAACCAATCGAAGAAAAGGCTAAAAAATATATTGTTTTTATACAAGCTCTATAATTAAAAACTTAACTACTTAAATAACTTTCTTAATTTTATATTTTAATACATTTTTATGAAATTTTAGGATTGGATTTACAATTTAACAATTGAAAAGAGTAGATCCTAACAAAAAAATGAAATACGTAAACCCATTGAGCATTTTTAAAAACCATTAATAAGTACTAATTTAGCAAATTCATGTAAATTAATACCTACTATAACCTTCGAAAGCAATGGGTAAGACAAAAGAAACTCCTTTGATGAAGCAATACAACAGTATAAAAGCCCGATATCCGGATGCTATGTTGCTGTTTCGAGTTGGAGATTTTTATGAAACATTTGGTGAAGATGCGGTTAAAGCTTCCAAAATTTTAGGAATTGTACTTACAAAAAGAGCAAACGGACAAGCAAGTCATATTGAGTTGGCCGGTTTTCCTCATCATTCAATAGATGTTTATCTGCCCAAATTAGTACGTTCGGGTCTTAGAGTTGCTATTTGTGATCAATTAGAAGATCCTTCCATGGCAAAAGGTATTGTAAAACGTGGAGTTACGGAATTGGTTACCCCGGGAGTAACTTTTAATGATAAGGTCTTAGAAGCAAAAAGTAATAACTTTTTATTATCCGTTCATCAGGAAAAAAATTTATACGGTATGGCTTTATTGGACATTTCCACCGGAGAATTCCTGATTTCTGAAGGAGATGAGCACAAACTTAGACATCTTATCGATAATTTTAAGCCGACCGAAATAATCCATCAACGAAGACATCCTTTACCCTTTGATCATCAAGCCTATTCATTTCAATTAGAAGATTGGGCATTTCAATATGATTATTCGTACGATAAACTAACTTCACATTTTAAAACCAATTCTTTAAAAGGTTTTGGTATAGAATCAATGAAACTGGCGATCACTGCAGCAGGTGCGGTTTTTGCTTATTTAGTTGAAGATACTCATCATAAATTATTGGACCATATAACCAATATTCAGCGATTATCACAAGACACTTTTGTATGGATGGACGATTTTACCATCAAAAATTTAGAATTAATCCATACAACTGAATCCCAATCGGTTTCCCTGTTAAAAATATTAGATAAAACCCATACTAATATGGGAGGAAGAATGTTACGTCGATGGATTCTCACTCCTTTAAAAGAAATATCCGTAATTCAAAGGAGGTTGGAAGTAGTTAAGTTCTTCTTAGAATTTTCTGAAATAGCTTATGAGATCCGAGAATTGCTTAAAGGGATATCCGATGTAGAAAGACTTCTAGGCAAATTAGCCGGTGAACGTATATCACCTAAAGAATTAGGATATTTAAAGGATTCTTTGATTAATTACTTAAAAATCGAAAAAATCTTAAAAGAAAAAAATCATCCGACCTTTACTAATTTTGGAGAATTTAAAAATTTAGAAGAAGTTGTATCCTTATTGCAAAAGCAATTAAATGATGAGTTACCGGTTATTTTGTCAAAAGGAAACGTAATAAAAGAAGGAATTTCCGAAGAATTGGATGTATTGCGTAATTTAAAAAATCATGGCAAAGAATATTTAGACAATTTATGTATAAGAGAATCTGAAAAAACCGGTATTCCCAGCCTAAAAATTGATTTTAATAATGTGTTCGGGTATTATTTGGAAGTTAGAAACACCCATAAAGATAAAGTTCCTACCGATTGGATCAGAAAACAAACATTGGTTAATGCCGAAAGATATATTACAGAAGAATTAAAAGAATACGAAAGCCAAATTTTAGGCGCTGAAGAAAAAATAGGAATATTGGAATCTGAACTTTTCAAAAGTCTTTGTTTACAAATCAAAAACAGTCTTACGGATATCCAGCATAATACTTCCAAAATTGCTGCCATCGATACTTTGCTTTCTTTTGCGGAAACAGCGCAAGAAAACTCTTATACACATCCTAAATTAACAGATTCCAAAGTCATCGACATTAAAGACGGAAGACACCCCGTCATTGAAAAACAATTGCCTTTAGGAGCGTCCTATGTAGCGAATTCGGTTTATATGGATGACGAAAAGCAGCAAATACTCATGATTACAGGTCCTAACATGGCAGGAAAATCCGCATTGCTCAGACAAACGGCATTGATTGTTCTCATGGCTCAAATTGGAAGTTATGTTCCTGCCAAGGAGGCTACGTTGGGTATTGTGGATAAAATTTTTACTCGCGTAGGAGCTTCTGATAATTTATCAAAAGGGGAATCAACCTTCATGGTTGAAATGAATGAAACGGCGAGTATTCTAAATAATATTTCAGATCGCAGCTTAATATTGCTTGACGAAATAGGCCGAGGAACCAGTACATACGATGGGGTTTCCATAGCCTGGGCAATTGCAGAATATCTTCATGAACATCCCACACATCCTAAAACGCTTTTTGCTACACATTATCACGAACTAAACGAAATGACGGAGTCATTTCCAAGAATTAAAAATTTCAATGTAAGCATCAAAGAGGTTAATGGAACGATAGTATTTCTTAGAAAATTAATTCCGGGAGGAAGTGAGCACAGTTTCGGTATACATGTAGCTAAACTGGCAGGAATGCCCGAAATAGTAACTCAACGTGCCGAGCAAATTTTAAAAACTTTGGAAAATAACAGTTCTAAAAAAGAGCGGAAAGAAAATGCAAATACATCTACCGATGAAAATATGCAATTAAGCTTTTTTCAACTGGACGATCCAATTTTAGAAAATATTCGTGAAGAAATAGTAAAAACTGATATCAATGCGTTGACTCCTTTAGAAGCTTTAATGAAATTAAACCATATAAAGAAAATGATTGGCGGCTGATTGTTCATTTTTTAAAAATATATTAAGATTTTCAACCTATTTTTTTCTATATTTTTTACTGTATAAAATCATAGCTATGGGTCATAATTTTAAAAAATTCTTTTGTTAGAACGAATTGCTTTCGATTTGCATTTTAAACTATTGAATGTTATAAAAAAAGTTTCGTTTAACTCTTGCTTACTTTCGATTTAGTAAATATATTTGTTTGATTGACTTTCAATTAAACTAAAACCACAAAAAAAATTATAAACTATGGACACAAAAAAAGCAAAAGACGGTCCTTTAGTAATTGCCATTGACTCCTCAACCACTTCCTCCAAAGCAATTATTGTTGATGAAAACGGACACGTTTGGCAAACTGCAAAAAGAAATATACAACTTCATACTCCTGCCATGGATTTTTATGAACATAATCCGATTCGATGGTGGGAAACAACCAAAGAATGTGTAGGAGAAGTACTGTCAAAACTATCTTCTAAAGACAGAGAACGAATTTCGGCTATTGGAATAACTCATCAACGAGAAAGCTTTGCTCCTTTTGATGAAAACGGAATGCCTCTACGTAACGGAATTCTTTGGCTGGACGGTCGCGCAACGAAACAAATTAGAGCCTATGGCTCTCAACATATCCATGATCTCTCAGGTAAGCCGCCCGGCGTAACTCCCGGTATCTATAAAATTGCATGGTTAAAAGAAAATGAAACCGAAGTGCTGAAAAAAGCGTTTAAAGTTGTTGAAGTACACGGTTATATCACTTGGAACCTTACCGGTAAATGGATATCTTCAGTAGCCGCAACAGATTCTTTAGGATTATTGGACATCCGTAAATTTGATTACAGCGATGAACTTTTACAAATAGCCGGAGTAACCCGCAAACAAATGGCCGATTTAGTTCCTCCCGGAGAAATTATGGAAGAATTAAAACCGGAATTGGCTGCAGAATGGAAATTATCTAAGCCAATACCTGTAATTGCAGGTTTGGGAGATGGTCAGGCAGCAGGAATAGGTGCAGCAGCCGTATCTCCTGATATTGCCTTTCTAAATTTAGGAACAGCTGTAAATGCGGGAGTTGAAAGCTCTGATTACAGGTGCGATCCCGTATTCAGGACTCATGTTTCAGGAATTAAAGGAAATTTTGTTTTCGAAATTTTACAATCGTCGGGTTCTTATTTGGCGGGATGGTTCCGACAATCCTTAGGAGATCCTAAATTATTGGGAGAACCGGATCCTAAGTTGGATCACGAAGCTTCTCATATTCCCCCGGGATGTGAAGGACTCGTAACCTTGCCTTACTGGAATGCCGTACAAAGTCCCTATTGGGATTCGGTAGCAAGAGGCGCGGTAGTAGGCTGGAGAGGAACTCATTCCAAAGCGCATATGTATCGATCAATTTTAGAATCCATCGGCTTTGAGATGAAATTTAATTTAGAATCCATTGAAAAAGGAACCGGTGTTAAATTAAAATCGGTTCGAGCCATGGGAGGGGGAACTCGTTCTCAGTTATGGCGTCAAATAATGGCCGATTCTCTTGGATTACCCATTACCATTTGTTCAGAAGATGAAATTTCCGCCTTAGGAGCCTCCGTTGTTGCCATGGCAGGAATAGGCGCACATGGATCCAACAACGTAGCTCATGCTGCTAAACACATGGCACATTTTGGAGAAACTATTGAACCGGATGTAACGCAATCAGAAAGATATAGAGAAGTCGCCGAGATACAGCATAAACTATATCCGCAACTAAAAAATATTTTTGAACAACTTTATGAGTTGTCGGAAAAATACCCTTCAACAAAACCGGAATCACCAAAATCAGAATTATAAAAACTAAAATCACAAATCGTAAAATAAATAAAAATGGGAATAATCACCATATTAGGCGCCGGAGCCATGGGCTCCGGTTTATGTACACCGGTAAGTAAAGCCGGTTGGGTAGTTAGGTTATGGGGTACCTGGCTCGACGATCATTTATTGGATGCCTGTGAAGCAGGTAAACCTCATCCAAGAACTCAAATACCTTTAGCAAAAGGAGTTAAACTCTTTCGTTCCAATGATTTACAAAACGCTTTAGAAGGAGCAGATGTCGTGGTGATGTCGGTTGCCTCAGTAGGTGTTCCTAAAGTTACCGAAATGGCATTAGAAGGAATTTCCAAAGCAAAAGCACTTTGGTTGACCTCTAAAGGATTTTGTCCCGATGAAAAAGGAAAAATCCAACTTCTTCCCGAAGCTATTCGCACCCTAGCTAAACAAAAAGGAATACAAATCCCTCCTATCGTTGCAATTGCCGGACCGGTAAAAGCCAACGAGTGTGCAGACGGTAAACCCACGGCTACCATTTTCGGATGCAAGGATATTGAAGTCTCACGAAAATATGCCGGAGAAGCAAGAACAGAGGTTTACTGTATTGAAGCGACCGATGATGAAATTGGAGTAGAAATCTGTGCACCCATGAAAAATGTGTACGCCATAGCTCTGGGAATTGCTGACGGACTGGAAAAAGGCACCGGATTTCCTCATCATAATTTAAAAGCTGCTACTTTCAGTCGTGCTATAAAAGAGATGTCTTTGTTGGGTCAGGCTTTGGGTGCTCGTATGGAAACAGCCTTTGGACTTCCCGGAGTGGGTGACTTGGAAGTTACCGGATTATCAGGAAGAAATAAAGTATATGGGGTACGTATAGGAAGAGGAGAAAACGCAAAAGATGCTCTGAAAGAAATGGATCGTTTGGAGCAAACGGTGGAAGGAGTACCGGCAGCGGGTCTTGCGGCTAAATTAGTTGAGCAATCAGCACCTCAACTTAAAGAAGAACTGACTTTGCTGAAAGCTGTTAATGAGATTTTAGCCGGAACTACTCGACCTGTAGTCAATGTGCTATCAGAAGCAGTACTTCCTAAAAAGCCTTAAAGTTAATCTTTGAAAATTTCAATATACTTGTACTATTTAGTCAAAAAAGTTCCTGGTAATTCAGGAACTTTCTGTTTGCTATTCGTTTTGATTTTTAGTTATAGTTTTTAAGTTATATTAATTGTATAGGCTTATTAATTCATCAATTCTTTTTTATAAATTTAAAAATGATCGTTGATTTCTCGCTGAATTTTTTTCCATTCTGATACTGTGAAATTTTATATCGATTTTTTCTGAATAGGTAATTTTTTTATCCTCCGTGTAGATATTTATTGAGGCCGTTTTGGAAAGTAATTTACCGCTGTCTTTTTCCCAATGGGAAGTCACTTTGCATTCGGATTTTATGTTTTCCTTAGTTATATAGTCTCGGGTATATTTTTTTATGTCTAATAAATGATTAATATTTTCGATAAATTTATCCTCTAGTTGTTTCGGAAATCCATCATAACTACTAAAAATTTCATTTCCTTTTATTTCATTATGGACCGCTCCCAAAAAATACACAGTTCCTATCTTATGCAGACTCCAACGTAAGCTTTTCTCATTTTGATTTTCTGATACACCAAAAAAATACAGTCTCCAAAAAGCTTCTTCTTGTATTTTTTGTTTGAGTTTCTCTTCTGTTTCTATTGCTTGTTTATATTGGTCTCTTAGCTGTCTTGTTACCCCTTCTTGATAGTTAGTATTTAGTAAAGCACCTGATTTTTTTAGCCACTTTTCTTTCCAAAGATTATAAGATACTATTTGTACATAATTTTCATATTTATTTACCTCAACTGTTAATGGATACATTGCCAATTCTAAATTACATACCATATCAGTATTGGGATCATGGGAAGGTTTAGAACTTATTTTAAGATTTTCTTTAGTAAACATTCTTTGAAGTCTCTTTCCATTGGTAATATAACTTATAGCCATATCATAATTGATCTTGCTTTGCTTGTGTTGAGATCGTTCTTTTATATCCAATGTATGTTTTACTTTATATAGGCGCGTGTTTTTCGGATTATTTATCTGCATTTGTAGTTAGTTTTTCAATGCATTAAAATACAATTTTATTTTATCTTTTTGTTTGATTCATTCTAAATTATTACTGAATAATTCTTTTATAGCTCTTCTTATTATTTTTACTTGTTAATCATTAATCGGAATAAGAAACATAAAGAAAAGCCGGATATTCCTTAAATTAATGCATAATTAAAACCATAGGGATAAAAATATGAACAACTATAATATAATTGAGATTATAACAGGTTCAAAGTTTTCATTTAACGAATCTATAGTTAAAACTCAATAAAAGTAAACCGGTTGCAAACTCTTTTATTCCTTTTCCATTTAAATCATCCCAGTCTGCTCCGTACCAATCACCTATATACATTTTAGTTTTCACTAAAAATCTCCTCGGTTTATCTTCTTCAATTTCCAAGTCTACCTTAACCGTTTGTGTTCCTTCTACCAAAACCTTATAGTCATAATTTATAATATCTCCACTTCAAACCATGCTCCTTTATCGTGGTATTTTAATTTCATTTTTTCCTGATTATCTTTGTTGTATAAAATATAAGTATAATTTTCTGTTTCTTTTTTACTTTCGTCCTTTTCTGCATAGTCTAAAAAATTCTGCACCGTATTAACCGTTAATGTTTCAAAATCTGAACTTAAAAATGTTTGGTTAATTTCCTTATGTTTTTGAAAAATAATTTTTTCAGCTTTCAGAAAATTAACTCTTATATATGTATTTTCTAAATTATCATTAAGTCTTCTACTAAATGTAAACCTTTGTTTTGTTGTATCGATTTTACTTAATACATTATCATCAAATTCAAATGTATCTTTATCGGTAAGAACTTCTATTTTACCAGGATGATTTTTTATAAAATCAAATAGATATTTTATACATTTTTCATTATTTTGAAAATTATTAAACAGGTAATATTTTGCATAATCTGGGCTATACAGGTAATTTATTGAGGGATAATCCTTTTTTGATTTTGCATTATTACTTTTATGATCATTACAGCAAGTAAAACTAATACTAAATAATAAAATTAATAGGATATAGATGTGTTTTTTCATAATTGTATATAATTAGTATCTTGATAAATAATTTCGGTTTCGTATGGATAGCAACTATAATAATGTTGTAACCAGAAAAAGGCATTTAGACTAGGTACATTTCCTTTAAGTCTCATGTGTTTTTTTCCTGCCGTCTGAATGCGTTTTATCAAATCTGAAGGATTGCTTAAGTCTTTTATTGAATAAATTTTTTTTTCTTTAAAAAACTCAGATAAATTACCTCCATTAATATCTCCCCAATCAGCTCCATACCAATCGCCTATATACATTTTGGTTTTTACCTTATATTTATTTTTTCGATTTTACTGATTTATAGATTTCATTGTTTAGAATTTAATTCAAGATTAAATTCAGAAAATATACTAAATTTTATAATTATATTTTTATTTAAGGTATTCCTATAAATAATGAAATTATAAATATTATAGAATAGAATGCTATGTACCCTAAGGGAATAATTAATACTGAGTATAAAAATCTCAACTTAATTTTATACTTCATGGCTTTTCCTATAAAACTCAAAAAAAGTTCAAATAAAAGCCAGGTTAGTAATGAAGGAAGTATAAAAAACATGATTATATGAAAACAATTATCTAGAGAAAAAGAACTAAATATTATATAATTTATAAATTGAATATATATTAAGATTATTATTAGTTCTAATAAGCTTTTTTTACTAATTAATAAAGACATATACCTCATTCTTTTAAAATTTGCTTGTAAATGATATTTTGGTTATAAAAGGTTTATAACCTCTAAAATGTTGTAAAATAAACCAAGCAATAAAAATATTATAATCATATTTTTCAATGTCCGGATAATCTAAACATAATGATCAAACATTTCAAATATTAATTATTCATGAGGTTTCATACTAATTATTACCTATATAATTTCAACCTCAAACCATTCTCCTTTGTCATGATAAGTAATCACTACTTTTTTTTCTTTATCTTTATTATACAATTCATATATATAAGTGTCTATTTCTTTTTTTTCTTTATCCTGTTCTGCGAAATCAAACAGATTTTGCAAAATATTTAAGTTTAGAGTTCCAAAATTATAATATAAGGAAAGAGTTTTAGAATTAATTTTACTTGCTTCTTCTTCATAATCAGTTGCAGATACTTTTATTACAGGAGGCTCATATGGTTTTACTTCTTTTCCTTGTTCATTTTGAAATTGGATTGGAATATTTTTAAGAAAATTAACAATTATATACTCATTTTGAAATCCATTATCTTTTCTTGAAAAACTAAACCTTTGCTTAGTTGTATCTTTTATAAATTCAATTCCATCCTCAAATTCAAAAATATTTTTATTCGTTAATATTTGAAGATATCCATTATTCTTTTTTGAAAATGAAAAAACATATTTTATACATTGCTCATTATCTTTAAAATGTTCAATTACATAATATTTTGCTAAATAAGTATTTTGCAAATGATAAATTTTTGGCGGTTGATTGGAGCAGTTATTTAAATATAATAAACAAAGTAAGTAAAATAAGAAAAATTTTATTTTTTTCATAATGTTAAATAATCTAACGATTGGTAAATAATTTCAGTTTCAAAAGGCTGATAACCGTAATGGTGTTGTTACCAAAAAAATGCTGTAAGGCTATGAACGCTCCCTTTTATGACTCCATTAACGTCATCCCAATCTGCTCCGTAACAATCACCTATATAATTTCAACCTCAAACCATTCTCCTTTGTCATGATATGTAATCACTACTTTTTTTTCTTTATCTTTATTATACAATTCATATATATAAGTGTCTATTTCTTTTTTTCCTTTATCCTGTTCTGCGAAATCTAACAGATTTTGTAAAATATTTAAGTTTAGAGTTTCAAAATTATAATATAAGGAAAGAGTTTTAGAATTAATTTTACTTGCTTCTTCTTCATAATCAGTTGCAGATACTTTTATTACAGGAGGATCAAATGGTTTTACTTCTTTTCCTTGTTCATTTTGAAATTGAATAGGTACTCTTTTTTTTAATATGTTTATAATTATTGAATAATATTTATTCTTATCCTTGTGAAAGAAAAATCTATTTTTATTTTTTTTTCTTAAAAATTCTACTCCATCTTCAAAATCATAAATATTTTTATCAGTTAATATTTCAAAATAACCAAATTGTTTTTCAGCAAAAGAGAATATATATTTTATACATTGTTCATTATCATTAAAATTTTCAATTACAAAATATTTAGCAAAATAAGTATCTTGTAAATGGTATATCTTAAGTGAATTATTTGAACATTGTACAATAAATAAAAGATAAAATATAAGAAGTTTTAGAGAGTTTAATTTTTTCATATTATTATATAATCTAATGATTGGTAAATAATTTCAGTTTCAAAAGGCTGACAACCGTATTGGTGCTGTAACCAAAAAAATGCTGTAAGGCTATGAACGCTTCCTTTTACAACCCTATTTATGTCATCCCAGTCTGCCCCATACCAATCTCCTATATACATATTAGTTTTCACTAAAAATATCCCCGGTTTATCTTCTTCAATTTCCAAGTCTACCTTTATGGTTTGAGTTCCTCCCATCAACCCATAATAATCGTAATCTATAATATGCCAGGGCTGATTAAAATTTGGCAAAGACTTTGTTTCATATTTTCTAAATATTTCCACTATTTCTTTTCCATTTTTTGTTTGTATAGTACGTTCTTTAATCAAAAATTTAATTACTTCTAAATATTTATCAAAATATTCCCTAAAGGGTCCGTATTCTTTTAAGTCTTTGGAAATTTTAGAGTTTTCATCAAAGCTTAGTTTTTTTCCTTTGCCATTATAAAAGTTATTAATTACCTTATCCGCTACCTCTTTCGATAGAACCCTGCGGGTTCCTAATAATAAATTTTCATAACTTTCTTTTATACTTTTCAGAGACTTATTCCTTACACTATTTATATTCACCCAACCCAATCTATTTGCATGTTTTTTAATCTGTTCTTCTGTTATTTTTCCATACTCTGTAGCAAATCCGGATTGCAATTTACCCCAATTCTTTATTCCTTTATAATAAAATTTCTCTATTCCAATTTTTAGAGATGATTGTTCCAATCCCACATGACCTATATTATAGTAAGCATAAACTATTATGTATGAAGATTTAATATTTCGATCAACATTAATTATAATTTCTTCCTTTCCGTTGACTTGCGGATAATTCCAAAATATTGACTGATTTTCATACTGTGTTGCCCAACGGATTTGATGCCGTTCTATCGAAGTTGGAGAACGATTGTATTTTACTATTTTAAATTTATAATAAATTCCTTTTTTAATGCAAGAAACTTTTTGTCCCTTTTCATCAAACGGTCCGTCCAGTTTTACCACGCGTAAAGGTGGTGGAGGGGTATAATCATTTAGATATTCAACTCCGCCCTGCTCTCCTATCATTTCTACTTTTTTGGCGGAATATAAAGTCAAATTATCATGTGTTGCCTCTAATATAAGAGATTTTTTTGCCCTTTTTATACTCTCTCCCCCTATTTTGCGTACGATATTTCCTCCTTGCATAACTCTTTAGTATTAATGAATTAGAAGTATTTTAACTATAATGAATATAACTTTTATTTTCAGGTAAAATTTATTTTAACTCTAGCTATCTCTTACACTGATGAAATTTGTATGCATAAACGCATATTATTTTTTCTTTGTTTTTTTATATAAAATGAAAAATATACCGATACAAATAAGATCTCCAATTAAGTAAATTATACCTAACCCAAATAAAGCACCTACCATAGCTGAATCATCTCCCGGGATAGTTTTTTCCGGATGAAAATAATCATACCAATTAAAGCCAATTAATATAATAGATGCTAAACTTGTATATAAGATTGCAATAATTAAAATTATTTTAGCTATCTGTATAACTATTTTTTTATTCATGTAAAACTTCTTTTGGTTATAAAAGGTTTATAACCTCTAAAATGTTGTAAAATAAACCAAGCAATAAAAATATCATAATCATATTTTTCAATGTCCGGATAATCTAAGCCAAAATGATCAAACATTTCAAATATTAATTATTCATGAGGTTTCATACTAATTATTACCTATATAATTTCAACCTCAAACCATTCTCCTTTGTCATGATAAGTAATCACTACTTTTTTTTCTTTATCTTTATTATATAATTCATATATATAAGTGTCTATTTCTTTTTTTTCTTTATCCTGTTCTGCGAAATCTAACAGATTTTGCAAAATATTTAAGTTTAGAGTTTCAAAATTATAATATAAGGAAAGAGTTTTAGAATTAATTTTACTTGCTTCTTCTTCATAATCAGTTGCAGATACTTTTATTACAGGAGGCTCATATGGTTTTACTTCTTTTCCTTGTTCATTTTGAAGTTTTATGGGTATCTTTTTAAGATAATTAATAGTAATAGATGTATTTTTTAAATTTTCACCCATTCTAAAAAATAAAAATTGTTGTTTTGAATTATCTTCAAGAGAGTTAAATCCATCTTCAAATCTATATGTATTTTTATCTGTAACTATTACAAGCCGCCCTAATTGCTTTCGACTAAAATTAATAAGATATTTTATACTTTCTTCATTATCCTTAAAATTATTAATTATATAAAATTTCGCAAAATAATCTTCATTTAAAAAATCTATTTTAGGTGGATGATTTGAACAGCTTATTAGTAGTAAAATAAAAGTCGAAAGATGAAATAGAAATTTTATTTTTTTCATAATGTTAAATAATCTAACGATTGGTAAATAATTTCAGTTTCAAAAGGCTGATAACCGTAATGGTGTTGTAACCAAAAAAATGCTGATAGGCTATGCACGCTCCCTTTTATGACTCCATTAACGTCATCCCAATCTGCTCCATACCAATCACCTATATACATTTTAGTTTTTACTAAAAATTTCCTCGGCTTATCTTCTTCAATTTCCAAGTCTACCTTAACCGTTTGTGTTCTTTCTACCAAACCCTTATAGTCATAATTTATAATATCTCCACTTCAAACCATGATCCTTTATCGTGGTATTTTAATTTCATTTTTTTCTGATTATCTTTATTGTATAAAATATAAGTATAATTTTCTGTTTCTTTTTTACTTTCGTCCTTTTCTGCATAGTCTAAAAAATTCTGCACCGTATTTACTGTTAATGTTTTAAAATCTGCTGTTATATATGTTTGATAATTAATTACTTTGATGCTAAAATGAATAGGAGTATTTTCTAAAAAATTTAACCTAACACTTTTATAGTAATTTCCTACTCTTTTTTTATCAAAAATAAATTTTTGATATCTTTTTTTAAACCAATATACACCATCCTCAAAATAAACTTCTTTTTTATTAGTTAAAACAAAGAAATACCCTATATTTCTTTCTGAAAAATCAAATATATACTTAATACTTTCATAATCATCTCTATAACCATCAAATATATAAAATTGAGCATCATAAGTATCTTGTAAATGATATATTTTTTTATCCTGTGTGCTGCAAGAAAATAATTGTAGTGTGATTATAAATAAAAATGCAATTTTTATTAATTTCATAGTCCTATATAATCAATTGATTTATAAAATATTTCAGTTTCAAATGGTTGACATCCATAGTAATGCTGTAACATAAAGAAAGCCTTCAAACTGGGCGCAAATTCTTTTACTCCCTTTCCATTTAAATCGTCCCAGTCTGCTCCGTACCAATCACCTATATACATTTCAGTTTTTATCTTATACTTATTGCTTTCAATTTCAGTTATTTCCAAATCTACTTTTATAGTTTGCGTACCTCCCATGAGCCCATAAAAATCGTATTTGAGTATATCCACTATTTTACTAAAATTAGGTCGTGAATCAAAATCTTTATCGTTAAATATTTTTATTAATTCCTCTCCATCTTTATCCTGTATAGACTTTTCTTTGAGCATATATTTGATTACTTCCAAATAATTTTTAAAGTATTGTCTAAAATATGGATATTCTTCCAAATCAGATTGAAATTGTGGCCAATCCTTAAAACTTAATTTCTTTCCTCTTCCATAATAAAAATTATGGACTACCTTATCTGCAACATTATCGGACAACACTTTGCGTGTACCTGTAATACTACTTTCATAATAAAATTTTGCCATCTTTAAACCTGTTTCTTCCCCCCATTCTACAAACCTTTTATAAGCTTTTTTACCTTGACTATTAGCATTTGCTTCAATATCCTTATTTGTAATTCTATCAAATTTAGCAGAAAAATCTAGTTCTTCATCGGTTTTATACTTTTGAAGTTTACCCCATTGCTTAGTTCCTTTATAATAAAATTTATCATCCAGTCTACTTAGTATACTAACATCCTTACTAGGCTTTTCCAAGTAGGCATATACACTGAATTTAGAATTTTTAACATCTTTGGATACTAAAAATTTTGCTTCTTGTTTTCCGTTATTTTGAGGATATTTAGATATAATCTCTCCTTCATCAAGTTGAGTTGCCCACTTAATTCTTATTAGTTCATGTGGTTTAGGCTGCCTATTGAAATTTACTATTTTGTATTGGTATGATATACCTTTTTTAATACAAGAAACTTTCTGCCCCTTATCATCAAAAGGTCCGTCCAGTTTTACCACGCGCAATGGCGGTGGAGGGGTATAATCATTTAAATATTGAACACCGCCATTTCTTCCTACCATAGTAACCTTTTTTCTGGCATTAAAGGTTAAATTTCCACCATTGGCTGTAAGAGTTATGGATTCTTTTGCTCGTTTTATACTCTCTCCTCCTATTTTGCGTACTATATTTCCTCCTTCTATTCCCATAATTTCTAGTGTAATGTGGTATCTTCTGCACTATTGGATGTAACAGCTTTAACACTCTCAAATTTAATATTTTCATCTTCTGAACTATATTTGCCATCTTTAGAAGATGTTTCAGTAATATTCTTGGCATCTGAAGTTCTACTTTGTCCTGCAGCTTCATAAATATTAGCGGCGGTCAAACTATAATCTTCTCCCACCATCAGGGATACATTTTCTCCTGCATTCATGGTTATATTTTGAGAAGCATTTACCGATATATTCCCGGCATCCATATACAAGGTTTCAGGGGCATATACTTTGATATTCCCTTTTCCATCCAAAAAAATTCTATTTCCGCTTGGATCTTCCATTAGTATCGTTCCCTCGGAATCATTAAATATTATCTTAGTGCCGCTTCGGGTCTGTATCACTTTAATATCATTTCCTTCACTATAATAGGCGGCTATTTCTCCTCCATTATAAGCCGTTCCTAATACTACGGGTGCTTCGGCATTTCCTCCTTGAAAGGCACACAAAACGGTCTCTCCTTTCTCCGGATTCATATAGGTACCTTTTCCTCCTCCCGCATGAGGCTGTATTACCTGTATCCACGGGGTTTGACTGTTGCTTTCTTTCTGCCAACTAAACTGCACGCGCACTCTACCCATTTTCAACGGATCTTGATTATCTGTAACCGTAGCATGTTGTATTGAAGCTTTCGGATAGGCTCTTCCGTTGTAAAACGGTGGAACGGTCATGTCCTTAGGTATGCCTGTAAAGGTATTTTCATAGCCCTCTCCGTCTGCAAAGCGGTGTTCAATTTCGATGATCTTATATGATTCAATCGGTATTCGACCGTCTTTAAATATTTCATGTTCAGGCATCCACACCATCATCTTGGCTACATCTCCGATCCGCAATTGGGGATTGTTACTCACCCCTTCTACATAAACTAAATTTTGTCTTTTCTTTTTTTCAACCTCCATTGAATCTTCCATTTCCTTTGAACCGTTTGGTAATAAGCTTTGTTCATAATGGAATTGAGGTACTGTGTGATACAGGTTTTTTGAATAGGCTAAGGCATGTTGTTGAAAGGGATTGGTTGAACCGGGATGAGATTGAGGGTTAGCGGTTAAAATATGCTCTGTTTTTTGTTGGGCATCATAGGCCGTAAATTTAAAATTCTGAGGTCCGATTCCCAGTTTTAACTCATATTCAAATACGTCTTCTCCTTCCATTAATTCTATGACCCTTCCCCCCCATGAACTATAGCAATATTCTTCACCATTGTAATAAAAATATTCACCATAGCGTTCGCTAAGTTGTTGGATAAAGGCTAAATCCGAACAATTGTACTGTACGGTATAAGGTAATCGTTCTTTTTTATTGGGATTGAATTGAAAGTTTATTAAGTTTCGGGAATAGGGTTTTATTATTTCTTTTATAATTTCTTCCTGGGTTTGGTTTTCAAAACTTCTGCATTGTAATCCGCTTTCCATCAATACCTCGGGAGAGGTACCCCGAAATACCAGCTGACGTATGCCTTGTTTTTTGGGTAGAGATATTTGTGTAATCACACCCGTAAAAAGAGAGGCTGTTTTTCCATACTGGCGAAATTCAAAGGTTATTTTTTTTCCTAAGTATTCTTTGGTATTTTGGTAGATATACGTCTTTTTATTTTCTCCGAATTCGTCCGGATCACAATAGAGTGTAAAAGTGTGTAACTGATTGAGTTTTTGCTTTAGCTCTAATTTTATACTGGTTTTGGTAAAATATTCAATTTCGTTGATACGTATTTTCACGGATACTAAATGAGTTTTTCCATAGACCTCTTCTTTAGTTCCTCCGTATTTTGCATAATATCTAACCTCTTTTTGAGGCGGGTTTAATTGAAAGGAAGGCTCCGTACCTTCTTCATAATTTGGAGTGGTTTTCATATAATAAGTAGTTTGTTTTGTTATTAAACAATAATAAACAAAGATACTAAATATTTAGTTATTGAAATAAATATATTTGAAAAATAGAAATAAGTAGTGGTAAAAATGCCAATTATATGGTTTATGAGATAGCAATAAGATCATTTTATATGTATGTGTTTTTTAATCAAACAATCTAAAAAGTATAAAATTTAAGTATAGGATAGGATCAATATTAGTTATTCTTTAAACAAAAAGTGAATTTCAAATCTTACTTCTTTCGGAATTATAAAAAAGAACTTGATGAATATGAAAAAATCGTGAGTCTCATTGAATCTATTTAAAAATGTAAAAAATAATCAAGAATAATAGTATTCCCGAAGATGAAAAACTTACCTAAAAAACCATATAAAACGAAAAAACCCGCTATATAAGCGAGTTTAAAAAGTGGAGATGGAGGGATTCGAACCCTCGTCCAAACAAGCAATACGTAAGCTTTCTACATGCTTAGTGAATTATTAATTTTCGGCTGATTGCTGAGAATTCACACCCCACAAGCAGCTTATCATCTAAATTTTCGAACAGAACCCGATGCGTGTCCTGTTCTATCTCCGCATTCCCGTGCCTCTTAACCAAACGCCGCAGAGAAGGGCTTTTGAGAGACATTTAGCTTCCTTACCTGGTAAGGAGATCGCTTGGACTTACTGTAATTCGGTCGTATTAAGCAGCTAAAGCGTATTCTTCGTTGCCAGTTATAAGTTTGTAACGGAAGTTTAACGAGATTACCTTACGTGACTCGACATGCTTACTTACCCATTGATCTTGCTGTCAAAACCGGTCATCCCCAATGGATAATTCTTTAATTTAATTGGCAAATATAATCATTTTAACTTAATTATAAGTCAAAATGGACCCCGTATTCCTTTAAGCACTATATATATTCAATTATTATTTTTAAATAAAATCAAAGATTTGAAAACAAAATAAGATATAAAACCATACATCTAAGCTTTTACTAAATCAATTAAAAACAAGGAGATCGATTTAAAATTTCATCATAACAATATTGACAGTAAAAAATAATTTTCTAAATATTTTTAAAAATAGAAATTATCTTTTTATTATAATTATAAAAATTTAAATCCCTAAAAATAAAACAATATATCATAAAGAATTTATAATTTATATATATTTTAAAATAGATAATATGATTTTTTCAATAAAAAATAAAAAAAAAGAGTTTGATTTAGAATGAAAAAAACTAATTTTGTAACTATTAAGAAAAAATTCATATATGAAATTCATAGTTTCAAGCGGAGAATTATTAAAAGCATTACAATTAATAAGTGGAGTTACCGGAGGAAACTCATCTTTACCTGTATTGGAAAATTTTTTATTCGATCTGGATTCTGATAAATTAACCATCTATGGATCTGATGGTGAAACAACCATGAAAACCAGTATTGAAGTTCAAAGTACAGATAAAGGAAAAATTGCAGTTCCTTCAAAACTGCTTACCGATACAGTAAAAACTTTTTCCGAACAGCCGCTTTCCTTTTCACAAGAAGGAAATCAACTCGAAATTGTGGATGAAAAAGACAACTACTTCATAGCTTTGGATGATGTAGACCAGTATCCTACCCTACCCGAATTAGACACAGACAGGTCTATAACCATGAAAGCCTCCGTTTTAGGAGAAGCGGTCGCCAATACTATATTTTCAACCGGTAATGACGCCATGCGTCCCGTGATGACCGGGGTATTATTCCAATTTACCAATTCGGAATGTCGATTTGTAGCAACCGATGCTCATCGCTTGGTAAAATATACTCGTAAAGATGTATCGGCCAATGAAGATATAGAATTCATCATGCCTAAAAAACCGCTTACTCTATTGAAAAATGCCTTGATTGCATATGAAGATGAGGTTATTATTGAATTTAATGAAACCAATGCTCGGTTCACTCACAATGAAACTCAATGGGTTTGTAGGCTAATAGATGGTAAATATCCAAACTACGATGCCGTAATCCCTAAAGAGAATCCGAACGTATTGACTATAAACAGGCAATTATTTTTAAGCTCTCTAAAAAGAGCCGCCCTTTTCTCTAATAAATCAACTTCGCAAGTACGTTTAGCTTTAAATGGAAATTTACTTAAGCTAAGCGCTGAAGATGTTGATTTTTCAAATAAAGCGGATATGAGCCTTCCTTGTGATTACAATGGGGAAGAATTGAAAATAGGATTTAATTCCAAATTCTTAAATGAAATGCTTAACAACATTTCTTCGGAAGACATTACTCTTGAAATGTCTACGCCCAATCGTGCGGGAATTATTAAACCTGCAGACGGATTGGATGAGAACGAAGACATATTAATGTTGGTAATGCCTGTTATGCTTAATAACTAAATAAATTTTAAAATATAAACCACTTTTCTCGCTCTTATGTAAATAAATTATTTACATAAGATTTTTTTAATATAAATAGTTAAAATCAATGAAAATTTCTTATAATTGGTTATGTAAATATATTAAGACTGATTTATCTGTTGAAAAAATAGCTTCCATACTTACAGACACAGGTTTGGAAGTGGAAGATGTTGAAGAAATTGAATCTGTCAAAGGCAGTCTAAAAGGTGTAGTAGTCGGTGAAGTCATTGAATGTGAAAAGCACCCGAATGCAGACAAGCTGAAACTAACTAAAGTGAACTTAGGGGATCAAACCGTACAAATTGTTTGTGGGGCACCTAATGTTGAAAAAGGCCAAAAAGTACCTGTAGCCACTATTGGTACTTCTTTATATTCCGAAGACGGAAGCGAATTTAAAATCAAGAAAAGTAAAATACGAGGGGAAGAATCTTTCGGAATGATTTGTGCCGAAGATGAATTGGGCTTAGGCAAAAGTCATGAGGGCATACTCGTACTTGATACTAATTTAAAAGTGGGTACTCCTCTCAATGAGGTGATCCCTGTTTCTAAGGATTATTGTATTGAAATAGGGCTTACTCCCAACCGTACGGATGCTATGTCTCATTATGGAGTAGCTCGTGATTTATATGCGGCGCTTAAAAGCAGAAAAATCAAGGCTGAATTACAACCAATCACTTTCGAAAATTTCAAATTGGATGAAGCCAAAGGGAATCCAATTAGTGTTGAGGTAGAAAATGAACAACTTTGTCCAAGATATTCAGGT
This sequence comes from Apibacter sp. ESL0432, assembly GCF_019469225.1. Classification (NCBI taxonomy): domain Bacteria; kingdom Pseudomonadati; phylum Bacteroidota; class Flavobacteriia; order Flavobacteriales; family Weeksellaceae; genus Apibacter; species Apibacter sp. ESL0432. The sequence continues at coordinate 371,361 of NZ_CP048266.1, read as the reverse complement.
ATATATTTAAAAAATATTGAAATTAAACCTTCACCGGATTGGTTACAAAACCAGTTAAGAATCATAGGATTATCTCCTATAAATAATGCAGTAGATATAACTAATTATATATTACATTCCTACGGACTTCCTCTTCATGCATTTGATGCCGATAAAATTGGCGGTCAAAAAATAAAAGTGGGAACAGTACCGGAAGGAACTACGTTTACTACATTAGACGGAGTAAAAAGAAATCTATCCGATTCCGAATTACTTATAAAAGACGCTCAGGATACTCCTTTATGCTTGGCCGGTGTGTATGGCGGATTAGAATCCGGAGTTTCCAATGAAACTAAAAATATTTTTTTAGAAGCTGCTTACTTTGATCCGGTTTCTATAAGGAAAACCTCTAAAAAAGAAGGGTTAAATACCGATTCTTCTTTCCGTTTTGAAAGAGGTGTAGACTCTAATTATACCCTGATTGCTTTGAAAAAAGCCTGTGAGCTTTTTAAAGAGTTAACCCATGCAACCGTTGTTGGAGAAATGATAGATATATATCCCAATCCAATAAAAAACGTAAATACTATTTTAAGGTATCATAAAATCGATCGAATATTAGGAAAGAAAATCCATAGAGAACAGATCAAAGAAATCTTAAAATCATTAGAGTTTACTATCATCAGCGATACAAACGAAGTTTTGGATCTTATAGTACCGGCTTATCGTGTAGATGTGACGAGGGAAATAGATGTTATTGAAGAAATTGCACGAATCTATGGGTACAATCAAATTGATATTCCTGAAAAGTTTTCGTTTGCTTATGAAAATAAAAATGTCTTTGATGAAGAATTTCTTGAAAACACGATTGCTAACCAATTAAAATATAATGGTTTTAACGAAATCATCAACAATTCGTTAACGTCTCGCAGAGATGAAAACAATCAATACGTGGAACTGGTTAATCCTTTAAGCACAGATTTGTGTGTAATGAGGCAATCCCTGGTATATGGAGTATTACAAAGTATATCATTTAACAGCAATCGTAATCAGAAAGAAATTAAGTTTTATGAATTCGGAAAAACTTATTTTAAAAATTCCGCGGGAACTTATATTGAAAATAAAAAACTTTCGGTAGCTTTATTCGGGAATTTCCAGGAAAATAATTGGATTATTCCTCAAAATACCTCTACTTTTTTTCATTTAAAAGGAATTGTAAGCCAATTATTTACCGGTTTTAACATATCCATTGATGAAAAACCATTAGAGTCTTCTTCTCTGTATAAAGACGGCATCGAACTTTTTGTAAACGGATATTCTTTAGGTAAATTAGGAAGTATCAATCCTAAGCTTTTAAAAGAATTCGGATTAAAAGGTAATGTATTTTATGCAGAATTGGAATGGGAAAAATGGGTGGATCTTGCCTCTAAGAAAAAACCTTATAAATTAGCTGAAATTCCTAAATTTCCGGGCTCAACCCGAGATTTAGCCCTTTTACTGGATAAAGATATAAAATATTTTGACTTATATAAAGCTGCCTTTGAAACAGAAAAAAAATTGCTTCAATCCGTAAATCTTTTTGATGTTTATGAGGGCAAAAATCTACCTGAAGGCAAAAAATCATATGCATTGAATTTCTTCCTTCAAGATGAAAATAAAACCCTTACGGATCAAGACATTGATAAGGTTATGAAAAAGTTGTTAGATCGTTTTTCAACCCAGTTTCATGCCGAATTAAGAAATAATTAATGATGAAAATATGCATAAAAATGTTGTAATTCTAGGGGCCGGAAATGTTGCTTATCATTTAACCAGAGCCTTACTTGAAAATACGGTGAATGTCGTACAGGTTTTCAACAGAACTCTGGATAAAGCACAAAATTTTGCAGAAGATTATAATATTAATTATACAGATAAAATTTCAGAAATTGTTAAGGCAGACATCTATATTATCTGCACTTCAGATAAGGCCATTTCCGAAATATCTTATTATGTACCATTTGAAGATTGTTTAGTTGTCCATACTTCCGGATCGATCCCCTTATCTGCGCTTAAGGGTAAATACAGAAAAGGAGTCTTTTACCCTTTGCAAACCTTTTCAAAAAAAAGAGCGTTGGAATACGATAAAATTCCTTTTTTTATTGAAACAGAAAATAAAGACGATGAAACTATTCTTTTAAATTTGGCTAAAAGAATTTCTGATGAAGCCTATGTTGTTGATTCAGAAAAGCGATTGAAAATACATATGTCGGGTGTATGGGCCAACAATTTTACCAATCACCTACTTTACATAGCCAATGAAATTTGCCGTAAACAAGATATACCTTTTGAGATTTTAAAACCTTTGATAAAGGAAACTTTTGAAAAAATAAATGATGACATTTCTCCGTATGACGCTCAAACAGGACCGGCAAAAAGAAATGACCAAGTTGTTATCCAAAAACATTTATCTATCTTAGAATCTGATTCGAATTTATACCAAATCTATTCTTTACTAACTAATTCCATTTTAGAAACTTACCATGATAAATTATAAAGAAAAGCTCAATCATATTAGCGCATTCGTTTTTGATGTAGACGGAGTTATGACCGACGGATCCATTATTCTCATTAATAACGAAATGATAAGAAATATGAATACTAAAGATGGGTTTGCCTTACAGTTTGCTGTAAAGAAAGGTTATAAAATTGCCGTAATTACCGGAGGAAAGGATGCCTCTGTAGTGAGCCGACTTAACTATTTAGGTATAACCGACGTCTATCTTGATTCTAAAGATAAATGGGATGATTTGGAAGATTTTCTTTACAAATACGGGTTGAAACCTCATGAAGTTTTATATATGGGAGACGATCTGCCCGATTATGAGGTGATGAACCAAGTGGGAATTGGAGCAGCTCCCAAAGATGCTTGTCCCGAAATTCTTTCTATTGCAGACTATATTTCACCTACTAAAGGCGGAAAAGGTTGTGTGAGAGATGTGATCGAACAAGTTTTAAGAGTAAAGGGCGATTGGGATTATCTTGAAACAAAAGATACTACCGCTTCTATATAAACAACTTATTTACATAAGTTTTAGGATGTAAAATTTATTTAGATCCCTAAATAAAATAACCAATCTTGTTAATCTATTTGTTAGCAATGGATAAAATCATACGCTTTCAATCATGCTATTCGAATTTAATTTCCATCCTATCTCCAAAATTTTTACACCACCTACCATCTCCATCAACTATATTGTTTTAATATAATTATTTGCACAATATATACGATTTCTTATAAAGAAATTAGTTTTTATCAAACATACAATCTATAAACTGCAAAATTTGAATTATAAATGTTAAAAATTATTAAATAATTATATTAATTAAATTTATAAGAAAATTTTTGTTTCAAAAATATGGATAAATTTATTGCATGGTTTAAATCTTTAAACTTTGAATATCTTTCAATACTAGGGGCTGTTCTTTATATACTTGTTATTATTTATACCATCTTTAAAATAATCAAAAATACGGAAAATCCATCCAAAGCAATCGGGTATTTACTTATAGTTATAATCCTTCCCATTATAGGGGTAATATTATATTTTTCGATTGGAATGAACTACCGATTGGAAAAATTGTATAAAAGAAAATATACACACGATCGAAACTTCTATCAGATACTCAGAAATCAAATAAATGAACATACCGAAAAGAGAATCAACAAATACAATAAATTACTGGAGGGTAAAACTCATTCAATAAGAATGTTACTAAAAGACACTTCTTCTGCCCTTTATGTAGCCGACAATACCAAGTTGCTTATCAATGGTGAAAATAAATTTAAAGAGGTTATTGAAGAATTAAAAAAAGCAACGAAACATATCCATATTGAATATTATATTTTTGCTGATGACCGTATTGGAAACGAAATTAAAGATATTTTAATACAAAAAGCCAAAGAAGGCGTAACCGTACGATTTATTTATGACGATTTTGGAAGCCATTCGTTGAACAAAAGAATGATAAAAGAACTGCGTGAAGGCGGAGTACAAGCCGCTGCTTTTTACAAAATTAAACTTTATGCTTTTGCCAACCGAATGAATTACCGCAATCACCGTAAAATAATAATCATTGATTCTAAAGTTGGTTTTATTGGCGGAATTAATGTTGACGACCGATATATCAATACCCCGAACAGCAAACTATTTTGGCGCGATACCCATTTTATGGTGAAAGGAGAAGCAGTAAACGGACTTCAATATAATTTCATAACCGATTGGAATTTTTGTTCCGGAAATGACGTCGATCCTTTTGACAAAGCCTACTTTCATGCGTCTAAAGATATCACCACTAAAGACGAAAACCCCGAACTTCTTCAGATTGCTGCCAGTGGTCCGGATAGCGATCGAGCAACTATAATGCTTGTATACAACGGAATTATAATGTCCAGCCGAAAGAGGCTTTATTTAACGACGCCATACTTGATCCCTAATGAAACTATTGTTAATGCTTTAAAATACGCAGCTTTAAGCGGAGTGGACGTTCGGATTTTGGTTCCGTTTAAATCGGACAGTATCATTGTGAATGCAGCTTCGTGCGCCTATTATAAAGAGTTATTAGCCTCGGGGGTTCGAATTTACAGGTATACGAAAGGATTTGTACATGCTAAAACCATAATTTCCGACACCAATCTTTCCGTTATAGGATCAGCCAATTTGGATATGCGGAGCTTTGATTTAAATTTTGAAATAAGCGCCTTAGTGTACAGCGAAACCATTAACCGGGAACTTTATGATGCTTTTATGGAAGACATTGAAAACAGTACGGAAGTTTCCTATAAGGAATGGTTAAAACGAAACCGATGGGTAGATTTAGGTAATTCCATAGCCAAACTTATATCACCCCTTTTATAAAAAAATGATTAGTTAATTCTTCAAGGTTAACGAATATTTTAGGGTATAACATTCCCTATATACGGTAATTTAATTGATCTGTATTTTTTAAAAATACGATTTTTTTAAAAGTTATAAATCGCTGATTGTAATACAATAAATTAGTTTTACTATACAATTAAAGTCCATTTAAGATAGACTTTTTTTTCGTATATTCGCAAATCAATTTTTTTCGCATTTGTTTTAAAAGAAAATGAGCAATAAATTTCAAGAATATAAAGAATTAAATCTAAATAAATTTGCAGACGAAATTTTAGAATTTTGGAAAAAAAATAATATTTTCCAAGAGAGTATAAAATCTCGTGAGGGCAATCCCCAATTCGTATTTTTTGAAGGACCTCCTTCAGCTAACGGAATGCCGGGCATTCACCATGTAATGGCTCGTACCATTAAAGATATTTTCTGCCGATACCAAACTTTAAAAGGAAAACAGGTCAATAGAAAAGCAGGTTGGGATACCCACGGTTTGCCCGTTGAACTTGGAGTTGAAAAGGAATTAGGTATTACCAAAGAAGATATTGGTAAAAAAATAACTGTGGAAGAATACAACAAGGCTTGTAAAGAAGCAGTTATGCGATATACCGGTGCTTGGAACGAATTAACTCAAAAAATAGGTTATTGGGTAGATTTAAATCATCCTTATATTACTTACGATCCCAAATATATGGAAAGTGTTTGGTGGTTGTTGAAACAAATTTACGATAAAAATTTACTTTATAAGGGTTATACCATTCAACCCTATTCTCCTAAAGCTGGAACAGGGCTTTCCAGTCATGAGTTGAGTTTACCCGGTGCATATAAAGATATTACAGACACTACCATTGTTGCTCAATTTAAAGCAATTAAGGAAAGCACCACTTTATTTAAGGATATTCAGGGCGATGTATACTTCTTGGCTTGGACTACCACACCGTGGACCTTACCTTCCAATACGGCGTTGACTGTAGGAGGATCTATTGATTATGTATTGGTAAAAACATTTAATCAATATACTTTTGAACCCATCAACGTTATACTCGCTAAAGAATTAGTAGGAAGTCAGTTTTCAGGTAAATTCGTGCCTGCTGAGTCTGATGCCGATTTTCAAGAGTATACATCTGAAAATAAAAAAATACCTTATCGAATTCTTGCCGAATACAAGGGAAAAGATTTAGTTGGAATAAAATACGAACAACTTCTTTCTTGGACATTACCGTATGAAGATGCGGACCGGGCATTTGTAGTGATTGATGGAGACCATGTGACTACTGAAGACGGTACAGGTATTGTTCATACTGCTCCTACTTTTGGTGCAGACGATGCGAAAGTTGCAAAAGAACACGGGGTACCCGGTATGTTGGTTCTTGATGAAAATCAAAATCCTGTTCCTTTAGTGGATTTACAAGGTAAATTTATTTCAAGTTTACCTGAACCTTTTGCAGGAAAATATGTTCGCATTGAATATTATACCGATAACGAAGCTCCGGAACGTTCAACCGACGTTGAAATAGCCATACTTTTAAAGACCGAAAATAAGGCTTTTAAAGTAGAAAAATACAATCACAACTATCCTCATTGTTGGAGAACAGATAAACCTATTCTTTACTATCCTTTGGATTCTTGGTTTATAAAAATTACGGAAGTTCGTGATCGAATGACCGAATTAAATCAAAGTATCAATTGGAAACCTAAATCAACGGGAGAAGGTCGTTTCGGTAATTGGCTGGAAAATGCTAACGATTGGAATCTTTCCAGATCAAGATATTGGGGTACTCCCCTTCCTATTTGGAGAACTGAAGATGCTAAAGAAGAAATCATCATTGGTTCTATTCAGGAGTTGATTGATGAAATGGAAAAATCCGTAAAAGCCGGATTTATGTCTAAAAATATTTTTGAAGATTTTATTGTAGATGATTTTTCCGAGGAAAATTACAGTAAAATAGATCTTCATAAAAATATTGTAGATCAAATAGTTCTTGTTTCAGAGAGTGGAAAGCCCATGAAGCGAGAAAGTGATTTGATTGATGTATGGTTTGATTCAGGAGCTATGCCATACGCTCAATGGCACTATCCTTTTGAAAATAAGGAATTAATAGACGAACGAAAATACTATCCGGCAGATTTTATTGCTGAAGGAGTAGACCAAACTCGCGGTTGGTTCTATACTTTACATGCAATCGGAACCATGATTTTTGACAGCGTAACTTATAAAAATGTTGTTTCCAATGGGTTGGTTTTGGATAAAAAAGGAAATAAAATGTCCAAAAGTAAAGGAAATGCTGTTGAGCCTTTTGAAACCTTGGCTATGTATGGGCCGGATGCTACTCGATGGTATATGATTTCCAATGCCCAACCTTGGGATAATTTGAAATTTGATTTGGAGGGCATTGACGAAGTACGCCGTAAAATATTCGGAACTCTATATAATACTTATTCATTCTTTGCTTTATATGCCAACGTGGATGGATTCAGTTATAAAGAGGATGATATACCATTTAAAGAAAGAAACGAATTAGATCAATGGATCCTATCCGAACTTAATCTTTTAATAGATGAAGTGGATTCTTTCTATACCGATTATGAGCCAACCAAAGCTTTACGAGCAATTAATACTTTTGTAATAGATAATTTAAGCAATTGGTATGTGCGCTTATCAAGAAGACGTTTTTGGAAAGGAGAATATTCCAATGATAAGATTTCTGCTTACCAAACTCTTTATAAATGTTTGGATACTATTGCTAAATTAATGTCTCCGGCAGCTCCTTTCTATTCCGATAAATTGTATCAGGATTTAAATGCTATTACGGGAAAAGAACCTTATGCATCGGTTCATTTAGCTTATTTTCCTGTTAAACAGGAAAATGAAATCGATTATTTATTATTGGAAAGAACTCATTTAGCACAAAAAGTTACCACTATGGTATTTTCTTTGCGTAAAAAAGAAAATATAAAAGTTCGCCAACCGTTGCAAAAAATTATGATTCCTGTTTTAAGTAAAAATGACAGGGAAAATCTCGAATCCATAATACCTATAATAAAACAAGAGGTCAATGTAAAAGAAGTTCAATTATTGAACCCTGAAGAAGCTTCTGATATTATTGTAAAAGCCGTAAAACCTAATTTTAAAACGTTAGGACCTAAATTAGGTAAAGACCTTAAAGCCGTTAGCCAACAGCTCCAACAATTATCTTCTTCTCAAATTGAAGAGTTGGAAAAGAACGGAACTATAACTCTGTCCGGCTACGAACTAAACTTGGATGATGTTGAAATTCGCACACAAGATATCACGGGATGGTTGGTTGCCAATGACGGCAAATTAACCGTTGCACTCGATATCACTATCACACCTGAATTAAAATCTGAAGGAATTGCTCGAGAATTGGTAAATAAAATTCAAAATCTCAGAAAAGAAAATGGATTGGAAGTTACCGATAAAATATCTTTAGAAATTCAGGCGAATGAGGAAATTGAAAAATCCGTTAACGAAAATATGGAATATATATGTTCTGAAACATTAACACAGAAATTAACTTTTGTAAGTAACACTACCGATGGGACGGAATTAGACATTAATGAAATAAAAATTAAAATCGTACTAAAAAAAGTGTAATTATGACTGAAGACAGACTTAGATATTCTGACGAAGAACTTGAAGAATTCAAGATACTTATTCTTGATAAAATTGAAAAAGCGGAAAATGATTTAACTATGCTGAAAGAAGCGTTTGTTAATGATTTAAATAACGGAACGGATGATACCTCTCCTACTTTTAAAGCTTTTGAAGAAGGTTCGGAAACCATGAGTAAAGAAAGTAACTCCCATTTGGCGGCTCGTCAAGAAAAATTTATCCGTGATTTGCGAAATGCTTTAATACGAATTGAGAACAAAACATACGGAATTTGCAGGATTTCCGGAAAATTAATAGGTAAAGAAAGATTGAAAGCGGTTCCTCATGCTACCTTAAGTATTGAGGCTAAAAACAATCAATAGTAAGAATGAAGAAAGTCTTATGGATAACATTTTTTATCCTTTTATTAGATCAAGTATCAAAAATTTACATTAAAACGCATTTTCATCTTCATGAGGAAATAAAAGTTTTTGATTGGTTTTATCTTACGTATGTTGAAAATCCAGGTATGGCTTATGGAGTGCAACTTGGTGGATTCATAGGTAAAATAGGCCTGAGCTTATTGCGTTTGGTATTAATAGGCTTAATGGCTTATTATATCAACAAGTGGTCTAAAAAGGCTAATACATGGTATTTTATCATTCCGGCAGGATTAATTTTTGCGGGTGCAATCGGGAATTTGATTGACAGTACTTTTTATGGAGTCCTTTTCGATTCGGGTACAACGTATAACTCGGTTGTGAAGGATTGGTATGGATATTCGGGAATTTCCAAGCTTAATTTTAAAGGATATGCTCCTCTATTCGGAGGATGTGTCGTGGATATGTTTCGTTTTCCTCTTATAGACACTTATTTGCCTGAATGGTTTCCTATATGGGGAGGTGAAAGGATTCAATTTTTTAATTATATATTCAATGTTGCCGATTCTTCCATCACTCTTGGTGCGATATTTCTCATAGGTGTTTATTTCTTCAAACCCGGTATGTTTCCTAAAGAATGGATGAAATAGTCCTGTGTAAAAAATTACTCCATTTTGTATTCTCATGCGGGGTCTAATCTTTATATGGTATAATAAAAATGCATAAGTTTTTGAACTTTATATTTTAAATGTAAATTTGCATTTTATCATATAAAATACACACATGAGAGTTTTAACAGGCATACAAAGTACGGGTACTCCACATTTAGGCAATATATTAGGAGCCATTGCACCGGCTATTAAGTTAAGCAAGGATCCTTCTAATGAATCTTTTTTCTTTATTGCCAATTTGCATTCCATGACGCAAATTAAAGATGCTGAAATCCTTAAACAAAATACGTATGAAATAGCGGCAACCTGGCTCGCATGTGGTTTGGATATTTCCAAAACTTATTTTTACAGACAATCAGACATCCCCGAAGTAACAGAACTTATGTGGTATTTGCTTTGTTATTTCCCCTATAGCCGTTTGGCTCTGGCACATGGATTTAAAGATAAGGCCGATCGTTTGGAAGATGTAAATTCCGGGCTTTTTACTTATCCTATGCTTATGGCTGCGGACATTCTTTTATACGATGCACAAATCGTTCCGGTAGGTAAAGATCAATTGCAGCATTTGGAGATGACCAGAGATGTCGCTCAAAAATTTAATCACGTACACGGCGATGTTTTGGTAGTCCCTGAAGCCAAAATTCAGGAAAATACAATGTATGTACCCGGAACTGATGGAAATAAAATGAGTAAATCCAGAGGAAATACCATTCAAATTTTTGCCCCTGAAAAAGAGTTAAAAAAACAAATTATGTCTATTGTAACCGATTCTACTCCACTGGAAGAACCTAAAAATCCGGATACTTGTAATGCGTTTTCTATATTTAAATTGGTAGCCACTCCTGAAGAAGTGGAAAATATGAGAGAAAACTACTTAGCCGGTGGTTACGGATACGGACATGCTAAAAATGAATTATTTAAAGTTCTTCTACGTGAATTTGGTGAGGCCAGGGAAAAATATAATTACTATATGAATCATATTGAGGAACTTGAGAATATTCTTAAAGAGGGAGCTGAAAAAACTAAAAGAATAGCATCTGAAACACTCAAAAGAGTTAGAAAGTCTTTACAATTTTAAAACTTTTCAAAAAAAAATTGCAGCAAAAAGATCTTTTGCTACAATTTAAACTAAACTAATTAAACTAATATTTAAATTCTTGTGTAAAAGGATACAATTTTAGTTTAATTATTTTTTTCCTGCAATTCTTTACAATAGATTTTATCTATAGCTGTATTCAATATTTTTATATAAGCTATATTTAGTATATATTCACATATCCGCCCTCAATATCTTTTTTAACTACTTCCGCTCCTCCATAGACATTAATATCTCCGCCATCTTTTATTTTGGTTTCAACTAATCCATTAGAATAAACAGATGCTGTTCCTCCGGAAGTAACTGCTACTGCAATTTTGTTTGAGCCCACTTCTTTTGCATCGTAGGTGCCCCCGGATGTAATTTTAATATTTTGATGGTTTGCCAATCCTGAAATTTTGATTTCTCCTCCGGATTTTAGCTTGGCATGTATTTTGTTTACTCCAACAAGAACGGTAATCTTCGAACCTTCAGTAGCTCCGATATTTAATAGATTTTCTTCTAATTTATCATGACCGGTTATGGTTGATCCTTCGTAAGCATGTATATTATTTAACTTTTTATAATACACCTTTACGTTTACCTCATCGTCGTTCTCTAATTTCAACGTATCCATTCTAACAATTAATTCTCCGCCTTTTTTAACGATTTTTACGTCATCTTTTTTTACTCCGCTGATCTCTACTTTTTCTTCCTGTGAGGAAAGTAACGTCACAGGAATTTTATCATAAACACGCAAAACGGTAAAACTTCTTAAATTTTTAACTATTGCCTGAGCAGAAACAATCTGTATAAAAATTATCGCAAATAAAACAAATAAAAATTTCTTCATATACTTTTTTGAGATAGAATTCAATAATTAAGCCATAACTTCATTATGATTACTATATTATCAATAAGTATATTCTTATAAGGGGTATTGATGATTAGTTTAGCCTAGTAATGCTTTTTTCCATTCTTCTTCTTTAAATCCTACTAAAATAAGAGAATCACTTATCACTAAGGGGCGTTTTACCAACATTCCGTCGGTAGATAGAAGTGATAAGAGTTCGTCTTCGCTGCTTGTTTTTACTTTTTCCTTAAGGTTTAATTCTTTATACAGTTTGCCTGATGTATTAAAAAATTTGTTTAGCGGCAATCCTGATTTTTGATACCATTCTTTTAATTCTTCTTTCGTTGGATGTTCTTTTGCTATATTTCTTTCTTTAAATTCTATGATATTATCTTGCAACCATTTGATTGCTTTTTTACATGTGCTGCATGTGGGATAGCATAAGATTGTTATTTCCATTTCTTATATTTTTATGAGTCAAATTTACTTTTTTTATGTGTCTAAAGTCTATTAGTAATAGTTTAAAAATTAACAAAGGGGTAATTATTTAAATTTAACCAGATCATTAGCTTTCAATTAAACCGGCTTTAAGTATTGCTGGATTGATCAAATGAAGTAAATCTTATTAAAATTTTATAATCAATATACAAAACCGCTTTTTTATAATGTCAACAATAATGATTCACGTTTTGATTCTAAAGTAAAATAGTTTTTTTTAAATGGACTTTAAAAAAATTGAATGCCGGAACTTTCTTTTCAAATGTAAAATTCAATAACTAACCTTTTTCTTATCATCTATTTTCTTTTGAAAATGTGGCTCTATTTACATCAGATAATTTATCAATATTTCCTTTATTTTACCCAACCACTCATATATTCATTGTCGTAGAATTTCAACTTATTTATTAATTTAATCTAATTCAACTACTTTCATTGATTTTACCCTTATACTTCCTTCATATAATTCTATTTTATATAAAAGATATTTAGGTTTTTCCATAAAAGATTCATAAATAACAGGAATTACTATATTTGCTTTATTTAGTAAAACATTAGCTTTATAAATTTTCATCCAACTGTCTAAAGGTTCTTATATTTTGATAACATCAAAACATTATCACATATATCCTTTTGTAAATTTCTTTTGGCATATAAACTCTACATTCTCTGCAATTGAGAAACAAGTTCATACCCTTGAATTGTATTTGAGAATTTATCTTCAATGAAATAAACCCTATAGTTTTTAGATAATGAATTTCTCAAGTTTAATATTGATACACTATCCTTCTCTTTTTTTATATTAAAGAAAACTATTTGACTATTTAAACCCATATTATGAGAAGTTGGTTGTACTATAACTATATGACATTATTCATCACTTTGTAATTCTTCAGAGAAAAGTATTGATCTATAAATCTCTTCTTTAGCCTTATTTACATAAGATAATTTAAGTGTATCTATTTGCCCATATAAAAATATATTTATTAAAATAGTACTAAGAAAAATTGTAAATTTCATCTCTCCCATTATATTTTAGCTTTATAACGTAATTCATTTGAACTAATTTTAAGTAATTGTTTTCATCAATGATTCCTATACCTTGATTTTTTGGATATTTTTTAGGTGGGCTGGGATAATTAGTAATTCGATTATCTATATCAGATTTATATAATTCTTCACTTCCATTTAAAAAACCAAATTTCATTTCAACATTTACCGCCTGACTAGCATTTACGGCACAACCAACATATGATTTTTTATCAGGAATTCCTATTTCTCTTCTTATTACATTACACAATTTAGCTTATGTTGGTACTGGACCTAAAGTATTTTTTCTTTCTGTGTTAACATATCATATTGATCAGTTAACTTTAATAATATATGTTCAATAAATTAATAATACTGGTAAAGCCGAAGTTATAGTATTTAGAAAATTTAACTTTCTTAATAAATCATTACATCAATCTAAAACTTAATTAATCAAGGCTTTTATATTATTCGTATTTTAAAATTTATCCTACTACCTTTTCTTTTATTAAAATATATTACAGAAAAAATTAGTAAATACCACAAAAATTTCTTTACCTTAAAGAACTTGAATATAAAAATGAATTATAAATACAACAACTTTCATTATAAAAGTAATTGTGTAAAGCTTAAACTTTAAAACGATATATTTAAATTTGATAAATAATGCATAGAATATGGGGTTTATTATTCCAAATCGCTCAAGTCAAGTTCTGGATAATGTTCTTTTGCATATCTAACAAACTCATCAAGCGACCCTTGAAATCTTATAACAAACTCAATAAGTTCATCTTTCGGTTTTCTATATGCTTTGTAAATTTTCTTTACAATAGCTTTTTTAGTACCATCTTTCATCTGTGATATAAATTTAGCATCGGAAGGAAGTGGATTCTTATTATTCAGTATTTCAATTGAAAGATAATTTTTCGCTATAAACCAATTATATAAATTTGAATATGCACGTCCACCACTTATGATAAATTTAGGTAATAAAATAATGTATTTACCTTTGTAAAAAGGTAGATTAACACTTTTAACTTCCCATTTTTTAGTTATGGCATTATAGAATTCAATAGAAACAGAACTTACTGATATTTTATATTTTTTGCATATTTCAGAAGTGAAACTGGTAAAAATATCTCTACAAACATTTGCTATAATATCAGACATTATATCTTGTCCAATACCTTTTACTTAGAGTAGTACAAAATGAGCATCATTCGTAACGTGAACATTTTGTTTGGCAAATCGGTTATTTCTTAATGCATCAAAAATAGTGACTGCCCTTGTATTTGAAACTGCTTTTCCTTTGTTTGTTCCCGAATATCCTAAATGATATTCATTAGGCTCGTGTAAATGAGATAAGAACCCCTTACCCTCAATTGATTTATTTGGCTTTATAAAATCGCTATTTAGCTTGGATAAAAACTGGTGCATTTTCTCATAAATATCTAATGCTAATTTATTTCCTAACTTATTGTTTTCAATTAAGAAGGGACAAATAAATGCTGTTAAATCCTCATCTATTGGAATATTTACAAAATCAATATCTTGTTTCTTCAATTTTGTAAAATGACTGTTAAAAGTATTTTTCATATTAGTAATTGATTAAATTTAATTTTTATTAAAAAGGGGCGTTTCACACCAATCGTTTTTTTATTTGTTCTTGATGATACTAATAATCCGATAAATAACAACATTACAAAATCTTTGATTGCTAATAATTTTGCATTTACAACTATCAAATAAATGTAACTATATTCATATCAAAAAATTACATCATCTTTAATTTATAAAAATTTCTGTATAAACAATAATTTTTAAATTTATCAATATGCTTTTCACTTCTGGTTGAAAAACTTAACCAAACACTTTCTAAGTTGTATCACTACTTTTCTTTACGGACACCATTGAATGGTTTGTTGTTAGAAGTTTTAACATCCATAAATCTACCCGTGTTTGTGTCACGTTTTACCCAAGAATTAGTTTTTGGGTTGTAGGTTTGTGAACGTTCTCTAACAGCTCCTTTTCTTGAATTGTCCCTTGGTGGATTTGTCGCCATCGTTTACATTCTTTTTGTTAGACAATCTCCATTCAGAGTCGTGGAGTTTCACTCATGATTTCTAATATATGATATTAAGTTATCTAAATAATTTTTATCAGTTTTATTTCTGTCTTTTTTCAAATATTCAGTTATACCCTCTTTAACATAATATACATTTGCTCCTCGTTGCCATTTAGGATTCCTCCCATAAAATGGTTTTTATAGAATATCCTATTTTTAATAAATAAATCACTTCTTCTTCAGTTCCTACGCTACCCGACGAAACTGTTTCTCCATAAACAATATGAGGTAAAACTTTCATTACATTTCCATTTGAATCTCTATTTACGTGAGATATTAAATAATCAGCCCATATAGCCATAACAAATTCTTTTTTATTATGTTACATATTGTAATGCTATTTAATTTTCATAAATTGCCATATTATTGGAAATATTTAAAGAACTTTTAGCATTATATTGTAAATGGGTATAAATAACCGAGAAATAGCTACTTCTAAAGAAATATGCGCTGCCATTGAGAAAGCTATGACAAAAGAGTTTTATGAGTTACTAGTAAAGTATTCTCTAAAAAGATTAAGTACTTTTTTCAACATTAAATATAATTTTGAAAAAGGAATAAGAGGAATTATGATTCAAGATATGATTCAAGAAACTTTAGAAAGATTAATAAAGGAAGGAGGGAGAAATTGGTATAAAGATAGATTTAAAGATATTAAACGGCAAATCATTAGTTCACTTGACAGTGTTATATATAATACTGTTTCTACACATTTAAAGAAAGATAATGAAACATTTGAAATTCTTGAAAACAGTGAAATTGAGATAACCGATAATGAAGAATATAACAATCTTCTTGAAATTTGTCATAATGAACTTAAACGATTAGATTTAACAGACCATGAAATATTACTATTTGAACCTTACATAATTCAAGGAATGAAAAGACAAGACCTATCAGATTTGTTTGGGATTTCTTTAAATGAACTTACAAATATTAAAAAAAGGTTAAATGGAAAATTACCATTACTTAAAACAAAATTAAAGGAATTGGGATATGAAAAATAATTTCATAAAAAAGATAGACAAAGTAATTATCAATCAAACTTTAGAAAATGATTTTACAGCTTTAGATGCTGAATTAGAGTCATTGGGATATAATATTGATGAGATAAATAATTTTTCCGAAAAGATGTACAAAAGACAATCATTTTTATTGAAAGGAATGATTAACAAGCAAAAAGATATAAATCTTTTAGAAAAGGCTTCTCTAATGCTTCAACAAGCAATAGAAGAAAATATTAATAAACCTGTGAGTTATTTAAAAAATTTAATTCAAAATAATCAATTTCAAGTTCAATATAGGAACCTTGAAAGTTTAACTATTGATGAAATTAAGGAAATCATAAAAGACCAAAACTTATTAGAACTTTTAGAGAAATTAGAAAATGAAGACTAATAAAAGAGGAACTCTAAAAGCAAGAGAGTTACTTGAAGAAATTGGATGTGATGATATTTCTGATTTATCAATGGATATGCTGGTTTCGGGTCTTGGTGCAACTTTAATTATGGAACCACTAAAAAATTCTGATGGAAAAATAATAAAAGGGAATAGTAAAACTTTAATCAAAATTAATTCTGAAATCCCTTACGAAGAAAAGATTCGGTTTACTATAGCCCACGAAGTAGGTCATTTTTTACTTCATGACAAATTAGATTTAGAGGTTCACAACGATAACAATAATACATTAAACTGGTTCAAATCAACTGAACAACAAGCAAAAAAAGGAATACAGGAATGGGAAGCAAATGATTTTGCATCAGAACTATTAATGCCCGAAAAAATGTTTAGGAAATTTGTGGAAAATAAAAAATTTTCGCCATACTTAGTAAAAGAAATAGCTTCACATTTCAAGACAAGCCTTACTTCTGTTGTTTATAGATTAGTTTCTTTAAACATTTATCCGTTATTTATCGTTTCAACTCATAATGGGAAAGTGTCTTATTGGAATAAATCTGAAAATTTCTGGATTAAGGTTAAAGATATTACAAAATTAGTACCTCCTAAAGATTCGGTTACACAAGAATATATTGAAGCTGATTATGATTTTATTTACAAGGAAACTGAAAAAGCACAACTCATTTCAAAATCTGTATGGTTTGAATTAAAATCTTTTGAAGAGGATTCTAATTTTTATGAATATTGCATTCCTACAAAACAATACAAATCAATTATTAGTATAGTTTGGGAAGATTGATTATTTTACAGGTTTAATTTAGAATTTATCTTCTTCTCCTTCTATCTTAATTTCATTAGTACTGTTAACTAGTTCTGATAAAACTATAAATTCATATCTTTTTATGTATTTACCTAAAGTTGAATATTTCACCTTTAAATTCTCTTTTTTTAATCTTAATGTCCCATCATTTTTTATTTTCTTCTCTATCTCATCTAATTTATATCCATATTCAGACTTATCAACATAATATATTGAACAATAAACATCATTTTTTATCCCTATTCCTTGTGTGGTAGTTTCTCCTAAACCAAAACCAACTATATATTTATTTGTTACATCTACTTTATAATCTTCACATAATTCATATATCGCATTAATATTAGAATGCCCATCTAGTTGAATCACTCCTGTTAAATCACCATACTTTGTATTAACATATTTTTTTATTAAATCTAATTTATTAGAATCCATAATTTTACAATATTTAATTTTTAATAATTTACTATTAACAAGGTAAAAATATTATCTTATTTGAGCAAATTTTTTTTTATACTATAATATTTTATAAATTATAATTCATTCAGATTAGATGCTATCATTTTTCCTTCATAATTTTTGCCTGAATCATCGGAATAAACCATTTTTACCATAACAACAAGACTATTTCAAAAAATCACAAATTATTTCACCTTCCGATAACCTTAGAATTCTATTTATTAATTTACAAAAGAACAAACTAAGAAAAAGTAAAGCTTTCTTATTGTACATCATTTTAATCCACAACTTTTACTGATTTAATCTTTCCTTTTTTTGAAAATGCGCCTTTATTAAGCATATATTTTTTTTATTTCTTTATTATTTATTATTCGAGTATATAATCATAAGGCTCACCTTCAACAACTATTGTAAAAAAAATAAAAATGTTTAATTAAAATTTAATTTTTTTTACAATTAGTATAAATTATAATTTCTAATGAAAACACTTTTTAATTTATTATATCTCTTTCCTCTTTTCCACCACTTATTATTTCTTTGAATATTTCTAATTTACCTTTATCGTTATATCCTATCTTAATTTTGAATAAATAATATTTTTCTTTTTCAAGAAACATATGCCCTTTTGATAACGATTCATATTTTACAGGAATTACAACCTGATAATTTTCATATTTATCATTGAGTTCGATAGGATGTTTACTATAATATTTCTGATAAATCTTCATCCATTTATCTATGGGTTCGTATATTTTTATTATATCAAAACTACTTTCACATAAATCCGTTATAAAATCAATTTTCTGAGGAATATATAAACTATCTGTATTTAGAAATTCAGAAATGTATTCTCGATCAAATTCAACTCCCAAAAATTTTCTTAAATCCTCAAATATCCAGTATTTTTTTGGCAAATCTTTTCTTAATTCTTTCACTGATACACTATCTTTAGTCATATCCAGATTTGTATAATAAAAACCTAGAGAACCGCCTGTAGAATAGCCTTTAGGATAATAATCCATATTTAAAGAAACCGAATTAATTCCTACTACATGGCATTGCTTATTGCTTTTAAACTCTTTGGAAAGTATAATTGATTTATATACCTCAATTTTTAAATGATCAATTGGACTAACATCTACATTATTTATTTCTCGACTGCTTATTTGTCCTTGCAATACATAGATAAAAGAAAAATTAATTAAAATCAAAAGTTTCTTCATATACATGATAATTTATAGTTGTTAGAAATCTTAAAATAAATAAGTTATCAATATTTCCTTTATTTTGCCCAACTGCTCCTACATTCATTATCGTGGAATTTCAACTTATTTATTAAATTAATCTAATTCAACTACTTTCATTGATTTTACCCTTGTACTTCCTTCGTACAATTCTATTTTATATAAAAGATATTTAGGTTTTTCTATAAGAGATTCATAAATTACAGGAATTACTACATTTGCTTTATTTAGTAAAACATTAGCTTTATAAATTTTCATCCAACTGTCTAAAGGTTCTTGTATTTTGATAACATCAAAACTACTATCACATATATCCTTTTGTAAATTTCTTTTGGCATATAAACTATCCATTCTCTGCAATTGAGAAACAAGTTCATTGCCTTGTACTGTATTTGATAATTTATCTTCAATGGAATAAACCCTATAGTTTTCAGATAATGAATTTCTCAAGTTTAATATCGATACACTATCCTTCTCTTTTTTTATATTATGAAAACCTATTTGACTGTTAAAATCCATACTGAGAGAAATGGGTTGTACAATAACTATATGACATTTTTCATCACTTTGTAATTCTTCAGAGAAAAGAATTGATTTATAAATCTCTTCTTTAACCTTATTTACATAAGATAATTTAAGCGTATCTATTTGTCCTTGCAATACATAGATAAAGAAAAAATTAATTAAAATCAAAAGTTTCTTCATATACATGATAATTTATAGTTGTTAGAAATTTTAAAATAAATAAGTTATCAATATTTCCTTTATTTTGCCCAACTGCTCCTACATTCATTATCGTGGAATTTCAACTTATTTATTAAATTAATCTAATTCAACTACTTTCATTGATTTTACCTTTGTACTTCCTTCATATAATTCTATTTTATATAAAAGATATTTAGGCTTTTCCATAAAAGATTCATAAATAACAGGAATTACTACATTTGCTTTATTTAGTAAAATATTAGCTTTATAAATTTTCATCCAACTGTCTAAAGGTTCTTGTATCTTTATTATATCTAAGTTATTATTACATATTTCATCATAAAAATAATCTAAGGTGTATAAATCATTTTTTCCCTCTAATATATCTAAATAGTACATATATTCTTTAATATCCAAAGAATTAGAAAGTTTATTATTAATCGAATAAAACCTATATGTTTCAGGATAAGAATTTATCAAGTTATTAACAGAAATTGTGTCCTCAATTTCTTTTATATCATAAAACATTGCTTCATATCCAGGCGAATATTTCATATTCAATGAAATTGGACTAACTCCTACTATATGACATTTTTTATTATTTTGAAGTTCTTTAGAATTAAGAATTGATTTATAAATATTTAATTTAACTGTATCTATCTCAGAATAACAAATTCTATACATAGAGCAACTATCCTTAATCTGCCCGCTAAATAGATTTAATTTACAAAAGAATAAACTAAGAAAAAGTAAAGCTTTCATGTTGTGAAACATATTTAATTTTAATAATATTTTTTATCATAACTAATTTTTTAACATCTAGTGCATCAATTATTGCTATTCCTTGGTGTCTAGGATATTTTCTAGGTGGACTAGAATAATTAGTATCTCGACTATTTATATTGGAACTATAATATTCATTTGATCCAGTTAGATACCCAAACTCTATTTCACTTCGTCCTGCCCTTAATGGATCTATAGCAATTCCTCCATATGAAATTCGATCTGGTATTTCAATTTCTCTTCTAATTATATTACATAATTTAGCCTCTACTTGTGTTGGTCCTTCTTTAGTATATTCTTTAGAAAATAAATCATATTTGTCATCAGTTAACTTTAATAAAACATGCCCTATAAATTCATGTTCCAATACTCTAGTTAAGCCAATATGTCTAGGAGTTAATTCTGGCAATGGTATTTTAAACTCTTTAAATTGACTCTCGCTTGAACTTGGTAATTTATAATAAGTAAACTTAACCATTAAATTATCCTCAAAATCACCTAAATCTATACATGCAATATTCCCTATAAATGTATCTTTTATAAATCCTTCACTTCCATCTTCATATTTTTTATAAACCTTCTTTCTAAATCCAGGAACAATTCCTTTATTAACTGGTAGTTTAGCATATACGTCCTCAATTAAAACATTATCTTTATCGTAAGTAGTATCTATATTATCTGAATAAACTTCATACCCAAAATTATATCCAAATAACAACTTACCCTTAGATATTTGATCTCTGCTTAATTCTCTTTTCCAATGTGCAATTGCAGTTGGAGATATTTTTTCATAGGCTGGAGCACATTCGCCCTTATAGTATAGCATTTCGTTTTCTTTGTCATAGGCAATCTTGATACCGTATTCTTCATTAAATGCTTTTTGCAATTTCTTAGGTATGTCGTATATCTGTTGCCCTTGTTCATCATAAAATCGGGTATGTATTCCTCCTTGTTTGGTACTTACATTTACTTCACATTTCCCTTCTTTTTTCCAATTGGAAATATAAGCATATATAGTAATTTTATCCAAAGAATCAGTTTCTGATATATCTAATGTTACTTCTTGTTTCCCTAAAGTTTTAGCCGATAATTGTACTGCATCTTCATTGAGCTGTAACGACCATTTAATTTTCATGAGTTCTGCCGGCGATTTCACTTCCCTATTAAATTGAGTAATTTTAATTTTATAGGATTTTCCTTTTTCCACTGTTGAAACCTTTTCTCCTTCTTCATTTAAAGGACCCTCTATATGAATTACTTGCAAAGGCTCAGGCGGTTTATAATCATTCAAATATTCTACCCCACCTTGCTCCCCTGACATAACCACTTGCTTGGCGGAATAAAAGATCAAGTTATCATGGGTTGACTCTAATATAAGAGATTTTTTTGCTCTTTTAATACTTTCTCCACCTATTCTACGAACAATGTTACCGCCTTCCATTTTTCACTCTTTTTTTTAATTTATTATATAGCTTTTGTGTCTTAGTTATGAATTTTTGTGTCGAAATACTATCAACTGATTTTAAAATCTGATCTATTTAATCAGCTTTTCAAACGGATGTTTACTTCGGGTTTGCTTGTTGTATAGGTAGTAAAAAAAGATCTTTATAAACTTAATATAAAGAGTTTGAGGATTTAAAAATTTAAGTAAGTAATCTAAATTTTCTGCTGTTGTAGAAGGAATTTTTTCTCCATAGACAGCCTGAAAGGTATATTTCATAGTATTCTGATTTAATAAATAGGCTCAACAAATATACTAGTATTTTTTATTTTATTTTATATTTTTCTGATATATATTTTGCCTGTTTTACTATAAATACAGTTTTTGTACGATTAATATAACAATATTTTAAGTTTTTGAATGGATGATTATTTATAACGTTCTCAAATTGGAAATAATAAGATATCTTCTGAAGTTAACTATTAATTATAAATATTAAAAACTATTATGAAGTTGTGTATTTTTTTGAATTTGATATCAAATTAAAATTAATTTTAATCATTGCCAATAAGTCAATAATTCAAACCCCTTAGTTATGACTTGATATATTACTTTTTTATTTTATTGATTTAAATAATTTAAGATAAAAAGTTAAAAATTAATTATTAAGAATTTGGGTAGATATAGTATAGGGAATAATCAGAAAGTAAAATATTCCCGTAATCCTTATGTTGAAAGGGATTTATTTGCTGATTTTTCTATTTAAATCTTTTTATGCTTCAGTTTAACTCCCAATACAGAAATCAACTTTATACATCAATAATGGATAAATTTATAAGTAGTAAGACATTTCGTAAAATTGAAGTATTTATTATAATTCTTCTTTATAATAAATTTTATAGTATTTCCTACCATCTGATTCAATTCCTCTTTGAATTAATTTAGAATCTCCATGTACATAAATATCAAAATTCTTATCTAATTTAATTTTAGATTTAAAAAATTGAGATTGTTTTTTTACGGCTTCTGTTGCTATTTTAAAATCATTATTCAATTTAAAATGATGATTTTTTTCATAATTTTTCTTGTACTCATTAAATTCTTCTATAATATTAGAATCTTTCATCACTTCTTCTTCAAACTCTTTAATATCAAACGATTCCTTATTTTTAAAAAAATCGTATGATTTATTTAATAATGCAGATTTCTCAACTTTTGAAATATTTGGTTCTGAATATTTTTTATTTATAAAAGATTTTGTCAAACTTAAAAATTGGTCTGTATTATTAATTGAATCATTTTTTGAAATAACATTTAAAAATTCATTTTTCCAATAATCCGTTTCTTTACTACCATTATCTATTATTGAAATAGTATATGGTTTTTTATTAAAAATTATTAAACAGGCTTTATCTAATAATCTTTCTCCTATACCTTTTCTAAAATTTAGCTTTCCTTTGCCTCTATTATCCTGTATTATTTCTATATAACTTTCTTTATTTTCTATTTTATAAATCCCCAATGCTTCATAGTAGATATTATCTAATTTCACATCATTATATTTGATAATAAATAAGTCGCCATCCTTTATATTTGGATGTTTAGATACATTCTTCAAATGTGTAAATATTTCTTTAGATTTATCAATAAAATTTTCATCTTCATAAATGAACTTTGATAATTGAAATAATGGATTTAAACTTATATCTATATCATGCTTAAACTCGAAGGTTGTAAAATTAGAAGTAAATGGCTTTATAAAAATTTTTCTTAAAATATTCTCCTCCTCTTCATTCTGATACTCATATAAGTTATTATTTTCTATACAATTATTTTCATCCATACTAAATCTATGAAATATCAAATCACTTATGGTTGTTTCATTAAAATTAATCATTTATCTTCTTATTAGTTATAAAATTAACCATACTACTAATAGCGTATAAAGTATTATACATAATATTTAGTGTCCAATACAACACTAAAAATCTATATAAAACAATTATTCCTACTATAAAAAAATTAATAATTAAATCAATTCTTAAATTATTAATACAAAATTTATAATCAAAAATATTAAACTTCAAAAATTCGTAAAACAATGAATTTAAAAGAAGTAAGAGAAGAACATATATACACAGAACAATATTATATCCTATTATATAAACAAATTGAATGAAATAATTATATGTCTGAACTTCTTTTAATTTTTCACTTGAAGTTTGTTGACTTTTATTATCAATAGAAATTAAATTTTCTTTTATTTCATTATTATTTTTTATTATTATTTCATATTCTTCTCTTTTTTTATCTGAAAAAATATATAATTTATCAAATACAAATATTATAGATGTTGTAAATAATCCAATTAAAATTGATAAAATTGTTGATACTAAAGAAATAAAATCTTTATTAAACCCATAATCTAAATTATATACGATTACAATAGATATAAAAGTAATTAAAATACATCTAAAATTTTTCTTTAGAATATTTTTTTCTCTTTTTCCATTTATATCAACTTCTTCAAAATAATTTTTATTTTGCTTTAACTCCTTTAGATATTTATTAAGATTTAGTGACATACAAATCAGGTCTTATTTCTGGCATAATTTCATCTTTAAAGATTTCATAACAAAACTTTTCTAAATCTTCAAAATCAAATGTACCATCACTATTTGTTTTTTTTAATCTTCCATTTAAATAAACCACAGGGATAAAAGTATTGTCCATTTTACTCCATTCAAAAGTTCTTTTAGAATTATTAACTGGATTTTTTAATGTAACACTACTTTTTTCAAAGTTATTTAATTTTACAGAATTTTCCTTATTTCCAAAAAAATTTGTTTGAAGCCATGTTCTTAAATCATTCATTATCGACGCTGGAAGATTAGTATCTTTAGGGATTGCTTCAATCTTAATATCATAATTAGAAATAAACTCACTAATAGGGGTATTAGAATGAATATTATCAATATAAGTATGTTTAAATGATAACTTATCTAACACAGCGCCTTCTTTAAATTCTTTTTGAAATGATATAGGGCAAAAATGTTCTACATTTACTTTATTATAATTATTACCTTTAAAAAGTCGAGAAATATACCGTCTAAACATGACTGTCACAGACTCTTCTTTACTATTTGAATTTATCATAAAGAATCCTACATTATGATCTAATGGTAGATATAATAAAAAATAATAGTATTGTAAAACTGATTTATTTTTTTCTAAAGAACGACTTTCTTCTTTATTATATATATCAGCAATAATTCTTTCTCTTCCATAAGCTCCCCCATTTATAACTCCTGAGATAATATTATCATTAAAAAGTATTTTAGGTTTATGTTCCAAATGTTTATTATTTTTATCATTTACTAATGTTACTTGTTTTAATAAACTTCCATCCTTTGAAATATCTTTATCTAAAGATACAATAAAGTGTTGTAACAAAATTTTCATTGTTTGATTATCTGTCAATGGAGGTTTATTATTTAACCCCTCAACAGCAAAATCCTTGAATGTTTTTATTTCTTCATCTTTATGATTTAATTTAAATCTAAAAAACTCTAATTTAGGGTTGATTGCCATAATAGTATATATATAATTCTGTGGTTATCAATTACAAATTTAATGATTATACTAAAAAAGAATAAATATAATTTCACGAAAGTTTATACTAATTACTTTAAAATATATATCATCAACTTGCCCCTAAAAACTGTAAAGAAGAAGTTACCATATATCCTATTATTTTATCTCCCTGTTTTTTTAAATGGATTACTTTTACCATATCTTTTGGAAACTCATTCCAATCGATAATAACATCAATACTTACTTCTTTATATAAGTTTATAAATTCGGCATTGATTAGATTACTTATTAATTATAAAAGATAATAATTAATCAATAAAAATTTGGGAAGAATAAGTATAAGATAAGAAACAATCAGAAAGAAAAATATTTCCGTAACC
The DNA here is from genome assembly GCF_019469225.1 of Apibacter sp. ESL0432. NCBI lineage: Bacteria > Pseudomonadati > Bacteroidota > Flavobacteriia > Flavobacteriales > Weeksellaceae > Apibacter > Apibacter sp. ESL0432. Next base: position 345,410 of record NZ_CP048266.1, on the reverse strand, counting down.
CGTATTTAGAAAAGGATTTATTTTATGATTGTTTCTCTTGGATTTTTTGATGCCCCAGCCTATTTACCGATACAAAATTTACCAAAAATATTTCCGAGCAGTTCATCATTAGAAACTTGTCCCACGATTTCCCCGAGGGCCTCCAGGGCACGTCGTAAATCAATGGCAATCAATTCGCTGCTTAATCCGTTTTGTAAACCTTCTTTACATAAAAGTAAAGATTCTCGCGCACGAATCAAAGCATTCACATGACGTACATTAGTTACAATTGTTTGAGAAGTTGACTTTTGAGATTCTATATACGAATACATGTTTTCTTTAAGTTCTAAAAGATCCGGATTTTGCTTAACAGAAACCATCAGTACTGTATATCTCTGTAAAATATCATCGGGAATTTCAGAAACAGTAAATTTGCTATTCTTATCCAGCTTAGTTAAACATACAATGATAGATACGTCTTCTCTCTGAAATTTAATAAGATCAGATTTTATCTCTTCCCAATTTAATTCTGTTACATCTGCCAAATATAAAATAATTGAGGCTTCTTTGGCCTTTTCCAAAGCCTTGGCTACTCCTATAGCTTCTATTTGATCTTCCGTTTCCCGTAATCCCGCCGTATCTATAAATCGAAATTGAATACCATTAATAACTAACGATTCTTCAATGGTATCTCGAGTAGTTCCCGCAATATCGCTGACGATGGCCCTTTCCTCCTGTAATAAAGCATTTAACAAGGTTGATTTTCCTGCATTTGGCTTTCCTAGAATAGTAACCGGAACACCGTTTTTAAGAGCATTTCCGTAAGAAAATGATTCGATTAAAGGATTAATAACCCCTAAAATCTTATCCATCAATTGTACTAATTGAGAACGATCGGCAAATTCAACATCTTCCTCAGAAAAATCCAATTCCAGCTCTAGAAGTGAGGCTAAATCCAATAATTCAACTCGTAATTCCTTGAGAAGAGAGGAAAATCCTCCCCTCATTTGAGATAGGGCCATATCATGACTGGCTTTATTTTCGGCAGAAATTAAATCGGCAATTGCCTCTGCCTGACTTAAATCTATACGTCCATTAAGAAAAGCACGTTGTGTAAATTCACCTGCCAGAGCCAATCGACACCCTTTTTTAAGTAATAAGGACAGGATTTGCTGTTCAATATATTGGGAACCGTGACATGAGATTTCCACCAAATTTTCTGCCGTAAAAGTTTTAGGAGCTAAAAAAACGGAAACCATCACTTCATCAATCGTTTCATTTTCATCTTTAATAAAACCATAATGAACCGTATGAGAAGGTACCTCATTTAGATTTTTACCCTTAAAAACAGAATTAACTAAAGAAATTGAATTTTTACCGGAAACCCTGATAATTCCTAATGCCCCTGTTCCCGGTGGAGTAGCTAATGCACAAATAGTATCTTCAAACAACATTAATATAGATAATAAAAAAACTAGTTAGGTTTACAAAGTTTATCAATATAAAGCTTTCCTTGCAGGTGATCGAACTCATGTTGGAAAATAGTACCGGTATAATCTTCGGCACGACTTCCACCTAAAAATTTATGAGTAACCTTTTTCTCATTTTGGTCCGTATATTCCACCTCAATCCAGGCATAACGTTGCGAAGCTCCATATCGGTTAGGAACGGATAAACACCCGTCATTTTGAAAACATAGTAATTCGGTAGAATGAGAAATAATTCGGGGATTAATAGCAACTTCTACCGTTTTTTCTTCCTTATCCAATCGATAAAATAAAAAAACATTTCGATTTACTCCAATTTGAGGTGCTGCAATTCCTACTCCGTTTTCTTCCAACATAGTTAAGTACAGCTTCTTTATCAGCTGCCCCAAATCTTTATTCTTGTGTATTTTTTTTATTCGTTTAGAAGGTTTTCTAACAATCAGTGAATCCTCTTTGTGATTTATCTTTAAAACTCTTGCCGGAGAATCGGGTGACTGATAAATAATTGCTTTCTCTGAAGAGGTAAAACAACTTCCACATGATGTTAGTATGACAAACAATGTCAGATATGCTATTTTATACATTTTTTTAAGGTTTAAGTTTTTTTGGGTTGTTGATTTTTATCAGTATTTTATTTTTACTATCCAGAAGTGTAGAAAAAAACTCGCTCATCTTTTGGTACTCTTCCGAATCCTGAGGATTTACAAATGAATATTCCTTACCGGAACATAAGACTATCTTGTATTTAGTATCTTTTCCATCATACAAACGTTTACTCTCACCGCTTTTAATTTTTTCAAGTAAATGAATATCTAAAGTAGATTCTAATTTTTCCCAAACGTCTTCAGGCGTTTTTTCCAGCTCTTTTGCGCTTGTGTTCGTTCTTCTAATAATTGAATGATACGAACTATTCTCTTGAGTAATCATAAAAGATTCTTCCCAACCATTCATCCCTCCGTAATTAGAATACTCAACTTTGCAAAGCTTATCCTTGCTAACCGTTTTAGGTTGCTGAGATTTACAAGCAAAGCAAGTAACCAGCATGATAACTAAATAGATAATTCTTTTCACTTTAGAATGAAATGCTTAAACTTTTAATTTTTTTTGAAAAAGCTGTCTACAAACTCATATTTATTAAAGGGTTGGAGATCTTCCATTTTTTCGCCCACTCCAATATATTTTACCGGAATTTTAAACTGGTCGGATATACCGATCACTACTCCTCCTTTGGCTGTACCGTCTAATTTGGTAACCGCTAAAGCACTAACTTCAGTAGCTGCCGTGAATTGTTTGGCCTGTTCAAATGCATTTTGTCCGGTGGAACCGTCTAATACCAATAATATTTCATGAGGAGCATCGGGAATTACTTTTTGCATAACCCTTTTTATTTTACTAAGCTCATTCATTAAATTAACCTTATTATGCAAACGACCCGCAGTATCAATTAATACCACATCGGCACCTTGCGCTTTGGCAGATTGAACGGTATCAAAAGCCACAGAAGCTGGATCTGATCCCATGCTTTGTTTAATTATTGGAACCCCTACCCTTTCAGACCATATGACTAATTGATCTACGGCTGCCGCTCGGAACGTATCCGCCGCTCCTAATATAACTTTCTTTCCTTGTTGTTTAAACTGATAAGCAAGTTTTCCTATAGTCGTTGTTTTTCCAACTCCATTAACTCCCACTACCATGATAACGTACGGTTTTTTATCCTCAGGAATTTCAAATTCAGAATCAGAACTTTTATTTTCTGCCAACAAATTCATAATTTCTTCTTTTAGAATTTGATCTAATTCTGAAGTATTCATAAATTTATCTCTAGCAACCCGTTCTTCTATTTTTTTTATTATTTTAAGTGTGGTTTCAATCCCTACATCGGAAGAAATCAGCACTTCTTCCAATTCATCAAGAACCTCATCATCGACTTTACTTTTTCCTGCAATAGCTCTCCCAATTTTATCAAAAAAAGATCGGCTAGATTTTTCCAATCCCTTGTCTAATGTTTCTTTTTTCTCTTTTCCGAAAATTTTCTTAAACCAACTCATATAGGATATATAATATAACAAAAATAAAAAAAAAATCATTCACAATGAAGTGAATGATTTTTTTAAAACCTTAAAAACCTATGTTATGAAAACTATTTCTGTTTTAAAAATGTGTCTACGTTATCCGCATTCACAACTTTTTCTTCAAAAACGTAAGCTCCGGATTTAGGAGACTTAACCATTTTGATCACTTTGGTCATTTTTTTAGATTCTGTACGTAATGTTGCTACAACCTTCTTTGCCATGACTAAAATTTATTATTTAATTTCTTTGTGTATAGTATATTTTTTTAACACCGGATTGAATTTTTTCAATTCAATTCGTTCCGGAGTATTCTTTTTGTTCTTAGTTGTTATATAACGAGACACTCCCGGCATTCCACTCTCTTTATGCTCAGTACATTCTAAAATTACTTGTACTCTATTACCTTTCTTTGCCATTTTAATTTTAATTTTTAGTAATTGATAAGACCTTGTTTACGAGCTCTTGCTACAGCTTCTTCAATTCCTATTTTATCTATAATTCTTAAACCATGTGCAGATACTTTTAAAAATACCCAAGCATCTTCTGATGGTAAATAGAATTTTTTCTCCATCAAATTTATTTCAAAACGTCTTTTTGTTTTGTTATTGGCGTGCGACACATTATTTCCTACCATTGCACGCTTTCCTGTTATTTGACAAATTCTAGCCATTATCTTAAATCTAAATAATATTCTTTTTCCTTGAATCGGGTTGCAAATTAACAAATTATTTTTGACTCTACCAACTTTTTTACTTTTTATTTTTTGATATTGTGTTTCCTTTTTAGGGCATTCTTATTTATTTTATTTAAAAAAGTTTTGGATATCGCATAAGCCAATAATATTCCCGCCAGCAGCAATGCCAATCTGGCGATTACATCGCCGTATTTCACATAAGTTGTAAGTGAAGTATTTAAATTAATATCCCCCTTTAGAGCCCCCCGTTTTCCATAGTCTAATTTTTCTACGATATCTCCCCGTTGGTTTATAAATGCTGAAATTCCACTATTGGCTGAGCGCCCTATATCTCTTCTGGTTTCAATGGCTCGTAATCGCGCATAAGCCAATAACTGCTTATGTCCTTGCGAATCGCTCCACCAAGAGTCATTGGTCATTATAAATAATGCATTAGCTCCTTTTTTCACGAATTCTCCGACGTATTCTCCATATATGCTTTCATAACATATTATGGGAGCGGCTTTTAATCGATTATTCGAATTTGTGAATATAGTCGGATGGTCCTGTACTCCTAAACTTTCCATAGATCCGCCAAAATTCATCATATACTCTCCCAGTATAGGCTTTAATACAGCTGCATAAGGGAAATGCTCTACTCCCACCACTAATTTTGACTTATTATAATATTGAACCGGATCATTCAAATTTACTTGTACGGCAGAATTATATAGATCAATCCATTGGTTATACTGTTCGAGATAACGGGCTGTAGGAGTTTGTTGTTGGGTAAAATATTCAGCTAACGATCCCCCCGACACCAAACTTAATTGAGGGTAATTTTTCAGCCATTGCTTTATTTGAGTTATGTAGATATCGTTTTCAAGATTGTTTACCATTACAAATCCATTTCCCGGAAAAGCAGTTTCAGGGGCAACTACAAATTGTGTAGCAGGGGTTATTACTCTATCTACTGTTTGTAATAATTCTTGAAGAATTACAGTTCCGTCCAAACGATACTTATCGGCATATGGGTCAAGTGCCGGTTGAGCTAAAACCACTTCTATTTCTTCAGAAGCTTTTTCATGATACGATTGATATCTAAGGAGGGAAATAGCCAGGGGAATTCCTATAATGGCCAGGTTATAGCATAGAGATTTCCATATATAGGTTTTATTATGCGTAACTTGATAAGCTCGTATGTAATAAAAGAATATCAGGTTTGCTGTTAATACCCATAAAGTTCCGCCCAAAGTGCCGGTTACTTCATACCACTGAATGGTTTCAGGATAATTGGCAAAGGCATTTCCTAAATTCAGCCAGGGCCAGGACATTTCCCAAGTTAGATGAAATTTTTCAAAACAGATCCAAAGGGTTGGAAAGAAAATAATCCCGAAGCGAGTACCTGTTTTTCTTTTTACAAAATGAAAAAAAGTAAAAACGAAAGACATTAACAAGCTGTTTACGAAAAGAGGAAACAAAAATGCCATCCAAGAATGAGACCCGTCCGGATTTTGGGCGAAATGCAGCCATTGGGTTGCTCCCCAGTTCCAAAGGAAAAAGGCCAAATAGGACCATCCAAAAACCTTCCAATCGGAGAATTTTTCTTTTTTTACAGTAATATCATGCTCAACCAATAAAAGGGGAACAAAAGCAATAAACAGCAAAAAGGGAAAGCCATATGCAGGCCAAGACAGAGCAAGAAGCAATCCACTGACTATTGCCGGAATAAATCTTTTCATATACTTGTAAAAATAGTTATTTTTGAGTTTTTAAACGCTTCAAATCTATGAATAAATTATTTTTTATAGTTCTGCTCTCTTTGATTTTACTTTCGTGTAAAACTCATCACAGGGAATCAGTAAATACCTATACTACCCCACCCGAAGTAGGAATTCTTACTTCCGATTTACCCAGATACAGCAAACCTCCGGCATCCGTAAATTCTGTTAAATTAGATGAGTCTCTTCCTTCTTCAAAAAAAGACAGCATAGTTACTTCTAAGGATACCGTTTCTTCTCCTTCCCACACAATTAATAGAGAAAATCCTTTAATTCAAACAGTTCCGGTATCCACCTTTTCATGGGAAATAGGAATACGCCAAACGCAGATTGTTGATGTACGAACACTGGTTGAATACAAAAGTGGCCATATATATGACGCTGTTAATATGAGTGTAGACGATCCCAGCTTTGAAAACCAAATTCAAGAATTAGATAAAAACAGTCCGGTAGCCGTTTATTGTAAATCCGGAATACGAAGTTTTTATGCGGCTAATGTTTTAAAAGATCATGGGTTTCAAATCATTTATAATTTAGACGGCGGGCTTAACAGCTGGTTGAAAAATGGAAAGGAACTTGTAAAGTAAAAAATAATTATAATCATTATATATATGAAGTCTATCTCAAAAATCTTAATTCTATGTTATTCTATTGTTTTACTTGTAAGTTGTTCCATACGCGAGGAAATTACGTTCAATCCTGAAGGCAATCTTACGTATTCTTATATGATTGATGCCGGTGAATTTATGAAAATTATGCCTGATAGTCTAAATAAAGGTATTTATAAAGACACTCTAATTTCATTCAACAACTTACTTACTCAAAAAAAGGATAGCATATCAAAATTATCTCTCGAGAATCAAAAAAAGTTAGAAGCACTTAAGCCTCTATTTATCAAAGTGCACCAAGATGAAAAGAAAGGGGAATTTTATGTATTGATTTACGGAGATTTCACCAATAGTGCGTCTTTAAATTCTGCTCTCGCCGCTTTAAATTCTATTGATAATTCAAAAAACAACCCTTCCAAAAACATGGAATTTCTCACCAACTCAACTTTTCATTGGAAGGGCAACGTATTTAGTAAAAAATCCGTGAAATCCGAAAGTTTAAAAAATGATTCTGTGGCTCAAAGCATTCTCCCCTTATTTACCGGTGGTACTTTTAAAACCATTTATACGTTTCCCAAAGAAATAAAGAAAGTAAACAATTCTTCGGCCGTAATTTCTCAAGACAAAAAAAGTCTTTCTATGGTATTTGATGCTACCGAGTATTTGGCTGCTCCTCAAAAAACGGATTTAAAAGTGGAGCTGGTAAAATAATTACATAAAATTAGTACTTTGTACAATTTTTATTTTATACTTCTTGCAATGAAGTAACATGAAGCCGGTTTCAGTTGTAAAATCTAAGACAGCCTCCTAATAACTCATTTACATTTATTTACATATTTTGTACCTTTGCGTGGTTAAATAGTAAATGTGTACTATGAATTCTCAAACTCAGATAAAATGCCCGAATTGTGGAAATGTAATTGATGTAAATGATATTCTTAAACATCAATTAGAGGAATCCATAAAGAAAGAATACCAAGAAAAATTTCTTTCTTCTCAGAAAGAACTTCAAGAAAAAAACAATTTATTGGAGCGGCAAAAAGAAGAATTTGAGGCCAAGAAGAAGAAAGAGAATGAAATTTTTCAGGAAAGACTCTCGAAAATAACCAAAGAAAAGACTCTTGAAATTGAAAGTTATCTGAAAAAGAAAATTGAAGAAGAGAATCAAGAACGCATTTTTCTTTATGAAAAAGAATTAGCCGAAAAATCTGAAAAGCTTCAAGAGTTAAATAAGATGCAAGCGGAGATTTTCAAATTAAGTAGAGAAAAAGAAGAGTTGAAAGCCGTTTTTGAAGCAGAAGCTCAAAAAAAATTAAATGATGAACTTCTACGAGAAAGAGAAAAAATTCGCAAACAAGAAAATGAAAAAAATGAGTTAAAGTTTAAGGAGTTACTTAAACAACTGGAAGATCAGAAAAGGCTCACCGAAGAAATGAAGCGAAAACAAGAACAAGGATCTATGCAATTGCAGGGAGAAGTTCAGGAATTAGCTATTGAAGAATGGTTAGCTCAAAATTTTCCTTTAGATACTATTAACGAAATAAAAAAAGGAGTCCGTGGTGCCGACTGCCTTCAAATTGTAAATACCCGTGAAATCCAAAATTGCGGTTCAATTTATTATGAAAGTAAAAGAACAAAAGATTTTCAAAACTCATGGATTGAAAAATTTAAAAATGATATCCGTGAGAAAAAAGCAAATACCGGGGTTCTTATTACTGAAGTAATGCCTTCAGACATGGATCGAATGGGAATGAAAGAGGGCATTTGGATTTGTACCTATAATGAATTTAAGGGGTTGAGTGCCGTTTTAAGACATTCCATCATTCAATTCAGCACCATTATTAAATCCCAAGAAAATAAAGGCGATAAGATGGAAATGCTCTATGATTTTCTTACCGGAAATGAATTCCGTTTACGAATAGAGGGTATTGTTGAAGGATTTACTCAAATGCAAGATGAGCTTAGTAAAGAAAAAAGGGCTATGATGAATATATGGTCCAAACGAGAAAAGCAAATCGAAAAGGTAATTGAAAATACTATTTCCATGTACGGCTCCATTAAAGGAATAGCAGGAAATGCCATTCAAAATATACAAGCTTTAGAATTAAATACTGACGAAACCTTAGGCTTTGATGAATAAATAAAATACACAATACTAAAAAATATGCTTCTTTATATATAATTTAGAATTATATTTGCAGTACTCTTCAATAACATAACCTAAAAAAAAAGTCTATGGAAAAAAATATCTTTGAAGGCACTCCTATTGAAGATCTTCACCCAAATGACATCGCAGAACAACTTGAAGAGCTTTCCGAAAAAGATCGGATTTTAAACTTTTTTCTGCTTCCTCGTAATCAAAAAACGGATGTTTTTACGTATTTAGATCCTAAAATCCAACAAGAATTGTTGCATGGTTTAGGTAAAAAAGACATTGCCGACTTGTTAAACGAAATGGCTCCGGATGACCGTACAGAATTTTTTGTGGATCTGCCGGACGATCTCATTAAAAACACCATAAACTTATTAGACGAAAACGAGAGAAAAATTGCTTTACAGCTATTAGGATATCCAGAAGACAGCGTAGGTCGTTTGATGACGCCCAATTATATACAAGCTAAAAAATATTGGACGGTAAAACATACCTTACAACATATTAAAAAATATGGAAGGAAAGCAGAAACTCTAAATTTCATTTACATTGTCGATGAGAATGATAAGTTACTGGATGACATCAAAATAGGAAAGTTATTACTTGCTGATGATGACAGTAAATTGGAAGAATTGGGAGATGACAATTTCATTGCTTTAAAAAGCATGATGAACCAGGAGGATGCCATTCGCGTTTTTGAAGATTATGACCGAAGCACCCTTCCCGTTATTTCCGAAACCGGGGTATTGGTTGGTATAGTTACCGTGGATGATATCTTGGATATTGTTAAGGAACGAGATACGGAAGATATACAAAAATTTGGTGGTGTGGAAGCTTTGGATATTCCTTATCGTGATACTCCACTCTTAACTTTATTTAGAAAACGGGCCGGATGGTTAATCATACTTTTTCTTGGAGAAATGCTTACCGCCAGTGCCATGGTCCATTTTGAAGAGGAAATTGAAAAAGCCGTGGTTTTAGCCCTTTTTGTGCCTCTAATTATCTCCAGTGGGGGGAATTCCGGATCTCAAGCGGCTACCCTGATTATACGGGCTATGGCTTTGCATGAAATCAAATTGAAAGACTGGTGGTACGTTATGAAAAAAGAAATTTTTTCGGGGCTGTTATTAGGGATCACTTTAGGAGTAATTGGTTTCATCAGAATACTTATATGGCAAAATCTTAATTTTTACGATTATGGGCCTCATTGGCTGCTCATCGGAATTACGGTTGCCACTTCACTTATCGGAATTGTATTATGGGGAACTCTTTCCGGTTCTATGATTCCTTTTATTTTACGTTTATTTAAATTGGACCCTGCTACCTCCTCCGCTCCTTTTGTGGCAACGATGGTAGACGTAACCGGATTAATTATTTATTTTACTATTGCTTCTCTTATTTTAAGCGGTGTGTTACTTTAAGTTTATTCTAATTTCCGTAAATACGTCAATTGGTATTCAGGAACTAGTTCGGGATGTATGATTTTAATGAGATCCGATAATACTTTATCCGCATAAATGCTTCCGTACTCGTAATAGTCATTAGCGAGTAATTGGTTTTCTTTGTTATTTAATGCATATACGTTTCCTGATTGATACGCTTTAAACCATTCATAGTTTGTATTGGAATTTAACAAATCTCTTTTAGACTTAAAATTACTGGTTCCTATCCATAAATCGGCATTTTTAGCTTTACTTAGTACTTCTTCAAAAGTCATGGGAACCGATCCTGAATTTTTATTATCCTGCCATAAATAATGAGCTCCCGCATCTCTGAAAAGAGTAGCAAGAAAGCTTTTTCCTCCTGCCATATACCAGGAATCTCCATACATAATTCCGGTAAAAACGGTGGGGTTCGTATTTGTATGAGCCGATTTGTCTTTTAATTTTAAATAGTCTTCTTTTACTATAGAAAAGATGCTGTCGGCCTTTGGGAGCTTTTTAAAAACTGTTCCGAATAGTTTTAAATATTCTGTTTTTCCTAATGGATGTAATTCCATAAATTCTTCTACATAAAGAATTTTAATACCCTGCTTAGACAGTTGATTCAAAATTTTTTCATAATTGGGGTTATGTCCGGATATAATTAAATCCGGTTTTAAAGCTAAGATTTTTTCAAAATTCAACGTTCCGTCATTTCCTATATCTTCGATGGTTTTGTTTTTAATTTTCTCTTTGATTTTTGGATTATAGAAATAATGGGGTGAACAAACACCTACAATGGAGTTAATCTCTCCCAATGCATCAATATAGGCCGAGGCAGAAGTAGTAGTAATTATACATCGTTTACTTTTATAATGCTGGGGGAAAACTAAACGACTGCCCGCAGATGTTATAATTAGTTGATTATTTTCGTTTTGAATTGAAAAATTAGTGGCGTATTCGTTTTTAGAAGCAACGGATTTTTCTAAAGATTTTCTGCAAGAAAATAAGACAATTGCAAATACACAAAAAATGAATATTTTCCTCATAAACTATTCATGATTTTCGTTACAAAACTACTTAAAGTAAACATTTTTTTAATTTATTATTACACATATTTTTATTTTATCAGTATATCGATTCAAACCTTATATATTATCCCAAAATTAAAACTTCCTATTTTAAACTTTCTATTATAATCGTTTTTTCATTCATTACTATTTTAAAATTTAAAATCTTTAGTTATATATAATAACATAGAATTTAAATTTAATTGTTTAAACAAAGATTTAATACACTTATAAACATTTTATTTATTATTAAATATTATTATTTTTTTATTCCTTATTCATTATTTTTTAACATAAATTTTATGATATCAATCATTTTCAATCATATTATACATTATTTTTTAAATATATTTGTCTTTATAACTATACTGTTTTTAATTTATTAATGAACGGTTTAACATTTATTTTTTATGAAGAATTTTTTACTTTTTTTATTTTATTTTTTATCCATATTTTTTTTACAGGGCCATGTAAAGGTCATTGATATGGTAGACCCCGGCGGCTTATCTAAGCTATTAGATAATGAGGTTAATTCGATTACTAATTTAACGATTAATGGAAGTATAAATCCTGATGATATAAAAACGTTAAATAATATGAAAAAATTAACGGTTTTAGATCTTTCCAATTCTTCGGTTACGGACGGAATACTTCCTACGGGTGCATTCAAAAGTAATTCCGTTCTAAAAGATATAATTCTTCCCTCCAATTTAACAATTATTTCTAAAGAAGCTTTTGAATATGCGTATAACATCAGCGTGGATGCTTCTAAATGCTCCCATCTTAAAAATATAGGCGAACATGCTTTTAATGGTGTTAAGGGTAAGGTAGTACTTCCCGATCATCTAGAATCATTACCTTTTAAATCTTTTAGATTTTTCAATGGTATAGTCGTTTTACCCAGAAATTTAAAAATTATCGGGCAAGAGGCTTTCTCGTTTTCTAACGTTAAAAATCTAGACCTAAGTCAAGCTCCAAATTTACATACTTTGGGGGTTGATGCTTTCTACTATTCTAAAATTGACCAGATAGATCTGAGTAAAGCTCCCAATTTACACACTTTAGATAATGGTGTTTTTGAAAGCTGTCAGAATTTAAAACTTATTGATCTATCTAAAAATAATATGATTAAAAAAATTGGTCAAAATGCTTTTAATGGAGTTAACGGTAAGGTAATTCTCCCTGATTATCTCGAATCTTTACCTTTTAAATCTTTTAGATTTTTCAATGGTACAGTCGTTTTACCCAGGAATTTAAAAATTATCGGGCAAGAGGCTTTCTCGTTTTCTAACGTTAAAAATCTAGACCTAAGTCAAGCTCCAAATTTACATACTTTGGGGGTTGATGCTTTCTACTATTCTAAAATTGACCAGATAGATCTGAGTAAAGCTCCCAATTTACACACTTTAGATAATGGTGTTTTTGAAAGCTGTCAGAATTTGAAACTTATTGATCTATCTAAAAATAATATGATTAAAAAAATTGGTCAAAATGCTTTTAATGGAGTTAACGGTAAGGTAATTCTCCCTGATTATCTCGAATCTTTACCTTTTAAATCTTTTAGATTTTTCAATGGTACAGTCGTTTTACCCAGAAATTTAAAAATTATCGGGCAAGAGGCTTTCTCGTTTTCTAACGTTAAAAATCTAGACCTAAGTCAAGCTCCAAATTTACATACTTTGGGGGTTGATGCTTTCTACTATTCTAAAATTGACCAGATAGATCTGAGTAAAGCTCCCAATTTACACACTTTAGATAATGGTGTTTTTGAAAGCTGTCAGAATTTAAAACTTATTGATCTATCTAAAAATAATATGATTAAAAAAATTGGTCAAAATGCTTTTAATGGAGTTAACGGTAAGGTAATTCTCCCTGATTATCTCGAATCTTTACCTTTTAAATCTTTTAGATTTTTCAATGGTACAGTCGTTTTACCCAGAAATTTAAAAATTATCGGGCAAGAGGCTTTCTCGTTTTCTAACGTTAAAAATCTAGACCTAAGTCAAGCTCCAAATTTACATACTTTGGGGGTTGATGCTTTCTACTATTCTAAAATTGACCAGATAGATCTGAGTAAAGCTCCCAATTTACACACTTTAGATAATGGTGTTTTTGAAAGCTGTCAGAATTTAAAACTTATTGATCTATCTAAAAATAATATGATTAAAAAAATTGGTCAAAATGCTTTTAATGGAGTTAACGGTAAGGTAATTCTCCCTGATTATCTCGAATCTTTACCTTTTAAATCTTTTAGATTTTTCAATGGTACAGTCGTTTTACCCAGGAATTTAAAAATTATCGGGCAAGAGGCTTTCTCGTTTTCTAACGTTAAAAATCTAGACCTAAGTCAAGCTCCAAATTTACATACTTTGGGGGTTGATGCTTTCTACTATTCTAAAATTGACCAGATAGATCTGAGTAAAGCTCCCAATTTACACACTTTAGATAATGGTGTTTTTGAAAGCTGTCAGAATTTGAAACTTATTGATCTATCTAAAAATAATATGATTAAAAAAATTGGTCAAAATGCTTTTAATGGAGTTAACGGTAAGGTAATTCTCCCTGATTATCTCGAATCTTTACCTTTTAAATCTTTTAGATTTTTCAATGGTACAGTCGTTTTACCCAGGAATTTAAAAATTATCGGGCAAGAGGCTTTCTCGTTTTCTAACGTTAAAAATCTAGACCTAAGTCAAGCTCCAAATTTACATACTTTGGGGGTTGATGCTTTCTACTATTCTAAAATTGACCAGATAGATCTGAGTAAAGCTCCCAATTTACACACTTTAGATAATGGTGTTTTTGAAAGCTGTCAGAATTTGAAACTTATTGATCTATCTAAAAATAATATGATTAAAAAAATTGGTCAAAATGCTTTTAATGGAGTTAACGGTAAGGTAATTCTCCCTGATTATCTCGAATCTTTACCTTTTAAATCTTTTAGATTTTTCAATGGTACAGTCGTTTTACCCAGAAATTTAAAAATTATCGGGCAAGAGGCTTTCTCGTTTTCTAACGTTAAAAATCTAGACCTAAGTCAAGCTCCAAATTTACATACTTTGGGGGTTGATGCTTTCTACTATTCTAAAATTGACCAGATAGATCTGAGTAAAGCTCCCAATTTACACACTTTAGATAATGGTGTTTTTGAAAGCTGTCAGAATTTAAAACTTATTGATCTATCTAAAAATAATATGATTAAAAAAATTGGTCAAAATGCTTTTAATGGAGTTAACGGTAAGGTAATTCTCCCTGATTATCTCGAATCTTTACCTTTTAAATCTTTTAGATTTTTCAATGGTACAGTCGTTTTACCCAGGAATTTAAAAATTATCGGGCAAGAGGCTTTCTCGTTTTCTAACGTTAAAAATCTAGACCTAAGTCAAGCTCCAAATTTACATACTTTGGGGGTTGATGCTTTCTACTATTCTAAAATTGACCAGATAGATCTGAGTAAAGCTCCCAATTTACACACTTTAGATAATGGTGTTTTTGAAAGCTGTCAGAATTTGAAACTTATTGATCTATCTAAAAATAATATGATTAAAAAAATTGGTCAAAATGCTTTTAATGGAGTTAACGGTAAGGTAATTCTCCCTGATTATCTCGAATCTTTACCTTTTAAATCTTTTAGATTTTTCAATGGTACAGTCGTTTTACCCAGAAATTTAAAAATTATCGGGCAAGAGGCTTTCTCGTTTTCTAACGTTAAAAATCTAGACCTAAGTCAAGCTCCAAATTTGCATACTTTGGGGGTTGATGCTTTCTACTATTCTAAAATTGACCAGATAGATCTGAGTAAAGCTCCCAATTTACATACTTTAGGTAAGGGGGTTTTTGAAGGCTCTGAGCATATAAAACTTATTGATTTATCTAAAAATGCCCTGATTAAAATTATCGGTGAAGATGCTTTTTATAAGGTAGCCGGTAAAGTTATTCTTCCTGATTATCTTGAATCATTACCTTATAGATCTTTTAGATATTTCAACGGTTTCATTGTTTTACCCAAAAATTTAAAAACTATCGGACAAGAGGCTTTTTATAATTCTTTAATAAAAGAAATAACTTTACCTGCCTCGCTTAAAAAAATTGATACAGAGGCTTTTAATGGTGCTAAACAATTAGTTTCTATTACCAGTAACAATACAATTCCGCCTTCTTTGGGTAAAAATGTATTTAATGGGGTTGATAAAAATAACTGTTTGTTACAAGTTCCTAATTCTTCTCGTCAACTATACGCAAAAGCCGATCAATGGAAAGATTTTCAATTTAAAGAGGCCAATTTATTTATTTCTTTAAATTTACCCGATTCAGATTTCTCGGTTAATACCCCTTTTTTAGTTTCCACTACTCTTGAAAATAAGGGTAAATCCGAAGCTAATAATAATGGTGAAGTAGCTTATATTTTATCTGAGGATGATCGTTGGGATGATAACGATTATTTACTAGCTAAACATCCTATCTCTGAAACTATACCTGCTAAGGATAAAATTTCTTTTACTACCTCAATATCTTTCCCTGATAAATTAGGTGATTTTTTCTTACTTGCTGTGATCATTCCTAAGGATTCAGCAGATATCCCATTGGAAGATTACTTAAGCTTTGCAGGAAAAATACATTTATCACCTGAATATAAAGTGAGCATAAACCCCTTAGATAAATCCATTTATTCCAGAGGGGAAAAAATAATTTTTAATGGTAAAGCCCGGTTGGTTAATAAAAGCCCTGCCATTGATAAAAATATTAAAATTAATTTAGTTACTGCAGGTACGAAAAGGGAGTTTTTTTCTAAAACTAATTCCAATGGAGAGTTTACCTACACCTTCACCCCTTTTGATGAAGAATTCGGTTTTTATCAAGTGGGAGCTTCTCATCCTGATATCTCTAATTCTGCAGCGCAGACTGATTTTACTATTCTTGGTATAGACATTATCGACAGCGATATTATATTTAAAGGTATAGTAAACAATACTGTAGAAGGATCTATTGAAGTTAAAAATAAAACCCATCTTACTTTACATACTGTTACTGTCCATCCTAAAGTCAATTCCGATAGTTATTCTATTTCTTTTGAACCATTGAACGTTTTAGAACCGGGTAAATCAGCTTTTTTAAAATACAAGCTTAACGCTAAAAAGGTTACCTTGACTGATAATTACGAGTCTCCGACCTTTGATATTAATGCAGAGGAGGGTAATTTGGCTGAATTCTCCGCTAAATTTACCGCTACTACAGGTAAAGCTTATTTGGAGGTGAAAAAGTTTCCTAAAGATATTACTGTAACTAAAGGTAAAAAGCGTTTGGTTGAATATACTCTTTTTAATTCCGGAAAAGAAAATACGGGCAAAATCTCTCTTTCTTTACCTTCTGAAGATTGGTTCAGAATTTTAAGTCCGGCCACTGCTTCTATAGATAATTTACCGCCGGGACAAACTGCTACCTTTAGTATTGAGCTCACTGGTAGGCCGGACCTTCCTTTGAATTCACCATTCAAAGGCTCCATAGCCGTAAATACCGAAAAAGCCAATTCAATATTAATTCCTTTTGACATTGAGTTTGTTTCTGAAAATGTTGGATCTTTATGGGTGGATGTGGTTGACGAATATTCTTATAATACCCCAAGTAAACCTCACGTTAAAAATGCTAAGGTGGTTATTTCACATCCATTTTCCGGTAAGGTGTTGAGCGAAGGATTAACCGACCAAAATGGATTGTATAAATTGGATAGTATTCCGGAAGGGTATTATACCGTTTCCGTTTCTGCTGATAAGCATGAAAGTTATAAAAATAATATTTTAATAAACGCCGGTAAACTCAATAATCAACGGGTGTTTATTTCTTACATGGGGGTTTCATATACCTGGGAGGTAACTCCAACAGAAATTGAAGATGAATATGATATTGATTTAAAGGTTGATTATGAAACCAATGTTCCACAACCGGTGGTTATTATGGAATTCCCTAAACCCTTACCGGATATTAAACCGGGTAATACGTTCAGTTTTATGGTTACTTTAACCAATAAAGGACTTATCGCGGCTGAAAATGCTAAAATTCAATTTGATTCATATAATAATTATGTATTTACCCCTTTAGTTAATAAAGTAAATATTCCTGCTTTAACGGCTATACAAATACCGGTAGTAATGAGTATGAATGATTCAATTAATGATAATTCCAATGGAAATAGTGAAAACAATAATAACAACAATGGTTCCAATGGAAATGGTGAAGACAACAATAACAACAATAGTTCCAATGGAAATAGTGAAAACAATAATAACAACAATGGCTCCAATGGAAATAGTGAAGACAACAATAACAACAATGGTTCCAATGGAAATAGTGAAGACAACAATAACAACAATGGTTCCAATGATAATAACAATAATTCAGATAATACTACTACTAATGATAGTAACAAGGATAAAAGCGATGATAAGGTTAACGAAAATAAAGGCTGCATAAGTTATGTTAAAGTTTTTTATGAATACAAGTGCGGTAACACAACAGTTAAAAAATCTTCTTACATGATAACCCATATTAACCCAGGTTGCAATAACAATAATTCTTCGGGGCATTTATCCAATGGAAGCGTGAGTACTGGAAGTGGTGGGTTTATTCCTATTGTTATATCGGGTGGCTGTACCCCTTTACCTCCATGCCTCATTGAAGCTGGTGGAGCAATTATAAGTTGTAACCCACTTCCTCCATATATAGGCTGCGCCTATAGTTTTATAACTTCAGGAGTAAATACTAAAAATATAATACTTTGCCTGATAGGTTTCTTAGAAAAAAAACCGAGTAAATTTGGTATAGGTATAAGCTGTGTTGTAGCTTTATATGACTTTTTTAATTGTGCGTTAGAAGATATTATAAATAAGTTTCAAAAATCTGGCTCAGACAAGATTCAGATTAATGATATGGAAGCTATACTTAATTTTATAAACACTGTAAATAGTTATTATGCTGAATATTATGGTAATTCAATTATGAATTCCTCTTCTTTTTTACAATTCGCAAATGCAACTGCTGCTCACTTAGGTGACAATAAACCTTTTACACCTCAAGATATTGCCATTATCAAAAGCCTTTTTGCTAATTCTGATATAAGCTCTTCTACCATGGATTACTTTTTTACTCGATGGAATTTAACTCTTCAAGCTTGGGATAATGGAGTTTATACTCCTAATGATAATTATCCTGACATAGTAAATAAAACTAAACTTAATGAATATTTGAAAACTATGATTTCTATAAAAGAATATGTAAGTTCCAGAGGATATGATTCTTTAGATGAATTATATGCAGACAGGCTTAATGAAGCTAAAGAATATATTACTCGCAAACAAAATTCTGTCTGTGCTAAAGTTTCATTAGACATTAAGCAAAAAATGGTAATGACAAGAGAAGCTTTTGAAGGGAATTTTACTTTAACTAATGGTAGCGAACAAAAAGGGATTGCTAATATTAAACTCGATATTGAAATTAGGGACGATCAAGGCAACTTAGCTAATGAACTTTTCCAAATTAATATTAAATCTTTTACAGATTTATCCGCCATTGATGGTACCGGATCTTTAGACCCGGGCAAAAAAGGTTTTGCCTCCATTTTATTTATTCCTACCAAGAAGGCAGCTCCTAATAAAAAGAAATCATATTCTTTCGGCGGTACTCTTTCGTATACCAATCCTTTGACTGATGAAGTAACTACGGTTAAATTGTTCCCATCTATTTTGGATGTCCATCCTAGTCCTGAAATTTATCTAGATTATTTTATGCAGAGAAACATTTTCGGGGATGATCCGTTAACCGAAGATATTGAACCTATCATCCCGGCTGAATTGGGACTTATTATTCACAATAAAGGAATGGGAACGGCTAAAAATGTACATGTTAGTTCAGCTCAACCACAAATTGTTGATAATCAAAAAGGATTAGCTATTGATTTTGATATTATTGGTTCAAACTTAAACGGTAAAAAACGTCAATTGGGAATTACCAATATCGATTTCGGAACTATAGAAGGTGGTAAAACTGCGGTTGGACAATGGTGGTTTACCAGCTCTCTTTTAGGTCATTTTATAGATTTCGAAGCAAAAATTTCTCATTCTAATAGTTTTGGTAATCCGGACCTTAGCTTAGTAGGTGGTATTAAAATTCATGAATTGATCAAAAGTGTCCGAGTATACGGTAATCAGGATGATGGCATTAATGACTTCTTAGTTAATGATAGTAAAGATATTAGAGATTTCCCTGACTCGTTATTCTTATCTAGCGGTGGAACTGAGCCAGTATTCCGTACAAAAAATATCGAAATTAAAGAAAAAAATTCCGATACTTTTGTATCTCAAATTGAAATTACTCCTTCTAAAGAAGGATGGAATTATGGTTTAATCAATGATCCTTGGAACGGCAAATATGTGATTACTAAGATTGTTCGTAATGATGGTGTGATTATTCCGTTGGATAACTTCTGGTTAACACAATGTACACTACATGATAATGCGGATCCTGTTTATGAAAATAAGTTACATGTCATCGATAAATTTGAATCTATACATAGTGCTATCTATACCGTTTATTGGGAAATCAATAAAAATAATGCGGTGAGGGTCGAGGCTATTACTCATGTTCCTGAAAAAACTATTTATGAAAGCTTGAATTATGTTGATGTCAGATTCAATACACCTATTAATCCTGCTACTTTTACTTACAAAGATCTTTATTTATCTTGCCAGGGTGGTAAAAATTTAATCGACTCCGGCATTACAATACATAAAATCGATGAAAGAAACTATCGCGTGTATATTGGATCTAAAACTATGAAGTTTGGGTATTACAGATTCCGTGTATTAACCAATGATATAGAAGATGCTATCGGAAATAAGGGTTCAACAGGTAAAGAAGCCGGTTGGACTCAATCTCCTCAAATTAATGTAATTAATGTTTCAGGTATTCTTAATGATGGACAGCCTGTGGATAAAGTAACTATTCAATTTAATATGCCGGTGAATTTTACTAAGGAGGCCATTTATCTTAGAAAAGGTAATTCTGAAACAATCCTTCTGGATAACGTAACTATAACCAATAGTGAAGATAAAACTATTTTTACTGTTCAAGGTTTAAAACAATATAATTATATGGATGGTAACTATACATTAGTTATAGACCTGTCTAAAGTTACAGATACTAACGGTAATAAAGGGAAGGATAATCATTCTGAAAAATGGATGGTATATCCTGCTAATGCTAGCATTAAGTTATATCCAAATCCAGTATTATATAACCTTACTCTTGAATCTAATATTTCTTTTAAATGGTATCATATTGTCTCTCTTTTTGGTAAATCTGAATTTTACCAAACTTTCCCGGATCATACTTACAAGGCTATTATTAAAACCAATAATTCTTGGAATAAAGGAATTTATTTGATTTTCATTTATGACAGTAACAATAAATTAATTGCAGTTAAAAGATTTATTAAAATTTAACTCTTTTAATTTATTTTAAGTATTTTATTTTTTTATTATATTTTAAATCACGGGGAGAATTATCGTTCTCCTCGTGATATTTATTACTCTATCTAATTTATAATATGTTTTGAATTTTTTATCTATGAAGAGAAAGATATATAAAATATACAATTTGACAATTTATTAATATGCTACGTTAATTTTAAAAGCAACCATACAATTATTCATTAAAAAAAACAAATGCCAAAAAAAATACATTTTTGGCATTTTAAATTTATTTACTCATTGAATAAGTAAATCGTTATAGAATTTTAGTGTTAATAAACCCTGATTACGAATTTATTACATCAAATGTAAGAAATTTAACCTTTGGCTGTTACTGTAATTTCATAATTAAAATAATTATCATAAAATAGATAAATTATTCACAATATATATCTTATATTATTTTTTATCTCTTAAAAAATAAATAGAAAAAAATAATAAGTATCAATAAGTATAAAATTTACATTATTTATATTATATAAAAATTATGTTAAAATTTATTATTTTAAAAATAAAGCCAACATTTCATTCTTCATTTAATTGACCATCACTGTTTTATATACCCATAGAAATTGAAACATGAGATTTTGAGCTTACTATTTCTTATATTTTTATGAAATTATATATTCATAAAATTTATAAAAACTAAAATGAATGTTTGATTCATTTTTATTTTTTATCTTAAATTAGCTATTATGTTTATAATTAATTATTTGTTTTCATTAAATATAAATTTTATTGCTGTTTTAATAGAATGATAAAAGCAACAAAACAAGAAAAAGACATAGCTCTTGAAATATTACATAGTGCTTTCTTTAATGTACTTATTCCAAATTCAATTAACTTCACGATAAAAAATGACTATAAGAGGCATGAAAGATTAATGACTCTAATGGATTATCAATTTAAAATGTCAATGAAATATGGAGAAGTTTTTATTAGTGATGATAAAAATGGCTGTGTATTATATATCGATAAAATATACCCCAGTCTAGATAAGATTAGTTGGAAAATTAAACTTCTTTTTAAATGTATAGGCATTGAGAATACTTATAAAACCCTGAAAAGGGAAAATCTTTTAAAAAAGTATCATCCTAAAGAACCTTTTAAGCATTTATGGTTAATGGGAGTTCGACCCAAATTTCAAGGCAAAGGGATAGGAAGCAAATTAATCAATGAAACCCTTAAAAGATATAAAGGAGATTTAATTTATGTGGAAACAACTATTCCCCAAAATATAAAATTTTATAAAAATTTAGGATTTACCGTTTTCCATGAAACACATGAGCTCAATTATCCACTTTATTTCCTCAAATTAAGAAATCAAATATAATTTTTTCATTATACTTTCCAGTTCAAGAATACTAACTAACTTTATAATTATTTAAAAATTATTCTAAGCTGCAAAATTTAAAAACCTATATTTTTTATGTTTTTAATAAAGATAATACTGAAGGAAAAAATTAATTTATTTTTTCAACGATCTAACGACAACGAAGCAGACAAAAAGTATTTTTAAAGGACTAACTAAATACAATTACAAAGAAGCTTTCAAAGTAATAGCCGGACCCTTAGACTATACCTATCAAATAACAAAGTTTATTTATATTGAAAGAAATGAAGCTTATACTCAATTATTAGATAATGTAGAATGGATGGTTTTAATCCATCCATCATTGGATTTTATAATACAGCTTTATTCATAAGGTCAAAATGGAAAGAGAGACATAGATATCACTATACTCACAATTTTAGAAATATTAACTTCCTTAGATTTTTACTAAAACCCAACAATAAACTTATTAATAAAAATAAAATTCAAATAAAATAAAATTTATCTTAAATTAGTCTCTTATATTATTCTTATCATTTATAAAATTTGATTTATGAAAAAAGCAGTAAGTGAAAATTATACTAAAATTAACCACATACTAACAAAAGCTTTTGTAAATAATAAGTCTGTAAATTTTGTTTTAAAACAAAAAAATGAAAAATATATTTCAAGTTTGATGGATTATTCTCTATATATGGGTAAAAAATTTGGGGATATATTTTTAAATGAAAAAGAAACCGCCTGTGCAATACTCATAGATCACAAAAAAAAGAAAACTACATTAGGAACCCTTATACGGGATATTAAATTTGCCTGTTGTGTGAGTGGATTAAAAAATGCCTATAAAGTAGTGAAAAAAGAAAGGATTACTCATAAAACACTGCCTAAAAGCATTAATTTTATTCAACTATGGTTTCTGGGGGTTGATGTTTTACAGCAGGGAAAAGGGAAAGGTACTGATTTTCTACAAGAGCTTATAGAATATTATAAAGGAAAAAAAGAAGCTATTGTATTAGAGACATCAACAGTAAAAAATATTCAATTTTATGAAAAAAATGGGTTCGAAATATATTATGTGAATAAAGAAGATTTTGGATTTGATTTTTATTTTTTTATATATAGATATTAATAATATTCAGAACAGAAATTCATTTTAATACATTCATTTATATATGTATTGCCTTTTATTAATTCATTTCCTGTATTATTTAAAGAAAATACAAGAAATATCATATAAAATTTTTGATACTATCAGTATGAATCCTGTTAAATAAATTATCATCGGGACTTTTGCCCGATAATAATTTGAAAATAAATATCCTTTCCCGGAATATATGGGCATAGGTTGTAGGATTAAGCACAACAATATATTATTTTTTATACACTGAATATGATATTAAAGTCATTGAATTTATAAATATCTATTTTATACTAATAGTTTCAAGTCTTAGTTTAATGCTTCTTTTTATATTTTCCTATACTATTTAAATACTCTTGTTTTATCCGGTAAAATATTTTTGATAATTCCACTAATTATTATTACAATAATTTTCTTCAATACCATTCATCATGAATTAAAAAAATAGCAGAATTAAAATATCTGATAAAACCATACATGAATTAACAACAAAATAAAAAAGGGCTGGAAGTCTCTTAATTATAGCTCAACTTTTTATTAGTGCTATTTTTGATAGATGAGCGTTAATTAAGGCTTTTGAAATACAAGAAGCAGCTCACCTATTAGTATTGATAATACTAATCAGATTATTCTTCCAATCACAACCATTACAGATAAAATTCTAAAAACACTCATTTTACATTCGCAAAACATCCTGTATTATTTTTTGATTATGGTCAAAATATAGTACAATAAATCAATTGAAAAAAACAGAAATAAGAAGATAAAAATATATCAAATACACCTACTCTAAATTTGGTTCGTTTGAAGATGTTGTAGTTTTAAATATGATATAATAATTAGAAATGGATAGAAATTAAAAAATGATTAATTTGGAAACTGATTATATTAAATTATTTTGAGGGATATATGGGAAATATTAAAAATAAAAAACCGCTAATCTTTTGAATTTCAAAATGATTAACGGTCTTTGAGTACCCCAGACGGGACTTGAACCCGTACAGCCTAATGGCCACAGGATTTTAAGTCCTGCGTGTCTACCAATTCCACCACCGGGGCATTAGTATTTTTAGTATTTTAATTATCAAACCTGAGCGAAAAACGGGACTCGAACCCGCGACCCCGACCTTGGCAAGGTCGTGCTCTACCAGCTGAGCTATTTTCGCGCTTCAATTAACGTCTTTCTTGTAAATTGGTTTGCAAATATAGAATTGATTTTTCTTATCTGCAAACTTTTTTTTCATTTTTTAAACTATTTTTACTCTCAAATGATTTATACCATTAGTACTCAATCTATTAAAAAATTACTAATTTAGTAATGCTAAGGCTAAAAAGGTTTCAAAACTTCTATTTATATCTGATTTATGCATCTTCAACTTAAAAAAAAGAATAGAATTTTTATTAATTGTTTATATTTGTCGAAAAGTTATTCAAAATTTAAAAGTGAAAGCAAGAAAGGAATTTATAGCGGGTATAATAGTAATTGTAACTTTATTAGCCTTTTGGTGGTTGTTTAAATTTTTAAAAGCGCAAAACGTTTTTACAAATCAAAACACCTATTATGTAAAATATAATAAAGTAGAAGGCTTATCTAAATCCAAAAATGTAAATATAAACGGCTTAAAAGTCGGAATGGTGGAATCTATCATTCCTGTACCTACCAAAACAAAAAATATAAGCTTTATTGTAGCAATAAATGTTGATAAAGATTATCAATTTTCTAAAAATTCTGTAGCTCAAATAGTTACCAGCTTTATGAACGGTGCAGAAATTAACTTGGTTCTGGCTGAAGATCAAGCAGAAATAGCAAAAACAGGAGATACTTTGAAAGGGAGTTTATTGCCGGGCCTAATGGATTTAGCCGAAGAAAAGATAAAACCAATTAGTGATAATGCCAATAAAGTTTTATTAAGACTGGATTCTACTCTAGCTTCTACTAATAAACTTCTTAATGAAAAAAATCGACAAAATATAGAATCTTCTTTAGCAAATTTAAATCAAGCTATAGCAGAATTCAATAAATTAGGTAAAGGGGCTAACCAATTACTGGCTAATAATTCTTCAAAAATTAATTTAGCTATTGATAATGCCAATAAAATGATAGTTACAACCAATACTACGGTTGAAAAATATGGAATGATGGCTGATAAGATCAATAAAGCAGATTTAGATGTTGCCGTCAAAAAATTAGAATCTACATTAAATAATCTTAACGAAATATCCGGTAAAATAAATTCGGGAGAAGGCTCAATGGGCAAACTAATGAATGATCCCGGTTTATATACTAACTTAACTCAAGCTTCTAAAAATTTAAGTGTTTTATTGGATGATTTAAAAACCAATCCAAAAAGATATGTTCACTTCTCAATTTTCGGAGGTGGCGGAAAAAAGAGTAAACAAGAAGGAACAGCCAAATAATATAGTATGTTATAAGGGTTGAATATCCACTAATACACTATTTATGGATTACATACAGAGCATCATATTCTTACTTCTTGCATTTGCAGGAATTGGATTGTTTGTTCGTAATATCCTTAAAATAAAAAGAAATATATTATTAGGTAAAGCAGAAAACCGTTCGGATAATCCCATCAAAAGATGGAAATTAGTTTTACGTATTGCCGTTGGGCAAGGGAAAATGTTAGCCCGTCCGGTTGCCGGAATTTTACATCTTGTTGTATATATAGGATTTGTCATCATAAATATAGAATTAATTGAAATATTTGTTGATGGTATTTGCGGAACCCATCGGTATTTCGGAAAAATTCTCCCCTCTTCTCTTTACAATTTGACAACCGGAACAGTAGATATTCTATCATTTTCTGTTTTAATTGCGGTAACCCTATTTTTTATACGTAGAAACATACTCAAAGTTCCAAGGCTTAATTCTAAAGATTTGCTGGGTTGGCCGCATATGGACGGAAATCTAATTTTGATTATTGAGTTCTTAATGATGCTTTCTTTGCTCATTATGAATGCTGCCGATTTTACTCTTCAAAAAAAAGGTATTTTATATTCATGCGGATTTTTTCCTGTAAGCAATTGCATTTTTAATAACGTATTTTCGACTTTTTCAGTTGAAAGTTTGTATATAATGCAAAAATCAGCCTGGTGGTTTCATTACATCGGGGTTCTCTTTTTTTTAAATTACTTATATTTTTCCAAACACTTACATATCCTATTTGCTTTTCCAAATACTTATTTTGCTAACCTTCACAATCAAGGTCAACTTAATGATTTGGACACTGTAACTAAAGAAGTAAAATTATTATTAGATCCCAATGCTGATCCTTATCAAGCATCAACGGAAGAATCAGTACCTGAAAAATTCGGAGTCAGTGACGCTACTGATTTATCTTGGATCCAATTATTGAATGCATATACCTGCACTGAGTGTGGAAGGTGTACATCAAGTTGTCCGGCAAACTTAACCGGAAAAAAATTATCTCCAAGAAAAATCATGATGGATGTTCGAGATCGTATCGAGGAAATCGGTAGAAATATTGACAAAAACGGGAATTTTTTAGATGACGGCAAACAACTTTTAGGTAACTATATTACTCCTGAAGAGATTTGGGCTTGTACAACTTGTAATGCTTGTGTGGAGGCTTGTCCATTATTGATAAACCCTCTTTCCATACTAATTGATTTGCGCAGATATTTAGTAATGGAGAAAACTGCTGCTCCTAGCGAATTAAATTCTATGATGAGCAATATTGAAAATAATAATGCCCCTTGGCAATTCAGTCAAAATGATAGAGCCAATTGGACTAAAGAATAATTTTAATTTATTTTTGTAAATAAACGTAAAATATGGATCGACCTATTAAAACCATGGCAGAATTTAAGGCAGAAGGAAAATCCCCTGAAATACTTTTTTGGGTGGGATGTGCCGGAAGTTTTGATGATCGAGCCAAAAAAATAACAAAATCATTTGCTTCTTTACTTCAAAAGGCCAATATTGAGTTTGCTATTTTAGGGCAGGAAGAAGGTTGTACCGGAGATCCGGCCAAAAGAGCCGGAAATGAATTTCTATTTCAAATGCAGGCCTTGATGAATATTGAAGTTTTAAATTCATATGAAATAAAAAAAATTGTTACCGCTTGTCCTCATTGTTTTAATACTCTAAAAAATGAATATCCTCAATTAGGAGGAACATATGAAGTTTTACATCATACACAGTTTTTACTTTCTCTTTTAAATGAAGGTAGAATAAAAGTTAAGGGTGGAATTTATAAAGGAAAAAAGATAACTTTCCATGATCCCTGTTATTTGGGAAGAGCTAATAATGTGTATGAAGCTCCTCGTGAATTGTTGGCCCAATTGGAAGTTAATTTGTTAGAGATGAAAAGATGTAAACAAAACGGATTATGTTGCGGTGCGGGTGGAGCACAAATGTTTAAAGAACCGGAACCCGGTACCAAAGATATCAATGTTGAGCGAACAGAAGAGGCTTTACAACTTAATCCCGATATAATAGCAACGGGATGTCCATTCTGCAATACGATGCTCACAGACGGTCTTCAATCAAAAAATAATAACACTCAAATCTATGTCAAAGATTTAGCAGAGTTATTGAATGAAAATTTAAGCTAATCTTATCCACCTCTCCTACTTATAAATCTTTTTTTATTATAACTGCATCTTATTCAGTTAAATATATCATAATCTGTCTTAAATATTTATTTTTTATTTTGAAATATTATTAGTTTATTTGCTTTAAAATAAAATATTTATTCCATTTATTACTATTTATATTATATATCAAATTAGAAAAAAACTATTATATTGTATTAAAATTATAGTTCTTGAATAGTAATCTTTAGTAGATCAATTTCTTTAAATTTATCATAAATCATTTAAAAATTAATTACGTACACCAAGCCAATAAAAACCACCTCATGAGAAAAACTAACCGAAAAATATATTCTGTTATCCTATATTTATTCACAGCGATAGGTATATATGCTCAACATATTAATGAAAAGAATAACATACACGAAGATTCCCTATTATCCAAAGAAAAAAAAGATTCGCTTAAGATTCAAGAACTTAAAATGCAAGTTCAGGAGTTAAAATTAAGTCAAATTGCCCTTCTGAATGAAAAGAAAAATATGGGAAAAACCGATTCCCTAAAAAAAGCATTACAAAAAAAACAAATTGACTCATTACGGGCGATCACCAAAGGGTATCCTGTTGTAATCGATAATGACACTTTATTTAATTTATATGCTCGGAGAGGCGGCGTAATGCCTGCAGACCGGGCAAGTAAGGTAAAGGAAGTGATAATAGCGGAAGGAAAAAAACTAAAGCTTAAACCCGATTCTATATACATGTATGAAACCGAATACGTTACAGATATTATGTCCGGAGACAAGGTTATAATTACTTTATCGGATCAAGATGGTTTATGGCAAAATACCACTCGTCAAGATCTTGCCAAAAAATATACAGCAATTATTTCCAAAAAAATATCTGAATTACACTCCAAATATGGTCTTCAACAAAAAATTAAGTCATTTTTAATTTTATTTTTAGTCATTATTGCTCAAATAATTGCCATATACTTTACCCAAAAATTATTTATAAAAATTAAGAGTCGCCTCAAGAAAATAATTAATGAGAAATTCAAAGCAAATAAATTTCTTACGAATGATCGACAGGAAGTTTTATTGGTTTCTATAACAAAAGTTACCAAATATTCATTTATCATTGTCCAATTAATTATATCTATATTTATCATATTTTCGATTTTCCCTGAAACAGAAAAATATGTATATCACATGTTTACTTTTATGGGAAATCTTGCTAAAGACATGGGAAATACCATTATACATTATATTCCCAATTTAGTTAAGATAATTTTTATATACTTAATTTTCAAATACATAATAAAAATATTAAAGTATTTTTCAGGAGAAATAGCTGAAGAAAGAATTAAAATCAAAGGCTTCTATCCGGATTGGGCGCATTCAACGTTCAACATACTTCGATTTTTACTTTATTCTTTTATGTTTATTATGATTTGGCCTTTACTTCCTAATTCTAATTCTCCCGCCTTTCAAGGAATTTCCGTATTTATCGGTCTTATTATATCATTAGGATCTACTACCGTAATAGGAAACTTAATGTCCGGATTGGTTATTACTTATATGCGTGCATTTAAAATCGGAGATCAGATTAAGCTGAATGATACCATTGGTAATGTCGTAGAAAAAACACCTTTTGTAACGAGAGTTAGGACTTCAAAAAATGAATTAATTACTATTCCTAATTCTTTTATTCTTTCCTCTCAAACAGTTAATTATAGCGCTTCGGCAAGAAATTACGGGATTATAATATATTCAGATATTACGGTGGGTTATGATATTCCCCGCAAACAAGTGGAAGATTTACTTATTGAAGCAGCTACTAATGCAGAAGGAGTGTTAAAAAATCCTGCTCCATTTGTATTGGTGAAAGAATTGGAAGATTTCTATTGCTGTTATCAGATTAATGCCTATACGGATCGGGATTTGGCTATGCCTAAAGTTTATTCAAATCTTCATAAAAATATTATGGATCGTTTTCATGAAGAAGGAATTGAAATTTTATCGCCTCATTTTTATGCAGAACGCGATGGTAATGAAATTGTAATGCCCTCCCAATATAAACACCAATCCAATGATTGAATTGATACAATATAATAAAAAAGGCCTTAAAAAGGCCTTTTCTTCTTTTATATTTATAGTTTAAATTGGGAATCGTCTAGTTTAGGGTTTATTTTATAGCTGGTTATCGTTTGAACCGCTGTTTGACCGGGTACTTTGGTTTTTATTTTGGTGGAGAACTTATATCCTTCAAAATCTTTGTAATCTGAATATTCTTTTGATACAACTTCATTTTCTTTTAAAGTTTCTTCTTTTACTTTAAATCCCGTTTCTACATCGAAATAAAGAATAGTTTTAATGGTTCCTTCTGTAACCGTAATTTTATAAACTTCTTTACCGTCTAAATTTTTTTTACCTTCTAACACCGCATTATCTTTGGTAATATACAATTCTGAAAAAATACCTTTCTTAACTTTCATTTCATTTAATTCATCTTTTTCACCTGTAGCGGGTAAATTTGAAAATAATTTTTTCCCGTCAAAACCTTTAATAATGGTTTGACCCATGATTGATATTTTAGATACAAATTTATTAGGTGCTTTGTATTTAATTTCTAAATCAGCAGGTTCCGGCAACTGAGCAAATGTTATTTTGCCCTCAGAAATCAAAGTGGTTATTTGTTGTAATTTTTCTTTACTGCCGGCCACAGCAACGTAATAATGATTTAAAACGGATTCCAACGTTGGTTCTTTTTCAATCTCTTCGGATAAAACTGTACAATGGGTACCGATTACTACATTTGCTTTCGCTATAAAAGAAATAACCAGTAATAAGGTAAGTATTTTTCTTTTCATTTTATTTAATTATTTAAAAAATTAATATGTATTATTAAAAATTGATAATTTAGAGTTACTAATAAAACAACTATTGAATTCGATCGGTATATTCAACTGTTTTCTTATTCATAATTTCTTTTCAGAATTATTCTTAAATAACGATCCTATTTCCAAATATTCGGAACATTTAGAGACTTAGGCTTCTATATATTATCTTTCCCTTTGCGCTATTACTTCCTTTAAAATATTTAATACCCCATCTTCATCATTGGAATCTGTTTTAAATTTGGATATTTCTTGTAATTTAGGATGTGCATTTTTCATTGCGTAACTAAAATAGCTTTCCTGCATCATTCCTATATCATTTAAAAAATCTCCAAAAGCCATAGTTTCTGCTTTAGATATGTTTAATATTTCTTGAACTTCTTTTAAAGCAAATCCTTTATCGGCATTTTTAACGGAAATATCCAGCCAAAATTTACCTGATACAACTACTTGGTAATTTTCGCTAAGGTGTTTCACATAAGGCAAAATATTTTCTTCCGAACCTACACTGTTGTATATCGCCATTTTGACTATCTGATCATCAATAGGCTCCTGAAAGCTCGGAATAATTTTCCTTTTAGGATAATAGGGAGCTATTTGTTTTTCAAATTCCGAAAATCCTTCTTCAATATATGCACTTTTTATACCGCATAAAAGCATCTGAGTATCGGGTAAGGGACGTATCAGTTGGGCTACTTCATGAATAACATTTTGATCCAATTCATGGATAAATAACTGCTTTCCTCTATGTACTACGTTTCCTCCATTTTCAGCAATAAAATATATTTCATTCTTAATTTTTTCAAAAACCCCTAAGAGACTTTCATACTGTCTTCCACTTGCTACGACAAATTTTATATCCAACTTTTTCAGTTTTTCATATATTGTAAAGAACTCTTGATTGAGTGTATAATCTGAATGAAGCAGTGTTCCATCCATATCTGTAACTACCAGTTTTAGCTTACTATAGTCCATATATTATTTTAGTTAGCTTTTAAATTATGTTTTATTGTTAATCCGTTTATAAAATCTGAAATCCCCATTCTTTTCTTTCCTTCTAATTGAACTTCAGTTAAAAAATAGAATCCATCGGCGGCTGCAATTTTAAATGTTTTTTTGCCTTCAATACATACAGTTCCAATATCTAGAATATGTTTTTCAATTTTATAATGCCCCTTATAAATTTTTAATATTTTAGAATCTCCATTTATCGACAAATGGGTAAAAGCAGCAGGATAAGGACTTAAACCTCTTATTAAATTGTGTATATTTTCTAAAGGTGCATCCCAATGTATTTGACAATCTTCTTTAAATAATTTAGGAGCGTATTTATATTCAACCCCCTCTTTTAAAATTTGTTTTTGAGGTTTTAATGTTCCTTCAGAAAGGCCTTCAAGAGTTTTTACTACTAATTGTTTTCCTAAATTTTTTAGTTTATCATGTAAAATTCCGGCGTCATCGGAATCATTAATTTCTATCTTAGCTTGTAACAAAATTTCACCGGTATCAATTTTATCATCAATAAAAAATGTGGTAACCCCCGATTCTTTATCTCCATTGATAATAGCAAAGTTAATAGGTGAAGCTCCTCTGTATTGAGGCAATAAGGATGCATGTAAATTAAAAGTTCCTAATTTTGGAATAGACCAAACTTCTTTAGGCAATAAACGAAAAGCTACAATAACGATTACATCCGGATTTAATTGTTGAAGCTTATTTATAAATTCGGGATCTTTCATTTTTGCGGGTTGGAACAAAGTCAAATCTTGACTTACTGCATATTTTTTAACGGCTGATTCAGCCATTTTTTGTCCTCTTCCTGCCGGTTTATCAGGAGTAGTTACTACTCCTACTACTTCATATCCGGATTTTATTATTTCTTCTAAAGGAGCTACAGCAAACTCCGGAGTTCCCATGTAGACTATTCTTAGAGCTTTTCTTGTCATGTAAAATACGCGTATAAATTTTGTATAATACAAAGGTAAACATTGTATTTTTTGTATTGTACATTTATCACTTTTTTATATTTATACATTTTACATTTTTGTTCTGAAAAAAATCATTATATTTGCAGTTCAAAAAAAACGAAAATTTTATGTATGCAATTGTAGAGATAGCAGGGCTTCAATACAAAGTTGAGCAAGACCAAAAATTGTTCGTAAACCGTTTAAAAGCAAATATTGACGACGAAGTAACTTTTGACAAAGTATTGCTTACCGATAACGGTTCTGTAACAGTTGGCGCCCCGGTTATTAATGGAGTGACAGTAGTCGCTAAAGTTTTAGATCAAGTAAAAGGAGACAAAGTAATTGTTTTCAAAAAGAAAAGAAGAAAAGGTTACAAAGTAAAAAACGGTCACAGACAACAATTTACTCAAATTCAAATTGTTTCCATTGGTGGTACAGAAGCTCCTAAAAAGGCTGCAAAAAAAGCAGCTCCTAAAAAAGAAAAAGAAGCGGAAGTTAAAGAAGTAAAAGCAGAAGATTAATTTAATAAAGTAATTAAAGCATGGCACACAAGAAAGGAGTTGGTAGCTCCAAAAACGGTAGAGAATCACATTCCAAAAGATTAGGAGTAAAGATTTTCGGTGGTCAAGACGCCAAAGCAGGTAACATCTTAGTGAGACAAAGAGGAACAACTCATCACCCAGGTGATAATGTTGGAATGGGAAAAGACCATACTTTGTTTGCTCTTACAGATGGTGTAGTAGTTTTTAGAAAAAAACAAAATAATCGTTCTTATGTTTCAATACAACCTAGTACTGAAGCTCAAGCTTAAAAATTTAATACGATTATATTAAAAATATGAAAATCCGGTAGTAACTATCGGATTTTTTTTATTTATTAATTTTTAAATAAAAATCGACTTTATTGGTTTAACTTTAAATCAACAACAACTAAAAACTATGAATACATACCCTTAGGATTGAATTTTAATTAGTTATCTATGTACTATGATTTTTTTAAAATAATCTAATGGAGACATTATGAATTTAACAATTTTAAATGTTGCCAGATATAAACAAGTAATGACAATTATAGCTGTAACACCTAAATTTAAGAGTAAGTTTGGGTTAAAATTCAAAAGAGGAAATAAGCCAACAAAAAAGAAATTTAAAATAATGTGATGCATCAAGTAAATTTCCAAAGTTTTAGAACCATATTTACCCAGGGTATCCGGTATTACATTTATAATTCCAATTGAAACCGTTATTGCTAAAACATACGCTAAAATCCTATATAAGAATCCTTCATATCGGGTACTATAATTTTTTATGTAAGGATCTTCCCCGAATAAAGAAATCAAAAATTCTTTATTTACAATGAAGTAAATACTAATAAATACTACAACCAAAAATAATATTGCATATAATTTATTGATATTCCTTATCCTTACAATACTGACTTCCTTACAAAAAGCACCAAGTAAAAAATAAGGAAAAAAGGTTAGTATTCTAAACATGAATATTTCGGTATCTAAGAATCCTACGCCCAAAGGGAATAAAAAAGAGATTAATAAAAAAGAAACTTTTGAAACCTTATCTTTTGCAATTAAAAATAAAAAACGCCATACTAATAATCCAATGATATACCATCCTTTGGGTTTAATAAAAAAAATTATCCAATTTTTAAATCCTGTAAAAATTATAGGAAATGAATAAATAAATTGGAATATGGTAAAAGTAATTATTAATGATATAAAAGATTTTTTATATTTTTCCCAATTAATATTTTTTGAAAAATAACCGGATATAAAAATAAATAACGGCATATGAAAGGTATAAATAAAACCAAAAATCGTATCCACTATATGCCCGCTATTATATTGCAAGGTATGTCCATAAACCATTAAGAATATTAATACGAATTTTAAAGAATCAAAGAGCTTATTTCTTTTCATAAGAACTATATTTTATTTCCAAAGAATGTTATTATCTTTCATGTAATCATAGCAGCAGTATTTAGTATTAGCAGTAGTTTTATTTATTATTATAATTTAAAAATTTTTTCGGCATTTTCAGAAGTTATAGCCCCTATTTTTTCAGGCAACATCTCATAGATATCTGAAAGTTTATCGGCAATAATTTTTAAATAGGATGATTCATTTCTTTTGCCACGAAAAGGAGAAGGTGCCAAATATGGAGAATCTGTTTCCAAAACAATCTTTTCAATAGGAATTTCTTTTAAAAACTGATCTATTTTTCCATTTTTAAAAGTAACAACTCCTCCGATTCCCAAATAAAAGCCTAAATCTACAAACTCTTTTGCCTGTTCTAAGTTACCCGTAAAACAATGAATTATGCCATACAAGTTTGCATCTTTTTCTTTTCTTACGATTTCCAATACTTCATTAAAAGCTTCTCTAACATGAATAACGATCGGAAGTTTATATTGTTTAGCTAATTGAATTTGTTTTACAAAAGCATACTTTTGAATTTCCAAAGTTGAAGTATCCCAAAATAAATCCAATCCTATTTCTCCAACAGCCGCAAATTTTTCCTCGGAAAGTTTATTTTCAATAAATGCTAACTCCTTTTCGTATGAATCTAATTTTACATCGCAAGGATGAAGTCCCATCATTAAAAACATGTTTTCAGGATATTTATTTTTAAGTTCTTCCATCTTAGGATAATAAGATGAATTTATGGAAGGTAAGTAAAAACGTTGTACTCCATGATCCAGGGCTCTTTGAATCACTTCTTCTCTATCGTGATCAAACTGTTCAGAATATAAATGGGTATGACTATCTATCAATAGCATTGTTTAATTTGGGTATTTTTTGATTTATCTTAATAAGAATCATTCATTTTTTTTCTTAATTCTTGATATTCTTCTTTAAAAGCACCCGGTGGTAAAAGAGGCTCTAAATTCTGAATATTTTTTACGATGCTATATAAAAATTTTTTATAGGCTATCGTGTGAGTATTTTGAATTTTGTGTTGTAAAGAAGTGTTTACTTTTTTCACCATTTGCATGGTTGAAAATTCATTAGGTGAAATATGGGCATTTTTAAATTTCTCCCATATATATTTTATGGCTACATCATTTGGATGTATTAAATCTTCTTTATAAAAACGATAATCACGTAAATCATCCATCATAAATTCATACGATGGGAAATATTCACAATTATCGTATGATTCGACCACTGAATGGATGGCACATAAAAGTTTGGATTTACTTATATTATTTTCAACCATACCATCTTTAATATGTCTTACCGGACTTAATGTAAAAAAAATCTTCATGTTTTTCTTTCCCATATCCGTCAACATTTCAATGATGTTTTTCAAAGAAGTTTTTATTTGATGTTCTGCCAATAATAATTTAGAAAAATGTGTATTCGGAATTTTATGACAATTAGCTACAATTATATCAAATTG
Source organism: Apibacter sp. ESL0432 (assembly GCF_019469225.1). Lineage (NCBI taxonomy): Bacteria > Pseudomonadati > Bacteroidota > Flavobacteriia > Flavobacteriales > Weeksellaceae > Apibacter > Apibacter sp. ESL0432. The sequence goes on along the minus strand of NZ_CP048266.1, from coordinate 309,318 downwards.
ATTTAATTTGTATACAAATGAAGTTCCTAAAGTAATTATAACCATATCGGTCTCTTGAAGAAACTTATTAGCTAAATTTATATTCTGATTGATATGAGATAATACCCTATCTTTTGATATATCATTAAAAGAAGAATGATGATCCCAACTTAAATATAATTCTTCATATTTGAAAAGTTCTGATGATTGATATTCTTCCTGAGAATAAATTCTCATGATTGCATTTTCAACAGCTAAAGGATGAAATATAACACCAAAAGGATTATGAAATACTGAAAACTTATACTGAGATAATTTATTGGAAATTTCGGTAGCGAAACAGGAACCTATAGTAAATATTTTACTTTTGTAATCAAGTTTAATTGAATTTGGATTATATGGTAATTCTGTTCTAAATATCATCTTTATTAACTTTCCCTAACTAATAAATAATCGATCAGTTTATAAAAAGACTGTTTTTTGGTAGCATCTGCTTTAACTTTATCTAAATAGTTTTTTGCTTGATCTGAATAGGTTTTAATTAATTCTAAACATGAATCTCCAACATTCAAATCATTAAAAATAGCTAAAACTTCGTTTACTTTGTCTATATTTTCTCCTGTAATTGTATACCAACGATTTAATTTTTGTCTCTGTTCATCATTTGCTTTTTGTCGAGCTAAGATGTATAAGATCGTTTTCTTATTTTCAACAATATCTCCTGCATGTTTTTTTCCTACGGATTCCTGATTTCCAAATACATCCAAATAATCATCCATTAATTGAAAAGCAATTCCCAACGATTTGCCAAATTCATACATATTTTTTGAGTCCTCTTCATCTGCTTCTGCTAATAATGCGCCCATTTGAAAAGCACAAGCACATAATACAGCCGTTTTTCCGGTAATCATGTTAATGTATTCTTCATATGACACATCCGATTGTTTTTCAAAATTCATATCATACTGCTGTCCTTCACAAACTTCTAAAGCAGTTTGAGAAAACAAATGAAAACATTTTTTAAATAATTGAGGCTCTAATTCCTCTAACATTTGAAAAGACTTAACCATCAACGCATCACCCGATAGAATTGCAACATTTTCATCATATTTAACATGAACGGTTTCTTTGCCTCTGCGCAAAGTGGCTTTATCCATAATATCGTCATGCATCAAAGAGAAATTGTGAAAATACTCTATCCCTAAAGCAGGTTTTACGGCTCTTTCAATATTTCCTTTAAATAGATCACACGACATTAATAAAAATATAGGACGTAATTGTTTTCCGCCTATTGATAAAATATAATTGATGGGGTCATAAAGTTGATGGGGAGAATTTGTTAATTTATGTTTACTTATAGCATCTCTAATAATTAATCTATATTTATCTAAAAAAGGCATTTTTTCGTATTTTCCTATATATATTGTTACAAAGATAAGGTTTTGTAAAATATTCTTCCTACCCTTGTGAATAAATTTACTATCAATATTTTACATTTGATAGGAATAATTAATTTTTTATAGATTTTAAATATAAATAGTTTTTTTTTTAAATGAATACTATGGTAGAATTGGACAACATAATCCCCAAAAAAGAATTTGCTAAATTTTCCACCCCTATAAATTGGAAGATAGCACCAACCCAACATTGGGCTGTCATTGGACCAAATGGAGCGGGAAAATCTTTATTAATTGATATTTTATTAGGTAAATATGCTTTACAAGAAGGTAAAATTAATTATACTAAAAAATTTAATCATCTCTCTGATTTTATAAAAATAGTTGCTTTTAAGAATATTCATGCCCTTTCCAAGACTCAAAACAGCTATTACCAACAAAGGTGGAACAAAGGGTTGGAAGATGAAACGCCCCAAGTTAAGGATCTATTATTCAAGAATACTGATTTACAATGGATGGAATATCTCATTTCCTTAGTAGGAATTGAAGACTTAATGGAGAAAAATATTGATCTCCTTTCAAGCGGAGAACTCAGAAAATTTTTAATTATTCAATCTTTATCCACTAAACCCGAGATTCTAATATTAGACAATCCGTATATTGGCTTAGATACTAAAGCCAGACAAGTTTTAGATCAGATTTTACTCAACCTTAAAAATTTACAAAACTTACAGGTAATAGTACTCATCTCAAACATTGCTGATATTTCTCCAATCATTACTCACGTTTTACCCATTAACAACAAAACATTATTCCCAAGTAAAACCTCTCAAGAATTTTTTGAAGATAAAAAACTGCAAAATGAATTGTTTCCTCATTTTAATTATGAATTAAAAAAACTTCCATACCCCTCTAATCAACCAAAGGAAATTAGTTATAACTATGCTTTACAATTAAATAATTTAAATATCCGATATGGTAACCGAACCATTTTGAAAAACATATCTTGGAAAGTTAAAAAAGGTGAAAAATGGGCATTATCCGGTCCTAATGGCTCCGGAAAATCAACTTTATTGAGTGTAATTGCTGCCGATAATCCTCAAGCATATGCCAATGACATTCTCCTTTTTGATAAAAAAAGAGGAACAGGAGAAAGTATTTGGGATATTAAAAAGCATATGGGATATATATCACCTGAAATGCATTTATATTATCAAAAAAATGTAACATGCTTAGAAGTAGTTGGATCGGGATTTTTTGATACTATTGGTTTATACAGAAAATGTGATCAAGAGCAAATAAAAGTATCCTTGCAATGGATGGAAATTTTGGGAATTGAAAAACTTAAAAATTCTTCTTTTCTCTCTATATCGACAGGAGAACAACGTTTAGTTTTATTAGCTCGTGTATTTGTAAAAAATCCTTCGCTCGTTATTCTTGATGAACCCCTTCATGGACTGGATATGAATAATAAATTTCGTGTTCTGCAAATTATCGAAAAATTTTGCGATCCAAGCAAAGCTTTGATCTACGTGACCCATTATAAAGAAGAACTACCTTCTTTAATAAATCACGAACTGTCCCTAACTAAAATACAATAAAATTCTATTTCCAAAATCGAAAAGATGTTTTATAGGCATGGTATGTATAAACTGTGTTGGGGACCAGCTCCCACCTAAGGGCAACCCAATAAATAAGATAATATATTTATTTAATGCGCAAACCTTAGCAGGTATTGATATATTTATAGATTTAAAAAAACTGTTAGATGAATTTACCTGTACTAAGGTAAACAAAGTTATTATATTAGAAAGCCAAAACCATCTAACATAATCAACAGCAATCAAGCATATCAAAAGAATAGCTATATATTGACATGTTAAAAATGAAAATATATTATTTGATTTTAAACGAAAATTTTTTTTCAAATAAATAAACATGCTTAAAAAAATTAAACATGTATTTAAAAAAAAGCCTAAGAGATAAATTGGATGTTTTTTAAAAATAGGGATTTTCCACATAATTACCTCATCCGTTGAATTAAAGACCCAATAAAGCTCTTTAATACTATTCAAATGATCTGTTCCAAATTTATTCCAACTGTTTATAATTATATTTATATCCTTATTGCTGCCATTAAAACAAATTCCTACCAATAAAAAAACAAAAAAAGAAGGGATTAATAATGAAATTTTCTTAATAGATACACTATTTAAATTAGCAATATTGAGACAATAAAGCAAAGGGAAAAAAGTAAAAACAAAATAAGCTTCATGTATAAGAATCATAAATATGCTCATCAAATTACATATCACAATTTTTAATTTAAAAGCTTTTATTTTGTTAATAACATATAATTGTAAAAGAAAATAAATAATCAATAAAACATCTAATGTAAAAAACATTTTATAAGCAATAACATTGATAAGCATAAAGCTTCCAAATAAAATATAAGGTTCTAACTTATTTATGTAAAATTCTTTTATTATAAAATACATCAAAAGAATTATAAGTATAATTTCAAAAATAAGTTGAAATTTAAAAGGTTCAATAGGTGTGTTATTAGCTAAAAAAAATAAAATACTCCCGAATAATCCCCTTCTAATAAAACCTGCTTCATAATTTATATAAAACCCTTTAATAATTAACCATTCATTGGAATAATAACCTATAAACTTTAGTATAACTTCAATTAAAATAATTAAATATACTAATAAAGTAATCTTTTTTATCATAATTACATTTTCACGCTTATTGTAATAATAAACAAAAATAATTTCAAATATAATTTATTTAAAATAAATTATAGCGATATTAATTTTTATTATTCATTAATATATAATTACTAAATTAAAATATTATATGACTATTAGCTTAATAATGTTTTGAATAATGGATAAAACAATAAGATATGAACCCATTTTTTATTACATTTTGATAAATTTCAGATTTATAATTTCACAAACCCAAAAAGTAATGCCTTAAAAAAATACACAAATCAATATAAAGTAAAAATATTTTTTATTAAATTTATTTTGGCAATTAAAAAAATTATCATAATTTAGCGCCCAATTATAATTAATACAAAGAATGTCATTGTTTACTAACATAATTAGCATTATTCTGATTCTGGGTCGAGCTCAGGGTGAGTAATGCTTGTGTTGTAAATTATACAAAATATAAAAAGCCTTTCTCACTCTAAGGAGAAAGGCTTTTTAATGTTTTTTAATCACAAAAAGAAAACGATACCAAGGATGGATAAATTATTCATTTTCGACACTACTTTAAGGGATGGAGAACAGGTCCCGGGGTGTCAATTAAATACAATTGAAAAAATTGAAATTGCTAAAGCATTAGAAGAATTAGGGGTCGATGTTATTGAAGCCGGTTTTCCCATTTCGAGTCCGGGAGATTTCACTTCTGTAGAAGCTATTTCCAAAGCTGTAACAAACCCTACCATTTGCGCCCTAACCCGTGCTGTAGAAAAAGATATAGAAGTAGCTGCCGATGCTCTCAAATATGCCAAGAAAAAAAGAATACATACAGGAATAGGAACTTCTGATTTCCACATAAAATATAAATTTAACTCTACCAGAGAAGAAATCATAAAAAGAGCCGTTGCCGCTACTGCGTATGCAAAAAAATTCGTTGAAGATGTTGAGTTCTATGCTGAAGATGCGGGAAGAACCGACAATGAATACTTAGCCCAAGTGGTCCAAGCAGTTGTTAATGCAGGAGCAACAGTTATCAATATCCCTGATACCACCGGATACTGTCTACCTACAGAATATGGCGAAAAAATAAAATACCTAATTGACCATGTAGATATGAAAAATGCCATCTTATCTACTCACTGCCATCAAGATTTAGGAATGGCAACAGCCAACTCACTTATGGGAGTTATCAATGGCGCCAGACAAGTAGAGGTAACCATTAACGGAATTGGGGAGAGAGCAGGAAATACATCACTTGAAGAAGTTGTTATGGCTATAAAAAGTCATAAAGAATTATCTATTGACACAAATATTAATACAAAGAAAATATACCCGATAAGCAAAATGGTTTCCAGCTTAATGAATATGCCTGTTCAACCTAATAAAGCAATAGTAGGTAGAAATGCTTTTGCCCATTCTTCCGGAATTCATCAAGACGGAGTATTAAAAAATCTCTCAACATACGAAATAATTGATCCTAAAGAAGTTGGAATAGATGACAATGCTATAGTGCTTACTGCCCGTAGTGGTCGTCATGCCCTTAAAAGCAGACTGAACTTACTAGGAATTAAAGTAGAAGCTAATGAATTAGCCAATATCTATGAACGATTTTTAGAACTTGCTGATAAAAAGAAAGATATTAATGACGATGATCTTTTAATATTAGTAGGAAAAGAACCTAATGAAAGTAACCGTATAAAGCTCGATTACTTACAAGTTACTTCCGGAAAAGGTATTAAAAATGCTGCAATTGTTACCCTAAATATAGCCGGTGAAAAATTCACTTCGACTTCTTTCGGAAACGGACCTGTAGATGCAGCAATTAACACCGTAAGAGACATTCTTAAAAAACAAATGACTATTCATGAGTTTTTAATTCAGGCTATTAACAAAGGAAGTGACGACTTAGGAAAAGTTCACATGCAAGTTGAATATAAGGGTAAAAATTATTACGGATTTTCAGCAAATACCGATATTGTGACTGCTTCCGTTGAAGCTTATCTTGATGCAATAAATAAATTTACCGTTTAACACTATATACAAAACCAATTAAAAAAGAGAATATACCATGAAAACACTTTTTGACAAAATTTGGGATGCTCATACGGTTACGTCTATACAAGATGGGCCCACCCAATTATATATAGATAGGCATTTTTGCCATGAAGTTACCAGCCCCCAAGCCTTTAACGGACTAAGAGAAAGAGGATTAAAAGTTTTTAGACCCTCTCAAACAACGTTAACTGCCGACCACAATACACCCACTTGTAATCAAGATCAACCGGTAAAAGATCCTGTATCCAAAAAACAATTAGATACTCTTTCAAAAAATGCGGAAGAATTTGGCCTTACCCTTTATGCTCTTGGAAATGAGAGAAATGGAGTGGTTCACATTATTGGTCCTGAAAACGGCTATACCCAACCGGGGATGACCATCGTTTGCGGAGATAGTCACACTTCTACACACGGTGCCTTCGGAGCTATTGCATTTGGAATCGGAACCAGTGAGGTTGAAATGGTTTTGGCTACTCAATGTATTCTTCAAAGCAGACCCAAAACAATGAGAATTAATTTTAACGGAGCCCTAAGTGAAGGAGTAACGGCTAAAGATTTAGCATTATATATGATATCTACCCTTACCACAGGAGGAGCTACCGGTTATTTTGTTGAATATGCAGGAGAAGCTATTCGAAATCTTAATATGGAACAACGAATGACTCTTTGTAATTTAAGTATTGAAATGGGCGCACGAGGCGGATTAATTGCACCGGATGAAACTACATTTAAATATCTTAAAGGTAAAGACTTTGCTCCTAAAGGAGATAAATGGAAGGAAGCAGTTGAATACTGGAAAACGTTGAAAACCGACGAAGGAGCCAAATTCGATAAAGAATATACTTTTGACGCTACTAAGATTGAACCTATGGTTACCTACGGTACTAACCCGGGTATGGGAGTATCTATAACCGGATCCATACCTACTTTAGACGGATTGGATGAAACCGGTAAAATATCTTTCAAAAAATCATTGGATTATATGGGCTTTAATCCGGGAGAAAAAATGGAAGGAAAACCTATTGACTATGTATTTATTGGAAGTTGTACCAACGGAAGAATTGAAGATTTTAGAACCTTTGCGAATTTTGTAAAAGGCAAGAAAAAAGCAGAAAATGTTACCGCTTGGTTAGTTCCCGGAAGTCATCGTGTAGCTCAACAACTGATCGACGAAGGATTATATAAAATATTAGAAGAAGCAGGATTCGAAATTCGTCAACCCGGTTGTTCCGCTTGTCTAGCTATGAACGATGATAAAGTTCCGGCAGGAAAATATGCCGTTTCCACCACTAACCGAAACTTTGAAGGAAGACAAGGTCCCGGAGCCAGAACAATTTTGGCCAGCCCTTTGGTAGCTGCTGCTGCTGCTGTAACCGGAAAAATAACTGATCCTAGAAAACTAAACTAATCCTCTAAAAAAACAAAATGGAAAAATTTAAAACGATAACATCAACCTATGTTCCACTACCGATTGAAAATGTGGATACAGACCAAATCATACCCGCACGTTTCTTAAAAGCTACTAATAAAGAAGGATTCGGAGATAATTTATTCGCTGATTGGAGATATGATAAAACCGGAAATCCAAAACCGGATTTTGTATTGAATAATCCAACATACAGCGGGAACATATTAGTTGCAGGAAAGAATTTCGGAAGCGGTTCCAGTAGAGAACATGCTGCTTGGGCAGTTTCCGGATATGGCTTCCGTGCAGTGGTTTCCAGCTATTTTGCTGATATTTTTAAAAATAATTCTCTTAACAACGGTTTACTTCCGGTAGTAGTAAGTCCTGAATTTTTATCGGATCTTTTCGAAAATGTACATTCAGATCCTAACAATACTATTACTATTGATCTGGAAAAGCAAACAATTACCAATAACAAGACGGGAAAAACGGAAATTTTTGACATTAACTCTTATAAAAAAGAGTGCCTTCTTCATGGGCTTGATGATATAGATTACTTATTATCTAAAAAAGATAAAATTGAAGAATATGAAAAAAACCGTGTTTTTCAATACTAAATTAGATACGATTTTATCATCTCATTTTTCTTAGTAAAGGTCCCATTGGGTCTATCACGTATCATCAATAAAAACAACAGTATGATAGAAATTATGGATACCACTCTCCGTGATGGAGAGCAAACTTCCGGGGTTTCATTCTCCATGCAAGAAAAGTTAAGCGTTGCCCGTCTACTCATAGATATGGGATTGAATAGATTGGAAATTGCTTCTGCTAAAGTTTCTGAAGGAGAATTTTTAACTGTTAAGAAAATAGCCTCCTGGGCAGAGAACGCCGGACACTTAGATAAGTTAGAAATATTGGGATTTGTTGACAAGGGGGTGTCCTTAGATTGGATAAAAAGAGCCGGGTGCAAAACAATCAATTTATTAACCAAAGGCTCTCTTAAACATGTAACAGAACAATTACGTAAAACACCCGAACAACATGTAAAAGATATTAAGCATGATATTTCACTTGCTGAATCCATGGGGATTTCGGTGAATATATATTTGGAAGATTGGTCTAATGGTATGATTCATTCAAAAGACTATGTTTTTTTTATGATTGATCAATTGAAAGACCTTCCTATCCAACGCTTTATGCTTCCTGATACTTTAGGAATTCTTAACCCCCTTAACACAAAACTTTTTTGTACGGAAATAGTTCATCGTTACCCGAATATTCACTTTGATTTTCATGCGCACAATGATTATGATTTGGCTGTTGCCAATGTAATGGCCGCAGTAGATTCCGGAATTCAAGGAATTCATGTTACCATGAACGGATTAGGAGAAAGAGCCGGAAACGCTCCATTACCCAGTGTAATTGCTGTTCTCCATGATCAGATGAAGATAAAGACTTCCGTAAAAGAATACATGTTAAATAAAGTAAGTCGTGTAGTAGAAACCTACTCAGGACTAAATATTTCATCCAATCAACCGGTAATCGGAGAAAATGTTTTTACTCAAACAGCCGGAATACATGCCGACGGCGATAACAAAAACAATTTATATTACAATGATTTGCATCCGGATCGATTCGGTCGAGTTCGAGAATATGCCCTGGGTAAATTATCCGGGAAAGCTAATATTAAAAAAAATATTGAAGCTTTAGGAATTGAATTGGATGAAAAAGATATGATTAAAGTAACCAATCGAGTGATTGAATTAGGAGACAGAAAAGAAATTATTACCCAAGAAGACCTCCCATTCATCATTTCGGATGTTTTAAATACTAATGAAAATGAAAAGAAAGTAAAAATACTTTCTTATGCTTTAGTTTTAAGTAAAGGTTTACATCCAACAGCATCCATCCGTATGGAAATTGACGGAAAAATGTATGAACAAACAGCATCAGGTGATGGACAATACGATGCATTCTCTGAAGCAATCAGTCTCATTTATGAAAAATTGAACAAGGCTAAACCTATCCTTACTAACTATAAAGTAATTATTCCACCCGGAGGACAAACGGATGCGCTTGTACAAACGGTCATATCTTGGAAGTTAAATGATTACGAATTTAAAACCAGAGGACTGGATGCTGACCAAACAGAAGCTGCTATAAAAGCGACTGAAAAAATGCTGAATATAATTGAAAACCTTCATTAAAATTGGTAATTATTTAAGGAAATTAGGTTTTCAACTTATATAATTTAAAAATTTTAATCGTTTATATAATTTTGATACGGAAATTATTTCCAAACTAAAATGTACTAACGCTTTAAATTCAGGTATGATGAAAACTTTTTAATCCTAAACCGGTATAAGGATTAAAAATGCATAACAAATAAAGAATATAAATATAAAGAATATACAAAATGAAATTAAATATAGCCGTATTACCCGGAGACGGGATAGGCCCTGAAATCATAGCTCAAGCCTTAGAAGTAACTAAAGCTATATGTGCAAAATTTAATCATGAGCTTACTTATAAAGAAGCCTTAGTTGGAGCAATAGCTATAGACAAAACCGGAAATCCATACCCGCAGGAAACCCATGATTTATGTATGGATTCAGATGCCGTCTTATTTGGAGCTATCGGAGACCCTAAATATGACAACAATCCATCTGCTAAAGTTCGTCCGGAACAAGGTCTATTAAAAATGAGAAAAGAGCTTGGGTTATACGCAAACCTTCGTCCTATAAATACCTTTCCATCCTTACTACATAAATCTCCGCTTCGTCCTGATCTTGTGGATGGTGCAGATTTTATGTGCGTAAGAGAATTAACCGGAGGTTTATATTTTGGTCGTCCTCAAGGAAGAAGTGAAGATGGTAATACCGCTTACGACACTTGTGTATATACCAGAGAAGAAATTGAAAGAATTGTTAGGTTAGCTTATAAACTAGCAGGACAAAGAAATAAAAAACTGACTATAGTTGATAAAGCAAATGTACTTTGCTCTTCTCGTTTATGGAGACAAGTATCTCAAGAGATTGAAAAAGAATTTCCCGATATCGAAACTGAATATATGTTTGTAGATAATGCTGCCATGCAGATTATTCAATGGCCTAAGCGTTTTGATGTTTTAGTTACAGAAAATCTTTTCGGAGATATACTCACCGATGAAGCTTCCGTTATAACCGGATCTTTAGGAATGTTACCTTCTGCCTCAATCGGTATTCATACTTCCGTTTTTGAACCCATACATGGTTCCTACCCGCAAGCTGCAGGAAAAAATATAGCAAATCCGCTAGCTACCATACTTTCTGCGGCATTAATGTTTGAATATGCTTTTGATTTAAAAGAAGAAGGAGCACTAATCAGAAAAGCGGTGGACGCTTCAATGGAACAAAAAATAGTTACCGAGGATATCGCATTCGATGGTAAAGCTTATTCAACTTCTGAAGTTGGTAATTGGATTGTAGAATATATTAAAAATTCATAGTTTAGTTAATAAAAGGGCTTTCATATAATGAAGTCCTTTTATTTCTTATTTGATTTCTAAAACTTTAAAATCTAGTTATAAGCAAAAGAAATTCTACTTTAAAGAATAACTGTCTTTTTCAATTAATAAATTACCTGTTTACCTTACTAATTAGATAAATAAAATTATTTAGGTTACTTGTTTTTTAATTAATTATTATAAAAAGATTCATAAATTTCAGAGTATATCCAAAATACAAAAAAAATCACCATTGAATAAATCAATACAATATAAATAGCAAACTTTAATTTATGTTTTTAACATTAAATTATAATTTAATTTCATCAAATATTATTTTATTTACAAATAATATTTGGACATAACAAAAAACAATCTTAATTTTGTCCCATTATTATAAAATTTATACTTAAAACCAATGTATCAACATAACTACATACTATTACTTCTTCTCGTTCTGGTCAATATGTATTAATCAGAGAAAGGGATATACGTAAAATCAATTGTAGTTATTAAAAATATTCATAAGCCCTTTCTCTTATTAAGGAAAGGGCTTAAATTTTATAAAAAATAAAATAAACTAAAAAAATGAAATACCAGTTAAGAAGTCACACCAGTACACATGGTCGAAGAATGGCTGGAGCCCGAGCTCTATGGAGAGCTAACGGTATGCGCGAGGAACAAATGGGGAAGCCTTTAATCGCAATTGTCAATTCATTTACTCAATTTGTACCCGGACACGTGCACTTGCATCAAATAGGTCAATTTGTAAAATCAGAAATAGAAGCTTTAGGCTGTTTTGCTGCCGAATTCAATACCATTGCCATAGACGACGGAATAGCCATGGGACACGATGGAATGCTATATTCTCTTCCTTCCAGGGATTTAATTGCCGATAGTGTTGAATATATGGTAAATGCGCATAAAGCAGATGCCATGATTTGCATAAGTAACTGTGATAAAATTACTCCGGGTATGCTAATGGCCTCCATGCGCCTCAACATACCTACTATATTTGTTTCCGGCGGTCCTATGGAAGCCGGAGAATTAAATAATCAACATTTAGATTTAATCGATGCTATGATTAAATCTGCAGACTCAACGGTTTCAGATAAAGAAGTGAATGCCATTGAACGATCTGCCTGTCCAACTTGCGGTTCATGTTCCGGTATGTTTACGGCAAATTCCATGAATTGTTTAAACGAAGCAATTGGATTAGCACTTCCCGGAAATGGAACTGTAGTAGCCACTCACGCAAACAGAAAAAAATTATTTAAGGATGCAGCTGCCCTAATTGTTAAAAACGCTTATAGATATTATCAAGAAGGAGACGAATCGGTTTTACCTAGAAATATTGCAACGAAACAAGCTTTTTTAAATTCAATGGCACTAGATATAGCAATGGGTGGTTCTACAAACACTATTCTTCATTTATTAGCTATCGCCAATGAAGCTGAAGTAGATTTCTCTATGGACGATATCGATGCATTATCAAGAAAAACGCCATGTCTTTGTAAAGTTGCTCCTAATACAACAAAATATCATATACAAGACGTAAATAGAGCGGGAGGAATTATGGGTATTTTAGGAGAATTGGCTAAAGCTGATTTATTAGATACATCTACCCACCGTATCGATGGTTATACTTTAAAAGAAGCAATAGATATATACGATATTACTAAACCAAACCCTACTCAAGAAGCATTGGATTTATACCAATCGGCACCGGGGAATAAATTTAATTTAGTAATGGGATCGCAAAATTCAACCTATTCCACTCTGGATACCGATCGTTCCGAAGGATGTATTCGAGATTGGAATCATGCCTATACTAAGGATGGTGGTTTAGCAATATTAAAAGGAAACATAGCTCTAAACGGCTGTGTAGTTAAAACCGCAGGTGTGGACGAAAGTATATTTAAGTTTACAGGAACTGCCAAAGTATTTCAATCTCAAGATGCCGCTTGTGAAGGTATTTTATCGGGAAAAGTTCAATCGGGTGATGTAGTAATTATAACTTATGAAGGACCTAAAGGAGGACCCGGCATGCAAGAAATGCTCTATCCTACTTCATACATAAAATCTAAGCACTTAGGAAAAGAATGCGCCTTAATTACAGATGGTAGATTTTCGGGAGGAACTTCCGGTTTATCTATAGGGCACGTTTCTCCCGAAGCTGCAGCCGGAGGAGCCATCGGTTTGGTGGAAGACGGTGACATCATTGAAATCGATATTCCTAATCGAACCATTAATGTTAAAATATCCGATGAAGAATTGAAATTCCGAAGGGAACAAGAAATTTCCAAAGGATCAAATGCATTTAAACCGCAAAGAGATCGAAAAATTTCAAAAGCTTTAAAGGCTTATGCTAGTATGGTTAGCTCTGCTGATTTAGGGGCAGTAAGAATAATATAATAAAATGACTAAACAATAAGAATAAAGACTATGAATACTAATATTTCAGGAAGTGAGGCTTTAATACAATCCTTACTTAAAGAAGGGGTAGATACCATATTCGGATATCCGGGAGGCGCTATTATGCCGGTATTCGATGCTTTATACGATTATAAAGATAAAATAAATCATATTCTTGTACGTCATGAACAGGCTGCGGCTCATGCTGCACAAGGCTATGCCCGTGCAAAAGGCAAACCCGGAATCGTTTTGGTAACTTCGGGTCCGGGTGCCACTAACACAGTAACCGGGATAGCAGATGCCATGATTGACAGTACTCCCCTGGTAGTAATTTCGGGACAAGTATTTTCCGGTTTACTGGGAAGTGATGCTTTTCAAGAAGCTGATGTGGTAGGAATAACCAAGCCGATCAGCAAATGGACGTATCAGATACGAAATGCAGAAGATATTCCTTGGGCTGTAGCCAGAGCTTTTTATATAGCCGGTAATGGTCGTAAAGGTCCGGTAGTTTTAGATATAACCAAAGATGCTTTGCAAGGACAAATCGAATATGCCCCTGCAAAAATCAATTTTATAAGAAGTTATCAACCCATTCCGGATTTAAAACCGGAAGAAATCCGTGAAGCAGCCAAACTTATCAATGAAGCTAAAAAACCGTTGGCGTTAATCGGTCAAGGAGTTATCTTAAGCGGAGCAGAAGAAGAACTTAAAAAGTTTTTGGAAAAAGCTGATATTCCCGCCGCATCCACGATGTTAGGTTTATCGGCCATTCCTACTGACCACCCTTTAAATGTGGGACTTTTAGGTATGCATGGAAATGTAGCCCCAAATGTGAAAACTAATGAATGTGATGTTTTAATAGCTATAGGTATGCGATTTGATGATCGGGTAACCGGTGATTTAAAAACGTATGCTAAACAGGCAAAAATTATTCATTTTGATATTGATCCTTCTGAAATTGATAAAAACGTAAAAACTCATGTAAAAGTTTTAGGTGATGCTAAAGCAACTTTAGCTGAGGTAACCCAATTAGTAAACGAAAATAAGCACACCGAATGGTTAGACAGTTTTAAAGAATATTACGAGAAAGAATACGATGCTGTAATTGAAAAAGAATTGTATCCTGAATCCGGGAGCTTAAAGATGGGAGAAGTCGTAAGAAAAGTATCGGAAGCTACCCATCATGAAGGTATTTTAGTTACCGATGTTGGACAAAACCAAATGATGGGCGTTCGATATTTTAAATATAAACAAAGCCGAAGTGTTATTACTTCCGGAGGACTTGGTACTATGGGATTTGGTTTGCCAGCTGCCATTGGTGCAAAAATTGGTGCTCCTGATCGAACCGTTTGTTTATTTGTAGGCGATGGCGGAATTCAAATGACGATTCAAGAATTGGGAACGATCATGCAATATGACATTGATGTAAAAATTATCATATTAAACAACCATTTTCTAGGTATGGTGCGTCAATGGCAAGAATTGTTTTTTGACAAAAGATATTCTGAAACTCTTATGAAAAATCCAAATTTTGAAGCTATTGCAAAGGCCTACAATATTAAATCTAAAACCATAAGCAAAAGAGAAGAGTTGGATCAGGCAATTGAAGAAATGATTAATCATAAGGGATCTTACTTGTTAGATGTTCAGGTTGAAATTCAGGGTATGGTATATCCGATGATTCCGGCCGGTTCATGTGTTACTAACATTTTATTAGGTGAAACTAACCAAATATAAATCTATGTTATGGAAACTATTGAAACTCAATTTAACTCTGTCGCCCAACAATACGATAAACAGCGAAGAAAATTAATTCCCTGTTTTCAAGATTTTTATAAAATAGCGGTTGAAAATATAAACCTTTCATCATCTTCTCCTAAAATTTTAGATTTAGGGGCCGGTACCGGATTATTATCCGAATTTGTTCTTCAAAAATATCCAAATGCTCAAATTACTTTGCTTGATCTGTCAGAAAAAATGTTAGAAGTTGCTAAAAATAGGTTTGAAACTAATACCTCTATCCATATAATTCGACAAGATTTTACCACATATACATCGACACAACCATTTGATGCCGTCGTGTCCTCATTGGCTATTCATCACTTGGAAGACTCGGATAAAATTAAACTATATAATTCCATATTTTCTTATCTTAAAGAGGAGGGAACATTTATAAATGCAGATCAAGTTTGCGGTGAAGATGATTATTTTTCAAAATTTTATGATACCCGTTGGAGATATCAAATTGAAAATAGCGGACTTACCGCTGATGAAATTAATGCTTCGTATGAAAGAATTAAATTAGACAAAAGAAGTCCCATACTTACCCAATTAAAATGGCTGAAAGATGCAGGCTTTAAACATGTTGATTGTCTTTATAAATATTATGACTTTGCTGTTTTATATGCTAAAAAGTAGAAATAACCATGAAAAACAAAACGTTATATACTGTAACTATATTTTCTGAAAACACTGTAGGACTTTTAGGTCAAGTAACCAGTGTTTTTACCAGAAGATTTTTAAATATTGAAACTTTATCGGTATCGCCGTCAGCTATTGAAGGCATACATAAATTTACCATTACGGTACTTTGTGATAAAGAAATGATTGAAAAAGTAGTAAAACAAATCGACAAATGCGTGGATGTGTTGAAATCTTACTATAATACCGACGATGAATTAATTCATCAGGAAATTGCTTTGTATAAATTACCCACTCCTGAATTTTTAAAAATTGGTTCGGTGGAAAATTTAATTAGAAAATATAATGCTCAGATACTTGAAATTAACGAGATTTGTGTTGTCATTCAAAAAACAGGGCATTACACCGATACGCAAGCTTTGTTTCAAGAATTGAGTGAAAATATTAAAGTATTGCAATTTATTCGTTCCGGAAGAATAGCTGTAAATACTTCAAAAATAGAACGCTTAAGTGATATGTTAAGTGAATTAAAAATAAAAGAATCTTTAATAAAAAATTAAAAATACTAACAAGATGGCACAAATGAATTTTGGTGGAGTAATTGAAAATGTAATTACTCGTGATGAGTTTCCTTTAGAAAAAGCTAGGGAAACATTAAAAGATGAAACCATTGCTGTTATTGGATATGGAGTACAAGGTCCCGGACAAGCATTAAATTTAAGAGATAACGGCTTCAATGTAATCGTTGGACAACGTAAAGGAGGTAAAACTTGGGATAAGGCTATTGCAGACGGTTGGGTTCCGGGTAAAACTTTATTTGATATAGAAGAAGCAGCATCAAAAGGAACTATTATTCAATATTTATTGTCGGATGCCGCACAAATTGAGGTTTGGCCTAAATTAAAACCTCATTTAACTGCCGGTAAAGCTTTATATTTTTCTCATGGTTTCGGTATTACTTTTAACGACCGTACCGGAATTATACCTCCTAAAGATATTGATGTAATTTTAGTAGCACCTAAAGGATCAGGAACCAGCCTTAGACGTATGTTCTTGGAAGGAAGAGGGTTAAACTCAAGTTATGCAATTTTCCAGGATGCTACCGGTAAAGCTAAAGACAGAACTATCGCTTTAGGTATTGGTGTTGGTTCAGGGTATTTATTTGAAACTGACTTTAAACGTGAAGTTTATTCTGATCTAACAGGGGAAAGAGGTACTTTAATGGGTGCTATTCAAGGAATATTATTAGCTCAATATGAAGTGTTACGTGAAAACGGACATACTCCATCTGAAGCTTTCAATGAAACAGTAGAAGAACTTACACAATCTTTAATGCCTCTTTTTGCTGAAAAAGGTATGGACTGGATGTATGCAAACTGTTCTACTACTGCACAAAGAGGTGCATTAGATTGGATGACTCCTTTTCATGATGCCACTAAACCTGTATTTGCTAAGTTATATGCAGAAGTAGCTTCAGGAAATGAAGCACAAAGATCAATCGACACCAACTCTAAGCCTGACTATCGCGAAAAATTGGAAGAAGAACTTAAGGCTCTTCGGGAAAGCGAAATGTGGAAGGCCGGAGCTGTTGTTAGAGAATTACGACCGGAAAATAATTAATTAATAAAATTTAAAAAGGAATATATAAAGTAATATATTCCTTTTTTTATTTTCTATTTTTTCAAAATTACATTTAAATTTATAACTAATAATCTTCAACATTTCTAACTTAAGGTGTTATTAAGTTAGCCGTTAATTAAATGTATAGGATAATACTATAATTATATATGTTCTTATATACTATGTTAAGATAAAAGATTTTATTCAAATTATACTTTATTTTAATTATAATAAAAACAAAATAAAAGATTTGTAAATTAAACATTTAAATAATTATCAAATATCTATTTTCTTTGTTACTTTTGCGTAGAAAAATATAGAAAATGTCAGAAATCAGAGTTCGATTTGCACCTAGTCCTACCGGATATTTACATATTGGAGGAGTAAGAACCGCTTTATATAATTATCTCTTTGCAAAAAAAAATAAGGGAAAATTTATCTTGCGCATTGAAGATACCGATCAAAACCGCTATGTTGAAGATGCCGAAAAATACATAAGTGAATCGTTGAAATGGTGTGGCTTAGAATTGGATGAAAGTCCGGAAAAAGGAGGACCCTATGCTCCATATAAACAATCTGAAAGAAAAGACATCTATAAAAAATATATCGAAGATATACTTAAAACAGATTTCGCTTACCTGGCTTTTGACACGCCGGAAGAATTAGAAAAGTTACGAAAAGAATATGAGGAACAAGGCAAAGTATTTTCTTACAACCATGAAGTCAGAAATCAACTCAATAACAGCCTCTCTCTATCGCCCGATGAAGTTCAAAAAAAATTAAATGAGGGAGTTCCTTATGTGATCCGATTTAAAATACCACCACACAGAACTTTGGTTTTAAAAGATATTATTCGAGGCAATTTTTCCATCGATACATCTATTTTAGATGATAAAGTTTTAGTCAAGACTGACGGAATGCCTACCTATCATTTTGCCAATATTGTAGATGACCATACCATGAAAATTACCCATGTGATAAGAGGAGAGGAATGGCTTCCTTCCCTGGCCTTACATGTATTGCTCTATGAAGCATTGGAATGGAAATCACCGGAATTTGCCCATTTGCCTTTGATTTTAAAACCGGAAGGTAAAGGTAAATTGAGCAAACGAGATGGGGATAAATACGGATTTCCTGTATTTCCTCTTGCTTGGAAAAACGAAAAAGAAGGTACATCTTCCATAGGATACAGAGAAGAAGGTTACCTGCCTGAAGCTTTCATAAATATGTTGGCATTATTAGGATGGTCACCTTCCGATGACAAGGAAATACTATCTCTAAACGAAATGATTCAAGAGTTTGAATTGGAGAAAGTCCACAAAGCAGGAGCTCGTTTCAATCCTGATAAAGCAAAATGGTTTAATCATGAATATATTATTAAATCCAAAGCCTCTGACTTACTCCCTGAATTTCAAAAAATTTTGAAAGAAAAAGGTATTAAGACAGAAGACACTAAAGATATTCGAATCATCGAACTATTAAAAGAAAGAGTTAATTTTGTAAAAGAAATATGGGAAGTAGGTTCTTTTTTCTGGATTGCGCCTTCAACTTACCAAGAAAAAAGTTATAAAAAGGTTATTAAAGACGATACTAAAGCAATACTTACTCAATTAATTTCTAATCTAGAGTCTGTTTCTTTCACCGAAAAAGAATTACATGACAAGATTCATAAATTTGTGGAAAACTCAGGATTGGGATTTGGAAAAATAATGCAACCCTTACGTTTAGCTCTAGTTGGTGATCTTAAAGGACCGGATATTCCGGTTATTATGGAAATAATAGGAAAAACAGAAAGCTTACAACGTTTAAAAAATTTAGAATCAAAAATTTAAAAATTAGAGGTCATGAAAATCGCATTAGCTTCAGATCATGCAGGATTTGAATATAAAAATTATATATTTAAATATCTCACTGAAAAAGGAAACCAGGTACATGACTTTGGAACCTATTCGGGAGAAAGTGTAGACTATCCGGATTTTGTACATCCTTTAGCTATTGCTGTTGAGAAAAATGAATTTGATTTCGGCATACTTTTCTGCGGCAGTGGTGAAGGGGTATCCATAACCGCAAATAAACATTCCGGAATACGTTGTGCCCTTTGTTGGCAAACAGATATTGCCCGTTTAGCCAGACAACATAACAATGCGAATGTGCTTTCCATTCCTGCGCGTTTTATTGCCAAAGAATTAGCTCAGGATATAATTGATACTTTTTTATCCACTCAATTTGAAGGGGGAAGACATCAAATGCGTGTAGATAAGATATCCAAATGGTAAAGCAAATTTTATAAATATGACAAAATTTCATAAATAATTTTTGGAATAGATATTGACTTTTTATGTAATACAAAATATTGTATATTTGAAATAATAAATAACTAAGCAAATGGATTATAAAGATTACGGAAACACACTTGAACCATTGTTTCAAAAAAATGCCATAGCTAAACAGCAAGCTACATTTATATCTAAAGTATATTTGTGGATGAGCTTGGCTCTATTTATAAGTGGTTTTACTGCTTATTTCACTGCAAATTCTCCGGGATTATTAAGCTTAATGTTTGGTACTACCGGCCCTACTTTCTTATATTATGCTTTAATTTTAGGCGAATTAGGATTAGTATTTGCTTTAAGCGGAGCAATCCATAAAATGACTTTAGGATTAGCATCGGCAGTCTTTTTGTTTTATTCTTTTTTAAACGGAATGACTTTGGCTATGATTTTCTTAGCTTATACCTTTTCATCTATAGCTACCACATTTTTTATTACTGCCGGTACATTTGCTATAATGAGTTTATATGGTTATTTTACCAAAACAGATCTTACAAAATTTGGAAGAATTCTATCCATGGCTTTACTAGGTGTACTATTAGCCATAGTTGTCAATATTTTCTTAAATAACTCCATGTTGGATTTAATTATTTCAGTAGTTGGAGTTTTAATATTTGTGGGATTAATTGCTTATGATACTCAAACTCTGAAAAATATAGGATCACAAATAAACTCTGAAGATAGAGAAAGTTATTCTAAAATTGCGATTCAAGGTGCCTTGTCTCTCTATTTAGATTTTATTAACCTTTTCTTATTTTTACTTAGATTTCTTGGTTCAAGAAGATAAATTTACTTTTTGAAAACGTTAAAATAGTTTATAGGTGAATAAAGTTTTTATTCACCTATTTATATATAATAAAATACCATTATTAAAACAAAATATAAATCTAACAGAAACTATAAAATTTGTAATTTTAAATTTATTTATAAATAAATATGGAGAACAATCCACAAGATAATAAAAATAATAAAAAAAAGCCCTTATTAAAAACAATCCTTGGTTTAGTTTTATTTAGCTTTTCCATCATCTTATTTATTTCATTCCTCTCATTTTACTTTAATTGGAAAGAAGATCAAAGCCAATTAACTTCTTATCTAAATAAAAATGTTACAGCGCAAAATATAATCGGTAAAACGGGCGCTTACTTAGGGGAAATATTTATTTTTGATGGTGTAGGAGTTATTGCATTTTTTATTCCGTTCTTCTTATTTATTTTATCTTTTAAAGTATTATTTAATAAAGAAATTCTAAAAATATGGAAACTCCTCTCTCATGGAATTTTCTTTATTATTTGGACCCCTATATTTCTAGCTATGATTTTCGGATCTAAATGGTTGCTTTCCGGTTTGATAGGCTATGAAGTATATGATTATTTAAAATCATTATTGGGCAGTGTGGGTACAGGTATTATATTGTTGCTGACCCTGTCAATATATTTTATCCTTGAATTTAATTTGAGCGTGGATCATGTAAAATCTAAATTGCATTCAACACCTTCTTTCAAACCGTCTAAAAAAGAAAAAGAAGAGGATGTTTTAAAAGAACCTTTTGAAGAAGACCAAATTTATGAGAAAATAAAAGACCCTAAAACCGTTCAATCTGAGACTGTTATCGCAAAAGTTCCAACAAAAAGTGAAATTCAAGAAGAAAATTTAACAGGTATACAACAAGTCGAGTCACTAATAGAAGAGGAAAGTAATCCTATAAATTTATCCAATACCAATATTCTGATAGAAGAATCTTCCCATCCTGACACAACCACTCATTCTACAGAATTAGAAATTGATATTCCTACTACTGAAGAAACGGTTGAAGATGATATTTCGCTGACTATAGAAGAAACTAAAAAAGAAGAAATTTTGTCTGAAAATGAGCCTAATAAAAATATTTATGACCAATTCGGACCTTATGATCCTAAATTAGATTTACCTAAATATAAATATCCTACTCTTGACCTTTTAACCAATTATAATACGAATAATAATATTACAATAAACAGTGAAGAGTTAGAAGAAAATAAAAATAAAATTGTAACAACACTTGCAAATTATGGCATTGGAATTTCAAGTATCAAAGCAACGGTCGGCCCAACAGTAACTTTATATGAAATTATTCCTGAAGCAGGTATCCGTATTTCCAAAATTAAAAATTTGGAAGATGATATAGCCCTTAGTCTCGCAGCTTTAGGAATTCGTATTATTGCTCCGATACCCGGAAAAGGAACTATTGGTATTGAAGTACCCAATAGCACCGCAACGATGGTTTCCATGCGTTCGGTGATCGCTTCTCAAAAATTTCAAAAAATCGATATGGAACTACCTATTGTTTTTGGAAAAACCATATCTAATGAAACTTTCGTTACAGATTTAGCTAAAATGCCTCACATGCTCATGGCCGGGGCTACGGGACAGGGAAAATCGGTGGGATTAAACGCCATTATAACTTCTCTGTTATACAAAAAACATCCTAGCGAATTAAAATTCGTGTTTGTAGACCCTAAAAAGGTGGAACTTACCTTATACAACAAAATTGAACGTCATTTTCTTGCAAAATTACCGGATACAGATGAAGCCATTATTACCGATACGACTAAAGTGATTAATACTTTGAATTCACTTTGTGTGGAAATGGATAATCGTTACAAGCTTCTCCAATCAGCTTATGTAAGAACTATCAAAGAATATAACCAAAAATTTAAAGAACGTAAATTAAATCCTGAAAAAGGTCATCGATTCTTACCGTATATTGTTTTGGTTATTGATGAATTTGCTGATTTAATTATGACCGCCGGAAAAGAAGTAGAGCTCCCTATCGCCAGATTAGCTCAGTTGGCCAGAGCCATAGGAATTCATCTTATTATAGCTACACAAAGGCCTTCCGTAAATGTTATTACCGGAATGATTAAAGCCAACTTCCCCGCTCGTGTTGCATTCCGCGTAACTTCAAAAATAGATTCAAGAACAATTTTAGATGGAAATGGTGCCGATCAATTAATCGGTAAAGGAGATATGTTGTTTACCACCGGTAATGAGCTGATACGTATGCAATGTGCCTTTGTTGATACACCCGAAGTTGATAAAATAACAGAATATATTGGTTCTCAACAAGGATATCCGGATGCTTATTTATTGCCGGAATTTTATGAAGAAAATTCAAGTGTAAGCTCAAACGATGCAGTTGAAGCAAAAAGAGATGAGCTTTTTAATGATGCTGCTCGAGTAATTGTAACTGCTCAACAAGGATCCACCTCTTTGATTCAACGTAAATTATCATTGGGTTATAATAGAGCTGGAAGAATTATGGACCAACTTGAAGCGTTCGGCATTGTCGGGGCTTTCGAAGGAAGTAAGGCACGTAAAGTTCTGGTTACCGACCTGGTTAGTTTGGAACAATTATTGGAAAATTTAAACCCCTAAAAAACATTACCTAATAATATGAAAAAGATATTTGCATTCTTATTTATTTGTTCTTCATTTTTAATATGGGCTCAAAAAATTGATCCGGAAGCAAAAAGACTTTTAGATACAGCTAGTGCGAAACTCAGCCAAAATTCAACATTTTACGTAAAATTCAATTATTTATATTCTATACCCGGACAAAAAAGTATATCTGAAATTGGACAGGTTTATGCCGCTAAAGAAAAGTATCATTTAATTCTGCCCAGTATTACCCAAATTTATGACGGAAATAAGATTTACACTATTTCTAAGGAAGATAAAGAAATCACTTCTTCTGATAAAGAAGACGGTGAAAGCCTATCTCCTACCAATATTTTAAGTCTTTATAAAAGCGGTTTTAATATTACTTTTGAAGGAAATACAACTATTAATAATGTTAAATGTTCCGTTATTAAATTGGTTCCTATTGATACCAAAAAATCAAAATCTATACTTCTTGCTCTTTCTAATAATAAGATCATAAGAGTATCTGAAAATTATAACGACGGAAGTTCTTTAATTTTAATGATCATTGATTTTAAAGAAAATTTAATTGTAAATAAATCTTTACTTACATTTGATAAAAATAACTATAAAGATTACACACTAACAGAGTTATAAAAGATGATTAAAAAGTTAGACTGGTATATTATCCGCACTTTTTTTGGTCCTTTTTTATTTATATTTAGCGTTTTAATGTTCATCTTTGTAGTTCAGTTTGCCTTTAACCAAATGGATAAATTTTTAGGTAAAGGACTGAACTTATGGGACATATCTAAATTATTATATTATCTGGGCTTGGATGTGATTCGTCTCGTTTTACCTTTAACTATCTTGTTGTCATCAATTATGACATTTGGTGGTTTCGGAGAGCGATATGAACTAGCTGCAATGAAATCAGCTGGAATTTCATTAGCACGAATAATGTATCCTCTTTTTAGTCTTGTAATCTTACTGGCCATCTGGTTATTTTATTTCTGTAACACCACACTTCCCGAAAACCAACGAAGAGCGCGTAATATGCTCATCAATATTGCACAAACAAGACCTGCCCTTAATTTTGAAGAAGGTCGATTTATTAAAGAAATGAATCCCTTGAGCATTAAAATTGGCAGGAAAAGTGGTGAAAATGATAGCGAGTGGGATCAAGTATTTATTCATAAAAATGCTTCCCCTTTTGAAGATCAGCAAACCATAATAGCAGATAAAGGAAATATAATTTCCAAAGATAACCATTACTTAAAAATTGAATTATATAATGGATATATATATCAAGATAACATTAAAGGTAAGAATTTAAATGAGCTAAAAAAACAACCGGGTAATTCCATTAAGTTTGACACCTTAACTCAATATTACGATATTTCGGATATAATTAAAAAGTCACTAGATAAACAATCCGAAGGAGATAATTTTAGATATAAATCAGTATCCGAATTAAGCACTTATATAGATTCCATCAAAACTTCCAATACTGTGTACTTTAAAGGGCTTGGAGAAAATGGCATGAAGCTTTTATTAGGGGAAACAAACTCATTGGATTCCCTAGATTATAGTCATTATAATGAAGATTTTCCGTTTGAATGGTCCAACTTAGATGATAACACTAAATATAATTTAGTTAAAGCCGCCATAAATCAGGTTACTCTGTCTAAGTATGAATTAGGTTCAAAAGCCACCGAAATGAAAGCGGTAGAAAAATTTATAGCTAAAATGATTTTATGGCAGCAAAAAAATATCATTTCATATTCCGTTACCTGTATAGTATTTTTCTTGATAGGAGCTCCGCTAGGATCTATCATTAGAAAAGGGGGAGTCGGTTTACCTGTAGTTGTTGCCATAATAATATTTATCATTTTTTATATTTTAGGGCTTTATATGGAAAATTTAGCAAAAAATCAGGTAATCAACGCCTATTGGGCTTCTTGGATTCCAAATGCAATATTTCTACCTGTTGGAATTTTTCTAACTATAAAATCCATGAGAGATTCTGAACTATTTGACGTGGATAATTATTTAAAACCTTTTAAAAGATTTATTAGTAAATTTATCAAACAAAAAAAATTAGAACACAGTAGATACCAATGATTATTACAGACTTAAAAATGAATACCATATCAGAAGCTCTTGAAGAATTAAGACAGGGAAAGGTAATTATAGTTGTTGATGATGAAGATCGTGAAAACGAGGGTGATTTTGTTGCTGCAGCATCAACTATGACACCTGAAACTATAAATTTTATGACTAAGTACGGAAGGGGTTTGATTTGCACGCCTTTAACTCAAAAAAGAGCTGAAGAACTGGACTTGGAATACATGGTCGGAAAAAATACTGACCCTAAGCAAACGGCTTTCACTGTTTCAGTAGATTTACTTGGACATGGGATTACTACAGGTATTTCCGCTTCTGATCGATCCAAAACCGTTAAAGCTCTTGTCGATGAAAATATCAAGCCAAGTGATTTTGCACGTCCGGGTCATATTTTTCCTTTAGTTGCAAAAAAAGGAGGAGTACTTAAAAGAGACGGACATACTGAAGCTACAGTCGATTTATTACAATTAGCGGGACTTCCTTCTACCGGAGTTTTAGTTGAAATCATGAATGAGGATGGAACAATGGCTCGTTTACCTCAATTAATGGAAGTTGCTAAGAAATTTGATTTAAAAATTATAACTATTAAAGACTTAATTTCATATCGACTTAAAAATGATTCTTTGATTGAAAAAATCGACGATGAAATAATTAAAACCCATTATGGAGAATTACGATTTGTAACGTATAAAGATAAAACCAATGATCAAATTCATTTTGCATTAGTGAAGGGAGAAATTAATGAAGATGAAATCATACCTGTAAAAGTTTGTGCTAACAATATATATTTGGATCTTTTCAAAACCCTTGCTCAAGGAGAAGAAACCATTGTAAATAAAGCTATTAATTTTATTAATGAAAATGGCAAAGGAGTAATTATTTTTATAAACAATCCTTCCAATACAGAGGTAATCGAAAATCATCTGAGCGAACTCAAAAAATACATATCGGGAGAAATAGCTGATTTTGGCATACAATCCGATGAAAGGGATTTAGGAATCGGTGCACAAATAATTAAAAATTTAGGAATTAAAAATATCAATGTTTTAACAACCAATCCTAACAAAAATTTCCCTCTAAGTAGTGGATATGGAGTTAAGATTGTAAATGAAATTAAAATTTAAATTTCATTCTCATAAATTATAAATAAAGAAGCTATATAGTAGCTTCTTTATTTAACCAAGTATTGAATTATAAAATGATATTTTGGATCTGATTCGTTAATGACAAGTAAAGGATCTTTCTTCTTATTTCTTGCTTCTATAATTTTATTTTTATACTTCCTTAAATAAATATGCTTGTGTAAATCTTCTTCTGAGGCTGTTTGTAAATTTATTTTAAGAACTTGGGATGGATTTAAGACGAAAGATTCAAAAATTTTTGAAACCATTTCAGAAGTTATATCATATACATCTTTAATTTGTTCCATCGACACAAAACCACCTAATCCTTTTCTAAAACTCAATATCCTTTTAGTTATAATTTCATTTTCAATTACGGAATTTATATCGTTAAAAGATGCTGTATTAATATCCTTTTTTTCATTGGAAATTTGAAGTACTTTTATATTTGATGTGTTTTCAATATTTTGAGAAGGAAGCTTAATATACGATTCCAATTCTTGATATTTTACACTTGATATCACATAACATTTTTTTAAATCCTCTTTGGATTTGAATTTTCCACCTATAGCATTTTTATATCTTATAATGCTTTCCGCTTGTTTTTCTGAAAAATCTATACGCATCCAATCGTTTACATTATATGTATTCGGGTCAAATGTTAATAACCGATACTTTTTAACTTTACTAGAATTAGTAGTTGTTTCATTAAAGCCATTCTCCGGTAATAACAAAAAAGGACACATTTTTGCATACATTTCCTCGGAAATTACGTAGCAAGATTTAAGCTGTTCTTTAGAAGTAAATTTACCTCCAAGCATAGCCTTATAATTAATGATTACCTCTGCTTGTTTTTTAGAAAAACCTAAATTCTGCCAGTCTTCTGAATTATAATCAGTTGGATTAAAAGGTTCTATAAATTTATCTTTTTTATCCTTTACCTTAAAATTCTGTTTATTAATTTCTTCAACAAATTGAAAAGGGGTAGCATTATTATTCTCAAAGATTGAAGAAATTAAAGCATTCCTATGAATTAATAATTCTAAAATACATATAATTATGAGCAACAAAAGAACACCTATTCGTTGCTCTTTTATCATTTTAAGGCGTAAATTCATAAAAGTTAATATAAATATATAATTACAAGAGCTTAATTTTTAAAATGTTACCATTTATTATGGTAACGTAAAAAAATTATATTTTTATATTAAAAAAATGAAATACTATTTCTTTTAAATCGCTGTAAAATAATAACCTAAGATTCAAAATAGCTTAGAGGAAGTTAGCAATCCCTTTAAAATTGCGAACTCAATGGATACTTTACAAAACTATTATGTGAAAATTTAATTCAAAAATATTTAGCTATTTTTTCCTTTTTCTGCATAGCTCATATCATTAACCGATTCAATGATATATTTTCCATCTTCAAATATAACTTTACATACTGAAGCGTTTTCCAAATCCTTAACAAATAATCTTTTACCTCCCAAATTATGGAGCATTAGAGTTATACTTAATCCGTGAGATACGATCAGAACGTTTTTATTTTCCTTATTCTTACTTTCGATCTGTACAATATCCGATAAAGCTTTATGCGTTCTTTTTTCAACGGTATTAAAATCTTCTGCCATTTTCATAGGATCTAAAATACTTATGGTATTGACCGCTTCTTTATAAGTAATTTCTTTATTCTTGTCAAAGATATCATTGAATAAATCCTGAGCATTAGTGTAATGAAGATATAAGGCAACATCCTTAAACATTTCCGTAGCTAAGGCAGTTTCATAGGCTCCAAAACAGATTTCTCTTAATTCAGGTTTTTCTGTAACCGGAAGTTCTTTTTGATCTGAATTCTTTAAAATTATATTGATAGTTTCTCTGGTTCTCCTTAAATCACTGCAAAAAGCTGAAGAAAATTTAACATCTTTCAATCCTTTACCCAAATTTTCTGCCACCTCAATCCCTTCTTTTGTTAACGGTGTATCACTCCAACCTTGAACTTTGTTTAATGTATTTAAAATTGTCTTACCATGACGTACTATGTAAAATGTAATCTTAGATCCCATATAAAAAATATTAGCATTTTAAATGCAAAATTAGAAAATTTTGTTTGTTATAAGTATAGAATAATCATTATAGTTCACTAGTATTTCATACTGTTGATTTAATTAAACTTAAAATTAAAAAACAAAATATATCTTAAAAATAATTATATTTAACCGTATAATTTTTAAAAAATTTTATTCGTATAAAAAAATAATTATTATTTTTGTTATGTTAATTTAGATTTTAAAAGTTAAAAATCTTAGTTATGTTATTACGCAATTTAACATTGCCGGTTAATAAAATTACCCTTTTATCTTACCCTATCTACTTCAGTAGGCAGGTTAGGCTTTGATTTTCGATTTTTCCAAAGCCGACACTTCCGTTTTTTATACAGTAATTTATCTACTACTGTTTTTTCAATTTATCCATTTACTATATTATTTATACATAAGATGAATATTAATATTGTTGTTGCAACAGAAGAACATTATCAATACGCTGAAGAAATATGCGAAACTATTTACCAATCGGCTATTGTAAGGGGGACAGGTATTGCTAAAAGAACCCCTGAATACATCCAAAAAAAAATGGATCAAAGACAAGCGATTTTAGCTCTTGATAATACAAAATTTGCAGGTTTTTGTTATATAGAAAAATGGCAGAACGGAGAATTTGTCGTCCATTCAGGATTAATTGTTCATCCTGACTACAGAGGAATAGGTTTAGCCAAAAAAATTAAACATTTTATTTTTGATTATACCCGAAAAAAATTTCCGGAAGCTAAAATTTTCGGTATAACTACCGGATTGGCAGTAATGAAAATTAATTCGGAATTAGGATATAAGCCGGTACCCTTTTCTGAACTAACTGAAGATCCTGACTTTTGGAATGGCTGTAAAACATGTACGAATTTTAATATTCTACAAAGTAAACAAAATAAAATGTGCTTATGTACCGGAATGTTATTCGATCCTAAAGATCAAAAAAAAGATAAGAATATCTCCCATAAAAATAGTTTCGATAAAAAGGTCATTACTCATCTCAATAAAATAAAAGAGGTATTTCACTTAAAATCTAAAAAGGATTGTAATAATTCCCAAATTAAAACCATCTAAAAAAATCTTGATTATGAAAAAAGCAGTTTTAGCATATAGTGGAGGACTAGATACTTCCTATTCTTTGGTTAAACTAACTAAAGAACACGATATGGAAGTACATACCGTTATAGTAAATAGCGGAGGATTTTCTGAAGAAGAATTAAAACAAATTGAAAAACGAGCATATGAGCTGGGTTCCAATCATCATATAACCATTGATATTACTGAAAAATTTTATAGAAATTGTTTACGCTATCTCATTTATGGAAACATTTTAAAAAACAATACCTATCCATTATCAGTTAGTGCAGAAAGAATATTTCAGTCACTGGCTATAGCGGAATACGCAAAAAAAATAAATGCGGAATATATAGTTCATGGAAGCACGGGAGCCGGTAATGATCAAATTCGATTTGATGTAGCCTTTGAAGTCATTTCCCCTAAATCAAAAATAATTACACCGATTCGTGATGAAAATATTTCTCGTCAAGAAGAAGTTGACTACTTACAAAAAAACGGAATAAACATGAATTGGGAAAAAGCAAAATATTCCATCAATAAAGGAATATGGGGAACTTCTGTAGGAGGTGTTGAAACACTTTCCTCTGATCTCCCTTTACCGGACGAGGCCTACCCTACTCCCCTCTCTGAAACCACTCCTTCCATAATTGAACTTGAATTTTCTAAAGGAGAACCTATCGGATTAAATGGAGAAAAAATGAATCCGGTGGCATTAATTCAAAAACTGAATGAAATAGGAGGAAAATACGCCATAGGAAGAGATATACATGTGGGAGATACCATTTTAGGAATTAAAGGAAGAGTAGGTTTTGAAGCTCCTGCTCCTATGTTACTGATTAAAGCGCATCATCTGCTGGAAAAACATACCTTATCCCGTTGGCAACTCTTACATAAAGATTCATTGGCCAATTGGTATGGTACTTTATTGCATGAAGCTCAGTATTTAGACCCTGTAATGCGTGACATTGAAGCGTTTCTGACGTCCTCTCAAAAACGAGTTAGCGGAACCGTAAAGATTCAGTTGTATCCCTATTATTTCCGTATGATCGGTATAAAATCTCCTTATGATATGATGCAATCAAAAGTTGCTACTTACGGTGAAGAAAATGAAGCTTGGGACAGTAGAGATGCCCGAGGATTCATTAAAATTTTTGGAAATCAATTAAAAATTCATCATAGTTTCAATGATTTAGAATAATTTACGAACTTTATCTTGAATTAAAGTAAATAAAAATTGAAAGTATAGTTTAGTTTAAAAAACCAATGAACAAAATAAAAGCCAGTATTGTGGGAGGGGCAGGATATACCGCAGGCGAATTACTGCGAATCCTCATTAATCATCCAAAAATAGAACTCACATCCGTTTATAGCACTTCCAATGCAGGAAACCCTGTCACAACGGTCCACGAAGACCTTATAGGAGAAACCGATTTAATTTTTTCTGATCGCATTGATCAAGAGGCAGATGTTGTTTTTTTATGTTTGGGACATGGTAAATCCAGGGATTTTTTGACAAAAAATATATATTCTAAAAACACAAAAATTATAGATTTAAGTAATGATTTCAGGGTTAAACCTCATCATGTATTTCAAGACAGAACATATATTTACGGTCTTCCCGAATTACAAAAAGAAGAAATAAAAAAGGCAAAAAATATTGCTAATCCCGGATGTTTCGCAACCGCCATACAATTAGCTTTACTTCCCTTAGCAAAGAAAAGTTTATTGTCCCAAGATATTCATATCCACGCAGTAACCGGCTCTACCGGTGCGGGGCAATCACTTTCAGCAACTGCTCATTTCAGTTGGAGAAATAATAATGTTTCCTTTTACAAAGAATTTAGTCATCAGCATGAGGCAGAAATTTCACAAAGTATTCATCAGTTAGGAACCAACCGACATCAACTCTATTTTTTACCCATGCGTGGTAATTTTACTCGAGGGATTCTTGCCGGCATATATTTAAAATGTGAAATTTCAAAGGAGGAAGCTTTTTCTTTATATCGTGAATACTATCAGGATCATCCGTTTACCTTTGTTTCGAACACTCCTCTATCTGTAAAGCAGGTAGTCAACACAAATAAATGTATGTTAGAAATACAAAAACATAAAGATACCCTTTTAATTACTTCGGTGATTGATAATTTAAGTAAAGGTGCTTCGGGTCAAGCCGTACAAAACATGAACCTTATTTTCGGATTTGAGGAATCGGAAGGTTTACATTTAAAACCGGTGGCATTTTGATAAAATTAGAGTTATGAATTCACTATTTTTCTCTTAATATGATTAACTAGAAAAACTAAAAATACAATATCAGTTTCCTTAGTTTATTTAGAAAGTTCTTATGGTTCTTTTAGAGACGTTAACTAAAAAAAGGATAAATTACTGATTTTAATGAATAATAAAAATTATATAATTAGTACAAAATTATAATATGAAAATAGCAATTATTGGAGCCGGAAATTTAGGACTGGCAATCGCAAAAGGAATTATTAACAGCAATTTTGCTGAATCATTATATATTACTAAGCGAAATATTAAAACCTTACATGAACTGGAAAATAAACAAAATATAGTTCTTACATCAGATAATAAAGAGGCAATTAAAAATTCAGAGATTATACTGTTTGCGGTTCAGCCTAATGTCTTAACCAATGTTTTACAAGAATGCCGGCATTTATTTACGGAACATCATACTTTACTATCAGTAGTTGCCGGATTTGATTTAAGTAAACTAGAAGAAATCATAGGCAATCATTTTCCAATTATTAAGGCCATGCCTAATACTGCTATATCGGTGAATAAATCCATGACCTGTCTTTGTTCCAATAAAAAAGGAAAGGATCGAATCAATATCGCGTTGGAAATCTTTAATCAACTGGGTCATGCTGTAGAAATTCCTGAAGAGCAAATGCAAGCGGCAACAATTATTTGTTCCAGCGGTATAGCTTTTTGGCTGAGGATCATTCGTGCACATATGTTGGGAGCTATAGAAATGGGACTGGAACCGCAAGAAGCCCTATCCATGATTACTCAAACTTGTATGGGAGCGGCACAATTAATTGAGTCTAAAAAAAGTCATCCCGAGCAAGAAATTGATAAGGTCACAACTCCGGGCGGGTGCACCATAGCCGGAATTAATGAAATGGATCATCAAGGAGTTAACTCAGCCATTATTAAAGGGCTATTAGCTTCCTATACCAAAATCAATCAGCTGACTAAGAAATAAATAGTAAAGTATCACATGAACACCACAAAAAAACAATAATAAAAATTTATAAAAGGATACTAATATGAGTCTATTCAATGTATATCCTATCTACTCTGTAACCCCTGTTAAAGCATCAGGTTGTACCGTATGGGATGATAAAGGAGATGCTTACCTTGACTTTTATGGTGGGCATGGGGTTATTTCCATCGGTCATTCACATCCGACATATATCAAACATGTAACTGAACAAATCAATTCCATCGGTTTTTATTCCAATTCAATTATTAATCCTGTTCAAGAAAAACTGGGTAATTTACTACCTCAAATTTGCGGATATCACGACTATTCGTTATTCCTCTGCAATTCAGGAGCAGAAGCTAATGAAAATGCTTTAAAATTAGCCTCTTTTCATACCGGAAAATCAAAAGTTTTAGCCTTTAAAAACAGTTTCCACGGGCGTACTTCCGCAGCGGTTGCCGTGACCGATAATCCAAAAATTACTGCTCCTATCAATGCTCAACAGGAAGTGGTATTTTGCGAATTAAACGACATTGAAAGTGTTAAAAAAGAGATTGCTAAAGGGGGTGTATCTTCCGTAATTATTGAAGCTATTCAAGGTGTGGGTGGATTGGATGAAGGAAGTACTGAATTTTTTCGGGAATTGGAAAAGGTTTGTAAAAATAATAAGGTAGTTCTAATTCTGGATGAAATTCAATGTGGATATGGACGATCCGGTAAATTTTTTGCCCATCAATATCATGGAATCAAAGCAGATATTATATCGGTAGCGAAAGGGATGGGAAACGGATTTCCTATCGGAGGGATCTTAATTTCTCCTGAATTTACTTCTTCTTTTGGATTATTAGGAACTACTTTTGGCGGAAACCATCTCGCTTGTGCCGCAGCATTAGCGGTTTTAGAAGTAATGGAGGATGAAGAAATTTTAAACAATGTTCAAAAACAATATGAATATTTCATTAAAAAATTTTCTTCTCTATCGCAAATTAAGAAAATTAAGGGTAAAGGATTAATGCTGGGATTAGAATTTGATTTCGAAGTCGCAGATCTCCGTAAAAAATTAATCTATGAAAAAAAGATTTTTACGGGTAATTCCAATAATAAAAATCTACTGCGTGTGCTTCCGCCGTTATCTATTTCCAAAAATGAAATTGATATGCTTTATGACAGTTTACAGTCTTGTCTTTAACAACCTTATAAAATAAGAAATAATGAAAAAGTATACTTCTGTCGATGATATTACAGACCTAAACGAGATGTTAAATTTGGCTAAGAAGATTAAAGCTGCTCCTTTAGCTAACCAAGTTTTGGGAAAAAATAAAATTTTAGGGCTTTTATTTTTTAATCCGAGCTTAAGAACGCGATTAAGCACACAAAAAGCAGCTCGCAATCTGGGTATGGATTGTATGGTTATGAATTTAAACACAGAAGGCTGGACATTAGAATTTGAAGATGGAACGGTAATGGATGGTTCTGCTTCCGAACATATAAAAGAAGCCGCTAAAGTTATATCAGTTTATTGTGATATAATAGCCATTCGAAGCTTTCCTACTTTAAAAGATAAGGTAAAAGACGAAGCGGAAACAGTCATTTCTTCTTTCGTTAAATACGCCACCGTTCCGATCATCAGTTTAGAAGGGGCTACAGAACATCCTCTACAAGCTTTGGCTGATGCGTTGACTATTGAAGAATACAAAAAAACGGAACGTCCTAAAGTAGTGTTGAGTTGGGCTCCCCACCCAAAAGCTCTTCCTCAATCTGTTTCTAATTCATTCGTGAAAATGATGAAAAAAATGGAGGTGGATTTTATTATTACTCATCCGGAAGGATACGAGTTGAACCTTGAAATTACCAAAGGTGTTCCCATTGAATATAATCAAGAAAAAGCATTTATAAATGCTGATTTTATATATGCTAAAAATTGGAGTAATTACAACGATTATGGTAAAATACTAAACGAAGACCCTCATTGGACCATTGGAAAAAGACAAATGGAATTGACAAATCACGCTAAATTCATGCATTGTTTACCGGTACGAAGAAATATGATTGTAACTGATGACATATTGGACAGCGATGCATCGATTGTTATACCTGAAGCAAATAATCGAACGTATTCTGCTCAAACCATTCTTACTCGAATTCTGGAAGGGCTCACATAAATATTAATTATTTGATTTTTGGTAAAAAACAGGTATTTAACTAATTACTAACAAACAACCCAATAAGTTGAATATGGAAAAGAAAAAATTAACCGTTATAAAAATAGGAGGAAATGTAATTGATAATCAAAAAGTCCTTACTCAATTTTTACAAGATTTTTCTAAGTTGGAAACTCCGAAAATTTTAGTCCACGGAGGGGGAAAAGCTGCTACAAGATTAGCGGGTAAATTGGGGGTTGAATCGATCATGATTGAAGGACGAAGAGTAACCAACGAAGAAATGCTAGATGTGGCAATAATGACGTATGCAGGACTTTGCAATAAAAAAATTGTAGCTCAACTTCAAGGTTTACAAACTTCTGCTATCGGGCTAAGCGGTGCAGATGGAAATTCTATTGTTTCGAAAAGGAGAGATAATAGCGCTTATGATTATGGATATGTAGGGGATATCATTGAAATTAACTCCGAATGGATTAAATTTTTACTCGACACCGATACGATTCCTGTATTCTGTGCAATTACCCACGATAAAAAAGGACAGCTGCTTAATACGAATGCTGATTCCATTGCACAATCTCTGGCTGTAGGTCTATCCTCTTTTTATGAAACCACTTTATTGTATTGTTTTGATAAAAAGGGTGTTTTACAAGATATTGAAGATGAAAATAGTATTATTGAAACGATAGATTACAGTTCCTATCAACAATTAAAAAAGGATAATATTATTCACTCGGGTATGATCCCAAAACTTGATAATTGTTTTGAAGCGCTGAAACAGGGAGTTAAAAATATTATTATTTCTAACCCTGAAATAATTAACAACTTTAATCATTCTCATACTTGTATTACCTTATAATTAAGTCTTATGAAAACCATTGAACAACTAACTTATGAAGCAATTGATCTGTTAAAAAAATTAATTGCAACGCCCTCATTTTCCGGAGAAGAACATCATACCGCTTTATTGATTGAAGCTTGGTTCAGACATCATTCAATTCCTTATGAAAGAGAGAATAATAATATATGGGCATATAATAAATATGTGGATGAAAACAAACCTTATTTATTGCTGAATTCTCATCAAGATACTGTTTTTCCTAACAAAGACTATACTCATAATCCTTTTGATGTCATTGAAAAAGAGGGTAAAATATTCGGTTTAGGTTCCAATGATGCCGGAGGATGTTTGGTGTCTCTTTTAGCCACGTTTACTT
This sequence comes from Apibacter sp. ESL0432, assembly GCF_019469225.1. Taxonomy (NCBI): domain Bacteria; kingdom Pseudomonadati; phylum Bacteroidota; class Flavobacteriia; order Flavobacteriales; family Weeksellaceae; genus Apibacter; species Apibacter sp. ESL0432. The sequence continues at coordinate 273,076 of NZ_CP048266.1, read as the reverse complement.
ATTTTTATTTACATAAGAATATGAAATATAATTTAATTATGGTGGCTTCCGCTGAAGAAGAAAACAGTGGAAAAAAAGGTCTAAACAGTGTGTTGGCTCACTTGCCACCATTAGAATGTGCTATTATAGGTGAACCTACTCAAATGCAACTTGCCATTGCTGAAAAAGGCTTGCTTGTTTTAGACGTTCTCGTAAAAGGAACTGCCAGTCATGCAGCTCATAATAATCCTGATAATTCCATTTATAATGCTTTTGAGGTAATTGAATGGTTTAAAAATTTCTCATTTGAAAAAATATCAGAAGTTTTAGGACCTATGAAAATGACGGTTTCTCAAATTGAAGCAGGTAAACAACACAATCTTGTACCTGAAGAATGTCGTTTGGTGGTGGATATCCGTGTGAATGATTGTTATACAAACGAAGAAATACTATCAATAGTAAAGAAAAATTTATCATCTGAAAGGGTAATAATTACTCCCCGATCATTGAAACTTAAATCTTCTTCCATTCCCAAAACTCATCCGTTAGTTATATCCGGAATTGCTCTGGGGAGAGAAACTTATGGGTCTCCTACTCTTTCAGATCAAGCCGTCTTACAATGTCCTTCTTTAAAAATGGGGCCGGGAAATTCTTTACGATCTCACACTGCCGATGAATATATTTTTAGGGAGGAAATTGTAGAAGCAATTCCTCTGTATATAGAATTATTAAATCAAACGATCTTATAAAAGATAATTGAAACTATTAAATTTTAAAAAATGAAGCTTTGGGAAAAAGGTATACCGACTGATCAGAGAATCGATTTATTTACCGTAGGTAATGATCGAGAATTAGATATTGTTTTAGCTAAATATGACGTGTTAGGTTCGTTAGCTCAAACTAAAATGTTGTATCAAGTAGGGCTTATTACGGAAAATGAAAAAAAAGATTTACTTCAAGCATTAAATGAAATTCTCACAGATATTGAAAATCATACGTTTAAAATTGAAGAAAATTTTGAAGATGTTCATTCTAAAATAGAATTTTTACTAACTGAAAAAGTGGGAGATGCCGGTAAAAAGATTCATACGGCTCGTTCCCGCAATGATCAGGTTTTAGTTGATATGAACTTATATCTGAAAGATGAATTAAAAGTGATTAAAGATCAAAGTCGTAAACTTTTTGATCTTCTACTGATTCTTGCAGAAAAAAATAAAAACATTTTATTGCCCGGATATACGCATTTTCAAATAGCTATGCCCTCTTCCTTCGGAATGTGGTTTTCTGCATATGCTGAAAGTTTGATTGATGATGTAATTTTACTTAATGCAGCTTTAAAAATAGTCGATCAAAATCCTTTAGGATCAGCAGCGGGATATGGTAGTTCTTTTCCTATAGATCGAACGTTTACTACTCGAGAATTGGATTTTAAAACATTAAAATTTAATTCCGTTGCCGCACAAATGAGTCGAGGTAAATCGGAAAAAAGCACGGCATATGCTCTTAGCAGCTTGGCCGGTACTTTATCCAAGTTAGCAATGGATGTAACTTTATATTTAAGTCAAAATTTTAACTTTCTTTCACTTCCCACCCATTTGACAACGGGTTCCAGCATTATGCCTCATAAAAAAAATCCCGATGTTTTTGAATTGATACGAGGAAAATGCAATAAAATACAAGCTTTGCCTTATGAGTTGACTTTGATAACCAATAATCTTCCTAGTGGATATCATAGAGATTTACAGTTATTAAAAGAAGGAATTATTCCGGGAATACAAAATTGTAAGGCATGTTTAGAAATGGCTCATTATTCCCTTCAAGATATACAAGTTAATAAAAATATACTCGATGATCCTAAATACGATTATTTATTTACCGTAGATGCTCTTAATGAATTGGTAGCTGAGGGAGTTCCGTTTCGTGATGCATATAAAATGATCGGTCAAAAGGTGGAACAGGGAACGTTTCAATCTCCTAAAAAAACTACTCATACGCATGAAGGAAGCATAAACAATTTGTGTTTAGAGGAAATTAAAAAGAAAATGGATGATTATTGGATGGATTAATACATCCTATATACGAGTAAAATCAAAGTTAAAAAAGATACACTTGTCCATAAGATAACGCCCAAAAGTAAAGGTTTTATACCAATTTTTTTTAAGGTTTGCAAACTTAATCCTGCTCCTATTAAAAATAAGGTTACGGTTAGTCCTCGTTTAGCTGCCATAACCAACCCATGATCGAAAGTGCTAAATACAGGAAAGTATTGGGGTAAATAGGTATTACTTATCATGGCCGCAATAAATAAAAATATAAAGTAAGGTAGTTTTATTTTCTTATGTATAATTTCCTTATCTTCTTTAAAAGTCAATATAATCAGAAAAGATAAGGGAATTATCCATAAGGCTCTTTCCAGCTTAACCATCGTCGCAATTTCTAAGGCTCTTGAACCATAGTGCTGTGCAGCGCCAACAACAGAACTTGTATCATGTATAGCCAATGCAGACCAATATCCAAATTGTTCTTGTGAAAGATGTATTAGATGTCCTATTGCCGGAAATATAAATAAAGCAATGGAATTTAAAATAAAAATAGTGGCTAAAGACAGGCTGGTTTCTTCTTCATCTGCATGGATAAGCGGGACAACGGCAGCTATAGCACTTCCTCCACATATAGCAGTTCCTGATGATATCAACAAGGTTATTTTCCTATCAATTTTAAAAAATTTTCCTATCAATATTCCCAAGAATAAGGTAAGAAAAATTGATCCAACCGTTAATAACAATCCTTCTTTACCAACTTGAATTGCTGTATTTAAATTCATCCCAAATCCCAATCCTATAACAGAAAGTTGAAGAAGATAGCGCGTTATTTTTTTAGTAAAGGCGGGATAAGGATTACCTAAACTAAAGGAAAATAACATTCCCAACAATAATGCTAGAGGGGTTTCTATAGATACAACCAGGCAAAGTAAACCTAAAAGAATAAAAATTATTTTTTTTACCCGATCATTGGAGACTAATTTTTTCTTGGTTGTTGCTTGATTCATTGTACAAATATCCTTTACTGAATACAAATCTGCCAATGAAAAAATGTTATTCCTTATAACGATGGGTTATAATGTGAAGTAGCAAATTTTATAAAAAGATCTGAATTTCCTTCGGGAACTCCTTGCTTATAAACAAAATAAAACCAGCGTTTTATATCTATTCCTTCTATATCAATTACTTGAAATTCTCCTTTTTTTATATCTTTAGTTACTGCTGCAATGGATATAAAACCTATACTGTTGGTATGGGTAAGGTAGGACTTGATGCCTTCTGTACTTCCTAAATGCATAGCAATGTTCAGATCTTTAAGCTGTATATTGACAGCTTGAAAAGCATCTCGTATAATATCCAAACTTCCTGAGCCTAATTCTCTCAAAACTAGGGGTACTTTTTGTAATTCATCTAAAGTCAAAATTTCTTTTTTTGAAATTTCCTGTGAGGTGTGTGCAATGGCAACAATTTCATCTTTTAAAAATGGAAGGTATTTAAGTTGCTTATTTTTGGGTTTGCCTTCAACCATTCCTAATTCTATTTTTTTCTCAATCAGATATTTTTCAATTTCTTCTGTATTTGCGGTTATAAGAGACATTTTAATTTTCGGATGTTTGGAATGAAATTGAGACATCAAGGCCGGAAGTAAATATTGGCCTAAAGTAGTACTTGCTCCTAGTTGAAAAGTTCCTGAAAAATTATCTTTCAGTAAATCAAAATCATATTGTATTTGTTTATAAATATTCATGATTTTTTCTGAATGGATCAATAATATTTTACCGGCATCGGTAAGCTCTATTTTATTTCCTTTTCGAAGAAATAGGGTTAAATCATATTCTGATTCCAACTCCTTTATATTTTTAGTCACAGCAGGTTGTGAAATGTATAATTCTTCGGCAGCTTTGGTAAAACTTAAATTTTTAGCTACAGCATTAAATATTTTCAATCGGAAATCAGACATTATAATTTTTATTATTTCTTGCTAAGTAAATTACTATAAATATTTTATTAAATCATATAATTATTGATTTATTGAAAAAGATATGAACCTATTCAAATTAACTTTTATCCTTCGATCCTGTTTTTCAACACAAGTGTAAATGTATATATATGGAATAATTTTTGTTTTGGATGGGTATTAAACAATGTTAATTTTAAATAGACCTAAAAAACCAAATTATGAAACAATTAAAAAAAATTTTATGGGCTTTTGCATTAATGGGTACGCTGAGCTTTTCTTTGACATCATGCAAAAATGAGCCTAAAGATTCAGATTTAGTTACCAAGGCAAAATCCGTTATTCCTGAAGGAATTACTATTGATGTTAAAAAAGGGGTGGCTACACTTACCGGAGAGTATAACGATAATGACGTTAAACAATCAACTGAAAATGCTGTTAAAGCAATACCGGGTATAAAATCTGTTGAAGATAATGCAACGGTTAAATCAGAATCAGGTGATGTAGTGGTTTCTGTGGATTCCGTATTAAAATCTAAAGTAAATGATATTTTAAAAGGGTATACCGGTGTTACAGCGGAAATAAATGATGGTGTGGTAACTCTTAACGGTGAATTAAATAGAAGCGAATTGCCTCGACTTATGCAAGCAATTAACACGCTCCAACCTAAAAAAATTGAACAAAAATTATTACTAAAATAGAAGTATGGCTTTACAAGATAAATACGCAGATTTAATAAATAAGGCGAAAAGTCTGGGAACAACAAATCTTTCTGTTAAAGAACAAAATAATGTTCTTTATATTGATGGAGAGGTTCCGAATGGAGAGTCTAAAGATCAGTTGTGGGCTGCTTATAATAAAATTGATCCTGATTTCAGATCCGCTGATTTAATTTTAAATATTAATGTATCACCCAATGCACCTTCTTCTAAATATAAAGTAACCACTCAAAGTTCTAATTTAAATATTAGAAAAGGACCGGGTACGGATCAACCTATTTTAGGAAAAGCTGCACATCAATCTACGGTAACTTTTCTGAGCAAATATAATGACGATTGGTATTTAATACGATCTGAAGATGGAACCGAAGGATATTGTAATACTGAATATTTAACAGCTATATAAAATTATTATACTTAAATATTTTTTGAGGGGCTTGAATTAATTTTCTTGCCCTTTTTTTATCTAATCAAATATACCGGAATCACATTGATATTTTTTTAAGATTGCTTGACCTGTTGATACTATGACTTTTTAAAAAACATTTAAATTTTTTGTTTACTGTTGCATCTATTAAAATTTAGATAGAATTATAGATTCTTAGGATTGATTTTTGCTAGTATCTTATCTAATATTTTTATTTAAACTGTTTTTATTTTTTTGTGTATAATTTTATTTTTTATTTACTATTGCCTTTGAATTTTGATCAACAGAGAACTAGTATTATTTTAATACCGATATATTAAATGAATTTATTCGAAAAGCAATTTCAAGATATTATACATTATTTACAGTTTGATGATTATTCTTTAGTTTTAAAGAGAATTATTGACTTAACGTTAGATACGGAAGAGGTATCTTTTTATAAGAAAACAAGTGATTTACTTCAATGGGTTGATTATAATGAATCCAATGAAAAAGGAAAAAAGGAAAAATATTCTGTCATCTTAAATGAACTTTATCAATTTCTTTCTAAAAAAGAAATTCCAGAACCGAAAAAACTTCTTGAAGCCGAAAAAGTTAAAAAATCATACAGTAAATCTGCTTTTTCTTTAGGTCCTATAAGCTTAAAAATTTCCGAAGGAGAAATTATTGGTTTAGTGGGAGAAAATGGAAATGGTAAAACTTCTTTGCTTAGACTTTTATGTGGAGAATTGGAAGTGACTGAAGGAAATATATCTTATACGCTGGATTTTAAAGATCGATATGAGTTAAGAACTAAGTTGATTTATATTCCTCAAAGGCCGAATATATGGTACGGTTCTATATTAGATAATCTTCAATTTACTGCATCTTCTTATAATATTAAGGGAGAAGAAAACGAATTAATGGTTGATTTGATTACTTCCAGAATGGGATTGCGAAACTATCGGAAAATGAATTGGGCTAATCTTTCTTCAGGATATAAAATGAGGTTTGAATTAGCCCGAATGTTACTTAGAAAACCTAAACTTTTACTGATTGATGAGCCTTTAGCTAATTTAGATATTCTTTCTCAACAAACGGTATTGGAAGATTTTAAAGCAATAGCAAAATCTCCATTCAGACCTTTGGGTATCGTTGTAAGCTCTCAGCAATTGTATGAAGTGGAAAAAAATTCCGATCAAGTGCTATTCTTAAAACATGGGGAACAAAAAAATATAAAAAGTGAGAGTTCTGATAAAAAAGAATTGCCTGAATTGATTATTGAGTTTGAATCGGAATGGCCTCAGGAAAAACTCTATGCTTCTTTATCTAAAATCTCTTTACTAAAATTACAATATAATGGAGGTTCTTATATTGCGCATTTTCCTGATACTACGTCGGTGAATAATTTTTTAACTCTTTGTATTGAGGATCAGATACCCATTAAGTATTTTAGAAATATATCTGATTCAACTCGTAGATTTTTTATTTAATTCTTTTAAAAATCCGTGATCATGTTTACAAAAACACAAAAACGTTTGCTAGAAAATTACCCTATTTTATGGAATACAAAATTTGTTCCGATGGGTATAACAGTTCTATTTATTAATATTTTTTTCTTTATTACGGGTTATTTTTCCGGAGCTATTAATTTTTATGAAACGGATTATGATTTAAATAGCACCACTGTCATCTATCTTATTTCAGTTTTAGCTAGTTTATTAATTCTCATTATATGGTTAGTATTTTATTTAAAGAATAATGGCTTTAAGTCCTTTTACCCCAAACAATCCAATGCTCTATATGTGGAATGGCTATTGACTTTTATCTTACTCATCGGCAATCAATTATATCCTTACAGTTATTATCAGGGTATTACATATAAGGAAAGAGCCTTTGCTTCAAAACAACAAATCTATGAAGCTAAAAAAATATTGAATCAAATTCAAATATTAATACCTGATTCGTATAATTATTATCAATTCAATCCTATCGAGAAAACTATTGATTCTTTAGAAAAAGATCCTGATTCAACTCCCATGCACTTATCTCTTCTTAATTTTTATCCATATAATAAGGAGATTGAGCAGGTTAAAAATTGGTTAATTACCGAACAAAAGGATAGCATAAGAAATTTAATTAGGGAATATTTAGATCTTCAAAAAAAACATAGTCTTTCTACAAATCTTACTGTAAACAGTTGGATGAAATTAGTTTATAATCCACCCAATTATATTGTTACTCAATCAAATTATATTAGCAATACAAAAAATCAAAATGATGATAACATAAAAAATTACGTGGAATTTAAAAAACTCGATTATGCTTATCAAAAAATGTTTGACGCATATAATAATGGTAATTTTTCCAATGAGTTTATTTTAATCATTTTATATATTGCTTTAAGTTTATCTATTGCAATATTATCTTTTCGTACAACAAGTGGAAAAGCCTGGTTAATCGCATTTATAACATTTGGATTACTAATTTTTATTAACGGAATTATTTCGGTTTTATTCCATCTATTTTCTTTTGAAATTAATGAGTATAATATCACTTATTTAATAACCATTTATTGGACATTGATACTCTTATTTATGAGCATTTATGTTGTACTTAAACTCTATAAAAAAAGCGCAAAGAATAAATCAATTGTACTGATAAATTTAATTTTATGGATACTACCCTATATGCCTATACTTTATTTTACAACGTTTATGATAATAATGAATGAAACCGTTTATAGTGAAAATCTGAACCATTTTATTAGTACTATATATCTTTACTTTTTTAATCATTCTATCGTCTTTTTTTGGATTAATCTTATATTTGTAGGTATCATTTTATTCTTTGTAGCTAAAATAATAAAAAACTGGAAAGCTTTACCTGAAGAATAGATAAAATTAACCCTATTTTTTATTTTAAATGTACAAAAGATTCCCATTATCCTTGCGAATTTTTTTAGTGATGATCCTTGTTGAGGTCAGCACTATATTTGCTATGGGATTGATAACTTTTTATCAATATATAAGAATTGCAGAGGAATATAACAATAAAAGGCTAGAAAGAAAGGAACAATTAATTATAGAAACTTTCGATTATCTCATTTCCAATCGGAATACAAAACCGGAAGAGGTTAAAAATAAAATTGGCAATAAAATTTATGAAATTTCAGATATTAATAATATCGATATAAATTTTTATTCTCTGGATGGAAAATATATTTTAGGGAATAAATTACCCAATCCAAAGACTGAATTTGTTCCTAAAGAAATCTTAAAAAACCTGAATGTAAATAACGACCGTATAGAGGTTATAAACAAGCTTCCCAATTCAGAAGAAAGTTTTACGTCCGTATACAGATACATTTACAACAATGATTATCAACCTATTACAATTATAAATTTTCCTTTTTTACATGATGAAGCATTTCTAAAAAAAGATTTTTATTCCTTATTATATAGATATTTAGTTATCATGCTTATCGTATTAATTGTAAGTGGTATTTTTTCATGGTTCTTTTCACTTACTTTAACCAGAAAAATTAAAGATATTGCTTATCGGCTTAGGGATACCGGCGCACTTACTCATAATAGACCCCTTTTATATAATTATATTGACGAAGTGAGTCCATTGGTTAAAGCTTACAATATTATGCTGAATAAATTTAGAGAGCAAACTGATGCACTGGTTAAAAAAGAAAAAGATAATGCTTGGCAGGAAATGGCGAGACAGGTGGCTCACGAAATCAAAAATCCGCTTACCCCTATGCGGCTCGAAATTCAAAGTTTTCAATTAAGATTTAATCCTGAAGATCCACAAATTCATGAAAAGTTAGATTCATTAACCCGTTCATTAATACAACAAATAGATACTATTGCCTCGATTGCCGGCGCATTTTCGGACTTTGCAAAAATGCCTGTAAAAAAGGATGAAAAGTTAAACGTAATTGAAGTTGCTAAAATTTCGTTAGAAATATTTCCATCTCAACAAATTTCACTGGATACACTTGATGAATTGGTCATTTTAAATATCGATCCTAATTTATTGAACCGTATATTAACCAATTTAATAAAAAACGCTTTTCAATCGATACCGGAAGAAAGAACTCCCCATATTATTGTAAAAATCAGACAAGACATACGAATGGTTTATTTTTCTGTTATTGATAACGGAAATGGAATTCCGGAAGAAATAAAAAGCAAAATTTTTACTCCTCAATTTTCAACTAAAACCAGTGGAAGTGGTTTAGGTTTAGCTATCATAAAAAAACTTATAGAAGAATATAATGGGTCTATAACCTTTATGTCTGAAGAAGGGAAAGGAACTATTTTCAAATTTGAAATTCCTAAAGGTGAATAATATTTTTAAGTTTAAAAAATTTAATATAATTCAAAATAATTCTGTATTTAAAGTAGGCACGGATAGTGTATTATTGGGTTGTTTTGCTAATGTACATAATGCCTCTCGTATTCTTGATATTGGTACCGGTACAGGGATTCTTTCGTTAATGTGCGCACAAAGAAATCCCACTTCTCATATTACAGCCATGGATTCTGAATACAATGCGTATTCTTTGGCCTTGGAAAATTTTAAAAATTCTCCTTTTTCTCAAAGGATCATAGGTATCCATTGCGATTTAGACCGTTTCTTTAGTGATATATTATTTGATTATATTATTTGTAACCCTCCTTATTTTAAAATTTCGGAAGTATTACATCGTAAACACCCTGTCGCCAGGCAACAAATAAAACTTAACTATCATCTTCTTATTAAAAAATCGGCATCATTACTATCTCAAAACGGAAAAATCGGATACATTTTTCCTATTGAAAATGAAAAAGAAATACTTGAACTATCTAATAGATATAATTTATTTCCCAATCGCATTATATATATTTCAGGAATAAGAAATGGAAAAATTAAAAGAATTTTTCTTGAACTTAGCAGAGACGATAAAAATCCTATAATTGAAAACTTTGTTATCGAAGAAAAAAGTCGTATTTGGTCGGAAGAATATAAAAAATTAACATCAGAGTTCTATTTATAATATCATAGAAAAGGCATCTTTTATATGTTCAATTTGCCATCTATAATCTTTTTTTATGATGGAAATAATATCAAACCTTACATTGGCATCTATTTCCTTACAAAAGACATATTCATTTGCTGCTTTAATCAATAATTTTCTTTTTGATCTGGTTACCGCCTCTATAGGATCAATGATAGTTGTATAGTTTCTAGCCTTAACTTCAACTATTACCAACTCGGAACTATTTTTAGCAATAATATCAATTTCTGCCTTATCATATTTCCAATTTCTATCTAATATTTCATATCCTATATCTAAAAGATAATAAAATGCTTTCATTTCTGCTTCTTTTCCAAATTCATTATGATAAGCCACACTATATTTTTTAGTTTATTGATTAAAATTATATTTATATGAAATACAAATATACTATATTTGAAAAAAAATCCTGTATGAGGAATATGACCCTATTATTTTTTAGTTTTTTTAGTTTCTTTATTTTTTTCTCCTGTGGAGACGAAAATTTTGAACCCTATCCTAATCATGAATTTGATAACCACAAAGGCTTATTACCTTCAGAATATATAAAAACTGAAATAGATAAAAATACGGGGAACAAAGTAACTGTAACTACTTCTATGCAATACGATAATTTGAATAGATTAATAAATATTAAATCGTCTATCTCAGATTCGATAACTAATATTCATATGATCTCTTATAATGAAAGTAATGGTAAAGTTTATACCGTTACTACCGAAAATGCCGGAGGAACTAATTTGTATTCTTATGAATATACCGAACCCGGTATTATACTTGAGCATAGAAGTTTTAAAACAAATCCTCTTCACGGATATCCTGAAATTGAACCTTATACAAGAACCTTAACTGTTTCGGGCGATAAATTACTAAAAATAGAAGATCCAAAAGACGTACAAACCCATCTTTTCAAATACGACATATACGGAAATTTAATTCAATTTGATACTACTATTTATACTTATGATATCTTAAAAGGCTTGATGAACAACGTAAAAACTCCTCATTGGTTATTTGCAGCATTCGAAGGAAATTTTCCATTCACTTACAATCTAGTTAATAATATTACCGGTGATAATAAGGGGACTGTTTATAATTATGAATATAATAAAGACTTACATCCTGATTATCCTACAAAAATTATTCTTAATAACACAGAAGAAATAATTATCAATTATATAGTTGCTAAATAAGTCAAATTTTACCCTTAAAAAAATACACAAACTTTTAAATCTTAATACAATTAAAATTTATTATTGAAAGTAATAAACAATAAATTATTATTCTCAAATCTATTGCATTAACTAACACTAAAAATGATTATATAATTACCTATGAGCTACATTTATAATGTAGCTTTTTGCATTTTATAGTACCTTATTAACTAATCTTAAAACCTAGAGCTATTGAAAAATGAGTCCCAGATAATGAATTTTTAATGGTTTTTACAAGTATATTCAAAGCTGGATATATAGGCAAAATTTTTAGTATTTAAGATTAAATATAATAATTAATAAATAAGTTAGAAAAATGAACGAGTAGATTAAAAATTTACCACAAAATGCGTCCTTTTGTCATTCACTATCAAAATTAGTTGATGCTAGGAAACATGACTATATGTTCCCTTTATTAATTAAATATCTACATAATAGTTTTTAGAATTTTTTATTACAATCTAAACATATTTTTTCCACTTTACCGCCTTTAGTAAAACCTAAAAATATTAATGGCCAAAAGGTAAGAGCTTAAATACATCCTCTTCCCCATCCAAATTGTTTTTTTTGTATGAACGTAAATATTACTACTCCCACAATAAGGGCATTCTAGGTCAGATTTTATTGTATCTATAAAATGTGTTTTTTTTAAATTTTTGCCTAATTTAAAAATAGACTCTTGTTAAAGATCAAACATATATCACTTCCACATCATCTAAAGAAATATATACCAATAATTTACTTGCAACTTTTTTATTCATTCCAACTAAGGCTTTTTCATATAGCGAAATTTGTTTTTTATGATTACTTAATTTTTCACCCGTTTTGAAATCAATAAGTGTTAATGAATCTTGCTGTTCTATGATTCGATCGGGGCGGTAAATTTTTCCTTCATATATTATTTCCCGTTCTTGATATACAGTTATCCCTTTTGAAAAATAATCTTTTAATTGAGGATTGGATATAACTTTATGTATTATATTTTCAATTTCTTCTTCCTGACCGATTGGAATCAATCCCGTCAAAGTAAATTTTTTAATTACAAGTGGCAGATCTTCCGGCGAATTAATTTCTGCTAAAATAGCATGTATACTATTACCGTATTGTATGTCTTCGTTTTCCTCACTATAAAATTTATGAGCCTCGGAACTTACTTTTATTTTAGAATTCCATCTTTCAGAAGTCCATTGTATTTTTTCTTCTTGAACAATATTTTTTGCGCTTTTTTCATTATTTTTCTTAAAATCGGGAGCAGGATAAAGTTCAACTATTCCTTCTGAAGATTTCCCTTGCTGAATTAAAAATTCACCCAACGAACTTAATTTATCTTTTCTTTCTTCCAATAAAAATAATTGTTGTGACGCCCGTGTGGTTGCAACATATTGTATACATAATTCATCTATCTTATTTTCAAATTCTCGTATAGTTACCACCTCTTTTATACTATCACCGGTATCATCTAAGCCTGATTTTGAAGATGTGTAAAACTTATCAAACCCATTATATAAGTCTTTATCAAGTGGAAACCAATATTCTTCCTTTCTAGAATTGCTATCGATCATAGGATAAATTACAATTGGAAATTCCAATCCTTTAGATTTATGTATAGTCATAATTTGGATGGCATTTCGATTATCGGGAAATCGTATGGATAATCCCGGGCTTTTTAATTCCCAATACTCTAAAAATTCTTGTAAACTTATAACTCCGTTCTTTTCCAACTGAACTATCATATCCAATAAGGCAGAAATATATAAATCCTCTTTCTCTCCAAAGCCTAAAGAATTAATAAACTCTTCTACATAATCATAAAAGCTTAAATTATATATTTGTTGATAAGGCAAAGAAATATTCAATTTTTCTTTAAACCAATTAATAATATCGTCAAAATCCAAATCTTTTATTTTACAAATTTCTTCTGTAAAATCTTCAAATTCCGCTCTACCTATGGTAAAAAGAAGATGGAGCATTCTCACCAAATTTTCTTTGTCTTCAGGATTAGAAATCCATTGTAAAGCATAAATAAGAGCTTGGATTTCAGGGGACGATACAACTAATAATGCTTCTTCTGTTAAAATAGGATAACCTTTTTCTGCAATTTTATCTACAATGGAAACACTATGCTTTTTATTTCTTACTAAAATAGTTATATCTTTAAAATCAAAACCATTCTGTAAAGACTCTTCAATTATTTCAACAATTCTTTCTTCTAAGAGATTTTCTTCTTTTGGAGATATAAATGATACCTGTACCCTTCCCCCTTTGGGTAAGTGGGAGATTTGCTGTGCATGGACTCCAAATAATGAAAAATATTCGGGATTATTTACTAAATAAGTAGATAAAAATTGATAATAGGTATTATTAAAATCAACAATATTGGGCAAACTTCTGAAATTATTCTGCAAAGTTTTTACATGAATACCCTTGTCATCTGCATTAGCTATAAGATCGATTAATATTTCAGGATTTCCCGAACGAAATCTGTAAATGGCTTGCTTGGGATCACCAACCAAAGTAATTGTATTTCCATCTGATACTTTTGCATTATCTAACAAAGGAATTATATTATTCCATTGAAGTTGCGAGGTATCTTGAAATTCATCTATAAAGTAGTGATTGTATCTCCCTCCTAATTTTTCATATATAAAGGCTACCGGTTCCTCTTTTAAATGAGTTCCTATAATAGGATTTACATCTGATAAAAATACTACATCATTTTCTGTTTTTCGTCTGTGTAAAAATCGATTAATTTCAGATTGTAATTCAATCGTAATTAGATTTTTACGAACAGATTCATCTACTTTAATTCTAATGATTGCTTGTTTTATTTTATAAAATGCCTCAATAATTTGCGGTGCAATACCCTTTATATCTTCTTCATGAATCGATTTTGATTTTGCATATTTTTCTTCTTCACAAAAAGCTTTATAATAAGAAGAAGATAAGTTTATACTAAGTATTTTGCTCGAATCCTGCATTTTATAAAAAAATCCGGCCATACCTCTCGCTCCTTGATAAAAATCTCCTACTTCTAAACCGCTAGATTCAAATAACGCTATAATTTCATCGGCTGTTTTTTGTATTAAGGTATAATTTTCCTGTACTCGCCTACTTATCAACTGATTCAATTTTCTAAAATCTTCAATCTCTTTAGAAGTCAAAGAATTAATCTGTTCCAGATTCTTTTCTTTTAAAAAATTTTGTGAGGAAGTCAATAATTCCTTTCTAATATCTGTAGATGATTCGTTCTCGAATTTCCAAAATATATAATTTAAAATGACCTCAGCAAAAGGATTATCTGTTCCTAATTCATCTACTAATTCATCAATTGACTGTTTGAGATATTCCGAAGAATCCAGTTCCACCGCAAACGAATACGACAACCCCAATTCTTTGGTAAATGCCTTCATCAATCGTAAATTAAACTTATCAATGGTACTGATGGAAAATAATGAATAATGATGTAAGATATAGGATAAGGCCCTATACGATCGCTGATGTAAAAGATTTATATCTATATTCAGTTCTTGAGATATCTGCTGTAAAACTATATTCGATTGATAATTTTTTTCATCTGAAAAATCCTTTAACCATGAAAGTATGCGCGTTTTCATTTCATTAGCTGCTTTATTGGTAAAAGTTACTGCTACTATGGAACGCACAGACTCTACAGAATCATTTTGCAACAGGATACTAAGGAAATTTTTCACTAAAGTGAACGTTTTCCCTGCACCTGCAGATGCATTGTATATCGTATAGCTTGAACTCATTCAGATGAAAATTAAAAAAGGATTTAACAAAATTAGTTAAATCCTTAATAGTATGGAATTTTATAACTTAATAAAGCTTTTCTCTATCTTCTTTTTTGAAATGAATAAATTAAATGGAATACTCCCGGAAGTATAAAAATACTTCCTAACATTAGTGCCCATGCTAGCATTGCGATAGTTTTATGTATGTATTGGTCTTCAATCAAAGATAGAGTACCCTGTTTTAATATAACTAAATTAGGATAATGCTGGTAGGTTACCGCAAACAATATGGTTAATACCTGAAATCCTGCTAATACTCTTATCCAAGAATATTTTTTTTCTTTCAATGCATATAGAGTTCCAAAAACAGAGACGGTTGCTAAAATTACCGCAATCCATCCGACTGTTTCTCCAAATATCCATTGAATTAAAGGAACATGTGAAAAATAAGCACATACAAATACTAAACCTCCGGTAACCACCACTACAAATAAAAATATAGTAAGTTTTTTAGATAAATATTCACGATCATCAAAATTTTTAACTTGAGACAATGAATAGGAAACAGCCAAATATCCACAAATACTGCAAGTGAAAACACCCAGCGCACATCCAAACGGAGTAAGCCAACTCCAAATATAAGCATTCATAAAATCGGCAGGTTCTACATCAATAGTTCCGGAAACCGTTGCTGCTGCTATAATACCTAAGAAAAAAGGTGTGATTACACTGGAATATCTAAATATTTTATTATAAACAAATTGCCAATGATCTTTAACCGCATCGTAATTTCGAAAAGAAAAGGCAGTTCCCCTGGCAATTATACCTATAAGCATTAATAGTAAAGGTATATGTAAATAGGTTGATAGTACCGAATAAATATCAGGAAACCCTACAAAAAGAATTACAATTACAATGATCAACCACATATGGTTAGCTTCCCATACGGGACCCATTTCTTCATACATGATTTTTTCAATTCTTTTTTCATTTTTGTGTTTACTGAATAATTCTAAAATTCCAACTCCAAAATCTGCACCTCCTAATAATAAATACAAAGCGATCGCTGTCCAGAGGAAAAAGATTACTACATATAAATAAAACATACTCTACTTCTTATTAGGTTTATAATTCTTATCCGTTGCGTCATATAATATAGGAACCATTTTCATTTGCCTATATAAAAGGAAAATTACAATGGCTGATAAAGAAATAAAAATAGCTGTGAATAAATAGAATGAATATGCTATTCCGGGCATAGGTGTTACGGCATCAGCTGTCCTCATTACTTTATAAATAATCCATGGTTGACGTCCAACTTCCGTTACGGTCCATCCTGCCTCCAGCGCTATATATCCCAAGGGGGTAGCTATTACAAATAATTTATAAATCCATTTTTTTGTAAGCCACTTTTTAGTTTTGAATCTTGCCAATAAATAGATAACAGCCAATATCATTAATGCCACACCTAATATAATCATGATTTGAAAGGAATAATGTGTAATTGCAACGGGCGGTCTATCGTCTTTGGGAAAATCAGTGATTCCTTTAACCGGATCTTTTACATTTCCATAAGCTAAAAAACTTAATAAACCGGGTATTTTTATAGCATAATCAACTCTTTCTTCCTTTTCATTTACAATACCTCCTAAAATAAATGAGGCCGGGGCTTCTGTATGGAAGTGTGCTTCCATGGCCGCCAACTTTTCCGGTTGTCTTCTGCTTACATCTTTCGCAGAGATGTCTCCACTTAACGGTTGAATCAAAGCTGCAATACATGCACAAGTGGCAGCAATTTTAAATGCTTTACTATGAAATTCGATATTCTTTTTCTTTAAAATCATGAATGCATGCATACCGGCTACGGCAAATCCGGTAGCCACAAATGCGGCTATTATCATATGTAATGCCTGAGAAAACCAAGCATCATTAAACATTGCCTTTACAGGGTCTATGTTTATATAGTTTCCGTTAACATAATCGAACCCTGCGGGACTATTCATCCAAGCATTAGCTGCTAAAACCAGTATACCTGATGACAATCCGCTAATTCCAACTAATAATCCTGTTAACCAGTGAAACCAAGGATTGAATTTATTCCAACCGTAAAGAAAGAATCCTATAGCTATAGCTTCTACGAAAAAGGCAGTACCTTCTAAAGAAAAAGGCATTCCAAAAATTGGACCTGCATGTTTCATGAATTCAGGCCAAAGCAATCCTAATTCAAATGAAAGCATGGTACCTGAAACCGCTCCGGTTGCAAATAATATTGCGATTCCTTTACTCCAAGCCTTTGTTAGACCTTTGTATACTTCATCTCCGGTCTTTAAATATTTATAATGTGAAATTGCCATAAAGAAAGGCATAACCATACCTATACATGAAAATATGATATGGAATCCTAATGAAACTGCCATCTGCGATCGAGCAGCAATAAAATCATTCATTGAAAAAACAAATTAAAGGGTGCAAATTTATAATAATTCTTAACTTTTAAAATCATTTAATAAAAAGTTTTACTATAAGTCATGATTTATTTTATCATTATATAACAATAATTTAATTAAGATATTTATATAATTATATTTTTTTAGCATAATTATCATAGTTGCTTTCACTTATTATAAAAAACAACTCATATTCATTATTGTTAAACAAATCATTATTTTTTATTAAAAAATTATGCCGAAAATTTAGAATTACTAATTAAAATCTTATTTTTTGAGGTCAAACTTCAAAAAAAAGAATTTTCAACATCAATATTTATTTGTAATTTGATTTTAATTATTGAGGTTCAATTAATTTAAAATTTACTTTAAGTAGGCATGGTTATAATTCATTAAAATAAAAGGGCTTAGCGCTAAAAAGAAGGAGGATTTTACTTATTATTTAATTTTTTATTTACAATGAGCTAAAATTAAGAGCTATTTAAAGAATTAAAACCATTCAGTTATGAAACTTTATTTTGAATATTAAAGTTTCCAATTATATATGTTACTAACATTATTATTTTTCGAATGTCAAAATAATTTACTCATTTTTAGATAAATATTTTCCCGGATTTTTTTTGAATTCTTCCTTACAATGTGAACTGCAAAAACCATATAATTTACCTTGATAATATAAGGTATCTTTTAAATTTTCATGGGTAGACATACTACATACAGGATCTACTTCATTCACAACTTTTACGTTGGAGAGTATTTCTTCCTTGCTAGTATCCTTATTATTCTTAAACTCACAAGATGCCATCAACATCATTACAATTATATTGAGTGCGATAAATTTTATATTTTTTTTCATTAGTTATGAATTTTAATTTTAAAATATGAAGTTTTAATTTGAACTCCATAATCGAGCTAAATGCATGAAATCTTCTACAGATAATTGTTCGGCGCGTAGATTTAAAAATTCATGGGATTCAAGATGTTGAGGAATGTTTAAAACTTTTAATGCATTTCTCAGTGTTTTTCGTCTTTGATTAAATCCTGCCTTTACTATTTTAAAAAAGAATTCATCATCTATTCCCTCTATTTTATCTCTATATCGTTTTAAGCGTATAACTGCCGATTTAACTTTGGGAGGTGGTGTAAATACATTTTCATGAACAGTAAATAGGTAGTCTACGTTATAATATGCTTGGGTTAAAACGGATAATATACCATAAATTTTATTTCCTTTTTGAGCGGCAATTCTTTCTGCTACTTCTTTTTGAAACATTCCAACCATTTCAGGTATTGCATGCTTATTTTCTAAAATCTTAAAAACAATTTGTGAAGAAATGTTGTAGGGAAAATTACCGATTACAGCAAAATTATCTGAAAATAATTCCTCAAATTCTAACTTAAGAAAATCACCTACGATATTGTTTTCCAGTTGAGGATAATTTATTTTTAAATAATCTACAGATTCCTTATCAATTTCAGCAACATATACTTTCACCTGTTTTTGAAGTAAAAACTGAGTCAGAACTCCCATACCCGGACCAACTTCCAACACTAAGTCATACGGATGATAGCTTAATGAATCTACTATTTTTGAGGCGATATTCTGATCATTTAGAAAATGTTGCCCTAAATGCTTTTTAGGTTTAACTTTCAATTGTATCTTTATTTTAACAATAATTTATATCCAAAATTACACTAAAATAAATGAAGTTTTTATATTTTAGCGAATATTTAATAAAAATATGGCCAATAAAACAGACAAGCTAAATAAGGGAAGATTGCGTTCTTCTAACATTACTGTAGTCATCAGTATTTCTTTAGTCTTATTTTTAATTGGAATCATTGGCATGATTGTAATTAATGCCAATTCTTATATTGATTATTTGAAAGAACAAATGGTGATTGAAGTTTTCTTTAAAAACGACAGAAACAAAAATAATCTAATAAAAAATGAAAAAGCCCAACTAAATTATCTTGACAGTATACAAGTAAATCCCTACGTAAAAAAGGCTAAGTATATATCTAAAGAACAAGCAACTTACACCGCAAA
Organism: Apibacter sp. ESL0432; assembly: GCF_019469225.1. NCBI lineage: Bacteria > Pseudomonadati > Bacteroidota > Flavobacteriia > Flavobacteriales > Weeksellaceae > Apibacter > Apibacter sp. ESL0432. Next base: position 253,439 of record NZ_CP048266.1, on the reverse strand, counting down.
AAAAGATTTAGGAGTTGATTCTCAATCTCTTTTCGAAGAAGATATATTTCCGGCTTCCATTACTATCGCTTTAAAACCGGAATATACTGATTCCGTACATATTGAAACTATAAAAAAGCAAATTCAAAAAAATGTTTTAGTTGATGAGGTAAAATCCGACAGTAATTTATTGACTCAGATGAATAAAGGAGTTAGAAAAATTACCTTAGGTATTTCCATACTCGCCGGTATTATCTTATTAATTGCCATTTCATTAATTAATAATTCCATTCGATTGAAAATTTACGCTAAAAGATTTATAATCAAAACCATGCAATTAGTGGGTGCAAAGCGTTTATTCATAATGAAACCCTTTTTAATTCAATCGGTAATTTTAGGAGCCATAGGATCTGCAATAGCCTTAGTTCTTTTATTCGCCGTAAATTATATGCTTATCCGTTATAATATTCTTCCGCCAATTGTAGATTATTCTAACCATATTATCTTGTCTTTATTTATTTTGCTTATTGGAATTTTGATCACAACGGTTAGTACATGGTTTGCAACTTGGAGATATTTAAAACTTAAAATTGATGATCTATATTATTCATAATTCTTAAATTGGCTGAAAATTTAATTTTATGAAAGATCAACCATCAAAAAATATATATTCTGAATCTGATAAACCTTTTTTATTTGGAAAAAGAAATTATACATTTATGTTTATCGGTTTGGGTTTAATTGCTCTAGGTCTTATTTTGATGACAGGACCGGATGCGAATACTGTAAATGGAGTTTATGATAAGAATAACTGGAACGAAGATATTTTTAGTTTCAGAAGAATTCGACTGGCCCCAATTCTTATTGTTCTTGGGTTTTTAGTCGAAATTTATTCAATCATGACTTATTCTAATCCAAAAAAGAACTCTAAATGAATACGTTAGAAGCGATCATTATTGCTATTGTTGAAGGTCTTACAGAATATTTACCTGTTTCCTCCACTGCCCATATGATTTTTACCAGTTCCATTTTAGGAATACAAGAAAATAACTTTGTAAAAATGTTTGAATATTGTATTCAACTGGGCGCAATCTTAGCAGTTGTTGTTTTATACTGGAAAAAATTTTTCGATTTTAAAAGATTAAATTTTTATTTGAAATTAATATGTGCTGTAATTCCTGCTTTAATTTTAGGTAAATTATTTAATGAAAAAATTGATGCTATTTTAGAAAAACCCATTCCTATTGCCATCGTTTTAGTTGTTGGCGGATTTATACTTCTGTTTGTAGATCGTTTTTTTAAAAATCCTACTATACTTAAAGAAGAGGATATTTCAATTAAACAAGCTGTAATTATAGGTTTTTGGCAATGTTTAGCAATGATGCCGGGTACCAGCCGATCTGCAGCCTCAATTATTGGCGGAATGCAACAAAAATTAAGCAGGGAGGTTGCCGCTGAATTTTCTTTTTTTCTGGCAGTTCCTACTATGCTGGCGGTTACTGTATATTCTCTTACATTAAAAACATGGGAAGAAAACGGAATCAGCATGAAAGGGTATGAACTATTGGCTTCAAATAATAATCAAATGTGGCTTTTTATTTTAGGAAACCTTGTTGCCTTTGTAGTAGCAATTTTTGCTATTAAATTTTTTGTTGGAGTGATTAAAAAATACGGATTTAAAATTTGGGGCTGGTACAGAATTATTATAGGTTCTTTATTATTGATATATTTTATTTACTTCCAAAAAGCTTAAAATTTTGAGTTTTATTTATTAAATATTCGCTTACAATTTAAAAAAGTTGAATTTAAGATTTTATGTTTACTTAAATATTTTATGTACTATAACGCATTAATAATTAACTGTTTTTATTTTTCTATATTTTAATAGTAAATTAAATATTTTGTATGGGATAAACACAATTGCTTATTTTAGTTTAAATTTATACCTTATTAAAAACCAAATTATATAATCTTCAAAAATTACCTGAAGTTCGATATTCTCAATAATCACACTTTATTATTATTTATTTTTCAGTTAAGGAATGTAATTTGCATTCATAAATTTAACAGATGTTATATATTTTTAGAGTTTATAAATATCTAATAATATAATAAACTATATACAAGATAAAGCTTAAAAAATACTTTTTAATTAATATTATCATAAATTTACCAAAAACTAATAATAATGTCAATACACTCGGAATTTAAAACGATAACTACTGAAACTTTCAAAAAAATGAAAGTTTCGGGAGAAAAAATATCTATGTTAACTGCTTATGATTACACTATGGCAAGTCTTGCAGATGAAGCCGGAATAGATGCTATTTTAGTTGGCGATTCTGCAGCTAATGTAATGGCAGGATATGAAACTACGTTACCTATAACGTTGGATCAAATGATTTATCATGCCCAATGTGTATCAAGAGGAATTAAAAGAGCTTTATTAGTTGTAGATTTACCTTTCGGTACCTACCAATCCGATCCTTTACAAGCTTATCATTCTGCCGTTCGAATTATGAAAGAAACCGGTGCTTCCGCAATAAAAATGGAGGGAGGAATTGAAATAAAAGATTCTGTAGAAGCCATTGTTAAAGCCGGTATTCCTGTTATGGGACATTTAGGTTTAACTCCTCAATCCATTCATCAATTTGGATCTTTCAAGTTAAGAGCGAAAGAAGATGCCGAAGCAGATAAATTAATTTCCGATGCTAAATTATTAGAGGAAATAGGGTGTTTTTCACTAGTATTAGAAAAAATACCGGCTCAATTAGCAGAAAAGGTAACCAATGAATTAGATATTATTACCATTGGTATCGGTGCAGGAAATGTTACTGATGGTCAAGTTTTAGTTATTCATGATTTACTAGGCTTAAATAAAAATTTCAAACCTAAATTCGCCAGAAAATATTTACATCTTCATGAACAAATTGTTGAAGCCGTTTCAAATTATGTTCAAGATGTGAAAAGCCAAGAATTTCCAAATAAAGAAGAAAGCTTTTAAATTTTTCACCTATTTAAGGATATAAAATTTTAGTGTCCTAAATTATTGGAATTATTTTTTTAAAAATATGCTTACTGAAAATCAAATACTTTTTGAAGATAATCATATCATCATTATAAACAAAAAAGCCGGTCAGCTCGTTCAAGGAGATAAGACCGGTGATATTTCATTATTGGATGAAGTAAAATCTTATATTAAGCAAAAGTATTCCAAACCCGGAAATGTTTTTGCCGGACTTGTTCATCGCATTGATCGTCCTACTTCCGGCATTGTTATATTTGCTAAAACCAGTAAAGCCCTTACTCGATTGACGGAAATGATCAAGAAAAGAGAAATTAAAAAAACATACTGGGCGGTAGTAAAAAAAAATGAAATTCCTGAAACACAAAGGTTAGTTCACTATTTAAAGAAGAATGAAAAAAATAATAAGGCAATTATTTTTAATTCATCGAGTGCTCAAAGCGGTTCCAAAGAGGCCATTCTAACTTATAAAATAATAAAAAAATCTGACCATTACCTATTATTGGAAATCGATTTGGAAACAGGAAGACATCATCAAATACGAGCGCAACTCAGTGCAATTAAATGTCCAATCAAAGGAGATCTAAAATACGGTGCTGATCGTTCCAACTCTGATGGCAGCATTCATCTATTAGCCAGAAAAATTGAATTTATTCATCCCATTAAGAAGGAAAAGATTGTACTGAAAGCTCCTGTTCCGGAAAATGATAATTTATGGAAAAGCTTTGAAAATTAGAGTTTTTTGAAATATAAATATACAGTACTCATATTGTAAAATCCGGAAAATATATACGCTAAACCGGTTGCTATTGCTGCTCCTGTTATTCCATAGTGAGGAATCAATAATAATCCTACAATTAGCTGAATAATAATAGCTCCTACGGAAGCATAAATATTCTTTCTTAGTAACCCTAATGCTGCTGAAATATTTCCAAAAGGAATCAATACGAGTAAAGAAAAAACCGAAGCTATCATAAGAATATAAAAGGCCGTATTTGCCTGATAATTACTTCCAAATAATAAATTAATTATAAAATCTCCAAATAAAAAAAATATCGATATAAGCACACTTCCCAAACTAAAAAAAATTATAAAATAATTTTTCATATAAGTTTGAAAATACTTTTTGTTGTTAAAATTCTTAACAAATTTAGGATAATCTGTTACTATAAACATTTGAGCAATAAAGAATAAATTAAAAGGAATGATAGATGAAATTCTATATTCTGCAATACTAACTGCCGAAAGAAAATATCCTACCATAAATGTATCTATCGATGAAATAGAAGAATGTAAAAAATTAGCTACGGAACTACCTATTGAATACTTCCAAAATTCTTTTTTAGATAAGGGAAGTTTCGCATTTTCTTTAAACCTACTATATTTCTTAAGGAAGCAATAAAAAAAAATAAATGAAATGGATAATGAAATTACATACCCATAAACTCCAAATATAAAGCTGAACAATAAAGAAACTACTAATGTGCTAACATTAAAGACCATATCCGTCATTGCATATCCATAATTATTATCTCGTATTTGAAAATCTATGCGTATTTGATAAAAAAAGGAAAGACTGACGAAACGTAAGCTCAATAGTAATGAAATTATTGTTAGATAATTATATTTTGTAGCAAACAACAAGCAAATAATAAGAAATAAAAATATGGTGATACTATTGAGCTTATTGCCTACTTTAAAATTATAAATACTTAATATATCCTTTTCCTTATTGTCGGAAACTAATGAGCCGTAGCGAAGTAATGCATTTTGACTTCCCATATTTATAAAGGGCATAAGAAATGATAAAATGGACAAGGCTAATGTAACCGATCCAAATTCCTCTTTGGTAAGAATTCTAACTATAAAAAACGAATTACTTACCATAGCCAATTTACTTACTACTTGAGATATAGCAATATATCCTCCTTTATTTTTTTTGAATTCAAGTAAAAAAGATGATAAACTTTTTATCATTGGTAGTATCTATTTAGTGTATTTGAGCATAACATTCATATATATTTGATCCATTTTTTTTGCTATACTTTTTATGCTAAAATGCTTTTCAGAAAATTGATGCATAACGTCAGCTTCAGCAAATTCTACTTTACCCGTAATACATTTTCCCATTGCTTCATACAATTGATCCTCATTACCTTTTTCTATAAGAATCCCAAAATTTTCAGGAAACAACTCAGAAATTCCTCCTACATTAGTCGAAATTACCGGCAAACCGCACGAAAATGCTTCATTAATTACACACGGTTGACTTTCAGTATTACTAAACATGACTAATAGATCCGCATTCTTCATTTTATCCGAAACCTCAACTTCAGATAAAGAGTCAAAAGTAAAAATGTATTCTTCCAGCTTATTATTTTTTATAAATTCTTTTATATGAGTATTATCTCCATCCCCTCCTATTTGAAGTGTAAATCTATATCCTGAATCAGCTAATCTTTTAGTTACATTCAAAATACCTGTAATATTCTTGTATTCATTGTTTAAATTCGAAATATGAAGAAATTCATTTTTTTTCTTTTTTTTCTCTAATGGTTTAAAAATTTCCGTATTTACCACATTTGGAACAATACTAAATTTCCCCTTAATTCCTTTATTTTTCATGTTTAACTCCAAATCTTTAGTTACAGGTATCAAACAACTTGCTTTAGAACAAATTAGTTTCATTAGTAGATAATAAAGTTTGAGAGTCAGACTAGAATTGTTTGTGAGCCAACGCGACCAGTGTTCTGTAACTACAAAATTTATGTTCTTCCTCATCTTAAAATAATAAGCAAGAATAGCATAATAATGTAAGACATGAATATGAAGTAAATCTACTTTTTCTATTTTCCGTAAACCTTTTATATAGGCTTGACATTTTTTTACGTAGTTAATGAGTTTATAAGAACTTCCTTTATAATAAATTTTTAAAATAAATAAATTTTTTTCTTTATCCGTATTAAGTTCAAATTCTTTTTTTAACTGTTCATCTCTTTCAACATAAAGAATACTTACCTTATGTATTGTTGCAACCGCTTGAGCATGTCGTAAGATAAAATTACCATTTTTAGGATTTTTTTTGGAAGGAAACCAATAAGGTAAAAAAAGAATATGTAATTTTTGTCGCATCAGTAAAAGAGAACAAATTACAAATATATTATTTTTATCCAGATAATTAATTTATTATTTTTGTTAGTTAAAATGACTAAACGAAAAAAAGTATTAGTTTCTGTAATTAATAATATAGCTACTGATCAAAGAGTAGAAAAGGTTTGCAATTCCTTATATAAAAATGGTTACGAAATTTCAATTATCGGTACTAATTTATATGGAAAGCCCCCATTAAATAGACCCTATTCTTTTCACCGTTTCCATCTTGCCTTTCAAAGAAAATTTTTATTATTTGCAGAATTTAATTTTAAATTATTTTGGAAACTATTATTTAAATCCGATAAACATACCATATTATTAGCTAACGATCTGGATTCTCTTTTACCTAATTATTTAATTTCAAAATTTAAAAAAATTCCTTTAGTCTTTGATAGTCATGAAATATACTCTGAGCTGCCCTCCATACAAGGTAGATATGCTCAAAAACTATGGAGAAAACTTGAAAAATATCTTATACCCAAAATTGAATATTTTTATACCGTTAGTGAAGGATATGCAGATTTTTTTGAAAAAAAATACAGCAACCGCCCTATTATAATTAATAATGTTCCAATCATCGCCACTGTATCCGACAAGAATAAAGATATTCATACTAAATTACCTGAAACCCCATGTAATAAGAAAATTATAGTATATCAAGGAGCCATTAATTACAGCAGAGGGATTGATAAAATGATAGAAGCCATGAAATATATTGAAAATGCAAAATTATGGATTATTGGTAATGGCCCATTAAAAAACACATTCGAAAATTTATGTAAAGAATTACGTTTAGATCATAAAATTTATTTCTTAGGAGAAATTTCACCTGAACAACTAAAATTAATAACTCCTAAAGCTGAGTTAGGTATGAGTCTGGAAGAAGACGGGGGCCTAAGTTATCGTTATGCTCTCCCCAATAAAATATTTGATTATGTTCATGCTAAAATACCCGTTCTAGGAACCTATCTTCCGGGAATAAAAAACATGATAAATGAAAATCAAATTGGCGAAGTAATTACTAATCATTCAGCGATTGAAATTTCAGAAAAAATAAAATTATTACTTTCTAGAGGAAAAAAACATTATGAATATAATTTGGAAAAAACATCAATAAAATACAATTGGGAAGCGCAGGAATCTACTTTATTAAATATTTTCAATCAGGCGAGTAAATAACACAAATACCCTATTTTGTATAACTGAAAAATTTTTAAATCTGCATTTTCGGACAATAAATTCTTTTTCATTAAACCACGATTTTTTTTAAATAAGTAGGTTACGAATTTAACGCCGTTCACTTTTTTTATTTGAAAATATACTTTTGCTAGTCTGATTTTTTTACATAGTATTTCATCATGTTGTATTAAACTTGATAAATTTTTTATAGCTTCTTCTGTTTTGTTTAAAAATATATGGTTCGATTCAATTCCCTCATGATAAACAGGATTTTCTATTAATTCAAGTTTAATAGTATTTGCTTCTAAGGTTAACCCAAACATTGTATCTTCATATCCATAATTGCCTTCTAAAACAGGAAAAGGAATGGAATGAAAAATACTTTTTCTAATCATTACATTAGCTGTTTTTAAATAGAGATAATTTGAGTTACCAGAATTTTTTTTTAAAGTAGTTTCTTCATAAGTAACTCCGTATTTCCAACGTAAAGACTTCTGAATAGTTTGTTCCAAATTCCTCCTATATAATATAGTCCCGCTTAAAACCTGACTTTCACAATGAATAGATGAAACAAAAGTTTTAAGATACGATGAAGTAGCCGGTATAACATCGGAATCCATGAATACTAACCATTCATAGTTAGCTTTTTGTGCTAAAAAATTACGGGCTTTAGCTCTTCCTAAATTTTCTTCGGAAATGATATAAGTAAGATTGTTTTTTGCACAAAATAATTGATTACTTTTAGTGATTTCATGATTGACAGAGGCATCATCAAGAAAAAGCACCTCATAGGGTACATTTAATTCTGCTCCTTGTTTTACCAATTCTTTACCTAAATTTATAATGGAATAATTATAAACCGGAACAAGAATTGAAATCATAGAAATTTAAATATTATAATTTCAATTAATATAATTTAAATAAAAAGATCATTGGAATCACCATGATAAATCTTTCCATTTTCACATTTAATAGTTTTTGCAGGAAAGTTCTTAATCATCGAATAATCATGAGTAGCCATTAATATGGTACAATTATTTTGTTGTGCAATGCCTTTAAGTAACAGCATAATCTCATTAGAAGTTTCAGGATCCAAGTTTCCGGTCGGCTCATCTGCCAAAATTAAGGACGGATGATTTAATAAGGCTCTTGCAATAGCTACCCGTTGCTGTTCACCTCCGGAAAGTTCATGCGGCATTTTATGTTTTTTTGTTGCCATTCCAACGCTTTGTAAAACCTCCTCAATTCTTTCATTGATGGCATACGCGTCTTTCCATCCGGTCGCTTTTAAAACAAACAATAAATTCTTTTCTACACTCCTATCCGTTAATAATTGAAAATCTTGAAATACAATACCTAACTTCCTTCTTAATGTAGGAATTTCACTATCTTTCAAGGAAACCAAATCAATATCAACTACTTTCCCCTGCCCCTCAAGCAAAGGAATATCTCCATATAAAATTTTTAACAATGAGCTTTTCCCACTACCTGTTTTACCAATAAGATAATAAAATTCACCCTTTTCTAAGCTCATGTTAACATGACTTAGAACTAAAAAGTTTTTTTGATAAATATTAGCATTTCTTAAGTACAAAATAGGCTCACTCATTAGTAAAAGTTGTATAAGTATTTATAAAAGAGAATTAATTTTCACAAAAATAACAATTTAAAATATATTGCTTATTTTACTTCATTTTAAAGTTTTGTTAAAAATAGCTTATATGACTATTTTTAACTATTTTTGATTGAGAATTAATTTTTAATAATGAAAAATTTAATATTATTTATTGCAACTGCGCTGCTGCCTTTTACCGGAGTATTTGCTCAAAAACATGCAATTAATGAAGAGTACATGGATAAGAAAGTAAGACCGCAAGACGATTTTTATAACTATGTTAACGGAAATTGGATGAAAACTACTCAAATTCCTCCTGACCGTTCCAGATGGGGAAGCTTTGACCAATTACGTGAATTTACAGATTCTGTATCACTTACGATTCTAAAAAAATCAAATAATAAAAATTATCCTAAAGGTTCTGAAGGACAAAAAATTAAAGATTTGTTTAGTTCATTCATGGATATGGATGCTAGAAACAAACAAGGCATAGCTCCTATTCAACCTTATTTAAAAAAAGTGGACCGAGTTAAAAACCTCACGGACTTACAAAATTTACTTATCGAGTTCACTCCGTTAGAAATGAATCCTTTTTATGAATACAGCGTTCAATCCGATTTAAATAACAGCAACAAAAATGCAGTATATTTAGAAGATGTAAGTTTAGGTTTGGGAAGAGATTATTATCAAAAAAATGATGAAAAATCCTTAAAAACATTACAGGATTATACAATCTATTTATCAAAATTATTAAAGGTAATCGGACACAAACAACCGGATAAAACCGCTTCTGCTATTGTTGCTTTCGAGAAACAATTAGCTTCTAATCTCTTAACTGTAGAGCAAATTAGAAACGCACAACTTCAAAATAATCCTTATTCATTTACAAGTTTATCCGAATTATCCAAAAATATTAATTTAACGGATTATTTGACAAAACTGGGAGTACATGTAGATACAGTTATTATTCCCGAAAAAAAATATTTTGAAAACCTAGATAATAATATTACTCCACAAAACCTTTCATTAATAAAAGATTATATAAAAATAAATATTGTTAGATCAGCAGCCAATAGCCTAACCAAAGAATTGGATGATATAAACTTTGATTTTTACAATAAAACATTGGGAGGACAATCAGAGCAAAGATCAATGGAAAAACGCGCTCTTACAAGTATCAATTCTTTAGTTGGTGAAGCATTTGGTAAACTATACGTAGCTGAAGTATTTCCGGAAGAAGCTAAGAGAAACGCTAATGAATTGATTGAATATCTAAAAAAATCGTTTGCCATCCATATTAATAATTTAACTTGGATGTCACATCCTACCAAACAAAAAGCCTTAGATAAGCTAAACAAGTTTACGGTTAAGATTGGATATCCGGATAAATGGAAAGACTATTCTAAGCTAGAAATAAAATCTGTAAAAGAAGGTGGATCTTATTTTCAAAATAAATTAAATGCTATTGTATTTAACTACGAGAGAGATAAAGACAAAATAGGTAAACCGGTTGATAAAACCGAATGGCTGATGTCTCCTCAAACAGTAAATGCCTATTATAATCCCTCTTATAATGAAATTGTATTTCCGGCAGCTATTTTACAGCCTCCATTTTATGATTATAAAGCAGATGCAGCAATAAATTTTGGTGGAATCGGAGCCGTAATAGGTCATGAAATATCTCACGGATTTGATGATAGTGGTTCTCAATTTGATGGAGATGGAAATTTAAAAGATTGGTGGACACCCGAAGATAAAGAAAAATTTGAGAAAGCTACTCAAGCACTTGAAAAACAATATAACTCTTATGAACCCATTCCGGGTCTACATATAAACGGAAAATTAACATTAGGTGAAAATATAGCAGATTTAGGCGGAGTTGCCATTGCTTATGATGCCTTACAAATTTATTTAAAAGAAAAAGGTAATCCCGGTAAAATTGATAATTTTACACCGCAACAAAGATATTTTATATCTTGGGCAACCATATGGAGAACAAAATCCAAAGAAGAAGCTTTAGTTAACCAAATTAAAACAGATCCACATGCTCCGGGTTATTATAGAGCGATTGCACCTCTAGAAAATGTTGAAGGCTTTTATAAAGCATTTAATGTACAAAAAGGAGATAAAATGTTTAAACCTAAAAAAGAAAGAATTATTATTTGGTAATTATGGATCTAAAAGAACTTTTGAAAAAAAGCTCGGCAACCCTTCTGGATGTAAGAGAAAAAGAAGAATTAATTAAAGAGGGAAAAGTAGAAGGAGCTATTTTAATTCCTATGAATGAGATACCATCTAAAATAGAAGAAATTCGCAACTTTTCTACCCCACTTATAGTATTTTGCAGATCAGGAATACGATCCGAAAAAATAGTTAACTACCTCAAAAAAGAAGGATTTAATGATATATATAATGGCGGTGGATTTAAAGAAATTAATCAATTGTTAAATTCCTAATTTATCCTGAATTTATACTTTGGCAAAATATTTGAGATAACGCTTTAAAAGTTAAAAAAGGCTTATAAAAGCTTAAAAATTTAATTTAATATAATATATGAAAAATTTAATTAAAATTAGTATTACCAGTTTATTCTTATTATTTTTAGGTACTACATTTCAAAGTTGTAATTCTACCAAAAATGTTGCACAAAAAGTGGATGATAAAGAATTACAAATTAAACTAAGAGGTACATGGTATCTAACTTCTATAGACGGTACGTTAGCAACAAATTCATTTAAAGGAGAAATTCCTACTTTAAATTTTGACTTTGATAAAAACAGAACCAATGGTAATGCAGGATGCAATCAATATAACGGTTCATTTGCTCTAATTGGTAATGTATATAATCCTAGTCCAATGGTTTCAACCCTTATGGCTTGTCCTGAATACAACCAAGAGCCTAGATTTTTAGAATTAATGGGTAAAAGAAGTACCTTAGTATTTACCAATTACACTTTACAATTTGTTCAAGATGGTAAAGTAGTACTTGAATTTGCTCCGTTAACAAAATAAGTAAATACTAGTAAAATACAGCAAACTATACAAATAAGAGTGTATTTTTCACAAAAGCACTCTTATTTTCTTTACATCTAAAAAAAAGTTATATATTTGCTGATCAATACATAATAATCATTAAAATAATATTGGCATGTATCTAACATCAGATGTAAAAAAAGAAATTTTCGCTAAACACGGTAAAGATGAAAAAAATACCGGTAGCGCCGAAGGACAGGTAGCTTTGTTTACCTTTAGAATTAACCATTTAACACAGCATCTTAAAAGAAATCATAAAGATTTCAATACTGAAAGAGCTTTAGTGGCATTAGTGGGAAAAAGAAAAAAATTACTTGATTATCTAAAGAAAAAAGATATCAACAGATATAGAGCAATTATTGCAGAATTAGGTATTCGTAAGTAAAAGAAATTATAAAGAGGCAATTTATCAATTGCCTCTTTTATTATCTTTTGAAAAAAGCACAAAAAGAAAAAAGTTTAATTTAATAAGTTATTCATTTTATATATTTTAACACACTGAGCACTGAATTCCATTAATCTTCATTATTTTAATGGACTTGAGTGTTCTCTGGTGTTTTCCTATTTAAGATAAGTAGCTAAATATTTTATCAACACTAACTTTTCTTTTTGCTTTATTATATATTTATTAACAAATTTTTTATTTTTTATGGAGATTCCAAAAGCAATTACAGAAAAAATTGTCTTGGATGATGGAAGAGAAATCATCTTAGAAACCGGAAAACTTGCTAAACAAGCAGATGGCTCTGTGGTAGTTACATGTGGTGGAACCATGTTATTAGCAACAGTAGTGGCTGCAAAAGAGGCTAATCCCGGAGTAGATTTTCTACCTCTTACAGTGGATTACAGAGATAAATTCTCAGCCGGAGGACGTATTCCGGGTGGATTTATGAAAAGAGAGGGAAGACCAACGGATGAGGAAATACTAACCATGCGATTGGTAGACCGTGTTCTACGCCCTTTATTTCCCGACGACTTTCATGCCGAAATACAGGTAATGATTCAACTTATTTCGTACGATGGCTCCATACTTCCCGATTCATTAGCAGGACTAGCGGCTTCAGCAGCTATAAGCATCACTGATATTCCTTTTAACGGACCAATTTCTGAAGTTAGGATTATTCGCCATAACGGAAAATACATCATTAATCCGAGCCTTGCTCAAATGGATGAAGGATTTGATCTTGATATAATGGTGGGTGCTTCCAAAGATTCAATCGTTATGATTGAAGGAGAAATGAGCGAAATTTCTGAAAAAGATATGATCGATGCTATTTCAGTAGCTCATGAAGCCATTAAAAAACAAATTGATGCCGAAGAAAAATTAGCCGCTAAGGTTGGAAAATCTCAACCTAAAAGGGAATATTGTCATGAGACTTATGATGAAGAATTAAGAAGTGCTATTACAGAATTTTCCTATCAAAAAATTTATGATATAGCCAAAACACCTTCTGAAAAACATGAGAGAAGCGAAAAATTTGATGCTGTTTTAGAAGAATTTTTAACAAGATACACTGAAGAAGAATTAGAAGAAAAAAAATCTTTAGCCGCTACTTATTTTCATGATGTACAAAAAGACGCTGTTAGACAACTTATATTAAATGAAGGCATACGTTTAGATGGTAGAGACACAAAAACTATCCGACCTATTTGGTGTGAAGTTAATTACCTTCCGGGGTCTCACGGATCAGCCATTTTTACACGCGGTGAAACTCAATCATTGACTACTGTTACCCTAGGTTCTTCATTGGATGCTAATCGAGTGGACAATGTAATATCTCAACACGAAGAAAAATTCTATTTACATTATAATTTCCCGCCATTTTCAACCGGTGAGGTTAGACCGGTAAGAGGGGTTTCTCGTAGAGAAATAGGTCATGGTAATTTAGCTCAAAGAGCTTTAAAATATGTTATTCCAAAAGATTCTCCGTATACTATACGTGTTGTTTCCGATATTTTAGAATCTAACGGTTCTTCTTCAATGGCAACTGTTTGCGCAGGAACATTAGCATTAATGGATGCGGGTATTAAAATAAAGAAACCTGTATCCGGTATAGCCATGGGGTTAATCACTGATAAGGATTCAGGCAAATGGAGCGTTCTCTCTGATATACTTGGAGATGAAGACCATTTAGGTGATATGGACTTTAAAGTAACCGGTACTGCCGACGGTATTACCGCTTGCCAAATGGATATTAAAATTCAAGGGTTATCTTTTGAAATTATGGAAAAAGCTTTGAATCAAGCGAAGGAAGGACGTTTACATATTTTAGGTAAAATATTGGAAACTATCTCCGCTCCTAATGATCATTTGAAACCCAATGCACCTAAATTGGTATCTTTGGAAATTCCTAAAGACTTTATTGGCGCTGTTATCGGACCCGGAGGAAAAATCATTCAACAACTTCAAAAAGATACAGACACTGTAATTACGATTGAAGAGAGTAATGATGTAGGAAAAGTTGAAATATCGGGAGTTGATCAAGCCAAAATTGATGAAGCAATTGAAAAAATTAAACAAATAGCTTTCGTTCCTGAAGTTGGAGCTACTTACAAAGCTAAAGTGGTTTCAATAAAACCTTTTGGAGCATTTGTTGAGATTTCTAAAGGTGTTGAAGGATTGGTTCATATTTCCGAGTTAGAATGGAGACGTTTGGAAAAAGTTGAAGATTCCGTTAAGCTTGGAGATATCATCGAAGTGAAATATTTAGGTGTAGACGATAAGAAAAAGATTAAACTTTCAAGAAAAGTCTTATTACCTAAACCTGAAAAAAAGGATTCTGAAAGTAAAAAATAATACTTTATAATAAAAAAAGGTTGAAATGATTTTCAACCTTTTTTTATTTAGTTCATTGAATGAAATATATTTTATAAAAATCAGATTTTACCTACTTTTTTACGCATATTGGTAAAGTCCTTATTTTCAACTACTTATTATTTCAATAAAATATTTAAAACTATAATATTACCAAAAAATTGAAATAATCCGACTAATTCTCATCTTAATTCTATATCTTAAAACTTATAATTAAAGTATAAGTTATTTAGTATTTGCAATACTTATAATTATAATAATTTATATTTTTATATTTTAGTTTCTTTTTCATGAAAGAATATAGGCCCATATTTATAAGTTTACTTAAATTTTTCTCTGTTTATTTAATTTTAACAGCACTCTATTATTGGTATCTTACTTATTATCAAAATGACCTGGCGACCTGTGATATTTATACTTTTAACGTTGCTAAACAATCGTCTTGTTTACTCCAATGTATTGGTATTACAAGCAAGGCGATCCATATAGATCATGAAAATTTCATGCGTTTTTATATCAATAATAAATTTGTCAGCATTATAAATGAGGGGTGCAATGCTTTGTCGGTAATTATTCTTTACCTATCGTTTATAATAGCTTTTGCTAATTCTTTCAAAAAAACCTGTATTTATCTGGTTATAACTATCTTATTTATATACTTAATAAACATTGTAAGGATAAGCTTTATTAATTATATATTTTATTATTATCCGCAATATGGAAAATTCAGCCATGACTATTTATTTCCATCAATTATATACGGATTGATAATTATATTATGGATTGTATGGATTAAATATTTCATATTTAAAAAGAAATAAAAATATGAAAAAAACAGGTAAAATTATTGGAATTCTACTAAGCATACTTGCTTTAATTTTGGTACGAAAATTTGAAACCTCTTTGTTTTATGATCCTCTACTCTTATTTTTTAAACAAAAAGATTTTAATCATCAAATTCCTCCTGAATTTAATCTCATAAAACTTACGACGTCTCTTATCTTTCGATACGGATTAAATTCTATTATAACGCTTGTGATTATATATTTATGGTATAATGATAAAAAAATAATGAAAGTATGTTCCTATATTTTAAGTATTGGATTCCTTATTTTTATATCCCTTTATTTATTTTCCTTACTAACCAATTTTAGTTTGGGTTACATGCCAACATTTTATATAAGAAGAGTTTTAATTCAGCCTATATTTTTACTGTTGCTTATACCCGCAATATATTATTATAAGAATTTACCCACTAATTCCCGTTAGGAGTATCGTTATTGGTTGTGGTTTCTTGATTTTGTAGCTTATTTCTCATAACTTCTCTTTCGGCTTCTCTAGCTTTTCTCTTTATACTTTGCGTTTTACTGCTATAACCGCCAATAGCACCTAATATGAGACCTATTCCGGAACCGGCCAATAAACCAATAACTAATGTAATTGTTAATAAGGGTTCTTTTGATCCATTACATTGGATGTACCCTAAGGCTATTCCCAGGATTAAAAATAGAATACCAATAATTATTGAACTTTTCATTATTATAATATATTTTAGATAATAAATTTATGAAAATTTATTTATTTGAGTTTAAATTCTGCCTTACCACTTCGTATAAAAAGGCGCCACAAGCTACAGATACATTTAAAGAATCCGTTTTACCGTAAATAGGCAGCTTTAATTTTGCATCAGAATTTTTAAGCAGATCCCTTGAAATTCCTTTTTCTTCATTTCCTACAATAACAGCTAACGGAAGTTCCAACACTTCATCATATAAATATGTATCTGTTTTCTCAGTAGCACTAACAACTTTTATACCACTTAGCTTTAAAAACTCCAATACTTTTAATAAATTCTTCTCCTTGCAAATTTTTAAATTGTAAATAGCTCCTGCAGATGTTTTAATAGAATCCGAATTGATTGGAGCCGAACCTTCATCAGGAATAACTATGACGTCAACACCAACAATTTCTGCTGTTCTGCAAATTGCTCCAAAATTTCTAACGTCAGTTAAATGATCTAAAATAAGGACCAATGGCATTTTCCCGTCATCAAACAATTGAGGTATAACATCCTCAATTGAAAAAAATTGTACCGGTGAAAGAAAAGCACATACACCTTGATGATTTTTACGGGTCAATCGATTCAATTTTTCAATCGGAACATACTTAACACGAATTCCCGCTTGTGAAAATTTCATCTTCAAGACTTTAATATTATCTCCTAATAAACCATTTTGAATAAATACCTTATCAAAAGTTTTTCCTGCCTCTAAAGCCTCCATAACAGGCCGTATTCCGAATATAAAATCTTTTTCCATATTTTTAATGAGGGTAATTTATAAGTATTTAGTCAAGCTTCTACTAATTATTTGGTTAGATTATTAATCTCCAAAATAAATTTTATTTCTTGCCAAATATTTATTGGTATCTTCAATAAAAGAAAGTATCTCTTCTTTTCCAATCTTCTTTTCTGATGAAGATTTAAACATTTCAGGAAGATCATCCCAAGTTTTACGTAATTCTTGAGAATACTTTTTAAAATTAAAAGAAAACTCTTTTTGAGTGACTTTATCCAACTTGGTGAAAATTAATGAAAAAGGGATACCTGATTCTCCCAGCCAGTTGATAAAATCTATATCAATTTTAAGAGGTAAATGACGAGCGTCTATTAATACAAAAAGGTTTACTAAATTTTTTCTAGACAACACATATTTTTCAATCATCTTAGAAAATGCAGCCCTATTCGTTTTAGAAGCTTTCGCATAACCATATCCCGGCAAATCTGTTAAATACCAGTTGTCATTAATTAAAAAATGATTAATCAATTGAGTCTTTCCGGGAGTGGATGAAGTTTTGGCTAACCCTTTTTTATTGGTAAGCATATTAATTAAAGATGATTTACCTACGTTAGATCTGCCTATAAAGGCATATTCAGGCTTATTGCCTTCCGGACAATCTTCAATTAATTTACTGCTTTTTATAAATTCTGCTGAATATATATTCATGATTTGATTTTCTACAATTTCATCTCTTTCAGCCAATTAAAAAGAATTTCATTAAATTCAATCGGTTTTTCCATCATTGGCGAATGACCGCATTGATCTACCCAAAATAATTGAGAATTAGGAATTCCTTCATGAAATTCTTCCGCTACTTCCGGTGGAGTTACATTGTCTTGTTTTCCCCAAATCAGACATGTCGGTTGATGAATATTTTTTAACTCTTTAGATAAATTATGCTTGATGGCACTTCTTGCAATGTGAATTGTTTTTAAAACTTTGCTCCTGTCAGACAATGTTTCATATACTTCTTCAACTAATTCTTTAGTGGCAATTTTAGGATCATAAAAAACCTCTTCCGATTTCTTTTTTATATAATCATAGCTGCCTCTTTTAGGATAGGATTCTCCAAAACTTCTCTCATACAATCCTGAACTACCGGTTAAAACCAAAGAATCAACATATTGAGGTTTTTTCAAAGAAATCATTAATCCTAAATGTCCGCCTAAAGAATTCCCCAAAATAATGGATGGCTCATCAACAACCTTCTGTAGAAAGCTAATCACATAATTAGTTAATCCCATTACGTTAGTCCTCAAAGTAGGAAGAGAATATAAAGGAAGTTCAATAGAATACACCTTGTAGCCATTTTTGGAAAAAAAATTAACCTGATCCGAAAAATTGCTTAAACTACCCATTAAACCATGCAATAAAACTATTGGTTTGCCTTCTCCCTCTACCGTATATGCAAATTTTTTTTCTTTACGAAGATTAAAAATCATTAGTCAATCTTATTGCTGTGCAGATGCAAAAATACATCATTTATTACTAAATAAAAACATTATTTACTAATAACTTTCCTTCTTTATGTATTTAAATATCCTTTTTTTACCGAATTATTTAGCCCACAAAAGTTATCAACAAAAGTGGGTAAAAGTGGAGCAAAGTGGAAAATAATTTCTAATTTTGAAGACTAATATGGTAAATCTTATTGGAACATATGAATGTACCCTTGATTCAAAAGGAAGAATGTTGCTCCCTTCAGGTTTGAAGAAGCAAATGGATACCCTTTTGCAAGAAGGTTTTGTCCTAAAAAGATCCGTATTTCAACCCTGTTTAGAGCTTCACCCCATGTCTGAATGGAATCAGGTAATGGGCAAAATAAATAAATTAAACCGTTTTGTGAAAAAAAATAATGATTTTATCCGCCAATTTACAGCCGGTTTAAAAAATGTGGAAATAGATACCAGCGGACGTTTACAGATAAGTAAAGATTTGATACAATTTGCTAAGCTTGAAAAAAATATTGTAGTAGCGGCAGCTATTAATGTTATAGAAATATGGGATAAGAACCTTTATGAAGATTCTGTTAATGTAAATGATTTAGACTTTGCCAATTTAGCAGAGGAAGTAATGGGTAATATATCTGAAGATGAATTATCATAAGCCTGTATTATTACATCCAAGCGTAGATGCTTTAATTTCTAATCCCAAAGGTATTTACGTAGACTGCACTTTTGGCGGCGGAGGGCACTCTCGTTTAATTTTGGAAAAATTATCTCCTGAAGGAAAGCTGTTTGCTTTTGATCAAGATTATGACGCAATTGCCAACCTTATTCAAGATAGTCGCTTTACATTCATTCAACAGAATTTTCGTTATTTGAAAAATTCGTTGCGATTTTATAAAGTAGACGCTGTTGATGGTATACTTGCCGATTTAGGGGTTTCATCCCATCAATTTGATATGCCGTTAAGAGGTTTTTCCACCCGTTTTGACGGTCCACTAGACATGAGGATGAATAATAAACAATCCCTGAGTGCAAAAGATATTATTAACAACTATACAGAAGATCAATTAGCTGAAATTTTTTATTTATACGGAGAATTAAAACAATCCAGAAAAATTTCAAGAGAAATTATAGAAGCAAGAAAAGAAAAACATATTGAAACAACCTCAGATCTTAAAGTAATATTTGAAAAGAGTATTCCCTCTTTTAAACAAAATAAATTTTTCGCTCAATTATTTCAAGCGCTTAGAATTGAAGTAAATGACGAATTAAATGCTTTGAAAGAGCTATTAACTCAAAGCTATGAAATGCTTAAGCCGGGGGGAACATTGGTGTTTATCTCCTACCATTCGCTTGAAGATCGATTGGTTAAAAAATTTTTAAAAACAGGATTATTTAAAGGAGAGCCGGAAAGAGATATTTACGGGAATTGGGAAAAACCTTTTGATATTCCTTATTCAAAAGCTATAATCCCGAATCAAGAAGAAATTTTAGATAACACAAGAGCACGTAGTGCAAAAATGCGAATAGCAACAAAACGGTAAAATGGCTAAAAGAAGAGCTAAAAATAAAAAAGCTAGAACTATTTTAGATATACTAAAAGGAAAATTTTTAGTAGAGGGCGATGCTTTTTCCGTTTGGAAGTTTATTTTATTTATGATGATTTTGTCTCTAATTTCAATTTCTTCTTCTCATATAGTTGATGAAAAAGTAGTAGAAATTTCAGAGTTAAAAGAAAAATCAGAAGAATATAAAGCCCGATATGCTTTAATACATAATAAACTAATGAAATTGAAAGTAGAATCAGAATTGGAGGACATGGTCATCTCTGATTCACTTCATGCATTAGATAAACAACCTTATAAAATTTTGGTACCTAAAGTTAAAGATGAATAATGAGCGAAAAAAAATATTAGCACGTACCTACTTGGTTGCCGCACTTATTTTATTATTTGCGGTATCCGTGTTTGCTCGCCTTATTTATATTCAAACTCATGATACCGAAAAATATAAAAATCTTGCTCAAACCACCAATTTCCGAAATGTAGAGGTTGTAGCCGCAAGAGGTAATTTATATGCTTCGGACGGTATCTTACTTGCCACCACGATTACTAAATATGATATATATATGGATATGAAAACTATCCGTAACGAATTGTATCAAAATAATATTGGAGCATTATGCGATTCTTTGCAAAAAATGTTTAAAAAGCCAAGCTTTTATTTTTATTCGAAATTAAACGAAGCAAGAAAAAAAGAAAATCAATACTTAAAACTAGCCAAAGGCCTTGATTACGAACAATTTGCCAGACTTAAAAATTTTCCAATCTTAAACAAAGGAAAAAACAAAGGAGGCTTTATAGTTGAAAGAAGAACCGAGAGAATAAAAACCATTTCAGGATTTGGAATCAGAACCTTAGGATTTGATGATGAAAGAGGAAAATCAGGGTTAGAAGGTGCATTTTCTTGTTATTTAAAAGGTAAAAACGGGAGAGAAATCCAACAAAGAATTAATCAAAAACAGTGGAAACCCATTAATATAGAGTTAGAACCTCAAGATGGAAATGATGTGTATACAACTATAGACATGAGGATTCAAGACATTGCTTATTCTGCTTTGCAAGAACAACTTGAAAAATCTGAAGCGGATCATGGTTGTGCTATAGTTATGGAAGTTGCCACCGGTAAAATTGTTGCCCTAACCAATCTTCAACGAACTAAAGACGGCGGATATGACGATTTACGGAATTTTGCAGTGTGGGAGGCAGCAGAACCTGGATCAACATTTAAATCAATATCTATGTTGGCTCTTCTGGATGATGGATATGTAGAACCAAATACCACGGTTGATATTGGTCCCGGGTATTGGAAATACTATAAACATACCATACGAGATGATCACGGAAGCGGTATTATCACTCTATCACAGGTTCTTTCTCAATCGAGCAATGTGGGAATTTCTAAAACGGTAGATAAATATTTTTCTAAAAATCCGCAAGATTTTTTAAATAAAATAAATTCATGGGGCATTAACAAAAAAACAGACATTGATATACCCGGAGAAAGCGCTCCTTACATACCTAAATACGGTAAAAAATGGAGTCCGGTTACCCTTGCTTGGATGTCATTCGGTTATGGCGTTAAACTTACTCCGCTGCAAATTCTTACTTTTTACAATGGAGTAGCTAACAACGGCAAATTAATGAAACCTCAACTTCTGTATAAAATTGAATCAAAAGGTATCGTTACCGAAAAATTTACGCCTATAGTAATAAATCAAAAAATGGCTTCCCAAAAAGCAATTAACGATTTAAAGAAAATGTTAACCTATGCCGTGGAAACAGGAACGTCAAAAAGTATTTATACACCGAATTTATCAATGGCCGGTAAAACAGGAACTGCTCAGGTGGAATACTGGAATAAAGGAAAAGGCAGATTATATCAAGCCTCTTTCTGCGGATTTTTTCCCGCAGATCATCCTGAATATTCGTGTATAGTAGTTATTAACAAACCAAAAAAAGGATTTTATGGATCTCAGGTTGCGGCTCCTGTATTTAAAGAAATAGCAGGTAAAGTATATCTTAAAAAACCATTAAATCTTCCCAAAGAAGATAAATCTAAAGAGTCACAAAATATAAATGTATTATTAACTAAAAACCAAAAGCTAACTATTAGCCCATCTACTGCCTTGGTTCCAAACGTAATTGGCTATTATGGAAAAGATGCTATCCCCGCTTTGGAAAACCTGGGATTAAAAGTAGTTTATTCAGGAAATGGAAAAGTCATTGAACAATCCATAATTGGCTATCCTATAAAAAAAGGTATGACTGTATATTTAAAATTAAGCGCATGAAAAAGCTTTCAGACCTATTATATAAAGTATCCATTGAAAAACTAATTGGTAATGTTGGTTCTTCAATTAAAAATATTTCTTTTGATTCAAGAAAAATTGAATCGGGATATATTTTCTTTGCTATAAAAGGATACGATTTAGACGGTCATAAATATATACCCCAAGCTATAACCCAAGGGGCAGCTGTTGTCGTATGCGAAGAACTTCCTGAAGAATTATCAGATTACGTAACTTATGTTCAGGTTAAAAATTCAAGCATAGCTTTAGGTATAGTCGCTTCAAACTTTTATGACAATCCTTCCGAGAAATTGACGCTTGCAGGGATTACAGGAACTAATGGTAAGACGACCACAACAACTTTACTCTATAATTTATTTACACAATTAGGTTTTCGTTGTGCTTTACTTTCAACAATTGAAAACAGAATTTCAGATAAAGTTTTAAATTCAAATCATACGACTCCTGATCCTATTACCATAAACCAATTACTAGCTCAAGCAGTAGACGAAGGTTGTCAATATGCATTCATGGAAGTTAGTTCGCACGGAATACATCAAAATAGGTTAGCAGGGTTAACTTTTAAAATTGGAGCTTTTACAAATATCACGCATGACCATTTGGATTATCACCAAACGTTTTCCAATTATATTGCTGCTAAAAAGAAATTTTTTGATGAATTACCAAAGACCGCCATTGCGATCACTAATATGGATGATAAAAATGGTCTTATAATGCTTCAAAATACTAACGCTAAAAAAGTAACCTATTCCTTAAAATCAAATTCAGAATATAAGGGGAAAATTATTGAGAATAGATTAGACGGAATGTTGTTACAATTTAATAATCAAGAATTTTGGACAGTTTTAGCAGGAAAATTCAATGCATATAATGAACTTTTAGCTTATACTATTGCTTCTGAATTAGGCTTTGATTCTTTAGATATTGTAACGGCATTAAGTAAATTACAACGAGTGAAAGGACGATTTGAAACCTATGTGAGCGATGACAAAAAATACATTATTGTGGATTATGCCCATACTCCCGATGCGTTACAAAACATTTTGGAGGCCATCAATCAATCCCGTACTAGAAATGAAAAACTAATTACTGTTTTTGGTTGTGGAGGACATAGAGATAAGGAGAAAAGACCCAAAATGGGAAATATTGCCACTCGATTATCCGATTTAGCAATTATAACATCCGATAATCCCAGAGATGAAAATCCGGATGAAATAATACAAGAAATTGAAACAGGTATTGAACCTCAAAACACCAATAAATATTTATCCATAACAGATAGAAAACAAGCCATACGAACAGCCATTAAAATGGCAGCACCTAAAGATATAATCCTGATTGCGGGAAAAGGACATGAAAATTATCAAGAAATTAATGGAAAGCATTTTCCATTTGATGATATAAAAATAGCTAAAGAATTATTAAAAAACACATAAAAAGGATGCTTTACCACTTATTTGATTATTTAAATGTAAATTATTATATACCCGGAAGCGGTTTATATAGATATATTACATTCCGAGCCTTAGCAGCGGTATTTACATCTCTATTTATCTCTTTAATTATTGGTAAAAAAATTATCAATTTCCTTCGTAGAAAACAATTAGGTGAAACAGTGAGAGAGCTGGGACTTAGCGGACAAAAAGAAAAAGAAGGTACTCCGACTATGGGAGGAATTATTATCATCTTGGCAACGTTGATTCCGGTACTTTTATTTTGTAAATTAAACAACATCTATATTATTATATTAGTCATATCAACCATTTGGATGGGAATTATTGGCTTTTTAGACGACTTTTTAAAAATTCATAAAAAAAATAAAGTCGGATTAAAAGGTAAATTCAAAGTTTTAGGTCAGATAAGTCTCGGTATTTTTGTGGGAGTAGTTTTATATACAAATAAAGATATAGTAATCAAAGAAAAAATTGAAGGCTCTCATAATATAGAATTCGCAAAAGATTTCTATCCCAGAGAAAAAACATTTAAAACTACTATTCCATTTTTTAAAAACAATCAATTTGATTACGGAAAGGTTCTCAAATGGATAGGAATGGATGAAAAAGAATCAGAAGATTTGGTATGGATCATTTTAATTCCGGTAGTTATAACTATTGTTACTGCAGTTTCTAACGGAGCCAACCTCACCGACGGGATTGACGGATTAGCAGCTGGAAGTTCTGCAATTATTGTTACCACTCTAGCTTTATTTGCTTATGTATCCGGAAATATAATGATGGCGGATTACTTAAATCTGATGTATATCCCTAATTCGGGCGAAATAGTAATATTTTCGGCAGCCTTTGCCGGTGCTTTGATCGGCTTTTTATGGTATAACACGTATCCGGCTCAAATATTTATGGGAGATACGGGAAGTCTTACGATCGGAGGCGTTATCGCGGTTTTAGCTATAGTTTTAAGAAAAGAATTACTAATCCCTGTATTATGCGGAATATTTTTAATTGAAAATCTTTCTGTAATACTCCAGGTAATTTATTTTAAATATACTAAGAAAAAATACGGAGAAGGAAAAAGAATATTTTTAATGTCACCCCTTCATCACCATTTTCAAAAATTAGGATATCACGAAAGTAAAATAGTAACCCGTTTTTGGATTATTGGAATTATGCTGGCCATATTCTGTATCATAACCCTAAAAGTAAGATAAAAAAATGAAAAGGCTAGTTATATTAGGAGGTGGAGAAAGTGGCGTAGGTGCAGCCATATTAGGAAAAAAAGTTGGATTTGAAGTTTTTCTTTCCGATATGGGTTCTATGAAGGATGAATATAAAGCGATTTTATCTGAAAAGGAAATTCCATTTGAAGAAAAACAACATACAGAGGCATTAATACTCAATGCTGATTGGATTATAAAAAGCCCGGGGATCCCTAAAAAATCACCCATAATTCAACAAATTAATGAAAGACAAATTCTTATTTCATCAGAAATTGAATTTGCCTCACAATATACCGATGCTACACTTATTGCAATTACCGGTTCAAATGGTAAAACAACCACTACCTCATTAACCTACCATATATTTAAAAAAGCTGGTTATTCTGTTGGATTGGCAGGAAATATCGGTAAAAGCTTTGCTTGGCAGGTAGCCGAAGAAAATTTTGATTATTATATACTTGAAATTAGCAGTTTTCAGTTAGATGACATTCAAAACTTCAAACCCCATATAGCCATGGTCTTGAATTTAAGCCCTGACCATCTCGATCGATATGAATACACCTATAAAAAGTATATCGATGCAAAATTTACAATAACTAAAAATCAAGATACTAAGGATTATTTTATATATAATGAGGATGATCCAATGACTACTAATTGGTTTCAAAATCATAATACCAAAGCGCAAAAGCTTCCTTTTTCTTTACATATGAAAATTGAAAACGGAGCTTTCAGCGATCATGAAAATATAAACTTCCACATTAACTCAGATACTTTTAAAATGAAAATCAACGAATTAGCACTTACAGGAAAACACAATATTGCCAATTCCATGGCAGCAGGAATTGCCGGAAAACTATCTAAAATTAAAAATGATTTCATAAAACAAAGTTTAATGGATTTTGAAGCGGTAGAACACCGTTTGGAATTTGTTTTAAAAATTAATGGAATTAATTTTATCAACGACAGTAAGGCGACCAATGTAAATTCTGTTTATTATGCTTTAGAAAGTATGAAAACACCTCTGGTATGGATTGTGGGAGGAACCGATAAAGGAAATGATTACAGTGAACTTATTCCATTTGTTCAAAGAAAAGTCAAAGCCATAGTTTGTTTAGGTGTTGATAATAAAAAGATAATTGATACTTTTCAGGATATAGTTTCAAACATTGTTGAAACTAAATGTATGAAAGATGCCGTAAATGCAGCCTATAGTTTAGGCTCAAAAGGAGATTCTGTTCTTCTTTCACCCGCTTGTGCAAGTTTCGATCTATTTAAAAATTATGAAGATCGAGGAAATCAGTTTAAGGAGGAAGTTAGAAAACTTTAATAAATGAGAAAATTAAAACAATACTTTAAGGGAGATATAACTCTTTGGGCAGCGATATTATTGATTTCGTTAGCTTCCTTCTTACCCGTATATTCTGCCAGTTCGAATTTGCAATATGTAGTCGGACAAGGATCTGTTTTGGGACATTTTGCCAAACATGCCGGGTTTATCATAGTCGGAATAGGTATTGTTTTTATTTTTCAAAAAATTGATTATAAATATTTTGGCGGATTTTCCAAATTATTATTACCGGTAGTTATTTTTTTATTGATACTTACTTTAATGCAAGGAAAAAGTATTGATGGAGCGAATGCTTCTCGTTGGTTGAAACTTCCGGGGGTTCCGTTTGCCTTTCAAACCTCTGTTTTTGCGGCATTAGTATTAAATATATATGTTGCCCGATATCTTGATAGAAATAAAGATAAAGAAATAACTTTCAATAATAGTTTTGTACCCATTTTACTACCTATTTTTATGGTAGTCGGACTTATATTTCCTGCAAACGGATCAACGGGAATTTTAATATTTTTGATGGTTTTAGCTTTATTGTTTATCGGGGGATATCCTATCAAAATATTACTTTCAATTATCGGGGTTGGTATAATTGTGGCTATTCTTTTTATAACAATCGTGTTGGAATATCCGGATATGTTTCCCGGCCACAGGGTACATACTTGGAAGAGCAGAATTGAAAACTTTGCTGGAGAAGATGGAGAAGAAAGTTACCAGGTACAACAAGCTAAAGCAGCTATAGTTCAGGGCGGTATTATACCCAGAGGACCGGGAAAAAGCGCTTTTAAGCAATCTTTACCTCAATCTTCTTCGGATTTTATATTTGCTATTATAGTAGAGGAATACGGTTATGCAGGTGTGTTTTTATGTTTTTTCCTTTATTTACTTATACTCTGGAGAATCATTGTTATAGCCACTAAGGTGGAAAATATATTCGGTACTTTATTAGTGGTGGGTATTGGTCTACCGGTTATATTTCAGGCATTTTCCAATATGGCTGTAGCCGTTAATTTAATTCCGGTTACCGGACAGCCTCTACCCATATTAAGTTACGGAGGAACTTCCATGTGGGTAACTTATATGGCTTTAGGGATTATTATTAGTGTAAGTCGTGATATTGTTTCAAATGAAAACACAGTTAAAGAAAATAATAAAGGAGATATAAATTATGAGATCGCCTAGATTTATAATAAGCGGAGGTGGAACCGGTGGACATATTTTTCCTGCAATTGCCATTGCAGATGAAATAAAACATCGTATTCCTAATGCAGAATTTCTGTTTATTGGTTCGGAAAATAAAATGGAAATGGAAAAAGTACCTCAAGCCGGTTATGCTATTGAAGGATTATGGATCTCAGGAATTTCACGATCGTCCATGCTATCTAATTTTAAATTTCCTTTTAAGGTTATTTCGAGCCTGGTAAAATCACGGAAAATTATTAAATCTTTCCAACCAAATGCAGCGATAGGTACCGGCGGATATGCATCCGGGCCTGCTTTATATGTTGCGGCTCAAGCAAACATTCCCACTTTTATACAGGAACAAAATTCGTTTCCCGGTATTACCAATAGAAAACTTGGAACTAAAGCCAAAGGAATTTTTGTTGCTTATGAAGGCATGGAAAACTATTTCCCAAAAGATAGCTTATATGTTACGGGAAATCCTGTTAGGAAATCTTTATTTGGAACTATAACTCAAGAACAAGCCAAAAAAGAATTAGGACTCGATCCATCGAAATTGGCAATTTTATCTATAGGAGGGTCTTTAGGCTCGAGAACTATCAATAATTTTTGGAAAGAAAATTCCAAGATAATTGCTGATACCAATATTCAAATCATATGGCAAACCGGAAAATTGGATTATTCTGACATTAAAGCCAATAACAACTTAAAACACAACAATATATTTATTTTTGAGTTTATAAAAGATATGTCCGTTGCTTACGCTGCCGCTGATATCATTATATCTAGAGCCGGAGCAATAGCCATTTCGGAATTAACCTTAGCCGGAAAGCCAACAATACTAATACCTTTCCCCTTTGCCGCAGAAGATCATCAAACTAAAAATGCCCGGCAATTAGTTAACGCAAACGCTGCAAAAATGGTAAAGGATTCAGAGGTTTCTCAAAAATTATTAAGCGAGATACAAAATCTTTGTAACGATAAAAAAGAAAGAGAACTATTATCTGAAAATATTGTTAAATTGGCTAAGCCCAATGCAACTGAAGAAATTGTAACTCATATATTAAATGAATTGAAAATTTACTAGTCTATGAAAGATATTCATACATATAAAAATTATTACTTTATAGGAATTGGAGGAATAGGAATGAGTGCTTTGGCTCGTTATTTCAAATTTTCCAATGCAACAGTGTATGGATATGATAAGACTCCTACTAAACTGACTCATAACCTGGAAAAGGAAAATATATCTATTATTTATGAGGATACGATTTCATTACTTCCAAAAAATATTTCCAAAGAGGATACGGTAGTGATTTATACACCTGCTATACCTGAAAATTTAAAAATTAAACACTATTTTATTGAAAAAGGATTTACACTTTTCAAACGATCCCTAGTTTTAGGTGAAATCACTAAAAGTACTTTGTGTTTAGCTATTGCAGGAACTCATGGAAAGACGACAACTTCAACCTTATTAGGACATATTTGTAAGTATGCAAATTTACCTGCTACTGCTTTTTTAGGCGGTATTTCTGCCAATTATAATTCTAACTTCATTTACAATGGGTCTAAAATTTCCATTGTTGAAGCTGATGAATTTGATCGGTCCTTCTTGTCTCTTTCTCCAAACATGGCAGCTATAACATCTACAGATTCAGATCACTTGGATATTTATGGAAATCATGAAAATATTATTGAATCTTTTAATCAATTTGCGGACTTAATTCCCGAAAACGGATTTTTAATAGTTAAAAAAGGGTTACCCATCAATGCAAAACACCTTACTTATTCAGCTTATGAAAAGGCAGATTATTATGCTGAAAATATACAGATAATCAATGGGCAATTCCATTTTGATTTAGTAACGCCTCATCAAATTATAAAAGATTTTATTGTACCCATACCCGGAAAACACAATGTTGAAAATGCAATAGCCGCTTTAGCAATCAGCTTACAACTGGGTATTGAAGCCGATATACTACGTAAGGCTTTAATTGATTTTAAAGGGGTTTTACGAAGATTTAATAAACATATATTTGAAAATAATAAAATTTACATCGATGATTATGCCCATCATCCAACTGAAATCAATGCTGTAATTGATACAATTAGAAATTTGTATCCTACCAAAAAATTGCTGACAGTATTTCAACCTCACTTATATTCCAGAACCGCTGACTTTGCAGAGGATTTTGCTAAAAGTCTCAGCAAAACAGATACGCTTATTTTATTGGACATCTACCCGGCCAGAGAAACTCCCATTGAAGGAATAACTTCGGAATGGTTGGCGGATAAAATACAACTTGATGACAAGGAAATATGCTCGATTGATAATGTTTTAAAAAGTATTAAGACAAAAGATTTTGATGTGCTCTTAACCATAGGAGCCGGTAATATTGATACCTTATATGATCCCATTATAAATTGGCTTAATGAAATTAAAATATAGATTTATTAAAATTTTTTTATTACTAATAGTACTAGGATTTTTGATGAACTTTGCAGTCCGAAGACATAACGATAAAAGTATAGATAACGTCAGTATTCTAATTGATAATGCTGATTATATACATTTTATTACCAATGCCATGGTTTATGACATTGTCAATCGATCATCAAAAAATGAAAAGAAAGCAAGTAAAATAAAAGATATTGATATTTCAAAAACCGAAGAAAATTTGGATACTATACCGTTTATTTCAAACAGTAATGTTTATATAGACTTAAATGGTTCCCTAAATATACATGTGAGTCAAAAAATTCCAATTGTTCGAATTAAGACTCCTAATGATGAATTTTATTTGGATCAATACGGTACGAAATTTCCTTTGTCCCAAAACTTTTCATTGCCATGTTTACTTGTAAGTGGTGATATTAAAGCAGAGGAATATAAGAAATTAGTGAAATTATCTCAATTAATAAGTGAAGATAAGATATTAAAAAATCACATTATAAGCATTGATAAAGACAAAAAAAATAGTTATAATTTACTTTTAAATGTAGCCGGAGTATATATAGAATATGGTGATCTTAAAAACAATCATCAGAAACTTACAAATCTAAAAGAATTTTACAAACAATATCTAGATTATGTAGGTTTTGGCGTTTATAAGAAAATAAGTTTAAAATATGACAATCAAATAGTTGCAACAAAGAGATAAATATGGACAACAACAACAATATTGCAGTAGGTTTGGATATAGGCACAACAAAGATTGTTGCTATAGTTGGGCAAAGGAATGAACATGGAAAATTGGTTATTCTGGGAATGGGAAGAGCTAAAAGTTTAGGCGTTCATCGGGGTGTAGTAAATAATATTACTCAGACTATTGATTCAATAAAAAAAGCAATTTCTGAGGCTGAAAAAGCAGCAAATTACAAAATTACCGATGTTACTGTTGGAATTGCAGGACAACATATTAGAAGTCTTCAACACAGCGATTATATTTCCAGACCTAACTTTGAAGATGTTATTGACGATACGGATATTGAAAAGTTAAAAGAACAAGTACATAAACTAGTCATGCTTCCGGGAGAAGAAATTATACATGTTCTTCCTCAAGAATACAAGGTTGATTCTCAATCTGAAATTATTGAACCGAGAGGTTTCCACGGTAGCAGATTGGAAGCTAATTTTCATGTTGTAGTTGGTCAAATTTCTTTAATTAGAAATATTGCCAGATGTGTTAAAGAAGCAGGGTTAAATTTAGTAGGTATAACATTGGAACCCCTTGCCTCTTCGGATGCGGTTTTGAGTCAGGAAGAAAAAGAAGCCGGAGTTGCTTTGATCGATGTAGGAGGAGGTACAACCGATATTGCCGTTTTTAAAGATAATATAATTCGTCATACAGCGGTAATACCTTTCGGTGGAAATGTGATTACTGATGATATCAAATCAGGTTGTTCAATTATTGAAAGACAAGCAGAAATTTTAAAAGTTAAATATGGTTCTGCCTGGCCATCTGAAAATAAAGAGATTGAAGTTATCAGTATACCCGGATTGCACGGAAGAGAACCCAAAGAAATTACCGTTAAGAAATTATCTCAAATTATACATGCAAGGGTTGAAGAAATTATTTCCTTAGCTTATTTAGAATTAAAAAATTACGGATGTGAGGAGCAAAAGAAAAAGTTGATTGCAGGAATCGTAATGACGGGAGGAGGCTCTAAGTTAAAGCATTTAAGGCAATTAACAGAATATACCACAGGTATGGATGTTCGCATTGGTTATTGTAATGAACATTTAGCCGGAGGACAGCCTGAAGAATTAGCCAGTCCTGAATATGCTACTGCCATAGGATTATTAATGACAGGGCTCAATAATCTTGAACTAAAGAAAAATAAAATTCAACAGGAAACTAAAAATATAAAGAAACCTGAAATTTCTTCAGATATTCCGACTGAAAATTCTAATACAACTACCCTAAATATTGAGCAAAAAACTTTGAAAGAAGAAAAGAAAAAAAGTAAAGAAAAGAAAAAATCTATATTCGCTTCTTTTCAAGAAAAATTTATTAAATATATTAATGATACAGAATAAACAGATAGAATACAATGGATAATACAGAGAACAATAAGCTATTTTTTGAGCTGCCCAAAAATAAAACTTCAGCCATCAAGGTAATTGGTGTCGGAGGTGGAGGAAATAATGCTGTTGGTTATATGTATGATCAAGGCATTACAGGAGTAGATTTTATAATTTGCAATACGGATGCACAGGCATTAATCAATAATCCTATCCCAAATAAAATTCAGTTGGGAAATACCATTACGGAAGGTTTAGGAGCCGGAGCCAATCCTGAAATCGGAGAACAGGCTGCTCTAGAGAGTATAGATGACATTAAAAATGCTTTAGGTGATCAAACTAAAATGGTTTTCATTACCGCAGGAATGGGAGGAGGAACCGGTACAGGAGCAGCGCCTATTATTTCGGGTATTGCAAAAGAAATGGGTATTCTAACTGTTGGTATTGTCACTATTCCTTTTTCTTTTGAAGGTAAATCGCGATTGGAACAAGCAGAAAAAGGTCTTGAAAAAATCAGGAAAAACGTTGACTCTTTAATTGTCGTAAAAAACGATAAGTTGAGAGAATTGTATGGAAACTTGGGTTATAAATCCGGATTCTCAAAATCCAATGAGGTGCTAAGCACAGCTGCTAAAGGAATTGCTGAAGTTATTACCAAAAATTACTCCATCAATATAGATTTACGTGATGCTAAAACCGTTCTGGCAGATAGCGGAACTGCCATCATGGGATCTGCTGTTTCTTCCGGACCTAACAAAGCCCAGGATGCTATCATGGCAGCCTTGGACTCTCCTTTGCTTAATGATAATAAAATTACGGGAGCTAAGAATGTATTATTGTTAATCGTATCCGGCGATGATGAGATAACAGTAGATGAAATAGGTATCATTAATGATTATATTCAATCTGAAGCCGGTAATAGTACAAATATTATTATGGGTATCGGTGAGGATGAAAGTTTAGGAGATAGTATCAGAGTAACTGTCATTGCAACCGGTTTTCCTGTGGACGATGAAAGAAACAGCGGTAAAGAAAAAGAGAAAATTGTACACACATTAACTGATGATTTTCCAACTTCTAATCCCTTGAATTTAGGAAATGCAAAAGCTGCAAATTTCAATAGTCAAAAAGACAATAGATCTGATGAACCACAAATAATTTCTTCAATTAATAAAGGAAATTATATTCAGGAAAAAAACGAAGAAAAAACGATTCAAAAAATAATAACTCTAGAAGATGAAGAAGAGGTAACCACTTTTGGAATCTCTAACAGAAAAGATCCGATTGTTCCCTCTTTTCCCATTGATGAGGAAATAAATATTATTAAAAAGGATGTATATCCTCCCCAAAGTAATGAAACAACTTTATTTTCTAATACAGAAAATACATTTAAGGAAATCAAAGAAGATAAACTTCCCGACAACCCTGTAAACCAATCGACTATATTCACTTTAGATGAAGCTGAGGATTTTACTCAAAAAGTAAATTTTCAAACAGAAACCGAAGAATTTAGTTCTTATAATAAAAAGTTTCAGCTTTCTGAAGAAAAAAAGGAAATTTTCACAGAAGATCAAACCGTTTCTGAAGATAAAAATTATTCTTCAGAATCCTTGAATGAGCTTATGGAGAAAAAAATCCAAGAAAGAAGAGAACGATTGAAAAAACTGAACAGCAAATTTCAAGGATTATCTAAACAAAATGTTGATGAAGTAGAAAAAGTTCCGGCTTATAAAAGACAAGGCATTAATTTAGATGAAAATATAGATTCTAATAAAAGTTCGGATATGTACTTTAACAAAAATTCTAATGAAGTTCAAATCCGACCGAATAATTTTTTCCATGATAATGTTGATTAGTCCCTAACTAAAACAAATAATTATGAGCTTAGAAACTAAAATAATGGATGCGATGAAAATCGCCATGAAAGATAAAGATAAAGTAGCATTGGAATCATTACGAGCTATTAAATCTCAATTATTATTACTTAAAACGGATGGTAAGACGGAAGATATTTCTCCGGACCAGGAAATTGCTTTATTACAAAGATTGGTTAAGCAAAGAAAAGAGGCTTATGAACAATTTTTAGCTAATAACAGGAATGAATTGGCTGAAAATGAATTAGCACAAGCAAAAGTCATTGAGCAATTCCTTCCGGCACAACTTACTCCTGAAGAATTAGAAAAAGAACTTCGAGAGATTATAGCCGAAACCGGTGCTCAAGATATTAAAGATCTGGGAAAAGTTATGGGCATAGCTTCAAAAAAATTACAAGGAAAATCCGAAGGAAAAACAATATCAGAAACTGTTAGGAAGTTGTTGTCCTAATTTATCTTTTGTATGTAAGCCGATGCTATCAGTCGGCTTTTTTAAATTAAAAAAGACATTCGTAAATGAATGTCTTTTCTATTTTGTATTGTTTATAAGCAAACTGTTTATCGATCTGATTCATTGTAATTCCTTAACATAATCCAACCGGTAAATTCTCTCCCGTCGGCAATAGTAATTATGTACCAATAGGAAGATGTCGGCAGATTTCTGCCTAAGTGTTTTCCGTCCCATACAAAACATGTATTAGAGGTTTCTTCAAAAACTTGTTTACCGTATCGGTCAAAGATTTTAACTTGAGAATTTTCGCCTTTAAACAAATCTAATCCGCATACTCTCCATGCATCGTTATAATTATCTCCGTTGGGAGTTATCACATTATTAATTCCGAAAATTATTCCTTTGGATGTTATAGCATCACAAGAATTGGCAACAGAACGTACATAGAATGTATAAATTCCTTGTTTTAAATTAGTAAATGTGTTACTTCTTTGCCAATTTATCTTATCGATGGAATATTCCAACGGAGCCGGTCCATTTGCTATTACGGTTATATAATCTTTTCCTTGCTGTAATTCAACAATAATCGGTTCTTCCAATAATTTAACTTCTATTTGATGCGTAGTAGTACAGCTGATATTATAATTTAAAATTTTAGTATGTTCAACCGTATAAATACCTATGTCTCTAACATTTTCCAGATATTGACCGGTCCCAACTAATTTTCCTTTGAAATACCATCGGATTTGATCGTATCCATCATCTCCTGCGTCTAGTGTTGCAGCATATCTTGGACAGATATAAACTATTTCATTAGGAGGCGTTGGAGAAATATAAGGAATCAACTCTACTTTTGCTACCGATGGACAAAAATCATCATCTATATTATCCACACGAACATATACATATCCTTTATTACTTTTATAGTTAGATAATTCGGGTTCTTGTATTTGTTTTGAAGGTTTACCCATTGCTTCATCTTTCAAGGCATTATTTGCATCCTTTTCGGTTCTATAAAAACGAATTGTTGAATTGGGTTGATTTTTAAATAAATGTTCAACTAACGGAAGTTGAAAATACGCGTATCCGTCTTGATCTCCATCACAAGCATATAGGGTAGCATCATTAAGTTCTACAGGATCATTGGTTTCAAATTCTATTTTTGTAATGCCGATACATTCGGTTTGAATATTTTTAATTCTACAATAAATTGAATCGGATAAATTAAAATATTTGTTTTTATCTAATACCCCTGTTCCGTTCAATGCTTTTTTATATCCTTCATGATAGGTTATTTCATATACGCGTTGATCTAAATAATTATGTCCTGATTTATCTTTAATTTTAGGATCAAGGTCTTTGAGTAACAGGTCATCATATTTTCCATTATTGTCTCCATCACATACAAATTGAGGTATCAGTTGTGGACGTGGGGTTTCTTTTTGAGTGATTATTATTGTTCCTTCATTTCCACAGCCGTTCTCTTTGTTTTCGAATAGGACTTTTATTTCTACTTTGTTTTCTCCTACAGGGGGTTCGTAATCGGTTAAAGTATTAGGTATTTGCCCTGATGTGTCTTCTACTCTGCCAATCTCCACTCCTTTGCTGTCTTGGAAAATTACTCGCATATCTTGTAAGAAGCTTTTTATTCTTGCTTCTTCTCCATTGGATGACAACATTGGATAAATCGAACTCCATAAATCTACTCGGGTTTTACTGCCTTGCGGTTCGTATTCACAGATGATCGGTTCGTCTTTTGCTACTTTTAAATATGGATATACGTAGAGTTTTACTTTCGATACTTCATCACAATAGTTGCCTTCTTCGTCTTTTACTCTTACATAGATTTCATCTACTAGGTATAATCCTTCTTTATATAGTTCTCTATTGGTATAGTTACTTATTTCCGGTTCGGTCAGATGTGTATAAATCCCTTTTGCTTCATTTTTAAAGGCTTCTTTGGCATCTGATTCATTTCTGTAATAACGATAATTGCTTGTCGGATAATTGCCCAGTAATTGTTCTGATTCATGTAAATTAAATATTTCTTTTGAATCATCTTGGGAATCATCGCATTTTATTGATAAGCGTACTTCTTTCGGGATTGGTACATGGTTGGAATTTTTCTTAAACCATACTTCGTTTATGCCTATACAACCGCTTTCTTGGTTCAGTACTCGTACGTATAACGGATTCAGGAAGTCCACAGTAAAGTACGTTTGTTTGTCTATCGGAATTATCGTCGGATCATTTACTGCCAAGGCTTCGGACTGAGTGCGGTAATACGTAATTTCTTGTTTCGCTGACGGGGTAATTACCAGATTATCTAAATCTTTTAGTAATACGTCATTATACTCTCCGTCTAAGTCTTCATCACACAGGGTATAGGTTACCTTATTGGGACGTGGCGTTTCTTTTTGGGTAATTGTTATTGTTCCTTCATTTCCACATCCATTCTCTTTGTTTTCAAATTTAACTTTTATTTCTACTTTGTTTTCTCCTACAGGGGGTTCGTAATCGGTTAAAGTATTAGGTATTGGTCCTGATGTGTCTTCTACTCTGCCAATCTCTACTCCTTTGCTGTCTTGGAAAATTACTCGCATATCTTGTAAGAAGCTCTTTATTCTTGCTTCTTCTCCATTGGATGACAACATTGGATATATCGAACTCCATAAATCTACTCGGGTTTTACTGCCTTGTGGTTCGTATTCACAAATGATCGGTTCGTCTTTTGCTACTTTTAAATATGGATATACGTAGAGTTTTACTTTCGATACTTCATCACAATAGTTGCCTTCTTCGTCTTTTACTCTTACATAGATTTCATCTACTAGGTATAATCCTTCTTTATATAATTCTCTATTGGTATAGTTACTTATTTCAGGTTCGGTCAGGTGTGTATAAATCCCTTTCGCTTCATTTTTAAAGGCTTCTTTGGCATCTGATTCATTTCTGTAATAACGATAACTGCTTGTCGGATAATTGCCCAGTAATTGTTCTGATTCGTGTAGATTAAATATTTCTTTTGAATCATCTTGGGAATCATCGCATTTTATTGATAAGCGTACTTCTTTCGGGATTGGTACATGGTTGGAATTTTTCTTAAACCATACTTCATTTATGCCTATACAACCGCTCTCTTGATTCAGTACTCGTACGTATAAAGGGTTCAGGAAGTCCACAGTAAAGTACGTTTGTTTGTCTATCGGAATTATCGTCGGATCATTTACTGCTAAGGCTTCGGACTGAGTGCGGTAATACGTAATTTCTTGTTTCGCTGACGGGGTAATTACCAGGTTATCTAAATCTTTTAGTAATACGTCATTATACTCTCCGTCTAAGTCTTCATCACACAGGGTATAGGTTACCTTATTGGGGCGTGGCGTTTCTTTTTGGGTGATTATTATTTTTCCTTCATTTCCACATCCATTCTCTTTGTTTTCGAATTTAACTTTTATTTCTACTTTGTTTTCTCCTACAGGGGGTTCGTAATCGGTTAAAGTATTAGGTATTGGCCCTGATGTGTCTTCTACTCTGCCAATCTCTACTCCTTTACTGTCTTGGTAGATAATTCGTAAAGAATTGAACATTCTATTTAAACGCGTTGGATCAGGAATGCTATTTGATTCAAGCATTGACCGGGATAACTCCCAAAGATTAATTTTTGATTTTGTAGCGTCCGGTTCGTATTCGCAAATTTCAACGGATTGATTTTCTACTTTTATATAAGGATATACTTTTATTTTAATCTTTGCTATACTATCGCATTGAATTCCTTTGCTATCCTTTACTCTGACAAATACCTCATCAAATTTATAAAATCCATCTGTAGTTATCACTCCGGTTTGGTAAGCATTTGGATTTGCAACAGCATTACTGATCTCTCCTTTTCGTGCTTGATTTTCATCTTTATAATATTCAAATTGAACATCGGAAGAACTGCTAATCCGGTTGGAAACAGAAGTAAGGTCAACGAAGGATTTATCCTGGCCATCCATACATCCTATTATTTCAACTTCCTGTTTATCCAGCGGTAGGCTTGGATTTACATTTACCGAAATAGCGGTAATGGTCGGACAAGTTTTATCTTTTTTATCTATTCTGACATATATTGTATAAAAGGGATTGTCAGGAGGAACATTGGTAAATTCATTATGTTTGATGGTAAAGTTTACAGGCGATACCTCATTCTTATGTTCTTCTGCATCTTGTTTCGTTCTATAGTAAGTAAAATCATATTCCGAATTGATAAAGGACAGAGATTCTCCGGTAATAATATTAGTTTTGTAATCATCTAAATTGCTGATTACATACTTGCCGTCTATGTTTCCATCGGTTTCATCACAAATATCTATAAAGTGTACATTGGCTTTAGGAACTAAAGAAATTAAAAATTCTACTTTACGGATAATTAAACACCCTGTTTTATGGTAAATAAACTTAACCCAAACTTCATCTCCTCCTGAAACTTCATATTCTTCTAAATTTGCCTCAGGTATATCTATCCCATAAATTGCGTTGTACTTACTTGCATGATAGGAAACAGTAAAATCACTCAGTGTATATGAACTTCCAATCATTTGAGATGGATATTCCTTTAAGTTAACTTTTACCTTTTTTTCTTCATTACATAATAAGGTAGCAAAATGATTTACCTCTAATTCAGGATATGCTTTAACTTCTATAGGGGCAATTGAAAAACAGTTACTTTTTATATTTCTTACTCTAACCCAAAAAGTGGTTGGAAATCGGGTAACCGAAGCACTCCCCCAAATACGATTTTGATTTTTTAGTGCATCATCCTCTCTAGTAAAATAAATAAATTCAAAGTCATTACTATCTATGTTGGAATCAAGAAAAAGGCTGTTATAATTTTCCAACCAAATAGTTTCATAGATGCTGTCTTGATCATTTTTCGTATTATTATTGCATATGGTAACACTTACATTTTGCTTTAAAACGGGAGATTCAATTAATGAAAAATTTAACATAAAATAATCCGAGCAATCTTTGGTTTTAATCTTCACCCAAATTTTTGTGGAGTTGGTTACATCAAATTCACTTACCGGATTAGTGCCATTTTTTGCATCATTTTCTGTTACATAATATTCATAATCCATTTGATTCGTCAACTTTGAATTATTGGATATAAGTGGGGCCGTTACCAGTTGGTATAAATTTGATGAATTGATCTTTTCTGTGCCGTTATTTCCAAAATCACATATATAGATGTTTGGATTACTAACTGTCGGTACAGGAATTAAGTTTATTGTAACTCGAATAATCTTAAAACACTTGGTTACCGGATCCTCCACTCTCATGCATATCTCATTATTGGTAATATTTGTTGTCGTATTTACCAGATACTTAATTGGAGTATTGCTATCCGTATACGTTCCTAACAATTCACCGGGAGCATCTATTTCATATTCCGCATCGTATATCAAACGATAAAATTGAATGGTTGTCCCTTTTGAATCAAGTATGATTTTAGACAAATCTACTTCTTCTTTATAATCATCCCCTATGTCACAAACCTCTAAGTCTGTATATTCCGGCAATTGTACGGAGGGCACTAAATTAAATTTAATCTCTACAATAATGGGACATTGGTTTTTAAATTCTAATTTGACAAATGCCGAAAAAATTCCTTGTCCAATTTGAAATTTAGCAGGATTTGTAATCGTTGCTTTACCCCCATCGTGAGCTTCTTTATTGGTTTTATAATACCTTAAATTTTTTATATCTTTTATAGGAGTTTTTAAACTTGATAACTGATCTTGAGTTAGAAGTTCTTCCAGCTTGTTTGGATCTGTCTTTTTAGAACCTTTTATAAATTCTAATATATTAACAACCTCAATTCCATCATCATTAAAATCACAAATAGTATGGGGACCCAATACTTTTTCTTCAATTGTTATCAAATTGAATTTCAAATCATAAGCATAGCTGCATCGATTATATCGGACTGCAGGATATATTATTTTTGGATTTTCAGCCGAAGTTAGATCAAAACTCTTTTTAATCATTCCTTTTTCATGTTTAGGATCTGCCAAATACATATCCCGATCGTGCTGATTGTCAAAAAATACAATTTTATCATCTGAATCATTTCCAAAGGATGGATGAGAATATGAATAAGTATAAAGATCTTTAAGTAAATCTTCGTAATCTTTTAAGTATATTTTCTCGACACGATCATTGTATGTGTCGCATATATCAAATTCCCTCTTATATAATGTTTGATTTTTAGATACGAAGATAGTTATTGAGCTTACTGCTATAATTCCGCTTTTTTTAATCTTATATTTTAAATAAATAGTAGATTTAGCCGGTGCCTCTACACTATAGATATAGCCGGGTGATGAATCCTTTAATTTAAGTTTATCCGTACATGCCAAATCTTTATAAAAACCTTCAATCTCAATATCTTGTGGAGTTAATGAAGTACCGGACAAAAAGTTAGGAAGATACGATTCCAAATTTACTTCTTCTGTATCATTGGCATCACATATAGTTGGATATGGCAATCCATTTCCGATACCGCCACCGCCACCGCCGCCGCCACCGCCGCTACAATCTCCGATGGCTTTTAAAATCAATTTTGTTTTTACTTCTCCACAAAAATCCGGATGAGTCGCTTTGATATAAATAGTGTTATTTAATCTCAACATACAATTATCCGGATTTACAATTTCGTTGCTGTAATAGGAATCTTTATAGTATTTCCATTTTACGGTAGTATGGGAAGGATTGATCGGTGAATTTGTTAGTAAGTTAGAGTTATATTTGGTTAGATCCAACATCACGGATTGCCCTTCCCTAACATCGCAAATTTCAGCTAAATACTCTTCTAACTCTAATTTTTTCACCAATTTTACAGTAAATGCGATTAAGGTATAACACGACTTATCCCTAATGGATTTATTCCATGCTTTAAGGTAAAACTTTACACTATCTTCGTCAGTTCCTGATAAATCAATAGGGTAATTACGTATAACAACATCGGGCAATTCTCTCATCTGATCATCCAGTATTATATACTCTGTAGTCCGTTTATTTATTCCGTAATTAAAATTATTCAGGTTCACATTCTCTATATCGTCATTTCCTTCATCGCAAACAATGAATTGCTGATTATTTTTTAAATCAGGCCTCTTATTTAATTTAAGATTTATCTCTGTAGAAACAAAACAAACTCCGCTTTTCAATACTTTTACATAGATCGTCATATCATCAGAAAAAGTAAAGGATTTTGCTTCTTCATCTGAAATCTGATTAGTTAAATTCTTATACCTGTAATAGGTAAATTTTAAATTTGGATCCGGGTTTATCAGTTGTTGATATGAGGTTAAATCAACTGTATAACTTTCTCCATTATTAATACAAAAAGGTGGGGGTGATTGTTTTACTGCCGTAGGAAATTCTTTGCTAAACTTCACCTGTAAGGTATCCGTAAGTGAAAAACCATTACATCCATTATAAGTAACCTTTGCTCTAAAGTAAGTGTTTGAAGTAGGAGTGACTACCCAAGTATCCCCCCAATTACTTGGACTTGAAGAATTTCCTTCATACCAAGTAACGGAAATATCCGTATTTCCATTCGGAGTAAATCTCCATGCTTCTTTTTTTGCTTCCCAATCTCCCCTATTTCTTCCCGGGGGAGAAACTCCAATGTATCCATTGGAATTGATGATCCCTATTAAAGCGTTTTTATCTTTAGTGGTATGGGGGTTTTTACTTTTATTTCCAACATATATATCAATGATATTAAAAGTTTCATACAAAACAATTTGTGAAGATGAATAAATCCGATCCGGTCCGTACTGTTTTAAATTATCAAAATTAATAATGAATTTTCTATAGGGAGCTTTCCCTTCATAAGCAACTTTTACCTTGCTCGGCGTGGTATTATTCATGTCGTGATAAACACCAAATATTGAATTTTTGGGTAATCCGGAATTTGGATTATTACCTGAAATAATATACGGACATTCTTTATTTTTTTGCGACAGGTCAAAGCTGACTACCCCATTATCACTGACAATAATCTGATTATAACTTTTTCCATAAAAGCAAAAATTAAAACCTATATCGATGATATCGTTACCAAAAACATCATCGTTTTTACCATTGGAGTTACCGGTTGATACCGGAGTACCCTTGGTAAAATCTACATTTGAAGGATATTGAATGGAAGAAACTTCATATTTATTGGTTTGTTTGATTATAGGATAATCTACACTTAGTTTAATGTTTTTATTTCTAAAAAACTTATAATCACAGTCAACATACACAGTATCTGAATTTCCATTATGATCTTTGATCGAGATCTTGGGTTCTTTAAAATCCTGTGAAAAAATTTTACCAATAAAAAATATTAAAATAACGAACGAATAAAGGTTTTTCATTTTTTAATTTTATTTATATTATTTAACTAAATAATACCCTATTAAATCAGATTTTATGATAAATACGGATAATGAATGGATAAAGATATTAATTCTTATTTTTTTTTACTACTATTAGAGCAATAATTATATAATTTAAAAGTTTTGAAGTGTTTTATATTTATATATACTTTTTATTTTATGTGATAAAAATATAGTATATGTATTTTAAAAAATTAAAATA
Organism: Apibacter sp. ESL0432; assembly: GCF_019469225.1. Taxonomy (NCBI): domain Bacteria; kingdom Pseudomonadati; phylum Bacteroidota; class Flavobacteriia; order Flavobacteriales; family Weeksellaceae; genus Apibacter; species Apibacter sp. ESL0432. The sequence continues at coordinate 210,297 of NZ_CP048266.1, read as the reverse complement.
ATTATATAATCTATAATAGAACCTATATTTTTATCCAAAGATCTTTTATTAACCTTTTAATCAATTTAATCAATCATAGATAATTGTATTCTCTTTCGTTCCTTATCTATATCGATTATTTTTACTTCTACATGTTGATGAAGATGCACGACTGTGCTAATGTCTGTTATGAAATCATTGCATACTTTAGAAAGATGAACTAATCCATTCTCTTTAATTCCTATATCTACAAAACAACCGAAATTAGTGATATTATTGATTATTCCGGGAACTTTCATTCCCGGTTTTAAATCATCAATGGTTTTTAAAGAAGGATCGAAAGTAAACATTTTTACTTGTGTTCTTGGATCTAAACCTGGTTTTTCCAATTCTTTACAAATATCTTCCAAAGTTAAAATCCCTACTTCTTCGTTTACGTAATTGTTTAATTTTATTTTTTGAATTAGTTCTTTATTTCGGATTAAATCTCCCAATTTTACTCCTAAATCTTTCGCCATTTTCATAACTAGTGAATAGCTTTCGGGATGAACAGCGGAATTGTCTAAAGGATTTTCAGATGTCGGAATTCTTAAGAATCCGGATGCTTGTTGAAATACTTTTTCACCAAGTCTGGGAACTTTTTTCAGGTCTTGCCTGGTTGAAAATGCTCCCATTTCCGAACGGTACTGAACAATATTTTCAGCCATCTTTTCTCCTATACCCGAAACATAAGACAATAAGGATTTACTGGCTGTATTAAGGTTTACTCCTACACTGTTTACGCAAGATATAACAACTGCATCGAGTTCTTTTTTCAATAATGTTTGATCCACATCGTGTTGATATTGTCCCACTCCTATGGCTTTAGGTTCTATTTTTACCAATTCTGCAAGTGGATCAGACAACCTTCTTCCTATGGAAACTGCTCCTCTTACCGTAACGTCATAGGATGGAAATTCTTCCCGAGCCAATTTAGATGCAGAATAAACCGACGCCCCGGCTTCATTTACAACAAAAACTTTTAGAGGACGATCAAAAGCTATGGATTGTATTAATCGTTCCGTTTCTCGGGAGGCTGTACCGTTACCTATGGATATGGCTTCAATTTTATAGGCATTAATTAAAGATTTAATTTTTTTAATTGATTCTTTGGTTTCTTTTTGGGGAGGATGAGGATATATGGTATCATTGTGTAATAAATTACCATTTTCATCTAAACAAACCAACTTACAACCTGACTTATATCCGGGATCAATTGCCAGAATTCTTTTTTCCCCCAAAGGTGATTGCAATAACAATTGCTTTAAATTGGATGAAAACACTTGAATGGCTATTTGGTCGGCTGACTCTTTGGCTTTCTGGAAAACTTCATTACTTAGCGCCGGTTCTAATAAGCGTGAAAAAGAATCTTTTATTGCTAAAAGTAGTTGATCTTTAATTACTTTTTCATGAGTTTTAATTATATGTTTGCTTATTATATGTAAGGCTTCCTCTGAGTCAACTTTAACTTTAACGCGTAGAATTCCTTCCTTTTCCCCTCGTAAGATTGCTAAAAACCGATGAGATGGCGAATGTTTTAAATTTTCAGAAAATTCAAAATAATTTGAAAATTTTTGTGCTTCTTTTTCCTCCTCTTTTCCTTTAATCAGCTTAGATTCCAATACGGCAGTTTGTTGAAAAAAACGTCTTAAATTTGAACGTACATAATTATTTTCGTTAATCCATTCTGCAATAATATATCCGGCACCTTGAAGAGCATCATCTACTGACAATACCTTATCTGAGGTGTATTTTGAAGCTAATAGAGTTAAATCTGAAATCGGTTTTTGCGCCATTAAGATTTTTGCTAAAGGTTCTAAACCGTTTTCAATTGCAACAGACGCCTTTGTTTTTCTTTTCTTTTTATAGGGTAAGTAATAATCTTCTAAAAGAGTAAGTTCGAAACAATTTTCTATTCTTTGCTTAAATTCTTCGGTTAATGCTCCTTGCTCGTCAATGCTTTTTATAATAAACTCCTTACGTTTTTGAATTTCTTCAAAATCTGTTTTTAACTTACATATATTGAATAATTGAACTTCATCCAGATTTCCGGTCATCTCCTTTCTATAACGGGCAATAAAGGGTATGGTATGATCTTCGTTTAATAATTTTACCGTATTTTCTATGCTTTTTTGAGAGATATCAATTCGTTTCTGAATGAAGGAAATCATATTTATAGTAATTATTTTATATTTAAGTAGTGTAGGTTCGTTTTTTATTTTATAAAAATAGGTAATATAAATTAATTGTCGAATCAAAAATAACTTGCTTTCAAAATAAATTATAATTTATATTAATAGCATTCCAATTAAATTTTATCTTTACCATCTGATCTTTATAAATTTTGTTTAATGACTTTAAAAAGTCTTCTTCTTACTCTTAAACCCTTATTTTTGTTGTAATAAAAGCAAATGTCTATTATAAAATAGAGTCTTATATTATTAAAACTTATATTTTTGTATATCTATTAATACCCATGACAAACTTAATACAAAAGTATTTTCCGGAGATAACTGAAAAACAATTGCATAGTTTCGAAAAACTCCCTGATTTGTATTCAAATTGGAATGAAAAAATCAATGTTATATCAAGGAAAGATATAGATTCTTTACTTGAAAAACATGTCCTTCATTCTTTGGGAATAGCAAAAGTAATGCAGTTCGCTCCTTCTACCAAAGTTTTGGATATTGGTACAGGTGGCGGATTTCCGGGTATACCTTTAGCTATACTTTTTCCGGAATCTCAATTTACTTTGGCCGACTCCATTGGAAAAAAAATTAGGGTTGTTAATGAAATTGCACAAGAATTACAGTTAGATAATGTCATCGGTATTCATACACGAGCCGAAAAAATTAAAGAGAAATTTGATTTTGTAGTAAGCCGAGCGGTTACTCAAATGCCTGTTTTTATGTCTTGGATTAAAGGAAAATTTACATCTAAGAATATCAATAGTTTACAAAATGGCGTTTTATATTTAAAAGGAGGAGATCTAACTGAAGAATTGAAAAATTTTCCCGAAGCTACACTCTATGAGTTAAAAGATTATTTTGACGAGGAATTTTTTAAAACTAAAAAAGTCGTTTATATTAAAAATATGCACTAAAGTTATGCGAAAAAAAATCCAATGGCTTATCCCATTATTAGGAGCAAATTTATTTGTGAATGCTCAATTATCTGAAATTTATTATAACAATTACCAGATAAGCAACGCAAAGGAATTATATGAAAATGAAGCCTATAGAGGAACTCAATATATAATTAATGATTTAATTAACTTTTCTAATCTGAGATCTTATCAATTGGAAATTGCCAATTTTTACGATGCTCTGATAAGCCTCATCTTACAAGATGAAGAAGCAGAAAAGAAATTTGATGCTTTTACCAATAAATATCCGCAAAGCGTATTAACTGAAAGAGCACACCTCCAATTGGGAAATTACTATTTAATACATCAGGATTATTTTCGTGCAGCAGAAGAACTCTCTAAAGTAGCTATAGACAAACTTCCTCCTAATAAAAGAGCCAATCAATACATCAAACTCGGGTATGCTCAATTTATGAATCAGGATTTTGAAAATGCTGAAAAAAACTTGGAAAAAGGATCCTATAGCAACCAATACAAAAATCAAATAGACTTTTTGTTAGGTCATATAGCTTATGCTAACGGTGAGCATATTGAAGCTAAGAAAAAATTCACATCCTTATTAAATCAACCGGAATTTACCGAAAAAATCAAGCCTTATATGGTTCAGATTTATTTTAATGACGGTGAATATGATTCTGCCATATCTACCGGTAAAACTTTATTAGCTTCTAATCAATATCCTGAGTTAAAAAATGAGATAATAAAAATTATAGGAGAAAGTTATTTCAAATTAAAAAAGTATGCCGAAGCCGAACCCTATCTTTCATCTTATATAAAAAATAGTGCTTCTCCAACTTTGAGCGATTATTATCAAATGGGATATGTTTTGTATCAAGCCAAGAAATATGAAGAAGCAGTTACTTATTTTAATAAAATAACTGTTGGAGATATTTCTCCCATTTCACAAAATGCATATTACCAATTGGGGAATTCCTACCTGAAAACAAATAAAAAGAAAGAAGCTTTAACTGCTTTCAAAGCTGCTTCTGAAATGGATTTTGACAAAAAAATTCAAGAAAACGCCTATTTAAATTATGCGAAATTGAGTTATGAAGTAGGTAATCCTTATGAGCCTGTTTCCAAAGTTTTAAATACCTATTTAAAAAGATATCCCGCTTCCAAGCATCAATCGGAAATCAATGAATTGCTGGTTAAATCATATATTAATTCCGGAAATTTCTCAGAAGCCTCTCAACTTTTATCTTCCATACCCAATAAATCTTCGGAGTTGAAACTTAAAGAGCAAGAAGTTGCTTATGCCTACGGAGTACAATTATACAATCAGGGTAAAATAGAATCGGCTTCTCAAGAATTCGAAAAAGCCATACTTTTAAAAAATAATTCTCAATTTTATGCTCGTTCACTCTATTGGTATAGCGATTGTCAATACCAATTAGGAAATTTTCAAAATGCTATTGATAAATTACAACTTTTGCAAAATTCCGGAATTACCATACCGGAAAGTTCGCAAGTGATGTATCAAAAAGGATATTCTTATTTAAAATTGAAGAATTTCGATTTGGCAGCAGTTTCATTTCAAGAATATCTTAAAAATCCAAAGCAAGAATTTAAAGCAGATGCAGAGTTACGTCTTGCCGATGCATTATTAGGCAGCAATCAGCTTAACCAAGCAATTCAAATGTATGATCAAGCGTATACCTCTTCTATCGAAGACAGGGAATATTCTCAATATCAAAAAGCTATTGTATATGGTCTGCAAAAAGATTATAAAAATAAAATTGTTGAACTTGAAAAGTTCATTAAAGCATATCCAAAATCGGGAAAAATTAACGATGCATATTTTGAATTAGGTACAGCGTACGCTGAAACTGAAAATTATCAGAATTCAAATAACTATTTTCAGAAAGTTATCAGCTCTTCCAAAAATAATGACTTAGTGGTTATGTCATATCTTGGTATTGCTGATAATTTGACCAGTTTAAAAGAATATCAAAAAGCTATTGTAAATTATGGAACTATTGCCGATAATTATCCTAAAACCGATTATGCTATACAAGCTATTACCGGAGCTAAAACTGCATTTATTGAAAGCGGTAAAGAAAATGAATATATTGACTGGGCAAATAGAAAAGGCTATAATATGGACCGTGCGGAAGCTGAGGAATTGTCTTTTATGTCTGCACAAAAGAAATTTTTATCTAAAGATTACTCTGCAGCCTCTCAAGAATTTGCGACTTTTTTAACTAAGTTTCCAACTACAAATCGTAAAATAACCTCTCTCTATTATTTAGGAGAAAGTTATTTTCAGCTAACTAATTATAATCAAGCGTTAGAGGCATTAAAAGAAGTTTCAGAATCATCCAATGAATTCCAGGAAGATGCTTTGGTTAGACTTTCTCAAATTTATATAAAACAAGAAAAAGACGAAGCTGCTCAAAATTCGCTAGAATCTTTGTATAAAATTACTTCCAATCAGAACTATAAATCTTTCGCCGAATTAGAATTGATGTATATCTATTCCGATCATAAAGAATATACTAAGGCTAATGAAATGGCTATAAAAGTACTGAATAATTCCAAAAATCCTTCTACTGTAAAAGAACAAGCCACTTTGATAAAAGCGCGCAGTCTATACAATTCGGGAAAAATAAATGACGCAAAATCAGTATTTACAACACTTGAACAATCTAAAAACAATGCGGTAAAAGCTGAGGCCTTATACTATAACGCATTATTTAAAAATAAAGATAAAAAATACGATGCCAGTAATTCCGTAATATTTAATTTAACATCTAAATATTCTGATCAACAGTATTGGGGAGCTAAAGCTCTTCTTATAATGAGCAAAAATTATCTAAACCTTAAAGATAATTATCAGGCTACTTATATATTGGAGCAAATTATAGAAAATTATAAAGAGTTTCCGGATGTTGTTCAAGATGCCCAAACTCAACTTAACCATATTAAATAATTATATCTCGTTTTGAAGTTTATGAATACTCAATATAAAATACTGATTTTAATTTTAATAGCGACTATTTCAACCACATCAGGATATTCTCAAATTAAAGAAGAAATATTAACCATTGGAAAAAAGAAAAATCCGAATGTTAATGTAAAAAATATTGAGAAAAAGAAAACAGATCCGGATAAATATCCACCGTCTAATGAAAAAAACTCAGTAAAAAATGATTCACTAAATTATACGATTATTGATGTTCCTGCTGTTTCTGAATTTCAAACGTCTCAACTGCCTCCTCAATCCTTAAACACTGATTTTACTAATTCATATTATGACAATCATGCTAAGTTAGGTTATGGAACCAGAAATACGGTACTGGGGGATTTGTATTTTAATTATCCGATAAATAATAATTTGACCGGTATTAAATTGTCTGCACTTTCTACCGATGGTCCTAAAAACAAATACGATTGGAAAACTTCTTCTTCAACAATTGATGCAGAAGCTTTTTACATTTTTAAATTAAAAACGGGGAAATTACATTTTGCGGGAAATTATACCTATAATGGAACTAATTATTACGGTCTTAACACACCGGAAATACATGCAACTCCCCACATGAATTTAAGGCAAAATACCAATCAACTTACCTTTAAATCCGATTATGACATGTATAGTAATAATTATTTGGACAAAGCTTCTTTAAAAGCCGGATATATGTGGGACAAATTTGATTCAAATGAAACTTTTGTAGACTTAAAAGCAAAGCTGGCTAAAAGTTCTGAAAATGCAAATCTTATGCTACCCGGTTTAAATTTTGGCGTGGAAGCAGATGTATTGTTTAATTATACTTATACGCATTTCGGATTGAACACAAAAGATAAATATTCATTTTTAACTGCCGGATTTTCTCCTGTGTTACGAATTTCCAGTCAAGGTTCTTATTTAAAAGTGGGTGCTAATATTGCCTATAATGGCGAATTGGAAGGTAATAATACAAAAATTTTCTTCCATCCTAAGGCTGAATTTTTATTCAATGCTGCCAGAGAAATTAATGTATATGCCGGTATTGATGGCGGTTTAAAACTTAATAATATGTCCGACTTATTTTCGGAAAATCCGTATTTATACTCCAATCAATTGTTAAGACCTACCAATATATTATATAAAGTTTATGGAGGGGTTAAAGGGGATATAGATGAAAGCATTAAGTACGAAGCGGAAGGATCATTCAGTAAAGCCGAAAACCTTTATTTTTTCATGAGAAATCCTTATGACCTTACCTTGCCTTCTGTATTAAAGGCCTATAACCGATTAAATACCTTTAATGCTGTGTACGATGATGGTAATATTATTACTGTTAAAGGTGCTTTACAATATTTTTGGACCGGAGATTTGACTATTGGATTGGAAGGAGAATATCATAATTACAATCTGGATGAGCTTAAACATGCTTATAATTTACCAAATTTTAAAGTAGGTTTAGATGGTAATTATAAAACTTTAGAAGATAAATTAAAATTAGAAGCAAAATTATTTTTTACCGGTGAGCGTAAGAGTAATTATTTTTATTACGATCCTGCCTCTTCATCTGTTAGGGAGGGAATAACTACTTTAGACAGTTATGTAGATCTTAATCTTTCGGCTTCTTATAAATTATATAAGAATTTTTCACTATTTGTTAATGGAACTAATTTATTCAGTAAAAATTACGAACGCTTTCAAGATTATAAAGTCTTAGGAGCTCAAGTATTGGGCGGTATTTTGGTTCAATTTTAGCAAATTGATGTTTGTAAATAAAAAATTGTAATTTTTTACCTTATATGTATTAACTTAATATATACTTTTTTATGATAGAAAAATTACGCACCCTATTTGAAGCAAACGGATTTGAAGTAATTTCACGTGTATCGGAAAAATTCGGAGTACGGGCGTCTAAATTAAGACTTTTATTTATCTACTTGTCATTTATTACTTTAGGTGGGATTTTTGCTTTATATCTTACCGGAGCATTTTTTCTTTGGATTAAAGACAGCATTATCACTAAACGACCTTCGGTTTTTGACCTATAGTTTCTCTTGATTTTTCAAAGAATCTTTTTCATCTTCGTAATGGACATTGTCTGTTTTATTTATCTCTGAAGTCGAATCAGATTTCGAAGGATCTTCTTCATTAAAATATTCAGGATATTCCAATTGGTATTTTTCCCAAAGTTTTTCATCATCAGAATGATCATACTCATCCTTATCCCATTGAGGTTTTTCTCTTTTTTTACCTATTCTTCTCAACATATAAGCTAATATAAACCCGGTTACTGCTCCCGACAGATGACTTTCCCAAGAAATAGGTCGATCATCGTATATGCCTAAAAGTTCTCTGGGAAATATTCCCCAAACTAAGCTCCCATATAAAAAAACGACAATTAATGAAACTGCCAGTAAGGTTTTTTCATGCCTGAAAATTCCACTAAAAAAAAGAAATGAAGCCAAAACATAGATAATACCACTGGCTCCTATATGACAAGATAAAACGGAAGAATTTAGTAAAGAAAAATTGGGTAGTAACCAAACCACAAAACCGGATATAATCCATCCATTTAGTAAAACGAAATATGCCAATTTTTCATAAAACTGAAAAGTAAAAAATGTTAATACAAATAAAGGAATTGTATTACTGAGTATATGGGTAAGGTTTCCATGAAATAGCGGTGATAGTAGTATTCCTCTCAACCCTTTTAGCTTAAGAGGTATGATTCCATAACATTCTTTGAAAACCAATAAATTTTGCAATAGAAATACCAACCATATGGCACCGACTAATACGATCGGAACAATAATAGCTTCTTTATGGATCGGAAATTTATGCATTTACCTTATTTATAAATACAAATTTGAACAGATTGTAAAATCCAAAAATTTATCTTCTATAAACTATATACTACTAAAAACGGTAAGAAATCTCTTACCGTTCTGTTTTTTTTAACATTAATATTTTATAATATTTTTTTCCATTCTTTAATAGATTCGGTGTTTAATCTAATGTAATCTTTATTACCTTCTTTTTGAGCTCCATCTAAAGATTTCTCAGCTGAATCTATTGCCCCTTTTATATCTCCTAACTTAGCTTGAATTTGCGATTTAACTCTGTAATACCAATAAGGGGATTCTCCTTGCTTTAAATCAATGGCTCTATTGATCCAATTTAAAGCTTTCTTCATATCTCCATTAGATTGTAAATAATAATTGGCTGAAGCATAATAAGCATTAGCATCTGCTCTTGGGTTAGATAATATACCGTCAATACTTGCATTTGCTATTTTTTGTGTCGGTACATGGAAAGTTATATCTACCAAAACCTGATCCCACATAAATTGTAAATGTGCGGAATTATCTGAAAGATTATTTATTCCTATAGTAAATGATTCCACTGATTCTGCCAATTTTTTAACCGGTGCCGTTGTTTTTAAAACCACTTTTTTATCGTCCCATTTTTCAGGTGTTCCCCAATTTTCTGAATCGGAATAAAAAATTACATCCCACGTATCTTCATGGGGGATTGTATATATAGCATATTTACCTTTAGGAATAGTTTTTCCATCAATCTCAACATCATCCCCAAACTTAATGGTTGTATTTTCATTAGCTCCTGTTCTCCAGACTTGGCCGTAAGGTACCAATCCGCCAAAAATTACCCTTCCTTTTTTATTAGGTCGAGAATATTCATATTCAACATCTGTTAAACCTACCATTTGTTCAACCTCCGCTTTTAAACTTGCTGCCGGAGTTTTTACTTGTTGAGCTTCACTGAAAAGTGAAAAAGAAGAAAGAGCAATTAAAAAGATTATTTTTTTCATAATTTAAAACTTTATTTATTAGCGATTTTCGCCCAGGTATCTTTTAATGTTACAGTTCTGTTAAAAATTAGATGATTTTCTGTTGAATCGTCATCGACTGCAAAATACCCAAGTCTTTGGAATTGATATTTTGTTCCAATTTTTGTACCATTTAAGCCGGGTTCTGCAAAACCATGAATAGTTTTTAAAGAATCCGGATTTAAAAAATTTAAAAAGTCACCTTCTTGCGTATCCGGAGATTCTTCTTTAAATAATCGATCATAGATTCTCACTTCTATAGGTAATGCGTGTTTAACGGACACCCAATGCAAAGTACCTTTCACTTTTCGCATGCTTTCTTCTGTCCCGCTTCCGCTTTTACTTTTATCGTCATACGTGCAATAAATGGTTTGAATTACACCGTTTTCGTCTTTTTCAACAGATTCTGCTTTAATTATATAAGCTCCTTTTAATCGGACTTCTCCTCCTAAGGTCAATCGGAAAAATTTCTTAGGAGCTTCTTCCATAAAATCTTCTCTTTCTATATATATTTCTCTTGAAAAAGGAACTTCTCTTTCTCCCGCATCACTATTTTCCGGATTGTTTTCAATGCAAACATTTTCTTCTGAGTTTTCCGGGTAATTAGTGATTACAACTTTCACCGGATTGATCACAGCCATGACTCTTGGCGCAATCTTATTAAGGTGATCTCTTACCGTGAATTCTAATAAAGCAAAATCAATAATGTTGTCTCTTTTAGCCACTCCTACTCGTTCCATAAAATCTTTAATAGCTTCAGGAGTATATCCTCTTCTTCTCATACCCGATACGGTAGGCATTCGCGGGTCATCCCAACCGGATACATAATTTCCTTCTACTAAACGCAATAATTTTCGTTTGCTAGTAATCGTATAACTTAAATTTAATCTGGCAAATTCACGTTGCTTACTTTTAACTTTTGCCGGATCGTATACTTGATCCAAAAACCATTCATATAAAGGTCGGTGATTTTCAAATTCCAGAGAACATAAAGAATGAGAAACCTGCTCTATGTAATCTGATTCTCCATGTGTCCAATCGTATAAAGGATATATACACCAATCGTTACCGGTTCTTTGATGATGTTTTTTTAAAATACGATACATTACCGGGTCCCTCATATTCATATTCGGAGATTTCATGTCTATTTTTGCGCGAAGTACACAACTTCCTTCCTCAAATTCTCCTTCTTTCATTCTTTGGAAAAGATCAAGGTTTTCCTCTATGCTCCTGTTTCTATAAGGACTTTCGATACCTTCTTCAAAAGGATTTTTTTTCTGCTCATTCATCTCTTCTGAAGTCTGATTATCAACATATGCTTTTCCTTCTCTAATTAATTTTATAGCCCACTCATATAACTGTTGAAAATAATCAGAAGCATAACATTCCTTATCCCAAGTATATCCCAGCCATTCTACATCCTTTCTAATCGCGTCAACATATTCTTGATCTTCTTTAACCGGATTAGTGTCATCAAATCGTAAATTAACGGGTACATTATATTTCTGCCCCAATCCGAAATTTATCCATATGGCCTTAATATGGCCTACATGAAGATAGCCGTTAGGCTCAGGTGGAAATCTAAATCTTAATTTCTCTTTAGGAAAACCGTTTTCTAAATCTTCTTCAATTATCTGCTCTAAAAAATTTAAAGATTTTTTTTCTTCTTGGTGCATAATATAATATAGTTATAGACGTACAAATTTAAATCATTTTTAAAATTATTCTCCATATAATATTTTAAACGTAATAAATATTTCTTTAGCTTTTTTTTTAATCAGATAAGATTTTAAAAATATTGAAAATTTTCGATATGTCGTAAATTTCATCGGTTAAAATGATTAATTTTGTACTATGAAGGAACGTTTCATCCCTATTTTATCGGGATTAATGACCATTTCCCTTATAGTTTTTGTGGGATTGCAGATTTTTTGGCTGAAACAAGCTATAGATGCAGGTGAACAGGATTTTTCATCTCGTGTATACAAAGCACTAAATAATTCTTCCAAAAAAATTAATACTATAGAGATTAATAAATTTTACAAACCATTTACTAATTTCTATCAAGACATCAATAATCAAAAAGATTCCAGCACCATCCAAACAGCCATGAGTGTTATTGACTCTCAGTCTGTTAAATACATCATTTATAAAAAAACAATCGTTAATAAAAAGCCTCTCATCATTCCTTTTTCAAAAAAAGATACTTTAAAAATCACCAATTTACTAACAGATGAAGGCGTATTAAAAATTAAAAAAGATTCGCTTCAAACCAATATTAAACCGATTGAAAAAAATATTGAAAATAGTTTTGTAAGCCCTAAATTTACCTTGGACGAATTTGCAAGATTGAGTGTAAACCAGATGAGTTTGGAATCCAGGATTAACATGCAGCTAATAGATTCAGTGGTTAGCTTAGAACTTAAAAAGCACAATATTAATACTGAATTTAAATGCGGAGTGCTCAACAATAAACTTAAATTAACTAAAATCCATAGTGATGATTTTATCTTAAGTAATAAGTTTACTCAAAATTACAATGTAGTTTTATTTTCTGACGGAAAAGATAATACCCAATATTATTTATCCGTTTATTTTCCTTCTAAACAATATTCCGTACTAAATCCTATTTTGGGAGCTATTGGGGTAACAATAGCCTCTACTTTGGTCATTATTGCTATATATATTGCTTCCATATATTATATGTCCCAGCAAAAAAAGATTTCTGAAATAAAAACTGATTTCATAAATAATATGTCTCATGAATTTAAAACTCCTATAGCAACCATTAATATTGCTACGGATGCGCTAAATTCGGAGAAAGTTCAATCAGAACCGGAAAAGATGAAATTCTATACTTCTTTAATCAAGCAAGAAAATGATAGAATGAAAAAACAGGTAGAGATGGTTTTGAGAATGTCGAAACTTGAACGAAATGCGCTTCAACTGATCCGAAAAGAAACAGATATTCGACAAATCCTGAAAAACAGCATTAAAACTGTTCGGGTACAAGTGGAACAACGAGGGGGAACAATTAAAGAAGAGTATTTAGCAGATAAATATATTGGAAATGTGGATGGATTTCATCTCACCAATGCTTTTGTTAACATATTAGACAACGCGAACAAATATTCATTAGAAAAACCTGAAATCTCGGTAAAAACTTACAACGATAAAAATGATTACGTAGTTGAAATTTCAGATAAAGGAAAAGGTATGTCTGAAAACGTTATAAAAAAAATATTTGAAAAATTTTATCGGGAAGAAACCGGAAACATACATAATGTAAAAGGTCACGGATTAGGCTTAACCTACGTAAAAAATATTATTAAGTTACATAATGGTGGTATTAAAGTTGTTAGTAAATTACATAAAGGAACCACTTTTATTGTACGTATTCCTCTAAATTAAAAATATCATGGATAAAAAAGTAAAGCTATTATTAGTAGAAGATGATCCAAGTTTTGGTGCTGTTTTAAAAGATTACCTCTCTATTCACGATTACGATGTAACCCTATCTGTTGATGGTGAGGATGGGTTAGAAAAATTTAAAGCAGACAATTTTGATATTTGTCTCTCCGATGTAATGATGCCGAAAAAAGACGGATTTACATTAGCTAAAGAAATTATTGACATTAATCCGGATGTTCCGATTATCTTTTTAACAGCTAAAAACATGCGTGAGGATATTCTTACCGGATATAAACTTGGCGCTAATGATTATATAACTAAACCGTTTGATTCTGAAGTTTTATTGTATAAAATTAATGCCGTTCTTCAAAGGAATTCCAATTCTTCCGTTAATTCTGAAAATGAAGACAAAGAAATTTATGAAATTTCCAATTTTAAATTTAATACCAAATTACGTCAATTAGAGGTTAACGGTAAAATGCATAAATTATCTCCTAAAGAGAATGAGCTTTTAAAACTTCTTTGCAAGTATAAAAATGATCTTATGCCAAGAGAAGAAGCCTTAACTAAAATTTGGCATAATGATAATTATTTCACTTCTCGCAGCATGGATGTTTACATTGCTAAAATCAGAAAATTACTTAAAGATGACGACAATGTAGAAATCGTAAATATTCATGGAGAAGGTTTTCGCTTATTAGTGAAAGATTAACCTTTCTCAAAAACTATATGGAATAGATTATTAATCTTCATAAAAAAGATTAATAACCTATTCTTTTCCTTTACTTAACTAACTATTTTATTAAAAAACAGACGATCTTAATTATTACGAATGGAAGCTATAGATAAATCTCAAAACATCTCAGAGCTGGAGAATGAAAAACCCGGCAAACTTATTTGGAAATATGCCGTTCCGGCTATTATAGGAACTATAGTAATTGCTTTGTACAATATCATTGACAGTATTTATATAGGTCATGGAGAAAATTTGGGAGATCATGCTATAGGAGGACTGGGAGTTCTTCTTCCCATAATGAACCTTATCTCAGGAATAGGTATGCTGGTTGGAGCCGGAGCGTCTACACGTACCTCAATTTTTCTAGGCCAAAAAGATATGAAATCTGCCAATATCGTATTGGGAAATTCCATTTTATTAGCTACCGCATTAACTTTCTTGTTAATCATAGGTATGTATGCCTACATGGATCCGATACTTATTGGTATTGGAGCTACTCCTCAAACATTCCCATTTGCAAAAGAATTTTTACTCTATTATCTTCCGGGAAATATATTTTTAACGGTTAATTATGCTCTCAACAGTATCATGCGAGCATCAGGATATCCTAAAAAAGCCATGTATATGATGCTTATAGGAGTTGTCGCCAATATTATTTTGGCTCCCATCTTTATATTTGTATTGAAATGGGGAATGAAAGGTGCTGCCATAGCAACCAATATTTCCATGGCGATAGGCTTGGGTGTCGTTTTAAAACATTTTTTTAATTCTAGTTCCATTGTATATTTTCACTGGAAAAGTTTAAAACCCAATTATAAGATCATTTGGTCCATAATTAATGTGGGGTTTGCTCCTTTTTTCATGTTACTTGCTGCATCTGTTGTTGTTTTATTCATAAATAACAGGCTTAATGTTTACGGAGGCAGCACAGCCATAGAAGCTTATACCATAGCCAATCGCCTGATCATGGTATTTATAATGGTATTAGTAGGTTTAACTCAAGGAATGCAGCCTATTATAGGTTATAATTTCGGTGCTGAAAATATGAATAGAGTTAAGGACACGTTAACTTACAGCCTTAAAACCGGATTTTTTATTGGATGTCTAGGGTTTTTATTCGGTTTTTTATTTCCTGAACTTGTTGTTAAACCCTTTAATCCTTCCCCAAAATTAGCAAAAGAAGCATCTTTAGCTTTACAAATAATGACCATAACTTTACCATTAAGCGGTATACAAATGGTTATATCCAATTTTTTCCAATGTATTGGAAAAGCTGTTATTGCTTTTATTTTAAGTATGAGCAGACAATTCTTACTACTTGTTCCCTCATTATTTATTCTACCTAACTACTTAAATTTAAATGGGGTGTGGTACTCTATCCCCTTATCCGATACAATCTCTACTATTTTAGCAATAATTATCTTTTTTTGGCAGGTTCGCAAGATCAAAAACTTAATATAAATTAATATTAACAAAATGTTAAAATTATTCTTTTTTTGATTATATTTGCGATTCGATTTCCCCCTTTAATTATAAGGGGAATATGTTTAGTTAATACTATGTGATCCTAGATTATCTTAAGTAGTAAAAAACATTGATAAGTTAAATATTTACTAAATACAATTTTTTTAAGCCATGCAAGAAAAAAAAGAGTTATTTGTTCTTTCTCCTTTTGAATTACCTGACGTTGATCTAGCCTTAAAAACTATTAAAACCGGGGCTTTTCCAATCCTACATTTAGGAAGAGATAAAAACAAAGCTATTCAAAGTTTAAATGAACTTTCTGAAAAAACAAGAGAATCATTTGGTGTATGTTTTGTGTCAGAATCAATGGCTGACCTTACACTTCCTGAAAATGTAACAAAAATATTTATTCCTTTTAATTTTAAAATTTCTGTTAAAAAAAATATAGAAATTTTTCATCAAGTTCACTCATTGGATGAAGCAGAAGAAGCCATCAAAAAAGGGGTAGAATCAATTATATTAAAAGGAAATGAAGGAGCAGGAAAAGTGGCTTATGAATCCTCATACGTTCTTTTTCAAGGAATCAAAAACAAGCACAAAAAATTAAAAACTAAAATTTACATACAAGGAGGAATGGGTATTCATACCTCTGCTGCTGCCTTAGCAATGGGGGCACAAGGTATCATACTTGATAGTCAAATCGCTCTTTTTCCAGAATGTAGTATATCTAAAGATTTAAAAAATATTTTTAACAAACTGAGTGGAAGCGAAACTGTTATTATCGACAATTTCAGAATCTTACTTAGAAAAAATTCACCGGAATTACCAATACAAGCAAAATATGAAGATATTTTACCTTTTTTAGGCGGCCTGGATCTTTCTCAAAATATAATTCCTATGGGGCAGGATATTTGCTTATCCGTGGATTTTGTAGAACGATACAAAAAGCTTGAAAATTTAATTATAGCTTTTCAAGAAGCTGCCTATGGGCATTTATTGCAAGCTAAAAATTTAAATATAATCGGAGAGAACAGCCCTCTTGCGAAAGAATTAGGAACCAGATTTCCTATCGCTCAAGGTCCTATGGCCCGTGTAAGTGACGTACCTGAATTTGCTGAAAAAATTGCCAATGAAGGTGGTGTTCCATTTATAGCAATGAGCTTGATGATTGGACAAGCAGCTAAAGATGCTGTTGAAAAAACACATGCTCTATTAAAAGATAAGGCTTGGGGTGTGGGTATCTTAGGTTTTGCTCCGGCACCATTGCGTGAAGAGCAAATGAAATACATCCTTGAAAATAAACCTCCTTTTATTATCATTGCAGGTGGAAGACCTTCATTAGCTAAACCTTATGAAAAGGAAGGTATCAAAGCATTTTTACATGTACCATCTGTATCATTACTGGACATGTTCTTAAAAGAAGGTGCCAGAAATTTCATTTTTGAAGGAAGAGAAAGCGGTGGACATGTTGGCCCTTTACCTAGTATGGTTCTTTGGGAAAAACAAATCTATCGTTTATTAAAAGACGACCAACCAAGTACATTAAATATATTCTTTGCAGGAGGAATTCACGATGCATTTTCTTCTGCATTTATCTCTATTATGTCTGCATCCTTAGCAGCAAAAGGAGCTAAAATTGGTATATTGATGGGAACTTCTTACTTATTTACAAAAGAAGCTGTGGAAACGGGTGCTATCTCAGATGAATATCAAAAACAATCCGTAGCACATGATAAAACCGTTTTACTAGAAGCGGCTCCAGGTCAAGAAACCAGAGCTCTACCTACCCCTTTTACCAAATTATTCGATCAAGAAAAACAACGATTATTTGCAGAAGGTTTGGATTCCAAAGAAGTTTGGTTGAAACTTGAAGAAATGAACTTGGGACGTCAAAGAATTGCTGCAAAAGGAATTGAAAGACAGGGTAAAGAACTTATCAAACTATCCAATGAAGACCAGTTAAATAAAGGGGTATTTATGATTGGACAGGTTGGTGCATTAAGAGGCAATTCAACTACCATAAAAGAACTCCACAAAGACGTAGCAATAGAAAACAATAAAGTTCTTTCAAAATTAGAAAACCTTACAGAACCAACTAAAGAACCTAGTGGTTCTAAATTGGCAATTGTAGGTATGGCAGGTATTTTTCCTCAAGCCCAAACGTTAGAGGAATACTGGAAAAATATTTTGTCCGGTAAAGATTGTGTTACCGAAGTTCCTGATGACCGATGGAATAAAGAACTTTTCTATAATCCCGACACCAGAGACACTGATTTCGTTTCCTCTAAGTGGGGTGGTTTTATACCAACCATTGATTTTGATCCGTTAGAATTTGGTATCCCTCCTCAATCATTAGCTTCTATAGAACCGGTGCAGTTATTAAGCCTTTTAGTGGCTAAAAGAGCATTGGAAGATGCCGGTTATGACATGAAAACTTTCGATGGAGAAAATACATCTGTTATCATCGGTGCTGAAGGAGCAACCGAATTAGCTTCAAGTTATGGGTTTAGAGGATATGCTAAACAAGTTTTCGGAGATCTTCCTGAGGAACTTAAAAATATGCTTCCTAAACTTAATGAAGATTCCTTCCCGGGGGTTTTATCCAATGTGGTGGCCGGTAGAATTACCAACAGATTAAATTTAGGAGGTACCAACTATACAGTTGATGCTGCCTGTGGTGCATCTCTTGCAGCAGTAGATATAGGATGCCAAGAATTACAAAATTATAGAACAGATATTGCCATCATAGGAGGAGCAGATTTACATAATGGTTTAAATGACTTTTTAATGTTCTCTGCAACACATGCCTTATCAAGAAAAGGAAAATGTGCTTCCTTTGATGCTAATTCTGATGGAATTGCTTTAGGAGAAGGAATTGGGATGATTGTGGTAAAAAGATTGGAAGATGCAGAACGCGATGGGGACAGAATCTATGCCGTAATAAGAGGAACAGGTGCCAGCAGTGACGGTAAAAGCTTAGGTATGACCGCTCCAAACAAAAGAGGTCAGATGAAAGCTCTACAAAGAGCCTATAAACATGCAGGTGTTTTACCTTCAGAAGTTGAATTAATTGAAGCTCATGGAACAGGAACTGTTGTAGGTGATAAAACGGAATTAAGCGCATTGACTGAAATGTTTTTAGAGTCCGGAGCTTTAGTGGGACAAACTCATTTAGGGTCTGTAAAAACTCAAATCGGACATACTAAATGTGCTGCCGGTATGGCCGGATTAATTAAAACGGCTTTAGCAACCTATTACGGTATTCAACCGCCGACCATCAATTTAACTAATCCGAATGCTTTTTATAACAAAGAAAGCAGTCCGTTTAAATTTAATACTAAAGCGGGAATCTGGAGCAGTGAAAGAAGAATATCCGGTGTAAGTGCGTTTGGTTTTGGTGGAACCAATTTCCATGTTGTTATGGAAAATTATAAATCAGAAATTCCTACGACAAGCAGCTTAACTTCTTGGCCTTCCGAATTATTTGTTTTCAAAGGGGATAACTTACAAGAAGCCAAACAAATTGCTCAAAAAGTTAAAAATTTAATTGAAATAAACAGTTCTCTAAACTTAAAAGATATAGCTTATAGTTTAGCAACTGATAACAATAAAGATATTCAAGCTTCTATAGTAGCTTCCAATACTATTGAATTAAAAGATAAAATTGAATCTCTTCTTTCCAATAAAGAAGAAGCGGGAATTTATCTAAGGGATCCTAAGGAAGGTAAAGTTGCCTTTTTATTTTCAGGACAAGGAAGTCAAAGAATTAATATGGCTCGTGATCTTTTTGTGGCTTTTCCAGCTATGAGATCCTTATTAATTCAAAATAAAGAGGTTGAAAAAATATTATTCCCTCATGCAGTTTTTGATGATGAAAGTAAGAAATTACAGCAAACTACGATCACAAAAACTCAAAATGCCCAGCCATCATTAGGTATCGTTGATTATGCGATCGCTAGTTTTTTACGATCGTTAGAAATTGAACCGGATATGGTTGCAGGACACAGCTATGGAGAACTTCCTGCGCTTTGTTTTGCAGGAGTATTCAAACCTGAAGAATTAGTTTCTTTAAGTAGAAAAAGAGCCCATGCAATTTTAGATGCTGTTGGACAAGATAAGGGTAAAATGATTGCATTAAATCTACCGGAAGTAGAAATAAAATCATTACTTGAAGGAGAAAAAGAAGTTTGGGCCGTTAACTTCAATTCTAATAAACAAACCATTCTTGCCGGTTCTACTGCTGCAATGAGTGAGTTTATGAAGAAACTTACGGATAAGAAAATCACTTACAGAGAATTGGCCGTAGATTGTGCTTTCCACAGTCCACTATTGAATAAATCTAAAGATTTATATTTGAAAGAGCTTTCTTCTGTTGATTTTACTTCTCCGACGTTGTCCATATGGTCTAATACAACTGCAGAACTATACCCTTCCAAACCTGAAGAAATTAAAAATCGTTTAGCTGAGCATTTAATTAATCCAGTATACTTTACCAAAGAGGTTACTAATATGTATGCAGAGGGTGCGCGTGTATTCATTGAAACCGGCCCGGGTAAAGTTCTCATAAATCTTGTTCAATCTACATTAGGTGCTCAAGAAATTACTACAATTCAAACCGAAGAAAAAGAAAAAGAAGGAATTACCTTTTTACTTAATGCATTAGCTAAATATATTGCTACCGGAAGAAATATAAATCTTGAAAAACTATTTGAAGGTAGAAAAGTTACTTCTATAAATTTTGATGAACCGGAAAAATATAAAAAGAGAGCTACAAACTGGCTTATCAATGGCCATTATGCTATTCCTTCCGTAGGAAGTCTTCCTCCCAACGGAGCACTTCCAATTAGCAAACCGATAAATTTAAATTTTGGAGCTATTTCCGATACTTATACCATGAATAACAATCTTACTCAAGCGGATCATGTTATCCTTGAATATTTAGGAAACATGAGATCTATGATACAAAACCAAAGAGACGTCATGTTAGGATACTTTGGTCAAAATCCAACAACTATTGCTGCTCCTCAAGCAACAACAACTATTCAAGTGCCTACTCAAAGCAATCAAATTGCTACTCCTCAACCAACGGTAGTTGTTCCGGCTCAAGTCGCTGTACCGGTACATACGGTTGCTCAAAGTTCAGCTCCTGCTTTATCAATTCAAGTAATCAAAGACACTTTGCTTGATACAGTAAGTGAAAAAACAGGATATCCTATTGATATGCTAGGTTTAGACATGGATCTGGAAGCTGACTTAAGTATAGATTCCATTAAAAGAATGGAAATCATTGGAGCTTTAAAAGAAAAATTAAAAATCAATGCTGATTTTGAAGAATCTGAAGATGCTATCGAAAAAATGGCTTCTATTAAGACACTTAGCGGTGTTATCGGATGGGTTGAAGAATTAGTAAAATCAGAT
Organism: Apibacter sp. ESL0432; assembly: GCF_019469225.1. Classification (NCBI taxonomy): domain Bacteria; kingdom Pseudomonadati; phylum Bacteroidota; class Flavobacteriia; order Flavobacteriales; family Weeksellaceae; genus Apibacter; species Apibacter sp. ESL0432. The sequence goes on along the minus strand of NZ_CP048266.1, from coordinate 189,311 downwards.
CAACCCGTATCTCAAGAAGTTACTGTAGCTACAAATATATTACCTGCAGCAACTTCAAGTGCTAAGAAAGAAGCCCTTTCTTTGGAAGTGATTAAAGATGCTCTCCTTAATACCGTAAGTGAAAAAACCGGATATCCAATTGATATGTTAGGTTTGGATTTAGATTTAGAAGCTGATTTAAGTATCGATTCCATTAAAAGAATGGAAATAATTGGAGCATTACGAGAAAGATTAAATATTACTTCTGATTTTGAGGAATCTGAAGATGCTATCGAAAAAATGGCCTCTATAAAAACATTAAACGGGGTTATCGGATGGATTGAAGATTTAGCAAATGGGGATTCTTCAGAAAAAACAGACAAGCAAATTGCAGCTTCACCGGCTGTAAATGAAATATCTTTTGATGCAGAATCAATTTCAGAATTAGAAAAAAACCTTGATTCAGCTAAAGACGAACCTCTTTTAAGAACTCGTTTTGAACTTGAAAAATATCCAATTAATGGATCAGATAAAATAGAAATAGAAGGCAAAAAATTTGCAATTACTGATGATGGAAAATCTATGGCTAAAGATCTTAAAAAAGCTTTAGAAGCAAAAGGAGCTACAGTAGATATCATTTCAGACAGTAATACAAATCTTTCAAACTACGATGGTCTTCTTATTCTAGAGGTTTCAGAATCATCTAAGCATTATACTATTAAAGATGCTTTTACTCTTATAAAAAGTGCTGATATGGATCGTATTCAATGGATCTATAGCTTCAGTGACCTGATGGGTGATTTAGAAGGTAAAAAAGATATCAAAGAATTAAAGAAAATTCAAGGTTTTCCGGGATTAATCAAAAGTTTAGCTCGTGAATATTCTAAAATAAATTGTAGAGCTATTATATCTAATACTGTATTTACTTCTAAAAATTTAACGGAAATTGTTTTAAATGAAATACAAGCAAAAGACATTTCTGCTGAAGTCATTTATAAAGATACCGAACGTTTTCGTCTTAATTTAGTACCTGAAGCTCTTGCTGTAAATGGAAGCTCTAAATTAGACCTGGATCAAGAATCTGTAGTACTTGTTTTAGGAGGTGCTCAAGGAATTACCGCTGAATTAACTAATCAACTTTCTTCTGAATATCCTTGTCATTATATTTTGGTAGGACGTTCCGCTAAACCTACTGAGGAAGATAAAAAATACATTTCATTAAAAGATAAAAATGAAATCCGTAAATATCTTATCAATGAAGAACAAATGAAAACTCCTACTGAAATAGAGAAAAAAGCTCAAAAAATTGATAAGACCAATCAAATTATACAAACCATAGCCCAAATTGAAAAGTCAGGTTCTAAAGTAACATATGTTTCTTTAGATGTAACAGATGAAAAAGGACTAAGGAAATTTATAAAAGATACGTACAAACAATACGGTAGAATTGACGGATGCATTCATGCAGCAGGACTTTTAGTTGATAAGTTATTTACACATAAAACCCTAGAAGCATTCGAACAAGTTTATTCTACTAAAATAAATCCTTTACACGTACTGTTAGACGAACTTCATAGTGATATTAAATTCATTATTTTCTTCAGCAGCATCGCTTCTGTATACGGTAACAGAGGACAAACTGATTATGCTGCAGCCAACAGCGTGTTTGACATGACTTCGTGGGCTATCCAGGGAAAAACCAACGCCAGAGTTTTAGCTATTAATTGGGGACCTTGGAAAGGAGCAGGAATGGTATCCAGCTCTTTGGAAAATGAATTTAATAAAAGAGGTGTTGCTATGATTCCTTTAAAACAAGGAGCTCGTGAATTCGTTAACGAATTAAAATATGGTAATGATAACCAAGTTTTAATTATGGGAGGAAGTGATCAAGGAGTTAAACAATTTTTCGGAATCTGAGTATAACTATGAAAGATACAGATATTGCAATTGTAGGAATGTCTTGTTTCCTTCCAGGAGCAAATAATATCAATGATTTTTGGAACAATTTATTGAAAGGAACTTCTTCCATAACTGATGTTCCTGAAGAAAAAATTGATTCAATCTACTTTAAAAATAATTTAAATAAATTAGATCATATTTATTGTAATAAAGGAGGATTTATTCCTCCTATTACAATTGATCCATCTAAAATAGGAATAACACCGGAACAGGTACAGCATTTAGACCCTACTCAGCTTTTAGTAATAAAATTAGTCTATCAAGCATTAGAGGATGCTTCTGTATTTGAAAAAAATATTTCTTTAAAGAAATCTTCGATTATAATCGGAAAAGAAAATTACATTAGTTCCAATGACTTAAAATGGATCGATATTGTTCGTACCAGTGAGCAACTTGCTTTAGCCGTTAAAAATATACTTCCGTCCATTTCCGATCAAGACATTGAAAAAGTTAAAGAGGCTTTTCAAAAGGATAAAGGGGCTCAAGAAAACAAATTACAACTTGAACATACGACAAAGTCAATTGCGGGAATAGTTTCCTCTCATTTTAATACTGAAGGAACTGCCTATACCATCGATGCATCCGAAGTAAGTTCATTACTTGCCATAGAACAATCAATACAGGAATTACTTGCTAATAAGGTCGAAATTGCAATCGCCGGAGGTATGCAATTTAGCCAAAATTCTCCTTATTGGAGTATGTTTTCAAAATCGGGTTTATTATCTCATAAACAAGAGATTAAACCTTTTAATGAAGATGCTGATGGTATTTTGTTAAGCGAAGGAGCCGGATTTATTGTACTAAAAAAATTAAGTAAAGCTCTTTCCGATAATGATCGTATCTATGCTGTAATTAAAGGGGTGGGAATTGCTTCCAATAGAAATAATTTTTCAAACGGACAAAAAACTGCTATTCAGGAGGCTTGGAAAAATGCAAAAGTTAAGGCTGAAAATATCGGATATATAGAGGCTAACGGCACAGCTATTAAAAGCGATGATAAAATTGAGATTGATGTACTTTCTGAACTATTCAAAGATGGAAAAGTTTTAATCGGATCGGTAAAATCCAATATCGGACATACTCTTTCTGCGTCCGGTATGGCCGGTTTAATTAAAACTGCACTTTCTTTATATAATAAGAAAATTCCTGTAACTCTGAATTGTGAAAATCCTAATAATTCACTAAAAAATACACAAATTACACCCGTTACTGAAATAATCGATTGGAATGAAAAAGAAATTCCGTTGCATGCAGGGGTTAGCGCATTTGGTATTGACGGTATGAGTGCACACGTTGTTTTACAGGCACATAGTCATGCCGAGGAAAACAACTCTTCAATTCCGGTTTTTGACAACGAAGCGATTGCTATTTCCGCTTCATCTAAAGAGGCGTTAATTGAAGCTTTAGATAAAAGAGATTTTTCCTTATCTGATCCAAACGGTACTTATCGATTAGTTCTTTTTAATCCGACATCGGATCGTATTGAAAAAGCTAAAAAATTAATTTCAAAAGATAAGCCTTGGAAAGGAAGACAAGATATTTGGTTCTCAAACAAACCTCTTTTAAGAAATAATGAAAAAATAGCTTTCTTATTTCCGGGATTCGACCCTTCATCTAATCCGGAAGTAGAAAGTATTGCAAAATATTTTGGGTATAAAATACCTAAAGAAAGAATTACAGGTAATTTATTACTTGACCAGTCTTTTAAACAATTTCACGGAGGTGAAATTATAGACGGAGCGTTAAAAAAAATGGGTATAATACCCGATTTAACTGCAGGGCATAGTTTAGGAGAATGGTTCGCAGCAAAATCAGGTGGTCTGGTTTCTGATGAATCCGTTGAAAATTTATTAAATTCAATGGATCCGGAAAAATACAATATGGACGATGTGTATTTTATCGCCGTAGGTGCCGGTACAGAAACAGTAAATCCCATTTTAGATGGAATCCAGGATCTTTACCTGTCCAATGATAATTGTCCCAACCAAGTTCTTTTGTGTGGAACAGAAACAGCAAAAGATCAATTAATACAAATCTTAAAATCTAAAAGTATATTTTATCAAGTTTTAGATTTTAAATCGGGCTTTCATTCACCATTCCTAAAAAAGAAGCTTTATTTACTGGACGATCTTAATTACATTAAGATCGAAAAAAATGACATTCCTGTTTGGTCGGCCACTACCCTAGATGTTTACCCGCATGATTTTGAATCTTTCAAAGAATTAACCATGCAACATCTAACTCAAGCCGTTCTTTTTCGTGAATTAATTGAAAAATTATATGAAAAAGAAAATGTTAGATTTTTTATACAAATAGGAAGTGGAAGTTTAATTGGTTTTGTGGATGATATTCTTAAAAATAAAGAATATGCTGCAATATCGGCTACAGTTCCTAAACTTTCAACTTTGGAACAATTGAGAAGGGTACTTTCTTTATTATTCATTGAAGGTAAAGAAATTAATACTTCTTTCATAGGTCTTAAAAATAAGGAAACTTCTTCTATCGAAGAAATTCAAGTTTCTGAAAACCAATCTTTGGTAAAAAACTTTCCTTTATTACAGGAATTATCCAATAAATATAAAATTCATACTACCGAATCAGATTCTATAAATTCTCTTTTCATTAAATCCAATCATCCGGTTATTCAAGCGATGAATGAGTATACTCAAGAACTTATTCTCATGCAAAAGGAATTTACTGAAATGGTTGAAACAAGAAAAGCATTTGCATCAAATTCTGATTATTTAGTTACTGATTTTGTACCCTTAAAAGAATATGCTCCTCAACCAATTATTCCAAATACGGTTACTCAAGAGATAAAAGTTGGAAGTTCTTTTGAAGAAAAATTAGATATCGACTTAAAGAATTATCCTTATATAATAGATCATTCTTTATTCAGACAACCTAAAAATTGGAAAGTTGTTGAAGATATGTGTCCGGTTATACCAATGACCATGACTTTTGAGTTGTTAATAGAAGCGGCTCATAAACAAAACTTAAATAAAAAAGTTCTTCGTTTGGGACCTGTAAGTGTTTTCCAATGGATGAAAGTATATAAACCTTTCCAACATACCATTGAAGGAACTTGGAAAACTGAAAATGTAGTTTCTTTGAAAATCAAAAATTTCGCAAATGGAGATGTAACTTTAGGCGATGCATATCCAAGTGTAGACCCTGTTTATCTTGAAAATATTGATTTTGGAGAAAATGCGGTAGCTCTCCCTACTCCGGAAATTATTTATAAAGATCATATGTTTCATGGTCCCGGATATCAAGGTATTTTAGAAGTTACAAACATTTCTAAAAAAGGATTAAGAGCCATTGTTAAGAAATCTTTTGGTAAAGGTTCTTTAATGGATACTATTGGTCAACTTTATGGCTTATATCTTCAATTGATGTTAGAGGGAGAATCTAAAGTTAGTTTTCCGGTAAAAATTGAAGAAATTAATTTCTATCAAGATGTAGAAGATCAAGAAGGAATTTTTGAATGTATTTGTCTTCCTACCTCCTATGTAGATAAATTGGCAACTGCCGATATTATCATGAAACGCGACGGAAAAATTTGGTGTATAATTAAAAATTGGAAAAATCAAATATTTGAAGGTTTTGACACCAGACTATGGAATACGAATATGAGTCCGGCGGATCATATTTTGGCAAATGAAATTGCACCGAATGTTTATTTCTTCGATGACCGATATAAAAAAGCTGTTAATCAAGATTTCTTGATGCATATATATTTAAACACTGAAGAAAAACGTCGATATGATTCTTTAATGTTAAATAAGAAAAAAGATTTCTTAATCAGTCGTGTATGCGTAAAGGATAGTGTTAGAGATTACATCAATAAACAAAATGGTATAAAATATTTCCCTATTGAATTTTCTATTCAGCACAACGAAAAAAATAAGCCATCCATACACGGGGTTCCGGAAACTAAGTCATTAGAAATTTCAATTGCTCATAAAGGAAGCAATACGGTAAGTATGGTATCTAATAAGCCGGTAGGGATTGATATAGAAACCATTGAGGAACGTGACAAAGGCTTTTTAGATATTGCATTCACAGATAAAGAACTTACTCTTATTAAATCAAAAGAAAATATTGCAGAATGGAGCACTCGTTTTTGGGTGGCTAAAGAAGCCTATGGAAAAATGCTTGGTGTTGGATTAAACGGAAATCCTAAGCAATATGAAGTAACATCTATTGATGGTGAAAATTTAACTATCAATGAAACTATAATAAAAACAATTAAACATAATAATAAATTCATAATCGGATGGACTCTATAGAAAAACAAAAAGAAACTATTTTTGAATCACTTAAAAAATTTATTACTGAAGTAATTGGCGAAGACGTAGCGGAAGAATTAACTATTGAGCCGGAAAGTGTTTTTACCAGAGATTTGGAAATGGACAGTATTGAAATTGTTTCATTTGCGGAGAAAGTAAAAGCTACCTATGGTGACAATATAGATTTTAATGGATGGTTATCAGGTATGGATATGGATCAATTAATCAATTTATCAATCAACGATGTTGTTAATTATATTGTAGATGCCAATAATTCAGATAAATAACAGAAAAACTCACATCTTAGAACTCAATCCGGAAGCTTCCGAAACAATTGTAATGGTTCATGGTATGTTTACCAATTTATCCATATTTTATTTTAATATAGCTCCGGAACTTGCTAAAAAATATCACGTGGTTATGTATGATTTACGTAGCCACGGCCTTAGCGGCAAAATTGATAATGGGTATGATTTAGAAACTCTTTCTAATGATTTGTTGGATCTTTTAAATCATTTAAATTTATCAAAAGTTGATCTTGTAGGCTATAGTTTTGGTGGTTTAATAGCTTTATATACAGCAATTCACCATCAGGATAAAATAAAAAAACTTGCTATTATCGATTCTCCTATTACAGATAAAAATGGAGATACAGAGCAAATTCTTGAAAAATATGGTAATGAGTATATCGAACACTATATGAAAAATTATAGTATTTCAACAAATATTACTCCTAATAACAAACAGCTTGAAAAAAGTAAAAAATTATTTGATTTTCTACTTCATGAAACTTCGATGCCTCAAGATTTAATAAAGGATAAGAATTTTTCAACAGAAAAAAATATGAGTCTCATAAAAAATAAAACGTTATTACTTTATGGGAATGAATCGGATTGTTTACCGGATGGAAAATTATTAAATACCTATATTCCTGATTCAACCTTATTTTCAGGAACAGGAGATCATAACATTCCAATTCAAAATCCTGAATGGATTAACGAAAAACTGAGTGAATTTTTTACTTAATAAATTAATTACTAGATGGCAAAATTTACTTTCATAGTTCCTCCCCTTACAGGTCATATTAATCCAACATTAAGCCTTGGCAATGAACTTTTAAATAGAAACCATGAAGTTACCTGGTATAGTTTAGATGCTAATTTAAAAGCTCAATTGCCTGAAAAAGGCCAATTAGTTGTTCTTCCTTTAGAAATGGATGAAATGGCAAAAAAAAAGCTTTTTGAACATGCTCAAGAGCTTCAAAAAAAGAAAGTATATGGAATAGACAGTCTTAAATTTTTATATGAAGAAGTTCTCACTCCCATGAATTCATTAATGATGAATGGGATTGAAAATGCATTAGATGAATATAAACCGGATGTGGTGATTTCCGATCATCAAATTTTTGCCGGAGCTGTTGCTTCATTCAAAAAAAATATTCCTTATGCTACTTCCGTTACTGCACCGGCATCAATTAAAGTTAATCCTTCGTTTCCAAAAATTCATGAATGGGAAGGTGAACAGGTTATAGCTTTTCAAAATAAATACGGTGTTTCCGGATATGATCGTCTTGATTGTTCTCAATTATTAACTTTGGTATACACCTCAAGAGAATTTTTCGGTGAGACCGATTTGCCATCCAATTACAAATTTATAGGACCTGTACTATCACCACGCGCTCAAAAAATTGATTTTAATTGGGAAAAACTAGAAAAAATGGGTCAAGATCGTCCCAAAATTTTAGTAAGTATAGGAACCACATTTGATCATACACAAAAGAAACAATTTTTCAGTAAAGTTGTTGAGGCTTTTGAGGGAGAAAATATTACTGTTATTGTAGTATCCGATCCTGACTTATTTGAAAATATTCCAGATAATTTTATTATTCAAAAGAACATACCCCAACTTGAAATAATTCAACAGATGCAAGCAGTGGTATGTCATGGAGGAAATAATACGGTCTGTGAATCCCTGTCTTACGGTATTCCTTTAGTAGTTATTCCCATTGCTTATGACCAATCTTTTGTATCCAGTTGCGTTACAGATAGTGGTGCAGGTATACGTTTAAATTTTAATCGTTTTAAAACTTCTCATCTAAAAGAAGCTGTTGAATCACTATTAAATCAGAAATCATTTAGTGAAAATGCAAAAATGATTCAAAATTCATTTGAAAAAGCAGGAGGAGTGAGTAAAGGAGCAGACTATTTACAAACATTAGTAAAAAATTAAACATTATGTCAAAATTCTTATTTGTTGTCCCTCCTTTTTTTGGACATATCAATCCCAGTCTAAGTATAGGTAGAACTTTATTAGAAAACGGTCATGAAGTCGCATGGGCCGGATTAACCGAAATAAAACCAGAAACTATTCCGGCAGGCGGTACTTTTTTTATATTAAAAGAATCATATCAAGAAAATAAAGAAGAAATACAAGATATTATTAAACTACAAGACAGAGGGGCTAAATTACCTGCTTTGGAAGCATTAAAATTGGGTCTTCAGGGTACTTATATTCCTTTTGCCAGAATAATGTATGCCGAGCTTTCTAAGTTAGTAGATACTTATGAGCCGGATGTTATTATCAATGACTGTATTACATTTGCGGGAGCATTTGTAGCTCATGTTAAAAAAATTCCATTGGCTACGATCACCCCTGTTACCCCTAATACACTTCATGATCCGGGAACAGCACCAAAAGTAACTCAATGGGTACATGATTCCATCATAAATTTGCAAAAATCTTTAGGTATATCGGGTGATGAAGAATTAATTTCTTCTAAAGAAGTTAATATGTTTTATACCTCTCAAAAATTTGCAGGATATAATGATGGAGAATATCCTTCTTATATGAAATTTATCGGAGCTTTAACCGGTCGCCCGGATAATACTCCTTTTGATTGGGACAGATTAAATAAAGATAATAATCCTAAAATATATATATCTTTAGGTACTGTCCTGGTAGATATCAGAAAAGAGTTTTTCACTAAAATGATTGAGGCTCTTAAAGATAAAAACGTAACTGTTGTTGCGGCAACAGACCCTTCTATTATAGAAAAATGGCCGGATAATTTTATTGTACAAAGTTATGTGCCACAACTTGAACTTTTAAAACATATTGATGTAGTAATTGGTCATGGAGGATTAAATACCGTTTGTGATACTTATATGAATGGTATTCCAATGCTCATAATACCTATAGCTTTTGACCAATCTCATACCGCCACTTTAATTGAACAATACGGATGCGGCATACGGTTAAAATACAAACGCATGAGAATTATGGATATAGAACATGCGGTTGACGAATTATTATATAATGAAAAATATAAAAAAGCAGCAAAAGAAATTCAAGAATCTTTCATTGAAGCCGGAGGAAATAAAAAAGCTGCAGAGCTCATCGAAAATCTAGTTATTGAGAATAGTAAGTAAAATATTTAATTTTTATAAAATGGAAAAAACTTCTGAAAGAAATATTTACTTTTTGCTATTTATATATGTATTAAGTGTTTTATTCATATGCTCAAAGATGTCCCCTCTTTATACTACAAATGAATGGGCAGATCCTAACATTTATTTTAATGTTGCAAAGGGAATGGTTAATGGAAGGGCTTTATATACTGAGATTTTCGATCATAAAGGGCCTTTCATATTTTTTATTTATGCAGCCGGATATATAATTTCCAATGAAAATTTTTTCGGGATGTTTTTAATTGAATTAGCCTCCTGGTTTATTTTATCATTGTCTTTATATTCTACTTCTAGACTATTCTTAGGTAAATTCATTTCTTTTGTAATTACCACCGCATTCTTTATTTTTATAATTAAAATTATGAAAGCGGGAGGTTCTGCTGAAGAATTTATTTTATGTATGGAAGGGGTCACCTTATACTTATTTTTTAAATATTTTAAATCTGACAACCCTATTCACAAACCTATATATATGTTTATTAATGGTTTGTTAGTAACTGCTGTGTTATATACTAAAATAAATCTTATAGCATTTTGGATTTTTCCTCTTTCAGCAATATTTATTAATATTTTATATCATAAGGAATATAAAAACTTTTTATACAATATTTTAGCATTTATTTTAGGGTTTTTATTTGTTAGTATCCCTGTTATTGGATATCTATACACACATAATTGTTTAGAAGAGGCTTATAAAATATATATTGAGTTGAATAGTGCTTATGCAAAATTAGGAACTCCTAAGGATATTGTTTTAAGGTTATTGGCAAGAATTCTTTATTTATTTTTAGAACCCACCTGTTTGTTTTTACTTGCTTTTATGGGAATATTTTTATTTCCATTTAAATATGTTAAAAATAGATTTGCTAGAGTAGGTATAGTATTTTCCGGATTTATTTTATATTCGGTTATCTTTATGGGTAAATTTCAATATTATTATCCTATACCTTTTTTAATTTTCGGATTTATAGGTTTTATATATGTTGGAGCTATATTCCAAAAATGTTTTGGCTCTTTTTATATAAACTCAAGTAAAACATTATTTTTTACTATGTTGGTATTCGTATTTACCTGTGCGGGGATGTCTGGACTTGATAATACGCGCATAGAAGAATGGATATTAACGGATGAAAATTATGACCGAAAAGCTTTAATGACCATGAGGTTAAAAAAGGAAATTATGAAAGAAAATAATCCTACTTTATTAAATTTAGGATTTGGTCTGGCAAATAATCTTTTTACTACATGTAATATAGTACCTAATATTAAGTATTTTGTTACTCCTAATCTTTCTCATAAATTTTATCCTCAATTAAGAGACGAACAATTTCAATATTTAAAAGATAAAAAAACTGATTTTGTTATCATACAGCAATACATACCTAGTAATGGATATTATGAAAAAATGGATTCTATTGATACGCCGTATAGTTTAAAACGAAATCCATTCTTATTGGAAAATTATAAATTAATTCTTACCGACACGATCATTAATACAATTGATGAAAGGTCCGTTGATATTTATTTTCTATATAAGAAAAAACCATAAGTATTTATTTAGGGTATAACAAAAAAGAGTTCAGTTTATAACTGAACTCTTTTTTTATGGTAAAAATTTAAATATGTTAAATTTGGGTAAGGCGTAATGTGTTTGTCAAACTATTCGCAAAAGAAGGCATTGCATTTAGGTTGATTACAAAATCACCTGATTTTATATACCCTTTTTGCTTAATATTATTGTTAACCTCAACAACTGTTTCATCAGTACTATTCGCTCCTTCATATAAATATGCTTTAACGCCCCATAGTAAGCTTAGCATATTGATTATTCGTTTATTGGATGTATAAACAATAATATTAGCTAGTGGACGATGGGATGATATTTGAAATGCTGTATATCCTGATTGAGTTAAAGTAATAATAGCTTTGGCTCCTACTTGTCCAACCATAACTGCAGCATTGTAGCAAATCATATCTGTTATATAACGCTCACTGCCTTTTTTTGGATAGTGTAAAGGGATTTGAATACGGTGATCATCTTCTACGCTTAAAATAATTTTAGACATGTTCTCAATTACTTCAACCGGATGTTTACCTACTGAGGTTTCTCCACTTAACATAACCGCGTCAGCGCCGTCTAATACAGAATTAGCCACGTCATTAACTTCGGCTCTGGTAGGGGTTAACCCGTCAATCATGCTTTCCATCATTTGAGTTGCTATGATCACAGGTTTACAGTGAGTTTTACATATGCTAACCAAATTCTTTTGAATTAAAGGAACTTTTTCCATTGGAATTTCAATTCCTAAATCTCCTCTGGCTACCATGATTCCATCGACAACATGAACTATTTCTTCAATGTTAGTTATAGCTTCCGGTTTTTCAATTTTTGCTATAATTGGGATTTTATGATCACAGTGTTTCTTAATTAAATTTTGTAAATCTATAACATCCTCTTTATGTCTAACAAAAGAAAGTGCAATCCAATCAAATTCGTATTTTATTGCAGTTATCGCATCTTTAATATCCTTTTCCGTTAAAGCCGGTAAAGAAATTTGAGTATTTGGTAAGTTAACTCCTTTTTTAGATTTTAACGGACCACCTTGAATAACTTTTGCTACTACTTTATCTGTTAAATTAGTTTCTAAAACTTCAAAAATTAATTTTCCGTCATCCAATAATATTCTTTCTCCCACTTTGACATCTTTAGCAAATTGGGGATAACTCATATAAACCTGTTTTGCGTCTCCTTCTACATTTTCATTGGTAAACGTAATTGTATCTCCAGCATTAACGATTGTTCCTTCTTTAACAATACCTACTCTAAGTTTAGGCCCTTGTAAATCGGCTAATAAGGCTACGCTAAAGCCATGTTCTTCATTGAGGTCTCTAACCGTACGTACCCATTTTTCAACAACTTCTTCTTCTGCATGAGAGAAATTCACTCTAATTACATTTACACCTGCTTGGAACATCTTTAATAATGTATTCTTATCTTCAGATGCAGGACCAATAGTAGCTACTATCTTCGTTTTTTTTCTAAATCCACTCATTATGTAGGTAATATCAAATTTTCTAAATTTTTTATTTTAATTTTATCTATATTTATTTCACTAAATTTATAAATATTTTTAAGATTTCCCAAATTTATATAGAATTCTTCATCTAATATGACATCTGATTTTAAGAAATAATTATAATATTTATATTCAGGGATTAAAATTTTAACTTTTTCGATCTGGTCAAAAAAACTATCATTTTCATGTATGGTTTGAGGAAAGGAGAAGTTACTTATTAATTCTAATTTTTGTTTAGTTTTTTCATGGAAAAACCTATAAATTGAGAAAATATAAGTAATCCCATCTTCTATTATTTGCTGATCATTGACTCGCTTAAAATTAAGGTTACAATTCTTATTTAAATAGAATACAAAATCATAATCTTTATTAATACAGGTTTTAAATCCTAATAAATTAAAATCAAATATTGGATCATTTACTTCCCAATCTAAAGAATATGTTTTTAATATACTCATTTATTTTGCAGAGAATTATAATACTTGCTAAGACTATGATAGGCTCTCCTGGAAGCGCTCTCTTCGGCTTTTTTCTTAGAAGTAGCTCTTCCTTTAGCAATAATCTTATTATCCAGTTGAATTATAGAATTGAAGATTAATGATTCTTCTGCATTTTCTTCTTGAAAAGTATTAAAAATAATTTCGAGTTTATTTTTTTGAGCCCATTCAATAATCAGACTTTTATAACTTGCAATTCTTTTTTCAAGCTGTTCAAAGTTTTCTTGCTTAATGAGTGTTTCTTTTATAAAATTTCGACAAAATTCAAATCCACTATCTATATAAATTGCACCGACCAGCGCTTCATATAAATTTCCATTTATATTTTCGCCCAAACTTGTATTTTGCCTCTTTTGAAGAAAAGAGGTTAATTTTAAATCTGCTCCTAAAACATTTAAGGATTTTCGACTTACCAGTTTGGATCGCATCTGAGTAAGATAACCTTCTTTTTTATCAGGTGCTTGATGGTATAAATAGTCAGATACTATACTTGATAATATGGAATCTCCTAGAAATTCTAATCTTTCGAAATTCTTATTATCATTTGTATTAATTGAGGAATGAGTAAAGCACTCATAGAAAATCGACAGGTTGGATGGTTTATATCCAATAAGATTTTCAATTTTCTTATTAAAAGTTGTTTCCTCTTTTTTTTTAGAATTTTGTTTAAATAAATATGAACATAAAAGTATTTTTTTCCAAATACTCATTTGTTAGTAATCTCTTATTTTAAAATTTCTTTAAAATAACACATGCATTATGACCTCCAAAACCAAAAGTATTACTCATTGCATAATTTACTTGTTTTTCTTTTGCTACATTAAAAGTAAAATCTAATCTTTTATCAAACTCTTCATCGTCAGTAAAGTGATTGATTGTAGGCGGAACTTTATTTTCTCTGATAGCCACAATACAAGCCAAGGCTTCAATAGCACCTGCAGCACCCAATAAATGACCCGTCATTGATTTAGTTGAATTGATCTGGATGTTGTATGCATGTTCACCAAATAATTTTAGGATAGCTTTTGATTCAGCTAAATCTCCTAATGGTGTTGAAGTCCCATGGACATTAATATGGTTGATATCTGTTAATTCTATTCCGGCATCCTCAATAGCATTTTTCATAACATTATATGCTCCTAATCCTTCAGGATGCGGGGCTGTCATATGATAGGCGTCGGAACTTAATCCTCCCCCAACTACTTCGGCATAAATAGTAGCTCCTCTTTTTACTGCATGTTCATATTCTTCTAGAATAAGGGTTCCTGCTCCTTCTCCAAGAACAAATCCATCTCTATCCTTATCAAAAGGTCTAGAGGCAGTTTTAGGATCATCATTACGAGTAGACATAGCGTGTAAAGCGTTAAAACCACCAACACCACTCGCTACTATCCCTGCTTCAGAACCTCCTGTTATAATTACATCTGCTTTACCTAATCTTAATAGCATTAAAGCATCAATTATAGAATTGGAAGAAGAAGCACAAGCTGAAACAGTTGCATAATTTGGCCCTCTAAATCCATATTCGATTGAAATAAGACCTGCGGTCATATCTGCAATCATTTTTGGAATGAAAAATGGATTAAATCTAGGGATTCCATTTCCTAAAGCATAAGCGGTAATTTCTTGCTCAAAAGTGTTTAAACCACCTATTCCGGATCCCCATACAACTCCTACTCTATCTTTATTTAAATCAGAATATTCTAATATTTTACTATCGATTACTGCTTCTTTGGTAGAAATTAATCCAAATTGAGCACATCGATCATATTTGCGAATATCTTTTTTTTCAAAATAATCCTCTGGATTATAATTTTTTACTTCGCAAGCGAATTTTGTTTTAAAATTTGTTGCGTCAAATAGAGTAATTGGACTAGCCCCACTAACTCCGCTTAATAAAGCTTTACAGTATTCTTTAAAATTATTCCCGATTGGAGTTATTGCACCCAGTCCAGTTACTACTACTCGTTTTAAAGCCATACTTGAATGTGTCTTTGTGTAAATTATTGTTTGTTTACTTCTTCAATATAAGAAATGGCTTGACCAACTGTTGAAATCTTTTCTGCTTGATCATCAGGTATTTGAATATCAAATTCCTTTTCAAACTCCATGATTAATTCTACTGTGTCTAATGAATCTGCCCCCAAGTCATTTGTAAAACTTGCTTCTGGTGTAACTTCGCTTTCATCTACTCCTAGTTTATCTACGATGATAGCTTTTACTCTTGATGTAATGTCAGACATAACCTTTTATTTTTTTATTATAGTTCAGTCGGCAAATATAAAAATTTTTTTACTATAATAATATTTTTTAATACTTTTTGATTGAAATGCTCATTCCTCAAAGAATTTATTGCAATTTTATTAACCTTAAAATCAACACATTAAAATGCATTTAAATAGTACTTTAAATTATTAATAATTTTTATGTTTTTCTGACATATTTTATTAAATTATAGTTAGCAATTACAATAAAGTATCATTTAAAAAATTTTCTTTCAATGTAATTTAGCGAATCATAAACTCCTTTTCCGTACTTATATGAAGAAATATAACTTGCTTTTTCTTGTAAAGATTTTACCGCATTGTTTACTGCGCATCCAAAAAAAGAATTTGTAATCATTTCCAAATCATTATAGGAATCGCCAAATGAAAAAATTCTGCTTTCCGTATTTTTTACTACCTCTTCTACTGCTAAATACTTATTTATATTTGAAGAAAATATTTCTATGTAAGAATTTGATGAAGCAGTTATGTGAACCCCTTTAAGATTGTTTTTTAAATCTTCGGTTACTTCTTTTAAATTTTTTTCTTCAACAATTACTATTTTTAACACTTCTTGAAAATTATAATCTTTCAAAGGCAATGCCTGATGATTAACTCCTTTTACTTCTTTGTAGTAAGCTTCTGTTTCTAAAGATGAAGCATACCAAGCTTCTTCTGTGTAAAACCATAAGTTTAAATATTTCTGCTTGACTTGCAAAAAATATTTTATGATATCAAGAGATATGGGATAGGTTTTAAATGTCTTGTTTTTATATAAAATATGTGCTCCGTTTAATGCAATTATATAATCAATGATAAGGTCTTCCGGTGAATACATGCTTATAATTCCTTGAAAAGGGCGGCCGGATGCTAATATAACTTCACCTAATTTTAAAGCTTTATGTAAAGCTTTAATTCCGTAAGCATCTAAGCTAGGTTTGCATGGATCAGTTAATGTTCCGTCAATATCTGTAACAAATATATTTTTCATAATATTTTACTATTTCTTAAAATTAATCAATATTATCTGAATTATAAGTTTTGATTACCTTTGAGATATTAAATATTTAGTATGTTATCTTCTATACCCTTAAAACAAATTTTATTTCTTGATTTGGAAACCGTTCCTCAACATGAAAATTGGAACGAATTATCTGAAAGAACAAAAGTTTTATGGGAGAAAAAAACTCAATTTCAAAGGAAAGAAAATGTTTCCCCGGAAGAGTATTATTATGAAAGAGCAGGAATACTTTCTGAATTTGGTAAAATTATATGTTTATCTTGTGGATTAATTATCGAGGATAAAAAAATTCGTATTAAAAGTTTTTATGGTGATCACGAAGAAAAAATATTAATCGAATTTAATGAATTATTAAAATCAAATTATTTTAAATCCAATTTGATTTTATGTGCTCATAACGGTAAAGAATTTGATTTTCCTTATCTCGCCCGGCGAATGATGATTCATCAAATAGAGCTGCCTAAAATTTTAAGATTTCACGGTAAAAAACCATGGGAAATTCAACATCTTGATACTATGGATTTGTGGAAATTCGGAGATTATAAACACTATACATCACTGGATTTATTATCTCATGTTTTTGGATTGCCTTCTCCTAAAGATGACATGAATGGCAGTGAGGTATCTGATGTATATTATAAAGATAAAAATCTAGAACGTATAAAAACATACTGTGAAAATGATGTGATAACGCTTATAAATGTATTTCGTAAAATGAGATATGAATCCGTTCTTGAAAGAGAATAAATTTGTTTATTTATTTTCAACCCGCAATTTATTGTTTTCCAAAAAATAGAAACATGTCTGATAATTAGCTATTGCTTCATCAGCTATAGAAGTATCAATGGATTTTGATTTTTTCATTTGAGTTCCTTCTATCACATTATATTGTTCAATTTTTTGGTTAGGTGATAAAACAATTAATTTATTATCTTTTAAATATCCTAATTTCTGATAGGTTGCAATTAATGCCCGTGGTTGATAAGAAGAGTCAAATACATCTTGCCCATAAAAACGTGATGAATAGGAAAAATGTAATTTACCAAAAAGTGTAGGCATAAGATCAATTTGGGAAACCAGTTTAGAAAACTTTTCCGGCTTAATAAATCCCGGAGAATATATAATTGCAGGTATTTTGTATTTATCCAAAGGAATATCTTCTTTACCTGCACTTGAGGCACAATGATCTGCTACAAACACGAATACTGTATTAGGGAACCAAGGACGTTTTTTTGCTTCTTCGATAAATCTACCAATAGCATAATCCGTATATTTTACTCCACCTTCTCTGGATTTACTGGTATTAGATATATCTATTTTCCCTGAGGGATAGGTAAATGGTCTGTGATTACTTACTGTCATAATGTGTCCGAAAAAGGGAGACTTATGTTTACTATTTTCATCAAATACATGGATAGCTTTCATAAACATATCTTCGTCACAAACTCCCCATATATTAGCAAAAGTTATTTCATCTTTTTTAAAAGAACTTCTATCTATAATATTATACCCATTTCCTTCAAAAAAAGTATTCATATTATCAAAATATCCATATCCACCATAAAAATATTGAACCGTATATCCTCTGCGTTTGAATAAATACCCCGTAGAAAACATATGATCATTGTTATTTCTTTTTATTAAACTTTCACCGGGTGATGGCGGAATACATAGGGTAACAGATTCTAACCCTCTAACGGTTCTATTACCGGTAGCATACATATCAGTAAAAAAAAGTCCTTCTTTTGCCAATTTATCTAAGTTAGGTGTCAAATTTTGAGTATTTCCAAATTCCTTTAGAAAACTTGCACTCATACTTTCTATGGTTACAAGAATAACGTTTTTATGAAGTTCCGGAAGAGTATCCTTTATAATTTTGGTATTATTATTTGCAGACCATTCATTATCATAAATTTTATTAATTAGTGAAAATGCTTTTTGTAAGGGCAATTTTGCATAAAATTTATCATAATTTAAGGAACTGTCGCTATATGCATTACAAAATCGAACTAATCCATTTGCTTGTAATTCATTTACAAAGGCATTATCTGAATTTTCATACTTTTCATTTACTTTTAAAAGAAAAATCGCACCGATAAATAGTATTATATAAACTATACTGTTTATTAATTTTGTTTTAAAATTAGGTAAATCTTCAAAGTAATTTTTGGATTTTTTGAGATAAAATATGGTAATCAATACTGAGATTACTATTAATGCAGAAAACATGGGAATAATAGGATAGGATTCTAGAATATTCCCGATTACCTCATTGGTATATATTAAATAGTCAACAGCTATAAAATTATATCTTACCCCGAATTCATTCCAAAATAAAAATTCACTGATTACATTGAAATTAATTAAAAAAATGTATAAAAAGAAAATAAAAAAGTATATGCAATAACGCCATGTTTGCCTTATTTTAGGGATCAATAGCAATATTATATATGATGAAGCTTTTATTAGTACAAATGTTTTTATTATTTTAGGAACAGCACTTCCATAATCATCAAAAACCGTTTTAAAAAGAAACAAATAACCAATTAAAATCAAAAAAAGACATAATATAATGTATTTTAAAGGTGATTTAAATTTTGAATCGGTAATGAAGATTAGATGTATCCAAAAAAAAACAAAAATTAAAATTGATACACAAAAATCATTAAGTAAACCAACAGAAAATATTTTTAAATAGTCAATAAATGAAAAATTTGAATCAGTAACAGGTGAAAAGAGAAGAACAATTCTTAAGATTAAACCAACTATTATGTAAAAACTTGAAATCTTTATAAATGGCGCTACTAACTTTTTCATTAATTATTTATCGTATTTTCTTTAGTTTATTTATTATTTATTAAATGAAACGTATTATTTTTTTTTTATACTATTTAAAATAACGAAAAAAAATTATCAATAGTATAATCAACTATTAATTATTATTTTTTCTCAATTATTGTAAATAATCAAATATATAAAATTATTATAATTCACAACTTGTTTGAAAAATTTTTATGGAATTTTTAAATTTTAATTTAAGCATTGCTTGAATTACTTATTTAATTATTAAGCTTATTTTTAAAAATATCTTTTTAAGACTTTTTTCTTTACTAATTAATATTCTCTATTACTATAATTATAAAATTCATTAAATAAAAAAGGGTAAATTAATTTACCCTTTTTTATCAATTAAATTTATCCATTCTATGGATTAGTAAAAAATTTATTTAGCATTTATCCACTAAAATTTTCTTTTACTTCCAATAATTCCATTGTAAACCATCAAAAATCGCTATACATTGACTTGCTGTATCATAACAAATCATTCCCGGATGTGGACTTTTTACATTTAAATGAGGATCGGAAATTTTAGGTAAAATTAAAGCTTTATCGGCCGCCTCTAAGACTAATACTCCCTCCGGTGTTGAACTAGTATAATCTCCGATGACAACCCCATTTCCTTTTTCAACAGAATCATTAAACTTAACATTGGAAACACTACCTGTTCCGGTTAAATCCATCCAACTATCATTTATTTTCACTTTAACTACTGCATCTTCTTTATCCATTATAAAAGTTCCATCAACCGCTTTCTCCGGTAACGTTTCAACGATAGGCAATAGTATACCTTTAGTAGTCCCTTGACTAAAATCTAAAATTCCACCTTTATCCACCTTCTTTTTACCAATTGCAACTTGCGCGTTTGAAGTTACTGTCAGGAGCAATATAAATAAGATTAATATTTTATTTTTCATATCATTTTTCATTTTTGTGAGTTATTTTCAATTTTTCTCGTCAAAAAATTATTGAGGACAAGTTCTTTCTATACAATGCCATTCCTCACCGTTATACAATTTAATACATTTATCCGTAGTATCATATATAACCATTCCTTCAACTAGTTTTTCCTGAGGAATTAAATCAGAACTTGTTCTTGTAATTACAAAACCTTTATTTTTTGATTCCAAAACTATAAATCCATTGTAGATATTAAAAGGCCACCCTTTCAACTCTTTTTCAAGAGTGGTAATTCCTATTTTAGAAACTTCAGTTGAAGGTTCCAGGTTAGGATCTAATGTACAAAATGGAACAGGTGTACAGAATGAAACCAATACAAAGTTATTACCGTCTATATCAATGGAGGCACAATCAATTTCGGAAGATGTCGTCATATCTATATTTATTTCCATTTCCGTAAAATTATTAGGCAGAATTTCTGGCGCTTTAATTTTAAAGCTTAATGTATGATTTCCATTCGGTAAGCTAAAGTCTTCTATTTCGAACTCATTATCTTCAATATCTTCTGTGTTAATTGAACCGTCCGTCATTTTAAATGAAGTTTTTAAACTTCCTTTTACATATTTAAATCCTTCACTAAATGATGCATTTAAGGTTACATTATCCAATAAAGAATTAGGATTGTTTATATCCATTGTAACTAAAATGGTATCGTCTTCTGCAATACAAGTTTTATCCACTCTAAGATCGCTTATTATAACCGGACTAGGTAAACCTGCTGCAACAGCATTTACAGTGGTATTACCACAACCATCTATAACATCACAACTTTCATAGGTTACATTTTCATCATTACGATTTAAATATTGTATAGAAGCCCTTGTAAAATAGGATGCTGTTTTATCTTCTGTAAATTTTGCTCTTGCCATAATAATAGTTGTAGTTCCACCGGGAACTTTTATTCCTTTTATAGAAAGCAAATCACTGTCTCCATATTCTTTAGTTTCAGTAGTAAAATCTCCGTCTTCAACATTTAAAGATTCTTTCACCCATTGCATACCTTGCGGTAGTTGGTCCGTCAAATCTATTAATTTGGATTCGCAATTAGTATTCATGATTTTAAATATAAAAGGCACTTCTTCACAGGTAAGGGTGGATTCAGCAACTTTAAGTGTAAAAGCAAGACCATCCTCATTAACTTCCACCGGCTTTGGACAATACAGCTTTATAGCACCAATACCTATCATTTGTGATCCCGTCGCAGGACGTCTATTATAATGAACTTTATATTCAATAACTATCTTCTCTACAGCTACGGAAAAATCTACTAAAACTTTTCCTCTGGCAGCAGTATATCCTGAAGATCTATAACCACCCGTAGCTTTTGCTGTTGCTATATTCTTATCAATAGTATAAGAACTTTTCTTTTTAGGTGCTACGTGCATAAGCTTTGGTTTAACAATTCCTCCTCCGCAAATTCCGTAAACATTAATTTCATCTGACCTATACGCCTGGGTATCAATATCAAATATTTCAAACATTGCAGCAGCGGCTCCTCCGGTAAATGAAATGGTAGTAGTAATAGGTTCTTTATCTTTATCAAAATTTCCATATCGGTAAAATTGCAAGGTTTTACCACTTCTTCTCGGGTACTTATAGCGTAGAACTTTGCCCGGATCTGAAATATTAATATTGGCAGAGAAATCATCTCCTAAATCAACCGTTTTATCTAGCTGACCATTATTTGCCGCTCCCTTCCAAATTTGGGGTAGATCAATGGTTTTATATCCGCTGAAGCTGCAATTCGTACAAACTCCATCTGACTTAACAGCCCCAAAGGTAAAATAGGTAGTATCTTCTGTAAATTTATAATTAAATTGAACTTTGTTATCTACCCATTCGCCGGGTATAGTATAAGCCCAATTTTCATTTTTAATATCATCATCAGAATTAGCAATTAATAAATAAACTCTATAATTTTGATTAAAAACAAATTCATCTGCAGACTCATCAGCTGATAAAATAACCGATTGTTCATCTAAATTGGTTTTATTTACTAACCATATTCGATTCATTCTTCTATCTAATCCTCCACAAATAGATTGTGAAAGCTCACTTAAATCTGTAGTTCCCGTATCTCCGTTATGTCCCCAAAATAATCCACTTAGATCATTTTTTAATACAGACTTTTGCCCTTGTCCACATTCCGTACTTTCACCGGCATGAATAGTCACAATTGAATGAACATCAGTAGATCGAGCTTTGTTAACATATATATTTGAATTATCATCACGTACCAAACCGGCTACATTTCTATGATAGTCAGAATAAGGCTGTGTTGATCCTTTCCAAACTTTAGTTTTAATGTCTGATAATATGTAATCAGTCGGTTGTTTTTGTAATTGCACTATTTCCTCACCCATAGTTATAGACTTAGTTGTATACAAAGTAATAGCATATTTCATTGCTAAATAGGTTTGTATACGAACTTTTTCATTCTTACTTAACTTTCTTTCATAAAAAAACAATTCGGAAATTAATCCATCAAAAAGCCCGGAATTCAAACTGGCTGCACCTATAGTTCCTCCACTAGCCATTAAGAAATCTGAACCAAAGTTAGTTTCCGGCCTGGATAATGTATCAACAATACCTCCAAAATCATGTTCGATTAAAGGAAATTTCGGATCTATACCTTTATAAGCTTTACTAAGCCTGGTCATATGCAAGGCTGTAGCTCCAAATTCAAATCCTTTTACTGTACCTTGAGTTATAGATATGGAAGTTGCTATTCTTCCTGTTCCATAATTAGGATTGAAACCTACCGCCGGGTGTCTGGTTTTCACCGAAACTGGATCCACTCCACCAAAGCCGTGGGTATAGGTTCTAACTGTTGATGGAGACGCGAAGCTATTATAAATGATGAAAGAAGTGGTATGTTCCGGCGCATTAGTACTCATAGGCCCCTTCTTTATAGCAAGTGCGGAATTTTGACTAAAATATATGCTTGGAAAGAAATTCATTTTACTATTACATGAATCAAACACCGGCTCCATTTTAAAGTTATTATTCACTAATGAAAAATAATAATCGTTTTCATTAACGGTTTGGTCTTTCCAAATCAATAATTTAGAGCTTTCCCCATCAAACACTAAACTATTCTTATCATCTGCTTTTAACCACAATCTTAATCCATTCAATACTCCCCCCGGAGCAAATCCGTATAAAGCATAACTTATATAATCTCCATCATTAATTTCAACATTTTTGGCAACTTTATTTTCCACCACATAAAATCTGGTGTTTTGGGGCTCAAATTTTCCATCAGGTGAAACTAATAAAATCTTTGCCGTCAAACTTGGTTGTATATTTACTACATAGGAACCGGATCCTGATGCCTGTGCTTTTAAAGTCACCTGATTTCTGTAATCGATTCTAAATGGCAATTTACCGTTTGCATAAGCAGTGCCTTCAAGATAATTATAATCTAATAAATAATCTTCTAATCCATTAGAACCTAACATCAAATAATCTTTGTTTTTCAAGGTTCCGTTACCTAACTTATTCATATCTGCGACTTCATTACCAACAAAAATGGTCATAAGGTCTCTATCATAACTTACAGATTGCTTTTGATATAAATCAGAACTATCATCTCTGGCTATACCAAAAATATCATGATTAAATCCTGCATTTATTTTACCATCCCAAACTTTGTTTCCATAAGAGTCATAATAATCCGGTTCAGATTCACTATGTAATGTAATTCCATATTTAATCGCTAAATAAGAATTAATTCTATTAAAATCTTTGGAATCTATGGGTGTTCCTTTATTTCCAGAAAGAACAATTATTTCCTGAACATTACCTACAAAAGGATTGAAATAATTTAAAGTTTTAGTATAGAGTTGTCGAGCTCCGATAAGACTTAACGCCGGAATTTTATTTTCCATTGCAAATCCGTTAAACGAATTGGAAATACCATTGAATATGATTCTTTGTTCAACATATTTATCATTGGTTCGCTCCACTGCTACTACTCCATACGTTTTATTTATACTATTGGAATGTGTTTGAACAGTATTAGACGGATTATACCCATTAGTTAATGCAGGATTCCCTAAATTCCACCCCTGGTTATTATCATTATTGGTATTGGAATAGTTACTGTTTAAAGCATATAATACAGATAATCCGCTTGTATTTATTTCAGATACATAGAATATGTAGTATGATTTATCTGAACTATAAAAACTTGGTGCAGTTAATACCGGAATTGTAGAATTTGACTGACCGGTATTAGTAAATTGCAAATGAGAATGATAATTCATTAATCCTTTTTGATTACGAATAATTGGTCCTTTAAACTCTTTAGCATCAGTAATGACCGAGTGGTCCCGTTTATATACTGAAATATCTTGCCAAGTACTAATTTCTGTACTATCTTCTTCAGTGCTTGGTATATCATCAGCTCGTAACCAAAGTTCTGTTAGTAAATTAACACCTCCCGGATTAGGTCGTCCACTGGTAAAAGAAACGTAATCATCATTCTCTATCTCAACCCCTTTAACGATTCCGTCATTAACAGGATAAATACGAGTTTTTGACGGATCAAACGTTTCTACAGAACTAACTATAACATATTTAGCATCAACATTTAATTTCATGTTGACAGTTAGACTTTTGGTTCCTGTTACCTTTGTTTTTAAGGTTCTTTTTAATTTAAAAAATATATCTTCACTCAATATGCTGTTAGAATATTTTTCTCCTTGCAAATGTTCATACCGTTCTACACCAATCTCATCATTAGATCCAAACATCAAAAAAGTGTTATTGGTTAGAGTTCCATTATTGTTATCATTTAATTCTGTTAATTCATCTCCAACATAAGCGGTTAAAGTTGATAAATCATAATTAGTTGATTGTTTTTGATATAATCCGTATTGATCATCTCTTCCTAAACCAAATACATGGTTTTGATAGGACATGAAATTTTCTCCGTCCCAAATTTTTTCACCTTTTGAATTAACATAATTTGGAAATGTTATCTCATCAGCTGATTCTAAAGAAATACCATATTTAACGGATAAGTAAGAATGAATTTTTTGTAAATCCATATCTGTTAAATAGGTATTTTGAGGGGCAGATAATACTATTATTTCTTGTATTTCACCTTCAAAAGGATTCAGATTTTTTACATTTCCAGCTCCCACCACACTCTGTCCATCTCCCAGCCTTATAGAATACGACCTAAATGTGTTTTCGGGAATAGAGTTAAAATAAAGCATCTGGGTTAAAGTTGTACTGTTTGGACGAATTATCCCAACTATACCATAATTTTTGCCTTGACTGATTTTACTTCTATAAGTTGCGCCCGCTGTAGTAAAATATGGAAACCCGGTAGACCAACCCGAATAATTATTTCTCGTAGAATTTAATGAATAAACGTACTGAATACCTGTCGGTCTATCTAATAATGATACATAAAATACATAATACGCTTTACTTGCAGATATTTTCAAATCAGGCCCCGCTAAAAAAGCTTTAGATCTAGGTTCAAAATACATAGACGGTTGAAAATTCATTAAATCTCCAGTTTTTTTATACACCGGCAAATTTTCATTAACTTTCTTATGATCTCTCCCATTACCGGATACATCCTTCCATAAATCCACCGGTTGATTATCCATCAATGAGCCGACTCCCCCTTCTTGAGGCCGGTCTGCTTTTAACCATAACTCTACATTGCTATCAAACCCACCGGGACTTTGTCCCAACAAAAGCACGGGTATTACAAAATAAAATAAAAATGAATAATAAGTAATTAATCCATAATTAGCTTTTCTTTTCATATAATTTAGTTTTTTATACAGTTATAATTCTATTGAATTAAATAGAATTTTAGCCATACATCAATTCATCATAGTTAATATATTTTAAAAAATTATTTAGGGCTTAATTATCTTCTATAATAAACAATGATCTATTATTTATTATCTGCAAAGAATAAAAATGATATTAACAATATATTATCTAATCAATTATAATGTATGTTTTTTAACCTGCAAATGTAACAAAGTATTAACAAAGAAAATAAGCATTATACACATTAAATGTACATTAAATCTCATTTAAAATTATAAGTGGTTAATTTTAAATACCTTACTTTTTAACGCTTATTTAATATTTTATTAAACTAATTTTAAAATATGAGGTATATAAATTTTTATTCTGCTTTAGAAACATATTTATTTTAAATAAATAAAAATTTAAATTGCACAATCAAAAAAAACAACTTATCTTTGTAGGATTTTAAAAAATCGATTTAATAAAAAAGTTTGTATAATCACACTAATTAAATCTTTTGAATAACTCTGAATCATTACCTAAAACAATAAACAAAAAAGGAAGAATTACTTTTAACAAAAAGTTTATCCCTCTACTATTCCAGATTCAGGGCAAGAAATCATCTTTAGAAGATACCGGAAATATTTTTTTTAAATATCCATTTAAAACATCTTATTATTTAAGATGTTTTTTTTTATTTTTAAAAAGCAATAATAAAAATTACACTATTATAACACCAATTAAACTAATATATAAATAATGAATCATTTTATCACTTTAGAAAATCTTGATCTAAGTTTGATTGAGGAATTAGTGGATGATGCGATAAGCTTTAAAAAGAAAAAAGCTTTTCCAAATCTGTCTAATCATTATATATCCAACCTTTTTTTCGAGAACAGTACTCGAACCAAACTCAGCTTTGAAATGGCTGAGAAAAAAACAGGAATGGAAATTATATATTTTGATGCAGAGAGTTCAAGTGTTAAAAAAGGTGAAACTCTTTATGATACAGTTAAAACTTTAAATTCCATAGGGGTTGAATGTTTTGTTATAAGACATATGCAAGATAGATTTTATGATGATTTAATTACAAAAATAGAGGTGCCTATCATTAATGCCGGTGATGGTTGCGGAGACCACCCTACCCAATCTTTATTGGATTTAGTAACCATATATGAGGAATTCGGCACTTTTAGAGATCTGAATATAGTAATTGTTGGCGATGTGATACATAGCAGAGTAGCTCATTCAGATGCTAAAATTTTAAAAAGACTGGGATCTTCTATAACATTTGCGACTCCGGAATTTTGGAGAGATTCCAGCATGACTATGGGAACCTATACTTCTCTTGATTCAGTAATACAAGAAGCAGACGTTGTGATGTTATTAAGGAATCAAAACGAAAGACATGCGAAACAATATGACGAAAAAAATTTTTTAGAATTATATGGATTAACAAAACAGAGAGCCGATAAAATGAAATCCTCGGCAATCATTATGCACCCGGCACCTATTAACCGTAATGTTGAGATTGATGAGTATCTTATCGAATCTTCAAAATCAAGAATATTTACGCAGATGACGAATGGAGTTTTTGCCAGAATTGCTGTGCTTAACTATGTTTTTAATTCATAACCATATTCAAACCACTATAATAAATTAACAACCCTTGAAAAGAAAATTAGTATTAGAAAACGGATTAGTATTTAATGGCGAAGGCTTTGGTAGCGACCAATTCACAATCGGTGAAGTTGTTTTTACCACAGGAATGACAGGTTACCAAGAAACCTTATCAGATCCTTCCTTCCACAAGCAAATTATTGTTTTCACCTATCCATTAATAGGGAATTATGGAATTAATTCCAGCGATTTTGAATCCCTTAATTCTTTTGTAGGTGGAATTATCGTTCATGAATACGCTGAAACAGAATCTCACTGGAAAAGCCAAATGAACATCGATTCTTTTTTGAAAAAACAAAATATTCCCGGTTTAAGCGGTATTGATACCCGCGCCTTGGTAAAAACCATACGAACCAAAGGCAGTATGAAAGGTAGATTCTGTGATGAAAATGAAAACATTGATGAAGTAATTAAATCTCTACAAGAGACCAAGTTAGGACATCACGTTCCCGAAGTTTCTACACCAAGAGCCTATAGTGCTCCAGCAGAAGGACACAGAATTGTATTGATAGATTATGGAATGAAAAAAAGCATTTTAAAAGAATTATGCTTACGAAATTGTGATGTAGTGGTAGTACCTTATAATACAGATTCAAGCTCTATATTAGAATTAAACCCCGATGGAATTATGCTCTCCAATGGTCCCGGTAATCCGGAAGAATTAACCGAATCTATAAACACTATAAAAGAATTGAGCGGAAAAGCCCCGATATTCGGAATTTGCTTAGGTCACCAATTATATGCCCTTGCACACGGAGCTAAAACTTTTAAAATGTTATTCGGACACAGAGGTGCAAATCATCCGGTAAAAGAACTTGCCACTAACAGAGTGTATATCACTTCTCAAAATCACGGATATGTAGTTGATGAAGAATCTTTACAAAACACAACTTTAGAAGTAACGCATCGAGCTTTAAATGACGGAACTATAGAAGGATTACAGGATAAAAAGAATTGGGCATTTACTGTCCAATACCATCCCGAATCCAGTCCGGGGCCTCATGATAACGAATATTTATTTAACCGCTTTATGTCTATGGTAGAAGAATTTAAAAATAAATAATAAAATTCTTTATATCCGAATAGTTAAGCACTATCGAATTATTACTAGGTTAAAAAGGATTAATGTAAAAGAATTAGTAAAAATTCATATAAACTGAAGCCATTACTTCAAACTAAAAATTAAAAAACAACATGCCAAAACGCACAGATATAAATAAAATTCTTGTAATAGGTTCAGGACCTATCATTATCGGACAAGCTGCCGAATTCGATTATGCGGGAACCCAGGCTTGCCTTGCTCTTAAGGAAGAAGGATACAAAGTCGTTCTTGTTAATTCGAATCCTGCAACGATCATGACCGATAAAGAAATTGCCGATAAGGTATACATGGAACCGTTAACATTAGATTTTCTTCAACAAATTATTGCATTAGAGCGTCCCGATGCGTTGTTACCTTCTTTGGGAGGACAGACCGGACTCAATCTTGCCGTTGAATTAGCTAAAGCAGGTACTCTAGCCCAATATGATGTTGAAATTATCGGAACCAAATTATCCTCCATTGAGCAGGCCGAAGACAGAGATTTGTTTAAACAATTAATGGAAAACATTAATGAACCTATTGCAGAAAGTATAATTGTTAATGACGTGGAGTCATCGGTGGAATTCGCTAATCAAATTGGTTATCCGATAATTGTTAGACCTGCTTTTACTCTGGGAGGCACCGGAGGTGGAATAGCGGAAAATGAAACCGAACTAAGGGAAATTACTGATTCCGGATTAAAATACAGTCCGGTTCATCAATGTCTTATAGAGAAAAGTATTGCCGGATATAAGGAAATTGAGTATGAAGTAATGAGGGATGCCAATGACAATGCCATAGTAGTTTGTAATATGGAAAATTTTGACCCGGTGGGAATACATACCGGAGATTCCATTGTTTTCGCTCCAAGTCAAACTTTAGCAGATCAAGAATATCAATTACTTAGAAATTCTGCATTAAAAATAATCCGCGCTTTAAAAATTGAAGGAGGGTGTAATGTTCAATTTGCTTTAGATCCTTCTAGTAGAGATTATATAGTCATTGAAGTAAACCCAAGAGTTAGCCGTTCGTCTGCATTGGCCTCTAAAGCTACCGGATATCCGATTGCAAAATTAGCGGCTAAAATTGCGGTAGGATTAACTCTGGACGAAATGAAAAATCCGGTAACTAATACTACTTATGCTTGTTTTGAACCTTCGCTGGATTATGTTGTTGCCAAAATCCCTCGATGGCCTTTTGATAAATTTCAAAGTGCCAACAGGCATTTAGGAACCCAGATGAAAGCTACCGGTGAAGTTATGGCTATAGGAACTTCAATTGAAGAATCTTTGTTAAAGGCTGTACAATCTTTGGAAATAGGTTGTTTGCATTTAACTAAAAAAGATATGACGCCTTATGATCCTTCGACTTTGGAAAAGAGACTTAAAAATGCCGATGATGAACGTCTGTTTTTAATTGCCGAAGCTTTACGTAACGGTGTAAGTATTCAAAAAATACATGAAATAACCAAGATAGACCTATTCTTCCTGGCTAAAATATTACATATCATCAATATTGAAAAAGAAGTTAAAGAAAAACCAAAAGATATTGAGGTTTTAGCAAAAGCCAAAAAATACGGATTTTCTGATTGGGAAATTGCCCAATTATGGAACATGGAAGAAAAGCAAGTGTATTCTTTGAGAAAGGAAAACTCTATTATTCCGGTGTATAAAATGGTCGATACGTGTGCTGCTGAATTTATATCCACAACCCCATATTTTTACAGTACTTACGGTATTGAAAATGAATCGGTACGTTCTGATAAGAAAAAAGTGATTGTATTAGGTTCCGGACCTATACGAATCGGACAAGGGGTGGAATTTGATTATGCAACCGTACACAGTGTTTTAGCCCTTAAAGAATCAGGATATGAAGCTATTATCATCAACAGCAATCCGGAAACCGTTTCTACAGATTTCAGCATTTCTGATAAACTTTATTTTGAACCTCTAACCAGAGAATCCATCACTTCTATTATAGATTTAGAAAAACCGGACGGTGTTTTAGTTCAATTTGGTGGTCAAACAGCCATTAACTTGGCTCAAGCTGCCATAGATGCCGGAGCAAAAATATTGGGTACTACGCTGGAAGATATAGATCGAGCTGAAGATCGTAAAAAATTCGAAGAACAATTAAACGAATTAAATATCGCTCGTCCTAAAGGCGATACGGTGTTTACGTTAAAAGAGGCCTTACATGTAGCTAATTCCATTGGATATCCGGTTGTTATTCGTCCTTCTTATGTTTTAGGAGGAAGAGCCATGCAAATTGTTTATCAAGATTCTGAATTGGAACGATATATGAAAGAAGCGATCAATGTTCATGAGAAACAACCTATTCTAATTGATAAATATTTAATTGGAAAAGAAATTGAAGTGGATGCAATTTCCGATGGCGAAAATGTTTTTGTTCCCGGAATTATGGAACACATTGAAAAAGCCGGAGTTCATTCCGGAGACTCTATTGCTGTATATCCTTCCCAAACTTTAACAAAAGAAGAAAAAGAAGAAATTATCAGACAAACCCAAGCATTAGCCAGAGGATTTAAAATCATTGGATTAATGAATATACAGTTTGTTTTAATGAGTGGAAAAATATACGTTCTGGAAGTTAATCCGCGTTCCAGCCGAACCATTCCATTCATGAGCAAAGTAACCGGTATTCCTTTAGCAAAAATAGCAACAAAAGCTGTTTTAGGCCAATCTTTGAAAGAGCAAGGGTTTGCTATGGATTGTTATTCGGAACCTCGTAATATATACATTAAAGCCCCTGTTTTTTCATTTGCTAAATTACGTTCTGTAGATATTACGTTAGGCCCTGAAATGAAATCGACCGGTGAGGTTATTGGAAAAGATACTACTTATGAAAGAGCTCTTTATAAAGCTTTAAGAGCGGGTCAAATCAATATACCTATTTTAGGTAATGCCATATTCACAGTAGCAGACAAAGATAAAGCCGAGGCTCTCCCATTAGCGAAGAGATTCTATGATATAGGTTATACAATTATGGCTACCGAAGGAACTGCCAAGTATTTCCGCGACTATAACATTCCTGTTGTTGAAATTAACAAAATTGAAAGTGAAGACAACAATATTGTTAAAATTATGCAACAAGGAAAAGCTCAATTTGTTATTAATACACTTTCTAATGACGGTACAGCTCAAGAAGACGGCTTTTTAATTCGACGAAATGCTGTTGAAAACAGTGTAGCTTGTTTTACTTCTTTGGATACTACCGCCGCCGTAATTCAAGTATTAGAATCAATAGTATTTGATATTAAACCTTTTTAAATTTAAATTTTATAAAATATACATTCAAAAAAGCCCTGTAAAAACAGGGCTTTTTTGTATTTATAATTTTTCGATATTTGATTTTGTTTCTTTAATTTTATCTAACCATGACTAATAAAAATCCACAATATGAAAAAAGTATCGCTTATACAAGCTTTATTTTTATCCAGTAAAATACATTTTATATCACTTAATTACGTTTATCGTAAAACTTATTGTAATACATTTTTTACTATAGTAAATTTGATTTTATTTACAAAAGATACAGAATTTATGAAATAAAAAATTTATTTTTGATCAAATTTACATTATAATTATGGCTAAAGAATTGAATTCTGATCTTGGAAAACTCCTATTACGTGTTTCAATAGGCGGATTAATGGTCTTTCATGGAATATCTAAATTATATCATGGACACGATTTTATAAAAGGAATGCTTACTTCAAAAAATTTGCCTGAATATCTATGGCTTGGAGTTCCTTTAGGGGAAGTATTTGCTCCTATTTGTATCTTATTAGGGGTTTTTACAAGGATTTCATCCCTTTTAGTAGCATTTACTATGCTTATGACTTTTTATTTAGTGCATGGGATGGAAGGTTTTTCACTATCGCAAACCGGAGGATTAAAAGTTGAGCTTAACCTATTCTATTTATTAACCTCATTAGCGCTTTTCTTCTTAGGTTCGGGAAAATATAGCGTATATAAAGGTAACAAAGGAATTATGATATAAATGATTTCTTTCTAATTTTTGTTCATTATTTTTTTACTACTATATTAATCCATACATGAATTTTGAAAAAATATTTGCCCACAATGAAACATGGATAGCAGAAAAGTTATCTATCGATAAGGAGTATTTCCATAAGCTATCAGAAGGACAGAATCCTGAAGTTCTTTATATTGGCTGTTCTGATAGTCGGGTAGCAACAGAAGAATTACTTGGAGCTAAGCCCGGAGAAGTCTTTGTCCATAGAAATTTAGCCAATATGGTTATTAGCACAGATTTTAATGTTCAATCTGTAATAACTTATGCTATCGATCATTTAAAAGTTAAACAAATCATTGTTTGTGGACATTATTATTGTGGCGGAGTTAAAGAGGCTATGGAGGCTAAAGACCTGGGACTTTTAAATCCGTGGTTGCGAAATATCAGGGACGTTTATAGAATTCATAAAGATGAATTAAATTTAATTACCGACTCAGAGGAAAAATACAATCGGCTTATTGAATTGAATGTGGAAGAACAATGCATTAATTTAATTAAAACCGCTGCTGTACAAAAAGCTATTATAGAAAGTAATCTAAAGGTTCATGGCTGGATTTTCGACATACGATCCGGAAAATTAATTGACATGAAAATTAATTTCAAAAAGATTCTAAAAGAGATTATGGAAATATATAATCTTTATGAAGGGAAAAGTTTATTTTAATAAATAAAAACAAACCAACGGGTCAATTACCTTTCTCAACTAAATTAAAATGTAATTTTATTTGCAATAAAAACATTTATAAAAATAATGGGAGAGTTAACTATTTTGCTAATCTCTCCCAAAATAAAAATAATAAAGTAATTGTTTATATTTTAGTCCATTCGATACCAAAAACTAAATAAGCGATAATTAAGGTAAATACAACATTAAAAGTTTGTGCGCCTAAAAATACTAAAGTAGCTTTTCTGTTTTCTTTATTAATTAACGTTTTAAAATTAGTTTCTAAACCTATGGAGGTAAACCCTAAGGCAAACCATAATCCTTGAAATTTCTTCAATACAGCAAGAACCGGTTTGTAGTGCTCAGTTGGAATAACAAATGAGAATAACAAAGAAGCTAAGATAAAACCTATAACAAATTTAGGAAATCGCTCCCAAATTACTTTTAGATTAGGTTTATCAGCAAACTCATTCCCTTCTTTTTTAGTATAGCTCCAATAAACAGCTATTAAAAAGGCAGCAATACCTAACAAAACATTTTGTGAAAATTTAACTATTGTACTAATTTTAAGTGCTTCTTCCCCATAAACCGCTCCGGTTGCAGCAACTGCTCCGGTAGTATCAATTGTTCCACCAATCCATGCACCGGCCATTACTTCTCCTAATCCCAGTAGTTTAGCTAATGCCGGCATAATGATAATCATAGGAACAGCAACTACTAAAACTAGTGAAACTACATAAGATAATTTTTTGGAATCTCCTTTTATTGCTCCTGCCGTTGCTATAGCAGCTGAAACTCCACAAATGGATACCGCACTGGAAAGCATCATAGACATTTCCTTATCTATTTTGAATTTTTTGCACAGCCAGAAAGAAAAATACCAAACAGAGAAAACTACTACCACTGATTGTATTAATCCCAAAGCACCCGCCTGCATAATATCTTGAAAAATAATGGTTGAGCCTAAAAAGATCAATCCTATTTTCACATACATTTCAGAAGATAAACATCCTTTCATCCACTGAGGAGTACCTATAAAGTTATTGATAACTAATCCTATAAGCAGACAAAATATTACGGTTTCAAATCCCCAATAATTCATTACCGAGTTTCCACCAATCACCATGGCGATTATAGTGAGAATAAACAGTAAGGGAAACCCTTTTGCTGAACTCATAGGTTTTCCTTGTAATAGATCTGCCAATAGTAATAAAACATAAGAAACAATAAAAATGATAAAAATGTTTATAAAATTTTTACCTGTTAAAACATTGGACAATAAATCGTCACCGGTGCTCCATTTAAATGTAGGCCAACTTAGTGTATACCCGAATGAAGAATATAAAATAATACCTAATACTATGACCAATCCACCAATTATTGTGGCTGTCCAATCCTCTGTTAAACTCAGTTTTTTCATTTCTTATTTTTGATGTTCTTTAAAAAAGTTTTTTAGTTTTATTTTAGATTAAAACTCCGCAAATGTAATAATTCCTATCGAAATAATAGGAATTCAACTAAAATTTTTTACCCAGATTCGCAGTTTGTAGCAAATACACCCTTATATTGTTTATAAAAAATGTATTTTTGCACTATTGTAGAAAATATGAAGAACATAAGAAATTTTTGCATTATTGCCCATATAGATCATGGCAAAAGCACTTTAGCAGACAGACTTTTACAACAAACCAAAACTATTTCTGATCGTGAACTGCAAGAACAGACCTTAGACGATATGGACTTAGAACGCGAACGGGGTATTACTATTAAGAGTCATGCTATTCAAATGGAGTATGAATATAAAGGGGAAAAATATATTTTGAATTTGATCGATACTCCCGGGCATGTTGATTTTTCTTATGAAGTTTCTCGTTCTATTGCTGCCTGTGAAGGTGCCTTATTAATTGTTGATGCCGCACAAAGTATTCAGGCACAAACCATATCCAATCTT
Source organism: Apibacter sp. ESL0432 (assembly GCF_019469225.1). NCBI lineage: Bacteria > Pseudomonadati > Bacteroidota > Flavobacteriia > Flavobacteriales > Weeksellaceae > Apibacter > Apibacter sp. ESL0432. The sequence goes on along the minus strand of NZ_CP048266.1, from coordinate 153,741 downwards.
TATTTAGCGTTAGAACACGACTTGGAAATTATTCCAGTTTTAAATAAAATTGACCTACCTTCTGCAAATCCTGAAGAAGTTACCGATGAAATTGTAAATCTTCTCGGTTGCAAACCTGAAGACGTTTTACGCGCCAGTGGCAAGACCGGAGCGGGGGTTGAAGAATTGTTGGAGCAAATTGTGGAAAGAATCCCGGCACCATCCGGAGATCCTAATGCTCCATTACAAGCGTTGATTTTTGATTCTGTTTTTAATCCTTTTCGAGGAATAGAGGCCTTTTTCAAGGTTGTAAACGGCAGCATAACTAAAGGTCAAAAAGTGAAATTTATGGCTACCGGTAAAAGCTATGATGCTGATGAAATAGGAACTTTAAAACTAAATCAAGTTCCAAAAGATGTTATACATTGCGGTGATGTGGGATATATTATAAGTGGTATTAAAGAAGCTCGTGAAGTTAAGGTAGGTGACACCATCACATCGGTTGAACGCCCTGCATCAGAAGCTATTGCCGGATTTGAAGAAGTAAAACCAATGGTGTTTGCCGGAATATATCCGGTGGACACGGAAGAATATGAATTGTTGCGTTCTGCATTGGAAAAGCTTCAACTTAATGATGCTTCTCTTGTTTTTGAACCGGAATCATCCGCTGCTTTAGGATTTGGTTTCCGTTGCGGATTTTTAGGTATGCTTCATATGGAAATCATTCAAGAGCGTTTGGAACGAGAATTTAAAATGACTGTAGTTACTACCGTTCCCAATGTATCTTATAATGCCTATTTAAATAAGGATCCTGAAAAAGCGATTGTAGTACATAATCCTTCGGAACTTCCGGAACCTACTTCATTAAATCGTGTGGAAGAACCTTATATTAAAGCTTCAATTATCACCAAATCAGATTTTATTGGTTCTGTAATGAACCTTTGTATTGATAAAAGAGGCGAACTGACTAACCAATCGTATTTAACTACAGACCGAGTAGAGCTATTTTTTGAAATGCCTTTAGCTGAGGTGGTTTTTGACTTTTATGACAGACTCAAAACTATTTCCAAAGGATACGCTTCTTTTGATTATTCGCCTTGCGGAATGAGAACTTCCAAGCTGGTAAAAGTTGACATCCTTATAAATGGTGAACCTGTGGATGCTTTATCTGCTTTGATTCATCAAGATAATGCCTATACTATAGGTAAAAAAATGTGCGAAAAGCTTAAAGAGTTAATCCCGAGACAACAATTTGACATTCCTATTCAAGCAGCACTTGGAGCTAAGATTATTGCTAGAGAAACTATTAAAGCTTTACGAAAAGACGTTACTGCCAAATGTTACGGAGGGGATATATCTCGTAAAAGAAAATTACTTGAAAAACAAAAAGAAGGTAAGAAACGAATGCGACAAATTGGTCGAGTGGAAGTTCCGCAATCTGCATTTTTAGCGGTATTGAAACTGGATTAAGTGTTTGTTACTTATTTATAGATTATAGGCTATAATTTGAACTTATTGTATTTTTTATAGGAGTATCATGTTATGATAATTGATTAATTTACCTTCTATAATTATTTTGTACCTTAATAAGTTATAGGATATATACTTGCATATATTTTTTCTAAAAGGTAAATACATTTATTTTATAGCTATTATCTTTTTTATACAAATAAAACTTCTAATTATTATTATTTTATAAACATTATTTATTATTTTTATCTATAAAATTTATTTGAATATTAATTTTTATGTTTTTATATTTAATAAAAATTTTTAAATTAATATTTCAATATTTTTTTAAATAATTAAATAAGTATAGTAATCTAAATATGTTTAGTTTTTATGTAAGATTCAAAATCCATTTAATTTTAAATAGATAAACAAATTGTTTATTATTTTTGTGAAAAATTTTTTTATAGATTAATTTTCGTAACCAATCCTAATAATATACTACAAATAGTAAAAAGGGATTCCGTGTTCTTTACCATTTAACACAGTTAAGACAATGTATTTATAAAATTTTAACAACGGTTATATTATTGTTTTCTATCTCTATTAAAAAAATAGTTAAGAGAATTCTAACCAATTAGGACAATTTTACAAATAGCATTCTTACAATTATAAATGGATATAGTATTACATATTTAAAAATTTTACATGGCGATTTAAAAACTCTTATATACTATGATTTTTGAAAAAATATTGGAAGAAATAAACAATGTAGTGCCTATTTCCAGAGAGGAAAAAGAGTATCTAAAGTCTATTTTAAAATTTAAAAAGCTAAACAAAAGAGATTCTCTTTTGCATCAAGAGGAGGTTGAAGATAATTATTATTACGTTCTTTCCGGTTGTTTACGAAGTTATATTAACGACAAAAAAGGATTGGAGCAGGTTCTTCAATTTTCATCTAAAGGTTGGTGGATTGCAGATAATGAAAGTATTATATACAATCAACCTGCTAAATTCAATATTGTTGCAGATTTAGATACTGAAATATTTATTTTATCTAAAAAAGCAAAAGAAGAATCCGTTAAAAGGTTTCCAAAATTAGAACTTTATTATAATGAAAGTTTAATCCGCTCTGTAATTTTCTTACGTAATCGTTTATATGAAATATTAAGTTTATCTGCAGAAGAACGATATAGAAATTTTTGTATTATGTTTCCTGAATTAAAAAATTCAATATCTCAAAAACATATTGCCTCATATATTGGTATTACTCCTGAATTTTTTAGTGCTATGAAAAAAAAATTAAAAGACAGGCAAACATGCGTTGAGGAATTTTAATTATATATTCTTAAGTTATTTAAATTTGTGAAAATATATTTCAGCTTTAAAAAAGGAGATAAAGATAGTTGATAAATAATGTATTTATTTTAAATTTACTTTATGGACCCAATAAAATATTGCATACTATTATTACAAGAAACCAATCAAGTTACTTTACCTTCTTTTGGAAAATTTGAATTAAAATTTAATTCGGTGAGAGAGGATCAGGAAACTAATCAACTACTCCCTCCCTCCTATTCCCTATCTTTTACTCAGCAACATAACCTCAATGATATCGCTTTAGCTAGCATAATTGCAGAATTGAATTCAATAGATGTTGAGAGAGCTAAAGATTTTGTTTATCAGACAATTAAGAAGTGGAAAAAAATTCTAAAATCGAAACCATATCTAACCATTGAAAATTTAGGAACATTTACAGCTGAAAAAGAAAAAATTATTTTCAGTTTGAGTGAAAAGAGTTTTGTTACTTACAAAAATTTTGGTCTACTTCCTCTATAATTGAATTGAAATTCATGAAAGCTAAAACTCCCTCTGATTCAAGGACCATAATGACAACCATTGTGCTAACGAATGAAACCAATGCTTATAATAATATGTTTGGCGGGGATTTACTTTCTTTAATGGATCGAGCATGTGCCATAGCCGCTCAAAGACATGCGGAAGCTAAAGTTGTGACTGCTTCTGTTAATCATGTTTCCTTTTCAACACCTATTCCATTAGGAAGCACCGTAGAAGCCATAGCTAAGGTTTCTAGAGCTTTTGGATCTTCTATGGAAGTATTTGTCGATATATGGGTAGATGATGCAATAAATCATACAAAAACCAAAACTAATGAAGGGATATATACTTTTGTAGCTTTAGATGAATTTATGAAGCCTAAAAAAATACCTGACTTAGTACCTGAAACTGAAGAAGAAATAGTTAGATATAACTCAGCCCTTCACAGAAGGGAATTATCTTTGCTGCTATCCGGAAGAATTACTCCTTCAGAAGCTGTTGAATTAAGAAAAATATTTACGATGGATAAATAAAATTAAACAGTTTCGGTAAAAGTCTGTAAATGCAAATGATCTCCATCGAAAACGGCATAGGTATAATACGAAATCCAATCCCCTAAATTTACATAGTGGCTGTTTTTATCTTCACCAATTAATAAATCCATAGGTAAATGACGATGTCCGTAAATAAAGTAATCATAATGTTTTTCATTCAATTTTTCTTTAGAAAAGACAATCAGCCATTCATTATCTTCCCCTAAGAATTTAATATCTTCCTCCCCGCTAATTAATTTATTTTTTCTAGATAAATAAGTACCTAAGGCGACTCCTACATCCGGATGCAACCATCTGAAAAACCATCGAGCAACAGGATTCGTAAAAAGTTTTTTCATTCTTTTATACCCACGATCTCCCGGTCCCAATCCATCTCCATGAGCAATAAAAAAACTTTTGTTGTTGATTATAAATGTTTGTTCTTCGTTAAAAACTGTTATTGCTAATTCTCTTTGAAGATAATCTCTCATCCACAAATCATGATTTCCGGTAAAAAAATATATTTTAATCCCCGAATCTGAAAGTTCAGCTAATTTTCCTAATATTCGAACAAACCCTTTAGGTACAACGGTTTTATATTCATGCCAAAAATCAAATAAATCCCCTAATAGGAATAATACTTGAACATCATGTTTAATTTGTTCTAAAAATTTTACAAAAATCTTTTCTCTTTTTCTGGATGAAACTTCATCAGGTGCTCCTAAATGCTGATCTGAGGCAAAATAAACTTTTTTGCCTGCAATAAGGTTAATTTCTATTGGTCTTCCCTTATCCATTCACCATATGACGTTTCGGTTTCATATAATTTAAGCTTCGCTAATAAAATATTTTCAGGAAGCTCTGATTGTATCTTTTCGGCAAAATCTATCAACATATTCTCACAAGTTGGCTGATAATTCATAAAAATAACTTTATGTCCTTGATTTTGCAATTGCTCTCCTAATTGTTTATGTTCTGTTTGAGCGTTTAAAATAATGGCATGATCTAAAGGATTTATAATTAATTTTTTTACAATAGATTTCAACTCTCCAAAATCCATAACCATTCCATTTTTAACATGGTGTATATCATTACACGGCTCTCCTTTAACAGTAACATACAATTTATAAGAATGCCCATGAATGTTTTTACATTTACCATCATATCCCCACAGAGCATGAGCTGTTTCAAATGTAAATATTTTAGTCAGCCTTATCACAATAAATAAATTTGTTTATATTACGCAAAGATAATTGAAAAATACTCATGTGGCAAGAAATACTCTCTACCCTGTTTCCTAATAGATGTATTGGTTGTGAAACAATTATTTCTTCATCACAACACTATGTATGCGAAAGGTGTAAAGCTCATTTACCTTTTACTTATATTCCTTTTAACAACACAAATTCAATTCACAGCCAACTTAACAATTCTGCGAAAATAGAATTTATATCTTCCTTATTATTTTTCTCAAAAGAAAATATTACACAACAATTAATTCATCATTTAAAATATAAAAATAAACCGGAAATCGGTTCGTGGTTAGCTGAGATTTGGTATATGCAGAATGAGAACAATCCTTGTTTAAAAGAAGTAAAAACCGTTGTTCCGGTTCCTATTCACTCGAAAAGATATAAAAAAAGAAACTATAATCAAATTTTGTTCTGTTGCAAAAAATTAGCAACTCTATTGAATTGCAATTTCGACGAGCATGTTCTCCGACGAGTTTCTCATACGAAATCTCAAACTCAATCCAACAGAGAAGAACGTTTAAAGAAAATGGAAAACGCTTTTATAAGAAATTCAAATTGTTCGAGTCATTATTTATTGGTTGATGATGTCTTAACAACGGGTGCAACTTTAATTGCATGCACTCAAGAACTGTTAAAAACCGATGATTCTCAAGTAAGTATATTTACTTTAGCAACAACAATATAAATATAAAATATAGAATAATTCAGAAAAAAGCCCTTAAGACAAAACTATTGAAGATAAGATAATTGAATATTATCTTTATTCCCAAATAAAAATAAAAATAATTTAATGAAAAGTTGTAAAGAATATTTTTTTTTTATAATTTTATACATTAATTTTAAGTACATAAAACTATCATTTTATCAAGGAAATTTTCATAATTTTTAGATATAAATTGCTTATGAAGAAATTTTTATTTTTTATTACGTTGCTTTTTTCAATTAACCTGGTTACTGCAAAAGATTTTCCGGCCAATATTTTAATGAACTTTTATTTACAAGAGCAACCTTATACTAAATCAAAATTATATCCTAATCCGGCAGTAAATTTTATACTTGTTAAGAATTCAAGTTCTTATAAAATTGATAATATTTCTGTTTTATCCATGGTTGGTACCAATTTAATCGATAAAGATATAATTGACTCCAATCTTAATCAGGAAATTAATATTTCAAAACTTCCTACAGGAAGATATTTTGTTAAAGTTACTTATTCCGATGGAAGCAGAGAAATTCTAACCCTTATCAAGTTATAATTCTAAGCTTTATTAGCAATTATAGTAAGTTTTTATTTGGCATATTAATTGACCTTAGTACACGTACAAACTTTGGAGGTTACAACATTTCTTATTAATAATCAATACTATACCCATTTAAGATTAAAAAAAAGTAGTTCTCTTTTTTTAGATATCTGAAAGTTTGTCATTAAATCTTTAATACGAAACATTATGAAGTTCGACATATTGTCATTAGATCAAGTTATGCAAAATGATAGTGAATTTATTCCTTTACTAAGCCAGGATGAAGAAGATAAAATGATGAATGAAACTTTTCCTACTGTTTTACCCTTACTTCCGGTAAAAAATGTAGTTTTATTTCCCGGGGTTGTTATACCAATTACTGCCGGAAGAAATAAATCCATCAATTTATTACAAGATGCTCAGCAAAACGATAAGATAATAGCAGTCATTACACAAAAAGATGTAAATGCAGATAATCCGACTATAAATGATATGTATTCGGTAGGTACTATAGGTAAAATATTAAAATTACTTAAAATGCCTGACGGAAGTACCATGGTAATTATTCAGGGGATACGTAAATTTTCTATTAATAATATACTTGAGGAGGAGCCTTATTTAAAAGCAGAAATTACTTTATTGGAAGACAAAAGAAAGGTTTCCAATAAAAATAAAGAACATTTTAATGTTTTATTGGAAAGCCTTCGTGAAACAGCCATTAAAATTATTAATGAAAATCCTGCTATCCCTTCAGACGCTTCCTTTGCTATTAAAAATATTGAAGGCAGCTCCTTGTTGGTAAATTTTGTTGCTTCTAATCTTGATTTACCGTTAGTAAAAAAGCAGGAATTGCTGGAAGTTAATAGTTTGTTAGATCGTGCTTCCAAAACGTTAAAGTACCTGAACGTTGAGCTTCAAAAAATATCTTTAAAAAATTCTATTCAGGATAAGGTTAACTCCGACCTCAGCAAACAACAACGTGAATATTTCCTACACCAGCAAATGAAAACCATTCAGGAAGAGTTGGGAGGCGTTTCTTATGAAGCTGAAGTTCAAGAAATGAAAGAAAAAGCTTCGAAAAAAAAATGGAGCAAGTCTATAAATGAACATTTTGAAAAAGAACTTAATCGCTTAGTTCGCATGAACCCGCAAACACCTGATTATGGGGTTCAAAGGAATTATTTAGAATTAATGTTGGATTTGCCTTGGGAAAAATATTCTAAGGACAATTTTGATATTAATCATGCCGAAAAAGTTTTAAATAAAGACCATTTTGGTTTAGAAGATGTTAAAGAACGAATCTTAGAGTATCTCGCAGTCCTAAAACTTAAAGGAGATATGAAATCTCCTATCATTTGTTTATATGGTCCTCCCGGTGTCGGTAAAACTTCATTGGGTAAATCCATTGCTTCTGCTTTAGGAAGAAAATACGTTCGTATATCATTGGGAGGGTTGCATGATGAATCGGAAATTAGAGGACATCGTAAAACTTATATTGGAGCTATGCCGGGGAGAATTATTCAATCCATAAAAAAGGTTGGAACATCGAATCCCGTTATTGTTTTAGACGAAATAGACAAAATTAGCACCAGTGGACACGGTGACCCGTCATCTGCTTTACTTGAAGTATTAGACCCCGAACAAAACAGTACTTTCCATGATAATTTTCTGGATGTAGATTACGACTTATCTAAAGTATTGTTTATTGCTACCGCCAACAATTTAGCTACCATACAACCGGCGTTGTTGGACAGAATGGAAATTATTGATATTTCCGGATATACTATTGAGGAAAAAGTAGAAATAGCTAATAAATATCTTTTACCAAAGCAAATCCTCGAACATGGACTTACCAAAAAAGATATTTCAATAAGTAAGAAAGAATTGGAATTTATTATCCAAGCATATACTCGAGAATCCGGTGTTAGAGGCTTAGAAAGGAAGATATCAAAAATTGTAAGGAATATTGCCTTACAAATTGCTCGCAATACTGAATACAACAAAAAATTGAGTCAAAATAAAATTATTGAAATCTTAGGTCCGCCTATGATGCCTGAAATGTCTGAAACTAATAAAGTTCCAGGAGTTGTTACAGGATTAGCCTGGACTCAAGTAGGAGGAGATATTCTTTTTATTGAAAGTATTCTTTCTAAAGGCAAAGGAAACTTAAGCATGACCGGAAATTTAGGTAATGTAATGAAAGAATCGGCTACTATTGCTTTGGAATACATAAAATCTAATTATAAAGAGTTCGGTATCGATCCGCAAAAAATTGAAGAAAGTAATATACACATTCACGTTCCTGAAGGTGCAACCCCTAAAGACGGACCATCTGCAGGTATAGCTATGCTTACTTCTCTTGTTTCCTCTTTTACAGGTAAAAAGGTTAAGTCTAAATGGGCAATGACCGGTGAAATTACGTTACGGGGAAAAGTTCTTCCTGTAGGCGGCATTAAAGAAAAAATATTAGCTGCGAAACGGGCCGGTATTACCGATGTCATATTATGTGAAGAGAATAGAAAAGATATTGAAAAAATCAATCCCGATTATATTAAAGGCTTAAAAATACATTATGTAACTCAAATGTCTGAAGTGATTGATTTAGCTCTTTAATAAAATTATAAAACTATAAGCCTGATTTTCATCAGGCTTTTTTATTTATACTTATAATAAATTTAAATCGCATCATTTATCAAATAATAAAATTTAAATTTTTTTTGCTTCCTGTTAAAATTTGAAAGTAAAATACTAGTTATTTATAGACTTTAAATTAGCTATTTTATTTTGTTTACCTTTGATATCATGAAAATAAAAGATATTGAACATTCATATCGTTCTCTCATTAATAAAGAGTTTACAACGGTACAATCACTTAAAAAAAAGATATTTATAATTGCTGCTTTAAGATTATCAGTAGTTCTTGTTGCTGCTTTACTTTGTATTTTTACTTGGAAAAACAGCTACCTTACCGCCGGTATCATCTTTGTATTTTTTTCAATATTTATCTTGTTATTAAAGTTACATCAAAAACTGTTTTATAAAAAAAATTATTCAGAAGCATTAATAACTTTAGCAGAAAATGAATGTAAAGCTCTTAATTACGATTTTTCATCTTTTGATGGAGCGTCTGAATATATCTCGACTGAACACAGCTTCAGCTACGATTTAGATTTATTTGGCGATCGATCGCTTTTTCAGGCTATTAATCGTACATGCACCTATCAAGGTAAAAAATTTCTTGCCTATCTGTTCCTTACACCCTATTTAGACAAAAAAACCATTGTGGAAAATCAGGAAAGCATCCAAGAATTAGCTTCAAAACAAGGTTGGGTAAACCATTTCCGAGTTTTAGGGTCTTTAAACGGAAAATTAGAAAATAAAGAAAATTTTGATTCAAATATATTTCCGGAAACATTTTTATTGCATAAAAATAAATTCTGGGAAATAATGATAAATATTATTCCCTGCTTGTATTTAATCTTACTTGTACTTACAGCTTTTAATAGGGTATCTGCATTATATTTTATTCCTTTATGGATCATAACTTATGCAATTAATGCCTTTGCGAGTAAGCATGTAAATAATATAGTTAATAACATAGAAAAAAAAACAGATGTTTTAAACACCTATACCTCACTTTTTAATGCCATAGAAGGGCAAAATTTTGATAGTTATTTGTTAGAAAAAAATCGTAAAATCCTTATCAAGAAAACTCCTGCATCAAAAGCTATCTATAAATTAAATAGATATTGTTCTCAATTAAATATGAGTATGGCTTATCCGATGATTTTATTTTTCAATCCGGTCTTATGTTGGAGTGTACGTTATGCTATTAAGATAGAAAAATGGTTAGATACCTATAAAAAGTATCTACCGAATTGGTTTGATTCTCTTTCTCATTTTGATGCTTGGTGCTCCTTGTCAACATATGCATATACACACCCCGGATATTCATATCCTAAAATAAATACTGAACATTTTATATTTGATGGGAAAGAATTGGGCCACCCTCTACTTAACCGATCTAATTGTGTAACCAATGATGTTAAAATTTCAAAAGAAAATTATTTTTTAGTAATAACGGGAGCTAATATGGCAGGTAAAAGTACGTATTTAAGAACTATAGGGGTTAACCACGTGTTAGCCTGTATTGGTGCTCCGGTATACGCTAAGTCATTAGAGATATTCCCGGGAAATTTGGTAACTAATTTAAGAACTACAGATTCCTTAGTTGATCATGAATCTTATTTTTTCTCTGAATTAAAACGATTGAAAATGATTATAGACAGACTTCATTCCGGAGAACATTTATTTATCATCTTAGATGAAATTTTAAAAGGTACCAACTCTGAAGATAAGCAAAAAGGATCTTTAGCGCTTATGAAACAGCTTATTTCGCTAAAAGGAAATGGCATTATTGCTACGCATGATTTAGTATTAGGCACCTTGGAAGCAAACTATCCCGAAAATATAAAGAACTATCGATTTGAAGCAGAAATTGCTCAGGATGAATTAGTGTTTGATTATAAATTAAAAGAAGGTATAGCTCAAAATATGAATGCCACTTTTTTAATGAAGAAAATGGGAATTACTGGTATTGAATAAAAAAATACCTGCCTATTCGGCAGGTATTATATAAATACTAGTATATAACTTAATTTTTAAAATTTATAGAGATGATTCATCTATATCTAAACGAATAGCAAAGAAATAAACACCAACCGGGAGATCTCCACCATTATTACCCGCTCCAGGTATTGAAGATCTGGTTTCCAATACTTGATCACCATTTAAACTGGAACTAAAAGTTAAAGCAATTTCATGCTCATACCCCGGATCACCCGGTCTTAGTTTTTTACCTGGATTTAATGGATCATCAGATTTAATTACTGCTATATAATTGACATATGGAGTGGTATATCCTTGGCTTTTTGCTTCCGGATAAGTTCCAACCACAGTCATTGCATATTCTGAAGGGTTTCCGCCCAGATCGTTACTTGCTAAATACCAATTTAAATTGTAACCACTACCATTACAATTATTTTCAGGAAGGGCTCCATCAACTAGACAAGGTTTACGCTTATCACGTAGATGATTATTATCTACGGGTAAAGTGGTAAGATCATCTAAATCATGCAAATAAGTCCAAAACAAATTACCTTTATCATCCCCGTTATTATAAACCATATATTTAGCCATAATCATCCAGATACCCGGAGTTAATTTTAAACCGTGTCCCGGTATTGAAATTTCTCTATGGTCATTCGCATTTCTTTTAAATGGATCGTTCATATTAAAATCTTTCCTAAGTTCTGCTTGTTTTATGGTAAAAGGTTTGGGAACCCAGTTAACTATTCCCGTATTATCTTGAAACATAAGCATACTCCCTTTTCCTTCTGATTGATCACTGATACGTATTCCATTCGTTGATCCATCCGTTTTAATATGAACTTTAGCCGTTGGTGCAATGGTTCCTATTCCTAAATTTCCGTTTTTATCAACTATTACATCATCAGATGTATTTAAAGATCCGTTAGTATCCCCCTTTGCATCTACATGAAAAGGTCCTTGCGGGTTAGTTGTATTTACTCCAACCGATGGAGCTGTTTGTGCAAAAGATTTAGTAAAACCTATACCTCCCGCTATAATTATATATAATAAAAATAATTTTTTCATATAATAAATTTAAAATTCATATGTATTAATTTAATCGTCTAAAAGTTCTGCATCTAATCGAACGGCATAAAAATAAGATCCTTGAAAGTCGTCATTTGTTGTAATATATTCGAATTCTTTATTACTTGTACTTCCAAATACTCTATACTCAAAAGTTTTTCCTTTAGGTATATTAACAAGAGCTGCTAATTGCGGTGTCCCAACTTTAGCTCCCGCTTGTTCTAACGGTATCCCCAAAATAGTATTATAGACTTTATCGGTTATTAGCGGGTGCTCGCTAACATTTTTTAAATAAATCCATACATTATTCCGAGGTTTTAAATCATCATTAACATGTTGAGTAGCTTTAACTACAAATTTGGATAGAATCAACCATCTTCCTTGAGTAAGCATTAAAGGTTGTACTGTTAAATCTATAGCACTTTCATCCAATCGTATACCACTTCCTATTTCTCCATTATGAATCAATGGTCTGGCAGGAGCTATCCATTGGGCATTTCCAAGTGAATCTGTACTAACTAATATATTATTATTAACTTGAGTTCCATCTTCCAATCGTATGTTGCCATTAACATCTAAACCCGTATCCGGATTAACTTTTCCAACACCTAAATGACCGTAGAGTTTTGCAGTCGGATCTGAGGCATTATTTGTACCCGGTTTGAAAATTACATCATCTGATGTATTTACTGGGACAGATATATTCCCATTATCTTTTTTAGCATCTATATGAAAAATAGCTTTAGGATTATCTGTGTTAACTCCTACTTGTGATAAACTAATTCCAATTGCTAATACACAAAAATTTATTGATAATATTATTTTTTTCATGACATGATTTTAAATATAAAATTATATGAATAATAAAGATCTTAATTCCACCACATTATTAATTAAAACTATCTATACGAATAGCTCTAAAATATGGTTTGCCGGTAGTAAATGAATTAAAATCGCCATCTACGAATACTACTGTATTGTGCCATATACTAGTACTGGCATAAGCACTAACTTTCATTGTCTGTCCCGGATTGACTTTAACAACGTGGGTTAACTGAGGAGTACAAGCACAAGCACCATCACGTTCCGTAGCAAAACCTACAGTAGTTAACACTGCTTTTTTAAAGTCCGGCTCATTTTCGTTATATAGTAATGTCCAAATATATTGATCAAATCCATTTTCTTTTCCACAATATTCTTGAAAATTAGATCCTCCCCCTCTTGTTGTACGAGTAGTATACTTAAGCTGAATCAGCCATGTACCTTCTGTTAGCTCTATAGGCTTGTCAGATATTTTTACAGCCGGTTTTTTTCCCGCTGGTAAACTTGGATCACCGGGAATAATTGGATTAGAATCTATTAAATTAGGAGCTAATGTTGAAGTTGCATCAAGTCTTGTTCTAATTTGAATGATAGAACCCTCTCTAAGTTCGGGCATAGGCCTGGTAGAGGCTACAAAATTACCATTTGCATCAGATGCAATAACTTCTCCTTTAGCGATAGTTCCCGGAGGAGTTACCCGCAATCCTTTACCTTTAGTACCTATAATTTCCAACTTTGATTTAGGGGTTCGGGTACCTATACCCACATTCCCATTTGCATCTACAATAAAGTCATCTTGACTTAAATCTTTATTGGTTCCATTAATATGGAAAACTCCTTGAGGATCTTCCGTATTAATTCCCACTCTTTGGCTTTGAGAGAAAGAACAAACGGAAATCACTCCGAGTAATGAACATAATAAAATTCTCTTTTTCATAATGAATTATTAATTAACTTATTAACACTTAATTGATTTTCTATTTTTTTATTTAAAAAAATCTATTCTATTTTTAATGATCTCCTCTCTTATTTCATTATAAAAATTTAATTGCTACAATGGCATTAAAAATAGATGAACACTTAATTTTTTAAATTTTAAAACACTTAAACACTAACTTTATGGCGGTAAAGATAAACAAAAAAAAATTACAATCATAAAGTTTATATAACATTAATTACCTTTATCTCCTTACATTATCCCAAGGCTGCTAAACAAGATTTATAACATATAATAGTTGGTTATTTTTATTTTTTTAGTATAAATTATTCAACCATTTATACATATAAAACATTTATATAATTTAAATAAATTCTTGAACTATTACTTTAAAAAATTAATAGTCTTATTTAAAAATAATTTTAGTAACAATAAAGTTTATCTTTATAAATATAAAGATCAATAATTTTTAAATTTTACAGAATTAATTATATACAGAGTATTTAAGCCAAGAAATTTAACTAATATCACTAATTTTTTTAAAACTTCATTTTTCTACCAAAAGATTAATAAAAATTTTTAAAATAGGATTTTTGTTTTAAACTGCAGGTTATGATTTAAATTATGATCAACAATGAAATATTTTGTATTAAGATTATTATAAGCATTTATTTAATAAGGCAACTCTCAATGAAGATAGTAATTTATCATTAAATCATAAGGAAGAACTCTTATCCTTTTCATAGTGAAAAATTCAGATTTAAGAAATTAAGTTGATTAGCCTGAAATTTTCTTATGGTATTCTTTTATAAACCTTTCCCTATTACTAATTATTGCTTTTAACGCTTCTATTGCATCCATCTTTTCTCGTGAAAAACGAGCTCTTACATTTTCAGGGGTTATATTTAATAATTTCGATGCCAAAATATAATCACCCACTTCAATTTTTCTTTTTATTTGTTCTACTGTCATAACAATAATGTATTTTTTGATATCTTTGTTTTATCTCAACACAAATATATATACATTTTGTTTATTTTAAAATTATTTTACACAAAATGTATATTTTTTATATTGAACATGGATAAAAATATCATTCTAAACGAAATTAAAAAATACTATGGTTTTACTAAAGATTCTCAATTAGTAAAACATTTAGGCATAACCTCACAAATATTGTATAATTGGAAAAGAAGGAATTCGTTCAACATTAAACTTATTTATACAAAATGTGAAATTTTTAATTATGAATGGTTGTTAACCGGCAAAGGTCCTATGTTGAAAAAAGATAATATTGGACAATCTAATATTATTTCAATAGCGGAAGAATCTGGATATAATTCCTATAAAGGCGAAAAAAATCATATTCCTTTATATAATATAGACAGAAATGGTGGATTGAAAAATATATTTAGCAAAAAACATCATCAAGAAAATATTATAGATTTTATAAAAATGCCGGATCTGGCTGATTGCGACGGAGCTGCTTATGTAAAAGGAAATTCCATGTTACCAACTATACAAAATGGAGACATAATTATTTTTAAAACTATTTCTCTTAAAGACCTGTTTTGGGGTGAGCTTTATTTAATTGAGATATGTATGAATGATGATTCTTTTTATATGTTAATTAAATATATTCAAAAATCTGAAAAAGGAGAACAATTTGTTAAACTATTAGGACAAGACAACACAAACGCACCTCAAGATATTCCGGTTTCTAAAATTAATGCTATGGCTCTAATACGTGGAAGTATTCGAACCTTTTAAATTTTTATTTCATCCATTACTAATTCTTATCTCCTGTATAATTTATATTATTCTATTCTTTATATTGTTTTTACGGTAATAATATAACATTGTTGTGACAATATAATAATTTTTAGTATATTTGTCTAATTATCAAATAGATATATAAACACACTGTTTATATAAAATTTATTTGAACTTTTACTTATATAACTACAATCTATGGAAAAAACTACCATATTGAATAAAATAAAGTTATTTTATGGATTTAAAAAAGATTCTGAATTAGCCAGATATCTCGGTATTTCTCCCCAAACCTTTTCGAATTGGAAAAAAAGAAATAGTTATGATTCTTTATTGATCCATACCAAATGTCCCGAAATAAATTTAGAATGGCTTCTCACCTATGAAGGGCCCATGTTAAAATCCCCAATTTTAGATAAAGATTATCCAATGTCTGTTTTGGAGGACCCCATGTTTAAATTACAAGAAAAAAATAATACCAATATCCCTCTTTATAATTTAGATTCTAATGGCGGATTAAAAAATATCGTTCATAAAAAATCAGAAAATACATTCATTTCAGGATTTATAAAAATACCTAATTTATCAGATTGTGATGGAGCTATTTATATAAAAGGAGAGTCTATGCTTCCACTTTTAAAAAATGGTGATATTGTTATTTTTAAAAATGCTTCCATTGATAATATATTTTGGGGAGAATTATATATAATTGAAATTGCCTTATCTGAAGATTCCAATCATACCTTTGTTAGACACATTCTAAAATCCAGTTTAGGTAACGATTACATAAAATTAGTTAGCGCCAATCCTATGTTTGAATCTAAAGATGTTTCTTTAAAAACCATAAATGCTATCGGCATGATACGAGCAAGTATCCGATATCATTAAATATTACATAAAATCTATAATTTATTTATATCATATTATACATCTGTAATTTTTAAATTATATATGAATTTCATGTAATTTAATATTTTTGAAGATGTAGTAATCAAAAAGACAATCCAATCTTTTAATGAGTAAACAACCATGACATTGTGTCATTAATTTTAGTTGCGACAATACAAAATAATGCCATATTGTCTCGTTTTATTTATTTATTCCCTTACATATTGATTATAAAAACCTATCCATGATTTTGGTTTATATTTTGCTGAGAAAAAATGTAAGAGATTAAATAAAATGGATTTTAATAAATTAACCATCAAATCACAAGAAGCCTTGCAACAATCCCAAGTGATTGCACAAGGTTTAGAAAATCAGGCTATTGAGCCTGCACACCTACTTAAAGCTTTATTGGAAAGCGAAGCCAGTGTGATTACTTTCATATTAAAAAAACAAAACTCAAATTTAGCATATATTAACTCCGAACTTGATTCTATACTAAATTCTTTACCTAAAGTTAGCGGCGGACAAATTTATTTGTCTCAAAATTCTAATAAAGCTTTAAATGAAGCCCAATTAGAATCAACTAAGATGAAAGATGAATTTATAAGTTTAGAGCATATTTTCTTAGGACTGCTTTCAGTAAACGACAAAACCTCCCAACTATTAAAAAATCAAGGAGTTACCAAAGAAGGCGTACTTAAAGCAATCGAAGAAATTAGAAAAGGAGAACGAGTAACTTCTCAATCAGCAGAAGATACCTATAATTCATTAAACAAATATGCCAAAAACCTCAATGAATTAGCTCAAAACGGTAAACTAGACCCTGTAATAGGAAGAGATGACGAAATCAGAAGAGTTTTGCAAATTCTTTCTCGAAGAACAAAAAACAATCCCATATTAATTGGAGAGCCCGGTGTCGGAAAAACTGCAATTGCCGAAGGAATAGCTCATAGAATCATTAACGGGGATGTACCTGAAAATTTAAAGGATAAAACTATTTTTTCTTTAGATATGGGGGCTTTGATTGCAGGAGCAAAATATAAGGGTGAATTTGAAGAACGTCTAAAAGCAGTTGTTAAAGAAGTTACCGCTTCCAACGGAAATATTATTTTGTTTATTGATGAAATTCACACATTAGTTGGTGCCGGAGGAGGAGAAGGAGCCATGGATGCTGCGAACATTTTAAAACCGGCATTGGCACGAGGTGAACTTCGTTCAATTGGAGCAACAACATTAAATGAATATCAAAAATATTTTGAAAAGGACAAAGCGTTGGAAAGACGTTTTCAAAAGGTGATGGTTGAAGAACCCGATGTGGATGATGCCATAGCTATACTACGTGGAATTAGAGAGAAGTATGAAGCCCATCACAAAGTACGTATTAAAGATGAAGCCGTAATTGCATCAGTGGAACTTTCCAATCGTTATATTTCCGACCGATTTTTACCGGACAAAGCCATAGACTTAATGGATGAAGCATCAGCAAAACTTCGTATGGAAATGAATTCCAAACCTGAAGAATTGGATGCCTTAGACCGTAAAAAAATGCAGCTTGAAATTGAATTAGAGGCGGTTAAACGAGAAGCGGAAAGTCCTACTTCCAATGAAAGCATTAAACAAGCTAATGAGAAAAGGTTAGAAAATGTTAAAGAAGAATTAGCACAACTTAATGAAAAAAGAAATGAGCTAAGCGCTTCCTGGAAAGCAGAAAAAGAAAGGGCGGATAAAGTTCAAGAAATTCGTAAAAATATTGAAGAATTTAAAATTGAAGCTGAAAAAGCAGAAAGATCCGGTGATTATGGTAAAGTTGCTGAATTACGTTACGGAAAAATAAAAGAACAAGAGGCTGAACTTGCTAAGGCTGAAGCTGAACTTTCTGATGATCGACCTAAATTAATCAAGGAAGAAGTTGATTCCGAAGACATTGCTGATGTAGTAGCCAAATGGACCGGTATTCCGGTTACTAAACTGGTACAAAGTGAACGTGAAAAGTTATTAAATCTGGAATCTGTTCTTCACAAAAGGGTTGTCGGACAAGAAGAAGCAATTGAAGCAGTAGCAGATGCTATACGCAGAAACCGCGCGGGATTAAACGATGAAAGAAAGCCTATTGGATCATTCTTATTCTTAGGAACAACAGGTGTCGGTAAAACCGAATTAGCAAAAGCCTTAGCCGAATTTTTATTTGATGATGAAAATTCAATGACCCGAATTGACATGAGTGAATATCAAGAAAAACATTCTGTTAGCAGACTGGTAGGTGCGCCTCCGGGATATGTGGGTTACGATGAGGGTGGTCAGTTAACCGAAGCCGTTAGAAGAAGACCTTATTCTGTTATCTTATTGGATGAAATCGAAAAAGCTCATCCGGATGTTTTTAATATTTTATTACAAGTATTAGATGATGGTAGACTAACAGATAATAAAGGGAGAACCGTTAATTTTAAAAATGCGATTATAGTTATGACATCCAATTTGGGATCTCATTTAATTCAAGAAAATTTTGAAAAACTGGAAGGAAATAATTACAAAGAAATTTTAGAATTGACCAAAGAGCAGGTTATGGAACTGTTAAGGAAAACCCTTCGCCCTGAGTTTTTAAACCGTATCGATGAAACTATTGTATTTAAGCCTTTAAATAAGAATGAAATAAGAAGTATAATAGATATCCAATTAGATTCTCTTAA
Source organism: Apibacter sp. ESL0432 (assembly GCF_019469225.1). Taxonomy (NCBI): domain Bacteria; kingdom Pseudomonadati; phylum Bacteroidota; class Flavobacteriia; order Flavobacteriales; family Weeksellaceae; genus Apibacter; species Apibacter sp. ESL0432. Next base: position 134,664 of record NZ_CP048266.1, on the reverse strand, counting down.
TAAAATATTAGATAAAAAAGGAATTCGCATGAGCATGACCGATGAGGCTAAAGATTATATAATGAGCAAAGGCTATGATCCTACTTTTGGCGCCAGACCTTTAAAAAGATTGATTCAACATGAAATTTTAAATCAATTATCTAAGGAAATTTTAGGTGGAAAAATTAATGACAATGATACCATCGTTGCAGATTATTTTCCTGAAACCGGTCTAGTTTTTAGAAAAGAAAATTAATAAGAATACATAAATCATAATACATTATTAAATTAAAAAAAGGGTATATTATTTATACCCTTTTTTGGTTTCAATTAATAAAAGTACTTCATATTATTTTTATTTTATATTTACTCCTTATATTTAGTATTCAACACTTACTATCTTAATTTATAATACATATATTTAAAGATGATGATATCATTTAGAATTAATTAGTTTATTATCATATTAGACGATAGATCTATAAATAAAACCTGATAAAAAATGTTTTTAGATAAGTTTGTAACAAAATAAATAATTATTCTACTTATAATACTGAAAATTCATTTACATAAGAATGAAACTAAACAACAGTATAATCGCTTTTTTCATAGTCGGATTTATTTCAGCGCAAAAAGTATGGTCTTTCAATGATTGTTTATCTTACGCCAGAGAAAACAATTTGCAAGTACTTGCTTCTAAACTAAATGAACAAGTTCAAGAAAGTAATTTAAAAATTGCTAAAAAAGAAAAACTACCCGATCTGAAAGGTACTATAACTAACGGTATAACTTTTGGTCCATTGGCTACACAAAAGGTTACCCAAGATGGTGTAACAGATTTTACCATAGACTCCTATTATAAATATACAGAAGGATATCAGAACAATCTTGCTCTTGAATCCTCCATGATACTTTATAACAACAGACGTTTACGATTAACCGAGGAAAAAAACTCTTTTTTGGTTCAACAAAATCAATATACCACTGAAAAAATCAAAAATGATATTTCACTACAATTAGTAGGAAATTATTTAACCGTACTATTGAATAAAGAGCTTTTAGGAGTTCAATTAAATTCCATGGATACTCAAGCAAAAGATAAAGACAGGAATGAAAAATTATATAATGCCGGTAGTATACCTCTGAGCACTTTATATGAATCTAAATCCAATCTTGCGAACGCTAAACAAACGTATGAAAATGCTAAAATTGAAGTAGATCGTTCACTAATGGTTTTAGCCATGTTACTTCAAAAAGATTATCGAGATTTTCAGATAGAGGATGTTAAAGTTTCCGATGATATAGGAATGCCTCTTATCAATTTGGATGATATCATCAATTATGCTTTTAATAATCAACCGGTTATTAAATCTGCCGAATTAGGGGTTGAATCAGCAAAGAAAGATATTGATATTGCTAAAACCGCTTTTTATCCTTCAATTACCGGCGGATATAAAGTAAGTACTTTTTATCAGGATTATTTCGATCGTTCCAGTAAATCTATAGACGACCAATGGTATGACAATCACTCTCAAATGGTATCTGTAGGGGTTAATATTCCCATATTTAGTAAAGGAACAAATAAAATAAAAGTTCAGCAATCCCGAATTAATCAATTGATCCAAGAAAACCAGCTGGACCAAGAAAAATTAAATTTAAAGCAAAATATACAAACTTCTTATTTTGACGTAAATTCAGCTTATCAAACATTTACTTCTGCAAAAGAATTGGTAGCATCCACCGAATTATCCTATGAATTTGCACAAAAGAGTTTCACTGCAGGAAAAATTAATATATACGATTTAAATACTGCAAGAAATAATTATTTCAACGCATTATCTCAAATGCTTCAAGCTAAATATTCATTTTTATTCAGATTAAAAATTCTTGATTTCTATATTGGTAAACCGTTAGAAATATCTTCTGATGAAAATACTAATTATAATAATTTAACTCCTGGTAAAGAAACGGTACAGGCAATAAATGATTTAACTTCAACTGATGTGGAAATTAAAAAACCGGAAGTTATAAAATCAAATAATATTATTCAGGAAAGAAAAAATGCAAATCTTTCAACCCCAAAAACAACCGTTATAAAACCTGAAAATATTAGTAATGCTAAACCTAAGTCGTCTGTAAAATCTAAAGATGAAGTAAAAACTAGTTCCGTTCCTGTTACGGCTCCTGTTAAAAATAATAATTCATCTCAAACCATAAAAACAGAAACGGTGAATAGTAAAAATATTCCGGTTAAATCATCAAATGGAAATTCGACAGTAAAACCATCAACTAAAAATGATGCAGATGCTAAACGGGAAGCATTAATTAAAGAAAGAAGATTAAAATATAGTCAAGGCGCCAAACCTAAATTCCAGAATGATGCTCAAAGAGAAGCCTTAATTAAGGAAAGACGAGCTAAGCTGAGTAAAGGAATATATGACTAACTACTATGAAATAAAAGGCCTTTACCAAATGGTAAAGGCCTTTTATTTTGAATTAAGTTTATTATTTACTTATATAAACCATACAACTTCTGTATATACTTACCTATAATATCAAATTCTAAATTTACTTTATCTCCAATTTTCAGATATTTAAAATTTGTATGATCCCATGTATACGGAATAATTGCAACTGAAAACTCATTATCCTTACTATCAACCACCGTTAAGCTTACTCCATTTACAGTGATTGAACCTTTTTCCACGGTGATTTGTTTACCTGTATAGGTAAAAGTCAATAAAAAACTTCCTTCTTGATTTTCTATTGATTTCAATTCCCCTACTTGATCTACATGCCCCTGTACAATATGCCCGTCTAGTCTATCTGATACTTTAACACATCTTTCCAGATTAATATGATCACCAATGGCAAGAGTTGAAAAATGCGTTTTTTTTAATGTTTCAGCAATAGCTGTTACCGTATAAAATTCCGGATTTATATCTACAACTGTTAGACATGTTCCATTATGAGCTATACTTTGATCTATTTTTAATTCATCAATAAATGAAGCGGATATTGATATGGAAAGATTTTCATCTATTTTTTCCATATTTACTATCTTTCCCGTTTCTTCTACAATACCTGTAAACATATTTAATTTTTATTCAAAAGTACTATTTTATAATTTTTTTTAAATCGTTTATAGGCAATATTTAAACTCTTTAATATTTTGTTTTTAATTTATAATTATTGTTGATTTATAAATTAAAAAGCTTTATTTAATATAGCAATATTTCTATTTTATTAAATTATTATAAATTAAGTATATATTTTTTTCTACTTTTGTTATAATAAATTTCACAGTTCATATATGAGCGTTAAAAATAATAAGCTAAAAATAGGAATTAGTATAGGAGACCCTAATGGTATAGGAATTGAAGTAATATTGAAAACACTTCAAAATAAAGAAATCTTAGATTTCTTTACACCGGTTATTTTTGCATCTACTAAATTATTATCCTATCAAAAAAATATTTTCGGATTAAATTCTATCTATTTTCAAGGAATATTCAAAGCTGAAGAAGCTATTCCCGGAAAAATAAACGTTGTGAATTTATGGAAAGAAAATGTTTCTATAAGTTTTGGCAATTCAACCGAAGAAAGTGCCAAAATAGCTAAAAATTCTTTATTAGCTGCTGTTGACGCTTTAAAACAAGGTTCGGTGGATGTTTTGGTTACAGCTCCTCTAAATTGGGAAAGCATGCAAAACCAAGGATTAAATTTTTTAAATCATACGGAATATCTTGAAAATACTCTTAAGGAGAAAGCCCATTTACTTTTAGAAAACAACGATTTAAGGATTGCGTTTGCCACGTTTAATACTCCAATATCCAAAGTTTCTGAACTATTAAGTAAGGAGTTAATTAAAAAACAAATTAAAGCTTTACATACCACTTTAATTCAAGACTTCTGTATTGAAAAACCTAAAATTGCGGTGTTAGGATTAAATCCACATGCAGGAGAAAATGGCCTATTAGGAAAGGAAGAAATTAATTGTATTGAGCCGGCGGTTAAAGAATCTTTTGATCGAGGCATTCTCTCCTTTGGTCCTTACTCTGCTGATAGTTTCTTCTCGCCTAGTATTTATACTTCTTTTGATGGAATATTAGCAATGTATCACGATCAAGGGCTTATTCCTTTTAAAACTCTAGCTTATGAATACGGTGTAAATTTTACCGGTGGATTATCTGTTGTTCATACTGAACCCAATCATGGAACAGCCTATTCGATAGCCGGACAAGGAATTGCGGATGCAAAATCATTTGAACAGGCAATTTTTGATGCCATAAAAATTTATAAAACTAGAAGAGAATATGTGAAATTAAAATCAAATGCCCTTCAAAAAACAAAAATTGAGGGTATTGATATTACTGTTGATGAAGATCTTCCCGAAGAAGGAGAAGTATAATCGGATTGAAGTATAAATTTGAATATTGTTATAAACTAAAATAAAAAAAAACTTTAAAATTAATTTTAAAGTTTTTTTTTATTTTTATCTATTAAGTAAACTGTCTACCTGGCAATATTAACAGCTCTCGTTTCTCGAATAACAGTTACTTTAACCTGTCCCGGATACGTTAATTCATTTTGAATTTTTTCACTTATTTCAAAAGACAATTGTGACGCTTTCTGATCATCTATTTTTTCACTTTGAACCATTACGCGTAGTTCTCTACCGGCTTGAATTGCATAAGCTGTATTAACGCCATCAAAACTTAATGCTACATTTTCTAGGTCTCTCAATCTTTGAATATATGATTCTACTACTTGTCTCCTTGCTCCCGGTCTTGCACCGCTAATTGCATCCGCTACTTGAATAATAGGCGCAATCAAACTTTTCATTTCAATTTCATCATGGTGGGCACCTATGGCATTAACAACGGTTTGATTTTCTCCATATTTTTCCGCCCATTGCATTCCTAATATTGCATGAGGATACTCGGATTCTTCTTCAGGAACTTTTCCAATATCATGCAATAATCCGGCACGTTTTGCAATTTTTGGATTAAGCCCTAGTTCGGAAGCTAAAATTCCTGCTATATTAGCAACCTCTCTTGAGTGCTGTAAAAGGTTTTGTCCGTAGGAAGAACGATATTTCATTCTACCGACCATTTTTACTAATTCAGGATGTAATCCATGAATTCCTAAATCGATAATGGTCTTTTTACCGATCTCAATAATTTCTTCTTCTATCTGTTGCTGGGTTTTAGCTACAATTTCTTCAATTCTTGCCGGATGGATTCTTCCGTCGGTTACCAATCTATGTAAAGATAATCTGGCTACTTCTCTCCTAACCGGATCAAAACAAGAAAGTAATATTGCTTCAGGAGTATCATCAACAATAATTTCAACCCCTGTAACTGCTTCTAAAGCCCGAATATTACGCCCTTCTCTTCCTATAATCCTACCTTTTATTTCATCTGATTCTATATTAAAAACAGATACCGAATTTTCAATTGCTTGTTCAGTACCTACCCTTTGAATGGTTTGTACTATAATTTTTTTGGCTTCTGCCTTTGCATTCAGCTGCGCTTCTTCAACAATGGCTTGGATTTGAGCTTGAGCTCTGGATCTTGCTTCCTGCTTTAATGCTTCCACCAATTCAGCTTTTGCATCTTCAGCAGAATATCCTGAAATTTTTTCTAATATTTCTACCTGCTGTTCGTGCATTTGATTTAATTCAGCTTGTTTTTTAGTTAGCGTTTCCGCTTTAATCTGATTATCATTTATGGCTTGATCTAATTGCTTTTTCTGAATATTATTCTGATGCAATTCGTCATTCAGCTTCGTTTCTTTGTCTTTAATTCTTTTTTCCACTTCAAGCATTTTCTTTTCTCTTTGATTAATTTGCTCTTCGTGTTGTAATTTTAATTCTAAGAATTTTTCTTTTGCTTGAAGCATTTTTTCCTGCTTAATGTTTTCGGCCTTAAGCTCTCCTTCCTTTAAGATCGCAGCAGCTTTGTCTTCTGCTTCTTTTAATTTATTTTCTCTATATTTATTTAGAGAACTTTTCGATAAGAAGTATCCTATAAATCCCCCAATAAAAAGGGTGGCGATTAACTCAAATATTATCGTTACATTCATACAATTAATTTATATAAAAAAACCTACATCAATCCTATTAAACTTTGATTTAAGTAAACTCCAATAAACAGGATTCAAGCTATGCTTTTTTCTCTGTAATCTGCTGTTGATATTTCTATCAAATCATCTGAGAAGATGAGAGGCAGCCCGCCATTAAAAAAAACAATCACTCAGTCAGTCAATTCGTGTTGAGTTTACTAAATTGAGTTAGAATCAATGTAGGTTATATCTTTGTTCTACATTTAATTTTAAATTCTATGATCTATTTGGAAATGCGTTACTTTATCTATAACAATTTTTTTATTTTCTTTATTTTAAGCAAAATTTCATTTTGTTCTTGAGATTTTTCCCTTAAAATGTTTTCTAATTCTGAAGCTAGTTGTAAAGCCGCCATAGCTAAAGCATCTTGTTTTTCAGAAATGTTATAGTTTTTTTCAAAAGTATTAATGTATTTTTCTATTTTTTTTGCAGCAATTCGTAATATCTCTTCTTCCTCACTTTGTACTACTAGGGGGTAATTTCTTCCCGCTACTCGTATATTTACTTTTTGAGACATTTTTATTTATGAATTCTGCAATTCTGAAATACATGCATCTATTTCTTTAATCATTCTATTCATCTGCAATTTCATCAACTTCTTATATTCTCCACTTCCCGAAATTGCATTAATAACTTTCAATCTTTTATTAAGCTCTTCAAGTTCTTTATATTGTTTTTCTTTCTGAATAAATTTATCTTCATTTTTTAAAAGAGAATTTTCTAGATATTCATTTTTTCTTTTCAATTCTTCATTTTCCTTCTTTAATTCGAGAATCTTATTTTCCAAATCATTAATTCCCTGAATAATCTCTTCCATATTAGAACGAAAAATTTACTATTCTAACTCTCTTGCAAATATATGAAATTCTTTTTTAAAAAAGTTAATATCCTAATATAATAGTTTATCCAACAAAATTTCATCAACATTGTTTTAATTAACAAATCCCTGCAGTAAAATTTAAAATTTTATATGATGTTTTTAAGTTAATTATACTGAATTATTTCAACAAGTTGTTAATAAATTGAAATAACTCCATTTTAACTTTTAGTTTATTATATGCCGATATATTTGTAGAAAAGAAGAATCAGCAGACCAAAAATAACTAAAAATTTAAATTATTTACTATAACAAAAAGTAGTAATAAAAAGATTTAAAAATGATTATTCGAATTTAATTGAAAAGACGACAGCTCTGGTATGTATCGACTTTAATGCACCTGCCCAGTACGGAGGAGTTCCCGGATTATCTGCAACTAATTCATTATTGAAAAAGAATATCCCCCTTATTGAAGGAGTCATTTTAAATCGCTTAAAGTAAAGCTCTATACCGGCTTCTAATTGATAAGAAAAGTTATTAGTTTTCATTCGGAAGATTTGATCGGTATTATCCTTTTCTTTTTTCTCATTACTTTGTAAATTTATTAACCAACTTAAACCGGCCTGTACATAAGGTCTGGAATTATACCATCGGTCCCCGTGAAAATTTAAAAATAAAGGAAAATCTAAATATGTAGATTTTACATTTCGTTTGACATCTTGTTCTGTGTAAGTAGTTTCCAGACCATTGGCAATTTCTTCATCGATGATCTTTTGAACGTTGTTAAAAATTAAATCGCGTTGTGTGAAGTGCATAGCCGGTTCTAACCTCAAATCAACGTAGTCATGAACTTTCATTTTACCAATTAAGCCTACAGTAAATCCTCCTTTAGAATCCACATCAACCAAATATCTGCCGGTATGTTCTAAACCTTCTTTGTTGGGATGAATTTTTAAATCAAAATAATTCATTGCTAAATAATACCCCCAGGAAAATTCCTGATCATCAAAATCAGTATACCTTTCCATAACATCTCTTGAACGGAACTGCGCATTAACTCCACAATGTATTACTATTAATAATAAAACTATGACTAATTTCTTCATAGTAGAGAAAACGATTTTTTTATTTATTTATTTTATTCCCTCATAGACAGTGGCTACTCCAAATGTCAATCTTCTAAAGCTTGCCTCCTTAAATCCATTTTTAAGGATCAAGTTTTTCATATTTTCCCCATAGGGCATAGCATCAACGGAATTGGGTAAATAAGTATACGCTCGAGAATCTCCTGAAATTATTTTTCCTATGCCGGGTAATATATTTTTAAAATAGAACATAAAGAAAGGAGCAAAAAAACCACCGGGTTTTGAAAATTCTAAAATTAACAATTTGCCTCCCTTTTTAAGTACTCTTCCCATTTCAGAAATACCTTTTTCTAAATTTTCGAAATTACGAACTCCGAAGGAAACTGTTACAATATCAAATTCTCCTTCTTGAAAAGGTAAATTTTCTGCATCTCCTTTAACTAATTTTATTCGGTTATTCAGTCCTTTTTTATTTATTTTAACTTGACCGTAATCCAACATTTTTTGGGACAAGTCTAAACCTGTAATTGAAGCTATTGTTTTTTTAGCGTGTTCAATCGCCAAATCAGCCGTTCCTGTAGCAACATCTAATATTTTTTCGGGGTTATATGCCACCACTTTTTTTTCCAATTGATTTCGCCAATAAACATCAATGTTAAAAGATAACAATCTGTTTAAGAAGTCATAATTTTCAGATATATTATCAAACATCTGTTCAACCTGTTTCTTTTTACTTTCTGTTTCGTTATATGGCTTTACAATATTTGGCATATTATTAATTTGCTGTTCTCAACTTACAAAAGTAACTGTTTTATTCAAATGTTGACCGATAAAACTCTAAAAATTGGTTTTTTCTGAATAATTTAATCCTTGATTCTATGGAATCTACTTTATTAATTATTTTAGGAAAATTTTGATTAATATTATAATAGAAATCTTGTATTACTAATTGGTTGTATTCGCCAATTTCACCTAAAAACTCTTTTCCATCGATATTTTTCCGATGGGCTCGATATATGGAGTCTCTGTTTTTTATATGACCGTAATATCTTTTAAAAGTGAAATAGGTTGCTAAAGAAGGATTAATAAGACCTCTTTTATTTTTAGTTATTATAAAAAAAGTATCTTTTAAAATAATATTCCCCTGTTTATTTTGACATGAAATTGTATTCTTACCCGAATTAACAGGAATTGAAAGAGATTGTCCTCCCGCGAGTAAATAACTTTTTCCATTTACAAGTACTTTAATTTCCTCCTTGTTGGGATTATCCAACAAAAATTCATCATTCTTTTCAATATAAAACTTGTATATAAAAAATGAAATTAATCCTATAAATAACGCTATCAATAATCCTTGTAAGGAATTTTTATTCAGCATATAACCTTACTTTGATGCACAAAGGTAACAATATAATAGATTTTTTAGTAATTATTACATAAATTTGTCAAATTATTATCAAGAATAATATCACAAATTTAATATGTTGCAAAGTATTATAACTGGCTCTGGATCGTACTTACCTAAGAAAGTCGTTCCAAATAGCAATTTTGAAGGAATTACTTTTTATGATGAAAACAGGGAACCCATAACGAAACCGACTCCAGAAATTATTAAAAAATTTGCAGATATCACTGAAATAACTGAAAGACGTTACGTTGACAACGACAATGTGATGAATTCTGATTTGGCAGCTGAAGTAGGTAGATTAGCAATTGAAAATGCAGGAATAGATAAGGAAGAACTCGATTATGTTATCGTAGCTCACAATTTTGGAGATATCGATGCTAATGAAAGACAAGTAAGAATTATGCCTTCCATAGCTGCTTTAACCAAGAAAAAAATTGGTATTAAAAATATTTTGTGTAAGCCATATGATATGAACTTTGGATGTCCGGGATGGAATGAAGGGATGATTTTAGCCGACCAATTATTAAAAGCTAAAGTGGCTAAGAAAATATTGGTTATAGGTTCTGAAACTCTTTCCAGAACTGTTGATCCTTATGACAGAAATTGTATGATTTTTTCTGATGGTGCAGCAGGTGTAATACTTGAATCTAGAGAAACCGATAAACCGGTAGGTATTCTTCATCATTATACCAGAAGCGATAATGGAGAAGAAGTATCTTATATTGCTACAGACTCCTCTTTAAATCCTAATTATGTCGGATCGAAAGCTAACATCCGAATGAAAGGAAGAAAAGTATATGAATATGCCCTAACTTACGTTCCTCAAGTCGTAAAAAAAGTGATCGATGATGCCGGATACACCATATCCGATATAAATAAGGTTCTTATCCATCAAGCGAATGCAAAAATGGATCATGCTATATTAGAAAGAGTTTTCAAATTATATAAATTAAAGGTAACCGATATTCCGGAAGGAATAGCCCCCATGACTATTCAAAAATTCGGTAATTCTTCTGTAGCAACCATACCCACGATGTATGACATGATGGTTAAAGGTAACTTTTTAAACCAAACTTTAAAATCCAATGATTTGGTCATATTTGCCTCGGTAGGTGCAGGGATGAATATCAATGCAATTTTGTATAGAATGCCATAAAATTTAATTACTGAAAATTCAAAAATATATTGGGCACTTTAATAGGAATATTATTTATTGTATCATTAATTGTTGAATATTATTGTTATCAAGCTATTAAAGTATTGACAACTAATAAACTTTATAGAAAATACTGGTTAGGTTTTTCAATTAGTGCTTTATTGATTATTCTTATTTGGTCCATTTTTATTGATAGAAATAACAAAGGGCAAGTTCATTTTTTATTAGGTTTTTTTATGATTGTTTTCGTTCCGAAATTTGTTTTGGCAATAACGATCATTTTTGAGGACCTCATAAGAATGCTGACTTTTTTAGTTAGAAAAGTTACATCAAACCCCTCTGCAAATGACGCATATTTACCTGAAAGAAGAAAGGCTATAAGTGCTATTGGTTTAGGACTTGCAAGTATTCCTTTTTTATCCATTATTGAAGGTATTGTTTGGGGTAAATTTGATTTTAGAGTAAGAAAAGTTACCTTAAAATTTCCTGATCTACCCGAAAATTTTGAAGGGTATAGAATCGCTCAACTTTCAGACATACATTTGGGAAGTTTTAATACTAAGGATTTCGATAAGGTTGCCAGAGGGATAAAACTTCTAAATGATCAAAATGCAGATTTGTTTGTTTTTACCGGAGATTCTGTTAATAATCTGGCGGATGAAATGGAACCGTGGCTTCCTTTGTTAAAAACCATAAAAGCTAAAGACGGTAAATATTCTATTTTGGGTAATCATGATTATGGGGTTTATGTTTTTGGAAAGAATGAAATTGCTCAACAAAAAAATATTGATCAATTAAACGAATATCATAAATCCATTGATTGGAAATTATTAAGAAATGAATCTATAAGACTTTATAAAGATAACCAATTCATCAACATTGTAGGAGTTAAAAATTGGGGAGCAGGACATTTTCCTAAAGATGGAGATATAGAAATTGCTTCTCAAAACATTAAAGATGGTGAATTCAATATTTTATTATCACATGATCCTTCCCATTTTGATGCTATTGTAAAAAATTTCTCAAAGAAAATGCATCTTACCTTATCAGGCCATACTCACGGAATGCAGTTTGGAATTGAAATTCCCGGCGTTATAAAATGGTCTCCTATTAAATATAGATACCCTAAATGGGCGGATTTATATCAAGAAAAGGATAAATACCTTTATGTAAACCGTGGATTTGGTTTTATAGGATTTCCGGGAAGAGTGGGAATTTGGCCGGAAATAACTATAATTGAATTAAAAAAAGGTTAATTTTGCAGTTCTTTTAATTGCAAACTACATTTAAATTAACTACGCTTAGTTATAACCATATTTTATTAACTATGTTACAATCAATGACTGGCTATGGTAAGTCAGAAGTCAATACAGAAAATTTAAAAATTTCAATTGAAATTAAAACCCTTAACAGTAAATCTCTTGATTTATTTGTAAGGATATCGCCTAGATATAGAAATAAAGAGCTGGAATTAAGAAAAATTATCGGAAATAAATTAGTAAGAGGAAAAATAGATTTTTCTATAGTTATTGAAAATTTAGGTGCAGAAAATAATTCTCGAATCAATGTAAATGCTGTTAAAAATTATATTTCCAATTTGGAAGAATTACAAATAGAAGGCACACCCTTGGATTTCCTTAAGATGGCTATAAGAATGCCTGAAGTATTTACTAATCAAGAAATTGAAATTAGTGATGATGAATGGATTTTGGTTTTAGAATGTCTAAACGCTTCTATTGAAAAAGTAAACGATTTTAGAGCAGAAGAAGGAAAGTCTTTAGAAAACGTTTTAAAAAAATACACTCAAAATATTCTCATTTCATTATCTGAAATTGAAAAATACGAACAAGAAAGAGTGGAATCCGTAAGGCAGAAATTAGAAAAACAATTATCTGAATTGAAAGTCCAATTTGATGAACAGCGTTTTCACCAAGAACTTGTATATTATATTGAGAAATTAGATATTAATGAAGAAAAAGTACGCTTAAAACAACATTGTGAATATTTTTTTAAAGTAATTGAAGAAGAAGATCAAGCCGGTAAAAAATTAGGTTTTATTGCCCAAGAAATGGGAAGAGAGATCAATACCATTGGTTCTAAAGCCAATCATTCTGAAATTCAAAAATTAGTCGTACTAATGAAAGACGAACTTGAAAAAATAAAAGAACAAACTAATAACGTTTTATAATTAATTCATGGGGTTAATCTATCAAAAACCGGGAAATGATACGTTTCAACTAAAAGAATTGCTTCCGGGAAAGCCTATGGAAGGCAAATTAATTATTTTTTCAGCTCCTTCCGGTGCCGGAAAAACAACCATTGTTCAATATCTTTTATCCATATTTCCTGAAATTTCATTCTCTATTTCCTGTACAACACGTCCTAAAAGAGAAAATGAAGTTGACGGAAAAGATTATTATTTTCTAACTGAAGAACAATTTCAGGAAAAAATAAAAAATAATGAATTTATTGAATATGAAGAGGTTTATAAAGGACGATATTACGGAACTCTTCATTCAGAGATAGAAAGATTATGGAACCAAGGGAAGCATGTTATTTTCGATATTGATGTAAGGGGTGGACTTAATCTTAAAAAACAATTTAAAGATAGAGCATTGGCAATTTTTATAGCGCCTCCTTCTTTAAAAGATCTTGAAGAACGTTTGAAAAATAGAAATACTGAAAATTTAGAATCGCTATTAACCAGAATTCAAAAAGCGGATGAAGAGCTTTCTTTTGCCAAAGATTTTGACGCTGTTATTATTAATGATAATTTGGAAAAAGCTCAAAATAAAGCTAAAGCCTTAGTAAAGAATTTTCTCGATATAAAAGAATAAACTAATTACTTTCTTACACCTCGAAAAATAATGCCATTATCATTCCGCTAATTATACATATTGTTTAAAAAATAGTATCATAAAAACTATAGGGTTTAAAAATATGAATTTTTAAGAGCTTAATTTGCTTAAAAAATCATTCGGGAAAGCACAATTTACCTAAACATTTTTTAAATTCAAGTAGCATTACATTATTCAATGGCTTAAATAATAACTAAGTCTTCATTGATATTTATAGTTTTTTTAAATTTGAATAATCTTATTTGAAATGAACTAAATTATTCATAATTAACCAACTACTATTTTTTTATATTTTCATGAAAGGAAGGATAAACAAGAAAAACAGTAAAAAGGAAATTCCTTATAAGCTCTATTATTGGCTAACGGGTATTATTATTTTTTTATCTGTGCTTTTCTTTTTTAGAACTTCACTCATTATGTATTATTACATTATAAAAGAAAAATTAGCTATTGGTGAATTCGAAAATGCAAATTTTCAAAAGAGCATTAAAATTTCAGAAGCCGAAAAGATTCAGGCTGTTTTTAAAAAATATAAAAATTATGCTTTCGGGTTGGATATAAGTCAACATCAAGGTAAAATACTTTGGGATAGCGTTCAAGACATTCATAAAGATATTCCTGTTTCCTTTGTTTTTGTTAGAGCAACCCGAGGGGCTTTTACTCAGGACGCTTTTTTCAAAAAAAATTGGAAAAATCTTACGAAAAAAAAAATACTCAAAGGCGCATATCATTATTATGATGTAAACAGAAATTCTACCCTACAAGCAGAAAACTTTATTAAAGCCGTAACTTTGGATAAAGGTGATTTGCCTCCCGTACTTGACGTGGAAGATCTGCCTAAAAATCAATCGTTGGAATTATTAAAATCAGGACTTATCAATTGGTTGAACTTAGTTGAAAAAAACTATAATGTGAAGCCCATTATTTATTCTAATGATTCATATTTTATCTATCATATTTCGGATCTTGATTTAAGTGAATACATTATATGGACGGCAAACTATAACCCTATAGAAAGTCCTTTGCACCAAAAATGGATTTTTTGGCAATTTACGGAAAAGGGGATTGTCAAAGGATTTACACAAAATTTTGTAGACATCAATGTATTTAATGGAAGCATAGAAGAGTTACAAAGACTTACTCTTTAAAAAAATAAGGGTAGAAATATTTCCACCCTTATTGCTCTAACTAAGTATAAATTTATTTGAAAGAAATTTACTTTAAAAAAAATTAATTTACTTTTAAATTATATGCTACCAATAAAATCTAGAAATATTATTTGATCATGACTAAATAATTAACATTTACTATTTTATCAATAAAACTTATAATTTAAGTTAATATTTTCAAAAAACTTGCCAAAAAGTCCTTTAGATAAAGAGCATACATTAATAAATACTTGACTTTAGGGGTATGCTTATTGTATATTTGTAAACTAAACATAATTTTAATAATGAAAACTTCAGATTTTGATTTTAAATTACCTCCTGAACTTCTTGCGGATAGACCTTCCAAAAACAGAGATGAGGCAAGGCTAATGGTGGTACATAAAAATACAGGAGAAATAGAACATAAATTATTTAAAGATGTCATTGATTATTTTGATGAAGGAGATGTATTTATTTTAAATAATACAAAAGTATTTCCGGCTCGTTTATATGGTAACAAAGAAAAAACAGGAGCTCAAATAGAAGTTTTTTTATTAAGAGAGCTGGATGCTGAGTCAAGAATTTGGGATGTATTGGTAGATCCTGCACGAAAAATAAGAATTGGAAATAAATTATTTTTTACGGAAGATGACAGTCTAGTGGCTGAAGTTGTAGATAATACTACTTCCCGAGGCAGAACCTTACGTTTTTTATTTGACGGATCTTATGAAGAATTCAGAAGAAAATTAAAAGAATTAGGAGAAACTCCTCTTCCAAAATATATAAAAAGAAAACCTGATTCAGAAGATGCTGAAAGATATCAAACCATCTATGCAAAAGAAGAAGGTGCAGTTGCTGCGCCAACGGCAGGACTACATTTTTCAAAACATCTGTTAAAAAGATTGGAAATTAAAGGTATCGAATTTGCTGAAATTACTTTACATGTAGGATTAGGTACTTTTGCTTCAGTAGAAGTGGAAGATCTTTCCAAACATAAAATGGAAAGTGAACAAATTTCCATTTCAGAAAAAACTTGTAAAATAGTAAATCATGCCATTGAGACCAAACACCGTGTATGTGCTGTGGGTACAACTTCCATGAGGGCTATTGAAACTTCAGTTTCTGCTAATAAACGATTAAATCCATACGAAGGATGGACCAATAAATTTATTTTCCCTTCTTACGATTTTGGTATTGCTGATTCCATGATTACCAACTTTCACACTCCTAAATCAACTTTAATGATGATGGTTTCAGCTTTTGCCGGATATGATTTAATTATGAAAGCTTACAAAGAAGCTATTAAAGAAAATTATAAATTCTACTCCTATGGAGATGCCATGTTAATCATTTAATTATAGCATTATAGTAACTTTGAATCAAAATAAGAAAGATATTAGAGCCTTAAGTTTACAAGAACTTGAGGCTTATTTTTCCTCAATAGGAGAAAAACCTTTTCGAGCCAAACAGGTTTATGAATGGCTCTGGAATAAAAATGCTCATTCTCTTTCAGAGATGACCAATCTTTCCAAATCTTTACGTGAAAATTTAGAAAATCATTTCTCGATTAAGCCGGCAGAAATCCACGTCATGCAAAGATCTATCGACGGGACAATTAAAAATGCCGTAAAATTACACGACGGAAATGTCGTGGAATCGGTTCTGATTCCTACCGCTAAACGGACTACAGCTTGTGTTTCTTCGCAAGTTGGATGCAGTTTGGATTGCACTTTTTGCGCTACGGCACAATTAACACGAATGAGAAATTTAACTGCCGCAGAAATCGTAGATCAGGTAACTTTAATTGATAAACAAAGTAGAGAATATCATCAAAAGCCTCTTTCCAATATAGTGTTTATGGGAATGGGAGAACCTTTACTCAATTATTCTTCCGTAACGGATGCTATCCGAAAGATCACGGAGGACAAAGGATTAGGAATGTCTCCCAGAAGAATTACCGTTTCTACTTCCGGAATTCCTAAACTGATTGAAAAATTAGCAGATGAAAATTTGAAAGTTAAATTAGCCTTATCCTTACATTCAGCCATTGAGGAAAAACGCAATCAATTAATGCCATTTAGTGTTAAATTTCCTCTTACAAGTATAATGGAATCTCTATCCTATTGGTATCGGAAAACTAAAAGTAGAATAACACTGGAATACATTATTTGGAAAGGAATTAATGACGGCAATGAAGATATAAAAGCATTAATAAAATTCTGTAAATCAATACCGTCAAAAGTTAATTTAATACAATACAATTCCATAGAAGGAGGAAAATACTCTCAAGCCAATTCAAACATAATTCAAAATTATGTTACCGCTTTGGAACAAGAAAATATCATTGTTAAAATAAGAAAAAGTAGAGGGGATGATATTGATGCAGCCTGTGGACAACTCGCTAACAAGCATTAATTATAATTAAATTTTGAAGAAAGTTTAACTTAAATACTAAGTTTACTTACCTAATAATTATTTTTTTAATCTGTTGGCTTAGTTATCAGAATCGGTATACCATTTATATATTCCTACGAGCGCATTTATTTCATATAATATGGATTGAACAGCAAAAATATAATTATGTGAAATCAGATTCAATGATAACCAAACTAAATTACTAACACTCCACAAAACCCAGGAAAAAGGTTGTCTCATGATCATAGTAAATTGAGCGGACACTCCTATCATAAAAGCAATACAATTAAGTAAAAGTATGTAAGGAGGTGAATCTTTTTTAAAAAAATAATCTCCCAAGAAAAACATAAGAATTATTCCTATTATACAGAATAAGATCGTACATACTAAGGCTTTTTGATTCATTTTTGATACTTTGATTTTTCCTTCTTGATCTTGATTTTTTTTCTTAGTCCATAGAATCAGCCCGAAAACATGAGTCATAAAATAATATAGATTACTACACGCCATACCTACATTTCCAAATAACAGATGGGTATATATCTCGCCAATATTTGCTGACATTCCCAATAAATTGGATACTATCGGCGATCTATATACCAATACGTTAACACAAACATAACCAAGCAAAGCGGTTACGGTAAAAATTAGTATATGGGGTAGTGGTTCAGCATTGTCTTTCCACATAGCATATCCCAAGTATATGGTTAAAAAAAACGCAATAATAAACCAGGTGATTCTAAGTATTTTTTCAAATTTCTTTGTAAACATTTTACTTAATTATTATATTTTAATTTTGTTTTCTTTTAATTGTTACTCCGTTTTCTGATACATACACCCCCGATAAAATACATACGGTACCTAGAAAAGTAATCATCGTTATACTTTCCTTTAAAATAATTGATGCCGAAATGATTGCTATCAACGGTACTAAGTAGATATAATTAGTTGTTTTTATAATTCCTATTTTCTTTATTGATAAATTCCAGGTAAAAAAACATACCATAGATGCTATAATTCCTAAAAATAAAAGATTAAAAATTACCGTAGGTGTTAGCAATACATCTTTTTGAAATTTGAAAGGTGCTATTAAAATAAAAGGTATTATAGTTACTATTCCATAAAAAAATAATTTACGGGTTATAAAAAGTATGGAATAGGTATTACTGAGCTTATTTAAAATCAAAGTATAGATTGTCCAAGAAAGTACTGCCGTTAAAGCCAATAAATCCCCCCAAAAGTTTATCTCGAGTATGAAACTACCATTAAATATTACTAAAAAAACTCCAAATAAAGCTAATAAAGAACCATATACTAAATTTTTGGTTACTTTTTCTTTTTTATTTATTAGTATAGTAAAAAAAGCGGTTACTATGGGATTAGTAGACAATATTAATGATACATTAGAAGTTAAAGATAACTTCAAAGCTATATTTTCTGTTATAAAGTATATTGTTCCTCCAAATAACCCGATTAACAAGAACAGAAATTCATCATTATTATTTTTTGAAAAAATTACCTTAGGAGAAAAAAACCATATACATATATAAGCTAATAAAAAACGGTATAAAAAGATCTCTACCGGACTTAATCCGTCATTCATTAATACTTTGGTTGAAATAAAGGTAGTACCCCATATACAAATCGTTATTATAGCTAAAATATGATATTTTAAATTTTTGTTTTTCATGTATTTAGTTAGTATTATAATAAAAAAGAACTGATAGTTTTATAAAACTATCAGTTAATTCCAAGATTAAAAAATATACTAGTTTCTTAAAAATTCATCTATATGCCTAGCCGTTTTTCTTCCGGAAGCGATGCTTGTCACCACCAAAGATTGACCGCTCACACAATCTCCTGCTGCAAAAATTTTATCCACATTGGTCTTTCTTGTTTCATCGGTATGAATATTTTTTCTTTCGTTCATGATGATCTCCATTTCTTCTAAAAAACCTTCTTGAATGGGATTGACAAATCCAAGGGCCAAAAAAGCCAAGTCAATTTTTAATATTTCGGGTTCTCCCACTTCTTTCATAGTAAATTTACCTGATGAATCTTTTTCCCATTCAACTTCTACTACTTCCACTCCGGTTAATTGTCCCTCTTCTCCGATAAATCTTTTGGTATGTAACGACCATCTTCGTTCACATCCTTCTAAATGTGAAGAAGAAGTTTTTAAATAAACCGGAAAAGGTACGGGCCATCGGTTTTCAACTTCTTTTAACTCTTTTGGCTTAGATAGTATTTCAATTTGTATAATATTAGCAGCTCCTTGTCGATTAGCCGTTCCTATACAATCGGAACCGGTATCTCCTCCTCCGATTACCAAAACATTTTTTCCTTTTGCATTAATAAATTCTTCTTCGGAAATGGTTTCTTTAGCAACGATCTTGTTTTGCATTTTTAAATATTCCATTGCATAATGAACTCCTTTGAGTTCCCTTCCCTCTATTTTCAAATCTCTGGGCGACTGAGACCCGATGGCTATACAAACGGCATCGTAATTTTTTAAAATCTCTCTTCCTTTTATATCTTTGCCCACTTCAGTGTTGACTATAAATTCAATGCCCTCTTCCTTCATCAAATCAACACGTCTTTGAACTACATTTTTGTTTAATTTAAAATCGGGAATACCATAACGAAGCAATCCGCCGATACTGGTATCTTTTTCATAAACTGTTACAGTATGTCCTTTTTTATTGAGTTGATTGGCTACTGCCATTCCTGCCGGACCTGATCCAATAACAGCTACTTTTTTTCCTGTTCGTGCAGTTGGAATTTGTGGCTTCATGAATCCCTCGGAATAGGCGTGTTCCATCACGGCCGCCTCATTTTCTCTAATGGTAACAGGCGAATCTTCAATCGCCAATACACAAGTTTTTTCGCAAGGTGCCGGACATACTCTTCCGGTAAATTCAGGAAAATCGTTAGTAGATTGTAAACTTCGAGCGGCTCTTTTCCAATTTCTTTTATAAATTAGATCTTGCCATTCGGGCATTTTATTTCCTAATGGACAACCGTATTGACAAAATGGAACTCCGCAGTCCATACATCTAGATGCTTGTAAAAATCTATCTTCTGTATTTAATGTCTGCTCTACTTCTCCATAATCCGAAATTCTTTCATGTCTAGGGCGATACCCTGCTTCTTTTCTGTTTATTGTTAAAAATGCTTTAGGATTTCCCATTTTATACTTTATAATATCTTAATAATCGTATTCTAGTTTTGAAATTTTCTCATTTATTGCGCGAATTTTTTCTTCTTGCAAAACTCTTTTATATTCTATTGGAGTAACTTTAATAAAAGAATTTACTTCGTTTATCCAATTATCCAATAACCTTTTAGCTAATGGGCTTGAAGTGTGTTTGTAATGATTGCTAATAAGATCATTTAATTCACGTATATCGCTAATGTCTTCAATTAAGGAAAGTTCAACCATTTCCATATTGCAATAGTAATCGAAATCGCCATCCGGATTATATACATAAGCGATACCGCCACTCATACCGGCTGCAAAATTTCTTCCTGTTTTACCCAGCACTACCGTTCTTCCTCCGGTCATATATTCACAACAATGATCTCCTGCGCCTTCAACTACTGCAAGAGCTCCACTGTTTCTTACACAAAAACGCTCTCCTACCTGACCGTTAATATATACTTCGCCTGAGGTTGCACCATATAAAAGTGTATTTCCCGCTATAATGTTGTTTTCAGGCATAAAGTTAGATGAATCGGGAGGCAACAAAACAATATTACCGCCTGACAATCCTTTTCCCAAATAGTCATTTGCATCCCCTTTTAATGTAAAAGTGATTCCTTTGGATAAAAAAGCTCCGAAGCTTTGACCTGCCGATCCTTTAAATGTGCAATGAACGGTATTATCCGGTAATCCGTCGTTACCGTATTTTTTTGCCACTTCTCCTGACAGCATTGTTCCCACTGCTCTATCCGTATTTTGAATGGTACGTTTCAATGATACGGGCATCGATTGATCTATGGCATTGCGACAAGTGTTTATTAATTCTCTATCTAAAACTTTATCTATTTTATGATCTTGAAGTTTATTGTGTTTTAAAGAATTTTTATTTTTTTCGGGGTAATATAATATTCTGCTTAAATCTAATTTTTCAAATCTAGGATTTTGAAGAGAGGATTTGGACTTTAACAGATCTGTTCTTCCCACAATATCGTCTAATTTGGTAAATCCCAGAGAGGCTAAATGTTCTCGTACTTCCTCTGCTAAGAAGGTAAAGAAATTTATAAGATAATCACTTTTACCGCTAAATTTTCCCCTTAATTGCTCATTTTGAGTTGCTACTCCTACTGGACAAGTATTCAAATGACATTTTCTCATCATAACGCAACCCAAAATAATCAAAGCACTAGTTGCAAATCCAAATTCTTCGGCTCCCAGCATTGCGGCTATGACAATATCCCTGCCTGTTTTTAATTGTCCGTCTGTTTGAAGGCGAATGTTACCTCTAAGATTATTTAACACCAATGTTTGTTGGGTTTCAGCTAATCCGATTTCCAGTGGTAATCCGGCATGTTTAATAGAGCTTAACGGACTGGCACCCGTTCCTCCGTCGCACCCGCTGATTAAAATTAAATCTGCCTTTGCTTTTGCCACACCGGCAGCTATGGTACCTACACCACTTTCTGAAACCAATTTTACGCTAATTATAGCTTTTGGATTCACATTTTTTAAATCATAGATTAATTGTGCCAAATCTTCAATAGAATATATATCGTGATGAGGAGGCGGTGAAATCAATGAGATACCGGGTATTGAATGTCTTGTTTTGGCTATAATTGTGTCAACTTTAAATCCGGGCAATTGTCCTCCTTCTCCCGGCTTAGCTCCTTGAGCTACTTTAATTTGAATTTCATCTGCATTTACTAAATATTCCGTTGTAACTCCAAATCTTCCTGAAGCTACTTGTTTGATCGCTGATCTAGCATTAGTTGAAAAACGTTCTTTTAGTTCTCCTCCTTCTCCTGTGTTACTTTTTCCCCCGATCGTATTCATAGCAACCGCTATGGCTTCATGTGCTTCTTTACTGATTGATCCGAACGACATAGCACCTGTAACAAAACGTTTCATAATTTCTGATGCAGGCTCTACTAAGTCAATATTAATGGGTTGGGAAATATAATCGATAAAATCTCTTATAAATATTTTATCCTCTTTGTTGTCTACTTCTTGAGTAAATTCTTTAAATTTATTGTAATCTCCGGTTCGTGTGGCAATCTGAAGTTTTGCGATGGTTTCCGGATTCCAAGCATGGGCCTCTCTACCTTTTCTCCATGCATACATTCCTAAATTGTCGTATATGGTTGAATCATGTACCCCTTCGAATGCTTCTTTAAACGATTGGATGGTATCGTATGCTATGTCTTCTAAGTCTATACCTTCTATTTTTGAAATGGTGTGACCAAAATAATCGGACAATACTTTTGAACTTATTCCGATCGCCTCAAATACTTGAGCTCCTATATAACTTTTAAGGGTAGATATTCCCATTTTTGAAAGAACTTTCAATAATCCTTTATGTATGGATTTCATGTAATTTCTTTCTGCTGTTGAAAATACCATTTGTATTTCTCCTTTTTCAACCAAATCATTCAACATGGCAAATGACAGGTATGGATTTACCGCATTGGCTCCGTATCCAAATAATAAGGCAAAATGCATAACCTCTCTCGGTTCTGCTGATTCTACCACCAAATCAATTTGCATACGTTTTCTCTTTTTGATTAAATAATGATGGACAGAAGAAACTGCTAATAATGAAGGAATGGCTATATAGTCCAGGTCAGCTTTTCTATCACTTAAAATAATATAATTGCTTCCTTTGTCCACTGCTTCTTCCGCAGTTTTACAAAGTTCTTCAATACCTTTTTTCAACCCGTAAGCATATTCATCCGGTTGATACGTAAAGGTTATAGGAATTACTGTCGATTTAAATCCTTTATAGTCTAAATTTTCGAGCAAATCCAATTCTTTATTGGTTATAATGGGATAGGCCAGTCCAACCATTTTACAATGTTCGGGCATGGGCTCTAATATATTTTTATGTAAAGAACCTATATATCCGGCTAGGGACATTACTAATTCTTCTCTTATGGGATCAATGGGTGGATTGGTTACCTGCGCAAAATGTTGCCTGAAATAGGAAAATAAACGATTGGGTTCTTTGGATAATATGGCCAAAGGGGTATCGTTTCCCATAGAGCCCACCGGTTCTTTACCGTCTATAGCCATCGGAATTAAGAGTTTCTCTATATCTTCACGATAATATCCATATGCTGATAACATGACATCCAAATTCGGAACTTCATATTTCACGCTTCTTCCCGAAGATATATCATCTAAAGAAATTCTGTTTTTATCTAACCATTGTTTATACGGATAAGCATTTGCCAATTCTTCTTTTAATTCTTTGTCATACTGAACAGTACCATTCATAGTATCAATTAATACCATTTTTCCCGGTTTTAATCTTCCTTTTTCCCTGATTTCTGAGGGATCAAAGGTAACTACTCCTGTTTCTGAAGCTACTACCATCATATCATGATGGGTAATGAGATATCGTGCGGGGCGTAATCCATTTCTATCCAACAATCCCCCGGCATATCGTCCGTCACTGAATAAAATGGTCGCCGGTCCGTCCCACGGTTCCATAAGAATGCTGTGGTATTCATAGAAGGCTTTCAGTTCGGATGAGATCGGATTTTTATCATTCCATGATTCCGGAACCATCATGGCCAATGCATGGGGCAATGACTTGCCCGACATTACTAAAAACTCTAATACATTATCAAAAGATGAACTGTCGCTCATTCCCTGCTGCACAATCGGCCATATATCTTCTATATTTCCTATTTTTTCTGATTTTAAAACGCTTTCACGTGCTTCCATCCATAACCTGTTTCCTTTGATGGTGTTGATTTCTCCGTTATGCCCGACTAAACGAAAAGGCTGAGCTAAGTCCCAGGTTGGAAAAGTATTGGTGCTGAATCTTGAATGAACTAAAGCAATGGCACTGGTAAAATTTGGATGTAATAAATCAGGAAAATAATGTCTTAGTTGTAAAGATGTCAACATTCCTTTATATACAATGGTTTTGGTTGACAAACTTACTATGTAACACCCGCGCTTATTTTTTATATCTGATTCTAATAATGCTTTTTCAAATTTTTTTCTAAGTAAATACAGTTTTAATTCTAATACTTCTTGTGAATATTCTTCTCCTTTTATGAATATCTGCTTTATAATCGGCTCATTTGCCATTGATATTTCTCCAAGTATATCACTATTAACAGGTACATCCCTCAAGGCTAGAAAACTTAATCCTTCTTTTTTGATTAATTCGGACAGTAATTCAAAGGCCTTTTTTTCTTCTTCTTTTTCCTTAGGGAAAAATAACAACCCGCTCCCATATCTGCCCTTTTCCGGAACTGCTATTCCTTGTAGAAGAACAAATTCATGAGGTATTTGCACCATAATTCCGGCTCCATCTCCGGTTTTATTATCGGCGCTTTCAGCTCCTCTGTGGGTCATATTTTCTAAAACTTGAAGTCCGTTTTCAACAATTGAATGGGATCTGACACCTTTGGTGTGGACTATCATACCTACTCCACACGCGTCATGCTCAAATTCCGGATCATATAATCCTTTTTTACAGTATTCACTTTTCCACATAATTTTTACTCAGAATTTTTTAAGTTATAAAAGTAATAATTATAAATATAAATTATTGCATAAATTGCATTATAATTTGTTATTAATAAATTATAAACATAAATTATCTAGTATTTTATACCTTAAAACGCATAGGAAGATTCGATATTATCAATTGATTTTTGAAAAATTAATATCTATCGGAGATTTAACTGAAAATAAGATATATTAATATTTTTATATTTTACAATTAATTTAACATTAATTTAAAAATAAGACAACTTTCATGTACTATATTTGCGTTATAAATTCAATTAACACAATTTTATTAAGATAATCGTAAAACAATCACTATGTCATTTAAAGCGAAATTAGAAGTAGAAGGGAAATCATATAATGTTTTGAATATTAATTACTCTTTAGCTCAAGAAACAGATCCGACCGGTCGCCCGTCTTCTCAAACCAGAGGGGGAAGGATTGAAGTTTCAATTGAATCTACCGGTGAAACTGACATTTTTGAGTGGATGACAAATAGCTTTGAAAGAAAAGATGGTAAAATAGTATTCATTAAAAGAGACAACAATTCTACTTTAAAAGAATTATATTTTTTTGATGGTTATGTTGTGAAATATAAAGAAAATTTTGATTCTTACGGTAAATCTCCTCTAACGGAAACTTTTACTATTTCTGCTAAGAGTATTAAAATGGGAACCGGAGAGCATATTAATGAATGGATTTAAGATTAAAAATCTTTTAATCGGAATTAATTAAATTAAATTTACGCCTATTGTATGGTATTTTTATTTAATTAAGAAATTCTAATATCCCTTTTTGGTAAGATTTGTAAAGTGGTTTCGGATATTAAGTTTCTAATTTTTAAAAATATTTATTTCTTATAAAAAAATAAAACGATGAATTTCAAGAAATTCATCGTTTTTTTATGAGTGTTATAATTAATAACTATTTTACATATTATTGTTCCGCCAATTTTTCTTTAATGCGGGTTTCAATTTCCTCTAATAGTTCCGGATTATCTTTTAATAACTGCTTAACAGAATCTCTTCCTTGTCCAAGTTTCGTATCTTGATAGCTGAACCAGGATCCGGATTTTCCGACAATTCCCATTTCAACTCCTAAATCCAGGACTTCTCCAACTTTGGAAATTCCTTCTCCGTACATAATATCGAATTCTGTTTGACGGAATGGTGGGGCTACTTTATTCTTAACTACTTTTACTTTCACTCTGCTTCCTATTGCATTATCACCATCCTTGATCGGTGAGCCTGATTTACGTATATCAATTCGGACTGAAGCATAGAATTTTAATGCATTTCCTCCGGTAGTTGTTTCCGGGTTTCCAAACATTACTCCTATTTTTTCTCTAAGCTGATTGATAAATATTACGGTACATTTAGTTTTACTAATGGTAGCGGTTAGTTTTCTAAGAGCCTGAGACATTAGTCGTGCATGAAGACCCATTTTAGAATCTCCCATTTCTCCTTCTATTTCTGCTCGAGGAGTTAATGCTGCTACTGAATCGATAACTACAATGTCAATAGCACCTGATCGAATCAGATTATCGGCGATTTCCAATGCTTGTTCTCCATCGTCTGGCTGAGAAATAATCAGATCGTCCAAATTGATGCCCAGACGTTGAGCATAGGTTGGATCGAATGCGTGTTCTGCATCAATGAATGCTGCTATTCCTCCTTTTTTCTGAGCTTCTGCTATTGCGTGTAACGTAAGTGTTGTTTTACCCGATGATTCCGGACCAAATATTTCAATAATTCTTCCTCGTGGATAGCCTCCGACCCCTAAAGCCAAATCCAAACCGAAAGATCCGGTAGGAATGGTGTCTACTTCTTCAACAGGCTTATCTCCCATTCGCATGACTGATCCTTTACCATAGGTCTTGTCTAATTTGTCTAAAATTAGATTCAACGCCTTCTTCTTTGCTTCTGAATTGTTTGCGTCTTTGCTTTCTTTTTCTGCCATTATTTGTTTTACTTTTTATATATATTTAATTTTTTAATTGTTTTTAATCCTTTAAAATATTCGTCGTTTACAAATATCTAAATTAACTAATGTTTATCTTAAAGATTCATAGTTTTAAGGATTTGTTCTGCATGATTCTTTGTTTTTACTTTGGTAATAATATTTTTAATTATTCCATTTTCATCAACTATATAGGTATATCGTAAGATGCCTTCGTATTCTTTTCCCAAAAATTTTTTCTTACCCCATGCTCCAAATGATTCTATTATTTTTTTATCAACGTCTGCTATAAGCGGAAAAGGAAATGAATATTTATAATGAAATGATTTTTGTTTATCTACTGAATCTTTACTTATTCCTATGATTTGATAGCCTTCTTTTTGAAGAGTTGCATAATTATCTCTAAGATTACATCCTTCAGCTGAACAACCCGGAGTATTTGCTTTGGGATAAAAATATATGATAAGTTTTTTTCCTTTAAAATCTGAATATTTAATTATTTTTCCTTCTTGGTCAAGTCCTTCAAAATCAGGAATCTTATCCCCTATTTTTAACATTGTTTTGGGTTTAAACTTTTGGTTATGTAAAGATATTCATAAAAAATATAAGTATCAATTTTTTCAAAACTCTAAATTACATATCCTTACCAACCATCAATCTAAGCAATTATATATCAAACCATTAAACAACCAAATAATTCTCAGCTATAAATTTTCCATTTCTTTCCATGGAGTGTAACTAAATTTCATGAAATACTGAAATTTTAAATGCTATAGTATAAGATCCTTATAATTTTTGATTACTTCATATCCTTTGTTTTTAAAATAAGTTTCCGAATATTCTAATTTTTCGGCCATAATAAAATCTCCTCCCCAAGCTCCCAGACTCTTAACAAACCCCGGATAATCACTGAATAAAACTTTTTTTACTGTATCTATATTGATAAAGTCTGAAATCAATTGTTCATGTTCTGAAATAAGTATCCTAAATTGATTAAAGGTAATTTTTGGGTCTATAATTTCTCGGGTTATATTTGAAACGGCATCTATGAGATTTTCCGACTTCGTTTTTTGTTTATAATGCTGTATTCCTTCTCTTGAATTTTGTTTTTGATTCAAATAAATAAATAAAAGATTTTCCGTTATTGCGGAAGATATTTCTACCTTTTTAATTTTCTTTACTTCATTTTCTTTTAGTTGATAGGTAATAGGCGTATGGGCTTCGGCACACGCTATATCATAACCGCTTCCTCCAAAAGTTTTTTCTAATAATTTATAGGAATTTACTTTTGTCCATTGTGCTATATTATTTATTAAGGTTGAGCTGGTTCCCAAGCCCCAATTTTCGGGAAAGTCCAGCCGAGTTATACATTCGTATCCAACTTTATTTTCAAATTTTGTGCTTCCTAATTTTTGTACTTCTTGGAAAATATGGAGTAATTGTTTTGAAAAATTTAAATTCGTCGTTTCATCGATTTTATTGCTGTTGATATCTAAAACGGTTTTAAACCATAATTTTCCATCACTTTTATAGGCTGTCCATACCAATTTATTAGAAAATTCTTGAGTTTGGTGTATTTGAAGAGATTGTCCTAATCGAGTGGGTACGGCTAAACTTAAGGCACCATCCAGTACCGTATATTCTCCGGTTAAAAGTAATTTTCCGTTACTTTTAAATTTTTGTAAAATACTCAAATTATGAGAGTTTATTCTGTTTATTTTTGAAGATATTTAGCAAATGATTCATCTAATAGCGCTGGCATACTTACACGTCCATTGACTACACTTACTACTTCTGCTTTTGCTTCAGAACATACTTTGTTGTCGGACTTGCGTATAATTTTTTGATTAAATATATAACGAATTCCTTCTTTTTCCAATGAATCTATGGTACATAAAAATTTTTCTCCTCCTTTTAGTGAACTCATATAGCGTACATGAATGCTTATTAATACTAAATCGATTCCTTTTTGGTGTAAATCATAGAAATCTAGCCCATTATGTTCTAGAAATTCATGACGGCCTACTTCATAATAGTGTTGATAATTTGCATTGTTTACGATGCCTTGTGCATCACATTCATAATCTCGTACTTTTAAATCGATTTCAAAAAGAGGAGTATTCATAATTTAATTTTTTATACGTAATAGTAAACTCTAATTTATGAAAAATTTCGCTTATAAAAAAGGAATTGTAAGATTTTTATTTATGGTTTTTAGGTGAATATATACCAGAGTATTCCTATATTTAAACGAAAATCTGTATATGGATTGAGTGGTGAACTGTAGAATTTGTAACCACTAAAACTGGAGTTGAAATGTTGTCCTTCCAGTATAATCAACATTCTTTTGACTTTAAAATGCAGAAATAAATCTAATACGGGATATTCTCCGATATTATAATTTTCTGTTTTTGATTGTAATCTAAACTCGTTGGTTACCGGTAAAAAGAGTCTGGATTGAAATTTATTAAAGTAATAAGCATTTAATCCTAATTGGAATTCTGCATTATTTTTAAATGCTTTTGATTGGTAATAAATGGTTGCTCTACCAATGAAATCCGGCAAGGGTAAGAGTTGTTTATTACTGGTAACATTTTGATATGCTAAATTAGTTTCCAAATGGAATTTTTTATATTGAAAACTGTTTTTCAAACCTACTTGTACTATATCAACCGAAGAACCGGCTTGTTTAGGAAGATAATCACTATCTAAATAGGTATAATTTTTTATATTATAAAATTGTGTAAAAACTCTTGTATTATAAGGTTTTATATGTAATTCTCCTCCAGCTTGAACTGTTCTTTCTTTTTTCGGGTCATCCATAAAATAATTCATGGATTTATAAAAACTTTGATTATACAGCAAGTTTAATGACGGTATCTGAGATTTAACTCCTACATTAGCTTCTAAATAATAATCTTTTAAAGGACTGACTATTAAATGATTGTCTAAGTAATACGAATTTTTAAATTCATCTCCAGTCATTGCCTCTCCTTGTGATTTTAAAACAATTTCTTTCTTCCAGTTAAATGCAAGCTTTCCGGCTATTCCCACTCGATTGTCTTTGAGATTTTTGGGAAAGGAAATACTTGGATCTACTATTCGGTCAAAATTAAATTCTAAATGTTCATATTTTAGTCCTGTTTCCAAATGTAATTTATCGCTCCAATCAAAAACTGCCATGGATTGATTGGTAATCTTTCTAAGTTTTTTGGTGTTGTAATGACTTTTCAAATTGTCTACATCAAAAATATCTTGTTTATCTGAAAAATAGGTATTTAGATTTTTAAATTCTTCATAGGTAAAGTGGGAAGATTCTGCCGAAAAAATATTTTTTATAGATAAAGGATAGGTGTTATGTCCCGAATTAAGAATTCCTAATTGTTGACCGACATAAAATCTTCTTCTTCCATATTTTGATTGCGCTCCTGTAAGATTTACTTCCATTCGGTCACGATCTTTAAATCGGCTGTCTCCATCTTCGAAATTTTTTGGAAATTGAATTCCTCCGTTTTCTTCATCGTCTACATTAGATGTTATATAGTGAGTCCACAAATTATATTTTTGATTTTTGGTATGATAGGCAAGTGTGAATAAAAGTGAATTATTGGAAGCTAATTGTTCTAAATATTTTCCTTCTGAACGTAATCCTCTGTATTGTATGGAATAATTTAGCCTTGAATTGATATTATGTGTAAATAAACTTGATAATGAATGGCCTTGTTTATATCCATTGTTATATTGGAATTCGGTCATCGGGGTCTGAACATCAAAATATCTTACTTCATCTGCTTCTATTAGGTTAAAAGATTTTCCCGTAGGAATTAAATCTATTCCCGAGTTAATTTTAGTTGAAAATAATAAAGGATTAAAAGTATGTCCTATATTGGAAAACGGCATGGCGCCAAAACTATCTTTGTGATTGTACATTTTATTGCTATAGTATTTATCTATAGTTAAAACCGTATCAAAGATTTTTTTCGCATGGTCTTCCGTCCAATATTTATAGGATTGTATGGTTGGGTTATAAATTTTAATTGAATCAGAAGAGATAGTTTTACTGTTTGTTACAGGCATTTCGTTTGTGTTCCCTTCTGAAACCTGAGCAAAAGAAAATATTGAAACTATGCTTGAAAATAAACAGATAAAATATATTCTAATTCTACTCATGTACGTAAACAATATGCAAATATAAAAATAAAAAAACGGCAAAAAAACCGACTGTTTACTCTATATGTTATATTATTCTTAATATCTGTTAAAATAATGCCGAATATCATTATTTACGTTCTGTATTTAAAATTATTTTAGTGTTTATTAAAAAGCTATCTATAAAAAAACCACCTTAAATAAGGTGGTTTTTTGTGTATATAATCTATTAATACCCTTTATTTTGTTGATCTTTATTCATTCCGGCATTATTATCTATTTCGGATTGCGGTATCGGAAAAGCTAATCTGAAATCTCCAACTGGGAAAGTAACATCTTGTTCTCCTGTTAAGTCTATTCTTGTTAAGGTTTTATTCCATCTTAACAAATCCCAAACCCTGAATCCTTCTCCTACTAATTCTTTTCTTCTCTCTTCTTTTACATCATCCATGGTTATTGTTGTTAATGGAGTAATTCCTCTTTGAGCTCTAATGCCGTTTACTAATTCTAAGGCTTCAGCAGTAGAACCTCCTCCTCCCATTAATATGGCTTCTGCCTGATTTAAGGCTATTTCTTCATATCTAACTAACTTTTGATTGGATTCTCCTGTTAATAACGGATATTTACCTTCAATATAGGTTGCATTTTTGGAAGAATTTTGACGCAACATTCCGGTTTTGTCTTTACTATCTTTTTTGATTTTAGCTCTGATATCTTCAGGGTCGTATGCTGCAACTAAACTTGGATTTAATCGGGTATTGGCATATCCTTCTGATGAAAAAATATAACCTACACTTGAAGTACCAATAGCCCCTGCAACGCCATAAGCTAATTCAAATATTGAGTTAAGCCCTTCTATTCTCCAACTGGTTACATATAAACCTTTGTCAATTGGTGCATATTGAGCCGTAACTTCACCGGCATATTTATATACATTAGTATAGTCTTCTTTGTATAAATAGTATCTCGACATTAATCCGGCTATCGCTCCTTTAGTTAATTTTTGTTTAACATCAATGTTATATACTGATTTTTCATAGGCTTGTTGAAAATCAGATTCGATTTGAGCATAACATTCATCTAAGGTTGCTCTTGATACAGCGAATGTTGCCGGGTTGGTTGTATTATCTAAAATTAAGGGAACACCTAAATTTTTGTCTTGTGTATATTTTTGTCCAAACAATTTTATGAGATCGAAATATGCCCAAGCTCGGATTGCATAGGCTTGTGATTTAATTTCGTCAATTTTTTCTTCCGGAGTTCCATCTGTTATAGATGCGTTTATGACAATATTTGCATTGGATATTACTCGATAGATTCTTTTCCATGTTTCACTTGCATAACTGTCGGTTGCATTCATGGTAAATTGAGAAACTGTCTGATATCTTCCGGAAGAGCCTGTTGAGAACATTTCATCACTTCCTCTAACTTCTCCGAAAACTACATAATTACATCCGTAATAATATTGGGATCTCATTAAGGCATAAGTTCCGTTCATAAATGTTTCCAGCTGCCCCAAAGTAGTAATGGGCGTTTCATCTATTACATCGGTTTGTTGCAATTGCGGGTCTGTAAAATCATCTGAGCATGATACGGTTGAAATTAATGATGATAAAACAGTTGCTAATAATATTATCTTTTTCATGGTTATCTTCTTAATTTTTAAAATCCAACATTAACTCCAACAGTAAATGTTTTTAATATAGGTTGTTCAAAGTTACTTCCTCCTCCATTGACATTTTGTTCAGGTTCTATTTTCAGATGCCTTACTTTACTGTCAAAACAATAGGTCCAAATATTGGTTCCTCGTAGATATATTTTAAGGTTAGTTAATCCTATATCATCTAATACTGATTTTGAAAAAGTATATCCAATGGTTAAGTCTCTTAATCTGATGAAATCACCATCATATAAAAATCTGGTTGATGAATAGTTGGATTTTGAAGAATTGGTAAGTATTGGTTTTGGATTTGAAGCATGAGGATTATCCGGCGTCCAGAAATCGCCTTGTTCTTCATATCCTCCATATATATGTATGTATTGT
Organism: Apibacter sp. ESL0432; assembly: GCF_019469225.1. Lineage (NCBI taxonomy): Bacteria > Pseudomonadati > Bacteroidota > Flavobacteriia > Flavobacteriales > Weeksellaceae > Apibacter > Apibacter sp. ESL0432. The sequence goes on along the minus strand of NZ_CP048266.1, from coordinate 101,797 downwards.
CCGTCACTGGTAGTGTAATTTCTCCATCCATCATATATTTTATGTCCGAAATTACCACTGAAGGTTGCAGATAAAGATATTCTTTTATAAGATATATCTGTTGAAAGCCCTGCCATGTATTTTGGAAGTGTAGTTCCTTGAACGGCTCTTTCTGCTTTATTATAATCGGTAGTTACTTCTCCTCCTTTTCCATTTACATACCATTGTCCTTCTCCTGTAGTAGGGTTAACTCCCGCCCATTTCCTCATATACCAACTTTTTACGGCTTCTCCTTTTCTAACAATATTTACTCCTGTGATGGATTCACCTAACGGAAGATTTGTTACTTCATTTTTTACGTAAGTGAAATTACCGGATAGATACCAGTTGAACCCGTCAGGAGTATCTGATTTGATTATTGTTCCTCCTAAATCTAATTCAATCCCTTTGTTTACCATATCTCCGGCATTAACTAATACGGTAGAGAAACCTGTGGTTAATGATATACCTTTAGGGAATATTAAATCTTTTGTCTTTTTGTGAAAGTAAGATGCTGAAAAATTCAATCTGTGATTAAAAAATTCAGTTTCGAAACCTGCATCAAACTGTCTGATTTTTTCCCAAGTGAAATCTTTATATCCTAATTGATAGATATATCCTCCCGCAGCATCATTATAGTTTAAATCATATCCATATTGTGCAAATGAATTTAAATCGTCATATAGTAATTGATTTCCTAATTCTCCATATGATGCTTTGATTTTTAACAAATCAATGGATGATCCGATTAAAAATCTTTCATTGGAAATATCATAAGCCGCTCCTACAGACCAGAATGTCCCCCATTTATTACCTGAACCAAAGTTATTTAATGCTTCTCTTCTTATCGTTCCGTCCAGAAAATACTTTTTGCTGTAATCGTAACTTACATTCGCTGCATATGCATTTCTTGTAGCGATATAGCCATTTCCGGTGGTTTCTTCATTTTTAACAAAATTATCTGTAGAATATAACCCCAGTCTTCCTAATGTAGTATTTGAAGTGCTTAAGTATTTATAGTCTTTTTTATAAGCTTCTTGTATAATTCGTGTATCAAAGTGATGATTTTCTCCTACTGTGAAAAAGTAATTTAAAATATTCTGAACATTCCAGTTAAAATATCGCACTCTTTCATTAATCATTCTTCCGTTTGTATTTGCTCCGTCTCCATGAATTGGATTATCATATTTATCTCTTTCCATGTTTATATACTCCGGTGCAAAATTTATCACATATCTTAAATTATTAATAATCTTGTACTCACCTTGTATATTAGCAAAAACTCTGGCTGTTTTAGTGGTTATGTAGTTATTTTCCAATAAATACGCGGCATTAAACATACCGTTAAACATTCTTCCGCCTTCTCCTAAATTGTAACTTCCATCCGGATTTTTTGCAGGATCAGTTGGCAGCATAAAGTATTTAGTTAATAACGGATTTGAAAAATATCCTCCGTTTAAAACACTATTTTGTTTGGTATAAGCCGCATTGATATCTGTACGGATGGTTAATTGATCTGTAGCTTTATAATCAGTTGCTAATCTCCCACTAACTCTATCAAAGTCTGTACTTCTTACAGTACCTTCTTGTGAGAAATAATTAAGAGAGGAAGCATATTTTAATTTATCTGAACCTCCGGTTACTCCAATATTTAGGCTGTTTTGAGAGGTATAATCTCTTTCCACAAGTTTAGTCCAATCAGGAACCTCAGTTTTACCATCCCATAACGGCAAAGTGGTTTCTTTTGGAGCCAATTCATTGTTTATATAATCGATGGCTTCTTGTTCTGTTAAATTTCTTTTATTTTTAACCGCTTCTGTTAAAACTCTGTTCCATGTTCCCGGAGTGATTGATTTTGGGCCTTTTACTGCTTTTTTTCCAAAACCTCTTTCCAAGTCAACTGAAAATTTAGCTTTCCCGTTTTTTCCTTTTTTGGTAGTTATCACAATAACCCCCGCTCCTGCATCAGCACCATACAGAGAGGTAGCTGCTGCATCTTTTAAGACCGTATAGGATTCAATATCATTGGGATTTATGGTTGCTAAAACATTCGTTGAAGGGTCTGTTTCGGATTTGTTACGATTATTGGTTAAATTACCTGAAGAAATTCTTACCCCGTCAATGATGTAAATCGGATTGTTATTTCCGTTCACAGAGGTAACTCCTCTCAATCTTATTTGTGCAAGTCCTCCCGGCTGACCTGTAGAGGAGTTTACTGATAAACCTGAAACTCTTCCTGCTAAAGCTTTATCAAATGATGCAATCGGGGCATTTGATATGTCTGATCCTTTTACCACAGATGCTGTTCCAACCACATCTTTAGCATCTCTTATTCTACCGAATCCTAAAACAACTACTTCTTCAATTTCTTTTTCGTCTTTTTTCTCGATTTTTTTAGAAAATTTAAATGCTAAATCATCTTTTGCTATTACTTCTTCAGATTCTTCTTCTAAATTCGTAATTACTAAAACATCCCCAACTTTTCCTGCTGATAATTCAAAATTACCGTCATCATCGGTTCTTGTAAAAGTATTCGTTCCCTTAATTTCGACCTTCGCTCCTATGGCAGGTTCACCATCAGCCTCTTGTACATTTCCTTTAATTTGCCCAAAAGCAAATTGTCCGGATAAGCACAATCCTAGCACACTTAAAATTTTAAGTTCTTTCCTCATACAATAATATATACTTAGTTAAACAACAAAATTCTAACATTTTTTTAATATATCCAAAAATAATATTAAATTATCTTAAAATAATAGCTATTTGTTATAAATATAGTTAAATTATTACATATATATTAAATAATGAAAAAATTATACTTAATTCTTTGAAAGAACACTATAATATAAGATGGTTGGGAAATAAAAAAAGCTGTATGAAAATTTCATACAGCTTTTATATTAGTTATTTATAATTTTAAATTTAAATCTTCAATTTTTTCTTAACTTCTACTTCTTCGTATACTTCCAATAAATCACCTATCTGAATATCATTATAATTCTTAATATTCAATCCACATTCGTATCCTTTGCTTACTTCTTTTACATCATCTTTAAATCTTTTTAAGCTTTCAAGCTCACCGGTATATACTACTATGCCTTCTCTAATGATACGTATTTTAGAGTTTCTGTTAATAGTTCCATCTAAAACCATACATCCGGCAATAGTACCCACTTTTGAAATTTTAAAGGTTTCTCTGATTTCAACATTTCCAATAATTTGTTCTCTGATTTCAGGAGAAAGCATACCTTCCATAGCTTCTTTAACATCGTTAATTACGTCATAGATAATGGAATAGGTTCTAATTTCGATTTCTTCTCTTTCTGCTAATTCTCTGGCACTTTGGTTTGGACGAATGTTAAATCCAATTAATATGGCATCTGAAGCTGCTGCTAATAAGATATCAGACTCTGTAATCTGTCCAACTCCTTTATGGATGATATTGATTTGTATCTGATCATTAGATAATTTTTGTAAAGAATCTGTTAGTGCTTCTACTGAACCATCTACATCTCCTTTTAGGATAATGTTTAATTCTTTAAAATCACCTAACGCAATTCTTCTTCCAATTTCATCTAAGGTGATATGTTTTTGAGTTCTTATGGATTGTTCTCTGATTAATTGCTCTCGTTTGTTAGCAATTTGTTTTGCTTCTTTCTCATCCTCAAATACCCTAAATTTATCCCCAGCAGTTGGCGCTCCATCTAAACCTAAAACCGTAACGGGAACTGATGGACCGGCTTCTTTCATCGGTTTTCCTCTTTCATCCATCATAGCTCTAACTTTACCGTGATTTTTTCCCGCCAAAATGTAGTCTCCAACTCGTAAAGTCCCATTTTGTACTAATATGGTTGATACATAACCTCTTCCTTTATCTAAGGCTGCTTCAATAACCACTCCATTAGATAAACGGTTAGGATTGGCTTTTAAATCCAATATTTCAGCTTCTAATAATACTTTTTCAAGTAGAATATCAACATTGGTTCCAAACTTAGCGGAAATTTCTTGGGATTGAATATTACCTCCCCAATCTTCTACTAATAAGTTCATTTGCGATAATTCTTCCTTGATTTTATCAGGGTTGGAATTAGGCTTATCAATTTTATTAATTGCAAATATCATAGGAACTCCCGCTGCTTGAGCGTGACTGATCGCTTCTTTGGTTTGAGGCATCACATTATCATCTGCTGCAACTACGATAATTGCTAAATCGGTTACTTGAGCACCCCTTGCACGCATGGCGGTAAAGGCTTCGTGTCCGGGAGTATCTAAAAATGTGATTTTTTGCCCATTGGAAAGCTTAACATTATAAGCCCCTATATGTTGTGTAATCCCTCCGGATTCACCGGCAATTACATTGGTATTTCTTATATAATCCAGCAAAGAAGTTTTTCCGTGGTCCACATGTCCCATCACTGTAACGATTGGAGCTCTTGTAACCAAATCTTCTTCTTTATCTTGTTCTTCTTCAATAGCAGAATCATCTACTTCAGAATCGGTAAATTCAATTTTATAACCAAACTCATCGGCTACCAATACCATGGTATCAGCATCTAACCGTTGATTCATGGTTACCATAACACCTAAAGAAAAACATGCAGAAATAATTTCAGTTGCTGCAACATTCATTAGACTCGCCAACTCGTTAACAGTGATAAACTCAGTTACTTTTAGGGTGTTATCTTTTCTTTCTTGTTCGTGTAATTCAGCTTCTTGCTCTCTTCTTTGAATTCTTTTATCTCTTCTGAATTTTGAACTTTTAGATTTTCCTCCTTTGGAGGTTAATTTTTCTAAGGTTTCTTTTATTTGATTTTTTACTTGTTCATCCGTTAATTCTGCAGGACGAACATTTCTGTTTCCTCCGCCTGAATTTGGACGTCTGTTTCCTCCGCCTTTTTTAAAGTTTTTATTTTGTCCTTGACCTGATCCGCCCTTTTTATCTCCGTTGTTGTTTATTGATTTAGCAACCGCATTTACATCAACTTTAGAGTCTTTAACAATTCTTTTTCTTTTCTTTTTCTCAGAATTTGAATTTTCTTTATTGACTTTTTTAGGTTTTTGAAATTGTGTTAAATCAATCTTTTGACCTGTAATTTTAGGTCCGTCCAACTTTTGGTATTGGGTTTCTAACTTTTCAGGTTCGTCGTCTTGTGATTTTTTTTCATTCTCTTCAACTACCGGTGGAGAAGAAACGACCTGTGGTTTTTCTGATTTTTTTTCTTCTTTAATTTCCTGTTTCGGTTGCTCTTCTGCATTTTTCTCTTTCTGTTTTTTAACCGGATGTGTAGGTTCCTTAGCTCTTTGCAGGTCTTCAGGAGATATTTTTCCAACTATTTTAATACCCGATTTTTTTTCTTCTACAGGTTTAGCTTCTTTTTGCTCAACATTTTGAGAGGAAGTTACTTTTTCTTCTTCTTTTTCTTTCTCTTTTCTAAAATCTTTTTTAGTCTTTCTATGAGCATCTAGGTCTATTTTACCTATTGTTTTAGGTGCAGCTATTTCATCGGCTTTAACCTTAAATATTTCCGGTTGCTCCACCTTCTCTTCCTTTCTTCTTTCCGGAATTTTGTTTATGACCACATCTAAAGACGCATCTTTTTTCATTTTATCTTCTGAGAATTCAGTAACTAAGAGCTGATACGCTTTTTGATCTAACTTTACGTTAGGGTTTTTCTCAATCCCGACATTTTGAGAATGTAAATATTCTACTGCTCTGTCAAGAGAGATATTAAGGTCTTTTAATACTTTACTTAATCGAATACCCGACATATTATACTTTGTTGTTATTCTATTTTTTTTACAAATATGATAATTTATTGTAAGAAATTTACATTATTCTTCAAATTCTTCTTTTAAAATACGGATCACATCTATAATGGTTTCTTCTTCTAAATCCGTAAGTTCTAATAAATCATTTACATCTTTTTCTAATACAGATCGTGCTGTATCTAATCCTACTTTTTTCAATTCTTCAATAACCCAGCTTTCTATTTCATCGGAAAATTCTGTCAATTCAATATCTTCTTCTTCCGGCTCATCTCTTCGTACATCAATCTCATATCCTGTTAACCAACTAGCTAATTTAATATTTTGTCCTCCTTTACCTATCGCTTTAGATACTTCTTCCGGTCTTAAGAAAACTACTGCATGTTTGTTTTCTTCGTCTAGTTCCATGGAAGATACTTTTGCGGGACTTAACGCTCTTTGGATAAATAATTGCTGATTGTTGGTATAACTGATTACATCTATATTTTCATTTCTTAATTCTCTTACAATTGAATGGATTCTAGAACCTTTCATACCGACACATGCTCCCACCGGATCTATTCTGTCATCATAGGATTCTACTGCTACTTTGGCTTTTTCTCCCGGTATACGAACTGTTTTCTTAATGGTTATTAATCCATCATATATTTCAGGAATCTCAAATTCAAACAGTTTTTCCAAAAATTTAGGTGAAGTTCTTGAAAGGATAATTAATGGTTTTCCTCCTTTAAAGCCTACTTCTTCTACCACGGCTTTTACGGTTTCTCCTTTTCTGAAGAAATCGGATGGTATTTGATTTTCTTTTGGAAGTATCATGTCATTTTGATCTTCATCCATTAAGATAACCTGCTTATGACGAATATAATGGACTTCACCGCTTACAATTTCTCCTTCTATTGATTTGAATTTTTCATATAAATTAGAGTTATCGTATTCGGCTATTTTTGTGTTCAATACCTGTTTGAATGCAAGAATATTTCTTCTTCCTAATTCGTTTAATTCAATCTTTTGGGTATATTCTTCTCCAACTTCAAAACTTGGATCAATTTTTCTAACTTCACTTATTTCTATTTCTAACAAATCATCTTCAGACATTTCATCTTCAACGATTTTTCTATTTAAATATATCTCCAAGTCCCCTTTATCCGGGTTAACAATAACATCAAAATGATCATCTGAACCATATCTCTTTCTTAAAACGGTTTTCATTGATTCTTCAACGATTGCCATTAAAGTAATTCTATCTATATTTTTCTCGTCTTTAAAATCTGCAAATGATTCTATTAACTCTATACTATCCATCGGTCCGTTCTAATTTAAATTAAAATTTTATATTAATTGTTGCTCTTTTTATATTGCTGTAAAATATTTCTTCTTTGACTTCTATAGTTACTTTTCCTTTACCTACTTCTTTAGCCCTTCTTTCCTTCCATGTAAGAACTACTTTTTCTTCGTCTGCATCAACTATAGTTCCATTTAGCTCTCTATTTTCTATAGTAATAATCTGTAGATCCCTTCCCTTATTTTTCACATACTGTCTTGGATATAATAAAGGATTGGTTATACCGTAAGAATAGACTGACAATTCAAAATCTTCTTCTTCTCTGTCTAAGTTATTTTCAATTGCTCTACTGCAATCTAAACAATCTTGCACAGAAACTCCTTCGTCTCCGTCTATGGTAACTTCTATTTTATTAGTTTGAGAAACTTTACAAGATATTAAAAACAAATCTGCTCTAGTTTGAAGAAATTCTTCTAATAATACATTTACTTTCTCTTCCAATGCCATAATAACACCCTCTAATAAACAACTAAATCTTAACAATAATTTACTATACTATTTTTTCTAAGAATAAAGTACAAAAAAAAGCCCTTGTAGATAGGCTTTTAATAATCTTTTAAATCCCAAAAACTTTACAAATGTAATACTTATTTTCTAAATAATAAAATTATACTCTCTATGTATAAGATAATTACAGTTTTATATTTTATAAAATTATTTAATAAACTCTGCCATATCGATTTTAACTGAAAATATATTAGAATATAATGCAACTGAAGAATTTCCGATATTAGTAAGTGCATAATCTACCGTTACTCCTTTATAACGAAACCCTATACCTGCATTGGGTTGAATTGTTAATTTTCTTGAATCGTCAAAACGGGTTTCATATTGCATATTATTTAATCCCGCTCGTAAAAAAACCACATGATCATAATCTAATTCTATCCCTAAAGATGGGGACATACTTAGCGCTTCTGATGAAAGCCAATCATTATTTTTATCAAATTCAAAATTTAAATCTAACTCAGCCAACAATCCGAATTTATCATTTAAATCGAATTTTTTGGCTGCACCTAATTTTAATTTAGGCATGGTTAACTCTATTTTATCTTTAGGCGCTTCATTAAGTGTTTCTCCGTCTAATTCTAATTTATTTAATTTTTTTTCATTTACGGACCATGCATTAAAAGTGGTTGTTATATCTCTGACCATAATTCCAAAATAAAATTGATCTTGGGTTCGATATTGCAATCCTGCGTCTAATCCAAAACCGAATGCATTAGCAAATTTACCGATATGCCTATATACTATTTTTGCATTTGCTCCTATTGAAAGATTAGGGTCATTGAATAAATTACCGGCATAGGAGGCCATAAACGCATAATCTGCCGTTGAAAATCGACTTATTTTATTGTAATCTATATTCCCTTGATTATCGATCAATTGAGTAGTATTCATTATATCATCTACCGCAAATCGGTAGAGTGAAAAACCAATCGTTCCTTCCGTTCCACTGTTTAAGGGAATTGCTGCAGCTGCATATTCATATTTGGCTATGGATTGAAAATATTCTGCATGCATCAAAGCTCCTTGCCAAGCATCTCTAACTTCCGTCAACCCTGCTGGATTCCAATATCCTGCATTTACATCCGATACATTAGCTATTACTGAATTACCCATCCCAAATGCACGAGCATCTGCTCCTATATTTAGAAATTCATTTGAATATTTTCTAAATGCTTGCGCATGAAGATTCATATTAAAATGAACAGCCCAAATGAGGATGCTTAAAGCAATTTTTTTTAGAATTTTCCCTTTCAACAAATAGTATTTTTTTGTATAAATAAACTATCGTATAAACGTTGAAAACCGTTATTTATTACTTGCGCTGCCTCGGATTTTTAAAAATAATTATTACTTTTATAACTTAATTTGCTTTGTATTTAACAATACATTATTCATAAATACCTGAAAAAATGAAATATCTTCCTAATACACTAACTCTTGCTAATTTACTTTGTGGTAGCATTGCGTGTATTTTAACTATAATAAAAGCTCCCATTGAATATATTTTAATCCTGCTTTTATGTTCTTTGATTTTTGATTTTTTCGATGGTTTTGCCGCCCGTCTTGCAAAGGTTTCCGGACCTTTTGGTAAGGAACTTGATAGTTTGGCAGATATTGTTACGTTTGGCGTATTGCCCGGTTTATTTATGTTTACCATGTTGGGAGGAGATGATTTTTATTCTCGTATAAGTACGTTTTCAAACGGATTTATTCATAATAAATACATCGTTTTATTTCCATTTTTTGGATTATTGATTACTTTATTTTCCGCTCTGCGTCTTGCTAAATTTAATTTAGATGAGGAACAAAGTTATTATTTTAAAGGATTGCCTACTCCTGCAAATACTATCTTGATATTTTCATTATACTATTTACATCAAAATCATACGTATTTATTATTGGATAATTCTTGGTTTTTATTATTCATTACTGCCTTATCAAGCTATTTACTGGTTGCCAATATTCCCTTATTGGCTTTTAAATTTAAAAGCTTAACCTGGAAAGATAATTCTCTTGTATACTCTTTCCTTATAATTTGCATAGTATTATTAATTTTCCTTAAAATATCAGCTATACCAATACTTATATTAATTTACTTAATTTTATCAATTATATTTCGAAAAAAAATTATTTCAAATGGAACTAAAACTACATAAATCAATCTGCTTTTTCGATCTTGAAACTACCGGAATAAATATCAGCAAAGACCGGATAGTTGAAATTAGTATATTTAAAGTAAACCCTGACCAATCAAAAGAGAGTAAAACTTGGAGAGTTAATCCTGAAATTCCAATTCCAAAAGAATCGTCTTTAATTCATGGAATTTATGATAAAGATATTGTCGATGCTCCTACTTTTAAAGAAATTGCTCCTCAGGTTCTCGAAATGATTAAAGATTCTGATCTTTCAGGATATAATTCCAACCGATTCGATATTCCATTACTTGCGGAAGAACTTTTGCGAAACGGGTTTGAATTTGACATAAAAAAACACCGCCCGATTGATGTTCAAGTAATCTTTCATAAAATGGAACCCAGGAATCTTTCCGCAGCTTATAAATTTTATTGCGATAAGAATTTAGAAAATGCTCATTCTGCTTCTGCAGATACTTATGCTACGTATGAAATATTAAAAGCTCAACTTGAAAAATATGAGGATATTCAAAACGATGTGAAATTCCTTCATGAGTTTACCATGCAAAATAAAAATGCTGATTTGGCAGGATTTGTTGGAATAGATAAGGATGAAGACGAGGTTTTCAATTTTGGAAAATACAAAGGTAAAAAATTGAAAAATGTGTTTTTAAGTGATTTAGGATATTATTCCTGGTTAATGAATGCTGATTTTCCTTTATATTCGAAAAAAATTTTTACAAGAGCAAAATTAAAAAGTGTTTTATGAAATTTATCTGTGTAGGAAGAAATTATAGCAATCACGCGAAAGAATTAAACAATGAGATACCTAAAGATCCGGTTTTATTTATTAAACCGGATACCGCTTTAGCCAGACCCGGTGATGATTGGTATATTCCAGAATTCACTGAAAACCTTCAGCATGAAGTGGAAGTTCTTATAAAAATTTCTAAAGTTGGAAAATACATTCAACCGGAATTTGCCGGAAATTATTACTCTGAAATTGGACTTGGCATTGATTTTACTGCTAGAGATTTACAAGACCGATTAAAAGAAAAAGGGCTTCCCTGGGAAAAATCCAAGGCTTTCGATCGATCTGCTTTAATTGGAAATTTTGTAAATAAAGAGAAGTTTAATTTAGATAATTTGAATTTTTCTTTAGTAAAAAACGGCAATATTCAGCAAAAAGGAAATACTTCAGAAATGATTTTTTCATTTGATTACCTCATCTCATATATTTCTCAATATTTCACTTTAAAAATGGGCGATATTATTTTTACCGGAACGCCATCGGGAGTTTCAAAGCTTAGTGAAAATGATTTTCTGGAAGGTTTTATTGAAAATGAGAAGTTTTTTGAGATTAAAATCAGGTAATAGTTTTAATCATTAACCTTCAATTTATAATCCTGACTTTTTGGTACAATAAAAAATTTATTCGGAGACCACTGTGCAATGAAAATTTTGGACACATCGTCATATCCTTGTTTTCGTAATTCATTTTTTAGCCAATCTTCTGTTTTATCAATTCCTTCTAAATAGACATGGTTAATTTTGCCATCAATAACCAGTAAGACTGCGTATTTATCATAATCATCCGTAAATGCGGTAATGGAACCGTCTTGTTCCATTTGAGCAAAATATACTTTAGATATATCGTATATACCATTGTTTTTGAGTACACTGGCATAAGTCATTATATCAATCTTTGCTTTTTTAAATCCTTCTATATTAAATTTTCCTTTTAATACTAAAGGTATAATAGGGCCTTCTACTAATCCTCTTAAACGACTATATTTTTTTGTGAGAAATGCTATTAAATATACAATGAATGTCCAAATAAATAACACTAAAGCAAATTCCATAATAGAAATATTCGGATTATATATAATTCCACCTACCAAGCCCCCTAAGACTATATTCTGAATTAGATCAATTCCGGAAACTTGGTTTAAAATGGTTCTTCCTACTAATTTAATGTAAATTAAAACGGCGATAAATGCTACTACTAATTTTATCGATATAAATATGTTATCATATATATTGAAGCTTCCGAAAACTGCATTTTTTAAATCCATGATATTCTATATTTGTAATTTAGTGTTATATACAAAAATATAAATTAATTTAATATATTAATGTATAATTATTAAAATGTTTCTTATTTTATTTTAAAGAAATATATACATATAATATTATAATAAAATGAAAATAAGCTGAAAGCACTATATTTTCAGCTTATTCTTAACACATAAAATATATAATCAACTTTTGTTACTTATCCTATTTTAGCTATTTAAAATTAAAATACTACTAAGACAATTATAATTTTGTTTTAATAAATCATTTTTAAGTTTTAATATATCGAACTCTAGAATTTTTTAAATTTTCATTGAATTCTAACCTTTGGTTTAAACGACTTTTAAGAAGTTACGATCATATTTAAAACATTTATACGTATTATACCGACCGATACTAAAAAGATCGTTTAGTATTGTTCTCGCATTTCTGTTGCTGCTCCTACCATTTCGATTAATGCTTTTTCTGTTTCTTCCCATCCTCTTGTCTTTAGTCCACAATCCGGGTTAATCCACAATTGCTCTACCGGTATACTTTTAATTGCTTTTTTCAATAAGGAAACCATTTCATTTTTGGACGGTATTCTTGGAGAGTGTATATCATAAACACCCGGACCAATATCGTTAGGGTATTTAAATTCTGAAAAAATGTTTAACAACTTCATATCTGACTTAGAGCATTCTATGGTAATTACATCCGCATCCATATCTGCTATGTTTTGTATGATATCATTAAATTCAGAGTAACACATATGAGTATGAATTTGTGTTTGATCTTTTACCCCACAGGATGCAATTCTAAATGCTTTTATAGCCCACTCTAAATAGGTTTGCCAATCTTTTTTTCGTAACGGAAGCCCTTCTCTTATGGCCGGTTCATCTATTTGAATAATTCGTATTCCTGCTTTTTCCAAGTCTACTACTTCTTCTCTAATGGCTAATGCAATTTGGAAACAGGTATCTTTTCTCGGTTGATCGTCTCGTACAAAACTCCATTGCAATATAGTTACCGGTCCGGTCAACATACCTTTTACATTTTTATTTGTTAAGGATTGTGCATAGGAAGACCATTTCACAGTCATAGGATTAGGCCTGAATATATCGCCATAAATGATGGGTGGTTTCACACAACGGCTTCCATAACTTTGTACCCATCCGTTTTTGGAAAATGCAACTCCTTCTAATTGTTCTCCAAAATATTCCACCATGTCGTTTCGTTCAAACTCCCCGTGAACCAATACATCTACACCTATTTTTTCTTGGAATCGTATTGTTTTTTCAATTTCCTTTTTAATCAGCTCTTCATATTCTAAAGGAGTTATCAATCCTTTTTTTAGTTTAGATCTCCAACTTCTGACTTCGGATGTTTGAGGAAATGAGCCGATCGTAGTTGTTGCAAATAAAGGCAACTGCAAGGCTTCAGATTGTTTTTTCTTTCGTTCTGAAAATACGGAATTTCTTTTATCTTCTACTTTTTCAATGTTCCTTATTTTTTCTTTTACTTTTTCGTTATGTATTAAAGCTGATATTTTTCTGCTGGTTGCAGCCGCTATATTTTCCTGTAATTTTTTTTGTAAATCCAGGGAATCTTCTTTAGACGCAAGCTTTTTTAAGGTTACTACTTCATCGATTTTCTGTTTTGCAAAAGCCAACCAATTTTTAATTTCCGATGAAAGGGCTTTTGTATCTGTTTCCAATTCCAAGTCAACCGGACTATGAAGAAGTGAACAAGAAGGAGCTATTAAAATTCGGTCTTTGCCAATTTTGGAAACAGCTTTTTGAATAAGTTTCAAAGATTTTTCGAAATCATTTTTCCATATATTTCTTCCATCAACGATTCCTAAGGACAGGATAAGTTTTTCCGGAATATTTTCTAAAACTTCATCTAATTGTTCCGGACAACGTGCCAAATCAATATGTAATGCTTGTACGGGTAGATTAAAAGCAAGTGCTAAATTGTCTTTCAATCCGTCAAAATAGGTAGTTAGTATTTTATTTATATAAGGAAATTGTTTATGAATTTCTTTATAGGCATATTGGAAGGATTCTTTCGCTTTTTCATCTAAATCCAAAGCTAAGAAAGGCTCATCAAACTGCACCCATTCAACACCTTCTGCCTTTAATTTATTTAGGATTTCTATATAGACAGGAAGAATATTTTTTAGTAAATCCAGCTTATTGAAATTTTCCTCTTTTTCTTTTCCCAACAACAAATAAGATACAGGACCTATTATAACCGGCTTTGTATGGATTCCCGCATTTTTAGCTTCTAAATATTCATCAATAATTTTTGTTGAAAACAAGGAAAATTTCTGATTACTTTCAAATTCAGGGACAATATAATGATAATTGGTATCAAACCATTTGGTCATTTCCATGGCTTTTATATCAATGCCTTCTTTTTGATGTCCTCTGGCCATGGCAAAATATAAGTCTAATTCTGTATTTGATTTATCCAGTATTACCTTATTATATCTTTTAGGGATAGCCCCGACCATTAGTGACATATCAAGTACCTGATCGTAATAAGAAAAATCATTAGATGGGATCCAATCAATCCCTAATTTTTGTTGAATTACCCAGTTTCGGTGCCGGATATCTTTACTTGTTATCATCAGTTCTTCGACTGACGCTTTACCTGCCCAATATTTTTCACAGGCTTTTTTAAGTTCTCTGTCACTACCAATACGCGGATAGCCTAGATTGTGTGTTTGCATTTTTATAACTTTTTAAACGATTATATTATAAAAAGCTCTTATTGCTAAACTTCACAATGCTCTCTTTCTTTGTTAAATAAAATCAAATTTCAAAACAATTTTTGACATACAAGTAAACTAATTATTCTAATGATCTTAAAGTTTCTCGTAGCCCAATTATATTTTTTGTGATCTTGCTTTTACTCGCGAAAGCATTGTCAATTAAGAACAGGCAGGTCTCCTGGCTTATAACATTTTATCTACCTTCTCACCGTTTAAATCGGCAATGGTTTTTATTGATAAAATTTTTTTTAGGTTACTTACAGTTGCGCGTCAGCTCATGATTCACACATGATTCCCTATTAAGTCGTTATTACACAGCACCTTATTCTTGTTGATAAAGAAATTAAGTAAAGAACTTATATATACAAAGATAAAAAACCTTTGCTTTTATTTCTTTATTAAAATAAATAAAAATTAAAACTTGGTTTTTGTTTTTATTTTACTACTATTTTATGTTTTTATTAGTATAATTCTTTAAGTTGATCTTTAGAAAATCCTTTAAATTCAGATAAGTTTCCATTTTTAATTTTTAATACCCATTCAGGATCTGCAAGTAACGCTCTTCCTACTGCTATTAAATCAAATTCGCCTGCATCTAATCTTCTATTTAATTCGTTAAGAAAATTATCAGAAGCCTCAAAACTTTGTCCTTTGAATGCCCCTAAGAAATCCCCGGTGAGCCCCACAGATCCTACACTTATGGAAGGTTTGCCCGTTATTTTTTTTGCCCATCCTGCAAAATTTAAATCAGAATTTTCAAATTCGGGTTCCCAAAATCTTCGTTGTGAGCAATGAAAAATATCAACTCCGGCATCTGATAACGGTAGTAACCATTCTTCCATTTCTTCCGGTGTCTTTGCCAATTTAGCGGAATAATCTTGTTGTTTCCATTGTGATAAGCGTAATATTATAGTAAAATCTTCTCCTACCGCATTTCGAACCGCTTTTACAACTTCAATGGCAAAACGACTCCTTTCGGCCAGGGTAGCTCCTCCCCATATATCATTTCTTTTATTGAGCTTATCCCAAAAGAATTGATCGATCAAATATCCGTGCGCTCCATGCAATTCCAGGGCATCAAAACCAATTTTTTTGGTTTGGTAAGCTGCTTCTGCAAAAGCCTCAATTGTATTTTCAATATCACTTTCGCTCATTTCTTTTCCGCCTTTTGTTTCCGGATTTAATAGCCCGGATGGTCCCTCAAAAGGCTCTGATGGTTTCCAGTTTTTATGGGCCGGTATTATTCCCATATGCCAAAGTTGCGGAGCTATTTTACCATCTTTAGCATGAACTTCTTCAACCACCTTTTTCCAACCTTCTAAGGCTTGTTCTCCATAAAATACAGGAATATTGGGATCATTGGAAGATGCCGCCCTGCGAACAACGGTTCCTTCTGTTATAATTAAGCCCAATTCGGCCTGTGCTCTTCTTTGATAATAATCAGCTATTTGTTTACCGGGTATTCCATCATAAGCAAATGATCGGGTCATAGGCGCCATGACTATTCTGTTTTTTAATGACAGTTTTTTTGATGTAAACGGTTGAAATAATTTATGTACCATTTTAATTTATATCGTAGTTATTATTTAATTTCATATTCTAAACGAATGGTAATGCTTGCTGTTTTTTTCTTGGATGATACATTAAATGCTCCTCCCCAAGAGTAATCATCTTCAGATGAATTTTGAGCAGTTATTTGAAATACCCCTTGATTGGCATTTTTTAATTTGCCTAATTTACAACCGGCGTTAATTGCTATTTCTTCTGCTCTTTTTTTTGCATCTTTGGTTGCATCTGAAATCATCTGTATTTTTAAATCAGATAATTTAGTATAGTAATATAAAGGCGATCGGGAATAGAGTTCTACTCCGTTATTAATCAATTCTGTAATTTGACGGGAAAGATCTTCAACTTTTTTCACATTTTTAGATTCTATGGTTATGGTTTGATTTAATTCATACCCCGTAAATATATTTTGATTTATTCCTTCATTGTATCTACTATCATATTGTTTACTTATTTCTACTGAGGAAAAAACTATTTCTTTATCGGAAAATCCTTTGGAAATCAGATATTCTCTTACTTTTTTTCTATCTGCATCTAATTCGGCATAAGCTTGTTTTAAATCGAGATTTTTCTTAGAAAAATCGGCTTTCCATACTATTAAATCAGATTCAAAATCTTTTGTGCCTAATCCTTTTACTGTTATTGTATTGGATTGATTTCTTTTTTGGTAAGAATTACCTAAAAAATAAGCAGCAAGAACGATTGAAATGGACGCTAGTAATGTTGATACTATTAGATAATTTTTCATACTCTCTTTTTTCCAAATATACAAAAAAAGCACCTCAAATAAAGGTGCTTTCATTTTTTATAAATAAAATTTATATTTTTTTACTATAATGTGTTGATATTATTTAAATCTTCAAAAGCTTTTTCCAATCTTTTTGAGAAACCTTCTTCACATTTTCTCATCCAAACTCTTGGATCATAAAATTTCTTATTTGGTGCTTCATCTCCGGTTGGATTTCCTACTTGAGTTCTTAAATAATCAATATTTTTTTCTACATAATCTCTTGCCCCTTCGGTATAAGCGAATTGTAAATCTGTATCAATATTCATTTTTACTACTCCGTAGCTAATAGCTTCTCTTATATCTAACAAGGAAGAACCTGATCCTCCATGAAATACAAAATTAATCGGTTTTGAAGGTCCGCCTACTTGTTTTTGAACGTATTCTTGTGAGTTGTGAAGTATTTTAGGCTCTAATTTAACATTTCCCGGTTTATACACTCCATGTACATTACCAAATGCTGCTGCAATAGTAAAATTAGGACTTATTGCGCTTAATGCTTTATACGTTTTATAAACATCCTCAGGTTGTGTATATAATTTTGAGCTTTCTATATCTGAATTGTCAACTCCGTCTTCTTCTCCACCTGTTATCCCTATTTCAACTTCTAGAGTCATTCCTAATTTTGCCATTCTTTCAAAATATTTGGAAGAGATTGCTAAATTTTCATCTAAGGGCTCTTCTGAAAGATCTAGCATGTGTGAAGAGTATAGTGTTTTTCCTTCTTTTTTATGGAATTCTTCACATGCATCTAATAACCCGTCAACCCAAGGTAATAGTTTTTTTGCACAATGATCTGTATGTAAAATTACAGTTGCCCCATAGGCTTCTGCCAACGTATGGACATGTTTTGCTCCAGCTATAGCCCCTAAAACATCTGCTCTAAGGGAAGAGTTTTTATATCCTTTACCTGCATTAAATTGAGATCCTCCGTTTGAAAATTGTATAATTAAGGGAGCATTTACTCTAACAGCTGTTTCAAGAGCTGCATTTACATTGCTAGATCCTATAACGTTACATGCCGGTAAAGCAAACTGATTTTCTTTAGCATAATCGAATATTTCTTTTACTAGCGAACCGGTTGCTACTCCTGCTGGAAATTTTCTGCTCATGATATTATAATTTTTTTTGTTATACTTTTTTAAATTGTAAATGTAAAAACTATTTATATCTCAAAGAGTTATTTTATGTTGAAATTTCTCATGTTTTATTTTTTTTAACAAAAAGTTATAATTTTATTGAAATTATCGGGTTAATTTCTCATTATACATCTAACGTTTTATAAAAACTTTAGTACTTTTTTAGAATTTACCATATTTCTTTTAAAATATAAATTTTAATTACTATTTCAAGAGTTAATAACATTTTTTACTTTACATTGAATTCAAATAATTAGTATTCTCAATTATCATACTAATCTTTCATTTGGAGAAATTAGAAAAAAATACAAATGCCTCATATTTGAAAAATACAAGGCATTCCTTTTTTTGATAGATTTTTTTATTTTAATATAGCTGTTACTTTTTCATAATTAGGCTCATGAGTAGTTTCAGCTACTTGTTCTTCATAAATAATTTCTCCTGACTCATTAAGAACAAGTACTGATCTGCTAAGTAATCCTTTTAACGGGCCATCTGCAAATTCTAAATTATATACCTTACCAAAATCTGAACGAAAGGCAGAAAGCGGAATAACATTATCTAAACCTTCTGCGGCACAAAAACGTTTTTGAGCAAAAGGAAGGTCTTTTGAAATACATAAAACCACAGTGTTTTTCATTTCAGATACTTTTTCATTAAATTCTCTGACAGACATAGCGCATGTGTCTGTATCCACACTTGGAAATATGTTTAAAACAACTCTTTTTCCTGTATAATCCGATAATTTTTTTTCTGATAAATCCGTATCCACTAATATAAAATCTGGAGCCTTACTTCCTATTGATGGTAGGTTTCCCAATGTATGAACTTCATTTCCTTTTAATGTTATTGTTGCCATTGTATTATTTTTATTTACGGTTAATTATTACTATTTATTACTATGATAGATTTACAAAGACCAATGTATGAAATAATATTAATTTTGAAGATTTGTAAAATATTATATTATATAATTCTTTTATTAATAATTTCTATTTAAATGTTACTATTTATTTTGAAAAGTATTTTCTATTATTTTCATATAAAATTATTTTTGATATCTATATTTTTAAAATACTTAATTAAATTTGGGTATTAAAACTTATGTGATATGCAACCCATTTTCAAATTCTGCCCAAATTGTAAAAGTGATCATTTAGAATATCCGCATGGATCTAAAATTGTATGTTTAGATTGTAATTTTGAATACTATCACAATACAGCCGGAGCAACCGCTGTGGTTATTCAGAAAAATGATGAAATATTATTTACTATTAGAAACAAAGAACCTAAAAAAGGCTTTTTAGATCTGGCAGGAGGATTTATTGAAGCCGAAGAAACTGCTGAACATGGAAGTTTTAGGGAATTACAAGAAGAATTAAATATATCGATTGATTTGTCTAAATTAGAATATATATGTTCCCATCCTAATACTTATTTGTACAAAAACATCTTATACAATACCATTGATTTATTCTTTCTTTATAAAGATGAGAATTTATCTATCGGAGATTATGATCCGATTGAATTAAAAGGATATGTGTGGAAAAAATTATCCGATATAGATCTTAATGAAATTGCTTTCGACAGTCACAAGAAAACGCTAACTCTTTTGAAAAATAATTTAAAGGGATCTTAAGTATACTTGTTTTCTTGTAAATTATGAAAGCGTATCGGTATGATTATTAATTTTATATTAAATTTTAAACCATTATAATTAAAAAACAAGTCTAAAAAAGAAATGATTCTAATTAAATTAGAATCATTTCTTTATTTTTACTTTCAAATTTAATAAAAAACAATAATTATTTATAGAAAGTAAAAATCTCAAATTCTCATTTTTTTTGATATGTTTGAAGCCTAAACTTCCTGTCCTGCTAATATAATAAATTATATTTTATATATAAAATTTAAAGCAAATAATTTAATAATAATCAATAAATTTTATTCTTTACTTGTAAAATTACTAATAGAAGAACACAAAACGTATTATCTTTTTTTCTTACTTTTCAGTACTTAAAATGTTTTAAAAAAATTTAGTTACATCGCATTTTATTTGCTTACACTAGTTAATTATTGAAAATTATTTTTTTCATTTATTCCATGGAATCTACCAATTTTTATGAAAGGGTATATGAAATTGTACGAAAAATACCTTACGGTAAAGTAACCACTTACGGACATATTGCGGCTTATTTGGGAGTTAAAAGTTCCTCCCGAATGGTAGGTTATGCCATGAATTCTTCCCATTCAATATCAGACATTCCGGCTCACAGAGTTGTAAACCGAAACGGAATGTTAACGGGAAAATTCCATTTTCCCACCCCTACACTTATGGAAGAACTTTTAGAAAATGAAGGAATCCCAATTAAAAACGATAAGATCATTAATTTTAAAGATTATTTATGGATACCTGAAAATGATTGATATTATTATTTTACAATGCAAAAATTTTATTTAAATTTGCAAATATTAGAAAAGCCTAACAATTGAGTAAGAAATCTCTTCAAGAAGTTCATGAAAGTATAAATACCGAAAATCCAAAAAGATGGAAAAGGATACTTTCTTTTTTCGGACCGGCTTACCTAGTGGCCGTTGGATATCTTGATCCCGGAAACTGGGCAACTGACATTGCCGGAGGTAGCAAATTTGGATATGCTTTAATCTGGGTTCTATTAATGAGCAATATTATGGCATTATTGCTTCAAGCATTAAGTGCTCGTTTAGGTATTGTTCGCGGATTAGATTTGGCTCAAACTAACAGGGAGTACTATCCGAAATGGATGAACTATATTCTATATGGTTTTGCTGAAATAGCGATAGCTGCAACAGATTTAGCCGAAGTTTTAGGAATGGCCATTGGTTTACAGCTTCTTTTCGGACTTGATCTTATTTGGGGTGTTTGGTTGGCTGCGTTGGACACATTGCTGTTACTTGTTTTACAACGATTTGGTATACGAAAAATGGAAGCGTTTATCATCGCTTTGGTGGCTATTATAGGAGGTTGTTTTCTTATTGAAATGTTTTTAGCTAAGCCTGATCTTATTGAAGTTTCTAAAGGATTTAAACCTACTCTTCCCAATACTGAGGCTTTATATATTGCAATTGGAATTATTGGGGCAACTGTTATGCCGCATAATTTGTATCTTCATTCCGCTTTGGTTCAAACCAGAAAAATTAAGCGAGATTATGAATCCATAAAACGAGCCATTAAATATAATTTTTTTGACAGTCTCATCGCATTAAACATGGCTTTTTTTGTAAATGCTGCCATTTTAGTGCTTGCTGCTTCAACTTTTTATAGTGCCGGATTACATGATATAGAAGGATTGCATGATGCATATAAAATGCTATCCAATTTATTAGGTCCTCTTTCTCCTGTTCTTTTTGCTATTGCTTTAATTGCTGCCGGTCAAAGCTCTACCGTAACCGGAACGCTTGCCGGTCAAATTGTTATGGAAGGGTACTTGCACTTTAGAATGAATCCTGCTTTACGAAGGTTATTAACACGTATTATAGCTATTATACCGGCTGTGATTGTAATAAGCCTGTTGGGGGAAAGTTCAGTTGATGAAATGCTTATTTTTAGTCAAGTGCTTTTAAGTATGCAGTTAGGTTTTGCCGTAATCCCTTTAATCCATTTTGTTAGTGATAAAGAAAAAATGGGAAAATTTGCCATTAAATTACCTTTAAAAATTATATCTTGGATCGTATGTACAATCATTATCCTGTTAAATATAAAGTTAATTTACGACGAAGAAATTAATGTTTATTACAATGAGGATATAATTTTAAGTGTAAAAATTATTTTGGGAATTATATCTTTAGGCTTATTATTATTCTTGATTTGTATTGTTTTATATCCTTGGATAAAAAAGTCCCAAAAAATAAATTTTGGTATTCACCAATTACCTTCTCAAAAGAGTATAGATAAATTACATCCATTTAAAGTTATTGGCATAGCATTGGATTTTACTAAAGGCGATCAGCGGGTTCTGAATTACTTACCAATTTTCGCTGATATTAGTTCTCGAATTGTATTGTTTCATGTTACTGAAAGTGCTTCTGCAAACTATAACGGTAAATTAGCGAATGATTACGAAGTGAAATTCGATCAAAATAAATTGGATGATTATAAAAATTTTCTACTAAAAGAAGGATATATGAATGTCGAGACTAAATTAGGATTTGGTAATCCTACTATTTCACTTCCTAAATTAATTAATGATACTAAAGTTGATGTCTTACTAATGGCAAAACATGAATATAAGGGAATCCCTGATTTTACGTTTGGTATAATGGCTAATCGATTAAGCAATAAAACGAACGTTCCTATTTTAGTAGTATAAATTAGAATTTAGAATATTTTACTTCTATATTTAGCTTTATAATGATCATTTCACTAATCATACATGGTTTTACAATTATTTAAAAGTGTGTATATTTTATTTAAATCAATTGTAAATGTGAACTCTAACTTTTTTATGAAACTTATTTTATAAAATTTTTACACGAGTTAATCTTTAATAAATTTACCATTCATGAGAATATTTTTTAATTTAATACTTATTTTTTTGGTGTTTTTCAGTATTGGTACAGAAACCTATAATTACGTCTATGGAGACATTCACCCATCGATCTTAAATGAAAAATCCAAATTCAATCGATTGATTTATTATTACAGCTATTTTACTGTTCAATCTAATATTGCGGTAGGTATTAGCTCTTTACTCTTACTTTTTAAACCTGATTATTCTAAAAAATGGTTTCGCATTTTACGAATAGACGGTATTATTTGTATAGTTATTACATGCATCGTTTATAATTTAATGCTCAGGCATGATCATAATGTAAAAGGAATTATGCGATTTACCAATGAAGCTTTGCATATATTCATACCTTTTTTGGCTGTATTGTATTGGTTATTATACGGTCCCAGAAAATTATTGGATAAAAAAACTACTTTTTTTGCGATTATTCCTCCTTTAATTTATGTCATATATATTTTTACAAGAGGTCATTTCACCAATATGTATCCTTATCCATTTTTGGATGCCGGTGAAATAGGCTTATTTCAAGCTTTATTGAATACGGGAGCTGTTGTATTGTTGTTTTTATTTCTAGAATTTATCCTTATATATATGGATAATCAATTGATAAAAAAGGATCAATCTTAAATTAAAGTTTTAATTTTTAGAATTGTGGAAGATACTTATTTAAAATAAAAAAGACTGCATAATGCAGTCTTTTTGTATATATTATTTTGAAATTATAATCGTATAAATCCGGTTATTTTAACTTCAGGATCAATTGATTTTACATAATCTTCTACTGAAGTTTTTTCACCCATAATATAATCTTGTTTTAACAAAGTATTATCCTTAAAGAACTTGTTAAGTTTTCCTTTGGCTATATTTTCAAGCATAGCTTCCGGTTTTCCTTCTTGACGTAATTGATCTTTAGCAATTTCAAGTTCTTTTTCAATTACACTTGAATCCACCTGAGTTTCATCTAATGCAATAGGATTCATAGCTGCAACTTGCATAGAAATATTTTTAGCTACTTCTGCTGCCTGATCAAAAGACTTTGATAAACCAACTGCTGAAGCTATTTTATTTCCCGCATGTATATAGGAACCTACAAATGGAGCTTCCAAAGTTTTAAATCCGGATATTTCAATTTTTTCACCGATTACACCTGTTTGTTCTATAAGCTTTTCACTTACAGGAATACCATTGAAATCGGCAGCTAATAATTCTTCTTTTGTATTGAAATTTAAAGCAAGATTTGCAAAATCCTTAGCTAATTTAACAAAATCTTCGTTTTTTGCAACAAAGTCAGTTTCACAACTTAATTTTATTACAACAGCTTTTGTATTGGATTCGTTAACTGCAGCTATTACAGCTCCTTCAAGATTTTCTCTATCTGCTCTGTTTGCAGCAACTTTTTGTCCTTTTTTTCTTAATAAGTCAACCGCTTTGTCGAAATCTCCTTCAGCTTCAACTAAAGCTTTTTTTGAGTCCATCATTCCTGCTCCTGTAGCATTTCTTAGTTTTGCTACATCAGCTGCTTTTGGTGAATATGACATCTTTATTTTTATTTAAATTTAACTTTATTCTGCGTTATTTTCTTCTTGATTTTCAGAAACTTCAGAGTCATTAGTGTCTTGTACTAAAACATCTTCTTCTTCTGCAGCACCTTCTTCTTTAGCTTTCGCTTTTTCTGCTTTTCTTACACTTAACCCTTCTTTAATAGAGTTAGTAACAGTTTCTAAAATCAAATCAATTGATTTGGATGCATCATCATTTCCGGGAATTGGGAAATCAACCAATTGAGGATCTGAATTCGTATCAACGATTGCAAAAACAGGAATACCTAATTTTTTTGCTTCCGTTACAGCGATATGTTCTCTTAGTATATCTACTACGAAAAGAGCAGATGGTAAACGAGTCATATCAGCAATAGATCCTAAGTTTTTTTCAAGTTTAGCTCTTTGACGATCTACTTGTAATTTTTCTTTTTTAGATAGAGTTTCAAAAGTACCGTCTTTTTTCATTCTATCGATAGAATTCATTTTTTTAACAGCTTTTCGGATGGTAACAAAGTTTGTTAACATTCCTCCCGGCCATCTTTCTGTAATATAAGGCATATTTACAGATTCTGCATGTTTTGCAACAATGTCTTTTGCTTGTTTTTTGGTTGCAACAAACAAGATTTTTCTTCCTGATGTAGCAATTTTTCCTAAAGCGTTTGATGCCTCATCTAATTTTACAGAGGTTTTGTGCAAATCAATAATGTGGATTCCATTTTTCTCCATAAAAATGTAAGGAGCCATATGTGGATTCCATTTTCTGGTAAGGTGACCAAAATGCACTCCGGCATTTAAAAGGTCTTTTACATCTACTTTTGCCATACTTTTTTTAGTTTACGTTCCGCAGTTTTTGCAATCAACTTAAAGTTTAACTTTAAAGTTTGGATGCTAAACTAAACGGCAAGTTTAAATTATTTATAAAATTGTTATTTTTTAATATAAAATAACCACTACAAAATAGTGGTTATAAATATCGTTATTAGTCAGATTAACGTTTAGAGAATTGGAATCTTTTACGTGCTTTTTTCTGACCGAATTTCTTTCTTTCAACCATTCTAGGATCTCTAGTTAGAAGACCTTCTGGTTTTAAAACTGTTCTGTTTTCTTCATTTAAAGAAACTAAAGCTCTAGATATTGCTAATCTGATAGCCTCAGCTTGTCCTGTTACTCCTCCTCCATATACATTTACTTTAATATCATACTGACCTAAAGTTTCAGTTAATTGGAAAGGTTGTGCAATTTTGTATTGTAATACTTCTGTAGGAAAATAAACTTTATAGTCTTTTCCATTTATGGTAAACTCTCCTTTTCCTTCAGAAAGATATACTCTTGCGACAGATGTTTTTCTTCTTCCTATTTTATGTGTAACTGCCATTATTTTTTAGATGAAAGCGTTAATATCAAATGTTTTAGGTTGTTGAGCTGCTTGTTCATGCTCTACTCCTTCATATAAGTATAAATTTTTAAGTACTTTTCTTCCTAATTTATTTTTAGGAAGCATACCTTTCACTGCATACTCCAACAATCTTCTAGAATCCTTTACCTTAACTTCGGCAACACTTGAAAATTTTTGTCCACCGGGATATCCTGTATATCTTACATATTCTTTTTGATCTGTTTTATCTCCGGATAAAACAACTTTTCCAGCATTGATAACAACAATATTATCACCACAATCTGCATGTGGAGTAAAATTTGTTTTGTGTTTCCCTCGCAAAATTTTAGCTATTTTAGAAGCTAAACGACCTAATTTTTGTCCTTCTGCATCAATAAGTAACCACTCTTTATTTGCAGTCTCTTTATTTGCCGATATGGTTTTGTAACTTAGTGTATTCACTTTTCTTATTTTTCCTTTATTAAAAAATCGCCCTAAATAGGGTTGCAAATTTAAAAAATATTTTTAATTTAACAAATATCTTATGAACATTTTATCGTTTTTATTTGTGTTATTGTATGTAGCTCTATTTCATTAGATCTTCTATATGTCCAATCATCTTATTTAACAAAGATGAGCTTGATAATTTAATTATCTTTTTTATTTAAATTTATTGCCTTTTAATATTATATTTAATTATAATTTTATTATTCTAAAACTAAATACTTTTAATGTATAAAAATAATTTTGATTTTTTACGTTTACTACTTTCAATTTTAATAATTATAAATCATTCGTATGATTTAATAAATAATAATACTTACTACTTATTGGAAGATTTTTTTAAATTTGGTTTCGGCAATTTACGTTCAAAAAGTTTTTTTATTATTAGCGGTTTTTTAATATATGGGAGTTTATTAAAGAGTGACTCTTTACTCAAATTTTACTGGAAAAGATTTTTAAGAATATATCCGGGGCTACTAATTATGCTATGTCTTACAATTTTATTGTTACCGTTTGCTTATGATAAGAGTTTATCGAATTATCTTAGCAATAAAGATGTTTATACTTATATTCCTAACAATTTGTCTTTATTTAATTTACAATATGAAATAGCGGGAATTTTTGAAAATAATCCTTTTCCCAAGGTCATAAATGGGTCATTATGGACATTACGTTATGAATTTTTCTTTTATTTTTTAATTTCAATTTTGTTTTTCTTTAAAAAAAATATTTCATTTATTAAAATATTTTTAATAAGTCTTTTATTTGTATACTTCGGTTTATTTTTATATTTTCAAACTCATATTCCTACCTCAATTAAACTTCATTTTACGACTCTCTCTATTTCATTTATCTCAGGTATTCTATTAACTGTTTTCAATTTCCATAAGCTGAATAATAAACATATTAAAATTACATTTTTTATCTCAACTTCATTGTTTTTAATAGTCATAAATACTCTGCATGAACCTTATTATTCATTATTTCAATATTTTTTACTTCCATTTATTATTATATCCTTTGGATTATTGTCTATATACCCATTTAACCGAATACATATTATAGGGGATCTTTCTTATGGAATTTATATTTCGGCTTTCGTAATTCAACAATTTATCATTAATTTCTTTCCTGTAATTAACCCTCTGATTTTAGCAATACTAACTATTGTTTTATCTTCTATTTATGCATATTTTTCATGGAATTTTATTGAAAAGAAATTTTTAAAATTCAAAAATTATAATCCAACTAAATTTTTTAAATAAAATAAATTCTTAATACGACATTTTTACGTTAAATCTAGTAATTTTACAAGCATTACATATAATTTCTATGAAAAAGCTTAGTTTTTTAATTTTATTAATTTTTACCGGTCTTTGCAATAGTCAAAATACCAGATGGAAAGATTATTTTTCTTATTTTAATATTAAAGCTATTCAAAAAGTTGATAATCTTATTTTCAGTGCAACTCAAAACGGTTTGTACTCTTATAATGAATCAACCGGGGAAATTAAGAAATTTTCAAAAGCTAATGGTCTTCACGAAGTTAATATTACTGCTTTCGCTTATAATTCCGATAATAAAGCTTTACTCGTTGGTTATAAATCCGGTAAATTGGACATAGTAAAGCAAGACGTGATCCATTTAATTGTGGATATTCCTTTTGATCGAAATTATCAAGGAAATAAAAGAATTAATCATATATATACTGAAGGTGACTATGCGGTACTTTCCATGGACTTTGGAATTACTTTATTCGATTTAAAGAAGCTTGAATTTAAAGAAACTTGTTATTTTAAACAAGGTCTTAACTATTATAAAGTACAGGAAAGCGTAATTTTTAATAATAAAATATTTGCCGCTTCAACTAATGGTATTTATTATCATCCTATCGATCATTTAATTCCAAATTTTACTGCTTGGAATCTTACCAATGCCGGAAATAATTTTAATCAAATAATTAAAAATAATACATCTTTACTTATAAGCTCCAACCAAACCATTCATAAAAGTGATGATGAGGGAATTAGTTGGCAAAATAAAGGTAATTACATTGATTTAAAAGATATTATTTCTATTGATGGGGGCTTTTTATTGGTTCAAAAAAATAAATTAGTTGTACTAAATGAATCTTTTCAAATTTTAAAATCTCTTGAATTTTCTGATGACCTTACCACCGGTCTTTACTCTAATGGAATTTTTTATGCAGGAACTCAATTAAAAGGCCTTATTAGAAACAGCACGTATCTTGTTCCGGACGGACCCTTTAATAACCATTCTTATTCATTAACTATCTATGATAATCAGTTATGGGTCGCCCCGGGAGGACGGAACATTGATAATTATTACCAATCGAATCCCAATTCCTATGGTTTTTATCATTTTAACGGTCAAAAATGGAATCATATAGATTCTAAGAGTATTAATAACGAACGGTATATTATGAAAGTTATTCCTAATGTTAATAACATTCATGAAGTTTTCGTGATCTCTTATAGTAATGGATTGATAAAAATGGTAAATGATCAAATGAAAATTATTTATAATCGGACCAATTCTCCAATAATTAAATATGAGCGATTAGTTGGCGGAAATTTTGATTCCAATGGTAACTTAATTATGGTTCAATCATTTGCTGCAGAATCTAACAATGGTGTTAATAATGCCATTATCATAAAAACGCCTAATGATCAATTTAAATTTTTAAGTCTTTTACCTAAAAGATTTCATTTAGCGGGAGGAGCTATGAATCCGTATATAGATTCCCAAGGATATATATGGGTTCCTTCTCCAAGAAATAACGGACTGGTTGTATATAAATATAACCGAACCCCGCTTACTACTTCTGATGATAATATTTATTTAATTGATTCCAATAAAAATAGCGGAAACTTACCTTCTAATAATATATTATGCGTTGAATTAGATAAATTCGGAACTGCTTGGATAGGAACCGACAGCGGTCTTCGTATTTTTAGAAATCCTTATCAATCATTAGAATCAGGAAACTATAATACCGAAAGAATTATTATTACTCAAAACGGTTTAGGTGAAGAAGTTTTACGAGAAACTAAGGTTACGGCAATAAAAACCGATGGCGCTAACAGAAAATGGATTGGTACACATAGTTCAGGTGTTTTTTACTTATCGGAAGACGGAACAACTCTTTTAAATAGATTTACGGAAGAAAATTCTCCTTTACCTTCT
Organism: Apibacter sp. ESL0432; assembly: GCF_019469225.1. NCBI lineage: Bacteria > Pseudomonadati > Bacteroidota > Flavobacteriia > Flavobacteriales > Weeksellaceae > Apibacter > Apibacter sp. ESL0432. The sequence goes on along the minus strand of NZ_CP048266.1, from coordinate 72,526 downwards.
AATCTTATTACGGATATACAAATCGATAAGACCGGTGAAGTTTATTTTGTTACTCCTTCAGGTATTGTTTCTTATAGAGGAGACATTATTGATTCAGGAGATGATTTTGGAGAAATTGTTGCCTATCCTAATCCGGTTAGACCCGGTTATACAGGAAATATCACGATACACGGATTAGCCCATGATGCTTTTGTTAAAATTACTGACGTAGCGGGTAACCTGGTGTATGAGACTAAAGCACCCGGAGGCGTTGCAACCTGGAATGGAACTAATTTTAATGGAAAACCTGTTGCTTCAGGGATTTATTTAGTTTTAATGAGCAATTCTGAAGGAAAAAAACATGCTACAACCAAAATTGCAATTATTCGTTAAGCTTAAAAGAAATGATTGAAACTACTAAAGCTATCGTATTGTCTTTTTTAAAATATGGAGATTCTTCTCTTATTGTAAAATGCTATACCGAAAATTTTGGTTATAAAAGTTTTATTTTAAAAAATTCTTTTTCTAAAAAAAATAGAAAAAGCCATTTTATCTTTTTATTTAATGAAATTGAAGTTACTTTTTATTCTAAAAAAAACCATTCTTTAGAGTTGATTAAAGAAATTCATCAAGCTCATATTTTCAATACCATTCATACAAATATTATCAAGTCTTCGATAATAACGTTTATTGGAGAAATGGTGAACCAAACGCTAAAAAACGAGGAAGCACAGGACACATCTTTATATAATTTTATTAAAAGCAGTTTAATTGATTTAGATACAAAAGACAGTTACTTTTCTGATTTCCATCTTTATTTTTTACTGCATCTTTCGAAATATATTGGGTTTTATCCCTTAGAAAATGATTCAGAATTTCCTTATTTTAATATTAAAGAGGGTATTTTTTCTTTAAAAGCTGATACTGTTTCAAGGGAAGAAAATGCTCATTTATGGAAGCAATTACTTTCTTATGATTTTAACTCTTTAAAAAATTGCTTTACTAATTCAGAGCGTAAACAGATGCTTTCAGAAATAATAACTTATTTTGAAATGCATTTGTCTAATTTTAAAAAACCTATTTCTTTAGATATTTTAAAATTAATTTTTGATTAAATATTACTAATTAAAATCAAGAGATTACTCCGCTTCCGAATAATTCATCTTCAACATACCAAGCCGCAAATTGCCCTCGAGTAATTGCTGATTGCAAATTTTCAAATTCAATGAAAATTCCTTCTTCAAATTGATGCAAAATTGCCTCTTGCAAAGATTGTCTATATCTTATCCTGACTCGAACTCTCATTGTTTCTCCTATCTTCATTTGCAGGTCTTCTCTAACCCAATGTACTTCTTTTTGATCTATAAATAGAGCTTTTCTAAATAATCCGGGATGATTTTTACCCTCACCTACATAGATTGTATTGTTTTGTACATCGGTATCTAATACAAAGCATGGTTCGATATGCCCTCCTATTCCTAAACCTTTTCTTTGACCGATGGTATAATAATGCGCTCCTGAATGTTCACCGATCACTTTGCCATCCTCTATAGTATATTGAAAAGGAGTTGACAAATAAATTAATTCTTCTTTTTTAGTTGAAAATGATTGTTCTTCTTTTTTATATGTAGGATTATCTGAAAAAATTTCAACCAAATTTCCTTTTTTAGGTTTTAATTTTTGTTGTAAAAAGTCAGGCAATCTTATTTTCCCAATAAAGCATAATCCTTGAGAATCCTTTTTATTTGCAGTAACTAAACCAATTTCACTTGCAATTTGCCTTACTTCCGGCTTGGTTAAATTTCCTATAGGAAATAAGGTTTTGGAAAGCTGGTATTGATTAAGTTGACATAAAAAATAGGATTGGTCTTTGTTGGAATCTATACCTGCTAAAAGCTGATAAATTGTTTGGCCTTCGTTATTCAATGATTGAACACGTGCATAATGACCGGTTGCCACTTTATCTGCCCCTAAAGATAAAGCTGTTTTAAGAAATATATCAAACTTGATTTCTCTGTTGCATAATACATCCGGATTAGGGGTACGTCCTGATTCGTATTCATGAAACATGTAATCAACAATTCTTTCTTTATATACTTCAGAAAGGTCTATGACTTGATAGGGAATATTAAGTTTTTGAGCTATTAGCAATGCATCATTGCTATCTTCTACCCATGGACATTCATCTTCCAGTGTAAATTCAGAATCGTTCCAATTCTTCATGAATAAACCTATAACTTCATGACCTTGTTGTTGCAATAAATATGCTGCAACACTTGAATCTACTCCTCCCGATAAACCTACTACTACTTTCATTTTATATAATTAAAAAGCATACTCTATATACCATAGAATATGCTTTATGATTTATTTATAATCGTTTACTTCTTTGCAGGTGCATTTTCCGGATATCTTGCTATAGACAATTCTCTGGAAATTGCTGATTTTTCGATTTTTATTTTTCCCGCCATAGTTTCAATAATAAGTCCATCATCCATTATTTCCGCAACTTTTCCATGTATACCGGAAGTGGTAACTATTCTTGTTCCTTTAGCTATATTATCTTGAAAATTCTTTTCTTGTTTTTGTCTTTTTGTTTGCGGTCTAATAAAAAAGAAGTAAAACACCACAAATAGAAGGACTAGGGGAAGGAATGCTCCTGCTTGTTCCATAAAACCTCCTTTTGCTTGTAAAATTATTGTTAACATTTTTATTTAAATTTATTTTTAATTAACTTTTGCTTGAAATTTAATTACTTTAGTTTCAAAGTTTCCTGAAACAGCTATTGTTTTAAGTACTTCTCCTTCAAAATTTGAAGAATCAAAAGTAACTGTAATTTCTCCTTTCTTGCCCGGATATACAGGTTCTTTAGTATATTTTGGAGTGGTACACCCACAGGAAGGACGTACTTCTGAAATTAATAAAGGACGTTTTCCATCATTGGTAAATTTAAAAACATGGGAGACTTCTTGCCCCCTTTTTATATCCTTAAAATCATACGTATCTTCATTAAATTTTATAATAGATTCTTCGGTTATTTTGGGTACACCATGAGTATTTTTAGTATTCGTATTATCCTGTACGGTACTTTTGATTTGCTTTTGAGAAGAATTTTCTTTTTTGCAACCGATGGTGAATAACATACCTATTAATAAAAATATTACTGCTGACTTTTTCATTTTTCAGGATGTTTAAACTTTATTCATATCTCTAGCATATCTGTCTAAAATACCATTAATAAATACATTACTTTTAGCGCTAGAATAAACTTTTGCTAATTCAATACATTCATTAATAACAACTTTAGCCGGAACTTGAGGGAAATAATTGAGTTCTGTAAATCCCATTGCCAATATGATTTTATCTATTTCCGCAATTCTATCCAACTCCCAGTTATTTGATCTTTTTTCAATTAATTTTAAACTTTCCGGATAGTGTTTAACCGTGGTCCTGAATAAATTTTTTGCAAATAAAATACCCTCATCCGATTTTAAAACTTGAATTAATGTATCAAAGGGTGCTCCTTCCTCAATAGACTTGATAGTCTTCAGGGTCATATTATTGGCAATATGAACATCATCTGCCCAAGAAAGTTTTAATTCCTCAAACCATTCATACATGATGTCATTATCTGCTATATGCTTTAAAAACAGTTTAAGCAATACTTTTTTTTCCGACTCAAAATCTGTTTCTTTACTTTGCATATACTCTAAATAACTTCGCGATGTTTGAAATTTTTTAAAAATAATTGCCGGATAATTATTATTTAAATGCCACGATAATTCTAAATGTTTGTCCGAATACTCTTTTCTAGCTTTGTTTTTCTCTAACAGCTCAAATATCTTATTATTAACAAACTTAAGATTAGGATTTTTTTCCTCATCTGTGGCAAAACGTTTTTGCTTTTTCCTTTCTATTACTTCAAGAGCATAATCTCTCACAGCCAATAGAAGATTTAGTTGATATATATATAAATCATATATCTCATCTATAGACTGGAACATTCTATTTTCAACATATTCTAACTCATTCCCACTTATATTATACGCATACAGAACCTGTAGAATTTTTTCTCTAATTTGCCTTCTTCCTAACACAACAATAAATTTTTAAGAACTTTGTTAATACTATATTTTTAGTGTTAATTATTACAAGTATATTTTACTTAACGTTAGTTTTAGGCAAAGCCTGTTCTTGTTGAGGGGTTGAAGACTGTTTTGAGTTTTGGGTTGGAGTTGATGTATATATAGTTGGCTTTGCAATCAATACCGATGCAAAAATTGACAATACTACTATTACTCCTCCTAAGGTCCAAGTTGCCTTCTCCATAAAATCATTTGTTTTCTGAACACCGAACATTTGTGTTCCACTACCTCCGAAAGTTGAACTTAAACCTCCTCCTTTTGGATTTTGCGACAAAACAACTAATATTAGCAAAACGCATGCGATAATGATAAATATCATTAGTATTCCATATACTGCTGTCATATTATTTTGAATTTTTTATCTTTTTTATTCTTCTTATTTCCGAGGCAAAATAACTACTTTTTTCTGGATATTTCAAACTTAATATCTTAAAAGCTGTTAATGCTGTATCATATTTACCTTGCTCTACATATAATTGAGCTAAGGTAATAGTCATTAAATTTGCAATGTCCTGAATTTCTTCTTTTTTAAATTCTACGTCTTTACTATATTTCGTGTCTTTTGCAACCGGTTTTATCTTGGGATTATTTTCAATAAAATTTGAAATAATGCTATTTTGTTTTTCTTGTTGTGGTATTACTTTTTCAGATTTTAAAGCTTTTTTTTGCTTGGAAAGTGAGATCCATTGATTAAAAGTTAATTTGTCCGATTCCAAAGTAATTTCCTCTTGTTTGTTTTCAATACTTGGTTCGCTTAACTGAATTTCATTGATTTCATTACCAACCAAATCTTCCTTTACTTCTTCTTCAATTTCCGAATGTTCAATTTCAGTACTTTCTTCCCTATTCTCGAAATTTTCTTCATTTTCTTTTTCTAAGCTTGAAGTAAATAAATGTGATATTCCTAACTTTTCTATATTGGTATAGGTGACATCACTGTTTAAAAAGATTTTCTTATTATCCTTATCATCTTCATTAGTTAAAAGTAATTGAATTTTAGAATGATCTTCTATAGGTTCAATTTCTATATTGTTGTTATTTACTAATTCTTCGGATATTTTTTGTTCATTTATAATTTCAGAATTTGAATCTATTGCTTTCAATTGGGTTAAACTGCTATCCTCTTCCATAAATTCATTACTAACAATATTTTCAAGAACTATAGTTTCTTCAAATTTATTATCATCTGCTTGTAAAATTTCATCTTCTTTTTTATCGATCAATTCCTCTGCTGTAATTGGTTCTACTAACTTCTTGTTAGTATCAATGGATTTTTTTATTAATTCTCGATAGTTCGTATAAATTGAAACCTTTTTAATATCTTCATTAGTTAACGGTTCTGATACATATCTATTTTTCCAATTTAAATAAATTAAATGAAACGATTGAGAAAATGGATAGTGAGTTATTAAATCTTCCACATAATTCTTATCGGAAAATTTAAGTTTTTCAGGGTTTTCTATTAACTGTATAATTCTACTATTATCCATAACTTACCAATCGGCTACTATCGCTAAAAATATTTGATCAATAATTCTTTGATTGATTTTCTGGGCAAGATCATCTTGAACGTTAATCAATAATTCTTTGCTAGAATAATCTTCATAATCGGAAAAAGTTTTTTCGAAACTCTTTTCAGGCTGCTTTTTATTTTCGTATCTAACAGAAACGCTTATCGTCAATCTGTTTTGCGTTGCTTCGTCGGAATTACTTTGTATATTTACCGGACTGGTTGAAAAGTTAGTTATTTCTCCTTCTAAAATGATATCCGGATCTATATTAGTCTCTACAAGCTTCGTTCTTTGATTAAATCTACTTTGTAAGGCGGTAGTAAAATCTACACTTAAATTCGGGCTTTGATAAGCTGAATAATTAGGAAATGATTTTATTTCTATAGTTTTTATATCGGGATCCAAAGAAGCCCCTGTGAATGAATAACATCCGGACAAAGATATAAAAAAAATTCCTATTATGAGTAATATGATTTTATTCTTCAATATCATATTGTTTTATTTTTCTATATAATGTTCTTTCCGAAATCCCCAACTCTTTTGCTGCTAATTTACGTTTTCCATTATACTTTTCTAAAGCTTTTTTAATAAGTTCCTCTTCCTTTCTTTGTAAAGATAAAGATTCCGAATTGTTGGATACATCTTCATATTCGTAGTCATCCAAAATTTCATGATACTCATTAACTGATGAAGGAACTGTCGGTATGACGGGTTTTTCATCATAATAAACAAGAGAATCTCCCGATTTAGGAATATCATAATCTTTATATACTCGTTGGAAAAGATCCTGATCATTTGAGTTTAGCATCAAATCGCCTTTATTTTTAATGAGTTCTAAAGTCAACGCTTTCAAATCGTTGAGATCTTTTTTCATATCGAATAAAAACTTATATAATATTTCCCTTTCACTGGAAAAATCGGAATGATTTTCATTTTGCTTGGAAAAGTTTACTAAAGACGTGGTTTGTGGAATGTCTTTTAAATATTCTTTTACCTTATCTATAGACAAATTCCTGTTGGTTTCCACCACCGTAATTTGTTCGGTAAAATTTCTTAATTGACGGATATTTCCCGGCCAATAATAATTTTGAATGTAGGACATGGCTTCTTCCGATAAACTCACTGAAGGCATTCTATATTTTTCTGAAAAGTCAACTGCAAATTTTCTGAAAAGTAAAGGAATATCATCCTTCCTTTCCCTTAAAGCAGGTATATCAATCTGTACTGTATTTAACCTGTAATATAAATCTTCTCTGAATCTGCCTTTTTTAATTGCTTCTAATAAATTAACATTAGTCGCAGCTACAATTCTTATATTTGTTTTTTGAATAGTAGATGATCCGACTTTCATAAATTCACCACTTTCCAATACTCTTAATAAACGAACTTGCGTTTGCAAAGGCAATTCTCCTACTTCATCTAAAAAAATGGTTCCTCCATCTGCTACTTCAAAATATCCTTTACGAACTTTATCTGCACCCGTAAAAGCTCCTTTTTCGTGACCAAAAAGCTCTGAATCTATGGTCCCTTCGGGAATTGCTCCACAATTAACAGCAATATATTGTTTATGTTTTCTTGGTGAAAGATTATGAATTATTTTAGGAATAAACTCTTTTCCTACCCCACTTTCTCCAATTACCAAAACAGAAATATCTGTAGGTGCTACTTGCATAGCTTTTTCTAAAGCCCTGTTAAGTGCAAGGTTATTTCCAATTATTCCGAATCTTTGTTTTATTGCCTGTAATGAATCCATAATATTTATGTTATGCGATCTCTCCTATCAAGGTAGCTGAAGTGCAATCATTTACCAATACATTAACAAAATCTCCAACTTTTGTTTGATCTGTTTTAGTAAAAACCACCACTGCATTTTGAGAAATCCTTCCGTACCATTGATCTTTACTTTTTTTACTGGTTCCCTCTATCAAAACTTCGTGTACTTTGTTAGTATACGTTTTCATTCTTTCTAATGAAAGTTCTTGTTGAAGATTTATAATTTCTTTAAGTCTTCTTGACTTTATTTCCGTAGGCACATCGTCTTTCATTTTTTTATGAGCTAACGTACCGGGACGTTCAGAATAAGCAAACATGTATCCGAAATCGTATTTTGCATATTTCATTAGTGATAAAGTTTCTTGATGCTCTTCTTCCGTTTCTCCACAAAAACCCGCTATGATATCATGTGAAATCGCGCAGTCAGGTACGATTTCCCTTATTTTATCCACTAAATTAATATATTCTTCCCGTGTGTGTTGACGATTCATTCGCTGCAAAACTGTAGTGCTCCCACTTTGAACAGGTAAATGGATGTATTTGCAAATATTATCATGTTTAGCCATTACGTGCAATACTTCTTCATGCATGTCTTGCGGATTAGACGTTGAAAATCGTATTCTAATTTCAGGACAAGCTTCAGCTACCATGTTCAATAATTGTGCAAAATTTATCGCTGTTGCTCTTTGCAATTCACTAGCTTTTAAGAAATCTTTTTTAGGACCTCCTCCATACCATAAGTAACTATCTATATTTTGTCCTAAAAGTGTAATTTCTTTATATCCGTTTTCTCTCAACTCTTTACATTCTTTAAGAATTGAATGTGGATCTCTACTGCGTTCTCTTCCTCTTGTAAAAGGAACCACACAGAATGTACACATATTATCACATCCTCGGGTTATGGACACAAAAGCTGTAACTCCATTTCCGCCTAAGCGTATCGGACTTATATCTGCATAAGTCTCTTCTTTTGATAAAAGTACATTAATGGCATTTCTTCCATCATCCGTATTTTTCAATAAGTTCGGAAGATCTCTGTATGCATCGGGACCTACCACTAGATCAACTAAATGCTCTTCTTCCAAAAACTTTGTTTTTAATCTTTCTGCCATGCAGCCGAGAACGCCTATAACCAGATCCGGCTTTTTTCTTTTTATTGCATTAAATTGAGAAAGTCTTTTTCTAACCGTTTGCTCCGCTTTTTCACGAATAGAGCAAGTATTGAGAAGAACTAAATCTGCTTCTTCCAGTTGAGAGGTAGTATTATATCCTTCGTTACTAAGTATTGAAGCTACTATTTCACTATCGGAAAAATTCATTTGACAACCATAGCTTTCTAAAAACATTTTTTTGGTGTTTTTAATAGAACTTTCTTGTATTAAGATTTCTCCTTGTCTTCCTTCTATAATTTCTTTTTCCATATTTAAACATTCCCTACGAAAAAAAGTACCGGGATATTACTAAATCAAAATAAAAATAGTCTGCAAAGATAAAACTTTATATGCCAAGTTGACAGATTATTGTTTTAAATATTTCTTAAAATATATGTTAAGTAAATATAATTTTATTTATCTGCTTGTTAAGACCATCTCAAAATACCCCGTAAAATTTTGCAAAAATAACACCCAAGCCATGATTACTATAGTTCCTACTATTGCTGCATAAAAACCCCCAAAATAAAAGTCTGATTGCTTAAGCATCCCTGTACTGTATACTATTGCATTGGGAGGCGTTGACACGGGCAGGAATAATCCGCATGAAGCACAAAGACCAATTACTAAACCGATCGGCAATATTTGTTCCGGAGGAAGTACTACCGCAGCAATATTTATGACGATGGTTGCTGTAGCCGTACTACTCATTATGTTAGAAAAAATCACAGTCACTATAGCAAAAATCATCATCATTAAATATTCATTAAACGATGCATCTCCCAATAATTCGGAATAATAGGGCGCCAGCAATTCCTTTATTGCAATCCCTAGTGATAATCCACCGGCGACTAACATTAAGGTATCCCACGGAAGTTTTCTTATATCTTCAGCCGTTATAATCCCTAACATAGGAAGGAAAACAATAGGAATTCCTGAAGTGGCTGCACTTGGGATTTTCAATTTTGAACCCATCATCCAAAAGAAAACGGTTATAAATAAAATTAGTATTACAAAAAACCTCTGCAATCTAATCTTTTTGGGAATCGGGGCTAATTCTTCTAAGAAATTTAAATTAATTTTTTCAACTTTAGAAGTATATTTTTGCTTAAGCAGAATCCAAAAGAACAACAACAATACTATTGCTACGGGCAAGCCCAAGATCATCCAATCAAAAAAAGAAACCTCAATTCCTTTGGATTTTAAAACATCTACTACAATCAAATTGGGAGGAGAAGATATTAAGCTGCCCATTCCTGCAAAAGTTGCCGAAGCCGGTATACTTATCAATATTGCTTTTGTCATGGGTGAATCTTTCCCTTCTCTGTCTAAAAAAGGCATAACAGCTGCCAAAATCATAGCTGACGTTGCCGTATTGGATATAATTAATGATAAACAGGAAGTAGTTAGCATAATTCCTAACAACATATGCGACGGCTTACTACCAAAAATAGATATGGTACCTCTAAATAAAGAAATATCTATTCCTGTTTTTCTCATACTTTCACTAAGAAAAAAACCGCCCAAGAAAATCCATATAACACTATCAGACCATGTATTAGAAATAGTTTTCGGATCAATTGTTGATCCTTCTATATTCCCCATGGTATAAATGAGAAAACCTGTGATCAGAATCCCTACAGCAAAGGGGGGGATTGCTTCGGTAACCCATAGAAGTATTGAAAACATCAGAATGAACAGGGTGTATTCTTGAGCTTTAGTAAATTCTTGAGGAGAAAGAAAATAAGTACTTAATAAAGCAATACCTAATGAAAAAAAGAATAATCCAACTTTAGTTTTTATATTCCAAACATCTAAAGATTTTTCTATAAGAAGATCACTATAGACTCTAATATTCGTATTAATCTTTTTAAAATCTTTATTAATTCTATGAAAATCAAAATCCATATATATATAGCCCTAAATTAAATTTTATCTACTCTTAAAAACTTTGCTTACCTTAATGACACATAGCAAAACTCTTTATAAATTTACTATTTATTTCTAATAGTTTACTCTTAATTGAGAAATTAATTTTTAAATTTGTATCCTAATTCTCACATTAATAATACAGGTAAAGTTTACCTCTAATATAAATTATGAATAATTTTTCTAAGCTCTGGGTTTTTCAATCTAGAAGATTTCTTACCTCTGAAGAAATTCAAGATATCAACAAAATTCTTACTGACTTTTTGAAAACATGGGCGGCACATGGTGCTGATTTAAAATCTGAGCTTACGATTATTAAAAATAAATTCATAATTATAGCGGTTGATGAAAATCAAGCGAAAGCCACCGGATGTTCTATCGATAAATTGAATCAATGCATTAGACAAATCGATCAAAAATATCAATTAGAACTTTTAAACCGATTATGGGTAAGCTATGAAGATGATAAAGGGAAAATTACTACTGTTCCTATGAATTCTTTCAAGGAAAAAATCAAATCCACCCAAATTTCTCCTGAAACCTATATTTATAACCTTGCTATAAGTACTTCCAAAGAATTCGAAGAAAAATTTAGACTTCCTCTTAAAGAAAGCTGGGCAAGAATATTTATGTAATTTTTATTTATATAAGGTTTTCGTTTTATTAAAACTGCGATATAAGTTGCTTCTTAATAAATAATTTCTCTTTTAAAAATAATTTGAGATCCCATATACCTTATTTTCAATAAATAAACTAATTTTATCTTATAAAATTAAATACCATCATTTATTGACTTCATTTTATATTATTTATCTTGATAATTTTGTTTTATACTATACTACAAATCAAAAAACCTACTTTCATTTTATCTATTTTTTAAAAACTGTTAATAGTAAAATTACAACTTATAATTTTATAGTTAATAATCATAAATAAACATTAATATTATTGCTTATTAATTTATAATATATATTTTTGTTTTCATAATAACATACAAAATAGAAATACATGAAAATTTTCTTATTAATTATTAGTGTTTTTATGTTCAGTATTCCTCTTTCAGCACAAAATTATTGGAAGAGAACAAGCTTAACAGGAAAGAAGATAAAAAGTGAAAATATCAATTTACCCATTGAAGAACTATATACCGTTGATTTTTATTCTTTGAAAAAACAATTAAATTCGGCCTCATTAAGAGGAACTAACCATACTCCTATCATAGTATACGTTCCAACATCCGAAGGAAAAATAGAAAGATTTTCGGTTTATCATGCTCCTGTAATGGATGAAGAAATTGAAAATACATACGAATTGTATTCATACGCAGGAATCGGTATAGATGATACGAACAAATATATTCGATTTAGTATTTCTCCCAATCAATTCAATTCAATGATTATGGATAATACGGGTATCATTCAGCTCATTGATCCTTATACAACCGATGGAGAAGTTTATTCTGTTCGTATTAGAAAGGAAAACATCTTTAATGATTTCAATTGTAATACGGTTGATGAAATTAATTCGGAAGAATCAAGTTCTTATAAAATTATATCGGGTGATCGAAAATTTCGCACGTATAGATTAGCTCTTTCAGTAACCGGTGAATATACTCAACATTTTGGTGGCGTAACCGGAGCTTTACAACAGATAAATATCACCTTAACCCGAGTGAATGGTATTTTGGAAAAAGATCTAGCTGTAAATCTTAAAATGATTAATAATATTTCTCTTATTTATGAAGATCCAAATACGGACCCTTATTCCGATTCATCTTTAATGGATAACTGGAATATGGAACTTCAAAAAACATTAACAGCTGTGGTTGGAGAAGATAACTATGATATTGGCCATCTTTTTGGCGGTAATGGTGGAGGAGGAAATGCCGGGTGCATAGGGTGTATTTGTGTCAGTCCTTTGATGGATCGAAATGGAATCCCTACTTCTGTAGGAAAAGGTAGTGGGATAACTTCCCCCTCAAATAATAATCCGTCAGGAGATCATTTTGATATTGATTACGTAGCTCATGAATTGGGACATCAGTTGGGAGCTAATCATACTTTTTCTTGTTGGCTTGAAAACACGGGGGTTAATATTGAACCGGGAAGCGGAAGTACAATAATGGGATATGCCGGTATCACATCTGCCAATGTACAATTAAGTTCGGATGCTTATTTTCATTCTGCAAGTATTCAGCAAATTAACAGAAATCTACAGCGTAAAACCTGTGGAACAATCAATCAAATTCCTAATCATCCCCCCGTAGTAAATGTAGGCCCCTCTAGTGTGACCATTCCTATGGGGACACGGTTTTACTTGGATGCAGAAGGAACAACAGATCCCGATGGGGATGAGCTGACTTTTTGTTGGGAACAAATTGATAATGCTCGTAAAAATGTTATTCGAGTCGATTCTTCACAAAGATCCGGTCCTATATTCAGGTCTTTTTTACCGACTTCATCTACTAGAAGATATTTTCCCGCTTTAACTACCGATAGTTACTCTCCAAATACTTGGGAGACTGTTTCTAACGTTAAAAGAGTCCTGAATTTTACTGTAACCGTACGTGATAATAATCCTAATAAACCTCAGACTAAGATTGTTACTAAAGAAGTTTTGGTTTCTGATAGTGGTGGGCCATTTATCGCAACATTTCCTACCGCTGATTATATTGCAAAGAAAGGAAGTTCTATTAAAGTAGCATGGAATGTTGCTAATACAACAGCACAGCCATTTAATACACAATATGTGAATATTTCATTAGTTACGGATGAGGGGCAAACTATTACTCCTCTGGCTGATCATATTCCTAATTCGGGAAATGCAACTGTGGATTTACCTGCTGATCTTGTCGCTAAAAAAGCAAAAATAATGATTGAGGCTAGTAATAATATTTATTTTGCCTTAACCGAATATTTTTCAATAGGATATGAATCGGAAGTAATTTGTAAAAAATATATGCCAAACTTTTCTCCGATTCCGATTCCTGACGGAAATGGTGATCATTTAAATTCTGATTTTGCTACCATGGGAATTATTATTCCTGAAAATGAGAATTATGATGAATTAATTAATTTACAGGTATCTGTTGATATAGATCATCCAAATATTTTTGATTTATACATTGTTTTACAAGACCCCGGTCCGGATTATAAATCAACTGTTTTATGGAATCATTCATGTGAATATTATTCAGATTTAAAAGTTACTTTTGATGATAACGGAGCTGCCGTAAACTGTTCTTCTCCTACTACAGGTACGATTAAACCTCGTAATGCAATTCATTCACTTTATAAGAAAAAATATAGCGGTGAATGGCTATTAGGAGTAGCAGATCATTATGCTAACGATGTTGGTACATTAAATTCTTTTTCTTTGAATTTATGCAGTTTGAATTATAAGCAACTCCAAACCGATGAAAATTTTTCAGAAACCCCAACATTTAAAGTTTACCCTAATCCTTCTGAAGGAGTTTTTACTATCGATTTAGGTGCTATTCAATTTAGAGGAAATACAAGCCACGTTAAAGTTTATAATTTGGCCGGTAGCTTATTATTTTCAAAAGTTGAAAAAAATAAGCTTTTTTCTATAGATCTTACTAATTATCCTGCGGGTATATATACCATAAATATTACGGGGAATGGTAATTCTATATCCAAAAATGTAATTAAGAAGTAATCCTTTAAGCTAAAATAAATAAAGCACTCTTTTATATATTTTATGAGAGTGCTTTAAATTTTTCTTTATTCTTAAAATTTAAATTCTTTTTCAGGAATGATCTTGTTAATTTCAAGCGATTTAAATACAAGAATAAATTCTGAGTCATCCTCCTTGTTTTTTACAACCAAACGATACGGAAAGATTAGTCCGGAGACTAATTTAAAGTCTGAATACAATTTACTTTCATTTGAAGTATCTTCTCTAACTAATTGATAGCTGGTTTTATCAAAGTAATAAATTTCTGATTCTCTATTATTAGTTAGTTTAATTTTATAACAATTCTTGTTATCAATACGTTCTTCTCCGAGAAATATCGGAAGAAATCCTTTTGCAGAATAATCAATTAAATCCGATTCAAATGCTTCAGGAACGTAATTATTATTTTCTTCAAGGGAATTCGTTTGAAAGTTATATTGTATAGCTTTCTTTCCGTTGTAAGCATTTAAAATAATTTTTTTTCCCTGTATTTCTATACAAGTTTTATTAAGATTAGGCCTCTGCTGATAAATTTCTATAGGATATGACTCATTTAATCCTAAAATTATATCTCCTTTAATTATTATTGAATTCAATTCTTTCCAATGATCTGTTCCTCCGGTAACTTCCAAATGCTTTTTAATTATTTCTTCTACCGTCTGAGAATAACATATGTTAAAAAGGAATATCAGAAAAGCAAAAAAAAGTTTCTTCATATAAGATTAAAATGGGTTGACTGTAAAAAAATTCCAGGCAACTTTAAAGTTATCCCGGAATTATCATTTTTCTTCAATTTATATCTTTGCATTAATTGAACTATTATTTTTCGAATAATAGTATTTACATTTCTTCGTAAAGTGCTCTTAATTTTTCTTTAGTCATTATTTTCTGCCAATCTTTACCTAATGCATTTTCCCAAAGCGGTGCCATTCCATAAGAAACATTTATCATAGTATTGAATTGTTCATCAGACAATCCTTTGCATACACCTTGCGGAATTTCAATCTGATTTTTTTCAACCATATATTTAAATTCCTTAACTCCTTCCGGATAATACTCTTCTAATCGGTCAAAAACAATGCAATTACCTACTCCATGATGAGTTCCTAGTAAATAAGAAAGTCCGTAACTCACCGCATGAGCAATTCCTACTTGTGAATAAGCGATGCTCATTCCTCCATGCCAAGATGCCATCATTAAATCTTCATCAGACTCATCATCCCATTCAGATTTATGAACATATACTTTTTGGCAAAGTTCTAATGCTTTTTCTCCGTAACTTTTACTGAAAGCATTAAGATATGTTCCTGTTAAAGACTCAATGCAATGAATATAACAATCCATACCGGTAAAAAATGCCTGATTTTTTTCTACTCCTTTTACTAAAGATGGATCCAAAATAACTTGATCAAAAGGGGTAAAATCTGAATTAATACCTAATTTTCTTTCCGGCCCGGTTAATATACAAGTTCTGGAAACTTCTGCTCCTGTACCACTAATTGTTGGTATACCTACATGATAAACAGCCGGATTCTTCACTAAATCCCACCCTTGATATTGAGAAGAAGAACCTTCACTATTCATCATAATTGCAACAGCTTTTGCCGAATCCATTACACTTCCTCCTCCTATTCCAATAACTCCGGAAACAGTTCCATATTCCTCTTTTAATGAATCTCTGATCGCATCAATTCCTTTGGTTTTGGGTTCATCAGTAGTATCTATAAATATAATTTTATCTTTTCCTTTTAAGGGAATTCTTTTTTCTAATTCTTTTCCTTCAAACACTTTATCTACTAAAAAAATAAATGGATAATCTTTATTTCTTTTTTCTTCAATAATTTCTGAAGTTTGATCAAAGCTTCCACGTCCATAAATTACACGGGGAACCATTGGGAAATTTCTGAATTTCATATTTTTATTTTTTCTCGTTTATCTGTTTTTTTAATATTTCATTTGCTTTTTCCAAATCCTCCGGAGTGTCTATTTCAACTCCTACAAAATCAGTCTCTATTACCTTAATTTTCATGCCATATTCTAAATATCGTATGCACTCCACCTTTTCTGCTTGTTCGTTTTGTAACATCGGTAATTTTGCAAAATCTAGTAAGGCTTGTTTACGAAAAGCATATACACCTACATGCTCATAGTAATCCGCCTGAAATGACTTTTCTCGAGGATATGGTATAACTGAACGTGAAAAATATAGTGCAAAGTCATTTTGATCTTTAACTACTTTTACATAATTAGAATCCTCAATTAAATTCCAATCGTCCATTTTACGAATCAAGGTAGCAACATCAATTTTATTTTCTTGATCTTTCTTAAATACTTCAATTAGCCTTGCTAACGGTTCGGTTTTTACAAAAGGTTCATCTCCTTGTATGTTTATGATGATATCGCATTCTAAATTTTCAACAGCTTCTGCAATTCGATCACTTCCTGTCTCATGTTCTTTTTTACTCATAATGGCTTTACCTCCGTTTCTGGTAATTTCATTATGAATGATTTCGGAATCAGTTACTACAAATACATCTGAAAAAAGATTGGTTTTGATTGCATTTTCATAGGTTGACCGAATGACTGTTTTTTCCCCTAACATACCCATCAGCTTTGCAGGGAAACGAGATGCTGCATATCTTGCAGGAATAACTGCTATTATTTTCACGTTATTTATAATTTAATTACAAAGTTAACTAAAATAGCTTTTGTTAATCGGTATTATCCCTATTAAAAAAACATTTTAAATGTGCTTTTTTTTATCTTTAAAATTTCTTTTTCAGCTATTATTTTTTTTACAAATCATTATTTAATGATTGTACTATTTTATTATGCTTTTATAAATAATGAATAAAAAAAGTCATCCAAAATTTGGATGACTTTTTTATTAGAAAAGTTTGTTTAGTAAATTATCTTCTTCTGTGACTAGGAGTTTTTACTTTAACTTCTTCTGTGATTGATACTTTTGAACCGGTTTGATCTAAGATCACAACTCTTCTGTTTTCTCTATCACAAGTTTCTTGATCCGGATAAAGAATATTTCCTTTATCGTCTTTCTTAGCATTGATATCTTGTTGTTTACATAACAATTCTGATTTACCGAATCCTCTTGCTATCAATCTATCTTTGCTTACTCCGTTTTTAACTAATTCGTTTACTACAGATTGTGCTCTTTGTTTTGATATTCTATTATTTACGGCTACAGATCCTACTCTGTCGGTATGTCCGTCTACAAAGAATTTTTTACCATCAAAACTTCCGTCATTTAACATTTTTGCAGCATCGTTAACTAATGGTAAAGATTCTGCTGTTAATTTAGAGCTGTTAAATTCAAAGTTGATATTTTTTAATTTGAATGTAACGTCTTTAGTTTCCCAAGGACAACCATTATTATCAATTGGTCCTTTTACTGTTGGACAAGCATCATCAATATCAGGGATACCGTCTCCATCTGTATCAGGACATCCTTGGAATTGTGCAGGTCCTGCTGCATTCGGACATCTGTCTTGATCGTCAGGAATACCGTCTCCGTCTGTATCAGGGCATCCTTGGAATTGTGGTAATCCCGGTGTATCAGGACATCTGTCTTGATCATCTGGAATTCCGTCCCCATCTCTATCGCTCGGCGCTACCGGAGGTGGTGGTAATGGTTGTTCTTTCTTAGCTCCAAATTTAAATATTAAAGATGCTGAGTGTTGAAAGAAGTCAGAATAATCTTTTGATTGATTAGTTACCCAGTTATATTGAGATTCTATGTTTAAACCAAAGTTTCTGGTAAACCAAAAGTTAATACCTACACCTCCGTTTACTACAAACATATCATCCTTTCCTGTAAATTTACCTCCTAACTTATAATTTTTATCTGAGTTATAATCATCATCATAAGCGTCTAAGTGAGTAGATGGATCATCCTCAACAATTTTAATTCCTTTATAAGAATATTTGTGATAGTTGGCACCTACTCTCACATATGGGTCCAGCCATCTTAATGATTTTGACTCACTAAGTGGAGTAAATCTAAGACCTAAACCTGCTAAAACAAAAAATTCGTCTTTTATTTTTAATCTTTTGTTATCCATATCACTTATTGAAGCTTGTAAATCAACTGCAAAGTTTTTACCAATACTTCTTGCTACAGTTAATTTTGATAATGGAAAAGAAAAACTATAATCATCGGTATCAAAATATCCGTCAAAGATACCACGCACTGACGTATGGTCAGTTGCATGCATCCCTATCCCCACATACCACTTTTCTGTAGTATTTTGAGCTTTAGTTACAATGGCCATTATAACAGCTCCTATTGTAATCAATAATTTAAATTTTTTCATATTAATTTCTTACTACTATGATTTATTTTATTCTACTAAACAAATTCTATTCCAATATATAAAAAAACCATCCTTATTAGGATGGTTTTTTTATTTGTAGATCAATTATTTCTTAATTTTCACTTCTTTTGTTACGGAAACTTTATCTCCTGCCTGATCTAAAACTACCACTCTTCTATTAGATCTATCACAAGATTCTTGGTCAGGATATAGTATATTTCCTTCTTCGTCTTTTTTAGTATTGATATCTGCTTGTTTACATAATAATTCTGTTTTTCCAAAGCCTCTAGCTATCAATCTATCTTTTTCTATACCTTCATTAATTAATTCGTTAACTACAGATTGTGCTCTTTGTTTTGATATTCTATTGTTTACGGCTACAGATCCTACTCTGTCGGTATGTCCGTCTACAAAGAATTTTTTACCATCAAAACTTTCGTCTTTTAATAATTTAGCTGCATCTTTTACTAATGGTAAAGACTCTGCTGTTAATTTAGAACTGTTAAATTCAAAGTTGATATTTTTTAGTCTGAAAGTAACGTCTTTAGTTTCCCAAGGACAACCGTTGTTTTCAATTGGTCCTTTTACTGCTGGACAAGCATCATCAATATCAGGAATACCGTCTCCATCTGTGTCAGGACATCCTTGGAATTGTGAAGGTCCTGCTGCATTCGGACATCTGTCTTGGTCGTCCGGAATACCATCTCCGTCTGTATCAGGACATCCTTGGAATTGAGGCAATCCCGGTGTATCAGGACATCTGTCTTGATCGTCTGGAATACCGTCTCCGTCTCTATCACTTGGTGCTTCTACCGGTGGAGGTGGCGGAAGTGGTTCTTCTTTCTTAGCTCCGAATTTAAATATAATCGATGCAGAATGTTGGAAGAAATTTATATAATCTTTAGAATATGCTGTTGCCCAGTTATATTGAGACTCTAGATTTATACCAAAGTTTTTTGTAAACCAGAAGTTAATACCTACTCCACCATTTAATATGAAATTATTATCATGACCGGTAAATTTACCTCCCAGTTTATAATTTTTCTTAGGATTATAATCATCATCGTAAGCGTCTAAGTGAGTGGTTGGATCGTTTTCAACGATTCTAATTCCTTTATAAGAATATTTGTGGTAATTTGCCCCTACTCTAACGTATGGATCTAACCATTTTAAAGATTTGGATTCACTTAATGGGGTATATCTAATACCTAATCCTGCTAAAACAAAGAATTCATCTTTAATTTTTAATCTTTTATTGTCTATTTCTCCAATTGAAGCTTGCAAGTCAACTGCAAAGTTTTTAGCTATGCTTCTAGCTACTGTTAATTTAGACAACGGTGGTACAATACTATAATCATCGGTATCAAAATATCCGTCAAAGATACCACGAACAGAAGTATAGTCTACCGCATGAGCTCCAATCCCGATATACCACTTATCCGAAATGTTTTGAGCAAATACAGTAGTTGCTAACGTTGTAGCCAATCCTGTAAGTAACAAATTGAACTTTTTCATATATAAAAATCTAATTTTTAGGTTGCAAAGTAACATTTTTATTATCTAACTCCCAAGAAAAAATTAATATTTCTTTACCATTCTGTTAATATTTCGTTTGGATTCTCTTTCTTTTATCGCTTCTCTTTTGTCATATAATTTTTTTCCCTTCGCAAGATATACTTGGATCTTCGCGATTCCTTTTTCATTGATATACAATTTTGTAGGAACAATCGTTAATCCTGTTTCTTTAGTTTTTCTTAACAGTTTGTTAATTTCCTTTTTATGTAATAACAGTTTTCTTTCCCTTTTTATTGTATGATTATAACGAGTTCCGTAATAATATTCGTCAATGGTCATATTTATTACATATAATTCGCCATTAATAATCTGACAAAAACTCTCTGCAATACTTGCTTTCCCTAATCTAATAGATTTTATCTCAGTACCATGTAAAACTATTCCTGCCTCATATTTATCCAATAATTCATAGTTAAATCTAGCTTTTCTATTCAGTATATTTACTTTATTTTCAAATTTCATAATCAAAGTTTTTCTTACTACTTTTGTACAAATTTATTAAAGTATATGCTTACAGTATCAAATTTATCTTTACAATTTGGAAAAAGAGTACTCTTTGATGAGGTTAATGTAAAATTTACGAAAGGAAACTGTTATGGAATTATTGGAGCTAATGGAGCAGGAAAATCTACATTTTTGAAAATTCTATCCGGCGATGTTGAACCGACTACAGGAAGTGTAAGCCTTGAAACAGATAAAAGGATGTCTGTATTGGAACAAAATCACTTTGCTTATGATGCATATCCTGTACTGGAAACGGTTATTAAAGGGAATCAGAAACTTTTCCACATAAAGGAGGAAATGGATGCTTTATATGCCAAACCTGATTTTTCTGATGAAGATGGAGTTAAAGCGGGAGAATTAGGTATTATTTATGAAGAAATGGGAGGTTGGAATGCTGAATCTGATGCAGGAACTTTATTATCTAATCTTGGAATAAAAGACGATGCACATTATAAAATGATGTCTGAATTGGAAAATGCTGATAAAGTAAGAGTATTACTTGCTCAAGCTTTATTCGGAAATCCTGATGTTCTTATTCTTGATGAGCCTACGAATGATTTAGACATTGAAACCATATCTTGGTTAGAAGATTTCTTGGCGGGATATGAAAATACTGTAATTGTTGTTTCGCACGACCGTCACTTTTTGGATGCAGTTTGTACTCATACCTGCGATTTGGATTTCGGAAAATTAAATTTATATACCGGTAACTATTCATTTTGGTATGAGGCCAGTCAATTAGCTGCCCGTCAAAGAGCTCAACAAAACAAAAAGGCTGAGGAAAAAAAGAAAGAACTTCAAGAGTTTATTTCCAGGTTTAGTTCTAATGTTGCTAAAGCAAAACAAGCCACGGCTCGTAAAAAAATGATCGAAAAATTAAATATCGAAGATATCAAGCCGTCTTCTAGAAGATATCCGGCAATTATTTTTGAACAAGAACGTGAAGCCGGGGATCAAATATTGGACGTTAAAGGATTGGAAAAAACTAAAGATGGTGAATTGTTATTCAGCAATATTGACTTGAACCTAAAAAAGGGGGATAAAGTTGCCGTTCTATCCAGAAATTCTTTGGCTATTACTGAATTTTTTCAAATATTATCCGGAGAGTCAGAACCTGATAAAGGGAGTTATTCTTGGGGTATAACTACTAAGCAAAGTTACCTTCCTTTAGATAATACAAAATATTTTCAATCGGACGATAACCTTGTAGATTGGCTTCGTCAGTATGTGAATACAGATGAGGAAAGACATGAAGAATATATCCGAGGATTTTTAGGTAAAATGCTATTTAGTGGTGATGAAGCTTTAAAATCTTGCAAAGTTCTTTCGGGAGGTGAAAAAATGCGTTGTATGTTTTCAAGAATGATGTTATTTAAAGCTAATGTTTTACTTCTTGATGAGCCTACCAACCATTTAGACCTAGAAAGTATTACGGCTCTTAACAACTCGTTAACCAATTTTAAGGGTACTATTTTACTTTCTTCTCATGACCATGAATTATTATCTACTGTTTGTAACAGAATCATTGAATTAACCCCTAAAGGTATCATTGACCGCTATATGAGCTACGATGAGTATTTATCTGATGCAAAAGTTAAAGAACTTAAAGCGCAATATTATAGCTAAGAAATTATTGGGCGGAATTTAAATCGTAAAGATTTTTATTTCACCCAAATGATAATACTATAAAACCTTTTAATCTTTAAGATGATTAAAAGGTTTTTTTATATAATAAACTTCGAATTATCCGGCTGGCAAGCGTGTTATTCTAAACAATATTTTTACTTTAACTTAAAGGATCCTTTGTGCTTTTTTAAATTTATTTTTCCAATAAGTTTCTTCGAGAGAACTAATTATAACCCCTTTAGATGTTGAGGCATGTATGAATGTAATTTCGCCTGAACCGGATATGTTATAGACTATACCTACATGATTTATTGAGCTCCCCCCTGTATTAAAAAATAATAAATCGCCTTCTTTTATTCGAGAGATACTTACATCTTTTCCTGCATTAGACATATCTATGGAACGTCTTGGTAATTTTACATCTATTCTTTGGTAAGCATTGCAAACTAAACCGGAACAATCTATGCCACTGAAAGTATTTCCTCCATATTTATAAGGAGTCCCTTTATATTTTTCTGCTTCTTTCAAAACCAAAATAACATCCGTAGATTTTATATTTTTATGAACTCCGTATTTTTTTGATTCTAAATTCGAATCTCTCTTTATCGGTTTTGAAATATGGGGTGATTTATGCGATGGTTTTGATTTTGAAATATGTTTATTTGTTTTATTGGAATTATAAGTATATCTTTTCGAATGAGGATGTTTTGATTTTTTATATGAAGAAGTTGCCTCGTAAGATACACAAGATGTAATAAATGAAAAAAACATCAACCCGAACACATAGATTACCATTTTACTTTTCATATATCTTATTTTTTAATAATCTTTGTGCTAATTTATAAAATTATGAACATTTTTTTAACACGTTATTTACTAATTTATTAACAAATTATTTTTTCAAATGGTTTAGACTATTTAATTAAAAAATATTTTTATTGTCTGATATAAGATTTTCATATCCCATATCAATGGACAGATTTTCTCCTTTAGCTGCAGCAGTTGCCAACTGATCCGCCTTTTCATTGTAAAAATGCCCATGATGCCCCTTTACCCAGTGGAAGGTCACTTTATGTTTTCTGTAAATTTTAATAAATCGAATCCATAGATCCGGATTTTTTACTTTTTCAAATCTTTTTTTCTCCCAGCCATAAATCCATTTATTATTAATGGCATCGACTACATATTTTGAATCAGAATATATTTCAACTTCTTGATCGGGTTTATTAATTTTTTCCAAAGCAATAATCACAGCCAATAATTCCATTCTATTGTTGGTAGTTAAGCGAAATCCTTCTGAAAAGTTTTTTTCATATGAAGTTCCTTTCAGCTTCATTATTATGCCATACCCTCCTTTTCCCGGATTTCCAGAAGAAGCTCCGTCTGTATAAACCTCAATCATAATATCTATTTAATCTATTTAAAAGATATTTTTTAATTCTAACAAATTTTTAATTATCGGAATTTCTGCATTTTTATAATGATCTTCTTTTTTGTAATTAAAATAGACCGGATACATCCCTATTCTTTGAGAACCTAGTACATCTGCCTCCCAATCATCCCCGATAAACGCGGATTCATTCACTAATGCATGGGCTTTTTTAAGACCTAATTCAAATACTTCTTTAGCCGGCTTTCTTTTATTTATTTCTTCTCCGCTGGTTAGGGTGGTTATATAATCTTTAATACAAGTTTCTTGAACTTTTTGTTCGGTTTGTATTATAAAGCCATTGGAAACAACATGCAATTGATAACCTTTTGTTTTTAGATATTTCAAAATTTCCTCTGCATACTCGATTAGATTATTGTTTTCCATGATCTGAGTTAAAAAATTGGCATTAAAATAATTCCAAATTTCAGGGTCATTTATATGAAATTCCAAAAACGTATCTTTGAATCTTTTCTCCAATATATCTGCTTTGCTTACCTTATCTTGCCTATATAAGGACCATAGATTTTCATTCCTGTTGTAATAACTTGTATAAAAATCTGAAAATTGTAATTGATACTTTTCTTCAATTTTTAAATTTTCATAAATATTTTTAAGAGTTAACTTTGAATTTTTATCCGTATCCCAAAGTGTATTATCAAGATCAAAGAATATGTGTTTTATGTTATTTTTCATGTATAGTTTTTTTTAAAGGCTTAATCCCATTCCAAAGAAAACGGAAAAACATAAGGCTAACAATGCTGTAGGTTTTAAGTATAAATCTAAATCTTTGGGGTTTTGGGTGTAAAGAATTTTTCTGCGTACTATAGTGTTCGGAATAAATAGTATAAAGAATAAAAATGGTTTTAATGATGACCAACTATCTAATTTTATAACAAATTCTTTCTGATGTATTAACAGGAAAATGAGACAAAGAATAAAAGGAAGATTCATTAGTACCATTTGATAATACTTAGCATTTTGAAATCCTAATCGTAATGCCAGCGTTTTTTTATGACTGATTCTATCCGATTCAATGTCTCTCATATTATTTAGATTCAAAACGGCTACACTAAATAAGCCAATTGCAGAGGCGGGAAGCAAATTATCCCAAGTAAAAGACTTTGTATAAAGAAATTCACTTCCTAAAACAGAAACCCATCCAAAAAAAATGAAAACAAAAAAATCCCCTAATCCCATATATCCGTAGGGCTTTTTTCCCATAGTATAAAATATAGCCGCCAATACACAAGCAATTCCCAAACCAATGAATATAAAAAATTCACTTTTATAATTGGGGATAAAAGCATACCAAAGCAGAACTATTGAAGAAAGTAGGGATAGAAATACAGTAATTAAAATTGCACGAAACATGGATTGTTGTGTAATAGCTCCCGATTGAATAGCACGAACCGGACCAACTCGTAACTCATTATCGGTTCCTTTGGTTCCATCTCCATAATCATTGGCAAAATTGGACAATATTTGAAATAATATGGTTGTAAGACAAGAAAGTCCAAAAATAATTCCATCAAAATTCCCTTTCCATTTGGCAAGTAATCCTCCTAAAATGATTCCACTTAATGAAAGCGGTAACGTTCTTAATCTAGCGGCCTCAATCCAATTTTTCATCTGTTTTTCTTCTATTTTTTAACTTTTTACAAAAATACACTAATTATATGATAGATTTAACGCATCCTGAATTGGATAATAATTGTGTCAAAATATATAGAATTATACATTTCTCTAAGATCCCCGACTTATCAATATATTAAGGTAAGAAATTCATCAAGTGTGATTTTCCCAAAATATGTTGATAGATCAATATCTTTTAATGAATCGGCAACGGAAGCTTTTGTGTATTTTTTTCCTAATAATCTGTTCTCTATATCATCAAGGTCTCCCACTCCGAAAAAATCTCCATATATCTTAATTGCAGTAATGTTTCCTTCTTCTACATTTAATTTTAAATCAATGGAACCTATTGGAAACCGTTGACTTCTTTCCATATAAAATTTGGGAGAACGTCCGTAATTCCAATCCCAATTTGAATACCTTTGATGTGAAATTTTATTTATTTGTTCCCAATCTTTTTCCGTCAATTCATATTTATTGACATCTTCTGTTTTATCTACATTAAAAATTGAAAGTAGTAATTTATCTCTAAATTCTTCTATGGTTAAATCTGTTGTGACAAAATCAGATATATTGGCTACTCTGCTTCTGATTGATTTAATTCCTTTCGATTCAATTTTATCTTTTCTTACCTTTAAAGAGTTAACAACTTCATCCATGTTGCTGTTGAATAATAGTGTTCCATGGGTAAACATTCTTTTGTTAGTGGCAAATTGAGCATTTCCGCTTATTTTCTTTCCTTCTACTACTATGTCATTCCTTCCCTTAATTTCCGCATTGACTCCCATTTGCTTCAATGCTTCTAGTACCGGATGTAAATATTTTTGATAATTTGAAAAACTATTACCATCATTTTTGGTAATAAAACTAAAATTTAAATTACCTCTATCATGATACACAGCTCCTCCTCCCGATAACCTCCTAACAACTTTTATGTTTTTTTCTTCTACATATTCTGTATTGATTTCTTCTATAGTGTTTTGGTGTTTTCCTATGATTATGGAAGGATCATTTATATAGAAAAGAAGATATGAATCTTCCTCAATTGGCAAGTTCATTACAAGATACTCTTCAATAGCTAAATTAATTTCGGGATTGTAATTGTTTTTATTATCTACAAATAACATTCTCATTTTTTTTGGATCAAAAATACAATAAATAGTTTTTACGCCTTCTTTTCTGAATATACAGCGGCTCATGGGTATTCATTATAAGTAAACCAATGTGATATTAAATATTATAATATATATTTAATTTGTTTAGTTAAAACCGTAAAAAAAGTATAATTTATGCTTATAAATGGAACATATTCATCGAAAAATTATAAATTTGCCTGTTGAAAAATCTAACATATGAATTCTTTTATTGAAGAGTTAACTTGGAGGGGATTAATTCATAATATAATCCCGGGAACAGAAGAACAATTAAATACGGAAATGACGCTGGGTTATATTGGTTTTGATCCGACTGCAGATTCTCTTCATGTAGGAAGCCTGGTGCCTATCTTACTTTTAGTTCATTTTCAAAGACATGGTCATAAGCCTGTTGCTTTAGTGGGTGGTTCCACAGGTATGATCGGCGATCCATCCGGAAAAAGCGCAGAGCGTAATTTACTGGATAGTGAAACTTTACAAAAGCACATTTTAGGAATAAAATCTCAATTAGAACGATTTTTAGACTTTGACAGTAACAAGTCAAATTCTGCCATACTGGTTAATAATTATGACTGGATGAAGGATGTTACTTTTTTAGACTTTGCCCGTGATATTGGAAAGCACATAACCGTTAATTATATGATGGCTAAAGATTCCGTCAAAAAAAGATTAAACGGTGAATATCAAGAGGGTATGTCTTTTACAGAATTTACATATCAACTTTTACAAGGTTTTGATTTTTATCATTTATACAAAGAAAAAGGAGTTAAACTTCAAATGGGTGGTTCCGATCAATGGGGAAATTTGACTACAGGAACTGAGCTAATTAGAAAAAAAATCGGTGAAGAAGCTTTTGCTTTAACTTGTCCACTAACTACAAAGGCTAATGGTACTAAATTCGGTAAAAGTGAGGGAGGTGAAAATGTTTGGTTAGATGTAAATAGAACTTCCGTTTTTAAATTTTATCAATTCTGGTTAAATATAACAGATATTGATGCTGAAAAATATATAAAAATATATACATTCCTTTCCAAGGAAGAAATTGAACTATTAATTAGAAATCATAATGAAAACCCATCCCTTAGGATTTTACAAAAAAAATTAGCTGAAGAAGTTACCCGTTGGGTTCATGGTAAGGAAGAAACGGATAAGGTCATAAAAGCTTCCTCTATTTTGTTTGGAAAATCAACTAAGGAAGATTTCCTATCTTTAGATGAAACTACTTTTTTATCTTTATTCGAAGGGGTTCCGCAAAAAGAAGTTTCTTTAAATATTCTTAAAAACGGAATTTCAATTCTTGATGCATTATCAGAAATAAGCGGTTTTTTATCTTCAAAAAATGAAGCTAAAAGAGCTCTTAAGGAAAAATCAATTTCTGTTAATCAAGAAAAAGTTAACGATGATTTTATTATTAATGAATCAAATTTAATTCAAGGAAAATACGTTTTACTTCAAAGAGGAAAAAAATCATATTTTATCCTTAAAGGAATTGAATAAAATAGTTTTTATTTTAAGTAAATATTTTAAAAATAACACAATATATATTTTTGCAACACGTTATATAACAAATAGATGAAAGGGCTTATTAAGTTTTATCATCCTGATGAAACCTTAGTGTATCACATCAGGAAATGTTTTTGTAAGGTTGTTTTTCTAAACAAGAAAAATACATTAGTAGTTGAAATAGAATCAGATGATGATTTAGATCACGTAGAAGAAGACTCATATCAAAATGAATACCCGCAAGTGTCTTTTTCCATTGAAGATTTCGAAATTCCAGTAAAAACTATACAGCAACTTTGCGGAAAATCTTTTCAAATACCTTCGTATGAAGAAAAAGAAAATGAAAATGGCGAAGCAGAAGAATTATATTATACAAATCTGAATTTAAATGATGAAGAGGATTTGGAAACTGACAATAATGAATTGAAATTCGGTAAAGATGAACAGGGTAATTTAAAACTTATATGGCAAGGCTATTGTGAAGATTTTATTACTCAAGAAGAACCCTTACGATTTAAAGTATCTTGCTCATTTATCAACGATATCTTAGAAATAGATGAATAACCTGAACCATATATAATGAAAAAATTAATAGTACTTTTTTATTTTTTAGGGCTGATTTCTTTTACTCATGCTCAGAGTTTTAGTGGTATTGGAGACCAAAAAGTACAGTTAGGAATTAATGCTTTCGGATATGGAACCGGAATTACTGCTACTTATGATTACGGAATAATGGATTGGCTTTCCATTGGTGGGGGTACCGATTTTTATTGGAGCGCAGATGATGATAATTTTTTTATTTATGGACGGGCTAATTTTCATTTAAATGACCTCTTAGACCTTCCTCATACTATGGACTTATATCCCGGAATAAATATAGGAGGAAGAAATGACGGTTTTGGTATAGGTGCACATATTGGGTATCGGTATTTCTTCGATGATAAATTTGGTGCATTTGCAGAGCTAGGCAGCCATGGTTCTATTGGAGTTATTATAAACTTATAAAAATATACAGAATATCAGATTAAATCAGGAATTTTACTAGTAGATTTTTTCTTCTGAACTTTCTACATTTTTATTCAAAATGACGATAAAAAGGATCTGTCGCAAGTTCTAACATATTTTTATCTCCTTTACTATCTCCAAATGCGTATATTTTGGAATAATGGGCTAATTGTATTTCACTAATTATTCTAACTACTTTCTGCTTATAATTACAATTGGGTGTAGCAAATTTACCGGTAAAAACTCCATCAATATATTCTGCTTCTGTAGAAATCAAACGTAATCCTAAATATTTTGCAAAAGGTTTAACCCATAGATCTAAGGAAGCTGTGACGATATATTTATTGGGTTCTCTTGATAACGCTCTTATGTATTCCAATGCCTTGGGCCTGATAATAGTATTTTTCCTACTTTCAAAATAATATTGAGCAAATTCTTCTAATTCTGAACGTGTTTTACCTTTTAAAAATTGAGAGATAAATTTTTGCTTAATTTTTCCTGCATCGAATATTTTAAATCTTACCAATATAAATAAAGGAATAAATTTAATAAAGACTTTTTTGTATTTATGAGGAAAAGAAAATTGTAAAAAATCAAATAAAGTATCTTTGTTTGTTAACGTTCCATCAAAGTCAAAAAGATATAATTTTTTTTCATCCATTGAAAATATGATTTGTTTAGCATTTGTTTTAAAAGTGTATTATATTACATCTTTAATTTTTTAAATATAAATTCCGGAATATTCCTTACAATTAGCATTATATATCTCCAGATGCCCGTTATATAAATTTTATTTTTTTTCTTCTTATATGCTTTATAAATAATGTCTGCGGCTTGTTGCGGTGAAGCGGTTAGGAGTTTGGGTAATGCCATTCCCAAAGTCATTTTGGTATCCATAAATCCGGGAAGAACGGTCATAACATGAACATTTTTATGATAAAGATAATTACGCAAACCGTCTAAATAAACCATAAATCCGGCTTTAGAACTCCCGTAAATAAAATTACTTTGCCTACCCCGAAGTCCGGCAACAGATGATAATCCGATGATAGTTCCTGATTTTTTATTTTCAAATTTTTGAGCAAAATAATTTACTAATGGTACAAGTTTAGAATAATTTATTTCAAGAATTCTTTGTGTATTATATTCATCATATAATCCCGCTTCTGTATTTTTTCCTAAAAAACCTGTCGCACAAAATAATAAATCTGAATCAATAGAATCAAATACAGAATAATCAACATCTTTAGTTAAATCAAAATTTATAATTTCGGAATCTTGTTTAAACTTAATTAAAATATGCTTTGATAATCGTTGGGTTTCTTCCGGGTTTGAAGTTATTAAATATATTTTGGGATACTTGTTTATATTTTCAGATAATAATTTATTAATAAATGCTTGAGAGATGTCTGAAGTTGCTCCTAGAATTATCATTTTATTTCGGAATTGTATAATATTAAACTTTTATTTGTAATTGAATTGTCTTTTTGAATGGATTGTATATCAGGATTAATTGATCTTACAATATTAGAATTTATATAACCGGATTGTAAATAAGGATGAAAGTATTCAAATTTTTTATTAAGTAATGGAATTTTATATATGGAAACATGATCTTTACCCGTATCATTTAAAAAATATTTTAGATTTTTTCTTTCTTTTAAAATTTTTATCACTTTTGATCTATAAGAAAGGTAATTTACAGGCGATTTCAGTTGATATATTATATTTATTGCTAACGATAAAATACTTAACATAAAAATATAATGCAATTTGTTGGAATAAGTTTTAAAAAATAATATTAAAAATGAAAAACAAAAACAAAAAGATGCCGGGGCCAACATTCTTGTGTTTAATGATTCTATTCCTTGTGTAAATTCTGAAATAAACATTAAAATGAGATATACACATCCTATTGTCAGTAATAATTGATGAAATGTGGTAACCTTACCTTTAAAAGGCATTCGATAAAACCATATATAGGATATTAGAAAGAATAAATCTATTAACAATATACCTATCATTAAAAAAATTATTACCGACGCCGGTTCCAGTATTTTAATTGAAAATATAGGATTAACAACATTTACAACACCTAATAAATTATCTAATGTATGTTTCCATAGGCTATCTAATGAGGGAGATGATCTTATATGCTCGCCAAAAAAACTTCCAAATTCCAGGTAATTATAGATTAAATATATACATATTCCTAAAGATGAAAATAACAAATAATAAAAATAATTTTTATATATAAGTTTATCGAAGAGCTTATATTTAATTGTATAACATATAAAGTAAATTATTATTGCTATAAAAATATATAAGCCTGTATATCGTACTAAAGTTAAAAATACAGTTAAGATAACTGCCGGATAAATAATTTTAAATTTTAACTTGTTTTCTGTCAAAAATTTATTTAAATAAAAGATTAAAATATAAAAAAGTGTTAAGAAAATACTTTCAGAAATAGAAAGAATATAGAGAGAAATAATAAATTTAAAAGTAACCAGTAAAACCGTCTCCTTAAAATAAAATTTTTTTAAATATGAGAAGCCAATTATAACAGCAAAACTTAGGCAACTAATAATTCGAGAACTAAAATAAAACTCATTTGTAAAAAAATATCCAATCCTTAAAACTATTGGATATCCGATAGGAAACAAATTACTTTTACCATTGGGTATATCCTTTGCAATCTTAAAATAAGATAATGAATCAGGTGTTATCCCACCAAACGGCAAAAACAAAGGTAATAAAGCAATACTTATAAATGTAATTATGATGAGAATCCAATATTTAACTTTCTTATAATCCACCATTATCAAGATAAATAATTGGTAATTCTTTTTCTTTGTAAGGAATCAAATTTATCCGTTTCGGGAACTTTGACATAGTCTATAAGTGATTTTTTGGACATGGAATCTTTGGCTAAATAAATCCTTCCCCCATAATGTTCAACTATTTCATCTAATTCCTTAACTAGAAATGGTAATTTTTTATTGATTTTAAAATCCAATGCTAAACTGTATCCGTCAATAGGAAACGAATTATGAGCATTTATATTTCCTTTTTTATATAATTTTAAAACTGCAAGGAATGAACCTTGGCCACTTTTTGCTATGGTTTTTAAAATCTCCGTCATTCCCTCTTTACCAACCTTTTTAGGTATTATAAATTGATATTGAATAAACCCATTTTTACCATAAATTCTGTTCCAATTGTTGATCGCATCTAAAGGGTAGAAAAATGTATCATAGTCTACTACATTACTTATGATTTTTTTTCTTTGTTTTAAATAATATAAAAAATTAAAAGCCTTAACAGACCATGTATTCAACACAAATGACGGAAAATCAAAAGGAACATTTAATTTTAATTTTTTCTTAGTTTGTAATGGATTTTCTTTCCATTGAGTGGGTAATTCAGACAACTTTGCATGTTCACCCACCATTAATATTGATCTTCCCATTTGTTTGCCTTTTTGTAGGCAATCAATCCATGCTACACTATACGTCCAATTTTCACATTCCTTGAAAAATTTAAAAATTTCCTCAAGGTTTTCAGCTTTTAAAACTTTTTGCTTAATATAAGCCGTCTGTATTCTTTTTAAAGTAAATTTAGCAGAAATGATGATACCGGTTAATCCCATACCTCCAATGGTATTCCAAAATAAATCGGAATTTTCCTCACGGGAGCATTTTTTTATTTCTCCATCTTGGGTGATTATTTTGAAATCAATCAAATAATCCCCAAAACAACCTTCTAAATGATTATTTTTTCCATGAACATCAGATCCTATGGCTCCTCCAACCGTAATTAATTTAGTACCCGGTGTTACAGGTAAAAAATAACCTTCCGGAACAATTACATCAAGAATATCAGACAAAATAACTCCGGATTCACATTCAAAAATACCATTTTCTCTATCAAAGGATAAAAATTTATTTAATCGCAGAGTAGATAAAACATGATCGCTGTTTAACGAATTATCGCCATAAGACCTTCCGTTTCCCCTTGCAATAATTGAAGTACTATTTTTTATTATATTTACTATTTCTTTTACGTCAGATGTTATATGAAAATTAGTTTTAACTACCGGATATTTCCCCCAATTAGTTATATTTATTTTATTTTCAATTTCACTCATCTTTTTAATTTAAATATTTTAGTATAAAAATCATCACGATCCAAATTGCTAAGTCTATTTGGAGAAATAGGTCTCTGTAAATCATCTTGGTAGGAGATTCTGTTTTATTATATACAAAAGTTAATTGTAAATATCTTAGAATACCAATTACTGCAAACAAAGAAGTATACACAATGTAATAATGGAAGTTCATTTTTATTACAGGGTCTAAGGTATACATAATATAACAAACGACAAAAGAGGTAGAAACCATCGTAATTGCAATATCTATAAATTGGAGATTATACCCGTCTAAAGCTTTCCTAGTTTGACCTGTCAATTGAACGTTAATTAATTCACCTCTTCTCTTCCCTAAAGCCATTACTAATGCCAAGAAAAATGTAATTAATACAGCCCAAACTGATATGGGTAAATTAGTTGCAAATCCCCCCATATAAATTCTTAGTAAAAAACCTATAGCAATAATTGATACATCAATAATAGCGATATGTTTTAAATTAAAGCTATAAGCTAAATTCATTATTAAGTAAACTGTTATAATTAAAATCACTCCCCAGGAATGAATAGTATAACCTACAAAATAAGCAGCAAAAATTAAAAGAAGACAAATGATTAAAGCATGATTCAATTTTATTTTGCTGGCGGCTAATGGCCTGTATTTTTTTTGGGGATGTAATTTATCTTTTTCGATATCTGTATAATCGTTAATAATATATATTGAACTTGCAATAAAGGAAAATGAGAAAAAAGCCAATATTGAATTTAATACTAAATGTAAATCCAATAATTTTCCCGCAAAAAAAATAGGAAGAAATACAAAGACATTTTTAAGCCATTGCTTGATCCTTATTAACCTTAAATAATCCACTATTAGTATGACCTTGAATTTATAAGATGTAAAGATATAACATTTATGTCAATTATATATTCAAAGGAATTAGCTAATAGTTTTCTAATTCAAAAATTTAAGGATAATTGTTCATCTAACAGTTTAAAAGTCTTTCTATGAAGATATGTAATTCCATATTTTTTTATTGCTTGTCTATGAGCAGTCGTTGGGTATCCCTTGTTCTTTTTCCATAAATAATCAGGAAATTCTTCATGGAATTTATCCATTATAAAATCTCTGTGATTTTTAGCCAAAATGGAGGCAGCAGCTATATTCATATAACTAGCATCACCCTTTATCGCACAAAAATGCGGTATTTCTTTATATTTATGGAATCTATTTCCATCAACTAATAAAAATTCCGGTTGAACTTTTAATTTATCCACAGCTAAATGCATAGCTAAAAAGCTGGCATTTAAAATATTAATTTCATCAATTTTTTGTGGAGAAACTTCTGCAATTGCATAATCAATTGCATTTTGTCTAATAATACTATCTAATTCTTTTCTTTTCCTTTCACTTAGCTGTTTGGAATCATTGATTTCTTCATTAAAAAAGTCTTCAGGAAGCACGACCGCTGCTGCAACTACAGGGCCGGCCAAACAACCTCTTCCTACTTCATCCAGTGCAACTTCAAATTTATATTTTGAATATTTTAATTTCATTTAGAATATTCTTCTGATAAAACGCAACTGATGCGTGTATTTATTAAGATCTGAATTAAATATTCCTGTATAATCTAAATTGTCAATGCGCACTTTTCCGTGGGCATGTAGAATTTTCTGATCAGGAAGTATAAACCCCACGTGTATAATTTTCCCATCCTGATTTTCAAAAAAAGCAAGATCTCCCGGTTCTGCTTCTTCTATAAAACTTAATACTTGCCCTTCTAATGCTTGTTGACCGGCATCTCTTGGTAATTTATATCCGGCTAATTTATATACCATTTGAACCAAACCACTGCAATCAATACCATAGGTTGTTTTTCCCCCCCACAAATAGGGAGTATTTATGTATTTAAAAGCCAATTCTAAAATTTGATCTTTTTTTTGTTTTCCTTTTAACAAAGTTTCATCAATAAAAAAATGTTTATCGGAAGCTAATTTAAAAACACTATTTTCAATAGCACCGTGAACCTCTGCACCAATGGTAACCGGAAAAGGTTGATTATTTAAAATTAATAGGCTGAAAGGCTCTGATATATATGAATGATCTTGAGAAAAATTAGCAAATTCTATTTCACTTAGAATGGAAACCTGTTTATAATCTACCCATCCTTCATAGCCATCAAAATAAATTTTAATTTTAACCCATTGTTGTTTCACTTCTAAAATCTCACATAGCTCTCCAAACAATAATTGAGTAACCATTTCTGATGAATCAGACGGTTCTTTTCGTACTGGGGCAACACTTACCTGGCAAATAGATTTACTCATAAATGCAAATTTATTTTTTTCTAACAATACTTATACCATCTCTAATAGGTAAAATTAGCACTTCTAGTGATGAATCCGATCTTATAAAAGAATTGAATTCCCTTATACTTTCCGTTTTTTTGTCTTTAAAATCTTGGACTACCTTTCCCTTCCATAAAATATTATCTGCTATTATTATTCCCCCTGAACGCAATTTTGGCTTAACTATCTCAACATACTTACTATAATTCTTTTTATCGGCATCCAGAAAAACCATATCAATTTCCTGATTAATTTCTTGTAAAACATTTATAGCATCATCCAAAATAAAATTAATTTTTTGGGAGTATTCAGATTTTAAAAAGTATTTTTTAGGTATATATGCCGTTTCGCGATTATTATCTACTGTTATTATTTTACCAGACTCTGAAAGTCCTTCAGCTAAACATAATGTTGAATATCCGGTAAATGTTCCTATTTCAACTATTAAATGAGGAGAAATTAATTTCGAAATCATACTTAACAGTCTTCCTTGCAATAAACCGGACAACATATGTGGTTGCGTCGTTTTTAAATACGTTTCTCTCCTTAATTCTTTTAATAAAGTCGGTTCTTCTGTACTGTTTTTTTCTATATAATCTTCAAGTAAAGGGGTTATCTCCATTATTTTATATTATTCTTTACAAATATAATTCGTTTCTAAAAAATCATTACCATTAAATGGCATTATATCTAACTAATAATTAGGATATTTAAATATAATAACATTTACATTCTATTATATAAAATGTCTTCTATAAAGCAAATTATAAACAAAATTATTTTATCAAAAATTTAATTACACATATTTTTAATGAATTTAATAACATAAATTATAATAACTTTTTAACAGTATAACATAATGGATAAAATACAATATTTTTATACACATAAAAGTTATAAAGAAAAAATATAACCATTATAAGTATATATAAGATAAACTAAAATCATATAAAATTGCATGCAACTGGTGAAAAATGCAAAAATGTCAGTATACAATTTTGTGTACATCATTGTAAAAATTATCTTAAAAAATGTTAAAATTTAAATTATAAATTTTATTCAAAATAAGCTACAATCCTTTATTTTAGCCTATCCTATGAAATTATCACATTTTTTATCTATTGTTAAAAAATACAGAATAGTTTTGTTTATAAAATAATGGCATGATTTTTTCCTACCTTATGCCATATTAACACTAAATAGTATAACAATATGTTTGAAATTTTCAAAGACAAAGAAGGAGCTTTTTTCTTTAGATTAAAAGAAAAAAATGGTCAAATTATTCTTGAAAGTGATGGATATACACAAAAAACAAATTGTCAAAAAGGAATCAGTTCAGTAAAAAGAAATTCCAAAAATGAAGATCGTTTTGAAGTGAAACAAGCTTCCAATAAAAAATGGATGTTTAGTTTAAAATCCGGAAACGGACAATTAGTAGGGACCAGTTCTTATTTTGATTCTGAAACCGATGCTAAAAACGGTATAAGAACAGTAATGAAAACTGCACCTGTATCCGAAACAGTTGACTTGTCAAAATAATAGATTCCATAAATTGTTATCAAAAAATGAAAAAACCATCCGCTGGATGGTTTTTTTTTATAATTAATACGATACTAATTACATTTTTAAAAAATTATTTATTTCCCTACCTTTGTATATACTATATTTATAGTAAAATAGCATTACTTTTCAATTTAGCTAATCAAATACAAACTTTTGAAAACAAATAATAAAATTAAAACACATCCAGATCAAGATGTGGTTTTCATAAAAAATGCACATCTTCATAATCTTAGAAATATAGATGTTTCCATTCCCAAAAATAAATTAACCATAATAACTGGTGTATCCGGAAGTGGAAAATCTACCCTGGCTTTTGATACCTTATACGCAGAAGGTCAAAGACGATATGTGGAAAGCCTAAGCTCCTATGCGCGGCAATTTTTAGGAAAATTAGAGAAACCTCAAGTAGATGACATTAAGGGACTTGCTCCGGCAATTGCCATTCAACAAAAGGTTATTTCAGGAAACCCTAGATCAACCGTAGGAACTTCTACTGAAATTTATGATTATTTAAGACTATTGTTTTCTCGTGTAGGTAAAACCTATTCGCCCATATCGGGACAAGAAGTAAAAAAAGATGAGGTTACAGATGTTATCGATTATATACTCTCTTTAGCGGAAGGTGGTAAATACATCTTATCTGCTCCGATTACTACGGTAGATAAAGATTTTAAAGTATTTTTAAATACTTTGAAAGGCCAAGGATATGTCAGGTTGGAAGTTGGTGGAAATATTGCTACTATTGAGGATTTGGAAAGTTTTGGATTTGTACCGGATAGCAATACCCCTATAAATTTAGTTATTGAACGTTTTTCCGTTGAACATAATGAGGAATTCTTACAAAGATTTGCTGATAGTGTTCAAATTGCTTTTTACGAAGGCAAAGGCTCTTGTTCCATTAAAAATGTTGATACCCAAGAAATTAAAACCTTTTCTAATGCATTTGAACTGGACGGAATTAAGTTTTTGGAGCCTACCATACATTTTTTTAGCTTTAATAATCCTTATGGAGCTTGTCCGGTTTGTGAAGGATATGGAAAAATTTTAGGTATTGATGAAGACCTGGTAATTCCTAACAAAAATTTATCCATATATGAAGATGCTGTTGTTGCTTGGAGAGGAGAAAAAATGAGTGAATGGAAAGATGATTTTATTAAAAAATCATCTAAACTCAACTTTCCCATTCACAAACCGTATTTTGAATTAACAGATAAACAAAAAGATATTTTATGGAAAGGTACAGGGGATCATAGTTTTCCCAGCCTGAACCATTTCTTCAAAATGGTTGAAGAAAATACGTATAAAATTCAATACAGGGTAATGCTTTCCAGATATAGAGGCAAAACTATTTGCCCGGAATGCAAAGGAAAACGTTTACGACCTGAAACCAATTACGTTAAAATCAATGGATATTCGATTAACGATTGGATTGATTTACCTATTGACCAATTACACGGTATAATAAAAAATTTAACGCTTAATGAATATCAACAAAAAATTGCTAAACGATTACTTTTTGAGATTAATAGTAGAATTGAATTTCTTTTAGACGTTGGCTTGGGATATTTAACTTTAAATCGGGCTTCTAATACCCTCTCCGGGGGAGAATCTCAACGAATTAATTTAGCAACATCATTAGGAAGCAGTTTAGTAGGATCTATTTATATTTTAGATGAACCAAGTATCGGACTACATGGAAGAGATACCAACCGCTTAATTACTGTTCTGGAAAAATTAAGAGATCTGGGAAATACCGTGGTTGTAGTTGAACATGATGAGGATATTATGAAAGCTGCCGATTATTTGGTTGATATTGGACCAAAAGCCGGTAGTCTGGGAGGGAATGTCGTATTTTCGGGCACTTATTCGGAAATGATGCAAACCCATACATTAACCGCCGAATATTTAAATGGTGAAAAGAGAATTGAAATACCTAAAACTCGAAGAAAAACTAAAGAATTTATTGAAATAACAGGAGCCAGACAAAATAATTTAAAAGGCATTGATGTTAAATTACCCTTACACTGTTTAACGGTTATAACCGGAGTAAGCGGTTCAGGTAAAAGTACCATAATGAAAAATATCTTAACTCCTGCATTACAAAGAAAATTGGGAATAAACGGTGATAAACCCGGTAATTTTTCCGAATTAAAGGGAAATTGGAAGGAAATTAAACATCTGGAACTGATTGACCAAAATCCAATCGGAAAATCTTCTCGATCTAATCCTGCTACCTATGTTAAGGCTTTTGACGATATACGCGATTTATTTTCCAAGCAAAAACTAAGTAAGCTTAACAATTTCAAACCGAAACATTTTTCATTCAATGTAGAAGGTGGACGTTGTGAAACTTGTTTAGGAGAAGGATTTATAACTGTTGAAATGCAGTTTATGGCAGATATTGAATTAGAATGCGAAACCTGTCATGGCAAAAGATTTAAGCAAGATGTTTTGGAAGTAAAATATGAAGGTAAAAATATTGCTGATGTCTTAGAAATGACCATTGATGAGGCCATAGCCTTTTTCAACAAACACAATCAGGATAAAATTTCAACCAAATTGCAACCTTTACAAGATGTGGGCTTAGGTTATTTGGAATTGGGACAATCATCCGGTACACTATCCGGAGGAGAAGCTCAACGAATTAAATTAGCTTCATTTTTGGTAAAAGGTAATTCTTCCGAAAATACCTTATTTATTTTTGATGAACCAAGTACCGGTTTGCATTTTGATGACATAAATAAATTACTAAAATCATTTAATGCATTAATTGAGAAAGGCCACAGTGTAATGGTTATTGAACATCATCCGGATATCATCAAATGTGCAGATTATCTGGTTGATATCGGGCCGGATGCCGGAATTAATGGAGGAAATATTGTCTTTCAAGGCACTCCTGAAGAAATTATTAAATGTAAAGAATCTTATACCGGACAATTTTTAAAAGAAAAGTTTAACGAATAATGATACGTACACTTTGTTTACACGTTTAAATGTTTATTTAAAAATGACAAAATTTCAGTAATCAATCATTATATTATTAAAAGAAAAAACACCGGAATTAACCGGTGTTTTTTTATGATTGTTTTTTTATTTTTTTAGATCTTACCCTCATTTTTCTTAATTAAATTTAATGCTGAACCTGCCTTAAACCATTCGATTTGTCCATTATTATAAGTATGATTAGCTATGATATTTTCTCTAGTTCCATCAGAATGAACTAATTCAATAGTAATAGGTTTTCCGGGAGCAAATTGATCTAAATCTAAAAAATTAAATAGATCATCTTCCTGAATTTTATCGTAATCTTCGGGATTAGCAAAAGTTAAAGCTAACATCCCCTGCTTTTTTAAATTTGTTTCATGTATTCTTGCAAAGGATTTAACCAAAACAGCTCTTACACCTAAATGACGAGGCTGCATAGCTGCATGTTCTCTTGATGATCCTTCTCCATAATTATAATCTCCTACAACAATAGTAGGAACTCCATCTGCTTTATATTTTCTTGCCGAATCAGGAACAGCCATATATTCTTCTGTATCTTCATTCTTAACTTTATTAGTTTCCATATTAAAAGCATTTACAGCACCAATCAAAGTATTATTTGAAATATTGTCTAAATGTCCTCTGTATTTTAACCAAGGTCCGGCCATAGAAATATGGTCTGTAGTACATTTTCCATAAGCTTTAATCAGCAATCTCATTCCGGTAATATTTTTACCGTCCCATGCAGGGAAGCTTTCTAACAACTGTAATCTTTCTGAAGTAGGTGAAACTTGAACCTGTATTCCGGAACCATCTTCGGCAGGTTTTTGATATCCCGGATCATCTACTTCAAATCCTCTCAGTGGAAGCTCAAATCCTTGAGGTTCGTCCAACATAACCTCTTCTCCTAAATCGTTTATCAATTTATCTTTTCTAGGATCAAAACTTAGATCTCCTGCAATAGCCAATGCAGTAACTAATTCCGGAGAAGCTACAAAAGCATATGTATTAGGATTTCCATCTGCTCTTTTGGCAAAATTTCTATTGAAGGAATGTACAATAGTATTCTTTTGTTGTTTTTCTGCCCCTTCTCTAGCCCATTGTCCAATACATGGTCCACATGCATTTGCAAAGACTTTGCCTCCAATTTTATCGAAAACAGCTAAATATCCATCTCTTTCTACGGTATAACGTACCAATTCCGACCCCGGTGTAATGGTATATTCTGCTTTAGGGCTAATCTTTTTATCTGCTGCTTGTTTCGCTATCGAGGCTGCTCTTGAAATATCCTCATAAGAAGAATTGGTACAAGAACCTATTAATCCGACATCTACTTTTAAAGGCCATCCATTTTTTTCAGCTACTTCTTTAATTCGAGATATAGGTGTTGCTATATCCGGAGAAAATGGACCATTGAGATGAGGCTCTAAAGAAGTTAAATCTATTTCAACAACCTGGTCATAATATTTTTCCGGGTTTTCATAAACTTCTTTATCGGAACGAAGTTCCTCTTTAATTTTATCTGCAATGTCTGCAATCTCTGTACGTCCGGTAGCTTTTAGATACTTTGACATATTTTCATCATAAGCAAATATTGAAGTAGTTGCTCCTACTTCCGCTCCCATGTTACAGATAGTTCCTTTTCCGGTAGCCGATAATGATTCTGCTCCTTCTCCGAAGTATTCAATGATACATCCCGTACCTCCTTTTACGGTCAAAAGACCTGTTACTTCCAATATGATATCTTTAGGTGCAGTCCAGCCATTGAGTTTACCTTTAAGATGAATTCCAATTAATTTTGGAAATTTTAATTCCCAAGACATTCCCGCCATAACGTCGACCGCATCAGCTCCTCCAACTCCAATGGCAACCATTCCTAAACCACCTGCATTAGGGGTATGGGAATCAGTTCCTATCATCATTCCTCCCGGAAATGCATAATTTTCAAGAATCACCTGATGTATAATTCCCGCTCCGGGTTTCCAAAATCCTATATTGTATTTGTTGGAAACCGATGATAGAAAATTATATACTTCGTTATTTTTATTGATTGCCTCTTGCAAGTCTTTATCGGCTCCAACTCTGGCCTGAATTAAATGATCGGCATGAACGGTAGACGGCACCGCTACCTTTTTTTTACCGGCTTGCATAAATTGTAATAAGGCCATTTGTGCAGTAGCATCCTGCATAGCTACTCTATCCGGTGCAAAATCTACATAAGATTCTCCTCTTTTATATGCTTCATATGGATTTCCATCAAACAAATGTGAATATAATATTTTTTCAGAATATGTCAGAGGCCTCCCCACTACTTTTCGCGCCATTCCAACCTTTAACTGAAAGCGATTATACACCGCTTTTATCATATCTAAATCAAAAATCATATAGTAA
Source organism: Apibacter sp. ESL0432 (assembly GCF_019469225.1). Taxonomy (NCBI): domain Bacteria; kingdom Pseudomonadati; phylum Bacteroidota; class Flavobacteriia; order Flavobacteriales; family Weeksellaceae; genus Apibacter; species Apibacter sp. ESL0432. The sequence goes on along the minus strand of NZ_CP048266.1, from coordinate 30,145 downwards.
ATTTATTTTTTGCTTTGTTAATTTTATGTAACATTTAAATTTTACTTTACTATTGCTGTTTAATGACAGCCTTTTAATAAAACAAGTATTTTTAAAGGAAAATTTATCTGCTAGGTTTTTAAATATACAATTTTAAAATCAATATATACGATGTTTTAATTTTTTGACAGATATTTATAAAGATTCTAAATAATTTTAAGATATATTATAGGTATTATATTAAATAAAGCTCTTTATATATAAATTTATTTGATATAAGAATTTATTTTTTTTATTCAATTTATACACATTTATTAATATTTAAATACAACTAATTAAATATACTGTAAAACTATTTATAATATAAAAAAAAGAGGCTGTTATTAATATATGTTTAAATTATTCAAGTGTTATAAACGGAATTATTTGCCTATAAATTTAAAGCTTTAAACAAAGAATGAGAATATAAATTTAATCGATTAAATTTTAAAAGGATTATCAATTAAAAGCTCCCTTTTTTTTAAAAAAAAAGAGAGCTTTAACTACACTAATTAGTTGTTTACATATAACAATAGGTGCTTAATAATATTATAAAATTTGTACGAAGCAAAGATATTCTATTATTGTAACATTAAATTGAGGAATCCCGTAATTATAATTTTTTTTTATAATAAAATTTTTAAAAATTAAAATTTATGAATTTCTAATAAATTATAATATCTTCTTAAAACTCCTTATAATGCTTAAATAATTCATCATAAATTTATTTTACAAGTATATATTTACAGATAAAAAATATATTTTTATGAAATAAATCATATCTAAAAAATCTCAATAAACATGTAAAGAGATATGGATTTTAGTTAATTACTTATGTATAAATAAGATATTTCTTACTATTCGATAATTAAAAAAATAACAAAAATGAATAATATTATATTTAGATAAATATAATATTATTAAAAAACAATTACCATATAATTTTATAATATTTAGATATATTGCAAATTATATTACCATATATTTTTGTAATTGTTATTACAATTATATTAAAAATTGAAATTATATATTCATTTAAACGGTTAAACTTGTCTCTGGTTCTTCATCTATAAAAATATTATTACAATTCTAACAGTTATTTATGATTTAACTTTATTTTTTCATTAATATATATTTTATATTTCAGATGTATTAATAATTAAAAACTTTATTCTTAAGATTGAAAACAATATTTTACCTTATATATAATTAATAATGATTGATTTTTATTTTTACTATACAATCATTTTGTTTTTTTATAACCTTTTTAAAGTAAACAGATGTAGTAATATTATTCGACGCATATAATTGTTACCCTATTTAGACTACAAAATGAAAAATTTAAATTTATTATCCTGAACTTGATAATATACTTTTGAGTATATAGGTTTTACTATTCGAATATTTTAACTACTAGCAGCAGTATAGTATTATCGATAAAATGGATTAGAATATAAAATATTACCTTTTAAATTAAAAATCCCCGCTAAAATATTCTTTATCGGTAACCGGATGAAGCCACACAGCTCCACCTAAATTGCTATTAGTTCCAATGGCAATATGTGTCATGGACTGATCTTTTGAAGCTCCATGCCAATGCTCAATAGCAGGCGGACATTTTATTACATCTCCTTTTTTAATAATTTCAACGGGCTCCCCTTTTTCTTGATACCATCCTTCCCCTTCAGTTATCAATAATATTTGGCCTCCTGGGTGATAATGCCAATGAGTTCTTGATCCCGGCTCAAAACTTACAGAACCAATTACAACATTATAAACGCTATCGGATGGAGCTAAATATGTTAACCATACGTTTCCTGTAAAATGCTCATTGGAAACCTTAGTTCCTTTAGGAAAAATCGCCGACACTTCCCGTGCATCCTCCAATCTATTACTTTGATGGGCACTCCTACACGCCATTAATAATAATAAAGTACATAAAAGTATTCCTTGAAAAAATGAGCCCCTAATTTGATTCATGGTTTATTAAATTTTAAAAAAACTTGATGATTTATCCACTACTTTTTAAAGGTTTTTCTTATAAAATTCAACTAATTTATTTACTGCTTGAGATACATATTCAGGTTTCCAATAGGTTTGTATATGAGTTGCCCCTTCTATTTGGAATAACTCCTTATTTTTTGCATTAATAGCCTTAGAAAAAGCTTCTTCGGTCATGTATTTGGTATCTGCTTTATTTCCAGCAATCATTACTAATGGCTGATTAAGTAATTCTATTTGATCGGTCGCATCCCACGCCATTAAGTATATAAGACTACTAGTAGTATAAAGAAAAGTTGAATTGGGATGCGCATGAGTTCTGTAATAATATACAAATCCTTCACGATATAAATCCGTAGGAGTTTTATTAATCTCTTCATCCGTAACACTAGCTACTCCCGAATACAAAATTTCTCCTCCGGATGCTTCTTGGGCTCGAGCCTCGGATGCTTGTTTTAAACGTTCTTGAATCGTACTGACTTGTGAGTTCCGGAATCCATTGCGTCGTACTTCTCCCGAATTAAACATACTAAGAGTGGCTATAGCTTTTAATCTTTTATCTGTTTGAGCCGCCTTAAGTGTATATCCACCACCCCCGCAAATTCCCAGAGCTCCGATACGATTGGTGTCAACTCCGGGGTATTGAGAAATGTAGTCTGCCATTCCATGAATATCTTCGGTGCGATAGGCAGGATTATCCGTATGACGAGGCTCTCCCCCACTGGCTCCTTGGTAGGCTGCATCGGCAGCTATGGTAATATAACCTGCTTCTGCCAGTTTTTGCGCATAAAGTCCGGCAGTTTGCTCTTTCACTCCCCCGTTAGGATGGGCTACAACTACAGCCGGATATTTTTTTGAAGAATCGTAATGAGCCGGAGTATAAACATTAGCCGCTATTTCAATCCCATGTAATTTATAGGTAACCGGATGTATATTTACTTTTCCCGGTTCATTTTTTCCGATCGCGCCTTCATAAACTAAGGTAAACGGATTTTGTTGATCGTTTTTATAAGACGATTGTGCTTGTATTGCATCAGCCCCTACTAATGATGTTGCAATAGCTAATATTGAGGTTAATTTATTCATGATTAAAATGTTATGTATTTTTTTCTTGCTGTTCAACTATTTCATTTACAATTTTTCTTACAGAGGAAGCTTCTTTTCTTTTTAAAGTTGTTTTTATTATAGATGTAAATTGTTGAAGTTGTCGGGGAGACCATCCTACATTAAGACAGATATTTAAATGTGAACGAAGCATAGGTTCTGCTTTTCCTATTGCACTAATAACTGAAATGGTTACTAATTCCCTTTCAGCATAAGTAAGAATATCTCTTTCAAAAATATCGGCAAATAAATGTTCTTTCAAAAAGGTATCAATTATCGGAGCAAATGCTGAATAACCACTAAGTTTTTCAGGTTGTTGAATTTTAGTCAATTCTTCAAGTATCTTTTTTCCTCTTTCATATTTGTTTTCGTTCCTCTTAAGGGGAGAAATATCTTTTCCATCTATATCTTTTATGCCTTGATTTTTACGATCCTCAATCACTTCCATAAAGGTTTGTAATCCCCGAATACTTCGCGGAAATCCACAATAGGCATATAAATGTACCAAGATCTCTTTGATTTCATTTACTGTTAAACCGGAGTTAAGCCCATTATTTAACGCTTTTTTAAGTTGAGATAAGTCTCCTTTAGCTGTAAAGCTCGATATAATTATTATACTTTGCTGCCTGGAATTCAAAAGAGGATCATGTATTTTATTGTTATGTTGCGATTTAAGATGGCTAACCATACCAATGACAATAAATAAAAACAGTATGGTTTTATGATATATTATTTTCATCATTTAAATACATGCAGTTATTAACATGGATCTTTTAAAATTTAATTATTTCATCTCTACCCATACTATAATTGCAATGATTATACCTTTATAAATTTTTAAATCGTTGACAAAGACACCGATGGTATTCTTTAAACTATTTTTAAATTATTTTAATGATAATCATGTTTATTAACATTGATAGAGCTAATGTAAATTTCTGATTTTAAACCACGTTAATTTGTATATCTATTACCTTTATTTCTACCAATATAACTGATTTTTAAATGGATTGATTTTCAAAAGAGAGGAGGTAATTACTTATAGATGTAGAAATAAGAGTTATTAAAAAATAAAAGCACCGAATTATTTTTTTGGTGCTTGTTTAAATTTATTTCCTTTATTTGTGGAGCTGATGGGGCTCGAACCCACGACCTTTAGACTGCCAGTCTAACACTCTAGCCAGCTGAGCTACAGCCCCGAATTTTCGATCACAAAGATAACTTATTTTTCTTTTTTGCCAAACTTGCTAAGGTTGTTTTTCTATATATTTCTAAGGTAGCATCTCGAACTTCTATAAATACATCTCGTATGGTACAAGTATCTTCTGTTGTACAAGTATCACACGGTTGATGATACATAATCGACACACAAGGCAATAATGCGATCGGACCATCCATTAATCGAATCACTTCTATCAAGGTTACTTTTTCGGGATCTTTATTCAATCGATACCCTCCTTTTGCTCCTCTTCTACTGGTTAAAAATTGTGCGTTCTTAAGGTCTCTTAAAATATTTTCCAAAAACTTTTTGGGAATATTTTCATCATTAGAGATTTCTGTCGACAATATACTTTTATCCTTATCTTGTCTTGCTATATAAATTAAAGCTTTTAATGCGTATTTACACCGGTTGGAAATCATAAATCTAAAGATACTTATTTTCCTTCAATTAGTAAAACTATTTCCCCTTTCAAAGGCTTTTCTTTGCATATTTTTACTATTTCGCCTACTCTGCCACGCAACGTTTCTTCATACATTTTGGTAAGTTCCCTGCTTATGCTAACTCGTCGATTTTCTCCGAAAATTTCCGAGATTTGTTCCAAAGTAGTATTTATTTTATGGGGGCTTTCATATAAAATAATAGTTCTGCTCTCTTGAGATAGCTCTTTAAGTTTAGTTTGCCTTCCTTTTTTGGCCGGTAAAAAGCCTACAAAAATAAATTCATGAGAAGGAAGACCTGAGATAGCCAGGGCAGGAACAAAAGCCGTTGCTCCCGGAAGGCATTCTACCGATATATTTTTTTCTATACACGATTTTACAAGCATATATCCGGGATCCGAGATTCCCGGCGTTCCGGCATCGGTGATTAAAGCAATGACAAGTCCTTCAGAAATTTGCTGAGTATATCCCTCTGTTTTTTGATGTTCATTAAACATATGATATGATTGCATAGGCGTTTGGATATCGTAATGCTTTAAAAGCTTTCCGGAAGTACGAGTATCTTCAGCCAAAATTAAGTCTACTTCCTTTAAAAGCCGTAAAGCCCGCAGGGTAATATCTTCCAGATTTCCAATAGGAGTTGGAATTAAATATAGCTTTCCACTCATATACTTTATAAACTTTTAAGAATCAAACCTGTGTACTATTAAACCGGATAGACGTTCCACATATTCTTCTTTGTTTTTCCAATTGTATTTTACGAACATTTTTTCCATCCATCTTTTTGCTTCTTCTATCGTTTGGGTTTGGTTTAACTGAGCAAATTCAGCATCCATATCTGATTTGCTGCCATTAAACAATTGACTGATAAATGCTATGGAATCATTAAAATCTAAATTAATTGGTCGTACAATTCTATTCTTTTCTTGAGGTTTTATTTCTGCAATTTGGATATTCAGAGAATCCATTTTTTTTAAATTTTCTTCCTCAGATTTTCTCATCTCTTTAGTTATGTCAACTGCTTCTACAAAGGGATCCTCAACTTTTTGTTCTTCTGTGATTACATTGTTTTCAACATTATCTTTATTTATTGATTCTATAGGATCAGACACTTCACATATTTCCTCTTTGTCCGTTTCATAAAAATCTCTAACCTCTACTTTTTTTTCCTGAACTTTACCATTACTTTCTAAATTTTCAAGAATCTGCTGATATTTAGAAGTAGATAATTGTTTTAAAAAAATAAATTTTTCGTATAAATTTTGAATTTTCTGCTGATGCGACAAAAGACCTGAAAAGCTTTGCACACGGCTAATTTCTCCGGCAATGGACTTTATTTCCTCTAGAACTTCCTTTTGAAATATTTCTTTAGCATTCATAATTTGCTTTTTAATATGTTCGTTAATTTCTACTTTTGTAAAAATTTTTATTAAAGACCCGAAATTTACAAATGTTTCTTGAAAATACAACAAATAGCACTCAACAAACTGGCTGGATTGAAGTAATTTGCGGTTCCATGTTTTCCGGTAAAACTGAAGAACTTATACGCAGACTTAAACGTGCAGAATTTGCAAAACAAAAGGTTGAAATTTTCAAACCTGCCATGGATGTAAGATATGATGAAACATTGGTGGTTTCCCATGACCAAACTTCTTATCCCAGCACTCCTATTGATAATCCTTTAGAAATTCCTCTTTTGGCAGCCGATTGCGATGTTGTAGGAATCGATGAAGCTCAGTTTTTTAGCGATACTATAGTGGAAGTTTGCAATCTACTTGCTAATCAGGGCAAAAGAGTTATAGTTGCAGGTTTGGATATGGATTTTAAAGGCAGACCTTTTGGACCGATGCCCTTTTTAATGGCTACCGCCGAATACGTAACAAAAGTACATGCTGTTTGCGTAAAAACTGGAAATTTAGCTAATTATTCCCATCGAATTTCATCCGGTGAGAACTTGGTGGAATTAGGAGAAAAGGACAAATATGAACCTCTAAGCAGGCAAGCTTTTTGGGATATAATGAATAAGGAAAAAGTACAGAAAAAGGATGAAATTTAACTAGAGATTCTACGATGAAATATTCAGCATCTCAACTGGCCCGCATTATCGATGCCCAACTCATCGGCAATCCTGATAGAATAATTAAACATGTTTTCTATGACAGCCGAAACATAGTATCTCCTGCCGATGGTGCTTTTATTGCATTTAAAGGAGTTCGAGACGGACATACTTATATGGAAGATGCTTATAATAAATCGGTTCGAATTTTTATAGCGTCACATATTCCCTCAATGCATCACGATGCTACATATTTGATATTAGATGATACGGTTTCTGCATTGCAAAAATGGGCTCGTCATCACGCAACTTCTTTTCCTAATCTTCTAACCATAGGCATTACAGGAAGTAATGGTAAAACCATACTAAAAGAATGGCTTGACCAATGTTTATGGGATGAATTTTCAATTATAAAAAGTCCTAAGAGTTTTAATTCTCAAATTGGACTTCCCTTATCTCTATTACAAATTACTTCTAAACACAATTTAGGAATTTTTGAAGTCGGAATTTCCAAACCCGGTGAAATGGATAAACAGGAAGATGTTTTGCATCCTTCGATTGGAGTTCTCACAAATGTACTGGCAGCTCATTCCGAATATTTTAAAGATCGGGAAGAGCAAATTGTGGAAAAAATTAAACTTTTTAAACACTCAAGTGCAATTATTTATCCAAGTGATCCGATTATTTCAAAAATAATTCAAAAAACGTATCCCAATAAAAAATTAATTTCTTTCGGAAAGGACAATTCAGACATCCAATTATTAGATATTTCTCTTACCGGTAATACAACAGAATTGAACGTTTCCATTTGGAGGGAAAAAAGAAAATATACTATCCCTTTTACTGACAATGCCTCTATTCAAAATGTATTATGTTTAGTAGCCGTACTTTCTGAATTGGGTTGTAAATACGATTCTATACAAGAAAAAATTTTTCATTTGCAACCGGTATCGATGCGTTTAGAACAAGTATCGGGAATTAATAATTGTACTATTATAAACGATACCTTCAATTCGGATTATCAATCATTGGAAATAGCCTTACAGTTTCTTTTTCAGCAAAATAAACCTAAAAAAGTATTGGTATTATCAGATATTTTCCAATCTCGTCTTCCTGAAGCTGCATTGTATAAAAAAATTGCTGACTTGGTTAATTCTTTTCCTTTACATCATGTCCTTTTAGTAGGAGAAAAAATGCACCAATATCAAAGCTTATTTAATGCTATGTTAAAAAGCTTTTTGTCCACGGCAGAAGTTATTAAGTTTTTAGAAAGTCGATCTATAAAAGATGCTGCCCTATTAATTAAAGGGGCCCGCAAGTTTGAATTGGAAAAAGTTGCTCAATTATTGCAAGTTCAATCTCATGATACCATACTGGAAGTTAATCTGAATTCACTTTTGAATAATGTAAATTATTTCAAAAGTCAATTAAAACCTAAAACTAAAATTATTGCCATGGTTAAGGCTTTTTCTTACGGTTTGGGAAATTTTGAAATTGCAGAAGTTTTACAATATTATCATATAGATTATCTGGCAGTAGCTTATGCGGATGAAGGTATTAATTTAAGAGACCGGGGGATTTATTTACCTATTATGGTTATGAATCCTGAAATCAGCAGTTATGATCGTGTCATTGAATATAACTTGGAGCCGGAAATATACAGTTTTAGGGAACTTGATTTATTTACACAAAAATTAAAAGAAAAAAACGTATCGGATTATCCTATTCATATTAAAATAGATACCGGAATGCATCGCTTAGGCTTCCAACCCGATGAAGCTCAAAAATTAGGTGATTTATTAAAAGATAATATTTATGTAAAGGTAAAATCGGTTTTCAGTCATTTTGCAGTGTCCGATGTGTTAGAGCAAGAAGAATTTACCAGATTACAAGCGACGAAACTGAAATATTCATTTGATCTATTAGTTAAAATATTAGGTTATCGGCCTCTTCTTCATATAGCAAATTCAAACGGTATTTTTAATTATCCTGAATATCAATTTGACGCCGTTCGTTTAGGTATTGGTATGTATGGATATATTGATAACGAAAAGGCTTTAAAAATGCTGGAAAATGTAATTACTTTAAAAACTGTTATCTCTAATATTCACAATCTTAAACCCGGAGAAACGGTTGGATATGGTCGACATTATGTTGTTGAAAAAAATTCTTCTATTGCAACTTTACCTATTGGCTATGCAGACGGTATTCGTAGAATCATAGGAAACGGTAAAGGATATGTAACGATACAGGGAATGAAAGCTCCTATCATTGGAAATATTTGCATGGATATGATGATGATTGATGTAACGGGTATTGCTTGCAAAGAAGGAGATCCAGTCATTATAATTGGTGAAAATCCTAGTTTGAAAGAATATGCTGACTGGTATCAAACAATTCCTTATGAAGTCTTAACCTCTATTTCGCCCAGAGTAAAGCGCATCTATTACAGGGATTAAATATTCCTTATTATACTATTATATTTGAGGATCATCTATATTCTTATATAATTTTGAACTAATAAGCCTTTAATTACTATTGATCACAATATTATTTATTTATAAAAAATTTATAATATCTACAGGTTTTAAAAAAAACGGTTAAGGTAAAAAAGTTACTTTATGAAGTTTACAAATAAATTTTACTTAACCGTATAAAATCTTAAATGTATTAAAAATAGTAATTTAATTATGCAACCGTATACTTGCTCGTATTAAAGCAATAGCATTTATATGTTCCATTAACATATCTTTAGGCTGATGATGTTGATTCTGTGAAACCAGCTTTATATAATTGTCCCCTAATTCGGATTTTTGGACAAACTTAACGGTAATATATTCACTCCAATCATCAATTTTTATAGATAGTAAATACATTTCTCCCCAAAAAATTTTATCTAAAGTTATTTCTTTATATAATACTATATCACCACTTTTCAGTAATGGATACATGGAATCTCCTTTCACATATACTCCTCCATCACAATTAGCTATACCCGGTATACGAATTCGATCCAGAATTGCTTCACTGGAAGTCCCCTTAAAAAGCTCAACCAAACCGGCTGTAGCTTCTAAATCATATAATGGGACATCTTGTATTTCTCTAACAGGATCCGCCGTTTTACGGTGCACATTTATCGGAACAGTAATAATTTCTTTTCCTCTCGGAAATCCTGATCCTCTTTTTAACATGGATTCCCTTCCGGTAAGAAGCCAATTTACATTTATTTCATCAAACTTATTGGCAATATCTTCTAATATATCATAAGAAGGTTTAGTTCCTTCCCTTTTTAATCGGTTTAATTTTTCCGAAGAACTATATCCCAACCCATTAATTGCAAAATCATGAACACTTCTAAATCCTTTATATTTAATGATCTCAGCTATTCTTTCAAAGAAATTTGTGTTATTTTTCATATTTTATTTATTTTTTGCAAATATGTTTGTATGTTTGCTTTGTATTATAACGTAAATATACATTAATTTTTTAAAAACCCATATAATTACCAGAAAATTAATTTATTAGATATCGAAACTTTTATTTCGATTTACAAACAAACAAGAAAGATGTTAACTAAATAGGAACTAATAAATGATTATATGAATATAAAGAACAAAATACCATTTTTAAGATTGATTCCACGAATTATAACGGTTTAGTTAAATATAGTGCGCGAATTTAGAATGTTATTAATATTCAATTATAATCCGATTTAGCTTAGTCTCAATTAGCAATTAAAAAGAAGCAATTCACCAATTAATACACCATACCATGAGAAAAAGAAAATTAAACATCCATGATTTAAGAACCTGTTTAAGCTATGATTCTGAAGTTCGAAAATTTCTTAGTTTAAAGGAAAGATGCATCATCCATCATAATCAAATTAAAATTTTAGAGTGGTCCTACCCTTTAGAAATACCCGTCGATCTCATTGATAAAATTGAAGATAAATTAGATGAAATACGTCGAAAAAGATGGAAACGACCTGAGTTTCATTTTGAAAGAGAAAGCAACCATATTACGAGAATACAAATAAAATGAAAGAAAATATTCTTTTTTTAAGATTTATCTATTGATATGTTACCGATTTCATTTTGTAAGAATTTCCTTTTTTTATTCTTTTTTATTGAAAGCTTCTTTATTATTAGCTTTTCTTATCCCTTAATTTTCAAGAAGTAATAAGCTAATAATTTTTGTTATCGAAACTAGACACCCTAAAAATTAATATTTTATATGATATAATTAAAGTGTATTTCATATTTAAAACCTTAAATAACAACCTTTAAAAAGTCCATATGATACCATATTATAAAGAAATTAACGAAACACTATTTGATTTTTTTATCCAAAACAAAGGTGTGATCCTTGTTACTGTGATCAGTATGATCGCTCGTTCCTTATATAAAGGAACTTCTGTATGCAGACTTCTTATCAAAACACCCATTTCCATAATAATAGGAATTTCTATGGGGATACTGATGCAAGAATTTACCGATGTATCCCACAATACTATATACGTATTATGTATGCTTACCGGTGCATATACGGGAGAAATTTTAGATGGCATTGAACAACTTTTAAAGTGGATTCCATCGGCTTTAAAGAAAATTATAAGTAAAAAACTGGATATTGACGATAAAGACTCTTAATTTAAAGAGAATCAACATCAATTGGATTCATGGAATTTATTAAAACATACTTTTTTAAATAAGAAGTATTTTAAAATGAGAGATTTTCTGTGAAATATTCCATTTAATAGGAAACCTTTGCATTAGTAAGTCTTTGAAAAATATTTATTTAAATAATGTTAATCAATTTTGAAATCAATAAAATTTATAACCTATTTTTTACAGCAGTTATAAAGGTAGTATATTTGTTTTTGAATAAGTTTAAGATAATATACGATAAAAATGCTATCAATAAAAAATTTGCACGCAAGAATTGGAGAAAAAGAAATACTTAAAGGAATAAATCTTGAAATCAATAAAGGAGAAGTACATGCGATTATGGGTCCTAATGGAGGGGGAAAAAGTACGCTTTCCAATGTAATTACCGGAAGAGAAGATTATGAAGTTACCGAAGGTTCTATTCTTTTAGATGGAAAAAATTTGTTAGACCTTGCTCCTGAAGAAAGAGCCAATGCCGGTATATTTATGTCTTTTCAATATCCCGTGGAAATTCCGGGTGTTAGCGTTTCCAACTTTTTAAAGACAGCCATAAATGCTAATCGCAAAGCTCGTGGACAGGAAGATATTTCGGCACAGGAATTTTTACAAAAAGTTAAAGAAAAATCTGAAATGCTTGAAATAAGAAAAGATTTTCTTTCCCGATCTCTTAATGAAGGATTTTCAGGTGGTGAAAAGAAAAGAAATGAAATTTTCCAAATGGCTATGTTAGAACCTAAATTATCCATTTTGGATGAAACGGATTCAGGGCTTGATATTGATGCATTACGTATTGTTTCTAACGGGGTTAATAAATTAAAAAATAAAGATAATGCCGTTTTAGTTATTACTCATTACCAACGCTTATTGGATTATATCGTTCCTGACTTCGTACATGTTTTAATGAACGGAAAAATTATAAAATCGGGAACTAAAGAATTAGCATTGGAATTAGAAGAAAAAGGTTACGATTGGTTATAATTTTGAATTCGCCAATCAGTCATCCTCTTAACTAAAATTAGTAAAATGAACATTCCACAACATACAGAATTAGTAAAAATTATAAAACAAGCTCAACAAACATTAGAGAATAGCAGTCTTCCAACCTCAAAAAATGAAGATTGGAAATTTTCAAAAATAGCAGATTTTAATCCGGAAACTTATGAAACTGCAAAGAATAATCCTGTTTCTAAAAAGATTATAGAGAGTATTTTAGGTAATGAATCGACTTCTTTTAAAATAGTTTTGATTGATGGAATCATTTCACCAATGTATTCCAATTATCCACAGGATTCATGGAAAGTGCTTCCTTTTTCTGAAGCTTTAAAAAATGAAACGTATCAAACAATTATTCTCTCTAAGCTAAATTCCATTTCTAATAATGAGAATTATTTTAACGTATTAAATACGGCATCATATCAAGAAGGAATTTTTATTTATGTACCTAAACATACAATAGAGAATCAGTTAATTGAATTAATCTATATAAGCTCAAAACAAGAATATAAGGCCATTAGCAACCTTCGTAATTTATTTGTCATTGAAGATCAGTCTCAAATTCAAATTTCTGAAAGAATTCATACGCTTTCTGAATTGGACTTCTTCCATAATATAGTTACAGAAATAGTTGTTGGAAAAAATACGAATTTCAGCCTTTATAAAATTCAGGATGATAAACATTCCTCTTGTTTAATAGACTCTACCTATATTGAACAAGAAAAAGACAGCAACGCCTTTGTGCATACTTTTTCTTTTGGCGGCAAAACGGTTCGTAATGAATTATCTTTTGATCACAAAGGAGAAAATATCAATTCAACATTAAAAGGGGTTACCCTTATAGGAGATGGACAAGAAGTGGGAAATCATACACTTGTAAAACATAACCAACCTAATTGTGAAAGCCATGAACTTTATAGAGGGATATATCAAGATTCTGCACATGGCATATTTAACGGAAAAATTAAAGTAAATAAAATAGCTCAAAAAACGAATGCTTTCCAGCAAAATAATAATATTTTGCTATCTGAAAATTCGAGCATCGATACGAAACCTCAGTTAGAAATTTTTGCAGACGACGTGAAATGTTCCCATGGATGTACCGTAGGTCAACTTGATGATGATGCCTTGTTTTATATGAAACAAAGGGGAATACATGAGAAAGAAGCTAAAGCTTTACTTATGTTCGCATTCTGTGCGGATGTAATGGAATCTGTTTCCATTCCTTATTTGAAAAATAAAATAAACAAGATTATTGCTCAAAAATTAGATGTAAATTCTGATTTTGAAATATAAAAAATATATATAATTTTTTTCAAAGGTTAGGATTAATTCCTAACCTTTCGTATTTAAAAAAGTTAAATTCAACGTTTAAACTTCAATCTTTTTTAATAACTTAGCTACATCGCTAATAAATTTTAAATGAAAATACTTCTTTCTCCGGCAAAAATTATGAGTTTGGAAACCAATTCAAGCTGGAATCAACACACTCAACCCGAATTCATTGATTATAGTAAAAAATTACAACATGTTTTAAAGGAATATTCTCCATCTGATTTAGAAAATCTATTGAATATCTCATCAAAATTGTCCGAAGAAAATTGGGAACGAATTCAGAAATGGACTCCCAATCCTTTAAAAAAGGAGTGCTTACAGGCAATTTTTGCATTTAAAGGAGAAGTTTACAGAGGGCTAGATGCCGAATCCTTATCCAAATCCGCCTTAGATTATTTACAAAAAAATTTATTAATTTTTTCAGGCCTTTACGGTTTGCTTCATCCTTCAGATGATATTATGTTATATCGATTGGAAATGGGAAAAAAACTTAAAACCGAACAAGCCAACGATTTATATGGGTTTTGGAAAGATATATTGAATACTTATTTGAATAACTTACTTGAAAATGATGAACCTATACTAAACCTTGCGAGTAAAGAATATTTTAAAGTAATTGACCTAAAAAAGTTGAAAGGTCAAGTTATGGATATTGAATTTAAAGATTATAAAAATGGATCTTTAAAAAGCATTATGATGTATTTTAAAAATGCCCGTGGAAAGATGACTCGTTGGTGCGCTGAAAACTCTATCACCCATTGGGAGGATATCAAGACGTATAATGAGGACGGCTATGAATATTCAGATCAATTATCTACAGAAAAAAGTTTAGTATTTGTCAGGTAATTAAAGTAAATCTTTTTTAAGATAAAAGCTTACGTGCTCTCATCAAGCTTACTTTTACATTAGCTAAAGATAAACCAGTTTCTTCAACTATATCTTTAAGCTTTTTACCTTCTACATATCGTGAATAAATTAATTTTCGATAATTTTCAGGAAGATTATTTAATCTTTTTTCAAATGCTTCTAAATTTTGTTTATCAATAAACAACTGCTCAGGCGATGGTTCCCAATCTCTTGGCTGTTGATAGTCATCGTCTAAAAATTTATTTTTATCCTTATTTTTTTTTCTTAAAAAATCTATGGCTGAATTATGTGCAATGGAAGTAACCCAAGTTCTAAAATCAAAATCAGAATTGTATAAATTTAACTTACTTAAAACTTTTGTAAAGGTTTCAACAGTGAGCTCTTCTGAATAATTTTCATCTTTCACTAAAGAAAAAATATAGGACTTAATATCACTCCAAAATAAATTTACTATTTTACTTTGAGCCTGTTGCCTGGAATTTTTTGCTTCTTCGATTAGCTGTAATAGATCTAATTTATTTTTCAATTTGAAATTATTCTCTTTTTTAGTTGACAATCTACAATAATAATACCTAATTAAAAAAATAAAAATTTAATAGTTACACTTATTATATGAGCACTTATCAACCTTTATTCCATTTGTATATAACAATTTCATGGCATTATTTTTGAAATTATCTTATCCTAATAATTACATAAAATTTATATGAAATCATTTATAAAAAATTGGTGGATTATGCTCCTTTTAGGCATATTGTTCATTTTAGCAGGTATTATAGTAATGGTGTCTCCTACTCCATCACTAATTTTCTTAACAACATTTTTTTCTGTCTCTTTTCTGGTTTTTGGTATTTTTGAAATTGTTTTTTCATTAAGTAATACTCATACCAGCAATTGGGGATGGTATTTGGCCGGTGGTATTTTAGATTTATTGGTAGGGATTATATTAATATCCTCCAATATATTTACTCAAATGGGAATCTTATCTTTCTTTATTGGCTTCTGGCTGTTATTTAAAGGAGTTAGTTTAATTGGCCACTCGTTTGATATTAAGAACATGGGGTTAAGTAATTGGGGATGGTTATTAACTTTAGGCATACTGGAAGTTATCCTTTCATTTGTAATAGTGGTATTCCCTCCAATCGGATTAGCCGCTTTGCTAATATGGGTTAGCATATCTATGTTGTTTTTAGGGATTTATTACATCAGTTTATCTTTTAGTGTTAAAAAAATAAAAAATAATATAGTTTAATTTTAAATTATCTATATTTCATTATAGACCTTTGATATTTTTATTTTATCAAAGGTTTTTTCATTTACACTTAACTTTTTAAACGTATTTTAAACTTATAGTACTGTATTACAGATACTTATTTATAAAAATAAATACCCCACTTAAACAATATATATAAGTCATCTGACACCTTGACGCGTTTACTTTCTTTTTGTCATAAAACTTTTATTTGGCATATTTTTAGAAAAAAGAAAAGGGTATTACCAATTAGTTTAAAAAAATAATATAAAAATTAAAAATAATAGATATGTCAGAACTATCAATTAAACCATTGGCTGACCGTGTAGTAGTAGAGCCGGCAGCTGCTGAAACAAAAACAGCTTCAGGAATCATTATCCCTGATAGTGCTAAAGAAAAACCACAAGAAGGGGTTATAGTTGCAGTAGGAGCCGGAAAAAAAGACGAACCGTTAACTGTTAAAGTTGGTGATAAAGTTTTATATGGTAAATATTCCGGAACTGAACTAAAACTTAATGGAAAGGATTATCTTATAATGAGAGAGTCTGATATTTTAGCAATTGTTTAATTAAACCAAATACTCAAATCTTAAAAAAATTAAAATGGCAAAAGATATAAAATTTAATATTGAATCTAGAGATGCCCTTAAAAAAGGGGTAGACGCTTTAGCTGACGCTGTTAAAGTTACTTTAGGACCTAAAGGAAGAAATGTAGTTATACAAAAATCTTTCGGAGCTCCTCATGTAACTAAAGATGGTGTTACTGTTGCAAAAGAAATTGAATTAGAAGAGCCTATTGAAAATTTAGGAGCTCAAATGGTTAAAGAAGTTGCTTCTAAAACCAATGATGTTGCCGGTGATGGAACAACTACAGCAACTGTATTGGCACAAGCTATTGTAAGAGAAGGATTAAAAAATGTAGCTGCGGGTGCAAATCCAATGGATTTAAAAAGAGGGATTGATAAAGCAGTAGCTGCTGTTGTTGAAGAATTAAAAAAACAATCTCAAGAAGTTGGTTCTGATTCAGAAAAGATCAAACAAGTTGCATCAATTTCTGCAAATAACGATGATACTATCGGTTCACTTATTGCTGAAGCTTTTGGTAAAGTAGGAAAAGAAGGTGTTATCACTGTGGAAGAAGCTAAAGGTACAGATACTTACGTAGACGTAGTAGAAGGTATGCAATTTGACAGAGGATACCAATCTCCTTACTTTGTAACTAATACAGATAAAATGATCACTGAGCTGGAAAATCCATATATTTTATTATGCGATAAAAAAATATCCAGCATGAAAGATTTACTTCCTGTATTAGAACCGGTTGCTCAACATGGTAAATCTTTACTTATTATTTCTGAAGAAGTAGATGGTGAAGCATTGGCTACTTTAGTAGTAAATAAGTTAAGAGGGTCTTTAAAAATTGCTGCTGTTAAAGCACCGGGATTTGGAGACAGAAGAAAAGCAATGTTAGAAGATATCGCAATTTTAACAGGAGGAACCGTTATTTCTGAAGAAGCAGGATTAACTCTTGAAGGAGCAACATTAGAAATGTTAGGTACTGCTGAAAAAGTATCAATTGATAAAGATAACACGACCATCGTTAACGGTGCTGGAAGTGATGAAAACATCAAACAAAGAGTAGCTCAAATTAAAGCTCAAATTGAAAATACTACTTCTGATTACGATAAAGAAAAACTTCAAGAAAGACTTGCTAAATTAGCAGGAGGAGTAGCTGTTTTATATGTAGGTGCTGCTTCAGAAGTTGAAATGAAAGAGAAAAAAGACCGAGTAGATGATGCATTACATGCAACTCGTGCTGCTGTTGAAGAAGGTTTTGTTGCCGGAGGTGGTGTCGCTTTAGTTCGCGCAATTAACGGAATTGAATCTCTTAAAGGTATTAATCAAGATGAAGAAACCGGTATCAAAATCGTTAGAAGAGCTATTGAAGAACCACTTCGTCAAATTGTAGCTAATGCCGGTGGTGAAGGTTCTGTTGTTGTTAATAAAGTTAAAGAAGGAAAAGATGATTTCGGTTACAATGCTAAATCTGAACAATACGAAAATATGTTCAGTGCCGGAATTATTGACCCTACTAAAGTAACTCGTGTTGCATTAGAAAATGCGGCTTCTGTTGCCGGAATGTTATTAACTACTGAATGTGTAATTACTGATATTAAAAAAGATGAACCTGCAATGCCACCAATGGGTGGAGGAATGCCGGGAATGATGTAACAATCACATTTTTTCTTTATAAAAATAAAAAATCCCGGAATTCCGGGATTTTTTTATTTTATTTTAAATTATTCAATTGATTTTTAGAATATTCTTTATTTTATATTTATACCGTTATTTGTTGAATTTATTTTTACTCATACATTACAGCTACTTAACTTCTTATTTAAAAAACCGTCTACAACAAGGTAACTCGCTAATTAGATGAATAATAGCAATTATATCTAAACCTAAAAAAATTACTGATACGTATGCAATATCAAAAAATTTGTATACGATTAAGTTAATCTTCTAGTTACTGAAAAATTTATGTCAAATTATTCATTATCAGTAATATTATTTTGTTCATAAAGCCATTCGATTGAAGTAATTTTTAAAATAAGAAACTGTCAAAGGTTTTTAAAAATATTAGTTAAATTTTAATTATAAAATTAATATAATGTGTAAATTTGTAACGTTTTTTGAAGAATATTAAAATATGAAGCATCCTTTATTTTATGCAAAAATTTTACTCTTTGGAGAATATGGAATTATTGAAAATTCAAGAGGGTTAACCTTACCCTACAATGCCTACAAAGGAACCTTACAGTTTTCATCAGAACTTAATGAAATTGAATCAAAATCAAATAAATCATTGCATAAATTTGCAGATTATTTGAAAACTTTATCATTACCTGAAAAATTTTCGATTAATATTTCTCAGCTTGAAAAAGATATTGAAAAAGGAATGTTCTTTGATTCTAATATTCCTCAAGGGTATGGGGTTGGTAGCTCCGGTGCTCTAGTAGCTGCTATCTTCGATAAATATTCTGTAAATAAAATTTCATCTGATAAGATTCTAAAAACTGATTTAAAAGATTTAAAAAATGTTTTAGGACAAATGGAATCTTTTTTTCACGGAAAAAGTTCAGGTATTGACCCTCTTATCTGTTATATGAATATCCCGTTGTTAATTCAGCCTAATGCAGATGTTGACAAAATCGGATTGACTGAGAGCAAAGATGGAAAAGGAGCTGTTTTTTTAATTAATTCCGGTATGCCCGGTGAAACAGAACCTATGGTTCAGATATTTTTCGAAAAACTTAAAAATGAAGGTTTTAGAAAAACATTAAAAGAAGAATTTATAAAATATAACAACAATTGCATAGATTCTTTCCTCAATAGAGATATGGGGTCCTTTTTTCAAAACTTGAAACATCTTTCTCTGTGGGCCTTAAATCATTTTACCCCTATGATCCCTCGAAAATTTTTAAAAATTTGGAAAAAGGGTATTGATACTAATACTTATTATTTGAAACTTTGCGGATCCGGAGGTGGCGGATATATATTAGGCTTTACCCAGGATTATGAAGCTACTGAAAAAATGTTAAAAAATTACAAAAAAGAAGTCGTATACCGTTTTTAATTATAAATCCCTTAATTTTTTTTGTATTTTTACCTGATTAATATCCTTAATGGATGTACTCTTCAGGAAAAAAAATAATTTTAATTAACCTCTCTTTTTTGGTTAGAGTTAGAATTTTTAATGTAATTATGCTAATTCTAGCCATGTATATTTCTGCTATCTATTTATTTGGTGATGAAAAAAATATTGTTGAGAATTTAAAAAATATAAAGCTTCATGGTATAGTCTTATCCTCATCACTAAGTGCCATGGCCGGTTATATAATAAATTTTTTTTACGATCAGGAAAAAGATATGATATATAGGCCGATAACTTCTATATTGCAACGATTTATCAGTAATGGAATAGCTTTACGATTTTACATTTTCTTCAATTTCATATCTTTAACTATTGCCATAGTGTTATCTTATCGTATTTTTATTTTTTTTCTAATCTATCAATTTATCATTTGGTTTTACAGCCATAAACTCAGTCGAATAGTTTTTATCAATAATTTGACTAATTCTGCAATTATGCTTTTTCCTTTTTTAGCACTGTTTTTATTTTATGAAAATTTTTCTTCTTACATTTTATATCTTTCCGGATTTTTATTCTTTATCATATTCATCAAAGATATTTGTAAAGATCTTCTCTCCTATAAATATGATCATCTATTTAACTACCATACTTTGCCTAATACTTTAGGTATTATACCTACCAAAATTATATTAAATATATTATTTTGTTTATTATTAGGTATTTCATTTCAATTAAGTTGCGAACCTCATCTTTATGAAATACGACTTTACTATTTACTAACCATCCTATTATGCGTTTGTTCGATTGTGGTTATCTGGTTAAGTAAACCTCAATATATTCAAATATTAATATTTATGATCAAATTTTGGATTTTTTTAGGCACTATTTCTCTAGTATTTATTGATGGGAATCCCTTAACTTTGCACTTTTAAAGAAGTTTGTTTAAAAACAGCTTTCTACCCATTTATATTCACATATATCATAAAGGTATATTAACATAGATTTGTAACAGATGAAAAATAATAAATCATACGACAGAAGAGGCTCTGGAAGAAATGAAAAGTCTCATAAAAAAGAATATTTCAAAGCCAATGATAAAAAGGAAAATAAAGCCGGTAAAAAAAATAAATTCGAGGATAAAAAACGATTTGCATCAACTGCTCCATTTAGAAAAAGATTACCTAAACCCCCCAAAGAAAATGAGGGAACAAGACTTAATAAATATATAGCAAATTCAGGCGTTTGCAGCAGAAGAGAAGCGGATATATTTATTCAAAATGGAGTTGTTGAAGTTAACGGAAAAATTATTACAGAATTTGGGTATAAAGTACAACCGGGCGATGAAGTATTTTTTGACGGAAGATATATTCGCCCTGAGAAAAATGTATACGTACTTTTGAATAAACCCAAAGGTTATATTTCAACCACTAAGGATGAAAAGGCCAGAAAGACCGTATTGGATTTAGTCGCAAATGCTTCTCCTTATCGTTTATATCCTGTCGGCCGATTGGATAGGCAAACTACCGGTGTACTTCTTTTAACTAATGATGGAGATCTTACTAAAAAATTAACCCATCCTTCTCATGAAGTTAAAAAGATTTATCATGTCACATTAAATAAAAAAGTTTCGGTTGAAGATTTTGGTAAATTGTTGGAAGGTTTACGATTTGAAGAGGGAATAGCTAAGGTTGACAAGATATCCTACATTGAAGGAGCTCCAAAAAACGAAGTAGGAGTTGAAATTCATATCGGGTGGAACCGTATTATTCGAAGAATGTTTGAAAGGTTAGGATATGAGGTAGAAAAGCTCGATCGGGTAATGTTTGCCGGATTAACAAAAAAAGCATTAAAACGAGGTTACTGGAGAATTCTCACAGACCTCGAAGTTAATACTTTAAAAATGCTTTAATTATTTGATATTTTCTAATTCTCCTATTAGATAGTTATTTTTTTCTTGATGGTTATCTTATTAACAATATTGTCAACTAATTTTTGCCATACATACGCTAAAATAAATGTTACAATAAATGAACATATATTTTCAATGTTGGATGGCAAAAACAGATGAAAAAAATAGAGAATTTTCTCATGAAATATAAATAAGGTAAGGCTATGTATTCCTAAAAATGTAAGAATCGGAAATTTATACGACTTAAACAAAGAAAAGAAATAACATAAAAACATACACAATGGCAAAGTTATAAGAATAAAAGGAGCCACATAAATTCCATATTCTTCAAAATAAGGAGTGTAATAATAAAAATAATAAAGAAGACATACTCCTACTATTAAACTTAATGCAAATAAAACTATTGTAATTTTATTAAATTCATATTCCTTATTTCTGATTAAAAAATCAGCTAACCAAAAACCTATAACGTAATGAGGTATCCTAAATGTTAAATTATAAAGATATTCATATGTACCATGTGTTGAATAGCTAAATACATAAGCTGCTGTTATAGCACATAGGGTAGTCACGGTCTTATTTATTTTAAAAAATTTGTAATATAAAGGCGTTAAAAGATATAAAAACAAAAGTGCTGGAATATACCAATCATATATATATCCTAAACCCACATTTCTCCAATATCCTAAAGTAGTTAAATTATAAAATAAAGCATCCGATTTCCAAATCCCCAATTTTATCGCTACGATAGTTACTACTATAACAATTGGATAGTAATAAGGTAATATACGTAATGCTCTTTTTTTATAAAAATGTCTTATTGAATCATCATTATGGATAGAAAAATAGACACCAAAACCGGATACTAATATAAAAATATCCACTCCTCCGTAGCCTATCCGTTTAAAGAATTCTAAAAAATTTGATGTACCTACATACACGTGAGAATGGTAAAACATTACCCATAAAATGGCAAAACCCATCAATATGGTTCTGTATTTACTCAGTAAATTTAATTTCATAATATTTATTTTAGTTTATTTTGAGCGAATTTAACCAATCAATGTAGTCTCTGGCATTTTTCATATGCTCTGCCGGATTCGAGGTAAAGGCATGTCTGCCGGTATTTCTTATGGCACACATATACAAATAATCAGTTGTAGCCGGATTTAAAACGGCATCGACTACAAAATCATTAGGAATACATATAGGTAAAGGAGGTAAACCTTTATACTTATAGGTATTGTATGGAGAATCAATAGATACATTTTTTACTCTCTTAACTTGAACCTTAAAACCATATACTTTTCTTTCAGCATACTGAACGGTAGGATCCGATTGTAATTTCATATCTTTTTTTAGACGATTAAGATATAAGCTGGCGATGATGGGCAGTTCGTCTTTTTTTACATATTCCCTTTGAACTATAGAAGCTAAGGTATAAACTTCTATAACAGACAAACCTAATTTATCGGCTTCTGCTTTTCTTTTTTCATTCCAAAAACGGTTATGAATAGTTTCAAATCTTGAAAATAATTTTTCCGGAGAAGTGTTCCAGTCCATATAATAGGTTTCAGGAGTGAAATATATTTTCAGTTCTTCCACATCATTATATCCTTTTAATGATGCTTGTTTTTTAAAATAATTTATAAAATGCAAAGAATCATCTTCTAAATTCTTACCTAAATCGGAAGCTAATTCATAAATGTCATCATATGATTTAATTCTTAAATGAACTTCATCTTGCTTGCCTAATAACAATCGCCTGATTAAATCTTTATTATTTTCGCCTACATTTAATTTATACCTTCCTGCTTTTATTTTATCCGGATATTTTTTGGCATAAGCTACTTTGTCAAAAGATTCGATGTCTTTAAGATAAGGAGCTATCATTTTTTTTACCTGATGGTAACTAGCTCGAGTTGGAATATATATAA
This sequence comes from Apibacter sp. ESL0432, assembly GCF_019469225.1. Lineage (NCBI taxonomy): Bacteria > Pseudomonadati > Bacteroidota > Flavobacteriia > Flavobacteriales > Weeksellaceae > Apibacter > Apibacter sp. ESL0432. Next base: position 6,693 of record NZ_CP048266.1, on the reverse strand, counting down.
GCTTTTCCTGTATAACATTAGAGCTGTAATATTTTTTGTAATAAGGAACGCCTATTATAATTAATCCCAACGAAAGTAATAAAAACAAAATTATTATAATAATAATTATTTTTTTCATATTCGATTACTTGGTTCGACAAACATCCAATTAGGATTAAACGCTGCAAAAATACATATCTTTATTTAATTTGTATAATATAAACTCGGGTTTTTATATATTTGTTAGTAACTTCAAGTTGATTAAATATGATTTTAGGTTTATTAGGGAAAAATATTTCTTATTCTTTTTCCAAAAATTATTTCACGGAAAAATTTAAACTAATGGGATTAAAAGATTTTTCCTATAAAATATTTGATATTCCTTCCAAAAATGATATTTCAAAACTCTTTAACACGCCGGATTTACTCGGTTTTAATGTTACCATTCCTTATAAAAAAGATATCCTAGATTTTCTAGATGAATTAAGTCCGGAGGCTGAAAAAATTGGAGCTGTTAATACGGTTAAAATTAAAGGTAAAAAAAGGATAGGTTATAATACCGATGCAATCGGTTTTAAAAACTCATTAGTTCCTTTATTAAAACCTCATCACCAATCGGCTTTAATTCTCGGTAACGGTGGAGCTTCCCAAGCGGTCGCATATATATTACACCATCTTTCCATACCTTATACAATCATCTCCCGAAACGGAATAAATACCTATAGCTCATTAACCCAAGAAATAATTTCATCTCACAATTTAATTATAAATACAACACCGGTAGGAACTTATCCTAATATAGAAGATTGCCCCCCTGTACCCGCTCATTTTTTTACCCCTGAACATTTAATTTATGATTTGATATACAATCCTGAAGAAACTAAATTGTTACAGCTGGGAAAAAAAGCAGGTTCACAAACTAAAAATGGATTGGAAATGCTCCATTTACAAGCTGATCATGCCTGGAATATCTGGTATGAAAATAAGTAACTAAATAATTATTTTCTGTCAAATAACGTTCCGGAAGCTTGAGCTTTGGGAAATATGGTCATATCCGCAATTTGTACATGGTCGGGTCTAGAAACGGCATAATAGATAGCATCCGCTATATCTTCTGCAACTAAAGGCTCAAAACCCTGATAAACAGAGTCTGCTCTTTTTTGGTCTCCTTTAAATCGAACTAAGGAAAATTCAGTTTCAACAGCACCCGGAGCAATATTGGTAACTTTTATCCCTTTAGTTAATAAATCCATTCTCATTCCTTTACTGATTGCTTCCACGGCATGTTTGGTAGCACAATAAACCGTTCCTTTTGGATAAGTTTCCTTTCCTGCAATAGAACTTATATTTATTATATGTCCTCTTTTGTTGGCAACTAAAATAGGCACGACGGCTTTGGATACATATAGAAGGCCTTTAACATTCGAATCGATCATCGAATCAAAATCATCAATTGAAGAATCCAAAAATGTGTCTAATCCATGGGCATTTCCTGCACAATTTACTAATATATTTATATCTTTCTTGTTTTGATCCGACAAACTTTCTATAGCAGAAAATACCGCTTCTCTATTTCCAACATCGAATGAAAGAGTGGTTATTTTCACTTTATCTTCCAATTCTTTTTTTATATCGTCCAATCTACTTTTTCTTCTTCCACAAAGTATAAGGTTGATTCCTTTTTCAGCGAAAATTTTCGCCGTAGCTTGACCTATACCTGAAGTAGCCCCGGTAATTAAAGCTGTTTTTTGCATATACTATTTTTAAAGAATTAACTAACTAAATATACAAAATTATTCCAATTAAAATAGCTTATAAAAAACAGTTTGTTTATTATTTACCTTTATTCAAAATTCGGAAAATTCTCAACCAATTCAATATCATCAACTCTAAAACCTCTATCATTACTTGCCGCTTCACTAATCAATTCTAAGGTTGAAATTTCTTTTAAAATTTCATCCGGAATTCTGATCATTACGCCTTTGTATTTGTTTCTATTGTTGAATGCATTAAGTTCAATATCGGGTAATGTCAGCTCTTTCTCATTAAATCTAATTCTTAGCTTGTTTGTATTAGAAATATCATCTGAGTTATAAATATTTGCATTGAAATTATATCTCAAGGCTATATTTTTTCGGTTTCCTAATGGGATATTACTTATGATTAAAGACGATTCTTTGTTTGCCGGAAACCATATAAAAAATTCTTTCTTGGCAATTTCACTGGATCCGTTTAATTTTCTAATATCAGCCAGTCTAAATGGATCCGAATAAACTGCTCCTTTTGCTTCTCCATCAAAATTAGTAACCGCTGTTATTTTAGGCCATGGACTTGAAATAATTATTCCTCCCTTGACTTTAGTTACCTTATTAAAAGTTTCTTTAAAAAATCCGCTTGGAGGAATCGGGGGCGTTGAATAGTCATCATTATCAACACAGGAGATAAGAAATCCCTTAACCACCAATCCAATAATTATAAGTGAATATATGTATTTAAATCTCATCATTTCAATAATTAATCTTCCAATTGTATCGTATCAATCCTAATTCCTTTTTTATTTTTACTTGCCGATCCAAAAAATTCAATTTTTTGAGTACCATCCGGAATAGGAATTCGCACAGTATAAAATGTATTTTTATTGTTGCTTATATCTAAAGCAATATGGGGCAGCTCCACTTCAACATCATTACATTTCACTATTAAATCATCCACAAAGCCAATATCCAATGAATCAAAAATGCCTACATTGAGTTTAAACGATAAAACCATTTGTTTATGACCGGATGTATTGATATGGTCTATAATTAATGAAGCATTAGTATTTGCCGGAAACCATACCAAAGGGGAAGGAAATGAAGTTCCTGAAGTTCTAATATCTGCTTTTCCATAAGGATCACTATAGGTGACCGATTGAGAATTATCAAAACCGTTTGCATTATTTATTTTAGGTCTTACGGATACATTTGAAACCTTATTAAAAGTTTCAATAAAAAAAGGTTGAGTAAGTGGAAAATCTTTGACATCTTCTATAGTTCTCAGGTTCAATCTATAGGTTTTATACATCCCATCATATCGGGTCATAATTCCTCTCAATTTACCCTCTCCATAGGGAATTTTATATCCCGCAAATGAAGCATAATTACTTATAGGTACAGTAAAATAATTGAGATTTATAGTATTTACCTGATTGTCAGTGCTTGAATTGTTTCTTACAAATGTCTTACCCGATTCATTAAATTCTACTCTGCTAATTTCAACCAAGGTACACAAATATGTTTCATTATTATTGACCTCTCTAGCAGTTAATAATTTACCGTCTGAATTTCTTTTAATAACCAATTCTTCTTCATTTTTTTGATCTTTACCCAAGATAATATTCGATTTCATAATTGAAGGGGATATTTGATCGACAATATATTTTTCCGGCTGTGTGGGAAGCATACCAATCTGAACCATACCGTTTTGCTTTCCATAATAGAGATTATCTAATTTAATATATAGTTTAGACCCAAGCGGATAATAAGTATATAAGCTGGATTTATTAATGCTGAGTACAATCCCTTGAGTTCCGTCTTCAGTTACTAAAAATAAATTTTTATAAATATTTCCGGCATGATCTGTTGAAATAACATAACCCTCTAAAATTTCGCCATTTGTAAAAGCTTGTGCCTCTATACCATTTTTTCCGGTAAAAACAGGAGCTTTTTTTAAAAGATCGGAAATGTATACAGTTGCTTGCATTAGCCGACCTTGATTTACTGACGGATTTTTATAATCATCATCATGTACACAGGCCAAGAGAAACCAAGATATAAATATAAATAGTACACTATTTTTAATCATTTTTTCAATTTTAAAATTTATCGTTTATTTCAGCATTAATTTAAAATCTAAAAGAAACGTTTATGAAATACGATCTGCCTCTATCGTAAAAAAGCTTATTGCCAAAAAGCGGATAGGCCAACGATTTATCTTTTTCCAATTGTTCATAATTGGAATATCTTCCTTGCTCAAATGATCCGGTAACATATCCTCTTTCATTTAAAATATTATTTACCGAAGCACTTAAACCCAGGGAATATTTACCCATTTTAAGAGATTTACCCAAAGAAGCATTTAACATAAAAACATCTTGAAATTGCTTCTGTTTTATAATTGATTTAACATTTTCTTGAGTAGCTCCCTCATAGGGAAAAGCATCATCTTTCATAATAAAATTTTTGGTTCTTGATAGAGAAGATATATTCGAATAATTATCTTGTAAAAAATTACCACTAACTCCTACCCACCAATAGTTTGGCGAATCATATTTAATTCCTACAACATATGCTTTTTGCGGTGTTCCGGTAATCTTATAATTTTTAATGAAAGAAGATCCGTAATCATGTACACCCGGTGAATTATCACTAAGTATGTACAAATTAGGATTATTTTTATATGTATATTGTCCTACAGATGCTATACCGGAGAGGGTTAAAGATGGTGTTAATTTCCATTCCAACCCTATTTCGGACCCTAAATATTCTTTTTCAACACCTGCTAAAACTTCTGAAACAAACGCGTCTTCACTTTCATCTAAACTAACTCCTTTAGCATAATAACGTGTTATTTCTACCGCATCTTTTATCTTTGTATAATATCCGGTAATCCTGGCTTTCACAGAAGGAGACCTTAAAATATATGTTAAATCATTAGTATTTATTCTTTGATTAGATATATGAGGTGTTATATCATTATTTAATCGGGAATTCACAAATATTTCATTTAAAGTTGGTGAAGACTCAAAATAGGCGGAGTTTACTATAATGAAATTTCTTCCATTAATCTTATAAGTTATTCCTGTTCTAAGACCCAATTCTGTAAAATTGGCTTTATTAGATTTTCCGTACGAATTATTCGGATATAATCCGTGTTTAAATTTTCCGTCTCTATAGGCTTCATTCCAACCGAATACTAATGATACTGCCATCTCCCAATGGTTTAACGTTACTCTTGAGGTAGCATTTCCTGTTATTTCCTGCCTGAACATTCGGTAATCATATTCCGTTTTCTCGCCTTTCCTTGCCACACTACCCGGTTTTAAGCTGTTATAATCATCGGTAGATGAACCGGAACCATCACCCTTTATAAATGAACTTTCATTTACGACAAAATCTGCTCCCAATAAATCATTTACCTCTCTATAATTATCTGAAACTAAATTTTGATAATTTATATTGAGAAATAATTTCCAATTATCGCTCAAAAAAGTATGCAAATGAGTGGCAGCATTAAAGGTTTTATCTTTATAAACATCATCCACCAGGAAATAGGAAGCCCTTCTGCCTATTTGCCCGCTGTAGGGATCTTGATATGTTGGAGCATGATAATTCGTATTATATAAATATCCCCAATCGAGTTGAGTCACGTTGAGATCATTAGTCTCCCAAGCATGTAGAAAATTTTCATATTCCGTCACATTTTCCTGACTAAGCCAGTAACTAGGTAAATTTTTATAATAAGTTGGAGATGGATTATCGGCTTCATACCTATTTAGACGGGAACTTTTATTATATCCAAATTGATATGAGGCTGTAGTTGTTATCTTTGTTTTATCGCTTAAATTCCAGTAATGAGTTAACATAAATATCGGCTCAAAAATTCTTTTTACCCTTTCATTTCTTTTATCTCCATCTTGCCAGCCCCAATATGAATTATAATTCTTACCTCTTAGGTCATATACTTCTTGTGTATTAGGACTCATTCCTGTTTTTCTTGTAGGAGCACCGAATGCAGTAAGATTTAGTCTGTGGTTATCATTAATTTTTTTCTCAAGAGATGCGAAGTACGCATATGAATTGTTATAGGTCCCATCAATTACTCCTTCTTCCATCCATCTTCTGGAACCTGAAAAAGTGAAAGCCCATCCTGACGGAAGCATTCCCGAGGAATACGTTGTCATGATTCTATGTTGATACGTACGATTTGAAAAAGAATAGGTTAGCTGAAATCCTTTCCTGTAAGAAGAAGAACGTGTATCGTAATAAGTTGTTCCTCCCAAATTGCTGAAAGAATAATCAGAGATGGTATTATTTTCTGCTAATTCGTAAGGATATTTAATAACATTATTTAAACCACCCCAATTTCCAAAATCAGGTTTTCCTGTATGATTTTTAGACATTGGAATACCATTAAACATAATATTTGCATAACTGTTATCAATTCCCCTTACTTTGATCCAGTAAGATCCTAATTCAAAAGAGGCGGTTTTAGAAAACACATCTTTAGAAGATTGTAATAACCCAATTCCGGTCATTGATTGAGAACTCTCTTCATCAGGCGAAAAATCATCTTCCATCAATGTCAATAAACCTTCATCCTCTTGAGAAGGATTATATTCTAATTTTATCACTCCTAAATCTTTCCTCATTTCTTTAGGAAAAACTTTTACCGTTAGAGTTAAAGGCACATAGCCTACTCTATTAATGATGATTAGATAAGTTCCGGCAGCTACATCTTTAAATTGAAAATATCCTACCCTATCGGATTTGGATTGTATCAAACGATCTTCACCTAAGCTAACGACAGCCTGATCCAAAGGCTTATCCTGGTCTCCTTTGAGATAACCATAGATCATAGTTTGCGCAAATATTACCTGATTTACAAAAAGTATCCAATACAATAACTTAAATTTCATCATCTTTTAGTAATTTCAAGAAGCCTATTGAAGCAAAT